>CAWAHZ010000010.1:0-3748688 GCA_963781905.1 Bryobacterales bacterium
TTTGCTGGCGCGACCGTCCTCTGGTGCGCCGTACCGCCTTTGCCAGAAGCGCCAGAGATATCAACGCCGATATAAGTTTCATAGACGTCCAGCCAGCTCATTTGCGGTGTTACCCGGGTCGTAGCCAAGGTCCAGAATATTTCCGTTGTGCGCGGTACTTTTTGAGGTATGGATACACACAGTCGCCGGCAGTATTATCGATGAAATCCCACTGGTTTCCCGACTGTATCCCAAATTCGCTTCTTCACGCTCGATGGCCCGTAGCTTGCGTAAATCCTCGGGGAACCCTACAGACCGTTCACGATGTACATTTATATCATCTCCAATTTAATAATTGCACTCTGGGCTTCCTGTTCTAGCCTTTTGTTAGCAGGGGTTTGAGACTGGTCAACACTGAACCGTTAGTTTTGAGAGGAACCATAGAACTTGTTGCGTTAAGACGAAGCCCCGGCGTGGTGAGCTTCCGGATCTCTGGCGCCGTGAAGGACTCCCTTTTAGAGGCCCTGCGCTTTGATTGGAATCTCTTTCACGTGGTCACCGACCGTAGCGTACGCAGCAGGGGTTTATAGAAGTAGAGCCGATACACCAACAATAACCTTGGCGGCGGAAGGTCAGGTTTCGGACCTCGCCGCGCGGCCAAAACAGGAGTACTGCGGTAACCACCTGTGCCTTCGCATCCCAGGTTAGCTCTCCCGTGCGTAGGACATGCCTCGCTGTCGTAACCGATCAAGAAGGTTCCGATCGCGAGAGAGATCGGAAAGAATCTTTTCGATCTGCGCTACCATATCGCTTTCATCGGTAAGTGACACCTTACACCCAACTTCTGGATAAATGGTGTCGCCCGGTCCGCCGAAGTCCGCGACCAGAGGTACTGCACCGACCGCTAGAGCCTCAAAAACTACGCCTCCCCCGAATTCGCGAACGGATGGAAACACCAGCACGTCGGCCGACCGTAACCGCTGCATGGCTTCCGTATGAGTGACCATTCCGCAGAATGAAACAGCCTCCTCGATTCCAAGTGACCTTGTGAGCTGCTCAAGGCGGTTCCGCTCCGGGCCATCGCCGACCACAGTAAAGTGAGCCAAGCCGTTTCGCAAAAGGGTAGCCGCGGCGCGCAGTGCGAGATCGCAAGCTTTATAGGGAACCAGGTTGCCAACAAAAATCAATTCAAGTTTGTCATTGCCTTCACGAGGCTGCGCGACGCCGGAACAAAGGGAGCGGGTGAGTCCGTTTTCCGGGACAAAGAAGAGCTTCTCGCGATAAACGGCAAACTCGGCATAAGTCTGCGACGAACCGGCAATGATAGCGGCCGCTCTGCGATACGTGGATCGAGCAAAAGGGAGAAAGCGATACAGATTCCGCAGATTGTCGATCAATGCCTTTTGATTATCAGCCTGGCTGAATCCTTGTGGCCAGGGCAAGCCACCATTGATTGGGCCGATTATGAAAGGGACTGAACAGTTCCGCACAAAGAACGGGAATGCACTAGGTAAAACCGAGACTATTGGTGAAAGACGTAAAGCGATGTCGAACTCCCCTGCCAGGATCCGAGTCCGCATGCGGCGCCATGCGTGCCATTCAAACGCAATCGAAAAGGGATAACTAAAGGCTGTCAGAGCGCGACTGTGGAAATTATTCTTAAAAATCCTGCGCACAATCCACGCAAAGATGCGATCAAGCCATGGCATGCTGATCGCTTCAATTGCATGAAAAGGCGACTGCGCGCGGCGCAGCGCCTCTTCGTGGCACGAGCGACCGACCAGCGTGACCTCATGCAGTTGGGCGAGAGCCTCAGCGTGACGATAGCAAACCAGATTAACGCTGATCGACTCTGGGTTGGCATCAGGCGCTAAAAGCAGGATCCGCAATCGACTCATGTACTATCATTGTGAAAGATTCTAACCTTGTATCTAAAAAGCGCATCAAGCTTGAGGTGCCTTCCAGAAAGAACTCGGCTTCAGCTTACTCTAAAGTAAATCTAAGCTAAGCGAACCCAGCTCTCGGGGTCTCCATACCTTGCCGGCCGAGTCGGCAATTCAACACTGCCACCAGAGGTCATACTTCGTGAACCGACAAGAACAAGAAGGAGAGAGATCCAGGTGGGCGTCAGTATCCGGGAGCCAGCCTCAGTGAGTACTGGCAGATCCAGCAGTTGCAACATAGGCCAGCATCAGGCCGCCGACCTCGGGGTCCGCCGAAACCCCGCGCAGGCCCGCCGATAGCCGCTGATTAAAAGCAACGCGATCAAGCCCACTCCAACTCATCGAGGTTGACCCAAACCTCGATGTAACCGTTGTGCGCTGAGTTCAGCCCTCTCGGCATTTTGAGAGACCTCCCGTAACATATTTGCCATATCCGTTCCAAAAGCTCTCAAAACCGGCGCCGAGGAGCGGAATTGCACATGCCGGAATTACGGCTGCCCAGATGGTCGCGCGATCGCTGACACCTGGATCCTCGCCAAATGCGCCCGCCACTGTCGCTTCGCCACCGAACAGCATGCCAATGGCTCCCAAGAGCATAATCGTCAGAGTCAGCGCATAAACTCGTTGAGGGCGACGTTTGAAGATGGACAGATTCGTCACCAGGATGAGAACGGTTCCAAGCATAAAGCAAGCGATGCTAGTGGATGAATGCGCCTGTTGAAGAACAGCAACACCAAAAACGATCAGGGTCACTCGAGCTACCAGTTGTCGGCTACGCTCGCCACTGCGGTTCGCCCGCAGCAGATTGAGACAGCTCCACACTGCCCCTAGCGAAATGACAAATGTGATTACGCCGAGCGCGTTTTTGTTGGTCGTTACCCCGGTATACATCTGATTTCCACTCGCATCGAATGACCGGCCCAACGCAGAGTACCGGATTAATAAGATCGAAGCGGGAAGTAGAATAAATCCCACGCGAGAGAAGACCCGGCGAAGCGCCGCTATCGGTTCAGGATCTGTCACAACAACGAGTACCATCGCAAGATCGCCGACGGCCTTGGCCCATCGCTTACCTGCTACATCTGGAAATGGCGACCACAAGCAGCTCACGAGGCAATAGAAAAAATAGAGCAGAAGCGGGGCGTTCGATTTAAGCAGCAAAGCAGTAGCCTGCTTCCGCCGGAGGAGAACCGCGACGGCCGCAGCAAGAAGGCCCATGAGGACAACCGCGTCAACCGGGCTGCCGTCGAGCTGTGCGTCAAGTCCTTGGCCCGAACCTAATTGACCGACGCCTAGCCAAATACCCAGCCATGCGGAAACTGGTCTAGAACCGATAATCCACAGCCAAATGGTCGGCAACCATAGGGCCTTCGAATTCCTTGCGAGATTGTCCCGATCAAGATAGAATAGCGACGCAGTCCCAATCGCACAGACGAGGAATGCGAGCGTAAATCCCATATTATTCTCTACAGTGCGCTCAAACCTTAGCCACTGCTCCTGGATAGCGCTCTACCACCGCTCCGGGTTCAACGTAGGGAGTTACCGGACTCATTATTTTCAACGCCGCACTACTCAACAGCACCGCCAGACCCTATTCCATCGAATTAGGAGTGTCTGGTTGCATACAGCCGATGGTCGCCAAAGAGCCTAACTTCGAAATCATGCTTGCGCAAAAGCTTCTCGAGGTCCTCCGCCTTTCGGTCGAAAGTCGTATGGGTCTCCATGGAGATGCGCCCTATCTGCGGGAGCCTTGAGACTGCATTCTCCAGAATCTCGTATTCTGCTCCTTCGCAATCAATTTTCAAGTAGTCTATCTTGGTCAAAGAAAACCGCCGAAAGACGTCGTCTAACGTGCAACACTCAACTTCGATGGTACGTTCAGACGAACCGCCGACTAGGCTGTGACACGCTGCATCCGTCGAATCCAACCTCAGAGTTCGAACGCTACCTTGGCCGGCGACCGCTTGATTTACACACGTTATGTTACGAAGCATATTGTGCTCCACATTGTTGCTTAGCACCCTGTAATTATCGAGAAACGGCTCGAAAGAAATCACGTGCGACGCGCCACACGTCTTGGCCGCGTAGAGGGAGAACGCTCCAATATTAGCACCGATATCAACAACTACGTCACCGGGATTAACTCGATACCCAAAATAGTCATACTTTCGATAGGCCCAGATCTCGTCAATCATGTGGAAATCTGATCGATTATGGCGTGTATAGAGGTTGATACCGCACCGCATCCTGTAAATCTCGCCCGATCCGTCGTTTCGCGGGCTGAAATATTCGCGAAACCATTTCGGCCAGTCGCGGCAAACCTGAATAATTCGCAGTCCTCCATGAATCTTGTGTAGGGGACGCAAGTGTTTCATATAATACCCTCCAGCTTTAAGGCGAAAACCCTGCTCGTTCCCGGATCGAAAGCAAGCACATCCCTCGCTCCGCTCGGGATAATATGCGCACGAGGGTTGCTCTCCTAACGAAAGCAATCGTAGTCTCCGGCTTAGAAATGCATTTACGAAGCGCTCTACTTTGCCCTAGATCAGATCGGCCTTCCGGTTTCGCTTGTCCAGATAGTCGAGCAAGGCTTTCTCCAAAGCCGCAACGGCGGTATGACTTCGCCGCTGGGGAACGTTGCTCGGTCACTTCTCCGAAGAGCCCTCCACCTCGTTCAGCCAACTCCGGCTGGTCCGTGTGAGATGGACGTGGCAGGGCGAGTGACGCGCCAACCAACCGCAAACCCTTGGCCAGCTTCTGAATCATCAGTAGATGCCCTTCAAAGTCGAACTGACAATGAACGGCAACCAGAGAGCCTTTGAATTAGGCCTGCTTATCACGATCAAGTACAACGAGCACTTGATGCCAACGGCAAAGATGACGAACGCGAACAGTGCGGCGGGAACGGGGATTGGCAATGATTATGAACATGATTAGGTCTTCGCCCGCCGCGCGACACCGCTGTTGCCATTGGTACGTCCGGCAACTCGTCCGGCATGCTTGAGGCGGTGCGAAGCGGCCGGAACGCAGGAACTAGTGACCTTGGCGCTTACGGATGCTTCCGGCAGATAACTGTGCGGCCTCGCCGATATTCTGATCGCAGCTCTTTGCGAGAAACACCGCGCATCCCGTAGTGCCAATTGCTGATCTGACACTCGCCGTCCTGTGCGGTCGCAGCGATAGCGCAAGATTACTTGGCAACAGCCTTTAAGCTTGTGGCGGGATTGACATTATTTCCTGAGCCTTGGCCGGGATCATTCTCGTAGACCCGTTCATCAAACTCGCGCACATCCGGCCATAGCATCGTGCCCGTGCAGGAGCCGGGATTGGAAGCCAGCGCGTAGCTAACTGTTGTCGCAACGCCCGAGGAAGGTCCCGATCCTGTCATATAGGCTTCGCTTGATCCGGTCGAGCAAGCTCCTCCAGAGATCTGAAACTTACCCATCACATGATGAACGTTTGGCAGTCCACTCACTGTGAGCGTTTCTATTCCACCCGCCCAGCTTGAACTTGTGATAGTGTAGGAATTTTGAAAGGTTGGATCGAACGGAAGGTTCTTGAATGCAATCGCTGCCGGATTATCGTAAGCGTTGCCTTGTACGTAAGGGCCGCCAGACACATCCGGGCCTGCGAACGGAAAAGGCTGAAGCTGAGTCGTCGCACAGTTTGTTGGAAACGTAGTCCAACTCGTGCAGACCTTCCACCAATTAAAACCTGTGCCGCCGCTGGTATGCCCGCTGCATGTTGTCGAAGTATAACCAGCAAAAAAGAACGAACAGGGTAGACCATGATTTGACGGGACAGAATTCTCAAACGGGGCCGCGAGACCTGAGAGCGTGGTAGGTACTTCACTACTTATGAACCTGCACGTGCCGTTCACAACATCGCAGTTCCCCCAGACCATCGCGCTTGCTTGGCCAAGAGTATCGCTGGGCGCGGCAGTGTAAAAGCCGTTCTCATAAGCACTCGCTGGGCTGGAGATCGTAGATAGTATAATTTGTGCATTTCCCCGCAGTTCCGATTGCGTTGCCTATTAGGTTCTCGAATCTGGCGAAAGACTCCGGGTCCATTACCCTCTTGGGCTGCCTTTCAAAGACGCATAGGGCGGATCGTAGCACGATACGTAATTGCGAAACCAAGTGTTTAAATTGTGGGTTCCCCAAGTATTGTCATCCTCAATCACCCCAGTTTCGTTCCCCTCTGTCAGAATGAAGGAAGTTCCCGGCTGATGCTGGAAAATGTTGTTCTGAACATAGGTCGTGTTGCTGTTAGTTGCATAGTTATACGCGAGCACGTCGCCTTCTTCTCCGTACCCGGTTCCTTCCATGAAATAGCCGAATTCCGCAATGTTGTTCAAAATAAGATTGTCGGAATCACCGCCCGCCCCCATACCGCCGCCATCCGTGGTATCCAGCGCCAGATCAGAAAAGTAATTGTTTATAAAGAGACAATTTTTGCAGTCAGCGATGTAAACCACGTCGTTGCCGGCCGAACCCTCACCAAGGAAACGCACGCCCTTGATCCATGAAGCAAAGGTGCTTTCTAGTGAGATCGGATGACTGGCGGAGTCGGCGCCATTTGAGCATCCTGCTGGTGCGTTACTGCTGGGACAGGTAACCACGGTCAAATCTTCAAGCCCACCGCCATACGGCGTCGAGGACTTGCCTGAAGTGGCCGAGTTCCATTGGGCGACGGGAGTGTTGCCGCTGAACCAGTTGGGCATGTAGAGTGCCGGAGTGAATTTCACGGTGAGGGTTCCACTGCCGCTGACTCAGGTGACGAAAACGGTTTGCTGCTGTTCTTCGTTGTATCCAGCGTTATTCTGCTGCGAACAGCCGGGATTGACGCCGCCGCAGACAAAGATGCCGCCATTGTCCACGCCCTTGGTTCCAGTCGCGCAGGAAGCGCCACTGAGGCCGGTATCGCACTGCTGAAGATGTAGTAGCGTTCCGACTGTGATCGTCGGACCCGAAACACTTGTCAACGTAATTGACGTTGTGCCAGGCGTGAAGCCGGTAGCCCACGTCGCAGTCCCAGCAGACACGATGTTTCCGAATTTGATTTGCGCGGTCCCGCTCAGATAGATGCTGGTGGAGCTACCGCCCGCGCCCCGCAAGGTCACGCCATTTTGTGCATAGAGATCCAGATTCGCGTTATTAAACGTGTACGCTCCCGCCGCAAGCGCCGCATAGGTTCCTGCCGAACATGCCGCGAGTACTGCGTTGATTGTCGCCGGGGATGCACCACTTGATATCGTTGAGCCGCATTGTGTGCGCGTAGGAGGCGTCCAAGGATTCGCCGTGGTTTCGCCATCTGGAAGGGTTGCGGCAGCCCCGCGTTTGACCAGTTAATCGCACGCGCCGGGCTGAGGATTCCGGACGAAGGCTGGGCCATGGCATTTCCATTGAAACAAAACAATATAACCACATATGGAAGTACGACTTGACATCGCATAGCTGTATTATCGGCAGGATCGACGGATTCCGTCCATCAGTGAAACACACTATGCCGCCAAATGCGCTTCAGACCACGCCGATAGTCCATTCAAGGCAGTTTCTATGGCACCACTGTTAGGTGGTGCCACGGAGAGCGCGGGATCCAGATGTTCCATGAACGCAAATGCCAGGTCGTCGAGCGCATGCGAGGTGTTACGCAAACGCAATACCGATAAACCCGGTCGAGTGCTTGCCAACGTGGCCGAAGCCGGTCCACAACCTCAATGCCGGCGATCGTGAACGCGAAGCCGACAAAGAAAGATGCGTCAGGCCGGTTACCCCGAGAGCGCCGTCAATTACAACTGATGAAGCAATTGAAGAATCGCAATCTGCCAGATATATCCGAATAGAGAATACCTGCCCAGAACGATCAGATGCGTAAGCAATACTCCTGACTTCTGGCTTCGATTACCAACGGCATAAATTACGAGGAGGGTAAGGCAAACACCAGCTACCCGTAGAGCGAATGGCACATCCCAGATTGTTATCGCACCAAAATAAGCGCAATAGGAGAGGCCTAGCACATAAGGATTGCTCACCAACTTTCTGACTCGTGCACTGGAAGTATATCCTAAGACCACCCCCAGGGTTCCGATCGCGTATCCTCCAGATTGGTGCTCTGAATGCCAAGTAGCTGTAGGGAAAAGATGCAGAAAAATATACCGATACAGACGGACTGGAAGATATGGCGGAAAGACTTGTAAATGATCGACATGAGAGCTGAAATCAATAGTAGGTAGCTAATGACTAACATACTAAATGCAGCGGCCTTGCCAGACCTCGGTCCAGACATTGCCTGTGATGAATATGGCTATCAGATTCGCAATGATGGAACTCCCAGCGAGTATGGATCGGGTAGGCGATCCCGGTAGGATGGCGATCGCTCCGTTCAGTATAAGAAATACGCCCAAAATCTTCAAACCCCGGATTGCCAGGCGTTTGGATACCTGGCTGCTGGCCGCCCGTATTTGGAAAAGTATACGTGTGAGATCAAGAAACCCGTGATGAAGATAAATGAAGGAGTCAGAGACCGGAGATACCGGTAGAAGTCGCCGGTGGGCGAGATGAAGTAATTCAACCAATGGTACAGCACCATGAAAAGCACCAAAACTCCCTTTGTGAAGTCGAGCGCCGTGATGCGGACCGTAGCGGGAACTTGAACCTGAAAACTCGAGAACTGCTTATTACCGTGTTCTGCATAGCTAACAAGCTAAACTCTATGTGATTTTCGCTGATAGATCTTAGCGGTAGCCCTTGGAAAGAAGACCCAAGGCTGACGAGGAATTCGCGGCCCAAGCGCGACGGAGCCGATTCATCTGCTCACGCCTCGTGAAGACCACCAGTTCGCGCGACACCGGACGCGGAACGCGTCGTATCATCGACCAGAAATACCCCGACGCAAGCGCCACTCCGCCTAACACGAAAGGGCGCTGCTTCATTTGGTATACAGCACGGAAAAGTTCCCATACGGGATGGTTTCCGACCGAGTAGTCCTTCGCTCCGTGCTTGAACTTGGCCTTCAATCCACCACTCTGCGCGGTCCCCATGGTCCGATGGTGCATGCTCACAGTCTCGGTAAACGTTCTGGTTTTCCAGCCCTTCATCCTTGCGGAGACCACAGCGATGTGATCGATGCAGCCCCCTTTCACGGCTCGATATCCGCCGATGTCTTCAAAACATTCTTTTCGAAACAACTGGCAGCCGCCCCAAACATTTTCGATGTTCGTGAAGCGATAGTCGTATTGAAAAGATCCTTCGCGGAACGGTGCTCCCACAACGCCCAATTCCGGTCCTCGCCGAACTTGCTCACAATATGGCGAAAGTGTTCGGGTCCGAACGAAACATCGGCGTCTAGATTGCCAATGACTTCGTAGTCCAGATCGGCTACACTGGCGCGGCCGGCGTTAAAAGCGTGGACCTTTCCGGCGAAGTGTCCGTTCAGCGCGCTCGGGCATTCGGATCAGCTGAATCCAATCGCGGTCCGCGGCGTATTTGCGCACGATGTCGTCGGTACCGTCGGTCGAACCGTCGCTGACGATGACCCAACGAAGCGGTTGAGCCGTCTGAGCCACCATGGACTGCAAGGTCAGTTCGATGAACTGAGCCTCATTCCGCGCTGGAGTGATCAGAACATAGGTCAGCGCTGACAACTTTGTCATCGGACGGAACTATGCTTAGGCCGACGCTGCCAAAGCACTGGCAGCGGCCGCGTGAGCCGCAACGAAATCGAGCACGCTCTCGGCAACCCGCATCTGCTGACTCTCTTCGAGGCCAGGGAACATCGGCAAGGACACAATTTCCTTCGCCACCATTTCTGTGACCGGGAAACTGCCTTCGCCGATAGCTCGAGATGCGCGTATAGCCTTCTGCAGGTGCAGGGGCACCGGATAGTGAATCGCGGTTCCGATGCTGGCGTCGGCCAGATGCTTCTGCATCTGACGCGGTCGTCAACGCGAATCACGAAGAGGTGATAGACGGCCTTGGACCACGACGGTTCAAACGGTAGAATGATCCCGTCGCTAGCCGCGACGAAACAGTTCTCGATATCGCGCGCGCATTCCCGGCGGGCCTCATTCCATTCGCGAGGTGGCGCAGTTTGACGCTCAAGAACCCAGCCTGCATCGCATCCAACCGTCCGTTGTACCCTTCCACCTCGTGATAATATTTCTTGCTCTGCCCGTGATCGCGCAGCACGCGCATCTTGCGTGCCATCTCGGCATCATTGGTTGTGACGGCGCCAGCCTTCGCCGCACGCGCCGAGGTTTTTCCCCGGATAAAAGCTGAACGCCGCTGCAAGGCCCATCGAACCAGCCTTTTTCCAGCGATTGTCCTTCTTCGAAAAGTATTCCGCTCCGTGCGCCTGGCACGCATCTTCGATCACGATCAGGTTATAGCGCTCGGCCAGTTCCATGATCGGATCCATGTCCGCGGTCTGGCCATAGAGGTGAACCGGTACGACCGCCGTAACCGGCAGCCCGGTCTTGCGGTTCTTGAGCTTGCCATCATCGAAGTAGCACTGCACCTCAAGATACTCGCGCAGCTTCTCCGGGTCCATGTTGTACGTGCGTTCGTCGATGTCCACGAAATCCGGACGAGCGCCCGCCTGCGAGATCGCCTCAGTGGTCGCGATGAACGTATTGGGAACGGTGACCACCGTGTCGCCAGGCTTGATCCCCGCGGCGATAAAGGCAAACCGAAGCGCGTCGGTGCCGTTGGAGACGCCAACGCAATGCTTCGCATCGCAGAACGCCGCGAAATCTCGCTCAAAGTTCTCCACCATCGGCCCGCCGATGAACCCGGCGGTGCTGAGAGCCTTGGTGAAGACTTCCGTCAGTTCGTCTTTGAGCTCCAAATGAGGAGTGATTAGATCTAAGAATGGAATGCTATTGTTCATAACTATTTTCTGGCGCCGCCGGCGGCCGCCGATGCGAGTTGTCTCAGCATTCGCGCCGGATTCCCGGCCACGATGGCGTGCGCCGGAACGTCCTTGGTAACCACGCTGCCCGCGCCCACGATGGCATGCTCGCCGATGGTGACATTGCAAAGAATGGTCGCGCCCGATCCAATG
The DNA here is from genome assembly GCA_963781905.1 of Bryobacterales bacterium. Lineage (GTDB taxonomy): Bacteria > Acidobacteriota > Terriglobia > Bryobacterales > Bryobacteraceae > Palsa-89. The sequence continues at coordinate 10,986 of CAWAHZ010000010.1, forward strand.
GACGCGCCTTTCTTGATTACCGTGGCCTCTACTTTCCAATCCGCTTCGGTCTGCAGCGCTCCGTCTTCGGTGGTCGCGCGGGGATAAGGATCGTTGATAAAAGTTACGCCGTGTCCGATGAAGACGTTGTCCTCAATCACGACGCCTTCGCACACAAAACTGTGGCTCGATATTTTGCAGTTCTTGCCGACCTTCGCGTTCTTCTGAATCTCCACGAATGCGCCGATTTTGCTGTCGTCGCCAACCTCGCAGCCATAGAGGTTGATGAACTTCGATAGCTTTACGCCCTTGCCTAACTTGACGTCGGGTGCGATGCAGACGAACTCGTTCACAGTTGAACAGGCCTTCCTTGATCTTTCAGCGATTTGTCCGCGGCTTCGAGCATTTTGACCACCCGCAGCCCCGCGGCTCCATCGTTGAACGGCTTTTCATTCTTCGAAACGCAATCGATGAAATATGTCGTTTCCGCTTTCAAAGCCTCGGTCTGTTCCACCTTCGGCGACCACATGTCTCCGGAACGATAGCTGACCAGCAAATCGCGAACGCCCTGGCCATTCTGAATCTCAACGCCTTTGTCGTAAACCTTGATCTTCTCGTCGGCGTCCAGATCGTTCCACACCAGCATCTTCTTCTCGCCGCCGATGAGCGTGGTCCGGACTTTCACCGGCGAGAGCCAATTCACATTCATGTGCGCGATCGTCTTGTCGCCGTAGTGAATCGTGATATATGCCAGATCCTCGTGGCCGTTCAAGTGCCGCTGGCCGCTCGCGATCACGTAATTGGGCTTGTCCTTGATCAGGTCGTCCACAATCGACATGTCGTGGGGCGCCAAATCCCAAATGACGTTGCAGTCGTGTTGGAACAAGCCCAGGTTCACGCGGGTCGAATCGTAGTAGTAGAGGTTGCCCAACGAACCGTCGTTGATGAGCTGGCGGATCTTTTTCACGGCGCCCGTGAAGAGGAACGTATGATCCACCATGATCTGCAGGTTCTTGCTGATGGCCAGGTCGATGAGTTGCTCTGCCTGAACCGCTGTCGAAGTGAATGGCTTTTCGACAAATACGTGCTTGCCGTTTTCCAGCGCGCCCTTGGCAAGGTCGAAGTGCGTCCAAACCGGAGTAACCACCGCGACCGCGTCAATGTCGGTGGCTGACAGAATGTCGCAAGGGTCGGTCGTCACTTCCAGGCTCGGATAGGCTTGTTTCGCACGCTTGAGCGCCGACGTGCTTTTGTCGCACACCATCGCGACCTCGCACCCTTCGACACCGTGAAAATTCCTGACGATGCCAGGACCCCAATAGCCGTAGCCGATAACGCCGACTCGAATCATTGTTGTGAAACTCCCTTTGGTTGAGGACGGGGTGCGCGGCCAGCGCATATTTCGGGGCGGGCCGGCTGGAAGGATTGGGCTAGTAGGCGCCCACTCCTGAAAGAACTGCGCGGGGTGTTTGCGAAAGGATTTTGATGTCGCCCCACACAGTCCATGAACTGGAATATTTCAAATCGATGCGGACCATTTCGTCGAACGTCGTTCTGCTTCGGCCGCCGACTTGCCATTGTCCGGTGATCCCTGGCTTGACAGCCACCAAGCGCTGCCGGTGCCACATTTCGTAACACTCGAATTCGTATGGGACAGGAGGCCGCGGTCCCACCAAAGACATCGAGCCGGACAAAACGTTAAGGAACTGAGGTATTTCGTCGATACTGGTCTTTCGCAAGAATCTTCCAAATGGAGTAATTCTTGGATCGTTTGTCAGCTTGAAAACTTCGGGCGCTCGACCAGTTTCCTCAACCGGGCTTGCTGTCCCGGCGATCAGGCGCTTCACGTACTCCTGATGAATGGTGTGGTCGTTCTTAAAGTACATGGACCGGAACTTTAAGAATGTGAATTTACGGCCGTGCTGCCCGATTCTTACCTGGCGGAATAGGACGGGGCCTTTCGACGTCAGCTTGATGATCGCCGCAATGACGATCAGAAAAGGGGAGGCCAGGATCAGTGCTAACAGGCTGCCCGCGATATCGATGGATCGTTTGATCGCCCGCGCAGCTCGCTTCGGATCGCTAGTTTTCTGCAAGTCAGGATAGAGCGTCGAATCTGTTGGCCCATCTGTGCCGTTTCCATTCAAGGATTCCGGATACACGTGGAAAGAGAGGTTGACCTGGTTGATCTGCTCGATGCTCAGTACAGTGCATAGTGCGTTGGTGACTTTCGTCAACAAGCCGTTGGCGACAGATTTTCCATCAGCTCCCACCTCGGTAAAAATCACTCCGATCGTGGAATCGCCTTTGTACCACCCCTTGATATCCGTCTCTCGAAACGAATTCGAAAGTGCCGCGATCACGTTGTGGAGAGTCTCACGGCTCTGATCGGCCTTGAGCAGACCGCAGGCGTCGAGCAGCATCAGCACAAATCGCCTGTTGGATCGCTCCGTCCTTTTTCGTTCCAGCCGGAGCATGGTGATGAACAGCTCCTGGTCGAAGAAGGTGTGCTGCGCTGGCGCAGCTACGGGACCTTCAGGCAGGATCGATCGGGAGCTCGTCTTGGGCTGTGCAACGCTCGACATGAACTCACCTAGGAACTAGAGTGGCGACCAGGCTGTGCGACGGGAGGAAATCTATGCGGAAGCTGCCAACGCGGGTCTGATTTGAACCGAAATTTCGCGCCCACCCGCGTCCAGGGGTCTAACCCAGTGCCGGTCGATTTCCACCGCAACCGATCGCTTGAGAAGACTCACGGAAACCGCCAGGCGCTGTTGTTTGCGAACTTCCACCAGCAGCCCTTCGATGCCCGTTAAAGGGCCTTCGGCAATCCGCACTCGTTGCCCAACTTCTAGAAACGGATAAGGCTCAGCCAGGAGGCCGGATCCGACAGCAGTTTGGATCGCGGCGATTTCAGCATCGTCGATCGGAACGGGAACTTTTCCGATCCCAACGAAACTAAGGACGCCGGGAATAGTCAGCAAAGGGAGGCGAAACTCCGGGTTCAGACGGCAGAATACATATCCTGGAAAAAGAGGGACATCGACCGATTTGAAGCGATCTGACCAGCGGCGGCGACTTTGGTAAAGCGGAAGAAACTCTTCAAATCCCTTATTCCGGGCGATGGTAGAAACGATTTTCTCGGAGCGCGACTTTACCCGGAGAGCGAACCAGGGATGCTGGGCCGAATCGATTTGTCCTTCCAAGTTCATCTTTGTCGCTCCAAGTTCACCAATGCTCTATTCCAGGCGTTTGGCCAAGCTACCGCCCATTGAGTCCCATTTCCCACACTTACTTTCTGGGACTACGCCGCGGCTGAAGCAGGGTAAGAGGCAGGTGGATTGCCATTACCGAACCTGAAAGTAACTAGTTTGTTATCAACTGTTTGAGCTGCCACGCCATGACAGCACGGACGCGTGGGTGAAGATGATTTGGACTTGGTCCCACTTTATGAGACTTAAGTCGCATGCTGCAATTTCATGACGCTGTTTCATTTCGACCCCGTCTGAAATAATGAAGGCAGCAAAGGCAGCCGGAGAATGGCCCTGGGAATGATAGATGTTGGGGCTTGAGCAGTGAGCGCTAAGTTTCAAGAGCGTGTTCCTACCACTGGGGATTCCGGCGAAGCCGAACGCTGAATCCGGGAGGAATCCGAACGGCATTCCGGGATGATCCCGAACACCATCGGAGCGTAGCGACGCTGGCATCTCGATTGTGCAGGAAGTGTTCGGCTTCGTCAAGAGAAACCTATCCGGAGCGAAGCGGAGGAAGGATGCCGCTAGCGGAGAAAGGGGTGCGGGGAAAGGGGCGGCAGCCCTTGTCCCCGCCTCAGCACACAGTACCCGGAGCGCGAGGAGCGCTCCGGTGGAACTTGCTCAGGGTTTCCACCAGCGATTACCAGAGAGACGATTCGCTGCCGACGGTCAAGTTCATATCCAAAGAATTGCAATGCGCGAATTTGAACGCGTTCAGAGGCCATTCTTCGTGCAAGCCACCATCGGAAGTGGCTAGGTTGCTCAGCCGATCTCGATTTCTTCCCGTACTTTCATTGTCAACGGTGGCGCAACGAAATGCGATGCGGCATCTTCCGCATCTTCGGAACGAAGACGAAACAGCAGATGCTATGGTCCAGGCGCGCACGCATCCAATGCAACTCCATATGCCGCGCTACAGTCGCCTCATCGAACATTCGCTCTGCCTCAGCGTGTCGCTCCGGTCTGGGTAGAATCAGTAGCGTCTACCAGACCACATAAGATCGGACGGCGTGATCCGATTAACGGACCAGAATGGCCCTGGTCACCAGGAATCGTTGAAACTGTTCTGATTGCGTGTGAAAACCGCATCTTTAGAGTTGTATGATAGCGAGCGACAGCCCACAGCCGAAGGTTCAACTCAGCGATTACTCTCCGGCTTTCCACGGTTCTTGCGCATCGAATCGCCGCGCATCTCGATGCGATGCGCGTTGTGAACCAGACGGTCGAGGATGCCGTCAGCGGCGGTGGGATCGCCGATCTGCTCGTGCCAGCGCGTCACCGGCAGTTGCGAGGTGAGGATCGGTCGAGCGAGTCTGATAGCGGTCTTCGCAGATTTCCCAGAAGTCGCGGCGCTCGGTTTCGGCGAGCGGAGCCATGGCCCAATCGTCGATCACCAAGACATCGATGCGGCTGAAGCGTATAAGTAAACTGCGCAGACTGCCGTCGGCGCGGGCGATGGCTAGATCGCGAAACAGCGCCGCAGAGCGCGTGTAAAAAGCCGAGTAACCATCGCGGCATGCCTTCTGGGCCAATGCGCAAGCAACGAAGCTCTTACCGACGCCGGTAGGCCCGAGCACGAAGATGTTTTCATGTTCGAGCAGCCCAAGCCGACTTCTGTGCCAGGGCGCGGATCACACTCTTGTCCAGTCCGCGGGAAGCACGATAGTCGATCTCTTCTACGCAGGCGTCGCCTTGAGCTTGGCGGCGTGCAAGCGACGCGCCAGCGCTTGATTCTCGCGCCAGGTCCACTGCTGATCCACTAGCAGACCGAGCCGCTCCAGGAAGCTTAGTTCGCGCGAAGCCGGGATCTTGCTCTTGCGCCTTCAACGCATCCGCCATGCCGAGCAACCGCATCGCGGTCAGCTTTTCCATCATCGGTTCTTGTAGCATGTGGTCTCCTTACTCGAAGTACTCGGAACCGCGGATGTTGTCGTGCGGTGGAGTGGAAGTGGGCGGCGGTGAAGATGGCGGCACCAGGTCAAGCGAGTTCTTCAAGATGGACTTCGACGCTTTTGTAACGGCATGCGCCGGTGAGCAAGGCACGCTCGGCAGCCGCTTCCACACGTTGCGTGGAGTACCTGCCCGCCAGCCGGATGATGCCCAGACAGCCGCGATAACCCATGTCCGGGTGCGGCTTGTCGTTCATGATCCGCTCGAACAGCCGTGCCGTGTGAGGGCCGATGGTCTCGGCCCAATGAACCATGCGTGAGGGAGTCCATTCCAGATGCGCCTGATGGGCACTTGGGACGGTGTTCGGCAACAGTGACGGTGTGACCTTGACCGCGGCTACGCAGATGTGACGCCACGCGCTGCGCCTTTGTGAAAAGCTCGATGGTAGTGGGCGTCGAGCGTATCTCCGCCAACTCATGCACCAGGTTGTAAGGAACGCTGTAATAGGTTCGCGTCGAAAACGATGTGGTAGTCAATGTTGACGCGTGCGCGAGACCATTGGCTGAGATCGAACGGCTCGGCTGGTAGAGGACTTCAAGCGCGGGCTTGTCCAGAGCCGCGAACTGCGACGCCCGTGAGCCTTCCCGCTTGTGGAACGGCCGCTGGTTGAGCTTGGTCGAGCAGCTCGCGGATGGCTTGGTTCAGTTCTTCGATGGAGAAGAACTTTCGATGGCGCAGCGCTGCGATGATCCACCGTTCAACGAACTGAACGCCCGATTCGACTTTGGCCTTGGCCTGTACCGTCAACTACAGCGCATGGTGACGGTGGCGACAGCAACCTTTGAGGTCACTCATGCCCATCATCCTCTGAGAGGCCAGCGATTTAAGCTGGTCACCTATCGTCACAACTGGGGCGAGGATCGAGTTTACTTCCACGACAGCAGCAGAGTTCTACGCTCGATTCCAGCGTGCTGGACGACAGTACTGCCCGCAGACCCGTTCGTGCTGATGGCCGCGGGACGGTGCCTGTTTCGCTATGAGGATTTGTTGAAGCTGGCCGACTTGGTGGAGAAGGCGAGATGAAGAAGCAGAGTTTGGAGTGTAAAGACAATAACGCCGCGACTGTAAAGAGAATGATGCCGAGCAAGGTTTGGATGCCATGTGGTTGCGAGTAGCAGATAGCGAAAAATGCCTGTAATTACGGGCGATGGATGGCAAAAACAGCTTGACAACGGACTGGAAGTGAGCATAATTATATTTACGGTTCTGCTTGACAGCTTTCGAGGGCGCTCATGGCCGACAAGGATGCCAAACTCGGAACGCTTCAACAACAGGGGACTCTGAACCCTCGCCCGAAGCAGGTGCGCGACGAACTGTTTCTCCAGGACGATTTTTTCGATCCGCGCGATCTGGTCCAGGTCAAGTACGAGATGCTGCGCCGAGTGCAGACAGAAGGCCAGTCTGTGACGGACGCATCGGCGAACTTCGGTTTTTCACGGCCATCTTTTTACCAAGCGTTATCGGCCTTCGAGCAAGACGGACTGGCCGGCCTGGTGCCGCACAAGCGCGGTCCGAAGCAAGCGCACAAACTCACCGAAGAAGTCCTCACATTCATCGGCGAGATGCGCCAGAAAGAACCATCCGTTCGGTTGCCGGATCTGGTGAAGCTGATTCAGGATCGCTTCGGTATCCGGGTTCATCCGCGAAGCATCGAACGCAGCTTGCTGCGCCATCAAAAAAAACTCCGTTGACCGAGCGCCACGGTTCAACTCCCGCCCGTCACGATCTGGTTGCCGAGTACGAGCAACTGCGCCGCGATGCTATAGCAACGGTGGCCCACCGTGGGGAAGGCTTAGGCTGGGCGCTTTTTGTCCGACGCGGAATGACCGCCTGGATGCAGGCCTGGTCGGAATGTGCTCCCCACAGCGAACCAAGCCCGCGCTCTGATCCCGATATCGATGAAACCATCCCAGGCGACGTGCGGCCACAGATCACCACATTGCTGGCCAGCATGATTCTCTGTCTACAACAGGAGGCAACCTCATGACAGGCACCGCACACCAAAAAGTGAATGCCGGACACCTCAAGCGAAACGCCTATCTTTACGTACGCCAATCGACGCTGCGCCAGGTTTTTGAAAATACCGAAAGCACCAAGCGGCAGTACGGTCTGCGCCAGCATGCGGTCGCCTTGGGTTGGCCCGTGGAGCGCATCATCGTCATCGACACCGATCTCGGGCAGTCCGGCGCTCGGCTGTGGATCGGGAAGGGTTTCAGAAGCTGGTCACCGAAGTCGGTCTGGGCAAAGCCGGCATCGTGCTTGGGCCTGGAAGTTTCCCGCCTGGCACGAAACTCCACCGACTGGCACCGGCTTGCTGGAGATCTGCGCTCTGACCGACACGCTCATTCTCGATGAAGACGGCGTGTATGATCCAGCGCACTTCAATGATCGTCTCTTGCTGGGTCTCAAAGGAACCATGAGCGAAGCGGAACTGCATGTGATCCGGGCCCGCCTGCAGGGCGGAATCTTGAACAAAGCGCGCCGCGGCGAGTTGCAATGTCCCTTGCCGGTCGGCTTTCTCTATAACGCTAGCAATGAGCCGGTGCTGGACCCCGACAAACAGGTGCAGGAGAGTATTCGATTCTTTTTCGACACATTCCGGCGCACCGCATCGGCTTGCGCGGTGGTCAAAGCGTTCCGGCAGAAAGGGCTGCTGTTTCCACGACGATTGAAAAAGGGGCCGAACAAGGGCGATCTGGTGTGGGCGGAACTCCCGCACAGCCGGGCACTGCACATTCTGCACAATCCTCGTTACGCGGGCGCCTTCGTCTATGGCCGGAGCCGTACTCGCAACAACCCGAATGGAGGCACCTCCTATACCAAGTTGCCGCGTGAGCAGTGGATGTTATTCAAGAATGCTCACCCGGCTACATCTCCTGGGAGCAATACGAGGAGAACCTGTTGCGCCTCCGGGAGAACGCTCAAGCGGTCGGGGCCGACCGCCGCAAAAGTCCTCCACGCGAGGGCCCAGCGTTGCTGCAAGGCTTGGTGGTATGCGGGGTATGCGGGAGCCGGATGACGGTTCGGTACACACGCGCCAAGACCGGCTCGTACCCGAGTACGTCTGCCAACGCGACGGAATCGAACATGCCATATCGATATGCCAGCGAGTGGTCGGAGATCACATCGATAACGCTGTGGGCAACTGCTGGTGGAAAGCGTGGCTCCGCTAGCGCTCGAAGTTACTCTGTCGGTGCAGCAGGAACTCCAGGCCAGAATCGAGGAAGTGGACCGGCTCCGTAAGAAACAGGTGGAGCGAGCGCGCTATGAAGCCGACTTGGCTCAGCGCCGCTACTTGCACGTGGATCCTGCGAACCGTCTGGTTGCGGACTCGCTCGAGGCGGACTGGAATGAAAAGCTTCGCGCATTAACTCTGGCACAGGAGCAGTACGAACAGCAGCGGCAACAGGACCGCATCACATGGATGAACAGCAGCGCGCCGAATCGCCGCTATGGCCAGTGATTTTCCACGGCTCTGGCAAGATCCAAAAACCCCAGATCGGGAAAGGAAACGAATGGTCCGCCTGCTGCTGGCCGACGTAACGCTCCTGCGCGGCACAGGAATCACGGTTCAGGTTCGCTTCAGTGGCGGAGCGCGAAAACGCTGGAGCTGCCGAGACCGTTGACCGCCTGGGAACTCAGAACGACGCCAGCGGAGATTGTCGCCGAGATCGATCGGCTGACCGATCATTACACGATAAGAAAATCGTGGAGATCCTAAATCAACGTGGGACACTATCGGGTTGCGGGCAGCGTTTCAATAGCCGCATCGTTGCGCGGCTCCGCCGTGAATACCACCTCAAAGCGCGTTATGATCGGCTACGCGAAAAGGGCTTGTTGACGCTTGAAGAGATGACGGGCGACTGGACATTGATCCCAAATGCGTGATCACCTGGCGGAACCACGGACTGCTTCGCGGCTATCCGGTGAATGATCGAGACGACTGGCTATATGAGGATCCCGGACCCAATCCACCGCGAAAAGCACAAGGCGTCAAACTCGCCAAACGGCGGCTTTTCCCAGAGAACGTCGTGCGCGGTTCGCAGGAGGTGCAGTGTGAAGCGTAAGCTTGTCACGCGGTTTGTAAGGTCGCGCCGGAACCACGCCCACGCCATAGTGCATGGCCATCTCCTGATACGTGGGATTTAGATCAGGATCGTAGCGGCAGGCTTTCGTGACGCCGGTCTTGGTGTTGTCGGGCACCACCAGCTTCGGAACGCCCTGGTAAAACTGAAAGCACGCACGTGTGCACTGATCCAGTTCCCAACTGCTCATCGCTGGTGGCCTCGGCGTAGGTGTACGAGCTGGCTCCCAGTACGGCGACGAACAGATGCGCCTGCTGGACGGGACCACCGCGAGGATCGTGGATCGGGATGGTTGTTCCCGCCCAATCGACGAACAGCTTCTCGCCGGCCTTGTGTTCCTGACGGAGCACACATCTTGCTTGCGGCGCCAGCGTTGGTACAGCTCGCAAAAACGGGAGTAGCGATAGCCGTCAGGGTTGGCTTGTCGGTACTCCTCCCAGAGCAACTGCTGGGTTACGTGTCGATGCTGCTGTCGCTGCCGGTGTAGCTCGGCGAAGTCTGGCATCGGCAAAACGCGGGCGAGCCGGGTGGACCGCCGAACAAAACAGCCTGCAGCCGGTCTTCGTCCCACTCCTCGCCAAGCGGCCACGTGACTCCGGCAGCTTCGGCTCGTTGCAGATACTCGTGTACGGTTCCGAGCCCAATCGAGCAACTGCGGGCGATCGCCGCAGCCCCAGGCCCACTGAAAACTTCAATCGAAGAACTTCTTTGATCTTGCGCACGGACAATCTCCTGGCTGGCAAGCTGATCCTCCCTTTTTAGGGGGAGGCTTCTTGCCATTCTGTTGTCCAGCGCCACTCAGCTTGTGGAAATCATTCCGGGCTCAAGCCGAACGCGCTTCCGGGATCGGCCTGAAACTGTTCAGCTTCATCGCGGAATCGGTGTTCACCTTCATCCCGGAACCCTGTTCGGGATCATCCCGGAATGCCGTTCGGAATCATCCCGGAATCGCGTTCACGTTAGACCGGAATCCCCACTCGCCTAATGCTGTTCTCGGGCGCGACATTCGCATTGCCAGCGCAAATTGCTTTGCCGGATCAATCTGCGACGCCCGGAGCGAGCATCCTGGACCAAGTGACATTCGCGTCGCAGGGTAGCTCCGTCAGTGGAGTTCAGTTCGATGTGCAATATGACGACTTCCGCGCTCAGCCTGGGAGCGACGTTGGCTCCTCCGGTGAGCACCTCAAACAAGACGTTGTACGCGGTCGACTTGGCTCCGAACAAGAAGCGTTTCCTGATCATTGGGCTCAACCAGAGCTTGATACTGGACGGCGCGTTGATCAATCTCGTCGTCAACATCAGCCCAAGTACACCCGCTGGCACTTATGCGCTCGCGCTCTCGAACGTGTGCGCTACAGACCCAGCTGGGAACGCCACGCCGGTGGCGGGTAGTGACGGAACCGTGGCAGTGAACGCCGGCACGGTCGCGCTGCTGCAGCCGAGCGGAGTCCTGAGCGCTGGAAGCTTTCTTGCCGGGGCGGTAGCCCCAGGCGAGCTGGTCACATTGTTTGGATCAGGGATCGGTCCGGCTGTTGCGCAAGAACCAAGTGGGTCCGTGACCAGCACCGTGCTCGGTGGTACGAGCGTTTTGTTCGATGGCACGGCGGCGCCACTGCTTTATGCCGGCTCGAATCAGATCAATGCAATCGTACCCTACGGCGTCTCGGGAAAAACCGCTACCCAACTGACGATCACGGCTCAAGGCAAGACGATCGCCGCAGTCACTCAGGCCGTCGCGGCAACGGCGCCCGCCATCTTCACGCTGAATTTCACTGGGTCGGGCGCTGGTGCGATTCTCAATCAGGACTCGAGTGTGAACTCGCCATCCAACCCCGCGGTAAAGGGAACAGTTATCTCAATCTTTGCGAGCGGAGCAGGCCAAACCAATCCACCCGGTGTTGACGGTCAAGTTGCCGGAACGGAGCTACCGCAGCCTCTGTTGCCGGTAACGGTTCAGATTGGTGGCTTGAACGCCAAGGTTTCTTATGCCGGCGCTGCGCCCGGGCTGATTTCCGGTGTTACTCAGGTAAACGCTTTGATCCCGGTCCGGCGTGAATTCAGGATCGACCATCCCCGTCGTTCTCACGGTCGGAGGAGCAGGCAGCCAGGCAGGCGTCACTATCGCGATCCAGTGAAATCTCAAGGAAAGAGTCCCGGAATTATTTTTACCGGAGGTCTGCCTTATCAGAGGGAATGCGAGACGGGCACCGAATTTATACGCCTCGCAGCGCGCGCTTTCGAAGGAATGCCACCAGGGCCAGAAAACCAGCCAAGTCCACCGCCAACAAAAGTGGAGTGGACGCTTCAGGCGTTGTAACCACCAGGAATTCCTGAGAGACCTGCGGGCCATTCTTGTTGATCGGTGAAGGCGTGTACACGGTCACATCGGTGCCAACGTAATGGTCAGTGACAACCTCGGTAAAGGCTTGTGCTATCCATCCCGCTGCACCACCGTCAGGATCCGTGGTCTGGCGCGTCCATGATATCCCAGATCGCGAAGGAAATATCGGTCTGGGCAGTGGGGTTGCTCAGGTTCACGGGCATCAGCAGTTCGTTCGCTAAATATGCGACTGCGTTGTAAGCCTGCTGATACGAGTAGGTCGTGGAAGTGAAGGCGTTGTAGCCCGCATCGAACAACACATCCTGATTGGGCCCAGTCGGGGTCACGTTGCTCGCATTCGTCCCGGTCGCGGTCCATGGCGAGTTAAGATACGCCTCATCCGTGAAGTCATCACAAATCATGTATCCGCTGTATATGTTCTGGTTGCCTTCGGTGATTGTCGCCTTGGTATGGGCTGACGTACACGCCGTCCGCGACCACTCCGGTACCAACTCCCGTCAAATCCAGGGAGTATTGTGCAAACCCGGCGGATGCAAACAGAAGCAGTCCTGCAATGCTCAATAGCCAAACTTGTTTGATCACTTAACGTTCCCTCTCTGCAGCCCAAGCGTATGGCGATCCCCACCGTTCTCCCCATAGTCTTAGCCGATATTGAGTATGCCATGTCTGACAGAATGATCCATCGGACTGAAGGGCAAGCTGTACCACTAGTCCTTGGGGGCCCAAGAGTTTGGATAAGTCTGAGCACTCTTACGCCTATCCATCCGTACTCGGACTATCCGTTTCGATAGGCAGAAATCTGTGGATTGCGAGACCGTTCCTTTGCACAATCATAGGTTTAGCGATTCGTGGCCTGTTGGATCGAGGAATGCTCAATCATCGGCGGTCCTCGGTGCCTGGTTGAGATGCGGTAGCCGCTAGCTTGGGAATTCGCGTTGGCCGGAGTTCCTCAAAATACCGCACCTCCCGGGCGCCCGCTCCTGTTTTGCGATAGCATTCGAGAACTGTTTCGCACACGTACGCCCACCGTCCCTCAATCGCCATCTTCAATATTTCGCAGGAAAATGCGACAATATTGATTCATCAGCATTGATTGATCAGCGAGAGGAGACCACAGGGCACGATGGTCTGCGCTAGCTGTGGCGCTGCCAATTCCGAAGGCCAGCATATCTGCGGGAAATGCGGACAGGGTTTGGTTGGATCCGTTCGCACTCAGCTAAATGCGAGCGGTGCTCCCGCAAGTGGGGGAACCGCGCCCGAAGCTGCCGCCGGCCCGCGGACCGACACCGGTGTTCTCTCTCCGCCCCCGCAAGACTCGCAGTTTGCCACGCAAGCCATCAGGCCCATCTCTGGGCCAGTGTCATGGCCTACGTTCGAGCCAGGAAGTTCCTTCGGCGTTCGGTATCGTATCGAGTCATTGCTCGGCCAAGGCGGGATGGGTGCAGTGTACAAGGCTTACGACACGGAACTCGATCGTACCGTGGCGATTAAGTTGGTGCGGCCGGAATTGGCTTCGAACCCCGAGACCATGCAGCGCTTCAAGCAGGAACTGCTGCTGGCGAGCAAAATATCGCACAAGAACATTCTCCGCATTTATGATCTGGGCGACTCCGGCGGGATCAAGTTCATCAGCATGGCCTTTGTGGAAGGGTGCGACCTGGCAGGCCTCATTGAAAGCACCGGCCGTCTCGCGCTCGACCGCGCTCTCAGCTTCACTCTGCAGTTGTGCGCCGCCATGGATGCCGCGCACCGGGAAGGCGTGGTTCATCGCGACCTCAAGCCGCAAAATATCCTGATTGACCAGGCCGACAGGCTTTACGTTTCCGACTTCGGACTGGCCAAGTCGCTCGCACCCGAAGCGGCCACCATGACGCGCACGGGCCAGCTCCTGGGCACACCGCGTTACATGTCCCCCGAGCAGGTGGAAGGAAAGGAAGTGGACCATCGCAGCGATCTCTATTCGCTGGGTCTCATCATTTTCGAAATGTTTACGGCGGAGGTTCCCTTCCGAGGCGACTCTGCGCTGCAGATCATGTTCCAGCGCATGACCGCTGCACCCAAAGATCCACGAACGCTGCGTCCGGACATGCCCGATTACGTCGCCAACGTCATCCTGAAGTGCCTGGGAAGGGAGCCTGAGAATCGCTATCAGAGCGCTCGCGAGATTCTGAGCGACCTGGAGACTCACAATGCGCCTGCAGTGAGCGCGCCGAGTGCAACCCAAACCATCAAAATCCAGCGTCCGAAGCGGTTCAGTCCCTGGTGGGTTTTCGGAACTGGCGTTGCCATAGCGATCGCGGTTTTATTCTCGGTTCCGCGCACCCGGCACTTGATACTCCGTTCCCCGGCAAACATAAGCGACACAGGGCAAGTGGCGATCGAACATTACCTGGCCATTCTGCCCCTTCGCATCGAGGGCGATGAGCAGAACACCAGATATATCGCCGACGGCGTGGTGGATGAACTTTCGGCCAAACTCTCGGCGTTGAAAAACGTTTACGTCGCTCCCCCCAACGCAGTGAATGCTGCGCTCAAGCAGCGGGATCCCGACAAAATCGCGCATGCCCTGGGTGTCAAATTGCTCCTTCAGGGCACTGTGACCAGCGACTCCGCCGACAAGGTGACCATCGCGATTACCTTGGACGACCCGGGCAACAAGGGCCGGAACCTCATGCATGAAAACTTCACCGGCGGACGCCAGGACTTGCTCACGCTGGAAGATCAAATTTTTAGCAAGCTGGTGAGCACGCTCGATATCAAGCAGAGCAGCGAAGAACTGGCGCGTACCAAAACGCGGCCCACCGGAGACATCAAGGCCTACGAGGTTTACATGAAGGGTCGCAAGGTTTGGCGCGACTCACATAACGCGCAGGACCTTCAGAGCGCCATTGGCCTTTTCAATCAGGCCATCAAGCTCGATCCACAATTCGCGCTGGCCTACGCCGGGCTTGCCGACGCCGATCGCAGGATCTGGGACCAGACGCGCGACGGGAGCTGGACGCAGAAAGCCTTGAGTGCCGCGCGACAGGCGCAAGCCCTGAACGACAATCTGCCCGAAGTGCATTTCACGCTCGGCAGCATCTACACCGACACCGGAAGAACGTCCGAGGCCATAGCCGAGTTGGAGCGCGCGCTCCAGCTCGCCCCCAATTCCGATGAAGTGCTGCGGCGCTTGGGCACCGCTTATCTCAAGGCTGGCCGGCAAACGGATTCGATTGCTGCCTACACCAAGGCAACTGAGGTCAACCCCTACTTGTGGAGCAATTACAATTCGCTCGGCAGCGCATATTTCACGGTGGGAGAAAACGATCGCGCGCTGGCTGCGTACCAGCACATCACGGAGCTGGAGCCGGGGCGGGCTGAAGGCTGGGAAGGTGTAGGGTCCGTCTACTTTCGGCTTGGGCGCTGGAGCGAAAGCCTATCGAAGTTTCAAAAGGCCATCGATCTCCAACCCAGGGCCACTTTTTACTCCAATCTCGGCACGGCCTATTATTTCCTCGGCCTCTTCGACAAAGCCGCCGCCACTTTGGAAAAAGCCGCCTCCATGATTGCCGACGACGGCGACATTCGCCTGAATCTCGCTGACGCTTACCGCTGGTCGGGCCAGAGTGCCAAGGCTGCAGCTAGTTATGATCAAGCGATTTCGCTCGCCTACAAGAGCATTCAAGTCAATCCCAAGGACACCGATGCGATAGGGAACCTGGCTCTCTGTTACGCCAAGAAGGGCGATGCCAAGCGTGCTTTGGAGTTCATTACGCGAGCGCGAACCATCGACCCGAAGGACAACTCCTTGATGTATGAAGAGGCAACCGTCCATGCTATTGCGGGGCAACGCGCCGAAGCTCTATCCAGCCTGGGGCAGGCCCTACGGAGTGGATACTCCTTCCAGGAAGCCAGGAGCGATCCTGAGCTGAAGACTTTGCGCGACATGCCCGAATTCCAACGGCTTGCTAGTGAAATCTCGCAGGAACCAGCGAAGTAAATGGCTGGACCACCGCTCGTTTGCCCTTTAGTCGCATGCCCCTAAGTAGCATTGACAGGCGACAGCAATTCGTCATAATTGACAATGATGAAGTGTACCGGTAAGCCGTACCTGGCGCTCAAACTCTTAGCCCTCTGTGGTTTGGTTACTGCGCTTCCCAGCGGAGCCTCCGCCTCGAAGATCATTGTCTGTAACACTTGCGATCCGTTGCCGGTAATTCTCACGGACAGCAATGGTGCGCTCAGTCAGGTTCAACCGGGCGACGCTGATGCAAGCGGTGATTTGACGGTCGAATACTTGAATCTGACCGGGTCCATCATTGACGATCTGGTGTTCACGACGACGATCAACGCGGGGCTTTCTGCCAGTACGCTCGCGTCGGATGGCGACTTTCAGTGCGTAGCTCCGGATGGCTTCTTCCTGCAGTGTTCAGTGAATTATGACTCAGGCACCGGACAGCTTACATACGCCTATTACGATGTAAACCCTCCCAATGTAAACGACATACCGGGGGTCGTTATTTGGGATGACCTAACGAACCAAGGTAGCGGACGACACGGGAATCCCGAATTTGGGGCTCTTTGAGATTCAATTGTCAGCCTGGACTACTAGCCCAACTGATCCCAACCTTGTCACCCCGGAGAACCCTACGGGCCAGATCTATAGTGGAAGGCCAATGCTAACCAATACCTTCAACGTTCCCGTTCCTGAGGCCTCCGCGGTGCTCATTCTTCTCACGGAACTCTCGCTCCTGGCGGGCGTCCTGTACCTGTTCCGGCGCCGACTAAATTGGAAGCGATTCGATCCCTAAAGGCATTACGTCTAGTACGCTCCTGTTCCTTTCGGCTCATTCCTTCTCAATTGATGCGTGATAAGCTTGCCAAAGCAAGCTCAGCATCACGGATATGACCTCCCCGGCTATTAGAAAGATCTGCCCTCTGTTATTGGCGTTGGCTCTGTTGGCCAGCTGTTCACGCGATCCCAACGTAAGAAAGCAGAAGTATCTACAGAGTGGAGATAAGTACCTCTCCAAAGGCAAGCTAAACGAAGCCATCATCGAATTCCGCAATGCCCTTGAAATCGACCCCCGGTTCGCCGCGGCCCACTATCAACTCGCTCACGCCTATCTTCGATCCAAAAACCCGGAGGCAGCCTACCGGGAGCTTCTCGAAACTGTGTCTTTGGACCCCAAAAACTCTGACCCTCAAGTGGAGCTTGCAGCCATGCTGGTGGCCGGCCGGCAATTCGCCCAGGCGCGGACGATTGTAGACAAGGTATTGAAGGCAGATCCAAAGAACGCCCAGGCTCACGCGATATTGGGGCAGACGTTTTCCGCCTCCCAGGATCGTCCGAACGCGATTGCCGAATTTCAGAAAGCCATTGCGTTGGATCCGCACCGCGTTGAATACTACTCGGTGCTGGGCGCCCTCTACCTCACTTCCGGCCAGCCCGCCGATGCCGAAGCGCTCGGCAAGAAAGCGGTTGAGAACAATCCGCAATCGACGTTAGCTCACGTCGCCTTGTCCCAATATTATGGGGCGGAGCACAATATCGCTCAGGAAGAAGTGGAATTGAAAGCCGCTTGCGCGCTCGATCCCCACGCAGTTGATCCCCGCATCTTCTTGGGACGCTTCTACGCCGGCACAGGCAGGTTGCAGGACGCTGAGAGCGTATATCAACAATTGAAAACCGCTGCGCCCGACGATCCACGAGCCTACCGAGCCTTGGGTCTCTTTTATGCCGCTTCGGGTCAGACGGAAAAGGCGATCGCCGAACTGCGCTTGCTCGCATCGTCCAAGCCCAAGGACGCGAGCGTCACGGATAATCTCGTGGAGCTGCTGCTCGATTCGAATCGCATAGACGAAGCCAAGAAGCTGAACGATGGCCTTCTGAAATCGAATCCCGACGATCCTCAGGCCTCGATTTCCGGCGCCGGAATCCTGATTACTGAAGGACAGTTCCAGGCCGCGGTAACGTCGCTTCAAAAGGCGATGAAGTCGGAACCGAACTCAGCGCCCGCCTTCTACTTTCTGGGCGTCGCTCAGCGATCCCTGGGTGTGAACGATCAGGCCAGGGCGTCGTTTGCACGTGCCTTGCAGTTGCGTCCGAAGATGACTCAGGCATCCATAGCGTTGGCGGCACTGGATGTGAAGAAGGGCGATCTTGACCAGGCCCAGCACAACGCCGATACGGCGCTGGCGACGAACCCGAACCTGGTGGCAGCGTATGTCACCAACGCGCAGGTAGCGTTGCAAAAGGGCGACACCAAGCAAGCCGAAGCGCAGCTTGAAGAAGCTTTAAAGCGAGATCCCATGTCATTGCCTGCGCTCTCGCAGATGCTGAAGCTCAACATCAGACAAGGCAAGATCCAGGAGTCCGTCGAACGGCTTTCCCAATTGATCCAACAGAACCCGCGGAACCCAGGGCTTCACCTCTTGCTGGGGGTTGCATACTTTAGCCAGCAAGACATACCGAAGTCTGAAGCCAGCGTGCGACAGGCGATTGCGCTTGATCCAAAGACTCCTGAGGTGCATACGCTGCTGGCCAACATTAACTTTGCCAAGGGCTCCAATGAGCAAGCTAAAGCTGAGCTGCGCCTGGCGATTGCGGCCAACCCGCGGATCATCTCAAACTACATGTCGCTTTGCGCGCAATACGAGCGCGAGGGCAACTGGGAGCAGGCGAAGAAGCTTTGCGAACAGGCCCATGAGATCGACTCTGCCGCGCCGATCGATGGCCGACGAACTCGCGTTCTTGTATTTAGAGCACGGTGGGGACGTGAACGTCGCGCTAGGCCTGGCACAGCAAGCCAAGCAGAGCGCACCCAATTCGCCCGTTACCGCCGATGTGCTTGGTTGGGCATATTACAAACTTGGATCGCCGGATTCAGCCGTGGCCGAATTGAAGGACTCCGTTCAGAAGGCGCCCCGCAACCCGGTCTTCCAATACCATCTTGGAATGGCGTATCTTGCTTCCGGTCATAGAGATTCCGCCCAAAAGTCCTTGCAGGCAGCCCTCAAAGACAACCCAAATTTTATGTACGCCGCAAGTGCCCGCCAGAGTCTGGACAAGATCTCAAAACAGGCTCGTTGACGCGCCTTCCAAGATCATTTGACCCTGCCTTCTAAACAACTTACATACAGCCGCATATCGGTTGTCACCTTGGCATAAGAGAATTTCCTAGGGGTAGTACGCACATTCTCCTACGGAAGCCCGTGATTTTCACGCAACCAAGTGAGCGGTTCCTCACTAGTCCCGGACTACCAAGAGTACTATACTGGCCTATAATCTTATGCTACCCAGGCTCGCAGTACTATCCCGGCTAGTTGCCATCGTATTGGCGACTTGCAGTTATGGTTTGGCGCAGGGCGTTGCGCTTAGTCTCTCTTCTGCGTCGGGAACTCCAGGCACCGCAGTGGTATTGAACATCTCTCTGGATGCCACCAACCCATTACCCGAGTCGACGCAGTGGACTCTGAACTACTCGACGACCGACTTCACATCGGCGGCCATCGTGCCCGGTGCCGGCGCTGTAAACAAGTCACTTACGTGCACAAACGGCGCTGGGACGGCGACTTGCCTGCTGTGGGGTCTAAATTCCGATACGATCCCGAATAACGTTATGGCCTCGGTGACACTGAATTTGGCCTCCTCGACAACGGATACATCCTCATCGGTCCAGTTGACGAACGGGGTATCGGCCGATTCCACGGGGGCGGCAATGCCTACGTCAGTGAGCGGCGGGACGGTCACCATACTTCAAGTGCCCATTTTGAGTAGTCTGGCATGCAGCCCTGCTTCACTAACCCCGGCGGTGGGATCAACCTGCACTGCCAAATTGACTTCAGCAGCGCTCAACGGCGGAGCAGCGATCGCGATCAGTGCGTCGCCGGCCGACGTGAATTTCACTACACCGGTGACTGTCCCACAGGGCTCCACTACAGTCACGTTCCCTGTAACCGCTGGCACGGTGAGCAGTTCAACCCCGGTGACCTTGACGGCTTCCTACTCCGGCGTGAACGCGACTTTTGGAGTCACCGTCAATCCGGCGCCTCCCGCTCTGGGCAGCGTTTCGGTGAGCCCCAGTACGATTGCCAGTGGCAAAACAGGAACAGGAACGGTCAGTCTCACGTCAGCGGCGGGAACTGGTGGGGTGGTAGTGTCGATCTCGAGTTCCAACACGACTGCCGCGACGGTTCCTTCGAGCGTGACGGTGGCCCAGGGATCCACGTCAGCGACCTTCACGGTGACGGCTCTCTCTGTTAGCTCTGCCACTGCGGCGACTTTGACAGCTTCCTATTCGGGCGTGAACGCGACCTTCGGAGTGACCGTCAATCCACCGTCTCCTGCTTTGAGCAGTATTTCGGTAAGCCCGAGCACGATCGTCAGTGGCAAATCAGGCACGGGAACCGTCAGTCTTACATCAGCGGCCGGGACCGGTGGAGTGGTAGTGTCGCTCTCGAGTTCCAACACCACGGCCGCGACGGTTCCTTCGAGCGTGACGGTGCCCCAGGGTTCCACTTCCACAACGTTTACGGTAACTGCCGGGAGCGTAACCAGCTCCACCCTGGCGAGCCTGACTGCTTCTACAGCTGCGTATCCAGGAGCAACAGTAGTATTCGGCGTCACTATCGCACCAGCACCGCCGGCTCTGAGCAGTGTTTCGGTGAGCCCGGGCACCATCGTCAGTGGACAGTCGGGCACTGGGACCGTGACTCTAACATCTGCGGCCGGGACCGGGGGAGTCGCTGTCTCGCTTTCGAGTTCTAATACCTCAGCCGCGAGCGTACCATCGACGGTGACAGTTCCGCAGGGCGCGACTTCAACGACCTTCCCCGTGACGGCTGGGACTGTGAGTTCCTCGACTGCGGCAACTTTGACCGCATCTTACTCGGGAGCAAACGCGACATTCGGAGTGACCATTGCTCCGGTGGCGCCGGCTCTGAGCAGTGTTTCGGTCAGCCCGAGCACCATCGCGAGCGGACAGTCGGGCACTGGGACCGTGACTCTAACGTCAGCGGCCGGGACGGGCGGAGTTGCGGTCGGGCTCTCGAGTTCCAACTCCACCGATGCCTCAGTGCCGTCCAGCGTTACCGTTCCGCAAGGTGCCACGTCAGCGACCTTCACCCTGACGGCTGGCAGTTTAAGCTCAGCGGTGGTAGTAACCGTAACTGCTTCCTACTCCAGCGCCAAGGCGATATTCGAAGTGACCATCGATCCAGCAGCGACGGCTTTGAGCAGTGTCTCGGTCAGCCCGACCACCATCGTCAGCGGTCAATCGGGAATTGGAACTGTAAGGCTCACATCAGCAGCCGGAACGAGCGGCGCCGTGGTGTCGCTGACAAGTTCCAACACCACAGCCGCGAGCGTGCCATCGACAGTGACAGTCCCGCAAGGTGCGACTTCAACAACCTTCACGGTGACCGCTGGGACTGTGAGCTCTTCGACTGGTGCAACTTTGACCGCCTCCTACTCCGGAGCAAATGCGACATTCGGCGTCACCATCACTCCAGCCGCGCTAGGTGTGAGCAGCATCTGGGTCAGCCCCAGCGCCATTGTCAGCGGTCAATCGGGAATCGGAATTGTGACGCTCGCATCCGCGGCAGGGACCAGTGGCGCGGTTGTGTCGCTCACGAGTTCCAACCCCACGGCTGCCAGCGTGCCAGCGATGGTCATGGTGCCGGCGGGAGCCACTTCCACGACGTTCACGGCCACTGCCGGGACCACCAGCAGTTCGACACTCGTCATGTTGTCGGCTTCCATGCCTTCCAATCCGCAAGCGAGTGTTGAATTTGGAGTCACTGTCAGTCCGGGAGGGCTTCCGGCAGTCGTATCGGCATTGCCGAGCTCAGGTACAGGTCTGACGCAAACGTTCTCGCTCGGATACTCCGATGCAAGCGGATTATCCGATCTGAAAGACGCAATGCTTCTGATCAATAACGAACTGACACTGAACGGCTCCTGCACGGTGGTTTACGATTCGCCTAGTAACAAACTGCATCTCTACACAGATACTGGCTACGCATACTCGGCCGGAGTTACTCCGGGCTCCGCTGTCCAGGTATCCAATAGCCAGTGCACTCTGGCAGGAGCCGGATCATCGGTCAGCACTTTTGGCAACAATATGACGCTGAATGTAAAGCTAACCTTTAGCGGGACATTCGTCGGGCAGAAGCGGGTGTTCCTAAACGCAATTGGCAAGACACTAAACAGTGGCTGGGTGCTGGAGGGAACCTGGATCCCATAGAAATCAAAATGTTTACACTTGGACACATTCCAATGACATACTTTGTCCCGGAATGAGTCTAATCAAGCGCACCTGGTTGAGATGCGGCTGCCGCTAGCTTGGGAAACCGCTTACCGGAGTTCCTCAAAGGCCGCACCTCCCAGGTGTTTTAAATCACTGACCGCCGTTTCCAGAGCCTGGCCGACTTGTCGCTTACATAGCTCTCTAATCTAGAGTGAGTTCACAACGCCATTCGTTGCTCGGGTGTTGTTAAAATTTGTCATCCAGTTCCAAATCCTGGTAACTGCCTTCGCGACTCCTAGAACATCTCCTTAGTTTTCAATTGACACTGGTTTGGCACCTGCGATGCGATGAAGCATCCAACCCGGAAGGCTTCATTCCGGCGTCGGGAAGCTCCTAGCGCCTTCAGCTCTCGTGAGTGCTCGGTTCCCCGGAAAGCTGAGTGCGAACATGGGCAAGCGATCCTCGAAACGACGAAAGCAAGTTCCGGCAACCCGAGCGGGCGAAGTCCAGCCCAATTGCCCTTATTGCGGAACACCGGAGGGCGAGAAAGCTGCCTTGCCCCTCATCGATCAGTTACTCCGATCGCATGCCGAGTTGTGCGCGACACTCCGTTTGGCGGGCCGGCAAATATTGCGATTCGAGCAGCCGGGCGATGAATCGTTGGAGAAGGTCCGCGAAGTTCTGAAGCGCGCGGAGAACATCCGCAAAGTTCTCGAAACCCGCGGCGCATTGCCGGAGATAACCGCCGATCTGGCATCAGAATTGATCACTGAGCCTGCGATGACCGACCCGGCGATGACCGACCCAGCGATGGGTAAACCGGCTCCGACTAAAACTCACCTCAACCGGCCGGTTTCGCTGCGTCTCATCCGATTTCCGAAGAAGGGCTGAGTTCGCCGTCAAGGGCGCTCGGGTTAATCGATTCCCAACTTTTTCATTTTATACAGGAGCGCTTTGTAGTCGATGCCCAGGAGTGTCGCTGCTCGTTTCCTGTTCCATTGAGTGGAGTAGAGCGCCTTCATGATGACGTCGGTTTCAGCCGCCTTGCGAGCCTGATCGAGCTTGACCAATTCCGAATTCTCAGCCTCTGCATAGTCCGGCACGTACGCTCCGTTGGAGGGCATAATCCGAGTTGGCTGGTCGGCGTCTCGCCGCGACACTGGCTCAGCGAATGAATCCGCGCCGGCGGATGCAGCAGCGGCCGCAGCCCAGCGAGGTTGCAGGTCCATCTCGTTCTTCGCTGCAGCGCGCCGGTTGCCACCGGATATCCTGGCATTGAGCCGGTTGAGTTCTTCCACCAGGATTTCGGGGCTCCTCACCACCAAATAGCGCCGCATCGCATTCTCCAGCTCGCGAATGTTGCCGGGCCATTGATGACGCAGTAGCGCGGTTCTCAGCGCCGGGCCAATCTCGGGAACAGATGTATCGCTACCGGCGTGCTTTCTGAGCAAAGACTGCGCGAGTGGGATAATTTCATCCAAACGTTCCCGCAGCGGTGGGATCACGATGTTGAGGACGTTCAGCCGGTAATATAAATCCTCGCGAAACTCTCCCTGCTCGATACGGGCTTCCAACTCGCGATGGGTTGCGGCAATGACGCGAACGTCCACCTCGGTGGCCTCTTTGGCGCCGATTCTATGGAACTCTCCATCCTGAAGTACTTGGAGCAGTTTGGCCTGGAGCCTGAGATCCATGTCGCCAATTTCATCCAGCAGAATGGTTCCGCCGTTGGCCAACTCAAACTTTCCGGGTGTGCTCTTGAATGCGCCGGTGAAGGCGCCTCGCTCGTAGCCGAACAATTCGCTTTCCACCAGCTCCGGCGGAAGCGCAGCGCAGTTGATCTTCAAAAAGATTTTGCCCGAACGCATCGATTGATTGTGGATGTGACGCGCCAGCACCTCTTTGCCGACTCCGGTTTCACCCTGCAGCAGAATCGGCACGTCGGATGCACCCAGCCGCTTCAGTAACGGTTCCATCCTGCGGATCCAGTTACCCGCTTTCAGGTTCAAGCCAGACTTTCCCGGATGCCCATCGATCCGCTTGGCAGGGGAGGGCAGAGGAGCCGAAGGCAAGAGCAGGTCCACGGCTTCTCGTAATTCCTCGTGCGATACCGGCTTGGTCAAATAGTTATTGGCGCCAGACTCCATGGCTTCCGCCATGTGCGTGGCCGACGATACTCCCGAGACCATGATGATGGGAAGGTGCATATTCTGGCAGCGTATCTCCTTGAGAGTCGTCATGCCGTCTTTGCGAGGCATCGCAACATCCAGAATGAGGAGAGACGGTGTATCAACGCCGGTGGCAAGCGCGGTGAGGACCTCTTCTCCGTCTTCCGCAAAATCGACAACGAAGTTGGGCCTGCGTAGCGCAACCTGAAGGTAATCGCGGATCTCGGGTTCATCTTCAGCGACGAGAATACGGTAAGGCGGATAAGGTGTGGATAGATGATTGGCTGTGTTCATATGACTAACTGGGTTCATACTTCTGCGTGTGACAGATGTGAATCGTCAAAAGAATGCGCTACAGGCAAAACAAACGAAAAAGAAGATCCTTGGTCTCCGGTGCTGGCCCAGATGCGTCCCTTATGGGCATCCACGATCATTCTGCAAATGGCAAGTCCCAGGCCCCAACCGGAGCGGTCCATGGGGCGGCCGAAGGAGGTGTGCTCATCGAAGATCTGCTCCAGCTGCTCTGGGTTGATTCCTCGTCCGGTGTCGGTGATATCTATGCGGTAGCCGGCGGTTGCGTCGAGCAATCCAATTTTGACCAGACCTTGCACGCCGATGGAACGGCCGCGAATGGTGATTGATCCGCCCGACGGAGTGAACTTACAGGCGTTGTCGAGCAGGTTGAGGAGTACCTGTTCCAGCTGCTCGGCATCGAACAGCAGAGCGCCGATGGGAGGTTCGATCTCCAGGTTCAACACAATCTGCTTTCTCTCGACGAAGGGAGCGATTTCATAGACCGCCTGTTGTACGGAGGTCTCGATGCTCGCGTGTTCCAGTTTCAGCTTGTTGCTGAACTGGGAGCCAGCGCCTAAGTCCATCATCGCTTCCACCAGCCTGCCCAGCCGGGTAAGGCTCCGCCGCATTCTTTCCAAAATTCGCGTCTGTTCAGGATCGAAGGACCCTAACTGGCCCGCTAGCAGCAAGCCGCAGTAGCCCTGGATCGCCGTGAGAGGCACGCGGATGTCGTGGATGGAGCGCGTCAGAAAATTGGTTCGCTCCTGGTCGTGTTCATGGAGTCTCAGATTGGTTTCGAGAAGCTGCTGGAGAATCCGGTCGCGATCCAGCCGGAGCCGTGACGAGCCCGGACGTTCATCACGACCAAGCTCCAGACGCGCGATTGCGGACTCCAAAACCGCTCGCAACGATAGAGCCGTCACTGGATTCTGCAGATACGTAAATCCAGCCGCTGGCAGCTTGCGCCGCAGGGCTGCGAGCGAACTCTTGTTGACGATCGCTACCTTGGCTGCGTTATCGGACGCAAGCATGGCGTTTGGTACCGACGGGCAAGATTCAAAATCCCAAATGTAGATGTCGCAGCCGCCCGGGACGCCCGAAGATCCGTGCTGTTCGAAGCGGTAAGAACCCGGGCAAAGATACTCCAGGTTTGTCCGGCAGGAGTCGGCCAGCGTTTGGCTGGTCCCGGCCAGGCAAACAAGAATCGACCTTTCCAGCACGTACCCCCGGCTTGCTATGTTCGGGCTCAGTTCCAACATTTGGAGATTGATGACTAATCTCGCGGCGGTGAATGCAAATTTGTACCAGCCACGCGCCGCTTTTGCCTAACTTTTTTCCGAATATCCAAATTAAGCTGAAGGAGTGCGATTCACAAGGGTTGTTTTTCCCCCACGCGGGGGAAGGACCACCAGTACTGAAGATTAGCCGGAACCACGCACCGAGGAAGGATCAACCAGCCGCCATTTCCCGGGGCGGGAGATTGGCAGCTTTTGACTGAGGAAGCCGTCCGGGTTCGCGGAGCTTACGGTTGAGCCGCCTCTTGTGCCAACGAACGGTTTCCAGACTAATGAAGAGCGCCTCTGCGATAGCGGCATTCTTATAGCCTTGCGATGAGAGCTCCAGTATGCGAGCCTCCTGAGGCGTTAGCCCGGACTCCGTCTTGAGAGAGGTGGTTCGCAACAGATCGGACAATAACTCTGACACCACCGCTCCAGGCGCCCAAAGCTGTTTCTTGAGGACCGCCAATACAGCCCGCCTCAATAGCTTTGAAGAGAACCGGTTTGGCAACACTCCGCGACATCCTAGCCGCAGCATTTTGGCGGCGGTAGCCGTTTCAATTGTGTCGGTCTCCAGGACAGCCAGAAGGTGGCTGCCTTTCCCATAGTTGGTGAGCTGTACAATGTCGGAGCCGGGAAGTTGATCGATGAACGCTCGACGAGCTACGATGACCGATACCTTCAGCAAACGGCAAACCGCGGATATCTCCTCGCGATTCTCGACGCAACGGACAGAGGCAAGACCAGCGGTACGGGAAACAGAATCGCTAAAGATACTGCGGTGAAGCAGCATGTCCCCACAGAGAAGAACGACATGTTGACGCGCCACTTCCGATGAAACCGGCGGTAGACCTTGCTTCACGTTTCGACTATGGCCGGTTGCTTGCTATGTGAAGCACCCGGAATCCTTGTTTTGCCTTTTGATTTGCCGAAGTTATGTTAGCAGCCTTTTCCGAAAGTGCAAAGCGTATGAGTTCTATTAGGACTACGTTACTATCCGTACGCATCTCGATACGGAAGCAAAAGGACTTTTAAGATTAACCTGGATTACAATGCGAGGGCTGTCGCGCGGTACCACGGGAGACGCGATACTACTGTGGAAATCTCCATCGATCAACTCGTCGCAGACGGCAACATCGAACGCTTGGCGCGTTTCCCGCGATTTTGCTTTTGCGGTTGAGCCATCGGCAAACTTTCCAGAACTTTCGCCAGTACTCTCGTATGATTGATCGTCAACAGAATGATCGAGTGGAAATGCGATACGCGGTTTCGCTATGGAAACCGAGCGACGGGACATTCACTCGCACCCTGACGGAGAACCTCACATCTGAGGGCTTCTTTTGTGTGTCGAACGAGCCGTACCGGCCGGGTGACCAACTGGAAGCCACGTTGGAAGTACCCACCAGGCAAGGGAGTCGCTGGAATAATCCGCGTCTCGCCTTGCAATGCCAGGTGGAAGTGGTGAGGGTCAAAGGCCGTCAATCACGGATCGGTTTCCGTATCAGGGAATACACGGTCATCCAGGCATCATCCGCAAGCCTCACTAATATAAGGGAATAGCGCTTCGGCTCAGACACCGATTCCTTCCACCACGACCTCCAGATAAGCCTAGAAGGTATAGTTCTGCTGAGGTCTGTGGCCCATTCCAGCTAAGGCAGTTTTTCCTTCCATCCGCAGGTCCGAAACTGCTAGCCAGATACATGTCTCTAACGGATAATAGTTCATACGAAGACGGTGGTACTCATAGAACGATAGTCCCATGAGTTTGCGTCAGGCTGTGTGAGCTGGGGTGTTTGGAATAGTGAAAAGAGCAATGCACAAGTTGGCATCGACTATTATCGGCCTGTCCGGTGCGTTGGCCCTACTTACGGCTGGCGCGATGGCACAATCGCCTGCTCTTTCACTAACCGGAGGAACGGGAACGCCCGGGGGTACTGTCGCGGTTGGAGTAAGTTTGACGCCAGGTAGTACTCCCGCTGCGTCGCTCCAATGGGATTTGACCTACGCAAGCTCGGTTCTGAGCCTAGTGACAGCACCCTATGATGCGAATGGCGCGGCAGGGAGTGCGGCCGGAAATCGCCCACCTGCAATGCCATTTCCGCGAGCGATGTGCGCTGTATCATTTCAGGATTGAATACGACTGGAATCGGAAGCGGCGCCGTCGCGACCCTGACGTTTAAGATTGCCGCGGGAACCACGGACACGTCTACGCCGGTATCGCTGGCGAGTACGGACGCATCCGACGCCAACGGCAATTCGCTCGGTATCTCGGGGACTGGGGCTATGGTCACCATCGATCAGCCGTCTGCGCCGGTGCTGTCGACGCTAAACTGCAGCCCCGCGACGGTTACTCCTCCGGCGACATCCACGTGCACTGTGGGTTTGAGTTCGGCCGCCTTGAGCGCCACGACCATCAACCTGTCGAGCAATACCGCCTCAGCCACAGTGCCAACGTCGGTTAGTATCGGCGCAAGCTCAACCAGTACGACATTCACGGTGAATACGACGTCGGTAATATCGAGCACGGCGGCGCAAATCAGTGCGATGCTAGCGAGCACGACGCTGAATTTCTCGGTGACACTATCGCCGCCATCCGCGCTGCAGTTCTACACTTTAACGCCGTGCCGAATCGCCGACACGCGCACGGGCGACGGTTTCACGGGCGCGTTCGGGCCACCGTCGCTGGCAGGCGCCGCTACTCGCAATTTCCCGATTCAGTCCAGTAGTTGCGCTGTGCCTGGGACCGCGCAAGCTTATTCGTTGAACATTACTGCGCTGCCGCATGGCTCATTAGGATACTTGACTGCTTGGCCAGCCGGTTCGGGCGTGCCGATCAGCGCGACGGTAAATTCGCAGACGGGCTCCATCGTTGCCAACGCGGCCATCGTCCCTGCGGGAACTAATGGAGCGATCAGTCTTTATGCCAGCGACGAAACCGATGTCGTGATCGACATCAACGGATATTTTGGGCCTCCGGGTGCTCCACAAGCCCTGGAGTTTTATCCAGTAATGCCTTGCAGGATAGCGGATACTCGAACTGGAAGCGGGTTTAGTTTGATGTTCGGGTCGCCCGCGCTGGTAGCTGGAGCCACGCGAGATTTTCCCGTGCAGCAGAGTGCTTGTGGAATTCCAATGACGGCGCAGGCCTATTCAGTGCGCATGACGGTGGTGGCGCCAGGTCGCTATGGGATATTTGACTACTTGGCCAGCGGGACAGTCGCTACCAACTGTGGCCACTTTGAATGCACCGAATGGCGGCGTGGTAGGCAATGAAGCGATCGTGCCTGCCGGCACCAACGGAGACATCGATGTATTTGCCAGTGCCAATACAAACCTGGTAATCGACATTAACGGCTACTTTGCCCCTCCGGGAAGCACCGGCGCCCTGAACTTCTATCCATTGGCTCCGTGCCGGATAGCGGATACTCGAACTGGCGACGGTTTCAGTGGAGCATTCGGGCCACCTTCACTGGTAGCGCAAGCCACGCGGAGTTTCCCGATGCCATCCAGCGCTTGCGGCATACCCAACTCAGCGGCGGCGTATTCGCTAAACCTGACTGCCATAGCGTCGGGTCCATTGGGATATCTCACGGCATGGCAGGCCGGCCAGACACTCCCGGTGGCGGCAACGTTAAACGACGCGAACGGCGGGGTGGTGGGAAGCGCTGCTATTGTGCCGGCTGGTACCAGTGGCGCGATTGACGTGTTCGCCAGCAGCAACACCAATCTGGTCATCGACATCAACGGCTACTTCGGTCCGTAGGGTCTGCACGCCCGAAGACGCTTTCGCGCTCACGGGAACCGGAATCGACGCTCTGGCGATAGGCAACTGCTTCCTCCGAAAAGAGGTTCAAGAGCTACGCCTGAAGCGCGACTACGCGCATGCATTCGGACTAGCGCCGCAGTGGCTGCAGCATGTGATCATGTAGACTCAGGGTACACTCCCAGAAGATGCAAGGCGCAAGCAAGCAAGCAAGCAAGCCACTTCTCTATTTCGGTATAAGTGCACCTGCGGATCGGTGGATGCTTTGAATTTCGACGGCGCCAGTGCTCGCTGCACCGGTTGTGGCGTTGCGTATCCTCTTTCCACCAGCGGCGCTATTATGTTTTCCGTAGATTCAACGGAGCAGAATGCCTATTTCGATAAACTGTACAAAGCCGGCAGGTTCCATAAGATCGACGAGGGCGCAGAATCCGCTCGACAGACATATTCAAACAGCGCAGGGCTGGCGCAACGTTACTTGGAGTGGTGCGGAGTGGATTTGTCCGCCCCGGTCAGCGAGCTAAGCATACTCGACATCGCGTGTGGTTCCGGCTGGATAACAGCGGGTCTTATGTCGCACCCGAACGTGAGCCGATGCCGTTTCCACGCGTTTGATATTTCTCCCGAGGGGTTGGAAATGCTCGGAAGCTTCCAACGTAGCCAATCGACCACCAACAGTCTGGAGATGTCCGTACAGGATGCCGGTTCGATGGTCTTCGAGGACTCCACGTTCGATTTTGTGATCGGGAGCTCGGTGCTGCATCACTTCGACAATGTCCAGGACTTTCTTGGGAAATGCCGCCGGCTACTCACGAAGGGTGGTGTTGCCACCTTCGGAGAACCATTCGCGATGGGTTACGGGATCGGCGCCGCGGCTCTGATGATTGCTCAGAAACAGCTCGGGACAAACTACAAGCGCATCCCGGATTTGTACAGCGATCTGGTGGTGCGCGTCACAGGATCGCTGGAAGCTAAGTCACGCCTGGTTGACAAGCATCTGTTCTTCGAGTCTACGTTCCTCACGATGGCACGGCAGGCCGGGTTTTCAGAGGTCGACTATATTGCGTTCTCGTCGCGCCAGTTCTATCGCGAGTGGTTCATTGCAGAACTGCTGGCGGAGGGTGGCATTCGCGATCCGGCGCTTGCCAAGACAGCCAAGGAGATTTACCGTATCCTCTTCGACCTCTACGACGCTGACACGTACGCGCATTCGGTGTCGGCATTTAACCAGATCGTTTTGCGAGCGTAGCGATTTTTTCCAGCGGCGTTTCTGCCGAGCGCTGAAACTGGTCTAACCCCCAGCTGTATAGAGACAGGTCTTCGCGAACCGAATCCAGCAACTTTCCGCCCACCTCATCATCCGCACGAATCCAATCGAGCGCTTCGCGTTGGTCGGCGGTGACGTTCTCGGTTGGAATTCGAACATCTCGAAGTTCGATTCCAATCCTCTCAGCGCGATGTCGCAGTAGCCTCCAGCTTTCATCGAGGTACTCCGCGATGCCGACCAAGAGAAAGCGGCTCAAAATGTTTTGGGCGGCTTTGAGACGCTCGGCTCTATAACCGCTATCCGCGTAATCGAGGCCATGCCAGTCGAAAAGCGAATAACGAGCGTAGAAATTGGTGGCGTAGTTTTCTCGAAAATTGCGAAAGGAGCTGTCCGGCCCGTCGAGAATCCATCGGGCGCTTTCTCGAATGCTTAGCCCGGGCATCTGGGGCGGGAGATGATCGAGGAGGACCAGATCCTTGATAGCAGCATAGTGCTTTCGAGTGTACGTGATATAGGAAATGAACTGCTCAATGGGATTCCGCAGGAAAGTGACGTATTGGACCGGGCGTCCTGCCAGCACTGGTGGGAACCGACGGACGAAGTGAGAACTGAAGGCTTTGATAGAGGGATCTCGCACCAGCTCGGCTAGTTCAGCGTTCTCGTAAACGAACGTAGTGCTGTTATCGAAATACAGGTGAACGTGCGCTTGCTGGTAGTTCTCATCGAGCGCCCTGCGGAAGGCTGAGCCGGCAGTTTTTGGAGCATGGATGTGCGCCAGCAGCGGCACTTTCATAGGCGGTTCACGCAATATGGGATGGAAGGCTTGACTCCAACTGCTTGGGGCGAACGCGCGGCTCATAAGATTCAGCGCGTTACCGAGCCGCGACCGTGAGGAAGCGGATTGTTGCACAGACAGATAGCATTGTAGCGTGTCCAACGTCAGCTACGGGAGCTGGATCTACTCCAATCCAAGCTGCGAAGATGTACAATTGCTTGAGGCTGCGCGGTAAAACGGGGGATTCCTCACAAAACGCAAAGGTACAATGCCGGTAGACGTTTTCACCAGTATCACCAGCAACTACATCCCTAAAGCGCGAGTTCTTGCGCATTCCGTCAAACGCGTGCTTCCTTCTTCTCGTTTCACGGTTCTAATTTCCGATACAATCCCGCCCTCGTTCTCGCTTGAGTCGGAACCATTCGACGCCGTCATGGGTCTCGAGGATCTTGGGATACCGGACTTATGGCAATGGGTGTTTCAGCACTCCCTAGTGGAGTTGAGCACGGCGGTAAAAGGCTTCGCCATGATCCGGCTGCTCGATCAGCCGGACTGCTCGTCAGTTTTATATTTCGATCCCGACATTGTGGTTCTGGCGCCTCTGGATGGTCTGCTGGAAGAATTCGCGGGGGCTTCCATTCTGCTGACGCCTCATCTGACTGAGCCGGAAGTCGAGATGGAAGGGATACTCGATAACGAAATCTCAGTATTGCAACACGGCGTGTTTAACCTAGGTTTCGTCGGTGTCAAAGCATCGCCGGAAGGGATTCGGTTCGCCAAATGGTGGCGAGACAGGCTGATGTACTTCTGCCACGATGACATTCCTCGAGGCTTGTTTACCGATCAGCGTTGGGCCGATCTAGTGCCGGCTTACTTCGACGACATCGCAATTCTGCGCGATCCAGCTTACAACGTTTGTACTTGGAATCTGAACCATCGCAAGGTGGAAGGCAGCCTGGCGACCGGCCTGACGGTCAATAGCCGTCCAATTGTTTTTTATCATTTTTCAGGTTTAGACAGCGGGGCTCAGCATTTGATGCTGCGAAAGTACGGTTCGGAAATGCCCGCGCTGTTTGAGCTTAGACAGTGGTATCTCGCCGAGTGCGACAGGATGGGACAGAAGACTTTCGGCGCGATTCCCTGGGCCTATGGTACCTTCGACAACCGGGAGCCCATTTTGTACTTGCACCGCAAGCGTTACCGCGAGCGGCTGGACCTGCGAAATGCTTTCCCCGACCCATTTTCCACGGGCAATTTGAACCGATCTTATTTCCATTGGTTTCAAGCCAACGATGAAAGCCATTCCACTCCACGGATTGCTGCCATAAGTTGGTGGCAAAAGGTCTATGGGCTCTTCAGCACCTGATCCCGTCCGTGACTTGGGTAGGGGACGCTACTCGGTCATGCTTGCCGTCGGCGACGGAGAAATCGCGGCAGCTCGTAAGTCGGCGGCCCTACTCGCGCGCCATACGGTGTGCGCGGAGAAGTTGATTGTGGCCGGTCCGGAGGCCGTACTCGCCCAACTTAGACAGGACGATTTATTCAAAACGTTTGAGTTTGTCCGGATCGAAAAGCAATCGCATGATGCGGCTTTCGCGTGCGGGATCAGGCGAGCCTCGGGTACCGGGCTGTTGTTTGTTCAAGCAGGGGCCCTGGTGCCGGAGGCGTGGGACATTCGACTATTCTGGACATCCGAGCGCCATTCGGGGGTAGCCACCATTTCGCCAGTGACCTCGCTCCAAGTGCCTGCGCCGCATACGTCTCACGATGTAATTGACGAGGAGTGCTATGCCCACAGCCAGATGAATGCCATCACAGCCAAGCCGTCTCCAGAGTGCATTCTCGTAGCCGCGGAAGCGGTGGCCGCAACGGCATGGGAGTGGGAGAATTCACGCGAGGCGGGTGGTTTTGGATCCTTCATCGAAATTACGAGTAGATTGCGGTTTCAACATTTCCTTGCCGATCATATCTACGTTGATGTAGCGGCATGCCGGAGTACTCGAAGCGCGTTTGGTTCCCCGTCCGCGTTTGCCTCTGATGTGGAACCGCATACGGGCTCTGCTGGTCTGTCACCGACGTTGCGGATCAGCCGGCTAATCGCTCCTCGCCAGTTGCATGTCATGCATAGTTGGGGTGGAGGCCTGGCGAGGTGGGTGACAGAGTTTTGCCGGGCAGACTTAGGAAGGCCGAACTATCTGCTGAAGTCGATTGGCGATCGGGATGGTTTTGGCCGGCAACTCGTCCTATACCGGAGCGCTGAAGACCGTCAGCCGATCCGTCGCTGGATTCTAAACCCGATGATCCCTGGAACGGCGACTCACCACGAAGGGTACGTGCTTGCGATTCAGCAGATCATGCTGGAATTCGGGATTGAGAACATCATAGTTTCATCACTGATTGGACATTCTCTCGATATTCTCCGGACCGCGCGTCCGACGGCCATGGTCTGTCATGACTATTATCCTTTTTGTCCGGCGCTAAACATCACCTTCGATACCTTGTGCGGTTCGTGCGATCGGACCCGGCTCGTGGATTGCACAAAACGCAATCCCCACAACCGCTTTTTTGACAATGTGCCGCCGCCGCACTGGCTGGATCTGCGAAAAGAGTTTCTCGCAACTGTCCAGGAACATTCGATTCCTCTTGTTGCGCCCAGTGAGTCGACAGCCGCACTCTATTCACAACTGGTGCCGGCCCTTCGGGGGCATTTTAGGGTGATTCCGCACGGCACGCGTCCTTTGAAGCCAGCCCAGTATTCCGAGCGTGCCGGAGGCAGATTGAGGGTTCTCATTCTCGGCTCGTTGGCCGTGAGTAAGGGCCTGGAAATCATAAAAGATATTCAAGCGCGCGTGAGGGAGTTCGCGGACCTATTCTTTGTTGGCTGCGGCAGCGAGGGGAGACAGTTCGAGAACGTGCCGGGAGTAACCGTAATCCGAGAATATCGGTGGGAGGAGCTTAGCAGTATCCTCAGCGGCATACAGCCGGACGTGGCGGTGCTTCCGTCCGTGGTCCCCGAGACCTTCAGTCTGACGTTACAGGAATTGTTCGAACTCAGAATCCCGACACTGGCGACCCGCTTGGGAAGTTTCTCAGACCGTATCCTTGATGGAGTCAACGGTTTTCTTTGCGAGCCGACGTCCGCTGCTGTTCTTGCGGCCGTCCAACGGCTTGCCAACCACCGCGAGGCGCTTACCATTGTTAGAAGCAATCTGGCCGGTGCGCAGCATCGGACCGTTACCGAAATGCTGCGCGATTATAGTAACCTGCTGGCGTCGCCGTTGCGCTCGTCGCGTAGCTATTTCGCCCCGGATACCCGCGAGGTCATTCGATCAGGCAGGTTTACCCGGTGCCAAGTGTTTTGGCGGGCGGACGACGAGTCATTTTCGGAATCGTACAGTTCTTCGGCAAGATACGCGCCAGTACCGGAACCGCAGCTCATTAGCGTACAGATTCCGGCCATGCGGTCAGCTCCGGCGCTCATTCGAGTCGACCTGGCCGAGGCGCCCGGTGTTCTCGATCTACAACGCCTGACGTTGCGAAAAACGGACGGAGAGATCGTTTGGAACTGGGATGGGAGGGTAGAAGGAATCGCGCAGGCGCTTTTTCATGTCGTGCCAATCGGAGAGCCGGGAAGCGTGGCGCTCTGCTTCGTCAACGACGATCCTCATTTCGAGCTGCCCTTGAGCGAATTGGCTTTGTCCGCAATCGAGCGGGGTGGGACGCTCGAAGTCGAAATTTATTGGCACCGGATTGATACCAGCATCGAGATGCTCGAGAATGAATGCGCCAAGCCGGACCACGCTGCATCGCTTGAATACCTTTTGGATCATCTCAAGAGGGAGCGGACCGAAGCGAAGGCTTTGGAGACAGTCGAGCGCGGTCTGATCGACATCCAGGCAGCGGAGCAGCGAAT
The DNA here is from genome assembly GCA_963781905.1 of Bryobacterales bacterium. GTDB lineage: Bacteria > Acidobacteriota > Terriglobia > Bryobacterales > Bryobacteraceae > Palsa-89. The sequence goes on from CAWAHZ010000010.1 coordinate 46,284, forward strand.
CAATGACCTCGAGAATTCCCTTTCTTGGCGGATCACGCAACCTTTGCGGACGCTCGCGGACAGCATGGATCCTCTTTTGCGTCTAGTAACGGCACGGCGGAGGTGATTATGCGAAGACCGGTTCCGTCAGCTTCTGCCTCCGTAAACCGGATCGCATGGAGGGATCGGTTGGACAGCCGAGCCGTTTATTGGGCGGCAGTGTTATCCGTTACGCTTCTTTGTTTCGCCTACGTCGTCTCTCTGCCTGTGGGAATTTCTTACGATGGGCACATTTATATAGGCCTGGCTGATATTCTCGGAACGCATCGCTTTCCAGCGGACTGGAAGCCGGTTCGATCAGACATTCTATTTCGAACGCCGCTATTCCCACTGGCCCTCAAGATCAGTTTTTGGGCACTTGGAAAACAAGCGTTGGCGCCGATCGTGGTGGCGTCCGCCGCTGGACTGGGCGGCATCCTCATGGTAGGAGCAGCCGTTAGAAATGTAGTTGGCAACGCGGCAGGGGCATTTTCCATGTTGGTTCTGGCGCTCGATCCGTCATTGGCCAGCTATGAACATCTCGTCCTCACCGAAACGGGAAGTTTCTTTTTCCTAGCGTTGATGATCTGGATATCCACATGGCAACCTGCCGATCGTCGTGGTTTGTGGTGGAAAACCGCTGGACTGATCGTGGTCTGCGCCGCAGGCTACTATTGGCGCCAGAATCTCCTTCTTATGGCTGCCTGGCTTGCTCTGTTGCACGCCATCGCCTGCGCACGCCAGTGGTACGTGAACGCTCCGTTCGGCGTCTCGTCAATGGCTCGCGTCGCAGGCCTTCAGTGCCTGCTGATCGTTCTGCTCCCAAACGCTGCTGCATGGCCCTGGCACCGCCTGGCTAACGATGCCGTCATGCAAGATTTCGTACTACGATATGGCATAGTCAAACAAGCTCTCGCTCCTCCGTCGGATCCTTTTATTGGCCCCGACGCCGCAGCCTATCGCACGGCGATCAACGATTCCAGCCGAGGCGGCAATCTGTATTCGGGTATTTTGGCTCAACTTTCTAATCCGCTCGAAGTCAAGCTGTTCAGCAGATATTCCGGATCGGCTTCGACTCTGTTCCGGCATCTGGTCTGGGAATACCCCGGCCGTTACGCTGCCGCGGTGGCAAGGACAACGTTGTTATTCGCGGGTGTGAAGGGCTCCCAGGATGAAACCGAGATCTTCCGAGCAGAGATCTTATCTCCGACTTGGACCGGTTCGAAGATCGGTAACGGTCCGGAACCCCTCTATTCCCAGGACAAGGATTACTTCGCTCAGAAGACCGAGTCTTCAGCGGTGCAAGCGGTTCTACGATCCGCTGTTCCTATCTATGACCCGGCCGTAGTCGTGGGATTTGCAGTAGCTGTGACGGGCATTCTTCTCTCGATCCTGTTTCGAGATTTCAGGACCTTTGCATTCACTGCAACGCCATTGGTCTATCTTCTTCCGTACATAGTCACGCTTTCGTCGGTCGATCGCTACGCCTTCCCGGCCCATCCGTTCTTTTTGATTTCCCCGGTGATAGTGGGCGCGGCGATCATCAGGCAGATAGGATTGCGGCGGGTCTCTGTTTCACAAATACCGGCAATGGGTCGCTTTGGAAAAAAAGCGGTCGTCCGATGAATGGTTCGACCACTGGCGGCTACGGCGCTTCGAAACGTTGCCCAGCATGCGATTCTGCCAGTGAGCCGCAATTCGTCTATCGGAAGTGGGGATACCCGGTCAGACGCTGTCCTGAGTGCGGCCTGGGATCTACGGGAATTGACGGGCTCGACGTGAGCAGAATCTATACCCAGGATTACTTTCAGGGCGCACGGAAGGACGGTTACGCCGACTATCTCGGCAGCGAAGCTATTCTGCGCAAGGAATTTCAGAGTGCGGTGGGATCCCTTCGGAGGAGCGGGCGAACTTCTGGCAGATTGCTCGAAATCGGATGTGCCTATGGCTTTTTTCTCGCTGAGGCAAGCAAGACCTTCGAAGTGTTGGGAATTGAACCATGCGTGGAGGCAGCGAACTTCTGCCGTTCAAAAGGGCTGGAAGTGACCGCCGGATTTGTGGATGCTGAGACGGTCAGTTCCAAGGATCGGTTTGACGTTGTGGTTATGCTCGATGTCATCGAGCACCTTTCGGATCCGCTGAACACCCTCCGGTTGATGAACCATCGCCTGAATCCGGGTGGCTGCGTTCTCGTTACGACAGGTGATTGGGACAGCATCCTGAGCCGGGTCATGAGGTCGTATTGGCGGTTGATGACTCCGCCGCAACATCTATTCTTTTTTTCAAAGCGTACCCTGGCTGCCGTCCTCGAGCGCGCCGGCTTCAGGATCGTACAATTTGCGAGGCCAGCCAAGTTGGTGCCCGTGAGCCTGATTCTATTTCAGCTAGCACGAATTGTTGGATTGAAGCCACGAGCCGTTTCCTGGATGAACACGACAGCATTGCCGGTGAACCTGTTCGATGCCATGCGAGTGGTTGCGGTGAAAGAGCGCTCCCTATGACTTCCCCGTCATCAATTTACGTAATTGTCCCGGCCTTGAACGAAGCGCGGGTGATTGCGGAAACAGTGGTTCCACTGATCCGATCAGGTTATACAGTCGTTGTCGTAGATGATGGCTCGGCCGATCAAACGTGGACGGTTTTGGAGAAACTGCCACTGGTCCGCATTCGGCACAGCGTGAACCTTGGGCAAGGAGCGGCTTTGGAAACGGGAATGGAATATGCGCGGCGGTCCGGTGCGGAAATTATCGTCCATTTCGATGCGGATGGGCAGCACGACCCTGACCAGATCTCCGCGATCATCAAGCCCATTCAAACCCATGCCGCGGACGTCGTGTTCGGTTCCAGATTCCTGTTGCCGTCGGATATCGCCGCCGTGCCTCACCTCAAAAGAATGGTGTTGCGCGGAGGACGTATCCTTTCCGGGTTGATCACGGGCGTTTGGCTCAGCGACGCGCATAACGGTTTCCGAGCGCTGTCCAACAAGGCGGTTCACGCGATCCGGCTGAGGGAGAACGGATTCGCGCACGCTACCGAAATCCTGGATGAGGTTCGCCGCGCCGGGCTTCGATATGTGGAAATTCCTACCAGCATCCGTTACACGGATTATTCCCAAGCTAAGGGACAACCATTAAGCAACGCTGTGGACATCGCCTTTGACTTGGTGATCCGAAAGCTATTTCGATGACTCTCATTCAGCCCGTCCTGATTATTCTTGTTGTTTTGGCGCTTTGGATCTACATGTCGCGTTTACGGTCGCGACTATCTGATCGGAGCATTGTTCTGGTTATTGCCGCGGCGGGCATTGTCTTGATAGCGTTTCCCGATCTGAGCACCGCCATTGCCCACCGGGTGGGCGTCGGGCGGGGGGTCGATCTTGTAATTTACTTGTGCCTGATCGGGTTGGCGTTTTCCAACCTATTTTCATTCTCGAGAGTCCGTTCACTGGAGGGACAAGTTACCGGAATCGTCCGTGAGTTGGGCATTCAACAAGCCCAGTGGGAGCATGTGGAAAAAAGGATCGGCGCCGTTCAATCGGGGAACACGACGGAATAGAGGTACGCAACCCGCTCGGTATTCGATAAAATAGCCATGCGGCCATGAAACTGATCAGCGTGGTAACCCCATGCTATAACGAGGAAGCGAATGTTCGAGAAGTGTACGAACGCGTCAAATCGATGTTCGCCGGGCTCGAACGGTACGACTATGAGCATATCTTTATCGATAACGCCTCGCATGACCGGACTGTCGCCGTCCTGCGGGAAATAGCGGCGGATGACCGCCGGGTCAAGGTTATCGTGAACGCTCGCAATTTCGGACATCTTCGTTCTCCCATGCACGCCATGCTGCAGGCTGAGGGAGATGCGGTGGTATTGCTCTTTTCGGATCTGCAAGACCCTCCTGAATTGATCAACCAAATGATCGCTCAATGGGAGCAGGGGGCCTACGTCGCGATGGGTATCAAGACGGCGAGCGATGAGAACAAGCTGATGTTCTGGCTCCGTTCGAGCTACTATCGGCTGGTAAACCGCCTGGCGGATCTCGAAACGCACGAAAACTTCACCGGCTTCGGTCTCTACGATCGCCGAGTAATGGAAATCCTAAAGGGCTTCCGGGATCCCTACCCGTATTTTCGTGGCATGATCGCGGAAATCGGCCTGCCGTCCGCCAAGGTGACATACAACCAAAAGCGGCGCGCGCGAGGCATCACCAAGAACAACTTCTACACCTTGTACGATCTGGCGATGCTGGGTATCACGAATCTCTCGAAGGTGCCGCTGCGTCTGCTCACCTTCTTGGGCGTGGCGTGTTCGCTCGCAAGCGTATTATGTTCGGCTGGTTACTTTATTTATAAATTGTTGTTTTGGAATCGTTTTTCGGTTGGGATTGCGCCCCTGGTCATTGGGTTCTTCTTCCTTGGATCGATACAATTAATATTTATTGGCATTCTTGGGGAATATATCGGCTCCATTCATACACAAGTGCTCGGACGGCCACTCGTTATCGAACTGGAGCGCATCAATTTCGACCCAGCCCGCAGCAACGATCCAAAGATAGCCCACGGAGAAGAGCGCCCCGGAAGCATCGCGGTGGGTGCACCCGAAATATGATCGATGGCTCGGAGCACGTCTATATTTCTGCATTTTGCGTGAAGGTTGTTATTCCATGAAGGCTGTCATTCTCTGTGGAGGCCTGGGTACGCGCTTGCGCGAAGAGACCGAGTTTCGCCCCAAGCCTCTGGTTCCGGTGGGCGAACGGCCCATCCTATGGCACATCATGAAGACGTTTTCTCATTTCGGGATACGGGATTTCGTGCTCTGCCTGGGATACCGCGGCGATCTGATAAAAGAGTACTTTCTCAACTATGAAGCCTTCAATAGCGACTTCACCATCTGTCTGGGAGACCGCAAGGCCACTCATTATCACAAGATCCACGATGAGCAGGACTTCCGCGTTACGCTGGTGGATACCGGACAGGCGACGATGACGGGAGGGCGGTTGCAGCGCGTGCGTAAGTACGTCGAGGACGAAACCTTCATGTTGACCTACGGCGACGGGGTGGCTGACATCAATATCGCCGCCGCCCTGGAATTCCATGCCCGGCATGGAAAAATTGCCACCATGTCCACCGTTCGGCCAGTTTCCCGTTTCGGCGTCATTAACACCAGTCAGGATGATCAGATCCTTTCATTTTCCGAGAAACCCCAGATGGATTCGTGGGTGAATATCGGATTCATGGTTTTCAATCCCGCCATATTCGACTATCTGTCCGGCGATGAATGCGTGCTTGAAAGAGAGCCGTTGGAACGCCTGGCCACAGACCGGCAGATTATGGCGTACCGGCATGAGGGCTTCTTCTATGCGATGGATACCTATCGGGAGTACCAGGCATTGAACGAAATTTGGGCGAGCGGCAATGCCCCTTGGAAGGTGTGGTGAGTTTGGCCTCGTTCTGGCATTCCCGTCCGACCTTGGTCACCGGCGGAACGGGGTTAGTTGGCAGTTGGCTGGTCGAGCGGCTGTGCGGGGCGAGTGCCGAAGTGGTTTGCCTGGTGCGAGATCATGTTCCCCGTAGCCGTTTGTGGGAGGCCGGATCGGCCGAAAAGGCGGGCTGCATCACCGGCGATGTTTGCGACCAAGCGCTGCTCGAACGGGTGCTGGGAGAATATGAAATCGACACTGTGATTCATTTGGCCGCCCAGACCATCGTGGGTGTGGCAAACCGCAATCCAGTCTCTACTTTCGACAGCAATATCCGGGGTACGTGGACCTTGTTGGAAGCCTGTCGCCGATCTCCGTGCGTGAAGCAGATCGTAGTGGCGTCATCGGATAAAGCGTACGGCCACCAGGACAAGTTGCCCTACGACGAGTCAACGCCTCTCAAAGGAGCGCATCCTTACGACGTCAGCAAGTCTTGCGCTGACTTGATCGCACAGGCCTACGCGCATACCTACCGTTTGCCGGTCACCGTCACTCGCTGTGGTAATTTTTACGGTGGCGGCGATCTAAACTGGAATCGCATCGTCCCCGGAACGATTCGCTCCTTATTGCGGGACCAGCGGCCAATCATCCGTTCTGACGGATCTTACGTTCGGGATTACTTTTATGTTGAGGACGGGGCTGCGGCTTACATGCTTCTAGCCGAGCAGCTAGCCGGGAATCCGGATTTGCGCGGGCATGCTTTCAACTTCTCTAACGAGTTGCAGATTACGGTCTTGCAATTGGTCCAAAGAATCGCCTGCATCATGAAATCCAGCCTTTCGCCTGAGATCAAGAATGAAGCGTCCAATGAGATTCGCGCCCAGTATCTGGACGCGTCCAAAGCCAAAAGCATGCTGGGGTGGAAGCCGCTGTTTGACCTGGACCTCGGGATGGTGCAGACAGTCGACTGGTACCGGGAGCATTTGAGCCATGAGTGAACGCGGAGACCAAATCCGCGAACAGATTCGCGGACTTGTGGCGGAGTATTATCGCGCCGAGCACGAGGGCCGCGATTTTGTTCCCGGCGTTTCGCCTGTTCCAGTGTCCGGCCGCGTATTCGACGAGCGTGAGATCCAAAACATCGTGGATGCAGGCCTCGACTTCTGGCTGACCACCGGGCGCTTTGCCGCACGTTTCGAAAAGGAGTTCGCGGGGATTTTCGGCCTCAGAAAGGCTATGCTCGTCAATTCCGGTTCCTCGGCGAATTTGTTGGCAATTGCTGCGCTGACCTCGCCAAAACTGGGCGAAGGGCGGCTCCGTCCCGGCGATGAAGTCATCACCGTCGCGGCCGGATTTCCGACCACTGTCAACCCGATCATCCAGAGCCGGCTGGTCCCGGTATTCGTCGATGTCACCCTTTCCACCTTGCAAATTGACACCTCCCAACTGGAGCCAGCTCTCAGCCCAAAAACTCGTGCCATAATGTTGGGCCATACCCTGGGTAATCCCTTTGATGTGGAAACCGTCGCTCGTTTCGCCAGGAAGCATGATCTGTGGTTAATCGAGGACTGCTGCGATGCCGTCGGGGCAAAGGTGGGCGGCCGAAGCGTTGGGACCTTTGGCGATTTGGCGACCGTCAGTTTCTACCCGGCGCACCATATAACGATGGGCGAGGGTGGCTGTGTCCTGACAGATACCCCGCTGCTGGCGACGTTGGTGGAATCATTTCGCGATTGGGGCCGCGACTGCTGGTGCGATCCGGGCAAAGACAACACCTGCGGCAAGCGTTTCGACTGGCAACTGGGGCAACTCCCCCGCTGCTACGATCACAAATACACCTATTCGCACATCGGCTACAACCTGAAGCTCACAGATCCGCAGGCGGCCGTCGGCTTGGCTCAGCTCGCCAAACTTCCCGGTTTTATCGAAGCCCGACGCCGCAATTTCCAATTCCTCTACGACGCGCTAGCCCCTCTTTCAGATGTGCTGATGCTGCCCGAAGCCACGCCCGGTTCGGAGCCCAGTTGGTTTGGGTTTCCTATCGGCGTTCGGCCAGAAGCTCCATTCTCGCGCGATCGTCTAGTGCGGCATCTGGATTCACTCAAAATCGGCACCCGCCTGCTGTTCGGAGGCAACCTGATCCGCCAGCCGGCTTATCAGGATGTCGAATATCGTGTAGTGGGCGACCTGTCTTGTTCGGACTTCGTCATGCGCAGCGTCTTCTGGATCGGCTTGTACCCCGGGCTCACACGACCCATGCTCCAATACACCGCCGACCGGATCCACGATTTCGTTCGCACTCCGGTTCATGCCTGAGCTCGCCATCTCGGATTTGGATGAGACCACAACACAAGTTGGACCGCATTGGGAAGCCTTGCGCCACGGTCATGTCTTTCTCACTGGCGGTAGCGGATTCATCGGGACATGGTTGCTGGAGACATTTCTCCGCGCCAATAGCGTTCTGGAATTGGAAGCTCGCGCCACGGTCCTAACGCGCGACCCGGATCGTTTTCGCAGCCGAGCGCCGCACTTGGCTAAACACGCGTCCGTTCGTCTGTTCCAAGGGGATATACTATCGGCCGATCTTCCCCGTGGACGCTTTTCCCACTTGATTCACGCTGCAGCCGACGCCAGCCGTTCTTCGGCTGAGGATGAACGTCAGCGGGCGTTCGATACGATCGTTTCAGGCACGCGGCGTGTGCTGGATTTCTGCCGCGTATCGGGCATTCCGAACCTCCTGTTTCTCAGCTCAGGTGCCGTTTACGGACCGCAGCCGCAAACGCTTCCCGCGCTAGCTGAGAATTGTCCGACAGTTGGCCGGACCAGCGATCCGGCTTCGTTCTACTCCGAAGGGAAACGCGAGGCTGAATCTCTTTGCGAAGCGCACGGCGAAAAGGGCTTGTCGCGGGTTAGCATTGCAAGGTGTTTTGCGTTCTTAGGACCAAATCTACCGCTCGATGGTCCTTTCGCCGCCGGAAATTTCGTTCGCGACGCGATCCGGGGCGAGTCCATCGGGGTGCGCGGAGATGGCCAGACAGTCAGGTCGTACCTTTACGCGGGGGACCTTGCCGCGTGGTTGTGGACCATGCTTTTGAGCCCTCAGGCTTCAGGCGTCTACAACGTGGGGTCCGACCGGCCCATCACGATCGCCCAACTGGCGAAAATGATCGCTTCAGCCGCGGGTGTGCCAGTCTGCTTCGCAGCAGCCCGTACTGGCCCAACTTCCCGCTACGTTCCCTGCATTGACCGGGCCCGCAACAACCTGAAACTGGACGTGCGTGTATCGATCGAGGAAGCCATTCGCCGCACGCTCGGCTGGTATTCGCGGAAGCCTTTAACAGGCGCCTATAATGAGTGAGTCATTTCAGGGACCTACTAACAAGATGAAAGTGTCGGATTATGTCGTGCAGTTTCTTCGCCGAAAAGGAATCAAGCAAGTTTTCGAACTGTCAGGCGGGATGATCACCCGCTTTCTTGACTCGCTCCACACCGACGGAAGCATTCGCGTCGTGAGTGTCCACCACGAACAAGCTGCGGCCTTCGCAGCCGACGGCACAGGGCGCATGACGGGTATTCCCGGGGTCGCCATGGCTACCAGCGGGCCGGGCGCGATCAACCTGCTCACCGGAATCGGGAGCTGTTACTTCGATTCCAGTCCGGCCCTCTTCATTACCGGACAGGTCAATCGCAATGAGCAAAAGGGAGAGAGAAATATCCGGCAGTTGGGCTTTCAGGAAACCGACATCGTTTCGATGGCAGGTCCTGTTACCAAAGCCGCATGGCGTGTCCACGAACCTGAGCAAGTACCGGATTTTCTCGAACGTGCGTACGCCTTGGCTACCGCGGGTCGTCCCGGACCGGTGCTAGTGGACATCCCCATGGATGTGCAGCGCGCGGAGATTGAAGAGCCTTCGTTTACGGACGCAGCGCGTCTGCCTTCCCAACCAATCCTCTATGACTGCGGGCGCCTTCGTGATGCGCTCCTCGGGGCACAACGTCCATTGGTATTGGTTGGCGGCGGGGTGAGGGCTGGACAGGCTACATGCGCGTTCCGCGGCCTTGTGGATCTGTCAGGCATCCCTGTTGTGCATTCCCTTATGGCGGTGGACGTGCTGCCATACGGTCATAGCTCTCGGGTTGGAATGATCGGAACCTATGGTAATCGCTGGGCGAATCTGGCGCTTTACCGAAGCGATCTGCTGGTCGTTCTGGGTAGCCGTCTGGACGTACGGCAGACCGGTTCGCGGACCGATGCCTTTAAGTCCGGGCGCACGATCTTTCACGTTGATTGCGAGGAGGCCGAGACCAATAACAGAGTAAGCGGGTGTGAGGTCATCCTGGCCGAGATAGGCCCGTTCCTGGCGCAATTCACAGAGGTTCTGCGCTTGGCGGATACAGACTTCGCCGCCCGCTGGACGGATTGGAAAAGTGAAATTGATCAGTTGCGAGCTGCCTGGCCCGACACAGCCGAATTAGACGGGTGTCCAGGTGTTAATCCCAATGAGTTGATGCACGAAATCTCACGCTGCAGTGGGACCGCAGCGGCGTATGTTGTCGACGTTGGACAGCATCAAATGTGGGCTGCTCAATCCCTCGAACTCGGCCCCCGGCAACGTTTTCTAACATCGGGCGGAATGGGATCCATGGGGTTTGCTCTGCCTGCCGCGATCGGCGCCGCGCTGGCAGCCCCCGCTCAGCCCATCGTGGTTGTTGCCGGGGATGGCGGGCTTCAATGCAACATTCAGGAACTTCAAACCGTGGTCAGATTGCGTCTCCCATTGAAGATATTGGTCCTGAACAACCGCTGCCACGGCATGGTGAGGCAGTTCCAGGAGAGTTATTTCGAGGGGCGGTACCAATCCACCTACTGGGGATACTCGGCGCCGGATTTTGCCAAAGTATCCACGGCTTACGGAGTTCCAGGAATGACAGTCGAAGCTTCAGAACAGGTAAAAGGCGGGCTCGAATGGCTATGGGCCGACCCTGCCGAAGCGCGGTTGCTTCAGGTTATGATTGACCCGCTTTGCAACGTCTACCCCAAGGTGGCTTTCGGCCAGCCGATCAGCGAGATGGAGCCACAGTTTAAGCCGTCGGACATCGAGAGTACATAGCATTCCGGGTGCGCCGTCGGTCATAATCCCTCCTGCGCCCTGAGCACAGTATTCGTCTTTGTCCGATTCGTCTCTGTCCGATTCGTCTCTGTCCTATTCGTCTCTGTCCGTCCGCAGCACAAAAGAAAAACGCACAAGGGCGCGCAGGTCAACGCCCAGATGTTATAGCGAAAATCTCCAGACATACCGAACATGAAGATCGAAACGAAGTACAACCACACACTAGCTCCCAGGCATTGCACCACGAGCGCGTGTTTGAAGGACCAGAAGAACGATATAAAGGCGCAGACCGTAACCACAGCGTAATACATCCAAGCAGAATAGAGCCGCGTCGAGAAAGCCGCGTATTGCGTCACTATTGTGACCCAGCCATTCAACCGCGATCGATGAAAAGTAATCCCGTACGGATTGGGGTCGATGTCCGTGATGTATGGGTACCACGGTTGACGTGGCATCAGCACTAACAAGCGCTCCGCCATCAAAGAGCGGTGGTGCAGGTACGAGCCAAAATGATCCAGGACAGTAGTCAACCAATAGAACTGCAAATCGCGTGCTTCTTTGTCAGTTAACCTGTAGGTCATGGCTTTATCCGGCGACGGATCGGGCACTCCGAGGAATTTTCGCGATTCGGGGAGGAATAGGGAATTCGCGTGCAGAGGCGAGTACATGTGTTTGAGATCCTCAACCGTTAGCGCATTGTTGGGATTGATGTAAGGAGGGAGATAGTTCGTGTTCTGAAACACCGAGATTGCGACCAGATCATGGACTAACGCAGCGCTCCAAAGCTTCCCGTCGGTGATCTTGTAGCTATTGAGGCACCAAAGACCACCCAGGAACACGCCCAGAATAGTGAATCCCGCCCCCGTATAGATGGCGGGTGCCAGCCTATCGTCCGTCCATCGCGAGGGCAGCCGAATGACGCGGGAAGAGTAGTACAACACAACAATCAGCATTGGCGCCGCAGCTAGGATTCCGTTCTGGCGGTAACCGCAAGCAAAAAATAGACACACTACCGCTAACAGGAGTGGCCACACTCGTCCTAATCGCCGCCCCAGAAGCGCTAAGGCAACGCTCATAAGCAGGAAGCCTTGCATCCCAACGTCCTTCCAAATGGTTCCCTGCAAGGCGAACGTTGGAATCCAGAGTCCGGTGCAAATGAACAAGATTCCCAAAATCCGACCGGCGCCAGCACTGTAGGCGATCAGTGCCAAGGAAAGCCAATATAGGAGAGCTTGCAAGATCAACATTCCACCTGGCCCTGGAACGAACCAATCGGTGATCCGCCACACATAACTCATCAGCGGAGAGTAGACATTATTTGTCACGCTGGTACGCGCCATCTGGAGCATGGCGACGGAATCAGCGGACATGTATCCCGGATAGTACACTACGATTGTAAAAATCATGAGCACGAGGGCAACATAGAAAACGCAGAAAGTAGAAAGGTGCGCCTTCCAAGTCGTGCCAAGATTCATAGATAATCGATGGCGATGGGCGTTGCTTCGCTCTGGACTTGTCCGTCGCTGGACGAAAGCGCATGAATAACTACAAAACCGGCGCGAACAGTCATCGCAAAGTAGTCTACGATCATAACAAGAGAATTGTTGGTTCGCTACAGCACGAGGACCTCGACGTCTCCATTGCCCCTGGATGCGACATTGCCCCCCCGATGCGACGCGTGTGCCAGGATAAGCAGGTGCTACCCTGTAATTGAAAAAGGAACCATTGATTCCCGTCTCGAACGGCATGTTACCGCAGCTCGCTTCAGCCCGCTTTTTCCCAATCCACTACCGGACAGGAGGACTAGGGAATTGGTCGGGTCACCTTCCTTTCGCGCGCGATCTGATTGCTGAGCTCGCTCCGGCGGTGATCGTGGAACTGGGATCGCAGTACGGCGAGTCCTATTTCGGGCTTTGCCAGGCGGCGGTCGAAAGCGGTATATCGGCAAAGACGTTTGCAGTCGACACGTGGCTGGGAGATCGCCACACTGGTGCCTACGGAGAGGAAGTATTCGACACTGTGCGCAGTTCAAACGAACGGCACTACGGCGAATTCTCTCGCCTTCTTCGCATGACATTCGACGACGCGGCTCCTCTGTTCAAAGCGAGAAGCATCGATCTTCTTCACATTGACGGACTACACGAATACGCCGCGGTTCGGCATGACTTCGATACGTGGTTTCCAAAGGTACGGCCTGGAGGCATCGTTTTACTCCATGACATAGCCATGCGAACGGGAGACTTTGGCGTGTGGAAGCTGTGGGATGAGCTGAGCGCCGAATACCCGTCGTTCGGCTTTGTTCACAGTTGCGGGCTGGGTGTGCTTCAGAAACCGGGAAAACCACTGTCTTCGCCTTATTTGCGCGCCCTGTTTGGAGATCCCTCCGCGCAGGATGGAATTCGCTCTTATTATGAACTCTGTGCCGACCGGCTGGAGTGGCGTTACAAGGCGAACTTGGCCAGTGCTGACGCTGTGTTTGAGTCGAGAATTCAGCTTTACTGGAGGCAAGCCGGTCAGTCATTCGCGGAAGAGCGGAGTATCCCCGTGTGGCGGCCTCTCGGCAGCAACAGCCGCACAGTCGTTTTCAATCTACCCTCGATCAACCCTCCGGTCGTCGAGCTGCGCTTGGATTTAGCGGGCGAATCCGCCGTGTTCCGAGTCGGTAGCATATCGCTCTTCGATCGGGAATCGGCTTTGATCTGGAGCCCGGAATTGCGTTGCTTCGCGGCGAATCCACGGCGCGCAGGTGTTGAGATGACGCTCTGTGAGCAGGAGCTGCTGCTTCGTTTGACGGGCACCAGCTGTTCCATAGCCTTGCCAATCGATGAGGAAGCCCTTAGCCGGTTGATCTGGGGCGGACGTTTGGAACTCAGCCTCTCCGCGGTTAGCCAGCGAACGGCCGTCGATTTGTTGATGTCCCACCTGCTCCACGAAAGTGTCGAGTCCCCAGCGGCCAAAACCTGATTGACGATGGCAAACGCAAGTTCAATCCTGAGGCCCTCTAGGGTCGATTCGTCCCAGGATCTTTACCTGGATCTGTTGAAGCGCTGTCTGACTCGAACTCTCTTCCCCGATGGATGCGTGAACCTGGAGCTTGTCCCCACGGGACTCTACGATCCGGTGGCCAGGGAAAGCGGCCAGGATTGGCCCGCCGAAGCGGAAACCATGATCGGCTGGAAACGCCTATCGCATCTGGAACAGTGCGTAACCGAAGTGATCAAGGGCGAGGTTCCCGGAGACTTGGTTGAGACGGGCGTGTGGCGCGGAGGAGCATCTATCCTCATGCGAGCGGTGCTCAAAGCGCACAGCGATTCACGCCGGAGGGTCTGGTTATTCGATTCCTTTGAGGGCCTGCCACGCCCGGACTCCGTGTCTTACCCGGCTGACCAGAACGATACTCTGGCGAACTTCAACGCCTATCTGGGAGTTTCGCTCGATCGTGTGCAGGAGAACTTCACTCGTTATGGGTTGTTGGACGATCAGGTGCGTTTCGTGAAAGGTTGGTTCAAAGACACAGTCCCGGCTGCGCAGTTAGACACGATCGCGGTGCTCCGGCTGGACGGAGACATGTACGAATCCACCGTTCAAGTTCTTGAGGGATTCTATGAGAAGGTCTCGCTGGGCGGGTTCGTGATCGTTGACGATTACGGGGCACTCACCAACTGCAGAACGGCGGTGCATGACTTTCGAAGCAAATACGGGATCGCTGATGAGATTCAGCCCATTGACTGGACTGGCGCGTTTTGGCGGCGGAGCCGATAGTCTGCCGCTTCGAACTAAGGACCGAAGTAGCCGTTGATGTCGATGACCAAGTTAGTGTTGTTGCTGGCGAACACGTTGATCGCCCCACTGGTCCCAGCAGGCACGATGGCCGCGTTGCCCACCACTACGCCAGACACGTCGTTCAGAGTCGCCGCCACCGGGAGTAATTGGCCGGTGGGCCACGCTGTCAGATAATCCAAAGGACTCGATGTGACGGCCGTCAGGTTCAGCGAATAGGCTTGCGCTGAACTCGGTATTCCACAACCGCTGGAGGCCATTGGGAAGCTCCGCGTGTCTCCCCCTACCAGCGAAGGTGGCCCGAAGGCACCTGTGAACCCGTCCCCCGAACGGGTGTCCGCCACCCGGCACGGAGCCAGCGGATAAAAGGTCAGCGCGCCGGTGCCTCCCGGGGGCGCAAAATAGCCGTTAATATCGATTACCAAGTTTGTACTGGCACTGGCATATACATTGATTTCTCCGCCGGTGCCGGCAGGCACGATCGCTTCATTGCCTACCACGCCACCGTTGGGTGCATTCAAAGTAGCCACGGTTGGTAGCGGCTGGCCGTCCGGCCACGTGGTCAGGTAGCCTAGAGGGCTAGGCGCCACCGCCGTCATCCGAACCGAATAGGCCTGCGCCGTCGATGGAAGGCCGCAGGTACTCTGTTGCACCGGAAAGCTCCTCGTGGCTTCCGCTACCAGTGCGGGCGGTCCGAACGATCCCGTAAACCCGCTTCCGGTTCGAGTGTCGGCTATCCTGCAAGGTGTAACTGGATAGAACTTCAGCGCTTGCGGTGTACTTGCCGGCGCAAAATATCCGTTGATGTCGATCACCACATCGGTGTCGTTACTCGCGTAAACGCTGATGGCACCGCCGATCCCCGCAGGGACGAGCGCTGCGTTGGCGATGACGATGCCCCCCGGCGAATTTAGGGTTGCCGCGATGGGTACGCCCGAACCGGCTGGCCAGGCAGTCAAGTATCCTAATGCGCCATGCGGCACCGCAGTTATGTTCAACGAATAAGCTTGCGCGGTCGAGGGAACATCGCAACTACTGGACTGAATCGGGAAATTGCGAGTAGCCCCGCCCAACAGCGACGGTGCCCCGAACGCGCCGGTAAAGCCGCTACCCGAGCGTGTATCGGCGACCCGGCAGGGGGCAAGCGGGAGGAATGCTTCCCCCGACCCATACGCCGCGCTCAGCGCGAAGCCATCATAGTCTCCGGCAAACGCCGTCTGGATCGCGAACGAGACAGGAAAGTTGCTGGATGCGGTAAGCCCAGCAAGAAAGAAGCTGAACGAAGGCAATGCTTCCACCGCGTAAGCACGATCGTCTCCGGCTCCTCCGAAAAAGCTTGAAAACACCAAGCCGGTTCCGCTGGCATTCAGCACCGCACCGATTGCGTCGATGTCGCCTTGAAATGTCGGCTGAATGGCGTTTGTGACGGGAAAGTTTGCCGAGGTTGTCAGGCCGCCTATGACCGCCTGGCTGAGGCTATCGATGGCGATAGCCTGGGCACTGTCGGAAGCTGAGCCTCCGATGAAAGTGGAGTAAACGAGGCCGCTTCCGCCGGGCAAAAGTTTTGTGACGAATGCGTTCAACGTGCCGTTCAGAGCCACCTGAAAAACTCCGGGTGTGACTGGAAAGTCGGGTGAGCCCGTGCTCCCGACCACGTAGGCGGCGCCGTTTGAGTCCACCGCGATCGCGGTTCCGCTGTCGAGAACGGAACCTCCAAGATAAGTGGAGTAAAGCAGCGCCGAGCCCGCCGGGTTGAGCTCAGTCACAAACGCCGTCGCGGACCCCAAAAGGCTGCTCTGAATGGGAGCCTGGACTGGAAAATTTGTCGAATAGGTTGTGCCGGTGACATAAGCGTTATGGGATGAATCGATTGCCAGGCCCGCGCATAGATCGAGTCCCCCGCCGCCCAGGTGGGTGGAGTACACGAGCGCACTACCCTCCGCGTTCAGTTTGGACACGAAACAATCGGATAAACCGCCTTGAAACGAAGACTGAAAAGCTCCCGCAGTGACCGGAAAATTGACAGAGCCGGTTTGGCCAGCGACATACGCCGCGTCTGTGGCGTCGACCGCAATCGCGAACCCGGCATCCGAGCCACTTCCGCCGAGATAAGTCGAATACTGCAATTCGCCAAGCGCATTTAGCTTGGCGACAAACGCTTCCTGCGTTCCGGAGTTTTGTGTTGAGAAAGCTCCGCTGGTGGTAGGGAAATCCGTGGACGCCGTGATGCCCGTCACGAAAGCGTTTCCCAAGGCATCGACGGCGATGCCCTTAGCCGAATCGTTCGCGCTTCCTCCGAGGTAAGTAAGGTAAAGAAGCTGGGATCCGGTATTGTTCAACTTCGCGATCCAAGCGTCCCGGCTGGACCTGGGGGGCAGGGAACCACCAGGGAGACTTCCAGACTGCGTCTCGCCTGCAATGTACAGATTGCCCGATGAATCGGCGGTCACTGCGTAGATCGCATCGAAATACGGCCCTCCTAAGTACGTGCTGAAGTTAAGAGCGGGATCAATCACCAGCATCTGACGAGGATCGTAATTGTCCAACCGCAGCCTGACTACACCACGTTTCAAACGGTAGCGGCAAGATACGGCTTGCTGTGTTGCGCCGCCCTGAAAGGCCACGGGAAGCCGCTGCTGGACCATTTCGCCGTCACTGCGAAGCTCGAGAGCGCCAGCAGCGTTCAGGCTGACCGTGGCGCCGGGAAACCGAATCCGTATCTGCTTGGGATCGGCCTGAGGCCGAAGCTCGAAGTTGTATTCCAGTTGTCCGGCAGTGCTGAGGAAAATGAGATCGACGCCAGGATATAGATTCCGGTAGCGGACAGCGCCCCAACGGTTATTGACATGAAGTCGGCGGGCGGAGCCCACATAGTAGAAAACCCGTGATGATTGCGGCGATTCCCCTTGTGGCTCCGCTCGGAGGTTAGCGCCGGGAAAGGCGATCCGAAATATGTGACCTTGGGACAATCGAACGGTAACGTTGCCCCCCGAACTTAGGCTGGCTTTAATGCCACGCTGCCGCCAAACGTAGCGCGGCGCCGAATGCGACTGTGAGTCGCTCTCGAACATCGGCAGCCTGGCTAGGGTGTCGCGGGTAATGTTGTCGGCGTGAGCCGCCCCCGCGCATTGACTCAACAACCACCAGACCGGGATCACACCCGCAAATTTTCGACTGCGTACGAAGTGCACCTAATCCAAGCGTGCCTGGATGAGCCGGAAAATCTCACCCTGACTGTTGGCTGAAAGCTACGGTGCGAAATAACCATTGATGTCAATGATCAAGTTGGTCACAGCGCTCGAATAGACGCTGATGTCCCCGGTAGCGGTACTAGCAGCAAGGACAATGGCCGCGCTTCCCACCACGCTGCCACCGACGGCGTTCAGAGTCGCCGCAACCGGAACCGAGCCTCCCGATGGATACGCCGTTAAGTACATAGAAGGGCCACCGGACGGAACCACCGCCGTAAGGTTAAGAGAATAAGCCTGGGCCGTACTTGGAACGCCGCAAACGCTACTCAGCATGGGGAAGTCACGAGAGGCCCCCGCCGCTAGCGCAGGCGGCCCAAATGACCCGTCGAAGCCATTCCCTCGGGTGTCCGCTACCCGGCAGGGAACCAACGGATAGAAGTTTAGCGCGCCAGTGCCTCCAGGGGGCGCAAAGTAGCCGTTAATGTCGATTACCAAGTTTGTATTGGCACTAGCATACACATCGATGTCTCCGCTGGCGCCGGCAGGAACGATCGCTTCATTGCCTACTACTCCGCCGTTGGGCGCATTCAAAGTAGCCACAGTTGGTAGCGACTGCCCCGCCGGCCAAGCGGTCAGATATCCTAAAGGACCTGGTGCCACCGCCGTCATGCGCACCGAATAGGCCTGCGCCGTCGTTGGAATTCCACAGGCACTCTGTTGCACAGGGAAATCTCGCGTGGCAACAGCCACCAGCGCGGGCGACCCAAAGGATGTTGTAAACCCGCTTCCAGTTCGAGTATCGGCTATCCGGCAGGGCGTCACTGGATAGAAGGCTTGCTCTTGCTCGGCCGGAGCAGCAAAATACCCGTTGATGTCGATCACCACATCGGTGGGGTTACTCGCATAAAGACTGATCGAGCCCGCAGTTCCCGAGGCGACAATAGCCGCATTGCCCACAACGTTACCCGCGAGCGAACTTAAAGTTGCTGCCACCGGAAGGGGCGAGCCGGTGGGCCATGCCGTCAAGTAACTCAGAGGACCTGGGGGAACTACTGTGATATTGAAAGAATAGGCTTGCGCATTGCTTGGCACATTGCAACTGCTGGATGGAATCGGGAAGTTGCGAGTAGCGCCGCCCGCCAGCGACGGTGGCCCGAACGCATCGCTAAAGCCGTTACCCGCACGTGTATCGGCGACTCGGCAAGGCGCCAAAGTGTAGAACGCGAGCGGCGGATCCACTGCCTGAGTTAGATCGATCACCTGGCCCGCGATCGTCAGCGCGAGGTTAATTGTCGAACCCGTAGTGTTCGCTCCAAAAGTGATGGACACGCTGCCGTTTCCAACCCCGCTGCTGCCGGACGAAATGATCGCCGCGGACGATCCCGAATAAGCCATCCAGTTGCACCCGGCCGCCGCCGTCACCGAAAGCGCGATCGTCCCGCCCGCTCCCGGAATGGACCCCGCGGGCAAGTTGCCCACCGTATAGCTGCAGTTCGCCGCAGGAGCAGTCGCGCTGACTTGATTACTGGCTGCCGAAACCACTCCGAGCGGATTGTACGCCTCAACTTCGTAATAGTATGTGGTCGATGGACGCACATAGGGATCGGTGTAGGGCGGCGCCGTTACGCCGGCCTGGATGGCCATCGATTCGGGCGAAGTCCCTCGCAGAATCCAATATCCGCCTACGCCACCGATTCCCGTCGATGGTGTCCAGTTAAGAGAGACGGAACTGTAGGTAAAGCCGGTAACAGCCAGATTCGTGGGGACGGAAGGCGGCGTGATATCGATCGTTTCGACCACCAATGGAGGAGACATCCCTGACACGTTTCCCGAAGCGTCGGTTGCAGTCAGGTTGTAAGTGTAAGTCTCGCCGGAGACCAGCCCGTTGTCGTAATACACCAATCCGCTGGTGGTGGTCAATAGAGTCCCGTCGCGATAGAGGTTGTACGCCGACACACCGACATTATCTGTGTCCGCCGCCCATTGCAGGTTGAATCCCACGGTCCCGATCGTGGGCGCCGTAGGAGCCGCTGGCGTGGCGGGTGGAGTGGTGTCGGGAGGAACATTCATGTTTTCCCAGGCGTGCCCGGTAGGAGTAAAAGCGCCCACCAAAATAGCGTTGCCCGCCGCCGTATAAGCGTCCGTTAAGATTGTGTTCTGTGGCAGCGATCCGTACGTGTTGTAGTCCAGGTAGGCGAACAAATAGTTCGCCCAGTAAGGCGCAATGAATGCGAGCTGCTTGTATTGCGCAAAATTCACTATGGCTTGGAGAAACGAGGTATCAACCGGCTGCCAGAAACTGAACGGGTCGCGGGAAAAAGCGCCGGCGTAACTCAGAACGCCTAATTCGTCGTTCCGAATTTTCATATCCCAGCATTCGCTCAATCCGACTTGCATTCCCGCCGCGTGAATGGTATCCGCCGCCGATAAAGCCGCGGTGAAATAACTCTCGTTGATCGGATAGATGTGCATGTCGACGAAGTTCAACGGCAGGCTGGTAAAAGCCTGGACCCATTGCGGGTAATTTGGCATCCATGTCCCGGCGCCCGCCCCGATCTGGATTCCCGTTACGCCGGCGTCTCCGAGTGTCGTGAGAACCTGCTGGACGAGCTGGGTGGCGCCGGATATGGTGTCGACGTTGGTCTGTCCGCTCACTGAGGCCTCGGTGTCTGGCTCGGTCAAAACCGTCATGTAATCGGGTTGTAGAAGCTGCGCTACGGCCAGGGCGTTGCCCGCGCGTCCGGTCAGATATTCAGACCACGTCAGGGTATCGAAGTAGGGCTGAAACACCGTCGCGAGTTGGTTCCCGGCCAGCGGCAGGCCCACCGATGCTTCGATGACCACCTTCATCCCCCGGGCACGAATATCCTGAACGAGCTGCTGATAGAAGCTCACGAACTGCTGGTATTGCGAGGGGTTTCCAGCCCAGGTGTAAAAGGGTTGATAGAAAATTGGAAAATTGACGTGAACGGTGACCGCGCTCGCCCCTAAGGCCTGCAGCTCTTCAAGTTGTTCGGTGACGGCCACAGAATAATAATAAGGCGCCAACAGCGACGTGTATTCATCTGAATTCGCGGCTAATAGCTGTGGAGCTTCGAGATAGGGATACGAACTGCCGTTCCAACCCGCGCTCACTGTGGTATCAAAGGCTGCGATCTGCGTGCTCAAGGTGTTGTAGAGATCCTGATATACCGGGGGAACTGGCGGAGCTTGCGCCGATAAAGAACCGGCTGCAAATAGCAGGGCAAGGGTAAGAGGATGAAAACGCATGGGATCGACTAGCCCTCTACTTACCTACGATTCGTCGTGCGCTAGGCCGGCAAGCGTAGGTAAATTGGGCATAAGTTAATCCAAGGTAGTACTAACCTGGGCTTATGGCCATCACGAGTTCCCCCTATTTGGGAGTCGCCTTTGCACGTAGGCTGTTGGGCGTTTTATCTGCGTTCCAGTGTGCTTAAGTGGCCGAAAGCGTTTGATTTGCGAGAGGCTGGCCTAAGGCGCGAAGTAGCCGTTGATGTCGATGATCAGGTTGGTTGCAGCGCTCGAATACACGCTGATATCCCCAGAGCCATTGGCGGGGACGATGGCCGCGCTTCCCACCACATTCCCACCGACGGCGTTTAGAGTGGCTGCGACCGGGACCGAGTCTCCCGCGGGATACGCGGTTAAGTACATTGAGGGGCCACCGGAAGGAACCACTGCTGTAAGGTTGAGCGAATATGCTTTCGCAGTGCTGGGAATGCTGCACGCGCTCGATAACATCGGGAAATCTCGCGAAGCCGCGGCCACTAGCGCGGGCGGGCCGAACGATCCGCTAAAGCCATTTCCACGGGTGTCTGCCACCCGGCACGGTGTCATGGGATAAAAGTATAGTGCTCCCGCGTTTCCCGGTGGTGCAAAGTAGCCATTGATGTCGATGACCAAGTTGGTATTGGCGCTCGCATACACGCTGACCGGGTCGCCGCTTCCGGTTCCGGCGGGAACGATGGCTGCGTTGCCGATCACCCCGCCATTGGGATCGTTTAGGGTTGCCGCAACTGGTTCTGCCGAACCGGTGGGATAGGCCGTAAGGTACCCTAACGGATTCGACGCTATTGCGGTAAACCGCAACGAATATGCGAGCACGCTGGATGGAATCCCGCACGAACTCTGTTCCTGCACTGGAAAACTTCTGGAACTGCCACCCACCAGCGCGGGCGTCCCGAACGCTCCGCTAAATCCGTTCCCACGAGTATCCGCTATCCTGCAGGGTGTCACGGGATAAAAGGCGAGCGCCTGCGGAGAAAGTGCCGTATCGAAGTACCCGTTCATATCGATCACCAGATTGGTCGTGCTGCTGGCATAAACGCTGATCGCGTGGTCTACGCCTCCAGGAACCAGCGCAGCGTTGCCGATTACTCCGCCATTCGGGGCGTTCAGGTTTGCCGCGACCGGAAGCGTCTGTCCGGCGGGCCAAGCAGTCAAATATCCTAAAACGTCACCGGAAGGAACAACCGCCGTCAGGTTTACCGAATAAGCTTGTGCAGTGGATGGAGCATTACAGAAACTGGCTGGAACGGGAATACTTCGCGTACCTGCGGCGACCAAAGAAGGGCTGCCGAACTGTCCCTCGAAACCCGATCCGGTGCGTGTATCGACAACCCGGCAGGGCGTCAAAGGATAGAAGCCCAGCCCGGAGGTGGTGGTGACTGTGCCACCGGCTTGTACAACCGTAATGTAGTGTCCAGCGATGATCAAAGTACCGGTCCTTTGCGGTCCGGGATTAGCGGGAATATTCAGGTAGATAACGCCTCCCGATACGGAGGTTATGGTGATAAAGTTCGCCGTGGTTGCCGCGCTAAAAGGACACCCAGTAGAGGGGGTGGTTGGGACCAAAATGCCCCCCGACTGACCTGATTCAGGAACGTTGTACGGACTGGGCGGCACGCTATAGCTGCAGGTATCGCTACTGAGGATTCCAAAGAATGTCACGCCGGTGGTGGTTGGGACATAAACTTTACCATTCGCGATGGTTGGTGTCGGAAAGGTTATGGCGGTGGGGAGACTATCGCGAGAACCGGCCTGGGTGCTGTCGTAAAGTTCCATCAGACTTGAATTGAAGGCGTATAAAACGCTACTGGGCGAGCTTTCAACGGCCCAAATAATTTCGTTAGTCGCGTCGGTCAAACTATCGGACGAGACCGATGGCGTGGTGCCAGGAAAGGCGAAAGAGTTGGAGCTATGGCCGGTCGCTGCACCAAATGATCCCCCAGAGTACGGATATGCCTTGAGCTCCTGACTAACTGCACCGTAATACAGAGTGTTGTTGAACCACGCCGGACTGGAGTATACGCCATTTCCGAGCGAGATCTGCTGGAACACGGCATTGCTGCTCATGTTGTACTTGCCCATATTGTTGCGGTCCACCACCCAAGCAGTTCCATCTTTCCCGGCGCCTACCGCGAGCGCATGCGGATTCCCTAGGGCGTCGTTGAGGGTGGGCAAGAGCAGCGCGCCTCCCGAACCTAGATCGTCGTCGTTTTGACCTTCCGTCTCCGTGGGCGAGTTGTCCGACGTGAAGTAGTCCTGCACCGTGGGCCCGGTTATGGTGGACAGATTCATGAATGCGTTTCCGTAATCTCCATCCGCCGGAAACCCGGACGCATTCAGCGTACCATCGAAATAGCCATTGGCCATCAGGAAATAGAGGTCGCCTCCGGCGTCGGCCGCGAGACCCGCGCCAGATTGCCAAATGGCCCCTTTCTCTCCATTCGGCGTCAGATTCAGGACCACTTGGCTTAAGTTGGATTCGCTGTATCCCATGACCCAGCCGTTATAGGAGCCCCCGTCACAATTGGAAGCCCAGGAGGTATAAATTATGCCGTTCGAAAGCAGGAGGCCGGTGCGCTCCTTGTAATTTTGTGCAACAAACGTCACTCCGGCGCCCTCGTTGGGATACGTGGCTGCGATTAGGATGGGCCAATTGGGCGTTGTACCCGTGGATTGCTCGTTGCCCGTGGTAAGGTCCAGAGCATGCAGCCGCTGATAATAATTGGAGCCATTCTGCGTCATGGCCACCAGGTAAATGGTTCCGTGCGTGCCTTGCGTCAAATCGATCACAGGCGTGGAGGTGATGCCGACCGTTGGAGAGACCTGGCCGCAGCCGGTGTTAGAAGCGGTCTCACCAGTAAGCAGAACCGAGTGCATCCAAAGCTGCGTGCCGCTGTCCGCGTCGAAGGCATAAACGCTATCATTCTCTGTCACGACATACAGCACGTTGTGCGTGACGCCAGAAATCGAGAGCGCGGGGACATACAGGGGCTGCGCATCAACCGGGCCGTCGGTCGTCACCGATGTGAGCTTCCCGAAGTTGGTGGAATTCACGTTGGCGGGCGACAGCAGCGTTTCCAGGGGATACTGTCCGGTTCGAGCCAGGTCGTTATGCCACGTCAACACAGCTTGGGCGCGCAAACCAGGAACGATCAACAGGAATGCTAACCCTCCTGTACTCAATAGCTTCAGGGCGGAACGGCCACGGTTTTTCATGAAGTTTATCATCCTCTACGCGAACTTCAGCATAGCCTACTCATTGGGAGGGTAACACCACCCAATTGTCCTTATCTTGATGTTACGGAAGTACCTGGTAAATAGATTGCATTCACGCCGTTCAGTTACAAACTCGTCTACGGGAACTCCGATTTGAAGCTGTCCAGCATTGCGCGCCTTTCCCGATCAAAGTTCTCGTGGTGCTCGTGGATCGTATTATGCGGATGCACACGGTAAGCTGTCAGAAAGCGCTGCACGTAGAGCGGCTGGCCCAACGCCATGGCTTTGAGAGCGAAATCCCAATCGTGAACGTATCGAAACGCTGAAAACCCTCCGACACGATCATACAAAGACTTCCGGAAAATCATATTGCTGGTGCTGACCACATAATTCTCGATGCGCAGAAGCGCCTTCAGCTTGCCGGCGTCGGAATGCCGCTGATGGCACATACCGAAATCAAATGGGCCCAGCTTGGCTCCTCGCAGGGTTCCTCGCTCATCCATCAGCAATACATTGCCGAACACGAAATCGGACTCGGTGAATGTCGGCTCTGCAATGACCTTTTCAAATCGTTCGGGAACGAACATATCGTCCGAGTTCAAGACCGCGATCCACGGCTGCTCAGCCATGCCGATGAGCTCGTTCAAGCGATGGTGGGCGCCGCGATTCTGCCCGTCCGACGGAGTAACGTTGCGCAGACGGTTTGGATGGGCCGTTGCCAGATGGGCAGCGATCTGGGCGGAGCCGTCGCTCGAACCGTCGTCAAGCAACAGCACTTCTTCGGCGAGCGGACATCGCAGCGCGGATTCTACGGCTTGGCGGAGAAACTTCGCGTGATTATAGATTGGAATCACCACCGAGAACATCTGGAATTATGCTCCACGTAGTGCACTACCGGATTAACTCCAAGCGCCGCAGCGGCGGGGTTTCGCTCCAGATACGCGATGGTGTTGAACCAGGGAGTGGGATTGCGCCCTTCCACAACACCCGGCCCTAGAAAGTGCGCCAAGGGATTCCAGTTTTCCTGGTGCAACTGGGGACATTGCGCCAGGTAGTAACGGCTGTCAAACTCGGGATGTGGATTACGGCCTTCGAGCGCGCCCCACTTCCAGTAATGTAGCAAGGGATTCATCATCGACAGGGCAACGTCAGGATTGTACTTGCGGTAAAAGTCTCCGTCAAAGAGGCAGTTTGGCTTCCTGTTCTCCGCTGATCCAAAAACGAAATAGTGAAGCAACGGATTGATGCCGAGCCAGGCCACATCGGGGTTCTGGGCAAGATAATAAGGCTCATCGAACAAATGGCTGGATCGAATCGCGAGTCCGTACCTGAGCCACTGCATGAATCCAAACCACCGGCGTCGCTGCCAGAATCCGCGCGCTCCATGCCGCAGGGTCAAAGAAAGAATTCGGCACCACTCCACCAGAGCACGAAGAGGCGCGGTCAAGCGCCAGGACCAGGAATGGTGGAGCGCCTTGAGCGCGTGACGATTTTCTGCGATTTCCTTTGCGGCCAGGTAGAGCCGTTCCTCGATGGTCCTGAACGTCTCATCGGTATCGCGATCAGCGCGGCTGGCCAGGATGCGCGCCAGGCTATCGGGATCGGTATTCAGGCGGAGCGCGGCCTCGGCCAAGTCAGCAGGTTCCAAACCGGCGTTGTTTCGCAGCGAAGCCAAGACGATTAGCGCTCAAATTTCCAGCTTGCCGGTGCTATCGCCATGGTGGTCGGCTTGGACGCCGAGCTTGTCGAGCATGCTCAGCAGAAGATTCGACATCGGCGTATGAGGAGCATATTGCATGTGCCGGCCGCCTTTCAACTGGCCGGACGCTGCGCCAGCCAGCACCACGGGCAGGGGATCGTGATCGTGCTGATTGCCATTGCTCATGCTGCTGCCATAAAGCACCAGGGAATGGTCCAGCAGGTTGCCGTCGCCATCGGGAGTGGCCTTGAGCTTCTCCAGGAAATAGGCCAGCATCTGCACATGGTATTTGTTGATCAGCGCGTATTTATCCATGTTGGCGCGATTGTTGGCGTGGTGCGATGCCACGTGGAAGCCTTCCCGCACGCCGCTTTGCGGATAGACCGCGCCGCTGGTATCGCGAGCGTACATCATGGTGGCTACGCGCGTGATCTGCGCCCGGAACGCCAGCACCTGCATGTCGAACATGATCTTGAAGTGTTCGTCGAGCGATTCGGGCACGCCAGTCGGCGAGTCCGGCAACTTCACATCGTTGCGCGCTTGCTGCTCGGCCTTTTGGATGCGGCGCTCGATCTCGCGGATGTCGTCCAGATATTCGGCCAGCCGCGTGCGGTCGGCCGCCGGCAGATCGCGCTGGAGCGCGGCCGCTTCTTGCATCACCGAGTCCAGTAAACTACGGCTCAATTGTTTGCGCGCCTGCCGATCGGCGTCGTTGCTGCCGTCGCCGAAAAGCTTTTCGAAGACCACTTGCGGATTGTTTTCCATGGGCAGTGGCGTGGTGGGCGTCTTCCAGGAAATGGTGTTCGAATACGCGCAAGCGTAGCCGGAGCCGCAGCTCAGAGCCACATCTTCGATGGACAGTTCGAGAGACGGAAGCGGCGTGTCCTGGCCGAGGTGTTCCGCCACGATTTGATCGATGGTCGGCCCCACCCGGATGGAGTCCTTCTCGGGATGCACCCCGCTCAGGAACACCGCAGCCGACCGTGCGTGATCGGCACCGGCATCCGACCCCGCTCCACCCGCAGCGGGATGCGCCAGGTTTGAGACCACAGTGATGCGGTCGCGCAATTTCTCGAGCGGCGCCAGCGTTTCGGTAAACGTAAATCCTGTGCCCTCGGCTTCCGGAGTCCATTTGTACATGGTGGCGCCGTGCGGCACGTAGATGCAGCTCAAGCGGCTGGCCGGATTGGCGGCGGTCCTGGCCAGCGGCGTCTGCGCCGGAACCATGGAATCGAGCAGCGGCAGCGCGACGGTTACGCCCACGCCGCGCAAAAACGTCCGGCGCGGCAGATGCTTCTTGGTGATGAAACTCATGGCTGTCCTCCTGTGGGTCGGGACTCGGTTGGTTGCTTCATTCTCATCTGAAATGGATCGCTTTTCACAACGCCCTCAATCAGCGCCGAGAAACGGTTGTCGCTCTTCGCGGCCTCGCGATCGATGGAGCGAACCACCGGCATATCGTAATACTTGAGCGCGCGGCCGGTGGCGTAGGTCAGCAGCTTTTCGGTGGCCGTGCCGACGAAGACATCCGAGCGCTTGAGCAGCGCCTGGCGCAGGCTGGCGGGGCCGTCCAGCTTCGTTCCGTCCACCAGTTGGCCGGTGGCATCGATCTTTGCGCCGAGTTCGGCGCCACGCCAGGTTCCGATCAGATCAAAATTATCCAGAGAAAATCCGATCGGATCCATAATTTTGTGGCAGGCCGCACAGGTAGGATTCTTGCGATGCTCTTCCATCCGAGCACGCAGGGAAGCAGGCTGCACCGCGCCCTCGTTCTCTTTGAGCGGCGGCACGTTGGGCGGAGGCAAAGGCGCGGGCGCTCCGAGGATGTTCTCTAAAATCCATTTGCCGCGCGCAACCGGAGAGGTTCGATTGGCTACCGAGGTGACGAGAAGAAAACTGGATTGGCCGAGCAGCCCGCGGCGGGCGTCGTCTTGAATGGCCACGCGGCGGAACTGGCTGCCGTGCACCCCAGGCATTCCATAATGCGCCGCCAGGCGCTCGTCGACGAAGGTGTAATCGGCATTCAGCAGATCAACCACGCTGCGATCTTCCCGCACGATGCTCTCGAACAACAGCTCAGTTTCACGGCGGAATGACTCGCGCAGATTGTCGTTGAAGGCGGGTGACAGCGGATGCTGATTCTTGAGCTCGCGCAAGTACAGCCACTGCTCGGCGAAATTGGTGGCCAGAGTTTCCGACCGTGGGTCCGCCAGCATGCGGCGCGTTTCGCGATCGAGCACCGCGGGCTCATGCAATTTGTTCTGGATGGCCAGGTCGAGAAGTTCGTCGTCCGGGATGCTGCTCCAAAGGAAATACGACAGGCGGGAAGCTAGTTCCAGATCGGTGATGCGATAGATGCCACCGGCCGCAACATTGGCCGGCTCGCGCTCGAAGCGGAAAACGAAACGAGGATCGATCAGCACTCGAGCCAAAGCCTGCTCGATTCCCGTGTCGAAGTTGGCATCGCGCCTTCCGGATTCGTAAAAGGTCAGAAGCGTTTTCAAATCCTCGTCGGTCACCGGACGCCGGTAGGCGCGACGCGCGAGTGTGGACAGGATGGTCCTGGCGCAGGCTGGTTCATCGCCGGCAGTGGCCGGGTGACATACAAAGATGCGCCGCCGGCTGGGCGTATCGCCCGCACCCGTGGTGTTGAATGGTCCGGTGATGGCGACACTTTGTACCGCCGAATTGTTCGGGTAGATCTGCCAGATGTCGTCGGCGCCCGGCGGGCTCTTGCGAATGAATGCGACGCCCAGCTCTTGCGGTCCCGCTTTCACGGTCAGCCGTAGATCCAGAGATGGCGCGGATTTTGCCAGTTTCACGCGCTCGCCGTTCAGTGTCACTTCCAGCATTTCGTCCAGGAAGCCGGGCGATCCAAGGCCAATGTTCGCGGCCTTGGCATGCACCTTGATGGCGTACTCGGCGTCTAGCGGGAAGACATTGCGCACCAGAATTCCGCCGCGCGTACCGAGCGGCAGCCCCTCGATGTGATCGGTCTGCGACAAATCGGACGGAATGCGATAAGTGACCGTGGACGGGCTGATGGTGGCGTCGCCAACTGCCAGGCGGCTGAGCTTCGCGGCCGTCGCGGCGTAGCGTTCGAGCAGGGCAGGGGAGATGGCGAGCGCGTCCGCGATGTTGTCGAAACCCTCGCTCGAATCGTCGGCGGGGAGCAGGGTGGTTGGATCGATTTCGAGAGCCAACAGATCGCGAATTGAGTTGGCATACTCGGTGCGATTCAGGCGATGCAGGCCGGTGGTTCCCGGATTTGGTTTCGCCGCCGCGGCGCTATCTAAGCCCGCTTCCAACTGCGCGGCAAAAGCATCCAGAGTGGCGCGATCTGGCCTAGGCATCCCACTCGGCGGCATCATTCCAGAGCGGATTTTTCGTACCACCTTTTCCCAGGTTTCAGCGTTGTTGCCGGGGTGAGCGAGATCCAGTTTGTCGATGGCGAGACCCGCGGTTCGAGTCTTTTCGTTGTGGCAGCCGATGCAATAACGATCGAGCAGTGCGCGATCCTGGGCGTGGGCGACGCCCGTGAATCCGAACAACAGGGCAAGCGCGAAGATCGCGAAGATTTTGTTCATGGCCCCATCAACTTTTGAATCAGCGCCATGGTGCTGGGCTTCTTCTCGGGTGGATTGGTGGCCAGGAACACGCCTTCGGCCCAAACCAGCGGCGTGCGGCCTTGTTTATCCTTTACGTCCAGCATGGCGCCCTTCTTGACGAGAAGCTCCAGGATGTCGTTCGATCCCCGATTGGCCGCTCCGATCACGGCGGTGATTCCCATGGAGTTCACCGCGTTCACATCCGCGCCTCTTTCTAAGCACAGCTCCACCGCTTCCAGGAATTGTTTTCCTTCGCTGTAGGTCTGCCCGCCCACCCAATTCACTCCAGCCGCCGCCATCAACGGGGTGGTTCCCGCGAAGGTGGCGAGGTTGGGGTCCGCTCCTTTCTCCAGGAGTAAGCGCATGACGGTGAGGTCGGCCGACACTGACGCGCGCAGGAACGGCGGTTTGGCCGGTGACATCCACCCAGGAAAGATCGCTGATGGGCATCAGAAAACGGCGTAGGGGAGGGACTTCTTTGGTTCTCGCGTTTACGTTGGCGCCGCGATCGAGCAGCGCGCGGATCAGCCGCAATGCGGCGGCACGGTCCACGCCATTGTCGTCGGTTTTGTTCACTTCCAGATCGCGAAGATCCACGGCGGTCCAGAGCGGCGTGCGGCCCCACCAGTCCACTGTGTTCGCGTCGGCGCCATGTTCCAGCAACAATTGCGCGACATCGATGTGATTATTCGCGGTGGCCATCACCAGCGGCGACACTCCGTTCGCCTCCACCTGGTTCACTTGCGCGTTCGCGGCAAGTAGCGTGCGCGCCATCTCGATGCGTCCGTCACGGGCGGCGTAAAGCAGCGCGGTCATCTCGCCGGGCGTGGGCTCCTGATATCCGCGTTCGGGCCATCCGCTGCGCACGATGCCGAGCCCATGCGATCCGCCTCCCGAGTCTGGGCCGCGCCGTGGCGGAGGGTTTCCCTTGCGAGTGCGAGCGTTGATTTCGGCGTCGTGGTGAATGAGAATGTCTAACGCTTCAGGATGGTTGGCGCGCACGGCCCACATGAGCGCGGTGGATTCGACGGAATCCCGGGCGTTGACGTTGGCCCCGCGTTCCAGCAGCAGCTTCACGGCGTCCGTTCCGCCTGCGGTGCGGGCAGCAATCATCAGCGCAGTGGTGCCTTGAGGGTCGGGTGAATTTGGATCGGCGCCGGCATCGAGGAGCAGCTTGAGGATTCGAGCATTGGCATTCGAGCAAGCGAGTGAGACCGGCGTGAGGCCGTATCGATCCGAAGCTTTCGGATTCGCGCCGGCCGCGAGCAACGCCTCCACCATTCGCAGATCATCCGCCCGCACGGCCCAATGCAGCGCGGTTGTTCCGTCGGGCGCTGGGGAATTTACATTGGCCTTCTGCTCGAGCAAGGCGCGAACGGCACTGGAATCGTCATTGATGGCAGCCTGCACCAGGCGTGGATCGCCGGCCGCCGTGGCCAACTGCCAGCCGCTCATGGCGGCCATCACGATGATGATTTCGCGTCGCATGGGGTGGCTATGCCTCGCCCTTCAATTCCATCACGATTCCGTTCGGATCGTGGAAGCGCAGCAAACCCTCGTCGCCCACAGCACTCTCGACATCGATACGCTTCAGTTTCTCGGCAGCCGCCTTCTTCTCATAACCCGCGACACGCAGGCAGATGTGGTGGATGATGGGCTTTTCTCCCGCGGCAACGAGCTCTAATCCAAGCTTGGTTTTGGCGGCGCCAAACCAGACGCGCTCCGGCTTCTTGCTTCGTGATAACGGAGCGCCGAAGAGCTTCTGATAATGTTCCACCGAATGATCCAAATCCGACACATGCAGCATCACGTGATCGGGCGCCACCACCTGAAAGAGCGCTTCTGCCTGAGAGAGCCGGTAAGCGGGGATGATGGTTTTGGCCAAGCCGGCCGGGGCGCGCAAGAATTGCAGACGGAGCCCATCGGGATCAGTGGCCATTCCAAAGGGTCCGGCTCCGAGCGGAACGTTGGCCGCTTCCAGGCTCTTGCGCATCTCCGCCGGCTGATAATTCTCGATGAGCGCGCAGAAGTGATCGATGCTCGGAACTGCGTCGGGCTTTCCGCCGAACGCCAGGTAACCGGTCCCGAGCTTTACATAGAATCGGGGCGGAGGATCCTTTTCCTGAAATAGCTGGCCGTCGAAAATGCGCCCGTAAAACTTGGCCGTCGCTTCCGGGTCAGGCACGGTCATCCCAAAATGTTCGATGCCGGTGGTGGTGATCGGCAGGCCGTCCGCGCGCGCGGCGTCCATTGCGAAGCAGGAAATCGCGGAAGCGCCTAGCCACTGAATGGCCTGACGCCGGCTGGTCTTGCCTTCAATCATTCTGCCTCCCGCCTCAGTTAAAAATATCATTGTCTAGCAGCCGAGATGCATCCGCCCATTTTCAGCACAGCCTCATGATATTATCTCAAACGATCGACCGGTAGAATTCCAGCCCCAAAAGGACTCGATATGAAGCACCCATACCATCTGATCGGCTGGCTGGCCCTCGCCGCCAGCACTGCTGCTTTTCCATACGCCAAGGAAGTTTCGCCCGCTTCGCTGGGAGGAGTAACCTGTCAGATTCCGCCTGCTCTGCATTGTCCGGATGCCAATTGTCCAGGCCCCCTGGTCATCGAGCAGGGAAGTGCGGTGGAACCCAAGACCGGCCGCAAATTCTTTCTCGATTTTCCGTGCGACTTGAAGCGCGGTGAAAAGGTCACCTTTATTCTGAGCCTGCATGGCGCCGGCTCTTACGGGAACTGGCAGCGCCATTATTTCCCGATCATGGACTATGCGAAGAAATATCGGCTGGTGATCGCCACCCCGAACACGCCCACGCGAGTGTGGTCGCCTATGGACGACGAGTATCTTCAGAACATCGTGAATCTGGTCTACGATCAGATCGGCAAGCAGAACATCCGCGCGTTTTGGCTGGTTGGACATTCCCAGGGCGGCATGACATCCAACCGCCTGGTGCGCACTGATTTCTTTAAGACCAGAATCACGGGCTGGCTGAGTTTGTCGGGCGGGCGTTTGGGACCCACTCCTCCGATTCCCGCCAGTTTCTTCAGTGCCGCGCGGCCGGGCAATGCGGCTGGCGCTCCGCCTCCAGGTGTTCCCTCGGGCGCCGCGGGGCTGGCTGCATTGATGGCGCCACTGCGCGAACCTCCCGACGCGACATTCTCTTTTATCTTTGAGACCGGCCAGCATGAACTCGGCGATCAGCCTCTTCCCGAAGCCTCGCCTTGGGCCACGAAATTGGGCTGTCGTCCGCGAGTCCGGCGCGCTGATGTCGTCGACACCACCGCCGGTTATGTTTATGACTCCACGCGTCAGGATCCCGGCTCGGACGCATGGGGACGCCTGCCAAGGCCGGGCACGGCTGAAGTTTTCGAATATCCACATTGCAAAGACGGCCGGGTAGTCGCCGACGTGGTCCGAATGGGGAAAGGTCACACCGAGGGACTGGAGCCGCACGTAACCGAGCAACTGGTGAAATTGATGCTCTCCGCGAAGAAGTAAGAGGACTCTGGACTCGATTCATTCTAAAGGTCTAACTAAAGATCACCGGACGCCGGGACGATAGACTTAGTGTGTTAGTCCGAGCGCCGTTTCCCCCGGATCCGCGCCCCAGCCGCTTCCATGCTTCATCCGGAGGTTAGCAGTATCGAGCAGGCTGCGGACGCTCAAAGAGTCCTCGATGCAATTGTCGAAAGTTCCGAGGACGGCATCATCACGTGTACGCCCACCGGCATTATCCTCACCTGGAACGGCGGCGCGGAAGGAATTTTCGGGTATTCCGCCCAAGACGCGGTAGGAGCTCAGTTGTCTACGTTGGTAGCTTCCGAAGAGCTATCGCGGATGGAACAACTGCGGAAGCAGGTGCTCGAAGGCAGCCCGGTCTCGCGCCGCGAAATTCCCGGTTTGCGGAAGGACGGCTCCACGATTCTGCTGTCCGTCACGGGTAGTCCCATCAGAAACTCCGCAGGCGACATCGTCACCATCTGTCTTCTTCTGCGCGATATCCACGAACGCAAGCGCACCGAGGAGAGGCTCGAGGAGAAAGAGTCTCGCTTCCGCATTATGGCCGACGGATGCCCGGCGCCAATGTGGATGAACAATGCGGAGGGCCGGGTTGAGTTTGTCAATCGAGCGTATCAGGAGCTGATCGGAATCACGCGGGAGCAGGGGCAAGGAATGAACTGGCAGATCCTGCTGCACCCAGATGACGAGGCACGATACTTAGAGGATTGCGACCGCGCCCTTCGGGAGCGCGCTACTCTCCGAAGCGAGACGCGCCTCAAAGGCGCCAATGGCGACTGGAGATGGGTGGCGACGCACGCGGTGCCGCGTTTTTCAGCCGGTGGGGAATTCCTCGGATACGTGGGCCTCTGCCCGGACATCACCGAGCGCAAAGAAGCCGAACAGGCATTACGCAGCAGCGAAGAAAAGTTCCGGCAGCTCGCCGAAAACATTCGGGAAGTCTTTTGGATCATGCCACCGGAGGCCGACCAGATCCCCTATGTCAGCCCGGCTTTCGAGCAGGTTTGGGAAAGGACGCGTGAGAGCCTCTACCAGAACCCGATCTCGTGGGTGCAGTCCATCCATCCCGACGATCGGGAACGGGCACAGGCGTTGCTTATCCGGCAAATGCGGGGTGAACCAGTCTTAAGGGAATATCGCATTCGAACGCCTGGAGGCGTGGAGAAATGGATCCGTGACCGCGCTTTTCCGATTCGCGATCCAGTGGGCCAGGTGAGCCGGGTGGTTGGGATCGCCGAGGAGATCACCGAGCAGAAACGCTATGAAGAGGAGTTGATTCACGCCCGCGAAGTGGCCGATGTCGCCAATCAGGCTAAGAGCGACTTTCTGGCCAACATGAGCCACGAAATTCGCACACCGATGAACGGAATAATCGGGATGACCGAGCTTACGCTCGACACTGAGCTCGATTCCACGCAGCGCGAGTATTTGAATGCAGTGAAGTATTCCGCGGACGCGCTGATGGCGGTGATCAACGACATTTTGGACTTCTCGAAGATTGAAGCGGGCAAGCTGGGTTTGGATCCAGTGGAATTCAGCCTGCGCGAGTGTGTCGGGCACGCCATGAAGACGCTCTCGGTTCGAGCCCACGAAAAGAATCTCGAATTGATCTGCTCGGTGCCCCCCGATCTCGAGGATGCGGTAGTGGGCGATCCGGTCCGGCTGCGGCAAGTGGTTCTCAACCTGGCGGGCAACGCAATCAAGTTCACAACCGAAGGTGAGGTTGTTCTGCGCGTGCAGCCGGAAGCGGCCGGTCCCGACGCCATGACGCTGCATTTTACGATCACCGACACCGGCATGGGTATTCCAGCCGATAAACAGAAGATCATCTTTGAACCCTTCACTCAGGCAGACACATCCACCACTCGCAAGCATGGGGGAACCGGATTAGGGCTCGCCATCTCAGCGCGATTGATCGAGATGATGGGAGGACGAATCTGGGTGGAGAGTGCGGCGGGACGGGGAAGCACGTTCCACTTCGCGGCACGTTTCGGGAAAGGCGCGGCGAAATCCCCGGCCGGCATTCGAGCCACCCCGGCGATCCTGGAGAACCTGCGGGCGCTGATCGTGGACGACAATGCGACGAATCGGCAGATTCTTCAAAAGAACCTGGAATATTGGCGAATGATTCCTAGCGCGGCCGCGGGAGCGCGCGAGGCCCTGGATCTGCTCCATCGGGCCACATCAGACGGGGTTCCGTTCGGACTGTTGATCGTGGATTGCCACATGCCGGAGACGGATGGTTTCATGCTGGTGGAAGAAATCCGGAAGTCGCCTGCGTTGGCGGGGTTGGTCACGGTGATGCTCACATCCGGCGGCCAGCGCGGAGATGGACAAAGATGCAAGCAGCTGGGAATCGCCGCGTATCTGATCAAACCCATCCTGCAATCGGAGCTGCTGGAGGCGCTGTTGCTGGCGCTCGGATCAGGTTCGGCAGTGGCCCAGCCCGATCTGGCCGCACTCCGTCAATCGCTGCGGCGAGAGGGAAGGCCGCTGCGCGTGTTGCTGGCCGAAGACAATGCAGTCAATCAGCGGGTCGCGGTGCGGTTACTGGAGAAGCAGGGTCACACGGTGGTGGTAGCGAGCGATGGCAGGAAGGCTCTGGAGGCGCTTGCCAGGGAGCGGTTTGATGTGGTTCTCATGGACGTACAAATGCCTGTCATGGACGGGGTGGAAACCACAGCCGCGATTCGAGAAAAAGAGAAAGCCACCGGCATTCACATTCCGATCATCGCCATGACAGCGCACGCTATGACGGGCGACCGCGAGCGTTTTCTCGCCAGCGGTATGGACGGATACGTCTCCAAGCCCATCCATGGACCCCAGCTGCTGGAGGCCATCGAGAGTGCTCTCTCAGTGGGTACCAGCGGGACCGTTTATTCGCGCTGAAACGCTGGATCAGATGCCTGCGTACCAGGCATAACCACCTTCTGGCGATGCCGAGCCGAGTCCCTTGCCGAAGCCTTTCAGCGAGTCTGTGGCAGTGAGACGGGTGATGTATTTGACGCTCTTGTACCCGAGCTGGCGAGGCACACGCAGCCGGAGCGGTCCGCCGAAGGACACCGGCAGGTCTCCATCGTTCATCCCCCAAGAGAGTAGAGTTTGGGGATGCAGGGCATCGGCCAGGTCGATGCTTTCCCACCAGTCGGGCTCAATGGAGAAGTACACCAGATAGCGCGCCTGCGGCAGGAGCCCGGAGGCCTTCAGCACCTCAATCAGAGGCGTTCCGATCCACTCGGCGATGTAGGACCAGCCCTCCTCACATACCACTTCCGTGATCTGGCTGCGAACCGGAAAGCGCTTGAGGTCGGCCAGCGAAAAGGATGTGGGGCGCGCGACCATGCCATCCAGAGAAAGCCGCCAGTCTCGAAACCCGCCGGCCTGGAGCTGTTGGAAGGCCTTGTTGGGAGGCGCGACTTCGTTGGCGAAAGGAGTCTTCGAAATCATGCTGCGAGGAAATTCGCGAGCTAACGAGTGCGAGGTCAGAAGCCGCTGTGCGGAATACGTGAGCGTTTCGCCGAGACCGTAAATGGTTCCGCTATCGGGAGGGACCAAGCCATAGTGCTTGGCCAATCCGGCGGCTGCGGCCAGACCCGACGCGCCCGCGGCAGCGGCGATACCAGTGGTGAAAAGCTTGCGGCGTGAGATGCTCATGTGCGCTCCTGAGGCACGGTGGCGAGACCGTCGATCATGGCCCGCATGCGAACCCGGAATCCGGCCAGGGCGACCATCGCGATGTGGACCACCAGGAAGAGCACCAGAAATCCAGTGACGAAGAAATGCAGCGTCCGAGCGGATTGCCGCCCTCCGAGGATATTGACGGCTGCCGGAACAGCGGAATCGAAGGCCGGCGACAGCGCGAGCCCAGTCCAGATCACGAGAGGAAACAGGATGAAGATCACCGCGAGATACGTAATCCGCTGCAGCACGTTGTACGAAAAAGCGTCCGCCTGGTCGGGCGGCGCAAGGCGAAGATGCTTCGCTATCACTTCCCGGCAAACTCGCCAGCTCCGGTCAGAGGGGACGGGCAACAGGTTGTTCCGGAAGTGGCGGGTCCAGAAACCCGCGATCGCGTAAATCAGGCCGGTGAGCACCAAGGCCCAGGCCGCTTCAAAGTGCAGGTACCGGCTCCAGCCATTTTGGTCAGGGAGCACATAGCCGTAACCGGTAGGGACCGTGCCTCTCGACGAAGGAATGGGTATTTTGAACAGCACGGCCGTCCCCGAATTGCCGGTTTCGCCCCAATAAAAACGGGGATGAGAGATGAGGATCTCAATTCCGCTGACGAGCAGAGCGAAGAAGACGATTACCGTGATCCAGTGCGTTACGCGGACCAGCGCAGAATGCCGGGCTGCTACCGTACTTCGGAGCACCGCAACGCCTGCCATTTGGGAAGCATAGCATGTCCGCACGGACGGTAACGCCGAAGCGTTTACGCCAGAGTCAATCACAACGGGCTCTGAAATCTGATCGGTGCAAGCATGGCGTGGCGCGCGCACTCCTGCGTGCCGTGTTGGCAATCGTGCCAACACCGCGTATTCGCAATCGTGCGAACTCCAATGCACAGATCCGGAGGCGTTCACACGAGTGTGAACGCGGCACGCTAAGAGCGTGCGCCACAATACGCGCCTACCTCCTAGGGACGGGTTGCGATCTGCCGGTCGAAATCGGCGAAAGTGCGGCCATCCTGCGCGAGGCTGGTGAGCAGCGGTGCGGGAGACCACAGATCGGAACCGTGTTGCTTTTCGAAATCTTTGACGCGATTGAGAACCTGGCGGAGGCCCACGGTGTCGGCGTAAAACATGGGACCGCCGCGCCACGCCGGGAAGCCGTATCCGTTCAGGTACACGATATCGATGTCCACGGCGCGCAACGCGAAGCCTTCGCCCAGCAGCTTCGCGCCTTCGTTGACCAGCGCGAACAAGCAGCGATCGACGATTTCTTCGCGACTGATGCTTCGCCGGTGGATGCCGGCTTCGCGTGCCACCGCTTCGATCAGCGCCGCTGTTTCCGGATCGGGCAACGGCCTTCGGTCCGCGTCATACTTGGAGAATCCGCTTCCGGTTTTTTGACCGAAATGGCCCAATTCACATAAACCGTCGGCCACGCGCGGAATTCGTACGCCGGGTTTCTCAAGATGCTTGTATTCCTTGCGAATACGCCAGCCGACATCCAGGCCGGCAAGATCGGAAACGGCCAGTGGTCCCATGGCAAAGCCAAAATCGTAGAGCGTTTGGTTGACATCCTCCACCGTGGCGCCCTCTTCGATCAGAAATTGCGCTTCTCTGAAATACGGCGCCAGCATCCGATTTCCAATGAAGCCACGGCAATTGCCCGCCAGCACCGCAACCTTCCCGATCTTCTTGGCGAGGGCCATGGAAGTAGCGATCACTTCTTTGCTGGTCGCCTTGCCGCGCACCATTTCGAGCAATCGCATCACGTTTGCCGGACTGAAAAAGTGATGCCCGATCACCATTTCCGGCCGTTTCGTCGCCGAGGCGATTTCGTCGATATCGAGAGTTGAGGTATTGGAAGCCAGAATGCACGCGGGCTTCGCGATGGTGTCGATCTCGGCGAAGATCTGTTTCTTGAGAGTCATGCCTTCGAAAGCGGCCTCGACGATGATGTCGGCCTGATGGAAACCGTCATAAGAGAGCTGCGGCGTAATCAGCGCCATTCGCTGATCCATCACAGCTTGCGAGAACCGGCCTTTCTGCACGGAATTGGCGTAGTTTTTTCGGATGGCGCCGATGCCGCGATTGAGCGCCTCTTGCGTGGTTTCCTTCAGCATCACTGGAATGCCCGCGTTGGCGTAGTTCATGGCGATGCCGCCGCCCATGGTTCCCGCGCCGATCACGGCCGCGCGCCGAATGTCGTAAACGCGAGTTCCCTTGGGAATGTCCGGGATTTTGTTCACCGTGCGCTCGCCGAAGAACGCGTGAATCAGCGCTTTCGATGGCGTTGAATAGAGGCATTCGTTGAAGAGCCTGGCTTCGAGCGCGCAGCCTTCGTCGAATGACAGCGTGGTGGACGCTTCGACAGCGTCAATGGCCGCCAGAGGCGCTGGTTGGCCGCGCCTGGTCTTTCGCGCTTGGTCACGCGCGGAGTCGAAGAGAGCAGCATCCACAGGCGCGAGCTTCTCGTTGCGCTCGCGAGTTTTGGGAGCCGGCCGATTCGCGACTTCTCGCGCGAACACCACGGCGCCGTTCAGCAAGTCGCCTTCGATGATGCGGTCCACGATACCGAGCGCCAAAGCCTGCTGGGCCGAAATGGGTTCGCCGAATGCGCACATCTCAACCGCTTTCGCCACGCCCGCAAGGCGTGGAAGCCGCTGGGATCCTCCGGCACCTGGGATGATCCCAAGTTTCACCTCCGGCTGTCCCACTTGAGCTTGAGGAGCGATGACGCGATAGTGCCCGGCCATCGCAACTTCGAGGCCGCCTCCCAAGGCCTGGCCGTGAATGGCCATCACCACGGGCTTGGGGGTGTCTTCGATCGACAGCAGCATCGGGAGCAGGGTCAAGCGAGGCCTCAGCCCGGCCGTCATCTTCTGAAACTCGCGGATGTCTGCGCCGGCAATGAACGTGGTGCCTGCGCCGATCACGACAATGGCCTGGACCGCTGGATCATTCGCCGCCGCCTGGATGGAATCGAGGATTCCCTCGGGAACTCCGGGACTGAGCGCATTCACCGGCGGATTATCGATAGTGACAACCGCGATGTCGTCCACGCGCGTCAGCCTCACCAGGTCGGTCATAACTTTCTCCGTTCACGATTTTTTCTATAAGGACGAAAGCAAACGGCCGCCATCCACGATCAGCGTCTGGCCGGTCATAAAGGACGACGCGTCGCTCGCCAATAGCAACGCCACTTCGGCGATTTCCATGGGCTGCCCTAAATGACGGATTGGTTGCTGTTCGGTTCGCTTCTCGCGCTGGGTCGGGTCGCGCCAGTAATAAGCGCTCAAGTCCGTCTGAATCAACCCCGGAGCAATCGCATTCACGCGAACGCCTTTTGGTCCTAATTCCAGAGCGTAGGATTGCGTCAGCATGATAAGCGCGGCTTTGGTCATGCTGTAGAGCAGGCCCTGGAACTGAGGCCGCACGCCGGAGATGGACGAGATATTGATGATGGATCCGGTGCCGCGTTCGCACATTCCCGGTGCGACGAGTTGAGTGAGGCGAAAGGCGCTCTTCAGATTGATCTCGATCATCTTGTCAAACATGGCTTCGTCGATTTCGAGGCACGGCGCTTGCGCCACGTTGGTGGCGGCGTTGTTTACCAGAATGTCGACGCGCCCAAGCTCGTTCGTCACTCTCGTCACCAACGCCTGAACCTGCTCGCCCCGTCCTACGTGGCAGACGTGCGGAATGACGGCTGGACCAATCGCGCGCGCCACTTCTTCCAGTGTTTCTGCCTTGCGTCCACAAATGACCACCTTGGCGCCTTCACGCGCAAACGTCTCCGCGATGGCCCGCCCAATGCCTCGGCTGGCGCCGGTGACGATGGCAACTTTATCTTTTAACATCCTTAGGTCTTAACCTCGGTGCAGCTTCCATGGAATATCATAGAACCCATTGACCCACGTGGCAGATGAATCCGATACATCAGTGGTCCGGCCCGGCGAGGAAATCGACCGGGAGGCGTTGCAGGATTATCTCCGCGCGCGCCTGCCTGGTGGTGCGACGGACATCGCAGTGGAGCAGTTTCCGCACGGCCATTCCAACCTGGTCTATCTGGTTCGAACAGACCAACGCGAATATGTTTTGAGGCGCCCGCCGCTCGGGCCCGTGGCGCCCAAAGCGCACGACATGGCGCGCGAATACCGGGTGCTGGACGCTGTTCATCCACACTTTCCGGAAGCGCCGCGGGTGTTTCTGCTGTGCGAAGATGCGTCGGTGATCGGCAGTACGTTTTTCCTGATGGAGCGACGCCACGGCATCGTCATTCGGGACTCCATTCCGCCCGAGCTGGCTGCGATTTCAAATTATCCCGGCTCGGTGAGCGAAGCATTCATCGATTGTCTGGTGCGGCTGCATTCGATCGATGTTTCCCGGCCCGAGCTTAGCTCGCTGGGAAAACCCGAAGGCTTCGTCGAGCGGCAGGTGCGCGGATGGGCTGAACGCTGGAAGCGGTCCAAGACTGAAGAGATCGCAGAAATGGATCGCGTCATTCGTTGGCTGCAGGATTCGTTGCCGCCTTCGGTTGAAACCACGCTGGTACACAACGATTACAAGCTCGACAATGTGATGCTGCGGCCCGGCGGAGACCGTGTGGAGGCGGTGCTCGACTGGGAGATGACTACGATCGGCGATCCGCTAGCCGATCTGGGGTTGACGATGTGTTACTGGACGTGGGCGAACCTGGCCATCGAAGACGATCCGCATCCCGCAACGCCGGGGCTGACGTCTCAGCCAGGTTGGTATACTCGCGATCAGTTTTTCGAGCGCTACGCCGGGCGAACTGGACGCGACCTCACGCACATCCGGTATCACGAGGTGCTCGGTGTGTTCAAACTCGCGGTTATTCTCCAGCAAATTTACTATCGTTTTCACGTAGGCCAAACACAAGACGAGCGCTTTCGTACTTTCGACCGGCGCGTGCGTGGGCTGGTCCGGCAGGCACTGTGGCTCATTGAGAAGGAGGCCGCTTGAGCCGCGTCTATCTGGTTCGGCACGGACAAGCGGGCACCCGCAAAGAATACGACGCGCTCTCTGAGCTGGGCCGGCGGCAGGCGAGATTGTTGGGTCAGTACCTGGTCGGTGAAGGGATTCAATTCGCCGCGGCGTTTTCCGGCGCGCTGGTGCGGCAGGAAGAAACTGCCGTTGAGGTGCGGTCCATTTATCGTGAGGCGGGCGTACCGTTTCCGGAGATCGTCCGGGAGCCAGGTTGGAACGAGTTCGATCTGGCCGATGTCTATCGCGCCCTTGCGCCTCAGTTGTGCGCGGAGGATGCGGAGTTTGCCCGCGACTATGCGGAGCTGGTGGCCCAGGCACGCACGGCTGCCGATCAACCCGAGGCGAGTGTAAATCGCCGTTGGCTGCCATGCGATTCAAAACTTGTCCGGGCGTGGACGCGCGGACAGTACGCTTATGACGGAGAATCCTGGCAAGCGTTTCGCAAGCGTGTGGTGGGATGTCAAGGCAAATTGGAACCGGCGCAGCGCGATGCGAACATCGTGGTGTTTACCTCCGCGACGCCGATCGGAATCTGGACGGCGCTGGCCATGGAAATTGACACCGAAATGAATGCCGACCGCGCGATGCGCCTGGCGGGCGTGCTGCATAACACGTCCTGTACGATGCTGCGGCTGCAGGATGGGGATTTGCGGTTGCATTCCTTCAATACCATTCCGCACCTGTGCGAACCTGGACTGCGCACCTATCGATAAGCGGCATAGAGGACAAGCGGCAAGGAAACGATGGACTTCGAATTCTCTCCCAAGGTGAAGGATCTTCAGAAGCGCGTAACGGCCTTCATGGAGGAACACGTTTATCCCAACGAGTCAAAGTGCCTGGAACATTGCGCAGGCCCGAATCGATGGCAGCCGGTTCCGGTGATCGAGGAGTTGAAGCCGAAGGCGCGTGCGGCCGGGCTATGGAATCTCTTTCTCCCAGCGAGCGAACACGGCGCGGGCCTGACGAATCTGGAATATGCTCCCCTGTGCGAGATCATGGGCCGTTCTGTTTGGGCTCCCGAAGTTTTCAATTGCTCGGCGCCGGACACCGGAAACATGGAAGTGCTGGAAAGATACGGCTCGCCCGCGATGAAAGAGAAATGGCTGAAGCCGCTTCTGGCCGGAGAGATCAGCTCCTGTTTCGCGATGACGGAGCCGAAGGTGGCATCGTCCGACGCCACCAATATCGAATCGAGTATCGTGCGCGATGGCGATTGCTACGTGATCAACGGTCACAAGTGGTGGAGTTCCGGGGCGGGCGATCCGCGCTGCAAAGTGGCGATATTCATGGGCAAGACCGATCCAGCGGCGCCGAAACATAAGCAGCAATCCATGATTGTGGTGCCGATGGATGCACCCGGCGTGAGCATCCGGCGGCTGCTCTCCGTCTTCGGCTACGATCACGCTCCGCACGGCCATGGCGAGGTTTTGTTTGAGAACGTGCAAGTGCCGGTGGGTAACCTTCTGCTGGGTGAAGGGCGCGGCTTTGAGATCGCGCAAGGCCGTCTGGGGCCTGGCAGGATTCATCACTCGATGCGGCTAATCGGCGTGGCGGAGCGCGCACTCGAATCCATGTGCGAACGAGTGAAATCGCGGGTCGCTTTTGGGCGAACGCTCGCGGAGCAGGGAACTATCCGCGCCGACATCGCGCTCTCGCGCATTGAGATCGAACAGGCCCGCCTGCTGACGTTCGAAGGCCGCTTACATGATGGACACGGTTGGCAACAAAGTAGCGCGGGCCCAGATCGCGATGATCAAAGTGGTGGCGCCGAACCTTGCCTTGCGGGTCCTGGACCGGGCCATTCAGGCGCATGGCGGCGCGGGCGTATCGCAAGACTTTTTTCTGGCTGCTGCGTGGGCCAACGCACGTACGCTGCGGCTGGCGGATGGTCCGGACGAAGTGCACCTGGAAGCGGTGGCCAAAATCGAACTGGCCAAATTCACAAAATGACGATCACGCTCGAGGAACTCAAAAGGCTGGTGGGGCAAGAACTCGCGGTCACTGAATGGCTGGAAATCACACAGGAGCGCATCAACCTGTTCGCCGACGCCACCGATGACCATCAGTGGATTCATGTCGATCCGGAGCGCGCCCGGCGCGAATCGCCGTATGGGGCCACAATCGCCCATGGCTTTCTCACACTTTCTTTGCTCCCTAAAATCGTAAGCGACGCAATTCAGCTCACCGATTTGCGCATGGCGGTTAATTATGGTTTGAATCGCCTGCGATTCCCGTCTGCGGTTCGTGCCGGCTCGAGCATTCGGGCGCGCGTTGTTTTGCAGTCCACCCGCGATGTGGAAGACGCTACCGACGCCACGTTCGCAGTAACCATTGAGATTCAAGATTCTGAAAAACCCTGTTGTGTGGCCGAATGGCTGGCCCGGTATTACAAATAACTATGCGGTGCGAGTCCATCCGCTACGTTCGCGCAGGCCGGTGATATGCGCCACGTGGTGCAGCCCATGCCACGCATAGAGCGCAGCCAGCCGATGGATCGATACCGGGCCACGCGAAGGCAGCACGAACGTCCGTTGCCAATCTGTTTCCTGCAGGGACTCAAACGCCATCACCCAGCGCTCATGCAGCGCGCTTAAGAATTGCAGGGAAGGCTCCACGGGACCGGAACGCGCGTCGGGCAATTCGGCCCACAAGCTTTCCGAATATCCTTTGATCAGCGGTGCGTCTTCCGTCAGCGCGAGTTTGAATCGAATGTACGAATTCAAATGATCGTCGGCGTAATGGTGGACCACCTGCCGGATGGTCCAGCCTCCATCGCGATAGGGAACGTCCAGTTGTTCCGGGGTTAGACCTGCGATGGCAGCGCGCAGCGAGGCAGGCGTGTTCGCGATGATTTGAAGCCACTCGGATCGATCGCCCTGGGTTGTCTTTCCCG
Source organism: Bryobacterales bacterium (assembly GCA_963781905.1). GTDB lineage: Bacteria > Acidobacteriota > Terriglobia > Bryobacterales > Bryobacteraceae > Palsa-89. Next base: position 90,734 of record CAWAHZ010000010.1, read on the forward strand.
TCCAATCAAAGCGGCCGATGGGATATTGCAGATCTTCGAGAGTTGGCATGGGCCTCAAGCACCATCATTGCAGACTCGCGTACAGCGCCTGCTTCCAACGCGCCGCGTCGATGGCCCAATAGACTTTAGTCTTCAAGCCACGGTCTAACAATTCCGCCCACGTGGCGCGATTCCGCTCATCCGCCGCAACACCGAGCCGGTCTACGATGGTCATGCCGCGGGTGAGCTCCGATGCCGTCTCCACATCCACGTAGTGCCGGCTCGAATCATTACCGATGGAGGGATCGAGGGCGATGGACATCGCTACCGGGTCAGGCAGGGAAATGCCGTCCTCACCAGTCTGCTTGCGGTAGGCTATTCGCGCGGTGCTGTTACACTCCACGGCGAACTCGGCCAGCTTGGTGCCAATTTTGCCGATGTGCTCAATATCGGATGGTCCAATTACGGCTGCTCCACGGCATAAGTGCCAGCCCACCATCTCAAGCGCCAGTCCACTGCGGAACACCATGCGGGCAGCCTCCGGATCGACCCACATGTTGTATTCGGCGGCCGGAGTGACGTTCCCCTCGCAACAGGGTGCACCGCCCATAATCACGCAGCGGGCCACATTGTGAACCAAGTCCGGCGCTTGCGCCAATGCCAGCGCAATATTGGTGAGAGGGCCGAGGGTGACGAGGGTAAGCCCTGGATTGTTTCGCACGGTGGAGACGATGGCGTCCACGGCGTGCTGTTTCTCCGGGGTACGCTGCGGGGCGGGATAGCCGTGATCGCCCAATCCATCCTTGCCATGGAACCAATCAGCGGTAAGCAGCCTGCGGGCCAAGGGCTTTTCCGCTCCCTGGTATACCGGAACACTTACGCCGCAAAGATCGGTGACATAGAGCGCGTTCCGAGTAGCTTGCTGGACGGGGACATTGCCCGCGACGGTCGAGATGGCAACCACGTGGGCGTTTTTCGCCCGCAACGCCATGATCAACGCGACAGCGTCGTCAGATGCGGTATCGGTGTCGATCAATATCCGTTCGGTCACGCCTCACAGAATACCAAGCGTTAGCGAATATAAACACGCGTTGGAGCCTGGATCTTGACGCCGGGCACTTCGGTTCGTACCTTCACCGGCTGGATGCCGTTCCCGCTCAGTGCTCCGATCGTCACGCGGTATTGATTGTCGAGACGATCTTGAAAATTGCTCAGAAACGGCGCAATGGTTACCGGATCGGTGAAATCCTGGAAATAAGCATAGCCGCCAGTCTGCTCGCTCACTTGCATCAGGCGCGATTGCGCGAAGTTGGTGGCGTACTCGCCCCGCCCATATAGACCGGCGCCGCGAAGATAAATCGAGTAGACCATCACGCCATTTTTCAGAACGTCATGGATGGCATCGTCGACGTAAGGGTCATCGATAATCCCGTTGCCGTAGTACCGATCCACTCCGTCGGTCAGCATCAGCACCGCCCGCCGATCGGTGGATTGCTTCGAAGGCCAATGCTTGGCGAGATCGGAAAGCGCAAAGTAAGGGCTACCGTTCTCGCCAGGGACGGCCGTCGGCAGGCGTAACGCGCTGGCCGCTATTTCGTGGTCGGTGGTGAATGCCTGCGCCAGAGCGGCGGTGCCGTTTCGCATGTAACCTACAGCGACTTGCGTAGAGGAAGGTAACGATTCGAGAAACGCCTTCAACTCGGGCAGATGAAGACCGAGGCTAGACGTCCGCGTGGAATCATCGAGCAAAACGAAGAGCTGCATATCCGCCAGGTCACCCGACAAGCGTTCCAAGCGAACCACAGGTACACGTGCGTTCCCGCGCAGAACCACCACGTCGCCATCTCGCAGGGTTTCGTGCGGACCGCCGTGTGACGCCGGAAGCACTGTGACGACTATTTGAGCTGGAACGGCCGGAGTATTTGGGAGAGAAGACGCACTCGCGGAACTCGCGATGCCAATTCCGAAGGTTACAATTCCAGCCAGTACAACGCGTTGCATCTGCATTACTACACCCAATGCTTGGATGCCCGCGGAGCGGATACGGTTGCTTAATTGGCAAAATGCCTAGGGTTTGGCATCGGGCTTGATGGCATCCGCCTTAATATCTACGGTCGCGGTTTCGCCTTCGGCCACTGTCACTTCCTGCCCGCCCTCTTCCGGCATGGGACCGCCACTTTCTCCCACCACGATGCGATATTTTCCAGGCGCGAGACCGGCGAGCACAAATTGACCATTGGAATCTACTTGCGCGCCCTGGCCCCATCCGAAAGCGCCATCGTCCTCAACGATGCGCGATGCCAATATCATCTGGCCTGCCGGCGCCGTTCCTCGAACCGTGGCGGTGTTGTTGCTGACGACAATATGCAGCGGCGCTGCGGAGCCAGATGTCAGGTCGAGCAACTGGTTGGTAACATCGTCGGCGCCGAGCCGTACAGATTTCGCAAATGCACCCGGCGCATTTAGCCTGATTCGCCACTCACCCGGCAACACGGACTTGATGGTGAACGTTCCATCGTCGTTGACTTGTGCTGGAGAAGGCCCGGGACCGAACTGGGTCTCGGACATAAATTGAATGTTGATTTGGCTGAGTGGGATTGGATCGGCCCCGTTGTTGCTCCGCTCGATCTCGACGGTTCCCGAGATATTCACGGCGCGGTGAAGCGAGAGCGAAAGCTCGATCGGTTTATCGGCGACGTCAACTCGCGCGACGGCGCCCACTTGATTGCTAGCGTCGGGTGGTGATACTGGGCGCGGCGAAAAATCCTGCGAGAACACCACCAGGCGGTAAGAGCCGGGGAATACCTGGCGAAATTCGAAAGTTCCGTCCTTGGGGTCGATCCGCGCGCCACCGGAAAACGCGAAGGATCGCGAGCCGCGCGGGTCAAGTGGTGCGAGTTGAATCTGCAGATCCTCGCGTCCGCGCCAATCGGCGCTTCCAGCCACCAGTGTGCCGTGAATGTGGGTGACCGGCACCGGACGGATTTGGAAATCGATGCCCGATTTCTCCGTTCCCGGCAATAGCTCCACAATCTGAGCCGACTGAATGTCGCGCGCGGCGGGATAAAACTGCGGCGGATAAGCGGCGGACGGCGGTGGATCGGGCGCTTCGGAGAACGGATGTGGTTGGAAGACCGGGGCCATGCATTGGGCGGTGATGGTGTATTTTCCTGGAGGGATTCCGTAGATCCGATAAGAGCCGTCGTCGCGCGCCACCGAATTGCGCATCATCGCGATGCCTTGGTTGAAATCTTTCGCGGCGTGCGGCTGAATGTTGCAACCGGTGAGTGGATCGCCGTCTTCGTCGACGACGTGTCCCGTAACGGCTGCGCCCGGGATTAATTCCACCGTGATGTTCTCTGCGGAATCGACGGCGGTGAGTTGCACGGTCTTGCGCACACCGCCCATGCGCGCTTGCGGATAATTCTGGTGCGTGACAATGAGCTGATATTGGCCCGGCGAAAGGTCGTTGAATGCGAACGCGCCGCTTGCATCGGTGGTTAAATTATGCGGACCTTCTTTTTCACTTAGGCCGTTACCTGTCGCATCGCCCAGGAAGATGATGGAAACCGACGCCTTCTTAACCGGCTGATGAGAGGCTGAGTCGACGACGACGCCCGAGATTTTCCCGGTTTGCGCCAGGGCGCCGGAAATGGCGAGCAGGCTGAGTAACGCGGTCCTCATTGCAAGGCTCCTCACTTTAAAGCCTGCGCGGCGCGATCCACGTGGATCAGCTTCGGATGTGCTTCGAGCGTCGCTCCCTCGGCGAGCTCGATTACTTCGCCCAGTTCATCCAACTGGTCGGCAGCCTCGGGAGTTCGAAAACTTGCAGGAGCCATTTTCTCGACGGCGAAGATCTTGTATTTGCCAGGAGCTATTCCGCTGATATGAAATTTGCCCTTGTCGTTAGCGGTGGTGCCGTAGTAATAGCGAGCCAGGTTGTGATACGGCCCAACCGGCGCGATCACCACCCCGGCACGTTTCGAGTCTCCCTCGGAATCTATCTCGCCTTCGACAGTCGCGGTATTCATGCTCACCACAATGTTCAGCGGCGTTTCCGTGTTCGAGCCGATTTCGAAGGTGCTGAAGCGAACGTCCTTGTCACCCAGCCGTGCAGACTTGAGGAATCCGGGCGGCACCGGAGTAACGGACAACTGCCAATCGCCCGAAACAATCTGTGGCAGAGAGAATTTTCCGTCGGCGCCCACGTTGGCCGTAACGCTATTCCGCCCCGATCCGGGACGGGCTAGCCGAATGCGCAAGCCGCCTTGGCGTGCCGCAGCGACGCCGTTGAGACGCTCGACGCCAGCTTCGACGGGAGGCGCCTGTCCTTCAACCCGCAGAGTTCCCGCCAGGTCCACCGCCGGAGCCAGCGTGAGCGCGATCTCACCGGAGTTGGCGTGGAGGTCTAAGACCTGCGACGCGCCGTAGGTTTTGTTGCCGGCCTCAAGAACAGCCTCGATGCGATAACGTCCGGCGGGTACGCCGGGCATTTGAAAGCGATGCTCTGGTTCTCGTGCCGTGACGCTGCGAGTCCACCTCCCGCTCAGCGAACCAGCCTCGGCCGGAGAGATCGTGACTCGGATTGCTCGAACGACCATTCCGCCATGGGATATGGTCAACCCACCGAAATGTTCCGATTCCGCTTGCGGCGGTTCAGGCGCGCTCTCCGCCGGCACGCCCAGGATCTGTCCTCGAACCTCAACCGCCGGCTCTGAGACCAGACGAAAATCCAGGCCTGCGAGGCCCTCGCCCCCACCCACGTGGATTGGGGCAGCGTCCTTGGAGTCTCGCGCGCCGCCATAATATTGGTCCACCAGGATCGCTTCGTCGCCCGTGTCAGGTCCGCCAAACCGTCCCATCTGGGAGGGTGTGGTGTGAAGATAATATCGGCCGGGATCGATGCTCGAAATGCGGTATTCGCCACGATCGTCCGTGCTTGCAGTGCGGTAATTCGTCAAGATGGGAGCGCCCAGGTTGCGGCCTTGACGCAGTAGATTTACTGTCACGTCGGCCACCGGGTCACCATCGGAGTCATACACATGCCCGGAAATGGACGCGCTGTGAAGGAAGCGAAGCGTGAGGTTGCCGCGCGTTTCTCCATCGCCGAGCGTGATGGTGTCGCCCAGCTCTCGCAGGTGATTTGCGCCGTAAATCGCCGTGCCTTCCGAGGCTTTCGTGGCGCGAAGGTCGTATTTTCCCGCAGGCAGACCGTCGAATTGAAACCGCCCCGAACCGTCGGTTCGCGTTGTGGCCCAACGGCGGGGAGTGCCTGGCAAAGATAATGTGACAACCGCTTTGCGAATGGCATCCCCGCTCTCGCCATCCACCACGGTGCCCGAAATCAAGCCTTTTCCCAGGGGTTGGGCGAACGCGGCAATTGAGGAAAGAGCGGCAATTAGCGAAAGAGCTCCGGAGAGGAAAAGGGATCGAAATAAGACCATCGCAGGAAATCTTTTGCGGGTCATTTTACTTATTAAATACAGCCTACCAGAACGGCCTGCGGTCCGGCTTAAACCGGCTTAACCGCAGTACAGGCCGGAGTGTATACTGACTTTGAATCCTGCTCATGGAGGAACGGACCATGCATAAGACCCTCGTTGCTGCTGCAGTAGTTCTTACAGTTGCCGGCGTGTGCTTCGCGCAACCACCCGGCATCACTCGCGAAATGATCGAGCGGGCATTGCCGCTCGAAGGCGCGCCGCTGGCGGAGCCTGGACCGTACATGGTCACGTCGGGACCCGCGTTCGGCTCGCCTGGCTATCTCGTTTTTCACCCCACGGCGCTGGATGCGTTTCCCAAGAAGGACAGCTTGCCCTTAATGGTCTGGGGTAACGGCGGTTGCGCCATCGACAGCACCCGCTACTCGGGCTTTCTCACCACCATCGCCTCGCATGGCTTTCTGGTGATGGGCACGCTCCCAGTGGAAGGCGCGGCGCGGCGACAGTCCAATGCCGACGACATGCGCGGCGCTATCGATTGGGCTGAGAAAGAAAATGCGCGTAGCGGCTCGCCGCTGATGGGCAAGATAGCCCTGGACAAGATCGCGGTCATGGGCCAGTCATGCGGAGGATTTCTCTCCATCGTGCTCGGCGCCGATCCCAGAGTCAAGACGATTGGTGTCTTTAATTCCGGAGTGCAAAAACCGGCAGCCGGCGCTCCGCCCTCGCCGTTTCCCACTGCGGACGCACTGCCCAAGGTGCACGGGCCCGTGCTGCTGATCAACGGCAGCGATCCCGACTTCATGCTGGCGACGTCGCTAGCGACCTTCGACATGATCGACAATGTACCGGCGTTCTATGGCGCCCGGCACAACGCCGGCCACACTGCCACCGTCTTTCATCCCGGCGGCGGCGAGTACGCCAATGTTGCGTCGAATTGGCTGCTGTGGACCTTCAAAGGCGACAAGAAAGCCGGCAAGATGTTTGTCGGCAAGAACTGTGGCCTCTGCACGAATTCGAACTGGGATGTGAAACAAAAAGGGATCAAGTAATGAAGTTGCCGATCGCGCTGGTTGTAGTCGCCAGCTGCGCAGTGGCAATTGTCAGGGCGCAGAGTCCTTCGTCTTTGTCTCCTTCGTCTTCGTTCCCTCGCGGCAGCAGCCTGCAGAACTGGCAGAACCCCGGACTGAAGAACGTGCTCGCGAAGTGCAAGAATCCTCCCAAGCCGTTCTCGATTCCGGGCGCCGGAAAGTCGGCGAACGCGAACGCAGCGCCGCCGATGCCCGCGCTTCCAGCCACCACCGCGATTCCCGGAGTACTCGCTGCGGGGCAGACGTGGAAGGTGGTCTGGTCGTGGCAGGGCAATAATGTGGACGGGCCCATCGCCAGTGATAATGGCACGGTGATGTTCGCGAACAACGACGCGAGCAACGTGATGCAGATGGACCCATCCACCGGCCTGGCCAAGATCGTCTACCGCAACACGAACACCGGCGGAGCCGTCTCACGCGGCAAGAACGGTGAGTTATTTGTCGCCGAGCGCGGGCTCGGCTCGTCCATCGAAGAGCTGGAGCCGCAGCGGAAAATGTTTGCGACTTCGTTCCATGGCGATCCGCTCGATTGCGTCGGCGGGGTGGTGAACGATTTGATGGCCGATGCGCGCGGTGGAGTGTACTTTTCGGTTACCGGTGTCGCGGACAGCGGAGTGTTCTATGCCGATCCGAAAGGCGTGGTCTCGCAGTATGGGAAGGATGTTCCTCTCGCTAACGGTATTATTCTAAGCCGGGATGAAAAGACGCTCTACGTCACCAACGGCGCAACGGTCTTTGCGTTTGACGTGATGCCGGACGGCTCGTTGGCCAATCAGCGCGAGTTCGGCAAACTGCGGGGCGGGGAAGGCGGCGACGGTTCGGCCGTCGACAACCAAGGCCGCGTCTATGTTGCAACCGGCAAGTCGGTGGATGTGTTCGCGCCGGATGGCAAGTTCCAAGGGAGCATCCCCGGCCCGCAGGGATTGCATGGCACATTCTTCGGCGGCCGCGACAAGAAGACGCTCTTCGGCATCGTGTTTTACGGCGGATGGGGAACGCCCAGCGCGCGCAACGCGATCATCGCAATTCCGGCGCTCGCGCAGGGTTATACGGGGCGCGCGAAGTAGACGAATCAAACGTTCATGATTTCGAAGCACCGCTCCAGGCTCTTCACTGAATCATTACCCATCGCAGGCCGCCACTCATGGGCCACAAATCCGGTGTAGCCAAGATCGGCGATCGCGTTGGCGATGAACCGGAAGTTGAGTTCCTGTTTGTCCTCGATTTCCTGGCGGCCGGGTACCCCTGCGACGTGGATGTGACAGATGTGGTCCATGTTATCGCGCAGCGTCCGCGTGATGTCCCCATCCATTACCTGAGCATGGTAGATGTCATACAGGATTTTCACGCGTGGTGAATTGACGCGCTTACACACATCCAGCCCCCATGCCACATGATCGAAGACCTGATCGGTACGCTGGTCCGCGGCGACCTTGGAGTTCGTAATTTCGATGCAGACGTTAACATCTTTTTGCTCGGCATAACCCTTCACGCGGTTCAGTATGGCTACTGCATTATCGGCGCCTTCTTCCCGAGACATACCCCGCCGTTCGCCTGGGATGGCGATCAGAACGGAGCATCCAACGCTTACGCAGGTGTCGATCCCGGCGTGCGTGGCGTCTTCGATCTGGTTGTGGATTTCCTTGCGGATCAAACCATTTTGGAAACTGGTTCCGGTACCGACCATCAGGGCAGGCGCCAGGCCATTCTGCTTCAGGATCGGCACCTGCTGGACGGTGGGCAGATCTACGCCTTTGAAACCGATGCGCGCGAGGATCTTGCACCGCTCCTCGAACGAAGTGGTCGAGCCTGTCCAAACAGACCCCATCACGCTTTGCTTCAGGCGCCCGCGCGAAGTAGCTGGAGTTTGCGCGGTCAGCATACCGGCAGTGCCAGTGACCAGGGGCACAGCCACACCCGTTATGAATGTTCGTCGTTCCATGGGCGTGAATATATCACGCTTAGCGACAACCAATCCCGCTACTTCGCAGTGCTGAACACTACGCGGCCGCCAACCATGGTCATGGTGGGATGAATGTGCTTGATCTCGGCCGCAGGCACGGTCATATAATCGCGGTCCAGCACCACGAGATCCGCCTGTTTGCCCACTTCGAGCGACCCTAGCGCATTTTCCTGGAAGAACAAATACGCGTTCGAGCGCGTGTGCGCGATGAGCGCCTCCTCGCGCGTCAGTGTCTCGTCCAGCACGCGATTGCCGCCGACGTCGAGACCACTCACCACCCAACCGAGCGTCACGAAGGGGCTGTAGTGCGAAACGATGGTGGCGTCGGTGCCCAGGCCGAAGACGATTCCGCTATCGGCGATTTTTCTGAGCGGCATGTGAGCGCCGGCCTGCATCGCCGCGCCGTGCACGCCCAGCGCCATGCCCATCGCTTTGGCACGCGCGATGTTGCTGGGAGAGATGTCGTACACGTGGCCGAGCGTCCAACGCAGCTTACCGATAGGCTGCACTTTGTTTACTTTCTCCAACGTGTCGAGCAAATCCGTCACGGCAGAGTTGTTGATCACGTGCTCTTGGATCGGCCAGCCGGCACGCGCCGCCGCCGTCGCGAGCTTGCCGTACTCGTTCATGATTGCGGCGGGCCACGGATCCTTGCGCGGCGCCAGATCGAAGAACGGCCCATAGAGAACCTCAGCCAGGCCAAAAATGCCGTACTGGCCGTCAAACTGGTTGGGGCGGCTGTGTTCGATAACCTCCGCGGCCTTGATTGCCGATGCGGGATCGGTGGCGAACACCGGCAATGTCTCCCAGAGCCGAAGCGGCAGCGGACCCTGGGCGGCGCGGTCGGCGAGGTACTTGGACTGACCCAAACTGTAAACGCCGGTGAGCCCGGTTCGATTCAGCTCGTGCATAAAGTCGGTCAGGTTCTGGTCGAGCTGCGCGGGTGAGGCCGGCGGCATTTTGTCGTACAACGCGTAGGGCGGCTGGAACGATACCAGCCCCGTGGCATTGCGCTTGCGCCCCATCCGCCGGGTTTAAACCAACGGCTTTGAGCGCCAGACTGTTGGCGTAGACCAGGCTATAACCTTCCTGCACGAACAGCGGATTCTTCGGTGCAACGCCGTCCAGTTCCTGGAGCGTGAACCCGCCCGGTGCATCGGCGAACTGTCGCGGCGTCCAGCCGCCTTGCACCATGATCCAGTCGCCCGGCTTCAGGCTCGCGGCCTTGGCCGAGAGAATTTGCAGAGCTTCCTGGCGCGAGCTGACGCCTTCGAAGCGGGCCTGCTGGTGCCAGCTATCGACCGCGCGGGTGAAGTGGAAATGGTTGTCGATCAGGCCCGGGATAACGGTTGCGCCCTTGACGTCGATGACTTTCGTGTTCGGACCGACCTGGCGCGCTATCTCGGCACTGGTGCCGCGTGCGACGATGCGGCCGTTGGTGATCGCGAGTGCCTGGACGACACCGAAGTTTGCGTCCACGGTCAGGATCTTGCCGTTGGTGACCACGGTGTCGGCTGGTTGCTGCGCAAACAGCGCGCTGCTCGCGAATGCAGCGAGTACGCCGCAAGCTACCCTCAGGATCTGTGCCGTGGCCATTTTCACCAGGATACTCGACGTGAGGGATCTGCGCGTTCCATCAGCTTAGCCGTGTTCCACGCGCGCCTTGATATCGGAGTATGCCGCATCGATCAGCTTGCTCAGCGCGGTGGCGTTGATGGCCGTTCCCGGCGTCAGCTTCACGTGGCGCATGAACTTGCCCGCGCCTATGAGCAAGCCGGCAGGATCCGGTAGCGCATTGCCGTGAAAGAATCCCACGTTTACGTGCGACGTGAATACATTGACGTAGCCGAAGGGCGCGTCGCCCAGACATGCAGTGGGGCAGCCGTCATGCAGCAGCTCGCGGACTTCGTCTCCGCATTTTCGCATCTCGTCAAACCAACGGCGTGCGATGGCGCCTAATTCACTTTGACTCTCCTGCATCCATGCGTCGATGGCGGGATCACGCTCCACCGCGCCGTTGAAGCGCAGCAACTGGCTGCTCATCACGGCGATTATTTCACCATGTGGGCGCGGTCTTTTTCGTTTTGGGTGCAGAACATTTCAAAGATGTCGTAGTTGGGAATCAGATTGTAGGAAATCTTCACCGTGAACGTTCGCGTGTAGAGCGTAGGATCGTCGAACGTCACTTCCGTGTCCAGATGTCCAAAGTCGCGGCGGTGATTACGCTCCGTCACATGCATGGCTTCGCTACGCGGATGCCCCATGCCGTCGATCGGTGTGCGGTCGTTGAAGCCCCGCGTTTCGACCACGAAAGTGTCGCCGTCCCAGCGCCCGATGGAATATCCGAGGTATGCCGGAAATTCGAATTCGGCCGGAAATTCGCGCCCATCCACAAAAATCTGCCGGTGCAGCCCGTCCACTTCGTACAGAATCAGGGTCTCTTTGGGCGCCTGAACCAGTTTGAACGGCTCGGCAAGCAAACCGGCCACAGGCCAGCCATACTCGCCATGGCAAACATTATCCACCCGCTGTTCGGCGGCCCGCTTCTTCATAGCGGCTTGGCCCGCGGGCGTCAGAAGGGACTCTCCGGGCTTCATGTCGGCGAAAACGTTGAGCCCGTACTTGTGCACCACTTCCAGCTCCATCCCGAGCAGCGCGGACCGCGATTCCTTCTCGTACGCGGGGCCGAGCATTCGCTTGAATTCGGCGGCGGGAGTTTTCTCATGCGCCCAGACTCCCGTCAGATCGGGCTTGCCATCGGCGCCGCGAGGAGCGGGCGCGGAGAGATCGGGCTTCCCATCCTTCATGGGCGTGCCGGATGGAGAATAATTGAGCCACTGGGCTTGCACGCCACCAGGCAAAAGGATAGCGGCGGCGAAAAGCCAACGATACGTCATTCTTAATTTGTCCAGGATTCGATTCTATCAGGGCGAGTGCTGCTGGAACGGCTCGACAGCGCTCAGTGCTGCTTGTTTTCGGCTGGAAACCTGGCATCCATCTGCTTATCCGGGTTGGCGCGGATCTGGAGCTCGGCGCAATGATGGTAGGTGTAGCCGCCGTCTTTGTTCCAGCCATGTGCCGCCATAAATTCGATCACCTGCAGCGTACACTGGGCGCAGTTGACGTTCGGAATCTCAACATCGGTTTCCTGTTCTTTATCGAAGGGTGCGACGTGCATGAACAGGCCGTCGGCCAGAACCGGCGGCGACGGCGGATAATGGATGGCTCCTGAAATAGATCGCTGACGGCCGTTAGATCCAGGCTCGCTGGTGGCTTCGGGATCCGGCGGAAGCTCGTCGCGCGAATTCACGGCCAGGGCCACGCGGTAAAAGCCAGGATGGAAAGCCATTTCCCGGATTCGGATGTGAAGCTTGTCACCGCCCCGAATTTTCGTAATGGCGCCGGTGGGTTTGCCGGGGTCAGTCAACGTTCCTCCGCACGGGGCCGACCACTGCGGATCGCCGAGCTCTTCCGATTCCTGAAGCCACGACGCCGGTTCAAGCAGCCTGAAATGGGCGACGCCCATGGGCGCCAATGCGAACAGCAGGCAGCCACCAAGCAGAATGCTGAGAGTTCTCATGCCATCGCTCCTTTCTCAGTAATCCGCTTGAGTCTGCTGCAGGCCGTTCAAGAGCGCTGCATCCACACGCGCCGCGAAGTGAGTCATAAGTTGGTAGCCAGCGCCCATCACTAACCAGCTCGCGCAAGTGGCGGCGATGGCAACGTGGGAGACTGGCGACCGCAGCATTTCCAAAACGAGCCCCGCCAGCGGAAAGCAAACCAGCACGATGCCGGCGCGCGCGATCTTGCCAGTGACAAAAAGCTGAAGTGCCCGGCAGAAGACTCCGTTGACGAGACCATAAAAAAGAAAGCTGATGTGCCAACCCGCCGCGGCACACGATAGCATGAGGATGCCGAGGATCGCGGTGAGCAGCAGTGCGGCTTTTGGAAACCGGTGGCTTTCAAAAAGGCTTTCAAGCGTAATCAAGCCTAGATAAGCAGCCACGGACGCCAGGATATCGAGCGCTTCGATCACGGTGTGCCTGCTCGCGAGCACCTTCACGATTGGTGCGCCAAAGCCAATCGCCAGGCCGGCCTGTATTGCGAGAACCGCCGCTGCAAGGCATCCCGCAAGCAGCGCCGTCGATAGCGTAAATGCGAGCGCCCGAACCCTTCGCCGTTCGTGCCGGTAAACCCAGGCAAAGCCTTGGGCGATCTGATCGGGATCGCCAAAGTTAGCCAGCACCAATTTCTCGATCTGGTCCTGGCCGACGCCAGCCTCCCGCGCCGCGGCAACAAAATCCTCGATATGGGACCGAAGCTCGCGTTGAATCTCTCGCCGCCGATTCCCCGACGGAATCTCGGAGGAGTTCACGATGCGATTGATCAGATCCTCCGCCGGGCGCACTTTATTTGCTCTCCAATATTGCCGCGATTGCTCCCGTCAGATGATGCCACTGCTTTTCGTAATCCGCAGCGACTTTCTTGCCTTTGGCGGTCAGCGAGTAATACTTGCGTTCCCGGCCGTTTTCGGCCACGCGCCATTCGGACTTGATTTGCCCTTTTTTCTCAAGTTGATGCAGGGCGGGGTAAAGAGTGCCCTCCTTGAACTCGAACGCATTGGCGCTGCGGCGGGCGGCTTCCTGAAGAATTTCATAGCCGTACATTTCCCCGCGCGACAACAGATGAAGCAACAGTAAACTGATGCTTCCCTTTAGGAACTGCCGGTCGATCACCACTGGTTTGTTTGACAAGCTTTGGATAACAAGGTATCATGCGATGGCCGTCCTGTCAATCCGGGGACGGCGCGATATGGTCAGGGAGGGTGCAGGATGTTGAAACGCGTGATTGTGTTCTCAGCCGCATGGATTGGCTTCGCGACAGTCGGCTTAGCGCAGCAGGCCGCTCCCGGCGTATCAGCTACGGATGCAATCGCCGCGCGGCAGGCCAGTCTGGATATGTCCTCCATCACGTTCCGCTCCATGGGCGATGCCATGAAAGCGGGACGCGAGGCCAAGAGTCAAGCCTATGCAGCGGCGTCCCTTGCCAAATGGGCCAAGGCTCTTCCCGGCATGTTCCCACCGGGCACCGGCCAGGGCGAGACATCCGCGGAAACGCAGGCGCGCGTTGAAGTCTGGAAAGACCGCGGAGGTTTCGAGCGGGCCGCGGCCAATTATGCGGCCGCTACGGCCCGGCTGGCTGAGATGGCTGCGGCCAACGATACAGCGGGGTTCACAAAACAACTCGATCAGGTTAACCAAGCCTGCGCCATCTGCCATGGCAGCTATAAGGCAGGAGCCCAGGGTCCGCCCAGAAAATGACGGTCGCGAAAGGTTATTGAGATGCCAAAGGTTATTGAGAAGTACTAACCAACCTGTACCGCCATACTCTTCAGATCCGTCGCGAACATCAGCACTTTTTGGTCGTCCCAAACAACTTCCACCAGAACTTTCCTGGATAAAAGTATGTGCGGGTCGAATCGGACACAGCTACCTTCCGCCACCTGCCGTGCCACGTAGCCGTCATCGTCAGCAAACAAGGCGATGGTGTTTTTCGTAATCCGGTAACTGGCTGTATCCCGACCAACTTCGCTGTTCATGTCCAACACTAACATTCAACTAACAGCGGTTCTATCCTACTTTAGTAGGAGGCTTCCTCGGCGGTCGGGGGCGCTGGGGCGGCTGGGTGGTAGGCGCGGCTGGACTCGAACCAGCGACCACCTGCTTAGAAGGCAGGTGCTCTATCCACCTGAGCTACGCGCCCGCGTCTCGTCTTCATTCATTCTAAAATACTTCCACGTCCATCGACTTGTTGATTCCGTCTCCCCCACAAAACTGTAAAGCACAAAAAACTCATTCCCTACCGAAACGCACGGCTTGTAGTGCTCCGCGAAAGGAGACTCAGCGATTGAAATGGCTGAGCCGGACCTAGTTCGACGAGGTTGCCTTTTGCTCTTTCACCTGAAGCTCGTTCACCACCTGCAGCACGTTGGGAACGGCAGCCACGATGGCTTGCGCCTGGGTACGCTTGGATTGAGAGTCCACCTCACCAGTCATTGTGACCACTTGATTCTTAACAGCATAGTTTATGCTCTTGTGCAGGCCGCCTTGGATGAGCGCCGCGTCCAGGTTCCCCTCGATACCCTTGTCCAGGTCCGAATCAATTTTTTTGGCGTCATGCTCGGTTCCCGGCGGAACTACTTCAATCTGATTCGAGACAACTTGCGCGCCAGCCATGGATGTTGCAATGGACTGGGCTTGTGACTTTTCGGCGTCTGCCGCCACGTGTCCGCCCAGCGTTACGACACCCTTGTCGCGATCGTCGGTTACCGAGACAGCTTTGAGCCCGGCCTGGTCCAGCGATGTGCGGACGCTGCCCGTAACATCGGCAGCTTTCGTGGAGTTCGTTGAGCAGCCTGCCAGGGTCCCTAATGCAGCCACCGCCAGCAAGGACAAGCACGATTTGAAGGTTTTCATATTTCTCCTCTGATCCGACATCATTTAGATACGACATCGCGGTCAATCCCGTTAGGGCACGAGGACAACCAAACCTCGATTCCTACCTGGCTACCGACCCAATGCCGAAATCGGACAACCGCCGCGTTTGGGGAGCCATCAGGCTTCCGACCACCTGAGGTCACCTGACCGGGTTTGGTCGAAGCAGGCAGGGTCATCAGCGCGCATCTCCATGTAGCACCTTAGGCCAATGGACTGGGCCTCCGCCTGCAGAATCCAATATGAAGGGACTAGATCATGGCAGAAAAAAAGACAGCAGTTTTTGGCATTTACCAAAACGAAAAGCAGACGGAACGCGCCGTCGAAGACCTATTGGCGGCCGGGTTCTCGAATGACGATATCTCGGTCTTGCTTCCGGACAACGAAGGCACCAGGGATTTTGCGCACGACAAAGGTACGAAAGCACCGGAAGGCACGGCTGCTGGAGTCACAACCGGCGGCGTGATCGGTGGAACTCTTGGCTTATTGGCTGGGATTGGCGTTCTTGCTATTCCCGGAATCGGTCCGTTTATCGCAGCCGGCCCGATCATGGCCGCCTTGGCGGGCCTCGGAGTCGGGGGCGCTGTCGGCGGTATTATCGGGGCGCTGGTTGGGATGGGAATTCCTGAGTACGAAGCGAAGCGATACGAAGGACACATCAAAGCGGGCGGGGTTCTGCTTTCGGTTCACTGCGGCACATCCGAGAAGGTTACTCGCGCCAAAGACCTGTTGAAGCACACGGGCGCCCAGGATATTGCATCGTCCGGCGAAGCTAGCGCGGACAAACCAGAGGCTGTGGTCGCGGCGCACCTGTAAACGCCATGCACGACGCACACCGGAAGGCCGCCGAGCAGCATGAACTTGCCGCGCACGCACATCGCACTGCCGCCGAACACCATGAAAAAGGCGACAACGACGGGGGAAAATGGCACGCCGAAAGAGCACTCGAGTACTCCGATCACGCCTATAAACTCGCAAAGGAAGCGCACACGAAATCCGCGCAGATCGTGAGCATCTGAAATGTCCACTCGCTATAACAACGGATCGCACTACGAGAACCACCAGGAAGCCGCTGAATTACACGACGGCGCGGCGCACGCCCATCGTGCCGGCGAGCAGCACGGAAAACAGGAACACCTCACGGGACATGAGTATTCGCGGCAGGCTCTGGAGCACTCCCCGGAGGCTCACCAGAACGAGCAGGCGCCAGTTACTACATTCGGCCATGGCATTGCCACATTCGGACATGCCGAGATCGAAGCCCTGGCTTACGAACACTGGCAAGCCAGAGGCTGTCCACACGGATCGGCGCAAGAAGACTGGTTCCATGCCGCGGAAGACTTGCGATCGCGCGCGGCCACGCGCTAATCCTGGCGAGTAAGACGAAAAGGAATGAATATTATGAAAAAGAATCTCCAAAACTACGTTTGGGCTCTGGCGATTGCCGGATCCATGACTACCGCCGCTTTCGCGGCGGACAGAGAAATCAAGGTTGACGACAGGCTGGACGCTTCAGCCGACGCGCTGGCCGACATGATGCGGGCGGCCGACAACGGCATCCCCCAAGATCTGATCGAGAAGGCGCATTGCGTCGTGGTCCTGCCGGGCATGAAAAAGGCCGGTTTCATTTTCGGCGCTGAGTATGGCCGCGGGTTCGCGGTATGCCGCCGGCACGATGGCGTGGGCTGGAGCGCTCCGGCCGCGATGCGCTCGGAAGGCGGCAGTTTCGGATTTCAGATTGGCGCTTCCGACACCGATGTTGTGTTGCTTGTTATGAACGACGGCGGAATGAAGCACCTGTTATCCGATAAGTTCTCGCTCGGCGGGGACGCATCCGTAGCGGCAGGGCCTATTGGCCGCGACGCGAGCGCTCGGACGGACGCGCAGCTACAAACAGAAATGTTGTCCTATTCCCGTTCGCACGGGATTTTCGCAGGCCTCTCGCTGACCGGCGCGACGCTTCGACCGGATGGGGATAGCAATCGTGAACTCTACGGACACGACACAACCAATCGTGAAATTTTGACCGGCGACTTCAAGACTCCTGCAGCCGCGAGGAAGTTTGAACACTCGCTGAATCGGGATTCGGCCACACGCAACTAACAGGCGCAGACTCCACGGAGCAGTGACCCTTACGGTTAGACCACCGTATCGGTCACCGGCCGCATGAGTGGGCTTTAGGAGTTTATTATGACGAACGGCATCATCGCTTCCCTTATCCTCTTCGCTACGGCGTGCTGGCCGCCACTCTCGTTCGGGCAGCAGGCTTCCTTCGAAGATTTGACTGAAGCCGAGAGTGTCACTCCTCAACCGGCTCCTCAACCACTTCCAGTGGAGAGCAAGCGTATTTTTGGGATCATTCCTAATAATCGAACCTGGCCCAGTCTTACAGACTACAAACCTCTCTCACCAAAGCAAAAGTTTGAGATCGCCCGCCAGGACTCGTTTGATCGGGGCACGGTGATCCTTGCCGCGGCGTTCGCGGGTTACGGTCAGCTCACCAACGCCAACCGCTCGTTCGGACAAGGCACCCTGGGATATGCCCGCTACTTTGGTGCATCCTACGGAGATTTCGTGATTGGCAACTATATGTCCGAAGCGATCTTCCCGACCCTCCTTCATCAGGATCCGCGCTATTTTCGGCGCGGCATCGGGAGCGGATGGTCACGGCTAGGCTACGCCACGGGACAAATCTTTTGGACCCACACGGATTCCGATCGCACTCAGTTCAATTATTCCGAGATTCTTGGCAATTCCGCCGCGGTCGCGATTTCAAACGCCTATTACCAGGACAACCGGAGCGCCGGCAGTTCGGCACAAAAGCTCGGCCTGCAGATCGGCGTCGATATGGCCTCGAACGTCTTGAAGGAATTCTGGCCCGATATCAGCAGAAAGTTTTCCAGGAAGACTCATCAATAATCCTTGCGGGCGACCCCGAGCTTGCGCAGCATGGCATTCAACGTAGTGCGCGGCACTCCCAGACGGTTAGCCGCGGCGCTGATCACGCCATCGGACTCTCGAAGAACGCGGACGATGTATTCGCGTTCCATTTCCGCGAGTGTGCCCCCGGCGCCTTCCACCGCTTCGGCGCGCAGTTCCGCGAGCGGAGCACGGAGCAAGGGCCCCTGGGAAAGAATGACCGATCTCTCAAGGAAGTTCTCGAGTTCCCGTACATTCCCGGGCCAAGGCCAGCTCACCAGGGCTTGCATTACGTCCGATGGCACCTGGTCAATCCGCTTGTTCATTTTGTCCGCGTATTTTTTGGTGAAGTGCCGGACCAGTATCGGTATGTCCGCGGGATGGTCGCGCAACCGGGGCGTGGTGATCGGAAAGACTTTCAGGCGATAGTATAAGTCGCTGCGGAAGAGTTTGTCCCCCATCATCTGGGTCAAATTGCGATTGGTCGCGGCCACCAGCCGGACATCGATGGGGATGGTCCTGGTGCCACCCAACCTCTCCAAAGCCTTCCCAAAGGACTTTTCTTCCTCGCCTTCACAGAGGCCTGGGAGCGCTTTTCTTTCTACGGAATGACGGCGCTGCTGGTGCTCTACATGGTCAACCGGCTGTTGCTGCCTGGGCATGTCGAGAATATTGCCGGTTTCGCCGCCTTCCGCGGGCCTGGAGTCACTCACGGGCCCGCTCTCGCCCGTCGCGCTGGCTTCGTTGATGTACGGGCTCTACTCGGGCTTCGTCTACTTCACACCGGTGTTCGGCGGCCTGATTGCCGACCGCTGGATAGGACAGCGCAACGCGGTGGTGATCGGCGCGCTATCGATGAGCGCCGGCCACATCGCGATGGCTTTCGAGCGTACATTCCTGCTGGCGTTGTTGCTGCTCGTGATCGGCTCGGGCTTCCTGAAGGGCAATATTTCGACCCAGGTTGGCGCTTTGTATCAAGACGATTCCAAGCGAACCGGCGGTTTTGCAATCTTCAGCATGGGGATCAATTTTGGCGCCGTCTTCGGGCCGTTGGTGTGCGGCTTTCTAGCCCAGTATTACGGCTGGCATTATGGCTTTGGCGTGGCCGCGATCCTTATGCTCGCCGGGCTTGCAACTTACCTCTGCGGCTATCGATATCTGCCCGCAAAAGTGGATCGGCGCAGGCAAACCAGCGAACGGCTTACCCGCACCGAATGGCGCGTTATCGGTGCGCTGATGGCCGTCGTCCTGATCACGGTATTCCAGTCCATCAGCTACTACCAGCTTTATAATGTGTTCAAGGTCTGGATCCAGGAACATGTCGATCTCAAGGTTGGTGGCTTTGACATCCCGGTGCCTTGGTTTCAGTCGGTTGATGCGCTGGTAGCCATTCTGGCCGTACCGGTGCTTTTCTGGCTATGGCGGCGGCAGGCGACGCATCGCGGTGAACCCGGAGAGCTCGCCAAAATCGGCATCGGCGCATGGATCGCTGCCGCGAGCCACCTGATGCTGGCGGCCGCCATTGTTTCCGCCCACGGCGCGCGCATCCATCCAATCTGGTCGGCACTTTGCGCCACGGGAATGGGCGTGGCCTTCCTCTACTACTGGACTACTGGCCCACCTTGCTGGCGCTGGTCTCCCGGGCTGCTCCAGCCCGCGTCAACGCGACCATGATGGGGATCGCCTTCCTGTCTTTGTTTGTGGCAAACAACATCATAGGTTGGATTGGAGGCTTCTACGAGAGAATGAGCCCTGCTTCGTTCTGGTTGCTACATGCAGCGATCGCGTGTACGGGCGGCCTCTTGGTCTTGATCTTCGGACGCAGGCTCGGGCGGGCGCTTGACACAACTGCGCCGCAGCCTATGCGCCCATCGGCGATGACGCTTGAGGTGGAAACCTGATCGCAAGTGCCAGTCCCGCAGTGCTGACGAACCCAATCCCCAGCCCCAAATCCCTAACCCCATCCGTCCGCGATTCGTCGGGAAGCGTCGCCACGGTCAGTCGCTGATAAACACATTGAAACTGGTTACCGCCCGGTATCCCATCGCTTCATACAACGAGAACCCGGATGCAGTGGCCTGCAGCAGATTCCGCAGTCTGTTGGAAAATAGTTCGGGCGTTATGCATCCGAGTGGTGCGTCCCGACTTGCGCGTCACACATCCATCATTCGCTCTCTGATCGAGTAAACTTGGCTAGATCATGGGTATGCCGCTATCCG
Organism: Bryobacterales bacterium; assembly: GCA_963781905.1. GTDB lineage: Bacteria > Acidobacteriota > Terriglobia > Bryobacterales > Bryobacteraceae > Palsa-89. Next base: position 110,840 of record CAWAHZ010000010.1, read on the forward strand.
CCGGTATCAAATTGGGCCCCTACGAGATTCTCGCGCCCATCGGGGCGGGTGGCATGGGCGAGGTGTACCGGGCGCGCGATACCAAGCTCAAGCGCGATGTCGCCCTGAAGGTGCTGCCGGAGGAGTTCGCGAAAGACTCCGGGCGGATGATGCGCTTCCAACGCGAAGCGGAGGTGCTGGCTTCGCTGAACCACGCCAACATCGCGCAGATTTACGGAGTGGAAGAACGCGCGCTGGTGATGGAGCTGGTGGAGGGCGAGTCGCCCAAAGGTCCGATGCCTTTCGAAGACGCCTGGAAGATCGCCAGGCAAATCGCCACTGCGCTCGAATACGCACACGACCGAGGCGTCATTCATCGGGACCTCAAGCCGGCCAACGTTAAGGTGACTCCCGATGGCGTCGTCAAGCTGCTCGACTTCGGGCTCGCTAAAGCCTATAGCGGCGAGCCCGACGCCGTTCCGTCCGATCCTTCCGTATCCCCCACCCTCACCTTCGGCGCTACGGTGGCCGGCACCATCCTGGGCACCGCAGCGTACATGAGCCCGGAGCAGGCGCGCGGCAAGGTGGTGGACAAGCGCGCCGACATCTGGTCCTGGGGCGTCATGCTGTACGAACTGCTCACCGGCGAGCGCCTCTTTCAAGGCGAGGATGCGGCGGAAACCCTGGCCGCCGTGATCCATAAACAGCCCGATCTCGAGAAAGCGCCACCGCAAGTCCGGGGCCTCCTTGGCCGTTGCCTCGAAAAGGACCCCAAGAACCGCCTGCGCGACATCGGCGATGCGCGTTATCTCACGCAGGAGACCGCTGCCCCTACGCGCGCTCTTCCATCGCGCGCGCCATTGCCCTGGATCGCGGCGGCCTTGTTCGCCGCTATCGCCGCGATCACGGGATTCGTGGCCTGGAAACACCTGCGCGAAGAGCGGCCTGCTCTGACCAAGTTATCCTTTCCCGCCCCCGACCAAGGCTTTGAGCAGATCTTCCCCACAGTATCCGTCTCTCCGGATGGCCGGCGCATCGCCTTCGTAGCCATCACTGGCAACAAATCCGGGATCTGGGTACGAAACCTGGGTGACTCCACGTCGCGGAAACTCGCCGACGTAACGGGTACCAGCACCCCGTTCTGGGCACCGGACAGCAAGCGGCTGGGTTTCCTTGACCGCGGCTCGATAAAGATCATCGATGGAGCCGGCGGCCCGTCTGTCACGATTGGAAACATCAGTCCAAATGAACCGGGGATGGGTTCGTGGAATCGGGATGACGTGATCCTCGTCAGTTTGGTGAATACGCCCCTGTATCGAATCCCGGCGCAGGGCGGCTCTCTTTCTCCTGTCACCCAGTTGGATCGGGCGCGAAATGAAACGGGGCACATGGCGCCCTGGTTCCTTCCCGATGGCCGCCATTTCCTTTACTTGGCCCGCTCGACGGATTCCGCCAAAATGGCCTTGTTTGTGGGCGATCTCGGGTCGACAAATCGTAAACAGGTGCTGTCTTCCGGCAACAGAGCCATCTATGTAAATCCGGGATACCTGCTCTTCGTTCGCGGATCCACACTCATGGCCCAGCGCTTCGATGCGGGCAAGCTTGAAACTACCGGCGATGCTGTCCCCGTCGCCGAACAGGTCCACTCCTTTAGCGAGGGAGCCATGATGCTTGGGCACTTCTCCGCATCGCAGAACGGCGTGCTGGCGTATGTCGCCGGAAATCCGGCCGGGAATGCCCAGCTCACCTGGTTTGACCGAAAGGGAAACAAACTTGGCACCGTGGGCGCTCCCGGCTTCTTGCAATATCCCTCCGTTTCGCCGGACGAATCTCGCGTCGCATTCACGCGGGTTGACCCCTCCACTGCGAACTCCGACGTGTGGATCTGGGATGCAGCGCACGGATCGGAATCGCGGTTCACTTCCACAGGGGATAACCGCTCTCCCGTTTGGTCGAACGACGGCGAATACATCTTTTTTGCGGGTGCCCGCGAAGGCCTGCGAAAGATATACCGAAAGAGCGCGAATGGTGCGGGTGCGGAGGAAATTTTGGATTCCTCCTCCGAGGTGCCGATGGACGCATCCCGCGATGGCCGTTACCTTCTCGCGATAGAGACTCCCAACCCAAGGATCTGGGTGATCCCATTGCCGGGAGACCGCAAGCCCTTCCCATACAAGCCCAGTGAATTTACGCAGACGCACCCTCGCTTATCGCCAGATGGCCACTGGCTGGCCTACGTTTCAAACGAGACCGGCACCGCGGAAATCCACGTCGTCAGCTTCCCGCAGCCGGGCGGGAAGTGGCGGATCTCCACCGGTGGGGGAGTCGACCCGGTTTGGAGCCATGATGGCCACGAACTGTATTACTACAGCCGGGACAACAAAGTTATGGCCGTCGACATCAGACCGGGCCCGCTGTTTCAATATGGCGTCCCCAAACCGCTGTTTGCGGCTCAGATCGCCGCGATTAACAGCAGCTTCGCCGTGAGCAAGGATGGCCGTTTCCTGCTGCCGGTCCCAGTGGAGCAGGGAGTCACCGCGTCCATGAGCGTCGTGTTGAATTGGCCGGAAATGCTCGAGAAGAAATGACTCCCCTATAACCTGCCGCAGGTAGCTGGTCCAAAAAGTCGGCCATGGTGAGTTGTGCCAATCGTAGTCCGGAAACGGTCAGTCGCTGATAAACACATTGAAACTGGTTACCGTCCGGTATCCCATCGCTTCATACAACGAGAACCCGGATGCAGTTGCCTGCAGCACCGTCCGCGACACGCCCCGCGTCTGCTCAGCCTGCCGGACCACTTGCCGCATGATGGCTTCGGCAAACCCCAGCCGCCGATGCTGCGGCAGCGTAGCAACCGAATAGAGGCCGATCACGTCGCCCGTGATCACGGCAGCCGCGGTGGTCACCGCCCGTCCGTTGGAATAACCCACATAGCCTTGAAATGTCCCGCGCCACGCCCGCTCGGCGCCGTAGACCGACAGGCTCACCGAATGGGGGATCTCGAATGCGGTGGACATCACTTCGGAGAACGCCGCGCGCGTCGCCTCATCGGACACCGGCCGCACGTCGATGGACGGAAGAATCCGGGTCGCGGGCGCCAGGCTGATCGGCGTACATCCCTGGCGCTTCCGTCAAATGGCGAAGCCCATGCCGTTTGAACACGCGCGTGGCCTCGCGGCGCAGCGGTTGCTTGAGAAAGTCCTCGCACAACCAATAGGTCCAGCGCAGGCTGCGGGCGTCGAAATGTTCGGCCGAGAGGTCGATCAGCCGGCCCAGTTCCTGCGCGTCCCCATCGATCGGCTGGGCCTGCAGCGCCGCGTTGAACGCTGCATAGTTCAGACCGCAAAAGATCAACGATACGCCCGGCAGATCCCGAATCTCCGCATCGGCCCGCGCCTGCCCGAAGAATCGCAGGGCTTCCAGCAGGTTGCGAGCCACCGCGAACACCTCGTCTCCAGGCACTTGGCGATTAGATCATTCTTCGAAGTCGATCGTCAAACGCGTTCGCGCCCGCAGCCGCCGCTGTCACATTTTCAACGCACTGGCGGGAAAATGACACCCCATAGCAAGAACGCTTCAATTTGTTTTCAGTATTTTCCGCGAGTAACTCGGGTTTCCGCCCCTGGCCCCTAGATTGCATACCTACCTTCCGGTACCGGATGGCACCGGTCCGAATGGAGCCCACTTTCAAATGCTGACGGCACTGATCTTCGGCACGGACCGCGAAACTACTTCGCAATTGCAGCAACTGTGCTCACTTACCCAGGATGTCTGTGTCTTTCGTAGCCTGGAGCGTTATCCTCAAGCCCACGAAAGCATGCGTCTGCTGAATTCGTTCGCGCCGCAACTGGTGTTTCTGGGAGCCGATGAGGAAGCGGCCGCGCACGCCGTCGAACACGACATCCGCAGCATTCTGCCTTCCAGCGCCATCCTGGGCGTATCCGGCCGTTGCAAGCGCCCCGATGTCTTTGAAACCGCTTTCGGCGGCTTTTCGATCTGTCCCATTCCTTGCAGCCCGCAAGAGTTCCGCGCGGCCATCTTCCAGGCGCTCGAATCGGCCAGCGGCAAAAAGGCTGCCCCGGTGTTTGCGTTTCAGCCCGCAAAAGCCGGCAGCGGAGCCACCACCACGGCGCTGTTTGTAGCGAATATACTGGCCACGCTCGCCGACAAAAAGGTTCTGGTGCTCGAATGCGACTTGCACGCTGGGCCCATCTCCATGTTGTACAACCTGCGTCCCACCTATTCGATTATGGACGCTCTCGAAGACTCGCATCGGCTTACCGATGAAAACTGGAACGAAATGGTCACGCACGCGGGCGGCATCGACGTACTCTCCTCCGTCAGCCGCCTGGGTGTGCGGAAGGTGTCGCCCTGGGGATATCAGCGGTTGCTGTCGTTTGTTCGCAGCCGCTACGACGTCATCATCGGCGATTTGCCGGAGGTGGTGAACAACGCCACCGAAGTGATCGCGCGGGCCGCACAGTCCATCTTCGTAGTTACCACGCCCTCTTCTCCAGCGCTGCACTTGGCCACCCGGCGCCGCTATGAGTTGGAAGGTCGCGGCGTGGGAACCACCAAGGTAAAGTACATCATCAACCGCAAGGTCGCCGATCGGGCCATGCCGCGCGAAGCGGGCTGGGCCATTGACGCCGAGAAGATCGCGGTCATCCCGGTGGACCCTAATTTGCTCGACGCCTCTGAGTTCAGAATGGATTTGATCGACCCAGCCACGCTCGCCGAATATACGAAAATCGCCGAGTTTTGCTGTGGCCGGTCTTTGCTTCCACGGCGCTCCGGCTTCCGCCGGTTCTGGCTGGAAGGCTGGCTGCGCGGCTCCTCGCGCTCCCCCGAACTCTACTCGACAGCCGCGCGCTAACGCAACAATCCAGGGTTCTTATGAACGTCAATTCGGTCACGTCGCTGCTTCCCAGCTACCTGCTTCCGTTTAACAGCACAGCGAAGACTGCCAACGCCAGTTCAGCTTCCTCTGTCCAGCAGCAAGCTGATGTGCTCGGTCTTTCTCCCGCCGCCGGATTTCTCAATCAACTCCAGCAATTGCAGACGCAAAGTCCGCAGCAGTTCCAGGCGCTGATTTCGCAGCTTACCGGCCAGCTGCAAAAAGCTGCCGCCACGGCCAACAACAGCGGAAATACTGCGCAGGCCAGCCAGTTGACCCAACTCGCGAAGTCGTTCCAGAACGCGGCTTCGGGGGGCGCGCTACCCACCGCGCTGCAACTGCAACAAGCCGGGATCATTGGCCACCGTCCTCTTCACACTGGGCGAGGTTACGCCAGCACGGCGGATAGCCAGAACCAGAGTTTGATCGCGAGCGTCTTTGCTTCGGTCGGCTAAGCGGTTCAGTCAGCTCGGCGGTTCAGTCAGCTAAGCTCGACGCCGGCGGCAAACCACAGCCACACCGAGCAAACCTGCCAGGAGCAGTGAAATATTGGCCGGTTCGGGAGTCAGCACGGCCAGCGCAGCATCGGCGACGATGGCATGGCCCGCCGCGGTGGGGTGGAGACTGTCCCAAAATAAATACTGGTTTTGCCCAGCCACAGTGGGCGCGCAGACGGTGCCTCCGGAATAGTCGACCGCGCCCGTCAGGCATGGCGTGGTTACATTCGTGAATCCGTAGCTGGATGGGCTCGCAACAATCTGGTCGAGGAGCGAATAGGTATTCAGTGTGGAAAGATCCAAGCTATCCAAGGCTGCGATCTGGTCCACGCTGCTCACCAGCGCGCTGTTGAATAGTGCCGAAAGTTCCGAGGCACCCGCCGCTGCGATCGGTCCGTCGGCAATGGCATCGGGAGTCTTGCCCAAGTCCGGCACGGTCGCGAGGAGAAAGTCCTTGGCGCCGTCGGCGGCCAGAGCGCTGATCGCTGCGTCGACATTGGCCACGGCGGCTGCGATATCGGCGGCGTACTGCGATGGAGGCGCTCCCGTCAAAATATCCATAAGGTCGTTGCTGCCGATCCAGATGGTGTAGAGCGCATTCGGGTCTGCAGTCGAGTTTGCAGCTTGAAATTGAGCGATCTGCCCGTTAGACCCGGTAAGATCCGAAACATTGCCGGCATGAACCGGCGTGGTCCCGGTCTCGGCGCCGCCGTAGGCATAGTTGGTTCCACCCTGCAGGCTGGGCGTGAGAGGCCCCAGGCCGAGTGATGCAGCGAGATCCTGAACCCAGACCGGTCCATTGCTGAACTGGCCGTTGACGTACGGCGCGCCCGGGAGCAGGCCGCCGCTCAGAGTGGAATCGTTTCCGACGTCCGATAGGCTGTCGCCGAAAGAATAAATGGCGTCGATGGATTCAGCGCGCAGGCGGGGTACGAGTGCGCCGATCGCGAGCGCTATCAGAGCCAGGTTTCGCACGCGTGAAATAGCCATTGCATAAGTATATTCCAACGCGGGACGTTTCTAGCCGCTAGTGGGTGGTCAAAACGTTCTCGTGTTCCTGCGTATGCTTGTCCAGATCCTGTCGCGCCTCTTCGGCACTGGCTTTGGCTTCCTGGACGTAACCCCACATCCGCTGATACTCAATTTGGACCGTCGCTGCACGTGCGGCCTGCAGGGCTTCGAGCGCCGTGCTGAAGAGTGTCACGGACTTCTGATAGGCACGAACCAGCCTGAAACACTCGGGACAAATGCCGGTTTGTTGTCCAGCGTTCATATGGCAGGTTAGAGGCGGAAGCGCCGCCCGTTGTTTCAATAGCTTGCCACCATAGCCAACATCCAGCCTGATTTTTATAACTTTTTGATGGTTTCTTAACGCCTTCTTTATCCCCTTCAAGGGGTCATCGAAGGATGCGGTGTGTCACATCGACACGATCCCAGGCAACTGTGTTTGGCAATTAAACCATCTTTTGATGGCCTATTTCGTGCGTAGGCCTTTGGACATGCAATACATTGCCGGATGATTCACATTCACTGATGATTCGCCGTTACCTCGTCGCCGCGCTTTCATTCATCTTCACCTATTTGTTCTTTATTGAATACTTGTCGCCGCTGCGGCAGGTTCACATTCCCTATGATCTGCAAGGTTTTCACTACCCTCTGGTCGACTACGCCTTTCAAGCGTTGAAGGATGGGCGCTTCCCGGAATGGGATTGGACAATCTATTGCGGACAATCCTTCGTCGGCAACATCCAGGCTGCGCTGTTTTACCCTCCAACCTGGCTGCTATTTGCAGCCAATATCGCGTATCCGCATGTGTCCTGGCAAAGTCTTCAGGTATTTGAATTCGCCCACGTCTGGCTGGCATTCCTGCTCTGCTACGCATGGTTGCGTGGCAAACGTTTAGAGCCACTGGCGTGCCTGTTCGGGGCAGGTGTATTCGCATATAGCGGCTACATGCTCCTACAACTGCAGCATGAGGGGCTGATCGGAGCATACACCTGGTTTCCGCTCGGATTCTGGGGAATCGATCAAGCCGTCGAATCTAAAGGATGGCGCCCCTTCTGGAAGCTCAGTGTAGCGTCCGCGCTCTGCTTCCTGGCGGGGTATCCACCTACTTGGGTGGTCTTCGCTGTCTCGATGCTGGCTTATGCCCTATTCAGCAAATCGTCGGTAAAGGCAACGATCGGCACTATAGTGAGCCTGGCTGCTTCTTTCGCATTGTCGATGGTCCAGTTGCTGCCAACACTAGAGGCCACTTCCCTCAAGAGTGCCCGAGTTGCGCTACGGCGTCGGCATTCGTTCCTGGGCGTATTATCTGTCATATCTTGTGCCGAATTTCTACAACTTCGGCTTGAACGCAGACATTCACACCAATCCGGGCAAAGATTATCTGTACCTTGGCGCACCGGCAATGTTCGGCCTGCTATGCCTTGTCCGCCTTCGAAAGTTTCGAGAGGTTATCCCGGTCCTGGCGGCCGGTCTTGCCTGCCTGGTGTTCGCTCACGAATCCGTACGGCCTGGTTGCGAGTGTGGTCAAGCACTCCGCATTGCTTGCCCAAATTGTCCGGGACTGGTATTTTCTCGCCGGAGTGACCGCGGCAATAGCGGCGCTCGCGGCTCATGGCCTGGATGATTTTCTGCGTCGAAAGGCGCGATCTCTTCCAGACTCATTGGCCTGGGTAAGCGTGGCGCTGCTCGGCGCATGGTCCATTTGGTCACTCGACAGATGGCTGCCGGGAGGTTCTGGCTTCGATTTCGGTGTGCGCTCCATCCTTGATTCCGCGATTTTCCTGTTCCTTTTTGCCTCGGGCATGTACATCCTGCGCGGAGTAGGACGAACTCAAAGTGTGCTGGCGATCGCTCTGTTGCTGGCCGTCGGTATCGACTACAAGGTTTTCGGTACCAGCAAGCGCTTCAATGCCGCGCTGGGCTCCGGTAACATCCACTATTCCACGAGTCTTTTTCCACAAATAGAATCCGATATCTATGCCCAGATCCGCGCGCATGGCGACTATCGAATTCTCACCGATGCCTATGGGCCATACCCTTTGGATCTTCGGCATTACCCGGGCCTGAGGACCCCGCAAGGTTTCGACCCGCTCTTCACAAGTCAATATCGTGAACTTCTCAACGACGACGTAAAATATCGAAGCAACTGGGAGTTTGATATCCCACCCGACAAGGAAGATTTGCTCCAGGCGCTCGGCGTGCGGTATTTCATCAGCGCCGAGTCCTCTCCGCTTTATCCTCAATACCGAGCCAACCCTGCCTTTCATCGAATCGGAACGGACAAGGTTTATTACCGGGTATTGGAGTATCGTAACGCGCGGCCAACCTTCGGATGGGAATCCGAGACCGCTGGAACTGCCGTGACCACGCGCTGGACTCCTGAAGATAAGAGAGTTCGTGGTGCATTCAACGTCCGGAGGCCGTTTCACTCTACACGAGCAGTTCTGGCCGGGCTGGCAGGTTTCGATCGACGGGCGAGTTGCGCCGTTGGAGCGGTGGGGGAAAGCCTTTCAGGCAGTCTCGGTACCGCCCGGCGACCACCGGGTTCAATTCCGATTCCGCTCCCGAGGTTTGCGTCTGGGCGCCTGGGTCAGCCTTGCGGCGCTGTTGGCTCTTCTCTTCCTGTTGTTCCGACCGCACCGTCAGTCGCGCCCCGCGAGTAGACCGTGACAGCTGCGACGCGCTGTCTTATGCTGGTGCGAACGGGGAGGGTCGAACTCCCATTCCCTTGCGGGAGCCAGATCCTAAGTCGAATCAATCGGATGGCGCACAGCGGCGCAGCTTGGCAAATCAATAAGATGTAGGTTTGGTTGCTGGCGTGCTTGCGGCGCCGTCTGGCGACACATTTGCTTCGGATTTGCTTCGGATGCCGGATTTGGTTCTACTTTCCAGCCCGCTTCTTGGCTTCCTCCCAACTTCTAACAAGCAAATCACCGATGTTCCACGGTCCGTTTCCGCCAGCATCCTCTGTTACAATCGCCGCAATCGCGGGATGGCCGTCTAGAGTGGCATCCACGACACCATCCACTTGCGTGCGGATAATCACAGCGACAGCGGGTTGTCCGTTTGGAAGTACATACGGCGCCACGGCCAAAACAGAAGTTCCGTTCGGGGATTTTACGTCAAGCAAATTAGCCATGATCCATCGTAACCGCTCAGTCGTCGCAACCCCCAATCCAGCAAAGCTAATGAGTAAAACTAAGTGTGCCCACGCTCTCCGACGATGAGGCCGCGCTGGTCGGCTGATTGCGGATTCGTTTCTCTATTTGTCTCGATTTCGTTTGCGATGGTTGAGAGATAGGCCATCAGCGCCGTAGCCTTTGCAACATCGACCGATGCTTGTGTGGCCTTCCACAATCGGTGCGTGACCACTGTGTAGACGACGGTAGAGACAGCGATCATTGCTGTGAAGCCCACCATCAGAATGTCGTTAAGAGGCATGGCGAGAATAATCAAGTACTTTGGTGCTTCAAAATCCACAGGTTTGCCGGTACGCTTGAAGTACTTGCGGCGTACTGTTGAAGGCCGCGATCTGTCGCGTGTCCAAATCGTAGCGGATGAATCCCCCATCGAAGACGAGCCAGAAGTATTTGTAATGAGCGCCGCCCAGCAATGGCGCAAACTGAATGTAGCTCAAGTCTTGAATAGTTTTGCGATCTGCCACTATGGAGGCGGCCACTTTTGCGACAAATTCCGATCCCACACCCTGCACGCATGTAAAACCCATGAGGGTTTGTTGCTGCGGCGCAATTACGCCACGCGCGTTTGGAAAGTATGGGCGCAGCGCGTCTTCAATTTTTCCTTTTAGTCCTTCGGGCGAGAAGATGTTGCACTGCCGTTGCTGGAGCAACAGCAGCAGAAGGAAGAAAGCGGGCGCGCTGCGCATGAGAATAAAATCGGCTTTTATTTTATCCGGCGTGTCGTTCGGAGGACGTGGCCTTCATCAAGATCCATCCGCGGCTTAGTGGGATCGAAGGGCATCAGCGGCATGAACGCCCGGACAGGCTGACTGCTGTTAACGTCGGGGTGGGATACGGGGTAACTTGCCTGGACAGACGGCGGATATGCCAAAGGTAGCGTTTTATTGTTCGCGTTCACCATGTGATTAAGCATAGCGCGAAGGAATCGGCGGCTGACAATCCGCGGCGGACCCTTTGACTCCGGCATAATCCATGCCTAGAATGAGCGGAAATGCCAACACAATCAGCGGATGGTTACATCTGGGCCGTCGCCGCCGTCGTAGTTGCGCCCTACCTGTTCCGAATTGTACAGATCGGCCGACGAAAAAAGCAGGCCGTCAAGTACAAGCTGAAGAGATTGACCATAGGGTTGTGCCTCTACTTGGGTGGCGCGTATGTTTGGATGCGGCTCCATCATCCGCCGTTAGAGGCGATAATCTTTGGTTTTTTGCTCGGTCTATGCGGGGCGTTTTTATTCACACGTCCGCCTGAACGCAATCGGCGAATCCCCACCCATGTGAAACGTGCCGTCATAGCGCGGGACTTGAAGGGAGCCCCGTTCAATCCAAAGCTGCAACACATTCATCATGTTGTTCCGTACTCCAAGGGTGGCGACAATTCGATTACGAACCTCAAAGTCATACCCAAGGAAGAGAACTTGCGTAGAGGTGCCAAGAACCCGCGCCTCAGGGATTTGATGTAACCTTCCACCCTTTCACGCCGGCGCCAAGCTAGACGCCTGGAGCAAAGCGAAGCAAACGAAGCAAACCGCCTAAATGATTTGCTACGTTATTTGCTACGGACCCAAAAGCAAGCCCGCCTGAGGTGGCGGGCACTTTGCTTGGAATGTCTGATTTTATTATGGTGCGAACGGGGAGGGTCGAACTCCCATTCCCTTGCGGGAGCCAGATCCTAAGTCTGGTGCGTCTGCCAATTCCGCCACGTTCGCGCCGACATTTCCAGCATAGCGCGGATGATGATCAGGCTAGAAGCCCGGCTAGTTCGTCGATTCTCGATCCGCGCACCAGGCGTGGCGCCGGATTGCCACAAGCGCATACCTCGCGTTCCACCGGAAGCCCTTCGCAGCCCCACACCACGTGCAGGCCCGAGTGTGCGTCACATTCGGTGGCCAGCAGTCTGTTTCGCGGGCTTAGGTATTGCTCAAATATGGGAACCCCGAATGCTTTCCAAAGTGCCTCACGATCGGGCAGGGAAATGCCGGGTCCGCCGGCGTAGGTGAAAACCACCAGCGCTTGGTCCAGCGGCCAGGCCTCGCGCGACAGGCTCCGCAATGGTTCCAACGGGCCAGCGATGGAGCCTGGATCGAAGCGTTTGGCTCGCTCGTTCCAGCCCTGCGGGAAAATGCGTACCTGCCTGGTCTGAAGAAAGCCCGCTGCCAAAATCGCGGTCCGCGGAGCCGGGTCGATGGGATGAATAAAGCGTGCGCCTTTGAAGGGGCGTCGAATTCTGACAACCATGAAACAGAAAGGTGCGGCGGCGCTTTATTTCATCTCACGAAAATAAGCGGACCAGATTGTCATAGAGGATCAGCCGCGCCACTTCCCCCGTCACGCCGATTTCGTAGAGCGCTTTCGATTGCGTCTCAAAAACGGCCGCGTTCCACCCGCGCGGGAAGAAAGAAGAGTCGGTTCCGAACAGCAGGCGTTGCGGTCCGGCGACATCCAGCGCGCGCCGGAACACGGTGCGCAGATCCAGATGGGCCTCTTCGTATCTCATCCAGCTATTGCTGCTCGAAGTATCCAGGTATACGTTCGGGCATAGGTCGCACAGCATAAGCACCTCGCGGAGATATCCCGCGCCAAAGTGAGGCACTATGAAGCGCACCTGCGGAAAGCGCAGCGCCACCGCGTGAAGATCAATTGGATTGGAGAACCGCATGTCAAATTGCGACGGCAGTCCAAGCGCTTTACGGACCCCGACGCTCAACACACCGCAGTGGACGAAAGCGGCAGTCCCGGGGTGCGAAGCGAGCAATTCGAGCAGACCGGCAACGCGGTCGTCCTGGATGGAATAGCGATGCATGGCCGGAAAAAAGCACAGCGCTCGAATATGACCGGATCGCAGAGCTGCTTCCACCTGGGCAGCAGCGCCAGGCGCGGTCGGGTTCACCATCATGTACCCGTAGAATCGTTCGGGATGCAGGGAAACGGCGGCGATCACGGACTCCGCGTCACCCGGCACGCTCGCGATCAGCGCAGCTTTGGTTACGCCGTGCCGATCCAGCTCATGCACCCAGGCGTCGGCCAACTGGCGCGGATCTTCGGCCGGCAATTGCCAGTTGAGCAGCGGCGCTAACTGATCCACGGCGACGCCCTTCTGCTCGGCCAGCGAAGCGAAAAAGCGATGCGAGAAAAAGTGCACGTGGGCGTCGGCGACTGGCAGCGATCCCCACGGGGTGCTAATCATGTTTGGCGATCACCTCTGGTGATCATGTGTGGCGATCACTTGTAGCCATCATTGCCCAGCGTCGCCCGCGCCCGCCGCTGAAACGGGAAAGCGCGTGATGCCGGCCGCCAGCGCAACCTGCGTGAGACCGGCGACGTTGTTCACGCCCAGCTTCTTCATCATCGTCTTGCGATAGCTGCGCACGGTTTGCAAACCGAGATCCAGCATCACCGCGATCTCCTTGCTGGTTTTGCCTTCCGCCACCAGGCGCAGCACCTGCAGTTCGCGCGGCGAGAGATCGTCGAGCGCGCTGGAGACGGGCTTCGATTCCAGGTCGCCCCGTTGAATGCGATTCAGCAGCCGGTCGGAAACTTGCGGGCTCAGGTAAGATCCGCCCTTCGCCACGGCACGCAGCGCGTCGAGAAGATCGTTGTCGGAAGCCTTCTTGAGCACGAAGGCGCGGGCGCCGGAACGAATGGCGCTCACCACCGAATGCTCGTCGTCATACATGGACAGAATGATGATCTTGACGTCGGGGTAGTGGCGCAGAATTTCCGTGGTGGTCTCGATGCCGTTCAATCCAGGCAGTCCGATATCCATGAGAATGATATCGGGCCGCTTCTTCTTGCAAATCTGGACCGCTTCGGTTCCGCTCTCCGCCTCCCCCAGCACCTCAAACTCGTCGCTGTGGCGCAGAATGGCCTTGATGCCGTCGCGCATGATCTTGTGATCGTCCACCAGCAGCACTTGAAACGGCATGGCGCGCTAACTCCCACTCTCTTGTACCGGCTCTTTTACGGCGATAGGCAGCGGAAAGCTGGCGCGGGTGACACTGCCTTTTCCGGGCACGCGCTCGGTGCGCAGGGTCACGTGGTTCTTGGAAGCATAATAGTCGATCAGCAATTGTCCCAAAGGCGCTGGGGCGGTGTCGTTCACCGGGGCGTTATCGGAGATTTCGAGCACGTATTCGCCTTGCGCGCGTTTCACATGAACATCGATCATGGAACATCCCGGAGTGGTCTTGGCAATATCGAGCGCGCAGTCCGTGATCTTGTAAAAAGCTTTCGCCAGGATGGTGGGCACGCGCAGCGAGGCATCGAAATGCAGCCGCAGTGTGCCGGCGAATCCGGCGCGCGTCTTGCCGATTAAACGATCCAGCGCAAACTGCAGCCCGGCCCGTTCCACGATGGAGGGGTTCAGCTCATTGGTGATGTCGCGCAACTGCTCGATGGCTTGTTCCAGCAGTTCCTGTATTTCAGTGGCGCGGCTATCCATGCCCGGGGCCTGCTCGCGAAAGTCCATTCGCATGGCGTCCAGTTGCAATCCCACCGCGCTCAAAACCTGGCTCACGTCGTCATGCAGCAACCGCGACACCCGGGACAGCACGGCCTCGTGCTCGTTCATTGCGGCAAAAAGCATTTGTGCCAGAGCGGGTTGAGGCGCGCTTGCCACGCTTTTATCCTTTATGGGACGCTTATCGCTCATCATGCATGATTTCGGACGGGAACGCAACCATAAAGAATTGTTTTACGTTTGACTATCGGCTGAGCTGGCGCTTTCATAGAGGTTACTCTTGCGTTACGAGGCCAGAGAGCCCAACGCTGCGGGCAGCGAAAAACGGCGCTCGATCTCCCGCGCGGCGCTGGATGCATCCCTAAACAGGATCGCATGCAGGCCTAGGGTTTCGGCGGCGCGAACATTCGCTTCCCGGTCGTCGAGAAACAGGGCATCCGCCGGTTCGACACCCAGGTGCCGCAGGCAATGTTCATAAATGCGCGGCTGGGGCTTACAGACGCCGACATCGCAGGAAAACGTTCGCGAATCGAACTCGGGCAACCAAGGGCAGCGCAGCACGTGATCGCGAACCGTCGCCGGCATGTTGGAGAGAATGGCGATTTTGAGCCCGGCGGCGCGAAGCTCGCGGGCCCATTGCGGAACCAGGGGCGCAGGATACGACCAACTGCGGCTGTCCACGTCAATCAACGCCTGGATCTTATCCATGGTCAATCTGGCAGATAAGGTTCTCCAATAATCGGCGGGGCCAAGCGAGCCAGCGTCGTACGGGACGCGGAATCGCCAATAGAGTTCGGTGAATTGCGGGAGCGGCAGGTTGAGGATATCGGCCATGGCTTCGACGTCGGCCAACGGCTGGGATTGGGAGAGGACGTTGCCGTAATCGAAAATGACAGCTTTTGGAGAGATAGGCACTGGCTACGCCGCTTTGATCTCCGTCCACAGGCGATCTCGCAGCCGCTGCGTCGCCGGGTCCAGCGTAATGGCCCACTCACCCAGGGCGACGATGTCGGGGGCGGGATAAAGCGTCGGATTGTCGCGGAAATCGGGCGGAAGGATTTTTCGGGCGCCGGCGTTGGTGGTGGTGGTGCGGGCGGTCAGCGCGTTGGCGGCGGCGATGTCCGGGCGCAGCAAGAAATTGATGAACTGGTGCGCCAGCTCCGGCCGCTTGCTCTCGCGCAGAATCACCGAAGCGTCGGGATAAACGGCGTAGCCTTCGGCCGGATAAACGAAGCCTAAATCGGGCGAAGAATCCATGGCCTGCTGCGCGGTGGTGTTCCACATGTGCGCGGCCAGCACGTCGCCCGAAACCAATTGGTCGCGCGCTTCGGCATTCAGATACGCACGCAGCAAGGGCTTCTGTTTGATGGCTTCGGCGCGGGCGCGATCGAGTTCGGCCGGGTCGCTCGCGTTCACCGAGAAGCCGAGCTTCTTGAGTGATGCGCCCATGGTGTCGAAAGGATCGTCCAGCATGGTCATGCGTCCCTTGAGGCGCGGGTCCCACATGTCGGCCCAAGCTTTGGGCGCCGGATTGAGCAGCTTGCGGTTGTACGCGATGCCGGCGGCCGTGACCATGTAGGGGATGGACCAGTTGAGATTGGGGTCCCAATCGGGGCGCTGGAAGCGTGGCTCAAGCTGCGGCAGGTTGGGGAGCAATTCGCGCTGGATGGGCGCGACCAGTCCGTTGGCGAGCAGCGGCTTCACGATATACCCGGTCGGAAAAACAATATCCCAGCCCGAATTTCCTCCCATGACGCGCGCCAGCATCTCTTCATTACTTTCATAAATGCCGTAGCGCACGCGCACGCCGAATTCGGATTCGAACTTGGGCACGGTGTCGGGCGCGATGTAGGCCGACCAATTAAAAATATTAAGGCGCGGACGGCGATCGCGAGAACAGGAGGTGAGGCCGGTGGCCGCCAGAGCGCCGAAAAGGAAATAGCGGCGCTTCATGCTGTCCGCAACCTCTCTGAGATCAGGACCAGTGACCCGAATCCAACCACGATGAGCGCCGAAATGGCGTTGACCACCGGATTCACGCCCCGGCGCGCGATGGCGTAAATCACCATGGGCAATGTTTCCGAATCCACTCCGGCCACCAGGCTGGTGATTACGTAATCGTCGAAGGAAACGGTGAAGGCCAGCAGCGCGGCTGCGATGACGCCGGGCAGAATGGCGGGCAGCGTCACGTAGCGGAAAGCCTGCCACTCGTTGGCGCCCAGATCGAGCGCCGCTTCTTCGAGCGTCGCGTCCACGGTGCGAAGCCGCGCAATCACCACGATGACCACATAGGCGATGGAGAACGAGACGTGCGCCAGGATCACCGTGTGCATGCCGAGCTGGACGCGCAGAAAGCGAAAGATCCACTGATAGAAGGCGAGGAGCGAAATGCCGGTTACGATTTCGGGTGTGACCAGCGACAGATAGAGCGATCCGGCCAGCGGCCGCGAAGTGCGTTTCCAGAGGCCGTAAGCGCACAGCGTCCCGAATACCGTGGAAACCAGCGTGGCCACCAGCGCGATGATCAAGCTGTTCAGCGCCGATTCTGTCAATTGGCTATCGTGCAGCGCAGCCGAATACCAGCGCAGCGAAAAGCCTTCCCAGACGGTGAAGCGCGAGGAATTGAAGCTGAAAATGGAGAGGATCAGCAGGGGCAAATGCAGGAACAAGTACGCGCCCACTGCGTAAATGGCGAGTCCCGCGCCGCGCGGTTTCATAAAAGGGCTTCCTTCACAACAGACCTTCGCCTTCGCCCCGCGCGATCACAAACAGCAGCAGCATCACGATGGCCATCAGGACCAGTGAGACGGCGGAGCCGAAGGGCCAGTCGCGCGCAGTGGTGAATTGGTTTTGAATCAGGTTGCCGATCATGACGGACTTTCCGCCGCCCAGCAGATCGGGCGTCAGATACGCGCCGAGGCAGGGAATGAAAACGAGAATGGCGCCGGCCCGAATCCCGGGTGCGGAGAGCGGAATGGTGATGCGCGTGAGCGCGGCCCAGGGCTTGGCGCCCAGGTCGGCGGCGGCCTCGAGCAGCGAACGATCCAGACGTTCGAGCGTCGCGTAGAGCGGCAGGACGGTGAAGGGCAGGTATCCGTAGACCAGACCCAGAATCACCGCGCCCTCGTTGTAGAGCAATGGCAGCGGAGCGTGGATGAGGCCCAGTTTTTGAAGAACGGTGTTGAGCAGGCCGGTATCGCGCAGCAGGAACATCCAGGCATAGGTGCGCACCAGAAAGCTGGTCCAGAAGGGCAGCATCACCAGGCCGAGATAGAAGTTTTTCAGCCGGCCCGCGCGCGAGATGAACAACGCCAGAGGAAATCCGGCCAGCAGGCAGAGCGCGGTGGACGCGCCCGCAACCCAGAACGAACGCCACAGGATGGCGAGATAAATAGGATCGATGAGGCGCTGGTAGCTTTCGCCGGTCCAGGGCGAGGTGATGCCGCCATAGACGCCGCGCGTGAGGAAGCTATAGCCCAGAATGATGGCGAGCGGCGCGAGAAAGAGCACGATGTTGGTGGTCCAGGTGGGAGCGAGAAACCACGCGCGCAGGCGGTTCATTCTTTCGGCGTCTCAGCGAATCGCAGCTCGTCGGAGGGTTCCCACAGCAGATGGACGGCTTCCCCGGGATTAAACGTTTCGCCCAGGCGCGAAATTTCGACGACAGCGGCTTCGCCATCGGACAAGCGGGTATCGACGTGGACGCAGTTGCCGAGGAACGTGGAATGAACGATGGTGGCGGGGCGCGAACGGTGCCCGTTGCGCGATGGTTCGCGCGCGATACGCATAGCTTCCGGGCGCACCCCAACGTCGCCAATCCAATTGACGGCGCCCAGGAAGGACGCCACGAATCGCGTACTGGGCTGCAGGTAAATTTCCTGGGGCGTGCCCAGTTGTTCGAGACGGCCTTTGTTCATCACGCCCAGACGGTCGGAGAGAGACAGCGCCTCCTCCTGATCGTGGGTGACGAACAGGAAGGTGATGCCCACGCGGCGCTGGATGGCCTTGAGCTCGGCGCGAACCTGTTTGCGGAGGTTGGGATCGAGGGCGGAGAGCGGCTCATCGAGCAGCAGCACGTCGGGTTCGAGCACCAGTGAGCGCGCGAGTGCCACGCGTTGGCGCTCGCCACCCGAGAGTTGGGCGGGACGGCGCGATTCTTTGCCGGAGAGCTGAACCAGATCGAGCACGTCGCGCACGCGATCGGCAACGTGATTGCCGGCGCGCCGCCGCAAGCCGAATTCGACATTGTCGCGCACGCTGAGATGCGGGAAAAGCGCGTAGTTTTGAAAGACGGTGCTGACGTTACGCTGGTAGGGCTTCAAATGTTGGATGCTCGCGCCGTTGAGACGGATTTCTCCCGAGGTGGGTTCCTCGAATCCGGCGACCATGCGCAGCGTGGTGGTCTTGCCGCAGCCCGACGGACCGAGCAGGGAGAAGAACTCGCCGCGCGCGAGGTTCAGCGAAACGCCGTTGACGGCGTGGTGCGAGGGGTAGTGCTTCGAAACGTCGCGAAGCTCTAATACACACTCCATTGAAATTGCAATGTTACCGCAAGTTGGGCGCAGTTTTTTTGCCGGGTCGCGGGGAAGCGGTCGATATGTAGGGCAGGACATGCAGGGCAGAGCATGTAGGGCAGAGCAATGGCTGGCATCCTAATCCTGGTAGTGGAAGACGACCCCCTGCAATCCAAGCTGGTGAGTTCTTTGCTGGAGGAAGCCGGACACACTGTCCGAATTGCCGAGAGCGCGGAGAAAGCGCTGGAGGTCCTGCAATCGTTCCGCCCGGGCCGCATGTTGCGCCCGGATCTGATTCTGCTGGATATCCAGCTACCAGGCCGGGACGGCTTGGAGTTCACGCGCGAGCTGCGGCGCACGCCGATCCATGAGCAGACACCGATCATCGCGCTAACGGCCTATACGGATCCATTGGATTTGGCAAGAGCGCGCGAAGTTGGATGCAGCGGCATTATCTCGAAGCCCATCGACACGGCGTCCTTTGCGCGTCAGGTGCGAAAACTCTTTGGCGGCGCCGTCGGCGGTGACCGGGACGTTCCGTCCGACAGTGGAGACTTGCTGGCTGGGATGCGCAATACCTTCCTGGGGGAAAGCCTGGAGCAGTGCCGCACGATTCTAAAAGAGCTCAAATCGAGCCGGGCTTACCCCATTGAGAGATTCCAAAGGGTGCTCCACCGTTGGGCGGGAATGGGAAGGACACTCGGTTTTCTCGAAATAGCGATGGAAGCGCGAAGAGTGGAAATTCTGACGGCTTCCACGAGTCTTCAGAAGGATGACGTGGTGAGAGCCTTCGAAACGGCACAGCGTAGGTTCTTTGTCGCGACGCGCAGCGAGCCGGCATTGCCGCCCGCACTGATCAGGGGTCTGCGCGACGTAAGAATCGGGCTGGCAAATTTCTCCGACGATGAAGCCAATCGGATGCGGACCACGGCGGACCGTTCGAACGTCCCGGTTACGATGGAGCGGATCAGCCTGGAGCGGATCAGCGTGGAGCAGATCGGCGGAGCATCAATTGATCAGACCAGATACGGCGCGGTGGTGGTCAACGAATGTTCCGCTTTCCATGCGGACGTACTGCATCGGACGCAATGGTCCGTCCCGGCGGTATTCATTGCCTCGCGTTCGTCGCTCGAGTCGCTCTGCGGGCTACCGCTGCACGCGCATGATTTTCTAATTGCGCCCTGGGAGGCTGAAGAAGTACTTTTGCGCGTGCATCGGCTGATTGCGAGCGTCGCGCCTGCGCAAGAGGCCTGGGACTCGCCCCACATGCAACGCAGACGGCCTCGCGTCCTGATTGCGGATGACGATGCAGACCTGGTCCTGCTGGTCTCCGCAACCTTGGAGCAATCGGGAATGGATTGCGAGGTTGCGCGCAGCGGGCAACAAACGCTGGACACAGCTCGCCGGCATCCGCCGGACGCGATTGTCCTGGATGTGAACATGATCGATCTGGACGGCTTCGAGGTTTTGAAGAAGCTGCGGCATAACCTGTCGACAGCGTCTATTCCGGTTCTGCTGCTCACAGCCCGCAGCCAGGAGAGCGACATCACGCGCGGCGTAGGCAGCGGCGCGGACGATTACGTGGTCAAGCCGTTCGATCCAGCGGATCTGGCCAGTCGCGTGGATAAGATAATTTCAGCGGCGCGGAAAGCGTTCACGCGAGTGTGAACGCGGCATGCATGAGTAGAGTCGCGCTGCAAGCGCGCGTCACCGGCGATCACTTAGCGGAGTTGAAGCGCTTCTCCACCTCCGGCCAGTTCACCACGCTCCACCATGCGGCGATGTACTCGGGCCGGCGGTTTTGATACTTCAGATAATAGGCGTGCTCCCAGACGTCCAGACCCATGACCGGGAAATTGCCATCCATCACCGGGCTGTCTTGATTGGCGGTCGAAATAATCTCAACGCCCGAACCCTTCTTGATGAGCCAAGCCCAGCCGGAGCCGAAACGCGTGGTTGCGGCGGCGCCAAATTTTTCCTTGAACGTGTCGAAGCTGCCGAACGCGGAGTTGATGGCCGCCGCTACGTTGCCGGTAGGGCTGCCGCCGGCGCTGGGCGCGAGAATGGTCCAAAACATCGAATGATTCAGGTGGCCGCCGCCGTTGTTGCGCACCGCGGTCTTGATGGCGTCCGGCACGATGGCGAGATTATTCGCGAGCAGCTCCTCAACGGTCTTGCTCTGCAGATCGGGCGCGGATTCGAGCGCCTTGTTCAAATTCGTGACATAAGCGCCATGATGTTTGTCGTGATGAATCTCCATGGTCTTGCTGTCGATGTAAGGCTCCAGCGCGTCAAACGCGTAAGGAAGCGGGGGAACGGTAAATGCCACTGTATTTCTCCTCTCGATTTTTCAATTTGAGCCGGCGAAACCGCCAGCCTTTTCAAAAGCGTCCGCCAGGCGGAACATACCCGTTTCGTCAAAGTGCCTGGTGAGTATCTGCATGCCGACGGGCAGGCCTTCGGAAGTTTTGCCGCAGGGCACACTCATGCAAGGAATACCGGCCAGATCGCCGGTGATGGTGTAAATATCGGACAGATACATTTCCAGCGGATCGTCTATTTTTTCTCCGATTTTAAAGGCGGGCGACGGGGAAACTGGAGCGATAATAGCGTCCACTTCGCTGAAAGCTCTGCGAAAATCCTCCGCGATCAGCGCGCGCACTTTTTGGGCCTTCAGGTAATACGCGTCGTAGTAGCCGTGGCTGAGCACGTAAGTGCCGAGCATGATGCGCCGTTTGCACTCGGCGCCGAAACCCTCCCCGCGCGTACCGCGATACATGCCGCTGAGCGTCTCATCGCTGGCGCGAGTGGTGTAGCGCACACCATCGTAGCGCGCGAGATTGGAACTCGCCTCGGCGGTCGCGATGATGTAGTAGCAAGGCACGGCGTACTTGGTAGCGGGCAGGCTGATATCGCGCACTTCGCAGCCCAATTTCTTTAGCACTTCAATCGCGCGATGGATCAGATCACCCGATTCGCTCGCCAGCCCTTCGAAATATTCGCGCGGCAGACCGATCCTGGTGCCCGATACCTCGCCATCCAGTTGCGCGGTGTAGCGGGGCACGGGAGCGAAGGCGGAAGTGGCATCGCAATCGTCGCGGCCGGCCATGGTTTCGAGCAGCAGTGCGGCGTCGTGAACCGTGCGTCCCATGGGCCCGATGTGATCGAGCGAGCTGGCGAAAGCGACCAGCCCATAGCGCGAAACCCGTCCATACGTCGGTGTCACTCCCACCACGCCGCAGAACGATGCGGGTTGCCGCACCGAACCTCCCGTGTCCGACCCGAGCGCCACCACGGCTGTTCCCTGCGCTACCGCGGCAGCCGACCCGCCGCTCGAACCACCCGGCACGCGATCGAGCGCGGCGGGGTTGCGCACCGGTCCGAACGCGGAGTTTTCATTCGAAGAGCCCATGGCGAACTCGTCGCAATTGGTTTTTCCGATGACCACCGCGCCCGCCTGCTCCAGGCGAGTGACGGCGGTTGCGTTATAGGGCGGCACGTAATGTTCGAGCAGCCGGGAGCCGCAGGTGGTTCGCACCCCTTCGGTAACGATGACGTCTTTTACGGCCAGCGGAACTCCGGCCAGCGCTCCGGCTTTTTCGCCAGCCGCTAATTTCTTGTCCACGAGTTCGGCCGCGGCCAGCGCGCGCTCCGGGCAAAAGTGGAGATACGCATTGGTCTTCGGATTTTCAGCCTGGGCGAATTTCAGCGCGGATTGGGCCAGTTCCACAGCGCTGAATTGCCGTGCTGCAAGCCCTGTTTGAACCTGCTCGATAGTGAGGGACTCGACGTTCACCTCTCGATCACCTTGGGCACTTTGTAGTAACCGGCGCCTGCCAGCGGCGCGTTGGCGAGAGCCGCCTGGTTGCCGATGGGAGGGATGATTTCGTCGGGGCGCAGCGTGGCCGTTTCCTCACTCTGATACAGCACCTGCGCCATTGGCTCCACGCTCGAAGTATCCAGTTCGCTGAGCGTCTCCATATGGGTGAGAATCTCGTCCATGTCTTTGGCCAGACGCGCGATCTCCGAATCGGTCAGCCTCAGATTCGCGAGGTCGGCCACGTAGCGCACCTCAGACTCGCCGATTTTCACGCGCTCGCCTTCCGCGCCCTGCTGCGCGCCTGCCTATATACGATGCGCATTCCAGGATCCTGGATGCTATCGGCCTCGTCGGGCGCGAGGCTGTCACTGTGACTTTGCGCGGACTGCGGCGGCCGGCGGGGTACCTCGCTGCCCCTGGCGATGCGAAATTCAAGATCGGTGACCACGCCACTGCCCAAAACTTCGCTCAGCTTGGCGAGTATGTCAAAGCGCAGGTGAAAGAGCTGCCTCTGCCAGATGCCGTCTTCGGCCTCCACCACCAGCGTGCCGCGTACCAGCGCCTGCGGGCAAGCGTGTACGGCGATGCGCTTGCCAACCGCGGCCGGCCAAGCGGCAAACGCCAGTTGGTCGGGTGAGATGGCATCGGAAAGTTTGAGTTTGGCGAGGGCCTTGCCGGCTCGTTCCATTCGGACCGAACTCAATTCTAACATTCATGGCGATCCGTTGGGCTTGTTGAATCGCGTCACTTTTTTATGCAGGTCATGGTCCGGATGCTGAATAGCAGGCCGCCCCCGAGCGCGGCGGTGGCGAACAGGAACATGGAGCGTTCCTCCCAGGTGAGGCTGGCGAGCAGGCTGAAGACGAAAACGGTATTGATGGCGATGGTGGCGGCCATGGCGCAAATCCAGGCAAATAGCATGAGTTGATCTCCTCGCTAGTTATGACGCAGCGCAACCCTGCGACAAAGTTTCAGGATGGTAAAACTCTTTACGAGCCTGGTGTGTTACCAATCAGAAGATGGATCGAGATCGCATCGTCGTTGTGGGCGCCGGAATTATCGGCGCATCCATCGCGTATCACCTGGTGAAACGCGGCGCCAAAGTGGCCATTGTGGATTCGGTTCGTCCAGGCGCCGGAGCCACCGAAAAATCGTTCGGATGGATCAACGCAACGTTCTCCAAACGTCCCCAGGCGTATTTCGATTTGAACCTGGCGGGGCTCGCGGGATGGCGGCGCCTGGAAACGGAACTGGGTGGTGAGTTGAAGGTGCAGTGGGGTGGGAGCGTGGCGTGGTCGCACGCGGCGCCTGCCGACGGCGCCGTGGAGGATTTGCGGGCGAGTGTGCAAAGGCACCAGGAATGGGGCTATGCGACGCATCTGATCGACGAGGAGCAGTTTCGGCGCCTGTTGCCAAACGTGGCGCCCGGCGATTTCAGCGCGGCTTGCCATTCCGAGTTTGAGGGCGCGCTGGATCCGGTGGATGCGCTCAAAGCGCTGTTGCGCCAGGTGCGCGAGCTGGGCGGGGAAGTGCGGTATCCGTTCGACGCGGATTCACTGAAGCTCGAAGGCGGCCGGGTGACGGGGGTTCGCGCCGGTGAAATTTCGATCGACGCCGGCATTGTAGTGCTGGCATCCGGCGTGGCCACCCAACGGCTGGCGGAAACGGCGGAGGTGAGCATTCCGCTGAAGGAATCGCAGGGCGTGTTGGTGCACACGCGGCCGCAGCCCAAGCTGATCGATCGCGTGGTGCTGGCGCCGGGGGTGCACTGCAAGCAGAAACTGGATGGGCGGGTGGTGGTAGGAGGACAAGTGGTGGCCGGCGTCGGCACTACCGATATCGAGGCCCCAGAACCGGGCGACAATGGCCAGCGAATCCTGCGGGAAGCCGCGCGGGTGCTGCCGGGCATCCGTGGCGTGGCCGTGGAACGCGTGACAGTGGGACATCGGGTGATGCCCATCGACGAATATCCCATCGTTGGATTCTGTGACCGCTGCCCGAATCTGTACATCGCAGCGATGCACAGCGGCGTGACGCTGGCCCCGTTGATCGGCCAATTGGCGACGCTCGAGATTTTGGACGGCGCGCGCGTCAGCTCGCTGGAGCCTTACCGGCCCGCGCGATTCACCGATTAATTCGACGGCTTATTGTGAAGCCGCCGGCTTATTGTGAAACCGGAAGCAGCGTCGGATTCGCGGCGACGCCGTTTTGCGAGACTGTCACTACCAGCTCGCCGGAACTGGCTCCGGTTGGCACCTGGAAATTAACCTGATACAGGCCGACGAAGTAGGGTGAGAGTCCAGCAAAGGACACGGTGGAAGGCTCGGAGCCCACGGTGACGACCGGTGTAATGGTTGCATAGTGAAGCGGCGAGGGCGGGGTCGCCGCGCCGGAAGCAACGCTGGGGTTGGTGGCGCCCAAGCCGACCAGGTACATGATCAGAACCTCGCCAGGGGCGGCGGGACTGCTGGCGGTGACCAGCGAATAGTTGGCGGAGTGCTGAGCGATAATGTGCGCACCATTCTGGACGCTGGGCGGAGTTGGGCCGTCGAGAGCCGACAACACGCCGGGCGCTGCGGGAATGATGTTGAGCATCAGAGGCAATGTCAGGGCGTTGTTGACACTGAGCACGATGGGAAGCTGTTGGGTGGCCGTGGCCTCGTTGGGGACTTCGAGATTGATCTGGCCGTTGCTTAGGAAATAAAGCGGAGCTTGCACGGGTCCGACTAATGCGAACGTCCCGTCAAACAAAGTGGGCAGTGGAAGCTTGCCGGTGGAAACGGTAGAAGCCGAGAGACCGGAGCCGTAGACCTGGGCGATGGTTCCAGGCGCCAAAGGCGCGCCCACCACCGGGTTCAGATTGTTGAGCGTGCCGCCGGGAGCCAGGCTCGGCGGGGGCGTCTGGTTGGGCGCGATTCCGCCGTATAGCTCCGCCGTGGCCGGTTGCAAAGTGCCCGAGGTAGCGTTGAGGGTAACCACCATGTTCGCGTTGATCCCGCTGGGCTGCCAGGTAGCGGAGTAATTACCCAGCGAGTCGCCAACCATGTTGAGCGGCGGGTCGCCATTGGAGAAACTCGCCACTACGTTGCCGCTGGTCACCGCGGCTGCGCAATCGTCATCCAACTGGACGATCAAAGTAGCGGGCCATCCGGCCGGGACTGCAAAATTATTCGCCAAGCCAGTTTCCGTAATGGCCAGCTTGCTGGCGGTACATCCGGTGGTCCTGGGCTTGAGGTGCGCGACGGCGTTCGAAGAACCAGCCGGCTCCACAACGAAAGTGACGTTCACCGATTGGAGCGCCGCGCCGATGGATACGTTAACGTCGCCCGAGTAAATGCCGGCGGCCAGGCCGGTGGGGTTCACCGACACCGCAACGGAACCGGACGTTTGCCCGCTCGCGCTACCGGTGGCTGGAGTTGCGCTGAGCCACGTACCGCCGTCGGCAGTGGTGACCGCGGCGTCGAAGGCTGCCGGAGAGACACTGCTGGTGTTTACCTGCACCTGTTGAGGGGTGGGCGTCGACCCTCCGGCGACGGCCGAGAAAAACAGGCCGGCGGGCGCGAGATAGGGCGCCGGAAGCGCCGTGCTGGCTTCCAGATTCAAAACCGCCGTAATATATTGCGGGGAATTCTTCGAATTGGAATCAGTGATTTGAATGATCGCGTAGTAGGGGCCCGGTGCGAGCTGGGTCGCGTTGGGAACAATCGCCAGCGCGAGATTGCCCGAAGTGGTGGTGGTAGCGGTTCCGCTGGAGGAGACCAGGTTCAACCAATTGGAGCCGCTCATTAATGTTGCGGTCCAATTCACGGTGGAATTGGGATCGCCCAGATCGAGAATCTTGACGATCTCGGTCGCCGTCGATCCGCCGCCTTCGATGGCCTGGAACAAGACGCCCGTCGTGTCCACGCCCAGGATGGGGCCGCTGCCTGCGATAAACAGTGACACGGGTATCTGGGTATTCCCCGCCGAAGAGGAAACCTGGATGGCGTCGTGATAGGCGCCCTCTTGCAATCCGCTGGTATTCATTTGAACTTGAACAAAGACCGGCGCGTTGAGCGTGGTGGTGTTAGACCTGGCCGTAACGCTCGTGATCCATGAGCTATTGCCGACCACCGACGTGGTGAAGTTGACCGTTCCCGCGCCGGTATTCGATACCAGCACTTGCCCGGTCAGGTTGCCGGGCGTCGACGAGAGAGCGGCCAGATTCAGCATGGCCGGAGCCACCGTCAATTGCGTGGTCGCGCTCGTGACGTTGAGGGTCACCAGGACATACGTTGTATAACCATTGCTGTCGATAACCTGAATTCGCGCGAGATAGCTTCCAGCGGCCATGGTGCCTTGATTGACGCTGACCACCAGACCGGCGGGAGCCGCGGCATTGGTGAGTGTGACGTTGATCCAGGAGGGCGCGGCTGTTCCGGCCGTTCCGGCGTCGATGACAGTGCGGAAGTTCACTGGGGCGGTCGCTCCGGTCACCGGAATGATTGCTACCGCCTGCGTGGCGGGAGGATTGCCCCCGAGATCCGCATTAAAAGTCAAACTCAGCGGGGCCACCTGCAGCTCGGATGCCGCCTCGACAAAAGTAACCTGCAAAGGGGAGGTGCTATGGCCACCCAGGCTGTCGGCTACCCCGATGTTGAAGTTGTAGGTTCCCGCTGTGGTGGGAGTTCCATACAATACGCCGCCGCTGGCGGTAATGTTGACAATTCCAGGCGGCTGGCCGTCCATGGAAAACGTATAGGGAGGAACTCCACCCGTAGCAGTGATCGGCTGGCTGTAAGCCACGCCTACCGGCGCGTTGGGCAGCGGCGAGCTACTGCTGATAGTCGGTAAAGAGTTAATCGTAAGGCTGTACTGAAACTGCGTCTGGTTTTGGTTTTGGTCCGTGATGGTAACGAAAAAGCTGAAGGCTCCGGCGGTGGTGGGCGTTCCTTTGAAGACACCCAGCGAAGTCATGGAAAGACCCGGCGGCAAGGTATTCGGAACGAACTGGTTGATCGGTTGTTCCGAAAAGGTATAGGGTCCCGAACAAGTGGCAGTAAAGTGTTGGGTATAAGGAATGCCGATATCTGCCTGAGGCAACGGGGAAGCAGGCGAAAGCGTGGGGGTGCACCCGCTCAACACCTGAATCGAAAGGTTCTTCATGGCATATTCGGGCGCGGAACTATCGAATTCCGCCTCAACCTCAAAAGAAGAACCAATGGCGGTGGGTATGCCGCTGATGACTCCGTTGCTGGAGTTGAGCGTCAAGCCCGCTGGCAGGGCCCCCGATATGATGGACCACGTAACCGTTCCCCCCGCGCCACTCTCGGTGAGTTGAGCAGTGTAAGGGCTGCCATTTGTCGCGTTTGGCAGCGATGAGTTGGTGATCGTGAACTGAGCCGAAAGGATGCCTGCCGAGGCAAGCAACAATAAGACAGCGATTCCATGAGAACGCATATTGTCCATTCTAAGAGTGTTGATTGGAGGGAACCCTAGCATTGTTTTGTACGTCCTCTTACACAGAGAAGCGTAAATCATCTACCTTCTCCTCCTCTGATTCTGGCGCGGTGCAGTAGAGACAGACCGCGCCACTTTGTTCTTTTGATACCTTATTCTACAGCGGCCTTGGCAAGTTTTTCGAAGAATTTCTGAACGATCATTTCTACCTGGTACTTCGCCTTCCTTCTTACCATCGGTTGAATGTGCCTGACTGATTAGCTTAAGCTTCTCTTACTCAAGGCGGAGTCGGCGATGCGCGCAGTGAAAAGGCAGCCTAAGATAGGAATCAGCAACCTCATGCTGAAAAAACTGCTACTGATCGGAATTGGAGCGAGTTCGTTGTTGGTCGCCGATGACGCACCCATCGTGCAGGTTCAGGTATCTCATACCGAACGCATGGATTTTCCCTCCGGCGGAGTGCTCCGGATGAAGAAGTCCACCGGCGACCTGACGGTCGAAGGTTGGGACCGCCCCGACGTGGAAATCACCACCATCAAATCGACCAAATCCTACCACCCGAAAGATCGCAGCAGCGCCGAAAAGAGCCTGGACCGCATCCGCCTGGTCCCCGAACGCACGGGTGATGAACTCGCCATCACCACCGAGTTCCCGAAGCATGCGATGCTGGCGCGTTTGTTTCTCGGCGTCAGTGACTTTGAGCTCGAATACCGCATCAAGGTACCGCGCAACGCCCGGCTGATCATTGAACACGATTCGGGGAACGTGTATATCGACGATGTCGCCGGCGATGTGCATGCCACCAACGGCATCGGCCAAATCACGCTGCACCTGCCGCAGGATGGCCACTATGCGTTTGACGCCAAGAGCGATCTGGGCGCGGTGGACTCCGATTTTCCGGGGCCGGAGCAGGGAAAGCCCTTCCACCTGGGCCATGCCTACATCAGCCCTCAGCCACCCACGGGCGCCCAGAAATTGTACGCCCGCATTGGTTACGGGGACATCACCATCTTGAAGATCCGGCAGCCCGCGCCGCCGCCTCCGCTCCATCCTTAGATCATTTTTGCCCGTAGATCATTTCTGCAACAAATCTCTCCCCAAAAGGCCGGCGCTCTTGACATAGTAAACACTTCGTAGTAATGTCTTCGTATGTCACAGCAGCCGCCCCGGCCCACCGACGCTGAGCTGGAAATCCTGACGGTCCTTTGGAGCCGCGGGCCAAGCACCGTGCGCCAGGTCCACGAAAGCGTCAACCGGCGCAAACCGGCGCAGTACAGTACCGTGCTGAAGTTCATGCAGATCATGGCTGAGAAGGGTTTGGTGCGCCGCAACGAGCAGCAGCGCGCCCACATCTATGAGGCTGCGCAGCCCAAGGAATGGACCCAACAACGCCTGGCTGGCGATTTGTTGCAGCGCGCCTTCGGAGGCTCGGCGAAGAATTTGCTGATGGGTGCCCTTTCGGCGCGCAAGGCGTCGAAACAGGAACTGGCTGAGCTGCGCAAGATGCTGGATGACTACGAAAAGGGGGCCAAATGATTCATCTGAAAGCCTGGCTCGAAACTCCCCTCGCGGCGGCCATCGGTTGGACTCTGTTTCATTCGCTTTGGGAGGGCGCGGTCATCGCGGTCTTGCTGGCGTCCACTCTCGCGTTCACTCGCTCCGCGCGCGGGCGTTACATCGTGGCCTGCCTGGCGATGTGCTCGATGGTTGTTTGTTTCGCCGTCACCTTACTGCGGCTTGCCCCACGGCACCAGGCCCCAGGCACAGTCGGAAATTCCATCGCGTTGGCCTGGAACACTCCCATGGCCCTGCCCGATCTTCCACCAGCGCCTCTTCGCCGCATTGCAGAGTTCCTTCCGTGCCTGGTTCCGTTCTGGATCGCCGGGGTGGTCCTCTTCTATCTCCGGCATCTCGCTAGCTGGGCTATGGCGCGCCGTTTGCGCCGGACCGGCGTCTGTGCCGCTCCCGATTTCTGGCAGGAACGCTTGAGTCTTCTGGCCGGTCGCCTTCGGCTATCGCGGCCCGTTGGGCTGCTGGAATCCGGCCTGGCCGCGGTTCCTGTCGTGATGGGGCATCTGCGTCCCGTGATTCTGATGCCGGTCGGTTTGCTGACGGGCTTACCCGCCGGACAAATCGAATCGATCCTGCTGCATGAGCTGGCGCACATCCGCCGTTACGATTATCTGGTCAACATGCTGCAAACGTCGGTGGAAGGGCTGTTATTTTATCACCCGGTGGTGTGGTGGATCTCAGGCGTGATCCGCACCGAACGCGAACACTGCTGTGACGATCTGGCCGTGGCACTCGGTGGCGACGCGCACCAATACGCCGTAGCGTTGTCCGCTTTGGAAGAGAACCGCTGGGACGCGTCCCACGCCGTCCTGGCTGCTACAGGAGGAAATCTGGTGAAAAGAATTCGCCGTCTGCTCATTCCCGCCCAGGGCGCAAGCTCCGCTCTGACCCCCTTCGTTTCCGCCGGCATTCTGATGATCACAGCCGCCGTCGGCTTGATTGCCTGGCAAGCAAAAGTTCCGGACTCGCCGTACGGCAAGTGGCTGAACGAGGACGTCGTTTATATCATCCACCCCGACGAACGCGTCGCGTTCCTCCGCCTCGAGACCGATGCCGAGCGCGCTCAGTTCGTGGAACAATTCTGGTTGCGACGCGATCCTACGCCCGACACGCCCCGGAACGAATTCAAGGAAGAACACTACCGGCGCATCGCATATGCCAACCTCCGCTTTCCGACCGCAACCGGTACGGCGGGTTGGAAGACCGACCGGGGACGCATCTACATTTTGTACGGCCCGCCCGACGAGATCGACGAGCATTCGTCGAGCGACCACCTGGCGCCCGGCCAAGTCCCGTTTATGGATTGGACCTATCGGTATCTGGAGGGCGTCGGCGCCAACGTTACGATGGAGTTTGTGGACCCAACCGGGACATCCGATTTTCGGATGACGCGGGACCCGCATCCACCATCTCAGTGATCCACACCACGGTATCATCCGATCCCCAAAATGGGATACAATGATACCAGAATGGTTGCCGTAAACCACATTGCCAACGTGCTGGGAGGTCAGCCTATTTTGGGCCGGCGTCTGGGTTCGCTTAGGGCGCTCGATGACGCCGTCGCCCAAGGACTGCCGAAGGCCGCGTTGCGCCAGACCGCCAGCCGGATCTTCTCGAGCAAGCTCGAACAAAAACAGCTGATGAACCGGATCGTCCCGGAAGCCACATTCAAACGCCGGCGCGATCGGCTGAGTGCGGCCGAAAGCGAGCGAACCGAGCGCATCGCGCGAGTTGTGGCAGACGCGGAGTACGTCTGGATGGATCGCGAGGACGCGCGTCGATTCCTGACCAGTTCGCATCCCTCGCTCGGGGGCAAGACTCCCGTTGATGCCGCCATGACCGAACTCGGTGCACGCCAGGTGGAAGAGATTCTCGCCAAAATCTTCCATGGCCTCCCAGCGTAGAGGCAGTTGGCGAGTCTATCGCATCGCCGATCGCCGTCACACCATATTCGACGGGCAAGGCGCGGCGACTTATGGCGGACGCTGGAACTCGCCCGGCCGCCGCGTCATTTATGCCGCCGAAAGCTACGCCGGCGCGATGCTGGAAGTGCTGGCGAACGCTAACATCGGGCGCATGCCGAAGCAGCATGTCTGGATCGAGATTCTCATCGCGGGAAACGTGAGCGTCGAACAAGCGGACGTGAGCAGGATTCGCCGCTGGGACGCCGCGGACCAACGCACCAGCCGCATCTTTGGAGACCAATGGTACGACCAGCAGCGTTCTGCTGTTCTCATCGTGCCATCCACGGTTACGCGTGTCGAACGGAACGTGGTGATCAACCAGGCGCATCCCGAGTTTGTGAAGCTTCGGGCCACTCGTCCCAAGCCCGTAATTTGGGACCAACGATTATTTGACCGCTGAGATGCCTGCGTAGCTACCATCCCGCGAAGTTACTATGATGACATGCCCGAATTGACGGACGCCGCCTTGCCACTCGAAGTCACGCCGCAAGAAATCCAGCGGCGCTTGGAAGCCGGCGAGAAGCTCGCGCTGCTCGATGTCCGCGAGCCAAGCGAATTCCAGCTCGCGCGTATTGGCGGAGCCGAGCTGATTCCGATGCGAACCGTGCCGGCCGAGCTCTCGCGCCTGGATGCGCAGGCCGACCACACACCGCTGATCGTCTTCTGCCATCACGGCGTCCGCAGCTTGAACGTCGTTCATTGGCTGCGTGAGCAAGGCGTCGCGGCGTGCCAGAGCATGGCGGGCGGCATTGACCGCTGGAGCCTGGAAATCGATCCGCTGGTGCCCCGCTATTAACGCCCGCGATATTTCTGAGAGTTTCTGCGCCGGTTCGGTACTTATGCAGCAATGCCATTGGCTAGGTTCCCTCTGGCGCTTCTCACTGTGATTCGCCCCATCGGGGTGATTCACCTCATCGGGGTGATTGCCCTCATCGGGGTGTGGCGTCTGCTCGGGGCGGATCTCCCTCTGCCTCGAGTGGCGCCGATTTATACCGCCGCGAGCATCGTGAACGCGGCTGACAATCAATCCGGCCAGCTCTCTCCCTACGCCATCGGCACCATCTATGGCACCAACCTGGCGTACAGCACCGCGGCGGTCACTCCGGGCGATCTTCAAGACGGCGCGCTGCCTACCGTGCTGATCGGCGCTAGCGACACCAGCGTATTGATCGACTATTCTCCCGCGGCGTTATATTATGTCTCGCCCACGCAGATCAACTTCTTAGTTCCTCCGGACCTGCTGCCGGGGCCGGTTACTGTCTATGTGGATGTCGACACTCTGCGAGGGCCGCTCATCCAAATGACGCTCGCTCCCGCGGCGCCTGGGCTTTTCCAACTCGACTCACAAAATGCCGTCGCGACCTTACCCGATGGTTCCGTGCTCACCCCCAACTCTCCCGCCAAGCCCGGAAACATCGTCATTCTCTGGGCCACCGGACTCGGTCCGGTTGTTCCGCCCGTGGAGGGCTTTCAGCTGCCCACTGCGGCCGCACGGCTGGTGGCTGGCGCAGACCTGAGCATCTTGCTGGATGGAACGCCTGTGGACCCTGGCGCCATCCAGTATGCGGGCGTCGCGCCGGGAAACGCCGGCCTGTATCAGATCAATCTGAAGTTGCCTCTCACCACCGGTAACAACCCCAAAATCCAATTGCAGCTGGATGGCGCGTCCAGCATTCCCGGAATCCATCTTCCAGTAGGGCCGTGAGTAGGTCGCATTAGAACTACTTTGCGATCTCGCCGATAAGTCGGGATGGGTGTCGATCGGCGAGTCATTACAAACCAGCGGACCTCGATCGTAACGACATGACAATCCGCCGAAAAGTCCCCCTTTTTCTGCTGCTAATTTCAATCGCGCTCGTGGCGGTGGTTGCCGCCTCCGGCCTATTGCTTCTGGATAGTTTCGTGCAGCTTGAGGAACGGGAAGTCCGGTTGGATGTGGAGCGTGCGGGCTACGCGCTTTCCGATGAGGTGGCCGATTTAACCGATTCGGTGATGGATTATGCAGACTATGACCGCATGTACGCCTACATGCTCAACCATGATCCGGGATTTGCGGAAGGGGAATTTGGAAATCTGGATGCGCTCCGGGTGAACGTGGTAGGCATCTTCGATCTGAAGGGCCAGATGGTATTCGGCAAGGCCGTAGCCGAGCCAGGCTTCCGGGCCGCTGCCCCCATGCCGCAAAGCCTCCCGGACTATTTTGGCGCCTCCCATGGATTGCTGCGCCGCCCGTCCGTCGAGTCGCTCGTTTCCGGAGTGCTGCTCCTGCCCGGGGGGCCGATGCTGGTTGCCGTGTCGCCAATCTTGACTGGCGATCGTCAGGGACCGGTACGTGGAACATTGATGATGGGCCGCTGGCTGAACCAGCAGTCCGTAGACAGCCTTTCACAAAAGACACGTTTGTCGGTCTCCTTGCGTTCCATCGGCGACCCCTCCCTCGCCGCAGACTTCAAGACCGCCCAAGGGACGCTTTCGCGCAGCCAGCCGGTTCTTGTCCGTTCTCTCGGCCCCGCTACCATTGCCGGATACCTGCTGGTTGCCGACCTTCAAAACCAGCCTGCGCTAATTCTTAAGGTCGACATTCCCAGGACAATCTATGCGCAGGGCAAGGTGACGGTCCTCTATGTAGCGCTGTGGATACTGGCCGCGGGCCTGATCTTCGACGGCGCAATGTTCTTTATTTTGGACCGGACGGTTTTATCGCGCCTGGCCCGGCTCAGCGGCGGGGTGCAGGCCATCGGGAGACTGGGGAAAATTTCGGCCCGCGTCGATGTGGATGGAAATGACGAGCTCACCACGCTCGGGAGAACCATTAACCGCGCCTTCGACGACCTCGAAGACGCCGAGGAATCGCTGCGGCGGACGAATTCCGAGTTGGAGGATCGGGTCAAGAACAGGACCGCTCAACTGGCCGCCAGCAAGGATGCCGCCGAAGCCGCCAGCCGCGCTAAGAGCGAATTCATGGCCAATGTCAGCCACGAACTGCGTACTCCCATGAACGGCATTATCGGAATGATCGATATGGCGCTCGATACCGAGTTGACCTCTGAGCAGATCGAATACCTCGAGACCGCGAAGTTTTCCTCCGCCGCCATGATGACCATCATTTCGGACGTTTTGGATTTCTCGAAACTCGACAGCCAGCAACTCACTTTGCGCTCGGTGGAATTTAGCGTCGTCGATTGCATTGCCACGGTGGTCGAAAGGCTGCAGGATAGCGCACGAGAGAAGGGCCTGACCGTGGCCTCCGAGTTCGCTCGCAGAGTGCCGCGAAAATTGATCGGGGATCCGCTGCGCGTAGGACAGATTTTGTCGAATCTGGTCGGCAATGCCATCAAGTTTACCGAACGTGGGCAAGTGGAGGTTCGCGTGGAGATGCAGGCCGAAACCTATGAGCAGACCGTGCTGCACTTCTCCGTCTCGGACACCGGAATGGGCATTCCACGCGAGAAGCAGAATGAAATCTTCGAATGCTTCACCCAGGTCGACATGTCGTCCACCAGGAAGCATGGCGGGCTTGGCCTGGGGCTGACCATCTCCTCGGAATTGGTGAAGCAGATGGGCGGCCGGATATGGGTGGAAAGTGAGATGGGGGCGGGAAGCACATTTCACTTTACGGTGCGTCTGCGCGGCGCTCCCGAGGCCGAATTTGTATCGTCCCGTAAAACCAGCCAGCGTCTTGGCTCAAGCTCAACAATGTTAAACTGATCGGCTTGGCGCGTCATCAATTCGCAGTTTTATCGCTCGTAGCCATCGCCCTAGCCTCCACCTTTTGGTTCCTTCTGGATGTCCTGGGGACGGCTACCCACAAGTCTCAAGGGCTGAGTGTCGCTGGCTTCGAAGACCGTTTCAACGATCTGCGCAAGACGGTGCTCCCGCACGCCGTGTACGGCTATCTCTCCGATAATCCGCCCACCAGTCCGAGCGCCATGCCCGAGTTCCATCTCACGCAATATACCCTGGCTCCAGCCATCATCAAGTTGTCCGCCAACGAAAATCTGGTGATCGTGAATTATCACAGCAAACAACTGGATCCCAAGCTGCTCCAGTCCAACGGTCTGGCTGCCATTCGGGATTTCGGCAACGGAGTAGTGTTGTGCAGGCGGATCAGCCGATGACGTTGTTGGGCCTGGCCGCGATCTGGCTGGTTGGATTCGGCCTGGTTCGCTGGATGTTTCCGCGGGCGGTGCGCTGGTCGCTGCATAATGTTTGGCTCTTCTCGCTCGGCATCGGAGCCGGAGCCGGTGTCGCATCGTGTCTGTACTTTCTCGTGCTCCTGCTGGCCGGTCCACGTGTGACGGTGCTGGTTCCGTCGGCGGGCGCGTCGATTGCGATGCCACTCGCCATCGGTGTGGCGCTCGTGATACTGGCGGCGGGCTTGCTGACCAGGCGAAAAGGAACCGAGCTGCGATGGTCCGATGGCCCCGCGGTCCCCTGGTATTTGACCGCCTTCTTGTTGCTGGCGGCGGTGCTGGCCGTCACCATGTTCCTCGGCGCGGTAATCTACAACCCGCACGGCGACGAAGCCGCATGGTCCGTCTGGAATCTAAGGGCGCGCTTCCTGTTTCGTGCGGCTGGCTTCTGGCGCGACGCTTTTTCGAGCGATCTCACCTGGAGCCATACCGATTATCCACTCCTGTTGCCCGGGCTGGTTGCCCTGTGTTGGAAACTGGCCGGGCAGGAATCGACCGATGCTCCGATCGCCATTGCTTTTCTCTTCGCCGCCGGAACGGCCGGCTTGTTAGTCGCCACGCTCGGAGCCTTGCGTGGAAAAGCTTACGCCTGGCTGGCCGGAACGGTCTTGCTGGGCACCGCGGGCTATGTTGCTTTGAGCGCCGCGCTGTATGGCGACGTACCGTTGAGCTTCTACATTTTGGCGACGCTCGCGCTGCTTTGCCTGCAAGACCGGCATCCGGAAGACCTGCGTTTCACGGCGCTGGCGGGACTGATGGCTGGGTTCGCTGCCTGGACCAGAAACGACGGGATGATGTTCCTGGTGGCCATGCTTGTGGCTCGTGTCTTCGCTGTGTTCAGGTTCGGCGAGCGGGCCGCGCTTTGCCCACAGTTACTGC
Source organism: Bryobacterales bacterium (assembly GCA_963781905.1). GTDB lineage: Bacteria > Acidobacteriota > Terriglobia > Bryobacterales > Bryobacteraceae > Palsa-89. Next base: position 147,260 of record CAWAHZ010000010.1, read on the forward strand.
GCCTTCTGGCGGGATTGGCAGCGCCGTTAGCGGTGGTGATCGCCTTCCGGCTGCGCGTGGCCGGACCTAGCGCGTTGCTCTCCCAACCGGCTTCCGCGATCGTGAAGCACCTGGCGGATCCAGCTCGCTGGATTGTGATTGCGGAGGGCCTGGTGGTGGTGCTGTTGAGTTTCGGCCGGTTCCTGATTCCGATGATTCTGGTTCTCGCGCTCTTTTGGTATCTGGTTCGATTTCAAGTGGACGCACGCGATCGCGCCGCTCTGGCAACGGCCGGCATCGCGCTCGCCCTGACGTTGGCCATACAATTGTCGGTGGACTTGTTTTATGTGGATAATTTGGCTGTCGAAATCGGCACGTCTTTCGAGCGCGTCTTGCTTCAATTGTGGCCGGCCGCACTGTTGACCTTCTTTCTGGCGTCGGGCCCCTTGCAATTGGTTGCGTCGAACTCTCCAGGGAAGGGGAGCAACCAGAAGAAGGCCGGCCGTCCCGCGCGCCGCGCTGTGGAAACCCGCTAGGCGCTCCCTGCGTTTAAACTAGAGAAGGAGCATTCCAGATGTACCTTCGCCCGCTCTTCCTGGTGTCCACAACCGCCCTCATTCTGGGCGCGCAAGAGCCGGCGCCTGCTCCGGCACCGGCTTCGGAGTCTCCGGTGGTTTCCCCTCCAGCTTCGAGCACTCCGGCCCAGAGCACGCCGGCGCCGCGCACCGAACCGGCCAATCCTGGCGATTTTGTGGTTGCCATAGGTACCCGCATCCCGCTGAGCATGATCAACAGCGTGAGCACGAAAACCGCCGTGAGTGGCGAACGTGTGTACCTGGAGAGCGTGTTTCCGATTCTCGTCAACGGGCACGTGGTGATCCCTCCTGGAAGTTACGTGGCGGGCACGGTCACCGAAGTAAAGCGGCCGGGCCGCGTAAAAGGGCGAGGCGAGCTGTATGTCCGATTTGATTCGCTCACCTTGCCGAACGGTGTGACGCGCGATTTCCGCGCTCGCATGGGTAGCCTGGATGGGCGCGCGCCGGAAACGCTGGACAAGTCCGAAGGCAAGATCAAAGGCGAGGGCGACAAAGCCGGTGACATCAAGACTGCGGGGGAAGCTACCGGCGTCGGAGCAACCATCGGTGGACTGGCGGGTGCGGCAGCGGGACACGCGGGCATGGGAGCGGGTATCGGCGCCGCCGCTGGAGCTACGGCCGGATTGGTCGCTGTGCTGCTGACGCGCGGACCCGATGCCATTCTCGCCAAAGGCACCACCATGGAGATGGTGCTCGACCGGCCGTTGCAGTTCAACACCGCCGATATCGATTTCCGGAACGCCATGCCACGCGCGCAATCGAGCGATGGACCGGGCCCCCAGCCGAGCCGCAAATTGCAGACCAATCACTGGCCGTATTAAGCCGCTCGTCTTCCCACTGGGACTTCTTAGTACCCTCGATCCACCTCATCACCCCAACCTCGTACCTCCGAATTTGAACCGGCGAGTCTATTTCGACCCTTCTGGTGGGCCCCTACAATCGAGTCGTCATGGATTTCACCGACCTGCAAATGACCTTTACCGTTGTGGTTATCCTAACCGCGGCGGCCGTCGTAGTCTTCTTCGACCATCTTAGAAAACACCGCCAGCTCGGTCCGGCACATCCGGTGGTCACTCTGAGGACTCCGCCCACGCCGCGTCCAAGCATGTTGTTCGTAGCCGCGCCCATGGCTTATGCCCCGGCCAAGAAGCTCGTCCCGGAACGCGCGCTGGAACCGCTGGTGCCCGTTGCAACCTCTTCCCGGCCTCCTGTGCAACCGCGCGAACGCGAGACCGTCACTGTCCAAATGGCGCCGTCCTCTCCCACGGCGCCATGCTCCCCGATGGGCTTTCTCGAAACCACGCTGCCGGCAGTTACCATTGACGCGGCGCTCTGGGAACGCCTGATCTCGAGCCAGCCCAGGCAGAACCTGCTTCCCGCCTCCGCCATCGAACTCGTCGGGATGGTCCCCAAGCCTCGGTTCGAAGACTTGCTGGGGCGTAACGCACCCTTCACCGGACTGGTAGTCTCTATCGGCATCAACGATAGCGATAGCAGCATGTGGCACAGCCAGGGCTTGATGCAATCGGTCGGCGACCACCTGGCCAGCCTGCTCACCGCAAAAGATTTCGCATGCCGCATCGCCTACGACGAATTCGTTCTGGTGTGCAGCGAACAGGGCGCGCAGGGGCAGCGCCGGTTGAACCAGATCGCCGAGCGCCTCTGGGATTACCAACTACGCGGCATCGGCACCTGCTCCATTTTGTTCAGTTGGGGCGGCGTCGAAGTTCAAGATCAACCGTTGGCTGAAGCCATTGCATCCGCCACCGAACGTATGCGCGATACCCAGCGGGTCGGGCAATCCGCCAAATCCGTCCAAGCGCATCTACAGGCTGTCTGACCCACTTCCTTCTTCGGGTTACTCCAGAAGCTGCCGACTTCTCCGCGGCTTCTGGAGTTTTTTTTGTTAAGGTTTGAGCATGCCCCATCGTGCTGCGCTTGTGTTCGCTCTGGCCGCCTGCAGCGTACTGGCTAAGGAAAAGCCCAAATTGAAACACGAATACGCCGAAGTGAATGGAGTTCGTCTGCATTACGTCACCGAAGGGAAGGGCCCGCTGATCATATTCCTGCACGGCTTTCCCGAATTCTGGTACGAGTGGAAGGATCAGTTACCGGAGTTTGCCAAGGACCATCGGGCCGTTGCGCCGGACATGCGCGGCTACAACCTTTCTACGAAGCCCACCGATGTGGACGCGTACCAGATGAAGAATCTGGTGGAAGACGTCCGCGCACTGGCTGAGCACCTGGGCTACAAGAAGTTCATTCTGGTGGGGCACGACTGGGGCGGCGGCGTTGCGTGGAGCTTCGCGATCGCGCATCCGGAATATCTCGAAAAGCTGGTGATCGTCAACTGTCCGCATCCGGCGATCATGGCGCGCGAACTCGCCAATAACCCCGCGCAGCAGAAAGCCAGCCAATATATGCTGCTGTTCCGCAGTCCGCAGGCCGAGCAAACGCTATCAGCCAACAACTATGCGGGGCTGGTAGATGCAGTCTTGGGCGATGGCCTGAAAACCGGCGTGTTCAGCGAGGCGGATAAGCAGGCCTACATCGCTGCCTGGTCACAGCCCGGCGCGTTGACCGGCGGCTTGAATTATTACCGCGCCGCGAACCTGGGACCACCGGCGCCGGGCGCTCCCGCAACGCCCGCGATCGATGCCGGCAGCTTGCAGGTGAAGGTTCCAACGCTCGTTATCTGGGGCGAAAAGGACACCGCCTTGCTCACCGGCAACCTGGATGGCATGAACCAATTCGTACCGAACCTGACCGTGAAGCGCATCCCGGATGGCTCGCACTGGGTGATTCATGAGAAGCCGAAGTTAGTGAACGAGTACATTCGGGAGTTCATCCAATAATTCTCGCTTGAATATGCGCGCAGCGCGGATTCCAGGTACACTGGCACATGCGCCAAGCGCCCGTCGTTACGGAACTCGCCGGCTTGGCGGGGCGCACCACCCGCAAAATTAACCGACGCATTGTTCCGTTCCTGCTCCTCCTCTATACCATCGCGTTCCTGGACCGCGCCAATGTAGGCTACGCCAGCCTTGGTATGACGAAGGAGCTGCACTTCTCGAACCAAGTCTTCGGTCTAGGTGCGGGAATATTCTTCCTCGGCTATTGGCTGCTCGAGATCCCGGGCGCCATCCTGGTGGAGCGCTGGAGCGCGCGCAAGTGGATCTCACGGATCATGCTCAGTTGGGGCGCAGCCGCCGCGCTTACCGGGTTAATCCACACTCGCAACGAGTTCTACTCAGCGCGCTTCCTGCTCGGTGTTGCGGAGGCCGGTTTTTTCCCCGGAGTTGCGGTGTACCTGACCCACTGGTTCCGGGCCGGCGACCGTGCCAAGGCATTGGCAGGTTTCCTCATTGGCGCTCCCGTATCTCAGATCGTAGGTTCTCCTCTTTCCGCCGCCCTCATGAATATTCACTGGTTCGGGTGGGGCGGATGGAGATGGCTTCTCATCTTCGAAGGAGCGCCTGCCATCCTGGCGGGCGTGTGGACATTTTTCTATCTGACCGACCGGCCGAAGGACGCCAGGTGGTTAACCGTTGCCGAGCGCAACTGGATTACCAATCAGCTCGAGGAAGAAAGGAGGCTCCTGTCGGCGAAGACCAAAGCCAGTCTCTGGCGCGTGTTGTTCAGACCCGAAGTGCTGTTGTTGACCGCAATCTGGTTTCTCGGCACCGGCGTCGCAAACGCTTTCATCCTATGGCTGCCAAAGATCATTCAAAAAATGTCAGGCTACAGTCCGATTGTCACCACCATCGTGGCCGCCATTCCGTATTGGGCCGCCCTTCCGTTCTCGCTGCTGGTCGGCTGGAGCTCAGACCGAACCGGGGAACGGCGCTGGCACGCGGCCGGAAGCATGTTTCTCGCGGCTGCGGGATTTGTTGTGTCTCAGGCCACGGACAATGTGGTAATTGGCGTTCTTGCGCTGACCATTGCGGCCATGGGAAGCAACGCGCGGCAAGCTCCCTTTTGGTCCGTCGGAAGCTCTCTTCTGACCGGGACATCGTCTGCCCTGACGATCGCGGTAATCAGTTCGTTCGGTCAGTTAGGAAGCTTCGTCTCACCATACGTAGTCGGATTCCTGACGGACCGAACCGGAACCTACGCCGCGGGCACCTTGTACTTTTCCGGCTGTATGTTCGTCGCTGGCTGCCTCATGCTCTTATTGAAGCCTTCGAAGACTGCCGACGGCCCGTCGAGGCCCTCGTCCTAGGATTTGACGCATCTGGGATAATCAAAGAAGCAGGCGGGCTCGCCCTCCTCTCCCGAAACATCCCGGGATTGGAAGAATCCATTCTCATCCGTGGAGCGCGAGTCCACAATCTAAAGAACGTCTCGCTCGCCATTCCGCACAATCTGCTGACCGTGGTTACCGGTGTATCCGGCTCCGGCAAATCGTCGCTGGTCTTCGACACCGTCTACGCCGAGGGCCAGCGCCGCTATGTGGAATCGCTGTCGGCTTACGCGCGGCAGTTTCTGGAGCGCATGGAAAAGCCGGATGTGGATGAGATCTCCGGCATCGCGCCGCCCATCGCCATCCGCCAGAAGAACACCACGCGCAATCCGCGGTCCACGGTCGCCACCTCCACCGAGATCTACGATTATCTGCGGCTGCTCTACGCGCGCGCCGGCCGCAGCTATTGCCCCAAGTGCGGCGATCAAGTGCAGCGCGACACCGTGGATCACGTCGCGAAGAGAATGCTCGCCGAGGCCCAAGGCTCGCGCTGGTACGCGCTGTTTCCGGTGCGCGTGGGCGGCGGAACGGACGCCCTGCGCGATCATCTTTTCGAGCTGCGCAAGAAAGGCTTCAACCGGCTGTATCAGAAGGCCCGGGTTTTCGAATTCTCCACGCCCGAGTCGCTGCTCGATATCGATTTCAGCCAGCCGCTGTTCATCCTGGTGGATCGCTTCGTCATCTCGCCCGATCTGCACCAGCGCATCGTCGACACCACGGAGATCTGCTATCGCGAAGCCGGCGAAGTAATCTTTGAGGAAGCCACGCCGCAAAATCCGCCGCCTGCGATTCTGCAGTTCAGCGAGAAATTCGCCTGCAAGCGCTGCGGCATCGAGCTGCTGACGCCGGAGCCGGGCCTGTTCAGCTTCAACAATCCGATGGGCGCTTGCCCGCGCTGCCAGGGCTTCGGAAACACCATCGATTACGACATGGATTTGGTGATTCCCAATCCCGGCCTGTCGCTGGATGAAGGCGCCATCGATCCCTGGACCAAGCCGCAATACGAGTGCTTTGCAGAGCGCTTCAAGAAGACCTCGCGCGGCAAGGTGCGCTGGAATGTGCCGTTCGGCGATCTTTCAGCCGAAGAGCAGGCCATGGTGGTGAAGGGTATCCACGATTCCTTCGCCGAAGTGGAGACCAAGAAGTACAAAGTCCACGTGCGCGTCTTCCTGAGCCGCTATCGAGGCTACGCGCACTGCCCGGATTGCAACGGCTCACGCCTGCGCGCCGACGCGCTGAACGTTCGCATCGCCGGCAAAACCATCGCCGACGTGGCGAAGCTGAACATCGAGCAGGCGTACCAGTTTTTCGAATCGCTCGAACTGTCGCCCGAAGAATCGGCCATCGCCGACAAGATCCTGGTCGAAATCCGCCAGCGGCTGAAATTCCTGAACGACGTCGGGCTCGACTATCTGACGCTGGACCGCCTGTCGTCCACGCTCTCGGGCGGGGAAGCGCAGCGCATCCAGCTGGCCACTTGCCTGGGATCGCGGCTGGTGGGCGCATGCTACGTTCTGGATGAGCCTTCCATCGGACTGCATTCGCGCGACACCGGCCGGCTGATTCGCATCCTGGAAGAGCTGCGCGACCTGGGCAACACCATCGTCGTTGTGGAGCACGATGCCGACGTGATGCGCGCCGCCGACCACATCATCGACATGGGGCCGGGCGCGGGCGAACTGGGCGGGCAGATCGTGTTCGAAGGCTCCTATCGCAAGATTATGGCGAACGGTTCGGCCACGCTCACCTCGAAATATCTGCGGGGCGATTTGCACGCCGAGAGCGTCGGCGAGCGCCGGGAGATGGATCCCCGCAAAACAGTCAAGTTCTTCGGCGCGCGCGCCCACAACCTGAAGGGCATCGACGTCGAGATTCCGCTGAACATGATGGTGGCGGTGACGGGCGTTTCCGGATCAGGCAAATCGACGCTGGTGCATGACGTGATTTTTCAATCGCTCACGCAGCGCCTTCGTAAGTCCGCGCTCGAAGGATTCGATGAAGACCAGGACCAGAAGGCCGAGAAGGTCACCTGCCGCCGCGTGGAGCGTGCGGAACTGGTGCGCGAAGTGGTGCTGGTAGATCAATCGCCCATCGGCCGCACGCCGCGCTCCAATCCCGTCACCTACATCAAAGCCTTCGATCTGATCCGCGAAATCTTCGCGTCCACCCCGGAAGCGCGCAAGCGCGGCTACAACGGCGGCCACTTTTCGTTCAACATCCCCGGCGGACGCTGCGAGAATTGCCAGGGCGATGGCACCGTCACGGTGGAGATGCAATTTCTGGCCGACGTGGAGCTGGTGTGCGAGGAGTGCAAAGGCACGCGCTTCAAGAGCGCCATTCTCGACATTCGGTATCAAGGGCTGAACATTCATGAAGTGCTGCAATTGACGGTCAAGGAAGCGCTGTCATTCTTCTCGGAATCCAAAAGGCTTGGTAAATCGCTTGAAGGTTCTGTCCGACGTCGGCCTGGGCTACTTGCGGCTGGGACAATCGGCCACCACGCTGAGCGGCGGCGAAGCCCAGCGCGTGAAACTGGCATCGCACCTGGCGCAAGCCACCTGCGGCGGCACGCTGTTCATCTTCGATGAGCCCACCACCGGCCTGCACTTCGACGACATCGCCAAATTGCTGGCGGCATTCCAGCGACTGATCGAAAACGGCGGAAGCATCCTGATCATCGAGCACAACCTGGACGTGATCCGCAGCGCCGATTGGGTGATCGACCTGGGACCCGAAGGCGGCGATCGCGGCGGGCAGATCGTGGCCCAAGGAACGCCCGAGCAGATTGCGGCGGCTCGGAATTCCTACACTGGGCGATACTTGAGCGCACAGGCCGCCGAGTGCGGCGCCCAATGAAAGATAGGCTCCGGCAAATCGGCCCCAAGGCGAGTCCGGGGGTTGTAGAGCGCGAGTATCCTAAGAAAGAATATGCCGCAAACGCCGCACGTTGAGTCGCACTTCACTGCTTCGGAATTCGTACGCGACATCGTCATCGGGATGGCGGACGGCCTCACCGTGCCTTTCGCGCTGGCCGCCGGATTATCGGGCGCCGACACCACCACGCGCATCATCGTCGTGGCGGGACTGGCCGAGATCGCGGCCGGCTCCATCGCCATGGGCCTGGGCGGATATCTCGCTGCCAAGAACGACGCCGATCACTACGCGAGCGAGTTGAAGCGCGAGCAGCGCGAAGTGGAAGAGATTCCCGAAGAGGAGGCGCGCGAAGTGCTGGAAGTTTTCGAAACCTACGGACTGACGCACGGCGAAGCTGTTCCCATTGTCGATTCGCTGCGGCTGCGTCCCAAACAGTGGATCGACTTCATGATGCGCTTCGAATTGGGCCTGGAAGAGCCGGATCCCAAGCGCGCCGTGCGCAGCGCCAGCACCATCGCGGGCGCCTACATCGCGGGCGGCCTGATTCCGCTGGCGCCCTACATGCTGATGGCGTCGGCCACCTCGGCCCTGATCGTTTCCGTCGTCGCCACCATCCTGGCTCTCGCCATCTTTGGCGCGGTGAAGGGCACAATACACGGGAATGCCGCTGGCTTCGGGCGCGCTGCGAACGGCGTTTATCGGCGGGTTGGCCGCCGCGGCAGCATTCGGCATCGCGCGGCTCGTTTCTGGGGGAAAATAGAGGAAGCCGTTTATGTACGCTCGGTATTGCCCTCGTAATCCTGCTCGCCTTCCAGACCAATCTCGCCGAACAGGGCCTGAAAGCGCTGGATGAAAAGCGCTATCCCGACGCCGTGGCAAGCTTCACGCAAGCTATCGCAGCCGATCCGAAAGACTACAGCCTGCACTTCAACCTGGCGCTGGCCTACAGTCTGATGGGCAAAAATGCCGAGGCGATTCCGGAATACAAGAAGACGCTGGAGCTGAAGCCGGATCTTTATGAGGCCGAGCTGAACCTGGGCATTTCGCTGCTGCGAGAAGCAGCCGGGCGTCCGAAGCGCGTTCCTTATTTGACGGCTGCCGCTGGCCAAAATGCCAAGGAATACCGGCCAACTTACTACCTGGCAGCAGCGCTGCTGGGCGCCGGCGACTTCGCCAAGGCCGAGCAGTCTTATGCGGCTGCTCTGGCCATCGATCCGAAATCGCCCGATGCGGAGCTGGGTTTGGCGCATGCCCTCGCCGGCCAGAACAAGCTGGAAGACGCCGCGGCTCATTTCAAGAAGGCCGCCGAGCTGAACCCGACTTATCGCGACGATCTGCTGGAGCTCGCGACTATGTACGAGACCGCCAAGCAGCCCGAGCAGGCCATGGCGATCTATCAGCAGTTTCCCGAGAATCCCGGCGCGCAGGAGCGCCTGGGCGATCTGCTGCTCAAGGCCGGCAAAGCCGCCGACGCTATCCCGTGCTTCCAGATTGCGGTTGCGAAATCGCCCACCGAAGCCAATCGCGCGGCGCTGGCCGAGGCGTACCTCAAGAACAATGAACCCGAACAAAGCGCAGCCGCTGGTGGAGCAGATTCTCGCGGCCGATCCGGACAACTTCGAGATCCGCATGCTGCATGGACGCCTGATTCGCGACCAGCGCAAGTTTCCGGAAGCCGCCGCGGAGTTTGAGCGCGCCACCAAGCTGAAGCCGGACTCCGAGCAGGCCTGGAGCGAACTGGCCGGGCGTCCTGGTGATGGCCGAGAATTATCCGCCCGCTCTGGCCGCGCTGGACCGCATCGCGGCGCTGCATGCCGAGAAGCCCGGCCACGTTTTCCTGCGCGCTATCGTTTTGGATAAAATCCGGGATTTGAAGCCGGCGCGTCGAAAGCTACCAGCGTTTCTTGCAATGAGCCAGGGCGAAAATCCGAACCAGGAGTGGCAGGCCAGGCAGCGGATCAAGCTGCTGCAAAAGGAGATCAACAACAAGTGACCCCCGCGCTGTTGGTCATTCGCATTTACTGGCATCCTGGGGTTCGCCGATCTCGCCGCGCTGAAGTCGGAGCCCGATCTCGAACCGGCGGTCGGAGCTGGCGCTGATGAATGCGGACGAAAAGATCGACGAGGCGCGACAGGCTTATCAGGCTGGGAACGAAGCCGGCCGAAGAGGCAGCCATCCAGGAAGTGGCCGAATCGGTGGCGCTTTCCTATGATGCGCTCGAGCAAACGCACGGCGCGCCGCGCAAGAGCAGGTACTATAAGCGCGCCGAATTGAAGGTGAGCGCGCTCATGCGCCGGCTGAGCGGCTTCCGCGACGAAGTGAGTTTCGATTTTCGTCCGCGCGTGGAAGCGGCGCTGAAGAAACTTTCGGACATTCACGACGAGTTGCTGTCCGATATCATGAGCAGGAAAAAGTAGAGGTTAACGGCCATGCGATATTTGGCAATCTTGCTGGTATTCGCCGCCTGCGGCTTCGCGCAGGAGCGCGACTTCTTGACGGCGGACGAGGTGGATCAAGTCCGGGAAGCGCAGGAACCGAACGCGCGTCTGAAGCTGTACATTCTCTTCGCGCGCCAGCGCTGGCCCTTTTGCAGCAATACCTGAGCAAGGAAAAGCCCGGGCGTTCCGCGCTGATTCACGACACGCTGGAGGATTACACGCACATCATCGAGGCCATCGACACGGTGGCCGATGACGCGCTGGTTCGCAAGCTGCCGCTGGACGTGGGAATGAAGGAAGTGGCCGCCGCCGAGGGCGAAATGCTGGCGACCCTGCAAAAGATCGAGGACGCGGCGCCCAAGGATTTAGCGCGCTATGAATTCGTCCTGAAGAACGCCATCGATACCACGTCCGATAGCAAAGAGCTTTCCGAAGAAGACCTGCACACCCGGGCCGGCGAGCTGGCGGCTCAAGAGAAAAAAGAAAACAGGATCGAAAAGCCCTGGCCTCGGCGACGAAGACAAGAAAGCCAAGAAGAGCCCCGAAGACAAGCCGGGAGTGATCAAGGCCAATGGCCAGAAGCCTCCCACGCTGTACAAGCCGGGTGAGAAGCCTCCGGATCCAAATCAATAATGCTGGCGTGGCGCGCGCACTCCTGCGTGCCGCGTCGCCACTCTTGGCGACGCTTGGATCAGAACAGTTACGCTGTTCGCATCGCTTCCGATTTATCCCCGCCAGCGATGGCCGCTTGCGCCGCCGCCAGCCTCGCGATCGGCACGCGATAGGGGGAGCACGAAACGTAGTCCATGCCCACGCGATAGCAAAACTCCACCGAGCTGGGATCGCCGCCGTGTTCGCCGCAGATTCCGATTTCGAGATTGTGATTGGTTTTGCGGCCCAGTTTCACCGCCTGCTCGATGAGCTTGCCGACGCCTTCCTGGTCGATGGTCTGGAACGGATCGGCCTTGAAGATCTTCAGCTCTTCGTACTTCTTCGAAAACTTCGTATAGTCGTCGCGCGACATTCCGAGCGTGGTCTGCGTCAGATCGTTGGTGCCGAAGCTGAAGAACTGGGCCACTTCGGCGATCTGATCGGCCGTCAGCGCGCCGCGCGGAATCTCGATCATGGTGCCGATCAGGTACTTCATGTTCTTCATGCCGGCCTTTTCGAGCACTTCCTTGGCTACGCGCTCTACGATTTCCTTCTGAAGCGCAAGCTCTCGCTGGAACCCAACCAGCGGGATCATCACCTCCGGGATCACCTTCACGCCCTTCTTGGCCACTTGCACCGCGGCTTCAAAGATGGCGCGCGCCTGCATCTCGGTGATCTCGGTATGCACAATGCCCAGCCGGCAGCCGCGGAAGCCGAGCATGGGATTGAATTCGTGCAAATCCTCAACACGTTTGAGCAGCGCGGGCAGCTTCTTCTTCAGCTCGCCCACCGGGATGCCGTAGTTTTCCGACATCTTCTTTTTCTCTTTGCCGCCGGCATGCGGAAGCAGCGCGAGATCCACCATCAGGTTCTCGCGCTTGGGCAGGAACTCATGCAGCGGCGGATCGAGCGTGCGAATGATCACCGGGTAGCCGTCCATGGCTTCGAACAGTCCCGCGAAATCCTTGCGCTGCATGGGCAGCAACTTTTGGAGCGCTTTATCGCGCGTTTTGGGATCTTCGGCCAGAATCATGGCCTGCATGAACGGAATGCGATCAGCCGCGAAGAACATGTGCTCGGTGCGGCACAGTCCGATGCCTTCGGCGCCGAACTCGCGGGCGGCTTTGGCATCGCGCGGAATATCGGCATTGGCCCGCACGCCGAAATCGCCGCGAAACTCATCGGCCCACTTCATGAACTCGACGAACAAGGGCGATTTGGGATCTGGCTCTTTCGTCTTGGCCTGGCCGAGATAAACGTCGGCGGTGGTTCCGTCGAACGAAATCCAGTCGCCCTCTTTGACGACGACGTCTTTGGTCCCAACTTTCACCGTGAACTGCTTCTTGTGCTCTTCGATGTGCAGAGCGCCCGCTCCAACTACGCAAGGCAGACCCATCCCGCGCGCGACAACGGCCGCGTGGCTCGACTTGCCGCCCACCGCGGTCAGCACGCCCGCCGCAACTTCCATGCCGTGAATATCGTCCGGCGTGGTTTCCTTACGGATCAAGATCACCGGGCCCTTTTTGACGCTTTCGACCGCCTGATCGGCGTCAAACACAGCGCGGCCGACCGCTGCTCCCGGCGAAGCGTCGATACCGTTTGCGATCTTGGTCAACGTCTTGAGCGAAGCCTGATCGAACAACGGATGCAGCAATTGATCCAGCTGCGGCGGGGCCACGCGCAACACCGCTTCCTTCTTGTCGATCAAACCCTCCTTCACCATTTCGACCGCCACCCGCAGCGCGGCCATGCCGGTGCGTTTTCCATTGCGCGTTTGCAGCATGAACAGCTTGCCGTTTTCGATGGTGAACTCGAAATCCTGCATGTCGCGATAATGTTTTTCGAGGCTGGTAGTAATATCGCGAAGCTGGCGATAAGCATCGGGCATGACCGCTTCCAGATCGGAGATCGGCCTTCCGGTGCGAATGCCGGCGACCACGTCTTCGCCTTGCGCGTTCAACAGGAACTCGCCCCAGAATACCCGTTCGCCGGTGGAGGGATTGCGCGTGAATCCGACGCCGGTGCCGGAAGTTTCGCCCATATTGCCGAACACCATGGCTTGCACGTTCGCCGCGGTGCCGATCTCATCGGGGATCTTCTCCATGCGCCGATAAGTCACCGCGTTCTTGCCCCACCAGGAGCGGAACACGGCATCGCGCGACATAGCCAGCTGCTCGCGCGGGTCCTGCGGAAACGGCTTTCCCGTTTCCTTCTTAACCAGCTTCTGATAATCGCCGATGATGACCTTCAAATCGTCAGCCGACAGGTCGGTGTCCAGCTTGGCCTTCACCTTCTTCTTGCGCTCATCGAAGATGTGATCGAACTTGTGCATGTCGATATCGAGCGCCACTTCGCCGAACATCTGGATGAAGCGGCGATAACAGTCGTAGGCGAAGCGCGGATTGGCGCTGTTCTTGGCCAGGCCTTCCACGGACTTGTCGTTCAATCCCAGATTGAGGATGGTGTTCATCATGCCGGGCATGGAGAACTTGGCGCCGGAGCGCACGCTCACCAGCAGCGGGTCGGAGGCGTCGCCGAGCTTCTTGCCCATCTTCTTTTCGAGATCGGCGAGCTCCTGCGCGATCTCCTCGCCGATTTCCTTCGGCACGCTGTTCTTGTTCTGGAAATAGATGTTGCAGACTTCGGTGGAGATGGTGAAGCCGGGAGGCACGGGCACACCCGCGCGGCTCATCTCGGCCAGGCCAGCGCCTTTTCCGCCAAGGACGTCTTTCATCTTGCCATCGCCGTCGGCGGTGCCGCCGCCAAATGCGTAAACGTATTTTTTCATGATTGCCTTTCTGTAACGATTTCCGAAAAGTCGGCTACGTCCGAAAATTCCTGTAAGAGATTGTGCAGCAGCGCAAGCCGGTTGCGCCGGATGCTTGGGTCGTCCGCGTTGACGAGCACCTTGTCGAAGAAGAGGTCGACTTTGGGCCGCAGCGGGCCGATGCGGGATTCGAGCGGTTGGCCTTGTGTCCGCTGGGATCGCGTGCGTAAAGCTCATGCTCCGGGCCCGGTTCGAGAAGTTGAGCCTGGAACGTTGAATCGGCGAAGTGCGCCTGCTTCAGGATATTTTTGATGCGTTTGAAGCTGGCGGCGATCGGTTCGAAGTCGGGCGTGGCGCGGATTGCCTTGCACGCGCTTCAAGCGCGCTTCCAGATCGATGAAGATCGGTCCAGCCGGCGGCCATGCAGGCGCGGACTTCGTCGTAAGCGAAACCACGGACATCGCGGAAATAGTATTCGACGCGGTCACGCATGAACTCGAGAGCTCCGGCTCATGCCGGGGAAATCGTATTTGATCTCTTACCTTCGACGATGATCCGCACAATGCCTTGTGCGGCGCGGCGAAGTCCGAATGGGTCTCTGCGATCCAGTGGGCGCCATGCCGACATTGAAGCATTCCACCAGCGTGTCCCATTTGTCGGCGAAGCTGAGAATTCGGCCAGCGTAGTGTCGACGGGATTTCGTCTTCCATGCTGAGCGGCTTGTAGTGATCGTAGATCGCTTGCGCGACTTCTTCGGGCTCACCTTGCGCTCGCGCGTAGAGACCGCCGACGACGCCCTGAAGATCGGTGAACTCTTTGACCATGTCCGTAGTCAAATCACACTTGCACAACAGGGCCGCGCGTTCGTTGCCGCCGAGCTCTTTCGTTAGTGCGACGACGCGCTGGGTCTTCTCGTAATACGAACCCAGCTTGGCCTGAAATGTGACGGCCTTCAGGTCTTCCAGCCGCGCGGCTAGCGCCTTCTTCTGATCCTGATCCCAGAAAAACCGAGCGTCGTTGAATCGCGCCCGCAGCACTTTCTCGTTCCCTTGCCGAACCAGGCCGTCAGGATCGGCATCGGTATTCATCACCGCGATGAAGTGCGGCGCGAGCTTTCCGTCGGCATCTTCTACTGAAAGATACTTCTGGTGATGCCGCATCACCGTGACCAGCACTTCCTGTGGCAGGTCGAGATAACTGCGGTCAAAACTGCCGAGAATCGGGGTAGGGAACTCGGTGATATAGGTCAGCGTGTGTAGAAGATCTGGGTCGGGTTTGACGCGCACCGAGATGCCGGATTCGATTCTGGCACGGCGCTCGTCCGCAGACAGAATCACGCCATTGGCTTTTAGCTTTTGGCTGAAATCGGTGATCGTCACCGTAAACGGCAGCAACCCGCGCCGTCCGCGCGTCACGTTGCCGGAATGAACGCCACCAATCTCGAATGGAACCACGGAATCGCCCAGCAGCGCCACCAGCCATCGAATCGGTCGGATGAATCGTTCGGTCCCTTTCCCACTCCAAACCATGGTCTTAGGCCACTGAATCTTTAGTATCAGATTGGGCAACTCACGAGCTAGGATTGCCCCCGTCGCTTGCCCTTGGGTTCGTTTTTTGAAGGCGAAGTATTCACCCTTCGCTGTGACTTCGGTTCCTAACTGGTCGGGCGTCGTGCCCATTTTCTTGGCGAATCCGGCAGCGGCGCCCGCACCAGCCTTCGTCGCCGGACCCAACACCAATTCTTCGACATCCGCCTGCCGTTCCAGTAATCCATCCGCCTGCAAGACCAATCGGCGCGGCGTGGCATCCACGGAAGTGACCCGGCCGCCCAAAACCTGCTGGTCCAGCAATCCTTGAAACATATCCTGCAAATTGTTCAATGCAGGAACAATCATCCAGTCAGGGATCTCTTCAGTTCCAATCTCAAGCAAGAAAGGCAGGCTCACGCGGCAGCTTCCTTCTTCGCCCCGATTTCGATCATCCATGCGTCCGCTACGCCCAGCGCGAGCCTCCGCACTCGCCCGATCACGCCTACCCGCTCGGTCACGCTAATCGCGCCGCGCGAATCCAGCAGATTGAAGATGTGCGAACACTTGAGCACTTGATCGTAAGCGGGCAGAACCACGCCCGTTAGCTTCGTCAGCCGCTGGCATTCCTTCTCATGCAGATCGAAAAGCTGCCACAGCATCCCGACATCGGCCAGCTCAAAGTTGTATTTGGAAAACTGCTGCTCATCACGTAAACGAATTTCTCGGTAGGGGACGCCCGGGGCCCACTCGATGTCGTATACGCTGTCGACATTCTGCAGGAACGCGACGATGCGCTCCAGGCCATACGTCAACTCGGCCGGAATCAAATCCAGATCGAACCCGCCGCATTGCTGGAAATAGGTGAACTGCGAAATCTCCAGCCCGTCCAGCATCACTTGCCAGCCGATGCCCCACGCGCCCAGCGTCGGCGCTTCCCAGTTGTCTTCTTCAAACTTGATGTCGTGCTTCTGCGAGATCGATGCCGATGGCCTGCAGGCTGCCGAGATACAGATCGATCACGTCGGCCGGCGCCGGCTTCAGGATCACCTGCAATTGCTGGTGCTTGTACAGCCGGTTCGGATTTTCACCATAACGGCCATCGGCCGGGCGACGGCTGGGTTGAACGTAGGCAACCTTGTACGGGGACGGTCCAAGGACCCTCAGAAATGTTTCGGGCGCCATGGTGCCCGCGCCCACTTCCACATCGTATGGCTCCTGGATGATGCAGCCGCGATCGGACCAATACTGCTTGAGACGCAGCACGGTCTCCTGAAACGTCAGAGGAGCGCTCAAAGGGCGTCACTCCTGCTCATAAAGCCTCCAGGATCGACGTCGTTCGCAGCTTCCGCTCCACGTGATCTTCGATCAGGCGGTTCAGGGCGCGCCGCACATCGGCGCCGGTTTCTTTGGCCCACGGCCGAGCGGTCATTTGCTGGATCGGTGTCACAAGCATCTCTTCTATGATGGCGCGTGAATCGGCACTCACGCGTAACTCAGGCAATAGCCCGGCCAACCGTACCGCCCAGAGGGCGAAGTACGTCACCGCGGCCCACACGTTGCCGCCCGCGTGCAGTGAATCCAAAACGGCGATCAGCAGGCGAAAATGCCGTTCGTTGGCTTCGTTGGGTGGCAGCAACTGCTCAGTAACTTCGGCCAGATAATCGAGCGCGACACTCGCTTCGTAGTTTGACGCCAACGCGAACTGCGATTGCGTCAGTTCGCAGGAATTCAGGCTAACCAGCTCGCGATTCTCCTTCTGATAGTACGAGACCGTCGCATGCGACAGCCGCTCCAGCCCGGATCCGAAACTGCTTTTCGGCCGGCGCGCCCGCCGCGCCACGCCCCTCAGCTTGCCCTGATCGCGCGTAAAGAAGCTAACAATGAGGTCGGCTTCACGGAACGGATAAGTCTGCAGGATGAAGCTGTCGCTCATTCGAGCGGGCATTCGGGCGAAGGCACTTTAAGTGACTAGATTAGCAGATTTGGATAAGGCGAATACGATGCCGGTCGACCTATATTGTGGGGGATGAGACAGGGCCAACATGACTTGCTTCGGGCGAAGCAAAGAGCTGTCCGGTTTCTTTGGCGAGCAGCACCCACAGGCCATACATATCCCAGGCCGAGATCAGCAGAAAGACCGCCATCGCGCCCACCGAGCCACGCCCCAGCCACACGCACAACAGTATCTTCGAAAGGAACGTCGCTGCGCCTGCGTAGCGAGCCCACTGCATTTGGCGAGCTAGGGCCCAGCCCGTGACGTAGTACAGGCTCGAAAAGACAATCAACGCCGTCGCCATGAACCAGGTGACAAACGTGACCCCGGAGATTTCATGAGACCCCGGGATGGGGTTCGACGCCGGACCCGCGGGCACCAGAAAATGAGTCAACATCAGGGCCAATGCGCTGCAGCCGGCCCCGCCGACCCAACCCGCCAGAGCGACTTTCTTGAGCCCTTTCGCCAGCAGGTTGACGTGGCGCAGGGCATCCTCTTGGCGCTGGATGAAGAATGAGCTGCTTGCCATCACTCTGGAATATCGGCTTCCACACGCTTATCCTTTAATAGATGAGCGGGGAGTCTGCAACTGCCGGGATTTGTGCTACTTGCGTGCACATGCGCCGGGTGACCTCAGATCGCGGCTCGGTGTTCTATTTATGCCAGCTTTCGAAGGACGACCCGGGCTTTCCCAAATATCCGAGGCTGCCGGTGCTCGAGTGCCGCGGATATGCGGCGCCCCCGGATTCGCTCGCAACCGAATCCCGTTCACCAGGTAGGGCATAAAATTAAGGAGTTAAGTTGAGCAACACGGTGACGCCACCGGAAAGATCGGGGATCACGATGTCAGGCAAGTCTGCCGCTTTCGATTGGCCGTGGAGATTTTCCGCCAAGATGGAGCCAGGGGAGGGCCCGGTGCCGACATTGAAAGGCGTCGCGTAGGTAGCACTTCCTTCGCCGAGATAGATCTGGAGCGTATCGTTGATCAATTCAATGATGTCCGGGACACCGTCGCCGTTCACATCCGCAACGAAATTCAGTGTCGAGTAGAGTGTCTGACCTCCTACGGTTTGGCTGAACGTGAATTCACCCTTACCATTGCCGAGATAAACGGAAGCGCCGTAGATTGTGGCACCGGTGAGTAGGCCGGTTTGAGACAAAACCAAATCGAGCTTTCCATCGCCGTTCACATCCACGAGAATCGGGTCGTAAGTTAAGGGGCCAAAAGTGGTCGGTACTTGTGTGAACCCACCCTGGTGATTGTTCAAGAGCACGATTGCATTGGCATCAATAGGAAACACGTTGCTGGTGAGCACTAGATCCGTCCAACCGTCGTTGTTGATGTCTCCCGACGCGATGCCCGAGAACGAGTCCGGAGGACTTGCCATGATGTCGGTTGGATTTTGGAATGTTCCGTCGCCGTTCCCTAGAGCCATCAGATTCCCAGAAGTAGCGAAATCGATCTTGCCATCGTGATTGAAATCACCCAGCACCAAATAGCCGCCGGACGGTGTAGGCGTAGTGCTTTTTAGCGTGAAAGTTCCGTCACCGTTGCCAAGGTAAGTGTTCACCGTTCCATTCACCGGCACCAGCAGATCGAGTTTACCGTCGCCGTTTACATCGACAGCCACCTGGCATTCCGCACCAGCCAGAGCAATGCTGGTTCCTGCTTTGAAGGGTGCTGTGGCCTTCCCCGTCCCGAGCAGAATCGAGATCCCTTGTGAGGAACTCCCATTGGTGTTGTTTACCGCTAAGTCCGGTCTACCATCGCCGTTGAAGTCGCCCTTCACCGCACAGCCCGCTCCTCCCGTGACGTTGGTCCATATGCCCTCTTCGAATGCGCCTTCGCCCTCATTCAAAAGCACGGAAACCCCGCCGCCGTTTGTGATGATATCTGTCCGACCGTTATTGCGAAGGTCAGCCAGGGTCATGGAAGATGCACCAATCGGTCCCGCGCTACCCCAAATCGGGTGGTAGTAAGGTTCACTGAATTTGCCTCCTCCAATACCAAAAAAAATATAGACACCAGCTGAGACGATGTCAGGAATGCCATCGCCGTTCACGTCGCCAACAGCGACGGCAGCCCCATTCACAGGGGTGTCAATCTTGTAGGGCCCGGAAAACACGCCAGCGCCGTTTCCGAAATAGAGGTAGAGCACATTGACGCTGGCCAGGACGATACTGGGCGGCCCGCCTTTGATCAGACTACCCACGGCGACAAAAAGACGTGTCAGCGGGCTTAGGAAAGGCGGCAGGTGCCTGAAAAGTACCGTTGCCGTTCCCAAACAGGATCACAAATCCCGAACCTTGCAGAGTTATCACGAGATCCAGCTTCTTATCTCCGTTCAGGTCTGCAGCCACAACTGTCAGCGGGCCAGCCGAAAGCGACGCGGCCATGACGCCCGCGTTGAATACGCCACCGCCCTGGCCGGTAAACAGCCACACTCCCCCGTTACCAACTGCAACCACGTCAAGAATGCCGTCGCCGTTGAAATCTCCGATGACAGGACCAAAAACGTAAGGGTTTGAACCAGCTGGATAGTACGTTCCGGTTTGAAATGTTCCGTCGCCGTTGCCCAGGCACACGGCGATTCCCGCCGCAAAGCCGTTATACGGCGCACCCGTCACGACCACGTCAAGAATGCCGTCGCCGTTGAGGTCGGCCAAAGCGAAGCCTGCGATCCCGGCGAATGCAGTACGCGAGCTAGGGCCTTGCCGGAAAGTACCATCGCCGTTCCCAAACATCACATCGATTCCACTTCCGTTGATAACTAGGTCGGGGATTCCGTCGCCGTTCGTGTCCCCAACTATGACTTGACCGTCAGAGGCTGCCGGATAGTCCCGCCGGGCGTAGAATGTGGGAATGGTGGGCGCGGATTGAGTCTGGGCTGCAATCTGCATGACACTCATCGCCATTAGATCGAGCGCCAGAAATACCGCCAGCTTCGTTGTGCGTTTCATCAGACCCACCTATTTCTTTTGAGGGCTTCGTAACCCCGCTACTCTACCATGTCCAATACGGCGGCCCTGAGCAGGTTTGTTGGGGGATTTTTTCAGGCCTTGGGCGATACCATTGCACATGGGCGTACCGCCTTCCGCCGTTGGGTCAAACCATACCGGCATCCTGATCTTTTGTTCCAGAATACCGCCTGCTCCGTCGTCTGATTTCTGACGGCGAATCGACAGATGGGGCCCCACGTCGGCGATGAAGAGTCTGACTGTACACTTTTCTGGATCGTCCACGCCGCCGATCAAGTTGAGTGAATCAGAGACCTCGCAATTACTATCCGCACTTCGATCGGTCCTGAGCGCGATCTGATCGGGGCGCGCGTGAATTTGGCATCTCCTCCCAACCGCTCGTCGTGCAGGTTTTCACCGCATCCCCATTTATCCGGGCATGAACGCAAGCTCTCAGGGAGCGCAGCCCGTCGCGATAAGTACTCTATTTGCGAGTTCGCAAATTCGTGTATTGCTCAATCTTCGGAGCGGCCCGCGCGACTGCACCAGGATCTGCTTTCGAACTACCGTGATATCCTCGGCTCGCGCCGCCGAGTCGGACTGCAATCCCGTCTCGCCCGCCGTCAGCTGGACGTGCGTCGGGGCGCCTTTGTGAATACTCGTTGTCAGAGGGACAACCAAGACCGTGTCAGCCCGTTCATGACGATTCCGGGCATCCACCGACACAATAACCACGGGCCGGCGGCCTTTTTCCGGTGGATCCGAAGGTAGCTGCGCAAACCAAATTTCGCCACGAAGAGGAGATCGTGTGGATGGCACTTATCACCCGCGCTGGAATTCCTTCGTGGCAAGGTCGCCCCATTCAGCAACCTCGGCCGCTTGCTGGTCCGACAGCGAGGAGTAATAAGCACCGACAGACTTCGCGATCTTCGCCCGCTCCTCTTGTCGGCGAACGGCTTGTAAGATTTCCTCCAGAATGGATGAGATGGACGCGGCACGGCGGCGCTTGCGGATCGTTTCGAGAAAGGCTATCGACTCTGGCGACAGCGTGTAACTCCTCTTGGCTTTGCGTTCCGCTCGCTTCGTTGAGGTAGGCACAGTAATCCTACCTTCAATCATACCGCCGTGCGCACCGGATGGTCGGGTTCGGGAGGCCCCTATTTCGCCAATGATCGCGCGGCCGCCAGCGCCGTCTCGTAATTGGGATGATCGGCCACTTCTTTCACGTACTCCACGTGCTTGATGGTGTCGTCTTTATCCAACACGAAAATCGCGCGGCTCTCGATCCGCATGTCTTTGATCAGCGTCCCATACTGCTCGCCGAACGAGCCGGACCGGTGATCGGACAGCATCTTGATTTTGTCCACTCCGTAATTCCCGCACCAGCGCTTCTGCGCAAACGGCAGATCCATGCTGATGGTGAAAATCGCCACGCCCGGCAGCTGCGCGGCTTCTTCATTGAAGCGCTTGGTCTGCGCGTCGCACACCGGCGTATCGAGCGAGGGCACCACGCTGAAAATCCGCACGGCCTTTCCGGTCGCCGCCAGGTTTACGGGCTTCAATCCGTCATCCACCGCGTTGAAATCGGGCGCCTTTTCACCGGCCTTCAACTCCGGCCCCAACAGGGTCAGCGGATTGCCTCTCATCGTCGTAGCTCCAGGTCTTTCCATGGTTCTCCTCAGGGTGTTTTGATTGGATCACCTATTGTAGCAACTCGTCGAGCTTAGCCAATTGGCTGGTTGGCAGTTGGCACGTGTAGTTACTGCAGACGTACGCTGTGGGTTGGCCGTCCAATGCGTGCATGCTCTGACGCACCGGGAAAAAATGGCGCGCCGGCACGCAGCGTGATGGTATGCGGCAGGAATCTGGAGCGAACGTGCTTTAGGAATTCGCTAGCCTCCCCCGCCAGAACCACCTCGCGCCGTCGAGGCCAGATAATAGTCGAGGCCCACCAACATCTGCGGCACCGCAACCGTTTGCTGCGCGATTTTCGATCCCAGCGCGCGCAGCGTTCGTTCCGCTGCTTCCCGATATTCCGCGCGATCGGTGAAATGCGCCAGCCGGAGCAGATCCAGAAGGGCAACCGCGTTCCCCGATGGTTCAGCGCCGTCGTAATCGTCCTTCATGCGCAGCACCAGGCTGCGATCGCCGGCTGCCGTGCTGAAGAACGCGCCATCCGCGGCGTCCTCGAACAGCTCCAGCATCTTCGATGTCAGACGCATCGCGGTCTCGATGTGCCGCGCATCGAAGCCGGCTTCATATAGATCCAGGAGCGCCCCGATGAAAAACGCATAGTCGTCCAGGAAACCTGCAATCGCTGCGTCGCCATCGCGATACCGCCGCAAGAGCACTCCCGACGTGGCATCGTACATGCGCGTCAGGATGAAGTTCGTTGCCCGCTCGGCCGCGCCGAGGTACCGCTCATCATCCAACACCTGCGCGCCCTTGGCGAACGCGGAAATCATCAGGCCGTTCCAGGCGGTCAGGATCTTGTCGTCCAGGTGCGGACGCTCGCGCTTCGCTCGAATGGCCAGCAGCGCCTCCTTGGCGGGCTTTAACTCCGCCTCGGTGGCATCGTCCAATGCCTTCCGCAAGTACAGAATGTTCTTGCCTGTGAACTCGCCATGCGGATCGTCGTGGACGTTGCCATTCGGCTCCACGCCATAGATGGCGGCCACTTTCGGGAACTCCTTCAGCCCCTCCGCGCTCCACACATAAAACGCGCCTTCGCCCTTTTCCTTCGGATTCGCCGGGTCGATCACGCTATCGGCATCCTCCGCCGAATAAAAACCGCCTTGGCTATCCGTCATGTCCCGCAGCACATAATCCAGCGTGCTCCGGGCGATTTTCGCATAAAACGGATCGTGCGTGATCTGGAACGCCTCTAGATAAGACACGGCCAGCTGCGCCTGATCGTACAGCATTTTCTCGAAATGCGGCACAAACCAGCGCTCATCGACGGAATAGCGGTGAAATCCGCCGCCCAATTGATCGTGCATGCCGCCGTTGGCCATCGCGCGCAAAGTGGCGAGCGTCATCTCCAGCGCGTCTTCTTTTGTGTCCGCGTCAGGCGATCCGCCGTCGGCCGCTCCAACCGAATATCGCAGCAGGAAATTGAAAACCACCGGACGGGGAAACTTCGGCGCGCCGCCGAATCCGCCATGCGCCGAATCGAACATCCTGCGGAAGTGCTGGAATCCAGAATCCAGAATCGTCGCGTCCGGCAAGACGCCCGATGAACCGGACGCTCCGGAATACCGCGCCAATTGTGCGATCACATCGCCGCTCGATTCCACGATGCGCCCGCGTTCCTTCTGCCACGCCTCCGCGATCCGTTGCAAAATCGCGCCGAACCCCGGCCGCCCGTAGCGATTATCCGGCGGAAAATACGTGCCCCCAAAGAACGGCTTCAGCTCCGGCGTCAGGAACACGGACATGGGCCAGCCGCCGCCGCCCGTGGACGCTTGCACGAACGTCATGTAGATCCGATCCACATCCGGCCGCTCTTCCCGATCCACCTTCACCGGCACGAACCAGCGATTCATGATCGCCGCCAGCTCTTCGCTCTCGAACGACTCGCGCTCCATCACGTGGCACCAATGGCACGTAGAGTAGCCGACCGACAAAAAGATGGGCTTGTCTTCCGCGCGCGCCTTCTCGAACGCGGCCTCGCCCCACGGATACCAATCCACTGGATTGTGCGCGTGCTGCTGCAGGTAAGGACTCTTCTCGCTGACCAGATGATTCGCCAATTGTGTTCTCGCGTTTCTCGCCTTTCCACTGTAGCGTGCCCGGCCACGAGAATCGTCCTTACGAAGAGCATGTACCGGTTGAGAGGCATGGCCCCAAGCGAGCCTTCGCCGCCCTGGATTGCTGCGCGCGCACGATACCCCCGAATTCTTCGCGTATCAGCTCTTCAGCTATCAGATGCCGTTGACCATATAGGCATGAGTGCTACTGAGTAAGGTTCAGGAGAATCTCGACGCCGCCGCTACCTACCGTGTCTGGAATAACTATGTCGGGCAATCCCTTCTTCGCCAATTGACCGTGAAGGTTCTCAACGAGAAGAGAACTCGGGTACGGGCTCACGCCGAGACGGAATGGCGTGGCGTAAGTCGCACTTCCTTCGCCCAAATAGACACAGATTGTCGGACCTCCTCCGACAAGTACATCGGGGATGCCGTCGCCGTTCACATCTGCGACATAAATTGGGCCACCGATTCCGCCCGCATCACATGTGAGCGTCGGACCGGCTGTAAAGGTTCCGTTACCGACTCCGAGATATAACGACACCCCACCATAGGCGCTACCCAAAACGAGATCCAGCTTGCCATCACCGTTCAGGTCGGTGAGGATCGGTTGAAATGTGTACGGCCCAAATTTTGCAGGAGCCTGGACGAACCTTCCCTCGTGATTGTTGATCAAGACGACGACATTCGCGCCCACCGGATACAGGCTGCTCGTCAACACCAAATCCGTCCAACCATCGTCGTTAATGTCACCAGTTGTGATGCCGGAGAAAGGATCAGGCGGACTGGCCATAATATCGGTGGGATTCTGGAACGTGCCGTCGCCGTTCCCGAGAGCGATGAGATTTCCCGATGTAGCGAAATCTGCCTTGCCGTCATGATTGAAATCACCCAGGGCGAGGTACCCGCCGGACGGTGTTGGAGTGGTACTGGCGAGCGTAAACGTGCCGTCGCCATGGCCCAAGTATGTGTTGACCGTTCCATTCACGGGCACGAGCAAGTCGAGCTTGCCGTCGCCGTTAACATCTCCTGTGATAAGGCACCCTGCGTCCGGCAGCGCGATCGCTGCTCCGGTAGCGAATGGCGTTGCGGCTTTGCTGGTTCCGAGCAGAATGGAGATTCCACTTGCATTATTTACAGCCAAATCGGGTTTGCCGTCGCCGTTGAAGTCTCCCTTTGCTGCACAACCAGCACCCCCGCTAACGCTGGTCCAAATGCCATCCTCAAAGGAACCCTTACCTTCACTCAGGAGTACCGACACGCCTCCGCCGTCCGCAATGATGTCTGTTAGGCCGTTATTGCGCAAGTCGGCGAGAACCACGCCATCGCCACCCGTCGGTCCAGCACTCCCCCAAATCGGATAATAGTACGGTTCGGTGAATTTTCCCCCGCCTTGTCCATAAAATACATAGACGCCCGCCGAGACGACATCTGGAATGCCGTCACCGTTTACGTCGCCTACCGTGATGGCTGCCCCGATGCTTGGATTCTGAAGTATGTATGGCTTTGAGAATTGCCCAGCACCATTCCCGAAGTACAGGTAGATAGTATCGAAAACCGTCAAGACGATGCTGGGCGGTCCGCCTTTGGTGAGGCTGCCAACTGCGACGAACGACGAGAGTGAGGGCTCTGACAAAGTTAAAGGAGTCTGAAATGTGCCGTTCCCCTTGCCAAGCAACACCTCTGTACCTGCACCTTGAAGAGGCACTACCAAGTCGAGATTCTTATCCCCGTTGAAATCGGCAGCGGCCACGGTTTCCGGGCTAGCAGGCAGGGATGCGGTCATCACCCCTTGATTGAACGTTCCGCCGCCCCGTCCGGTAAACAGCCAAACCCCACCGTTACCAACCGCAACAACATCTAGGATACCGTCATTATTGAAGTCCCCGATAACGGGTCCAAGCATAAAATCCCCGGAACCAGCCTGATAAAACGTTCCACTTTGAAACGTGCCGTTTCCGTTGCCGAGGCTCACGCCGATACCCGCCGCTGCTCCGTTATATAAATTGCCCGCTACAACGACATCAATATTGCCATCACCGTTCACATCGGCGAGCGCGAAACTGGAAATCCCGACCACAGCTGTCCGGGAACTGACACCCGCCTGAAAAGTTCCATCACCGTTCCCCAGCATCACGACGATTTCGCCACTGCCATTGATCACGATGTCGGGGATTCCGTCGTTATTGATGTCGGCAACCTGTATCTCTGCGGCACCTGGCTCCTGATAGTCACCGCGACTGAAAAAGGTTGGGGTTGTTTGAGATCGAGCATCAACCCCGGACACAATGAGCACAGGCAGACCTATCGAATAAAAACAAATTCGTCTAATCCTAGACATCACGTCGCTATTCTGTCACTTTGTCCTTGTCATGTGTAGCTCGGCGGCAGTCTTATTACCGGTGCCAATACCAGGTATGTTCCTAACAGACCCAGTACCTAGCCATTCGCGAGGTCAAAAGCGACATTGTGGCCGCGTCAACGGGGTCGGAAGACGTGGAGGGAAAGAGGGTCTTTCCATCGGGTGAATTTAAGGTGCTGGTAAGCACAACCACCAGCCAACCGCCGATTCCCGCTAGCGCAGCTTCGCGTACTCCGCTCTGGCTTTCTTCAAAACCGGAATGCCCGGATCGGCGTCCTTCCACAGCGTGAGAAAATTTTGATATTCGATCCTCGCCTTGCCGCCATCCCCCGAAAGCGCGTACGCCCGGCCCAGCCCCAAATGTGCCAGCGGACCAATCAGTTCGTTCTGCACCAGCCCCGGCCACGCCAGCATCTTCTGGAATTCAGCGGCCGCGGCCGCTGCCATTGTTGGCTGCCAGGTACGCTTCCCCTCGCATATAGATCGGGAAGAGCACCAACGACACCTCCTGCCCGGTTTGTCCCAGCTCGTAGGGCGTCGCGGCGGCCAGGGCTTCGATGGCTTTCTCGGGTTCACCGCGTTCCAGCGCGACGGACGCCCGGATCACCGGCAGCGAGTTAAATTGCACCGGCGTATTTTCCGGGTATCGCTTGCCGAGATCGTCCACCAAGCGAGCGACATCCGCGGAAGCTCCCGCCATCGCCAGCACCGCGGCCGACAGCGTCTCCACATCGGGACCGTTCCCCAGTGCCAGCGCATCCTTGGCCTGGTGCTTCGCCAAATCCAGATTACCGACCAGCGCCTCCCGCACCGCAGCCTCGGCCTCATACGCCGGAATCGTTCCCTTATGTCCGCATCGCGATGCGGCTTCCTCGGCACGCTTGGTCAACTCCCTGGCTTGCGCAAAATGTCCGCCATAGGCAGCGGTGTCCGATTCAAAGGAAAGGATCAGGTCGTCGGAGTCCGATTTTTTCAGCGCCTCGGAAACCTCCCTCTGCATTCCGCCCGCATCGTGCCTCAGAAACTCAAGCAGATATAGATTGTCATCCAGGAAAGAAGAACCGAGTTTACGGCGCTCCGCTTCGCGCGCGACGGCTATGGCATCGTCCAGGCGATTCAGGAAAAGATAGGCAATGAACAAATTTGAATAGCTCTTCGCCGCTCCGGGAGTGAGCTTCATCGCCTCCAGCTGCGCGGCCAGGTCCTGGTCATAATGGCCCAGACAGGCCTCCATGGTGCCCAGATTCGTGAACCCGGAGGACTGGCGCGGGTAGACCTGGGTGGCCAGCACCAGCGATTTGCGCGCTCCCTCGCAATCTCCCAGCACCAAGGCGTAATAGAAGGCCTCGATGCCCAGCCGCTCCCGCTCGCTGACGCGCTCACGCAGTTGGTAAGCCTTGCGGATGTTATCCGCGGCCTGGGAACTTTCGTCGTGGTTGAAGTAGTCCACTCCCAGGCCCTCATAAGCCGAGGCGAAGTTCGCGTCCAGGCTCACGGCCCGCTGGTACAGTGACACCGCTTCCGCGCCCTGGTTCAAACCTTCGGCCCGGCGGCCAAGGCTATAGGCCTGCAACGCCTCGAGCGATGGCGTGGTCACGCTTTCCGGCGGCACGTCGTATTTCTGGACAGAGGCCAGCGATTCACCCAGCTTGCGGCGCGTCTCGGAAGCTATGTTTCCCAAAGCGTCCAATACATGGTTCTTGTCGGCGGCCTGGGCCACGGAGCTCGATAACGTCTCAGCGGTGGAGCAATTGGTCGCGTTCAAAGTGAGCAGGTAGCGCGTGCCAACCTGTGCGATGGATCCATCCAGCACCGCCGAGCTGGCCGTTCGCTGGCATACTTCGCGCGCCACTTCGGGCGTTAGCTGCGCGTCCTTGGTCTTGGTCATCAGCGCCAGGGTTTGAGCGACGCTCTGATCGGGGAGCAGATTCAGAAAGGGCGACTGTTGCAATTGCGCCAATAATCCTTGCCGCAACGTGCCATCGAAGACCGGGTCGCCGGTGCGGTTGGCGAAATCGGCCAGCACCACTGTATCCTTAGTGGTCAACTTGGGTGCCCGATGAGTGAGGAAATAAGCCACGGCGCGCCGTTGCGATAATGGCCAGCGCCACCAAGCCGCGAGCGGGCCACAATCGCTTTGTTCCAGGATCCCGGCGGCGTCAACTTCACCAGCGCCGAGCTCTCCTCAATCACCATGCGTGACCGCGAGTGGCTCCGGACGATGAAATCCTCTTCCTTCTCCAGCGCCGTCTCCGGGATGGCCACCGTCACCGGAATGCTCCGCACTTTCTGGGCGAAGCGATAGCCCCGGCCGGGTACGGTAACGATGTAGGCGGAATCCTGCGCCCGCTCGCCCAACGCTTTTCTGAGCTGGAAAATGTGCTGTGCCAGGTTCGATTCTTCCACGAACGTGTCCGGCCACAGCAGCTTCATCAGGTCGTCTTTTACCACCACCTGTCCGTCGCGCTGGGTCAGAACCAGGAGCAGATCGAAGGCCTTCGGAGAGAGCGGAATGGGCTGCTCGTCGCGCAGCAGGAGGCGCTGTTCCGGATCGATCCGGAAGGGGCCGAACTCCAGTAAGTGCTTGACTGAGTTATCCATACAGCCCTAAGAAACTATTCAAAACTTATTAATCGCTTCTTGAAGACTTTTGAGTTGCGCTTCGGACAAGATGGGTGCGGTTCAGCGAAAAACGGTCCAATACCCGAGTCAAGCATTGCGAGGAAGTTTATCATGATCGGGCCGCGCCGCAGAGGGGTGGGCCGTACCACCGCTCACAAAAAGGAGACGACAACATTCCGCTCTCTCGATTTCGGCGCTGGGTGCAAGAGCTGGGGAGAATTGTGACCGTTCACAAGAGGACAGAAATCACCATCGAAACCGACCACGTCGTTGTGGTCCGCCGCCGCAGTTCCCGCCGAGGCTGGTGCAGCGAGTGCGGCCACGAGGTAGAGGTAGTTGGTTTATCGGAAGCCGGTCTGGCTCAAATGAGGACTATCGCCGGAGGCACGCAGCCGCTGCTGGGCGAGTCCAGCGGAATCGAGGGATGGCATGTTTTCGAAGATGGGGACGGATCGCTAGTGATTTGTCTGAAGTCAATGCTGAAGTCGAGGCAAGAGTGAGGCTTCTCAGGAGAAACGTCATGAACGGAAAAGCGCTCTTGCTTTTTGCGGTATCGCTAATTGCCTATGGCCAGACGCCAGTGGTCCGCAGTGCGATCATCAATTCCGCAACCCAGCAGATCACCATCGCGGGATCGAGCCTGTTGCCGGCGTCCGGTTCGCCAGTGGTGTATCTGGATGGCGAGCTGCTCACGCTAGTCTCATCCAGCAGCACAAAGATCGTCGCCACGATGCCGGCATTGCCGGCCGGATCGTTTCGCCTGGTGGTTGGCACCGGAGTATTCGACGTAACCAACGGCGCCGTCGGCCCAGCGGGGCCCACGGGACCAGCGGGTCCACAAGGTCCGGCAGGCGCGAAAGGGCCGGCGGGTCCAACAGGTCCACAAGGTCCGGCGGGAAAGCTAACGCTGCCTTTCAGCGGGACCGCATCCAACACCACCTCCTGCGTCTTCTGTGTCACCAACACGGCTCCCGAGCATGCCGCAATTGCCGGGACTGGCGGCCAGGCAATCACATCCACCGGACAGGGAGGCGCAGGACTCAGTGCCTACGGGGGCGCCTCATTCGGTTCTTTCGGCAGTAACGGTGGGGATGGCCTATACGCGCAAGGAGGAAATGCCACGGGAGGGGACGATGGAGGGCGAGGAGTGAGCGCTTACGGTGGCAACAGCCCAGGTAATGACGGTGGACCGGGGCTGGTTGGAACTGGCGGGAGCGGATCCCAAGGAGGTGACGGGATAATCGCTTATGGCGGACCAGGTAGCGTGGATGGCGGCTTCGCGCTCTATGCCCAGGCGGGGTCGGGACTAGACGCCGGGGCCGGCGCCTTTTACGGCGATGTGGACGTGATTGGCGCTCTCAGCAAATCCAGCGGCTCTTTCAAGATCGATCATCCGCTCGATCCGGCCAATAAATACCTCTATCACTCCTTCGTCGAATCGCCCGACATGAAGAATATGTACGACGGCAACGTCACCACGGACGGGAGCGGCACAGCCATCGTAACGATGCCCGCGTGGTTCGAAGCGCTAAACACGGATTTTCGATATCAACTCACCGTGATCGGCCAGTTCGCGCAGGCCATTGTAGCCTCGGAGATAAGCAATGGCAGCTTCACGATAAAAACCAGCAAGCCGAGCGTGAAGGTTTCCTGGCAGGTCACCGGCATTCGTCAGGACGCTTGGGCCAACGCGCATCGCATCCAGGTGGAAGTGGAGAAGACGCAGCGGGATCAGGGTCACTACCTGCATCCCGAACTATTCGGCCACGCTGGCGAACCGAGCATCGTGGAAACGCATCATCCCCGGCCACCTGCGCCAGAGCCGGCTCAATGAGGTAGACAAAATATCAGAGGAGAAAAGTCATGAACGGAAAAATACTACTACTTTTTGCGGCATCCCTTTTTGCGACATCGCGGGTAGCCTATGGCCAGACGCCAGTAATCCGCAGCGCGATCATCAATTCCGCAACCAACCAGATCACCATCGCGGGGTCGAGCCTGTTGCCTGCGTCTGGTTCGCCGGTCGTGTATCTGGATGGCGAACTGTTAACGCTCGTCTCATCCAGCAGCACGCAGATCGTCGCTACGATGCCTGCGTTACCGGCCGGATCGTTTCGGCTAGCAGTGAACGGAGGAGTGTTCGAGGTAACCAACGGCGCGGTCGGCCCAGCCGGACCGCCGGGTGCGACAGGCGCGAAAGGTCCTGCTGGGCCCGCAGGTCCGCAAGGGCCGTCGGGATCGCTCAGCTTGCCCTTCAGCGGTACCGCATCCAACACCACCGCCTGCGTCTTCTGCATCACCAACACAGCACCCGAGCAGGCCGCGATCGCCGGCCAAGGTGGGCAAGCGCTTTCCGGCGCAAACATCGGAGGTACGGGAGTGGGCGCGTATGGAGGACCTTCCAACGGCGGCGATACCCGCGAAGGCCAAGGCGGCGTTGGCGTCTACGCCGTGGGAGGAGAGGGCACCACCCCCAACGATACGGGAGGCATTGGCGTCAGCGCCGTCGGCGGTAGTTCCACCGTCAGCGGCGGCCTTGGCGGAACCTCCGATTTCGGAGGCATTGGCATCAATGCCGTCGGCGGAAAGGCGATCGTATTCGGCGGCGCCGGCATCGTGACCACTGGAGGCGCTGCCGAAGCTGGGGGCGATGGCATCGATGCATATGGGGGAAAGGCAGAAGAGACAATTGGGGGTGTTGGACTATACGCCGTGGCCGGCAACAACGCGGACGCCGGCGAGTTCCAGGGCAATGTGAACGTTTCTGGCGCTCTCAGCAAATCCAGCGGCTCGTTTAAGATCGATCATCCGCTCGATCCGGCCAACAAATATCTTTACCACTCCTTCGTCGAATCGCCCGACATGATGAACATCTACAACGGCAACGTCGTCACCGACGGAAGCGGAACGGCAGTCATCAGCATGCCCGCGTGGTTCGAGGCGCTGAACACCGATTTCCGCTATCAGCTCACAACCATCGGCCAACCCGCCCAAGCCTGGATCGCTTCGGAAATCACAAACGGAAGCTTCACTATCAAGACCAGCAAGTCTGGCGTGAAGGTCTCCTGGCAAGTCACCGGCATCCGCCAGGACGCCTGGGCCAACGCGCATCGCATCCAGGTAGAAGTAGACAAGGCGCAGCCTGACCAGGGCCACTACATCCATCCCGAACTATTCGGTCACGCTGGCGAGCCAAGCATCGTGGAGACGCATCATCCCCGGCCTCTGGCGCATTGATCACGGAGGATATTATGAAAGCCTGGAAATTCAAGACCCTGCTGCTGGTTCTTTCCGCGCCGCTCATCGGCCAGGCGCAAACGCCGGTCATTGAGGACGCTACGGTCAACTTGGCCAAGAGTTACATTTCCCTGGCTGGCTCGAATTTCAGCCCCACCAGCGTCGCACCAACGGTCACGGTGGGCGGAACATCGCGCACCGTGTATTCGTTTACCAACACCGCGCTGGTGGTGGAGGTGCCATCCGCACTGGCGGCGGCCACTTACCTGGTGACCGTCACCAACAGCCTGCCGCACTCCGGATCAGCTTATGTGACGGTGGGAGCAGTGGGTCCACAAGGGGCCGCTGGCGCGACAGGCGCCACTGGTCCAGCAGGGCCGGCCGGTGCGACGGGTCCGCAAGGTCCGCAAGGTCCAGCGGGAACGATTACGCTGCCATTTAACGGGAGCGGGGCGGGCGTCGGCAACGCGGTCTTGAACATCACCAATACATCGCCAGGCCATTCCGCAATCGCCGGTCATGGCGCGCAGGCGCTGTCTGGCTCCGATACCGCAGGCAGCGGCGTTGGCGCTTACGGCGGGCCTTCCAACGGCACCGATGCCATCACCGGCTTCGGCGGAACAGGCGTCTATACGGTAGGCGGAACGGGCACCGCTCCATCCGACGTCGGTGGTATCGGCCTCAACGGCTATGGCGGCGACGCCCCAGGCCAGTTAGCCTTCGGCGGCCCGGGCGTTAAGGCTACCGGGGGCAATGCCGGCGGCGAGTTCGCCCAAGGAGGCGACGGAATCGACGCGACGGGGGGAACGGGAGGGTCCGCCGGAGGCGATGGGATCTACGCTGTGGCCGGCGTCAGTAACCTCTCGTCCCTAAGCCCCTACGCGGGCGTTTTCAATGGCGATGTCGACGTGGAGGGCGCCCTCAGTAAGTCCAGCGGCTCTTTTAAGATCGATCATCCGCTCGACCCGGCGAACAAGTATCTCTACCACTCCTTTGTCGAATCGCCCGACATGCTGAACATCTACAACGGCAACGTGACTACCGACGGAAGCGGCACAGCCATCGTCAGCATGCCGGCGTGGTTTGAAGCACTCAACATGGACTTCCGCTATCAGCTCACCGTGATCGGCCAGTTCGCGCAGGCCATCGTAGCCTCGGAGATAAGCAATGGCAGCTTCACGATAAAAACCAGCAAGCCGAGCGTGAAGGTTTCCTGGATGGTCACCGGCATCCGTCAGGACGCTTGGGCTAACGCTCATCGCATCCAGGTGGAAGTGGAAAAGACGGCGAAGGATCAAGGCCACTACATCCATCCCGAGTTATTCGGGCACGCTGGCGAACCGAGCATCGTGCAACTCCATCATCCGCAGCCGCCGGCGCCAGCGGTTGAGCAATAAGGTTCACTTCAACCGGGCGTACTCCGCCTTGGCTTCTGTGAGGACTGGTACGTCCAAATCGGCGTCTTTCCACAGCGCGAGAAACTCCTCATAGACGGCCGCGGCTTTGCTCTTTTCACCGGCCAAGGCGTAAGCGCGGCCGAGGCCCAGATGCGCCAATGCGTCAATCGGCTCGTTCAGTGCCAGCCCGGGATGGTCGAGAATCCTCTGGAACTCCACCGCAGCGGCCAGACCTTGCTTCGCTGCCAGATACGATTCGCCTCGCAAGTAGACCGGGTAAAGAGTGAAACTGGCGGACTGACTGGTTTCCCCTAGTTCGTACGGCGCTGATGCCATCAAAGCCTGGATGGCTTTGCCGCTATCATTTTCTTGCAGCGCAACGGCCGCCTGGATGGGCGGTAGGGAGTTGAACTGTACGATGGTGTTTTCCGGGAAGCGTCTACCCAGATCGCCTGCTAACCGCAAGGCCTGGGATGAGTCGCCGGCCAGAGCCAGCGCAATCGCCGACATTGCTTCAACCTCCCGGTCATTCGACGCTGCGAGCGCGGCCTTGGCTTGCTGCTTCGCCAGGCTCCGGTTGCCCACCAGTGCCTCGCGCACCGAGGCTTCCGCTTCGTAGGCCGCGGCGGTTTCGGGCTTATCGGCGCGCTGGGCGGAGGCGGCTGCACGTTGCGTCAGATCTCGTGCCTTCGCAAATTGTCCGGCATGCGCCGCGGTGTCAGATTCGTGGTAGAGGATCAGATCATCCCATCCCGGCTTGCCGATCAACTCCGCTGCCTCACGCTCCATGCTCGCCGCATCATGCTGCAGGAAATCGACCAGGTAGAGATGTCGATGCATGACTGGGCTATCCAGATGACGGTTCCGCGCCTCCCGGGCCGTGGCTTTTGCTTCCTCCAGACGGTTCAGTTGCAGGTAAGTGCTAACGATGTTCGCGAGAACCAGAGCATTTTCGGGATTCAGTTGAAACGCCTCCCGGATGGCGGCCAGGCTCTTGCCGTACTCGCCAAGAAAGCCATACACCACCCCCAGATTGCCCACGGCAAATTGGTCGCGCGGATAGATTCGCGCCCACAATTCATAGGTCTTGCGCGCCGCTTCCATATTTCCGCTGGCCATCGCTTCATGACTCGCGGCAATGTAGAGCTTCTCGCGCTCGCTTAACCGCTCGCGAAGTTCGTAAGCCTTTTGCAAATTCTCTTCCGCACGGTCCGGTTCGTCCATGTTGTAAAAATTGATCCCTAAACGCGCATACGCCATGGCGAAGTTCGGGTCCAGATGAATCGCTTGTTGGAACAGAGGGATTGCGGCCGGGTAATCGTTCTTCGCGATCATCGTCTGATAACCGGCGCTATAGGCCTTCAGCCCTTCCAATGATTTGGTCGTCACGTTCTCGGGCGGAGCGTCATACTTTTCGATGGAGGCCAGGGACTCGCCCAGCCTCTGGCGCATGTCTCGAGCCACCTTTCCCAAAGTCTCCAGGACATGATCCTTATCGCTAGCCTGCGCGTCCGCCATGCCGAGAGTTTCCCCGTCGGCGCAGTTGATGGCCTTGAGGGTCAAAAGGTAGCGCGTGCCTACTTGAGCGATGGATCCATTCAATACTGCCGTGCTCCCCGTGCGCTGGCAAACCTCGCGCGACAACGCGGGAGTTAATTGCGTGTCTTTGGGCTGCGCCATGAGGGAAAGCGTTTGGGCGATGCGCTGGTCGGAGAGCAGATTCAAATACGGCGATTGATCCAGTTGCGCCGAGAGCCCCTGCCGCAGCGCCCCGTCGAAGACCGGGTCGCCCGTGATATTGGCGAAGTCAGCCACCACGATGGTACTTTTGTCCGTCAGCTTGAGCCTGCGCGGGAAATAGCGATAGGCGACAAAGGCCAGCGCCAGAATCACCACGGTCGCGGCAACTATCGCCTTCCTGCGGACGCCCCGGACCGGCGCTGAGGTCTCCACCGCGATCGCTCGATCCTGGGCCGCGTCCTCCTGGGTCACGGCCTCCTGGGTCACACCTGGATCGGCAAGCCTGCGAACCTTCTCGGCGAAACGGTAGCCTCGGCCGGGCACCGTGACGATGTAACGGCGTTCGCCGGGAATCTCTTCCAGGGCCTTCCTGAGTACAAAGATCGCCTGTGTCAGGTTGGACTCCTCAACAAAGGCGTCCGGCCAGACGCTCTTCATCAGGTCTTCCTTGAGAACCACCTTCTCGCTGTTTCGGACCAGCGTCAGGAGGGTATCGAAGGCCTTCGGCTGCAAAGGAACTGGCTGGTTGTCGCGCAGAAGCAGACGTTGACTGAGATCCATCCGAAACGGGCCGAACTCGTAGAAGTCCTTCTCTTTGTTAGTCATGATCCAGCCCCTGAGAAATCCTGAGAAATTCCTGAGAGCTTTCTAAGGACATCGGGAACCGCTTCGGGCAAAATGCAATGCGGCGGACCGAGCGTGGAATTCAGTTTATCACCGCTGTAGCTCGGCACCCGAACGAGGAGGATTTCATGAAGAGTCGCATTTTGAGGAACAAGAGCTTCGCATGGCGGAGCAGCCTGATCGCCGGAAGTTGCCTGGCGATCCTGATGGCGGCGGCTGGCCAAGGCCAGGAAACGGCTGCCGCTCATTCCATATCCAGCGCGCCGAAACGGAGCTTTAACCCTGCGTCCGTCCGCGCCTTACCCGGATTGGAGTGCCAGCTCTATCCGGAAGGGAGCCTTCCCTCCAAGGGCGTCACTGTTTTCACCGACGATGACGGCTACGCCAGGTTCCACGCCGTGCGGACGGCCGCTTCCGACAAAATCCAGCGGCTCGCTCTGAGTTGTAAGGACTCCGATGGCAGGTCTTCCACCTTTTCAGCCGATCTCACCTCCGAAGACACGTTTCGGCCGCGTCCTCTGAATCTTGCCGGTGAGCGCGGCACGGACCGGCCGGCGCTCGCTGGCGACCCTCTCAGCTTTAGCCAATCTGAGTTGATCCAAGCTGGATACGGCGTGCGTCCGGATCCTGAAACGGAGCCCGCCGCGTATTCCCGTTGGCTGGCCGCCGCTCGGGTGCCGGGACGAATGCTCGAGGCGAAGCGTCCCAGTCCGCACTCTCACACTGTGACCACAGAACCGGGGGGGCCCTGGGTGGGATCCGTTTTAGCCGGCGCTCCTTACTACATTTCCATCGAGGGAGGATTCAATGTTCCCACGGCGGTCCCGGGTGGAGACGAAACCGGCGGCGGCACGGAAATTGCGATCTGGGACGGACTGGGAGGCTTCGGCACTGGCTCGGGCTTAATCCAGGCCGGCGTGAACCTGTTAACGGTTGGTAGCCTGGCCGCTGTCTACGGAAGCTGGCGAGAGTTTTGCTGTGGGCCTGGTGGAGATAGCAATGGATACGGAGGCGCTTTCACTCCCAATCCGGGCGACAAAATCTACGACCAGAATTGGTACTGCGATGCAGACGGGAACTTCAATATCAAAGGCGGCTACGGCTGCTCTTATCTGGAGGACATAACCACAGGCGCTGTCCTCAGTTGTACCTCGCCCAGCGGTTCGCCCTGCTGGTCGGCCAAGGTTCATTCCGGCATGACGCTCGGCGTGGATGCGGAGTTCATCATTGAAAACCAAAGCGGACAATGTTGTTCACCAGCGGTTCAATTCACTGACTTCACGCCCGAAGTCACCATGACCGGTTCAGCCTACACCTCAACCACCAAAAGCTATTCGCAAACCATCAGTAGCGATTCCCAGGTTTATCTGTTGACCGATTTTACGAATTCGACGTCGCACATGAACGTCGCGCTCGGAACAACTGACCAAACCTACTTCGCCATGACACAGTTTGAAAAGACCAGCGGGCTTACGCCGGCGAGCAATAAGGTCAAGTGCGCCAGCACTTCAGGCTATTGCTATGGCGAGTACCTCGCTGTGGGTCCGAACGCGGAAGGTTCCTCGATCGGGGATGGTTGGGCGCTCGGCACATCCACCAACGCCTCCGGCGACGATTATCTGCTCTACCGCTGGATCAACGGCGCATGGGTGCGTCAATCAGGAATAGCCGGACTTCAGATCGCCGTTTCTCCTTCGGGCAACCCGTGGGTGGTGAACCATCTCGGACAGATCTACTACAACAACGGAAGCGCGTGGGTGCTGGCCCCCGGCGGTGGTTGCGCAACGTGGATCACAGTGGGCCCCAATGCGTACGGTTCCACGTACGGCGATCCCTGGGTGATCGGATGCGGCGGCGGCTACGGCAAGAACGGCGGTGTCTGGCAATTGCAGGGTTCGACCTGGGTGAAACAGCCTGGCTCCGCGACCCAAATCGCCGTGGGGAATTTTGGCTATCCCTGGATTATCGACGCGGCCGGAACCATCTCTTCCTGGAATGGGAGCGGCTTCACTGCATACGGGTCAGGATGCGCGACCAATATCGCCGTGGGGCCTTTCGCCGCCGGTCTCGATTATGGAGAAGGACTTGGCGACGTTTGGGTCACCGGCTGTACGGCCGAGTCAACCGGCTATCCAATTTTTCAATTGCAGTTCGGAGATTGGGTAAAGGTGCCTGGCTACGGAACTCAGATCGCGCTCTCGCCTGATCTGGGCGTACCGTGGACCACCAACAACCTGGGACAGGTCTACAGATAGATTCAGTCTGGGGGCAATGCTGGAGGCGTTCGTTTTCTCGATCGCCTCTGCGCAGCCCCCGCGCGGCGGGGCCGGACAGACCCTCCCATGCGCTACACTTCATGTGTAACGCCGTTGTAATGTGCGAGGGTTAAAATGCTCCCCATGGACGAAATAACAATCCAGCGGAGGCCCGGCTCCGCGAGCGATGTCGCGATACTAACCCTTACCGGTCCGCTGACCATCTCCACGTTGTTCGATTTTCAAGCCGCCATTCGCCAGCCCGACCTGAAAAGCACCATCATCGATTTCTCGGGCGTGCCGTACATGGATTCCGCCGGCCTGGGTATCGTGCTGAGCCACTGGGCTCACTGCCAGCGGATTGGCGTTAAGTTCGCGGCGGTGGGGATCTCAGAGCGCGTCCTGGTGCTGCTGGAGATGACTGGCGTCAGCAAAATACTGCCTTGCCTTGCCACCGTGGACGCTGCGGAGCGCGCATTTTCCAGTGCCACGAATTCTCCTTCGGTGGCATCTGTTTAGCAGGGGTCTGGTTCTTTGGGCATTGCGCTGAAACCGTAAAATATATTGCCTGACCGCTAGATTCCTGTGATACCCTAGTGGATCGGACCCAGTTCTTTTGATGAAGGACTACATCGCTTTAACCAAGCCGCGCATCACTTGGCTCATCCTGATGAGCACCGGCGTTGGGTACTTTTTCGGCGCCCAGGCAGGCTGGCACGGCTGGTCCAGTTGGCACTGGCTGACTCTGCTTCATACCATCGTCGGGACGGGGCTCATCGCTTCTGGAACTGCCGCTCTCAATCAATGGATGGAGCGCGTGGCCGATGGCAAAATGCGGCGCACGCAGGCCCGTCCTCTGCCATCCGGCCGTTTGCAACCGGCGCCGGCTCTGATATTCGCCATTGCGATTTCCGCAGCTGGATTCGCGGATCTGTGGTTCGGCGCAAATCCCCTGGCCGCCATGCTAGGGCTGTTCACGCTGCTCACCTATTTATTTATATACACGCCGCTCAAGCAGCGCTCACCGCATTCCACCACCTTTGGTTCGCTCCCTGGCGCTATGCCTCCGCTCATCGGATTCGCTGCGGCCAGCGGCACGCTGACCTGGGACGCCTGGGTTCTGTTCGCCATTCTGTTTCTGTGGCAGTTTCCCCACTTTTACGCCATCGCCTGGATGTACAAGGAAGACTACGCGCGCGCGGGCATCCTGATGTTGCCGGTGGTGGAACCCGATGGCAAATCTACTGCTCGCCGCATTCTGTTGTACTCCATTGCGCTGATTCCCATCAGCCTGATGCCGAAATTTTTCGCCATGGCCGGCAACGTTTATTTGTATGGCGCGCTGGCGCTGGGCCTGGCGTTCGTTTACTACGGCCTGCGCATCCGCTGGGATCGCACCCGGCAGCAGGCGCGGCATGTGCTGCTGGCATCGGTGGTTTATCTGCCCGTGCTGTTCAGCCTGAT
Source organism: Bryobacterales bacterium (assembly GCA_963781905.1). Taxonomy (GTDB): domain Bacteria; phylum Acidobacteriota; class Terriglobia; order Bryobacterales; family Bryobacteraceae; genus Palsa-89. The sequence continues at coordinate 186,739 of CAWAHZ010000010.1, forward strand.
GTTGTTTGACCGTCCCGCATGAAGCTGTTTGCAGTTGTCGCCTTCGTCGTCGCGCTCCTAGCCTGCGCGCGACATGCTCCTCCACTTGAGGTCCTGGGCGACATCCCGCAATTTGAACTGACCGCGCAGAGCGGCCAGCCATTTCACAGCCAGACGCTGGCGGGCAAGATCTGGGTGGCCGATTTCATTTACACCACCTGTCCCGGCCCATGCCCGCGTATGACTTCGCAGATGCGCGAGGTGCAGGACGCAGTGCTCAAAATCCCGGACGTGCGTCTGGTCTCGTTCAGCGTCGATCCAGCGAACGACACACCGCCGGTGCTGGCAGCTTACGCCAAAGAGCACGGGGCGGCTCCTTCGATTTGGTATTTCCTTACTGGTTCGGTGGCCACTCTTCAAACGCTGGATCGCGATGCATTCAAGCTGGGCGATATGAACGCGGCGATGCAGCACAGCACGCGCTTTGTGCTGGTGGATCGCCAGGGGCGCATTCGCGCCTACTACGACACTTCGGAAGCCGGAGTGATCTCGAAGGTGATTTTCGATATTCGCTCCCTTGCGGCGGCCGGATGAACGTCCTGCCTGCGGTAAATGCCACCCTCAACGGCATCGCCGCGGTGCTGCTCGCAATTGGCTATACCCTGATCCGGCAGAAGCGTATTCAGGCGCATCGGCGCGTGATGCTGACCGCGTTCTCGGTATCGGTGGTGTTTCTAGCCAGCTATCTGCTGCATCATGCCTTGGCCGGCATCGTCTACGACCAACACACTGGCGTACGGCACACGGTTTACCTGACCATCCTGTATACCCACACGGCGCTGGCGGTGATCACACCCGTGCTCGCCATCATCACGCTGCGGCGAGGCCTGCGCATGGATGTGAAGCGCCATCGAGCCATCGCGAAATGGACGTTTCCGATTTGGATGTATGTGAGTGTGACAGGGGTGGTGGTGTATTTTATGCTTTATCGAGGATAGGGGAAGAATTCAGAAGTCAGAATTCAGAAGTCAGAATGCGCTTCACGTAGGCTTCGAGACATCGACTGGTTTCTTCCAGCAAGGCCATCTCGGACACCGTTTCTGCGTAGCGCAGATCAGCGGCAAGAATCAGGTAATAGCGGCACTCTTCAAGAGATGACTGCGCGATGTTCAGAAACCGGGCCTTGTCCGCCCGTCCTCGTCGTTTGAAGCCCTCGGCAATGTTGGCCGCAACGGAAACAGCCGCACGACGCAGTTGACTAGTGAGTCCAAACGACTCGTGCCGGGGAAAGGTCAACTGATACACAGTCAGCACAAATCTGTGGGAGTGTTGCCAAACCACCAAATCCCGAAAAGTCTTCGCCGGCTGCCGTTCCAAGTAAAGCGGTGGGCCGGCAGGCCCTTTCCTCTCTTCTGAATTCTGACTTCTGAATTCTGTATTCTTAAGTGTGTCCACTACTTCGAAACGTCGTCTCACCACCGCCTCCTCCGCGGCCGGTTGAGCCTCTAAACTGAGTCCAAAGGTTTTGGACCAAGTGCTCGCCCGGATCCCACGCTGGGCGAACGAAAACGTGCTGGTCGGGTTTGATACCGCCGACGATGCCGGCGTGTATAAACTGACGCCGGAGTGTGCCCTGGTTCAGACCGTCGATTTCTTCACGCCCATCGTGGATGACGCGTATACCTTCGGCGCCATCGCGGCGGCCAACGCGTTGAGCGACGTCTACGCCATGGGCGGCAGGCCGATCTCCGCGCTGTCCATCCTCGCGTGGCCGGCGCAAGGCGATATCGATGAGCTGGCGGAAATCCTGAAGGGCGGGGCGGAGAAGATCCACGAAGCCGGGTGCGCCTTGCTTGGCGGCCATAGCGTGAAGGACGAGGAAGTGAAGTTCGGCTATGCAGTAACTGGTTTGATTCATCCGGACCGAATCAAAGCCAACGCTGGAGCGCAACCGGGGGATGCGCTCATCTTCACCAAGCGCATTGGCACCGGCGTAATCTCGACGGCCTTGAAGCAGGGAATCGCGAAAGAGGCGGATGTCGACGCGGCGGTTCAACAAATGTTGAAGCTCAACCGGGAAGCTTGCGATGCGATGCTCGCCTTCGACGTCCACGGATGCACGGATGTCACCGGCTTCGGGTTGATCGGTCACGCGCGCGAAATGGCGCTGGCGAGTAAGGTGACCATTGAGATTCGATCCGCGCGCCGTTCGGTTTCTGCCGGGCGCGGTGGAATACGCACGGCAGGGCGCCATCCCGGGCGGGCTCAAAAACAATCGGGAGTTTGCTGCATCGTGCGTGGAGGGAAGCTCCGAGTTTGACGACTTGCTGTATGATCCTCAGACCTCGGGCGGATTGCTGATTGCGTTACCAGAGGGCGACGCAGCGCGGCTGGAAACGAAACTGCCCGACGCTTATCGCATCGGGCAGGTGACGGAACGAACTTCTAAGCCGATTCGGTTGCTTTAGCTTTACTTAGCTTCTTCCGCGGTGATGCCGCCCTGGGCCTGCGCCGCAGCCGCTTTGGCCGCTTTCATCTTCTTGGTGTCCAGCGCCTTTTGCACCCACTTGTCGGCAGTGTCGGTATCGGCCTTGTACTGCTCGGGTGTATCGTCCAAATCCGCCTTCTCGCGGATCAGAAGATTCATGTACGCCATGGCATCGTCGTAGTTGGGATCGATGTCCAGCGCCTTCTGCAGATTTTTCATGCCATCGTCGATGACGGCGCTATACTGCGTTTGCAGATCCGCCTTCACCTTCTTATCCTTCAGTGGACCGGGCTCTTCGGGCTTCAACCCCAGGTCCGCGCGTGCTTTCATCCAGGCCGCGTACCACTTCACCCAGTCGATGACGGCCAGGCTGTAGAAACCTTCCTTGTTCTGTGGATCGGCCGCGATCAGCTTGAGGTACCACTCCTTGGCATCGTCCAGCTTCTTGAGCTTGGCGTCCAGGTCCGGCATGCCGAGCGCTTCCTGATAACTGAGCGAAGCCAGCGACGCGAGAGCGGTGCTGTCGGACGGATTCTTCTCCAGAACCTTTTGAAATTCCGATTTGGCCTGGTTTGCCATCTGGAGGTTTTCCGGTGATTGTGCGCCCGGAATCCATTGACTCATATACGCAGTTGCCAGGTAGAGGCGAGGCATAGTGTTGTCCGGATCCAGTTGTACCGCGTTTTTGAAGTAATCCACGGCTTCCGAGTAATGCGCGCCTTTGAAGGCTTGCACGCCGTGATTGAGGGCGTCGCGCGACCTGAGTTTGTCGCAGCCCGTTGCGAAGAGAATCAGCAATCCGATTCCCGCTACCAATATTGTGCTCTTCATGACGTTACCCTTAGACATTCTGGCTTCTGAATTCTGTCTTCTGGCTTCTGAATTCTTGCCTTTTAATTTCCCGCTTCCAGCTTGGGCGTCATCAGACCAACCTTGTCCATTTGCGCACCCTTGGCGACATCGATGGCGCGCGCCACAACCTGATACTCCAGGTCCGGATCGCCCTTGACGAAGACCACTCGCTCGGCGCGAGTCTTGAAGATCTGCTCAAGACGCGGACCCAGCTTGTCCATGTCGGTGTCTTCGTTGTTGATGTGCATGCTCTTGTCTTTGTCGATGACGATCACCACCGTGCGGTCCTGATCGGGTGGCGGCTGATTCTTCTTGTCGGGCGGTTCAGGCGCCAGAGCTTCCAAACCGTGCGGCGTCAGCGGCGTGATGACCATGAAGATGATCAGCAGCACCAGCAGAATGTCGATCATGGGCGTCATGTTGATGTCGCATCGTGGCCCGCTCTTGGGGCCGCCCACTGCCATTGCCATAATTCGTTACCTCGCTTCCAAAATCAAAGTACTAAATAACGTCGATTCTACTTCGCGGCCGTGGTGTCCCCGGGCTTCTTGTTCTCGTGAGGTTCCTCGGTGATGAGACCGATTTCGTTCACTCCGGCAGCGCGCAAGTTGTCGACCACGTCCTCCACCACGGCGTACCGGGCGCGGGCGTCGCCGACGATATATACGGTCTTGTCGGTTCGGTTGGTGAGCAGATCCCGAACTCTTTCAGGAAGCTGATCCGGGCCCGACAGCTTGATATTGCCCGGGCTCAAGAACACACTACCGTTGCGTGTGACCGAGATGAGGATCGCGTCCTCTTTGTCGGCCGCCTGCATGGTGATGGGATTCTTGGTCTTCACTTTGTCCACGCTCTGACCCTTGGTGAGCATGGGCGTGATCACCATGAAAATGATCAGCAGCACCAGCATGACGTCCACCATGGGCGTCACGTTAATGTCCGCTACGGGAGGGGGCGCTTTTTTCTTTTCCATCTCAAACTCCTTCCGGCAGGGAAGCGCGGCCGCTCTTCAAAATAGGCTGCCGCGCCCCTTCCGAATTCAACTCGCAGTCATACTAAAACTTCCGCTTCCTGTGGGGTTGCGGGTCGCTAAAACTACTTGGCCGCGGTTGTGGCGCGTCCCACACGCTTCAGGAAATAATCCAGAAGCTCGGAGCTGGAGTTACCCATCTCCACGTCGAACGCGTCGATGCGGTTGGTGAAGTAGTTGAAAGCCCACACCGCCGGGACGGCCACGAACAGACCGATAGCGGTGGTAACCAAGGCTTCCGAAATTCCGCCGGCCACCGCACCCAGACCAGTAGCCTTCTGAGTGGCGATGCCCTGGAACGCGTGAATAATGCCGACCACCGTTCCAAACAATCCCACGAAGGGGGCGGTGGAACCGATGGTCGCCAATCCGCTGACGCCGCGTTTCAGTTCGGCGTGAACAATGGCTTCCGAGCGTTCCAGTGCGCGTTTGGAGGCTTCGATCTCTTCACCCGAGATTTCCGAGCTCAGCTGATGGGCGCGGAATTCCTGTAAGCCGGCCACGACAACCTTCGCCAGATGGCTCTTGTTGTAACGGTCGGCGATTTTGATGGCTTCGTCCAGCTTGCCTTCGCGCAGCGCTCCCGCCACGGCTGGGGCGAACTGGCGCGATTGTTTGCGAGCGCCGTTATAAGCGATGGCGCGATCGATCATCACACCGATCGACCATGCCGACATGAAGAACAGCAGGATGACGACCAGCTTCGCCGCCCATCCCATGTTGTCCCACATCCCGCGCACGTCGAAACTAGTTGCCTGGTCCTGCAAAAGCATGAACGACCAAACTTGTAATTGTAGAAACATCTGATTCTCCTGCGAGTTGAATTTAAACTTCTATTGGCTCAACGTAAAATTGACTTCAATCGTGGTGACGACTTCCACCGGGTCCCCGTTCAGGAGCGTCGGCTTGTACTGCCATTGCGAAACAGCCTGTTTAGCTGCTTCCACCAGGAGCGGATGGCCGCTCACCAATTGCAGATTCTGAATAGTGCCGTCCTTGCCGATAATGGCGGTGAAGCGGACGACACCTTGAATGCGGGCTTGCTTGGCCAGCGGCGGATACAACGGAGTAACTTTGCGGATGAGGTTGGCCTGTTGCACGTTGCCACCCACGCGGATTCGCGACGGGCCGGCCTTCTTTTCCTCTTTGACTGGAGGGGGAGGAGGGGCCGCGGTTGGAATCCCGCCGAGCACGCCACCCAGCACTCCGCCGGGCGCTCCGCCGGGAACTCCACCCACCACTCCACCCACTACGCCGGAACTGGACGGTGGCGGCAATTCCTCTTCCTTGATGTTGGCGATCTCTTTGGGGATGGTCTTGGGAGCCATCAGCTTGCCGGCGTCGAATTGACGGGGGATCACTTTGACGATCTTGGGCGGAGCCGGCGGCGGGGGCGGAGGAGGCGGCGGCGGGGGCGGGGGCGCCACTAAGAAACTGGTTAGCTGAGCGCGGGGCAGCGTGTCCGTATAAATCAGCGGGATCAGAATGACCACCACCAGCACCAGGATCTGAACCCCGAACGACAGGAACACCGACCACGATTTGTTCGTCTTCGCGGTGCCTACAAAGCTTTGTTCAAACATGCCTCACCTCTCCCCCTACTTTGTCCCAAAGTTACCTTTCTGCAAACCGCAGAAATTTATCATACACACTCTTGCCGTCTATTTCACCTTGGCCGTGCTGCCGCGCTGCGAACGATCTTTCGCCGCCGGTGTGGTCTTGGCCGTGGCGGCTATCGGAGCCACCGGTCCCCGGCGAGGGGCTACTGGGCTTCTCGCGTTATGCTTCCTTCCCTCCAGGAAATTATGCCAGAAGATCAGGATCGGGCTAGCTACAAAAACTGACGAATAAGTACCAACGATAATGCCACAGACCAGGGCGAAAGCAAAACCATTTAGTACTTGACCGCCGAAAATAAACAGGGCAAGAGCGGTCAGCAACGTCAGCCCCGAAGTCAGTACGGTACGGCTGAGGGTTTGGTTTACGCTCTTGTTGATCAGCGGCTCCAATTCCTCGCGGCGCAGGATTTTGAGATTCTCACGGATACGGTCGAACGTGACGATGGTGTCGTTCATCGAGTAGCCAACCAAGGTCAACAGCGCAGCCACCACGGTCAGCGTGATCTCTTTGTTGAATAACGAGAATAGCCCGATGGTAATGAGCGTATCGTGGAACACGGCGATCACCGCCGCCGCCCCATAAATCCATTCGAACCGGAACCAGATATAGACCAGCATTCCGCCCAGCGCATATAACACCGCAAGAACCGCTTTGCGCTGCAGCTCCGCGCCGATTTTGGGACCCACGGACTCCGTGCCTACGATGGCCACCGAGTCCGGATAAGCCTGCTGCTTAATAACGTTCAGTACCTGGGGGGTGACTCCTGGTACTGAACCCAGTTCATCCAGGCTCTTGATCATACCGGAGTGCCCCTTCCGGTAGTCCATGATATTGGACGCCAGGGTCTGCAGTTGCTGATCCGACATCGGCACACTGGCCGCGGCCAAACCGTCGCGCAGACGATCGGCCAGCGCAGCCTCGCCACCAGAGTTGATATTGTACTTGCCGTTGGCCGGTTGCCCGAACGCGGCATCCAGGCCTTGGATTACCTTCTGGCGCGAAGCGTCCAGAGCGGAGCCCTGCTGCGCGTCGATGCCAATGATGTCCTCCGGGCGTCCGGAAACCTCCTGTACTTCCACTGGAAGCTTGCTCGAAAGCGCGGCGCGAACCTTGTCCACCGGCGGCCGGTTGGCAAAACTGACGGTGATCAGCGCTCCACCTCGAAAGTCAATGCCGTAGCGCGGGCCGCCTTTGACGCCCAAACTGATAAACCCTGCCGCTGTAAGGACCAGGGAGAGGATGATGAACGGCCACTTTTTGCCGAGAAAGTCAAAATCTGAGTGCTTGAATAATTCCATGTCACCAGTCGCAGCGCCAGCATCCGATAAAGTTAGACACCGGCTTGGCGGAAACAGTTCCCGCCCGTAAGAAATCTCTTAAACAATTCATCCCTTAAATGCTCAGCGCCGCTACCTGCCGTTTGCCGGACAGTTCCGCATCGAAAATCGTTCTGGATACAAAGACAGCTGTAAAAAGGTTAGCGACGAGGCCGATCACCAGTGTGACCGCGAAGCCCTTCACGGGGCCGGTACCGAAGATGAACAGAAACGCACAAGATACCACGGTAGTAACGTGCGTGTCGATAATGGTCAGGAAAGCCTTGGAAAAGCCCGCATCCACGGCGGCCACCACGGCCTTGCCGGCGCGCAGCTCTTCCCGGATGCGCTCAAAGATCAGAACGTTGCTATCCACCGCCATGCCGATGGTAAGAATGATGCCCGCGATGCCGGGCAAGGTCAAGGTTGCGTCGAAGTAAGCCAGCGCGGCGATCAGAATGACCGCGTTCAGAACCAGCGCCAGGGTCGCGTTGATCCCCGAGCGCCGGTAGTACACCAGCATGAAGAGCACCACCGCCACCATACCCGCGATGCCGGCCGCGAACCCTTCGTGGATGGAATCCGCTCCGAGCGATGGGCCCACGGTCCGCTCTTCTTCAATGGTGAGCGCGGCTGGAAGCGATCCGGCGCGCAAATTGAGCGCCAGGTCCGCGGCTTCTTCCTGGCTGGCGGCGCCGGTAATTCTACCCGTGTCGCTGATCTTGCTCTGGATAGTGGGAGCGCTGATCACGATGCCGTCCACCACGATGGCAGCGCGCTGGCCGATGTTGGCCTCGGTGTAGGTGCCGAACTTCTTGGCGGCATCCTGAGTGAGGACAAAGTTGGTCTCCCAGCGGTTCAACTCGCCCGCCGCCGCACTCGCGTCGCGGATATCGGTTCCCCGCACCACCGGAATGCGCGACACCAGATACCAACTGGCTTGGCCGCCACGCACCGCGGTGGGCACCAGCTTGGTGTTCAAGGGCAGAATCCCGCCATGCTTGGAGAGCGCTTCTTCCCGGGAGTTATACGGCCCATCTTTCACTTGATCCCATTCCAGCTGCGCCTGCGTCTGCAGCAACTGCTTCACGTGCGCCGGATCGTCGACGCCCGGGAGCTGGATCAGCAGTTCCGCCTCCGCATCGCTGCGGCCGGTGGGCTGCACCGACGATTCAGCCAGGCCAAGAGCGTTGATCTTGCGCTCGATGGTGGCCATGGTCTGCGTCAGCGTATCCGTTCTCAGCTTGAGCGCGTCGCTCGGCTTCATGGTCAGCTTGTAGTCGGTGGAATTGAGCGCGGTGGGAACCCAGGTACTGAACTGATTGTTGATGATGCCCCGGAATTGGCTGCTCTTGTCGCTCGGAACGCCTTTGACATCGATCTCCAGTTTATCCGCGTCTTCGATGGTGGTTGGATCGTTGCGGGTGATATCGCCGGCGGGAGTGATGTTGTCCTTTTGCAGCTCGAGCTTCATCGCCTCGATCGCATTGTCGGCCGCGGCCTTGAAGGCATCCTGAACCTGAACCTGCATCACCAATTGTGTGCCGCCGCTCAAATCGAGCCCCAGGTGGATGTTCTTCTTCCAGTTGGCCAGCAGCTCGTCCTTGGACTTGGGGATGCCGATCACGCCATACAGGCAGACCAGGATAACCACGATGATGATACCGAATCGAATTTTAATATTGCTGCTCATTGTTCACTGCTCTCCGCTCCCTCAGAGTCACGGCTCAGGTTTTTTTCTCTTCCGTGATCAGACTGGCCACCGCGCTGCGCGCCACTTGCAGTTTCAAGTTATCGGGCTTCACGCGCAACGTCAGTGTATCGTCGGCATTCACGCTAACGATAGTTCCTATGATTCCGCCCGTGGTCAGCACCTGGCTGCCGTTCTCGAGAGTCTTCAGCATCTGTTGCTGCTGCTTTTTCTGGCGCTGCATGGGCATGAAGACCAGCAGATAAAAGATCGCCACCAGAGCCAGGGGCAGAAGCAGACCCATGATGGGGTTGCTTCCCGTGGTCTGCTGCAGCATCAAGAACGAGAAAAATGTCATCGTCACGGACGGCTGTTCCGTTTCCGAGTATCACACAAGCAAATCATCATTTGGAAATGAATTCAAGGAGTACAGCGGCGGAAACTTCTAACCCGATTCTACCGCCGAATTGCGGACGCTGTCTAAGTAAGCCCGAAATCTCCCAAGCAGTATAGCCTGCCTCATTTGGCGCATCATGTCAAGGTAGTACTTCAAATTGTGGATAGTCGCGAGCGTGGAAAATAACATCTCGCCCGCCTGGAAGAGGTGCCGGAGATAGGCGCGAGAGTAAGTACGGCAAGTAAGGCAGGGGCAGCTGGGGTCCACGGGACCGGAATCGTCTTTGTACCGGGCCTGTTTGATGATCACTCTTCCAGTACTGGTGAACAGGCAGCCATTGCGGGCATTGCGCGAGGGCAGGACGCAATCCATCATGTCCACGCCGCGCGCGACATATTCGGGCAGCTCTTCGGGCATGCCGACGCCCATGACATAACGCGGCCGGTCGCGCGGAAGTAACGGCGTGGTCACCTCCGTCATTTCCATGCTCAAGGATCGAGGCTCGCCCACCGAGAGCCCGCCGATCGCGTAGCCTGGTGCATGGAGCTCCAACAGTTCCGTGGCGCACTCGCGGCGCAGGTCGGCGAACATGGAGCCTTGAACGATGGGGAAGAGCGCGCAGGTGGATCCGGTTTCGTCGATCCTTTGTTCATAGTGCCGGTAAGCGGAATGCGCCCACCGCACGGTCCGGCGCATGGCTTGATTCGCCGCTTCATGGCTCGACGGATATTCCAGGCACTCGTCGAGCGGCATCATGATGTCGGTGCCGAGCGCAAACTGGACATCGACCGTAGATTCGGGTGTGAACAGGTGCGCGTCGCCATCCAGGTGCGAGCGGAACAGCACACCTTCTTCGGAGATCTTGCGCAGATCGCTCAGGCTGAAGACTTGGAATCCGCCCGAGTCCGTCAGGATGGCCCGCGGCCAGGACATGAATTTGTGCAGCCCGCCGAGTTTGCGGATCAGTTCATGTCCGGGGCGCAGGAAGAGGTGATAGGTGTTGGCCAGGATGATCTTGGCGTCGAGCTCGCACTCGATATCGCGCTGCATGATGCCCTTGACGCGTGGCCTGCGTGCCCACCGGCATAAAGACCGGGGTTTCAATCGTGCCGTGAGCGGTGTGGATCAGCCCGGCCCGCGCGCCGGTGTCGGGGCACTCGGCGATAAGTTCAAAGCGCACTATTTCACTGTAAGCAACGAGGCGCCGCTGCGCGAGTTAAGCGGTAGACTCAATTCTCAGTGTGGACATTCGGTCACGCCGTTAGGGAGATTGAACGATCGCAGCACCATGTCGTTGTTGAGGAGACTACGACGAAGGGAGCAGTTATTCTTTTCGGCGCATTTGCGGTCCTTGATCCCTTCATTTTCCGTAACGCCATGGGCGGGGCGTTCGCGGTGGGCGTCGTTCTCTCAATTTTCTTCGCCATGCTTACGTTTTACGCGGCCATTGCGTCTTCGTTCGTGGCCAACCGAAGTCGCGGGATCCTGATTGTCAGACGCCGCATTGGAGCGTTGGCCTTTGAGAAGGTCTACGACGCCAGCACCATTGATCGCGTATTCGTTCGAGTCACGATCAAAGGCAATGGCCTGGCTGTTCGATTCAAATCGGGCCGAAGCACAGGCTTAACGATGTCGTTGGGTTCTGGACACAACCTTGAAAATGCCGCTGCCGCATTGAATCAGTTTCTCTACACGCTTCATCGTGGGTGATGAGCGTGGCCGATCATTCTCTGCTTCCGAGAATTGCGGCCATCACTTGCGGGCTGCGCCGTCCGTGCATTACTGCGACGACCCACAGAGGCTTTTCATCGGGAGCATACGCAATTAAGTAATCGTAGACTCTGGTAAAGCGAAGAGGACGCCCGGTAAGGTCAGCACGTTTGTGACCTTGATGAGGAAAACGCATAAGCCCACGAATAGCGTCAAGGATCTGCACTCGCACACGGCGAGCGGCTTGCGGGCTATCGCTTGCGATATGTCTCCAAATATCCGTGATGTCTTTGGCCGCGAGGGGATGAAGACGAAATCCCTGCGCCACAGGTCATTCCCTCTTCAAGACTTCATCTTCTTGCTGGCGAAGGCTCTCAAAGAAGGCTTCGCCGTCGATGGGTTTCACCCTTCCGCTTTTCAGATCGTCATAGCGGCTGTCGAGCATCTCCCGCGTTTGCGCAAGTGCGGGGACATATCCGGCCAGGGCATCCTCGATCAACCGCTCCGCCGGAAGTCCGGTTTCCAGGACCCACTGATCTATCTTGGCCTGCAACTCGGGCGCCAATTGAACTTCCATGGCTTCAGAGTAGCCTAATCCGCTACGGTAGGCTGGGAGTTCCATGCGATCCTCTTCCATGTAACGGACGGAACGGTCACAGAATAGAGGCCTTAGACTTATTGGGGTTCAGCGGATCGAAGATTACATCTATCGGCTGGCCTGGAGCCCAGTCGGCAGCCGAGGCGCGTCGTTTGACCCATGCTGTTCCGCCGAACCTGTCGCCGCCGTGCGTGAAGCTATAGCTAACCGAGGCTCGCGATCCATCGTATGCGACCGACGTCACGCGACTCTGGATCATCACGATCGGCCGGTGCACGAAGAGATTCGGACGAATCCACAAGTCAAGCGAGCCGCCGGTGTAGGCAGCGATACTGCAAGCAGATAGCCGACAAGCACCAACGCCCATCGGGTGGCTGCGGCCTCTCCGCTGAGCTTGTAGTCCCAGCCTAGCCGGTGGCGAAGAGCCCAGGCGGCAAACCAAATCCCGGCGGACCTTTCCAGCAAGTATCCGGCCTGGGAAACGGCAGCTTGCAGCTCCATACCATCACAATGATGGCATTTCACTGTAAGCGTAATTGCCTCCTACGACCGTTTGGCGTAATCTGAAGGCCATGGAAGTCCATTTCACGCCGGAGCAGGAAGCGCGACTTGCGGAAATCGCCAACACAGCGGGCACCGACCCCGAGCGACTGGTGAAGGATGCGGCATTGCGCTTGCTACAAGAGGACGCCCGCTTTCGAGCCGCCGTGCGCGAGGGCATTGCCCAGGCCGACCGGGGCGAGTTCATCGAAGAAGAAGAAATGGACGCCCGCCTGGAGCAAATGCTCCGTTCATAAATGCGTCTGCGCTGGACGCCCGCCGCGGCAGCGGACCTTGAGCATATCAGCGAATACCTCAAAGACCGCCACCCCCACTACCGTCAGCCCACCATGCGCAAGTTGTACCAGGCGATCTGTTCTCTAGCTGATTCGCCGCAGCGTGGTCGGCTGGGGCGAGAAGACGGGACTCGCGAGTTATTGTTTTCACCGCTCCCGTACGTTGCGGTGTACCGTGTACGAGAGCAGAGTATCGAAGTGCTTCGCGTTTACCATTCGTCCCAAAACCGACCCTGACCGAGAATTTTGCGGCTGCCCTACGCGTCTGCTCAAGCGATTCTCCGTCTGGCACGTTCGCACCGGCGCGAACACCGTACAGAGCGAGTCTTACGTGCCATTACCCGAATTCTATTCGTCTGCTCTCGGCGTCCGACCTGCAGGCCGTCTCTCCGGCCGCTGCGATGGTGAAGGAGCGCTTGTTGGGATGGACTAAGTCGCTGATAGCATATCCGGACATCCGGCGGGCAAACGGCAAGCCTGGGGTACCATGAGAGTTCCTGCTTTCATCTCAACTTTCAATGGCCCTCCGTTTCTACAACACTCTCACCCAGCAAGTGGAGCTTTTCGAGCCGCGCGACGGCAAAACGGTGCGCATGTACACCTGCGGCCCCACGGTCTACAACTACGCGCATATCGGCAACTTGCGAACCTTCACTTTCGAGGACATTTTGCGCCGCTGGCTGCTCTATCGCGGCTACAAAATGGACCACGTGATGAACATTACCGACGTGGACGACAAGATCATCCGCAACGCCGCGGCGGAAGGCAAATCGCTCGCCGAGTACACCGCGAAGTACACCGAGGCCTTCCTCGAAGATTGCGCCGCGCTTCGCTTACAGCGGCCGGAGCGCATGGTGAAGGCCACCGAACACATTCCCGAGATGGTGGGCGCCATCGAAAAACTCGCCGAGCGCGGCTTCACCTACCAGAGCGAAGGATCCATCTATTACCGCATTTCCAAGTTCCCGGAATACGGCAAGCTTTCGCACAATGATTTCACTGGCATTCGCGCCGGCGCGCGCGTCGACGTGGATGAATACGACAAAGCCAACGCCCGCGACTTCGTTTTATGGAAAGCGCCGAAAGATGGCGAAGTATTCTGGGAAAGCGCAATCGGCCCAGGACGTCCCGGCTGGCACATCGAATGTTCCGCGATGGCCATGAAGTATCTGGGCGAGACGCTCGACATCCACGCGGGTGGCGTGGATCTGATCTTTCCCCATCATGAAAACGAAATCGCGCAATCGGAAGCCATCACCTCGAAACCGTTCGCGCGGTTCTGGCTGCACTCGGAGTTTCTGAACGTTGAGTCGCAGAAGATGGCGAAGTCGGCGGGGAACTTTTATACGCTGCGCGATTTGCAGGCCGAAGGCTATCAACCGGAAGTGGTGCGCTATCTGCTGGCTTCGGTGCCCTATCGCAAGAAGCTGAACTTCACCTTCGACGGGTTGAAGGCAGCGGCCACGGCCATCGACCGGCTGCGGAATTTCAAACTGCGCCTGGAGACGGACAAGTATCCCGACGGCCTCGACGAAAAGCTTTTGGAGCGAACTCAGGCGGCGTGCCGCCAGTTTGAAGAAAGTCTGGATGACGACCTGAACACGGCCGAGGCGCTGGCCGCTCTATTCGAATTTGTTCGCGATGCGAACACCGCTATGGACGCGGCCGAATTTCGCGAGGGCAACACGGCTCCCGCGCTCGATGTGCTCGCCCGCTTCGATCGGATTTTCGCCGTGCTGGAGCCAACTCAGGCCATTGGCGGGCTGTCCGACGCGCGCGTAGAGGAGCTGATCGCGGAACGCGCCGCCGCCAAGAAAGCGCGCAACTTTGGCCGGTCAGACCAGATCCGTCAGGAGCTGCTCGACGCCGGGATCGTCTTGGAAGACACTAAAGAAGGAGCGCGCTGGAAAAGGAAATGACGCGGAAGTGACGAGGAAGTAAAGTAGCCATGAATATCGAAACCAAAGCCGTACACGCCGGCGACCGGAAGAAGAATCCCGACGCACCGGGGGCGTTTGTTCCATCCTCCACGCCCATCTACACCGCAACCACGTACCTCTACGAAGACACCGCGAAGCTCGACCGCGTGCTGGGCCGTGAAGAGCCGGGATTCTGCTACGGCCGATACGACAACCCAACCCGCACCGGCCTGGAGGAATTGCTCACCGAACTCGAAAGTGGCGCGAGCTCGCAGGTAATGTCGTCGGGCATGATGGCCATTCACGTGGCATTGCTCGCCGCGCTGACGGACCGGCGCAAGTCGGTGCTGGCGGCGAATGCGTTGTACGGAGCCACCACTACCCTTCTGACCCAGGTGCTCGAACCGCTCGGCGTCGCGGTCAACTTCGTCGATATATGCGACCTGGCGGCGCTCGAGCAAAAGATTGCCGAAACAAAACCGGGCTGCATCGTCATGGAGACCATTTCGAACCCGCTGCTGCGCGTGGGCGATCTCGATCGGATCGCGGAACTGGCGCGCGCAGCCGGAGCGGCGCTGCTGGTGGACAATACCTTCGCGTCGCCGCTGCTCGTGCGGCCCATGGAGCATGGCGCGAATCTGGTGGTGGAGAGCTTGACCAAGTTCCTGGCTGGGCATGGCGATGTGCTGGGCGGCGTGGTGATCACCGATGAAGCGCATGCCAACGTGGTACGGACGTTGTCGCGCACCCTGGGCCCGGTGCTCTCGCCGTTCGAGAGTTTTCTCACCATGCGCGGCATCAAGACCCTGGCGGTCCGCGTGGAGCGCCAGTGCGCAAACGCCTGCCGCATCGCCACCTGGCTCGGGTCCCATCCGCGGGTCGCGCGCGTCCATTATCTTGCCGATCCCAATCATCCCGACGCCGCCGTGATTCGCCGCCTGCTGCCGGAGGGGCTGTATGGCGCGCTGGTCCCGTTTGAGATTAAGGACGCGGCCAAGCCAGACGTGTTCCGCTTCATGGACAAATTGAAGCTGATCGTATGCGGCACCTCGCTCGCCGACGTTCACAGCTTGATGCTCTATCCGGCCATCGCTTCGCATCGTGACATCGCGCCCAAGCAGCGCCAGCGCATGGGAATCTCGGACGGCCTGGTGCGATTCTGCGCCGGAATCGAAGCGGTGGACGACATCATCGCGGACCTGGACCAGGCACTCAGTTAGGTATTCGACGTGGCGCACGCACTCGTAGGGAGTGCGTGCGCTACAGTCTCACTCAGTTGCCGCTGGATTGGATCTGGACCAGAGACTCGTGCTCCGGTGCGGTGCTCGCAATGGTCTGTGGATCGCGCCAGAAATCGAAATACGATATCTGCCGCACGCACGAAATGGTGCACATCGGGGCGCAGCTTTTTTCGGTTATGTATTCGCGGCGGATGTCGTCAACGCTATATTCAGCCAGCGGCTTGGCCGGATAGCCGCGCTGCTGCGAGCAGTAATGCACCAGGCCGTCTTCGCAGATATAGAGATACCGAGATCCCGCGCGGCAGCGCCAATGGCTGGGCCGGCCGTTCGCGATGTCGTCCTGATAGTAATTGATCTGCGAGAAATTTTTCTTCTCGAAATTCTTCATTGCGAGAAATACCTTGCGCTCGCGCTCGCCGATGGGCCGCAGCTGGCCGTCTCCATCGTGAATGATCCCCACCGTCGAGGTGAAGCCCAACTCCAGCGCGCGCTTTCCCACCACCAGCGCGTCTTCGGGATTGTGGATGCCGCCGCCCAGTACCGAGTTAATGTTTACGTGAAACAGCGCGTACTCGGAAAGAATCTGCAGCTTCTTGTCGAGCACCTTCAGGCTCTTCTTCGACACCTCATCCGGCATCGCATTGTCGATGCTGATCTGCATATGATCCAGCCCGGCGTCGTTCAATTGATTGACACGCTGCGGCGTCAGCAGATAGCCATTGGTGATCATCCCGGCGATCATGCCCCGGCTGCGCACGTGCGCGATCAGGCGGTCCAGATCCGGATGCAGCAACGGCTCGCCGCCGCTGAAAGTCACAATGGTCGTGCCCAGGTCGGCCAGTTGATCCAGCCGCTCGGTCATGGTCTCCACCGGCACCGGCTTCGAGAAATCGTCGTACTCATTGCAGTACGTGCACGACAAATTGCAGCGTCGAATGGGAATGATGTGCGCCATTACGGGATGGTCGGTTGACGCAACTCCGCGCAGAATCATGCGCCATTCTCGCGCACGGCGATTCAGCGCCCGAAGGTCCCGGCGAAATTTAAAACCCCAATTGCCCATGGAAGGTCTTAACTCCATTGAATCATACTCATGCAACATTGGCATGGATTTCTGATCGAATGGTGCTGGAGGGGGGCCAGACGGAGAGAATTCCGAAGCCAGAATTCAGAATCCAGAGGGCAGAATCCAGCACCGGCCGACGGATGCCCGCCCGGCATTCTGACTTCTGAATTCTGACTTCTGAATTCTTTTTCGTAACCATTCTTCCACGCCGGGACACCTAACGTAAGTAGCATGATATGCTGAGGCTGGAATCCGTAGCGCCCCGGTCCGATGTTTGAGTTTCTCTTTAAATATCCGCCCACTGTCTTCGCCAAAGGCAGCTTCGTGCTCCTCGGCGAGTGGCCTCTCTGGTTGCTCATCGGCCTGCTGGCGGTCTCCGCGCTCGCTCTCGGTTGGGTGATCTGGCGACGACGCCGGGTGATTGCGCCCACCATGCGCGGCCCGCGCACTGCCGTAGTTTGGATTCTCCAAAGCCTGCTGGTCTGTCTGTTGCTGTTCTTGTTATGGCAGCCCGCGTTAAGCATCGCCACTCTGCGTCCGCAGCAGAATATCGTGGCCGTTGTGATCGACGACAGCAAAAGCATGTCCACTCAGGAAGACGGCCGCTCCCGAAAAGATCAGGTCCTGGCGACTCTCAACGGCGGCCTGCTCAATAGTTTGAAGAGCAAATTTCAAGTCAGGCTTTATCGGCTGGGCGATCATCTGGAGCGCATCGAGAGCGCGGACAAATTGAACGCCTCGGCGCCCGCCACGCACATCGGCGACGGCTTGAAGGAAGTGCTGGCGGATTCGGCCACGCTGCCCATCGGCGCAGTAGTTCTGTTGAGCGACGGCGCCGACAACAGCGGCGGCATCGATCTCGACACCATCTCCGACATCAAGCGGCAGCGCATTCCCATCCACACCGTCGGCTTCGGGCGAGAGCGCATGCAGCACGACATCGAGATCACCGACGTGCAGTTGGCGGCGCGCTCGCTCGCAAAATCGCGGCTGGAAGCGCAGGTCACGTTCCATCAATGGGGCTTGAAAGGTGACAAGGCTCGTCTGGTGGTCCGCGATGCGGGAAAGGTTTTGGCCTCTCGCGACATCGTCTTGAAGGGGGATGGCGCCGCTCAAACCGAGACGGTTCTGTTCACCGCCGGAAACGCCGGAGTGAAGAACCTGCAATTCTCGATCGACCCGCTGCCCGAAGAAGAGAACAAGCTCAACAACGCATTGACCAGAGTCCTCTATGTGGACAACGCGACGCCTCGCGTCCTCTACATGGAAGGCGAGCCGCGCTGGGACTTCAAGTTCATCCGGCGAGCTGTGGAAGACGACAAGAATATCGAGCTCAGCACCATCGTTCGAACCACGCAGAACAAAAATTACACCCAAGCGCCTGCGCACCCTGAGTTGAAGTCTGGATTTCCCACCAAGGTGGACGACCTGTTCGCTTTTCAAGGCTTGATTCTGGGCACCATCGAGGCCAACTATTTCACCACCGCCCAGCAGGACCTGATCCAGCAGTTCGTCGACCGGCGCGGCGGCGGTCTGCTATTCCTGGGCGGCCGCGCGTCGCTGGCCGATGGCGGTTACGAGAAGCCTCCGTTTTCGGACCTGCTGCCGGTGCGTTTGCCGGACCATAAGAACACCTTCCATCGCGATCCGGCAACACCCGAACTCACGGCTGCCGGCCGCGACAGCCTGATCACGCGCATCGAAGATAATCCCGACGCCAACGTCGAGCGCTGGAAGAAGCTGCCGTACTTGATGGACTTTCAAGAAGCGGGAAAGCCCAAGCCCGGTGCTCTGGTGCTGGTCAACATGAAGGCGTCGGGGATCGAGCTTCCTCTCCTGATCACCCAAAAGTACGGCCGCGGACGCACCGCCGTATTCGCCACCGGTGGCGATTGGCGCTGGCAGATGCTGCAGCCGGTGGAAGACACCAGTCACGAAGTATTTTGGCGGCAATTGATGCGCTGGCTGGTGAGCGACACCCCCAATCGCGTGGTCACCTCCATCCCGCGCTCGGTGCTCTACGACGATGGCCGCGTGCATTTGCGCGCTGAAGTTCGCGACACCACGTATTTACCCACCAGCGATGCGACCGTCCAGGCGCGCATCGTCGGCCCGGATGGCAACGCGCAGAGCGTCGACCTGCATCCTGATTCGCTGGAACAGGGCGTCTACTCAGCCGACTGGGATGCGGGGAAAGCCGGCTCCTACGTGGCCGAAGTTACCGCCACGCGCGGCCAGGCGGAATTGGGCCGGGATGTGATCACGTTCCGGCGAGAAGACGGAGTGGCCGAGAATTTCCACCTGGAACAAAACCGCGATCTGCTTGAAAAACTGTCTTCGCAGACCGGTGGCAAGTACTATCATCCGAACGAAGTGAGCCGGCTGGGCGAAGATATTTCTTATTCCGACGCCGGCATTACGATTCGCGAAACGAAGGATCTATGGGATATGCCCATCGTCTTCTTCCTCGTCTTGCTGCTGTGCTGCAGCGAGTGGGTGCTGCGCAGAAGGTGGGGTGTAGTATGAGGATGCCGCTGTTGGCCCTTGGCTTATTGGCGGTTGGCTCGTTACACGCCGCAACGTTCTACGTCACGGTGGCCGGGCTGGGCGGAGAAACCGACTACGAACAACGCTTCGCTTCGCAGGCCCAGGAGATCGACAAGCTGCTGCATGCCTCCAATGGCGACGCAAAAGTAACCACGCTGTACGGTCCGCAGGCCACCAAAACCAACGTGCAGAACGCGCTCGCGCAAGTGGCGCGCGACGCCAAACCGAACGACGTGTTTGTGCTGATTCTGATCGGCCACGGCAGCTTCGACGGTTACGACTACAAGATCAACCTTCCCGGTCCCGACCTTTCGGGCGTTGAGCTGGCCGCCCTGCTGGACCGCATTGGATGCACCCGTCAGCTAGTGGTGAACACCACCAGCGCCAGCGGCGGATCGCGCGCCGCGCTCGAAAAAGCCAACCGGGTGGTGATTACAGCCACCAAGTCCGGCAACGAAAAGAACGCCACTGTCTTCGCGCGTTTCTGGGTGGAGGCGCTGCGCGATCCTTCGGCCGACACCGACAAGAACGAAACCGTATCGGCGCTCGAAGCCTTCATTTTTGCCGAAACCAAGACCGCGCAGTTTTACGACACGCAGAAACGCCTGGCTACCGAGCATCCCATTCTCGAAGATACCGGGCAAGGCGACGGCGAGCGCAAGCCATCGCCCGAGAACGGCGAAGGCCTGAAAGCGGCGCAATTCCCGTTGTTGCGCATCGGCGCGGCGCAAACGGCGGCCAGCACGCCCGAAAAGAAGGCGCTGCTCGAAAAGCGCGATCTACTGGAAGAGCAGATCGACAAGCTGAAGTACGAAAAAGCGGCGATGCCGGCCGACGAGTACCGCAAGCAGCTTCAGGATCTGCTAATCCAATTGGCCAAGACGCAAGCGGAGCTGGACAAATGAGCACGCATGCCCCATTGTGCCCCCAGCCAGTTGGCTTGTGTCCTCAGCCAATCGGCTTGTGTCCCCAGCCAGTCGCCTTTGTGGCGCACGCACTCGTGCGTGCCGCGTCGCCACTCTTGGCGACGCATGGTTCCGGAACCGAAAGAAGTGTTCGCATGAGTGCGAACACGGCACGCACGAGTGCGTGCGCCACATTCCTCTTGCTCGTTCTTCCGCTCGGGGCGCAGACGCTCGACGACTGTCGCGGCCTTCGTCATCATGGCAAGCTCGATGAAGCGCAGACCTGTTATGCCAAGCTCGCCACCAGCTCTAATCCCTATCTCCGCGCAGAGGGATTCTGGGGCGTCGAACGCTATGACGACGCGAACAACCAGTTTCGCGATCTGATCAAACAGTTTCCCAAGAACGCCGATTATCGCGTCCGCTGGGGCCACCTGTTTTTCGAACGCTTCAACCCCGACGAAGCGCACAACTTGTACGAAGAGGCCCTCAAGATCGACGACAAGAACGCGCAAGCTTATCTGGGCCTCGCGCAAGTAGAGACGGAAGGATTCAGCCAAGGCGCCGTGAAGGCCGCGCAAAAGGCCGCCGATCTCGATCCAAAGCTTTACCAGGCCCACGAACAACTGGCCTACCTGGCTCTCGAAGACAACGACGAGGAGACGGCCGCCAAGCAAGCCGACCTGGCGCTCGGGATTTCGTCGGAAGCGCTGGATGCCATGTCGATTCATCTCGCCCTCGACTATCTGCACGACAAGAAAGATTCCCCGTGGATCGATCGCATTCTCAAAATCAATCCGGCCTACGGCGAAGCGTATTCCATGGCCGGGCATTTTTTCTTCATCAATCGCCGGTACGACGAAGAGATCCAGGTATACCGCAAGGCGCTCGAATTGAATCCGCGGCTATGGGAAGCGCGCGCGCAGTTGGGTATCAGCCTGATGCAGTTGGGCAACGACATGGAAGCCCGCCAGCAACTGGAACAATGCTTCTACGCCAAGTACGCCAGCCTCGAGGTGAAGAATTCGCTGCGTCTGCTCGACAGCTACAAGGATTTCGTCACCTTTAAGACCCCCACCACCATCCTTCGCTTGCATAAGAAGGAAGCCGAGTTGCTGCGGCCTTATGTGGAAGCAGAGCTGAAGCGCGACATCGCCGATTACAGCGAAAAGTATCACATGACGTTAAAGGGTCCGGTGCAAGTGGAAGTTTATCCGGACCACGAGGATTTTGCCGTACGCACGGCGGGCATGCCGGGCCTGGGCGCTTTGGGCGTCACCTTCAATCGTGTAATCGCCATGGACAGCCCCTCGGGACGTCCACCGGGAAGTTTTCATTGGGCCAGCACCTTGCGCCACGAGATGAGCCACGTCTTCGTGCTCGAAGCCACCGGCAGCCGGGTCCCACGCTGGTTCACCGAAGGTCTCGCGGTCTATGAAGAGACCGCCGCTGCGCCCGATTGGGGCGACCGCCTGGACCCCGACGCCATCCACGCCATCCAGCATAAGCAACTGCTGCCGGTGGCTGAGCTGGATCGCGGCTTCATCCGGCCCAGCTATCCCCAGCAAGTGATTGTGTCTTACTTCGAGGGCGGCAAGATCTGCAGCTACATCGCGGAGAAGTGGGGCTACTCGAAGCTGCTGGACATGATTCAGTCCTTCGCCAGGCTCGAATCCACGCCCGACGTAATTCAAAAGGATCTGGGCATCTCCAGCACCGAGTTCGACAAGCAGTTCCTGGCATGGCTGGATGCGCAGAACAAAGTGACCACCGATCATTTCGATGAGTGGCGCGAAAAGCTCAAGATGATGGTGGCCGACGAACGCTCCAAGGATTACGGCGCGGTGATTCAACTCGGCAACACCATCCGCGACTGGTATCCCGATTACGTCGAAGTGGGCAGCGTCTATGAGCTGCTGGCCGACGCTTACACCGCGAAAGGCGACAAGGAAAACGCCCGCAAGCAGCTCGAGAAATACAATGACGTCGGCGGACGAGATCCCAAACTGGTGGAACGCCTGGCCACGCTCGAAGAGGAAGCCGGCCAGCCCAAGAAAGCCGCCGCCGCGCTCGATCGTCTAAACTACATTTATCCTGAGGATCAGGATCTGCACAAACGATTGGGCGATTTATGGCTTGCACAAAACAACGTGCCCGGCGCGATTCGCGAGTATCAGGCGTTGATCGCCTTGAAACCGCTGGATCAGGCTGCGTCGCATTACCAGCTGGCCGAGGCTTTGCGCAAAGCCAACCGGCTGGATCAGGCGCGCGACGAGGTGCTGCTGGCTCTGGAGGCCGCGCCCGGATTTAAGCCGGCTCAAAAACTACTTTTAGAGATTGCGAAATAATCAAACATGTCCACCACAACTTTAGCGATCAACGATTCGGCGGAGTTAAAGGCGCGAATCGACCGGTTCCAGGAAGTCCAACGCAGCATCGTGCGCGAAGTTCGCAAGGTGATTGTCGGACAGGACGAGGTCATCGAACAGGTGATGATCTCTTTGTTTGTGGGCGGCCACTGCTTGATCACCGGTCTCCCGGGAACGGCCAAGACGTTGCTGGTGCGCACGCTCGCGCAGACTCTCGGCCTGGTCTTCAAACGCATCCAGTTCACGCCCGATCTGATGCCCTCCGACATTACCGGCACGGACATCATTGAAGAAGACCCCACCACCGGACGCCGCACTTGGACCTTCGTGGCCGGGCCTATTTTCTCCAACATCCTGCTGGCCGACGAAATCAACCGCACGCCGCCCAAGACGCAGTCGGCTCTGCTCGAAGCCATGCAGGAGCTGTCTTGTACCGTGCGCGGGCATCAATACAAGATCGAAGCGCCTTTTTTCGTGCTCGCCACCCAGAATCCCATTGAGCTGGAAGGCACCTATCCGCTGCCCGAAGCGCAGCTTGATCGCTTTCTGTTCAATACGGTGCTCGATTATCTGTCCGCCGAAGATGAGGTGAAGGTGGTTGACCTCACCACTACAACCACGCGCGCCGAAGCCGACACGGTGACCAACGCTACTGAGATCCTGGCATTTCAGCAGTTGGTCCGCATGGTCCCGATCAGCGAGACCGTCGCGCGTTACGCGGTGGAACTGGTGCGCGCCACGCGTCCCAACGACGTAAGCGCCCCGGATTTCGTCAAGAACTACGTGAATTTCGGCGCCAGCGTGCGCGCGGCGCAATTCGTGGTACTCGCGTCCAAGGCCCGCGCCCTGCTGCGCGGCCGCTATCACGTGGCTTATGAGGATGTCCGCGCGCTGGCCGCTCCGATCCTGCGCCATCGCATCTTGCTGAACTTCCACGCCGAATCCGAGCGCCTGGATTCGGACGCCATCCTGAAACGTCTGCTCGAGTGGAAGCCCGAACCGAAGTAGAAGAAGTGTGGCGCACGCAGCAGAGTGTGGCGCACGCACTCTTGCGTGCCGCGTCCCCGCTTTAGCGCCACACTCGTGTGAACGCTTTTAGATAGATAATTCATGCAACCACGCAGCCCAACCCGTTTCATCGATCCGGCGCTCCTGGCCGGCATCTCCCACCTGGACCTGGTTGCCAAAACAGTAGTGGATGGTTTTGTCGCGGGGCTGCATCGCTCACCCGACTTCGGTTTCAGCCAGGAATTCGCCGAGTATCGCGCCTACTCGCCCGGTGACGACCTGCGCCACGTGGATTGGAACGTCTTCGCGCGCACCGAGCGCATGTTCTTGAAGCGCTACCGCGGTGAAACCAACTCCCAGCTTACGTTGATGATCGATACCAGCGCGTCCATGGGATACAGCTCGCACGGCATCAACAAACTGGACTACGGCCGTTATCTGGCTGTCTCATTGGCTTATCTCTCGAATCTTCAGCGCGACGCCGCCGGCGTGATCATCTTCGACGACGACGTGCGCAGTTACGTCCAGCCCTCCACGCGCCAGGGCCAGTTCATGCGCGTGGCGCATGCCATCGAACATGCGCACACCGGCACGCATACCAATTTCGCTAAACCCTTCATACATTTTCAGCAGTTCCTGCGTCGGCGCGGCATCGTGGTCGTCATCTCGGATTTCTACGAGCAGCCCGAGGTCGTCATCAAGACCGTGGAGCCACTGCGCTATCGCGGCAACGATTTGATCCTGTTTCACGTCCTAGATCCACAGGAGATCCGGCCCAAGCTGAAAGAGCCGTCGCTGCTGGTGGACATGGAAACCGAAGACGCCATCGAGGTTTCGCCCGAATACGCCAAGGAAGAATATGGCGCCAAGATCGACGCGCATATTGCCGCGCTCAAAACCAAAGCCAACGCGGCCGGCATCGATTACCAGCTTTTGCCCACCGACCGGCCGCTCGATGACGCGCTGCGCGAATATTTCTTGATCCGCAAGGGGAGGATGTAAGCGTGGGCTTTTTCGCTCCCTGGTTCCTGGCCGGCGCCGTCGCCATCGGTCTGCCATTCTGGATTCACTTGCTGCGCCAATATCGCAGCACGCCGCATCCTTTCAGCTCGCTGATGTTCTTCGAACGGCGCACGCAAAGTTCCATCAAGCATCGCCGTCTGCGTTATCTGCTGCTGCTCTCTCTGCGCGTCGCGCTCCTTCTGTTGATCGCGCTGGCCTTCGCCAATCCTTTCGTGAGCCGCTCGGGGGGCGCGGCGGGCGGAAGAAAAATGCTGGTCATCGCAGTCGACAATTCGTTCAGCATGCGGTATGACGATCATCTGGCGCGCGCCAAACAGGCCGCCCTGAATGCCGTCTCGAATTTGAATCCGGGCGAGCGCGGGCAAGTGCTGGCCGTCGGATCGCGCGTGCATTTCCTGACCCAGCCGGTGGAGGAAGCCGATCAGCTCAAGGCCGCCATTCAAGGCATTCAACCTTCCGACGAGCAGAGCTCCTATGGCGAACTGGCGCGCGCCCTCAGAACCATCTCCCAGACGTCACGCATTCCTCTTGAAGTACATTTTTCGAGCGACCTGCAGAAGTCGTCCATGCCGCCCGCCTTCGCGGACCTGCGCCTGGGCACCGACACCAAACTGGTCTTCCATTCCGTCGCCGATTCCAAAGAGCCCAACTGGATGCTCGAGAGCGTGACGGCGCCCGCCAAGATCTACGATCCCAAGAAAGTGCGCATACAGGCCGTGGTGGCAGGCTCCAACACCCCGCAGACCAAGCGCACGGTATCGCTGTCGCTCGATGGCAAAACTCTCGACAGCAAGATGGTGGACGTTCCCTCCAACGGCCGCGCGTCCGTCGAGTTCCTTTCCCTCGATTCGCCGCACGGTTTTCATAAAGGCGAGATTCGCATCGAGCCCGGCGATGCTCTCCACGAAGACGATCGGTTTGATTTCGCCATCGAACGAACCGATCCGCATCCGGTCCTCTTTCTGCATCCCACCGGACAGACTCTCGATGAGCTGTACTACCGCTCGGCGCTTGAATCGGTTTCAGAGGCCGGCTTCACGCTCGAACCCCTGGCCGTGGAGCAAGCCGGAAATCAATCGCTTTCCAAGTACGCCTTCGTCGTCCTGTCGGACGTTGGCATGATGCCGCCCGGCCTCGAAACCAGCTTGCGCGCTTACGTCGCTGGTGGCGGATCGTTGTTGGTGGCCCTCGGGCCGCTTTCGGCTGCGCTCGCGCGCGTTCCAGTTTCGAACGAGACCATCCAGGGATCGGCCTACGCGTCGCGGGGCGATTCGCGCTTCGAAACCGTTGCGGCGGCCGACGCCGAGCATCCTACGCTGCGCCGCGCTAACAAACTGGATGGCGTCAAGTTTTATCAGGAGATCAAGGTGGACCCCGGCCAGTCGCACGTCATTGCGCGTCTCACCAATCAGGCGCCGCTGCTGCTCGAGAAGCAGGTCGGGGAAGGCCGCGTCGTGGTTTTCACCTCCACCTTCGACAATGTCGGCAACGACATGCCGCTGCACGCCTCATTCGTTCCGTTCGTCGAAGAGACGGCTCGCTATCTGGGCGGCCAGCAGGATCGTTCGACTAATGTTGCCGTGGATTCCTACATCGAATTGCGCTCTGCCCAAGAGCGCGGCGCGGCTATTGATGTGACCGAGCCTGACGGCTCTCATCCCTTGTCGCTCAAGGATGCCAGCACTACCCAGACCTTCCAGGTGACGCGCGAAGGCTTCTACGATATTCACCGCGCCAACGGCCGTGAAGAGCTGGTGGCCGTGCATGCCGACCGCCGCGAGTCCGACTTGACACCCATCCCGCAGGAGACGCTGGCCCTGTGGCAGAACACCGGCCTCGGCCCGGACACGCCGTCGGGCGACGGATCGGCTGCCGACACCCAACCCCGGCCGTGGAGCCTGTGGCGTTACGCTTTGCTACTGGTCCTCATAATCGCGATAATTGAATCAGTATTTGCGAGCCGATATCTTTCGGTAGAGAAGGAGGTCGCTTGAACGCTATCGACCAACTGAATAGTTACCTTCAGCGGCTGGAAAAGCGCTTGCGTTTCCTGGCGGTGTCGAAGGGAACTTCGCTCGTCACCATTTCGGCCCTGGTGATCACGGTTCTTCTCGTCTGGATCATCAATCGTTACGCCTTCTCTTCGGCCAGCCTGTTAACGGCGCGCATTCTTCTGTTTCTGTCAGTCGCCACAGCCATCGCCTTCGGCCTGGTGATCCCGCTGTTGAATCTAAACCGGCGCAATGCGGCGCGGCAAGCCGAACAAAAATTTCCTGACTTTCAAGAGCGCTTGCTCACTCTGGCTGAGAAGCCCAACGCGTCCGACCCGTTCCTGCAATTGCTCGCCGCCGACACCATGCGTGTCGCCGAAACCAGTGAGCCCGAGCGCTTAGCCTCGAGCGGCCCTATCTTCGGTTTCCTCGCGTCGGCAGCTCTGGCTGTGGCCGTGCTGATCTGGCTGATTAACGCCGGTCCCGGCTACCTAGGCTATGGAACTTCTTTGCTCTGGGCCGGTGCGCCAAAGTCTGGCACGCATGCCTTCTATGACATCGCGGTCACGCCTGGCGACCGCACCGTCCGCCGCAAAGCCGATCAATTGGTTACCGCGCAGCTGCTCGGATTCGATTCGCCCAAGGTGCGGCTGTTCGCGCAATATCGCGGCACTTCGAAATGGGAGCAGGTGGACATGCAGCCGTCGCCTGGCGCATCCACCTATGAGTTCCTGTTCAGCAGCCTGGCCGACAACGTCGAGTATTACGTCGCGGCGGGCGCGGTGGAATCGAAGCATTACAACCTGCGCGTAGTGGATCTACCCAGCGTGAAGAAGATTCGCGTCACCTATCATTACCCCTCCTGGACCGGAATGAAGGACTCGGTGGAGGATCCCGGCGGCGATTTGCGCGCCGTGGAGGGCACCGAAGCCGAGGTCGCCATTCTCACCGATCGTCCGCTCACCAAGGGCATCCTCGTGCTGGGCGAGGACAAGCAGATCGAACTGAAGACCGGCCAAGGCAACTGGCAGACCGCTACGGTAAAGCTGGAGAAAGACGGCCTCTATCACGTCGCCGCTATCGACCGGGGAGAGAACGTCCGTCTGACCGAAGATTTCTTCATCGAAGCGCGCAAGGATAATGCGCCTACGGTCAAGATCGACCGTCCTGGCCGCGACGCAAAAGTCAATCCGATCGAAGAAGTAACCGTCACTGTGAATGCCGATGACGACTTCGGGCTGAACGAGGTGGCGCTCCATTATTCAGTGAACGGCGGAGCGGAAAAGACCGTGCAGTTGCTGCCGCAAAAAGGCGTCAAAACAGCCAACGGGAAATATGTTCTGGCGCTCGAGGATTACAAGCTGGCCCCCGGCGATCTGGTCAGCATTTACGCCGAGGCCAAGGATGCGCGCAACACCACCAAGACGGACATTTACTTTATCCAGGCCGAGCCCTTCGAACGCAATTATTCGCAGGCCCAGGCCGGCGGCGGTGGCGGCGGGATGGGCGGCGGCGGCGACGATCAGCAGATCTCGACCCGGCAGAAGGATATCATCGCGGCCACTTGGAACGAGTACAAGAATGGTTCGAAGGACCCGTCGGTTGCGGCCGACGATGCCAAGTTCCTGGCCGCGCAGGAGGACAAACTGGCCGCGCAGGCCAAATCGCTGGCCGATCGCATGAAGGCGCGCGAACTCTCCGACGCCAATCCGCAATTTCAGACCTACGCCAAGGAAATGACCGAGGCGTCCACCAGCATGCTCGATTCGGCGCAGAAGATCCGCACCCAAAAGTGGAACGACGCCATGCCTGCCGAGCAGAAGGCTCTGCAAGGGGCGCAGCGCGCCGAAGCTACTTTCCGCGACATCCAGGTGGCATTTGGAACGCAAGGCGGTGGTGGTGGAGCGGGCGGCGCGGGACGCGATCTCGAAAATCTGGCTGACCTGGAACTGGACCGCGAGAAGAACCAGTATGAAACCGGACAGCAGGCCGGTTCCGACAGCCGCCAGCAAGAGATCGACAAGGCTTTGCAGAAACTCGCCGAATTGGCGCGCCGTCAGCAGGAGCTAGCCGCAAAGAAGGATCAGCAGCAATCGTTCCAGCAACGCTGGGAGCAGGAAATGTTGCGGCGCGAGGCCGAACAGCTCCAAAAGCAGATGGAGCAATTGCAGCGTGGCGACTCTTCGCAGCAACAGCCAGGGCAACAGGGGCAGCAAGGCCAGCAGGGACAGCAGGGCCAATCGGGTCAGCAAGGCCAAGCCGGTCAACAAGGAAAGCAGGGACAACAGGCCGGCCAGCAATCCGGACAATCGGGCAGCGCCGGCCGCGTTGGCTCCGTCGCTTCGCCGCAATTGCAACAAGCTCTCGATCGTTTGAAGAAAGCCACCGAGGACATGCAGAGCGCCGAGAGCCAGCAAAACAGCAGTCCCGAGCAGACTGCCGCGGGGCAGCGGCGCGCAGCTGATCGTTTGCAGGAAGCTCGCGACATCCTGAACGGGATGCAGCATCAGAACTCGGCGCAGCAACTGGACGACCTTGCGCAGCAAGCCGGCCAGCTCGCGCAACAGGAAGCCGACGCACAAAATCGTTTGAAGAAAATGGTGGGTTCGTCCCCCAACGAAAATCCACGCTTCGGCGGCCAGGGTCTCCAGAATCAGCAGGAAGCCGAGAAACTTTCCGCTGAGAAGAACGAAATGGCCGACAAGCTCAAGAAGCTCGAACAGGGCATGCAGGACGCCGCGCGCAGCATGGCGGGCGCGCAGAATCCGGTGGGAAATAAATTGCGCGACGCCCTCGGCGAGGCGCAGCAGAATGAGCTCGAGATGCACATGCGGCAGAACGCCCAGTACATCCGGCAAGGCTACGGATCCACGGCCTGGGTGCGTGAGAACAACGTCAACATGGGGCTGAACAATCTGCGCGATCAGCTGCAGCAGGCGCAGGCCGCCAACCAGCAGCAAGGTAAACCGGGCCAAGGCCCAGGCGGCGATAATAGCGATCTTGAAAAAGCCCTGGCCAATCTGGAAGCCATGCGCAGCCGGATGCAGCAGCTCGCTCAAAGCCAGCAGGGCAAAGGCAATCAACCCGGGCAAGGCCGGCAATCGAATCAGTTGCAGCGTGGCGGGCAGGACGGCAATTCGCAGCAACCTGGCGAGTCGCAGCAGGGTCAGGGTCAGCAAGGACAGAGCGGGCAACAACCGGGTCAGAGCGGCCAGCCAGGACAAAGTGGCCAACAGGGACAGCAGGGACAGCAGGGCCAATCCGGACAAGGTGGCCAAAACGGCCAGGGCCAATCGGCACAGAACGGCAACGGCGGCCAAACCGGTCCAAATTCCGGTTATGCGCCCTTTGGCGGCGGTGGACCGGTTACGCCGGGCAATGGCTCCGCGGCCGAGGGACCGGTGCCCATGGAACAGGCTTATCGGGAATCGTTGCGCGATCTGAACCAGATTCGCGACTTCGTCCGTCAGAACCCGGACGTCGCCGGCGACTACTCCAATTTGTCGCGCGCTTTGAATCCGGGCTTCGTCAGCAACGATGCCGAGCTGTCCAATCGGCTGAACCACGAAGTGATCCCGGAGATGGAACGTCTGGAACTGGATCTGCGCCGCAAGCTGGAGGAGAAAAACTCCGATCAGGTGCGCAGCGCGGGCTCGGAGACTGTGGCGCCAGGCTACTCCGATGCCGTGGCCGATTACTTCCGCAAATTGAGCAAGAGCAAGTAGCGCCAACGCCCAATAGCTATTGGGTCTGCTGTAGAGGATCGGCAGCGATGATCTGGGAACCCACGGCTTCGGAAACAACTTCCAAGCCCGTGGTCACCGTGATGTTCGCCGAGCTGATGCTCACGTTCGGCGTCACATTCACTGTCAGGTGAGTAGCGCTGATCACATTCACTTGGTTCACCACCACATCGCTGGTTCCAAATCCCACCGTCGTTACGCCTGACGTGAAATCCGTGTTGATGCCTTTCACGTCCAGCGTCAATGCGCTGCCGGCCGGAATCACGTTCGGCGTCACGATCAAGCTCGGGTTGGCCGCCACAGAAGGCGCCGCGCCAGGGGTATAGGTGTAAGTGGGAGCGGTCGGATTCAGAAGCAGTGAACTTTGCCCGTCGGTATTGAAGGCTGCCACTGCGGCCGTGTAGCCGGCTGGCGCAGGTGGCGGCGTCACAATCAATATGGTGCTGAACTGCGCCTGGATGGTGGCCGGCACACCGTCGAAAAGGACTTGCGTGCTGGGAGTGAATTGTTCACCCGAAATCGCCACATTCCCGTTCCCGCTCGCCGCCGGGCCCAGTGCGCTGATCAGAGGTGGAGGCGCGTCCACTACCGAAAATCCCGACGGAAGCACGTACAGATTTCCGGGAGTGCTGAACAGCAGATGCTCAGGCCCCGTTCGCGGCAAAGTCGGCAATACATCCACCGCGATATAGTCTTGGTTGGGTGGCGGGTAAGCTCTCAGATTGTTGACCTGCGCGGCCGTGCCGAGCATCCCGACGTTCAAGCCGGGAGTGGGAACCGTCGCGCCCGTCGTAGTGTTCACCGTTTCTACCAATCCGGAACCCACCGCGGCAATTATGGATTTTTCCCCAAACACGATCGGCGCTCCCTGGATGTAGCTGGCGGTGCTGCCGGCGTTGGTGTTGTATCCATACGTTCGCACCGAAGCCACCACTCCGGATGAACTCGCTGCGTTGACATTGAAATTGATGGCCGATGGGTATGCGGCGCCGGCCGTCACTTCGATCACCTGAGCCTGGGTGTAATCCAACGTGCCGGGGTAAAACGCGGTCGCGAACCCGGTGTCGGGCGTATGATACGTCCCCGACGAATCAAGCGGCAGCCAGACGTTATCCGGAGTGCTTTCGCCTTCCTGCGGGGGCGGCAGGGGATGCACGTAAACGTAATATTCCTGCCCTGGCGGGATGCCGTTGAGCTGATAAGTGCCATCCGGGTTGGTGAGCGTCGCGATGGCCGGATTGCTGGGCGAGATCGCAACCACCGATGCCAGGTTCAAACCCGTCCCATTCAGGCTGACGGTGCCCGAGATGCTGCCCACCGTCGACAGGTAGTTGCCGGCTGGATACAGCAGGGAAATGCCCGCGATGTCGTCCGCGCCCAGAGGATTTGCCTTCGACGACGCGCTGGTGGGCAGTGTCGACATGACGCTCGACGTCAACGTATGCTGCAAGCCCATGGTGTGGCCGAATTCATGCACCAGGGTGACGAAAAACTCTTCGCTGTAGCTCGGTCCGTTGAACGTGGTCAAGTCCGTTGGCAGGTGCAGCAACGAAAGGTAAATGGGAAGGAAGGTGCCGCTAGAGCCGTTGGTCAGGCCGCCCACCTCCGTCAACGTGGTAAATGCCAGCAAACCCGGCGGAATATCGTCTGAGAACTCAATTTGAATGCCAGGCGCCGATTCCGTGGTTCCCGGATTGTAAAAACCACCATAGGCCAGCCGCAAGCTGGATGTGCTCACGCCGTTCCAGACATTGGCGGCCGCGTTCATCTCGCTCACGATGGCCGGCAGGCTATCGCCCGGGTACATCACGGACGGTCCGCTGCCGGAAACAAAGAAGGGAACCGTGTTGTTGTTGAGCGTGTTCAGATCGAACCGCGCGACGATTGGAGTGAAAGGCGGCGTGGTGCTCGCGAAGTAAGTGAAGTAGTAATACGCCGAGCTGGTGTTGACTAGGAGAAAGCTTCCGGCCAGCATGGCCGCCAGACGAATGGCCCAACGCTTCGTCATTGCCCGCTACCTCCGAACAGCGCGGCTTGAATGGCGCTGACCAACTGCGCTAGCGTCATTTGAAGATTGGTGTCAGGGACGAACTGTCCGGTCGAGCTCAGCATGGGAGACGTGGCCGCGCCGCGTGACACGATCAACTGGCCCTGCGCATTGGTGCTGACGTTGAATAATCCTTGCGACAGCCCGATCACTTGCGTCAATCCGCTCTTGCTGGTCCACAGAAAGAGGACGTAATCCTGCCCAACCGCGAGCGTCGGCGCTCCAGCCACCATCTGCCGCATTCCATTCAGCATGCCGCCCGGAACGGCAACGTCAACAGAGGCGCCGGGCGCTCCCTTGTAAGCAGTTGTTACCGACAATTGATAATGCGTGTAGATCAGCGATCCGCGCATTACCGCCGACGTGGCCGGCTGAACGGTGCCGCGAACGATCATGGTCGACTTCGTAACCATTTCATTCAGGCTGAGGTGCTGGAGAGTGGAGCCCGGAAGAGAGATCAGGCAACCCATTGCAGCGGCCAGGATGATCAGTCTGCGCGTCATCAGTAAGCTATCCAATAAGCAACTGCTCGTCCAATTCAGAGCGCTGAAAACAAGAGGGTTCCGGGCGCGCTCTGGCCCGCTGTGTATACCTTCGACACAACTCCTGCCGAATATTAGCTCGGCTGGGCGGTCGCTATTTCAGCCCACGCACGATCAGCAGCGGCACCTTCAATTTATGACGGACAGCATTAATTGTAGTCCCGAATACAATGTCTTTCAAGCCCTTATGCCCGTGGGCTCCCATCACCACCAAGTCCGGCTTCAGCTCTTCGGCGTAGCGAACAATCTCCTTGGTGGGAGTGCGGGCATGCCGCACCACCATCTCCACCGGGATCTGCTGGCTCTCCAGATCCCGAACAATCTGCTGAAGATATTGATCGCCGGCTTCCACCTCAGCGGTCGAAGAAAGCGGCCCGTAGAGCTGGCTGGTAACGCCTTCTTCCACGTGCAGCAGGTAGAGCTTGGCGTTTTGCTGCTTGGCCATGGCGGCGGCGTGAGCGATGGCGTCGCGGTCGCGGCTGGTATGGTCCAGCGGAACCAGGATCTTCCGGTAACTGGGGCTGGGCAGGTTCTCGGCGATGGCAACTTCGGGAAGTTCAATGGAAGCGCGGCCCAGTTCGCGCGCCCAGCGCGGCAGAATGGGGTGAAACGTCACCCAGAGCAGCAAAAACGCGAGTCCCGTAAGAATTGGCACGAGCGCCAGTTCCAGAAGACCACGCCAACCCGTGGCATCGTTCAGCCAGTCCCGGATCGAGAGCGTGGCCAGCCATACGTTCAAAACCACGATGAGCGCCGCTGTCAGCCAGGCCAGCACCTGCACCCAAACGCGATTGGCCAGCGCTCCCATGCGCTGTTTATCGTTCGTGAAATGGATGAGTGGGATCACTGCAAATGGCAATTGCATGCTCAGGATAACCTGGCTTAAAAGCAGCAGCTTGAAGGTGCCATTCTCACCTGCCAGATAAACTGTAAAGGCGGCCGGAATGATGGCCAGCGTCCGGGTGAGCAGCCTGCGCAGCCAGGGACGCATGCGGATGTTGAGGAACCCTTCCATCACAATCTGCCCCGCCATGGTGCCCGTTAAAGTTGAGGATTGTCCTGAGCAAAGCAACGCAACACCAAAGAAAACACTGGCAAATGTAGTTCCGAGCAACGGCGTTAAGAGCTGGCTGGCCTGCTGGATTTCGGTGACAATAATACCCCGGCGAAAGAACACCATGGCGGCCAATACTAAGATGGCTGCGTTCACCAGGAGGGCGAAGTTGAGGGCAATGCTGGAGTCGAGGAGATTGAAGCGGCACGCGGTGCGTTTCTCCTGCTCGCTCTTACCGATACGCCGTGTTTGTACCAGTGCCGAATGAAGGTACATGTTGTGCGGCATCACGGTGGCGCCCAGGATACTGATCGCGATATAGAGATTCCGAGCCGACAGATGCGGCACAATCCCGCGCGCGACATCGGAGAAAACCGGCGTTCCAGCCCAGAAGATTTCGATGGCAAAACACACCGCAATCATCGCGATGAGCGACAGTACAAAGGCTTCAATCACTCGAATCCCGAGGCGCGTGAACCACAGCAATAACAGGGTGTCCGCCGCCGTCAGCAGCACGCCCGTCAGCACTGGAATATGGAAGAGCAGGTTCAAGGCAATGGCCGCGCCCAGCACTTCCGCCAAATCGCAGGCGGCGATCGCGATCTCGCACAGCACCCACAGCGCATAAGACACAGCGCGCGGGTAGGTTTCCCTACAAGCCTGGGCCAAGTCGCGTTGGCTGACGATTCCCAGCCGCGCGCTCAGCGTCTGCAGCAGAATAGCCATCAGGTTCGATAGAACGAGCACCCAAAGCAACTGATAGCCGAAGCGCGCGCCGCCCTCCAGATCCGTGGCCCAGTTGCCCGGATCCATATAGCCAACGCTGACTAGATAGGCCGGGCCAGCGAACGCCAGCATCCGCCGCCACAGGGCCGGCTGGGCCGTGGGGACGCTGGAATGCACCTCGGGCAGGGAACTATTGACTGTGGTTGATGCCTGCAATTTAACTATAGTTTACTCGACTTGCCGTGGCGAGACAAGACGCATTTGTGGCGCGCCAGGAACCAGGTTGACTAGCTCTTCGATGTGTTCACGGCGGCGCTGGCTGGCCTAAGGTGTCTTCGCGCGGTAGACCCCATGCACGAGTTCGGCCACGCTCACCGGGGACAGGCAGAGGTCCCCGGTCCGTGCCTGAGTAAAATCGCTTCGATAAATGCCGCGACCGTCTGCCGATTGCGCTCGGCGCCGATCACAGCGCTCGAGTCCAAAACTAATCCCAGGAGGGGGGATTCCATGGCTGCTGGTGAGCTGCAATGATCACTTCGAGATCTTTGCCGAAGTCCTCATCCAGCATAACGGTGGAATTTCGCTGCTTGGCTTCGGCAAGAACGTCGACGATAGGCCGTCCGCTACGATGGGGCGACCTTATGACAGCCACGGGCCGATGATCCTCCCGCTCCACGATCACTTCATTGCCCTGCTGAACCTTCTCCAGCACAGCGTGCAGGTCGCGGGCGAGTTCAGCCTCCGTGATTCGGACCGTCGCCATGTTTTGATGATAGCGTAACGCGTCCGCATGCTCGTGAAAATTCCTGCTCGACAACGTAGTAATAACGTTACTTTAAGTAAAATTACGGGCCTTTGCTGCCATCGAAGTTGTGATACGTTTCAGCAACCAAGCAGTAGAGGGCGAAGAATGAAGACCATGCTCAAACTAGCCGGATTTCTCGCCTTGGACCTGATTGCGCTGATTGTCCTTCCGAGCGCCGCGCGGGCTCAGACTTCCCCCGCCATGCCCACGTTCTTCGCCCGTCGCGACTATCCGATAGGGAGTCAGTTTACCCAGGTAGCAGATACCAACGGCGATGGAATCCCCGATCTGATCGCCTTGAGCTGTCAAACGATCACTGTTCAGTTCGGTAATGGCGATGGCACCTTCCGTCCGGGACCGACCACGAAGGTAGCCGCGTGCTTAGGATCGGCTTTTGTCGCCTCCGATCTCAACGGCGATGGAAATGTCGATGTGGCGATAAGCAATGGGAACGGAATCGTCATATCCATGGGCAACGGCGATGGGACGTTTCAACCGAGCGTAAACTATCCGATCAACGACACTGTGGTCGGCTATCTAGTGGTCGGCGACTTCAACAGCGACGGTATTTTGGACATCGTGGCCACAGGCAACACAGGTGTTTGGTTCCTGGCAGGGAACGGGGGTGGCACCTTCAATTCTGCGGTACTCGCCGCCACTCTTTCAGGCTCGTTTGATATCGCTGCTGCAGATTTCAACCAGGACGGCAAACTCGATATTGCAGTGACTCGGTTAGCCCCCGGCAATAAGGGAGCCGGCTTTGCGGTCCTCCTCGGCAATGGCAATGGGACTTTCCAAACCCCTCAGCTATTTAGTAGACCCAACCGCCCCTTGGCGATTGCGGTGGGTAGCCTAACGAAGGGCGGACCGCCGAGTATTGCGCTCAACGGTTCATTAGCTGAGGGTGCTTATCTTTATTTCGGCAACGGAGCCGGTGAATTCACTGGGCCTAAGGTAGTCAGTCTCTCCGGGGCTGCGTACCAGGCCTTGGCGATAGGCGACGTGAACGGTGATGGCACGCCAGATCTTGTTTCTGGCGACGGCTATGTGGCCTATGGGGAGGGCAGCGGCAACTTCAGCGCGCCTGTAAGTTACCCTGTGGACCACTACCTCGAAACCACCGGCATTGTATTGGCCGACCTAAGAAACAACGGCCTGACTGATATTATCGTCAGCGCTCAGTACTTCGTTTCCGTGTTGCTCAACGATAGCAACAAAGAGTTCGAGGATGGCATTTGGACCAGCGTGACGGGTGGCGCCGGGTGCGCCGTGAAGGGCGACTTCAACGGCGACGGCAGGCCCGATCTGGCGGTGAACAACTCCAATGGGATCTCCATTCTGCTCGGGACAGGTAAAGGTGCAACACCTTTCACGGCCGGAACGAACATCGCGCTGGCTGGCGCCGAGTGCCTGGTTACCACCGATCTGAACGGCGACGGAAAGCTTGATCTACTGGTGCCTGCCCAGGGAAGTGTCTATGCTTACCTGGGTAATGGTGACGGCACTTTCACTCTGGCAAGCACCACGCCGACACCGTCTGGAGGCTACTTAGCGCCCGGTGACTTCAATCATGACGGGAAAGTGGATTTCGCCACGTCGGGCAATCTTCTGGCATTGGGCAATGGCGACGGGACATTCCAGTCTCCGACCGATATCGTGGCCAATCCGCCCAGTGGCGGATTCTCCGGTATTGCTGCGGGAGACATCAACAACGACGGCTGGAAGGATCTGGTTCTGACCAGTGCCGTTTTCCCGGTGGACGCAAACGCCACAGTGTTGCTGAACAATCACAAGGGCGGGTTCACGCAGGTACCGACGACCTTTGGCGCGCTCACCGGGCAGCCAATTCTCGCGGACTTAAACGGGGATGGAAACCTAGATCTAGTTCTAGCAGGCGCGTCCGGCAGCGGCGCGGGGGTCTACCTTGGGAATGGAAAGGGCAAGCTCACGTCTCAGCCAGGGCTTCCAGGGCCTTTCGAAGCCACCAACGGCGTCAACTGCGTTGCCGACGTGAACGGCGATGCATTCCAGACATCCTCGTATTGGGGTATGACACGATCATGATTTACCTAGGCGAGGGCGACGCTACCTACGCAACGCCGTTCGGCATCGGCACTGGTCCCTCACCTGGTTCCATCCTGGCAGGACATCTCCACGAACAATCGGCTCCTGGCTTACCGGACATCGTCGTCCCGGATACCTCCGGCGGCGTGATGGTGCTCCTCAACACGACAGAGTGAGGCTCTCGACGGCGTCTTGACCCCGAAGACGCCATGGTGGGATAATCCCACCATGATCGTGACACTGGATGCCAAGCGACGCCTCACCGTCCCCACCGCGCTGGCTCCGGCTGCGCCTGGGGATTATTTCGAAGCCACCTTCGACGCTGAGGAAGATGTGCTCGTTTTTCGACGGCTGGCGGGCAAAGAGAACTGGCTCAGCGTACTCAAAGCTTGTCCGGTCAGCCCGGACGATGTGCCTCCGCGCCGCACCGCTGTTCCCAGGCGGCGCAAGTTATGAGCTGGCTGCTCGACACCGACGTCATCTGCCAGCCCGCCAAGCGGCACGGCGACGCGCGCGTGATCGCGTGGCTTGAGAAAGAACAAGACCGCTGCTACACCAGCGCGGTTGTCATTGCGCAATTGGCGTATTGGGTCCGCACCAAGGACGGACGGAATCGCCAGGCTCTTCAATTGTGGCTCACGCGCCTGGTGGAGGCATTGCACGGGCGAATCCACGGCTTCAACGTCTCGGTAGCGCACGTGTGGGCTGACCAAGAGCGGCTCCTCGACAAAGCCGGCCAGCGGATGCCCGTCGAAGACAGCTATATCGCGGCCACGGCACGGCGACATGGTCTGACCATTGCCACGGGCAACGATCGGGACTTCCGGCGTCCCGGATTGAAGGTCTTCAATCCATTCAAGGAGCTGTCGTAGTCAGTCGGGGCGAATAACCGCTATGATCGGAGACGAGATGACGCTACGAATGACTGAGGCCGAGGTCGCCCGCGACTTGCACGCGGTGCTCGAAAAGGTCCAACAAGGCTCAACGTGACCAAATAACGGGCGCACGCATGACCACTAGATCTGTATGACCTTCAGGCCCGGTATCAATTCGAAGTGGCGAACGTTGGCCGTACCTACTCCGTAGCCAAGTTCAAGGGCGCTAACGCCGATTAGCAGATCCGACAAAGGGATGCGGACGCCTTTGGCCTGGCTCTGTCCATCGATCCGTCCGGCGCGAAGCGCAATTGGGACGGTCACTGGCTGGACCGGAACGCCTGTCAGGATTTCCTCAGGAAGCGCTGCCTCCGGTCACGGCGTTCGGTTGTGTCGGCGCGAGCAATTCCATGGGCAAGTTCGGCCACAGTAACGACCGAGACGGCGATCTCGTCGTCGTCGGTTTCCAGCGCAACGGATTCGAGTAGCTGCCTGGCGTTTCTTGCCCTGACGCTCGGCGGCCACCGCAGCTGTCGAGTCGAGCATCAGTCCCAATTTGGCGGCTCCAGCGGCTCTTGATGGGCGGCGATTGCGGCTTCAACGTCTTTTGCGAAGTCGGGATCGATAGTCGCTGTGGAGTCGGCGGGTAGCAAAGCTATACACTCGGAGATCTTACGGCGCAGGGGCTCCGCCGGACGCAGGATGGCCACTGGTTGTGCCTCGCGCTCGATAATGACCTCGGCTCCGGTCTCCACCCTTTGCAGGATCGACCGGACGTCCTTAGCCAAGTCGCTTACGCTGATGTGCAACGGCTCCATACTCGGATCATAGCGCTTCCGAACGCTGGCTGAGGCCACACCTTTGAGAGAATAACCCCAGGCGTACCACCTGTCCTTTGAAGGTCCAGGCCATCGACAAGCGCTTCGACGACATGCGCGACCTGTGGCGCGCCGAGCTTCGACGTGTGCAAGAAGTGCTCGATGCCCGGTTGAGGCACATCGAAGAGCGCGGCTGAGATACGCCACTTGCACCTGAATCGCGCCTTGCCGGACGTCGTCGTCCCTGATACCTCGGGAGGAGTCATGGTGCTGCTCCACCTGACCAAACAACCCGCTTCGCAGACGATGCCCTTCAGGCCGGGACAGCCTAGTCGTGATGCATAATGAGACTGTGAACCGATACCGTTAAAGGAGGGCTATGAACGGAGTCTCGGAGAAGCATCACGCGCATGAGCTTATCGAACGGCTGCCGGATTCACAGGTCCCCACGGCGGTTCGATTCCTGGAGTTCATGCTGCTCGATCCCGTCCGGCGAGCCCTGGCTACGGCGCCACGCGACGATGAGCCCGTAATAGAGCAGGACCGCCAGCGATTTCCCGACGGGCAGACTCGCTTTGCACAGCGCGGCAAGGGTGTTCCGATGGAGGAAGTGCTCGCCGAATTCGGGCTGAAGTCCGAGGATTTTCACATCGACTAGTCGATGCCACCATATCGGATCGAGTGGCTCGACGAGGCCAAGGCCGATGTGCGCGCCGAGGACCACGCTATCGCCATGCGCATATTCGGCGTCTGCCATCGCTCTCAGGCCTACCGCTGACGAATCCCGATTAACGGGCCTTCCCGCCTTCCGTCGGTTCACGCGGCTCATCCCAAGCACTCCTGGTGGTTTTCAACCAGCGCCGTACCGCCGCTATTCCATCCTAACTTTTTTATCCTCAATTACTTAACACTTGGCCACCGGATTGCCTTTAGCTGAGGCGAACTGAGCGGCTTAATGAAACGCGCCCTTACATCGTTCGGCCTGGTCGTAATGCTCGTTGCGATCTCGAGCATCGCTCCGCTCACGGCCCAATTCGATCCCAACGCCAATCCAAATCCTAATCCTAATCCCAGCGGCAATGTGGATCCCGACGGCCAGTACGAACCCGGACGCGCCGTGGCGCGGATCAGCATATTGAATGGTGACGTATCGGTAAGGCGCGGCGATTCGGGCGACGTGGTGGCAGCGGCGCTGAACGCGCCCGTCATGGCGGACGACCGGCTGCTCACTGGCTCCGCCGGGCGCGCGGAAGTGCAGTTCGATTCCTCCAACATGATTCGCATCGGCGCGAACTCGGAAGTTCGATTCGCCGCCATGGATGTGAAAAGTTTCCAGATACAAGTGGCAGCCGGAACGGTGACCTTTCGGACCCTTCGCGCCAGCCAGACACTCGTTGAAGTGGATACTCCGAGCGTCGCGGTTCGGCCCTTGCGGCCAGGCGCGTATCGCGTGACGGTTCGTGAGGACGG
Organism: Bryobacterales bacterium; assembly: GCA_963781905.1. Classification (GTDB taxonomy): domain Bacteria; phylum Acidobacteriota; class Terriglobia; order Bryobacterales; family Bryobacteraceae; genus Palsa-89. The sequence continues at coordinate 227,468 of CAWAHZ010000010.1, forward strand.
CACGTCTGAGATTACCGTCCGTTCCGGTGAAGCCGAAATTGACAGCCAGAAGGGCGGGGAACGCCTGGAGGCCGGCCAGACCATGGAAGCGCGCGGTCCAGCTTCAGACGCCGAGTTCCAAGTGGTGCAGCCCGCCGCTCCCGACGCCTTCGATCGCTGGAATGACGAGCGCGACCGGTATATCCAGAGCTCGCAAAGCTACCAGCACGTGAGCCCCAACATCAGCGGCGCCGAAGATTTGGATCAGAACGGCCAGTGGGTGAACGACCCGAACTATGGTTCGGTTTGGCAGCCCAGCGTGGGTCCGGATTGGGCTCCCTATCAAAACGGCCGTTGGACTTGGGAAGACTACTATGGATGGACCTGGGTGAGCGCCGATCCCTGGGGCTGGGCGCCGTATCATTACGGCCGCTGGTTCTGGGGCACGGGCGGATGGGCCTGGTATCCCGGCCCCATCCTGGGCAATCCCTTCTGGGCGCCCGCCTATGTCGGATTCTTCGGCTACGGCGGCGGCTTCGGTGCCGGCGTGGGATTCGGCTTCGGTGGAGTTGGCTGGGTGGCTCTGGCGCCGTTTGAATTGTTCCATCCCTGGTGGGGTCGCGGCTTCTACGGCGGAGTCCGGGGCGGCGTCTTCGGCAATCACACCACCATCGTCAACAATGCGAACGTCTTCAACTCGTATCGCAATGCCCGGATTACGGGCGGCGCCATTGGCGTAAATGCAGCCGGGTTCGGACGCGGCGGATCGTTCACGGCGCTCAATCGGTCACAACTTCAGTCGGCCGGATTGGTGCACGGCGTATTGCCGGTGTCGCCCGATCGATCCAGCTTGCGTTTCTCCGATCGCGCGGCGAGCGGAAGATTCCCGCAAGCCCGATCGCAAAGCTTCGCCAACCGCATGCAGGCGCCCAGCGTCTCGCATGCCAGCTTCGATCAGCAGCAGCGCGGAATGCAGCAGATGTCGCGCGGAAATTTCAACCAACCGGCAGCCGGGAATTCGCGCGCCGGGGGATGGCAGCGCTCAGGCAGTTCCGAGTCCGCGGCGCACGGATGGAATCACTTCGGCGAGCCGCTGCATGGAACCAATGGTACCGGCGAGGCGTCGCAAGCCAACCGCGGCTACAGCCCGGCGGCGGCCAGCCGCGAATCGTATGGCAGCTCGGTCAGGATCACCCCGCCAGTGGTTCAGCAGCGCAGCTATTCAGCGCCCAACAGTTATTCAGCGCCGCGCAGCTACGGCGGATCGAGCCCGGCGCCCAGCAGCGCTCCCCGTGGCAGCGGAGGTAGCTCGGCGCGCCCCAGCGGCGGAGGACATGCAAGTGGCGGCGGGCATTCGAGCGGCGGAGGCGGCCACCATCGCTAAGCGCAGCGCGTGGGCAGCACGAATTTAATTTCTTCCCTCAGGCCCGGACACGCACCTCCCAGCGAGTCCGGGCCCTCTTTTTTGGCTGAACCGGGTTTTCAAGGTTTCCTCAACAAAAAATCATCCGAATGGCTATGGGACCGGCGCCGTTTCAGGCCACAATGGCGTTGACACAAAACATATGACGAAACCCAACTTACCCATAGCTGCAGCAGGCGCGATATTGCTACTAGGATTTCTGGCGGGCCCCCTGTTCGCCGAGACTCCCACTTTGACAGTCCTACACAGCTTCGATGGCGCTGACGGCGCCAATCGACAGGCGGGGATGGTGCAAGCCACCAATGGGTACATGTATGGCGTAACATGGGCCGGCGGGGCCAACGGCCAGGGTACGATCTTCAGAATTACCCCGAGTGGCGCTTTCACCACCCTCTACAGCTTCTGCTCCCAAAGCGAGTGCGCGGATGGCTACTTTCCCATCGGTGCGCTGGTGCAGGCTGACAACGGGGACCTCTATGGTACAACCTCGGCTGGGGGAAACGACTTTGGCACCATCTTCAAACTCACCCCGGGCGGCACGTTTACCACGCTTTACACCTTCTGCCCCGAATTGGGATGCCCGAACGGCCAAGAACCGTACGGAGGGCTGGCTCTGGCCGGCAATGGGGACCTATACGGCACAGCGGCGGACGGCGGGGCCAATGGCTGGGGCACCATTTTCAAAATCACCCCGAGCGGCGTGCTGACAACGCTCTATAGCTTCTGTTCCCAAACTGGATGCACGGACGGCGCCGGTCCTGCTTGGGGACTGGTGCAGGCAAACAATGGGAGCCTCTATGGGACAACTTTCTTTGGCGGGGCCAACAGTTCCTTACCGATGGGAAACTCTGGATATGGGACGTTGTTCGAAGTGACCCCGAGCGGCGCGCTGACGACGCTTTACAGCTTCTGCTCCCAGGTCGGATGCACGGACGGCTATAGCAGCTACGGGGGGCTGATGCAGGCCACCGATCACAACGTTTACGGGTCAACGTACTTTGGCGGAGCCAACAGCGGCTGCTTCGACGGCTGCGGCACGCTCTACCGAGTGACCCCCAGCGGCGGTTCAGCACGATCTACAATTTCTGCTCCCAACCGGGGTGCACGGATGGCGCGAGCCCCTTCGGAGCGCTGGTCCAGCACACCAACGGGTTCCTGTTCGGAACAACTTATGGGGGCGGGGCAAACGGCTATGGCACGGTCTATAAACTGGCTGCGGGTCTGGGACGGTTCGTCGAAGCGCGGCCCAACCTTGGGAAAGTGGGAGCGACCATCACGATTCTTGGCAGCTTGCTCAGCGGCGCGACCAGCGTTTCATTCAACCATATTGCTGCGTCCTTCACCGTGGTGTCCGCGAACGAAATCACGGCCGTCATTCCGGACGGCGCAGCCACCGGCGAAATCAGTCAGTCGCCAATCGAGCGACCGAACCAGCATCGGTGACGCCGACCTGGAAGCGACCTTCGCACTGACGGCGCGTGATACAATAGCTGATGATCGGGAGCATCTGCCGACGACCCAACTATCGATTACATGCGTATTAAAATAGCGCTGCCCTGGCTCACATTAGTCGCGATCCTTGTTGCGGAACATGTGGCCTTCGTCGGCTCTTGTACTGATCGAACCGCAACGAGTCCCTGGTGCATGCCCCGTCTAAGCGTGTGGCTCGATGTCGTCCTCGCTGCCGCAGCAATCATACTGGTGATCCACCGCGTGCGGCGAAACCGCCTCACAAGTCGTCAATAGCGAGATTTTCAAACTGGTTGACATCATCTCTCTCCTTGTCATACTTGGATCATGCCTGACCGCTCAAAAACACGGCCCCGCGATGCGAATGAACTCGCCCATCGCGTCTTTGCGGCGCGTGCGGCTGCGTTAAGTCCCAAGAAGCGCTCCCAGATCGCAGCCAAGGCAGCTAAAAAGCGCTGGGGGCCTAAAAGTTCTTGATCTGCCCTGCAAGCCTATCCATTTCGACAGCCGTGTCAAAAAGCTCTTCGATCATAAATCCTATGCTCTTCAGGTCGGCATTCTCTAGATCCCGCTTAAGACGCGCATAGGGAGGTTCGGTTGATCCCACCGCCCGGTTTCCCGGTTCCTTCAGAAACAGTTCGATTCGCTGACTTAACTCGGCCAGAAGCTGGCTTTGCTCGTGTAGGGCCACGATCGCAGTAACCACTTTGGATTTTAGTTCTTTGTGCCTTTGATGCGCTCGCCCCTGTCTCTCAAACATCTCACTTTCACTCAAAATCTGGCTCCTATGGCTGCTGGCGTAACGATCACTCTTGGGACATGTCCGAGTTGCTTGGCCAGTTAGGGTGAAGCAGCCTACCAGTTTCTCTCTGTATATGTTCAATCATAGTCTTGATTCGATCATTTGAGCAAACGCAATTAGTTTCCCAACACGCAATGGACCAAAATTGCTTCTTGATTGCTATAGAACCTAAACATCTTCTCCAGGCCTTCTATCTGGTCTTGAATAAGACCGTGGGGGAAACCGTTTTTTTCCACGCAAAGCACTCGTGTACTCTTGCCAACGTCCCTGACGGCATCTTTAACCCGATGGACAATATAAACAGCAAGCGCCTTCGCGGTCATTGAATCCATTCTTTTGTTTAACAGATTAAATAGCTCTTGGGCTTGCATCTGCCCAATCCCAACGGCGGCATACCTATGGAGCACCACACGCATTGAATTTTGCTGGTTTCCCCCATGGCGAACTTTCCCTGCCTGCGCAAAGCGACCACAAGCCAAATGTCCGGTCGATCATTGCACAGCGCATACGGAACGATGTCAGTCTCGATGAAACTCCTTTATTAATTTCTTGAAGCGCATTCCAAGCTCTCGAACACCATCCGAAGGGTGATCGAAAAAGCTCTTTTAGATCCAAGAGGCCGCCTCAAGATGGCGAATCACCAGCTCCCGTGAGTGCTAAAATTCCCGCGTCCGGATCTTTTGGATCGTCCATCGCCCAATAGACTTTCTCGCCGTGCGCCTTGCTGTCACCAGCCGTGATCTCCGTATGTGCCGCAATTACCATCCAGTCGCGTGACAGGATACCCAGCGCTATCGTCATCGCCTCAGGATACCGCTTATGCTTGAGCGGTCGCGGAGTGCGAAGCGGGATGCGAAGGCAGATCGGGGCGAAGGTCAGGAGGCACCTCCGGTTTTAGATTCAGCGCATACAAATTTCCCGCTGACCCCTCCCGACTACTGGCGATAATTACCTTGACTCATCATGCTCCCTGGGTTATACTTGACTCATCATGGCAGCCGAACCAAAAACACTCCAAGAAGCAATCGTTTACTTCTCCGATCCAAAGAACTGCATTAGCTATTTGGCGGATCGGCGCTGGAAAAATGGCAAAGTAGTCTGTCCGACCTGTGGATCGGACAAGGTCAGTTTCCTGGCGTCCAGGAGCCTCTGGCAGTGCAAGACTCGGCACCCGAAGGCTCAGTTCTCCATCAAGGTCGGGACCATCTTTGAGGATTCTCCTATTGGCTTGGATAAATGGCTGCTCGCCATGTGGCAGCTCGCGAACTGCAAGAACGGGTTTAGCTCCTGGGAACTCCACCGGGCTATAGGCGTCAGTCAAAAGACTGCTTGGTTCATGCTTCAGCGAATTCGTTTGGCAATGCAGGATAACCACAACGGCGGCAAGCTGAATGGCGAAATCGAAATCGATGAGACCTTCATTGGCGGCAAGGTTCGCAACATGCACTATGACCGCAAGCAGCGCGTCATGCAGGGCAAAGAGTGGCGGCGCTGTCGGCAAGGTTCCGGTTCACGCCATGCTGCAACGCGGAGGACAAGTCCGTATTACCGTGTTGGATGATCGAAGCTGGACGAGACTGAATGTGCCGATCCAAGAGAACATCGAAGCGGGCGCGCACCTGTTCACCGACGAAGCGAACGCCTACTTCGGACTCCGCGCCGATTATGTCCACGAGTTCATCAACCACGCCGAAACCTACGTCAAGCGGAAACGTTCATACAAACGGTCTGGAGAACTTCTGGAGCCTCTTGAAGCGCGGATTGGGCGGCACCTACATCAGTGTCGAACCGTTCCATTTGTTCCGCTACATGGATGAGCAAGCTTTCGGTTCAATCACCGAAAGGGTATGACTGATGGTGACCGCTTCCCACGCTCTGATTCGCAATCGTTGGCAAGCGTTTGACATTCGCCGAAGTCACCGGCAAGATGGGCAAAAACAGCCGAGAAAAACTAGATCGTCCGCGCGGCCTAAGCGGAAGGCTTCTTGAGTCTTCAGCTTTTCGCTTCGGTCCAGGCTTGCTTGGGTTCGCGTCGATCCGTTTGCGGTCTTCGTCTATGCGCTGTTTCAATGACGCTGTGAGGCACCGCTAACACGCGGTCTACGAGGTTCGTGAATGCATCGAACTCTTCGGAATGTTTCATTCCACTCCATTCTATAACTTAATCTCCCCGTGGACCGAACCGTTTGTAATAATCGGCTTCTTCTTTCTCCCGGTTGGCGACAAGTTCGGGATGATTTAGAGTCTCGATGATTTTCTCCATAGGGATGACAAGCGCAATGCCCAGGTTGACGCCTCTTTTGTTGTCGACTTCAGCATGTGGATTATTGATGTCTGATTCGTTGATATCCCAATGACCGTGGATCATTCCCACTAGGTGAGTCTCTCCCGTGAGGCCATGAAGACCGTCGGGCATTTCCCCATCGTTTTTGAAGTTCCACAAAATACTTGCTGTGCGTCTGGCGAACACTGGAGAGCCGCTAATCCCGGCCAGAGACCGCGCTTCTATTAGGAACGCATCCATCTTTTCGCCGTCATCCCTAATGATCTGACCGGGAGGGATCAAGGCTATGTTGCCGTGTCTGACAATCGGCAAATTTCGCGTATCTTCGCCCTGCGTATAAGTGAACAGTCCAGGAAAAACCACCTCGTCACCAGGGCCAATTCCAACATTTTGCATCGACTGCCTTGTCCTGAAATATTCAGGGGGGACATACAGCAGATCATAATCATTATTGTTCGCGAAAGGAGCGATGGCTACATCGGCGTTGGGGTCGGAAGGGTGAGTGTACCATTTAGAAACGCCTCTACATATTCCTACCTGCCCATCTCTGAGGTTGACGCGAATGCCAAATTTATCGTGTGGCACCGACCTAGAAAGAGCATGTTCGGCGGTAACGAAATAGAAGAATGAGAATGGACTGATTTTAGACGGTAACGATACAAAAAAACCGCTGGCCCAAAGGTCATGCTCTACCGAATCCGGAGCCTCGCTGGCTAGCATCACAAGAAAGCCGGTGGATCGATAGATAAAGTCTGGCACCCGCAAGGGTTCGCTCCTTGGAACGCGAAATCGGCCCGGCCTCCAATCGACTGTCACCGGACCCTCCAAGGATCATCGCACCCCTTGCCTGATGAGTCAAGGTAATTATCGCCCGACTACTTTACATAATACCTGTTATCAGAAGTAACCAACGCCAGCCCGACGGCTCCCCTTGGTACTTTCTCCAGTACCTTCGCCTCTTGCCTCCAACACCCCCAAGCGATAAAACAAAGCCAGCGCCGCGTGTCGCGTCCCCTTCCCCATGCCCCCCGTTGAATTCCTGCAGGCCTGGTATCGCGCCCAGTCCAACGGACACTGGGAGCGTTCTCACGGCATCACCATTGAATCGCTCAACAACCCCGGGTGGCTCGTGACCATCGATCTGGATGGCACGCCGCTCGAAAATCACGCGATGCCGGCCGTCGCGCGCGAAACCTCCCAGCGCGATTGGATGGTCTGCGAAGTGGATCGCAACCAGTTCCGCGGTCAAGGCGATCCCGAAAAGCTGGTTTCGATCCTCGAGGTCTTCCAGGCCTGGGCCGAGTCAGCCTAGCCAGTCACACCACCCGCGAACGCTTTAGGCGTCAGTAATTGAATCGCGCTAAAACGCTCTGCCTGTTCGCGATCGGGGCCTCCTCGCGCGCGCCCGTGCCTCGCCAATCGCCCGCGGCATGGGCGCTTTGAGCTTTACACTCTTGGCATGGCAAGAAACCTCATCAAATTCAGCAAAGACCGACACGCCGTTGTCGACCAGACCGTTACGCCTCCCAACTGGAGCGGCTTCCTGCCCGAGTCGCCCTGGGAGGCAACGCCCGCCGCGGAGCTCAGCAGCTATACACTCACGCCCTGCACACAGGTGGAGGACCAGAACGCCATCGCCACCGCCACCATCCTGCTCACGCAATGAAGGCGCCCGGCCGACCAGACGCGCCGAATGCACATTGGCCGGCCGGAGCATCCCTAGCTGGGCCCTACGCTAAAATAGGCCCTTGGGCAAAATCTACTACACGAGAACAACTGATCGCCGTACGCGCCGAATGGAAGCGGGCCGGAAAGCGAGTGGTCTTTACCAACGGCTGCTACGACGTTCTGCATCCCGGCCACATCCGGCTGCTCGAATCCGCGCGCTCGCTCGGCGACGTGCTGATCCTGGCTTTGAACACGGATGCCAGCGTGCAGCGCCTGAAGGGTCCCACCCGTCCGCTCATTTCTCGAGGACCAGCGCGCCGAGCTCGCCTCCGCTCTCGCCGCCGTGGACGCCGTCACGTTCTTCGACGAAGACACGCCGCGCGAATTGATCGCCGCCGTGCTTCCCGACTTCTTGATCAAGGGCGCCGACTGGGCGCATTTCATCGCCGGCCGCGAAGAGGTGGAAGCCGCCGGCGGCAAGGTGCTCGCGCTGCCCCTGGAGCCCGGCTATTCGACCACTGGAATTTTAGAGCAAGTGCTCGCTCGCGCCTCCACACTAAAATAAGAGTTGAGCCGCTTGGCCTGCCTCGTCCGTGACTCATCCTGCCATCCGTGATTTGTTCCAGTCGCTCGGCCGCGACCCCGCCTTTCAGGAGGTGGTCAGCCGGCTGATGCGCGATCCGCACGCGCGCCAGTCGCTCGCAGGCCTCACCACCACCGCCAAGGCGCTCTACATCGTCCTGCTATGGCAAGCCACCGAGCGCAACGTCATCGTGGTAGTGGATGGCAACAAGCAGGCGGAAACTCTCGGCGAACTGGTCGACACCTTCTTCGAGCTGCTCGTCACGTCGGATCTGCCGCGCTCCGCAAACCATCCCCGCCATGGACGTGCTGCCGGCGCAGCGCATGTCGCCGCACAGCGAAATCAGCGCCGAGCGGGCCATCGGCCTATGGCGGCTGGCCGCGCGCAAGACCAGCATCACGATTACGCCCGTGGCGTCGGCTTTGCTGCGCACCGAAGCGCGCCGAATTTTACCGGCAGCTCGCGCTCACCCTGCGCGTGGGCGAAGAGATCCCGCTCGAAGATCTTCTCGCTCACTTGCGAGAGCATCGGTTATGAGCAGCGCGACCCGGTGGAGATGGTCGGCGAGTATTCGCTCCGCGGCGGCATTCTGGATATTTTCCCGGCCGAAGCCTCCAAGCCCATCCGCATCGAGCTTTTTGGCGACCTTATCGAATCCATTCGCCGCTTCGATGTCGAGACCCAGCGCTCGGTGCTGAAAGTATCGGAAGCCACCCTCCTGCCGCTGGCCGAATATCCCAAATCGCGCGAATTGTTTCTGGAGCTGGCCGATCAGATGGACGTTCCGAGCCCCGGCGATCCGTTCCCTGGCTGGGAATTCGTGGTGCCGCTGGTACGGCCGCGCAAATATTCGCTGTTTTCGCTAACCGAAAATCCGGTAATCATTGTCGATGAGCCGGAACAAGCGGCAGCCGCTTCTGAGCGCCTCTGGAAGCGTCTCGAAGAACATCCCGATCGCCCGTTTCCCTGCCCGCCGGATGCTAATTTTTACGCATGGCCGGAGTTGCTGGATCACCTGAAAGGAAACGCTGAACTCTCCCTCCGCGAACTGGAGGTCCTCACCAGCCCCCAATCCCTAATCCCTAACCCCGGCGTTCCGGCGGCTTCCGCCGGAACAACCTCCCGGCCGTCCATGGCCTTCCACGGCAACATCCAGGCGGCCATCGCCGAAGCGCGCAACTTGGTGGAACGCGGGTATCGCGTGGTCTTCTTCGCCCGATCCTCCGGCGAACTGGAACGCCTGGCCGATATCTTTCAGGAGTACGCGGTTCCCTTCCAGCTGGGTCTCGACCCGGCCGATGCCACGCGGCCTTATCTCGCCGAGCGCTCTTACGTGGCAGGCACCGCCGCCAGCACTTTTCTGGTCAAAGGACTGGTGCGCCGCGGCGTTGTGTTCCCCGAAGCGCAGATCGCCGTCTTCGGTTCCGAAGACCTCTTCGATTCGTCCGACTTAGTCGCCAAACCCGGCCCCACCAAATCGCAGCTGGCCGCCTTCACCGCCGACATGGCGGATTTGAAACCCGGCGATTATGTGGTCCACGAAGCGCACGGCATCGGCCGTTTTCTCGGCACGCGCGAGATCGCGCAGGGCGACAACAAGGGCGACTTCATGCTGCTCGAATACGCGGGCGATGCCAAGCTCTACGTTCCGCTCGCGCGCCTGGATCTGATCCAGAAATATCGCGGCGCCGGCGAAGGCGCTGCGCCCGGGCTCGATCGATTAGGCGGCGTGACTTGGGAACGCACCAAATCCCGCGTCAAAGCCAAGATGCGCGACATGGCCGACGAGCTGTTGAAGCTCTACGCCCAGCGCCGCATGGCCGAGGGATTCTCGTATTCTCCCGACAGCAACTGGCAGCGCGAATTCGAAGACGCGTTCGAATTCACCGAAACCAAAGACCAGATGGCGGCCATCAAGCAGATCAAGAAGGACATGGAGAGCACCCATCCCATGGACCGTCTGCTGTGCGGCGATGTGGGTTACGGCAAGACTGAGGTGGCCATGCGCGCCGCCTTCAAAGGGCTCGGCGACGGAAAACAAAGTGCGGTGCTGGCGCCCACCACAGTCCTCGCCTATCAGCATTTTGAAACCTTCAAGCGCCGTTTCGCCGCCTTCCCCGTGCGCATCGAAATGCTCAGCCGTTTTCGCGACAAGAAGGAGATCGCTGAAGTGCTGGATGGCCTGGCCGAGGGCAAAGTGGATATCGTCATCGGGACGCATCGCATTCTTTCGCAGGATGTAGTGTTCAAGGATTTGGGGCTCCTGGTGGTGGATGAAGAGCAGCGTTTTGGCGTTCGCCACAAGGAACGCATCAAGCAGCTCAAGCACAACGTGGACGTGCTCACCATGAGCGCTACGCCCATTCCGCGCACGCTGCACATGTCGCTGGCCGGATTGCGCGACATGTCGGTAATCGAAACGCCGCCCAAGGATCGCCTGTCCATCCACACTGTTGTCGCGCATTACGGCAACGAGTTGATTCGCACCGCCATCGAGCAGGAGATCGCGCGTGGCGGCCAGGTCTATTTCATCCACAATCGCGTGGACAGCATTTATATGCGCGCGTCGGCCATCCAGGATCTGGTGCCGGGCGTTCGCGTCGGGGTGGGACACGGGCAGATGGGCGAGTCGGCGCTCGAGGCCGTGATTCTGGGTTTTATGCAACACGACTTCGATGTGTTCGTTTGCACCACAATTGCCGAAAATGGTCTGGATATTCCGCTCGCAAATACCATGATTATTGAAAATGCCGAGCGCTACGGTTTATCCGAGCTCTATCAATTACGCGGCCGCGTGGGCCGTTCCAATCGAAGGGCGTATGCGTATCTGCTGGTCCCGGCCGACACCCAGCTGAGCGAGATCGCTCGCAAACGCCTGGCCGCGCTGCGGGAATTCAGCGACCTCGGCGCCGGGTTCAAGATCGCTGCGCTCGATCTGGAACTGCGCGGCGCGGGCAACATCCTGGGCGGTGAGCAGCACGGCCACATCGGAGCGGTGGGCTTCGACATGTACATCAAGCTGCTCGAAGAAACCGTGCATGAGCTGAAGGGTGAAGAAGCGCCGCTACAGGTGCATTCGACGCTCAATCTGGGCCTCGATATTCGCATCCCGTCGGAATACATTTCCGATGAGCACCAACGCCTGCGCGCGTACAAGCGCGTCGCGGATGCCAGCTCACCTGAAGCGGCGGCGGAAGCGCTGGCGGAACTGGAAGACCGTTACGGACCCGCGCCGGACGCGGTCAAGAACCTGCTCAAATTCTCCGCTCTCAAAGGCTCCGCGCAGAAGCTCGGCATCGAAGCCATCGACCGTCGCGCCGGCGTGCTCAACGTCAAGTTCCACAAGGAAGCGCACATCGATCCCACGCGTCTGATGAGTCTTGTGACCGGCACCGAAGGCGCGCAGTTCACCCCCGCCGGCGTGTTGCGTCTGCCACTGGATGGGGCATCGAACGCAGGCCAGGTTCTGGATCTGCTGGAAGGCCAATTGAAGCAACTTGCGCCGCAATCGGGCGTCGTTAGAAATCCCTGAAGTTGTGGCGTACGTTCTTAACGTGCCGTGTTCGCACCCGTGCGAACACCGATGCACAGATCCGAAGGCGTTCACAGGAGTGTGAACGCGGCACGCAAGAGTGCGTGCGCCACGGTCCCCCAATCCCGGAGGCGAGCCGCGCAGCGGAGCAGCCGATCCCCCTGCCAATCCCGCGCGAGCAAAGCGACCGCCTCACCGCGCGAGCGCTGCGAGCGCCTCACGTTACAATCAGCGTGTGCGATCTCCCATCCCCGCCCGCTGGGTTGCCATCGTCGTTTTCGTTTTCGCCGCGGTCCTGAATTATCTCGATCGCCAGATCCTCGCCACCATGGTCGACATCTGGCGCGTCCACCAGGACTTTGCGTTCACGTATGACGACTACGGTCTGCTGCTCTCGGTCTTTTCCATCGCCTATGCAGCCAGCGCGCTCTTCGTCGGCTGGTTTATCGACCGCGTTGGACTCAATCGCGGTGCGGCCTGGGCGGTCGCTCTCTGGGCCGTCGCCAGCTTCGGAACCGGCGCGTCGCACAGCGTCCGCGAACTTGTGGCTTGGCGGGCACTGCTCGGAATTTCTGAAGCCAGCGCGATCGCCGCCGTCACCAAGGCAGTCGCCATCTACCTGCTGCCTCGCGAACGCGCCGTGGGACAGGCCATGAGCCAGCTCGGCCTAAGTCTGGGCGCGGGAATCGCTCCAGCCTTCGCGGTCTATTTTTCCTATCGCTACTCCTGGCACTGGGCCTTCTACGCCGCTGGATTACTCAGCCTGGCTTGGATTCCGATGTGGCTCGCCACCGCCCGTTCCATCGCCCCAGTGGCTCCCATCGCTGTCGACACCACCACGCATTCGTTCGGTCTGCTGCGCGATCCGCGTCTTTGGGCGCTCATGATCGCCAACGCGCTCGGCATGGCGCTCTATAGTCTTTGGGCCAATTGGGCGCCCACCTATTTGGTCCGCGTCCAGCACCTCACGCCGCCCGAAGCTTCGCATTACACCTGGATCGTGCCGTTAGCCGGCTACCTGGGCGCATTGCTCGGCGGCGCCATCTCCTGGCGATTAGTCCGGTCCGGCCACTCGCCGGTCGCAGCACGCAAACGCGCCTGTTTCATCTCCGCGGTTTTTCTTCTCGCCACCATGGCCGTGCCCATGTTGCCCAATCCCGCGCTCGCAACCGCCGGGATGTCGTTCAGCTTTTTCTGGGTGTGTGCCTGGAGCACCAATCATTACACGCTGCCCATCGACATCTACGGCGCCGGTCGTGCGGCATTCGCCGGCGCATCGCTCGTGATGGCGTACGGTGTGATGCAATCCCTGATCTCGCGCCCCCTGGCCGCCGTCATCGAAAACTACGGATTCGCACCCGTCTGCTTCGCCTTCGCTTTGTTGCCCATCCTCAGCTATCTGCTGGTGCACCTGGCAATTGCCGACAATGCAGGCTCCGATGTAATTCGCCAGTCACAAATCGCAGAAAGTGCTCCTAGTACTTACTAGCCATCCAGTACGTTGTGGCGTAGGTAAATGTGAAATAAGGTGTTTATCAGGAGTAACCGGAAGTGTCTTTCGCTAATCTAATGAGTAGACGGCGGAAGCAGAACTTCCTGAACTGCTTCGGGAGGATGTAATAGAAGTATGAAAGTTCAGTGCCCATATCGCTGCGACTACTGCCTTAACCTTAAAGGCGAAACAAATCACTGGTGGCTGCGGCCTCAGGACGCCGAACAATTCCGCCTGTTCCGCTGGGACCAACAGCTAGCGGATCAAGAAGGCTACGAGCATATTTGCTCGGAGTCCTGCGCCTCCAAAGCGCTCTCGAAGTGGCTGGCGCAAGCCAACGGTAATCTGGTGCGTCCCACTGCCAAGGAACTCTCGCGGACCACTGGCTCGCTCGTGGCAATTCAGTAAGTCTTCAAGTAAGTCAATTCTTTTTTCGCGGCTTCTACCGTCCAGTTGTGCCAGGGCGGATCATGCATCGTGATTTTTTCGAAGCACGCCGCGGCTTCCCGGTAGCGTTTGCTGTTTTCTAAGTATTGTCCGTAGTAAAACCAGGCCGTCGGAAGATCGAAGGATGAGCTTTGATCACTGCGGTCGCCGATGCTTCAGTCGCCGGCAGGCGCAATTGCGCGAACAAATACAGCAGCGTTACGTCCGGCGTTGATTCCAACTCCGGGTATTTGTCCAACGCTTGCCGCGTAAACGCTGCGCTCTTTTCGTTCTCACCCCGATCGAGCGCCACCAGAGCGTGATCGATTAGTTCATCGCGCTCCAAATCGCCTAGCCCGGCAACGTCCCTGAAGAATGCCAGAACGATTGTCGACCGCGCGACATTGCCATCTTCCAAGCGCGCAGCTTTCAAATCGGCCGAGACGGTTAGCTCCAGATGCTTGTTCGGTAGTTTGACGATGAGCATCGGCGATTCGTAGCTCCAGAGCAAGCGCTCGCCGTGGTATTCCTGACTGGTCCAGACGGGCGCCGCGCGATTGCCCTTCGCCGTCCCGTGACGCCAGACCACATGCCCCCCTTCGCTGATCATGGCGTGTGCGCCGGGCGATTCACGCTCCAGATCGCGTCCGAATTCCGCAAATCGGTCCTGTGCCGCCAACCACCCAACGGCCAATAGCGCGGCTGTGAGCCGCGCGCTTCATTTCTTATATCCAATTTTCCGCAGCAACCCGTGCCGCCATTCCGCATCCGCGGCCGTCTCCACTCCCTTCGGCGACGATCCATCGATCACCCCCAGCACTCCCCTGCCCTGCTCCGTCTCGGCGACAATCACCTCCACCGGATTCGCCGTCGCGCAAAATATGGTGCAGACTTCCGGCGTCTCCAGAATCCGATTCTTCACGTTGATCGGAAAGCCGCCCCGCATCGCCACCACAAACAAATGCCCCGCGCCCACGGCGCTCGCGTTCCTGGTCGCCAGCGCTTTCAGCTCTTCGTCATTCCCGTCCACGCGCGTCAGGCACGCCCCCGACGCTTCATTGAACGCGATGCCAAACTTCATCTGCGGAACGGTATTGACGATCGCCTCGTAAATATCCTCCACCGTTTTGATGAAATGGCTTTGTCCCACCAGGATGTTGCCATCGGAAGGGATCTCAAGGCGTATCGCGCGCAGTTCCATGCTCACTATTATATTTCCGCATTCCCTGTATCCCTCGTATCCCTCGTATTCCTGTATTCCTCGTATTCCATCTTCCCCACTTCTGAATTCTGGCTCCTGAATTCTGCCCTCTGTGCTATCATGAAGTTTCCGGCCGCCATCCAGGAAGCCCCTGATTTTATTGCACTTATGTCATACTCTGCGCCGAGTATCGCCAAACTCATCGACCACACGTTGTTGCGTCCCGAAGCCACGCGGACCGAGATTTTACAGCTCTGCCGCGAGGCGCTCGATTACAATTTTGCGAGCGTTTGCGTCAACGCGTATTGGGTTCCGCTCGCCGCCTCCCAGCTTGCCGGATCTCAGGTGAAGGTCTGCACCGTGGTTGGTTTTCCGCTCGGCGCAACCTCCACCGAAGCGAAAGTTGGAGAGACCGAAGCCGCTTTGCGGGCGGGCGCCCAGGAGATCGACATGGTGCTCAACGTCGGCGCTCTGCGCGGCGACGACGACCGCGCGGTGGAGGAAGAGATCGCTCTGGTGGCTGCCGCATCCCATCGCCATGGCGCCATCGTCAAAGTGATTCTCGAAACCGCGCTGCTCAATGACGATCAGAAAATCGTCGCGTGCCGTCTCGCGCAAATGGCTGGCGCGGATTTCGTCAAAACCTCCACCGGCTTCGCTTCTTCGGGCGCCACGGTTCACGACGTGGAGCTGATGCGCCGCACCGTCGGTCCGGACATGGGCGTGAAGGCCTCCGGCGGAATCCGCACGCTCGATGATCTGCTCAAGATGCTGGACGCCGGAGCCACCCGCATCGGCGCTAGCGCCAGCGTCAAGATGGTCGAAGCCGCCCGAGCCGCCTCCCAAACCGGAGCCGCGGGAACTTGACCATGGCCGCGCCCACGGGCAAATCCAAAATTCGTTTTCAGGAACGCGCCGAACTGCTGGATTTTCTCCTGGATGTTTCAGCCGCAACTTCGGAGACGCTCGATCTCGACCGCATCCTGGCCAACGTCGCCGCCATCGTCAAGGACGTGGTGCCTTACGATCTTTTCGCCATCTTGCTGTATAGCGAGCGCCAGCGCGGGCTCGGCATCCGCTACGCCATCGGTCATCGCGAGGAAGTGGTGCGAAACCTGGTGATCCCGCTCGGTGAAGGCATCACCGGCGTCGCTGCCGCGAACCGCCAGCCGGTTTTGTCCACCGACGTTCATAACGATCCGAGGTACCTCACGGCACTGGACGCCGTCCAGTCTGAACTCGCCGTTCCCATGCTCGCGCGCGGCAAATTGGTGGGCGTCATCGATCTGCAGTCTACCCGTCTGAGCGCTTATCGCGAGCAGGATCGCGCACTGTTGCAATTGATCGCCTCGCGCGTCGCCGTGTCCATCGACAATGCACGGCTGTATCGCCGCGTCGACCGGCAGAATCGCACGCTCAAGACCCTCTCGCATTTATCGCAGGAGTTCAGTTCCATCCTCGACCTGGATGAATTGCTGCGCAAGATCGCAACTACCACGCGTACCCTGGTGGCTTTCGACGCCTTCAGTATTCTGCTGCTCGATCCCGAGCACAAGGTGCTGCGCCATCGCTTCAGCGAACGCTACGACGAGCGCGTGGATCTTGACAACATCCCGCTCGGCAAAGGGTTAACCGGCGCCGCCGCCGAATCGCGCGAGATCGTGCGCGTGGCCGACACCATCGCCGATCATCGCTACATCGCTTCGCATCCCGACATTCGCTCGGAAATCGCCGTCCCATTGATCGTGCAGGACCGCGTGGTGGGCGTCATGAACCTGGAGAGCGAGCGCATGGGCTACTTCACCGAAGACCATTCACGCCTGCTGGCGCTGCTCGCCCCGCAGATCGCAAGCTCGGTGGAGAACGCACGCCTGTATGAAGAAATCGCGCAGCGCGAACAGTGGATGGACCGCGATCTCAAAGCCGCCCGCAACGTGCAACTCGTCATGTTGCCGCGCGAAGCGCCCGAGATCGAAGGACTCGAAGTGGCCATCCGCCTGCGCCCGGCCCGCGAGATCACCGGCGACGTTTACGACATCTTCGAGCACAGTTCGGGCGAAACTGTTTTCTTGTTCGGCGACGTCAGCGGCAAAGGCGCGGCCGCGGCTCTCTATGGCGCCATGGTCAGCGGACTGCTGCGCACTCTGGCACATCGCCGCCGGGAACCGGCGGAATTGCTGAAGGTGCTGAATCGCGTCCTGCGCGAGCGCATCGTAGGCACGCAGTATGTCGCGCTGCTGGTGCTGATCTGGGAGCGTAAAAATCATCGATTTATCATGGCCAACGCGGGCGCCGAGCCGCCCATCATCTGCCGCAACGGCAACATCATCAAACCCAAGGTGGAGGGCGTTCCCGCCGGCCTGCTCGACGATCGCGAGTACGATGAAGTGATTTTCGACACCCAGCCCGGCGACGTCATCCTGCTGCACTCCGATGGAATTACCGATCAGCCGAATCCCAAAGGCGTCGAATATGGGGATGCCCGTCTGGCGCGCAAGCTGCAAAAGTTCTGCTACAAGCCTCCCGAGGCTCTGGCCGATCAGATCCTCGCCGACTTCGATCATTACAAGTCCGATGCGCCGGCCTTCGACGACCAGACCCTGCTCGTGCTCAAGGTAACCGGACCGTGATTTCGGAACCGCGAGGGTAAGGGAGCGGGAACAAATCGAATGCAATATCGCGATCAAACCTTATATCTCGAAGACCTGCCCCTCGCCGACATCGCGCGCCGCGAAGGCACACCTAGCTACGTCTACTCGCGCGCCGCAATTCTCGAGCGTTTCGAAGCCTATGAGAAAGCCTTTGGCGCCGTTCCCCACCAGGTCTGCTACGCCGTCAAAGCCAATTCGAACCTCTCCATTTTGAGCCTGCTCGCGGCGGCCGGCGCGGGCTTCGACATCGTCTCAGGCGGCGAATTGTTTCGCGCATTGAAGGCCGGCGCCGATCCGGGAACCATTATCTTCTCGGGCGTGGGCAAGACTGCACAGGAGATCGACTACGCTCTCGATCATCAGATCAAGAGCTTTAACTGCGAGTCAGAACCTGAGCTGGTCCTGATCGATTCGCTGGCTGCCCGGCGTGGTATCCAGGCGCGTGTAGCGCTACGCGTGAACCCCGACGTCGACGCCTCCACCCACCCTTACATCTCCACCGGTCTCCGCGATCACAAATTCGGCATCGACATCGCGGGCGCCGAAGCAGTCTACGAACGCGCGCGCTCTCTCGATCATTTGTTGCTCGAAGGCGTCAGTTGCCACATCGGGTCGCAAATCACCGACATCGCGCCGATGCTCGAAGTGTTCGACAAGATGATCGCCCTGGTGGAGCGCTTGCGCTCTCGCGGTCTGCCCATCCGCACGCTCGATCTGGGCGGTGG
Organism: Bryobacterales bacterium; assembly: GCA_963781905.1. Lineage (GTDB taxonomy): Bacteria > Acidobacteriota > Terriglobia > Bryobacterales > Bryobacteraceae > Palsa-89. The sequence goes on from CAWAHZ010000010.1 coordinate 245,704, forward strand.
TCTCGGCGTGGCGTATAAACCGGGCGATCCGGCGCCGTCCATTTGCGAATTTATCCAGACCATGTGCCGCCGCACTGCGGGGCACAATCTAGAGATCCTGATCGAACCCGGCCGTTCCATCGTGGCCGAAGCCGGCCTGCTGCTCACTCGCGTCCTCTATCGCAAGAGCAACGGCGATCGTCAGTTCATTATTGTCGACGCTGCCATGAACGATCTCATTCGTCCCGCGCTCTATCAGTCCCACCATGAGATTGTTCCACTGCGAAGAACTCAGGGTGACAATATCATCGCGGACGTGGTGGGTCCGGTGTGCGAGTCGGGCGATTTCCTGGCTCGCGCCCGCGCCATGCCGAACGTCTTGCCGGGCGACCTGCTCGCGGTCTGCACCGCGGGCGCTTATGGTTTTGTCGCAGCGTCAAACTACAACTCCCGTCCGCGTCCGCCCGAGGTTTTGGTGGAAGGCGATCAATATCGCGTCATTCGCAAGCGCGAACAATATGACGACCTGGTACGGGGCGAATAAGTGGACCTCTCCCGATAGCACATCGCCCCGCACCTGATATTCCCCGGTTACAAGGACCGCAGGAAATTCAAAATCTCCTGCTGCTGGGAGGGGTTGAGATTAAAGAACTGCCTGACGACAGCCTGCGCCTCCGACGTACAGTTTTGATTGCCCGATCCATGCGGCCCGCCTGAACCGGACGAACAAGCGTGAGCTTGAATCGCCTGAATCAAGTTGGAAGTGCGCCCGTCGTGCAGGAAAAACAGCCGCTGGCCGAGTCCCCATAATGGCGCCGTGCGGAATTGGTCCGGCCCGGCCTGCCCTTGCGTGATGCCATCGGCAAGCGCCGAGCCCATATGGTGGAGCGCGAAGTCGGAGTAAGGCTGGTAAGTGACGGCGCTCATGCCGGTAAATATCGATGCGGCCGCGGTGAGCGAAGGCGAGTGACACAATGCGCATCCAACCGATGTGAACAGCGCTTGGCCGCTCTGTTGGGACGACGTTGCAGGGGCTGGAGCCGGCGGAGCCGACAACCTGGAAAACGCCGCGAAGTTGATGACGTCGGAGGATATCTGGGAGGGGGTACCCGTAATGCTGAGATTGGTTGCATCCTCTGGAGTCGGATTGTAAATGCAGCCCGGCACGGCGGATCGTTCGTTCGGGAAATTCTCGTTGGTCACGCCCATCTCCACGTTATACGCTTCGCCGGAAAAAATGAGCAGCGATTTGTTCTGTGCTTTCCATCCAAACCGGGTGATGGTGCCGTCGTTCCCGCTGGTGTTGAAGGTTCCAGAAATCCCAAGCGAAGATTTCGCGGATTGATTCGCAGCCAGGTTCGCCTGCAAGGTGGCATCCGGCGTGTTTTCCACCAGGCCGAGCCCAAACAGCGGTGTCGGAATGCGAAAGATCAGGTTGTTCTGATTCAGCGCGCTCTGGAAATTCGGCTGGGCAAGAGTGCATCCGGAAGCATCCAGGCGGCCCTGGATGGTGTACAGCCCATGAACCCCGCCGTCGCTGATAAATCGCGCTTCACGCACCGGGCCGTTGGCGGTAATGAACGATGGAACGGTGTCCGTGGCGCCGTACCGGGTGGCCAGCGCCACTTGCGGATTCGGAACCGACAGTTGCGGGCTCGCAAGACCCGGGCTGCTGCCGCCCACCGCCGGCTGCGCGTGGCACATCGCACAGCTATTGCCATTGAAGGTCGGCCCCAGTCCACCGCCGCCACTGCCCGGCTCCGTCCCGGTCACCGAATCGATCACTTCAAACCGCGCCAATGCCTGGGTGAAGAAAAGCATCTCGTTCGGGTTCAGAGTGGGATAGGGGCCGCCGGCTCCAGGAGGGCCCCCGCGCGGACCTGGATCGCTCTGTGCAAAACAAATCCCCGCTGCAATTACAAAACACACGGAAATGTGGACACACGTATAGTGTGGATATCTCACAATCTTCATGAAAGGCTCCTCTCAAATCGCATCCTTCGGGGACGCGAAGGTTAGGAAGGAAGAATTGGTGGGGAAATTGCAGCTCGGACGCTAAGGTAGAATGGATCTATCGAGTGAGGATGCCACTAGACTTGGTATCCGAGAGATGGCCCTCGCCCAAACGGGGGCCATCTTTTTTCAAAGATCAAACTCCACCTGTGTTGAAGACGTTGCCGCCACCCAAAGAGCGCCAGCGTCACAGTCGGAACATTGCTAGATTCGCTTCGTGCAGCACGAAGGCTTCCACTGTCACCGCCTGTTACTCGAAAGTGTAAGTCGTTTGATTCGTGCACCCACCTCATCTTGAGCACCAGATGCCTTCGCAATATTTACCGGCCGCGATATTTCACTAGTACTTCGAGCTCGTTCGTTCTAATACAACGAGATTCCGGCTCGTGAGGCGACCCGCGCCCGCCTCGGCGTCCACTTCACCTTAGGAATAATTTGCAGCGCTGAGAAATTCTTTCTCAGTGCTTCTGGCACGTTACTTCGTGGTTGCGCCGTCCAAATATCTAATTGGCTGTCGGGGTTTTGAGCGCGCTGTCGATCACAAGAATGTCGAGCGGGGCTCTGCGCTGCTCAAGCTTAAGGCCCACCTGCCCAAGAGCATCGCCGATTGCAGAGGGTGGACTGGTGTCCAGTAACCTCTGGGCTTCGGGCGGTAGGTTCGCGCCGCGCAACACTGCGGACCGTATCATCATGGCCATATAATCCTCCGGCATTACCTGGACCACGAAGCTGTAGGTGCCGGTGAGCCCAGTCATGTCGATGATCTGTCGGTCGGAGTAGCGTTCCAAGTTTCTGCAAAATACCCACAACGGCAGCTTCGTCACTTCAATTTGATTGTTGCCGACCGTGATTGACGCTCCACGCGCATACTGTACGCTTACCCCGTTGCCGACAGCAGCGATGGTGGCGACATTGGCCATTCCCACAGGCTCGTCATTCAGCTTGTCTTCGCTCGGATCGGGGCTCGGATCGGGCGGTAGCTCTTTCAGCTTCGGCGGGCCTTTGCCCAGCACCAGCGCGAAAATCGGATATTCCTTCTTCTCGTTGTGCAGTTTCACCTCGAACCGGTCAGCGAGAAGAGCCTGAAGCATTTCCGGAACCTGAGCCTTGCTGCTGCCGGCGGGAAGCGTTGCGGTAATGTTGTAGCGCTCGGTCGCCGTCCAATCGGGTCCGGAGATCAACGTCGCCTTGGTCCGGTAGGCGGTGGCCAGATAGTCTCGGAGCGACAGCCCCACTCCCCGAACCTGCGCACCGTCGAAGTGAAGGCCGGCGGCCACCTGTCCCGGCGCGGGGACGAAAGGCCTGACGGACGCCACATCGAACTGCGGGGACTGAGCGAGAAGCGGGCCTGTCAGCAGGATCGCGAGGACAGCTTTTCGCATAATTCCCCGCCTTTAATCTTAAACCAACGCAGATGGGTCGAGATTCTATGGCCGGCAGCCTGGGCCGACGGCGCCCATGAGCATCGCGCCCTGCCTAACTCGTCAGGTTGTAGATCAGCCCGAACGGATCCTTCACATAGCAACGCGGAAAATCCGGCTCGTCCTTCACAATTTCGCAGCCGTTCTTCACCAGCCGGGCCTTGGCATCTTCGACATTGTCCACAGTCACTTCCAGCACTCCACCCAGCACGGGACCCCGTTCGATAAACAGATTGATGTGCTTGCCATGCAGGTTCACCATGTTAGGCGTCTCGCCGGTGATCTCGAATCCGAGTTGCTCCACGTAGAAAGATGCCGCCTTCAGTGGGTCCTGCGCCTGAATCAGAATGTCCGTGCCAAACGTGTTTGCCATGCAACCCTCTCCCCTCAAACCAAGGAATAAATATGCCGGGTTTCTTCGCGCCGGTGCTAGACTCCGAACATGCTGTTGGCGCGTGTCTTATTCTTGATCGCGCTCTTCATCGCGCCGGCCGCTCTGGTCACGCCGGATTTCGCCCAATTCATCTCACCATGGGACGTCCTGGCATACGGCGGGAAGGGAGAAATGCATGGTCCGCCCACGTGTCATCCTCTTGCATTCTTCTCGGCTTCTATTTTGCTCCTCGATTTTGACAGCGACTTCTTCCAGCAAAAGCCTTCGGACTTAAAGACCACCACAAAGTTCACGCTTCTCGGAACGATGAACGGACGCAAGGTCTATAAAGCGATGCTCACCGTGAACGCCCATCCCCGGCCGGATATTAAGATCCTGCTAGTGGAGCGCCATCCAGGTGAATTTTGCGACATCTATCAAAACCAGTACGCCTACGACACAACCGGCGAGATGGATGAGGCGGCCATCCTGAATATCAGTGGACGGAAGGTGCTCAAGACTTACGAAACCGATATGCACACTTCGTTTCTCGAATATTGGGCGATCGAAAAGGACGGCCCGGTCAGATTGAACACAGCCGGTATGTATGTAGCCATTGAGGCGGCGTCGCCTGCGGGAGCGGTTCCATTTCGTCGGGCCATCAATCTAACCGGATCCCACCAAACAGAGGACATCTATAGCGCCGAGGAGGACCATAAAACATTGGGAAGAGTAGATCTAGATCTAAGCGTCCAAGGCGACAAGATCGTGGTGCTACGCAAACGTTGGACGCCGGAGGAGCACGGCCAGTGATCCTGTCCCGCGCACGGCAAATAGAGTGGCCTCGCGCTACAATCAATCATGCGCTTTGCCGTTTTCACCTCTTTATTCTTGTCGCTGCTGACCGTTCTTTCCGCGCAGGATAAGCCGAAGTCGATGCCTGCGCCCGGTTTGGATAAAGCCCGCATGGAAGCCTATGTTCGCCATCTTTTGGCGGTGATTCCGGAGGTGCAGGTGAAGATCGACGATCCCAAACCTTCCTCCGCGCCGGACTTGCTCCAGGTGGAGGTTCACTTCACCTATCAAGGCCACTCGCAGGACGAAGCCTTCCTGATGACCAAAGACGGCCAGCATATTGTTCGCGGCGTGGCTTACAACCTCAACCAGAATCCGTTTCAGGAAGACTTGGAAAAGTTGAAGGTCGCCACCGCCCCAAGCTTCGGCCCAGCCACCGCGCCGGTCACCCTGGTCGAGTTTGGCGATTTCGAATGTCCCAATTGCAGGGAAGAAGCGAAAACGTTGCGCGACAACGTGCCGAAGGATTTCGCCGCCCAGGTGCACGTTTACTTCCTGGATTTCCCGTTGGAGCAGATTCATCCCTGGGCCAAAGCCGCGGCCATCGCCGGACGTTGTATGTATCGCCAGAGCTTGCCGGCTTTCTGGAAATATCATGACTGGATTTACGATCACCAGGCCGAAATCAATCCGGAGAATCTGAAGACCCAGGTCCTGGATTTCGCCAAGACCGTCACCGATGTTGACGCGCTGCAACTCGGGCGCTGCATCGACACCAAGGCTACCGAAGGCGAAGTGGACGCCTCTATTGCGGAGGGACGCTCGCTCCACGTGGATGCCACGCCAACGGTGTTTTTGAACGGACGCCGCCTGGTTGGAAATTATCCTTGGCAGAATATCGCCCAGATCATCAACGGCGAACTGAACTTTCAAAAGACCGCGCAGAGCACCGCGCCCAAGTCCGACGACAAGTGCTGCGAAATAAAGATTCCATCCGCGCTCGACAAATAAAATGCTACGCAGAACCGGCGTCCTGATCGTTTTCGCTACGGGGCTATTTGCAGCCAACGTCAGCAGCGACGAATACCTCGGCATCATCAAGTTTCTGGCATCGCCCGAGATGAAGGGCCGCGCCACCGGATCGCCGGAGCTCGAAAAGGCCGCCAGTTATATTCGCGATCAGTTCCGCAGCGCCAAATTGAAACCGGTCTCGGGCGATAGCTATTATCAGGATTTCGACGTCACAACCAGCGCCCGCCTGGGCAAGAAGAACGAACTGACGTATAGCGCCGGCACAGATCCAGCAACGTTGCGCTTCGAACAGGACTTCATCCCGTTGAACCTTTCGGCCGCGGGTGAAGTTTCCGGCAACGTGGTCTTCGCCGGCTTCGGCATCACCGCTCCGGAATACAATTACGACGATTACTCAGGCTTGGATGTTAAGGGCAAAATCGTTCTGCTGTTGCGCCATGAGCCGCAGGAGTTCGACGAGAAGAGCGTGTTCGAAGGGAAAGTCTATACCGCGCACTCGCAGATGTTCAGCAAGGCGGCCAATGCCAAATTTCACGGCGCCAAGGCCGTGCTGCTGGTCAACGATGTCGGCACGCACTCAGGCGATCCAGACGACCTGGAGAAGTTCGGCGCCGCCGAGGGTCCCGACAACGCAGGCCTCGAGTTCGTTCAAGTGAAGGCCAATGTGGTGAACAAATGGCTGGCGCTGAGCGGCAAGAATCTGGAAGCCATCGAGAGCGGTATCGATAAGGACCTGCATCCGGAATCCTTCGCCCTGCCCGAAAAACTGCGTCTGGACCTGACCGTCGATATCGGCCGGGAAGTGAAAACAGTGCATAATGTCGCTGCCTACCTTCCCGGAGAAACCAGCGAATACGTCGTTATCGGCGCGCATTACGATCATCTGGGCCTGGGTGGGCAGTTCTCCATGGCGCCCTCGCTCACAGGCACCGTCCATCCCGGCGCCGACGACAATGCGTCCGGCACCGCGGGCGTAATCGAACTGGCGCGCTGGTTCTCGAAGCAACCGAAACACCAGCGGGGCATTTTGTTCCTGACCTTCGCGGGCGAAGAACTGGGACTGCTCGGCTCCAGCTACTACGTCAACCATCCCCTTCTGCCCATCAAAGACGACGTCGCCATGATCAACATGGACATGATCGGCCGCATTCGCGACCGCAAGGTTTATGTGGGCGGCGTCGGCACCGGAAGCACATTCGCCGAACTTCTGAAGCAGCTCGTCCCCCAGCACGATTTCGACGCCGATCTCACCGAGAAGGCTGGCTACGGATCGAGCGACCACACCTCGTTCACCACCAAACAAGTCCCCGTGCTGTTTTTCTTCTCCGGTCTCCACGCCGACTATCACAAGCCGAGCGACACCTGGGACAAAATCGACGCGCCGGATGCCGTGCGCCTGCTCGATCTGGTCGCCGACGTTACCGGTCATTTGATCGACGGCTCACCGCGCCCGCAGTTCGTCCGCGTAGCCGAGACTCAGCCTCCGGGCGAAGTGGCCAATCCGCACTCCGGCAAAGTGACCGGCGGAGGATACGGCCCCGATTTCGGCAGCATTCCCGATTTCACCGAACTGCCCAACGGTGTTCGGTTCGCCGATGTCCGGCCCGGTTCCCCGGCCGCGAAAGCCGGCCTGAAAGCCGGCGACATCTTGACCCAGTTTGACGGCAAGCCCATCCAAAACCTATACGATTTCACCTACGCGCTACGGGCCAGTCATCCTGGGCAAGAAGTACTTGTGAAGGTGCTCCGAGGTACCCAAACAATTGAAGCCAAGGTACTACTGACCGAGCGGAAGTAAATCCGCATACTTTGGTCATGGCACCTGAATCGTCCTTCGGAACCGCACCGGCCTTCGAGCAAAGCATTGTACGCACGCTGCCGCCGCTGATTTTGCATCCCTTTGCCGACGCCGGCGGACCCGGCAAGCTGGTAGAAAGCTCGCGCGCTAACTTGAAGCTACAGGGCCTGTTACCGCAAGGCGAAGCCACCCGTGAAGACCTGGACCGCGCTCTTCTGGACGGCCGCTACTCCGAGCTTCGCATGCTCTTCTACGTGGGAAAAGATTTGGCCCGCTGGATCGAGCAATGCCTGGAATTCGCCGAGCGCAATCAGACCGCCCTGCCCCGCGGCATCTGCTTCCAAAGTTTTGCAGGACTTTTGATCCAGGACCCGCCCACCGGCGTCCAGGCCAAGCTGCGCAAGTGGGGCGTTGCCGACTACAAATCGATCTTCAGCCGCGCGCTTGGATTACAAACCTTGTTCGCCGCCGCGCCGCCGCGCGAAGTGGTCTCCGATGAGTTTGTGCGCTCCTATTTCCGTTTCGCCGATCAAATCTTCCAGAGCAAGCAGAGCGAATGCGATTTTTCTCCGCTCAGCTCCCGCGAGTTCCATTTCGAGCTCTATTCGTCGGGCGAATACTCCCGCATGCTGGAACGTTCCTGGGGCGAGTAATTAATCCTTTTCGAACTCGGCCAGCGTGGCCAAAAACCCGGACGCGGCGTTTAAGTTGTGCCCGGCCAGATCACGCAGGAACCGCTGACCGAAGGCCGAATTGCTCAGGCGGTCGCCATAGCGTCTGGCCACCCAAATCCCAATCCCTAACACCAGGAAGCCGAAGGCGATATTCGCCACGACCCAGGCGGTGTCGAAGAGACGCGCCAGAACGATGAAAATAGGTACCCAGGTGAGCGTCGCCATCAGGAAGATCGCCTGGATGTAGCGTATGCGGAATCTTCGCAGCGTTTCCAGCCGCTTTTGAATGATGGCGATGGGTTGATTGTAGTTCATGCTCAACGCAAGCCCGATCTGCGCGTTCAGCGCCGCCAGCGTCGCGATGGCCAGCACGTCCAGGACAATAGCCGGCCCTGCGATGCGTGGCGTTCCCCAGTTCAGCGCGATGAAGCGGCCAAGCGACACGACGATCGCGAGCATGCAGAGCGCCCCTGCGGCCAGCATCGCAGCCAATCTCCACAGCGCGAATTTGGCCCGTCGCGTGTAGGCTTCCCGCAGCAATTGCCGGTTCAACCGAATGCTCACATCGAGCTTGCGGTCGTACTCGGCCCACTTGGATTTGAGTTCATCGAGTTCCATGCTGTAGTTCCTTCTTCTGCCTCATGGCCTGCTTCAGCCGGCTGATCTTCGTTGCGACGTTCGTCTCGCTGATTCCTAAAATGTCCGCGGTCTCGCGATAGTTGTTCCCATCCAGGTAAAGAATCACCAACGCCTTGTTCAGCGGATCCAGCTCACCAATCCACTGATAAAGCAGTTCCACCTCTTCTGATCGGTCTCCAGCTTCATCGATCGCCTCGAGCATATGCTCGCTCCCGGGCAATAGATGCTTCTTCCGGACGCTCTCCCGCCGGTAAAACGAGATCGCGACATTGAGCGCGATGCGATACATCCAGGTAGAAAATCGCACCCGCTCGTCGAATGCGCCGAACGATCGCCAAAGTTGAACGATGATCTCCTGCGCCAGATCGTCCCGGTCGCCAGGATTCCTGCAATAGGAGTGACACACCTTGTAGAGGATCTTCTTGTGTTCCTCCACCAGCGCTTGAAACCGCTGCTGGCGCTCCGATGTCGTCATGCTTCACCCTATTATTCGCGACAACCCCGTCAAAAATCACAAGCCATCCGTGATACGATAACCCGCATGCGATGGCTCTGTCTGCTCGCGGCCTCTGCGGGCATCCTGTTCGCTCAACTCGCTCCACCCAATGACGCCGGCGTCTCCATGGGACACATTCATCTGACTGTTCCCGACCCCGAGGCGCAAATCAAAGTCTGGGTGGATGTTTTGGGCGCCACGGCTTCTAAAGACGGTCCATTGAACTTGCTTAAGCTGCCCGGCATCTTCATCATCGTGACCAAAGCACCCGCCACCGATGGTTCCGAAGGTTCCACTGCGAACCACATCGGCTTCCTGGTGAAGGATTACTCCGCTCTCAAGGCCAAGTTGGCCGCTGCCAATATTCCCACGGTGTTCGACCTGGAAAAGAACAAGCAGATTATGGTGACCTTCCCGGACAAAATACGCGTGGAGTTCAACGAGGATGCGTCTATCTCCTCACCCGTGATCTTCCATCATATTCATCTGACCACTACGGACCCCGACGCTCTCCAAACCTGGTACGCAAAGACGTTCGGCGCGGAGGCCACCACCCGCCGCAACCTGCCTGCCGCGAAGATCCCGGGCGGCGAAGTGGATTTTCTGAAAGCCAAGGATGCGCCCGCGCCCACCAAGGGCCGGACACTCGATCACATCGGATTCGAGATCAAGGATCTGGATGCCTTTTGCAAGAAGCTGACCGCCGACGGAATGGCGTTCGATATGCCTTTCCGCGATGTCCCCGCCATCGGCCTCAAAATCGCGTTTATCGTCGATCCCGCCGGAACTCGCATCGAACTAACGCAAGGCCTGGCCGCGAGATGATGATCGGCTTGGCGATGCGTCTTCCTTTGATATTCCTTCTCGCAGCGGCCGCAGCTCTGGCGCAACACAGCTACACGGCAGCCGACGTCGAAGACGGTGGACGTCTCTATCGCGCCAATTGCGCACGATGCCACGGGCCGGATGGCAACGCCATCGCCAACGCCGATCTGAGCAAAGGCAAGTTCCGCCGGACAGCGACGCCCGCGGGCACTGAAGACGAGCTGATCAAGATCATGGAAAAGGGCATTCCCGGGACTGCGATGCCTTCGAACGACTCGTTCAACGATTTCCAGGCTGCCACCATCGTCGCCTACCTCCGTTCTTTCGCGGACAATCCGTCGCGGGCATCGGCTCTCGTGGGCGATGCCGTTCGAGGCAAGCAGTTGTTCGAAAACAAAGGCGGATGCCTGAGCTGCCATCGAGTGAAAAACACGGGCTCGCGCGTCGGGCCCAATCTCAGCGAGATCGGCGCGAATCGACGCGGCGTGGAACTCGAACGCGCGCTGGTGGATCCGAACTCCGCGGCTGCTCCGCAGAATCGCATGGTCCGCGTAGTCACAAAGGATGGCGCCACGGTCACTGGACGCCTGCTCAATATCGACACGTTCACCCTCGAGATGCTCGATTCGAACGAGAATCTCCGCTCCTTCGTCCGGTCGGAGCTGCGCGAATCGAGCGTTCTGGCCCAATCCAGCATGCCGTCCTTCAAAGACAAGCTTTCGCCGCAAGAAGTGGCTGATTTGGTCAGCTATCTCGCTTCGCTCAAGGAATAGCTATTTCCCTATGTGCTGCAGATCGACCTGGCCTTCGCGGCAGGCAAACTCCATCTGTTCGTAATGCGGATCGGGATTGCGCCAGAGCTCAAACGCAACGGTCCACTTGCGGTAGTAGACTTTCGGATCGCGGATGGTGGCTTGATAGGCGATGGTGTCGGAATCCACGGGCGTGAAGCGCTCCACCACCTGTTCTTCGTCGCTATGGAAATTGGCAGCCGCATCGAACCACGTCTTGTCGTTGAGATTCGTGGTATCGATCACCAGCGTATCGCCTTCCCAGTGTCCGATCGAATCGCCCTGCGTCAGCTTGATTTTGGCGTCGATATGCGGACGCCCATCCATCGCGATGATGCGGTTGCCGTGCATGAACTCCCAAAGCATGACGACATAGCCGCGCGGCTGCAGCAGATGAAATCCGAATTGCGCCCAGATCTGATGGGGCACGCCAGATTGCGAGCAATGCGCCTCTGGCTCCTCAGACATATGGTGAAGCTGCAGCTCCTGCTGCTTCGCGCGGGCCCAACCTTGATACGGGATCTTGCCGTCAGGCGGATCGATGACGATGCTCTTGCCGCCGAAAAGCGCGAACCCTCCGGGATGCTCTTCAACGCCATACACGGCGCCAGGAACCTGCGATATCCAATAGCCTTCGAGATTCGGCTTGCCGTCGGGCGTGTGGAGCACGGGGCCCGGCTTGTTGGGTCCACGCTGGCCGTTCATGAAAATGCTCTGAGCATAAGTACAGCAGCAAATCGCCAGAAAGCCAATCGCAAAACGCATTCTTATTGGCATTCGAACTCCATCAGGCGGGCGTTCTTCGCGGTGTCGAGTTGCAGCGGAACGCGAATCTTCCAGGGGTGCGTGAATGTTTTCGGATCATCAATGGTGGCTTCATAGGTCATGGCTTCCGGACCCGTTCGCGTAAAGCGCTCCACCACGTGGAGCGCGTCACTATGATAATCGCCGAAGGCGTCCAGCCAGGTCTGATCGTTGAAGTTGGTGACGTCGATCACCAGCGCGTCCTTTTCCCAATGGCCGCGGGAATCACCCATCCAGAAATCGATTCCGTCCAGATGCTGGCTGCCGTCCAGATAGATAGTCCGGTAAGTGTGAGCGTACTGATAAACGATGGCGACATAGTTGCCCGATTGGAAAATCTGAAACGGCATGGGAAGCAGATTGATGCGAGGCACGCCGGGAAGGTAACATTTCTTGACCGTGTCGGCGGTCTCGCGATTTCGGAAATTCTCGTTCCGCTTCGCCAGCGCATCCGGCCGATAAGGGATTTTGCCAGGCGGAACGACAAATTTCTCCAGATCCAAAGACGCGTCGCCCTTGGCTTGCCAGATTCCTTGTAAGTCGGGTTGAGCCAGGGCCGCAATGGGGCAGGCTAAAAAAACCGTTACGACGAGGAGTTTTTTCACGCGTTATCTTTTAGCTCGATGCTGATGAGATGAATTTCGGTCCCGGAAACATTTTCCACTGAATGCGGGGGAAGACATTCGATAAAGTTGGCCGCCGATGCGGTCAGCATGCCCGGCACCGTGCGGCTATCGAACAGCACATTGCCCTCGCCGTCGCGGCGCACGAAATCGCCCGGCTGGATGGTGTAGTAGACAGCCGGCCAGCGATGGGTATGAACGGGCACGATGTCGCCCACCGGGATCACGGTATCGAGCACGCGCACCCGATCGTTTTCGAGCAGCAGTTTGTGATACTGCGGTGCGGCGATCATGGCGTCGAGAGAATCCGGCCAGGGCCAGTCACCTTTATTTACAGGCTTCCGAGGAGCAGCCATCGAGCGCTATTTTACCTTCACGTCGGCAGCGCCGCCTTTGTCCTTGGTGTAGTGCTTCACGTCCTGATTGCCCTCAATGCAGCCGAACTCCATTTGCTCATACTTGGGATCGTTGGCCTTATACAGATCCATCTCCATTTTGAAAGGCTTGGTGAGCACCTTGGAATCGTCCACGGTGGCTTCGTACTTCACCGTGTTGGTATCTACCGGAGTGAAGCGCTCCACCACGTGTTCGGCGTCGCTATGGAAGTTGCCGGTGGTGTCGTACCAGGTGCGATCGTTCAGATTGGTGGTATCCACTACCAGGGTGTCGCCTTCCCAGTGTCCCACCGAATCGCCTTGGAATAATTTGATACTGGCCGGAATATGTGGCCGGCCGTCGGTGGGAATAATGCGATAAGCGTGCATGAATTCCCAGGTTAAAACGACGTAGTTGGCCGGCTGGAAGATTTGAAACCCGAACTGCACATACATCTGTTTGGGCACGCCCGATTCGTAGCAGTGCAACTCCGGTTCGTCGGCCAGATGGTTTTGAAATGTGTCCTTAGCCTTGGCTGCGGCCCAGGGTTGATAAGGAAGGAATCCATCGGCGGGGTCCACAATGGCGCCCTTCCCCGGCGGCACGCCGGTCTTGGCAGTGGGATGGTTCTGCAATTCAAAAACAGCGCCGCCATTGTTCGCGGCGTTCCAAAATCCCTGCATGTCGGGATGGCCATCGGCGAGATGTTGCACCGGTCCACCGGCGACATGCCGCGGAATGCCGAAGATTCCTCCCCCGCCCCCAGCCGGAGGCGCCGCAGCAGGGGCTTGAGCCAGGATCATTCCGGCCATCGGCGCCAGGAGAGCCATTAGATAAATTGTCCTCACTACTGGCCTCCACCCTTGGCCGCTTCGTCCGCGTAAGCATGGCACTCGTATTCTAAGATCCGAAAATTCGGCTCGGTGTGGCGATACAGCGGAATGCTGATTTTCCAGGGCTGGGTAAATACCTCTGGATCTTCGATGGTGGCTTCATACCGCAGCGTGTCGGGCCCGGTGCGCGTGTAGCGCTCCACAACGTGCAACTTATCGCCGTGATAATCGCCCGAAGCGTCGAACCAGGTTTGGTCGTTGAAATCGGTGACGTCGACTACCAGCGAATCGCCGTCCCAATGGCCGCGCGAATCTCCGTTCCACCAATCCAGGCCGTCCAGATGCTGGGTGCCGTTAGTGAAGATGGTGCGATAGTTATGGATATATTCGTATGCGATCAGTGTGTATTTCGGCGTTTCAAAGATCTGAAATGGAAAATCAAGATAATTGATGCGTGGAACCCCCGGCATGTAGCATTCATTCAGCGTATCGCGAGCATCCCGGTTCTTGAAATTTTCCTGCCGCTTAGCCAGAGCTTCCGGCTTGTAAGGAATCCTGCCATCCGCCGGCTGCACGATAATGCTTCTTCCCGCGGGAATCCCCAACGCACCGGCGTGATCCTGCACGTCAAATGCGGCGGTGGTGTCGCGCACCTGCCAGATGCCTTCGAGATCGGGCAGACCATCCGGCGTGCGCGGCGCCTTGTAGCCCGATTGCCCCAGCGCTGTGCCAATTGCCAGCGCCACGGCCATGATGGAACCCAATCTCATTCCCTACTTGCCTTCGTCTTTGGGTGCAGCGGGAGGGGGCGCGGGCGCGCCGGGCGGCAGTGCATCGGCCGATCCTGCAAACATGCGCCGTCCGTCAGAGGTCTTTACCGATCGCGTCCACAGGCTCGACGTTCCGTCCTTGGCGGCGAAGCCTTCGATCTCGATTTCCTCGCCCGGCTTCAGCGAGTCCTTCCTCCAGCCCTGCCGATAGAGGCCGTTGGGCGGAAGAGCTTCGCAGGACCAGGTGGTTACCTTGCCGTCGGCATTGGCGACATCAATATGGATCTGAGAGTGCGGATTCACCCAGTCCATCTTCACGAATTTGCCTTTGAGCGTGACGGGCTTGTTCACGTCGAACTCGGCCGCGAAAGAATGATGTGCCAAGGTTGGCACCGCAGCCAGAAAGAGCCCCAGGCTGGCGCTCAAAACCGCATGCTTCACCTTCATTTAGAAATCCTCCACCTTCATTCTGTCAAAAGCCCGTGGCCGACGTTGATTGTCACCGAGACGCGATTCTATAACGCGCCGCGCGCGAAAGTCAATTTTACAGGCCTTTCATTTTACAGGTCTTCCCTTACGGCTCTTCCATGTCGGCGCATATCCGCAAAGGCAGATCGACCGCCGATCAAGCCGGCATTCGGAACGTAAAGCAGGTTTCCTGTGGCGTGGACTTAACGTCAAGTGTGCCGCCATGAGCCGCTGCGATCTCATGGGCAATAAAGAGCCCTAAACCCAGACCCTCGCGATTCTGGAGCACCGAGCTGCGATAAAAGGGCTGGAAAAGACGCTCGATGGCGGCTGCGGGAATCGGCTCGCCGGTATTAGCGACGGAAAGTTCGAATCCACCTGCAGCGCTTGTCGCCCGAACTCGGACCGGTTCACCCTTCGCGCCGTACGAAAGTGCGTTGCCCAGCAGATTCGAGAAAAGTTGCGCGACGCGGGCCCGATCACAAATAACGGGCACGGTCAGAGTAAAATTCGTTTCCACCCGCTGATCCGAGTGACTTGCGCTCAGTTCGGCGATAACTTCCCGCAGTACTGGCTCCAGCGGTGCGTCTGCATCGCGGAGCACGGTGAGACCACCTCCCTGGCGCGCACGCGCGAGGTCCAACATATTGTCGATCAGCGCCAGCATGCGCGAAGCGCTGTCTTGCACCAGCTGGCCCATGGTCAATGCAGGCTCATTGAGAGGCGTCTTCATGAGCAACTGCATCAAGCTACGGATGGAGCGGGCCGGAGTGCGCAGATCGTGTCCAAGCACCGCGATGAATTGTTCGCGCAATTCCGACACTTCTCGCTCCTCAAGAAGCGCGGATTCAGTGGCGGCAAGTTTCCGGCCTGCGTCAAGATGTTTAGCGATGAGTTCCGCAAACAGTCGAAACATCCCTAAAACCTCGGGAGTGTTGAGGCGAGCCGGACGCGGATCGATAGCGCACAACGTCCCGAAAAAAGAGCCGTCCGCCAGTACGATAGGCACGGAGATATAGCTCTGAAACCCGTACATCGCGGGAGTCTTGTGTCCACACCAGGCTTCGTCCTCGGCCACGTTGTTGATGACGACGGGCTCTCGGCTTTCCCGGATTTCATGGCAGATTGTCGTCTCGACTTTCAATTCTCCGCCCGGCTTAAGCCCGAAGTCTATTTCATCCAGGACGCTACAGGCGATCCAGCGATCCCCGGTCACGCGGGCGACAGCGGCGAACCGCATGCCCGTTGTACGACATACAACGTCAAGGATCGTAGGCACCGCTGCTATACGGCCTACACTTTCAACATCGGACTTAAAGTCTGGACCCATAGCCGCCTGAGGATTCACATCCTTAAGAATATGCCAGGAGCCGAGGGTGCATCAGCGGAAGTTTCCTTGCATTATCTTTGGCCACGATTGTTACAGGTCTTCCAGTCGGAGGTGGATGTCGGAGTGTTTCCATCCTTCTTCAAACTGTTTGCGGACGGCGGTCTCGTCGCTCGTCTTGCCCTGAGCATGAAGACATTCGGCGAGACCGAACAGCGCGCGTGGATTCCTGGCGTGCTGCTTAAGCTCCTCTCGAAATACCGCCTCGGCCTCTTTCGCGCGGCCATCCAAGAGCAGCACGGCCCCCAGCGATTCTCGCGGCGGCAGGTACCAGTCGGGCGGCTCGTCGTAGTTCAAGGCATCTTCTACCGACGCAGCTTTAGTCAGTAACGCCGCGGCCTGCTTGAAATCGTGGCTGGATTTCGCGATCTCGGCATCCAGCATCAAAGTGGCGAGCTCGAAGATTTGCCCGGTAGTGTTGTAGCCGAAGTCGGTCTTGGCGGGTATCGCCTTGGCTTCTGCGACAAACGCCGCGCGTTCCATGACCGCCTTATCCTTTTGACCTTCGCCAACGAATGCCATCGCGCGGGCGAATCGCCACAAAGCGTGCGCCTGATGCAAGCTCTTGGCCGGCTCGGGAAGCTGTTCGATTTCGGGCCACCGCCGGAAGCGCACCAGAACTAACGCCTGGGTCGGTAGAAACGACTGTGCCTCCGCGTGTTCTTTCAAATACGGCGTGACGCCTTTGGTGATTCGCGCCGCCACTCGATTGGCGTCGGTGAAATTTCCTTCCATGCTGGCGCTGACCGCCAGGAAATGCATGTTGTGGGTGTAGTACATCATCGAATACATGGTTTCGACGTGATACTTTTCGATGTACCCCTGGTCGGCGCCCATGGCCTGTTTATTCGAGATCGAGGAAGCATGATAGTCGCCGGTTCGAATGTAGATGTGAGCCGGCATGTGAACCAAGTGACCCGCCGCCGGGGCCAGGGCGGCCAGCTTCTTCGCACTTGTCATGGCCATCTCGGGATGCGGCGACTCTTCCATCACGTGAATATAGAAATGATTCGCGCCGATGTTATCCGGATCGCGCTTCAGCACGGATTCGAGCGTTTGCACCGCCTCCAAGGTTCCCACTTCCGGCGTGCCGTCCCGCTTCCAAAGCTTCCAGGCGTGCAGCTCCATGGCGGCGTCGGCGAAGAGCACAGCGGCATCCATGTCGTTGGGATAATTCTTCATCACTTCTCGCATCGCGTCGCGATAATTGGCGGCGAGCTTTTTCTGATCGGCCTTGGGATCGGTGGAAACCCGCTTGGACATGGCGCGAATGTAGGCCTGCTCAGCGGCGGTGGCGTGGTCCGCGAGAGCCTGCGCTTTCTGGATCGCAGCTGATGCGATTTTCTCCCGGCTGGAATCGATCTCCCACTCGTTATAATTCGGTCCTCGAGCCAGCGCGATGCCCCAATATGCCATAGCACACTTGGGATCGAGCTGCGCGGCGTAAGTGAACGATCTGGCGGCTTCGTCATGGTTGAAGGCGTACACCAGCGTGAGGCCCTGATCGAAATAACGCTGGACCAATGGATTGGAAGTGGTTATGGGATGATGCAAATGGCCGAGGCCGACGAGAAGCGGCGCAGTATTGTTATCGCGGGGCGCCGCGTTGTGATCGTGCTGCTGCCCCAGCGCGACAGCCACTGCCACGATCCATACGGTGGCGGCGGATTTGAGCATCTTTAGATTCTACGTCAGACCAGCTCGCCGAGCGCCTCACGATTAAACGGACGCAGCTCGCTGAGTGCGCCGCGTCGCACGATCCCTGGCCAGGCGGGATTCACAATCAAGGAGCGGCCGATGGCCACCAGATCGAATTCATCTCGATCCAGGCGATCGAGCAAATTGTCGATGCCCGTGACGACAGCCGTGCTGGAGGTGCCAAACGACGTCATCAGATCCTCATTGAGGGTGACGGAGCCGACGGTGATGCTGGGCTTTCCGGTGAGCTTCTGGGTCCAGCCGGCCAGATTCAGATCGCTTCCCGCGAACTCAGGCTCCCAGAAGCGGCGCTGGGAGCAATGAAATGCGTCCAGGCCCGCGTCCACCAGCGGCGAGAGAAATTGTTCTAATTCCTGGGGAGTCCGCGCCAGCTTCGCTTCGTAATCCTGCAATTTCCATTGCGACCAGCGAAGCACCACGGGGAAATCCGGGCCGACACTCTTACGAACTGCTCGAATGATCTCGCTGCGCAAAGCGCGTGCGACACCGCAGATCGCCACCATATGGATCGGTACGCTGATTGGTCTGATCCCAGAAGAACTGGTCGATCAAATAGCCATGCGCGCCGTGTAATTCCACTCCATCGAAGCCCAGGTTCTTGGCGGCCAGCGCGCCCTCGGCGAAGGCCGAGATCACGCGATCGATGTCGGCTTCGGTCATCGCGTGGCCGGTCTTTTCGCCGGGTTTTGAAAATCCGGAAGGACCGACGGGTGTGATCCCTTGGGGCGGCTCGAGCCCCGGTGAAATCACCATGCCGACGTGCCAGAGCTGGGGGAAGATCCGGCCGCCGGCCGCATGTACCTCGTCAGCCACGCGCCGCCATCCTGCGAGCGCCTGGGCGCCATGAAAATCAGGGACCTTGGCATCAAACCCGGCGGCAGGATGATCGATGAAGGTGCCTTCGGTGACGATCAGCCCTACTTCGCCCTCGGCGCGCCGCCGGTAGTAGGCAGCCACGTCAGGGCCGGGCACTCGCCCGGGCGAGTGAGAGCGCGTCATGGGGGCCATCACGATTCGATTCAGGAGATTGAGTTCTTTCAGTCGAAAGGGGCGGAACAGCGCGTCGGTGGAACGGTTCAAATTGAGAGCCTGGTTATCGGAGATAGCGGGTGGCGCGACGATGCTCATAGAACGACGCTCATAGAACCAGTGTACGTTGGGCCGGCCTAGTTCTACTCAAGCTCGGCTCGCCCTGACCGATAAGCCCAGCATGCCCGAACTTGAAACCGAGCCAATTGCAGAAATCGCGACCAAGCGGACGCCCTGGGCGCTGGATGAATTGCCGCCGTTCCCTTGGGTGGCACAACGCTTGATGGCCACCGTGTCGAAAGAAGATGTGGATATTCATGAAGTGGGTAAATTGATCGCCGCGGAGCCGGTATTTGCAACGCGCGTATTGCAGCTCGCCAATTCCCCGCTGTTCGCCTTGGAGCGGCAGGTAAGAACCATTTCGCACGCGATCATTTTGCTGGGATTGGACCGGGTGAAGGCCATCACCTTCACCCGCGCACTGCAAGACTTTGTAACGCCCGCGCTGAAGGTCAAGGCTCTGCGAGCCTGCTGGCAGAACTGTCTGGCTACTGCTCTGCTGGCGGAAAAGCTGGCGCGGGCCGCACGCATGGACGCCGATTTTGCTTACGTAGCCGGTCTGCTGCGCGATATCGGCCGCCTGGCTTTGCTGGTGAAGTATCCGGAGCCTTATTCCAATTTGCTCGCGGTTTCGGGCGAGGAGCGGTTCGACCTCATGATGATGGAGCGGGAGTTGTTCGAGATCGATCATTGTGAAGCGGGTACGTGGCTGATGGAGCAACTGCCGTTCCCGCCGGAGCTAGCGGAAATTATCGCCCAGCATCATCAGGAGCTCGAGCACGATGGGTTTCGCATGTTGCATCTGGTGCAATGCGCGGACCGGCTGGCCGACGCATTGGGGTTCGGAGTGCTGGCCGATGCGCAACAAGGTCCTTCGGTGGAAGAAGCACTGGAGCATCTGCCCGAGGCGGCGCGGACGCGGCTGGGGACTGATTATGAGCAGTGGAAGAGCGAGATTCGAGCGCGGCTACAGGCCTGGGCCTAAGGCAGCGCGAAAACGGCGAGGGTGTCGGCGGCCATGATGGCCACATATTGCTTGCCGTTCTTGGCTTGATAGGTCATCGGATTTGCGTTCGCCACCTTGTTCAGTTTGCTGGACCATAGCTCGGCGCCGGTTTTGGAATCAAAAGCGCGGAAGAGGCGATCATTGGTTGCGCCGATAAACACCAGCCCGCCGGCAGTGGCGAGCGGTCCGGCGCTTCCGCTCGAACCCGCATGCTGCTTACCCTCGGGCAAGCCATCGACCAAACCCAGCGGAGTCTGCCAGGCGATGTCACCGGTGTTCGCGTTCACCGCAACCAGACGCGCCCATGGTGGCTTTTGACAGGGCCAGTTTCCGATGGTGTGGCCATCGGCATCCTTCACGGTGGCGCTGAATCCGTGATAGGGACCCGGGCCGTCGACGCTGGCGCGGTCGTAGGGCTGGTTGGAGCCTGCAGTGCCGCGGCCATAGTTTCCACCCGGCTTCTTCTTCTCAATCCATCCGCTCAATGCGCCGTCGTGCGTGTTCAGGAAAACATAGCCGGTTTTGGGATCGGCTGCTGTCCCGCCCCAATTCACGCCGCCAGTTCCACCGGGAAATTGAATGCTGCTCTTGGGCGGGGCTCCGTCCTGGTGAAACAGCCATCCGGTAAAGGGGCCCGCGTTGTAGAACCCGCCGTTCTTCTGGTAAACCTCCTGGCAAGCTTTGGCATGCTCGGGCGTGGTGTCGTCGGCGGTGACGATGTCCTCGGGTTTGAAACTGACGCGGGCCAGAGGCGGCGGCTTTAACGGAAATGGCTGCGTGGGAGAATACCATTCGCCGGGAACGTCGCCCTTGGGAACCGGACGCTCTTCGACGCCGAATACCGGCTTTCCGTTGGTGCGATCGAGGATGAACATCCAGCCGGCTTTCCCGATTTGCGCGAGCGCCGGAATTTTCTTGCCATCCTTGACGATGTCGATCAGGCTGGGCGCGGGGGGCAGGTCTGAATCCCAGAGATCGTGATGGATGGTTTGAAAATGCCATTTATACTTGCCGGTGAGCGCATCCACGGCAACCACGGAATTGGCGAACAGGTTGTTACCCGGGCGATCGCCACCCCAGTAATTCGCGGCCGGGCCGCCGAACGTCATATATACGATGCCGCGTTGCTCATCCACGGTCATGTACCAGCCCCAGACGTTGACGCCGGAGCGTTCCTTCCAGCCGTCGTTGAGCCAGGTCTCGTGGCCTGGTTCGCCGGGACGCGGAACGGAGTGAAACTCCCAGAGCTTGCGGCCAGTGCGCGCATCGTAGGCGCGTGAATCGCCCGGCGGACCGGAGGGAACTTCGCCGACCGTAGCGCCGAGCATGGCGACATTTTTGTAAATGGTAGGGACGCCGGAGTACGGGACCACGATGTCCACTTCACCTTCGTTGCCGAATCCAGGATCGATTTTCCCGGTGTTCGCGTTGAGAGCGATGAGCTTGGAGCCGGAGGTGAACAGGATGCGCGGAGGATTTTGTTTGTCGCCGGGCCAGTAGGACACGCCGCGCAGGGACGCGACTCCCGAGGTCAGCGAATAGCTCCAAATCTCGGAGCCGTTAGTGGGGTCGAGCGCGACGACACGCGTGCCAACGGGCAAGTACATCACGCCAGAGACGACGATCGGCGTTGCGGCGGATGTGGTCCCCACCGGCGCACCGGGCAACCCGAAAGGATCGGCCGTGCCGCCTGGACGTGGCGGAGGGGATTTCATACTGAATGTCCAGGCGGGAGCTAGCTTGGTGACGTTGCCGGAAGTGATCTGATCGAGCGGCGAATACTTGGTGCCGGCGAGATCGCGAGCGTAAGTAGCCCAGTCACCTGGGGCCACTTGGGCGGTGAGCGGCCAAGCGGCCGCGGCTAGAAAAAAGATCCAACGAGAGCGCATGAAGAGTGCAGTATATCAGGCGGTGCGAGTGCCACCGCTTCATGCGCCTTTGAACTTTAGAATATGAACTTCGCGCCGAGCTGAATGATGCGCGGGTTCACACTGGTGCTGGTGATGGTTCCGGCGCCTGCGGCGAAAACGTTTGGCAGGGAGGCCACCGTTCCACCTGTCCCGGTAGTGGGAGAGATGGTCGAGAATTGCGGATGATTGGCCAGGTTGAAGAACTCGGCGCGGATCTGAAGCGTGGTCTTTTCCGTGATTTTGGTGGTCTTGATTAGGGAGACATCAAAATTAAACTGGCCCGGTCCGAGAAGAATGCCCTGGCCACTATTGCCAAATAACGTGGCGCAGGTGGGACAGGCCGCTTGTGAGGTGATGGTGGTTCCGTTCGGCTCGATAGCCGGCGCGGGGCAGAAGGCATTCGGGTTGAAGTAGCCCTGGCCACCGCTGTATCCGCCCAAGCGGGATTCGATGCCTCCAGACGTTCCGACATTCGCATAGGTCATGCCGGGGCACAATTGGGCGCGGCCGTATCCGGCGGTGGTTCCGGTGCCGTTGGTTCCATAAGCCGTACCTGCGCTGCCGTCGGCGAAGCTAATGGGAGCTCCGCCCTGAATGGTGGTCACACCGGAGACTTGCCAGCCTTCCAGCAGCTTGCCTGTGATTCCTTCGTGCTTGCCGAAGGGAAGGTCATAGGCGTAGTTAAGAACGAAGCGCTGGGGCCGGTTGAAGTACGACGGGCCATACTGCTGCGACAGAGAGCTCGCATTGTTGCTATTGGCCGAGTCGACCGTTAAATCAGTCAGCGATTTGCTCCAGGCGTATGAGCCCTGCAGAGTCAGGCCGTACGAATATTGCTTGCGAACCGTGACTTGCAAGCTGTTGTAATTGGAAATGCCGTCGAATGCCGTAACTTCCAATCCCGCCGGAGCATAGCCCACGTAAGGCGTGCGGAAAAAGACGTTGGACGTGGTGGTGGTGGTGATGCCGTTGATAGGATCGGAGGCGCTCGCTATGAGAGCGGTGTTGATGTTGTGATTGTAGTCCAGCAGGTTGATGCCGCTGGATCCCACGTAACCAACCTCCAACACCCAACGCGGCGCAAATTCATATTGAATGTTCAAGTTGTACTGTCTCACGGTGGGCGTGTGGATCATGGGGTCCAGATAAGGCACGCTCAAGCTGGAGGTGCATGTGGGCAGGATGGCCGCCGAGTTGGCCAGGCAGGCTGCGCTCGGATTCGAATAGCGCTGGGCGAACACACCGGGCTGAAGGTTCGGATAAGGAGTCTGAATGGTGTAGGGGGCGGCAGCCGCGCCTTCATAATCGAGCGTCTCGGCGTACGGATTGCCTTGCTCCACCGCGTGGACGAAGCGATCGGCGCCGATGCGGTCATAGAAAATGCCGAAGCCACCGCGAATCACCAGTTTGTTGGAGACCTGCTCGGCGAACCCCACACGCGGACCGAAGTTGCTGAGCGGCGGATGATCCTGGATGGCTCCCGTGCCGCTCTTGTTAATCACGACGCCGTTGGGTGGGGTCGGATAGTGGGATAAATAATTCGACGCGGTGATCCAGCCCGCGTAATTGGCCGGAAGGCCCTGTGCCGAGGTTGGCACTTGCTGAATTCGGGGCCAACAAGCTCGGCCAGGTGTTGGTGAGGTTGGCGTATTTTTCGGAGAAGGTTCCATCGTATTCCCAGCGCACTCCCGCGTTGATGGTCAGTTTGGAACTTACTTTCCAATCGTCCTGAACGAATGCATTCATATTTGGCAGGCGATAAGCGTGGATGATACCGCCGGCAGAGGGCGGGCCGCTCGCAACGCAATACAAGCACTGGAAAATATTTCCGGGATTGTTGGCGGCCAGCAGGTTGGTGAAGCTGCCAAAGAACAGCCATCCGCGCTCCAGGCCGGCGAAATCGAGGTTCCACTCGGTTTTTTCCATCTCATAGCCGGCTCGGATGGTGTGTCTTCCGTGCGACCACGAGACTTGGTCCTGCCATTGATATTGATTGGTAGGGCTGAGAGCGGGCTCCAGGAACCCACCTGCGCCGAATCCGTTAATGAGGAACGAAAGAGGCGGCCCCTGAGTCTGGCTCGGGACGATGGGCGTGATGCCCAGGTTCTGGGGGGTCCATCCGGCGGGCAGATCGTCCGCCAATTTCGAGAACAGCCGCTGATAAGACCCGCGCAGCTCGTTGACCAGGTTATTGGTCACAATGGTGGTCAGCCGGAGCACCGCGTTGGTATTGGAGAATTGCTGAGGAAACGGAGCGCCCGGCAAGGCTCCGCCGATGGGTGTATTGAACTCAGCCGTGCGCGGATCGGTGCTGTAGAAGAACCGCATGGCGAGGGTGTTCTTTGGGTTGATGATGTAGTCACCATTCACCAGGGTTTGCTTTTCGTTGAATATTGCCGGCTGGCTGAAGGCCAGGGGGCCCAATGTGGGATTCGACGGGAAATAATAGCTTCCATTGGCGTTGGTAACATTGAGCATGTTCAAGGCTACCTGGCTGACGCCGGTGACAGGAGTGTTGCATGGCAGGACTCCGCCGGGAGGTCCGAAAGCTGGAGCGTTGCAATTGTCGGCAATGAGCTGCTGGACGAACGCCTGGCTGGTGCGATTCCCCGTCGGAATCGCCGGGTACAGGGCGATGGAGGAGAGGCCGACCGCGTTTACTCCGTTTTTCTGCCCGGTTTGTTCATAACTGCCGAAGATGAACAGCTTGTCCTTCTTGATGGGACCGCCGATCACTCCGCCAAACTGATTCTGATTCAGGACTTGGTGGGGGCAGGATTCCCCCGCATAGGAGGTACGGCAAACGTCCCGGTTGTAAAAGAAATCGTTAGCGTCGAGGTCCGCGTTACGAAAGAACTCAAACGCCGTTCCGTGCCAGCTGTTGCTACCCGACTTAGTAACCACATTTACGTTGCCGCCGGGGTTGCGGCCGTAAGTGGCGTCGTAAGTGGAAGTCTGGATCTTGAATTCCTGGATCGCGTCGGGACTCGGGATGGCAATGCCAACGTAAATTCCGCCGTCATTAGCGCTTCCATTGCTGGCCATGGCCTGGATAGCGACGCCATCCATTTGAAAATTGTTCTGCCCGGGAGTATTCCCGTTGACGCTGACATCCTGGGTGCCTTTTCCGAACTGAGTGGCGTTGTTCACAGGAGCGTTCGCGCCGGCCGAGAGGTCAATAATCTGCGTGAAATTCCGATTGGCCAGGGGCAGCTCAGTTACTGTGTTGCTACCGACCACGGTCCCCAAAGTGGAACTCGACGTTTGCAAGGTTTCGGCCGCAGCCTCCACGGTTACTTGCTCAGACTGTGCACCGACTTCCAAAGTGCGATCAACCGTTGGACTCTCTGTTACGTTCAGGATGACGGATGCGACCTCGGAGGTCTTGAAGCCGCTGGCTGAAAAACGAACCTTGTAACTGCCCGGGGGCAGCAGCGTAAATTTGTACTGCCCATCACCGCCGGTGGTAGCAGTTCGGGATTGATTCGTATCGTTGCTGGTGAGGGTAACGGTCACGTTTGGAATGGCCGCGCCGGACGGATCGGTGATGACTCCGGACAAACCGGACGTTCCTGCCGACTGCGCGAGAAGCGATGGGATGCACATCCCTAACAACAAAGTTAATAGCGCGACAAAGGTCAGCCGCGAACGTAGCAGCGATGCGGATTTCATAATCCCCTTCTCCTTTTCAACTGTGAAAACTTCCAACGCTTACACGGCGCACTGAACGATTCAACCCCAGTTACTGGGCGAAAACCGCACATTTCGACAAACTTTTCCCGTAGGGCAAAACGTTAACACAGGCCAGCAGCGATGGCTTGCCGGAACCCATACTTTCATGAACAGAATCCTGACGCGTGAAAATTGGATTGAACTCGTGTTCTTTAATCACTCAGTTCGCGTTGCTGAGAACAGGTAAACAGGAACCACTTAGTGAAACCTGCATGCAACGCACCCACTCATTACTGGGATTGTATTCCAGTTCTGACGACAAAGCGGTCAAAACAGCGTCAATTCTTCAGGGCTGTAACGTCGAAGGAGGATCAAAGAATAGGCACGGATGGACGGCGCGAGTTACTTGCCGAGCATATGCACGACGTCACGATTATTTTCCTGGCAGATATACTCGAAGATTTCTTCGTGCGCTAGGTCGGCGACGCGTTTCTGCGTCCATGGTTTGGCGAGCACGCCGGGATCGTCAACGGTGATCTCGATTTCGAGATGGCCGAGATTCGGGCGATGGTAGCGCTCGATGATGTGCAATCGGTCTGAGTGCGGATGCGATTCCACATCGAGCCAGACTCGCGGGTCGAAGGCCACGCGATCCACCACGAGTGTATCGCCGTCCCAACTGCCGATCGAATGCCCGTACCAAGCCGGGTTAGGGTCGCTCGGATGGCCGCGGCCGTCGAGGTAAATCTGATGGAAGCCGGGACTTTCGTCATCCGATATGTAAATCAGAAAATCCTTGCTCTGGACGAACTCCCACAGCGGACCATTGCGCAGCGCGGCGGACGGCAGGCAGCGCGCTTGCGGGCTGTCCTTGGAGTTGGCATCCAGGCGCTGCTTCTGGATGGCAATGGCAGCCGGGAGAAACTCCGGCTTGCCGGGATCCACGGTATCGGGATTCCACCAGACGCCGGAAAGATCGGGTTTGCCGCCGTAAGTGCGGGGAGTTGGGCCGGACGGCGGATGGTGGCGCTTGTCGTCTGCGGTGATCCTTAACCGATCTTCGCCCAGCGTGTTGAGCTGCGTGGTGTCGCCCAGTCGGATGTCGAGCTTGAGGGCCAACGATGCTTTGACGATGACGCCTTTCATCACGAATGGTCTAAGACCGGGCGCGGAGGCCGCGACGTAATAGGTGCCGGGCGGCAGGTCTTTCAGGATGTATTGGCCCGCGGCGGAAGTGCTGGCTTTAAAAACGGCGTGCGAAACTGCGTTCTCGGCGAGCACCTCATTCTTGCCTATGGGGTCGCCACTCGAGTCGAAAAGCGTGCCGTGAATAGCGCCCGTGGGCCCCGCGCTTTGCGCGATGCCGACCGAGGCTATCACAAGAGCGAGCACGAGGTGCTTCAACTTATTATTCTTGCACCAAAGTGAAATCGCGCCGTGGGTGGTGGCCTGAATGAAGGAAGGCTGGCCGCTACATAAGCAACGGCCAGCCCAAGGAACCTACTCAGAATATGTACTTCAGCGCGAACTGGATGATGCGCGGATTGACAGCAGCGGTTTGGATCACGCCAAAGGTGCTTCCCTCCGTGTTCTGCGTAGTGACCGGATTGGAGAACTGGGGATGGTTGAACGCGTTAAAGAACTCGGCACGGAACAATATCTGTTGCTTCTCAGTGATGTTGGTTATCTTCTGCAAAGAGAAGTCAAAGTTGACTTGGCCGGGTCCGAGGATGATTCCGACGCCCGAGTTGCCGAACAGCGTAGAGCCGTCGGTTGTGTACGGGGCAAGGGGCGGAGCACAGAATGCGCCTGGAACGGTCCAGCCGGGGCCGCCGCTATTGCCACCGAGCCGGGACTCAACTCCACCAGATGACTGGATAGAACTGTAGGTCATGCCGGGACAAAGTTGCGACCTGCTGCTGCCGCCCTCACCGCTGCCCGGATTAGCGCCGCCATAGTAGGCCGTCCCACCGTTCGTATCGGTAAACGTGAGCGGGGTGCCGTTCTGCCAAATAGTTGTTCCCGACAGCGACCAACCATTGGCGAGCTTTCCGAGCCCGCCTGACGGGTGTCCGAATGGCAGTTGGTAGTTGTAGCTCATAACGAAGCGCAGCGGGTGCGAGTCGGCCGCCGGTCCCTGCTGCTGAGCCAGGTTCGTGGCGAGGTTGGAATTCGATTGTCCATCGCCAACGCAGCCTGTCGGACCGCACTCTTGGAGATTGGTGAGGTCCTTGCTCCAGGTGAATGCACCCTGCATCGTCAGGCCATGCGAAAATTGCTTCCGCACCGTAGCCTGGAGGCTGGTGTAGTGATAACCTGCGTCGTACTCCGTGCCTTGGATGCCGATCGGCTGGTAACCGAGATACGGCACGCGGTAGACGGCGTTTGCGGCTGTGTTGGTGGTGACGCCGTTGATCGGATTGCTGGGGCTTGCCAATTGCGCCAGATTGTAGTTGTGGTTATAGTCGGCCTGGTTAATGCCGCTGGATCCTACAAAACCGACTTCCAGGATCCACTGCGGAAGGAACTCGTATTGGAATCCCAGGTTGTACTGCCGGGTGAGAGGAGTATGGATAGTTTCGTAGAACGGAGTGTTCAAGCTGGAGTTGGCGCCCGTGACAGGGTTGAAGTAGCGCGGCGTGAATCCGAGAGGCGTGGATGGGAACGGGTTGGCCAGGCTGTAGGGCACTGCGCCAGGGCCGCTGTAATCCAGGGTGAGCGCGTAAGGATCGCCCTGCTCCACGGCATGCACGAACTTGCTGCTGCCGACGCGATCATAGAACAGGCCAGCACCACCGCGTATCACCAGCTTGCCTTTATCCAACGGCTGCCAGGCAAATCCAATGCGCGGGCCAAAGTCGCTCAGTGGCACCGAGTTTTGGGTCGGGAAGTCGCTACTTGTAGTGGTGACTCCGGCGGGCGGGGCCCCGTAATGAGAAGCGAAATTGGCGGGCACCACATATCCGAGCAGGCTGGCACCGGTCGGTTGGGACGTCGTCGGTGGTGTAACCCCAGCTATCAGGCTGGGCCAGACGTTGGTCAAATTTCCGTAGTGGTCGCCGAAAGCACCGTCATACTCCCAGCGAGTGCCGATGTTCAGTGTCAGCTTGGAATTGATCTTCCAGTCATCCTGGACGTATGCGCTCATGTCGTGCTCGCGGTAGCCGTGAATAATTCCGTTGGGCCCGCTGCGAACGCAGAAGAGGCATTCCAACCAGGTGCCAAAGGGAGCACCCGTAGTGCCCGTGGTGTAGTTTCCGAAACAACTCGGATCGCCGCAGCCCGCGCGGCCGATCAGGAAGTCGTTGAAGGAAGGCGAAAACAGGAAGCCTCGTAGAAGGGAGGCGAAGGAAAGGTTCCACTGCAGCCATTCGTACTCGAATCCGGCTCGAATGGTGTGCTTACCATGGGACCAGGAAATCTGGTCGCCGATCTGGATCTGGTTGGCCGGTCCCACGTAAGGAGAGAGCGTTCCACCGAGGTTGTAGGCGCCGATAATCACCATGGCCGGCGGCAGCGTTTCCTGTGGAACGATTCCGGTAATGCCGACCCCCTGATTGGTATAGGGCGCCGTGTCGTGGCCATTGGCGATGTTGCGTTCCAGGGACGTGTGGAGCTCGTTGATGAAGGTGTTAGTGATCAGCGTAGTCAGCTTCACCGACGCATCCGTGTTGGCGTAATAACTGGACACCGGAGTACCGGGAATGTTCGAGATGCTGAACGGCGATTGTTGCGGATCTTCGGTAAAGAAATAGCGCATGGCCAGCGTGTTCTTGCTATTCAACAAATAATCCGCGTTGGCGAGGTACTGGTCCGCCGTATAGATGGACGGAAAACTGTATTCGATCTGCTGGAAGCCTCCCGTGCTCGAACCCGGCAGATAATAGCTGCCGTTGGGAAGCTTGACATTGAGAATGTTCAGGGCCGTCTGGCTAATGTTGGACCCGTCGCAATTCATCTGCATTTGAAACGGGAAGATGCCGAAGCCGGTTAGATAAGCAGGATTGCCGGGATGATTCGCCGGGCACATGGCTGCGCCGAGAGCGGCCTGGAAAGCAGGAGTGGAGCGGTCGCCGCCGGGAATGGGAGGCAGGATGGGTGTTTCGGCTCCGCCCGGCGCAATTCCGTTACGCTGACGGGTTCCCTGGTAGCTGCCAAAGAAGAACAGTTTGTCCTTCTTAATGGGTCCGCCGAACGAGCCGCCGAACTGGTTTTGCTTCAACACCTGCTTGGTCGTTTTGCTGGCGGGATTGTCGCGGTTGTAAAAGAAGTCGTTGGCATCCAGGTCGCTATTGCGGAAGAACTCGAACAGCGTTCCATGGAAGTTGTTGGTGCCGGACTTGGTGACAACGTTGACATTCGCGCCGGGGTTACGCCCGTAACTGGCGTCATAAGTGGAGGTCTGCACCTTGAATTCTTGAATCGCATCCGGATTGGGGATGGGGATACCGACGTAGATGCCGCAGTCTCTGGCGACGCCCGCGCCGAACGCGTTTACCACCGATATGCCGTCCATCTGGAAGTTGTTCTGATCGGTGCCATTGCCATTGACGGCCATGTCCACGGTGCCTTTTCCCAGCGCGGTGGCATTGTTCCCATTGCTGCTCGCGCCGGCTTCCAGGCCCAGAATCTGGGTGTAATTCCGGCTGGAGAGCGGCATGGTGACCACCGCTTGCGAATTCACTACCTGGCCCAGCGTTGAACTCTGGGTCTGGAGCGCCTCGGCAGCCGCTTCGACGGTTACCTGCTCGGATTGTGCGCCGACCTCCAAAGCACGATCCAAGCTCGGTGTTTCGGTGACGTTCAACACCACCGAACCCACTTCGGCGGTCTTAAACCCGTTGGCGACGAACCGGATTTTATAGTCGCCAGGCGGCAGCAGCGAGAACTTATACGCGCCATCCGTGCCGGTGGTGGTGGTGCGCACTTGACCGGTAGCGTTGCTGGTGAGGGTCACCATCACATTCGGAATCGCCGCTCCGGAAGGGTCCGTGAGCGTTCCGCCTAAGCCCGATGTTCCCGAGGACTGCGCCATCAAGGAAGAAACCGAAATCATCAACAACAGAGTCAGTGCCAGCACGGCAGTGACTTGCGAACGAAGCAAAGTCGTATTTTTCATAGTCTCCCTAAGACCTGTCGAACCGATTGTTGTGGAGCATCCGATTGTTGGTGGAGCTTCCGAACGCCTGAGAGGCTGGGCCGGGCCGTCCGGTCACGACAAATAGCCTGGATCTGAAAAACAAGGCAGTCGTAGAGACACACCTGCATGCACCCCATGGATCCATTAATGGGATTGTATTCCAGATTCCAGCGAGAAAAAGTCAAAACTGCGGCAAATTTTAGGTTGCGGCACGTGTTTTCGGGCGCGGGCATGAAAAAACACAACTGGTAGCCTATGTTTCGGACTGCTGGACCGGCTAGAACGTACTAGACTCGACGACCCCGCAAAGTTGACTGGAAGATTGCGCATGGCTCGCGCGGATCTGTGATATAATCCGCAGAACTGAAGTCTAAGGCGCGTCTATGTTGGATCGGGTTTGGTAGGGGATTCGCTCGATTGATAGGGGACGTTCTGATAGGGAATGTAACGGGAAGGCGCTAGATGGAACAAATAACGTTCGGGCCGTTTCGGCTCGACACTACAACCACGACGTTGTTGAGAGACGGCCGCGAGCTGGAGCTGCGGCCACAGGCGTTTCATGCGCTGAGAGCTCTCATCCACAACCGCGGCCGCTACGTCGGATACGCGCAAATGATTAATCAAGCTTGGGACGGCAACCTGGTTTCCAAGCACACGGTCGCCGTCACGATCGGCGAAGTGAAGAAGACCCTCGGGGAATTCGGCCTGTGGATCAGCTACCGGCCAAAGCTGGGTTACCGGCTGGATGTTCCGCATTCCGACGACCTGGTCAAACAGGGCTGGCACTTTTGGACCCGGCGCACCCGCGAAGGATTCGAGAAGGCGCTGGATTGCTTCCAACAGGCCGCTATCGAGAATCCGTCGGATTTCCGCGCGTTTGAAGGCATATCGCTGTGCTATCTGCTGCTGGGCACGTATGGAATGCGCGTGCCGCGCGAGATGTATAACGGTTTCCTGCAAGCGCACCGGCGCGCGGTGGAACTATGCGGCCTGACTCCCGAGCGCCGCGCCGACCGCGCACACGGTCTGCATCTGTTCGAACACAAGCTGGAGGAGGCGGAGACGGAGCTGCTGCGGGCGCAGGAGGAAAGTCCGGAATCGCCTGAGGTGTATGTCCGGCTTACCATGCTCTACGTTACGCAGGGCCGGCTGGACGACGCTCTCAACATCCTGCTGCGGGCGCGCAGCACGCATTCGCTATGGCCCACGGTTCCGGCCAATGAAATCCTGAT
Source organism: Bryobacterales bacterium (assembly GCA_963781905.1). GTDB lineage: Bacteria > Acidobacteriota > Terriglobia > Bryobacterales > Bryobacteraceae > Palsa-89. Next base: position 277,568 of record CAWAHZ010000010.1, read on the forward strand.
CCGTTTTTTCCGCCGTGAATTTGAATCGGCCGTCGCGTGCGGGAAGAAGGCTCTGGAGCTGCATCCCTATTTATATCTAGGACGGCTTTTTTATGGCGAATCGCTGGAGCATAGCGGAAAAGTAAGCCAAGCTTTGGAGCAATACCAGCTGGCGGTGATCATGTCACCTGACCTTCCGTGGCTACAAGCGGTGCAGGCCGCCTGCCTGGCGAAACATGGCCATCGCAAGGAAGCCACGGCGATTCTGGCGGAACTGCTGCAAGTTCGCAAAACACAGTACGTGGATGCTTATTTCATGGCCGTGCTGCACGATGCGCTAGGCGATCGCGACCAGGCGTTTCAGGAGCTGGAGCGCGCCTTTCACGAAAAATCGGCGGTGCTCTTCGCCATGCGCGTGGATCCCAGGTTAGACAATCTTCGCGAAGACGCGCGTTTTGAAGCGCTGGTTGCGCGCGTGTTTCCGAGCAAAGACGAGCCCCAGGCCGTCAGCGCGTAGCGTCAGCTGGCTGCGCCGAACCGGCGGTTTTCTTGAGATGAATCGCCAGTTGTGCGGGCTGGCCTGAGTTGCCCTTAAAGAGGATATAGAACGCTTCGGTGTCCGGCCCGTGATAAGGCAGCGTTGCCGACAGCTTCCCGACGCCGCTCGCAATCGGAGTAAGCGTTGAATCGGCCAGCGCTACGAAGGCATTCCGATTACCGCCCACTACTGTTACCTCCACCTGATCGTGCCCATTGCCTTCGAACACGAAGGCGCGATACTGCGGCAAGCGTGAATACTCGACGGGCTTGCTGGTCTGGCCGCTATTCAGCGTCCCCAGGATCTTGATGTCAGTGGGAGAATAGGATGCTTGCGCGGCAGTTTTTTCCTGCCCGATGGCCGCCACGCCTGCTAACAAAACTGCTATCGGCACGATTAACAATAAGCGTTTCAATATCTCACCTCGACCTTCGCCAACACTAGAGCATCTGCATGGCCAAAAGTGACCATCGAGAGAGATTTATGGTCAGTGAATTGCACAGCTTTGGTTATGATCGAACGCTGCTTGTTTATTTTTCTTTCAGTTGCGCTGGCCGTTAGTCTGGGAGGCTTCTTCGTTTATGTGTCGATCTTACCGAACCTTACCGTGACGGTCCTGCTCGCGGGCTTGTGCGCGATGTTCTGGTTAGGAATACGTGTCGGCAGAAAGCCACAGGATGCGTCGATTCCTCACGCACCGGCCAACGATGGCAGTCAATTGAGCTTGTCGTAAACCACTTCGCCGCCGACCACGGTAAGCACGGATTTTACCCGCTTGATGGCCTCGTCCGGCACCTTGGCGGGATCGAGAAAATCGTCGCTCAAAACGACCACATCGCCGAGCTTTCCAGGCTCGATGGAACCCAGACGATCCTCTTCGCGAAGAAACCATCCGTTATTGGCCGTGTAGAGGCGCAGCGCTTCGGTGCGGGTTAAGGTCTGACCGGCGTTAATGGATACTCCCGCGGCATTCTTTCCAGTGACCATGTAGTAAATCATCAACCAGGGATCGAGAGTGGAAATTTGCGCCGCGTCCGATCCAGCGCCCACGTGAATTCCGCTGTCGACAATCATGCGGATGGGTGGACCGGCTCCGGCTTGCCCGGCGAGATATTCAAAAGGATGTATCGCGATGCCCGCACCCAGAGCTTTAAAGCGATTCACGGTTTCTTGATCGATGTGGGGCACGTGCGCGACGGACCAACGCAAATTCGCGATGGGCGTAACGGCGTTAACCTTTTCGAAAGTGCCGGCAGTGAGCTGATCTTCGGCCAGCGACAGGCTGTGCTGCTGGAACGGCCAGCCTTGTTTGGCCACCAATTGCAACGCAGCTTCATAATTGGGCGGCGGCGTCACCTTCCCGAAAAGCGGCCAGACAGTGGCGAATTCGCCGATGCCGGAGATGCGGAGCATGTCGTCGCCCAAGCCATCGAATGCGTTGCGCACGCGCTCACTCAACAGCGGGACGCTCGGTTGAGTGTCCATGCTGAGGAAAAAGATGCGTAGGCGCGCGGCCATCTTTTGCTCATGATGCAGCGCCAGGAATGCATCGTACATGCGAAACGGATCGGCGCTGGCCAAGCCATCGAAGACGAAGGAATCCTGAATGTCGGGCAGACCGGGAATTACGAAGGCGCCCATGTCGACATCGGTAGTGACGCCGACGCTCGCGGAATAGGCGAGGGCATCCAGGGTGCCGCGCTTTTTGTCTTCGAAGGTCTGTATGGATCGCAGGGCGTTCAAGGCCGCGAGCGATGGAGCATTGGCCCCGATGGCGCCCGTAGCGCTCACCTCAATTCCCTTCCCCGCGAAAAACGTTTTGCCGAGCGTGTTGGTGGCTGCCGGACCGGTGAACGATAAGAAGATCAGCACCGGATGATCGGGTGCGGCGGCGTCCAGCTCTTCGAGCGTCGGCAGGCGTTTTTCGGCGAACTGCGCCGGATTCCATCCGCCCATGGCGGTGATAAACTTCCCGGCCGGTACCGCTTTCGCACGCTCGGCGATAGCGGCCTGCACGTCTTTGATGGAGGCCGCTGTTTCGAGCCGCGTGTCGTAGCCGGGGCGAAGGCCGAGCAGCACGATGTGATTGTGATTGTCGATCAGGCCAGGGACGGCGGTGCGGCCGTGCAGGTTAATGGTCTTGGTGCAGGGACTGACCTTGCCCCCCGACAAATCGAAGTGGCCGTTCTGGATGGCGACCGATGACAGGACGGAGTTGCGCGCGTCCATGGTCACGATCTTGCCGTTCACCAGCCGCAAATCGCGGGAGCCCGCACAGTTGCCGGCAGCCATGGCGAGGCTGGATATAGCCAGAGTCAAAAGAATCAGCTTCACGCGTTCTTCTCCACAGATGATACTCCCACAGATGATACTCCTTGACACGTGTGTATTATCTGTTATAGTACACCTGTGATTCCCTTCCGGCTATCGTTCGCGCCCGGCGTTTCACTCTACGAACAGGTGGTATACGCCGCGAAGAAAGCCGTGATTTCCGGCCAAATGCGGCCCGGCGATCCGTTCCCCTCGGTGCGCGCGCTGAGCAAAGCGCTCAAGATCAATCCCAACACGGCGCACAAGGTGGTGACGCAACTGGTGTCCGAGGGATTGATTGAAGTGCGGCCGGGGCTCGGGACCGTGGTGGCTGAGCTGCCTTCCTCCACCGCGGCCGAGCGCGCGGCGCTGCTCAAGAAGGAAGTGGAACAACTGGTGGTGGAGGCCAAGAAACTTGGTTTGGATCTGGAAGAAGTCACCGACTCGGTGGCCAGACATTGGGGCCGGCTGGAAGGGATGGCGCCTTTGGCGGCAGCACGGAGGAAAGAATGACGGACATGCTGTGTGCCACCGATCTGGTGAAGCGCTTTCGCAACGTGCGGGTGCTGGACGGGCTGAATCTCACGGTCCCCGAGGGTAGCGTGTTCGGCCTGGCGGGTCCAAATGGCGCCGGTAAAACCACCACTCTCAAGATCCTGATGAACATTCTTCGCGCGACATCCGGCCACGCCGACGTAATGGGCATCGATTCCGAGGCGCTTGGCCCGGAAGCATTCGCGAAAATCGGTTACGTTTCGGAAAACCAGGAAATGCCGGAATGGATGACCGTTGAATATCTGCTCGCCTACCTCAAGCCGTTCTATCCGGCCTGGGACGACGCACGCGCGGAGCAACTGGTCCGGCAGTTCGACCTTCCGCTGGACCGGCAGTTGCGCCATCTATCGCGCGGGATGAGAATGAAGACTGCGCTCGCGTCTTCGCTGGCTTATCGTCCGCGGCTGCTGATCATGGACGAGCCGTTCAGTGGCCTGGATCCTCTGGTGCGTGAGGATCTGATCGGCGGCTTGCTCGAAAGCGCGGGCGAAACTACCATTTTGATCTCGTCCCACGATCTGGGCGAGATCGAGAGCTTTGCCAGCCACATCGGCTATCTGGACCGCGGACGCCTGCAGTTTTCCGAGGAAATGACCTCCCTCACCGCGCGTTTCCGGGAAGTGGAGGTGGTGCTCGATTCGCCGCCGCTGGTTCCGCTGGACCGGCCATGGCCGGCGCATTGGCTGCGTCCCGAGACCGCCCCGGCGCTGGTGCGTTTCGTCGCGACGCATTTCGATCCCGAGCGGACGCCTGATGAAATTCGCCGGCTGTTTGGCGATGTTCGCAATATTTCCGCGCATCCCATGCCGCTGCGCGCCATCTTCGTCACCCTGGCGCGCGAGCAGCCGAAGGCGGCTTGAAAGGAGAACCGGTATGCGCCAGGCGCTGCATATTTTCAAGAAAGATTTTCGCTGCTTTCGGTATGAGATCTGTCTGATGCTGGCGGTGACGACGGTCTTCGTCGTGCTTCAGGTGCGCAAGTCTTTCGGCACGCCGTACGGACCTCTCAACTCCTGGGAAGCCGAGATGCTCATGGTTATTATTGCGGCGGTTCTTATCGGCCGTCTCATTCTCGCCGAAGCGATTCCCGGCGACCGCCAGTTCTGGATCACCCGCCCGTATCGCTGGAGCAGCCTGCTTGGCGCGAAGCTCCTGTTCATCGCCGTGTTCGTGAACCTGCCGATTCTGCTGGCTCATTTATCGATCGTCATCCTGGACGGTTTCCCGCTGGTTTCGAGCCTTCCCGGCCTGGTGTGGTCACAGGTCCTGTTGTTCGCAGTGGTCGTCGCGCCCAGCGCTGCGCTGGCCACGGTTTGCCGCAATCTGGCGTCGTACATACTTTATGCCGTGGTTCTGGCGGCCATCGCCTTTTTTCTCGAAGCGCGGCTCTGGGAGGTGGCGTGGGTGATGGACGGGCAGGCTGTGTTGGTGGTCATCGCGATCTCCGTGGGGGTCCTCTGGCTGCAATACAAAGGGCGGCGGACTCAAATCAGCAGATGGTCCGCAAGCGCAGGACTTGCCCTCGGCGCAGGCGCAATGATTGCCATGCCGTGGTCGTTCGCGTTTGCCGTACAGTCACGATTGTCGAAACAACCCACGCTGGGAGCCGGGGTGCAAGTTGCGTTCGGCCCCAGCCCCGCGATATCCGATTGGCCGACCGGCAAACAGCCGGAAGGAGCGGTGTACGTTCCGATCACGGTGCAAGGCATGCCGGAAGGAACCGAAGTCCGTCCCGACGCACTGATGGTATCGATTGAGGACTCGGGCGGCAGCAGCACCACCGTGAATCCGTTGTCTTGCGCCCCCGTGACCCGGCACTCCCTGGCAGCGGGACTGGTTCTCCGCGCAGTCTGCCGGGCCGACCCGGACTTTGTGAAAAACCACGGCGGTGGACTGGTTACGTTGCGAGGAGCCATCTACCTGACGCTTTTCGGCAATTCGAAGTCGACCACCATTCCGCTCAGCGATGAGCCCATCAACGCCTCCGATGGGCTGCAGTGTTACACCGACACGGTGCATGCGGAGTGGGACGTCTACTGCCGCTCGCCTTTCCGCTGGCCGAGGCGCCTGGTTTACGCGAAACTGGGGCACACCGATGCGAATTCGTTCGAGCAGACGATTTCTTATTCGCCTTTTCCCGCCGAGCTGAATCTCAATCCGATTGAAACGCGCTGGGCTTCCTCTTACGCATCCGGACCACCCCCCAAGGTGCGCGACGTAACCATCCTGGTGAAAGAACCGCTGGCGCACTTGCGGCGCGATTTTGAAGCGCGCGGCATCCGTTTGAGCACGTTCATGCTCGCACCGATGCGGGTGGGCGTGCCCCCGACCGAACTTCCGATCCACTGAAAGCGACGGCTATTTGGAGGTAGTGGTGCTGGCCTCGCGCTTGACAGGCTTGCCGTAGACTTCAAAGGCCGCTACGTCGGACCATCCGCCGGGGCCGTGTCCACTGCCGGCCATCAGGTCAGTAAATCCGACCTCGTCCACCTTGCTCAAGTCGGGATGTTCTACCCAGTTGCCCTTGGTGAGCACTTTGTCGATATCCAGCTTCAGCCAGTGAACTTCGGAGACAGAAAACTCGTTCACATGCCAATCAACGGTCGAGCCGTCGCCGTGATCGCCCACCAGCCACGTTCCATCGGCGAGCTTCACGATGGGGTGAACCTGATGCAGCCCGGAGACTTTCGTGATCCAGCGAATCTTGGCCGCGCCGGTCAGATCCACGGCGTCGGTCTTATCGCGCAGCGCGACGGCGCAGGGCGCGGTGCAGAGCCCGGTCCAGACGTGCGCCGGATTGTCGGGATTATTGCTGTTGCCGAGTTCCTGAACCTCTTTGGACACGCCGTATAATTTCAGCTCGAGCTGCGGGTTCATAACGGCGTCCTGCGTAGCCGCGTGTTCGCCACCTGCGGGCGCGTTCTTCCATTCCTCGCGGAAAAACAGCGGTGCGTGGGGCGGGGGCAGGCGCTCTCCCAAACGAATCTGCTCCGGGGTAAGTTGACGAGCTGGTTGAGCGGCCGGTTGTTGCGCGAAAGCAGCGCCAACGATGACGAAAGGAATTAAACGGGTGAGCATTTCCTGGTCTCCAGTTCTTCTTGAACTGGCTGCCAGTATATCGTAGGCTCGCGCCGCTTGTTGGTGGCTTTGTCGAGGAGCGTCGCTTTGTCGAGGAGCATCTGGCGGATGGCGCCTTCCACCCGCTGAACGGCGGCCCGGCGGTAATCCCAGCGACGGTCCCGTTCGGGCGGGAGCACGGTCATGGTGGCGTTGGCTTCGAACAGCAGCACTTCGCCTTGGGCATTCAAACCGAAATCGATGCCTGCGTAGTCCAGCCCCAGCACGTTCTGGATGTCCGCCAGCGCGGCCATGGCACGAGGGCCCAGCACGGCCGGCATGTCTTCCAGAAACTTGGCTTCCTCGGCGCGATGCGCGGCGTTCTCGGCCATTTCAGCCGTGACGTAGTGAATCTTCCAATGGGAGGAGATGGCCAGGTGCAGCGGATAGAGCCAGCCGCCGATCATCATCACGCGGTACTTGCGATAGTATCCGTTATTGCCACCATCCAAGAACTGGATGGCGGTCAATTCGTCGCCAGGCAGCGCGGCGACGGCGGATGCAAACTGATCCGGCTTTTCGACGAAAACAAAGTGCCGGCCGTTGTGAAATCCGGGCGCTCGCAGCAGCAACGGGAATTCGAACTGCTTGGGAAGCTGAGACTGGCGCGAGAAATTGGCCATGCGCGGCGCAACCACGCCGGGCACATCGGCGAGACGGCGGGCGTTGGCTGCGCGGCCCGTTCCTAGCACCGCCGCCGGCGCGTTGATGACCGGAGCGAAGGTACGATCCATCAACGTCACTGCACGGTCCAGCGCGTGCCGGCAAAGGTCGGCGTCGCCGATGGCATTGAACACCAACTGATGCTCGGGAAGCGGCGCGTCCGGATCATAGACGTTCGGCAATACCACGAAGGTGCGGAAAATCTTGTCGTCGAGCAAATGGCGGATGGGAACGTCGCCGCGCCGGCCGGAGGTGAGCAACAGCAGTGACACCGGCTCAGCCTCTCCGCGATAGGGCAGCTCTGTGGGGCGGCGATCCCAATGACCCAGGCGTTGATGCTCGGCCGCTGCCTCTTCCTGGCCTAACTCCGCGAGCAGATTGCCCAGACCCTGGTGCGCCTCGGTAAATTTATGGTCGATGGCGAGCGCTGATTCATAATGTTCGCGCGCTGCCGCCAGTTCGCCGGCCTCAAGGAAAAGATTGCCCAGATTCACGTGTGCCATGGGCTGACCGGGATGCAGGCGGATGGCTTCGGTGTAGGCGCTACGCGCGGCAGTACGATATCCAGTGAAGTACAGCAGCGTGCCTAAATTGTTCAACGCACCCACATGCGACGGGCAGCGAGTGAGAACGTCGAGATAAGCCTGCTTGGCGTCTTCATTCCGGCCCATCTCGCTCAGCAGGCAAGCCCGTTCGAAAAGCAATGGGATGGAGCCGGACTCGAGCGCGAGACGCGCCTCCACGTCGCGCAGCGCTTCCTTGCGCTCCACCGCGGGCCTCCAATTAATCAAGATATGCCGCCTCCAGCTCAGGATCTTCGATGGGCGGGGCAATCGCGCGGCCGATCGCGAGCGTGGAGTCCACCAGCACGTCGATGTCGGCGCGGCGCGTTCGATGATTGGTGATCGCTGCGCGAATGGCCAGTTCACCGTTGATTCGGGTAGTGGATGGCGCGGCCACGCCCGATTCCTGCAGCTCGACGACGATCCGCGCGTTGACCCGGTCCGCGTTGGGAGATTTGTAGCGGAAGCAGACGATGTTGAGAGAGACCGGGGCCAGGAGCTCCAATTCATTGCACGCCGCGATCCTCTGTTCCAGATATCGGGCCAACTCGCAGGTGCGCGAGATAGTCTGGCCGAGAGCGTCCAGGCCATAAACCTTGAGCGTGAACCAGGTTTTGAGCGCGCGAAATCCGCGCGAAAGATCGGGCCCGAAATCGCACGGCCAAGGCGACCCGCCGGCCAGCCCGCCGGCCTCACGCTCCAGATAGGCAGCGGGCGAAGCGAAGGCTTTGCGGTGCAAGTCACCATCCCGCACCAGGACGAACCCGGCGTCATAAGGAACTTGCCCCCACTTGTGAAAATCGAACGCGAGCGAATCCGCGGCTTCGATGCCGGCCAGACGCGGCGCAATTTCCGGCGCCAGTATCCCCAGCGCTCCGAACGCACCATCCACGTGCAGCCACATGCGCTCTTCTCCCGCCACTACGGCCAGACCATCCAGATCGTCGATGGCTCCCGTATCCACCGTGCCCGCTGAGCCCACCAGCAGAAACGGCGCACACCCGGCGTTGCGGTCGGCCTCAATCATGTGGCGCAGCGCGGCCAGGTTGATGCGATGCTGCGCGTCTACCGGAACCAGACGCAGCGCGTCGCTTCCCAGGCCCGCGATGTCGAAAGCTCGCCGCAGCGATCCGTGCGCGGCCATGGATGCATAGCCAGTGAGTTTCTTCGAGTTCGCGGCCACGCCAGCGCGGCGCACGTCCAGACCCTGGGCGGCATCTCGAGCGGCATCTCGTGCAACGACAATCGCGATCAGGTTCGCCATCGAAGTGCCGGTGACGAAGAGGCCCGAAGCCGTGGCGGGAAAAGCGAACAGCTCACGCATCCATTGCACGATCTCGCGCTCCACTTCGATGGGCGCGTGATCGCGGCCGCCCAGGTTCGCGTTCAGCCCCGCCGCCAGCATCTCCGCCAGCATGCCCGCCGCGTTGCCGCCGCCATGCACCCAACCCATGAAACCCGGATGCACGTTGCCGTTGGAATACGGCAGTACATTTTGCAGGAACTCCTCATGCACCGCGGCGAGCTCGCTGGGCGCCAGCGGAAGCCGGCCGTGAAAGCGTGCACGCACTGCAGCGGGCATCGGTTGCCATACGGGACGCTCCCGGATGGTCTCCAGGTAATCGAACATGTCGTCCAACATGCGATGACCCTGGTCGCGAAACGCGGGCCAGTCACTTGGGTCGAGCTGTGGGTCAAGCTGTGGATCAAGCTGTGGATCAACCTGTGGGTCAAGAGCCTGGGACATGAACCGCTTCCCTCTCGACACTCTAATCGGCAGAAACGGATGATTCCGTTAGGTTTGGCCGAGGCGCCGATTAGAAATTGGAAAGGCTACTAATACAACTGGTATTGGCCGTCGATCCCCAAAGACCGCAGGTCCGCGAGCGGGGGAAGCGTCACGCCGTTTGGAACGATAATCACCCGCATGTGCAAGAGCCGCTCGGCCGCCTGGGCCGGTGTGATCAGGCCCCTGGATTGAAGCTGTATCAAGATGCCGGTAAATGACTGCGCTTGTTCTGCGAGGATTGCCGTCGCCTCTCTGCGATACTGATCATCGGTTTCCCGCGTGATGCTGCGCAGCACTGGAGTGCGAAGGGCCGTTCCCGCGTCATCGATTCCGGCCAGTTGGACAATCAGATCGCGCCTCAACTCCTGAATATCAGGACCTCCGCAGGTAGTATGGCCGTGCCACGGATTCGGATCATTCGTGACGCGGCTAGTGAAGCTGACCGAATTGATCCCGCTTGCGATCACCGTGCCGCCGGCGTTCTTCGCAAGCTGGAGCGAGTAGATGGAAATCGGAGGCCAGCCGTCCGGAATTCTGACATCGGCGGTTGCGTCGCGCATGCGGTAGCAATCTCCGTACGACATCCCGCCGCCCGTTCCCGGCCTGAAGACCAATATTCTGACAAAAACCTGAAAGTCATCCAAAAGCTGCACCACAAACTCAGGGGATGGATTCTTCGCCAGCAGATTGGCGGATGCCAGCCAAACTTCACCGGCTTTGGCTTGGTTGAGAATCGAAAGCAGCGCCGCGTGATTGTCGTCGGGCGACCGGGAGAGAAAAATCATCGCCAGCGCGGGAAACTTCGGGTAAAGCTGGCGAGCCTCGTAGGACGGCACCGCAACATCCGTTTTAATGAGAGCGTCGGCGACGGCTTCGAGCGCAAATTCGTCTGTCGTTCCGGCAAATTTCTCGGAAGCATTGGCTTCCAGTTCGCCCAACGCGGTGAGGAGACGCGGATAGAGGCCGGTAAATTCATATTTGGCGATCAGCTCCGCTGCCCAGGCCCGAAGCCTGGGGTCCTGCTCGAGTATCCAGTTGGCCGAAAGATCGTACGCTTTGTCAGGACCAATGGCCCCGACGTCTGCCGCGACGTCGGCCGCAGGCTGCGCGTAGGACGGAAGGAGTGCCGTGCTGAATAAGATGGCGAAGACCCAGCTCTGACGAACCAGGCGGCTACGCTCAACTTCCATCAATCCCATGGTAGAGCAATCAAAACTTTTGGCCCAGCCGAACCCAATGCGGTACACTAACCGATGTAAGCCTTTTCTTCCCCGGTGATCGCAACGCCGCCCTCCGCCAACTATTCCAATTCGAGGGAGTTACTCGGCCTCAACGGCTCACGAGAATAAACCTTGGCGACTGACTTAATACAAATCGATCAAGACCATCCGCTGCCGGAGGCGATTGAACGCGCGGCGGCGCACCTGCGGCGCGGCGACATCGTCGCCATTCCAACCGAAGCGCTCTACGTGCTGGTAGCCGATCCGCTGAACCTGCACGCGGTGGGGCGCGTGTTCGCAGCCAAGGGCCGCGAGATCCATCGCTCTCTGCCGATGCTGGTGAGCGGCACATTCATGGCGGAAGAACTGGCGAAAGATCTTTCCACCCGCTTCCATGTTTTGGCGCGCCACTTCTGGCCGGGGCCGCTGACCATGATCGTGCCGTCGTCGGCCAAGGTTCCGCTCAAGGTGACTGGTAACAGCGGCCGCCTGGCGCTGCGGCAATCCCGCTCGCGAGTGGCGCAGGCGTTGCTGGACTGGCTGGATCAACCGCTGGTGGCGACCAGCGCCAATATCTCCGGGCAGCCCACTTGCCGCAGCGGCATTGATGTGTTCGGCGTCATGGATGGCAGCGTGGACCTGGTGCTGGACGCGGGGCCGCTGGCCGGTCTCGGCGCCACTACTGTGGATATCACGGAGCCTTACTGGAAAGTGATCCGCGAAGGCGCGATTTCGGAAAAGGAAATCGCCGAGTGTCTGAAGACGGCCGGCGTCTAGCAGCCCGTGTTGAAAAGCTGAGACAGTTCCTCCGACCGCACGTCAGCGGTTTCATTCATTTCCGAAGCGACGCGAGCTCGTGCGATGATCTCCTCGATGACGACGACCTTGGCATCGGCGTAATTCTGGACATATTTCCACTCCTTTTGCGCCAAGGCCAGCTTGGTGCGCGCGTACAGATCGCGATCGGCGGCATTGCTGCGCAACCAATCCCGGAACACCAGCATGTGGTCGATTTCGGGACAACCGGATGAAAATACGTGCAGGTTGATATCCGTGTCCGGCCCCTTGAACATCCGATGCTGGTACCAGTTGGGCTCTCGGATCCGGAGCACATAGCCAGCCGCCTCCAGGGCCGGCACGTACCCATCTTCCGCTGCCGAGTCAGCGACCATCACCAGCAGATCGATGATCGGTTTCGCGGCGAGCCCTGGCACGGACGTTGAGCCGGCATGTTCAATCCGCAACGCCCGGCTCCCGAGCAGCGACCGAATTCGGTCAGCCTCACGCGCAAACAGGTCCGGCCAGCGCGGATCGTACTCCACGATCAAAATGCGGCTGGACAATGGCTTAAGCTCTCCGATTGTATAAGCGCGAATCTCTTCCTCGGTGCGCGGTGCGTGGTTATCGAGTGGCTGTGCCTCTTTCGACATTTCTGCCTGATTTCATTCTACGAACAACATCTCTGGACGCAGGAAAGGGAACTCCCCGCGGCCTTGCCGGAGCGTTATCAGCGACGATTTCGGCCGTGCAGGCTCCCACGCACCTCCCGTCTGCGTCAAAGATGATGCTTCGGAACATAAGCGACTCGATGGCCTGTGCCGTAACAGCTCAAAGGATTTCAATGGAGGCCTGAAAATGCCCTGTTTCACCTCGGGCTGCTAGGGCCTGCCCCAGACCTTGCGAGCGGTCTCTACAACCAGTTCCAGCTTGCGCCACTGATCGTCAATCGACAGCAGATTGCCCGCTGCCACCGAGGCAAAGCCGCACTGCGGGCTCAGAGCCAGATTTTCGATGGGCACAAACTTGGCCGCTTCATCGATGCGACGCCGCAATTCGTCCTGCGTTTCGAGCTTGGCTTCCTTGGTGGTCACCAGGCCCAGCACCACGGTTTTGTTGCGCGGCACCAGACGCAGCGGTTCAAAGCTGCCGGAGCGTTCCGAATCGTATTCCAGCAGGAACGCATCCACATCGATCAAGCCGAATAGCTTCTCGGCAATCGCATCGTAGCCACCCTCGGTGTACCAGCGGCTGCGGCTGTTACCCCGGCAGACGTGCAAGGCCACGGTCACCTTGCCACGCGGGACTTCATGCAGCGCGGCCTTGTCCCCGGCGATGGCGCGCTCCAGCTCCTGATCGGGATCGAAGCCGGCCACCCGCAATCGCTCGCGTTGTTGAGGGTCCAGATAGTGCGAATAGTAAGGCGCGTCGAATTGGATGTAGCGCACGCCTTCAGAGACCAGCCAGCGCACTTCATCGCGCACGATGTTCACCAGGTCCCGCAGCAGATCGGCATGCGTTGGATAGAAGGCGTCCGTCACGCCGGCCTTGTAGCTGGCGAGCACGAAATTGGAGGGCGCGGGGAGGGTGACCTTGAACGCACCCTGCGCTGCCTTCTTCAACAGGGGAAGCTCATGTCCGGTGAGCTTGCGGACCTTCTTCAGCTTGGCGCCCGCCGCCTGCGCGGTGCTGCCCTCGGCTCCCCCGCCCGGGCCTTTCCATTCGAGCGTCACCTTTTCGGGGACGAATCCCTCCACGGCATCCGCCATGTCGGTGAGCCAGGAGCCGCGGCGCATTTCACCATCGGAAAGCACATCCAGACCAATGGACCGCTGCTTCTCGAGCGCGGCCAGGATGGCCTGGTCTTCAGCGGCGCGCAGCTGTTCCAGCGAAATTTGCCCCGCGGCGCGCGCGGATCGAGCCGCGAGCAATTCGGGGGGGCGTAGCAGACTGCCGACCTGTTCGGCGCGAAAACGGTTTGTCATCGTCGACTCATAGGACCGAACACGCATTGTATCGCGGCAGGTCCCGAGTCAGTTACGATTTTCTGTTAGCGAGGTGTTCGGCCAAGATTCTGATCAGCAGGAGCGTGGAAGCGATGGCCAGGGTGGTTGGCAAGGAAAGCTTGTGTTCGGCGAAGAAGCAGTAGCCCGTGAAGCTGAGCGAAGCCAGAAACACGATGTTGGTCAGCGTGGACACTGGCCGGTTGCGCACAAACGCCTTCTTTTGTTGTGGCACGCTGTCACCACAAACATAACAAAAGTCTTCATGCTTCGTGACAACGCTGTGGCAATATATGCATCGGCCCATGAGTACATTTAAGGCTCTCACCCTAGGTGCCGTCGATAGAACACCTGTACTTCAGGGGGCTGGTACTAAGCAGGTACTTGGCGGCTCAAAGTACTGCCGCCCTCAGTTCGGAGCGACGCCCTCAGTTCGGAGCTGCATAGAGTTGCGCAACATCGTATGAGTTTGGACCGCTCACGGTAACGGTCACGTTCGATTGAATCTTTACGCCGTCGCAGGCCGGCACGCCAACCGGGACGGGCGAGAGGACAAAGTTAAGCTGATAGGTCAAGCTTTCGTAACCAACGTATACCGGGCTAGCGGTCAAACCCAAACCGGGTATCGCGGAAGACGCGGGCGCATTCGGCCGAAAGTCGAAGAATCCGAGGTCGCAATAGCCTCCGTCGCAGACGGAATCAGTAGACTATACATGGTAATTCACCGAAATATATCTTGACAGGAATAAGATTACGCGCTTAGACTTGCCGTGATTGGGTGGCCGGAGAAGCCGGTCAAACTGGAGACAAACCTCCGGTTGAGGTGCCGCATGTCGAAGACCACTGTTATTATCTTGAGCGTTATGATGACGATCGCTCAAACAGCTTTCTCACAAACGTTCTCCTCTTCATCGACGCTGGATACGGGTTTGCCGAATCTCTTTCCCGCCCCCCCCGATAATCACCGGTGCAAGCAGCACGGATCCGCTCCTTGGCGAGATTCGCTCAGGAGGAGCGCTTCCGCCGTCCGGCCCGGGACCGTGCCCCGGCTACCCAAGTCCGCCGTGCGTGCTAACGGCACAGAACAATAATGCGCGGCAGGACGTGAGCTTGGGCGAAAACGTGTTCAAGACCTCGAACCTGGGAACGTTCGGCGCGCACAAGGCGCAATTCCCAGTGGACACTAGCGGGGTGCCGACCGGCACCTTCAACCCCGTGTATTCCCAGCCGCTGTACGTTTCAAACCTGACAATCGGGGCAACGGCACACGATGTCCTGTTTGTGGTGTCCCTGAATGGAGAAGTGTACGCATACGACGCGGACAACATCACGACCCCGACAAAGCTCTGGTATCGGGACGAGACGAACACGGCGAGCGGAATGAAAGGGTTGATGCATAATTGCGATTCCATATCGGGCGGCGGCTCCTCAGTGATCAACCCCCTGCCATTCCTCACGTTTTCGGGAGTTGTCTCTACCCCCGTAATCGATTACAAGAATGCAATTCTCTACGTTGCAAACCTCTGTCAGCAAGCCACGACGCCGCCTACGCCGCTTTGGTGGCTAAACGCGATCAATCTCACCACGGGGGCGAACTATGCGTCACCTGTAAACATGTCTTATGGCCCGACTCAGGTAAGCGCCAATGCATACGGCCCGCAGCAGCAGTTTTCGCCGTCCGCGGAGCTACAGCGCCCTAGCTTACTGCTGGTCAGCGGCACCACCTGCCAGACCTGCAGCACGACGTATCAGTCAGTCATTGCTGCTTTTGGTACCTCAACAAGCGAGACTTCCAGCAAGTATCAGGGCTGGGCGTTTGGATACGACGGAAATCCAAGCGATCCGAGGTATTTGACCTTGAAGTACAACCAGAACGGCGGCGGGTACTCGGCGAACGCCCTGCCGTATATAACGCAATGTGAATATCCGCCGGAAACCACCGCGGGCGGCACGCCGACCTGTACAACGCCGGTATCGCCCGATGCACAGCTCCCGAACGGCTGTGGCGTGGGCGGCGGCATTTGGATGTCGGCGCGCGCGCCGGCGGCGAACGGCAAGTGGCCATATCAGGTATTTTTGGCCGCCGGGAACGGCGGTTTCAACTACTGCCCCAGTTGCACACTGCATTGTGCGGGATCGCCGTCGAACTTGGTGCAGAATTTCACCGACTTTGGCGAATCGGTCCTGCACCTGGACATGCCAACCATGTGGAGCACGCAGCCAGGCTCATCCTCCAATGTCCAGGCGCCGTTCTGGCCTATCGACTATTTCGTGCCCGGCGCCGTGCCTAGTGGGGTGAGTGGGAGCGGCAACTACTTCAAGGTCCTGAACTCGAACGACTGGGACATGGGTGTGTCGGGAACGCTGCTGTTCGACGACAACTGGTATAACTCATCAACCGGGCAGACCGTGGCGGACACGAGCATGCTGCTGTCGTCGAACAAACGGGGAGACGGGTACGTGTTGCTGCAGTCGAACCTCGGGCAAAATCAATTGGCGGACCAGGGCGCGGTGGCGCGGTTTAATATTTCTTCCGGCGCCGCTTCCGGAAACGTGAACTGCACCGGAGGCATCTGCGACGAGCCGCGTACTCCGGCGTATTGGAACCCGACAGGATCGGATGGGTTCCTGGTGATCTGGCCATGGCAAGAGAACCCGGCTTCTTTCCAGTGGACGCAGCCGGTATCGGGAAGCCAATACACTTTCACGTCGGTTAGTACGGCGAGCAATCCTTTCGGAACGAATACGACCGGGTACGCCGGCGGCGCATTGGGACTTACCGTCAATCCGGGCGAATCGCCGGCAGCCGCTGTTGTATGGGCCGTGGCGGAGCCTTACTCGAATCCCTCTAGCATGTGCGGGCAGCAGACTGGAATTGGCTGCCTCGGATACCTGCTCGCCTATTCGCTAAACGGCAGCACCGGCGCTCTGAGCTCTAGCTATATCTGGCCGAGCAGCCTGCCAACCGCTCCAGACTTTGCGCCGTCGCCGTTCGCGATTCCGACGGCGGCAAACGGCTTTGTATACATACCTGCGTACGCGCTTTGTTCCCACTTCAATGGCAGTGGCGTTTGCAACGGCACTTACTCTCTGAGCGGAGTCCAAGTTTACAGTTATTAGTTCATAGGTCTATTAGAGGTTTATTAGTTATAGGCGCTACACGGCGCCACTTCAGGGAGTCTTCATCAAATGAAACAGATTCTGGTCTACACGTCAATTGTCTTGTCGTGTGTCTCTTGTGCTGTCATCGGCCTTCCAGGCCAGGTAGCATCCATCGAGCCTACGTACAACGTGCTTTATACGTTCCGAACAGCTGGGACACCCACGAACATTATCGAGGTACAGCCGGGAAAATTCTTCGGCGTGGTTGCGACTGGCCAAGGGTTGTTCTCGATCACGCCCAGTGGCAATTATCAGTACATCTATGGTTTTCCCACCATGAATTCGGGGCTATCGGTATTCGGCCTGACCCCCGCACTCAACGGACGATCCTACGGCTCGGCAGCAAGCCCCGGCGTCGCACCGACCTTTTCAGAGCTCTTCTCAATCAACCCGAGCGGACAATTAAGCACATATTCTTACAACGCGGCGACTCAAGGAGGGCCATTTGACATCACCCAATCCCCAGATGGATTCATGTATTCCATTTTTGGCGTCGAAGGCGGCGCTTTCTCCTTCAACCAGTTGGGTTATACAGGAACTCCCTCCCCTCTCTATACGTTCACACCGGGTCAGGGACAGCCCACTTCGATGTTTCTCGGCGCAGACGGCGCGTTCTATGGCTTAACGCTGATGAGCAATCAGAATACCGAAGCGGGGATTTTTCGGCTGACAAAGAGCGGCTCATTCTCCTGGGTCCTGCCGAGCTTTGCGACCGGAGGAGTGAACTACGGCATCGAGCTGATCCAAGCGGGCAACGGCAACTTTTATGGGACGCTGCCGGCGGGTGGCAGCGCCAGGGCCGGCAGCATTTACGAAGTTAATCCCTCTGGCCAAATGACAACCCTGTATGAGTTCTCGGATGTCAACCTCGGCATTCCAGAGACATTGATTCAGGCTGACGATGGAATGCTGTGGGGCACGGCTCGAGGACGGTTTAATACCGGGTTTAATGGTTACAGCAGTATTTTCCGCCTGAATCCTAGTACCGGCGCTTTTCAGACGATCTACAACATGAAGAACGGCGGGGTGACTGGCGCGTGCGAGTGCTGGATGATCCAGGGCAGCGACGGCAAGTTCTACGGGACCACGGAGAACGAGGGGACATACCAGGGCGGCACGATCTTCAAGTTAGATGCGGGGCTGCCGCCGCCGAAGCCGCACCTTGCGGCGTTTGGACCAACGGCGGGCAGCGCCGGAGAGAAGGTGCTGCTGTGGGGATCGAACCTGCTCGGCGCGACGGCCGTTGATTTCAACGGAACCCCAGCCACCACTTTCGTCGTCGCCTCCAGCCAAGGCATTTGGGCCGACGTTCCGACCGGAGCTACAAGCGGTCCGATCACGGTCACGACACCAAATGGGACCTTCACGACTGAGCAGAATTTCACGCTCCAGTGAGTATCCGGGGTACGCGGGGACAGGCCACGCAGCGCAGCGGCACAAAAGGCTAAGGAGTTGTCGCCGGACTCGGCACGTTGCAATGACAAAGGGTTCGAGGCGGCCGCGGGCTTGGCTGCGCATTCAATGGTGTCCGCAAGGGGCCAGGCGCAACGTGGTTTCCATTGAGCTACTCAATCTGGCGTCGGGTGACCGCGCAGGAAAGAACGGCGTGAGTATCGTGCCGGAAAGGGGATGCACTGCTCTGAAGTTTCCGGAACTTGATCCACATTAGCCAATCGCGCGGGCCCTCCGGGGAGTCCCCGTCCCTAGAACGATTTGCATCCTATCCCCTTAGCCGAAACAGGAAATCCCACTGGTCGAACCGGTGGCTTAAGAAAACCGGGCGACGGGAACGAAAGGTCGCAAAGAGCCTTGCAGATGAGAAGCTTCTCGCCAAACGGGGCGCAGTGTCTTCAGGGACCGAATAGGCCGCGCTGAAATAGACCTGGGTGTCATCGCAAGTATTCAAGACGTGGACGGCGTCGCTCACTGGAAAACCCCCTATCGTGCCCGCGACAGCACCGTTCTGGCTGAGGCGGAGGACAGGCAGGGGAGTTCCATCCGATTCAAAGTTGGTGTCGAGTTCGAAGGGGATTTGCAAAGTGATGCCGGTCAAGGGAGAACAAGCGGCTACCGGCTCGCAAACGGATTGGTAGAGCGCGTGGATTCCCAGGCTGGTGGTAGCCGCGGGGTTGCCCTGGACCAAGTCGACGGAAATTCCATTCAGTATGGGCGGATAACCGGCGCCGGTCAGGGTTGCCGTAACCGTGGTGCTGGTCGGAACCGAGAGACCATACACGTGCAACGTGATGAGTTGCCCGGGCGCAACACTCAAAGTGTGGGGTTCTGTGTATCCGGAACCAGCCAGCGTGATTGCACTTGAGCCGATAGTCGGGACGGCTACCTGAGATAATTGGACTAAATATGCAGCACTACGGACGCCAGGCATGCATCGTTCTTGCCCTTCTGCTACCGCTTTCGGCCCAGGACGCCCCCACGTTCTCTACGACCGTGAAGGTGGTCAATGTTCTGGCTACGGTTCGAACAAAGTCGGGCCAATTGGTGAATGATCTGACCAAGGACGATTTTGCGCTCCTGGAAAACAAGCGTCCGGAGGATATTCGCTATTTTTCCCGTGAATCGGATTTGCCGCTGACCATCGGACTGCTGGTAGACACCAGCATGAGCCAGGCGCGAGTGCTCGAAAAAGAGCGCAGCGCGAGCTTTCAATTCGTGGATCAAGTATTGCGCGAAGGCAAAGACAAGGTCTTTGTCACGCAATTCGACATGGCAGTCATGACACGCCAGCAGCCGACGTCGTCGCGGCACGACCTGGAACAATCGCTGCCGTACGTCGACACGCCCAGCAAGAATGAATTGCAAGCGCAGCGCGGCGGGGGAACGCTGCTGTTTGACGCGGTGGTGAAGGCCTCGCGCGAGATCATGAGCACCCTGCCGAATCGGAAGGCGATGATTATCTTGTCGGACGGCGGAGACAACGGCAGTGACGAGACGCTGACCTCAGCGATTGAAGCCGCGCAGCGCGCCGACACACTGATCTACTCGATTCTGTTTGCCGATCCGGGCTACGGCGGCGGCGGTGGCGAGGGCCGATCCTGGATGGAGCGGCTGGCGAAGGAAACCGGCGGCAGCTTTTTCGAGGTGTCAAAAAAGCACGGCATCGGGGAAATTTACGGGATTATCGAGCAGGAACTGCGCAGCCAATATAACTTGGGATTTGTTTCCGATCAGCCGGTTCGCGTCTCGGAATTTCGCACGCTGCAATTGACCGCCAAGCGCAAGGATTTAGTTGTCCAGGCGAGGGACCGTTATTGGGCGCAGCGCTAGCTGTTGCTTAATGGCGAAGCGATCCGAGAAAATTCTCGCGATGAACAGCGCCGCGGAAAGCGAGGCGCTCAACCCGATGGACATTTTCTGGTCGGAAAGAAACGAAACCGCCGTCAGTACCAGCGAGGCCATGAAGAGCAAATTGCTCAGCGGCGTCACGGGCGGAGCTTCTTTTTGTTCCTTCTTCTTGCGCAAAAAAGCGCGCTTCTTGAGGCCCGGTACCGGCTCTCCGCAGATGTAGCACTCTGAATCGGTCCTGGCGATAATGCCGTTGCATTCATTGCAGCGCGTCATGACCCAATTAAAGTCCCAAAGCGAAAGGCCGTCCATGGATCGAGTGTACTTTCTTTTGTTGGTACTTTCGTTTCTTGGCTTTGGTGGCTTGACGCAGCGCGCAAAGCACGCTGAAATTTTGGTGTGAGGCTCCTCGGCGCGATTCTGATTTTCTGCTCGGCGCTCTCGGCGCAGGTGATCGAGGGCACGGTTGTGGATTCCGTCACCGGCGCAGCCATCGGCGGAGCATCGGTCGAAATCGAGAATGCGGGGAAAGCTCCTTATCAAGCCACTTCCAACGCCCAGGGCGCGTTCCGCATCGAAGGAGTGGCGGATGGAACCTACACTGCCTTGGCCTTCAAGGATGGGTTCCTGACCGTGCGGGACGAAGCCGCTCGCAAGCCTTTCCATGTGGTAGGCGGGCTGGATCCGGTGCAATTGAAACTCACCCTCACTCCGCGAAGCCGACTGTCGGGTCACGTTCTCGATGGGAACGGCCGGCCGGTTGCCGGCGCCGGCATTTTGCTCAAGCAAGGAGGTGGAGCAATCAGCTCGGGCACCACCTCCGATGCGGAGGGCGGCTATTCTTTTGACGTCCGCCCCGGGGCCTATTTTTTGAGCGCGCGGGCTCCGCTCAAACTGACCCCGCCGGCAGCGATTGGCGACCAGCACTACGCCTGGGCGAAGACCTGGTTCCCGGGCGTGACCGATTTGACAGCCGCGCAGAAAATCCTGATTCGTCCTGGCGCGGAGCTGGTTGATCAGGACATCAAACTGATCGCCGAAAAAGCCTATGCGATTCGCGGCTATTTGCGCGATTCGAACGGCGACCCCGCGCCTCAATTGGCGATCACGCTCACTCGTTCCGACGATTCGCAGCCGCTCAAACGAACCGCCCTCTCGGCAAAGGACGGCAGCTTTGAATTTGGCGATGTGTACGACGGAGATTGGCGTCTTTCGTCCGAGAAGCGACGCCGAGGTCGTTTCAAGCAGCATCTGGGGCATCGCAATAACGGCCAGGATGTGGAGGGCGTGGAAATTCGGCTCAGAGCGCCGTTCGCGGTACCGGTCGAATTTATCCTCGAAACGTCCGACTCCACGACCAGGATTACTGGGGGCGGCATTCTTCTCGCGCCGGAGCCAGGTGGTCGCCTCCCCTGCCAGCCGGACGGATAAAAACGGCGATGCCAGCCTCGGGGAAGTTTATCCAGGCCGTTATCTGGTGAAGGCTCTTCCGCTCCACGGCCAGGGATATTATCTGGCACAGGATCACATATGGCGATCGGGATATATTGGGCCAGATGATTGAGATTGACTCCGGATCAGTTCCTGTGAAATTGTTTTATCGATCGGACGGTGGAACCCTCCGGGGAACAGTAGAAAACTGTGGCAACGCTACTATTGCAATCGCTCCCGAGGACCCGGCGCCGCAGCGCGCCGACATGGCTTCTACTCCCATCGCGCACTGCACCTCGGATAATCGGTTCGAGATCCATAATCTGCGTCCCGGACAGATACTACGCATTTGCTTTCGACCAATTCGAGATGAATCGGGCTGAATTCGTCTCCAGTTTACCGGCCCTGATGAATCGGGCCGTCACAGTGGAAGTGAAGGCCAGTGAAACCGCCACAGTGGATCTTAAGGTCATGGCGGTAGCAGTCCCGTAATTGCCGCGAAATTCCGCAGGCAGCCCGCCGCCTGGCGTGGATCTTCCCTCAGTACCAGACCGTTTCCGTTGTATTTAAAGGGCCTTCCCATGGCGCTCGGAATGCCCTTGAGATTGGCATGAACGTCCCCATAGAACTCAAATCGCCGGCAGTACTAGATGCATGCCAGGCAGATCGCACGGCGTGCCATCCGACGGAGCGCGTGCTCTCCCGCTTCGCTGCCAACGAAATGGGTACCCGGCGCAAGAAAGTGGTGGCTCAACATCTGGAAACCTGTGAGGATTGCCGGAGGGTTGTCGCCAGGCACCACGCCATCGCTCGGACGTTTCGAGATTGGGAGCGCAGCGGCATTCTGCAAGCGGCGCAATGCGAGCGCGCGGCGGGCAGAATCTAGAGAGACGATGGCGCCACGAGCCGCCGCGCAACACTAACTCCGCCATCCTTCGCCTTCCAGGCTTCAGTTTATTTGTCTCCGGGTCTTAAAAAGCCAATCCAAAGCGGCGGCCTCGTCGTATTACCTTTGTGGGATTCGTGATATCGTTACCGATAGCACGTTTCTAATATCCGTAGCACGCCACACACAAAGGACCGACCATGTCATCGACAGCCCCATTCAATCTCGGAAGCCGCGCTTCGGCCTGGATTCTCTTGTTTGCGGTTACCGCGTGGGCCCTTGCGGGGGGCAGCCTTTCCGGCGTCATTAAAGATCCCACGGGAGCGATTGTTCCCGGCGCCAAGCTCACACTCGTAAATACCGGGCTGAAGGCGCAATATCAGACCACATCCGATCCGCAGGGGTTCTACTCATTTCCGGCGCTACCGGTAGGCCGCTATGAACTGACGATTGAAGACAGCGGATTCCACTCCCAAAGGAAGACCAATATCGCCGTCGACGCCGATGCGGCCGTGACGGTGGATGCTTCGCTAGAGATTGGGCAACAAACGGAGGCGGTGACGGTCACCGCCACAGAAGCGAGTGTCCAAACCCAGCCCGATTCTGTAGCCACTCACTTAGGCGAGGTGGTCTCCGAAGGGCAGATTCAGGCCATTCCGCTCAACGGCCGAAGTTATACGGACCTGCTTGCTATCCAACCCGGCGTGACTCCCATCACTACATTGACGCCGACCTCAGTGATCATGGCAGGCGTTACGGGAACCATCAACCCCTCCGGCGACGCCAATCCTGGTGACGTTTCCATCGACGGCCAGCGCGAATCGGCGAACGGATTTATGGTGAACGGCATCGACGTACAGGAGCACATGAACGGCGGAACGTCGGTGATTCCGAACCTGGATTCGATCCAGGAGTTCCGCGTTCTCACCAACAATTTCGACACCGAGTACGGCAACTACAACGGCGGGATGGTGAACGTGGTTACGCGATCCGGCAGCAACGGGTATCACGGCGATGCTTTCGAGTTTCTTCGGAACACGGTTTTAGACGCGCGGGGGTTCTTCGATCCGTCGCGAAGCGTGTTTCAGCAGAATCAATATGGAGGCACAGTCGGCGGCCCGATTCTCAAGAACAAGCTGTTTTTCTTCCTGGACTACCAGGGAACGCGCACGCTAGAGGGCATTTCATCGCCTGTGACCACCGTACTCTCGAATCAGGAGCGCCAGGGCAACTTTAGCGACGCCGCGAGCTCTCTGACCGGAATGGTGAGCGGGGCGAATATCGCGAATATCCTCACGGGCAAACTTGGTTATGCCGTTTCCCAGGGTGAGCCGTACTACACGCCCGGATGCGGTTCGAGCTCGCAGTGCGTTTTTCCTGGCGCCATTATTCCGCAGTCGGTATGGTCTGCACCGGCACAACACTTGCTGCAATATATTCCAGCGCCGAATATCGGCGCCAACCAATTTGAAACTTCCGCTTATCCCGAGACCGTGCGGGACGATAAGGCGGGTGGACGGATGGACGCCAACACGCGTCTCGGACAAATCTCCGGCTACTATTTCGTCGACAATTACCGGCTGGACAATCCGTATCCCGGGGGCCAGGGCGGCGCCAGCATTCCCGGCTTCGACGCTTTGACTATCGGGCAAGCGCAGGAAATCACCATCGGCGATACCAAGGTTTTCGGCGCCACCACCGTCAATGAATTCCACATCGGCTTCCTTCGTAACGTGAACAACATCGGCCAGCCGCACGGCGGCCTGGGCGTCTCGCTCGCATCCCAGGGCTTTGTCACCGGTTCGGCGAACGGCGGAATCGTGGTGCAGGCGCCGCAGTTCGAGGGCGTCGAGAACATCGTGTTCCCTTCCTTCGTTATGGGAGTGCCAATCACCAACGTGGATCAGTGGAACAACACGCTGTACTTGAGTGACGCGGTCTCGAAAGTAATCGGCGCTCACACGTTGAAGTTCGGCTTCCAGTTTCACAACGATCAGGTCAACGAGAATCCGAATGCGACGTTCAACGGTACCTTCAACATCGATGGAACCGAAACCGGCAATCCATTTGCCGACTTTCTGTTGGGTACACCGAGCAATTTCACCCAGACCACCGGACAGCGTTTCTACCTCCGCAACCATTACGTCGCCGCATTCGTGGAGGATAGTTGGCGAGTGCGCCCAAACCTGACGCTGAACTACGGTCTGCGCTGGGATCTGATTGAGCCCTGGTCGGAAAAATACAACAACATCCAAACGGTTGTTCCGGGCGAGCAATCGGTTCTCTATCCCAACGCGCTTCCCGACCTTGTGGTTCCCGGTGACCCCGGCATCCCGCCGACACTGTCGTCGGCCAAATACCATAATTTCGCTCCACGCCTGGGCCTGGCCTATTCGCCGAAATTCGACAATGGAATTCTCAAGAAGATCTTCGGCGAATCTGGCGAAAGCAGCATCCGCGCCAGCTATGGAATGTTCTACACCGCGTTTCCCGGACTTACGGCCGGCATCATGTATGGCGTCCCGCCTTTCGGCTACAACTATCTGAGTTCCGCGCCGCCGGAGTTCGCCCAGCCCTACATCAACACTGGAAACGGCGCACTGAACACCGATCCTTTTCCGCTGAATTTTCCGCCCCACAATGTTTCCGCGTCGAATCCGTTTACCGGATTCAATTTCGCAGCGGTCACCCCGATCAGCGCCGACCCATACTTTTATTACCGCAACAGCGTCCCCTACACAGAAAACTACATGTTTTCGATCCAGCGGCAGATAGCGAAGAATTCCCTGCTGACTATCAGCTACGCCGGCAACCAGGGTCATCATCTGCTTGTTTTGGTGCCCGCCAATCTTGGCAATCCAGCGCTGTGTTTGAGCCTGAGCCAACCGAACGAAGTGGCGCCCGGCAGCAGCACCTGCGGACCTTTTGGTGAGGATTCCGCGTACACGTCGGCTTCCGGGCAGTTCTATCAAGGCACGCGCGTTGGCTTAGGATCCGACTATGGCTCAACGACAGCTCAAAAAACGATCGGGAATTCCAATTACAACGCTCTCGAAGTCAACTATCGATTCATTCTCGGAACTCGCGTGACTGTGTTGGCCGGATACACCTTCGCCAAATCGATTGACGACGCTTCGAATATTGGCGAGCAAATCAACCCCTTCAATTACCGCCTCACGCGCGTGATCTCCTCGTGGAACGAGCCGAACAATTTCGTGGTCTCCTACACCTACGCGCTGCCGTTCGACAAACTTGGGAGAAACCGTCTAACAGAGGGCTGGAGCATCTCTGGAACTACGCGTTTCGCGAGTGGATTTCCAGTCACTCTGTTCGACGATTCCGACCGGTCACTGTTGGGAACCCTAGGTAACGGCGTCAACAACCAGTTACTCGATACGCCCGAACTGCTTCCTGGCCCGCTCGATCTGAATGAGAATCCCCGGAACGGCAAGCCGGTGTTTAACACGAGCATTCTTGTTCCCGAAGCGCTGGGACAGCTGGGCGATGCGGCTCGCCGCATCTTTCAAGGTCCCGGCATAGAGAACTTCGACATGCAGTTGAGCAAGACCATCCGTTTTACCGAGTCAAAATCGCTGGACATTCGCGTGGAGGCGTTTAATGCTTTCAATCACGCGCAGTTCTACGGCCCGTCGTCGGTGGATGGCGAAGTGAACGATCCCAACTTTGGGCATGTGGTGAGCGCGGCGTCGCCGAGGCTGGTCCAGGTGGCGGCCAAGATCCACTTCTAGATAAAAGGATGGCTGGTTGCCGAACGAGTAAGCTGAAGAGGATGGTCCGGTTCAAAATCCTCTGCGTCCTGGGAGCCGCAGCGGCGGCGATGGCTCAAACACCCCCGAGCGAAACGCCGAAATATCCTCCAGGACTTTATGCCATCATCAACACTTCCTCTGGCGACATCACCGCAGAGTTGTTCGAAAAAGAGACGCCGGTAACGGTTCGCGTCTTCATGGGCCTGGCACGTGGCACGCAGCCGTGGCTAGACCCCAAGACCCGGAAGCCGGCCAATCGTCCTTTATACGAGAATCTGATCTTCCACCGCGTGATCCCGGACTTCATGATTCAGACCGGAGATCCCACCGAGACCGGGGCGCATGAATGCGGATTCAAGCTTCCCGATGAGTTTGTCTCCACCCTCAAATTCGACCGTCCGGGCCGTTTGGCGATGGCCAATGCGGGACCTGGAACGGCCGCCTGCCAGTTCTTTATCACCGAGGACAAATTTCCCGACGGTAACGGCCACTACACGATCTTTGGGCAGGTGGTGGAAGGGCAACGCGTAGTCACCAAGATTTCGCACGTGATCCGCGACAGAAAGGACCGGCCCATCGTACCCACCAAGCTGATCAAGATCACCTTCATGCGTATCGTACCCAAGGCTGCCACTCCGCCAGAGCCTTCACCGGCGCCCAGCCCTCAGTGATTTCTCCTAGCTTGGCTCTAGACCCAGGCGCCTAACAGCCGATCAACTAGGGCTCTCGGCCCTACTGATCAAGCCTCATTCTGCCGTATTAATAGGGTGGGTAGATAGCGACAAATGCGCTGCCAATATTGCCAGAAGCGCTTAGGCGTAACTAAGTTATTGAAGGGGGAGACCTTTTGCTCGGCCGAGCATCGGGAGCTGCACCTGGACGCACAGGCCGCGGCGTCTTATGAGCGCCTGCGTGCGTCTTTCAACGATCCGCTCCCTAAGGAGCCGTTGCCGGAGCGGTCTGAAACGAAGCCTGAACCAGCCCCGGCCGGCTCTGTCCGAGCAGAACCCGTCGAAGCGAGTCCCACTCGAGTCAGCCCTCTGGTAGAGGCTCAGGCGCGGAAGGCTGTCGAGGAAACTGCGCCGACGCTCGAAATCGCAAGCCTGATTGACGCAGTGGGGAGCGCCACCGGCAACGACCTGCCACAAGCGCCCTTTCTTCATGAACTGCCGATGCGTCAGGATCGGGCTGACACCCGGCTGGCAAGCTACTCCGAGGAACTGGTCACCGCTTCCGTCTCGTTGCCTGTCAGTTCGATGCAGGAACGTAAGCTGCGGTCATCGTCTTCCCTTACGCTGGATGTCGCGCCGGCGCAACCCCCGGTGGAACTGCCACGTGCGGTGAGCCAACCTACCTGGCGCCCGGTACCGGAAGGTTATCCTCCGGTGGTGGTGTCGGCTTTTGCCACGCTGGTGCTCGACTCAAACCAGGCGGAGCTTATCGCGCTGCCGGTGGGTGAGCCGTGCCGGGGCAAGGGGCCA
The DNA here is from genome assembly GCA_963781905.1 of Bryobacterales bacterium. GTDB lineage: Bacteria > Acidobacteriota > Terriglobia > Bryobacterales > Bryobacteraceae > Palsa-89. The sequence goes on from CAWAHZ010000010.1 coordinate 305,115, forward strand.
GTTCCACTGGTTCCACACACATCGGCGATCGAACCCGCGGCGATGCCTCCACGGCTGCCGTCGCAGCAAGAGAGTCTTCGTCCGACGTCGGAGGTACCGGTCTTATTGGCTCGGCCGCCGCAGGCTCCTTATGTGCGCGCTTGGGAACCGCGCTTGGGATCAGGCTCTGCGTTGCCGGCGATCACTGGAGCCTTAGCTCCCGAGCGGACACTCCTGAAGATGGTGGAACCTCGCCGGCATCAAAATCAGGGATCGTTGCCCAGCTTCTCGTTCCTGGCTGAGATTGCGGACATGCCTGGCTCGAAGACGGAACGCCGGATTGCTTCGGTAGCGCCTCTTCCGGCCAGCATTGTTCCGGTTCACAAACTGTGGGACGCCCAGGCGCCATTGATAGCCCGTACGCTGCCGATGGCAGAGATCCCGAGCCTGCTTGCGGTAGACTCCACTACGGCAATGCGCTACGAGCCTTCGTCCGACGCTGTGGCTTCCGGTTGGCAACCGATTGTCGTGGACAGCCAGCTTCCGCCCATGGCCACAACTCCGCCCCTGGGGTCCTTTGGGCTAACCCTGGCCACGGAAGCGCTTCCGCTGGGACGCGCGGGCGCTCCCAACTTCCCGCCGAATATCGAGATTGTCCCGGCAGTCCCCGGCACCGTTTCGCTGCTGCTCTTGTCGAGCCCCTTGCACAGTGCGGAGCCGGCCATGCCGCTCTGGTCCGGCATGCGCCCGGTGTCGTGCAAGGTGTTTCGGCAGCCGGCTCCCCAAAACGGACCCTGGTCTACCTTCAGCGCGGCGCACTTACACCCTACGCTCCCCAGCCCCTTGTCGCTGGTTACGTGGTCGCAGTCACTGGCTATCTCCATTCCGGCCTGCAGCCCGTCCACTCTGAGCAAACCGGCGCCGATCGAGTTGATCGCCGATCCTGGCCGCGTCCATGCGCTTCGCCCCTGGGCTCCCAGCCGGCGCGGGCACCGGCTGATCCCGTTGCTGCCACAACCCGGCGGAGTGAGTTGGGTTCCGGTTGCGCCGCTCCAAACCCCCTTGCGGCCACCGACGCTGAAGCCGATTCTTCCAGGCAGCCAAGGAACGGCGCCGCCTCGTCTGGCTGGCGTCCGCGTAGCAGCCGCTTCTATGCCCATGCTTCCGGCGGCTTCATCGCCTTTCGTCATTGAATCCGTGACGGGCCTGGTGGCGCGGGGCCTGTGCCCTGAAGACACCACGAAGCTGGTTTCGATCAACCTGGCCTTTGGCACCGCGATGGGAGCCGGGGAGCTTCCCCCACAGTCCGGGACTCTGTTGCCGTCATTCTCAGCCGAGCGACACACGCCTGCCATCGCTATGGCGTCCTCGAGCAGCCGGATCTGGTGCGATCCCATTCCCGGAGTGCCATCGGTCGCGAACGTACAGCCCTATTTATCCCTCCAGCGTCTAGCCTGGGCGGTGACGGCCCGCTTGCCCGAAGTGGACGCCCTGGAGCTGACACCTGGTCAAGCCTGGCGGAACTTATAAAAGTCTGCCGCTGCTAAGGTCCAACATGATTTTGTACCCAAGAAAGGTACGGCAGCTATAAAGAGAAGGCCTTAGAAGGCCGATCAAACGACTTAAGTACTCAAGAGACCATGGTTCAAGTGATATCGTTCAAGGTCCGAGCACACGAGGTGGATTGAATGGAACAAATAGTGAAGACAAATCACAGCACGCCCGCTCCGGTGGAAGTTCCGAGCGCAGGCCCCGCGCCTTTTCAGGCCGACCTTTCCTCCCGCAATCTGGCGCGCGCCGTCTCTCTGTATATCCAGGGCGACAGCGAACATGCGCTCGAAGCGCTGAATGGTGCGGAGGCCGGGAGCAACGAAAGCAGCCTGACGGAGATCACCGCCGCCAAGGCGCACCTGCAGTTCGAGCTGCAGCATTACGAAGATGCCGCCGCCAGCTACACTCGCCTGGCCGCGCTCAGCCCGAAGGATTCCGACGTTCGCTCCAGTCTCGGTCTCTGCCTGCAGAACCTGGGACGCTATGCGGAAGCCGTGGAAAGCTTCCGGCAAGCACTGGCGCTGGGCGCCAAGGCGCTCGAAATGCAATTGGCCATCGGCGCCTGCCTGCTGCATCTCAACGAGCCACAGGAAGCCCGCGAAGCGTTCGACGCCGCATTGTCGCGCGTTCCCGACAGTGAAGCCGCGATGTTCGGCAAAGCCGTGGCACTGCAAATGGGTTGGGAGTTCGAAGAAGCGGCACAGCTTTATCAGCGGATTCTCGAGCGCAATCCCAAGGCGGAAGACTCGCTGGTCAACATGATCAGCCTGTCCCTGCAGCGCAAGGATTACGATATGGTCCGCAGCTATGCGGAGCGCTTGCTGGTGATTCGTCCGGATGCGCCCGCTGCGCTTGAAGGGCTGACCGTGGCGGCGTTCGCACGCGATGACTTTGAAGCTGCGGCGCAGCATGCCGCGCGGCTGGCGGAACTGTCGCGATCGGTTTATAACGACTGGTTCAACCTGGGCGTCGCCTATCAAAGGCTGGGACGTCTGCCGGAGGCGATTGAGGCTTACCAAAAGGCGCGCGATATCCGCGAGGAAGCCATCTATGCGCACGTGAATCTGGGCGTGGCCTATCAGGAACTGGAAGATCTGAGCCAGGCGCGGGCCTGCTTTGAGCGAGCCATCCAGATTGCACCGGATCGGGATGACCTGTGCTTTCAAGTGGCTTGGATGGCAGAGCGCCAAGGACAACTGGATCAGGCCGAAGCGCTGTACGCCAAGCTGGTGGCGAAAAATGCAACACTCGAAAACGCCTGGTTCCGCCTGGGATACCTGCAATTGCAGCGTGGCAACAACACCGGAAGCATTGGCGCTTTCGAGGCCTGTCTGGCAAAACAAGCGGATTGGCCCGAGGCCGAAATCAATCTCAGCATGGCCCATTCCAACGCCGGGGATTTCGAGCAGGCCGACGCCGTTCTTCGCAAGCTGTTGGCGCGGCATCCGGACTCGGTGGAGGCACTGAAAGGTCTGGCTGCTATCGCACTGAAGCGCGACGATCGCGAGAAGGGTCTGAAATACCATCGACGCTTGATCGATGCCGGCGTGGCTACCTCGGAGGTGCTCTACAATACCGGGCTGTTGTCGCAGCAACTCAACAACCCTGAGGATGCTGCGCGGTTCTACCGCCTGGCGCTAGAGGCTCGCCCGGATTTCGCGGAAGCCAAATTGAATCTCGGACACGCGCTTGAGTCGCTCGGCAAAAAGGATGAAGCGCGGGCGTGTTGGGTACAGGCCTTAGAAGTGAAGCCGGAGTTGGCGCGCGGGTACTTCCGCCGCACCGCTTAAGCGTTCCCGCCCGTGGCGAGTTCTCCAGGGTGTAGCCGTTCGATCCTCTGCACCAGATGCGCGAGCGTCTCCTCAGGCAGGCGCTCAATCACCGACACCGTCACGCGCGTGTGAATGTTCGAAACTGAACCGTCCACCACGGCCGGATAATCGCCCGTGAGCCACTCAGCGATACTTGCGGCTCGCGGCATGGCATCCTCGGCGGAGCATTCAAAGATCACCGCGAACTGATTAGGTCCCCAACGGCCGATAATATCCCGGGGGCGCACCAAATCCGCCAGCCGATCCGCGAGTTGCTTGGCCAGCGCGTGCGCAACGCCGGCAGCTATGGACGGATCCGCTTCCTTCCACTCGAACAAAAGAGCTGAAACCGGTTTGGGCGTGTACCAACTGGCTTCAAGCTGCCGCTCGATTTCGGCACGGTTCGGCAAGCCGGTCAGCAAGTCGATGCTGTGCGCTGGATCGGCGCGGGTAAGCCACTCGGCCAGGCGCTCGGCCCGGCACCTGAGGTCCCCCAAAGAAGGTCCGCTCTCCACATGCCGCTGCTGCAAATAAGCGCGCAGACCAACGGCATAGCGCTTCAGCGCGGCGCGGAGCTCGGAAGCAGCGTCCACCTCCGCCGACACCGCCATGTGATCCGCTAAATCCTCCAGCATCGCGGCATGCAGATTGGGGCTCTCCTCGCCGCTCGCCGGATGAAGCGCGGCGATGCCAGTCACGATCTCCCTCGCCAGTCTGGAACCTTCGTCCAGCCACTCAGTGGTAGCTTCGGTGTATTCGGCCAGATCGGCCTCCAGCACCTCGTGGCTCTGTTCGAGCGCCTCGGTGGTGGCATCGAAGCCCAGCCTGCGGGGCAACCTGGTCAGCCGGTCGCCATAAATGAGGCCCACTCGAGAGCAAACTGCCCGCATCGACTTAGCCATCGCCAGCATGGCGCTGAGATAGCAGCCGAGTACGACGTCCTGGCGATTGCTGACCGGTGCCGGACGGACCGCTTCGGGGAGCATTACCTATCCTTATCGGCAGTATCCCCCCCGACCCTTGTAGTGTACAAACCTTAGTTTCCATGAGGGAGCACAGGCATGACAGGCGAGTGGGGTCGGCGGGAAAGGAAGTCTCAATCATCCGACCCAGTGGACAAGTTGTCACATTCGTTAGAATGAGCTTTCGTAGAATCGAAGTGCCCAGTACATTCGGGTGGTTTCCTTAGCGCGTTGGATCTATAAAAGCCGTTTTCGAGCTCCCCCAACGCTCCGCCTACGCCATTGGGCGTAGCCGACATAGACACCAGAGGGCGATTCTACCAGGACTTGGTTGAGCTTGGTTACAAGACAGGATGTCCAGATGATTTTGGGAGCAAGATGAGCGTTTACAATAACTTGGCAGTGGGCCACTGCGTGCCCTGAAGCGGATCATGACCAAACGACAATTAGTCGTAATCATGCAGCCCTTATTGGGAGTTGCAAGCCTATGCTATGGGCAACAAGCCAAGCTTTCGCGTGATCTCCAGGGCCGAGATCCGGAGGCGCTGGTTAACGTAATCGTCCAATATAAGAACACGCCTCAAACGCTGGACGCCGATCCGGTGGTGCGCAGAGGCGGGCGCCAATTAAGAACGTTGCATGTAGTCAATGGAGCGGTATATTCAGTCGCGGCGAAAACGCTAGCGGACCTGGCGAACGATCCGGACGTCAAATACGTTTCTCCGGACCGCGCGGTGAATGCATCGTCGTCGTCGGCCAGTCAATTGCCGCCCGACTATAAGCTGCAGGCCATCGGCGCGGATGTCGCACAGCAAAACGGATACAACGGATCGGGTGTCGGCGTAGCGATCATCGACAGCGGTATCAGCAATAAACAAGACCTGCACACCAGCAACAGCGGCTATACATCAATGACCATGAGCAGCTTCGGAGGCGGCAGTGGATACCGCGTGGTGCACGCCGAGAACATGATCAACGGCGGTTCGACGGACGACGAGTATGGTCATGGAACCCACGTGGCTGGACTCGTGGCAGGAAACGGCAGCCAATCCTGGGGAGTTTATGCCGGCGTTGCTCCGGCGGCGAATCTTATCAACCTGGTGGTGCTCAACGGCGCCGGCGCCAGCACCGACAGTATCGTGATTGCGGGCATCGAGCGAGCGATTCAGTTGTCATCGCAATACAACATTCAAGTAATTAACCTCTCGCTGGGACGCCCGATTTTCGAAAGCTACACGGTCGATCCGCTGTGCCAGGCCGTGGAAGCGGCTTGGAAGGCTGGCATCGCCGTAGTGGTGGCCGCTGGAAACGATGGCCGGGATAATTCGTTCGGCACCGATGGCTACGCGACCATCACCGCTCCAGGGAACGACCCTTACGTGATCACGGTTGGCGCCATGAAGACCGAAAACACCTGGACTACGTCCGACGATAGGATTGCCAGCTACAGTTCCAAGGGACCCAGCCTGCTGGACCAAGTGGTGAAACCCGATGTGGTGGCGCCTGGCAACCTGGTTGTTTCCGTACTCGGCGACGGGACATTACCCCTGCTGTATCCGCAAAACATCACGGATACGAATTACTTCATATTGAGCGGAACCAGCATGGCGACGGGCGTAGTGAGCGGCGCGGCGGCCCTGCTGATGCAGCAGAATCCGAACCTGACGCCGGACCAACTGAAAGCGCTGCTGATGCAGACCGCGACCAAGAATTTTCCGGTGTCGAGCACGGCTACCGATCCGGTGACCGGCATCCAGTACACCGACTACTACGACATTTTCACGGTGGGCGCCGGCTATTTGAATGTGTGGAACGCGCTCAACAGTTCGGCGCCTCTGGCGAGTGGATCCGCGGCGTCGCCCATTGCCTCCTACAACTCGGTGAACGGGTCGGTGACCATTCATAACATCTGGGGGGCGAATGTAATTTGGGGCACCAATGTAATCTGGGGCACGAACGTGATCTGGGGCACGTCGGTGATCTCGGGATCGAATGTGATTTGGGGAACGAACGTAATTTGGGGCACCAGCACGCCCAGCAGCTTAAATGTGATTTGGGGCACTAATGTGATTTGGGGTACCAGCGGGCTGGCTGACTTAGCTGGCGGAGCTATTGGGATTTACGGCGAGCAATAGAAAGGGCAAAATCATGAAAAATGGGGGGAAGCTCATGAAAACCTTGGACGCATCCGATATAAATACGATGCTGCCATCCAGCGAGAGCACTGGCATGGCTCATTTGGGGAGCGCGATCATTTGGGGAACATCGCCAGTCTGGAACAGCTCGACGCTAATTTGCAACGCCATTTGGGGCACGCGCGGGTTTTCGACGCCACCGCAGCAGGCGCGGAAGCCTTGGCCCGCACTGCAGCTAATCAACTGATCCGTGGAGAACTTGGGTGAAGCCCTCGCAGCGTCTTGCAAGCACGTTCGTAGGCCTGGTCATCATCGCCGGCTTCTTGGCGTTGCTCGAACCGCTGCCCGGCACCAGCGAGGGCTTCTCCACGCGTTTTGTCTGTTATCTCCTGCTGGCGCTGCTTTCGTCGGGACTGAAAGTGACGCTGCCGGGCGTAACCGGCACCTTGTCGGTGAGCTTCCTGTTCATCCTGGCGGGGATGGCGGAGCTGGGCGGGGTTCAGACCATGGTGATCGGCATCGGCTCCGCGCTGGTGCAAATCTACTGGAGCGCTAAAAAGCACCCGCCGTTCCACCAGGTGCTGTTCAATCTCGCGACGATTTCACTCGCCATCCGGTTCGCCGAGGCGACCTTGCACTTCGCCGAAGGGGTGGGTCTCAGCCTGCCGTTCCGGCTCTTTCTGGCTACGGTCGGTTACTTCATCGCCAACACGTTCGCGATTTCCGGTGCGATTTCGATTACCGAAAAGCGCAGCCTGTTCAGAGTCTGGAAGGAGTGTTATTTTTGGGCCCTCCCTTATTACCTATTGGGCGCAACGCTGGTTTGCGTGGTGCACTGGGTAAACCAGAATCTGGGTTGGGAATTCTCGCTGCTGGCGATGCCGGTGGCCTGGGTGGTTTATCGTTCTTATCGTCTCTACATCGGGCGCCTGGAAACTGAAAAAGAGCGAGTGGAGCAGGAGAAAGAGCACGTCGAAGAGATGAACGCGCTGCACCTCCGGACTATCGAAACGCTGGCGCTGGCGATTGAAGCGAAAGACCAGACCACGCGCGAACATCTGCGCCGGGTGCAGCACTACGCGCTCGACATCGGCAAAGAGATGGGCCTTAGCGATGAGGAGCTGAATGCCTTGCGGGCCGCCTCTTTACTGCATGACATTGGCAAGCTGGCGGTGCCGGAGCACATCATCACCAAGCCGGGCAAGCTAACGCCGCAGGAATTCGAGAAGATGAAAATTCATCCAGTGGTGGGCGCCGAAATTCTGGAGCAGGTGAATTTTCCGTATTCGGTGGCGCCCATCGTAAGAGCGCACCACGAAAGATGGGATGGGAACGGCTATCCGGACGGGCTGGTGGGCGATGAAATACCGCTCGGAGCCCGCATACTCTCGGCTGTCGACTGCCTGGATGCCTTGGCATCGGACCGGCAGTACCGGCGCGCCCTGCCGCTCGATCAAGCGATGGCGGTGGTGCTGAATGAGTCCGGCAAGAGTTACGATCCGCAGGTGGTGGCGATTCTCGCGAGGCGTTATCGCCAATTGGAAGAAGAAGCCATCCGGCTGAACAAGCCCGCGGCAAAGCTTTCCGTGGACGCAAGAATCGAACGCGGCAAAGCTCCCGCGGCAGGATTCGCGGCCGCGCCGGGCGAAGATCCGCAGAACGATTTCCGCTCGCAGATTGCCGCCGCCGGCCGGGAGGCACAGTACACTCTGGAGTTGGTATCGGAACTGGGAAATTCACTCGGCATGGCGGAAATGCTCTCTGTATTGAGCTCGCGGCTGACGCAACTCATCCCTTGCGATTCCATCGCGGTCTACGAACGCAAAGACGATGTGTTGGGTCCGGTGTATGTGGACGGCCGGGATCGCATGTTGTTTTCGTCACTGCAAATTCCCCTGGGAGAAGGCTTGTCGGGTTGGGTTGCCAAGCACAATAAGCCGATTCTCAACGGAAACCCTTCGGTGGAACCCGGCTATCTGAACGATCCGAAGAAATTCAGCTTGCTGCGATCCGCGCTGTCGGTTCCGCTCAACAGCCAGGAAGGGACCATCGGCGTGCTCTCGCTCTATCGCGCCGACGCGGATTCCTTTGCACCCGATCATCTGCGGATACTCTCCGGGCTCAGTTCGAAGATCGGTCTTTCGTTTGAGAACGCCATGAAATACCGGGCTTTGGAAGCGTCTGCGACAACGGATTATCTGACCGGCCTGAACAATGCGCGGGCGTTGTTCGAGCGCCTGAATCTTGAGCTCACACGCTGTCAAAGCCAGCGATCACCGCTCACCGTAATGGTCTGCGACCTGGACCGGTTCAAAGAGGTGAATGACCGATTTGGTCACAACACCGGAAACAAAGTGTTGCAGGCGTTTGCGGAGGGCCTGGCGAAAATCAACCGCGGCTATGATATAACCGCGCGCTTCGGCGGGGATGAGTTTGTGCTGGTGCTGCCCGGCATGAAGGCGGATGGGGTGGGCGATAAAATATCCGCATTGTCGGCGCTGGCTGCCGAAGTGGGCCACGCGGTCTGCGGCGAGGCGCTCATTTCGGCCAGTGTCGGCGTGGCGTCGTGGCCGGAGGATGGCGTCACCTGCGACGAACTGCTGGCGGAAGCGGACCGGCGAATGTACGCCAATAAAAACAGTCTCAGGCTCAAGCGTCCGATGGCTCGCGCGACGGAACAACCAGCGCTGACCGTTCAGTAAGTTTGGGGGTTTCGCCGGCGGAACCCAAAATAGATGGGCACGCCGATCAGCACGATGACCAGGCCGGGAAACGTGGTGGCTGGCCGATACACAAAAAGCACCGTCAGGATCACGGCAGCGGCCAAGATATAAAGTGCTGGTACCCAGGGATAACCCCACGCGCGATAGGGCCGCTCGGCTTCCGGACGAAGCTGCCGCAGGCGAAACACCGCGGCGATGGTCAGGATGTAGAACAGCAGGTCGGCCGAGACCACGTAGTCCAACAGATTGCTATAGAGACTGCCGAAAACACCAGTGGACGGATTGTAGGTGCGCACCAGAACCAGAAAAGCGGCCCACACTCCTTGCATCACGAGCGACGCGCCGGGTACGCGGGCTTTGTTGACAGCGCCGGCACGCCGGAAAAACAGACCGTCGCGCGCCATGGCGAAGTAAGCCCGCGCTCCGGCCAGGATTAAGCCGTTCATGCAACCGAACGCAGAGATCATGATGGCAACCGCCATGAGAGCCGCACCGATGGACGGGAAGATCGCTTCGAGCATCGCGCCGCCCACGCGATCGGAAGGCGCGTGCTGAATCTGGTCCAGCGGCAGCACTACGACGTAGGCTAAATTCGCACCGACATACAAGGCGATCACAATAAACACGCCCAAGGCGAGCGAGAGCGGAACGTTGCGGCGCGGGTTCTTCACCTCGCCCGCGGTAAATGTGATGTTGTTCCAGCCGTCGGACGAAAACACGGAACCAACCTGGGCGATGCAGAGGGCGGCGACCAGCCCGAACAATGTCTCGGGCGTGAGCCCTGACGCGACTGGAGTAAACCCCTGGGGCTTCCAGAAATTGCTGAAATTCGATTTCGCCGCCGCGCTCCACCCCACCATCCCGAGCACAATTACTCCCAGCAGGCCGGCGATTTTAGCCGTGGTAAATGTGTTTTGAACGATCTTGCCGTAGTTGATGCCGCGCGCGTTACTCCAAGTGAGCAGCGCGATGATGATGACGCCGATCAATTGAGCCGTCGAAAGCGAAACCGCGTAAGTGCTGGTGACGTGGATGGGCGGAATGAGGTACGCGCTTTCTGAAATGCGCGGCCACAGAGTGCCCATATAGCGGGCAAATCCCACGCCCACCGCGGCGATGGTTCCGGTCTGGATCACCATGAAAAATGTCCAGCCGTAAAGGAACCCGCACATGGGCGACCAGGCTTCGCGCAAATAGACGTACTGGCCGCCGGCGCGCGGCATCATCGCGGCCAGCTCGCCATAGGCTAATGCCGCGGCGATAGTCAACAATCCGGTAATGACCCAGGAACCGAGCAACCATCCGGCGCTGCCGACGGTCCGCGCCATGTCGGCGGAGACGATAAAAATCCCGGCGCCAATCATGGAACCGGCCACGATCATGGTTGAGTCGAAGAGGCCCAGGCTCTGCTGCAGGCCGCTGGGCGCGCTTTCCGTTTGGGCCACGGGGGAAGGCTGAGTCATGCCAATTCGCGTAACGCGCGGCCGAGCGCTTCCACCAATCCATCCAATTCGGCTTCCGTCATGGGCGTCGACAGACAACCAAAAATCCCGCGCGGAGAAAGGATGAAGCCGTACTCGAGCAGCTTGTGGCACAGGTCGCCATAGATGGGATTGGTTCTGCGAGAAACCGCGCAAGGAGCGGAAGTCGATCAGCTCGTCCGCGGTGAGATGCGCGAGGAACATGGAGCCCGAGCCCAATACCTGAGCCGGCCTCCCGGTATCGCGAAAGAGCCGCCGCAGGCCATCGCGAACGTACTCGCCCAGAGCATTCAGCCGGTCGAACGCTTCGGGCGTCATCAGCCGCATGGTTTCGAGGCCCGCGACGATTGTCACCGGATTCGCATTGAAGGTTCCACCATGATGCACTTTGAGTGCGCCGGTATGATCGAAGACCGACATCACGCGGCGCGATCCGGCCACCGCGCCAACCGGAAATCCCCCACCGATGATCTTTCCGAAAGTCGCCAGATCCGGCGTAATGCCGTGAGGGTGGCAAGCGCCATGATAGTGGAGACGGAAATTCAGCACCTCGTCGGCGATGAGAACAATTCCGTGACGCGCGGTCTCTTCGCGCAGCCAAGGCAAGAATCCCGGACGGGGCGAAATCATCCCGATTCCGAGCGGCATCGGGTCGACGAGAACGGCAGCCAGCTCGTTCCTGTTCCGCTCGATTAACTTTTGGCAGGCCTCCGGCCGGTTCCAGGGCAACACAACAACATCGCGCGCCACGCTCTGGGGAGTTCCGGGCTCGATGATCGATACAGGCGCATCGGCTTGGCCCCAAGCGTCGGGCGTGGGACCTTCGCTCACCTCCGCGTAGTCATACAGCCCGTGATAAGCGCCTTCGAACTTTGCAATTTTGTGTCTTCCGGTGAAGGCTCTGGCCGCTTTGACCGCCAGCATCACGGCCTCGGTCCCGGAATTGCAGAAACGGATCTGTTCGATGTAGCCGATGCGCGCGGCGAGCAACTCGGCCAGCTCCACTTCCTCGGGCGTGGGCATGGTGAAGGCCGTTCCCGCGGCCGCGCGGCGTAGGACCGCCTCGGTAACCGTGGGATGAGCGTGCCCCAGAATCAGCGACGTGTAGTTGTTGAGGAAATCGACACGCTCTTGGCCTTCGACGTCCGTGATACGGCACCCGCTGCCGCTAAGCGCGTAAATTGGATAAGGAGCCAGCGCGACGGAGTGCCGCGTGTTGCCGCCGGGCATGACTCGCGATGCACGCTCATACAGCTCACGCGATGTTGCACCTCGTTCACGGTATTTCGCCAACGAAACTTTATGCGCCAGCAATCAACCTCCCGCCTGGCGAAGTTCCGCCAGCATGCGGCGCAGAGCGTTTTCAATGCGCGCCGTTTCCTGGGCCACTCGCGCCGGATCCTTCAAACGAATGGCCTCCGCCAATCCGGGCAATGGCTGGCCGTCATACAGCGAGTAAATGTTCCAGCCGTAGATTACATGGCGATACCAATGCTCGGCGGGACTTGCGCTTTCATCGAGCAAATCTTGCTCCAGGTGCTGTAAATGATCGTTTAGAGATGCCGTGGATGAATCCGGCCAATGTCCGCTTTCCACGTTTTCATTGATGCGCTGTTCGAGCGTCGTGGCTCGCGTGGCGATCTCCGCGGCCAGCGCTTTCGACGGATCCAAATTCAATTTCACAATCCGATGCCCTTCGTCGTCTACCGCCCAGGCGCCTGCGTCGTTGAGAAAATCGGAGATTTTGTGAGCGTAATGCGAGTAGCGATAAGGCAACACCGCGGAGTCCGCGAGACGCATCACGATAAGGCCGAAGACTTGCGCGAGCGTCCGCGCTACATGAAAGCCAGGATCGCTGAAGTGCTCCACGTAATAACGCGAATCGTAGTTGGAGTGATAGGTCCCGTAGCTTCCGTCAAAATCATATTGCACCGATAATGTCGGCAGACCCAAATAGTCCTGGAAAGCCACAAAATCGGCGCCGCTGCCCAGCGCTCCCAATTCGACTTCGAAATCCTGGGCGCCCTGACGCTTGCGCTCGGCCGGCTGCTTCTGCCAGGAATCTGCGCGCCATTGGGAATATATACTGCCTTTCCCGTTGAGCGCCGGCACGTCTTGGGTCACCTGAACCATGAAGTCGCGCAGGGAGGGCGTTCCTCCGCCGTAGAAATGGCCTTGCATGAACAAGTCCGTGTTGATGTAGGCGACGGCCTTCTGGCGCAGTTCGTGCTCGAAGGCTTCGGCGTACTCGGTGGAACCAACCAGTCCGGGCTCTTCGGCATCCCAGAAAGCAAAGACAATGGAACGGTCGGGTTTCCAGCCCTGTTTCGCTAATGCCGCCAGCGAGCGCGCTGTTTCGAACACCGCCGAGGTCCCACTTCCCGGGTCCATGCCGCCGAATGTCCAGGCATCGTGATGCGTGGCGAGCACCACCCAGCGATCCGGATTCTTCCCCGGCAACCGCGCGACGATGTCGCGGATGGGACGCCGGCTCGCGTCCATTTGCACGTTCAGCTTGACCACCGCGGGGCCAGCGCCGAGACGATACGGAAATGGCAGACCGCCCCGAAATCCGGCGGGCACGACGGGGCCGCGCAATTGCGCGAGGATCTTCGCTGCCTCCTTATAGGAAAGAACCATCGCGGGAATCTTGGGAAGGGTGGGCGCAGTGGCGGGATCCAGCACCTTCGAATCGGCTCGCGCACCCACGCCGGGCGATAGCGGATCGCCATGCCAGAACCAACTGTATTTCCCGTTGCCGTCCTGCGATTGAAAATCGGCGCGCCAGGGGCCCTCGGGCCAAGTCAATCCTTTGGCGTAACCATCATCTGCGGGATCGCTGTAGATGATGATGGCCGCGGCACCGTGCTCCTGGGCGGTGTGGATCTTTACAGCTCGATGGCTCCTGGCATAACGAGCCATTACGATCTTGCCACGGACGTCGACGCCGGCGGCTTCCACTTTGGCGTAGTCGGGCGGCAATCCGTAGTTCACATAAACCACCGGCGCTTGCACTTGCCCAGAAGCCGAATACGCGACGAAGGCCGGCACCAACTCTGGATTGTTTGAATCGGGGTCCAGCGCATTCGCGGGTTCCCGTACACGCAACGTTTCCATGACCGGCGCCACCAGCTCAGCGCTAATGGAGCGCGGCGTCGAGAGATAGACCTGGAACTCGTGAACCTGAGTCTCGAGGCCGGCCTTTTCCAAGCCTTGACGAATGGTCTCGGCGACGGCCATGGATGCGGGAGAGCCCGCGATGTGAGGGCGCTTGGTGATCACCCGGTGGAACTGGGAGATGGATTCGATGGATAGCTGGGCTGTGTACTTCGACTCTGCCTCGCGTTCCTGAACGATGGTGCGGCTGGAAAAGCCGAGCCGGGCGTCCGGACTCGCCGCTTGTACCGCGAACGCCAGAGCGGCCAATGCAATGGCTGAGGGGCGAAACGACGCGCGCATTGCTCTCGATGATCGCACGAATGAAGGTGCAAGCTGGAAAACATCTTCGCCCGCAAATTCGTGCGGTACGCTCAGCACATAGTTCGACTGTCAACGCCAGTGCGCTTCCGTTGGGATTTGCGATGCTAGCCGGGATCTTGGTTGTGGCGCGCAAGAGCCGCACTCACTTTTGCGAACCACCAGCGCAAGCCGACAAATAGGAATCGCCAATCCTTAAAGAATTCGGGCGGCTTTCCTTCGAATGCGTGTCCGGCGCATTGAAGAATCCATCCCACGACGAAGAGGCTGCAGACTAGCTTCCAGGTCTGTGGGCGCCACAAAGCGACCGGGATCAGCAAGACAGCGACAGCAATCATCGGGATTCCGACGCTGTGACAGGCTCGGTTGACCGGATTCTGATGGCCGGCTGAATACTCGCCGATCCACTCGCTCCAGCTTCGGCCTCCCAGCATCTTCTCGCGTTCCTTAAAGTCTACTGCTTCGGCAAAGCGCAGACGAAATTCGCTGCGTCGTCGGTACTCCCCGTTCCGTTCCATTCTGCCTCCTGCGGGTAGGGACACAATGGCCGGGTGCGGTCGACAAGGCCGTTGGTGAGGTGCGACGCGATCACTTTGGACGGGGCCACGCCCTTATCGGCCCAATTGTCCAAGGGTTCGATCATGTCGAAAGCCGTGGCTCCCGGGCCGCCCTGGCAATGCTGCATCCCAGGCACCATGAAGAGCCGGTAAAACTCGACCGTGCTCTCGAGACCGTGCGCATCGCCGCCCTGCGCCCTGGTGACGCTCTGATAGTAATTAATACTGTTGAGCGGCGTAATGTCCGGGTCGCTCCAGCCGTGATAGTGAATCAGCTTGCCGCCACGGGCCTTGAACTGGCTCAGATCAGGATTCACCGCATTGAACAACGCTCCCAGCTTCGAGTCCGTATAGTCGATGTCGCTGTCGAAACCAGCGGCGGCGGTGAACTTGAAAGTCTTGTAGTCCCAGTTCGGGTCTTCAAAAACCATGAACTTGAAAAATGGAACGCCGAGAAGGGCATGGCGGCCCTTGCCCGGCGCATTTCCGGTGACGTAGCCGGCCCACCCTCCCGGACCCGCTTCCCCGCCCGGCACCAGGCCCGGATAAATCACCTGGCCCTCCGGCGTTCGAAGACCGGTCCAGATCTTTCGCACCGCCGCCACCTGTTCGCGAGTGAAGCATTGCGAGGTATCGGAGCCTTTGCAGAGCAGAATGTCGGGATCGAAATGACAGCGGCGTGGATCATTCAACACTCCATCCTTGATGCCATCCAGCGCGTCGCACTGGTTGTTCACGGCGTCCGCGAGGATGTGAATCTTGTTCGCCGGGATGTAACCATCGCCTTCCATCGCCAGAGCCGTCGACAGATGGCCGCCGATATAGTGATGGGTCCAGTTGTTGGCGGGGTCGCCGGCGATGATGCCGTCGAAATCCGCCGGATATCGCTGGGCTTCGATCATGGCTTCATGGCCGCCCTGGGAGCATCCATTGAAATAAGAGTGGGCCGGCTGCGCGCTATAAAACGCCTTGAGAATCACTTTGTCGGCTTCCGCCATCAGATGGGTGCCGCGGTCGGCAAAATTCACGATGCGCTCGTAATTCCCGAGCGCCCACGTTCCGTCGGTGCCGCTACCTTGATGGCCGGTGTCGGTGCTGCTGGTGGCGTAGCCCTGCTGCAGAGGCTTCACCATCGCCGTGTAGCTGATGGAGCCCGCCATGCCACCGTTTCCCACACCCAGCAGTTTGTGATTCCACTGCTGCGGCATCCACAGCTCTATGCGGACTTCCTTGCCTACCGTGGCCGCCACGCGGCAGAATGCGGGCGCTTGAACGGTTGGCGCGGGCCCACCCGGTGCGCCGCCCGTGGGCAGGGTGAAGGTGCCGGCTGGAATGGTTACGGCGGACGTAATCGCGATGCCGGGCATGGCCGTGGTTCGAAGGTTCTCACAGGATTGCTGAGCCCAAGCCTGAGACCCGGCGGAAAGTGCCGAAAGCGCAAGAAAGATTCGAACAGTCATGGTCCGCTCCTGGAAGGGTTGTTGCGAGCTTCACCAGAATATCAAAACCTTAACGTGTCGAAGCGGATTCGTAAGCAGCTCGTTCCAGCGGCTCCGGTTTTGTTCGATGGCGTAAGATAGAAAGGCAGTGGACAATAGCCAGATTCTCACCATCGCTTTGGCCGCCGTGCCGAATATGCTCGCAGTATTGGCGGGCATCCTGATCAACAATGCCCGCCTCAGTGACACGAACACGCGTATCGGCGAATTGCGCGGACACATGGACTCGCGGTTCAACGACGTCGATCGACGTTTCGACGAAATGCGCGACCTGTGGCGGTCTGAGCTTTATCGTGTGGAACAGGTCATCGACACGAGGCTGAAGCACCTTGAGGAGCGCGGCTGAGTTCGCGGAGCCAACCACATCGCCCTGCCAGGAAGCTAACCAGCCAACAGCCAATACCGGCTCCCTTCTAGTACGCTGGTATATGACTGCCTGATGGACGATAAGAAGATACTGGAAAAACTGCGCGAAATCTGTTTAGCTTTGCCGAAAACCAGCGAAACCACCACCTTCGGCCACCCCACCTTTCAAGTAGGCACTAAGACGTTTACGGTCTTGGAAACCTACAAAGGCATACTGTCTATTTGCGTGAAGGTGGGCAAGAAGATGCAGCCTGTGTTCCTCGAAGACGACCGTTTTTACCGCACGCCCTACGTCGGACAGCACGGTTGGGTTTCCCTGCGCGCCAACACCAAACTGAACTGGACCGAGATCCGCGATCTGGTGGAAGGAAGCTATCAGTTGGTACATATCAAGAAGAGGCGGCGATGATTGGAGCGCACAGCGCGAGACGCGCTCGCACAGACAAGCAAATACATCGCGGCTCGCTGCGTTGTGCGCGATCTAAAGAAAAGGCAGCGGTAACGTGACACCCGATCTCGCCAGCCGGCGCATAGCGGTCGCCAGTGTTCTGATCGGCGCCGGGCTAGCGGCCGCAAAAATCGCCATCGGTCTGCACGCTTCCTCTACAGCCACGGTCTCCGACGGAATCGAATCGGCGGGCGACGTGCTCACGTCGTGTCTGGTTTTGCTGGGCCTGGTAATCGCCGCCAAACCGCCCGACGCGGAGCATCCTTACGGCCACGGCCGCCTGGAAACCCTGAGCGCCTTGGTGGTCGGAATGATTCTGGCAGCCAGCGGCGTCCTCATCGCTTTCGAGTCGCTCCATCTTGCCCATGGCCCCGCGTCCGCACCGGCCGCCTACGCGGTATGGCCGCTGCTGGCATCCATCTTGATCAAATCGGTAATGAGCACCGCCAAATTGCGCTATGCCCGTAAGATCGGCAGCTCAGGACTCGCGGCCGATGGCTGGCATGACACCGTCGACATTCTTTCCGGATGCACCGCGTTACTTGGCCTGGGCATCACGTTGGTCGATCCGGTGAGATTTTCCAGCGCCGATCACATCGCCGGTTCCGCCATCGGCGTCATCATCGTTCTGCTCGGGATCCGCGTGGTGCGCGACACCATGCTGCAGCTCATGGACACTATGCCGGACTCCGCAGCCATGGATCGCATCCGCCAGGCCGGCCTCACGGTCCCCGGCGTCCTCGGCATCGAAAAATGTTTCGCGCGTAAAACTGGCCTGAAATGGCACGTGGACCTGCACCTGGAAGTGGATCCAGCGATGAGCGTTTACGAATCCCACGAAATCGCCACGCGGGTGAAGGACAAAATCCGCTCCGAAGTGGACTGGGTGGCCGACGTGCTGGTGCATGTGGAGCCGCACATGCTGCTGGCTACAATTTCAACTACAACGCATGGAAAATCGTGAATTCGCACGGGTGCTCGCCGAAACCGCGGACCTGATGGAGATTGCCGGCGAGGACGGCTTTCGCATCCGCTCTTATCGCAACGCTGCTTCGGCCATCGAAGGTTATCCGGAACGCGTGGACGACATCCTCACCAATCCCGAGCGCAAAGTCACCGAAATTCCTGGCGTAGGCAAAGGCCTGGCCAGTGTGCTCGAAGAGCTCTCCCAGCATGGTTCATTTGAAAAGCGCGACACTCTGCTGGCCCAATTCCCGCCCACGCTGCTCGAGCTCTTAAAGATTCAAGGCCTCGGCCCCAAGGGCATCGCGCTGGTCTATCAACATTACAAGGTAGCCACGATCGACGAACTGGAGCGCGTTTGCAAAGAGCAAAAGCTACGCGAGTTGCCTCGCATGGGCGCCAAGCTCGAAGAGAAGGTTCTCAAATCCATCGCGCAGTATCGCCAGCGTACCGGCCGCTTCCTGCTCAACTTCGGACAGAAGGTGGCCGGCGAACTGATCCCTTATCTTTCCGAAACCGGTGGCATCGAGAAAATCGCCGCGGCCGGCAGCTTGCGCCGTGGAAAGGACACTATCGGCGATCTCGATCTTCTCGTTACTGGCCCCGGCGCGGCCCAAGCGCTCGAGCGATTCGTGCAGCATCCCAAGGCACACAGCGTGCTCGGCAAAGGCGCGAACAAAGCCAGCATCCAATATGGTCTCGAAGGCCTCCAGGTGGATCTACGCGCATTGGCTCATGAAAGTTACGGCGCGGCGATGCAATATTTCACCGGCAGCAAGGAACACAACATTCTGATTCGCAGCCGCGCGCTCAAGCTGGGCTTGACGCTCAATGAATACGGATTGTTCAAGCTGGAAGGCGAAGATCGCGTGGCCGGCGAGACCGAGGAAGAAGTTTACGCCGCGCTGGGCCTTCCCTGGATTCCTCCCGAGCTTCGCGAAAACTCAGGCGAGATCGAAGCCGCTCTGGAGGGCCGCCTGCCCAAGCTGATCGAGCTGTCCGATATTCGTGGCGATTTGCACATGCACACCACGGAAACGGATGGCCGCGCCACGCTCCAGGAAATGGCCGAGGCGGCCCACGCGCTGGGCTATGAATACATCGCCATTACCGATCACTCCAAGGCGCTCGCCATGGCCAATGGCCTGGATGAAAAGCGTGCCGTCGCTTTTGCGAAGCAGGTGCGCGAGCTGAACAAGAGCGGCTTGCCGCTGCGCATCTTTTCAGGCCTGGAATGCGACATCAAGCGTGACGGCGAAATGGATCTCGCCGAGGAGGCGCTGGCCGAGCTCGACATCGTGGTCGCGAGCGTCCACAGCCACATGAATCTGGAAGCGGCGGAGATGACCGACCGGTTGATGCGCGCGCTGGAATCTCCCTCGCTGCGGGTGATGGGCCATCCTACGGGCCGCATTCTGCTGAATCGCGATCCGTTTCCTTTCGACTTTGAACGCGTGGCGTCGCAGGCTGCGCGCCGCAACGTGTACCTGGAAATCAACGGTAGCCCCGAGCGGCTGGACTTGGGTGGCGCGATGGTCCGCACCGCGAAAGCACTCGGCGCGAAGTTCGCCATCTCCACCGACGCCCACCAGACCAAGCATCTCGGGATCAACATGCCGTTCGGGGTGTTGATGGCCCGCCGCGGGTGGCTCGAAGCTCGCGATGTCCTGAACACGCTGCCGCTTGCGGATTTCGAAAAGACCATCCACAAATCATGAAAATCATCTCTTCGGTCGAAAAACTGAGCAACCGGCTCTTCACCGTGTCGGACGATCATGCCGTCGATCCCAGCGGCTTCGAAATCAAACGCTACATCGTGCACCATCGCGGGTCCGCCGTGATGATGCCAGTGGACGATCGTAAGCGAGTCTTACTAGTTCGCCAGTATCGTCTGCCCGCCGGGCGCATGCTGTGGGAATTACCCGCTGGTTCCATCGATCCCGGCGAAAAGCCGCTCCAAACCGCCAGGCGCGAGCTGAAAGAAGAGACCGGATACCGCGCCAAGAATTGGAAAAAACTGGTGTCATTCTTCCCAAGCCCCGGCTTCCTCACCGAAAAGATGACCATTTATCTCGCCACCGGGCTCACCCCTGGCGTCGCCACTCCGATGGGCGACGAGCGCATCGAAACCCGCTGGTTTACTGCTAAGGAAATAGAATCCGCCATCGACGCCGGCGAAATTCTTGACGCGAAGACCATGCTGGGCTACTTTTTCTGGAAACGCGTACGTTAAAAGGGCTGGATCGATGACCAGCATTCGAATCGACAAATGGCTCTGGGCGGCCCGATTCTTCAAAACTCGCTCGCTCGCTTCCCGCGCGTGTGAACTCGGCCGAATCCACGCCAACGGGCAGCCGGTGAAGCCCTCGCGCGAAGTTCACATCGGCGACCTGCTCGAAATCAAGAACGACAGCGGCGAATTTCAAATCGAAATCCTGGGCTTGAGCGAAATGCGTGGACCGGCGCCGGTTGCGCAAAAGCTTTACCAGGAGACCGATCCCAGTCGCGAACTGCGCCTGAAACTGGCCGCCGAACGTAAGGCGATGCCGCGTTTCGAAACAGCGCCCAAAACCAAGCCGTCCAAGCGCGACCGCCGCGAAATCTCCCGCATGCGCGGACGCAGCTGAAAAAAGGCTATGGTCTCCGTTCGAATTTCACCAGCCCATCGCGATAATCGATGGTCAGAGTGAACAGGTTCAGCACCGGCAGCCCCAGAAATCCGGAGATCTCCGTGCCCAGTTGGTGACTCAGCTCCCACGTATCGAACGCCGTCATCCCGAGATTCTTTTGCTCAAATCCGGCGAACTCGATCGTCAAATTACCCGTCTTGTACACGTCGCCAACTCGTCCGTTCAGTCCCCGCAACCCGGTTTTGTCATCCCGGTTCAGATCGCTCACCTCCGCTGCCAGGCCGTAGGAAATCAGCGTACTCGCGGAGCCCGTGTCGAGCACGAATAACCGGTTGGTTGCCTTGCCCACCCGGACCGGTACCAGCAGCAAATGTCCGAATCGAAACACGCGCGTCGCGCTCTCCATCTCCGCACTCACCGTGCGATCCGGAAACTCATCGCCAGGGTGAAAACCCGGCAGCGGATCTAAGCGCAACTTGCCGGCCGCGAAATCCAGCGTGACCAGGAATTCGCCGAGCACATTCGATCCGATCAGGCCGTCCTCGATCCCCACGAAACTTTGATCCGCCACGCTGATCACCGCATCACGGTATTCCACTTCTCCAATCATGAACCGATCCGCGATCGCTCGATACCCGCCCGTCAGCTTCGCGTTATCTCCGATGCCGCGCACCGTGGTGCCTGTCACTCGCACCAGGCCAACGCGCTCCGCCGCCGGACGCGATAGAACAATTCCGGACGCCCCGGTATCCAACACCAGCCGCACCGGATTGCCGTTCACCATTACCTCTAAACCATAAGTGCGCATTCGCGTTGCGCCGCTCACAAACGCATGTAAGGGTACTTCGGCCGCCTTATATGGGCTCGCGAGCGCCATTACTTCGCGCCCGTTGAGGGCCTTGGCAAGCTCCGCGCGCTGTCGCAAGATCTCAAGTTCCTTCGGATCGCCGATCCAGCCGGCGCCAGCCGCCCGCACCATGCCCTCATAACGATTCAACGCGTCGGCGCGTTCCTGACCGCTCAGCCGCGGAATCCACGCCCCCAAAATCCGGGGGTCATTCGGGTTCAATTCGTACGCGCGCTTGAAATCGTCCACCGCGGTCTTGTTCATGGAGGCGCACTGCGCCACTCGCCCCAGCCCCCACCAAGCCAGCGCGAAGCGCGGGTCCCACTCTATGGCGGCCTTGAACTCAGTGTCAGCTTCCGCGAATTCTCCCTGCCGGAACCGGACTTCCCCCGCGAACTCATGCGCCGCAGCGGACTGGGGTGCTTCGCTTAACGCCTTCTGCGCCAGCTTCCATGCTGTCGAAACTCCGTCGTTCGCCAGGGCCTTGCGTCCCGTCACCAGCGTGTCGTCGAGCGGCCCAGCGCACAGCATCGCCGCGCTCAAAACGATCAAAGCTGGGACTCTGGGGACCACCTGCCAACCAGTTTATCGCGCCCCTGTAACTTGTGTCATACTAACCCTAGTTGTCTTACTGAGTCATCTTACTGAGTCATCTATGGCCCGATCATCCGACACGCTGCTCGGAGCACTCGATCTGCTCATCCTGAAAACGCTGGCCTGCGCTCCCAATCACGGCTTCGGCATCGCCCTGCATATCCAGACGGTCTCCGAAGGCCTGTTGCGCGTGGAGGAAGGTTCGCTCTACCCTGCCCTGCATCGTCTGGAGCGCGACAAGTTCGTCAAAGCCTCCTGGATTCAGACCGAAAACGGCCGCCGCGCCCGTATCTACAAACTCACCGCTTCCGGCCGTCAGCGTTTGGAGGAGGCCGAATCCACCTGGGACAGCGTCTCTAAGGGTGTAACACGCATCCTGAGGTTTGTATGAAACGCAT
The DNA here is from genome assembly GCA_963781905.1 of Bryobacterales bacterium. Classification (GTDB taxonomy): domain Bacteria; phylum Acidobacteriota; class Terriglobia; order Bryobacterales; family Bryobacteraceae; genus Palsa-89. The sequence goes on from CAWAHZ010000010.1 coordinate 327,536, forward strand.
CTGGCGCACTTTGTTCCGGCGCTCGCGCGTGGATGCCGAAATAACGGAAGAGATCCAATCGCACCTCGCCATGCGGGCCGATCTCGGACGCCAGGCCGGCCTTAGCGAGCGCGAAGCCCAAGCCTGGGCCCGCAGACAGTTCGGCAACCCTGCGCTGATCCTCGAAGATGCCCGTCAGTTCCATCTCGTCCCGTTCCTGGAAGGCATCCTGCAGGATTTCCGCCACGCTGTGCGCCAGCTAATTCGGAACCCCGCCTTCTCCATTACGGTCCTCTTCATCCTGGCTCTCGGCATCGGCGCGTCCACGGCCGTCTTCACGGTTGTGGATGGCGTGCTCTTTCGCCCTGCCCCTTACGCCGACCCCGACCGCATCGTCGCGTATGGCATCACAGCGCCTATCGAAACTCGCGAGTTCCTGTTCGGCTTCGATTACCTTTATTGGCGCGGCAAAATCCCCGCTTTCGAAGCCGTTACATCGATGTTTCCGGGCGATCAGGACTGCGACCTCACCGAAACTAATCCCGCCCGCCTTACCTGCGCCTACGTCGAATCGTCTTACCTTCCCTTCTTCGGCGTTCGGCCCGTCATCGGACGCAATTTTGCGCGCGACGAAGATCGCCCGCAAGCACCTCGCGTGGCTCTGCTCTCGTATAACCTCTGGCGGACGCGCTACGGCGGCAAAGCCAGCGTGCTCGGCCTTCCCATCTCTCTTGACGACACGCCCGTCAGGATCGTCGGGGTTCTTCCCCCAGAGTTCGAAATGCCGACGCTCCGCCCGTTCGATGTCCTGCTCCCTCAGCAGCTCAACGAAGCCTCGCAGGTTTTCCCAAACAACGGCACGACGCTCCGAACCTTCGCGCGCCTCCGCCCCGGTTGGACTCCCCCGCAGGCTGCCGCTTCGCTTGATCCGCTGCTGCAACGAGACATCGCGGGAGCGCCCATGGCCTATCGCAAGGAAATCCATATCGGAGTGCGCACCATCCGCGATTGGCAATCCGGCGACCGTCGTCCAGCGTCGTGGGTGTTGCTGCTCGCGGTTCTCGCTGTCTTGCTGCTAGCGTGTATGAATGTTGCGAGCCTTCTCCTGGCGCGCGCCACTAGCCGACAAGGTGAACTCGCCATGCGACAAGCCCTAGGCGCCAGCCGCTCGCGACTCGCCCGTCACGCCATTACCGAAAGCCTTCTCCTCGGTATCTTCGGTGGTGCGCTGGGCTGCGTCCTCTCGTTGTTCCTGCTCAAGATCCTGCTCAGCACAGCCCCCAACACCATCCTTGGACTTACCGAAGTCCACTTCTCCATGCGCACCTTCGTCTTCGCCGCGCTGCTCGCTCTGATGAGCGGGCTGGTCTTCGGTGTACTGCCGGCTCTTCGACAACCCACTCTCGAAATCTTCAACAGATGGCGCGCCACTTCACCGTCCAAAACCTCCATTCGCGATGCTCTGGTCATCTTGCAGCTCGCAGGGTCGCTCATCATGCTGACTGCCGCGGGCCTGATGCTTCGTACGCTGTGGAAACTCGAGAGCGTTCCGCTGGGCATCGACACGGAGCACGTGGTCACCGCCCAATTCACGCTCGGATCAGCGTACAACGCCACGCGTCTGATCGCCTTTTCCCAAACGCTGGAGCAGCGATTGCGCAGCCAGCCGGGTGTGAGTAGCGTTGCTTTCGGCGACACCATCCCCCCCGGCGGGCCCACGCGATCCATGCCATTTTTCGCTCTTCGCGTCCCCGGCCGCGCGCCCTTCGAGCAAGGCGTCGGCGGCATGGTGCCATGGCGCGCCGTTTCTTCCGCTTACTTCCGAACATTCCATCTGCTTCTGCCGCAGGGCCGCGCGTTTGATGCTTCCGATTTGAGTACTCACAGCACTCCGGCGATTATCCTTAGCCAATCGCTCGCGAGCAAACTCTTTCCTGGGGAGCATTCCGTTGGCCAGCGCGTTACACTGAGCGACTCAGGAACATTCAACGTCGTTGGCGTGGCGGCCGATGTCCGTAACAACGGGCTGGCGGGCGCAGCTTATCCCGAGTTCTATCTGGATCGGGATCAATCGCCCGAAATCTGGCTGCCTGGCATTACCAGCCGTCATGTCGCCGTCGCCATCCGCAGCGACCTGCGCACACAGTTTCTGGAATCCTGGTTGCGAGATGAGATCCACGCTCTGGAGCCCTCGGTTCCCGTGAATGTGATGAGCATGCAGGACCGGGTCCGCGACTTCGCGCTGCCGCAACGTTTTCATGCCATATTGTTCAGCCTCTTTGCAGTCATCACCCTGCTTCTCGCCGTGAGCGGACTGTATGGATTGGTCCGATTCCTGGTCGCCCGCCGCACCCAGGAGATTGGAGTTCGTATGGCCCTCGGCGCATCGCCCGCCGGTATCGCTGCCCTGGTGGTACGCTCGGCCCTCCGCTTCACGTTGGCCGGAGCAGCTCTCGGCATCGCAGGCGCGCTGGTCGTGAGCCGCTGGCTCCAATCGATGCTGTACCAGACTCCTTCGCGCGACCCGCTGACCATCACAATCACCGCCGCAATCCTGGTTTGCTGTGGCATCGCCGCAGCCGTCGCGCCTTCGCTCACCGCCGCACGGACCGATCCTATGACCGCGCTCCGCTCGGACTGAACCGCGCACGCAAGTACGCGTTTGCTTGAACCCAATATAATTGTCTGTGGCCCCTCGCTCGCTCCTGCATTCCCGCTCCAACGCCACACTCCTGCGGCGTGCGGCTGCGTTCCTGGCGAATAAAGGCGAACACGCGGAAATCCTGATCATCGCTCCTACCCGAGCCGCCGCAAATGAACTCGCCGCGCGAGCTTTCCCGTCGGGCTGCCAAGGCGTTCACGCACTGACTCTCACGCAATTCGCCGCACACCTGGCTGCGCAGCCCATGGGAAGCCTGGCGCTCGCTCCCATCTCCCGCCTGGGCATCGAAGCGCTGGCCGCGCGTATCGTCCACGTTGCCGATACAGCGAAACGCTTGCTCTATTTCGCTCCGGTGGCCCAAACGCCCGGCTTCGCTCGCGCACTGGCGAAGACTATCACCGAACTTCGCCTACAAAACGTGAATCCGCCCGGCGACCTGGGGTATCTTCTCTCGCTCTACGAACAAGAACTTGCCGCCCGTTCGGTTGCCGATTTGCCAATGCTTCTTCGCCTGGCGACCGAAGAGGCCACCGAGACCGATCACCGCTTCACGCGCCTTCCCGTCATTCTGCTTGGACTGGCCGTAGAATCCGCGGCTCATGAGCGCCTGCTCGCCGCGCTGGTTCGTAAATCGCCGAACGTGCTGGCGCTAGCCACAACAGGCGACGCCGCCATCCGATCCCTGGAGCGCATCCTCGACGTCCCGGCCGAGAATCTTGACGACACCCCGTCCACCGCTACGCTCGATCGCGTCCGCACCTGGCTGTTCTCTTCCGACCCGCCGCCCTCAGCGCCCCCCGACCCTACGCTCCTCTTCTCGGCGCCCGGCGAGAGTTTCGAGTGCGTTGAGATCGCCCGGCGAATTCGCTCGATTGCTCAAGAAGGCACGCCTTTCGATCGCGTGGCCATCCTGCTTCGCAACGTCGACACTTATCAGCCGCTAGTGGAGGAAGCGCTGCGCCGTGCCGGCGTCCCGCATTACTTCAGCCGGGGCGCCGCGCGTCCCGATCCCGCAGGCCGGGCCTTTCTTGCTCTGTTGGCCTGCGCGAGCGAAGGTTGTTCCGCATCGCGCTTCGCCGAATATCTTTCGCTGGACCAGACACCACCGCTCGATGACGATGGAGCTCCAATTTCCCGGCCGCTCGAATGGGTTCCCGCGAACGATGAAATCCTCGGGCTTTTCGAGGCGCCTGCTGCTCCGATCCTTGACCAGGAACCCTCTCTGGATGTCCCCATTGGCTGGGAGAAGCTACTAGTGGACGCCGCCGTGATCGGAGGGCGGGACCGCTGGGCGCGGCGGCTGCGCGGACTTCGCGCCGAATTGCAGGCGCAATTGCGCGAGATCGAAAGGGAGGATGAATCGCATCGCGCCCACATCGAGCGGCGCATCGAACAACTAAAACGTTTAGAACATTTCGCACTTCCCCTGATTGACGCCCTCGGCTCGCTTCCAGCATCTGAAAAGTGGGGTGTTTGGCTGGACCGGCTTCTGGATCTGGCGCAAATGGCGCTGCGCCAACCCGAGTCTGTTTTATCTGCCCTGAGCGAACTCGAACCCATGCGCGAAGTGGGCCCCGTTTCGCTCGACGAAGTCTATGACGTCCTCTCGGAACGCTTGGGCTCTCTGCGGACCGACCCGCCCAAACGCCGCTACGGCCGAGTGTTCGTCGGCTCCATTGAGGAAGCGCGCGGACGCAGCTTCGATTTCGTCTTCCTGCCTGGACTCGCCGAAGGGCTTTTCCCGCGCCGTGCGCTCGAAGATCCACTACTGCTCGATGATCAGCGCGTAAAGCTTTCGCCTGATCTCGACACCCAGGACCGTCGCGTGGCTCGCGAGCGCATGTTGCTCCATTCCGCTGCCGCAGCCGCCGTGGATAGCCTGGTTGTCTCCTATCCGCGCATGGACGTCACGCAAGCCCGCGCCCGCGTCCCTTCTTTCTATGCGCTCGAAGTGATCCGCGCCGCCGAAGGCCGTCTGCCTTCCTTGCGAGAATTCGAAAAGCGCGCCGCTCGGGCCGCGTCTTCACGCCTGGATTGGCCTGCGCCAGCCAACCCCCGCGACGCCATCGACGATGCCGAATACGACCTGGCCTGGCTGCAGTCCTCCTTAAAACTGCGCGGCGCGGCGGGCACTGGAAGCGCGCGTTACCTGATGCAGGCGAACGATGCACTGGCCCGATCTCTTCGCACTCGCGGCCGGCGCTGGCGCAATCGCTGGTTTGACGCGGATGGAATTGTCGATCCCGATCCCGCGACCCTCGACGCTCTCCAAACGCACCGCCTCGCCAATCGCAGCTATTCGCCATCCTCGCTCCAGCATTTCGCCGCCTGCCCGTATCGCTTCGCTTTGCACGCTGTCTTTCAGTTCCGGCCGCGACAGGAGCCCGCGCCGCTGGAACGAATGGACGCCCTCACGCGCGGTGCGATTTTTCATTCGGCACAATTTGAACTCTTCCGCCAACTGGCGCGCACCAAACGAAGCCTTCCCCAAAAGCTCGACCTCGCGGACCAGGTTCTGGACCGTGTCGCGGCGCGCTACGAAGACGAACTCGCTCCCGCTATCCCCCGCGTCTGGAAGAGCGAAATCGAAAGCCTCCGGACCGACTTGCGCGGTTGGCTGCAACACTCCGCCGCGACCGATCCGGATTGGACCCCGGAGCATTTCGAATTCGGTTTCGGGCTGACCCGCGATCCCGACCGCGATGACGCCAGCACCGACCAAGAAGCCATCATTCTGGATGGCATTCGGCTGCGCGGTTCCATCGATCTGATCGAGCGCCACGAAACCAGCGGAACCCTGCGCGTCACCGATCATAAAACCGGGAAAGCTCCCAAGGACCGCCCGCAATACGTGGGAGGCGGCTCACTACTTCAGCCTTTGCTCTACGCTCACGCCGCCGAAACATTACTAGGCGAATCCGTGCAGTCTGGCCGGCTGTATTATTGCACCCAGCGAGGCGAGTTCTCGTCCATCGATATCCCGCTCAACGACGAATCGCGCGCCCGCCTGCGCCGCATCATCGAAGCGATCGACCGCTCAATCGCGGAGGGCTTCCTTCCCGCGGCTCCGCAGGCCGGTGCATGCGGCATGTGTGACTACAGCACTGTGTGCGGCCCCTACGAAGAAACGCGGGTGAAACGCAAGCCAGCGGACCGGCTGGACACGCTGATCGAGATTCGTCACTCGCCATGACGCCCCCTGCGATTCAGCCGCAACACGACGACCGCGCCGCCCGCGAACGCATTCGCACTTCGCTGGCCGAGAGCCTGTTGGTAGAAGCCTCGGCCGGAACGGGGAAAACTACCGAGCTGATCGCACGCATCGTTGCCGTTTTAGCCGAAGGCCTCACCACCATCAGTCATATCGTTGCCGTAACGTTCACCAACAGAGCCGCTGGTGAACTGAAACTTCGGCTTCGGCAGGAACTGGACCGCGCCCGCACTACCGCGACCACTCCGCAGGAACGCTCGAACATCGAGGACGCTCTCGAACATCTGGAAGAGGCCTCCATCGGCACCATCCATTCGTTCTGCGCTCAGATCCTACGCGAGCGGCCGGTGGAAGCGGTGGTCGATCCGGCATTTGAGGAACTGAACGAGCAACAGGCCTCTCGCATTTATGAGCGGGCGTTCCGCGCCTGGCTGCAGCGCAAATTGAGTGATGGCGCTCCGGGCCTGCGCCGCGCTCTGGTGCGCCTGGCCTCCCGCGAATCTTACGACGGTGCTTCGCCGATCGAACAACTGCAATACGCGGCCTGGAAGCTGATTGAATGGCGCGATCATCCAGCGCCGTGGCATACCAGGGAATTCCATCGGGAAGCGGAGATCGACCGGTTAGTGGAGCAAGTACAGTTGATCGCCGAAGCAGCCTCGCGTTGCGTGAAACGCAACGACAACCTGGTGAAATCGCTGCGGCCCGCGCAGGCGCTCGCTACCTGGATAGAACGCGCGGAAGCGGCGCGCGTCCGCGATTACGATTCGCTCGAAAGCCTGCTGATCAAACTGATCCGCGACATCCATCGGAATCCGCAGAAGGGCTCTGGATTCTTCGCCGATGGGGTTCCGCGCGAGCAGGTGGTGGAAGCCCGGAAGCATTTGCTCGATCAACTGGAAGCCTTCCAACATGCCGCAGACGCCGACCTGGCTGCGATTCTTCGAGCGGAGATGTGGGACCTGGTCGACCGATACGATCAACTGAAGCGCCGCGCCGGAAAGCTCGATTTCGTGGATCTGCTGCTGCTGGCGCGCGACCTGGTGCGCGACAAACCCGACGTTCGCCGCTACCTGCAGGAGCGTTTCTCTCACATCTTCATCGACGAATTTCAAGACACCGATCCGCTGCAGGCTGAAATCCTGCTGCTACTCGCCGCTGATGATCCGGCCGAATCCGATTGGCTGAAGGTGGCGCCCACGCCCGGAAAGCTCTTTGTGGTCGGCGATCCTAAACAATCGGTTTACAAGTTTCGGCGCGCCGACGTGGTGCTGTATCGGGAAATCCGCGACGCGCTGAACCAGCGGGGTGTCGGTATCGTACAACTGACCACTAGTTTTCGCGCGCTCCGGCCGATCCAACATTTGGTCAATGCGGCGTTTCAAACGGAAATGCAGGATGATGCTGTTTCCGGGCAGGCGGATTACGCGCCGCTCCAAGGGGACACCCCGGCTATTGCAAAACAGCCCAGCATTGTGGCACTGCCGGCGCCCCGGCCTTATGGCGCCATGAAAGTCTCAAAGATCTCTATCGACGCCTGCCTGCCCGAAACCATCGGGGCGTTTATCGAATGGCTGGTGCGCGAGAGCGGCTGGAAAGTCCGCGATCCTGAAGACCCGACGCAACTGTTGCCCATTTCGTCCCGGCATATTTGCCTCTTGTTTCGCCGCTTCACGAACTTCGGAAGAGACATTACGCGCGATTATGTTCGGAGCCTGGAAGCACGCGAGATTCCGCATCTGCTGGTAGGCTCCAAGTCTTTCCACAGCCGCGAAGAAGTGGAGACGATGCGAGCCGCCCTCACTGCCATCGAGTGGCCCGAAGACGAGTTGTCGGTATTCGCCACGCTCAAAGGCTCTCTGTTTGCGATCCCTGACAATCTGCTGCTGCGCTTTCATCATGAGCTGGGACGGCTGCATCCGTTTCGATCGCTGCCGGAACATCTCGACCAGCAGTTCGAGCCGATCGCCGAAGCGCTCCGCTTACTGGCCGATCTGAATCGTGGGCGCAACCGAAGGCCGATCGCCGACACCGTAAATTCGCTGCTCGAGGCCACTCGCGCTCATGCGGGTTTTGCGCTGCGGCCGGCCGGGCATCAAGTACTGGCGAATGTCTATCGGATCGCGGACCTGGCGCGCAGCTTCGAGCTTTCGGGCGGGGTTTCGTTTCGCGGATTCGTCGAGGAGTTGGACGCACAATCGGAGAAGGCGGAATCCGCCGAGGCGCCCGTGCTCGAAGAAGGCGCCGAGGGAGTGCGGCTGATGACGGTACACGCCGCCAAAGGGCTGGAGTTCCCGATCGTAATTCTGGCCGATATGACCGCGAATATCGCGGCCAGCGATCCCGACCGTTACGTGGATGCCCGCAAACGTCTGTGCGCCACCCGACTGCTGCGCTGCGCTCCGTGGGAGCTGCGCGAGAACGAATCTCAGGAGGGACTGCGGGAACGCGCCGAGGGCGTGAGAGTGGCGTACGTAGCGGCGACCCGGGCGCGCGATCTGTTGGTAGTACCCGCGGTCGGCGATGAGCAGCTCGACGGATGGCTGGGCCCGTTGAACAAGGCTATTTATCCGGCGCACGATCGTTACCGAAATGCGACACCCGCCGAAGGCTGTCCGAAGTTTGGGGACGCTTCCGTAGTAGACCGTCCCTTCTTCGCCCATGATGAGCCTTCGGTGCAGCCAGGACTCCATACGCCGCAACAAGGACAGCACGAAGTGGTTTGGTGGGATCCGAGAACATTGAAACTGGCGCCGCCGGCGAACCTCGGGTTGCGGCAGGAAGAGATCCTCAAAAGCGATCCGAGGGGTGATCCGAGGGGTGATCCGAGGGGTGATCCGAATGATGAAGAATCGCCCAGCCTGGCCGCTTATCGCGAATGGAAAAAGCAGCGGGAAAAGGTTAACGAATACGGACAGCAGAAAGAATTCGATGTCTTCACGGCGACCGAAGCGGCGCACGCGCCAAGCGGGTTTTCGCTTGGAGTGACGTTCGAAGCCGTAGAAAAGGCCGCTGGCCGATCGGCGGGACCGCGTTTCGGAACATTGGTGCATACCATCCTCCGCGATGTTGCATTGGACAGCGACAGCAACGCCCGTGAGCAACTGGCGAAGGTTCACGGAAGGGTTCTTGGAGCGACGGATAAAGAAGTGGACCATGCCACGCAAGCCGTCGCCGCGGCCTTGAGACACCCGCTGTTCGAAAGAGCGCGCAAATCAAAGCTCTGCCGGCGAGAGCTTCCGATCTTATTGAAGCTCGAAGAGAACCAAATTCTGGAAGGCGTTATCGACTTGGCCTTCGAAGAGAACGGAACGTGGCACATCGTGGATTTCAAAACCGACGCCGAGATCGGACCGAGCAGAAAGCGCTATGAAAATCAACTGCGCTGGTATGCTTTGGCCTTGGTGCGTTTAAACCAGATGCCGGTGGAAGCTCATCTCCTCAGCATCTGATTACTTCTTTGGACGCGACTCCGGCGGCACCATTCCGTTGTTGCGGTAATAAACCACAAGCTGTCCATAATGTTCTCCGGCGTGCTCGATCACGGCCAGCCAGGGCTGCGCTGTTTTGGCCCAGCGGTCGTCCGGAACGGCTTTCAAAGTGGCGTTGGCGTCGGCGATGGTCTTCTCCAGCAGCGCGACCATGGCGGTCTTGGACGTGTAGCCCTTCGGATCGATTTCATCCCAGTTGGCCTTTTCGCCCCGGCCCGCTTTGGCGGCGTAAGCGTTGCCCGAGGAAACGTGAACGACGATTTCGGCGAACGACCGGACATCCTTCGTGGCGCGGTACCCGTATTTCGCCTCGGGAAAATCCTTGGCCATTTCGAGCAGACGCCGATTCAAGTCCTCGAATTGAGCGGTGAAAGACTTTGCGGGCGTCGCAGGAGCCTGGGCGAACGCAAACGAAGCTGTCGCGAGCAAGAAAACGCTGAATCTGGTCATTGGAACAATTCTCCGTTGGAATCGCCCAAGGAATCAATGTGGACACCCATGCGATCGAGCAGAGCCAGGTGCAGGTTGTTCATGGGAGTCTCCGCGGCATATGTGACGTGCCGGCCGCCGGACTTGCCGGCAAGCAGGACCGGGAGATTATTGTGTTGGTGCTGGTTGCCATCGCTGAGGCCACTGCCATAGACGATCTGGGAATGATCGAGCAAGGTGCCGTCGCCATCGGGCGTGGATTTCATTTTGCCGAGGAAGTAGGCGAACTGTTGCATGTGATAGGCATTGATGCGGACCACCTTCTCGATGAGATCCGGGTTGCCGGAGTGGTGAGTGATTGGATGATGAGCGTCTGAAATGCCGATTTCGCGATAAGCGCGCAGGCTGCCTTCATGGCCCAGCATCAAAGTGGACACGCGCGTGGTGCCGGTCTGGAAGGCGACCAGCAGCAGGTCGAACATCAAGCGCGCGTAGTCGGCGAAATCCGCTGGGACGCCGCTGGGCTTTTCGAAGGAGGGCTGAAGTTGCGAATCGTCTTTCTCCGCGAATTGAATCTGGCGTTCGATTTCACGCAGCGACGTCAGATATTCGTCGATTTTGCGATGGTCGGAAGGGCCGAGCTGGCTGGTCAACCGGCGCGTGTCTTCGAAGACATAATCGAGAATGCTGGTTTCGTTCCGCAGGCGCTTCCCGCGGTCCACGGGATTCTCGTCCATGGCTCCGAACAGACGCTCGAAGACCAGGCGCGGATTCACCTCGGATGGGAGCGGCGTGGAGGGAGTGCGCCAGGACAGCGTGTTGTTGTACGCGCAGCTATAGCCGGAATCGCAATTGCCGACCAAACGGCCGTCTTCGCACGCCAACTCGAGCGACGGCAATTTTGTGGAGGCGCCCACGTGGCTGGCGGCCACCTGATCGACGGAAATGCCCGCGCAGATGCCGGCGCCGTCGGTTTTCTTGGGATGGACACCGGTTAAGTAGGTTGCGGAGGCACGGGCATGATCGCCCGCCGCGTCACCCAGCGCGCGACCGGTGTTTTGAGTGAGTCCGGAAAGGACCAGGACGCTATTGCGATGCGGGGCGAGCGGCGCGAGGATGCGGCGCAGCTCGAAATTCGCGCCTTCGCTGGCGGGCGTCCACTCATCCATCATGATTCCGTTTGGGACGTAGATGAAGGCAAGCCGGAGCGGAGAGGCGGCGGGGGTGGTGGAGGCGAACGCAGGGACCATGGCATCGAGCAACGGGAGGGAAACCGCGGCGCCCAAGCCGCGGAGCATGGTGCGGCGGGAAAGGCACTTAGTCATGGCTACTGTCCGTCTGGCTCGCGTCTTTCTGGCTCGCGTCTTTCTGGCTCGCGTCTTTCTGGCTCGCATCAGTCATGATTGTCTCGACGAGTTGGGAGAAGGTTTCGTTCCCGGAAGCTCGCTTCACCGAACACTTGCGGCCGAGCGCGTAAGTCATCAATTTCGAGGCCAGAGTGCGCGCGAATTTGTCTTGATCCTTTAGCAACATCTGCCGGATGGCATCGGGATTGGCATCAATGGGGGTGTTACCGTCGGCGGTTCGCCAGTGGCCGATGGCATCGTAATTTTCAAGATCGAAACCCAACGGGTCCATGCGATCGTGACAAACTTTGCACGCCGGGTTGGCGCGATGCTGCTGCAGCCGTTGGCGCATGCTGGCGGAGGCGGCAGTTGGTGTGTCGGCGAGAGGCGGGACGTTGGGCGGCGGAGGAGGGGGTGCGGAATCAAGCAGGTTCTGCAGAATCCATTTCCCACGAAGGACAGGCGAAGTACGCGCGGGATAAGAGGAGACGGTAAGGACGCTGGCTTGCGTCCAAATGCCACCGCGATGCGAATCGGCCGGGAGGTCGACGCGGCGGAACTGCTGGCCTTGCACATTGGGGATTCCGTAGAAGGCCGCCAGGCGCTGGTTCAAGAAGGTGTAATTGGCCGCGATGAAATCGGAGATGGGACGGTCGCCGCGAATGATGGATTGAAAAAAGAGCTGAGTTTCGCGCTGCATGTCGCGACGGAGCTCGGGGCTGAACTCGGGAAATTTGCCGGGATCGGGCTGGAGGCTATCCAGATTACGAGTCTCGAGCCATTGCGCGCCGAAATTTTCGGTCACCGCGCGCGACTTCGGATCGAGCAGCATGCGATGAATTTGAGCGTGGAGCACTTCTGGGTCGCGAAGGCGATGATCGGCCGCAAGCTGGAAGAGCTCGTCATCTGGAAGGCTGCTCCACAGGAAATAGGAGAGGCGCGAAGCGAACTGGAAATCGTCCAGAGAGCCGGCAACGGGTTCGATGCGGAAGAGGAAACGGGGTGAAACCAGGATGGCCTCGAGGGCCAGCTCCATTCCTTGATCGATACTGTCGCCTTTTTCGACGAACTGCATCAGGCCGTCGATTTCATTTTTCGTCACGGGCCTGCGATAGGCACGGCGGGCGAGATCGGCGAGATCGGTGCGGGCGCAGGCGAGGGTGTGATGGCCAGGCGGGTGTCCACAGCGGAAAACGCGGCGATAGCCTTCTGAAGGCGGAGGCGCGGCCGGGTTGTACGGACCTCGCAACTCGACATAAGCCAGATGAGGCGGACGAAGTTTCTCGGCATCCGGGGTTGGCGCAGGAGGGCCAGCGGGGATCAATTCCACTGCCAGCCGGGGATTGCCAGGACCAAGGCGAATCCGAAATTCGACTGAACGCAGGTTCTCCAGTGCAGCGCTCAGCGCTAGCGTTTCCACAGGCACGCCGTCGATCGAGAATTCCACTTTCACCGGATCGGGACGTCCATGGACGGCGATCAGGACGTCGTAGTCGCCTTCGAAATCGACCTTCACATGGAAGTCGCTGGCGGCAAAACGCTGGACCGAAGGCTGTGGAAGGATGGGAGGGACGACAGCACTGCGAGCGATTTTCTCGGCGGCGGCGAGGTATTTTTCCATGAGCGCGGGCGAAAGCGAAAGCACATCGGCGATGTTGTCGAAGCCATAGCCGGAATCATCCACGGGGAAATCGGCGGCAGGCTCGAAGGGGACGGCCAGGAGATCGCGCACGGTGGCGTTGTATTCATAGCGATTGAGGCGCCGGGCGGCGGTTGAAGAGGGCGGAGTGTCCTGCGCGAACAGCGTAACAGCGAGCGCGAGTAAGAAAAGCGTGCGCACGAGCTGTTTCTAGTGTAGCTGTGTTCAGGTTTGGTGAGGTTCGTTCCGTTGGGAAGGCGTGCTTGAATGGGGGGACATCACGCGTTGCTGGTCCGCGGTAACGACAGGCAGACTACTACTTCAACGTGTATCTGACACTGGGTCAGGGCCAGTGAAAACAGGGGCGGTCACGGAGAACGTGACTCAGCCCCCTGCGGTTGGTTGGATGGTGCTGCTTACTTAACGGAAGCGACGGTGAGCGTGTCGCCCTTCAGGCTGCCGCTGACGGTAACGTTCATGCCTGCGCTGGCCACGATCTTGTCCTGATTAGAGATCTTGTAGATTTTGCCATCCGGAGTCACCAGGACGGCGGGTGAACCACCCTTGATGCACTTCTGCGCGCAGTCGGCATCGCCCTTCATGGACGCCATGGTGGAGCACTTCTGATCCTCGACGAAGCCTTTGTATTCCGCGGCCAAACCGCTTGCGGCCAGTCCCATCGTCATCAAAGCTACAGCTGTGATCGTCTTCATGTCATCTCCTCGTGAGACGCTTGACGCCTCTAAATCACTATACTCCTATTTCGGAGGTCCGGGGTGAGGGGATTTTGGCCTGATTGTCGCTTTCATTTGCGGAGGGTCAGTCAATGCCACGATTCATCATGCGGGGTTTCCGTTTGCGTTGGTCCTGGTGGCTTCGCGGGCGGCGAGCAAGGAAACCAGCGGCAAGTTTGAGTCCGATATATCCGATATAATTGTTTTCGCATTGACCTTTTTGCCGGTTAATCCGGCAGATTCTCAGTCGGACGGAGGCGAAATTCACTCATGTCTCGATGCAGTCAAATCGTCAGGCAAATGATCGTGGTCGCTCTTGCAACGTTGCCAAGCGGAGCGTTGTTCGCTCAAAATCTCACCGGAACATGGCAGGGCTCATTAACTTTGCCAGGCAGAGAACTTCGGACGGTGTTCAAGATCTCGACCACGGATGCGGACAAGCTGAAGGCTGTCTTGATCGCCTTTGATGCCGACCGGCCAGGAAGTCCCATATCCGGCGAGGCTACGCTGCAAGGTTCGGCGGTGAAGATTTCGATTGTTGGAATCGGGACTTTTGAAGGGAAGCTGAGCGCGGATGGAGATTCCATCGCGGGAACGTGGACGCAGGGCGGCCAGCCACTCGCCCTGACCCAGAAGCGCGCCACGCCTGAGACGGTTTGGGCGCTTCCGCAGCCCCCGCCACGGCCGAAGCCGATGGCTGCGGACGCCGATCCGTCCTTTGAAGTGGCGACCATCAAGCCGAGCGATCCAAATCGGCGGGGCAGACTCTTTCGAGTGCAACCTGCGCACTTCTCCACGATCAACACGACCCTGAACGATCTGATCGGATTTAGCTATGGGCTGCATGCGCGGCAGGTAACCGGCGCACCGGACTGGGTGGGAACAGAAAAGTACGATCTGGATGGAAAACCGGATGGAGAGGGCCAGCCGAACGAAGCTCAGTGGAAAACGATGATACAGAAACTGCTCGCCGACCGCTTTCAACTCAAGTTCCATCACGAGAAGAAGGAGCTCTCCGTGTATGCCTTGGTGGTTGCGAAGGGCGGGCCGAAGATTATGAAGAGCGACGGCAATTCGAACGGCCCTCCCTCCCTGCTTTTCCGGGGATTGGGAAACTTGCCAGCCAGAAATGCGACCATGGCGGATTTTGCGAGCGTGATGCAGAGAGCGGTTCTGGATCGGCCGGTCGTGGATCAGACGCGGCTAGAGGGACGCTACAATTTCGCATTGAACTGGACGCCCGATGAGACGCAGTTCGCGAGTCTCGGCGGAGTGCCGCCCGGCATCGGCGACAAACCCGATGCGCCACCGGATCTGTTCACCGCAATCCAGCAGCAGGTTGGGTTGAAGCTCGAGGCGACCAAAGCTCTGGTGGATGTAATGGTGATCGATAAGGTGGAAAAGCCATCCGCGAATTAGCTATTTCTCGACGACGAAATTGCCGACGTACAGCGCGTCCACGCCGGATGAATAGAAGCTGCGCACGGCATCGCGCGGCGTACAGACCAATGGATCCCCGAACAGATTGAAGCTGGTGTTGTAGAGTACCGGAAGGCCCGTCGCTTTTCCAGCAGCCAGAAGCAATTGGTGAAACAGCGGATTGTCCTGGCGGCGAACCAGGTGAACCCGCACGGCGTCTTCGGCTAGCACAGCGCCGTCGAAAATCTTGCGGTAAGGCGCTCGCACGCGTCCCACGGTTGCCAGATAGCGCGCGTTGGGACCGGCTTCGAAATACTCCGATGCCATCTCTTCCGGCACCGACGCGGCGAATTTGCGGAACGATTCGCGATGCTTGATATAGATATTCAGGTTCTCGGTGGAGTAAGCGTTGAGCGGCGAGGCCAGGATGCTGCGGTTGCCGAGAGCGCGCGGGCCAAACTCCATGCGGCCCTGCATCCACGCAATGATCTTCTCGCCGTTCAAATCCCGCACCGCGCGATCCAGCAGTTCCTCGGTCGTCATCAGATAGTGAAACTTCAGTTTGCAGTTTTCGAGAACCTGCTTCACTTGTTCGGCGGTGTAGCCCGGGCCCAGGCAAAGATCGTTCAGCGATGCGCGCTTCTTGTGGCCGAAAACATTGTTCCAGGCGTAAAACACTGCGCCTAGCGCCGTGCCTGCGTTGCCCGCGGCCGGTTGTACGAACACTTGCTTCGATTTTTCGAGCGCGCTGATCAGCAGCGCGTTCATGGCCAGGCCGCCGGCCATGCAAAGGTTCTCGGACGGGCCGGCCATGCGCAGAACCACGCGCTCGATGGCGTGCTGCAATCCCGCAGCGAGTGGTGCGCGAAGCTTCTCGGGAATCTCGGCGCCAGCTTCGAGAGCCAGGCGCGAGTAGAACTTCTCGCTGAAGCCACCCTGGCTCAAGCGATCTGCATCGAAAAAGCTGCGATTGATGCAAGGCCAGTCACGAGTACCCAGGCCTTCGGTGGATCCAAGCATCTCCTCGAAGAGCGGAAGAAACTGCTCGCCGGAATCGGCGGAGGAGAGCCACTGGACCTTGTGCTCGTCCGAGCCGGCGTTGAATCCGAGCAACTCGCTGACGCGGCTGTAGAGGTCGCCGAGAGAATCCGGATAATACAAATCTTTTTCCAACTGCAATTGGTTGCCCTGGGCGCGCCAGCGGGCGGCGGAACGGAAATCGCCATCGCGATCGAGCGTCAGAACCGTGGCCTGCTCGAACGGAGATGGATAATATGCCGATGCCGCATGCGCCGCGTGATGCTCCACCATCAACGTCTGGGCATTGGGAAACTGCGCGCGTAGCGTGAGATGAATCTGCTGCGCGAACGGGCGCACCAGGGCGACCGAGTTCACATCGGCGGGCGTGAGCTTGGCCACCTCGAGTGCGGCCATGATCGCGGCTTGCGGCAGCGCGTCTCCAGTAATCTGCCGAGCAACTTTGCGTTCTTCGACGGCGGCCAGAAGTTCGCCATCCCGCAGCACGGCGCATGCGGCCTCCTTGTGTAGGCCGCCCAAGCCAAGGATGATCATTTGGATTTCTTCTCGGTCTTCTTCTCAATTTTGGCCCAGGTGTCGCGCAGGGCCACGGTGCGGTTGAAGACCAGCTTTTCAGGCGTGGTATCGGGATCCACCGCGAAATAACCGAGCCGTTCAAATTGATAACCTGTTCCGGTTGCTGCTCCGCGCAGGCTGGGCTCCAGCTTCGCACCATGCACCACTTCGAGCGAATGCGGATTCAGATTTGCGGTGAAGTCCTGACCTTCTTCCACTTCGTTAGGATCTTCGCGCGTGAACAGCGTATCGTACAAACGAACCTCGGCGTCCACGGCGTGCTCGGCGGAAACCCAATGGATGGTCGATTTCACTTTTCGGCCGTCGGGCGCATTGCCGCCGCGCGTGGCGGGATCGTAGGTGCAGTGGATTTCGGTGACTTGGCCGGCCGCGTCTTTCACCACGCTGGTGCAGGTGACGAAATAGCCATAGCGGAGCCTCACTTCGCGCCCCGGCGCCAGACGGAAATATTGCTTGGGCGGATCCTCGCGAAAATCGTCCTGCTCAATGAAAAGGACGCGAGAGAATGGGACGGTGCGACTACCCGCGCTTTCATCTTCCGGATTATTCACCGCCCCCATCTGTTCCACCTGGCCTTCCGGATAGTTGTCGATCACCAGGCGCAGCGGGCGCAGAACGGCCATCACACGCGGAGCGCGCTTGTTCAGATCTTCACGCAGGTAATATTCGAGAAGTCCCAGTTCGGTGGTGCCATTGGTCTTCGACACTCCCACGCGTTTGCAGAAATTGCGGATGGCTTCGGGTGTATAACCGCGACGCCTGAGGCCCGAAATGGTGGGCATGCGCGGATCGTCCCAGCCGCGCACTAACTTGTTCTGGACCAGCGCCAGCAGCTTGCGCTTGCTCAGGAGCGTATAAGTGATATTCAGGCGATCGAACTCAATCTGCCGCGGATGATAAATGCCCAGCTGGTCGACGTACCAATCGTAGAGCGGCCGGTGATCTTCAAACTCGAGCGTGCAGATGGAATGCGTGATGCCTTCGATGGAATCCGATTCGCCATGGGCAAAATCGTACATCGGATAAATGCACCACCGCTTGCCGGTTCGATGATGCTCGGCGTGCAGGATGCGATACATGATGGGATCGCGCAGATTCAGATTCGGCGACGCCATGTCGATTTTCGCGCGCAGGGTGCGAGCGCCGTCGGGAAATTCGCCGGCCTTCATGCGGGCGAACAGATCCAGATTTTCTTCGACGCTTCGCCCGCGATAGGGGCTCTCCTGGCCGGGCTCGGTGAGGGTGCCGCGCTGCTTGCGAACCTCGTCGGGCGTCAGGTCGTCCACGTACGCCTTGCCTGCCTTGATGAGTTGCACGGCCCATTCGTAGAGTTGGCCGAAATAATCGGATGCATAAAACATCCGGTCTTCCCATTCACCGCCCAGCCAGCGCGCGTCCGCAATGATGGAATCTACGTACTCCGTTTCTTCCTTGGATGGGTTGGTGTCGTCGAAGCGAAGATTGCACTTTCCGCCGAATTCCTGGGCGAGACCGAAGTTGAGGGTGATGGATTTCGCGTGCCCGATGTGCAGGTAGCCGTTCGGCTCCGGAGGGAAGCGGGTATGCACGCGGCCCCCGTATTTGTTGGTCTTCAGGTCATCCAGGATGATGTCCCGGATGAAATTCGATGGGGGCGCGTCTACTGGCTTATCGGCGCCCTCGCTCGTGGTTGGGTTCATGGTCTCTTTCGATTTTAGAATTACTGCAACATCTGGCAATTTTAGAATTACTGCAACATCTGGATGGCCTGCCCGATGCGGTTGAGGCAGGTCTCACGGCCCAGCACTTCGAGTGTTTCAAACAAGGGAGGCGCGTTTTTTCGCCCGCAGACAGCGACACGAATGGGCTGGAACATCTGCCCTGCTTTGATTTTGAGCTTCTCCGCAGCCCCACGCAACGCCGCTTCGAGACCGGCATGGCTGAAGCTGGCGTCCGCCAAGATTTCGCGGGCCAGGGCCAGCACGGTAAGAGCCATCGCCTGGTCTCCCTTTTGAGGAATGAGTTCAGCGGGATCGTAAGCCGGCAGTTGGTCGACGAAGAAGAAGTCCGCCATGCTGACGACGTCGCGCAAGGTCTTGACGCGCTCCTGTAACAGCGGGGTGATCCGCAACATCCTGGCGGGGTCGGCGCGCCATCCGGCGGCGCAGGCGAACGGGAGCATTTTGGCCGCGAGTTCTTCCACCGGCAGCGTACGGATGAGCTCGGCATTCAGCCACATGGCTTTGGGGTCGATGGGATCTGCATCGGTGAAATTCACAACCGCGTTGTGGCGATGAATGCCCTCGAACGAAAACGCGTCCATCAATTCCTGCCGCGAAAGCTGCTCGCGATCGTCTTTGGGTGACCAGCCGAGCAGGCACAGGAAATTGATGTAGGCGTGCGGAAGGAATCCGGCATCGCGATAGGTGAGCACGCTGACCACCGGGCCGTGCCGGCGTTTGGAGAGCTTGGAGCCGTCGGGCGCGATCAGGAGCGGAAGATGTGCGAACTGCGGCGGCTTGGCGCCCAGCGCTTCAAAAATCAAGACGTGCTTGAAGGTGTTGGTGAGATGATCCTGACCGCGAATGATGTTACTGATGCGCAGGTCCACATCGTCCGCGCAAGACGCCAGGTGATACGTCGGCACGCCGTTGCTGCGCAGCAGCGCGAAATCTTCGACGTCGGCCGCGAGTTTGGATTGCTCGCCGTAAACAGCATCGTGAAACTCCACGGTGTGCGAACCTTCGCGAGGGACGCGAAATCGCAGCACAAACGGCTCGCCCGCATCGGCGCGGCGCTGGCTTTCCTCGGGCGACAATTCGCGCATCCCGGGATTGAACAGCCATGCGCCGGAATGGGGCGCGTGCTCCTTTTCCTCAGCCGCGGCGGCGGGAACAAAGTCGCGGTAGGCCAGGCCTTTTTCAAAAATCGCCCAAGCCATTTTGCGATGCAGGTCGCCGCGCTCCGACTGAGCGTACTGCTCGTCCCAATCCAGATCAAGCCATTTCAGGCCCTCAAAAATGGAATCCAGCGAGACCTGGGTGTTGCGCTCGACGTCGGTGTCGTCAATACGCAAAACCATCGTGCCGTGGTTGCGGCGCGCATACAGCCAGTTGAAAATGAACGTCCTGGCGCTTCCAATATGCAGATAGCCCGTCGGCGACGGGGCGAAACGAACACGCAACATGAAATTTCAGGATACAGGAGCGACGCCGTTAATCACCACTGGTTCGAAGAAGTCGCTGAAACAATTGAGCGAATTGCGGGATGGAAAGCTGCTCGGCGCGCTTGCCTGTTTCGGAAATGGCAGCCAGCAGCGCGCCATCGTAGCTCGGCAACAGGTTGTTGCGAATTGTTTTCCGCTTGTGGCGGAAGCACAGGCTCACGAAGCGGAGGAACGCCTCGCGATCCAGGTGACTGAGCTCCGTATCGGTGCGGGGCGTCAAGCGCACAACTGCCGAGTCCACTTTGGGCGGCGGACGAAATGCGCCGGCGGGAACGGTGAAGAGCAACTCCGGCGCGCTTCGAATTTGCGTCTGCACGCTCAAATAGCCGTAATCGCGCGATCCAGGTTGCGCTATCAACCGCTCGGCAACTTCCTTTTGCACCAGAAACACGGCGTGATGGAGCAGCGGGCCGAGCGCGAGCGTCTGCTCCAAAATCGGCGAGGTGATGTAATACGGCAGGTTGCCTACGACCGTGGCTGCTCCCCATTGGGTGAGGTCCGCCTTAAGAACGTCGGCTGCGACCAGCGTGAGACCAGGAGCATCGCGAAACTCAGCGCGCAGGTACTCGACCAGCACAGGATCGATCTCAATAGCGATGACCCGTTCGGCGCGGGCCAGCAGATGCGATGTGAGCGCGCCACGTCCGGGGCCGATCTCAATCACGGTTTCGCATTTCTCGGGACAAGTGGATTCGGCGATCCTTTCGAGAATCGAATGCCGCACCAGAAAATGTTGTCCTAACCGGCGTCCCAACTTGCTATCTTTGCATGGCAATCGGGCTGCGCTACTCTAATTTTCGGGGGTGAAATGAGACAGATCATCGGATTTTTGGCAATGTCGGCACTGCTGGCGCTGCCAGGCTTCGCGCAGCAGCACGGCGGGGAACATGGCGGAGGAAGCGTTAAGGGAGTGGGCGGCGGACATGTTCCTTCGCACGGTCCTGCTCCGGCTCGCGCACCCAAGGCAAACGCACCGGCGCCGGCCCAACATCAGACTTTCGCCGACAAGCCAGGGCACCCTGAAGCCCCGCACGTACACGCTTCCGGCGACAAATGGATCGGACACGATAGCGGTAAGAATGATCCGCGTTATCACCTGGATCATCCTTTTGAACATGGGCGCTTCACCGGCGGATTTGGCAAAGGTCACGAGTGGCACCTGGCCGGCGGCGGTCCCAGCCGGTTCTGGTTCAATGGCTTCTACTTCAGCGTTTCCTCGGTGGACATCGGCTTCTGCGCCGACTGGCTGTGGGACAGCGATCAGGTGGTGATCTATGAAGACCCCGATCACGATGGATGGTATCTGGCGTACAACGTGCGTCTGGGAACGTACGTTCACGTAGAGTATTTGGGAAACAGTTAGCGTTCATCGAGAGCACGGTGCACGATCGCGTCGAGGTGCAGCCGCGCGGCATCCATTTTCGGGAGCTCCCGGTAATAGTGGACGGCTGCGCCGACACCCAGGCCGCCGATCAATCCAATCGATTTCCCCAGCGGTTGCGGGTTCATCTTTGGGTCCTCCAGATTAGTGTATAAGCTACAGTGCCTTCTATAAGATACAAGTGGTTTTTGGCGCCCTTCCGGTGCTGAAAAACAGATATGATACGAGATGCGGACTACAGATAGGAGACTGCCGTCATGGCTTTCCAACTGACAGTGAATGGACGGTCCAGCACCGTCGATGTACCCGCGGACATGCCCCTGTTGTGGGTGATCCGCGATGTTCTGAAGCTCAAAGGGACCAAGTTCGGTTGCGGTATCGGCCAGTGCGGCGCGTGTACCGTACATCTGAACGGCAAAGCTGTGCGTAGCTGTCAGACGCCGGTTTCGGCCGCGGCGAAAACGCCCATCACCACGCTCGAAGGGCTTTCCTCGGATGGCACTCATCCGGTGCAACTGGCGTGGCTCGAGATCGACGTCCCGCAGTGCGGATACTGCCAGGCCGGACAGATGATGTCGGCTGCGGCGCTGCTGGCCAAGACAGCCAAGCCGAACGATCAGGAAATTACTTCCGCTATGAACGGAAACCTGTGCCGCTGCGGAACCTACGTTCGCATTCGACAGGCGGTTCATAAGGCGGCGGAAATCGCGACGACCAGCAGGCTGAAGAAGCCGTCGGAAGTCGCAGCGGGCCAAAGCGGGGCACAGCAGTAGAGCCGGCAATAAAGGAGGCAACGAAAATATCATGGTTGTCAATCGACGTTCATTTTTACGCGTGAGTTCGCTCACCGGGGGCGGCCTTCTGCTGGGCCTGGCCACCAAACCGCAAAAAGCCTCCGCGCAATTCGGGCCGGGGCCGGCGCAGGTGCCGAACAACTTCATCAAGATCGAGCCGGATGGCACGGTCACCATCATGGCCAAGGATCCGGAAGTCGGGCAAGGCATCAAGACCATGCTGCCGATGCTGATCGCCGAGGAACTGGATGTGGATTGGAAGTCGGTAAAGGTGGAGCAGACCGATTTCGACGATACGAAATACGCCATGCAGTTCGCGGGCGGAAGCTTGGGAACGCCTTTCAACTGGGACCCCATGCGTCGCGTGGGCGCGGCCGGACGGCAGTTGCTGGTTTCCGCGGCAGCGAAGAACTGGGGGGTTCCGGAAGCGGAATGCTCAACGGCGTCGGGCCGGGTGCTGCACACCGGATCGAACAAGTCGGTGGGATATGGCGAAATCGCGAGCAAGG
Source organism: Bryobacterales bacterium (assembly GCA_963781905.1). Lineage (GTDB taxonomy): Bacteria > Acidobacteriota > Terriglobia > Bryobacterales > Bryobacteraceae > Palsa-89. The sequence continues at coordinate 349,949 of CAWAHZ010000010.1, forward strand.
CGGCTACCATGCCTCCGCCCGATCTGAAGACCGTCAAGCTGAAGGACCCCAAAGATTACAAGATCATCGGGCATAGCCAGCGCGGCGTGGATGTACCCAAGATCGTCACGGGCAAGCCCGCGTTCGCGATTGATTTTACGCTGCCGAACATGCTGTTCGCGGTGTACCAGAAGTGCCCGGTGTTCGCGGGCAAGGTGGTGAGCGCGAATCTGGACGAAATCAAAGCGATGCCCGGCGTCCGCGACGCGTTTGTGGTGGAGGGCAACGTGAAGCCTGGGACCATCGTGGAGGGGGACGCGCTGGAGCCCGGAGTGGCCATTGTGGCCGATAGCTGGTGGCAGGCGCAGACTGCCCGCAAGAAGCTGCAGGTGAAATGGGACGAAGGGCATGGCGCAACGCAATCGAGCGTTGGGTTCGCGGAGAAGGCCCAGGAGCTTTCACAGCAGCCTCCTCAAAAAACACTTCGTAAGGACGGAGATCCGGATGCCGCGCTCGGGAGCGCCGCGAAAATGGTGGAGGGCGCGTACGTCTATCCATTCATTTCGCACGCGCCGCTCGAGCCGCAGAATTGCACCGCGCATTGGCAAGGGGACAAGATGGAGATCTGGTCCAACAGCCAGATACCCGGTGGCGGCCGAACGCTGGTGGCGAAAACCTTGGGCATCCCCGAGAAGAGCATCACCATTCATATGCAGCGCGGCGGCGGCGGATTTGGCCGGCGCTTGACCAACGATTACATGGTGGAATCGGCCTGGATTTCAAAGACCGTGAACGCGCCGGTGAAACTGCTGTGGACGCGTGAAGACGATATGCAGCACGATTATTATCGTCCCGGCGGCTTCCAGTTCCTGAAGGGCGGCGTGGATGGATCGGGCAAGCTCGTGGCGTGGCGCAATCACTTTGTCAGCTGGGGCGATGGCGACAAACTTGCCTCGTCGTCGACTATGTCTCCTACCGAGTTCCCGGCCCGCTACGTTCCCAATTACGCGTTGCATAATAGCAACCAGCCGTTGTGGCTGAAGACGGGCGCGCTACGGGCGCCGGGCAGCAACGCATACGCCTTCGTCATTCAGAGCTTTATCGACGAGCTGGCGCATGCGGCGGGTAAGGACCCGGTGGAATTTCGCCTGGCATTGCTCGACACCCAACCGCTTCCTGCTCCGCCTCCTCCGCCTGGTGGCGGCGGCTTTGGTGGTCCGCCATTCAGCGCGGAACGCACCAAGGGCGTGCTGCAACTGGCGGCGGAGAAATCCGGCTGGGGTAAACGAAAGCTCGATTCCGGCAGATCGCTCGGCGTGGCGTTTCACTTCAGCCACATGGGTTACTTCGCCGAAGTAGCCGAAGTGAGCGTGAGCGCGGAGAAGAAGGTGAAGGTTCACAAGGTGTGGGTTGCGGCGGATATCGGAAGCCATATCATCAATCCGAATTTCGCCGAGAACCTGTGCCAGGGTGCGGTGATGGATGGCTTGAGCGAAATGATGGGCCAGCAAATCACGCTGGAAGCCGGCCGCGTGGTGCAGTCCAACTACGACAAGCATCCGATGGTGCGGATGGCGCAGGCCCCCGAGATCGAGGTGCATTGGCTGAAGACCAACAATCCTCCTACCGGATTGGGCGAGCCGGCGCTGCCACCGATTATCCCGGCCGTTTGTAATGCGATCTTCACCGCGACGGGCCAGCGAATTCGGGAGATACCGTTATCGAAGAGCGGCTACGGCTGGGCCTAGCTTCTGCGTTAACTAAGCCGCCCTGCGGCCTCGCACCAGGTGCAGAACCAGCGAAATGACGGCGACGATCAGGAGCAGGTGAATCAAGCCTCCTGCTACGTGCAGGCCGATCCACATGACCAGCCAGACGCCAATCAGCATGAAGAACAGAATTAAGAATAGAAAATCGCCAATCAGGCGCACGTGAGTCTCCTGCTCGTTTGACATCGCAGGTGACTATTTGTTTCAACGTGTCAAACCGTCGTGTCAAACTGAAGCGTGGCTCCGAAGGTTCTTGCAGTCCGTGACCTGCGTAAGCAGTATGGCGCGACAGTGGCCGTGGACGGCGTTTCATTCGAGGTGAACCGCAACGAGATTGTCGGGCTTCTGGGTCCGAATGGCGCCGGCAAGACGACCACCATCAACATGATTCTGGGCGTGCTGGAGCCCACATCGGGCACTATCGTGGTGGACAATCTGGACCTCGCCACGAAGCGTTCGCAAGTGCTGGAGCGGACCAATTTCGCGGCCGTATACGCACCGCTTCCCGGCAATCTGACGGTGGTTCAGAATCTGCGCTTCTTCGGACTGATCTACAGCGTCAACGATCTTTCGGCGCGCGTCGAGACGCTGCTGGAACAATTCGACCTGCTCCCGTTTCGCGACGTGAAATGCGGCGTGCTGTCATCGGGTGAGCAAACGCGTGTCAGCCTGGCCAAGGCGATGCTGAACCGGCCGGCGTTGCTGTTACTGGATGAACCGACGGCGTCGCTCGACCCTGCCATCGCGCGCGAGATCCGCATGAAGATCCGGGAGTACGCGGCCACCGCCGGGGTGGGCGTGCTGTGGACATCGCACAACATGTACGAAGTGGAAGATGTTTGCGATCGCGTGCTGTTTCTCTCGCATGGCCGGATACTGCTCGAAGGCGATCCCCGCACCCTGCCCGCCGCCCACGGAAAAGAGTCGCTGGAAGAGTTGTTCATCGCCGTGGCGAATCACCCGGAGCCGGCATAAAACATGTTTTCGTTGCGGCGGACCTCGGCTATTGTCCTGCGCCAGTTTTACCTGATGCAAGGGAGCCCCGCGCGCGTGGTGCCGTTGTTCGCATGGGTAGCTCTCGACATGGTGACGTGGGGATTCATCACCAAATATCTAAATGCGGTGAGCGGTTCCGGATTCAATTTCGTGCCGTCGTTGTTGGGAGCGGTATTGCTTTGGGACTTCTTCGTACGGGTGATGCAGGGCGTGACCACCACCTTCTTCGAAGACGTCTGGTCGCGCAATTTCTTGAACATCTTCGCGACACCGCTTTCGATTTCTGAATATGTCGGCGGAATGGTGCTCTCGAGCATCGGCACCAGCTCCATTGGCCTGGCGGTGATGCTGGTGCTGGCTACAGCCGCGTTCGGCCTGTCGTTCTTCTTCTACGGTGTGTTGCTGGTTCCCTATTTGCTGGTGTTGTTCCTGTTCGGCATTTCACTAGGGATCATCGGCTGCGGGATCGTGCTGCGGCTGGGCCCGGCATCCGAGTGGTTCATCTGGCCAATTCCAGCGCTCATTTCGCCGTTCGCCGGTGTTTTTTACCCGCTCTCCACCCTGCCCGGCTGGATGCGCTTTCTTTCGCGCCTGTTGCCGCCTTCGTATGTATTCGAAAGCATGCGGAGCATCGTTCAGAAGCGGCCCGGATCGCCTTTCGCTTTGCTCTGGGGCGCGGCGCTCGATGTGGTCTTTCTGCTACTCGCCAGCTGGTTCTTTCGTTCTATCTATCGACACGCGGTGCGGACCGGCCTGATCGCGCGCTATAGCGCCGAGAGCTTGAGCTAGGCCCGGCCGGCTGTTCACGGAATCGAACAGCCAGTGGCGAAAACGGACACTTCCATAGATGAGATTCCCCACAACAACCGGCAAGCCCGCTGCATTGGATGGAACGGGGGATGGAGACGGGATTGCATCAGGACACCAGAACAACAACATGTTTTGGAACGCCTGAGCTAGGATTTTATTTACCATGCGCACTTTCTGGAAGATTTTCACCGTTATTGGCCTGGGAGCCTCGGCCTGTCTCGCTCAGGAGATCGCGATTCAAACGCCATCCCCGCCTCGGGTAGTGGGGCCCATTCTGCGGCCATTTCACATCGAGAGGCGCGTGGTCTCGCCCGCCAAGTTGATCAACACATCGCGTCTGGAATCGCTCATTCGCGCCGGTAATTTGTATCTTACGTCGCAAGACGTGATCGCGCTGGCGCTCGAAAACAATGTCGATATCGCTATCCAACGCTACGGCCCATTCCTGGCTCGGGAGGTGTTGCGACGCGCGCAAGGCGGAGGAGCTTTGCGCGACATTGGCCAACCCATCAGTCCAGGGCCAACCAGTGTCAGCCTGGAAGGCGTCAGCGCAAACGGTGTGAGTCTGGCGGAAAGCGGCTCGGGAGTGGGCTCCGGCGGCGGCATCGTGGTGCAGTATGGCGCGCAACCTCCCACTTTGGATCCGGTGCTCTACGCGTACGCGAATTTTCAACATGCCACCGCGCCCGAGAGCAACATCTACCTGAGCGGCGTTCCTTTCCTGCTTACCGACTCTCAAACCTTCGCGCTGCAGTACATCCAATCGTTTCTCACCGGAACAAACGTCCAGCTTACTTACTTCAGCAGCCGCAGCGCTCAAAATAGTCCTGCCTTTACGATCAACCCCTACACCAACGGCGACCTGGACTTGCAGGTCTACCAACCGCTGCTGCAAGGCTTCGGCATCGCCGTAAATAATCGCAACATCCGGGTCGCGAAAAATAACCTGAAGGTGTCAGACCTGCAGTTGAAACTGCAAGTAATTACCACTGTCTCCGCGGTGCTGAATCTTTATTGGGACCTGGTAAGCTTCAACGAAGATCTGAGGATCAAGGAACAGGCACTCACGACCGCGCAGACGCTCTACGACGGCAACCGGCGCCAGGTGGAAATAGGAACCCTGCCGGCCATTGAAGCCACGCGGGCGGCCGCCGAGGTTTCGGCCGCCAAGGAGAGCCTGTTGATTGCGCAGACCAATGTGGCGCAGCAGGAAACGGTGCTGAAGAACGCTCTGAGCAGAAACGGCATCGTGAGTCAGACCCTGGATGAAGTGCACATTCTTCCTCTGGACCACATCACGGTGCCCGAGACGGAAGACCTGAAGCCGACCGCCGATCTGGTGAATCTGGCGCTCACTCAGCGGCCCGAAATCGCCAAGACCAAGATCAATATCGAAAGCAGTGTGATCAACCTGGGTGGTTCTAAAAATTATCTTCTGCCGTCGCTGCAGGCCTTTTTCGAATTGACGAATAACGGCCTGACGGGGCAACCGAATCAAGTGGGCGCGAACATCGCCGCCGACCAGCCTTTTATCGTTGGGCGCGGCCCCACGCCACCGGGATTCGTGGGCGGCTATGGGAATCTGTTGGGTCAAATCTTCGGGCGCGATTTTCCCAACTATTCGGCGGGATTCTCTTTGAACATTCCGCTGCGCAATCGCGTGGCGCAGGCCGATTACGTGGCCGATCAGCTGCTGTTGCGGCAGAGCCAGCTGCAGTTTCAAAAATCCATGGCACAGGTTCGCGTGGACGTGAAGAATGCCGTCATTGGATTGCAGCAGGCGCGCGCGCGCTACGAGACGGCTGTGGCTACCCGGTCACTGGCGCAACAAACGTTGGAGGCGGAACAAAACCGCTTCCGCTTCGGTGAATCGACCATTGCGACGGTGGTGCAGGCGCAGCGCGATCTGGCGGCCGATCAAAGCGCCGAGGTGCAGTCGATGGCCAATTACACGCATGCGAAAGTAGCATTCGATGAAGCTGTGGGGCAGACCTTGGAGGTCAACAACATTTCGATGGAAGAAGCGTCAGCCGGCCGGGTAGCCAGGGAGTCTGCGATCCCGGCGTCGGCTAAGGAGGCGCGGCCGTGAGGAAACGGGCGTTCGATATGATGCTTCACAAAATAATTTCCGTTCTCGCCGTGGTGAGTCTGGTGTGCCGCGCTCAAGAACCGCCGCAAAGCGTGGAAAAGCCGCAAGGGCCGCTTCTGATTCGAAGTTACCGGGCGGCCTGGATTCCGCCTGTGAACTTGCGCAATTCGGACCATCTGCACGCTCTGATTCGCGCCGGCCACCTGTACCTGACGGTAGAAGACGCAATCGCCCTGGCGATCGAGAACAACCTCGATCTGGAGGTGGATCGGTATGGGCCGTTGAATGCGGAATGGGCGCTGCAGCGGGCGCAGGGCGGTGGACCGCTGCGAGGCGTCACCAACGGGAGCTCATTGGTGAATCAAGCTACCAGCGGCCAGGGCGTAGTCGGCAGCGAAGTCGCGGCTGGCCTTGCATCCACGAACTCCGGAGGGGGAGGCGGAAGCACCGGTGCCACCGTCTCGCAGATCGGGCCGGTCACGCAGAACCTGGACCCGGTTCTTCAGAATGCCACGGACTTCTCCCACACAACCAGCCCGCAGCCGCTGCCTATCGTGAGCCAAACCACCGCATTGATCAGCTCACAACACGTGATCGATTCCTTTGTGCAGCAGGGATTCTTGAGCGGCGGTTACGTTCAGGTGAGTGCTAATGAGTCCTACTTGAAACAGAATGCGCCCACCGACTATTTGAATCCATCGGTAGCTCCGCAAGTGCAGATTTACTTTCGCCACAATCTGCTGAGCGGCTTCGGCGCCGGCGTAAACGGCCGGTTCATCCGCGTGGCTCAGAAGAATGTACAGGGCGCACAGGAAGCGTTTCGATCGCAACTACTCAATATTGTTGCGAGCGTTTCCAACCTGTATTGGGATCTGGTAACTGATAACGACGATCTTACCGTTCGGCAACGTGCCGTGGATCAATCCCAGAAGTTCTATGACGACACGCGCCGGCAGATCGAGCTGGGCGTAGTTCCGCGATTCGAAGCGGCGCGTGCGCAATCCGGTCTCTCGAACAGCCGGCAGTTGCTCTCAATCGCACAAGCCACCGCGCAGCAACAGGAAAATCTGTTGAAGAACGCAATTAGCCGCACTGGACTGGAAGATCCTTTGTTGGACGCTGCCCAGGTGGTGACGCTCGATCGCATCCAGGTTCCCGAGCAAGACAACCTGCCACCGCTGCGCGAGCTGATGGCCAAGGCAATTGCAAATCGTCCGGACTTTGCGCTGGCCAAGATCAACGACGAATCGGCCGAGATCTCCGCGTTGGGAACGGCCAACGGAGTACTGCCCAGTCTGCAAGCTTTCGCCGCAATCAGCGCGCGAGGTCTTTCCGGCACCGCGACGCCGCCCAGCTCCGGCGCTTCGGCCGAGCCGTACTACGAGGGTGGACTCGGGAACGCGTTGGGCCAGGTGTTCCGGGATAACTTCCCAACCCGCAGCGCGGGCGCTTTGTTTTCAGGCACTATAAAAAACCGCGTCGCGCAAGGCGACTACGGTATTGAGCAGCTTCAGTTGCGGCAGAGCGATCTGGTGGAGCGGCGCAATCAGAACCAATTGGTTGTGGACATTTCAAATCAAGTGGTGGCGTTGCGGCAGGCGCGGGCCCGCTACTCACAAGCCGCTGATTCGCGCAAGCTTCTCGAAGAGCTGCTGGAAAAATCGCAACAGTCGTTTTCGTTCGGCGCGGCAACCATCAGCGACGTAGAAATCGCTCAGGTTGCGTTGGTGGCGGCGCAGGAAACCGAGGTGGGCACATTGTCCGCTTATAGCCACGCACGCATCGGCCTGGATCAAGTGTTGGGGCAAACGCTCGAGGTCAACCATGTTTCCGTGGAACAGGCACTCCAAGGCGTCAGGGCTGCGACGCCGCGGCGCTAACCAGCCTTTCGATGGACGGTGCGATGGCCAGCCGCAACTCCCCTACCGGTTTCTTGAGCGTTTCGAGAAAGGCTCGTTGCCGTGCGAGCCAGGCGTCGGGTGCGCGCTCGTTGCGGTCTAGGTAATCGACGGCCTCAAGACCGATCCCGCTCACGCGGCGAAGCACCTCCGATGCCGGTTCGTCCGGCACGTTGTTGTCGCGCCATCGATTGAGCCAGATTCGTAATTGCGCGCGATCCATGCGATCGATCATCGTCGCGAATTCTCGAGCCGTTTCGCTCTCCGGCCGAGCCGCGTCCACCAGGCGATTGAGCGGCGTCAGTTGCGAGTATTTGTGCGTGCGGATGCGCTGGCCAAAAGTGGCGGGCTCTACAACCTCGGCGAGCGTCTTGAAGGGCCCCACTGGCCCGCCCGCGGCCAGCCGTTCCAGCATCGGAACGAAACTCGCGCGATGCGTCAAACCAAGGCGATCGAGCTCGCCGCTTACCTGATCCAGGCGTCGATACATGGAGGGTACATCCTTCACACCCGCTGGCGACCAGAGGCGCTCGGCAACCGCAGCCGCGCGCGGCCAGATGCGGGAGTCCACATTTTCCGGGCTCACGAACTCGCCCCACATCGCGACTTCACCGCCTAAGATGCGAGCTTGCTCCTCAACGCTGAGTGACGCGGCGTCATTTTCCATCGGGTCCACGGCATAGAGCGTGGAGGCTGGTTCCATGTGATCCAGGTAGTAGCCGGCCGACAGAATGCCCGAGAAACCGTGACGCGCGGCGTCGGCCAGCGATTTGCGGCCGCGCCAGGATTGAATGACGATGTCCTTGGGAAGATCCGGATCGAGAATCTCGTCCCATCCCTCCATTCTCTTTCCGTGCTTCGCTACTATCTTTTGCAGACGCCGGTTGAAATAAGCCTGCAGATCCGCTGCGCTCTTCAGCCGATTGTTGCGCATGAACGCGCGAATGTGCGCGCTGCTTGCCCATTGCTTGCCTGTGACCTCATCGCCGCCGATGTGGAAGATCGGATCGGGAAATAGCGAAGCCATCTCGCCAAAGAAATCGTCGAGAAATTGATAGGTGGATTCGCGCGTCGGGTCCATGGTTGGATCGAACACACCCCACTGTCGTTCGATTTTGTAGGGTCCCGGAGCACTGGCAAGTTCCGGATAGCCCACCAGCCAACTGGTAGTGTGACCGGGCACATCGAATTCCGGGACTACGCGAATGCCTCGATCCCTGGCATACGCGATGACCTCGCGAACCTGATCCTGCGTGTAATAAAGACCGTCCGAGCCCAGCTCCTGCAACTTTGGGAAGCGTTTGCTCTCGACGCGAAAACCCTGGTCGTCAGAAAGGTGCCAGTGGAAGACGTTCAACTTCACCGCGGCCATGCCTTCCAGAGTGCGCTTGACCACTTCGATGGGCATCCAATGCCGCGAGACGTCCAGATGCAGGCCGCGCCAGGGGAAGCGAGGATGGTCTTGAATGTCAACGGCCGGCGCTTGGAGACCCTCAGGGGTAGAGACAATGAGTTGTCGAAATGTTTCGAGGCCGCGCAGAACGCCCAGTGGATTCGCGGCCGTAAGGCGAGCCTGCTGCGACGTTATCTGCAGCCGATAGCTCTCGTCTTCACCAAGTTGTTGCACAGGCTCTGACGCGTGATCGCATTCAATGATGAGCGCAGCCGGCGATCCTGCCGTAGCGATTTCCCCAAACCATCGAGCGGCCCTTTCTAAGCGCGGTTCCGAGTACCCGATGATCGAGACGCGGCTAGCCGGTCCTAGTGTGAGACTTCCCTGCCCCACTTCGACCTTCTCCGGCCACGGCATCAGGTTGGGTTGCTGTGCGCTGAGCACCGTGGCGGCAGCCAGCAACAAACCAGCGCACCGCGTCATTACTTGCCTAGACTAGCGGGTGCAAAGAAATCGACGGGCTTGAGGGCAATGATCTTCCAGCGCTTCTTATTCTTGCCCGCGTCTTCCTTGCGCAGTTCGCAATGCACCACTTCGCGCCGCCGCACTAGCGGTCCATCCGCCTCCAGACTCCGGATCTCCAGAAGCCAATCCAGGTCGATCTTGTACGTCTGGTCGTTCCCGTCTTCGGTCAATGGCTGAATGGAAGAAGAGACATCGGCATTGTTTACCAGCGCGGTCACGTTCTTTTCTAGCGTGTCGTGGTCCGGCATATCTTTGCTGAAAGCTGACATGAACCTGGAAACGTTCGGGGAGTGCGAGCTCGTATCATCGCCTGTGTCGGAGAGCGCGCCCGCCATGGAGGTGACCACTTCCATCACGTCGTCGTGGGCATCGGCGCAGGCCAATGCGGCCACGAGACTTGCCAGAGCAATACTACGTGCGATAGCTCGCATTAATCTCAATGTACTTCTCGGTGAGATCGCACGTCCAGAAACGCGCGCTTCCCTTGGCCCGGCCGTTGATCGCGAATCGAATGGAACAATCGGGTTCGTCGAGTTTTTGCTTTAATTCGCTCTCCGAAAACTCGGCGGCCAGTCCGCCCCGGCAGACGGGTACGCCTTGCAGATCGATGTCCACCTTCGACGGATCCAGCGGCACGCCTGCATTACCGGCGGCTGAAATGATGCGGCCCCAGTTCGGATCGGAACCCGCAATAGCGGTCTTCACCAGGGGTGAATTTGCGATGCTGCGAGCGATGCGCGTGGCGGTCTCTTCGTTCGCAGCCCCTGTCACATCGATAGTCACCAGCTTACGGGCGCCCTCGCCATCGCGCACGATCTGCCGCGCCAGGTCCTCCATCACCTGCGTGAGCGCCTCTTCCACTTTCTTGCTTTCTCTCTGATTGGGTTGAATCCCGGATGCTCCGTTAGCGAGCACCAGCATCGTATCGTTGGTCGACGTATCGCCATCCACGCTGATGCGGTTATAGCTGCGCTCAACCGCGGCCGCGAGCATCGCAGCCAGCGCGGACGGCGGAAGCGCCGCGTCCAGCATTACGAATCCCAGCGTGGTCGCCATGTTCGGATGGATCATGCCGGAGCCCTTGGTCATCCCCGCGATCTGGATTGCGCCTTTTTTCAGACGCACTTGTTGATGCGCGGTCTTCATTACCAGGTCGGTAGTGAGAATGGCGCGCGCGGCATCATCAAAGCGATTGGGCGCGAGGCCGGCGATCAAGCCCGGCAATGCGTTGGCGATCAGATGCGCATCCAATTCCACGCCGATTACGCCGGTAGAAGCCGGAAACACTTGCGTCGGCGGGACGTGGAGTTGATTGGCGACAGCATCGCAGCAGGCCAATGCCACACGATCGCCGGTCCTGGTGGCGCAATTGGCGTTTCCGGCGTTGATGAGCACGGCGCTCACCAGCCCACGGGATTTGGTCAGGTTCCAGCGCGCGATCCGTACCGGGGCGGCTTGCACGCGATTCTGCGTGAAGACGGCTGCGCCCGATGCCGGAACGTCGGGCACAATCAGCGCGAGATCGTCCTTTTTCACTTTGCGGATTCCGGCATACACTGCCGAATATCGATAGCCCAGCGGTAACTTCACGCCACCTTTACCCCCAACATTTCGTCGTCTTTCAAATGATGCCCGTTCATAAAGGCGGCAGCGGACATTCGCTTTCGCCCCTCCACTTGAACCTCCATCAGCTCCAGTTCTGTCCGCTCGCCGCAGGCTATCAGTAGTCTTTTTCCCATCGCCGACATCAGACCTGGCTCACCCTGCAAGGCATCGCCTGAAACGCGCGCCTCCCAGATGTGAAACATTTGCCCGCGAAAAAAGCTATAAGCGCCCGGCCATGGCAGCAACCCGCGCGATCGATTGAAAATTTTGGACGCAGGCCAGTTCCAATCGATCTCGCCGTCCTCCTTCTTCAGGATGGGCGCATAAGTGGTTTGCTCGGGATCCTGTTTCACCGGCGCGGGATCGTCGCGCAGCGTTTCGACCAGCAACTGAGCGCCAGCCGCGGCGAGCCGAGTCCGGAGTTCCAAAGCGTCTTCTTCCGGCCCGATTTCGGTCTCCCACTTGAGCAGCATGTCGCCGGTATCGAGCCCCGCATCGATCCTCATGGTTGTGACGCCGGTGCGTGCCTCTCCATTCGCGACGGCCCACTGGATGGGGGCGGCTCCACGATACTTCGGCAACAACGATGCGTGGACATTGATGATGCCGCGCGGCGGGATATCGATAATCGCCTGCGGAATGATCTGGCCGTAACCGACCACGATCATGGCGTCCGGTTTCATCTGCTTCAATTGCTCTACCACCTCCGGACGCCGGATGCGTTCCGGCTGGTGTACCGGCAATCCAAGGCGCAGAGCGGCTTCTTTCACCGGCGATGCGGCCATTTTGCCGCCGCGACCCTTGGGTCGATCAGGTTGCGTGAACACCGCCGATACGCGATGGCCCGCTTCAATGACACGCTCCAGTGTGGGAACCGCAAACGCAGGGGTGCCCATAAAAATCAGGACCATTCTCCAGCCTTCATTAACTTGCGCACTTTGCGCCGAATCAAGTCGCGCTTGAGGGCGCTGACGTGGCTGATGTACAGGCGGCCATTCAGATGGTCGATCTCATGGCAAAATGCGCGTGCCAGCAGCTCTTCGCCGTTCATTTCGAACCATTCGCCTTGGATATTCTGCGCTCGCACCGTGACGCTCTTGGGACGCGTCACGTGTTCCCGAAATCCAGGCAGGCTGAGGCAGCCCTCTTCGCCGGTCTGAAATTCTTCCTTGCGAATAACCTCCGGATTGATCAGCACGATTTTTTGCGCGGGATCTTCCGCTACCGAAAGGTCGATCACCGCGATGCGCTGGGCAATCCCGATCTGCGGCGCGGCCAGGCCAACGCCTTTGGCGGCGTACATGGATTCGAACATGTCCTCAATCAGCTTGTTCAATTCCGGCGTATCAAATGCGGTCACGGCGGCAGCTTGCTTTTCGAGGACCTGCTCGCCGTACAAAACGATCGAATACGTCATCAGTAGTTTCTAACCTGCTCCCTGTAGCCGTCGAAATTGCGGCGAGTCTCGTCGAGTGAATCGCCGCCAAACTTTTCCAAAAACGCCTGCGCCAAAACGATGGATACCATCGCCTCGCCAATCACGCCGGCGGCCGGCACCACACAAACATCGCTGCGCTCATAGGCTGCCAGCGCGGGTTCGCGCGTGGTTAAATCCACGGATTCCAGCGGACGCCGCAGCGTGGAGATCGGCTTCAGCAGACCGCGAACCACGACATCCTGGCCGTTGGTCATGCCGCCTTCCAAACCTCCAGCGCGGTTGGCTCCCCGAGTGAAGTGGCGCTGCTCGCGATTGTAGTGAATGGTATCCTGCACGCGCGAACCGAAGGATGCCGCGCCTTCAGCCGCGAATCCGATCTCCACACCCTTGACGGCCTGCATGGACACGATGGCCTGCGCGAGACGCCCGTCCAGCCGCGAATCCCAGGTGACGTGCGAGCCAAGGCCGGGGGGCGCTCCGTGCGCCACCACTTCGAAGACGCCGCCCACCGTGTCGCCGGTGCGATAGGCCTGGTCGACAACTTCCTTCATGCGCGCTTCGGCGGCGGCGTCCACGCAGCCCAGCAGAACCTGTTCTTTCTGGCTGAGCGCGACCAATTCCTCCCATTCCGCCGCGCGGCCCAAACCGGCCTCTCCCACACCGATCACGTGGCTCAGCACCGTAATACCAAATTGCCCGAGCAAAGCTTTGGCGATGGCGCCCACCGCTACGCGCGCCGTGGTCTCCCGCGCGCTGGCGCGTTCCAGAATATATCGAGCATCGGGGAAATTGTATTTCAGGCTGCCGGCCAGATCGGCGTGTCCCGGCCGGGGACGCGAAACGGGCTTGTGCTTTTGCGGCTCGTCGTCGGAACCCTCCACCGGCAGCGCGCCGGTCCAATTCTTCCAATCTTTGTTTTGGATGATGATCGCGATGGGCGCGCCGATGGTCTTGGAGTGCCGCACTCCCGCGACAATTTCGGCACGATCTGTTTCGATTTTCATCCGCCCGCCGCGGCCGTAGCCTTGTTGCCGGCGCCATAGTTCACGATTTACCGCGTCCAGGGAAATCGGGATTCCCGCGGGCAGCCCCGTGAGGGTTGCGACCAGGCATTCTCCATGCGACTCACCGGCAGTTTCGAAACGGAACATGTTTGAGGGAAAACTTTATGTTACCGGAAACCCGGCTCCCAGTGCCTTACTAATGGCCGAACTGTCCTCCCAGGTCCAATTGGCATGCTATACTAAACTCCAGTTTGATCGTCCCGCCCACGCTTGGCCGCAACACAACGTGCTCCTCGCAAAGCCCGCAATCAAATGTATCCGCTAGTAGGTTGTTAGTTTAAGTTGAAGGATGAGTCATGAAAAAAGTGTTTGTAGGAAATTTGGATTTCGGCGCTACCGAGGAAAGTATTCGCAGCGCGTTTGAGGCGTATGGCGCCGTGGAGCGCGTCAGTTTGATGACTGACCGCGACACCGGGCGCTCACGCGGTTTCGCATTTGTCGAGATGAGCGATTCGGCGGAAGCCGATCGCGCGATTGAAGGCCTGAACGGCACCAACCTGGGTGGCCGCGCCATCAACGTCAACGAAGCCCGGCCCAAGACCGACAGTCCGCGGCGCGGCGGAGGCGGCGGCGACCGGCGCGAGCGCCGCTGGTAGGCACCCCTTTTCGTTCCCACGATGAATATGATTCAATGAGCAAGGTCCCATAGGACCACAATGTTTTTAGGAGGACCCCATGGCTGGCCGGTCAGGCGACACATTCAAAAAACGTCAAAAGGAAGTCGCCCGTGCTGAGAAGCATAGGGAAAAGCTAGCCCGGCGCCTAGAGCGCAAGCAGCTACCAAAAGAGTCTCCCGATAGTGACGAAGGCACACTAGCCGAGCAACTATCATCGGAGGATGCGGCGCAATCGGAGGAGAGCGGCGCGTCACAGTCCATTTGAGCGCCAGTCGCGCTTCAATTACCATCAACAAAATAGCAACAAGGAGAGAATGTGAAAGAGACAGGTACAGTAAAGTGGTTTAACGCCGGAAAAGGCTTTGGATTTATCCAGCGGGACAACGGCGAAGATGTGTTCGTGCATTTCTCGGCCATCGAAGCCAGCGGGTATCGCACGCTCGATGAGGGCGCGCGCGTGTCCTTCATTGTGAAGCGCGGTCCCAAGGGCCTGCAAGCCGAGCAAGTGACCCTGGCGTAAACCGAGCATCAACAGTTTCGGATCTGGCCGTTTCATGGCCGGCAAACGCCGGAGCCAGCGGCCAGGTGCCATTTCAAGTTTTCGATTTGGACGTTTCCCGATTTGGACGTTTCCACGTCAGTTGGCCCGTGAGCTTGGCGCGTCCGTCCTGCCGCTGGAAGGTGCGGTATCCATGCAGCTCCTCTACAAAGGTTTTAACCAGCGCGCGAACATCCGCAGTTACCGTTTTGACGGGGTGCTTCCCAGTGAGCGGCCCACCAGACTCGTCAAGAACCTGGAGTTCCTGCTCAAATTGGACATGACCGTCCTGGCGGAGCATCGGATCCGGATTCAAGAAGCTCCGGCACTGTGCCTGGGGATACTGCAATCGGCCTTGGCCTTGCCGGGCGCCGATACCATTCCGTTCCTGAGCTACACCATTACGCGCGCGGAAATCCTGGCGTTCGCGTCAGCGCGCGACGCAGTGCAGGAAGCCAAGGGAACGCGGCGCAAGCATCGTCCACCATTCAAGCCAACCACGCCGGCGCAGTGGAAATGGCCAGGGCAGTAAATTTAACCGCACACCTCTTTTTCGGCTAGCTAGCCTCCAGCCACTTCTCTGCCAGCCTTACCGGATCGCTTGATAAATCGATTGGTGTGCTCCCCTGCTCCTTGCCATCGATGAAGGTAACTGCCAGCACCCCGTTCGGCGTAGGGCGCAATTCCAACCTTTTGGTCCCCGCTTCTAGGCGCAGCGTCGATTCCACCCAAACCGGCCGCACCAGCATCCTCCGGCGGTGACCGAGCTCACGGCAGGCTGTCAGCAGGCCATCTTTGAATGGTCCGTTGCGCAAGGCTTCTGAGTACGGCGCGATCGCCAGCGCCAGCGATCGGTTGGCCTCGCGTGTGGCAGCTTCGCGCGCCAGAGCCTCGGGGTCCTTCTGCTCCCGCGATTCCAGCGCCTTGAGATTGTTTTCTAAGTTATCGAGGAAACTCATTTTCGGCGACCGGCGCTATTTCTTTTTCGCCGCCGCCGCATCCTTGAGAGCTTTCAAGTGCGGAAGGTCATGTTCTTCCTCATGACACGCCGCCTCGATCATTTGGAACTTTTCCCGAGCCATGGGAAATGCGATCGTCCAGGGCTGCGTATACACCACCGGATCGCTGACGGTGGCCTCATAGCTGAGGCTGTCCGGACCTACCGGGGTGAAGCGTTCCACCACATGTGCCGCGTAGCTGATCACTTCGCCGCCCTCACCCAGCCAGGTCTTGCCATTAAGATTCGTAGTGTCCACCACCAGCGTGTCGCCCTCCCAATGTCCCACCGAATCGCCCTGCCACAGGCGCAAGTTGTCGGGAAGATGCGGGCGATTATCCAGCGGCACAATGCGCCATGACGTGCGCTCGAACATCAGGGCGACGTAATCCGGCGTTTGGATGAGCTGGATCCCTTCCGGGACGTACATCGATCGCGGAACGCCTTGCGGGAAACAATGCGCCGTGGGGTCGTCATAGCCCCGTTCCGTCAAGTCCCGGCTGGCCTTCTCCGCCACGGCCCAGGGCTGCATCGGTAGTTTCCCGCTGGGCGGATCGACGATCAAGTTTTTGCCGCTGGGAGCTTTCCCTTCCAACACCTGGTTCGCGCCTCTAGATTGGGATTCATAAAAGCCCTGCAGGTCCGGCTTGCCGTCAGAGGTTCGGCGAAGGTTCGGCACAGCTACCGCCGCCGGCGGCACACGCGGCGTCACGGCTACACTAAATGCCGGCGTGGGCGCGTTGCCGGGGTACCATGTTCGATCCTCCCGCGTGAACGCACCATTCACCTCTTCCACTTCAGACTCGCAGGAGTATTCGAAAAGCCGGTCCCGATCCAAACGCCTGCGCAAAGCCAGGTTGATGGTCCAGGGCTTACTGAATACCTTCGAATCCTCGATGCTGGCTTCGTACTGAATCGTGTCGCGGTCCGTCATGCGGTAGCGTTCCACTACATGCAGCGCGTCGCTGTGAAAATCGCCCGCCATGTCGAACCAGGTTTTGTCGTTGATGTTGCCCACGTCCACAACCAGGGTGTCGCCCTCCCAATGGCCGCGTGAATCGCCCATCCAGAAATCGGCGTCCATGGGATGCGGAGTGCCGTCGGTATAGATCAGGCGATAGTCCAACTCCCACTCGAAGGCCATTCCGATAAGCTTCGGCGTCTGAAAGATCTGAAACGGGAAGTCCAGATACATCGCTCGAGGGACGCCCGGCATGTAACATTTTGAAAGCGGATCGGCGGTCAGCCGATTGCGAAAGTTCTCGGCCTTCTGCTTAGCGGCCCACGGCTGATAGGGGATTTCTCCGCCCGCGACAACCGACCGTCCGGCCAGCATGTTGAGGCTCGCTACGTGATCCTCGAGGTCGGCCCCGGCGGTGCTGGAGGCCTGCCAGATGCCTTCGAAGTTGGGCTTGCCGTCGCCAGTGCGCGGCAAAGTTTGTGGGGGCGCCGAAGGAGGGGCGCCCGGGGGAGCGGCCATCAGCGCGGTGGACAGTATTAAGGCAATGGTGATGAGACGGTATGTGTGCATTCGAGAACTACCTCCGGGTTGCGGTAAGCGAATTTCCAGGCTTCGTTTCTCCACGGCCCGGTGGAGGCGCTACTAGGAGCAGTATATCAAGGAGGAGCAGTATATCAAGCGATTCCCGGTAACAGGAATGCTACGGAAGCGTGAACACGTTCAGCGTCAGCCCCGACACGATGGCCACGTATTGTTTCCCGTCCTTGCCTTCGTACGTCATCGGATCCGCATTCGCCGTCGCGTCCAGCTTGGCCGACCAAAGTTCCTTGCCGGTCTTCGAATCCATCGCGCGGAAACGATTGTCACTGACGATTCCGGCGAAAACCAGGCCGCCGGCGGTTGCCATGGGACCGGCGAATCCCCCGGATCGTCCGGTATTCTGCTTCTCCGCCCCCAGGTCTTCGGTGATTCCGAACGGCACCTGCCAGGCGAACTCACCCGTATTCGCGTTCACCGCCGTCAGCCGGCCCCAGGGTGGTTTCTGGCAAGGCCAGGTGACCTTCGAGCCTTCTTTTATAGGCGCCGTGAAGGTGTGAAACGGCCCCGGACCATCCACGCCGGCGCGCGTATATTCGAGCGGGGAACCATGCTCGTCAAACGAGTATTCCACGCCCGGTTTTTTCTTCTCCGTCCAACCCACCTGGCCCTGGTCGTGTGTGTAAGCGAAGATGAATCCGGCCTTCGGATCCACGGCCATTCCGCCCCAGTTGGTGCCGCCTGTCGCGCCCGGAAAAATAATCGTCGATTTCGGCGGCTTGCCGGGCTCCTGCAACAGAAACGGCGTGAATGGACCCGCATTGTAGAACCCGCCGCTCCGCTCCACCAGCGCCTTGCAAGCAGCGGCATGTTCGGGGGTGGTGTCTTGGGCCGTGACCAGGTCTTCGGGTTTGTAGTCCATGCGCGCCAGCGGCGGCGGCTTTAACGGGAACGGTTGCGTGGGCGAATACCACTCGCCCGGCACATCGCCCGCTGCCACTTTGCGCTCCTCCACGCCAAATACCGGCTTGCCGTTGGTGCGATCCAGAATGAACATCCAGCCAGTCTTGCCGATCTGCGCGATGGCTGGAATCTTCCTGCCGTTCACTGTAATGTCGAGCAGCACGGGCGCCGGCGGCGAATCGTAATCCCACAAATCGTGATGGACGGTTTGGAAATACCATTTGAGCTTCCCGGTTTCGGCGTCCACCGCCACCACGGAATTGCCGAAAAGATTGGCGCCCGGCCGGTCGCCCCCGTAGTAATTGGAAGCCGGTCCGCCGATCGGCATGTAGAGGATGCCGCGCTGCTCATCCACCGTCATTTGCCAGGCCCAAACATTGGTGCCCGACCGGCCCTTCCATCCATCGTTGAGCCACGTTTCGTGCCCCACTTCACCCGGCTGCGGCACGGTATGAAAATCCCACAGTTTCGCGCCGGTTCGGGCATCGTAGGCGCGCGTATCGCCTGGATCCCCCACTGGCAGCTCTAAGACGCTAGCGCCCACCATCACCAGATTCCGAAAGATGGTCGGGACCCCCGAGTATCCCACCACCATGTCGACCATGCCTTCCTTACCGAAGCCGGGATCGATCTTCCCGGTGGTAGCATTCAGCGCCACCAGGTTGCGGCCCGCTGAAAAGATGATGCGCGGTGGATTCTGCTTGTCGCCCGGCCAATACGCAACACCGCGCGTCGACGGACGGCCGTTGGTCAACGTGTAGCTCCACACTTCCTTGCCAGTGGCGGCTTCGAGCGCCACCACACGAGCCGACGCTGTGACGTACATGATTCCGTTCACCACAATCGGCGTCGCTTCCGACCCTCCTCCGCCAAAGCGTGGCGCCGGGCCTTCGCCCTTGAGCGAAAAGGTCCAAGCCGATTTCAACGTGGCAATGTTTTTGGCATTGATTTGCGTCAGCGGCGAATAGCGCGTGCTGGCCATGTCGTGGTTGTAGGAAGGCCAGTCACCCGGCGCCGCTTGGGCGTCCGCCGTACAAGCCAGCAGCAGGCAGGCGCCAAGAACATAAGACGTGGCGCACGCACTCCTGCGTGCCGTGTTCGCACTCGTGCGAACACGTTTTGCTCTGACCTCGAAAGCGTTCACCCGATTGTGAACGCGGCACGCAGGAGTAGGAGTACGTGCGCCACTCAAGCCTGCACCGATAGCCTGCCGAATTGCCCGGGGCTTGCTGACGGATTTTGGTCCCATTCGTTAGGCATGCTATCACGTCAAGGGAACGAGCCGTTTGCTAGTCTGGAAGACTCATCATCTGCCAACCTGGAGGTCTCCCGATGCGCCTTCCCGTTCCGGTCCGCGTAGCGCTTGCTTGGTCTCTCGTCGCGATTCCGCTGCTCGCGCAGGACTATTTGGATACCGTGGTGGAGCGTGCGCGCAAGGAGTTCAACGTTCCCGGTATTGCCGTGGCCGTGGTCAAGGACGGCCACGTGGTCGAATTAAAAGGCTACGGTATACGGCGGCTCGGCAACCCGGCGCCCGTTACGCCTCACACCATATTTGGAATTGCCTCCAACAGCAAAATCTTTACGTCGGCCGCGCTGGCCATGCTGGTGGACGAAGGCAAGCTCGATTGGGGCGACCGCGTGGTGGACCGCCTGCCCGGTTTCCAAATGTCGGATGCCTACGTCAGCCGTGAAATGCGCATCCGGGATCTGCTGTGCCATCGCAGTGGCTTGCCGTTAGGCGGCGGCGACCTGATGTTCTGGCCGGCCAGCGATTTCACCGCGGATCAAATCAATTACCGGCTGCGCTTCGTTCCCCTGGCGACCAGCTTTCGCAGCGCCTATGCCTACGACAACATCCTCTATAACTCCGCCGGCGCGCTGATCCGGCAGGTTTCCGGAAAACCCTGGGCCAATTTTATTCGCGAGCGCTTCTTTATACCGCTGAATATGCGCGATAGCAAAACCAGCATTCGCGACATTGACGCATCCACGGATGTAGTGGCCCCACACGCTCTGGTGGACGGAGTGCTTCGGCCTTTGGAACACGAGCCGCTCGACAACAACGCTCCGGCCGGCGCTATCGTCTCTTCGGTGGACGACATGAGCCGCTGGGTGCTGGCGCTGCTCAATAAGGGCGGCCTCGGCAACGGAAAGCGGCTGTTCAGCGAGAAGCAGGCGCGCATTCTTTGGACTCCCTTGACGATACTTCCTGTCCCCGAACCTTCCGCTGAACTTGCCGAGGCACAAGCGCATCTGATCGACTACGCGATGGGCGAAGTATTGCAGGATTATCGCGGGCATTTGCTGGTCTGGCACACCGGTGGCTTGCAAGGAATGGTCAGCGTCGTGGCCATGCTGCCGGAGCTGAACATGGGCGTCGTTGTGCTGACCAATCAAGAGCAAGGCGGCGCCTTTCAATCGATCGCCAATACCGTTCTGGATCATTATCTCGACGCCCCGCCGAAAGATTGGGTGACGGCCTACGCTACCGTTCGCAAACGCCGGGTGGAGGAAGCGGAAAAGACGGTGCACGAGGCCGCCGGCAAACGCGATACGTCATCCAAGCCCTCGCTGCCGCTCGATTCCTATGCCGGGCGCTACCGCGATCCCTGGTATGGCGACATCGTCATCGAACAGCAAGACGGTGGGCTGCGCGTCCGATTTACTCACTCGCCGGCGCTCACCGGCAAACTGGAGCACTGGCAGCAGGACACCTTTGTCGCGCACTGGAACGATCGTTCTCTGCTAGCCGATGCCTACCTCACTTTCTCTCTCAATCCCGACGGCACAATCGATCGCGTGAAGATGAAAGCCGTTTCTCCGCTCACCGATTTCAGCTTCGATTTCCACGATTTGGTCTTAAAGCCGGTAGCCAAAGATGAAGCGCCGTATTGAGCTCCAACTGCCCGCCAGGAGCCGGTTCAGGGCCCTCGTCACTATGCTAGGTTGTAAAGTAATGCGTTTCACCTCTACGTTGAGAATCCACCTGTTGCTGGCCGCTATCTTGACCAGTGCGGTTTTCTGCGTATCCGCGCAAGAGGAAAATACCAAGGAAAGCCAAGCCAAGGGGATGCCGCCCAGAGCGGCTCCTACCGACTACCAGACCCAAGGACAAGCCGGCGCGGTAACCATAGGAGCCGAGTTTATGGGCCATTCCATCCCCACGCCCGAACACACTTTCTCCGCGGAGGATTACGTGGTGGTGGAAGCTGGACTTTTCGGGCCTGCGGGAGGGCAGACCACGCTAGCGCGCGGCGATTTTTCGCTGCGCGTCAATGGCAAGAAGGTGGCCTTGTCCAGCGAGCCCTACGAACTGGTTTTCAAGTCCCTCAAAGATCCCGAGTGGCAACCGCCGGAGACGGAAGAAACCAAGAAGTCGAGCACCAGCCTCAACACCGGAGGAGGCGGGCAAAATGACAGTGCACCGCCCCCGCCGCCTAAGATGCCGTTTCCGCTGCGCCGCGCCATGGAGCAACAGGTTCAAAGGGCCGCGATGCAAGAGGGCGACCGTCCTCTTCCCCAGGCCGGGCTGCTGTTCTTCTCGTATCGCGGAAAAGCCGAGAACATCAAATCGCTCGAGTTGATGTATAGCGGCGCGGCGGGCAAAGCTACCCTGACTCTGCAACCGTAAACAAATTGCCTTGGTTCAGCAGCCACTGCGGATCCAGGCGCCGCTTGACGTCCAGCATACTCTGGATCTGCCCGGGCGTATATTGCAGCGCGAGCAAATGCGCTTTCCGTTTGCCGAGGCCATGTTCAGCCGAGACTGTGCCGCCGAGACTTACCGCGTGACGCGCGAAATCGAGCATCAAACGCTGGCCCCCTTCGAACTCGGCTGGGGACCTGGGAAGAATATTGACGTGAACATGCGCATCCCCAATATGGCCAAAGATGACGTATTCCAAATCGTGCTGCATTAACTCCGTGTGATAAGCCGCGAGCATCTCGCGATTGCGCGCCAGCGGAACCGCATAGTCCGAACCAAGCTTCATAAATCCGCGCCGGCGCATGGTATCGTTCACTAATTCGGGAAGCGCGTGGCGGAAACGCCGGAAACGTTCCCGGTCCTGGTCGCTCGCAGCGAACCAACTGTCTTCAGGAGCATGGTCAGCCCAGAAATCGATATCGCCGTCTTCTTGTTCGATGAGCAGCGCCGCGGCGGCACGCGCAGGAATTTCGGGATAGTGGGGCCGCAGCAATTCGAGTGAATTGGCGTCGAAGTATTCGATCATGCGCAGGCCGGGTATACGCCTCCACGCGTCCACCACATCCAAAGCCGCGCCGTCGCTGATGAGGAACACAATGCCCGCGAGGACATCGGCGGGCGCGGGCAAAAGCTGCAGCTCGGCCTCCGTGACAATTCCGAGCGTGCCTTCGCTACCCGCGATCAGATCAATCCAATCCATCCCCGGAGCCAGCGGATATCCGGCAGTGTTCTTGGTGGTGTGCGGCAGTGGGAGCTCGGGCACCTCGAAATCCACTTGGTCGCCCCGGCGCACATCGAGCACCCTTCCCGTCGTGAGCGCGACGCGCAGCCGAAGAATGTGCCGTCGGGTAGCCCCATAACGAAAGCTGCGCGATCCGCTGGCGTTGGTGGCGATGGTTCCTCCGATGCTTGCGGTGCGCTCGGTGGGATCGGGTGCGTAGAACTGGCCGGTGCGCGCCGCCGCGGTTTGCAGCTCATCCAGCGAGACGCCTGGACCGGCAATGGCGCGCCCAGGGCAGACTTCGAGACGCCGGAATTTTTCGAGCGAGACCGCCCAACCGCCTTGCGGTACGCAGCCGCCGGTCAAGCCGGTGCGCGCTCCAACAATGGTTATGGGGACTCGCTCCGCGAAGATCTCGATCAGCTCTGCTTCGGACGCCGGCGTTAAAACTCGCGCCGCCTCACCCCGAAACCCCGACGCATCCTCGAGCATGCACCCCGGCATTCCTCGTATTCCCTGTATTCCCTGTATTCCTGCTTCTGTCTTCCGTCTTCCGTCTTCTGAATTCCGTCTTCTGTCTTCCGTCTTCTGTCTTCTGAATTCTGAATTCTGAATTCTGTCTTCTGTCTTCTTGCTCAGACCTCTAGAATCACCGGCATAATTAATGGACGCCGTGAGGTCTCTTTACTTAGGAACCGTTTGAGGTCTGCCCGGATCTTCTCCTGCATCACGCCCCAATCGGTACGCTCTTCCTCGCTGGACGTTTCGAGTGTCCGCGCCACCACCTGTCTGGCTTTCTGCAATAACTCGGAGCCATCTTCAAACGACATGAAGCCACGGCTTACGATCTCGGGCAGCGTTTCGTTCCTTCCCGAGTTCTTGCTGATCGCGATGATGGGCAGCACGAAGCCGTCTTCAGAAAGATGACGGCGGTCGCGAATCACGATGTCTTCCACCACTTCGTCGATGGTGCCCGAATCGATGCACACGCGTCCCACCTGCACCTTTTCGCCGCGGCGCGCCCCCGCGCGATCGATCTCGAGTGTCTCGCCAGTCTCGAGCGTGAACGTGTCCTCCAGGCCCGCCCCTCGCAGATGCGAAGCCAGAGCGGCGTGCTTAGCCAGCTGTCGGTACTCGCCATGGATGGGTAAAAAATATCGCGGCCGAAGCAGATTCAATACCAGGCGCAGCTCTTCCACGCTGGCATGACCCGACACATGCACCGGCGGATTCATGCTTCCGTAGATCACCTCGGCGCCCCGCTTGGCGAAGTGGTTGATCATCCGATAAATCCCTTTTTCATTACCAGGAATGATCCGCGCGCTCAGCACCACTGTGTCGCCACGCTCCACCGACAGATTCTTGTGATTGTCCACGGCGATGCGCGAAAGCGCCGACATGGGTTCGCCCTGCGTGCCGGACGCCACCACCACCACTTTGCTTGGATCGGCCTGCATGATGTCTTGCGGGCGCAGCAGAATGCCATCGGGCAAGCTCAGCAATCCGAGCGAATGCGCGATCTCGGTGACGTTGTTCATGCTGCGTCCGAGGAATGCAACCTTGCGGCCATACTCGGCGGCCACATCCAGAATCTGCTGCAGCCGGTGAATGGACGAACTGAAGCAGGAGATCACCAGCCGCCGCTCGGCACGATAGAAGATTTCGTCCAGGCGCGGACGCACGGCGCGCTCGCTCTCGGTATAACCCGGCCGGTCGACGTTGGTGGAATCGGACATCAACAGCAGCACGCCGCGTTTGCCATATTCGGCGAAGGTGTGCAGATCGAAGGGCTCGTTGTCGGTGGGTGTGGGATCCACCTTGAAATCGCCCGTGTGGACGATTACTCCCAGCGGCGTGGTGATGGCGAGCGCCATGGAGCTGACGATGGAGTGCGTGACGTGGATGAACTCGATGGAGAACGCGCCGAGCTGGATCCGCGATCCCGGCTTCACTCTGTGAAGTTTGGCGTCGCCCAGCATCCCGTGTTCGTCCAGGCGCCGCTCCACCATATTCAGCGTAAAGGCCGCGCTGTACACCGGCATGTTGATTTCGCTGAGCAGAAAAGGGACCGCGCCAATGTGATCTTCGTGGCCATGCGTAAGGATCAGCCCCAGGACCTTCTCGCGATTCTGTTCCAGATAGGCGAAATCGGGCGTGACAATATCCACGCCCAGCAGCTCCGCATCGGGAAACATCATGCCGGCGTCGATGACGATGATGTCGTCTCCGTAGCGGATGGCCATGCAATTCATACCGAATTCGCCCAAGCCGCCGAGCGGAATCAACTGAAGCTTGTGATCAGACATGTAAGATTCAGGTTATCAGGTCGTTTGTTAAGATCGTGTCCATGCGTTTTGAGCTGCAACGCGCCCTGATCCTGATTCTGTTTTGTGCCGCCGCTGTGGCGCAAACGCCTTCCGCCAAACCACCGCTCACTCTCGACGAGTTTTTCAATTCCGTGGACATTCCAAATGTGCGCCTGGCGCCCGACGGCCGTGCTGTTGTGATTGAAACCACGCGCGCAGATTGGGCCGGGAATCGCTTCCGTAGCGACCTGTGGCTCGATCGCGAAGAACCTGGCGGCTCCGGCTCGCTCACGCAACTCACCCAATCCGGGCATGACCGTAGTCCCGAATTTTCACCCGACGGCCGCTGGATCGCATTTCTCTCCGATCGCAGCGAACCGTCTGAATCCTCAGACGACGCAAAATCCGACAAACCGGCCCAGGTGTATGTCATTTCAGTGAATGGTGGTGAGCCGTTTCCCGTCACCCAAAGCGACGAAGAGGTGCATGCTTTCGCTTGGGCCGCGGATTCCCGCCGGATTTATTTCGCAACGCGCCAGTGGACCAAGGATCAGCAGGAAGCTTACAAAAAGGATTGGAAGGATGTGGTTGAGTTTCGCGAATCCGAACATGGCGATGTCATTCAAGGCATCGAAATTTCTGAGGCGCAAGGCTGCATCACCGAAAAGCCCGCCAAGTCCTGCGACCTTTCCACGCGCGCCAAACAGCTTGCAGCGACACCTTGGCGCGTCAAACAACTCGAGGCATCGCCCGATGGGAAGCGCATCGCAATGCTCACCGATTCCCGGACCCAGCGCTGGGAATCGCTGGACGCGTATGGAATCTATCTGATCGATACCGCGGGTGGCGAACCACGCAAGCTCCTGCAACGTGAGGCGGTCTTCGATGTATTGCATTGGTCGCCCGATAGCCGGCATATCTTCTTCTCCTTTCTCAATGGTTCGGTGGAGGGAAAATATCAGGACGCTCAGTCGCGAGTGTATTGGGTAGATGCGCAGAGCGACGCTGGCGCTGGGGCGTTGGTTCGCTGGGCTCCGGATTTTCAGGGCGCAATCGCCGGCTTCTCGGTGCTGCCGTCGGGCGCGCTGGCAGCCGAGGGTAGGTTGGGAACCGAAGTGCAGCTATATACTTCGGAAAAGCCCGCGAGCGATTTTGTTCCGCGCGCCGGATCGCCAGGTACCTACGACAAGCTCTCCACTGCCGCGCATTCCCCGCGCCTGGCATTCGTCCATTCATCGGTCGAGGAGCCGCTCGAAGTATGGCTCGCGAACGACGCCAATGATCTTACACACGCCCGCCGCATCACCGCGTTCAACCAATACTTCTCTGAGCGCGCCGTCCCGCAAGGCAAGCCATACCGCTGGACCACCGATGATGGAGTCACCGCGGAGGGCATGCTCATTTATCCACCCGGATACCCACCCGGACAATTTGGCGCCAAACATCTGAAGATGCTTACCCTGATTCACGGCGGACCCGAAGATGCCGACGGCAACCAATTTGGCGCGGACTGGTATCGCTGGGGAGCCCTGGCAGCCACCCAAGGCTGGCTGGTCTTCGAGCCCAACTATCGCGGGTCAATCGGCTATGGCGACAAATTCGCTCTCGGAATCATCACCAAGATTGTTTCCCGCCCAGGACGCGACATCCTGGAAGGCGTTGACGCTCTGGTGAAGGATGGCATTGCCGACGCGGATCGTCTCGCGGTGGGCGGTTACAGCTACGGCGGCTATTTGACCAACTGGCTGATCACGCAAACTACGCGCTTCAAAGCCGCGGTCACCGGCGCGGGTGCGGTGGAACACGTCGCCAATTGGGGCAATGACGACACCACGTACGACGACGCGTATTTTCTGGGCGGCCTTCCCTGGATGGCAAAACAAAACTACAACGATGAGTCCGCGATATGGCAAATCGATAAAGTGAAAACTCCCACGCACATCGTCGCCGGAGCCGATGACATTCGAGTATACGTGGGCGAAGCCTATCTGCTGGAGCGCGCGCTGCACACCCAGGGTGTTCCCTCCAAGCTTCTGATCTTTCCAGGCGAAGGCCATGAGCTGGACAAGAACCCCTGGCACGGCAAGATCAAGGTGCGTGAAGAACTCAAGTGGTTGGAGATGGTCAAGTGAGGGAGCCGGGGTTGGGGCCCAATCCCTAATCCCCAATCCCTAATCCCGTCCCCCAGCACGCTAAACTGGCATTTGGCCGCTTCGATTAAGACTATTGCGCTTCCGCCCGATCCGCCGCTATCGAAAATCGCGGGGGATTTGGCCGACGCCGCGCCCTTGCGCGACGCGCTGCAATGGTTCGTCCGGCAGAAGCAATGGATCAACGAGCAGCATCTGCAGCTTTGCCGTATCGCAGCCTCTACCTTCTTCGAGCAGCGCCGCGCCGAGTGGATGCTGGCGCAGTTTCGCGCGCTGGGATGTGTGGCGCGCATCGATCGCGGCGGCAACGTGATCGCGCACCCGCGCGAAAATCGCACTGGCCCTTACGTCGCACTCACCGCGCATCTCGATACGGTGCTCGCGCCGCGCAAAGACGAAGAGGTTTACGTCGCGCCCGATGGCCGGTTGCATGGGCCGGGCACTGCCGATAATGGCGCGGGACTGACGGCGCTGCTCGCCATCGCGCGCGTGATCAGCTCGTTCCCGGATCTCGCCGATGACTTTCGTAACCTGGTTTTCATCGCTAACGTAGGCGAGGAGGGCGAGGGCAATTTGAGCGGCATGCGCTATCTCTGCCGGCAATCGAGTACCGGAAGCCGCATAGCGTCGTTCCTGATACTGGATGGTCCGAATATCGATCACGTCACGTCGCAAGCTCTGGCCAGCCGCCGCTTCGACGTCACCATTAGCGGACCGGGCGGCCACAGTTGGAGCGATTATGGCTTCGCCAATCCGATCCATGCCTTGGCGCGCGCCATCGCCACGTTCACCGAGCAGCGCTTGCCCATCAACGGCAGTCCGCGATCGTCGTACAACTTCGGGATCATCGAAGGCGGATCGAGCATCAACTCCATCCCCACCCACGCACGAACGAAAGTGGACATTCGCTCGGAAAGTCCCGCTAAGCTGGATGAAATTGCCGCGCTGCTCACCAATACGGTGGAGCGCGCGCTCGAAACGGAGAATGAGCGTGCCACGGGCGCGAAGGTGACGGCCAAGATCAAGGAAATCGGATCGCGGCCCGGTGGTAAGCTGCGCGACGACGCACAAATTCTTCAGGTCATACGCGCCGTGGACACGCACCTCGGCATTCGGTCGCATCTTGACTGCGCCTCTACCGACGCCAATGTTCCCTTGTCGATGGGTCTGCCCGCCATTTCGATCGGCGCGGGCGGCCACGGCGGCGGCGCGCACACGCCCCAGGAGTGGTTCCATCCCGATGGGCGCGAACTGGGTCTCAAACGTATCCTTCTGACTTTGTCATTACTGCTCCGCGACCTGCCCGCATGAATGGAGCAGCCCGGGCTGTTGGAGCAGAATGACAGGCGCCCGCCGTCCCGCCGGCTGGCTGGTGGATGGCAGCCTGGTGGTCATGACCCTGATCTGGGGCGCGACCTTCGTCATGGTGAAGCGCGCCCTCGCCGACGCTTCCACCCTACTGTTCCTCACCATTCGATTCGGCACCGCGGCCGGCGTGTTGGCCATTGTCTTTCGCAAGGATTTTCGAGCGGGCAACCTACGAAACAGCGTGCGGGCAGGCGTGCTCGCGGGCCTATGCCTGTTCGGCGGTTATGTTTTTCAAACCGTTGGATTGCGCTACACGACTGCGTCGAAAGCTGCATTTTTGACTGGGTTCACCACTCCCATGGTGGCAGTGCTGAGCAGCGTAGTCTACCGCAGAGCGCCGCAGTTGATGGAAGCGCTAGGCGTGGCCACGGCGTTCATCGGCATGGCGCTGATGACCATCCCGAGCGACCGTTTCCAGATCGGCACGGGCGATCTGATTGTATCGGCCTGCGCGGTTGCGTACGCGTTTCACATTCTGGTGACTGGACGTTTCGCCGCTGAAGTGAATATGGGCGTCTTCATCGTCACGCAAATCGCTACCGGCGCGGCAGTGGGCGCCGCTACGTTCTGGTGGGCTGAGGCGGTGCGCATCCATTGGAGCCTTCCGTTGATCGGTGCGCTCGCCGTCACCAGTATTCTGGCTACCGCGCTCGGATTTACCATCCAGACCTGGGCGCAGCGCTGGAGTAGCCCCACGCGCACTGCTTTGTTCTTCACGCTGGAACCGGTATTTGCCTGGATGACGTCCTATCTCGTCGCTGGCGAGTTGCTTTCCGGCCGCGCCGCGCTCGGGGCAGCTCTGATTCTGGGAGGCGTCCTGATGGTTGAGTTGAAACCAGGTGTCCGGGCATGATCATCGATCTTTCCAACTATTTAGAAAACGATATTCCCGCGGATCCACCCGGCCTCGGCCCCAGGATCGAATACATAAATCACACGCAGGGTCTTCCGGAGATGCTGGCCATGTTTCCAGGATTGCGTGGAGATCAGCTTCCCGGCGGCGAGGCTTGGGGCCTGGAGCACTTGCAACTGACCACTCACAACGGCACTCATATGGATGCTCCCTGGCACTACGCTTCCACCATGAACGGCGGCGAACGGGCGTGGACCATCGACGAAATACCGCTGGATTGGTGCTTCCAGCCAGGCGTGAAATTAGATTTTCGCGATAAACCGCACGGGCATGTCGTCTCCTCTGTGGAAATAGCGGAAGAGCTGAAACGGATCGGACACTCTTTGCAGCCCTTTGAGATTGTGCTGATGAATACGTCCGCCGGAGCGGCCTACGGAACGCCTCAGTACATTCACTCGGGATGCGGATTCGGCCGCGAAGCTACGCTCTGGCTGCTGCGTCAGGGCGTCCGCGTCGTGGGTACTGATGGATGGAGTTGGGATGTGCCGTTCTCGTTTACCAGAGAACGATTCGCGCGGGACCACGCCCCCGCCATCATATGGGAAGGCCACAAGGCTGGCCGCGAACAAGCTTACTGTCAGCTAGAGAAGCTCGCCAATCTTGAAAAGCTTCCTCCCTTCGGCTTCACGGTGTCTTGCTTCCCCTTCAAGATCCGCGGAGGCTCAGCGGGTTTCACCAGAGCCGTTGCTCTTTTGCCATGATCGAGGGATGCCGTTTATGAGATCCAATCGACGCCGGCTTTGCGTACTTGCGGTCATTCTTGCCGCTGCGTCTCTGCACCTATCTGCGCAAGCCAACCCGCCAAACCCCCATCCCAAGTTGGTGGTCGCGATTATTGTGGATCAATTCCGGTATGACTATATGACGCGCTTCGACGCGTCGTATCAAGACGGGTTACGCAAACTCCACGATACCGGCGCATTCTTCACCGACGCTCATGAGGCGCATTTTCCCACCGTAACCGCAGTCGGCCACGCTGCATTCATGACGGGGTCCATTCCGGCCATTGACGGCATCGTCGGCAACGACTGGTTCGACCGCGAGAGCGGCAGGATGGTGACCAGCGTGTCCGACGATGGCACAAAGCTTCTGGGCGGCAGCGGAGGCTCAGGATCGTCACCCAGGCGTTTGGTCGCGAGCACGCTGGGCGATGAGATCAAGGCCACGGGCGCGGCGGACACCAAGGTGGTCGGAATTTCGCTGAAGGATCGCGCGGCCATTTTGCCTTCCGGGCATGCGGCCAACGCGGCTTACTGGTTCGAACACGAATCAGGACAATTCGTCAGCAGCACGTATTACATGCAGGAGCTGCCGGCGTGGGTGCAGGCGTTCAACAAGAGCGACGCAGCCGGCAAATACGCGTCGGCGAAGTGGATACCGGGCGGCGAAGCAGCGAGCGCCGCACCATTTCGGACGCTTCCGCCGGTGCTAGGGAAACCTTATTACGAAGCGATGATCGCCACGCCCTACGGGAACGAAATGCTGGAGGCATTCGCCGAAAAGGCCATCCAGGAAGAAGGGCTGGGACGGCACTCGGGGACGGATGTGCTGACCGTGAGCTTTTCGAGTAACGATCTGTTGGGGCATCAAGTGGGGCCGGATGCGCCCGAAGTGCGCGACATGTGCATTCAGACGGACCGCGTCCTGGGGAAATTGCTCCGCGCGGTGGAGGCGGCGGCAGGCGCCGGTAACTTCGTCGTGGTATTCAGCTCCGATCATGGAGTGGCGCCGAAGCCCGAGGAATTGACGAAGCGTGGAATCCCGGCTGGGCGATTTTCTCGCGATCAGGTGAATCAAACCATCGAGGGCGCACTCACCGAGAAATATGGGCCGGGTAAATGGATTCTCGGCAGTGCCGAACTGGCGCCGTATCTGGATCACGATCTGCTGCGTCAAAAGCACGCGGTGTTGGCCGAGGCCGAAGAGACCGCGGCGGAAGCGGTGAGAAAGCTGCCGTATATTTTCCGCGTTTATACTGGTGTGCAACTGGAGCATGAGAATCTGGCGGGCGATCCGATTGGAACGCTGATCGAGCGTGGATACTATCGCGGCCGGGCAGCCGATTTGTTCATCGTTCAAAAACCGTACTGGCTGGCATCCAAGGAAGGCACTTCGCATGGGACGCCCTTCAGCTACGACACTCACGTGCCCATGATTCTGCTGGGGCGCGGAATTCGCCCGGGGCGTTACGACGAAAACGTCCGCACTGCCGATATCGCGCCCACGCTGGCCGCACTGCTGGGCGTGAATACACCGAGCGGGTCCGTAGGGCGGGTGCTGCCGGTGATCGAACGGCGCGCGGCTGTCGGACAATAAGGCCGGACAATAAGTAAGACGAAAAACCATAGCGGGTCAGTTGTTTGCTCAGGTGTTTCGCCGGTACTGGGGAACTAAACTGGGGCGGTGACTACGAGGAAGCCAGTGCGGGTGATACTGGCCGGGGGCGTTTTCGCTGGATTTATTCTAGCCGGAGCTGCCTGGGCGCAATCGCCAACCATCGGCTCTTGCCTGGTGTTCCCGGCGAACAACATTTGGAACATGCCGGTGGATCAATTGCCCGTCTCGCCCAACTCAGCCACTTACGTCAACACCATCGGACAGAGCGTCACATTGCACCCCGACTTCGGGACCGTTTATGACGGCGAGCCGAACGGCATCCCCTACGTGACGGTGCCGGGCACGCAAACCCTGTATCCGGCCACCTTCACCTATCAGAGTGAAAGCGATCCCGGGCCCTACGGCATTCCGTTGACCGCGCCCATCGAAGGCGGCAGCGCCAGCACGGGAGACAGGCACGTCATCTCAGTCGATACCACCAATTGCATTCTGTACGAAATGTGGTCGGCCTATCCGCAGACGGCCAGTTGGGAGGCGGGTTCGGGAGCCATTTTCGATTTGACTTCGAACGCGCTGCGTACGGCGGGATGGACTTCGGCGGATGCCGCCGGTCTAGCGGTTTTTCCCGGACTGATGAAGTACGACGAAGTGCTGGCCGGAGTAATTACGCACGCCATCCGCCTTACGGTGCCTCAGACCCAGGACGCATATGTGTGGCCCGCACGGCACTTCGCGTCCAGCCTGACGAGTGCCGAGTACCCGCCCATGGGGGTTCGCTTTCGTCTCAAAGCGAGTTACAACATTTCGAGCTTTTCGGCGCAGAATCAGATCATTTTGACGGCGCTGAAAAAATACGGAATGATGATCGCCGACAATGGCAGCGCCTGGTACATTTCGGGCGTTCCAGACTCGCGCTGGAACGATAGCGATCTTCACAACCTGGATCAGATCACCGGAGCGGACTTCGAAGTGGTGGATGTTTCTCCCATGATGGTGAACGCGAATTCTGGCCAGGCCGCGACGTGCGATTTGAATGACGACGGCGTCATCAATGTCCTCGACGTTCAGTTGGAGATCGATGCCGCGCTCGGACTGCGCGCGTGCGGCGCGGGCGACTTGAACGGCGATGGTGTTTGCAACGCCACTGACGTCCAACGCGTCCAGCAAGCGGCGCTGGGCCTGGGCTGCCAGGTCGGCCCTTGAGTCTGATTCCGTTGGGTATGCCCCCCGTTCATTAACGCGGAACCCACGAGATCAAGCCACGACATCGCGCGGCTTCGTTCGCGGGATTATTACAGTTCAGTGACTTAGAAATGGAACTCCATTTGCACCTTCATGTTGCATGGAGATTCATGTCCTCTAAGAAGATTCGCGTGCTGGTGGCGGAAGACGACGAAGTCAACGCAAAGGCGGCACGCATGATGCTGGAGCAGCTCGGCTGCCTGGTCGACGTGGCGACCAATGGAACCGAAGCCGTGGATCATTTTCGTGATCGCGACTATGATCTCATCCTGATGGACTGGCAGATGCCGCTCATGAATGGCATCGAAGCCACCGCGCGTATCCGTACCATGCCGGGAGGGCAGGCCACGCCCATCGTTGGAACCACTTCGGGGAGAGCGCACGAAGAATGTTTAAAGGGCGGCATGAACGATGTGGTGCCAAAGCCTTTTCTGTTCGACAAAATGCGCTACGTCCTTTCGCGTTGGACCGGCTGGACCGGGATGCCAAAACCTGGTCCATGCGAAGCCTAATTCCATACATAATGCCAGGCCTCGTTGCATGTGGCCGCTAGCTCGTCTACAATTAGGCCAAGTTTCCCCAACGCCACGCCTCCGGAGGGCTATGAGCCCCTCGATTGAAACAGACCGAAATCTTGAGCATCTGGTCTTCGAGATCGCGAAAGTTGTGTTCGGCGAAACGGGCGAGGCCTTTTTCCGTTCGCTGGTGCGGCATCTGGCGCGCGCTCTGGACGCCGACTACGTGTTGGTAGCGGTGTTGCAGCCGGACGGCAAACGAATCGCGACGCTGGCCGCGCACGCTCCGACGGGCGAAACGCTGGACTTCGAATACGATCTCGCCGGCACCCCGTGCGCCCACGTCCTGGAACAGCACGTCTGTTCCTATCCGAGCGGCGTCCAGCGGCTCTTTCCTCAGGATGAACACCTGGTGAAGATAGGCGCTGACGGATACGTTGCGGCGCCTTTGGTGGATTCGAGCGGGCGCAGCCTGGGCCTGATCTGCGCCGTCACTCAAAGGCCGCTGGCTAACCCCAAGCTGGCTGAAGCGCTGCTGAAGATTTTCGCGGCGCGCGCGGGATCCGAGCTGGAGCGGAAGAACTACGAAGACGCGCTGGCGCACGGCGAAGAGCGCTTTCGTACCTTCGTCGAGCACGCCAACGAAGGCGTGATGTGGTGCAAGCTGGAGCAGCCGCTTTCGATGGATCTGCCGGAAGCCGAGCAGCTCGAGCATTTTTTCAAATACACCTATGTAGCGGACTGCAACGATCAAGCTGCCCGCATTTTCGGCTTCGCCAAAGCCGAGGATCTGATCGGAGCGCGACTGGAAGTGATCAGCTCACGCTCGGATCCTGAATTTGGCTCGCGCTTGCGCGCCGGTATCCGCAGCAACTGGGAGTCCTCCCAAGTGGAGCGAAAGTTTCATGACCGTTATCTCCTGATGTCTCGCACTGGCGTAATCCAAAATGGGATGCTGCACTCGGTTTGGACCACGGCGCGCGACATCACCGCTCTCAAAGAGGCCGAAGCCGAAGTGCTGCGCCTGAACGAAGAGCTGAAGGGCCACTTGCAGCAGCTGACGGCGTTGCAAGCGCGCTTGGAGCAGGATAACGCTTATCTTCTGGATGAAATACGTTCGGAGCACAACCTGGGCGAGATGGTGGGCGCGACGCCTAAGTTTCGCGAACTCACCGAGCGCATTCACTTGGTGGCGTCCACCTCGGCCACGGTGTTGATCTCCGGAGAAACGGGAACCGGAAAGGAATTGGTGGCTCGTGCGATTCACGAGCTGAGTCCGAGAAGCAACCGGCCGCTGGTGAAGGTGAATTGCGCGGCCATTTCGGCGGGCTTAGTCGAAAGCGAACTCTTCGGACATGTGAAAGGAGCGTTCACCGGCGCAACCGACCGGCGCATCGGCCGATTCGAATACGCCGATGGAGGCACACTGTTCCTGGATGAGGTGACGGAGCTGCCGCTCGAAACCCAGGCCAAACTGCTGCGAGTTCTGCAGGAGCACGAGTTTGAAGCCGTTGGATCAAACCGTACGGTGAAAGTAGATGTCCGGCTGCTCGCGGCGAGCAATCGAAACCTCGCCGAGCTGGTGCGGGAAGGCCGCTTCCGGATGGACCTCTACTATCGGCTGCTGGTGGTGCCGGTCGAAGTGCCGGCGTTGCGCGAGCGCCGCGACGACATCCCGCTGCTGGCTGCGCACTTCGTGCGGCGCCTGTCGCGGCAGTTCGGCCGGCGAGTGGAACGCATCTCCGAAGGCATGATGCTGGAGATGGTGGCGTACGATTGGCCGGGGAATGTCCGCGAGCTGGAGAATTTTCTGGCTCGGGCGATTGTTCTATGTCCGGGCGATACCCTGGACATGCCGCTCCTGGTGACGGAAACGAATGGGCATCCTGTAAACCACTCGCGCAGTTTGCAAGCCACCGAGCGGAAGCATATCGAGAGCGTGCTGGCATCCACCGGTTGGGTGATCGAGGGGCCCAAAGGCGCGGCGGCCATCCTCCAGATGAACCCCAGCACCCTGCGCAGCCGGATGCGGCGGCTCAAGATCAAACGTCCCTAACCTTCCCTATTGTTCTCTATTTATCCCTATTGATCCCTAACCGGATCTATGTTATGGTCTGTTTATGTCACCAGCGCAGGAGCTGTATTCCGTCGAGCAAGTGGCTGAGCGCCTCGGCCTGCACGTGAAGACCGTCCGAACCTACGTGCGGGAAGGGCGTCTGAAGGCCGTCCGGATCGGCAAGCAGTATCGGATCGCGCGCCTGGATCTGGAGGCCATGACTGGGCGTGCAGAGCCGCCCTCAGAGCCAGTGCGGCGGGAGCGACACGTCGAGGTATCGAGCATCGTGGAGATCGATGCCATAAGCCCTGAGATGGCGAATCGCCTTACGGTAGCGCTCATGAGCGTAGCCAGCGGTATCCGCGTCGAAACTATCTATAACGCCGAGCGCGCGCGCTTGAAAATCATTCTGGTCGGCGACATGCGGAAGAACGCCTCTTACCTGGAATTGATCGGCGCCATTCTGGAGAGCGAGCGATAGCAGGGATGACGAGCGTCTACAAATCCGCCGAAGGCGAGCGAGCGGTTCGGGAACGTTACTTCGAGCTGCTGAAACATTGGCCGGTACCGAACCAGCAGCTACGCGTGCCGACGCGCGCGGGAGAAACGTTCCTCGTGGCATCGGGCGATGAAAACGCTCCAGCGTTGTTGCTGCTGCATGGCAGCATGGCCAATTCCGCGATGTGGATGGGCGACATCGCGGCCTGGGCGAAGCACTTTCGGGTGTACGCCGTCGACATCATTGGCGACGCGGGCTTGAGCGCGCGGTCGCGTCCGCCGTTGTCGTCCGAAGCCCATGCGCTTTGGCTGGACGATGTGCTGCAGGCGTTGGCGCTCGCCCGCGCCTCGCTGGTGGGAGTGTCCCTGGGCGGATGGCTGACGTTGGATTATGCGACGAGAAGGCCAGCCCGGGTGGAAAGCCTGGCAGTGCTGTGCCCCGGAGGAGTTGGGCGGCAGAAAATCAGCATTGTGTTCAAAACGCTTGGACTACGAATGTTGGGTGCCTGGGGCAGGCGCAAAGCGGCGGAATTGGTGCTGGGACGCGCACCGGCCAATCGATCCCCTGCCGTCCAATACTTCCCGGAGTTCTTCTCGCTGATTCACAAGAATTTCCGCCCGCGCATGGTGAAGCTGCCCATCGTCCCGGACGCTCGACATTTCATCCCCAATCAGACCGATGCAGTTCTGGAATTCCTCTTGACGCGGTCGCTATTACGTGGCACGATACTACGTGACGCGTAATAGCCCGAGGCTCTAGGTCGGAATGTCTGACCCGACACTGCTGGTCCTAGCAAGCTTAGCGGACGGCAATAAACACGGCTACGCCATGCTGGAAGATATCCAGCGCTTCGCCGGCGTGCGGCTGGGCCCTGGGACGCTCTATGGCGCCATCACACGGCTCGAAGAGCGCGGCTGGATCCGGCCGTTGAAATCCGCCGATGACCGGCGTCAGCCTTACGCGCTCACGCCTGTCGGCCGCGAATATCTGGAAGAACAACTGTCCGGTTTAAATCAGATTGTTCGAACTGGATTGAGAAGGCTGAAACACGCATGAAGAGTCTCGCGCGCCGGCTGGCTGGTCTCTATCCGCGCGA
The DNA here is from genome assembly GCA_963781905.1 of Bryobacterales bacterium. GTDB lineage: Bacteria > Acidobacteriota > Terriglobia > Bryobacterales > Bryobacteraceae > Palsa-89. The sequence goes on from CAWAHZ010000010.1 coordinate 387,040, forward strand.
GTGGCGGGCGCGCTACGGCGTGGAATTCGACGCGTTGCTCGAAGACGCGAATCTCAAGTGGCGCGATATTTTTGATTTGCTGCGCTCGGCTTTGGAGGCACGAATGAATCAAACGGCTTTGCCGCACATTTTGAATTTGGCCAGCCGCGATATTCCGAACGGCTACGAACTGGAGACGGCGGTCGAGTACCCGCGCGAGGATGGAAGCACGCTGCTGGTCCGCAGCTTCTATCGCGAAATCGACCTGGGTGATTCTTACATCACGCTGAACCATTCCACGCGCGGCTTCGAGCCGGCCCAGACCATCCTGGTGTGCGGCAAGAAGGGCGAAGTGGACGGCGATTTCCGCACCGACCAAACCGAAATGCTCGTTCTGCAGATCGATGGAACCGTCCAGCGAACTGAACAGACGGTGAAGACCTGGCTGAAATACGACGCGATCCGCGATGGCTTGCGCGAGAAATATCGCAGTGGCATGGCGGCCGGCTTATCTCCCGATGAAATCCATCGCCGGATACTGGCGACAGATTAGTTGCCGGCCATATGGCTGCGGTCGCGTTCGTTCTCGTTGCAGATGTACTCCATGAGCGTGTCGTCGCGGGAGAGATCGGAAGCCTTCTTAATGGTCCAAGGCTTCGAGTAAGCGCCAGGATCGTCGATCGTGATCTCGTACTGCAGATGTCCTAAGTCCGGCCGGCGATAGCGCTCGACAACATGCAGTTGCTCGGAAGCCGGATGGCCGTCAAAGTTGAGCCAGGCCTTTCCGTTGAATCCAACTGTATCGATCACCAAGGTGTCCTGATCCCAGTGGCCGATCGAGTGACCGAGCCATGAGGGATTCAGATCCTTGGGATGCGCGCGGCCATCCAGAAAAATCTGGCGCGGAAATTCGCCCTCATACAGCATCACCAGCAGCTTCGAAGTCTGGACGAACTCGTAAGGGAAGAGGAAAGTGGACATCACCACGCCCAGCGGCAAGCAGCGCGACGACGGAATATCTTTGCCGCCGTTCACTTGCCGTTCCTTCATGAGCGCGGCAGCCCATGCCAGCGGCTCTGCATTTCCGAAATCGGTGGGGAATGAAGGGAGCCAGACGCCGGAAAGGTCCGGCTTGCCGTCCGGCATGCGAGGCGTGGGACCGCGAGGCACGTCATGCGAGCCGGCCAGCGCGGCGTAATAAGCACGATCCTCACCCAAGGTGTTCAATTGCAAGTCGTCCAAGCGAATGTCGAGGTGCATGGTCTGGCCTGCTTCGACGTTGACGCTGGGTTGTACGAAGGGCGCCAACCCCGGCCCTGCGGCGAACAGCTGATAAGCTCCCGCCGGCAGACCGGCCAGCGCGTAGTTCCCCTTGGAATCGCTGTGCACCGAACTGGTGGCGCCCGTGGCCGAATTCTTCGCCTGAATGGCAACGTTGCCGATGGCTGCCTTGCTGCGATCCCTGACAGTTCCGCTGATGGTGCCGGTGCTCTGAGCGACGGTCTGAGCGCATGCCAAGCCGGCGGCAAGCGCGGCCAGCAGCAGGGCTTTAGGGCAATGCAAAGGCATAGATTCCGTTGATCCCGCGCGGCGGATGCAGCTCCGGAGTTTCACCCAGCAGCACTCCGTCCAACAGGCCATTGCCGGTCATCACCGCGACGTATTGTTTTCCATTGACCGCGTAGGTGATGGTGCTCACCGAAATGGATCCGCCCAGGATCGATTCCCAAAGCTTCTTCCCCGTCGCGGCGTCGAAGGCGCGGAAGCGGCGATTCAAATCGCCTTGAAAGAGCAGGCCGCCTGCAGTAACCAGAGCCGCTCCATCCGAAGGTGAGCGGCCCACGTTAATCCTCTGAACCTCACCGGTCTCCAGGTTAATCTTGCCGATGGCGGTGAGCGCGTTTGGATCGGAGCCCGGACGCGGTACAGGCTTGCGGCGCTCGGGCTGTTTCGGCTCGGTCGTGGACGACACCATGTCGAGGCAATTGTCGATGTACGGCACATACAGCGAATTGGTGTCGGGATCGTAGGCGGTGGGCCAAAAGCTGCGCGTATTGTACGAACAGATGATGTGCTCTTCGCCCGGCTTCTTGTTGACCAGATCGTAATTGATGGTGACCTTGCCGGTTTTGCCGTCGATGTTGGAGATGAGAAACAGAGGGTCATCGTACGGAAATGGCGTAGCCCATAGGAACTGGCCCGTGCCACGGTCGATCTCGAAGACTCCGCCGCCTTCGCCCACCATCACCGCGACGTCGTGCTCTTCGCCGCGCGGAATGTCGGGATTGAACCACTTCACGTACTTGGGATCGGGGTTGAATTTCTCTCGGACCAGCGTGCGCTCGTGCGTGTAGTCCATGTCCCAATCGTCGGCGGGCAGGTGCTGGTAATACCATTTGAGCTTGCCGGTGGCTGGATCGAGAGCGACGGTGGAGTTGCTATAAAGATCGGCCGGCGCGGTGCGTGGCGTCCCATCGGGGTCGCCGCCATGGCGCTCCAGCCGCGTGTCGGGCATGGGATTCGCGATGCCCCAGTAGAGCGTCTTGCGGACCGGATCGTAGGTGCCGGGAAGTCCCCAGGTGGAGGCGCGGTTGGTGTCCTTAAAGTCTTTGCCCCAGCTCTCGGAGCCGGGCTCGCCGGGAGCGGGAACGTTGTAAAACTTCCAGATGTCTTTTCCGGTGAGCGCGTCCTGCGCGGCGATGAAACAGGTGTCGCGCGTCTTCCCGCAGGCTCGGCCGGAGATGACGTTGCCGTCCACCACGATGGGGCCGGACGTGTTCTGAGCCTCGCCGGTGCTGGTTTGCCAGCGTTGCTCGCCGGTGCGCGCGTCCAGGCCGACCACAAAGCCGTCGGGCGCGGTGTACAGAATCACGTCCTGATAGATGGCCAGCGCTTTGGTGCGCGCGGTGCTCGCGGCAGCCACTGGAACCTTGCGTTTGTACTCCCAGATGAGATCGCCATTGGTGGCGTCCAGCGCTTCCACGATGGCGCCAGGCTCCACCAGGTACATCACGCCGTTGTGAACGATCGGAATGGTCTCGCTGGTTCCCGGCCCCAGGCCGCGCGTCCAGGCCATACGAAGCTGGCCGACGTTCGATCGATCCACTTGCTTCAGTGGACTGAAGCGCTGCGCATCGTAGGTGCGGCTATACATCAACCAATCGTCCGGGTTGGGATGCAAAAGCATCTCTTGCGTTACTGGAACGAAGTCCTTCACCACTTGCGCGGGCGCGCTCAGCGCCAGCGCCGCAAATATCCAAGCTCGAAGCATGCTGGCCGTCATTTTATAGCATGCGAGGTGGTAGAATCACTTCGATCGGGAGGTCGCAATGCGAGTCCTCGTAGTATTCTTGGTCGCTGGGGCGGCCGCCATGGCGCAAGCACCGGCTCAGCCTCAAACGACATTTCAGCCGGTGGGCACCATGCGCCAGTTGATGATCGACGTCATCTATCCGACCTCCGACGCCATTTTTTATGTGGACCGCGACACGCCGAAGACTGCGCAGGATTGGACCACGCTACGAACGCAGGCGCTCACGCTGGCCGAATCCGGGAATCTGCTGATGATGGATGGACGCGCGCGCGATCAGAAGAACTGGATCCTGGAATCGAAGATGCTGATCGACATCGGCGCGAAAGCGTACAAGGCGGCGCAGGCTAAGGATGTCGAGGGGATTCGCGCCTTGAATGACTCGCTCAACGCCGCCTGCGTGGTATGCCATTATCAGTACCGGCCCGGCTATCATCGACGGAAGCCGGCGGCCCCAACTTCGAACTGACCCTCAGCCGGCCTCGCGGCAGGTAGTGAAACCGGACCAAATAGATATTTTCTCCACGGCCGTGTTTCGCCACCTTGAGCAGAGTGTCCAGGTCGGGGAAGCCCGACTCGCGGATTAGCTGGTCCGTGATCGCCTCAAAATCGATCGCTTGGATCGAATCCACCTCAATTTCGCCTTCTTCCATCGGATAACGTCCGCCCACTTTCACGTGGGGATGCATCCAGATTCGAATGCTGCACGTGATATCTCCGCGGCGCACTCCCTCGCGCAGCCGCTTGGTGAACACCATGAGGAGATTCTATATCGGGTTCAGCGCAGGCCGTAATCCGTCCGTAAGCGGTGGGCGAGTATTGTGGCGCACGCGCCCACGCGTGCCGCGTTCCCGCTTTAGCGCCACACTCCTGTGAACGCCTTCGAGGCCAGAGCAAAACGTGTTCGCATGAGTGCGAACACGGCACGCACGAGTGCGTGCGCCACCCCATCCTCTGTGAGCTAACAATTTCAGAGGGTCGCTGGGTTCGGCGCCATGCGTCTCTGTGGAGTTATTCTTACTCGTCGAGTTATTCTTGCTCGCATGAGCAACGAATGGTTCGCGCGTCCCGTATTGTTCGTAGCGGACATCGACAGGTCTGTCGAGTTTTACGTGCAGCAGCTCGGGTTCACGCAACCGTGGCGATATGAGGAGGAGGGGAAAGCGCGCGTCGCGCAGGTGGACCGTCAGGGCTGCCAGCTCATCCTCTCTTCTCAATGGCCCGATAAGGTCGGCAAGGGCCTGATATTCGTTTCACTCGATGTCGCCGTGCTCAATGCCTTGCGCGCGGAACTGGAAGGGCGCGGCGTGGCCGTGCAGGACGGGGAGTGGGGCTATCGGCTTATGATCGTCGCGGACCCGGACGGCAACCAGCTCTATTTCCCTTATCCTTCCGAGCCTTATCCGTCGCCTGCCTAAGGAAATTTGCTGTTCCGGCCGATCATGTGATCGTGGCAGTCTGTCGATCGCGTAGCGGCCAACCCCCAACCTCCGAAAAGGGCTTTGTCCTCATCGTCACCTCCATTGCGATGACCCTGCTGCTCGGGTTGGCGGGCCTGGGCATCGATATCGGGCGCATGTACGTGATTCGCGCCGAATTGCAATCGTTCACTGACGCTGCAGCCCTGAGCGCGGCGCTGGAATTGAACGGAACCAACTCCGGCATTGCGCGCGCCCGCACGGCGCCGGCCGGCTGGCGGATGGGCCGCATGCCATGCGATGGGACATGGGTACCGAGGCCATCACCAACATCACCACCAGCTTCTCGTCCGACAACAAGATATGGCAGGAGCGGCCTGAGCAGCCGGGCGTCCGCTTCGTGCGCGTGGTGGCTGCCGAGCCCGCGCCCATCATCTTTCTCAGAATCTTTCAGCCGCGGAAGCTCCAGCACGGTGGCTGCCGCGAGCGTGGCATCGAAGACGGACAACACGGTGAGGTTGGTGCAATGAACGGCCATAGCAAACAGCGGGGCAGCGCGCTCATCGAATTCGCGGGATCGATGATCCTGCTGGCGGTGATGTTCGCCGGCATCTTCGAGATTGGATACTCGTTCTACGCCTACGGCACGCTGGTAACCGCGGTACGGGCCGGCGCACGCTACGCGGCATTGCAACCACGCGGAACGGCTGTCGATCCCGCCGCCGCGGCATCTGTAGCGAAAGCAGTGCGCAATCTAGTGGTCTACGGCGACCCCGCTCCAAGCGATGGCAGCAAACCATTGGTTCCCGGCTTGACCCCGCAGCATGTGGAATTGATCAGCAGTCCAGACGCCAGCACGGTTTCCCTCCGCGGTTTCGAAGTGGACGCACTGTTCATGAAAGTAAAGCTGGATGGGCGGCCGACGGTGACGTTTCCGGTGACCGGGAGTGTTGAGTGACCCTGGCGCGTAAAGCAAGCCGGCCAGTCGCTGGTGGAATCCGCGCTGATCCTCGGCGCATTTATGGGATTGCTGCTCGGGATGGCGGGCCTTGGGACAATCGCTCTTTGTCCGGCAGACGCTGGCAGATCGCGCTCGCATCGCCGCGCGATGGGGCGCGTTGAATCGCTACGATCCAGCGGCCATTCGTCGCGTGGTCTTGTTTGGCACGGCAGACGCCCGCGCAGGGCGAAACCCCATTTTTCGGATTGACGCCGACCGCTATCGACGTATCCAATCCCGGATGTCCCGGCGCCCAGTGCCGCATTAGCGTCGCCATCCCCGAGCACGGAATCCGCGCCATTGAACCCATACAAGCCGAACCGATGGAAGAAGCTATTCCTTCGGCGCTGGCTGTGGCTGGTCCAGTTTCTTCCAAGCCTTGACGAACGGCGCGGTCTTCGGATTCGCTTCATTCCAGCGCACGGGCTGCTCGCTATCGGCCATCAGAAACATCGCCAACGCAATCGCGCGATCCACTTTGGCCATGTTGTTGTAATCGATCTTCTGCCACGAATCACCCACCGCGTGATAGTCGGCATAATCGAACGCCACGCATAAAGTCTCGGCGGGCACGCCCGCTGCGGCGAGTGAATAATTATCGCTGGCGGCAAAATAAGGGTCGCTGCCTTGCGAGTCCTTATAGACCTTGATCCCCGTGCTCTCACCCGCTCGCTGGACATAGCCGGTGAGATCGGAATAATCGAACCCGGTGAGCGAGGCGTTGGATATTTGCGGACCTACGGTGGAATCGGTGCGCCCCACTTGTTCCAGATTCAAATCGGCCACGGTCTTCGCGAGCGGAAATACCGGATGATGGGCGTAATACTCCGATCCGATCAAACCTTCCTCTTCACCAAAAAAGGTCATGAAGACCATGCTGCGGCGCGGGTGTTGCGGCAGCTTGGCGAGAGCGCGCGCTGCTGCGATGACAGAGACCGTGCCGCTGCCATCATCGTTCGCGCCGTTATAGATTCTGCCGTCGGCACGCACGCCCAGATGATCGTAATGCGCGGTCAGCAGGACATAGGTGTCGCGCAATGCCGGGTCTGAGCCGCGCAGGATTCCGATCACATTGCGGAGTGTGGCGGGCGTGCGATGCGGCGCGGCCACGTGTACCGAGGCGGTCGCCATGGTGCCCGGCTTTAAGGCTGAATAAAAACGCGCGGCTGCTTCGCCGGAGATGGTTACTCGCGGGGTAGCCGCCTCCGCGGCAGATTCATCCGCATCCACCAACCGCCGCCTGGGCCGGCCTGGTGAGGTTCCGCTTCTCTTATCTACCAAGATAAGCAGCGCGGGCTTGCCTTCGCGAAGCACGCGACTTGCCGACCGATACCGCTCGCGCGTTCTGGGTTCGATCTCGGTGATCACCACCTTGCCTTCCACCTGGCGGGCCGTGAGATGTTGCACCAACCCCTCGTCGCTCAAGTCCAGCTTGAACACCGGCTCTTCCTTCAAGTCCAGCGCGCCGGGGAAGCTGAGCGTTGCGTCCTTCTGGGTGGCCGAAAACTGGCTATGCGCGGCGGAAAGCTTCAGCTCGAAATTGCTGAAGTTGGGCTCCTCCACCAGCATGGACGAGTTCTGAAAATAGCTATCGCCGACGCCCGGCTCCAACCCCGCGCTCTTGAACTGGGCCGCGATATAATCGGCCGCAAGATCCAAGCCGTGCGATGGCGAGTCGCGCCCGGCGAGTGCATCGGAAGCAATGTAGGAAAGATCGGCACTGAGATCGGCGGCGCGGATGTTATCCAGCGCAGTTTGCACCTCGGGCGTAATGGCGGCGTTCGGCGCCCCGCTCTGAGCGGGAATGCAAACGCAGGTAAGAAAGGCTACAATCAACACGCGGCGATAGCGCATAAAGACGGGTCCAACCCGATGTTAACATCTTGAAGTTAAAATCATTCTGAGCGAGAATTGTTTCAACCGGCCCGAGAATTGTTTTCAGGCGGTAGAGCTACATGGCAAACCGAACCAGCAATCTTCATTCTTTGCGGCAGCGGGTGGTGGAGAGCTCCAAGCGCGGGAGCCGGCAATTAATCGGCTCGAAGCTGACCGAGTCCGGCGTGCTGGACCGCGCTGTGCTGAATCGCCAGATTGAGGAGATTCTAGACGGCCTGTCCGAGAAACCCGAACTGGCGCCGCGCATGGAGCGTTCGATTAAGGCATTTCTGCGGGCCTTGCACGAAGGCGACGTTGCGCGGACCGCCAAGCACGTTTGCAGCCTGCTGAGCCTGGAATTGGACGACCTTCGCAAGGCGGCTCTTTTGTCCCTGATGGTGCGCCTGGCGACGAAGCGCAAATTCGATCCCATTGCGAGCTACATCCTTCAAAACCGGGAAGTTTTCGTCGCCGGCCGGGGTTGACAATCGTTACAAAGAAGTGCAGGATTACTCTAAGGAGCTTTAGCAATGCGCTTCCTGGTGGCCGGTTGTTCTTTGGGCGTTCTGGTGGCGGGCTCGGCTTGCGCCCAGTACGTGATTTCCTCTCATTCGGGTGTCGTCCAGTACGTGGAAGGTCGCGCCCTCCTCGCGGACAAGCCGGTTGAGCCGAAGTTCGGACAATTTCCGGACATCAAAGAGAACCAGGAATTTCGTACCGAAGACGGCCGCGCGGAAATCCTGCTGACCCCCGGCGTGTTTCTGCGCTTGGGCGAAAACAGCGCCATTCGTATGCTGTCCACGCGTCTGGTGGACACGCGCGTTGAAGTGCTTTCGGGCTCGGCCATCATCGAGAGCAACGAAATCCCCAAAGACAATGCAATCGAACTGGTGTACAAGAAGGACTCCATCCGGCTGCAGAAGCAAGGTCTATATCGGGTAGATACGGAACCGGCACGCTTTCAGGTGTTCGAAGGCGAAGCGGTGGTGACCGATCCATCGGGTCAACTGACGCTGCACGGCGGCAAGCAGACCAATTTGAGCGGAGTGTTGATGGCTGAGAATTTCGACCGCAAAGCTGAGGACCAGGACGCGTTGTATCGCTGGAGCGATCGGCGGGCCAGTTACGTGGCGCAGGCCAATGTTGCGTCGGCCTCTTCGGTGGCAGGCGGGTCAGGCAGCGGATACGGCGGTTACGGCTATGGCGGCGGATACGGTTTGGGCTTTGGCGGCCTGGGTTATGGACTGGGATCTGGCTTTGGATACCCTGGCTCTGCATACCCAGGATACCAGGGAGGTTGGGCGTTTAATCCGATGTTCGGAATGTACACCTATATGCCGTATTCGGGCTTCGGTTACAGCCCATTCGGATACACCTACTACAGCCCAACAACGGTGGTTTACGCACCCTCTTATGGCGGCAGCGGATATTCCTATGGCGGCGCTAGGAATGGTTTAGCCGGCAGCACGCGTATGGCAAGTGTCGCCACCCACCGGGGAGCTGTCAGCGGATTTGCGGCCAGCGCGGCGCGATCGGGCGGCGGGTTCAGCGGTGGCCATGCAGCCTCATTCGGCGGTGGTGGCGGACACGCGGGCGGCGGCGGTCACCGGTAAAAGCCGGCTTCGGCCGCACTTCATTCCAAGTTCTTGCCCACTTCACTTTAGGTTCTTATCGAAGAAATCAGCCAGCGTTTCGAGCAGCTGCTTGCGCGCCGGTCCCGTGACGCCGTGGCTCTTTCCCGTATAGATCACCATATCGAATAGCTTCCCGGCTTGTTCCAGCGCATCCGACATTTGCACCGTGTTCTGGAATAACACGTTGTCATCTTCGATATTGTGGACGATCAGCAGCTTGGCTTTGAGTTTCGCTGCGTAGTCTACGGGTGAACTGGCGCGGTAGCCTTCCGGATTCTCAGAAGGAAGCCCTAAATAGCGCTCGGTATAGATGGTGTCGTAGTTCCGCCAATTCGTTACCGGCGCGCCCGCGATACCGGCGCGAAACACGTCCGGCGCGTTCAGCAGCGAATACAGCGTCATGAATCCACCGTAGCTCCATCCGTAGATTCCAATGCGCGCCGGATCCACGAAGCCCTGCGCGATGAGATATCGGACGCCTTCCAACTGATCGGCCAACTCCGTTTTGCCAAATCGCCGATAGAGTGGGGTCTCGAAGGCATGCCCGCGCCCAGAAGAGCCGCGATTATCCAGGACCCAAATGACGTAGCCGCGCGCTGCCAGCGGCTGGGCCATTTCCAGATCGAAGGCGTCCCACGCATTGGTCACCGTTTGCACGCCAGGGCCGCCGTACACAATCACGACGGCTGGATATTTCTCCCCGGCGTGGAAATTCACCGGCTTGATGAGGCGCCCATACAGCAACTTCCCATCCTGCGCTTTGATCTGCACGGTCTCAGCCGGTTGCATTGCATACTCGTCGGAAAACGCGGTCTTGGGAGCGCGAAAGACAGACAGTTTCTCACCGTCGCTCGAATGCACCTCGCTTCGTGACTGTTCGGTCACCGACGAAAAAGTATCCAGATAGTATTCAGCGGTGGGGCCCATGGAGATCTGGTGGGTGCCCGATTCACGGCTGATCCGAGTGCGATCTTTTCCATTTAGTTTTACGGAGTAAAGCTCTCGATCCAGCGGACTTGCTTCGGTCGAGACAAAGTAAACCTTTTGATGAACTTCATCCACACCGGCCACGTCGGTGACTTCCCAATCGCCCTCGGTGAGGCGCTTCCGTTGCTGCCCGTCGAGCGAGTAAAGATAGAGGTGGCAATTACCATCCCGCTCGCTGCCCCACAGGAATTCATCTTTGCCAACGAAATGAAACAAGTCGTTTTGGTTGATCCAATAAGGATCTGCTTCCGAAAGGATCGCACGAGCTGTTCCAAAGCTCGCATCGGCCAAGAGCAGATCCAGATGGTTCTGAACCCGATTGAGCCGCTCGATGGCCAGGCGCGTAGCATCGGGAGTCCAATATACACGCGAGATCAGAAAGCCGCGGCTCTCGCCCAGGTCCATCCAACGGGTGGCGCCTCCGGTGGCAGGAACGACGCCCACGTGCACGTCCGCGTTGGGCGTGCCGGCCTGCGGATAACGCTCCGGCTCGCCCACGGCGCGCAATCCGGTAAGCGACACCTGGGGATATACGAACTCATGCGTAATGTCGAATTGCAGATAAGCAATGCGCTTGGAATCGGGCGACCACCAGTAAGCCGTGTTCAGATCGAGCTCTTCGGGGTAGACCCAATCGAGTTCCCCATTCAGCAATGTCGCGCTGCCATCGTCGGTGAGACGCGAAAGCTGATGGGTAGCAATCTCGAGCGTGTAGAGATCATGTCCGCGCCGAAAAGCCACTCGCGCGCCATCCGGGGAAAGCTTGGGATCGCGTTCAGCTTCGGGCGTGGAGGTGAGCTGCTGCCATCCGCCGCTGTCGAGCGAAAACATAAAAAGGTCGCCGCGCAGGCTGAGCAACAACTGCTTGCCCGAATGAGTCCACTCCAGGCTGTCTTCGCTGACGCGGCGGTTCTGCCAATCGAACCGGGGCGGTTCCGGCACTGGGACTGCGGCCTTTTCCAAAGTGTCGAGGGCGAGCAGCGTCTTCTCCGTTTTCGCGGCGATGTCATAGAGCTTCACCTCGCTACCCTGAAAATAGGCGAAGCGCTTTCCATCCGGCGCCCACACCACTGGGGGCGTTTCGTTGTCATGGGTCTGCTGGATCACCGCGTCGATGGTGATGGGCTTCTTCTGCGCGAAGAGCGAAAAGGCGATGACGGCGGTAAGGAGAATAAAACGAACCGGCACTTGCTGTGATTGTACGCTATAGGCCCGGGCGCAGGCTGGCCGTCGCGTTGAGGGAGGGATTCAGTTTGTAGACTGCCACGCGGCTGGTCCCGTACAGCTTTTGGAAAGCATCCGATTGCATGGCTTCCGTCAAACCGTGCGTGCCTTTGGCATCCAGGTCGCGATAATAATCGTCGGGCGTAAGCAGCAAATACTGGAGCTGGTGGCCGCGCGCGAAATCGGCCATCGAACCCATCAGTCTGTCGATGCCGCTGTCGTCGCCGTGATACAGGAATTTCGGAGGAATCGGCAGACGGCAAGCTTTGTGCCCGGTATAGAGGAACATCACCGGGTCCTCGTAGGCATACAGATTTGCATCGCGGGGAATATTGCTCTCGATCCACCGGTAGGCTTGCTCACGCGCTTCGAAATCGGTTCTATAAGTCGCGAATAGATCTGGGATTACATGCGACAAACCGAAAACGGTGCAGAAAATCGCAAATGCGGCCAAGCCTGCCAGCAGGCTTCCGAAGCCGGCTACCACCACGCGATCCGCCAACGCTGGTTTGGACCAGGCCAGCCGCAACGCCGCGCAGATGTTGCGAACCTCGGTGGCCAGCCCCATCAGCAGAAGTGGATAGAGAGGAAAAACGAAGCGCTGATCCGGCGGGAAATGCCAGACCAGCAGAATCGCCGACATCCCCAGAGCGGCCAGCGGGTATTGCAACGCCCGCTTGCGCATGCTCAGGCGAACGCATCCGGCAATGGCCGCGATAGCAACCACGCGCTCCAAATGCTTTGAGCCATACGGCAGGTCGAAGATCAGCAGCTTCCCTGCCCCTTGCAGGAAACCATCCAGGTTGTACCAGATCACTAGCGGAAGGTCGCGTAAGGGAACGTTGTAGAGTTGGAAGCCGACGTAGTTGGTGTAATACAACGTGACCAGGTCCCAGGAATGCGCCAGGTGCCGCGCCGTCCACCACTGCCAGCCGATGACGGCGGGTAGCATCGCGGCGAAGAACAGCCCGGCCTTTTGGTAGTGCCTGCGCAGCGCGAAGCACAAAGGGACCGTGAGCAACAGCGGCGCGGCGATCGATTTCGCCAGGTATGCCAGGGCCCCGCAAATGCCGGCGGCCAGCGCCAGCCAGCGCGAGGCATCCGGCTTCATCGCACGCTCGGCGAGAATCAAGCTAGCCGAGCAGCAGCGCGGTGAACAATAGTTCCGGCATCAGGGAAAAGCTGAACACCACCGTCACTGGACTCAACGCGGCCATCAGGAGCAAGACGTATCGTTCGCGCAGGCTGAATTCGTAATCGCGCAGCAGGAACCAGAGGGCGGCCAAAAACAGGGGCAATAACATCCAGGAGAAGAGCGTCGCGAGCGGTAGATTCGCGGGAAATTGCGGATCGATTTTCCAAATGGCGGCCAGCAGCGCGGGATAGAGCGGCGGATACTTGGTTTGGTACGGCTGGCCCGGCAGGCTCTCAATGCGATATCCATCGCCCATGGCCAGGCTTCGTCCTGAGACCCAGTAGATGCTGTCGTCGTGATAGAAGCCCAGGTGCGGCATGGTGCGCAGCGTCCACGCCAGATAGGCGGATGGGACGAGCGCGGCCACGAACACCCCGAGAACGGTCAGCCTCTTAAGCATCCAATCTGAGTACCCAACCTGAAGTTATCAGTAAGGCTCCCGGTTACCAATCGGGGATTCACCTGAGTCCAGGATGTATTCTTGAGAGGATGAAACTGACATTCTGGGGCGCGGCCCAAGTGGTCACCGGCTCCATGCACCAACTGGTGGTTGACGACAAGTGCTATCTGCTGGATTGCGGCGAATATCAAGGCCGCAGAAAGGAAGCCGAGGAACGCAACCAGAATTTTCCGTTCCCTTGCAAAGACGTATCCGCGGTGATGCTCTCGCACGCACACATCGATCACAGCGGCAATCTTCCCCTCCTGGTAAAGAACGGGTTTCACGGGCCAATCTATACCAGCGCCGCTACCGCTGATCTGTGTAAGCCTATGCTGGAGGATTCGGCGTCACTGAAGGAACACGACGCCGTATTCTTGAACAAACGGAACTTGCGCCGCAAATCGCTGAATCTGCCGGGTGCCGCGGTTAACGGGCTCATCCAGCCGTCGTATACCACGGAAGACGCCGAAGCCACCTTTCCGCTATTCCGCCCAGTGGCGATGCATACGCCGACCCAGGTCGGCCCCGGTCTGGTTTATCAATCGTTCGAAGCGGGGCACATTTTCGGATCCACAACCATGCTGCTGGAGTTGGGGTCGGGCGGGAAAAAGGTCCGGCTGGGCTACACCGGCGACTTGGGCCGTCCCGGATTGCCCATCATTCGCGATCCCGAGCCGCTGCCCCCGGCCGACTACCTGATCATGGAGAGCACCTACGGCAACCGGGTGCATGAACCCATCCAATCGGTGGCAGCGAAGGTGGCGGAGATCGTGAACCGGACGTATCGGCGAGGCGGGAAAATGATCGTGCCGGCCTTCGCCGTGGGGCGGACCCAGCAACTGGTGCTGGTGCTGCACGAACTGATCCAGGCCAACGCCATTCCGAAGTTTCCGATTTTCGTGGATAGTCCGCTGGCGGTGAACGTCACCGAGGTTTTTCGCAAACACCCCGAGCTTTACGACCAGGAGGCGGCAAAATTCCTCGCCAACGGCGGCGATCCATTTGGATTCCAGTTGCTCAGGTATGTGCGTGACGTGGAACAATCGAAAGCGCTGAACGATCTGCGTGGCCCCTTTATGGTCATCTCGGCTTCAGGGATGTGTGAAGGCGGCCGCGTGCTGCATCACCTGAAGAACAATATCGGCGATCCGCGCAACACGATTCTGCTGACCGGCTACCAAGCCGAGTACACGCTCGGTCGCAAGATTGAAGAGCAGAGGAGCGAAGTGCCGATTTTCGGCGAACTGATGCCCTTGCGCGCAGAGGTGGAAAGGCTGGACGCCTTGAGCGGTCATGCGGACCGGGAAGAAATGCTCGCTTGGATGAAACCGATCGCTGGCGGGCTCAAGAAGGTTTTCCTGGTCCACGGTGAGCCTGAACAGCAGGGGGCGTTCGTGACGGCCATTCGGGAGCGCTACGGGTTGGAAGTAATAGCGCCTGGGCGCGGGCAGAGTTTTGATCTCTGATCAACGTACTGGATCGAGAGTACTCTTTTGTTCTAGGGGTTTCTACTATACTTTAAGGCGAATGCCTGAGTCTGACGCCGCCGTTAGGGAACGTAGCCCGCTGAGTCAGCTCCTCTGGCAGTATTCATACCTGCAAGTACTTGATTTTCTGACGACCATTGCATTCTTGGTCAATGGCGTACGGGAAGGCAACCCGTTGGTGCGGTTGGCCCTGAGCGTGGGATCCAACCCAATCGAGAGCCTGCTCATAGTGAAGTTCTTGGCGGTGCTACTCGGATTCTATTGCTGGCGCGTGGGCAAGCGCCAACTGCTGTCGCGCATCAATTTCCTGTTTGCCGTCCTGGTGGCCTGGAATCTGGTGGCTCTGATCATGAGCAGCGTCCGGACCTGACTTGCCGGCGCAGACCAACCGCTCGGCCCCTACTGAATCGGCAACATCACGGTATTGCTGTCCACTCCGTTGATGCTCACGAGCACCGGTACCGAACTACCGCTCGGCAATCCGCTCGGCACTTCGAATTTCGTGCTGACCACGCCGGCAAACCCGGGCGCCGCCGTCGAAGTGGCCGTCGGTTTTGAGCTTCCGACCGAGAGCACTACCGAGTCAGCGACGGCTGGAGGCGGATTGGGCGGGAAGAACCCATCGAATATCGGCTTCTGGTAGGGCCCGAATCCAGTGCCAAGCATCGAGATGGTTTCTCCGGCCACTACGGGACTGTTGGTAGTCACCAGGGATCCGTCCGCGTGGAACGCTACTGCGTAGGCCGTCGCCCCGATGGTTGAAACGAACAAACCAGGGGCGTCGCGCGCGACGGTTAATGTTCCGGAGATTTCCGGTTGTCCTGTGTTTTGGACCTCTAACGTATAATTGCCATCCGCAAGACTCGAAGGAAGCTCAGCGTTAATCTGCGTCGGTGAAATGAAGATGAGGGGAAGTATTGAATCGTTGATAGTGACGATGGTGCCCGCAAGAGTTTGCGCTAGCGGGTTCACGGGGCCAAGTTGTACTTCGGACGCGAGGCTCTGGCCAAAGATCGAAATGATCGATCCTGGAGCGACGGCGCTCGAGGGCGTGGGCCCTACGCCGTTCAAAATACCGGCGGGAGCGATATAGGGAACTGTAATCATCTGCGCTACGACGGTCTCCGGCGCCGAGACTGTGACCACTCCCGACTGGTAACTACCGCTAAGATCTCCGCTCCAATGGCCGAACTTGAATCCGGGATTCGGCACCGCGGTCACACTGACCTGCGTACCTTGCTTGTAGAACATGTTGCTGGACGAAGGTGAGAACTTAAAGGCAGAACCGTTGCCAGGGTTGGAGCTTGCGCTCAACTGGTATAACGTGTTGTAAGTCACCGTGGCCGTGGCATAGTTCTGACTGACGGTGATTACGTGGTTGGAGGCTCCACCGTCGGACCACGAACTAAAGTCGAGTTGAGCGCCCTGCCCCATTGCGATCTGCGTCGGAGCGCTTACATTAAATGTCGTACCTGTTTGGCGATCTACGTTGCAGGGGGTAACACAATTCGTACCGTCCACCTGCAGGGTTAGACCAGGAGGCGAGCTTTGAACAACTACTCGACTTAATTCACTATAGTTAGCAGTTAGGCGATATCCACTCGGGACCATGCTGGCAGCTACCGAGATGGTTTGAGATGCGCCGGTTTGGTTGGACCAGTTCAGGAAGGTATAGGCTCGACCGTTGGGCCCGGTTTGCGTGGTTGCCGCCGACACTTGGTGGGTGGTCCCCACTCCCCATATGAAGTCGTAAGAGTTGTAATTGGACAGGCCATCCACTGTCAGCTTTAGCCCAGAAGGCGATGTCACGAACGATACTGCCGCTCCTTGAACGTAGTCCGCCGTTAATGTAGCCGGCGAATTGGGGTTGTTGTCCACCTGGTAAATCGAATTCTGCGCTTGACCATTGCTCCAGGCACTGAAGATCCACCAGTGTCCAGCACTGTCCATTTGAGGAGTTAAGCCACTGATAAAGTGCGTGGACCCAGGGGCGAAATCGAAATCGCCGTAACAGAGCGCCGGAAAGCCCAGTTGTACCGCCACCGGAATGGTCTCGTTGTTCGGACAACTCGGCACATCGGCCATAGTTCGAGTGGGCGCCGGAGTGTGATCCACCAGCACTTGCAGCCCGAGAGGCTGCGTAAGGAACGACACGCGCTTGGCGGGAACAAACATTGGCGCAAGGGCGAGTGGACCGTTAACGACCACACTGCCGAGAAAGGAAGTGGAAGACGACCCATTAATGATCCATCCCGTAAACGCATGCCCAGGGTAGGGATATGCATTGAGGACCTGGGTGCTGGCAGCTGGAAAAAATTCTACGCCCGAAGACCAAAAGCACAGCGAGCCGATGTAGACCACGCCGGGGCTTGGTTGTCCCGCCGGGATGGCTCCGGGGGCTGCGCAGCCCGTGTTCGATTGGGTGATGTTGTTGATAGGAGTGAAGTAAGTAAGCTGGACGCGGTAGGCAACCGTGACCGACGCGGTGAAGGTAGTGATGGCTGGGTTCGCCGTCACGATCTGGGCTGTGGCTCCGGTGGGCTCGACCAGGGTGTTGTTGTCCTCCCATCCGTTAAACAGGTATTCCGTGCCGCCCTGCAAGGATGTTTGCACAGGATTAGTCTGACCCGCCAGTGGCGTGTCGGTGATAAACACCACATAATGTTCGCTGCCCGTTGGCCACGCAAACGTTACCGGTGCGTTGTAGGTGGTGCCATCCACCTGAAACCGAGCACCGGTAGGATTCGTGGAGATGGTGATCGTGCTCGAGGTTTGACCTTGCAAGCACAACCCGCCCAGGGAAAGGAGGAACAGTAGAGATAGCCGATTCATAGACAGCACCGTTAATTACATCGGCAATAGTACGAGAAGCCTTTAGGTAGCAGGGTAAGGGACTTTAGACCGGCTTTCCCTGTCCACGCAACGGCATGCGGGTTCATCCAACGTGATAAAATCCATCCCGATATGCAATATCCGTTGGTTGGCGCCCTGAATCGCGCCGTTAGCGCAGCGGCCATCCTGCTGGGGGCGGCTTACTTAGCTTCGGCCCAAGATGGCGGGGCCATCTACCAGAAGAGCTGCGCTCCCTGCCACGACCGAGGAGCGGACCGCGCGCCGACGCACGAAGCGCTGCATGCCATGACGCCGGAGCGGGTTCTGGCAGCCATGGAATCGGGGCCGATGATCTCGATGGCCAATCGCCAGTCGGAAGCCGCTCGCCGCGCCATTGCCGAGTTCATCACTGGCAAGTCGTTCTCTCATCCGTTGGACACCGCGCCCGCGGCGGCCGCAATGTGCAAGGCGCCCGCGCCTGATTTAGGGGACCCGTCGGCCGGCCCGGTATGGAACGGCTGGGGCCAGAATCTGCTCAACACGCGATTTCAAACTGCCGCGCAAGCCGGGCTCAGCCCCGCGGATGTCCCGAAGCTCAAGGTCAAGTGGGCTTTCGGATTCCCGGCAACGCTCGACGCCAACGCGCATCCCTCCATTGCGGATGGTCGCATTTTCATCGGCAGCACCAGCGGCATGGTTTATTCGATCGACGCGGCCTCGGGCTGCATCCGCTGGTACTACCAAGCCGACGGCGGCGTGCGGACGGCCATCAGCATCGGCCGCATCCAAACCGATTCGGGAGCGCATTACGCGGCGTTCTTCGGCGGCAGCTTTTTTGCCTACGCGGTGGACGCGAACACCGGCCAGCTATTTTGGAAGACCAAGGTGGATACATTTCCGGCGGCGCACATCACCGGCTCACCGATTTTCTATAACAACCGGCTCTACGTGCCGGTGGCGTCGGGCGAGGAGGGCGCCGGCGCGTCCCCGGATTATGAATGCTGCCGTTTCCGCGGGAGCATGGTAGCGCTGGACGCATCCAACGGCAAGCAGATTTGGAAAACGTACACGATTGAAGAACCGCACAAGACGAAAAAGAACAAGATCGGCACGCAACTCTGGGGACCCTCCGGCGCGCCCATCTGGAGCAGCCCGTCGATTGACGTCAAGCGCAATGCGCTGTACGCCACCACGGGCGACAACTATAGCGATCCCACCAGCCGCATGAGCGACGCTTTCATGGCCTTCGATCTGGACAGCGGCAAGATTCTTTGGTCCCGGCAGATGACTGCGTCGGACGCTTATACCTCTGCCTGCCGGATTCCCGATAAGACCAATTGCCCGGATTCCAACGGTCCCGATTTCGACTTCAGCTCCGGGCCGATTCTTGTAACGCTCGCCAATGGCAAGCGCGCGCTGGTGGCGGGGCAGAAATCCGGGCTGGTTCACGCTGTCGATCCGGACAATCAAGGCGAACTGATCTGGAGCGTGCGAGTGGGCCAGGGCGGGACGAATGGCGGCGTCCAGTGGGGCTCGGCTACGGACGGCACCAACGTTTATGTCGCGCTGGCCGATCTCGGCCGGGTGGTGGTTCCTTACAGCTTGAGCACGGATGTCGATCCGAAACGCGGCGGCGGTATGTTTGCACTGAGTCTCGCGAACGGCAAACGCGTGTGGTACACGCCGCCGGTTCCGTGCCCCGCGGACAAGAAGCGCTGCAGCCCAGCGCAATCGGCCGCGGTGACTGCCATTCCTGGCGTGGCGTTCTCCGGATCGGTGGACGGGCATCTGCGCGGCTACTCCACCAAGGACGGCTCAGTGCTTTGGGACGTGGACACCGAGCAGCCCTATAAGACCGTGAATGGCGTGGAAGCACATGGTGGATCCATGGATGGCCCAGGCCCTGTGATCGCCGGCGGGATGCTGTTCGTGAACTCGGGCTACGCAGCGGGAGGCGGGGTGCCAGGGAATGTGTTGTTGGCGTTCTCGGTGGATGGAAAGTGAGGGAAGAGAGAATTCAGAAGTCAGAAGCCAGAATTCAGAATTCTGGGGGTTCTGGAACCGGCGTGCGATGCATCGGGTATCCCCATTCTGACTTCTGACTTCTGACTTCTGACTTCTGAATTCTGTATCCTGCCTTCATGCTCCTTTCCGATCGATGCTTCGCTGTCCCTGGCCTCGGCTATTTGCCGCCTTGGACCGTCAACGCGGGCTTCATCACGGGCCACGAAACCACACTGATCGTTGATACGGGCGCGAACGCCGCGGCTGCGTCCACCATTTACGGGTACGCTTCCATTGCACGGCCGTCGAACCGTTTACTGCTGCTGAACACAGAGCGCCACTTCGATCATATTGGCGGCAATTCTTGGTTTGGCGCGGGTATCGAGATCTACGGGCACGCGAGCATCGAACGAACCGAGGGCGAATTTCTTGCTGAAATTGCGGAGTTCAACAGTGAGATTTCGAATCCGGCAAGACGCGCGCGCCATGAATCTGCGGTTTTCTACCACCAGACCCGTCTGGTGAATCCGAACCGCCCGATCAGCGAGGATACCAGCCTGGATCTCGGCAATTGCCCAATCCAGATCCTGCTCACGCCCGGCCATACGCCGAGCAACATCTCGGTGTATGTTCCTTCGGACGGAATTTTGTACTGCGGGGATTGTCTGGTGAACGGCTATCTGCCGAATCTCGATGCTGGTTCGGTTGACGATTGGAGGACTTGGCTCAAATCGCTCGACCGCATAGTCGGCCTTGCCCCGGGCATCGTTGTTCCTGGGCATGGGCCCGTGGCCAAAGGCGACGAAGTTCCGCGCCTCATCGAAAGCGTCCGCGAGGTTTTGCGGAACGCGATCGGAACCGGAAGATCGCCTACCAGCTAAGGACATGCGCCGATCGTCATGGCCGATCCTCATGGGCTTGCGCGCATCCGCCGTATGGCTTACTTTAGGTTTGTGACCGCCGATCAGACGACCCGGCTCGATGAGGCCATCTGGGTAAGCCCGCAGCGCATGAGCGGCGCTCCTTGCTTTCGGGGTACGCGTGTCCCCGTTCAGAGCCTGATCGACTTGCTGGAGGGGGGCGAAACGATTGACCAGTTCATCAAAGTTTACCCCGCGATTAGCCGCGAGCAGGTTCTTGCCGTGCTGGACTTCGCCAATAGCCGGCTTCTTGAATGCGCGTCCTTATTGACGAGTGCGTAGAACCACGCGTCAAGCTCCTTCTCACCGGACACAGCGTAGCCACGGTTCATGAGCAAGGCTGGGACACCTTGGAAGATGGACCCCTACTCAAAGCCACCGAAAAGGAATTCGACGTTCTTCTTACGATTGACGGGAGTCTTGAATTCCAGCAGAATTTTTCCCAGCTTCAGATCGGCGTCCTCGTCGCCGACGTGCCAAAGAACCAAGTGACTTACTATCCGGCCCTTCAGAAGGAATTGTTGGAAGCAGCCGAGAACATCGTACCTGGCAAGGTGATCCACGTCTGGACTCGGCCAACGCCAACGGTTTGATGCCTACCCGAATATCAGCCTTTCGCCAGAACTGTTCCGTAGCCCTTGGCCTGCCCGCTCAAGCCGAGCAACCGGACGCTGGCCCACAGCGCGTGCGGAGTGCTTGAAACCACGGGCCGCTTGCAGCGCTTCTCGATGGGCACGATGAGATCCAGAGTTTTCAGAGCGCCGCAGGAAATCACCAGCGCTTCGGCCTTGGGTGCGCCCTCGTAGACGCCGGCGCTGAAGTTGAGCAATTCTTCCGGTGTCACCGGTCCGCGATCTTTGAAACTGACGATGCCGAGCCCTTTCACCGACACCACTTCAAATCCTGACTCCTCCAGAAACACTTTCAGCCGATGGCTCACGTCTTCGTCATACGCCGTGGCTACCGCGATTTTGCGGGCGTTCAGCGCTTTCAATCCTTCGACGATTCCGGTGCTCATGGTGGTGGACGGCAGGCCAGTGGCCTTGGTGACGTTCATCTTCAACTGATGCTCATACTCGGCGCCTTTGTAAAAAGTGAGCGAGGTTCCCATCACCGAGATGGCGTTGGAACCTTCCTTAGCCAGCTTCTCCGCCGCGGGCAGGATTCGGCCGAAGACGCGATCATATTCTTCCGCCGTCATCTTCTGAAGGCCGACGCCTTCGGCCAGGAACCGGACGCCCGATGGATAGAGCAGAGTGGCCTCAGGAGGAACTGGGTAATTGGCGGGCGGAAATATCATGCCGAGGGTGGGAACGTCTGCGCGGCCGGGGCTGGCCCCAAAAGCCGCGGCCACCGTGCCAATGGACGCTGTCTGCAGGAACTGCCGGCGGGAACTGGTCATGCAAACAAGTATAGTCCCTACTTCAGAGCTTCTCCTTACTTCATAGCCTCTCCTTACTTGAGAGCCTCGAGAGCTGGTTGTACCCACGAAAACAGGAAGCGTCCCCAGGACGGAACCTGCGATCCCACAACCGTCACCAGAGGCAGGCCGAGGTAGATGATCAGGCGCTTGAAGAAGCCGCTGTTCAAAGCTCCGGGCGTGGTGTTGGTGATGCGGCTCAGAATGCGATCCCGATCCGCCTGCGCCATCACCAGCACGATGCCCCCGGCGAACACCAGAAACATAATGGTGATGAAAGTAGTGATGGTCCTCGGCGCCTGAAAAGGATAGGAGTAGAGCGCGACCATCGACAATACAAATCCCACCATGACGAAATAGATCAGGTTGCGCACCTGATGCAGCGTGTATCGAATATAGCTAATGATCTGAAACGCGATCATGGCCTGCGCAACGCGTCCCGGGTCGTCGGCGGGCCACGGTGAGGTTTCCGGGCGAGCGTCCTCGTGGTCGTCTGAACTGTCGCCCTGGTTCCGTGGCGGCTTGGCCGCGGGCGCGGTCTCCCATTCGCCCGAGTCCCAATGCGGCTGCAGGATTTCGATGAGCAGGTTGTCCACTTCGCCCAGGCGTTCGCCCAAGTCCCGGTGTGCGCTCCAGGGTACGCGCAAACCGGCGGTAGCTCGCTTCAGCACCATCTCCAGTTGATGATTGTATTTGCGCGCGGCTTCCTCCAGAGCGGGCGGCAGGTATTCGCTCAGAACCTTCAACCCGTCGCGCACGTGAACCTCGGCGGAGTAACTTCGCTTGCCGGCGGAAGCATGGAAGATAGGTGACCAGGTTTCTTCGCGGGGCAATGCGCTGAATGCGAATCGAATAGGATGGCGCTCCAGGCTTTCGAGGAACAGGTGAAACTTAGCCCAGATAGCCATGATTCGGCCCCAGGTCAAGAACAGGAGCGCATAGAGCATGGACAGACTCAGCACGACCAGCCTTTCGTAGGGCCAGACTTCGAAGCTGCGCAACGAGCTCGCCAGGTAATTCCAGATGAGAACGATGATGGCAAAGGCGCCCAGCGTTCGCCAATGAAAAGGCAAGGGGTCGCGCACCAGCCCTTCTAATTGCTTTCGTTCGTGCTCTAAAGCCTCCGCCTCCATGCACGTCCCCAACTGGGGAAGCCACGGCACGCGATCGTGCAGCAGCGCCAGACGAGTGAGATGCACCTTTCCCCAACAGAAAAACCCGGCAAGCAAGAACAGCACAGGCGCAATGGGTGCGACGCCGCTGCTGAGATGCATGGAGCGGAAGGCGAAGAAGAACCGCTCGTGATTTTGACCATCCGTCAGGAAGAAGAGGTGCAGGAGAGCCCAGATCAAGATCGCCACATATACGCCGGCAGTCGCCAGGATTCCGTAATGCCAGGGGTCCTTCCCATTGCGCTTATGGTGCGGGCCGAGGCAGGCTTTCCATACGGCAGCCAGACTGGCGGCCAGGAGCAATAACATGGAAGCTCCCGCCACAGCGGGATAATCGCTGTGCTCATTGCGATTCAAGGCGAACATGGGCGCGGTGTAGACCGCGTACAGGGCCAGGAGCGAGAGCGACGAGATGGAGAGATAGCATAAGCGGGCCAACCAGCCCTCTTCCCTGGGCCAGATTCCCCAACCCGCCAGTGCCCTCTGTTGGCCGCGACGGCCCAGAGACACGATCAGGCAAGCGGAGTAAACAACTATAAAGCCGGTAAGAAGCGCGAACAGAAATTGCCACAGGCGCGGGATGGGTAAGCACGATAATTGGGAGTTGTTGTCGCCGGATTTCCAGGACAGCAGTTGGGAGTCCGGGCTGGAGCCCAGCTTGGAGTCCGGGTCTGCAACCGCTATAGGCCAATATCCATCGCGACTCACTACGGTCACCCAAACTGGCGGCGTTTTGCATTGTTCCCGGATATCGGCGACGCCTGCGCAGCCCTCCAAGGGGTCGAAATATTCCGCGAGTTGCCGATGGTCGGAATCTTTGCGGGCGTCCGCGTCGCCCATGCCTAGCAGAAGACTGCGCGTGGCGTTGTAGATGCCCTCCGACGCACGACTGGGGAACAGTTTGCGGGTTGGACCGCCTTGGGGGTTCAGCAGGTTGGTCCAACGCTGATTCAACTCCATCAGCGGGTAGGTTGTGATGGCCAAGATACCGGTAAACGGAAAATCCTGGGCGCCGCGCACCCATAACAGATCCGAATCCAGGGTAAACAAGCGCACGTTGGGGCATGCGTCGCGCAAGTAGCGAGCGATAAACAGCGCGTCGAAGGGATCGGTGGCCAGAATTCCGGCCATGTCGATTTGCTCGTCCCGGAGCGTGCGCGCAATGGCCTCCACCACTGCGTCTTCTGAGAGCGGGGTCTGGTTCTTCGCGAAGACTGGGGTTGAATCCGTCGCAGGCCCGGCATCGAAGATTCGGAACGTGAGCAGGTTGCGGAACGAAGGCTGCTGCTGTCCGCCGGTGGCTGCCTTCAGCTCCTGATCGCTATAGGCGTTGCGCAATCGGGAGATGCCGCGTGGATAGCGGAGCAGCAAGCGCTGGGAAGGCTGATGAGACAGCTGCTCTCCACCGTATCTGGTCTCCGATTCGCTGAGGATTGCGACCCTGGGCCGTTCGGAGCTTTCCTCCTTCCATGGCGACAAACGAGTATCCATAATCTCCCATAGGAGCTCTGTATCGTGAACCATGGTGTGATACTGAGTGACCGGGTGCCCATCCGAGGGTTTCCCAAAAGCCTCCTGCCAAGCCTTTGTGCTCATGACGCTGCCCGAGATCATCCGAATCTTGGCCGCGCCGTCACAGGCCTTCTTGTCGACGCCGGCCTCTGCCGGCCCGTCCAGGATCTTTGCCAGAGACGCGAAGGAGCCTGAAAAATTAGGGCCCATCACGGGAATCGTGTAGCCCTCTATGGTTTCGGCGACAACGATATTCACCGCGTCGCAGAACACCTCGGTATCGATGCCGCCGGTGGGGGTCTCAGGAACCAGCAACACTACCAGGTCCTTCAACGGAGGCGCTTCGGATGCGTGCTTGTCGGCTCCAAATAAGAGAAGCCCAGGCTCCTTTTCTACTTTCTTTTTCTCTTGCAGTTGTTTTTGGCGCTGATCGAGATCGGTTTGATCGCGCAGGAGGTCGGCATCCCAGGGAATCCAGGCCGATTGGAAGCGCAATCCGACGCTGTCGGCCGCGCTTTGAATGCTCTCCACTTCACGATCGAACCAGAGCCCGAGACGCGTTTCGATTGGATTGGGCGTGGTGGCAATCAGAAACTGTAATCCGGATGTGGGAAGCAGTTTGCAGTTGAACTGAAGTTTATTCAGCTCGAATTGTGTGCTGGAGACTGCGTGGAGCCGCTCCTGGGAAAAATTCCGGATTTGATCGCAGGATGTCTCTTCGGCGCACCACAGGTTCTGCACTCCCAAGAGAGTGAAGAACGTCCCCGTGAGTATCGCCATGGTGCGCATAGTTCATTTCCACGTGTCGCGCAAGCCTTCACTTTCCTGCCGCGGCACTGGTTTCCGCGGGGTTTTCCCGGTCGATGCTCAGCGTTCCGGCCGTCAATTTCCCGGACGATTGGTGCGAGCCTGCAGCCTGAAACAAGCAAACCATTCCCCAGGGCTCATGGAATCGAAGGTGGCTCGAAGCCACCACGGCGAGCAGCATCTTCTGAAGTCCGTTCCTCTGGTCCACAAAGGCCGGATCATCCTGCAAGGTGGCCGGATCGTGTCCCGCTAAGAATGCGCGCATCTGCTGGAGCGCCTGACCGGCTTTTTGCATTCCATTAGCCCACCACACGATATCGAAGAGGTCGCCGGTGACGTCGGCCAGAACGATGTTGAGCTGCGGGTCCGTGGACGAGAGCGGAATCAGGCTGCGGAGCTCGGGACTTGGGCCAATCTTTACGGCTCGCGCCCACGTGGCGGCATCGGCCAGGAATTGTTGCCGGCTGCGGTCGATATCGCTGTTGTTGGGATCGAGGAGCGCGATGAGCGCCTGACGGCCGATTTCGAGATAATCCGACGCAGGCCGCAGCGCGCCTTGCGCATTGAAGAACAGCGCCTCAGACAGCGCACTATCGAACTGAGCGCGCATGGTGCAGGTGGAGGGACCGCCGCCACCGAAGGTGCTTAAGATATTGGCGCGTTCATTCGGCTGCATCAGATTCAGAGCCACGAACCAGTTGGTGTAATCCGCCATGGTCGGTTTGTTCGTATTCTGATTGACGGCGAAATGCACGGCCTGACACTTGAGAGCCGGCATGGTGACGGCTTTGCCGACCACGTAGGTGGTGGTTGCCAAAACCGAGTAGAACAGGGCTTTGCGCAACGCCTCCTGCCGATTCAAAGGGTCGGTAATGGCGCTGATCTTTTCGCTCTGTGCCGTCTCTTTAATCGTCAGATCGCCGCTCGAAGGCTCGTACAGGAATTCGCAATTGCTGATGAGGTTCGACGTTGTAATCAGATTCAGGATGCCGAGCAGATTCACCTTGAGCGAGATGCCCTTCGTTCGGGAAGTGGTGAATACGCTGTTCTCGAGCTTAAGGCCCGGTGCGATGGTTCCGTCGGCCTGTGCACCTTCTTCAAGCGCGGTAATCAAGCTGAGATCGCCCTTGAGCGCGCTTTCGATCGCCTGGCTCGAATCGGCGTTGAGCAGATCGAGTTGAATCTCGTATTGGAAGGCTGCCTGGTTGTCGAGCGCGGTGGAAAGCGCAAGATCCAGCGATGCCTGCAAGCTATGATCGATTCCCGCCTTGATGGCCGCGGTGAAGGCGGTGACTTCATCAGGAGTCAGACTCGCGAGCAGCTTAGGGTCGACAGTGCCCTTTTCAATACCGCCCAGAAGTTTTGCGAGAAGATCCGTCTTGCCAAGATCGGCCGTTACGCCGGCCGAAGCGGTCACATCCGTCTCGAGTGTGGCGCCGCGTTCCTTGAGATAGCTCAACCGAATGACGCCGCCAGTCAACTTTTGGACGCGAATCTGGTACGAGCCCGCAAGGGTGAGCGACGCGGATAAACCGGCCATCAAGCCATCAGTGACCGTGACGGTTCCAACGCCCAAAGGCAGATTCACCGATGCGAGGGGATTTACCGGCGTGCTGATGGATACGCCGCCGGAGACCTTGAGACTACCGTGTCCTGAAACAGCACAAAGGTCGTTTTCTCCAAGCAGCCGCAGGTCCGCGATCCCGGCGGGAATAACGAAACTAGACAGCATCGCCGAAGTGGCGGCTAAGAGCGTGGGTGCGGCAGGCGTGATTGCGAAGGCCTTCCAGTATTCGAACGTGATGTCCTGATTGCGGTCAATACCGAAAGTTAAGTCTCCGGAAGTTCCGCTGAAGCCCAGATCGAGCGATCCTGTGAACGACAGCCCCACATACCCGGTTGCGGCAGGGACGGTGGCCGGCAGATGAAACGAATCGTCTTCAAACAGATCACTCCCGGGCGTCGCATTCAAAGTGAGCTTGGCCTGGGCGCCCGGTGTGATATCCACTTCGGACGCAGTGCCGCCTAACTCGAAATCGTGGCCAACCGAAAGCTGGAAGCTGACGGGCTTGGGCGCTGCCTGGGTGAGCGGCTGATCCTTACGCGCGATAAAATCGGGCGCCACGGCTAAGTGCAGCAGCTCCGTCTTCAGATAGCTAAAGAGCGACGACGCAGAAGTCAGGTTTACTTTTGAAATGTCGACCGGATTCCCGAGTGTATCGGTGAGCGAAAAGCCTGGCATCGGATATCAACTCCTAACTGTTTATTTCGGTAATAACTCGGCGAAGAAAGGGTTCAGCATACGGCCGCCCGGATCCATCTTGCGAATCCACTGAGCGAAGTCCAGCCAGCGCTGGCCGTACGCCGCCTGGACGTGTTTCTGTTGGACGAACGGGCTTTGGTTGAGCAAAGGTATTCCGTTTCGTTGAAATGCGAAGTCGTTAAACTGCTGCAGAAAATAATGCCAGGTGGTGTCGTCGGTGCTGGCGTGAATGGGGTCGATGGAGAAGATCTCCTGATCGTGAGTGTAGGACAGGATGGAATTGGTATCCAGACGAATGTGATACGCGCCGAGCGGCATGTTGCATCGAAAGCCGGTGGTTTTGAAATGCTGGTCGGCGAAATCGAGATAAGCGCGCAGCGTGGCTAGCCACTGGGCGCGGGGGAAGGCCCAAAAGGTGAACGCGTACTTGGCCGAATCCGGAGTGTTGCGATAGTCGATGATCTTGTCGGGTGCGAGCAGGGTGATGCCGCCGAACAGATGAAGCGTAGAATACAGAAACTTGGTGATATCGAAATCGGCGTTTTGAATCGCGTCGCGGATGGTTTTGTCCTTCAGAAACTGATCGATCAAGTGACCCGCGTGAGCATCCCCAAAGTTCCACAGCTTGCGGCGGGCGGTTGCCTCGAGCGTGCTGAGGATGTTTGTATCCGCCACGCGCTGTCGGCGTTGAAAGACGCAGGTTCGTCCCACGGTCCAGCAAATGAGGCCCTCCGAGGTGTCCATCAGATTTTCGACTTCGGCCTCTGTGAGATCGTCCACCGGGCGCGGCAGATAGGTGAAGTGGAGCGCTTGAATAGGCTCTACGCGGAACGAGACTTCATAGATTATGCCCGCCAGGCCGTAACTGGATCGAGCGAAGCGCAGCAGATCCGGGCTGTCGGCTTCCGACGCCTCCGCCAGGTCACCGGCGGGCGTGACCCACTTGATTTTGGTCACGTACGAGTTCATCTGGCCGAATTGAATGCCGTCCAGCGCGTCCTTGCTATGGCAGCAGGAGGCAGCGCCCAGCGTCATGTTTCCAATCTCGATGTTGGTCATGAACTGCAGGTCATGCTCACGCAGAGCCTTCGACGCGTCGATCACCTGAATGCCGGCCTGGGCGGTGAGGATATTGTTGACCGCGTCGATTTCGATTACCTGCGCCATGTGCGTCATGTCGAGGATGGTGCCAGTGGAGGAAGCACAAGGCGTGAGGGAGTGGTAGCTCCCTTTCGCGCGAACCGGGCTGGGGTAGGTAGCAGGATCCTTCAAGATCGACTGAATTTCCTGCACCGTTTGCGGATAGACAAGCTGCTGCGGTGAGGTGGTAATGCTGCCGTCGTAATTTACGATCAAATTGGCCATGGTTATTTGCCGAATGCGGGATCGGATGCGGCCTGCGGCTGTGGCGTCCAGTCCAGCGAGTAATATTGGCCGCGATCGCGCGCCCAGGGGTCAAACGCATTCACCACTTGTTGCAACTCCGGCGCCAATTCGGGAATGTTGCGCAACAATATCCTCTTGAGCGGCGAAACGGGCTGCTGATGTCCGTTGGGCATTCCCTGCTCCATCATCACGGGTCCGGGGCCGTTGTTATTCACCCAGTTGATGCCCAGCCTGGTGTAAAACTCCGGCCGGAAACTGGAGGTGAAGAATCGATCGCTAAATAATCTTCGCGAAGCGTTCAGGATGAAGACCACAAATTGCGTTTCGGAAATGGCGAAGCCGTGCGGCCGAACGTTTTCCGCCATCCAGCCGACCACGGTGTCTACGTCCTCGATGTTGTCGACCACCGATCCATTGGGATGGCCCAGGCAATCGTTGATCGGCGTGCCATCTTCGTTGACCTGCGCATCGGTGATGACTTTGGATGAATCGCAGACGTGGGTGCCGTAGACCTGGCGAAGCTGCTCGGCGGTTTGCTCTTGCGATTGCTGAGCGGCGGGCGGGGCCGATTTATCGGTGAAATCGTCGAAGCTGGTCAATTGACGCAACCCGTACTGACGGCGGAATTCGTTGAAGCGGGGCACGCCGCGTTCGCGGTCGCGAATAAGGTCGAGCGCCGCGACGTCGAGCTGTTGCGTGGGGCTGTCGAGCCGCGGAAGGCGGATGTTCTGCAAAAACTGCGGGATGTTGTGGAGCGTCAGCAGGCCCAATCGCTGGCGGCCGATGCTGAGGCCCCAGTTCGCCAGCCCGCGGGACCGCATGGCATCCGTGGCCTTGCTTTCGAAGGTGTTAATCACCGCCACTTTCTGCGCGATCTGATTGGGATCTTTCTCCATCTGGCGATATTCGATCAGATCGGGAATCAAGGCGTGCAGACGGTAAACGGTGACGAATTCTTCGGGGAAATTAAAAGGCGATCCGAAGTGATTCACTCCACCGTTGGTGTACGCCGGTTTGGTGATATCGTAATGCGAAACTTTGCTGCCGAGACCGAATATGCCCGGTCCGGATGCAAAGACTGAATACCATTGCGAGGCCTTCGCGACGTCTTTGGATTTCCCGAAATCCTTGGTGACGAGATCGGAGAGCGCCTTCGAGACGGCCGGATCGCCGGTGCCGAGCAGCCCGTTCCAATTCGCGTTCATGCCCTTGTAGAGCGGCTCGTCGTAGAGCAGTTGCGGGGTCCATTCAATAGTGTGGACCTTGGCGATCTCGGCGGCGACCACTAAACGGGCAACTTCAAACAGCTCATCCGGCGTAACGTCCTTATTGCGGATCACGCGCTGCGGGTTGGCTGGATCGCGAAGTCCACTGTCGGCCGTGGGTTTTTGCGCCGCTTCTTTGCGAAACTCCTCGACGAAGGAGTTGTGTTCGCGCGCAAAAAGGTTGTGCAGGAAACTCAATCCAATGGACCAGTTGTCCGGGAAGGCAACCGATTCCTGACCAGCCCACTGCGGCTGGATTGGATCGCCCGGCTGGAACACCGGCAGATAGCCCGGGCCCGGCATCCCCGCAACCGGCTCCAGCAGCAGCTTCGCGGGATCTTTGGGATCGAGCTTCACGCGCTTCCGGGAGGTCTCGTCGTATCCATACATCTGGGAGGCATCCCACCAGGCCGTATTGTTATTGCTGAAGGTCTTCGGAGCGCGCGACAGATAATCCTTGCCTTCACTCGAGAATTTGTCCGTCGGCGAATCTTGCAGCACATACGTCCGGTCGACGCGGTCATTGGGACGGCAACCGAGCTGCGCAATCTGATCCGGCGTCAAGGGCGTTTCTACGTTATTCACCAGCTCTTCCTTGCAACCAACCGGCATGTACTCAGATGCGTTGTGTCCGTCCTCCATGTGGGAGAACCAATCATGCGTCATGAATTGGATCCAGTAAGCCGCGAGAACGTTAAAGAACGGAGCTTTCTGGTAATCGCAATTGGCGCTGGCTGAGTTGTCAGGGAGACCGAAACCTGCATTGCAGGCCGCGGGATTGGATTGCGGGCGGGTGAACAGAATCCGGCTGATCACCTGAGGATCGGGCCGCAGCAGGCCGAGCCGTCCGCCATGCCGGTTCTGCGTTAGAACGGTTTGCCCGAGGTCAGGAAAGGTGGTGTCGAATTCGACATTGCGGGCAAATGGTGTTCCGTTGGAGCCCATCAGCGGATTCACGATGTCATTGCAGATTCCGGAGAGCGTCCGCGAACGAATGAGTTCCCCTTTGCAGGTTTGCTCTCCGTCGCCGCCGACGGCCTGATAGTTGGGATTGTCGTTGGGCAAGCGCATTTCAGGCCAAGTCTTGAGCGCGGGCCCTCCCACGCCATTTCGGCCGGTAACATACGTTCGGTACGTTGCGTTGTTATCGAACAGATTGAATTTGATGAGCTCGACGCGCTGGTATTCCAGATCGAGCAGGGCTCCCGCGACGCCGCGAAAAGCCGGCCCTTTGCTCGAGATGAAGCCGGTGGGCAAGGACGAAGTGTCGCCCGTGCCCCAGTATTGCGACCAATCCACCCAAGGCGTAAGACGGAATTGAAGGCTCTTGCTGCCACCGCGGCAAAGCATTTCTGCTTCCGTTACCTTCCCTTGAAAACGCTGCGCTCGTGCGTCAGGAATCTTTCGAAACCCGTCGAGCACCATTTGGGCACAGGCTTTTAGCTCACGCGCTTCCTCTGCCTTTGGATCCTGGGATCCCTCGGCGGCATATGCCAATCCGCATAGACATAGCAACAGAATGGGTTTCATGGCTGATTCACACCTCGAGCGGTAATTACAGGCGGCCCTAGTCGGGCAATTAGTCGGCGGCGGCCATCGCGGCCTGGGAGACAACGGAGCCCTTGGCGTAGCCAGGATCCGGTGCGCCGTTCACGAAGGTCACGTTCCCCGGCCGATACGAACTCTCATTCTGGCAACGGACAAAGACGCTGTCGGAAAGCGTAGACTCCGGGGCAATTGGTCTTCGTTTCGGAAAGGCCCACAGCGGATTCCAGGACTCGTGCTTCTGATCGAGCGCATATTTCGGATCCATGGGAAGCGCATATGTCGCCTGCACGGCGGGCACGAACGCCAGCCCCAGCGCGGACGCCTTGCTCATCATCCAGCCCAGCGTGAGATCGGAGAGCGCGGTGCCGTTGGGATCGGCCGGATAACTGCCGCCAACGTCGCAATGTACGCCGCAGAACCAAACCTGCTCCACTATTTGCCCGGCCAGCGCTGGAACCGGCGGGGTCCAAAGCGTGGCGGGAAATTCGGCGCGCCTTTCGTCGATGGCCATGGCGTGATAAGCATTCAGGACATCCGGGTGCAGTCCCGTATCCAGGAAGCCGTAAATGAGCGGGCTGACGCCTCCGAAGATAGCGGGAATGCCAAGCGATCCGACGGTGTCCCAAACTCCGACCATAGTCAGCTTCGCGTCGAACAGATTGCAGGTTTTATTGAGCTGAGCCAGCAAGGCTGCCCGCTGGTCTTTATTGCGATAGGCCTGAAATGCTGTTTCGACCGCAGCATCGGTGAAATTGGCCGTGGGAAGGCCGCAGACGGCGATCATTCCGGCCAGACAGCGAGCGGTATATGCTCCGCGGCTGAAACCAAAAAGAAACACTTCGTCGCCCTGTTCATAGGTGTGCGCAATCTTGGTGTAGCCGTCCTTGATTTTTTGAAAAAGCCCCGCTCCGAAAGCACCACCAGCCAGCTTTTCAATAGGCTGTCCGTCGGCGCCGACACCGTCGTCATAATAGGGGACCTGATCGGCTGTGGTCTGGAGCGCTTTGAAGATTTTGTAGACGTTGGTATTGTTGCCCGAGGTATCCCAAGTGCCGTCGGAGCAGAAAACAATGCGTTTGCTCATACTCTTTCCCCTCCCCGTTTTGCCGTTACGACGCGTAAGGGCGTCCGCTTGTGAGTGAATAAAGATCGGCTTCCGTTTCACCCGGAGGCGGGTAAACTTTTTGCCAGGTGGTAAACTTTTTGAGTAATGCAGGCTTATCGCGAACGCCCGCCGGGCGCGTCCCTCCTCCGCTGGGTGGAAAGCGGTTGGTGGATCGAGAGCGAAGAGGCTGTCACAGGACACCGTGTTCCACCCGACGGTTGCGTCGATATCATTTATGACCGCGCCTCGAATACTCTGCGCGCCATTGGCGCCATGACCATCCAGCGGCGATTCGATTATTCGAAGGGCGTTTTTATTGCCGGCGTCCGCTTTCGCCCTGGCATGGCGAGCAGTTTCCTGGGTGTACGGCCGGTGGAGCTGACGGATGGTTCAACGCCGCTGGAAGATTTGTGGTCGCGCCGTGCCCGCGAGTTGAAGCGTCAGTTGGACGACGCGAATTCGATCCAGGACGCCGTCGAGATCCTGCTCGGTAACCTGCCAGAGCCCGCGGCGCATCCCACTCCCACGCAACGGGCCATCGAAGCGCTGGCCGCTGCCCATGGAAGCGCGGATCTGGAAGCAGCGGCGCGTCAGGCTAATTTGAGTGAGCGGCAGTTCCGGCGCCGGTGCCTGGAAGAGAGCGGTCTAACTCCGAAACATCTGTGCCGCGTGCTGCGGTTCCGGCACGCGTGCCGCATGGCCAGGGAAGTGGGTCGCGTGAATTGGTCCGAAATTGCGCTGGAAGCTGAATATTTCGATCAGGCCCATCTGATCCGCGACTTTCGTCAGTTCACCGGTCACACGCCGATGGCCGTTTTTTCCAATACTCGCGGGCGTCGCTCCGGTTAGTATCCATACATGAAGATCACAGCCGTGCTGATGGTTGACGAGATTGAGAAATCGCTGCCTTTCTGGGTGGACCGGATGGGCTTTACCAAGACCGTGGACGTGCCGGAAGGCGACCGGCTGGGCTTCGCTATTGTGGTGCGGGACGGAGCGGAGCTGATGCTACAATCCATCGAAAGCGTCCGCAAAGACGCTCCGCAGTTTGTGCCGAAGCCGGGTTCGACCAACGTGGGCATCTTTATCGAAGTCGACGATTTCGCCGACATTTTGAAACGTCTGGATGGCTACCCGGTGGCTCTGCCGGATCGAACGACGTTCTACGGTATGCGCGAGATTGGGGTGCTCGAACCGAGCGGCCACATCGTGACATTTGCGGCTCGCACGAGCTGAATAAAAATCCCCCTCCGCGCTGGGATAGAATCAGCGCTATGCAATCCAAAGTTGTGATAGCCGCTGCGTTCTATACGGCCGCGCTCTGGGCGCAGCCCAAGCCGCTGACCACTCCCTGGCGAGGGGCCGGCGCCACGCCGTGCATGGGTTCCGACGGCGGAATTTTACAGTGTCCCCCAGCGCCGCGCCTCATGGCCGTCAGGGCCGGCCGATTGTTCGACAGCAAGACTGGCCAGATGCTGACCAAACAGGTGGTGGTCATTTCGGGCGATCGGATTATCGAAGTGGGGCCGGAGGGTCAAACTAAGATTCCGGCGGGCGCCCAAGTGATCGACCTGCGCGCGGCGACCGTTCTGCCTGGTTTGATCGACGCGCATACGCACATGTTCAACGCGCGCAAGCCCAACGGCACCACGGAAGATTACATGCTGATCGCCGCGCAGAACGTGGCATTCAATCTGCGAGCCGGCTTCACAGCCGCACGCGATATGACCAGCCACGGCAATGGCTACGGCGATGTCGCCATCCGCAATGCCATTAATGAAGGACGCATCGATGGTCCCCGTTATCAAGTCTCCACGCTGGGCCTGGTTTGGGGCGCCAAGCCCAAGGATCCGGCGGTTCCCGAGAATCCCTTGGCCTCCACCGTGGTTCGAACGCCCGAAGACGCTCGCGCCGCCGTTCGCGATCAGATCGCACATGGCGCGGATTGGATCAAGCTGTATCCGGCCGGTGCGTACTCGTTCAGCCCCACCGGGAAGGATTTATACGAAGTGACCTATCCATTGCCTGTGTTGAAGGCGGCCATCGACGAGGCGCATCGGCTAGGCAAGAAGACCGGCTGCCATAACTACGGAGGCGAAGGGCTCAGGAACGCTATCGTGGCTGGCTGCGACACCATCGAGCATGGATTCGGCCTGGATCAAGAGGAAGTGAACATGATGGTCGCCAAGGGGCTTTATTTCGATCCCACCTTCATGCGCTACACCGAACCTTATATGGACGACAACGATGAAAAGAGCACCGGCGGAAAATATCGGATGATTCCGATCTTCGAGAAAGCCGTCACTATGGCGGCCGCGACCAAAGGACTCAAATTGATGGTGGGCAGCGGAGTGGACGGCGCCACGTTCGCGCATGGGACGCAGGCCCTGGAATTTGTGGCTCTGGTGAAACACGGCGGCGTGACACCCGCCAGAGTGATCCAGGCCGGCACCATGACCAACGCCGAAGCGATGGGCTGGCAGGACCAGATCGGCTCCATCGATAAAGGCAAATTCGCGGATCTGATCGCTGTTTCAGGCGATCCGCTGGCCGACATCACCGAGCTCGAACACGTGAAGTTCGTGATGAAGGGTGGAAAGATTATCCGCAACGACATGGAGAAAGGAAGCGCCGTACAATAATCCTTATCTCCTTATGGCCGCGCCCGCTTCCAATCCCGCCGGCCAGCTTCGACGGGAACTCGGGCTGCGGGATCTGGTCTTCACTCAAGTTCTCAACGTGGTGGGCTCCAGTTGGGTGGGCGTGGCCTCCAAGCTCGGCAAATCGCATGCAGTGTTCTGGGTATTGTCGATGCTGCTGTTCTACGTTCCGCTGGCCTTCGTGGTCATCTATCTCAACCGAGCGCTACCGCTGGAGGGCGGCTTGTACCAGTGGGCCAAAGAAGCTTTCGGCGGATTTTGGGGATTCCTGATCGCGTGGAATCTTTGGGTTTATGCGGTCATCGTGCTGGGCAGTATTCTTTTCGTTGTTCCCACGGACCTGTCTTATTCCATCGGGCCGAGCGCAGCCTGGCTTCCGGCCAGCCATGCGGCCACCAGCCTGTTGACCGGAATCGTCCTGGTCTTAATTGCCTTCGTCGCGTGGCGAGGTCTGTCGCTCGGGAAATGGCTGCACAATGCCGGTGGGTTCGCACTGATGGTGGCGTACGGCATTCTTGTGGCGCTACCTTTGTGGGCGATCCTGCGCGGCCACCAAGTGTCTTACGCTCCCATCCCCATCGCTCTGCCCGAGGCGTCATGGATCAACCTGGCCCTCTTCGGCCAAATCACCGTAGGCGGACTGAGCGGTTTTGAATATATCGCCATCATGGCGGGAGAATGCCGCGACGCCGGGCGCAACATCGGGAAATCCGTTGCCATCGCCTCGCCGATCATCGCGCTCATGTTCATCCTGGGCACCAGCTCGGTGGTTACGTTTGTGGGCCACCGTCCCATCGATTTGATCGGTCCCATCCCGCAAACTTTCCGCGCCGCGCTCGGGAACGCCGGCTTTGCTTCGCGCTTCGCGTCTATCGCGATTTTGCTGCTGCTGGTCCGCGCCGTATCGGCGTCCAGTCTCATTTTTACCGGCCTTACCCGGCTGCCGGTGACGGCCGGATGGGACCACTTGCTGCCGGATTGGTTCACCCGTCTCGATCCGCGCCGGAAAACGCCGGTGAACTCCATCCTGTTCGTGATGTTGCTCGCCATGGTGCTGATCTTTTTCAGCATGCTGGGCGTGCGGGAGCAGGAAGCGCTGCAGTTGCTCAACAGCGCCTCCAATGCTCATTACGGGATCGCCTATGTCGCGCTGTTCGCCATTCCGCTATTCGGCGCGGCGCGGCTGCGGCGACAGCTTCCTCGCTGGCTGCGCATTCCTGCCATGGCTGGATTGGTTTCGAGCGGCGTCGCGGTGCTGATCGCGGTCTATCCAATTGTAGATGTGGTCAGCAATTTGGAATACGCGGGCAAGATCATCGGCGTGGTGTTGGTTGCCAATACGATCGGCGTTCTGGTTTATGTGATGCGGAGGGGAGCCGGCGTTCCTGTGGCAGCCTGACCGTTAGCATTATCTAATGAGCAAAGGAGACGTGATTACCATTCCGGCCAAGACGCCCCACTGCTTCAAGGAGTCCCACGAAGACCGTAGCCTACTACGCGGTAAACACCGAGAGTGAATAGCAACAGGACACAACTTTTACAAGCTAGGATAGACCCATGCGACTGCTTCCTCTTTCAACAATCATGGCGGCTATGACTTTCACCCTAGCTGCTCAAGCGCCTCCGCCACCGGCCATGACTTTGACCATTCCTGGATTTCCCGACGGCGGCCAGATTCCAGTCAAGTTCAGTCAGGCCGCTCCGGGCGTTGCTCCCGGCGAAGGTACATCGCCGGCCATGAGCTGGGCCAATGTCCCCGCCGGCACGCAGAGTTTTTTCCTCAACATGCACGACATGGATCTCGCGCGCAACAAGACGACCGAGGATCAGGCGCACTGGGTTCTTTGGAATATTCCGGCCACCGCCACCGGCTTGCCCGAAGGCGTACCGAAGGGCTCGTCACTGGCCGACGGAAGTTATCAGATCAGCGCCACAGGACCCATGTACCGTGGTCCGGGGGCCGGGGCGAAAGGACCGTTCCACCACTACGTGTTTGAGCTCTATGCCCTGGACACGAAGCTGGACGTGAAACCATCCACTGATGCTTTCGAGACGCGCGCCAACGTAATGAAGGCCATCCAGGGGCACATCCTGGCAAAAGCGGTCTACGGGGGGCTGTTCCGGCGGCCGCAATAATCTCCAGGAAGTCCAAAATCGATCGGGCGAAATGCGAGTCTCAAGGCGAAGTTTTTTCGGTGGAACGAGTTTGCTGCTGGCAGGCTGCGCGGCCAGGCGCAGGTCCGTGGTGGGCCTACCGACTGGGCTATCGCCGGAAGCGCGGCTGGCCCGGGTTCGCGTGTCGGCCGATCGCGTTATTCGCACCATCATGGGGCTGCGGCCATTTCGTCCGTCGGGATTTGTGGTGCGCGGCGAAAAACGAGGCGAGAAAACGGTCATCCACAACTATGGGCACGGCGGGGCTGGGATTACGCTCTCGTGGGGCACGGCACAGCTCGCGGTGGAGGAAGGCGCGAAGTCGGAAGCGCGCGATTGCGCGGTGCTAGGTTGCGGCGTGGTAGGACTGTCGACGGCGCGGCTACTGCAACTTCGCGGTTACAACCCAGTGATTTACGCGAAGGAGATGCCGCCCCTGACGACCTCGAATGTGGCGGGCGGGTATTGGACCCGGTGACGTTGTTCGACGCCGAGCGCGTAAAACCGGAGTTCCGGCGGCAGTTCAGGGACGCGGCCCGATTTGCAATCCAGCGATATCAATCGCTGGCGGGAGACCCGTACGGAGTGCGGTGGCTGCCCGTGTATTCGCTATCGTCCAACGGACCGATTGCGCCCGCCTCGCCCGAGAGTGTGTACAGCGAAATCGAGCCGCTGTTTCCGGAGGCGCAACCGCTGGGGCCGGGCGATATTTATATGTTCCCGCGACATGACGGGGTGCTGCTGGGCGGCACACACGATCGCGATGTGTGGGATACGAGTGTCGATCCTGCGGTTACCGATCGGATCTTGCGAGAGAATGCGGCGCTCTTCGGAGAGATGCAGGTGGGTGTGTAAAGGCGGGCCGCGTGTCGTCGACGAACTGCTCTTAGATTACAAGCATGGATCGGACGGGTCTGGCCGTAGTGTAAAACCGAATTCGTCGTATGGTTGGAAACCATTATGTGGTCCCGAGCAGGGAGCAAACTCGATGGCTTCAGGGTATTGCTTGCGAATTTGCAGGCCGCCCATCCGTGTTCTTAGGGATTGCGTTATCGGAATGATCAGCGCAACGATCTTCCCGCTGCTGGGATCTCTCCCCAAGATCTGAAATTCTCCGGGGTGATCCGCGGTACCTGCCAGCGGGTCCTCCGAAAGATCCGGAGCCAATAAAGCGAAAGCTCCGTTCGCTGACGCCTGTTGCGTTCCGCCAAGGGGAATGTCAGTAATGATGCTTTCATCGAGACCCAAGAAACGCTGTGCCCAGCGAGCGACGTACTTCACCTGTATATTCACTTCTCGGCCGTCGAGCCGGACCGGCTTGATCAAACTGCCTGTCAAGGTAACGCTTGGTAGAGGCTGGCACACAAATGAGACTTGCGGCACAGCGGAGCGCAAAATTGGCAGGTCGATTGTTTGGATCATGCACCCAGGAGCGTAGACCAGCGCTCTAAACCGATTGGCCGGAGTTCCCTGGCGATTGGTGTTGATGAAGTACGAGGATACGCCCTCGCGTGGCTGCAGCCACCCGCCGAAATCTTCATCCAAGACGTACCTCACGAATATTGTCTCGGAGCGCACTCCAACAGGAAGCGTGATCCTGACATGAGCCCCAGCACCGCCGGAGGGTGGCGTTTGGGCGAAACAGATCGGGATTCCCAGAAACAGCACCAACTGAGATCCTAACCAGCGGGCTCCCATATGTCGATAATAGCCCCAATCGTATTACCTCGGGCTCACCCACATCTGCGCAATGTACTATGTAGGCCAAACCCGTTTGCTTCTGAAGTAGGTCGAGGACAACTCTTGTGCGGTTCAGCCGCTCCATCGAAAATTCGTATACTGCACTATGCGCTCTCTTTTTTGCGTACTCTCCCTGGCCGCGGCGGGATTGGCTTCCACTGCCTCCGCTCAAACCATTACCGTGAGCTTCCCCTCCGAGCGATCTGCCAAGCCGCTGGACGGCCGGCTGCTGCTGCTTCTGTCGAACGACCCTAAAGACGAGCCGCGTAACCAGATCGACGACACGCCAAAATCGCAGATGGTTTTCGGCGTAACGGTGGATGGATGGAAGCCTGGCCAGGCGCTCGCGATCGGTGACAATGCACAGG
The DNA here is from genome assembly GCA_963781905.1 of Bryobacterales bacterium. Lineage (GTDB taxonomy): Bacteria > Acidobacteriota > Terriglobia > Bryobacterales > Bryobacteraceae > Palsa-89. The sequence continues at coordinate 426,747 of CAWAHZ010000010.1, forward strand.
GCTATCCACGGCCGAGCCTGAAAGATGTGCCGGCCGGAGATTACACCGTCCAGGCCGTGCTGAACATCTATGAGACATTTCATCGGGCAGACGGCAAAACGGTGAAGCTGGCGCCCGATCGCGGCGAAGGGCAGCACTGGAATCTCGCCCCGGGCAATCTGCTCTCGAAGCCTCGGCTGGTTCACATCGGCGCGGGCGCGCCGCCGATCGATGTCTCCCTCACCGACGCCATCCCGCCGATCAAGCCCGAGCCGGATACAAAATACGTGCGCCACATCCGCATCCAATCGCAGCTTCTGACCAAGTTCTGGGGCGCGCCGATGTATCTCTCGGCAATCGTTCTGGTGCCGGAGGGATTCGACGCGCATCTGGAGGCGCACTATCCGCTGGTCGTCTTTCACGACCATTTTGTTTCGTCCTTCAACGACTTTCGCGAGACTCCGCCGGACCCCAATCTGAAGCCCGATTACTCGGACCGGTTTCATATCGCGGGCTATAACCGCATCCAGCAGGAGGAGGCGTATAAGAACTATCAGGCCTGGATCGCGCCCGGCACGCCGCGCATGTTGATCGCCAAGCTGCAGCACGCCAATCCTTTTTATGACGATTCGTACGCGGTGAACTCGGCCAATGTGGGGCCGTACGGCGACGCGATTGAGACCGAGTTGATCCCGGCAATCGAGCGCCAGTTTCGCGGCATCGGCCAAGGCTGGGCGCGATTCATGTATGGCGGTTCCACCGGAGGGTGGGAATCGCTGGCGGTGCAGATTTTTTATCCCGACCACTACAACGGCGCGTTCGTCGCATGCCCGGATCCGGTGGATTTCCACGCGTACATGACCACGGACCTGTATAAAGACGGGAATATGTTTTATATTCAGGGCGCGAATAAGCAGATCGAGCAGCCGGCCATGCGCGACTATCTGGGCCACACCCTAATCTCCACGCGCGACAATGTTGCCTATGAAGCCGCGCTCGGCGATCATGGCCGTTCGGGCGAACAGTTCGACATCTGGCAGGCGGTGTATTCACCAACCGGCGAAGATGGATACCCGCAGTCGATCTTCGACAAGACCACAGGTGCGATCAATCACAAAACCGCCGAATACTGGCGCGAGCACTACGATCTGGATGCCATCCTGCAGCGCGATTGGGCGACGCTGGGGCCGAAGTTGCAAGGCAAATTGCATTTGTATGTCGGCTCCGACGACACGTACTTCCTGAACGATGCGGTTTACCTGATGGAAGATTTCCTGAAAGAGACTGGCACTCCCGGACATGGCGTGCCTTACCAAGGCGAGGTTCGCTACGGGCCGCGCGCCGAGCATTGCTGGAACGGCGATCCGGAGAAACCGAATTGGTATTCGCGGCTGCACTACAACCAGATGTACGTGCCACAAATCATGCAGCGCATCCAGAAGACCGCGCCGCCTGGAGCGGACCTGACGAGCTGGCGATACTGAATCGCGGCGAGACGTCAACCAACGAACGGATCGACGATGCGCACGCCGGCGTTCACGAAATCCGTACGATTTCGCGTGGCGACCGACAGACCGTGGACAACCGCCGTCGCCGCGATCAGGCTATCCTTGATCGGCATGGCTTTCCCGGTAGTGCGAAGACGCGCCAGTAACTCCGCCCATTTCAGGCCCGTGTCCGCGTCCCATGGCAGACAGTGAATACGTCCGACGCCCGCGTCGAACCAATCCTCCAGTGCGGTCCGCTTCCTTCCCCTGGGAAGGATGAGAATCCCGAATCGCAGCTCGCCGAGAATTACGGGATTGACTGCAATATCTCGCTCATGCTCCCGCAGCCAGCCTAGGACCCGCGGATCGGGCGTTGGCTTCGTTGGCTCGCTCAAGACATTAGCATCGACCAGGTACTTCACAGCACATTCGTGGACTCAGAATCGATGGGCACGAAGAAGTTCTTCCTCGGACAGGCGAGCAGCCAGTCGATTGCGCCCGCGTTCTCCGGAGCCGCGCGCCGGACCAGCCGATAGTCCCCGCGATCCAGACGCTCGACATCGAACTCCTGCCCCGGCTCGATAAGGTCCATGTGCCGGAATTCCGCTGGCAGAACGATCTGGCCTTTCGAGGACACAGTAGTCTTCACAGACGTAAGATATCGTCTTACTTGCCGGATGTCAACTGCGATCACCGATCGGGGCGGCGAAACAGATCTACGAGTGAATGTTACTGACTTTTCGCGGAGTGTGTGGCATTGCCCACCATTCCTCACCATTCTCAGGGCCATCGTTCGACAGAGGGAAATATCTTTCGATAGGTGACTTGGGGTCCCTGCTTCCCGCAAACTTGTAAGGTATTGAGCAGCAGGGTATTAGAAATCTCCAACTCCATATCGTTATGGAGTCGATTCAAGAAAGCTATGGACACTTTTATGTCTTCTTTGGGAAGCTTCGAATAGATTGAGGCGAGACCACTGCTTTTGTAAGTGGAGTACGAAGTGAAAGCGTCTGATGCCCGAGTGAAGGAATCCGGCCTCGACCCGCGAGGCGACAAGTTGACCGGGGGCCGGATCGTTAGAATGCCATCACGAACCTTGAGCCAGGCGGGACTGGCTAATCATTTGATTGCCGGGCCGCAGACGAAGAGCGATGAGATAAACACTCCCAATCCGAAACCCATGTGGCGCTTGGAACGAGTGTGGGAGGAACGCAACAGAACGTCTGTCCTGATGGCCAGCGGCGCGATCGTTTTGATAATTGCAGTGGCCGATTGGTGGACCAAACCGTTTGTAGCTTTTGGCATTCTGTATTTGTTCCCCATCATGCTGGCGGCCGGCTTCCTGCCACGCTGGCTGCTCGCCTTGATTGGCGCCGGCTGTGCGGTGCTGAGTGAGGTTTTCAGCTCGCTCGGCCGCTCTTCGGTTCGTTTGGGTTTTGAGACTTTGGCGCTGGCTGGCTGTGGACTGTTCGTTGCCGAACTGGTGCGCAACCGGCGCTTGACCTTCGAAGGGCGGGAAAGGTTGCGGGCGCTGGTGGAAACCAGTCCAGCGGCCATCGTGACGGTGGATGAGCGCGGCTTTATCGAACTCGCCAATCAGGCCGCCGTGGAACTGATGGCGCCCAGGGATGGCAAACTGATTGGCAATCCCGTCTCAGCGTTCCTGCCGGAACTGCACCATGCACTGCGCTGGGAGGAAGCTCCCCAGTTCCGGGCCTCCATGCAGTGCCGGGGCCATCGGGGAAATGGTGAATCATTCACGGCGGATGTTTGGTTCTCTACCTATAAAGAGGGAACGACCCCCAAGCTGGCCGCGATCATCGCCGACGTTACAGAGGAAAGGGACGCCGCCAACTCCAATTTATCGCCGTCCGAGATTCAGGAACGAGCGATCCTGACGGATCGCGAAAGGGACGTGCTGCGTTCTTTGGTGCAGGGCCTGGCGAACAAGGAAATAGCCAGCCGCATGGATGTTTCCGAAAGCACAGTGAAGAACACGCTGCAGCAGCTGTTTGCCAAGACCAACGTTCGTACGCGCGCGCAGCTCGTTCGGGTAGCCTTGGAACAGTATCGAGATCTTTTGTAGCGGCGAAAATCAAAAGATTAACCTAAGAAGGCTCCGCTGAGCCAGTTACTGGCGAACCTTCCAGCGCGATCCTTACCAGCTGACTTCTGGTCCTCACTCCGGCCTTCTTGAATAAATGCTGTAATGTCGCTTTGATGGTCGACTCAGATACGCCGATCTGGCTTCCGATCTTCTTATTGGACAGGCCGTCCACCACGCCGTGCAGAACATTCTGTTCTCGATCTGTGAGAATGCCTTGCCACCTGGCTTCAAAGTGCGGGTACCGCTCGGCAAGAAGCTGCAGCACTTTCTGATCCACCCACGCCTCCCCGCTGGCCACGAGACGAATCGCCTGCAACAGCCGGGTCGAGGAATCCGACGCCAGGAAAATACCGGAGGCGCCGTATTTCAGTACGATGGCTGAGCCTCTGGCGTCTACGTCTCTGGCGATGACCAGGGACTTTCCGGGATACCGAACCTTCTGAGCCCACGGGATAAAATCCTTGGCGATGCCGATGTCCACCAGAATCACGTCCACATCAAGCTGCTTCAGGCTTTTCACTGCTTCCGCCGGCGTCGCGCACTCCGCCACGAGTTCGAACTCGTGTTCGGAGGCCAGCAGCCGCGCGAGGCTCTCGCGAAAGAGCGAGTGATCGTCGAGCAGAATGAGCCGTATTCTCGGTGAGCCGTTCTGGTCGTCCCGGGGCTCAACCTGCATCTGAGGCATGGATTCGAGTTGCGAGAACTCCATGCTGAGAATGGTAGGCCCAATCTGTCGTTCTGCCAAGCCCTTGGGCCAAAAGATCGGACACTGCGCCAGTGGTACCGAAAGATAATCGAACGACTCAGCGGTTGGAAGCAAGATCACTGGCTTGATTCGCTCGATGGGGCTAAAGTCGAAATCGACTGCGGTGTGCGACGCAGTTCGAATTCCTTTCCTATGAAGAGTGTTCCATCGACGGAGTTGTGGCGCATAGCGATTGTATTGGCAGTCCTGCCTGCCGCCACGTTACCGGCTCAAACCGAATTCAGCTGGCAGCAGATTAAGGAGAAATTCGAGCTAACGAACCCAACGTTAAGAGCCGCTCAGCTCAGCATTGATGAATCACGCGCGGCTGAGATCACAGCTTACCTGCGTCCCAATCCAGATTTAACTTTCTCGGCGGACGGAACGCAACTCACACCTTTTGAGGGCATCTATCGTCCCTTCGCGGGCACTCAGCTTTCACCCAGCATCAGCTACCTGCACGAACGCGAACACAAGCGCGAGTTGCGACTCAACCAAGCCAAGGAGTCCACAACCATCGCGGAAACGAGCTACCTGGACCAGGAGCGCAACCTGGTGTTCAATCTGCGGAGCGCATTCGTACAAACGTTGCAAGCCAAGGCTGTACTGGGGAACGCCAGGGCAAACCTGGCCTACTGGGACCGGGAGCTCGAGGTGAATCGCATCCGCTTCAAGGCGGGCGACCTGGCGGAGGTGGATATGGACCGGCTGGAATTGCAGCGCGTCCAGTTCGAGTCCGATTTTGAAACGGCGCTGGTGAACCTTCGGACCGCCAAGATCCAGCTTCTGATGCTGCTGAACGAACACACCCCCATTGAGCAGTTCGACGTTTCCGGACCATTTGATTTCACTGCCGAATTGAGGCCCCAGGAGGAGTTCCGGAATATCGCGCTCGAAACCCGTCCGGACCTGAAGGTCGCCGTGCAGAACGTGGAATTGGCCAAGATCACTTACCAGCTCGCGGTAGCAAATGGTTCGACGGATCCCACCTTCAGCCTCTGGTGGACGCACAATCCATCGTTTAACAATCCGTATGACAACAACACCATCGGAGGCAGTATCAGCATTCCTCTGCGCATCTTCGATCGGAATCAGGGGCAGAAAGCGCTCACCAAGATCGACATCGGGCGCAACGAGCGATTGAAGGACGCCGCGGAGGCGCAGGTATTCAACGATGTGGATTCGGCCTACGTGACGCTGGTCAGCAACGTGAATCTGCTCCGTCCTTATAAAGCGAAGTACCTGAAGCTGGCAAATGACACTCGCGACAAAATTTCGTTTTCTTACCAGCATGGCGGGGCATCTCTACTGGATTATCTGGATGCTGAGAAAGCTACGCGGGATACGCAATTGGCTTACCTGAATCTGATTGGTTCCTATCTAACTGCGGCCGCCCAGATGAATATGGCGGTTGGTCGTGAGGTCTTACAATGAATCGCTCATTAATCGTCGCATCCGTCCTGTGTACTGGTTTCAGCCTTTTCCTCGCAGGGTGCGAGAAGAAAGTGAGCGCCCAGGACAAGGTGGAGGCCAGCAACACTGGTCCGCTGCCTATTACCGTCGAGCCCGACCTGGATGCCAACAACTTCAAGGTGGATCACCCGGAGCGGTTTCCTTTGGCCACGGCCGGCGAGCATGTTGCCGCGCCTGAGCTGAACGTCACCGGCGTGGTAAGTCCTGATGTTTCGAAGCAGGTTCCGGTGCCTTCGCTTGCTACTGGGAGAATCGTCGAAATCGACGCACGGCTGGGCGACGAGGTGAAAAAGGGCCAGATTCTCTTCAAGGTGAGAAGCGCGGACATTGCGAACGCATTTTCCAACTACCGCCAGGCCGTCAAGAACGAGGAACTGACCAAGGTGCAGCTGGAACGCGCCAATACGCTGTTCGAGCACGGGGCGATTCCCAAGAGCGGGCAGGAGGTGGCGCAGAACGCCGAAGACGACAACGTAGTGGTGCTCGAAACGGCAAAGGAACAAATCGGGTTGCTAGGCGCCGACCCGGAGCATCCCACGGGTATCGTCCAGGTTTTCGCTCCGGTGCCGGGAACGATTACCGACCAGCAAATCACCGACCAATCGGCTGTGCAGTCCTACAGTGCGCCAGCGCCGTTCACCATTTCCGACCTCGCGCACGTCTGGATCATCTGCGATGTTTGGGAGAACAACATGGCGCAGGTGCATATCGGGGAATTCGCGGACATTCATCTGGTGGCTTATCCGGACCGTGTTCTGAAGGGAAAGATCAGCAATATCCTGCCGATCATCGATCCGAACATACGTACCGCGAAGGTGCGCCTGGAGGTGGAGAATCCGGGCCTGATGCGCCTCGGGATGTTCGTCACGGCGACGTTCCACGGCGAGACCCTGGAAAAGCGCGCCAGCGTGCCGGCCAGCGCGATACTGCATCTGCACGATCGCGAGTGGGTGTATGTGCCTTTAGGAGGCGGCCGCTTCCGGCGCGAGGAAGTGACTGCCGGGAATATGCTGCCCGGCAATTTGCAGGAGATCGTCCAGGGAGTTAAATCGGGCGATCAGGTGGTAACCAGCGCGCTCGTGTTCCAAAACACGGTGGAGCAGTAAATGATCCGGAAGCTGGTCGATTTTGCGCTGCAGAATCGCTTTCTGGTGCTGGCCGCCGCGCTTCTGCTGTTTGGTTGGGGCGCGATTTCGTTTCACCAGCTTCCAGTGGAAGCATATCCCGACGTGGCGGACAATTATGTCGAGATTGTCACGCAATGGCCGGGGATTTCGGCCGAGCAAATGGAGCAGCAAATCACCATCCCTCTCGAGATCGTGATGAACGGCATGCCGCACGTGACGCACTTGCGGTGCTTTTCTTTGTTCGGCCTTTCGGACATCAAGCTGATTTTCGACGACGATGAGGAGAATTTCCGGGATCGCGAACGAGCGCTGGAGCGGCTGACGCAGGTGAATCTTCCGCCTGCCGCGGTGGCCGCCGGCGTGTCGCCGCAAATGCAAACGGACTGGAGCCCGGCCGGCCAGATCTATTTCTTTACCCTGCATAGCACCAACCCGGCGTATGACGTGATGGAGCTGAAGTCGCTCGAAGATTGGGTGGTGGAGAAGAACTTCAAGGCCGTTCCCAACATCGTGGATGTTGCCAGCTTCGGCGGTCCCACGCGTGAATATCAGGTTCGCGTGGATCCCGACAAGCTGATCTCCTACGGATTGAGCATCGGCCAGGTGGAGCAGCAGCTCACCAACAACAACGCGAACGCAGGCGGCAGCTTTGTGGAAGCCGGCCTGCAGCAGATCAACATTCAGGAAGTGGGCCTGGTCAAGAACGTACAGGACATCGAAAAAACGGTGATCATGGCCAAGAATGGCACGCCCATCCGGGTGAGCGACATCGCCGTGGTCTCGCAAGGTCCGAAAATCCGGCTGGGCCAATTCGCGAAGGCCATCCGGCATGAGGATGGAAAGCTCATCGACAACGACGACGTGGTGTCGGGCATTGCCCTGCTGCGAAAAGGGGCCGACGCCGACACGGCGCTCCAGGGCATTCACAAGAAGGTGGACGAGCTCAATAACACCATTCTTCCCAAGGGCGTGAAGGTGGTCCCGCTTATCGATCGCAGCGATCTGGTTCGCTACACCACGCATACCGTGCTCGACAACCTGCGCGACGGCATCATCCTGGTGGTGATCATCCTCTTTTTGTTTCTCGGGAATGTTCGCGGCGCGATCATCGTCGCTTTGACCATTCCTTTCTCGTTGCTGTTCGCCGCCACTTGTTTGAACCTCAAGGGATCCCGGCGAACTTGCTCTCTTTAGGCGCGCTGGACTTCGGGATGGTGGTGGATGGCGCTGTGGTGATGGTCGAAAACATCATTCGGCACCTTAGCCGGCGGGACCAGGACGGCAGATCGGCAAAACAGAAGATCTCCGACGCTGCGCACGAGGTACAGCGCCCGGTGTTCTACGCTGTTGGCATCATCATCACCGCGTACCTGCCAATTTTCACGTTGCAGCGGGTGGAAGGGCGATTGTTCAAGCCCATGGCCTGGACCGTGGCGTTCGCGCTGCTGGGCGCCATCATCTTTTCGCTGCTCATCGCACCCGCACTCTCCAGCGTGTTTTTTCCGAAGGGCACGCGGGAGTGGCACAACCCGGTGATGAGCTGGCTAACTGTTATCTATCGCAAGGCCTTGAAAATCGCCATCAAGCTGCGATTCCTCACAGTGGCCGGAGGAGTTGCCGGCCTGGCTGTTGCCCTCTATCTTTGGCTGGGAGGCGTGATCGGCTCCGAGTTTCTTCCGCACCTGGATGAAGGCGCCTTGTGGGTACGCGGCACGCTTGCTCCCAGCACCGGACCGACGGAAGGCATACGGCTGATGAATCAGGCGAGGCTCATCCTTTGCTCTTGGCCGGAAGTGACGCAGTGCACCAGCCAAACCGGCCGTCCGGACGACGGGACCGACACAACCAGTTTCTTCAATACCGAATATTTCGTCGATCTCAAGCCCAAAGAACAATGGCGGGCGGCTTTTCACCAGAACAAGGATGAAGTGATCGCTTCGATGGATCGCGAGCTGGAGAAGATTCCCGGCGTGGTGTGGGGCTTCTCCAACCCATCGCCGACAACATGGAAGAAGCAGTCAGCGGAGTGAAGGGCCAGCTTGCGACTAAGGTCTACGGCGACGATCTACATGTTCTCGAAGAGAAAGCCGATGCGGTAGCGAAGATCATGGGCAAGGTCAGAGGGATTCAGGACCTGGGGGTGTTTCAGGTTCTGGGCCAGCCCAACGACAACTTCATCGTGGACCGCCAAGCGGCCGCTCGCTATCAGCTCAACGTGGCCGATGTTCAAGATGCCATCAGCACCGCCGCCGGTGGAAACGCGCTCACCCAAGTGTTGCAGGGTGAAGCGCGATACGACCTGGTGATGCGTTATCTCCCCGAGTACCGCAACACCAAGGAAGCGATCCAGAACATTCGTCTTTTGGCTCCTACCGGCGAGCGCGTTTCGCTCGCGCAACTTTGCAAGGTGGAGGAACGCGACGGAGGCTCTGAAATTTATCGCGAAGGCAATCAGCGTTACGTCGCAATCAAGTACAGCGTGCGAGGCCGCGATTTGGGTGGTGCGGTTGAGGAAGCGATTACCAAAGTAACCGCGGGCGTTGAGCTGCCGCGCGGATATCACATCAACTGGGAGGGCGAGTACGAAAGCGCGCAACGCGCGAACGCCCGCCTGGCTATCGTGGTGCCGCTCACCATCCTGCTGATCTTCATCATTCTCTACAGCATGTTTCGCTCCTTCAAATGGGCGACGTTGATTATGATCAACGTGATGCTGGCGCGCATCGGCGGTCTGCTTGCGCTGCTCCTTACGCACACTAACTTCAGCGTCTCCTCAGGCGTGGGTTTCCTCGCGCTGTTCGGCGTTTCGGTGCAAACCGGCGTGATCATGCTGGAGTACATCAACCAGCTGCGCGTGCGCGGACACACCATCCTCGATTCGGCGGTGGAAGGAGCGGTGTTGCGGCTTCGCCCCATTATGATGACCATGCTGGTTGCGACTCTCGGCCTGCTGCCGGCCGCCATGTCGCACGGCATCGGATCAGATTCTCAACGGCCGTTTGCCATCGTGATCGTCGGCGGACTCATCTCGGATCTGGTCATGAGCATCTTCCTGCTTCCCACGCTCTATGTGTGGATGGCCGGGAACAATGACGTGCTTCCGGAGCCGGAAGGCGACTTCGACGAGAAGGTGTAGACGGCTTATTTCCAGGCCGAATAAACCGGCTTGGCGACCAGAAAATCGGGGTTGGCGCCCGCTTTGGGATGGAACTTCTGCACTCGCCCGGCGTCCACCTCGGCTACGTACAGGTTTCCTTCCTGGTCCACGCTCATCCCGTGCACGCCCCACAGGCCGCCTGCGAATGCGCCCATGCTGCCCCAGGAATAAAGCAAATGGCCTTGCAAATCCCACTCCAGCATCTTGTTCGTTGTGCGGTCATAGGTCCAAATGGATTTACCCGATCCGATATACAGCAGATGCAGGCTGGACGGATCGGCGTCAATCTTCCATTCGTATAAATACTTGCCGTTTTCGTCGAACACCTGAATGCGATGGTTGTTGCGATCGTTCACAAAAACGTGATGCGTGGCCGGATCGACGGCCACTCCGTGTACGTTGCTGAAGTAACCCGGGCGAGTATCGATGGGCCCACGCGGCGGTCCGCCGAGTGTACCCCACTGCATGAGAAACTTCCCGTTCTTATCGAACTTTGCCACGCGTGTTCCGGTGTAGCCGTCGGAGACGAAGAAGGTGCCGTCGGGCAGCCAGTCGATATAGGTGGGGCGGTTGAAGTGCGTTGCGTCGGCGCCGGCTACCTCCGGAGTGCCGATGGTCTGCAGCAGCTTGCTGCCATCGTGCGTGAAGCGGTAGATCACCTGCATGTTGTCGTCGACGATCCAGACATTCTTTTCCGGATCGTAAGGGCTGATGTAGATGGAGTGCGGACGGCGGAACAGCTTGTCCCATTGCTTCCAGGTCTCGATGATCTTGCCGCTACCATCCACCACCACCACGCAGTTCTCCCATTTCGCGTCCACGCCCAGTTGGCGATAGGGCGGACCCTTGATGCCGAGGTCGGGAGCCTTCCCTTCCCAACTGGTCAGCCACTCGCTGACGTTGTTGTCCGTTCCGCCAGTGCCCGGCAGAGACGCCACCGTTGCGTCGCGCCAGAATCCAGCTACCGGAAAGGTGATGCTGGGCCCAAGCTGCGGGAGCAACGTCGCCTTGGGAGGAGCCATCTTGGGCAGCTCGCCACGGAACAACATATAGATGCGATTGGGGCTCTCCGCGTAGACGCTTTCACCCGCGCCGTACGTCCATTTTTCGTTTCCAGGCAGAGTGCTGATGTCTTGCGGCCAGTTTTTGACGAGATCGTAGGGACCGGTTAGGTCCTCCGATCCTCAGGGCTCCCGGAACTGCGGCAAATCCTGTTCCCGGTTTGGATCGGGCTTGCACGGATGCCAGCCTGGCGGAGATCAGCAGGCCGATGCCGACGCCCAGCGCCAGCATCAGTAACATGGGCCAAGTTTTTCGCATGATCATGAACATGCTCCTCGCGGACCGGGTCTTTTGGAACACCCAGTGGAAAGATCATACTACGCGGAGAGTTGCAGCGAAGGGCAATGATGTTCCTGGAGCCGGGTATCCGGGGATGTATTCCAACGTATACTTGATGAGAACGTAGACCATGTGGATTGTCCGGCTGGCTCTCGGCCGCCCCTACACTTTCGTCGTGATGGCGGTTCTGATCGCCATCCTGGGCGGTGACGGCCATCGTCACCATGCCCGTCGATATCTTTCCCTATATCGACATTCCCATCGTCAGCGTGCTCTGGTATTATCCCGGCCTTGGCGCCGGAGGAGATGGAGAAGCGCGTCGTCACCAATTTCGAGCGCAGCCTCACCTCGAACGTCAACGACATCGAACACATCGAGTCGCAATCCTACAACGGCTACTCGGTGATTCGGATTTATTTCCATCCGAACGTCAAAATCGACATGGCCGTGGCGCAGGTGACGGCCACCATGGAAACGTCGCTGCGCAGCATGCCGCCCGGCATGTTTCCCGCCAACGTTCTGAAGTACGACGCCGCCAGCGTCCCCATCCTGCAGCTCGGCCTCTCCAGCAAGACGCTGCGCGAGCAGGAAATCTTCGACATCGGCAACAACTTCATCCGCACTCCGCTCGGCACCGTGCAGGGCGCTTCCGTTTCCTATCCGTTTGGCGGAAAACAGCGCGGCGGTGATGGTGGACCTGAACCTGGATGAGCTGTACGCCAAGCAGCTTTCGCCGATCGACGTCTCGAACGCCCTGAACCTGCAGAACCTGATCCTCCCGGCCGGCACGGCCAAGATCGCCAAGACCGAATATCAGGTCCGAGTGAATAGCAGCCCGGTATTGCTGGACGAGTTGAACAATCTGCCCATCAAGACCGTCAACGGCGCAACCGTCTACATCAAGGATGTCGCGCAGGTGCACGACGGCTATTCGGTGCAGACCAACATCGTGCGCACCAACGGCTCGCGCGGCGTTCTGATCACCGTTACCAGGAACGGCAAGGCGTCCACGCTGGCCATTGTCAATGCGGTGAAGGCGGCGCTTCCCGGCATTCTCGCCAACGTGCCGCCGGAGCTGAAAGTGGTGGCGCTGGCCGATCAATCGGTCTTCGTGCGCGCCTCCATTCAGGGCGTGGTCCGCGAAGCGCTGATCGCGGCGGGGCTCACCGGCTTGATGATCCTGCTGTTCCTGGGAAGCTGGCGCAGCACGCTGATCGTCTGCATTTCGATTCCGCTTTCCATCCTCACGTCGCTTGTGCATCCTGAGCCTGCTGGGACAGACCATCAACGTGATGACGCTGGGCGGCCTGGCGCTGGCCGTCGGCATCCTGGTGGACGACGCGACGGTGGAGATCGAGAACACGCACCGCAACATCGCCATGCGCAAGCCGCTGGTGCGCGCGGTGCTGGATGGCGCGTCGCAGATCGCCGTTCCCACCTTCGTTGCCACGCTCTCGATCTGCATCGTGTTCGTCCCGGTGCTGCTGCTCACGGGAACGGCGCGCTATCTCTTTACGCCGCTCGCCATGGCGGTGGTTTTCGCGATGCTCGCGTCCTATCTGCTTGTCCCGCACGCTGGTGCCGACCATGGTGGCCTATCTGCTGAATGCCGAGATTGGATTTGTACCGGCAGGGCGCCGATGGCGCGCCCGCGGCGGGAAGGGGCTCATCTGGAGCGCGCACCATTTGTTCAACGCGCTTTTTGAGAGGCTGCGCTACCGCTATATCGGGCTGCTGGATTGGTCGCTCGCGGCATCGCGGCCGGGTTCTCGCGGCATTCATGGGCGTTTCACGTCGCGTCGCTGGGATTGGTGAGGCTGATCGGAGAAGATTTCTTTCCCGAGCGTCGATTCCGGCCAGATGCGCCTTCACGCGCGCGGGCCCGCAGGCACGCGCATTGAAGAAACCGAACTGCGATTCGCGGCGCTCGAGCGCGAGATCCGCTCCGTCATTCCGCCGGATCGAGATGGACATGCTGATCGACAACATCGGAATCCCCAACAGCTGGCCGGCTCTGGCGCAAGGCGACATTCCCACCATCTCCAGCGGCCGACGGCGAAATCCTGATTTCGCTGAACAAAGAAAAGCATGCGCCTACCACGCGGCTATGAAGTCCTGCTGCGAAAGCGGCTGCGCGACAAATTTCCCGACATGACTTTCTTCTTTCAGCCGGCCAACATCACCAGCCAGATCTTGAATTTCGGCCTGCCGGCGCCGATCGATCTGCAGGTGGTCGGCCGCAACGCGAGAGCGAATTACAAGATCGCTGCAGACGCTTGCGAGACAGAATCGCGCTGCATTCCCGGCGCCGCCGACGTTCACGTCCATCAGGTGGCGGCCAGCCGGAAATCCGCTTGAACGTAGATCGCGTCAAAGCCTCGCAACTGGGGCTGACGCAACGGGACGTCACCAGCAGCATGCTGATCTCGCTCAGCGGCAGTTCCACGGTGGCGCCCAATTTCTGGCTGAATTGGACCAATGGCGTGAACTACAACGTCGGCGTGCAGACTCCGCAATACCGGGTCGATTCGCTGGATGCTTTGCTCCGCACGCCCATCTCGGTTGCCACCAGCGCGGAGAATGGTGTGACCGCGGAGAACATGTCCGGGGCCTCCGGCGGTTCAAACTCCTTTGTCGCCGCTTCGCCTAACGGCTCTTCGCAAGCCTACGGAAATCCGGGAGCGATGTCGCGGCAGCACCCAGCTGCTCTCCAATCTGGTAACGGTTCAAAGGGACTACACGCCGGTGATCGTGAACCACTACAACGTTCTGCCCGGTGTTCGACGTGTACGCGAATGTCGACCGGCGCGATCTGGGCGGCGTGGGCGCCGATGTGCGAAAAGATCATGCGCGAGGAAGAGCCCCATTTGCCGCGCGGAACATCGTTCGCTTTGCGCGGCCAGGTGGCCACCATGCAATCGTCATTCTTCCGCCTCGGCGCTCGGAATGATTTTCGCCGTGGTTCTGGTCTATCTGCTGATGACCGTCAACTTTCAGTCCTGGCTCGATCCCTTCATCATTCTGACTGCCCTGCCCGGCGCCATGGCCGGCATTCTCTGGATGCTGTTCGTCACCGGCACCACTCTGAGCGTGCCGTCGCTGATGGGCGCGATCATGTGTATCGGCGTCGCCACCGCCAACAGCATTCTGATGGTGACCTTCGCCAACGACGAACGCGAGGGTGGCGCTCGACGCGAAGGGCGCCATGCTATCCGCCGGTTATGCCCGCATGCGTCCCGTGCTGATGACGGCAACCGCCATGATCCTCGGGATGCTTCCCATGGCGCTGGGCCTGGGCGAAGGCGGCGAGCAGAATGCGCCTCTGGGGCGCGCCGTGATCGGCGGTCTGATGTTCGCCACCGTGACCACGCTGTTCGTGGTTCCGATCATTTACAGCTATTTGCGGAAGCAGCCCCCGGTGGATCACTTGCGCAGGCTGGCCGAGCGGGAGGGGGAAGTTCTCTGATGCGTGGCGCCGAACCGGATCCGCAGCCGGCCATTGCAAATGAGACGGTGGAAGAAAGGCTCCGCAGGGAAAACCGCGAGCTCCAGCGGCAGCTTGAGGAATTGAAAAAGCCCGCCCATGCGGGTGCGCCGGGGAATCTGTGGCATCCGTCCGCGACCACCATCTGGGTCATCTTCCTCGGAGCGGCGGTCCTGATCTTCATCGCATTTCTGGCCGGCTATATTCCTTTGCAGAAACAACGCGCGGTGGTGGCCGGCGAGGCGCATCAGGAAGAACAGGCCTTGCCGCGCGTGGAAGTGATCAAGGTTGGGCGCTCCACCCAAAAGAGCGGGCTGCAACTGCCCGGCAACATTCAGCCCATCACGGAGGCGCCGGTTCTGGCTCGCGCGGACGGATATGTCGAACAACGCATGGTGGACATTGGCGATCGTGTGAAGGCGGGCCAAATCCTGGCAAAAATCGACGCGCCGGAATTGACCGATCAGGTAACGCAGGCCAAAGCCACCGTCCGGCAGGCGCAGGCCGCGTTGGAACAGGCCACGGCCAACGTGCAGCAGGGCCGAACCGACATGGAACTGGCGCGCGTGATGGCCCGCCGATCCACCCAACTGGTGGCCAAAGGCGCGGTATCAAAACAGGACGACGATCAGGCTCAGGCCCAGTACAATTCGAAACTCGCGGCCGTAGAATCGCTCGAGAAGGCCATCGATGTCCAGCGCGCCAATATCAACGCGGCGCAGTCGAATGTGGCGCGACTGGAAAAAATGGAGAGCTATTGCGTGGTCCAGGCGCCTTTCGATGGCATCATCACGCTGCGCAACGTGGATGTGGGCGCGCTCGTCACCTCTGGCAGCACCATGCTGTTTCGAATCGCCCAGATGGCCACGCTCAGAACCTACATCAACGTACCGCAGACTTACGCCGATTCCATCCGGCCCGGAGAAGCAGCCACCCTGACGGTTTCGAACCTGCCCGGCCGCCAATTTGCCGGCCAGGTGGCGCGTACTGCGAGCGCTCTCGATCCGAGCAGCCGAACCCTGTTGGTGGAAATTCGGGTACCAAATCCCGACAATGCATTATTGCCGGGGATGTATTCTCAGGTGGAACTGAGCAGCGTCCGCGCGGACCCGCCGCTGCTGGTACCGAGCGACGCGATGATTGTGCGGGCCGACGGAGCGCAGGTGGCCGTGGTTCGATCCGATCACACGGTGCATCTGCAGAAGATCGAAGTGGGCCGCGATTACGGCGACCGCATTGAAGTGCTCAAGGGACTGCGCGAAGGAGACATGATCGTCTCCAATCCCAGCGACGTAGCGCGGGAAGGCGTTCAAGTTGACGCGGTCCCGGCGGCCTCAACGGGCAAGTGATGCCTTGAGGGTCTTCACGCCGTCTTGAATCTCCTTGGTGTTACTGCCTCCGTAGCCCAGGATCAGTCCACCTCTCGGCGGTTTCTTCAAATAGGACGGTTTTTTCAAATAGCACATCGACAACGGCAACACCGAAAGGCCGTTCTTTGCCGCACGACGAGCCACATCCTGATCGTCAACGCCTGGCGGCAACAACACCACCAGGTGCATCCCGGCTTCCGCTCCAATCACCTGCAGCGTGTCTCGAAGCTCGGTTTGGATGGCGTCCACCAGTGCACTGCGCCGCTCCATATAAAGAGTGCGCATGCGCCGAAGATGGCGGGCAAAATGTCCTTCTTTGATGAAGTCGGTCAAAATCGCCTGATAGAGAGTGGATGAAAACAGGTCCGCAGTCTCTCGAACAGCCGAAAACGCAGCGACCATGTCGCTCGGAATCACCAGGTAGCCCAGGCGCAAGGCAGGAAAGAGCACCTTGCTGAATGTGCCGATATAGATCACGGTGGAATCTGTGTCCAGCCCCTGCAGCGCGCCGATGGGCCGGCTGTCGAACCGGAACTCGCTGTCGTAGTCATCCTCCATGATCCAGGCACGCGTGCGCGCGGCCCATTGGAGGATCTCGAGACGCCGTGCGGCGCTCATGGTGGTTCCCGACGGGTACTGGTGCGATGGAGTGAGGTACGCGCCTTTCGCCAGCCGGAAGCGGCGGAGGCCTTCCTTCACGCTGAGCCCCTGATGATCCCCGGGAATCGGACACAGACGAACTCCAGCCGCGGTAAAGGCTTGGTGAGCTCCCGGATATCCGGGCTCTTCCATCCAAATGGGGTCGCCGGGGTTGAACAGGACTTTGGCACAAAGCTGTAGGCCTTGCTGCGACCCGGTGACCACCATCACCTGGTCTGGAGTGCAGCGGACGGCGCGCGCGGCGCCCAGGTATTCCGCGATCGCTTCCCGAAACGGCATGTAGCCCATGATGTCGCCGTATGCCATGAGGTGCTTGATCGGAGAGCTGGAATGGCGCGCGACTAATTTCGACCAGATGCCCATTGGAAAATGGTCCAGGGCAGGCAAACTGGCGCGGAAGGGGCCGAGCGTGGCGGGCCATTGTTGCGGCTGAATGGAGAGCGCGGCCGCAGCCAGGCGCGACATCTTGCGTGGAGACTTTTGACGCGCGGGAACTTTTCGGGCGGTGGTAGTGGGCCTGGTTGCGTCGTCGGGAACGGATTGGGAAACCATCGTTCCAGACCCGACCAGCGTTTCGAGGTATCCTTCCGCGTGTAGTTGCTCAAAGGCGCTCAACACCGGCAGGCGAGAGATCTTCAATTCCGCTGCGAGTGCGCGAGTGGAAGGCACACGCTGGCCGGGGCTCAACTGGCCGCTCACAATGGCGTCCCGGAACCAGTCATAGAGTTGACGGTACATCGGCGTCTTCTTGCTGAAGTCGAGCGATATGGGAGGAAAGAAGCCGGTGGAAACGCGTTTCATCTGGTCAGGTGCTCCGCTCCAAGTGGTTATATCATATTTATCGCTAGTGGCTATTGTAGGTGACCACTGTAGGCTGTAAATTGTGCATATGAAACTACCTCGACGTGCCCTGGCGCTATGCGGAATTTGCGCCGTGTTTGCAATCGCCGGTTGGAGTGAGACGCCTGCCGCGCAGGCGGATGGTCAGCACGATTTCGACTACGAGATCGGGGCTTGGAAGATCCATCTGCGGAAATTGGTTCATCCTCTGACAGGCTCCAGCACCTGGATTGATTTTGACGGCACATCGGTTACTCGAAAAATATGGCAAGGCCGCGCCAACATCGAGGAGTTCGAGACCGATGGCGCCACGGGACGCGTCGAGGGTCTGACTCTACGGCTATACAATCCACAATCCCATCAGTGGAGTATTTATTGGGCCAACGGTAAGGATGGCATTCTGGGGATGCCCGCGATGACCGGCCAATTCAAGAACGGCCGAGGCGAGTTTTACGATCAGGAAATGTTTGAGGGGCGGACGATCTTCGTTCGGTTCGTCTGGTCAAACATCACCGCGACATCGGCACACTTTGAGCAATCGTTTTCCGCCGATGGGGGAAAGACGTGGGAGACGAACTGGATCACCGATCAGACCAGGGTGAAACCGTAGGTCTGTCATGAATCCGAATGGGCTGGTTGGAACCCTGGTCCTGCTGTTGGCGTTCGGGCAGTTTGTGCACTCGCAGAATCCCGTCGCACGGCGGGACGGAGAGCACGATTTCGATTTCGAGATTGGCGTTTGGAAAACACATTTGTCGCTGCTGCAGCATCCCTTAACTGGTTCCACCAACTGGGTGCAATACGATGGCACCTCGGTGGTTCGCAAACTCGGAAAGAACGGCGCAAATCTAGTAGAACTCGAAGCGGACGGGCCGGCGGGTCATCTGGAAGCTTTGTCGCTTCGTCTCTACAACCCGAAATCCCATCAGTGGAGCCTCAATTTTGCCAATCGCGCTGGCGGCGTCATGAGCCAGCCCACAATCGGCGAATTCAAGAACGGGCGCGGTGAGTTTTTCGATCAGGAGACGCTCAATGGGCGAGCCATTCTGGTTCGATTTGTCATCTCCGACATCAGCGAGAATTCGTGCCATTTTGAACAGGCTTTTTCCGATGACGACGGTGCCACGTGGGAACTCAACTGGATCACCACCGACACCAGGGTAAGAGATCAGGCCGCGCTCAGCTCAATCCGCTGAAGTTCGCGCGATTTGGTTATCCATGCGTTCGGGCACGGCCATGAACAAAGCCTTCAGGCCTTCAGCCATGGTGGGGTGCGCAAACATGGCGTCTCGCAAGATCGTGTACGGCTGGCCTGTCAGCATCGCGAGTTGCACCGTACCCATCAGTTCGCCGGCCTCCGGCCCGAAGGCCATGAACCCGAGGATACGGTCGCTGTGCGCGTCCACCAGCGTCTTCATAAACCCGCGCTTTTCAGAGAGGGTCCAGGGTCGCCAGGCAGCCGCAGCCACCGGCACGGACGCAACGCGGTAGGCAACACCGTTCTGCCGCGCTTGTGACTCGTTCAGGCCAACACTCGCCAGTTCCGGATCGATGAAGACGCAATAGGGAACCAGCCGGTCTGTCGTGGTGCGGCGGCCTCCATTTAAATTTTTGTGAATAATGTCAAAGTCGTCTTCCGATACGTGCGTGAAGTATGGGCTGCCCGCGCACTCTCCCATGGCCCACACATTCGGCGCGGTTGTCTCCAGACGATCGTTCACACGGATATGTCCTTTTTCCGTGACCTCGATTCCGGCCTTCTCCAGTCCAATGCCCCGGGTGTTGGGCGTGCGTCCAACGGCTACCAGAATGTCGGTTCCCTCGACCGTTCGTTGCGCGTTCCCACTTTGGAGCTGAAGGCTTACGCGGTCGCCCGAAAGGCCGTTGACGCCGAGGACGGTGGTGGCTAAGAGCACCTCGATGCCTTCGTCCTCGAAAAGCTGCAGCATGGCCTGTGAAATGTCGGCATCTTCGTTAGCGAGAAGTTGCGGCCCGCGCTCGATCAGGGTCACGCGGCTTCCCAATCTGCGCAAAGCCTGGCTTAGTTCCAGGCCGACGTAGCCGCCTCCCAAAACGATCACGTGCTCGGGGAGCCGCTGCAAGTCCAACGTCTCGATATGGGTCAACGGGCGGGCTTCTCGCAAACCGGGCGTGTCGGGTATGGTTGCGTGGCTTCCGATATTCACGAAAACGCGATCGGCGGTAAGCGTACGTTCGCCCCCGCCGTTTAATCCAACCCGTAGGGTGCGAGGCCCGACGAATACGGCGTCGCCCAGGATCAGTTCATCACCGCGATTCTTGTCCAGGGCCGCGCGATATTTGTCCATATGAACCTGGACAATGCCATCCACCATTTCGCGCTTGCGTGCGTACACTCCCGCCATGTCGATCGATATCGGCCCGGTCTCGATCCCGAACTCCCGATGACGCCGCACGAGCGAAGCCACCTTCGCCGAGTGAATGACATTCTTGCTCGGCAGGCATGCCACATTGGGACACGCTCCACCGATGTACTTCCGCTCGATGACCGCGGTTCGCCTGCCCTCTTTGGCCATCGTCCAGGCCATCAATTTGCCGGCCGTGCCGCTGCCTAGCACCAGGACATCGAATTTCTCAACTGCATTCATGTCAATGCTCCCTTAGGTGGTGTTGCCAAAGCGAAGAACTATCGTTGATAGCCTTTCAGCCGGATTGGATCGTCGGTATGGAATGCCAGCAGCGTTCCCGTAGGCACAGAGATGCGGCGGCCGCTGGTGAGCACGGGGCCTGTTTCGCTAGCACCACCGACCCACTTGGCGGTGTGACGGTTCTCTTCGAGACCGCCGTCCCAGTCCCATGCGGTGCCCGCCGTTTTGACCGGATAGCTGACTCCGTTAACCGTGACAGCGCGGACACCCAGCACTAACTCCGTCATTCCCGCGCCTCCTGGACCAAGGAACCCGAGCGAAACCACCCCTAATTCAACTGGAGACTCCTTGGGGATAAGAACCCTTCCGTTTTGGTCGAGGACATCTTCGGCGACATTTGCATCGTAGAGGGTGTCCTGCGACGCCTTCCGGGTGCTCACGGTATCGTTCATGCGGACCACGAGCGAAGTTCCGGAAGGCACAACGCCCGGTTCCGCTGTAACCGTTTGCACCGGTCCGGGTGGAAGTAACTCCGCGCGGTCCGCGTGGACCGTCCCAATGCAACCGCTCACTCCCGCGAGCATGAGCAATGTGAAACCAAGCAGGTAGAGTTTCATAAAAGTCTCCTCTCAACGACACAGAACAGTCCGGCGTTCCACCAATTCCTCCATCAGAACGCTTCCAGCTTCGCGAAGCCAAACACCGTGTAAGGATGCGGAGAAAAAATCGCCACGGCGCTAAACTGCGTTAGGTCCGTGCCGCCCGGCAAGTCGTAACTCTGATCTCCTTGATCGGTCTTCAACGGCCCAAGATCGATCGGATTGAGATCGCTGGTTCGTACCAGCGCGGCGTGAACAACGGGAGCGTCGGGGCCCTTGAAATCGCTCAGGCGAAGAAACTCCGCACCGCCGGCCTTCTTATAAACGGTCGCGCGCCCGCTGGTTTGCTCCGTTTTGCTTTCGAATCGCCCCGTAAAAACAGGTTGAGGGCCGGCGCTCGAATCAAACGGTGCGGGCTCATTCACTTTTTCATTGATCCAGAGTTTCTCGGGCCGGAAGGCCCACCAGAGTGCAATCAGGACCAGAAGACCAACGCCCAACACCATCCATTTCCAGCGTAGCAGCCAGGCGTTTGTGAGAATGGTCATCGATTTAGAACTTCTCAAGCGGGGCCGCGCCGAAGTTCGCATTGAACCGCTCGCAGTAAATGGAAACGGTCTGAAACTTCTTCAGGTCGGTCCCAGCGGGTATATCGTAATTTTGGTCCCCTTCATTTCCTTTGAGCGCACCGAGCTCGAGCCGTTCGGTGCTGCTCTTGAGAAAATTCGCATCGTCGTCAGCATCCTTGGCCGCGACCAACACCACGTGCACATCCGGCCCGTTGGATGTCTTGAAGTTCGTCAGCCGAAGCAGCAACCTGCCGTCGGACTCTTTGTAAATTGTGGCGCGCCCGGATGTGCTGTGCACTTTTCCATGGAACGTGCCGGTTTCCAGTGTCTTTGCATTGCCCTCTGCGCTGACAGGCTCCGAACCCGTCACCGAGATGAGCATCGCGAGTGCAATTGTTACCTGAACTGTTTTGAACATTACTTTTCTCCTTTGTTGTTTAACTGGGGACTAAACACCTTTGATTTCGCCCCCATCCATGCGAACGGAGGCGCCCGTGAGCCAGCGAGCTTCCTTCGAAACCAGATATGCCATCAGGCCCGCAATTTCCTCCGGCTCACCATAACGGGCGATGCCGGCCTGTTCCGGAAAGTGCCTGGTGGCCTCTTCCACGCTCATTCCATGCGCCGGCGCCCAGTGATCGAGGAAAGACCGGCGACGGCCCGTCATCACCGCACCCGGCACTACGCTGTTCACTTGGACCCCATCCTCAATACCTTGCTCCGCGAATGCCTTGGCGAGCGCAATGATGGCGGCGTTGATGGTGGCTACGGCCGCGAAGCCAGGCTTCGGATCGAGAGCCGCGCTTCCGGAGATGAACACGACGGCGCCTTTGGAAGCCTTCAGAGCATCCCATGCTTGTATCGTCAGCCGGCGCGCACCGTGCAGCTTCAGCGCCAGGCCATCTTCCCACTGCGCATCGGTCATTTCGAACAAATCGATCTGCGGTACGGCGCCCGCGATGTTTACCAGAGCGTCGATCCTGCCGAAGCGATCGAGCGTACCCTGCACCAGTGTCTTGGCCGAGCAAGGCTCGCGCAGATCCAGCGCATAAGTCAAAGGCTCGGCGCCCGCGGATTTCACCTCGGCTGCGGTCTTGCCGAGTTGGTCCTCCTGCCTGGCGGCCAACACCACAGCTTCGAAATCGCGAGCGAGCCTGATCGCGGTGGCGCGTCCGATACCGGCGCTGGCTCCGGTGACAATCGCAACCGGCGTCCTCATTGCGTGAGTGTCTCCCGCGCCGCTTCCAGAATCACAGCGACCACTACCTCCGGCGCTGTGTGCATCGGACTGTGGTCGACAGCATGTGTCCGAATCCTGGCCCCCATTCGCTGTGCCATGAAACACAGCGTTTCGGGCGCGATCATCCGATCCTCCTCAGCTACTAAAAACCAGGATGGCTTCGTTTTCCACATCGGCACTGGCGCTTTCTCTTGAATGCACTTGACCGCAATTGGCCGCTGCGCCGCATCCAGAATCGCGGTCTGGTCCGCCGAAGCCTTGTGAGCCACTGCGCGGGCAAAACCGCCTTCAGGCATCCAGATCAGCCCGTGCGCATCGGGCTGCAGATTTGGCGCCTCCGGATGCGGCTTGCCGCGATAAAACACATCCGCTACCGTTTCGCCCTCAGCGGGCGCCAGCGCCGCGATATACGCGAGCGACTTTACGCGATCATCCTTTGGGCCAGCGATCACGGCGCCGGCATAGGCGTGTCCCACCAGGACCATCGGCCCAGCCGTCCTGTCGATTACGTGTTGCAGAGCGGCAATGTCTTCGCTAAGCGATGTGAGCGGGATGGGCGCGCACGTTACTTTGAGACCTGCTTCTCGCAATGGCAGAATCACGTTCTGCCAGCACGTACCGTCCGCCCACGCGCCATGGACCAACACAATCGTCGAGTTGGGAGCAAAAGAACTCATTGCGACGCTCCGTTCGCGGCCAGGAATTCTTTCATCGCGGCCGCAATTTCGGTAACGTGCGTCTCGATGGCAAAATGTCCGGTATCGAGGAACTCGACGCGCGCGTTCGGTATATCCTTTCGAAATGCCTCGGCTCCGGCGGGAATAAAGAAGGGGTCGTTCTTACCCCAGATCGCCAGCAACGGCGGCTTGGCCTTGCGAAAGTAATCCTGAAACGCCGGATAAAGCTTCACGTTCGATGCATAATCGAGAAATAAATCCAGCTGGATATCTTTGTTCCCTGGACGCTCCAGTAGCGCCGTATCCAGGATGTACGATTCAGGCGGAACGCTTTCCGGATCCGCCACACCGTGCGTGTACTGCCAGCGCGTACCTTCCAGCGTCAGAATATTTTTGCGGATTACCTCTCGATTCTCCGGCGTTGGTTCAGCCCAATATTTCCGGATCGGAGCCCAGGCATCGCCCAGCCCTGCTTCATAAGCATTCCCGTTCTGTGAGACGATGGCGGTCACCCGGTCCGGATGAGCCATCGCCAGACGGAATCCAGTGGGCGCGCCGTAGTCGAACACATAGATTGCATAGCGCCTCAGTTTGAGCGCCTGCGTGAACGCATGGAGCGTCGCGGCCAACCGGTCGAACGAATAGACGTAGTTTCGTTCCGCGGGAACTTCTGTGAAACCGAAGCCCGGCATGTCTGGCGCGATCACTCGAAAATCACTGGCGAGACGCGGAATGAGTTCGCGGAACATGAAAGACGATGTTGGGAACCCGTGCAATAACAGCACTACGGGTGCACCTGGATCGCCGGCCGCCCGGTAGAAGAGGCGCACTCCGTCCGCTTCTATCTTGTGGATGGATGTAACAGGCAGCATGAAATCGGGGCTCTTCGCCGCCTGGGTGGAATGAGCTTGATGCATACAAATCAATGTGGCACGCAACAAGCCAAAATAAGGAGATTTCAGATGGGAAGCTGCAACCAGTTTTGGAATCGGCAGATCTCGTCGCAATGGCAGCGAATCAAAACTTACCCACCTGACGGAATCGCGACGGATCTCCGACACTCTGCCCGCGGCTGGTCGCGCCTTCGTCACCTGCTTCGGTGACAAATTAGTGACAATTTGATGCTTAGAGGCGCGAACGGCTAATGCGAAGCTTTCGCATTCTGTAAAGTAACGATGTTCTCTTCATTCCCAGTCGCTCCGCAGCGCCATTGCGGCCGCCCACCACCCAATTGCTCGCTTCGAGCGCACGGACAATGTGATCCCGCTCCACTTCCTGGAGGCCCGTCATTGGCTGGAGACCCGTCATGGGCTGGAGACCCGTCATTGGAATATCGGCCGCTCCGTTGGCATGGAGGGTTTCCAACTCAAAGGTTGGGGCGCGCAATACGGTGAGCGGAGAAAGAATAACGGCCCGCTCGATGAAGTTCTGCAATTCTCGAACGTTTCCGGGCCAGGAGTATCGCACCAGCGCATCCATTGTCCGGGAAGGGATTTCGTCGATGGGCTTGTTCATTCGCCGGGCGAAGAGTTCGGTGAAGTGCCGAACCAGTGTCGGGATGTCCTCAGTCCGCTTCCGCAGCGGGGGAACAGCGATCGGGAATACGTTCAAGCGGTAATACAGGTCCTCGCGAAAAGCAGACTGCTGAACCATTTCCGGCAGGTCGCGATGGGTAGCCGCGATTACCCGAACGTCAACCTTGTGCGTTCGGTTGCTGCCGAGTCTCTCAAATTCCTGCTCCTGCAAAACGCGCAGTAATTTCGCCTGAAGTTCGAGAGGAATGTCGCCGATTTCATCCAAAAAGAGCGTGCCTTTATGGGCCAGTTCAAAGCGTCCCAGCTTTTGCGCGATCGCTCCGGTAAATGCTCCTTTTTCATGACCGAACAGCTCACTCTCCAGGAGTCCAAGCGGGATGGCGGAGCAATTCAATTTGACGAAGGCGCGTTCGCGCCGCGGGCTTAAATCATGTACGGCGCGGGCCATCAACTCCTTGCCGGTTCCGGTCTCGCCCAGGATCAGCACGGTCGAATCGGTAGGCGCGACCACGGATACCAACTGCAGCGCGGCGTTTAAAGCCGGGCTGTCGCCGACGATTGCGCCACATTGAGAGCGAATCTCCTCTTCGAGGTAGAGCCTCTGTTTGGTTTCCTGATCTCGATCCTTGGTCGCCTTTTCGTACTCTAATGTGTTCTCAACTGCAATCGCCACCTGACGCGCCACCTGCTCGAGCAAGGCGACATCGTCTTTGTCAAAAACGTTGTCCGAACGCCTGGAGAGCATCAGAACGCCAACCACGCGCTCGCGGCCAATGAGTGGAAGGTAGCAGCCCGCTCTGAGGCCCTCGGCGGTCACGTGCTGAAAAAGGAGCTGGCCGTCAGGGTTCCCATAAATTTCGGGATCTTCGCGGACCTGTTCGAAGCTATCGATCCGGATGCTCTTGGCCTTCCGCAATACCTGACCCGAGATGGAACTGTTCATCGGCACCAACGATCCCTCGCGGAAGGGTCCTGTCCCTTCGGGATTGTGCAAGATCGCGACGCGCAACTCGCCGCTCTCCGCGTCGGGTAGCAGCAAAGCGGACACGTCACATTGCATTACCGTGAATAGATTCGTCGAAAGCGCCTCAACCACCTGCCGCAGATCCAACTTGGATGTCACACTGCTCGTGATTTCCAGAAGCAGCCGCAACCGGTCGCGTTCGTGCCGCAACGCTTCTGTCTGAAGGTGCCGCTCAATGGCGACAGCCGCAATGTGGCTGGCGTTCTCGATCAATTGAAGGTCGATGGCGTCCGGATTCCGCACTTCACGATAATGGATGGCGAAAGTTCCGAGAGTCTTACCGGCGCGAGTGAACAAGGGACGCGACCAAACGGCACGAATACCAAAAGGCAATAGCCGATCACGATAGACATCCCAAATCGAATCCCGGAGAATGTCGCTCACGTAGACCGGCTCCCTCCGATAGACGGCAGTGCCGCAGGATCCGCCTTTCGGGCCAATCGACATTCGCCCTACGCTCGCGGCAAATCCAGGAATTCCCGGCGCGGCCGCGCAATAGAGATGCTTTCCGTCGGCGTCCGGAAGCCAGATCGTGCATAACGTGCCGTTGCCTTGAGATTCCACCAAGCGAGCAATGATCGCCAGCACCTCAGGCAACTCAGCCCCGGCAAGAATGAGCTTGAGAATGTTGAGAACGGACTCGCTTGAGAAGAATCCCGATTCGCTCAGAGCCGGGTCAATTGTCGGCAGGTCCTGCGCGCGTGCTTGCGTTGCTGACTTCATACCCAAGAGATAGGTCTTTCTTCAGGGTACACCGCTGGGTGGGTAACTCCGCGGCAACGTTTTGAGGTCGGCGAAAGCAGCTTCCCCAAGAACTCCAGTGGGTACAGGCGCGTTCAGCAAGCGTTTCAGCGCGTCCATCGACTTGCCGAAGTCTGCCCAGTTCCCCTGCTCGACGGCCTTCTGTGCATCATCGAACTGCGCTGAAGCCTGCCCCAGTTCCGGTTGCGCGCCGGGTGCCTGCGCGGAAAGTTGGGGTTGCACCGTCGTCCCAAAAACGGATTGGATAGCCTCATCCAGTGTCGGTTCCATCGCTACCTTGTCTCCCGAAATCACGATTACGTTGGGAGCCCCAGCCTTGGCTGCATTTCGCGGACGACGTGGACGCTTCCGTTGCCGTTAGACTCTCCCTCCGTGTGGTGGTTGCTCGATCATTGTTCTGCCGCTTCTGTGATTTGTTGAGAGTGCAATCAAAGATCCGTTCAGGTTCACCCCTGCTCACACTTTCGCCACTGCTCACACAAGGGAACGCGGCGCGCGAGCCTCTGGGTTGACCGGCTCTTCAGGATGACCATCTAAGGTCGTGTGACCGCGCATGGTCGATATCCCGCGGGAGCAAAGTGCTATTGAAAGTTGACAAAGCCATGGGTGCGGGCGGTAAGCCAACTGGAGGTACACATGCGTGGGGCCACGGCAGTGCCTGGGAGGGCAAACGAATGTTAAGGAATGCCAGACAGTTGGGGAATTTCGTGGTTCAAGCTACGGACGGAGTGCTTGGAACTGTGGATCAGCTCTATTTCGACGATGAGACCTGGGCCATCCGTTATCTGACAGTAGCAATCGGCTTCCTGGGCGAGCGCCGAGTGCTCATCTCCCCAATTTCCGTGATTCATGTCGACTGGATCGGCAAGCGATTGGATGTCGCGCTGACGAAAAGGCAGGTGGCGAACAGCCCTCGCATCGATACGGACAAGCCCGTTTCGCGGCAGCACGAGATCGCATATAGCGAATATTACGGATATCCCTGTTACTGGGGTGGTCCCTTCCTGTGGGGCCCAGTGTACTATCCTGGCGCCCTGAACACGGCTCCCATAAATGCGACAGCGGAACGGACTAAGAGCAAGTTGATGGACTCCCACCTGCGTAGTATCAAAGCCGTTACCGGCTATCACATTGAAGCAACCGATGGTGAAATCGGCCATGCGGACGGATTTATCTTGGACGACGAAGCCTGGGCTGTCCGCTACCTCGAGGTGGCAACCAAGAATTGGTGGCCGGGTAAGAAGGTACTGGTTTCGCCTGCGTGGATTGAACGGGTGAGCTGGGAAGATTCTAAGGTCTTCGTTGGCCTCAGGCGCGAAGCCCTCAAAGATGCCCCGGAGTTCGTCGACTTCACGCCGATCACGCGAGACTATGAAAACAAGCTCTGTTCTCACTACGGCCAGCCGCCGTATTGGCTGCACGGCGCCGAATTCAGGCCGTCTTTGTCCCTGAGCGGCGTGTAGTCACGCACAAAGTTCGTCCGGCCAGCGCGCTGACCACTTCGAGCGTCCCCGAGCCCTTAACAGGCTCCTCGCGAACGGGGATGGCGCTGCGCGTGCATTCGCCTAAAGCGAGATTAAGCCAAAGGAGATTTGAAAATGCCTGAACAAAACGCAGTGGTCGCCGTTTACGCCACCCATGCCGAAGCAGAAGGAGCGGTAAAGGAGCTTCAGCGCGCCGGAGTAGATATGCACACCTTGTCCATCGTGGGCAAGGATAGCCACACTGACGAACATGTGGTGGGTTACTACAACACCGGCGACCGGATGAAGTACTGGGGCAAGATCGGCGCTTTTTGGGGAGGCTTCTGGGGATTGCTGTTCGGATCCGCCTTCTTCGCCATTCCGGGTCTCGGTCCCGTTCTCGTGGCAGGACCTCTGGTGGCATGGATCGTAGGAGCACTCGAAGGAGCCGCGGTGGTTGGCGGAGTGAGCGCCATTGGTGCGGGGCTCATCGGTATGGGAATTCCGAAGGATAGCGTCGTTCAGTACGAGCTGGCGCTCAAAACGGACAAGTACCTGCTGATGGTGCACGGCACCGCGCCCGAAGTCGAAAAAGCGAGAAGCATTATCGCAAATACACGACCCCTCAATGTGACGTTGCATGCGCCGGAAGCAGTGGGAGCGGCCGCGCTCTAACGAACCTCCCAAGTGGGAAGATCCCGGAGAACAACGATGTTGAGAAATGCGAAAGATCTGCATGGGCTTACCATTCGGGCCACGGACGGCGAGATTGGGACGGTGGATCAGTTCTATTTCGAGGATGAGACCTGGGCCATACGCTATCTCACGGTAGACACTGGCGGCTGGCTTGGCGGCAGGCAGGTGCTGATTTCGCCAATCTCCATCCTTGGCGTACCAGACTGGCAAGCCAGGCGTTTGGACGTTGCGCTGACCAAACAACAGGTTGAGAATAGCCCCGACATCAATACGCATCAGCCCGTCTCCCGGCAGCACGAGATCGCATACTTCGGGTATTACGGATATCCCTTTTATTGGGGTGGATCCGATCTCTGGGGCACCGCGCCCAACCCGTCGGGCTTAGCTATTCCGATCCCAGCTTCCACCGAAACGATGGCTGACAGGGTGGCCGACGGGTCCACGGATTCACATCTGCGCAGCGCCCAGGAAGTCGAGAACTATTATCTGGAGGCCATGGATGGTGAAATCGGAAATGTCGACGGGTTTATCTTGGACGACGAAGCCTGGGCCATCCGCTACTTAGAGGTGGCGACGCGGAATTGGTGGCCGGGCAAGAAAGTACTCGTTTCACCGGCGTGGGCGGAACGGGTGAGTTGGGAAGACTCCAAGGTCTACCTCAGCCTTACCCGCGAAGCCATCAAGGATGCACCAGAGTACATCGAGTCCACCATGATCACCCGCGAGTATGAAAGACAACTTCACTCTTACTACGGCTGGCCGCCTTATTGGCCGCACGAAGCCGCACACCAGTCTTCTCTATCCCTGAGCCGCCTTCGAGTTCAGAAGCAAACATGAAAACACAAATTGAGACCCTCATTCCGGAACTGAACCAGACGCAACCCAACGTGGCGAACGGGACGGAGCTAACCACAAAGACCAACACACTCACTGCGGAACTCCTTCACAAAATCAACGCCTACTGGCGAGCCGCGAATTATCTTTCGGTCGGCCAGATATATCTTTACGACAACCCGCTGCTGAAGGAGCCGCTGAAGCTGTCGCACGTCAAGCCGCTGGTAGTTGGGCACTGGGGAACCACGCCGGGTCAGAACTTCATCTACGTTCATCTGAATCGGGTGATCAAGAAGTATGACCTGGACATGTTTTACATCGCCGGTCCCGGTCACGGCGGCCCGGCCATCGTTGGCAACGTTTACCTGGAAGGCACCTGGAGCGATGTTTATCCGAATGTCACCCAGGACGAAGCTGGTTTGAAGGAGCTGTTCAAGCAGTTCTCGTTTCCCGGCGGAATTTCGAGCCACGTTGCGCCGACCACGCCGGGGTCGATTCACGAAGGCGGCGAGCTGGGATACTCGCTCAGCCATGCCTTCGGTGCCGCGTTCGACAATCCCGGTCTGATCGTCGCCTGCGTGATCGGGGACGGCGAGGCGGAAACTGGCCCGCTCGCAACAGCCTGGCAGTCCAACAAACTTCTCAACCCGATCAGCGACGGAGCCGTGCTGCCGATCCTGCACCTCAACGGCTTTAAGATCAGCAATCCCACTGTGCTTGCGCGCATCGAGCATGAGGAACTGGAGCAGTTCCTGCGAGGCTGCGGCTGGACGCCCCATTTTGTGGAAGGCGATGACCCGGAAACGATGCATCAACTGATGGCCGCCACAATGGAAACGGCTATCGAGGACATCCATCAGATCCAGGAGAATGCGCGGAACAACAACGACACCACGCGGGCGCGCTGGCCGATGATCGTCCTGAGATCGCCCAAGGGTTGGACGGGACCGAAAGTGGTCGACGGACTCCAGATCGAAGGCACCTTCCGAGCGCACCAGGTTCCGATCCTGGTGGATTCCGAGCATCCCGATCATGTAAAGCAGCTGGAAAGCTGGATGAAAAGCTACAAGGCCGAGGAGCTGTTCGATAAGAATGGCCGGTTGATTCCGGAATTGGCCGAGTTGGCGCCGAAGGGCGACCGGCGCATGGGCGCCAATCCGCACGCTAACGGCGGAATTCTGTTGCGCGATTTGCGAATGCCGGACTTCTGCGTTCATGCGGTGAACGTGCCAGCGCCCGGCGCCGTGAATGCCCAAGACACGCTGGTGCTGGGCAACTTCCTGCGCGACGTGGCCAAGCTGAATCAGGATCAGCGAAATTTCCGTGTGTTTGGTCCCGATGAGACGCTCTCGAATTTGCTCGGCGCGGTTTTTGAAGTCACCAACCGCCAATGGGACGCCCGCACGGTAAAGAACGATGAGTTTCTCGCGCCCGCCGGACGCGTGCTGGATTCCATGCTCAGTGAGCATCAATGCGAGGGCTGGTTGGAAGGATATCTTCTCACCGGGCGGCACGGACTATTCAACAGCTACGAAGCTTTCATCCGCATCGTCGACTCGATGTTCAGCCAGCACGCCAAGTGGCTGAAGGTATGTCTCGAATTGCCTTGGCGTCGGAAGATTTCGTCGCTGAACTATCTGCTCGCATCGCACGTCTGGCAGCAGGATCACAACGGCTTCACGCATCAGGATCCCGGGTTCCTCGATCACGTGATCAACAAGAAGGCCGACATCGTGCGCGTTTATCTGCCGCCCGACGCCAATTGTCTACTGTCGGTTTTCGATCACTGCCTGCGCAGCCGAAATTACGTCAACGTGGTGGTGGCCGGTAAACACGCTCTACCGCAATGGCTGACCATGGACGCCGCAGTGATCCATTGCACGGAAGGCATCGGTATCTGGCAATGGGCCAGCAACGATCAGGACGCCGCCGAACCGGACGTTGTGATGGCTTGCTGCGGAGACACGCCCACGCTCGAGATTCTAGCCGCCGTTTCCATCCTTCGCGAGCATCTGCCCGATTTAAAGATTCGGGTAATCAATGTTGTCGATCTGATGAAGCTCCAGTCTGCGAGTGAGCACCCGCATGGGCTCAGCGAATCGGATTACGACTCGCTATTCACCAAAGACAAGCACATCATCTTCGGTTTCCATGGATACCCGTGGCTGGTCCACCGGCTCACCTATCGCAGGAATAATCGTAATCTGCATGTGCGCGGCTACAAGGAAGAGGGCACCATCACCACGGCCTTCGACATGAGGGTGCAGAACGATCTGGACCGCTTCCACCTGGTCGAAGACGTGATCGATCGCGTGCCGAACTTAGGTTCAAAAGGCGCCTACCTGAAGCAGCAGATGCAGGACAAGCTCATCGAGCACAAACATTACATCGACAAACACGGTCAAGACCTGCCGGAGATCCGGAACTGGAAATGGAAGCCGCCCACTTTTGACAAGGCAGAAAGACAATGAGCGAAACGAACTACGGTCAGCACGGAAACGAAGGGCCGGAACACGACAAGAAGACCCACATTGCTCCTGAGAATGCGCGGCAGGCAGACGAACAAGCTGCCCGGGAAGGAGTTTCGCCTGCTTACTGGAGGCGCATGCATCATGACTGGCGTATGTGGGTGGGCCTGGTACTCATGCTTGCGGCGATAGCGATCTACATCTTCAGCGAGGACTTGGCGTGGCTGCCTCACGCTGTGTAGCACATGACAGATCATGAGCCAAACACCGCTATATCCGTTGCGATTCGAACCGATCTATCAGTATCGGTTGTGGGGCGGGCGGCGTTTGGCCAGCCTGCTCACGGCGCCACTGCCCGATAACGGCCCGATCGGCGAAGCGTGGGTGCTCAGCGACCGCGATGACCATCCCAGCCGTGTTGCCGATGGGTCCCTCCAAGGGCTGACCATCGGTCAAGTGCTGGAGCAATTTCCAGATCAGGTGATGGGAAAACTCGCGGGGCGCTTCCGCCGATTCCCATTGCTGCTGAAGTTCCTCGACGTACGTGAAATGCTCTCTTTGCAGGTGCATCCCACTGATCCCGAGACTGCAAAGACCGAAGCCTGGGTAGTTTTGGAAGCGGGCACGAAGAGCCGTATTTATGCGGGGCTGAAGCCAGGTACAACAGAGGATGGTCTACGGCGGGCGCTCACGAACGGAACCGTAGCGGACCGCTTGGCATGCTTCCACCCGAAGCCCGGCGACGCTGTCTTCAACCCGGCAGGAATGGTTCACTCATTGGGCGGGGGTGTCGTAGTGTTCGAGGTTCAGCAGAACAGCGACACGACGTTTCGCTTGTTCGACTGGAACCATGTCGATCCGAAGACACATCAACAGCGACCACTCCAGGTGGATCAAGCGCTAGCATGCATCAATTTTGGCCCATGCGCGGGCGGTCTGGTAGCGCCCGTGGTGGAAGAAACGACACCGGTGAACCGCGAGAGGCTTTTTCACTGTGACTACTTCTGGTTGTCTCGCGTGCGCGGCGAATCGCCGTTTCCAGTGGGAGCCTTAGGTGCGCCGTGCGTGCTGGTATGCATTGATGGCAAGGGGCAACTCCATCATGGCGGCGCGACATATGAAATCGGAAAAGGCGACGTTTTTCTGTTGCCTGCGGTACTCGGAGCCTGTACCTTTCAGCCGCGGGGCCCAGTGAACGTGTTGGAAATCGAGATACCGGAATGAAAAAACTGATTGTGTTCGATCTGGACGGCACCCTTGCCGAGAGCAAGTCGTCGCTGGACGCTGAAATGTCGCGACTGCTGGACGACCTTCTCGGCATCCTCAAAGTAGCCGTTATCTCCGGAGGCGATTGGCCGCAGTTTGAAAAGCAGGTCCTCTCCCATCTTGCCCATGACGGCAGCCTGGTGAACCTGTCCATTCTTCCCACGTGCGGAACAAAGTTCTACCAATACAAAGCGGATTGGAAGAAGCTCTATTCCGAAGATTTCACCGCGGACGAAAAGGAGAAGATCATCAGCTCTCTCCACAAGGCCGTCGCGCAGGCAGGATTCAAGGTCGAAAAGGTCTGGGGCGAGGCCATTGAGGACCGGGGAAGCCAGATCACGTATTCCGCATTGGGCCAGGAGGCGCCCTTAGAACAAAAAACGAAATGGGATCCCGATTTCACAAAGCGGAAGAAGATCAAAACGATTCTAGATACTTTGATTCCTAAGTTCTCTGTCCGCATGGGCGGCGCCACATCCATCGATGTCACCAAACCCGGCATTGACAAAGCCTACGGAATCGGAAAACTGAGAGACGTTCTCGGCATTTCATTGAAGGAAATGATTTTTGTCGGCGATGCCCTGTTCCCTGGCGGGAACGACTATCCGGCTGAAGAGGCAGGCGTTATTTCTATCCCCGTTCGTGGACCTCATGAGACCAAGCGGGTGATCGAAACTGTGATCGCTTGTTTATCGGATCACGGCCAGGAAGCGTTGCAGTTATGAGTGGATTTAAACTGCGCCGCCTGGGAATGATCATGGAGCCCGAGCCGGGCAATTCCCATGAGGTCGAAGGAGTACTGAACCCGGCGGCCGTTCGCGGCCCTGATGGGGAACTCTACCTGTTCCCGCGGCTGGTTGCAAAAGGGAATTACTCGCGCATCGGCGTTGCACGAGTGCGGTTCAATGCGGCCGGCGACCCAACAGGCGTTGAGAGGCTTGGGATTGCGCTGGAGCCCGAAGCGGACTATGAACTCCGTCCCGATGGCGGTGGTGGCTGCGAGGATCCCCGAATCACATTCGTGGAGCCGTTGAAGCGCTATCTGATGACTTACGCGGCGTTTTCGGCCGAGGGTCCGCGGATCGCCCTCGCAATATCGGAAGATCTGTTCCATTGGAGGCGCATCGGGCTCGCGTGCTTCGGACCGTACCAGGGCATTGATTTCGCTGACGTGGACGACAAAGATGCCAGCCTCTTCCCGGCCGCCATTCCGAATCCATCTGGTCATCCGGAAATGGCGATTCTGCACCGGCCGCTTTTCCCCGGCACTCGTCCGGAGGAAAAGGCCTGCCACCCGGCAGCTCGCGACGTGGATCTGGAGCGCGAAAGTATTTGGATTTCCTATTGTCCGATGATGCTCGAAGGCTGCGAGCCGCATTGTTTCGGCAAGTTCTCTTCCCATCACCGGCTGGCTTCTCCGGCGTCGCGCTGGGAGCGGCTGAAAATCGGCGGCGGAACTCCGCCCGTCCTGACCCGCCATGGCTGGCTGATCGTTTACCACGGAGTGTGCGAGATGGTGCAGGCGAGCAAAGGTACTCACCCGCTTCGCTATTCCGCCGGCGTGATGGTGCTTTCGAAGCAGCATCCGCAGTTGATCCGCTATCGTTCGGCGGATCCGGTGCTGACGCCTTCGCTGCCCGAGGAACGCGATGGAACCGTGGCTAACGTGGTGTTCCCCACCGGCATCGACCAGCGCGACGATATCGGCTCGCCGGACCGCTTCGACGTCTATTACGGAATGGCCGACAGCCGCATTGGCGTGGCACGACTGGATGTGCCGGAATACCTGCCGCCCGGAGGCGTCTCTGACCCGCCGGAAGGAAAAGTCTAACGATTCCAGGAATACAGAACAGGAGACGTCATGATGACACCCACCGCTGAAAAGCCCGAAGCAAAGCCCGAGGTGAAGTCCGAATCGAAGCCTGAAGCAAAATCCGAAACGAGGCCGGCCGCGCCCGGAGCGAAGTCCGACGCGCAGAAAAACCTGAAATCGATTCCCATGGAGGAACTCCAGAAAAAGCTGGGCTCCTCGCCGGACGGCCTGAGTGAAGCCGAGGCGAAAACACGGCTGACTAAGTATGGGCCCAACGAGATCGCGGAAAAGAAAGAAAACCCGTACCTGAAATTCCTGACCTATTTCTGGGGCCCCATTCCGTGGATGATCGAAGGCGCAGTGATTCTGTCCGCCGCAGTCCGGCACTGGCCGGATTTTTTCATCATCCTGCTGCTGCTGTTGTCCAACGCAATCGTCGGATTTTGGGAAGAACACCAGGCGGGGAATGCGATCGCCGCGCTCAGGAAGCAGCTGGCAATCAAAGCCAAGGTCAAACGCGACGGGAAATGGACCGATCCTTCGGCGAAAGAACTGGTGCCGGGCGACGTCATCCGCCTGAAGCTGGGCGACATTGTTCCAGCCGACGCGCGTTTGCTGCCAGGCGATCCGGTGGAAGTGGATCAGTCCGCGCTCACCGGCGAATCTTTGCCCGCCACAAAAAAGCCAGGCGATGCGGTATTTTCCGGATCCATCATTCGCCAGGGTGAGAGCGAAGGAATGGTCTATGCAACGGGCACGGACACCTACTTCGGCAAGACTGCGCAAATGGTGCAAGGGCCGGAATCGGTGAGCCATTTCCAGAAAGCTGTGCTAAAAATCGGCGATTACCTGATCGTTCTCGCGGTAGTCCTGGTGGCCCTGATCATCACAGTCGCTCTCTTCCGTCACGATCCGGTCATGAGCACGCTGGAGTTTGCCCTGGTCCTTCTTGTCGCCGCGATTCCAGTGGCCATGCCCACCGTCTTATCGGTGACCATGGCAGTGGGTGCACGCCTTCTCGCAAAAAAGCAAGCTATTGTCACCAGGCTCTCAGCTATCGAAGAGTTGGCTGGCGTGGACATCCTGTGCTCCGATAAGACCGGTACGCTGACCCAAAATAAACTGACACTGGGCGATCCATTTACTCTGGATGGTATTCCCGCCGATCAAGTCATTCTCTGGGCGGCACTCGCTTCACGCGCCGAAGACAAGGACACGATCGACCTCGCGGTGATCGGTGGAGTCAAGGATCCGAAGACTCTACAGGCTTGTCAGGTGCTCCATTTTGAGCCCTTCGACCCGGTGCATAAGCGGACCGAAGCTACGGTAAAAGGCGCGGATGGCAAGCAGTTCTATGTGGCCAAGGGTGCGCCACAGGTGATTCTCAAGATGGCCACCAATGCCGGCGAGGTAAAAGCCGGTGTCGAGAAAGCGGTCAACGAATTTGCTGGACGCGGCTTCCGTTCTCTGGGTGTGGCGCGGGCCGAGGAAGCAGGCAAATGGCAGATGGTGGGCGTATTGCCTATGTTTGATCCGCCTCGCGAGCAGGCCAAAGCAACCATCGCGAGCGCCCGCGAGATGGGCGTCAGCGTCAAGATGGTTACCGGCGATCAGATGGCGATCGCCAAGGAAACGGCCAAGCAACTCGGGATGGGCACGAATATTCTGGATGCCAGCGGCTTGGGCGACATCAAGCATCACGAGACGGCGCAGGCCGCGGAAGCAATCGAAAAGGCCGACGGCTTCGCGCAGGTTTTCCCCGAACATAAATACCATATCGTGGATGTCCTGCAGCAACGCGGCCACATTGTCGGCATGACCGGCGACGGCGTAAACGACGCTCCCGCGCTCAAGAAAGCCGATTGCGGCATCGCTGTCTCGGGAGCGACAGACACGGCGCGCGCGGCCGCTTCCATCGTGCTGCTCGAGTCCGGCCTGTCAGTAATCATCGACGCAATCAAGGAGAGCCGGCGCATTTTCCAGCGCATGAACAGCTACGCCATCTACCGCATCGCGGAAACGCTGCGCGTACTGTTCTTCATGACGCTGGCGATCCTGGTGTTTAACTTTTACCCGCTGACAGCGGTGATGATTGTGATGCTGGCGTTGCTGAACGATGGGGCCATCCTGTCCATCGCTTACGACAACGTTCATTACAAAGACAAGCCCGAGGCCTGGAATATGCGTCTGGTGCTGGGGATCTCAACGGTGCTAGGCGTTATTGGAGTGGTGGCTGCGTTTGGCCTGTTCTATCTCGCTGAGCGCGTCTTCCATCTGGATCGCGATCACATCCAGACGCTGATGTATTTGAAGCTATCCGTGGCCGGACATCTGACTATTTTCCTGACCCGCACGCGCGGCCCGTTTTGGTCTATACGGCCCGCAAAGATTCTATGGATGGCGGTACTCGGTACGCAAACAATAGCGACGCTGATCGCTGTCTATGGGCTGTTCATGACGCCCCTTGGCTGGGGCTGGGCAGCATTCGTATGGGGCTACGCTCTGGCTTGGGCTCTGGTAAACGACCGGGTGAAACTGCTCGCCTATCGGATCTTTGATCCTACGAAACCCTCGTTGTTAGCCAAGAAGCCGGCCAAGAAACCAATAGATCCGGCGCCTGACATCGCCACACGGGCTTACGAAATTTACGAAGATCGAGGCCACCACGACGGCCAGGCGGATCAAGACTGGCTCGAGGCTGAGACCGAGATCCGAAAAGGCGCGCAGGCACATGCCAAAGCAGGCTCAAGATGAAGATCAATTCCAAGGATTTTCGCGTGACCGGGCAAAAGGTAAGACTCGGCAAATGGCCGACGATCGTGAAAGCCTTTGCGAAGTCGAAAGAGCAGTATAAAGAACTCCTGGCTTCGCACGTTGAGAAGCTGAGCG
Organism: Bryobacterales bacterium; assembly: GCA_963781905.1. Lineage (GTDB taxonomy): Bacteria > Acidobacteriota > Terriglobia > Bryobacterales > Bryobacteraceae > Palsa-89. The sequence goes on from CAWAHZ010000010.1 coordinate 464,979, forward strand.
AGTTACAACAACTTCATTACGCGTCCAATCGCTACGCGTTGCTGCTGATTTTTCAAGGGATGGACGCTGGCGGCAAGGACGGCGCCATCCGGCACGTCATGTCGGGCGTGAATCCACAAGGCTGCCAGGTTTTCAGTTTCAAACAGCCGAGCGCCAACGAACTGGAACACGATTTCCTGTGGCGCACCACATGCGTGCTTCCGGAGCGCGGGCGGATCGGTATATTTAACCGTTCCTATTATGAGGAAGTGCTGGTGGTCCGGGTGCATCCGGAGATTCTCCGCAACCAGGGGCTCTCGGAAGAATTGCGCGACGAGAAGACCATCTGGGAGCAGCGCTATCGCTCCATCCTGGACCAGGAGGAGCATCTCCACCGGAACGGCACCCGGATCGTCAAATTCTTTCTCCATCTCTCGAAGGAGGAACAAAGAAAGCGATTTCTAGCGCGCATTGATGAGCCGGATAAGAATTGGAAGTTGAGCCTTGCGGATATTCACGAGAGGAAATACTGGAAGGACTACGTACACGCTTATGAGGAGTGCCTGACCGCCACCAGCACTCATCACTCGCCTTGGTACGTCGTTCCGGCCGACGATAAGGAAAATGCCCGGTTGATCGTTTCCCAAATTGTCCTGGATACGCTCAATGACCTGAAGATGGCTTATCCCAAGACCACCCCAAAACGACGGCTGGAATTGAGATCCATCCGCAAGCTGCTCGCGAAATAGCGGTTCCAACGCCTGGGATCTTCTCGTCCAAACCAGTGGCCCGAAGGTCCCCGTGTTCCATCGCCTCAGTATCGGATAGAGGCCGCCACAGCGTTTATGGGTGAAGCACCGCAGGTAGTTCGACCGTCGCGTTAGCATCCCATGACTTATCCTGTGGGTGCACGAATTCAAGAACTACGCGCGACGCCACATCGCCATGCTGCAAGCGATCGAAGATTTGGTTGATCGCCGACAGAGGCTGCAGCTCGATATCGGCTTTGACCTTACCCCCGACGGCGAAGGCCAGCGCTTCGGCCATATCCTGGCGCGTTCCGACGAACGAACCACGGATGGTGATGCAATTCGCGACCACGTCGAAGAGCGGGACCGGAAATTCGCCCGGCGGCAAACCGACCAGGACGCACGTGCCACGCTTCCGGGTCATGCCGACGCCCTGTTTGAATGCGCTGAGCGAGGGCGCCGTAATCAAAACGCCATGCGCTCCGCCGCCAGTCTCTTTCTTCACGGCGGCTGCCGGGTCGCCAGACTTCGCGTTGATTACCAGATCGGCGCCGACGCGCCTGGCGTGGGCCAGTTTCCCATCATTGATGTCGATGCCGCAGACCAGGAGCCCCATGGCCTTGGCATATTGGATGGCCAGATGCCCGAGGCCGCCGACGCCGGAGATTGCGATCCATTCCCCAGGCCTCGCCCCCGTCTCTTTAATTCCTTTGTAGGTGGTGATGCCGGCGCAAATGAGTGGCGCGGCCTCGGCAGCTGCAAGTCCGGCAGGCACGTGGGCGACATAATTTGGGTCTGCCAGAAGGTACTCGGCGAAGCCGCCGTTCCTGGTATAGCCGCCGAACTGCGCCTGAGCGCACACCGTCTCCCAACCCGTCAGGCAATATTCGCAATGACCACACGCTGAATAAAGCCAGGGCACCCCCACCCGATCGCCCTCTTTCACGATGGTCACGCCCGATCCAACGGCGACTACCAGCCCGATGGCTTCGTGGCCAGGAATGAATGGAAGAGTGGGTTTCACTGGCCAGTCACCATGCGCGGCGTGGAGATCGGTGTGGCAAACGCCGCAGGTCTCTGTCTTTACCAGGATCTGGCCCGCCCCAGGAGAGGGAATGTCCAATTCCCGAAGCAGCAGGGGCTTTCCGAACTGCTCGACAACCGCGGCGTGCATCTTACCGCCAGCGGGCTTGCCTCCCTTCTGAAGCAATGGTTCTTCTGATCGATCCAGAACTGCGGTCTGCCTACTTAATGACATAAGTAACTCCTGATATCGAGACTTGAAAACCATCACGCCGGAGCGTTCATGGGGGCTTCTGAGACCACCCTTACTAGGACAATGAGCAACCCGGATGCGCGCAGTCGCAGGAGATCTCCACCTCACTTTTCGCGTCTTCGCAGCGTTGGCTGCAATATTTGTCGTTCTCGGTTACGGTGCACCGGCAGGCCGGATGCGCACATTTTTTCTGCTCAATATTAGCCATTAGAATTTACCTTTCCTATGCAAAACTTCACGCAGCATTCAAGAGAGCCGCGGGGAGGGATTCCTTTCCATTCTCGCGATCCCGCTCGGCAGCCTCCTGACATTGGATACAGCAAGCTGCCCATGGCACCGCTGCGAGGCGCTTGGGGCTGATCGCCGATTCACACTCCACGCACGTTCCGAAGCTGCCTTCGTGTATCCGGCGCAAAGCGTCTTTCACGTCACGCATCAGGTTTGACTCGCGGTCTACGTTTCGAATCGCCAGATCTCGTTCCGTCGCATACTGAATCTCATCCATTTGGTCCGCGCTCTTCTCAATTACGATTCCGTCCCGCCTTCGCAATATGTGAACCAGATCGGCCTCTTTTCGTTCGAGGATCTCTTGGAACGCGTTCATCTCGTTATGTTCTGTCTGCATGGTCATCCTTTTCACCGTACGGGCCGAGCATCGTCTGGGCCAACAACGATGCCGAAGCCAGTTGATCTATTTGCGCTCGAAGCGGAGGCTGATCGGTTTGTGCTCCGGCCTTTGGACGCTGACCAGCATGCTGCCATCCGCCGCAAGGGTGTAGCTTTCAAGCGTAACGGCGCCGGATTGCGTATTCGTGTTCGTCACCTTCAGCACGTCGTGATCCCACCTGGTCTTCGTCTTGAGCTCCTTGCCCGTGTGAATGGTGGCGCTGTTCTCGCTGTCGGTGATGTCGCGGTAGAAAAAAGTGTCGGTGGCGCCTTCATACTTGAAACTGCGGGAGACCGTGATGTCGCCATCCCGCTCATTGATTGTCACAGTGCCGGTTTGAATGACGGGCTGGCCGGCAAAATCACTCTGGGCGGGCACTAGAGTCCAGGTGCCGTTCAGTGCGGTGTGCTGGTGCGCGAATGCGGAACCAGCGAACAGGAGACTAGTCAAGACCGTTCCGATGATCGTAGGTGTCAAAGATGTCTTCATGATTTCCTTCCTACGAATGGACGAGCACGCGCATAACCGAAATGTTCTTTTGAGGAACTCGCGCAAAACGGAGTGTGGCGCCAGCACATTCTAGATCCGCTCGGCGCTCCGAGCCGCACCTTTTTGCGCTCACGAGCATCTCCATTCCGCTGAATGTTCGCGGGTTTCGCCGAGACTTGTTAGATAATTGTCTGCCTGTAACACTGCGTAAGCTTTGGCGGAATCGAGCGTACTGAGCAGCTGATGTTCGTGCACCGCAGGGTGCGTCAGGCGAGGGTCTTCGACGTATACGATGAAGCCGTTCTCCGCGGAAGTGGCCTGAATTCGCAATTCCAGAGGCCCATATTCCGATCGACAGCCGTGTTCAAGGTCCATAAGCTTCGTCGCAGTTTGGCCGAGCGCCATCCTCATCAGCGGCTTTGAGGCACGCCGCGCCACGCGTGTAAATTCACCTCGCAATCGTTAGAGCAGTTCCCAGGCCGACTCTGGAGCAGGCAACGGGCACGGCAAATATCGATTGTTCGCCAGAGCAGCGGGTTAGCTTTAACGTCATATGGTCAGGTGACCGCGCGTGGTCAATACAAAGCCCTCCTCGAAGAACACGCAGCCCGGTCATTCAGTCGGCATCCCATAGATAGAGCGTTGGCGCAGCACATGCACTTGCTTTGATTGAGGTACCATCAGCGATGCCGAAAATTCTAAAGAGCGCGATTGCCGCAGCGGTCCTGGGCGCTGGCTTGTGGTTTGCCAGCGTAACCCCGTCTTACGCCAAGCCGGAGTATGCGAAGGCCGAGGGGAAAGCTTGCGGTTACTGCCACGTCACGGCGGGTAAGCCAGAACTGAACGCCGCCGGCGACTACTACGCTGCGCACGATCATTCGCTCAAGGGCTACGCGCCAGCCAATTAATAAGCCCAAATTTTAACGGGCTTTCAGTCGTGCGGAAGACCTAGTTGCACGTCGTTCGGGATTGGCTTGGATTTCGTATTCAAGGCATCCAAGCACGCGGGGCATATCGGAAGCTCTATAGTGCTGGTTTGTGTTGGAGCGCCGCATCGGTAACAGGTTGCCATGATGGTCTCCTGATCGTTCACGCTGCCACAGCGCGGCACTTGGTTCGAGTCGGTTTACGAACCGGGATGGACCGCACCAGTACGTCGATTTCAAAAACGTTGTAACGACGGTGTTCGAACACAACCTCGAAACCTTCGGGTAGGCAGGACGATCGCCCGATAACGTGAAGCATCGCCCCGACCGGCAGGTGAACGATCTGGCCTTTCCCAGCGCCATCAAAATGAACAGCCACAACCGATGCTGTTGCACGGTACGATCGCTTGGCAGGGGCGTCGCTTTCATAGCTCCCCTCGCCAGGAAGAAATGCCGAAGAAAACACTACAGGCGTTGTCATCTGAGTACCCTCCATTTCTAAATGGTGCTAACACTCTACGAATTTTGCCCGCGCCGTGTCTGTTCAAGAATGCTCATCAGGATGGTTTTCGCTCGGATCGCCCGCCAGCATTCCACCGTCAAAGGGCCACTGGAGTGCTGCTCCCTAAGGGAAGGGCATGATATGGATCAAAGTAATTCAGACCTGCTGTCGGAGTTGAGGTGCGCCATGGATGAGGCGTTCGGGAAGTCCGAGCGCGTGATAGGGGCGATTGTGGCCCTCCAACGCGCCGGGCAAGGCGTTAAGATCGCAATCGCTACTGCGCTCGTAGACATTCCGGTTCCCGCTGCACACTCGCCCACGACGGAGGGTCACTCGATTTTCGGGGGACAGCTGATGCTAAATGCGACTGATATGCTATTCCTTCGAGGTTTGAAAATCAGCGTCGAAAGCGGGAGCGCGGGAGTTTCCGCACCAGCGTAACGGACAAAGAAGCGCACGGCTGGCACGCGTCAAAATTGCGTTCTGTTAAAATACTTTGACAGCGAAACCGAAAGGATCCGGGTTTCAGCTGCCTTTTATGCCCCGCGCCAAATTGAAGACGTCTCGAACGCCGCTTCCAAAAGCCCCGACAGGGATCGAAGGACTGGATGAAGTAACAGGCGGAGGGCTGCCGAAGGGCCGCACGACGCTGGTCTGTGGCAGCGCCGGTTGTGGCAAGACTTTGCTCGCGATGGAATTTCTGGTGCACGGCGCTCTTCACTGCGGCGAGCCTGGAGTGTGCATGGAATTCGAAGAAGCCACCGACAAGCTAGCCACCAATGTCCGATCCCTGGGTCTGGATTTGGATGAGCTGGTGAAGCGCAAAAAGTTATTACTGGACCATGTTCGCATTGAGCGAAATGAGATTGAAGAGGCGGGAGAATACAATCTGGAGGGTTGTTCATCCGCCTGGGCCACGCGGTAGACGCGATCAAGGCGAAGCGCGTTGTATTGGACAGCATCGAGACGCTTTTTGCCGGATTATCCGACGAAGCGGTCTTGCGGGCGGAACTCCGCCGGCTATTCCGCTGGCTGGATGAACGCCACCTGACCGCTATCGTTACCGCCGAGAGGGGAACCAACGGCACGCTAACCCGGCACGGCCTGGAAGAATACATCGCCGATTGTGCAATCGTGCTGGACCATCGGGTTAACGATCAGATCTCTACCCGGCGGTTGCGGGTCGTCAAGTATCGGGGCAGTGCCCACGGCACGGACGAATATTGGTTCGCTATTTGTGATTATGCGCCCACCTCGTGAAAGAGCCATTCTACGTCCATTCATTGCCCTCCCGGTTCCTACCGCGATTTTCACAATGCCACGGCCAGGCCCCGAGGCCCCCGTCGCGGCGCCAGGCATTTTGCCGTTTCTGGAATCCGCATCGGCGGGCGCTCGCCGATCCTTCGGAACGCGCGTCCATTGCGGCTCGTGTTTGATTTCAGAGAAGATGTTGTTGAAGCTCAAGAACTTTGACAGGAGAACTGGCAATGCGTGTTGGTCTTACCTATTTTCCAACTGACTATGGCATCGACATCCGGGAATTGGCCCGCGCGGCGGAGGAGCGCGGCTTTGAATCGTTGCTCCTGCCGGAGCACACCCACATTCCAATATCTCGCCGCACCCCATTTCCCGGCGGCGGGGAGCTGCCCAAATGTTATTCTCATACGCACGACCCGTTCTTGGCGCTGTCGTTTGCGGCCGCTGTGACCACGAAGATCCTGCTCGGCACCGGCATCTGCCTAATTCCGCAACGCGACCCGATCGTGACGGCGAAGTGCGTGGCCAGCCTGGATCAGTTGTCGAATGGCCGGTTCCTTTTTGGTATTGGCGGCGGTTGGAACGTCGACGAAATGGAGAACCACGGGGCGCGCTACGAAACGCGCTTCAAACTGATGCGTGAACGCATACTGGCGATGAAGGCTCTATGGACGCAAGAGGAGGCAGCCTTCCATGGAGAAATGGTGAACTTCGATCCCGTCTGGTCTTACCCTAAGCCCGCGCAACAACCCCACCCGCCGATCCTTCTCGGCGGCTCGAGCGACCATACCGTGAAACGCGTGGTGGAATTCTGCGATGGCTGGTTGCCCATAGCCAGACCGGGCTTCAACGCTAAAGAGGCGGTGGCGCGGTTACATCAGGCAGCAGCGGCGGCTGGGCGGGACTACGCGACATTGTCCATCAGCGCGTTCGCGGCGCCGCCCGACCAGGCAGTGCTGGCCGAATACCGTGAGGCCGGTATCAACCGTTCGCTGCTCGTGATCCCGGATCAAACTCGCGATGAAATCCTGCGCGTGCTCGACCAATACGCACGGCATGTCGCATAAGCCGCAAGAGATCTCCCGGGCGGTTCAGAAGGTGCTTGAGGAGGCCAGAGTTGCGAGGCTTGCAACTTTGGATGCCAAGAATCGACCGCACCTGGTACCAGTCTGTTTCGCCTATGACGGCAAACTTTTCTACACTGCTATCGACCAAAAGCCGAAGCGTGTTCCAGCAGGACGGCTGGCACGATTGCAGAACATCCGCGCAGTACCCCGCGTGGCGCTTCTCATCGACAGATACGACGAGGATTGGACACAACTCTGGTATGTCTTAATACGCGGGAAAGCCAAGCTGATTCCAAAATCAGGGCGCGAAGAGCGCGCCTGGGCGATTGGTAAATTGAGAGCGAAATACCCGCAATATGCCCGAGGCATGCTGGCTGACGACGCGCCGGTCATCCGCATCACTCCGGAGCGAACTACTTCCTGGGGCAAAATTTAGTTGTGGTCACCGCACGGTGGGGTTCTGAAAGGTGGTGAGGTTCTGAAAGCCGCCTGTGGCGATCCAGGCGCTGGTGCTTTCGATATCCGCGGTGAGGGAACGATCGGCGATCCAGGGTGGGCTGATCTGGGCGAGCGCCGTCCGCACCTGCTCAATGATGGGGCTCGAAGCGAGCGGGCGCAGGCAATCGAGCGCGCGTGTGGCGGTTAACAGCTCGATGGCCAAAACGAGGCGCGTGTTGCGGACCACTTGCTTCAGCTTGATCGCCGAAGTCATGCCCATGCTGACGAAATCCTCTTTATTGCCGCTGGTGGTGATGGATCCGGTGGATGCGGGATGAGCCAGGACGCGATTCTCGGCCACCAGCGCGGCGGCAGTGACTTGCACCATCATGAACCCGGATTCGAGGCCGGCGTGATTGGCGAGAAATGGCGGGAGCTCTTCGTTGAGCGAGGGATTCACCAGGCGGTCAATGCGGCGTTCCGAGACGCCGCTGAGCACGGTGAGCGCCACAGCCATGGCGTCCAATTGAAGTGCCAGCGGTTCGCCGTGGAAGTTGCCACCCGAGAAAATCTCGCCGTCGATCACCAGCGGATTGTCGGTGACGGAATTCAACTCGATTTCGAACGCCTGGCGCGCCGTAGCGAGCGAGTCGCGAACGGCCCCATGCACTTGCGGAGCGCAGCGCAATGAATATGCGTCCTGGACGCGCCGGCAAGTGATATGAGATTGCCGGATCTCGCTGCCTTCCAGGTATCGCGCGAGATTCCGGGCGCTCTCCACTTGGCCTGGAAACGGGCGGATCTGATGAATGCGCGGATCGAAAGCGCGCGGAGTTCCGCGCAGACCGTCGATGGTCATGGCGCAGATCAGGTCGGCCGATTCGGCTAGCGCTTCGGCTTCGAGCAGCTGGAGACCACCCACCGAAAGCATAGCCTGGGTGCCGTTGACGAGGGAAATTCCTTCTTTCGACGCGAGCACGATGGGCTCGATGCCGGCGCGTCGCAGGGCTTCGGCGCCGGGGAGACGTACGCCGCCCAATTCGGCTTCACCTTCCCCGATGAGCACCAGCGCGATGTGGGCGAGTGGAGCGAGATCGCCACTGGCGCCGACGCTGCCTTGCGAGGGAACGACGGGCGTGACGCCGCGATTCAGGAGATCGCAAAGACGTTCCGCGACGATGGGGCGAATACCGGAAAATCCCTTGGCGAGCACATTGGCGCGAATAAGCATCATGCCGCGGACTTCATCGCGGGCGAGCGGGGCGCCGACACCGCAGGCGTGCGAGCGGACCACGTTGCGCTGGAGCTGCTCCAGTTCGCCGGGCGGGACACGAACGTCGGCCAGCAATCCGACGCCAGTGTTGACGGCGTAAACCGGGTCGTCGCCCAAGGCGAGCCTTTCGACCACGGCGCGGGAGTGCAGCATCGCAGGCAAAGCGCCGGGATCAATTCGCACCGCCTCGTCCAATTGGGCTACGCGGCGGAATTCATCGAAGGTGAGACGGGAACCGTCGAGCGATATCATCTCTACCTTTGTACCAGCGGGCGTTGCACCAGCGGTGGCTGCCAAGACAGGGTAAAAATGAATGATGGCAGCAAGACATCTCACGTTGTTGAGACTCGGTGGTTTGAGCGTCGCGGCGGCGCTTGCGCTGCTGGGCCAGCAGAACCAGTTCCAAGGCAGCGTTCCAAGCGGGGCCGCGACGGGGACGCCCATTCCGCTGACGTTGCGGGGTGCAATCGATCGCGGATTGAAAGCGAATCTCGGACTGCTGGTCAGCGATTCGGCGAGCGAGATCGCACGCGGACAACGATTGCAATCGTTGAGCTCCCTATTGCCGTCCGTTAACGGACAGGTCAGCCAGACGGAAGAACAAATCAACCTGAAAACGTTTGGCTTCAATTTCTCCTTTCCCGGAGTCCAGATTCCGACCATCGTCGGTCCGTTTCATTACACCGACGTGCGTGCGTATGCGTCCTGGGACGCGTTCGACTATACGGCGAGGAAGAACTATCGGGCGGCACAGGAAACTGCGCGCGCAGCCCGGCTTTCGGCTCAGGATGCGCGAGATCTGGTGGTGCAGGCGGTGGCCTCATCGTATCTCCAGATCATCGCCGACTCTTCGCGGAGCGACGCGATTCGCTCTCAGGTTCAGACCGCGCAAGCGCTGTACGATCGGGCCGCCGATCAGCATAACGCGGGAACGTCGCCGGCCATCGACGTTCTTCGATCCCAGGTGGAACTGAAACAGCAGCAACAACGCCTGCTCGCTCAGGACAATCAGCTTGCCAAGGACAAGCTGGCGCTGGGCCGCGTGATCGGCCTCGCGCCGGGCCAGGACTTCAACATCGCCGAAGCCGTGCCATTTTCGCCGCTCACGTCCATTACCCAGGATCAGGCCGTGCGCACGGCGCTCGAACAGCGCAGCGATTATCAAGGCTCCCAAGCTCAGGTTCGCGCCGCGGAGGACGCTGTCAGCGCCGCTCGCGGGCAGCGCTATCCCACCGGCAGCGTAACGGCCGACTACGGCGACATCGGAACGACGCTGGCGAGTTCGCACGGGACCTTCACTTTTGTCGCGGCGGCCAAGTTCAACATCTTCGATTCCGGCCGCATCAGCGCGGACGTCATTCAGGCCAAGGCGGCGTTGAAGCAGCGCCAGGACGAACTGGCCGACTTGGGCGCTCAGATCGATTATCAGGTTCGCACCGCGTTCCTCGACATTCACACGGCTGCCGACCAGGTGGCGGTAGCCGAGAGCAATCTCGATCTGGCCAATCAAACTCTGGTGCAGGCGCGCGATAGATTTTCGGCCGGCGTGACGGACACCATCGAGGTGGTGCAAGCGCAGGAATCGGTTGCCACCGCCAACGATAGTTTGATTGCGGCCCTATACGGCCACAATCTCGCAAAGGTGGCTTTAGCACGCGCGCTGGGCGGAGCCGAGCAAGGAATTCAACGTGTGATGGAGGTGAAGTAATCATGGCGGAACCGGTGCCAACAACCAGAGCGTCGCGCAGAAGGGGAAAGATCCTGCGGATTGCGGTGGCGTTACTGATCGTGGTTGTTCTGGCGGTCTCAGGATTGTATCTGTGGCGGTATCTGAACACGTACGAGAGCACGGATGATGCACAGGTGGATGGGCATATCGACGCCGTCAGCGCCCGCATCAGCGGCCAGGTCATCGAGGTGCTGGCGGAAGACGAGAAGTACGTGAAGGCGGGGGACGTGCTGGTGCGGATCGATCCCAAGGATTACGAGGTGGCTGTGACCAAGGCCGAGGCGGATCTGGCCGACGCGGAAGCCGCACTCGAGACTTCTCGCATCGATATCCCGATTACCAGCACTACGACAGCCAGCCAATTGAAGAGCGCGAATTCCGGCCACGGCGATGCCACGGCATTTCTGCTGGGTGCGGAGCGGCAGCTGAACGCCGCGCAAGCGCGCCTGGTGTCCGCCAACGCCGGGGTGCGCGAGGCCGAAGCGAACCTGGCCAAGGCGAACGACGACGTGCGGCGCTACAAGCTGCTGGTGGAGAAAGACGAGATTTCGCGCCAACAGTACGATACCGCGGTGGACGCCGCGGCGGCGGCACAAGCCACCCGGGATGTTCGCAGCGCGGCGGTGGCGGAGGCCGAACAGAATGTGGTGGTCGCGCAGAGCGTCATCGATCAGGCCAAGCAGCGCATCACGGAAGCGGACGCATCCATCGAATCGGCCAAGACCGCGCCGCAGCAGGTGGCGGCGAGCGAGACGCGCGCGAAATCCGCACTGGCGCAGGTGGCGCAACGCAGGGCGCTGGTGGAACAAGCGAAGTTGAATCTCAGTTATTGCACGATTGTCGCTCCGGCGACGGGCATCGTCGGAAAGAAGACGGTGGAGAACGGAGAGAACGTTTCACCGGGTCAACAATTGCTGGCTGTGGTGCCGCTCGATGACGTTTGGATCATTGCAAATTTCAAAGAGACACAGCTCAGCCGCATGAAGCCAGGGCAGCGAGTGAGGTTCACGGTGGACGCCTACAGCAAGGAGTACAAGGGGACCATCCAGCAGATCGGCGGGGCCAGCGGATCGCGCTTCAGCCTGTTGCCTCCCGAAAACGCGACGGGAAATTACGTGAAAGTGGTGCAGCGGGTACCCGTTCGCATCGATCTGGATCCGGGCGAAAACAGCGATCATCGTCTGCGGCCGGGTCTGTCGGTAGATCCGAAAGTGTACGTCGAGTAGGGAGACCATGGCAGCGCCCACTGATATCTGGACGCCGAAGTTCAACCCCTGGCTGGTGGCCGTCGTGGTGGCCCTGGCGGCCTTCATGGAGGTGCTGGACACCAGCATCGCCAATGTCGCGCTGCCGCACATCGCGGGCGACTTAGGCGCGAGCAATGATGAAAGCACTTGGGTGCTCACGTCGTATCTGGTCTCCAACGCGATCGTGCTTCCGATCAGCGGATGGCTGGCGAATCTGTTCGGCCGAAAGCGCTTCTTCCTGCTTTGCATCTTCTTGTTCACCCTGAGCTCCCTGCTCTGTGGCGCGGCGCCCAGCCTGGCAGCGCTGATTCTCTTCCGGGTAATGCAAGGCGCGGGAGGCGGTGGATTGCAGCCCATGGCGCAAGCGATTTTGGCCGACACCTTTCCGCCACAGAAGCGCGGCCTCGCGTTTGCGCTTTACGGCATCACGGCCGTCATGGCTCCCACCATTGGCCCGACGCTGGGAGGCTGGATCACCGACAATTACTCCTGGCGCTGGATTTTCTACATCAATTTGCCGGTCGGCATCCTGACGCTGTTCCTGGTGATGCGGATGGTGGAAGATCCGCCCTACCTCAGCCGGCTCAAGGGCGCGGGCGTGCGCATCGATTACATCGGCGTCGCACTGCTGGCCTTGGGGATCGGAGCGCTGCAGGTGGTGCTCGACAAGGGCCAGGAAGACGATTGGTTCGGTTCGCATTTCATCGTCACCCTGATGGTGATTTCCGCTGTATCCCTGATTGCGTTGGTGTTCTGGGAATTGCACCACAAGGCGCCCATTATCGACATTCGCATGTTCAAGAGCTTTAACTTCGCCCTCGCCTGCGTGATGATGTTCTTCCTGGGCGTGCTGTTGTTCAGCAGCCTGGTGATGATGCCGCAGTTCCTGCAAACGCTAATGGGCTACACGGCGGAATCCGCCGGTCTCGTGCTCTCGGGCGCCGGCCTGCTGATTCTGCTTGAAATGCCAATCGTGGGGCAGCTCACCACTAAGATCGCGACCAAATACATCATCGCGTTCGGCTGGCTGTGCCTGGCATTGGGGATGTATTATTCCACCAAGGACGTCGATTTGCTGATCAGTTTTAAATCGGCTGCGTGGCTGCGAGTGGCGCAATCCTCCGGGCTTGGATTTTTGTTCGTTCCGATCACGCTCGCGGCCTACATCGGAGTTCCACCGGAGAAAGGAAATGCCGTGTCCGGATTAGTGAATTTCATGCGCAATATCGGCAGCAGCGTGGGAACCTCCATGGTCACCACCATGCTGGCGCGGCGTTCGCAGTTTCATCAATCCGTCTTGACGTATCACGCCACCAACTACGATCCGGCATTTCGAAATCAGCTGCAGGGTCTGAGCCAGCAACTGATGCACTCGGGCGCCACGCCGCCGGACGCTCAAGCGGCTGCCTACGCGCGACTTTATCAGTCTGTGCTGATACAATCGCAAACGCTGGCCTACATCGATACCTATATGGTGCTGGCTGTGGCCGCTAGCATTATGTTTGTGCTCACCTTCGTGGTCCGGAAGAACGACCCCGGCGCCGGAGGGGAGATCGCGGTGGGCTGAGGCCCGGGCAGGAAGCCATGATCAAAGTGTTGACCATTGAACGCGAATACGGAAGCGGCGCGAACGAGATCGCACAGAAGGTGTCCGATCGTCTGGGTTGGAAGCTGTGGGATCAGTTGCTCACCACCGAAATCGCCCGCCAGTTGGAGTGCGACAAGCGGCATGTGGAGCAGCGTGAGGAGTGCCGCGATCCGCTGTACTATCGTATGTTCAAATCGTTTCTGCGGGGCAGTTTCGAGGGCAGCCTCAACACCCACCGTTTGAAGCTGGCGGACGCAGAAGGCATTCGAGCGGTCACCGAGCAACTGGTGCGGCGCACTGCGGCAGAGGGAAACTGCGTCATCGTTGGCCGGGGCTCTGCCTATTATTTGCAAAACACACCGGATGCATTTCACGTTTTCGTGTATGCTCCGTTTGCGGAGAAGGTTCGCCGCTTGCAGCAGACGGGAAAAAGCGAGAAGGAAGCGATTGAACTGGCGGAAACCGTGGACCTGGACCGTGCTGCATTTATCAAACAGCATTTCGGCGTAGAGTGGCCGGCGCGTCACTATTTTCATCTGATGATCAACTCGACCATCGGCGAGGACGCGGTGGTCCAATCCATTCTGGATTCGATCAACACCTACCAGGCGGCGCACGCGGTTGTGAAGTAAGGGAGCATAAGAATGCAGCACCGATTTCTAAATGCAGGCTGGTTGTGCGGCACGCTGCTGCTGGCGTCCATCCCGGCGTGGGCGCACCATTCGTTCGGCGCCGAGTTCGATGGCGATAAGCCCGTCACCATCACCGGCGTGGTCACCAAAATCGAATGGATCAATCCGCATAGCCACTTCTACCTGGACGTAAAGGACGACAAGGGCAACGTGGTGAATTGGAGGTTGGATGGATATCCGCCGGTGGTGCTGAGTCGCACGGGATGGAAGCGGGAAGCGACGCTGAAGCCCGGCGATACGATCACTGTCTCGGGATGGCTGGCGCGGGACGGCACCAAGTGGGCGCATGGGCGGCAGGTGACCTTTCAGGACGGCAAGAAGCTGTACTTCGGTCCTCCGGCGGGCACGGGCGATGGCGGGGCGAAGCCGGCTGTGGATGCTCCACAATGACAAGCCGCTCCACAATGACAAGCCGCCTGTTCCTCTGCAGCGTCGCGACATTGAATTTGTTTGCGGCGCAGGTTCCCAGAGCGCCAGACGGGAAGCCGGACCTCACCGGGGTGTGGCAACCGGCCAGCACCATTCGCGGATCGTGGGAAGAAGCCAACTCGGGCGACGGTTTGGGTGGTACGGGGAAAGATCCGTCGGCGGCAATCGTTGTGGGATCGAGCGCCCGGCCAGCCGGAGGCGCGCCCTATCAGCCGTGGGCGGCCAAGAAAGTCCTGGAGTATTACAACAATCGCGCCATTGACGATCCCACGGCGCGCTGCCTTCCTCCAGGAATTCCGCGCTTGACCTCGTTCGGCCTGTTCCCGGTGCAGTTTATACAAACACCCAAACAGGTGGTGATTCTTTACGAGTACATGAATCTGTTTCGCGTGATTCCGTTGAACGCCAGGCATCCCGATGATGCGGAGCCCGCCTATCTGGGCGATTCGGTGGCACATTGGGAAGGCGACACCCTGGTAGTGGACGTCACCAGCTTCAACGATAAGACGTGGCTGCTCGGAACGGGAACTTTTCACAGCGATCAATTGCACGTTACCGAACGATTTACGCGTGTGGATAAAGATCAGATCAATTATGACGTCGTCATGGAAGATCCGAAAGTGTTCACCAAACCATGGGCCTATCACTCCACGATGATGTTACGCGAAGGCACGCGCGTGCGCGAGTATGTTTGCGACGAAGATAATGAGGAGCCGGCGCGTTACGAGAAGCTCAAGAAGGACGGCGTGAAGTTCGAGCGGCAGTGACGTCATGGCTCCGTAAAATAGCTCGGCAGGCCGGGCTTGGTTTCGCGAAGAATTTCAACGATCGCGCGACGGTCCGCTGGGGAAAGACGGGCGTAGCGGGTTCCCTTCTCCGAACCGGACAAGACTTCCCACATCCGCAGGTAAATGGCGTTGCGAGCTGGCTCGGGCAGATGTTCGAAAGCTTCGGAGTAAATCATGTAGCTGCATGGATAGCGCAGTAGACGCGTCCGTAGATCCAGTTGTCGCAAGGAACGGCCTCGGTGGTCCGCCGGGCCTTCGGCGGCGAACTTCTCGGCGAAGCCTGAAGTACCGTGGACGGGACCGGGCAACGGCGCTTCATCGATGAATAGCAAGTAGTCCACAAGTTCCCGAGCGGAATCACCGAGCAGGGCGTTCAGGGCCTGCGTAGGCGTCTTATCGTATAGGGCGCACCGAACCTCCCATCCCACGCGCGTGATCAGGTTGGTCATGTACATCTGATGATCGAAGACCAGGAGCGCGACAATGTCGGAGGCCGCATGCGAGGAATCGAGAGCGACTACGGATTCCGCATGGTCGGGATCGGCGAGCACTAGGTTTCCCATGTGACGCGAGTGTTCCATGGTTCCGCTGACGTACCAGCCTCCCCAGCGCTCCTCGAAGGGGCTGCGATGGTCCGTGGTATTGCCGCCCAGAATGAGTTTCGGGCGGCCATCCGGCAAAGTGTAGAAGCTGCGCAGAATGGTGCCGGGAACACCCAGACTCAGGTCGGAGCGATGGCACTGCAGGCAATCGTCACGGCGCGAGATATTGGGTCGCGGAACGACCTGCTGCTCGAGCGAGTAGAAAATCATGCCCTGCTGGGGGTCGAGCGCGGCCAGTTCGATGAACCCGCCCCGCACCCAGGCCACGGCTACCGCATCGTTGAAGAAGATGGTGCGCGGGTTGTCCGGTGCAATGCGCGCCGCTTGAAAGCTGGTCTTCGAAAAGACCGCCATCTGGGACTCGATGGGGACATTGAGGGCTTTGAGTACCGCCGGCAGGTAGCCCTTGCCGCTGTCGAATTCCAGTTGAACTTGCCCGCTCTCGATCTTGCGCTTCAAGGCCGCCACGGCGTCTTGCGAGGGATGCGCCAGGTAATTGTAGTACTCGATCGCGGGGTGATCGAGCGCGGGCGACAGTTTGTCGTTCAGCTCGGCGAGGCCCAAGCCAATGCCGGCGGCTGCGGCGACCATCCAGATTGCCGCCCTGCGCACAGCTACTGCTTCCAATCGTCCATGGCTTTCTTGGGGAGCGAGCCTGCCAGAAAATCGACCAGCTCCAGGCGGACGCCATTGGGATCGGTGACGTTGGTGATGCTGGTTTTCGTCGATCCGACACGAGGATCCGCCACCGTGACGCCGCGCGCGCGCAGCGTGGCTATGGCGGCCGCTTGATTCTCCGGCCAAATGCCGATGTGGCTTAAGCCGACCGGGCGATCGGCGGTGGCAGGCGCCAGCTCCAGGAAGGTGTCGCGTGTGATTTGCAGATAGGCGAGGACGGGTTTGCCTTCGGCGTTCTTGATGGTGAAGGCTTCGTGGAAGCCCATGGTCTGGGTGTAGAAGCGCATGGACTCGTCGAAATCCTTGACGAAAATGCCCACGTGATTGAGGCGCAGGGCTGGGCCTGAACTGGTTTCGGCGCGGCCAGGCTGCATGAGAAAAGCTCCGACCGCGATGCCTGCGGCGAAGAGAGTGAGAGATGCGATGATACGGTGCATTGAGGTCTCCTTAAAACCACTTACTCACGTGTGCGGATCAGTAACCTACCAGGTGCTTCACACTGGTGTTGTTCTCCAAACAGACAAACTCGATCAATTCCGTATCGGGCATCAACGCCTGGTTCAGCTTGAATGACCAGGCCCGAGTAAATGTTTTCGGATCATCCACGGTCATTTCGATCTGGAGCGTCCCGTAGTTCAAGCGCCGGAATCGCTCGGTCAATTTGCCGGTGCTCGAAATGGGCGTGCCTTCTTCGTCGATCCAGCCCGGCTCTTTGAAGCCCGTGGTTTGGACCACCAGCGTATCGCCTTCCCAATGGCCAATCGAATAACCGTACCACCAGGGATCGGGGTCGTTATCCGGAAGAGGCCGCCCATCCATGAAGATTTGCCGGATGCCGTCGTTGGCTTCGTAGAGAATTACAATCAACCCGGGCTTCTGAATGATCTTGCGAGGCTGCCGATGGCTGTGGAGCTGAATCGGATTGAGAGGTAAACAGTGTGCGTCAGGATGGTCCTTGCTATGCGCCGCCAGGCGCTGCTTGCGTAGCTCAGCCGCCCAGGGCTGCAGCGGGATACCATCCGGAAACAACACGCCAAGATTTCGAAAGACCGGGCTGGGCGCAGCAGGAATGGCGCCAACAGGCGCGGGCGCGTCGCCTGAAAGCATGCCGCCACCCCAGATTCCAGATAGATCGGGATGGCCGTCGGCGGCCTTGGGCGCCGGAGCATTGAGATTCACCGTGCCATCCGGCAAGCGGGGCGCGTTCGCATTCTTGTAGGCCGGCCACTGCGCCAGCAGCGCCGCGGGAACAATCGCGAGTGCTAATCGCCAGGTGATCACTCCTGGTTACTTTATCGCACTCCGCGAGCTCCAGCATCCTAGTACCAGCTCAGTCTCGGTTCGATGCTGGCTCGCCAGGCTTTCTCGCCCAGTTGGAAGCGGTCCAGAGCGCTCCAATGATTGAGAGCCGCGGGATGCTTGCTCAGGATTTCACGAACGCTCATGCGAGGCGCGGCTTCCAGATATCCGAAGCCCAGGGAATGCGCCAGTTGGGTGCCGGAGCGGACCATATCCATCAGGCGGCGGTCCGCCTCGGTCGGCTGATCGGTGAACTTGCCCACCACGGGACGCAACCAGGCGGGGAGCTTCCAGGTTCCGGCCAGCCAGCCGCCGGTAGCGAAACGGTCCAGTCCGAAAAGCATCCGCTCGTATTCGGAAATATCAAAGGGACGGCCGGATTCGAACATGCTGTTGGTGAGCGTGAGCAGGTTCGCGTATTTCTCCGGATAGGCGGCGATCAAACCGAGGCGGCCAATGTCATGCAACAACCCGGCGGCATAGGCTTGCAATCCAGTGATGTTGTCGAAACGCGCCAGTTCCTGACAGGTGAACGCACAGGCCAGAGTATAACGCCAGTAACGAAAATCCTCGCTGACATCGAAGGCGCGCTGCATGTACTGGCGAAGCAGCACGCTGAGTGCGATCTGCGCTAAGTCCGGTGCGTGCAGATCGGGAAACCCGTGCTGATTCGCGAGCAGAATGGTTGACTCCTGCAATTGCGGTTCGCCCGCGAGCAGCTCATTAAATGCAGTATCGACGGCATCGGGGAGGAAGGGAATCCGGTTGAGGATTTCGACCGTGATGGGCGGGAGAGGCGTTATTCGCTGGATGGAGACGGGTACCGACACGGAAGGCCAGAGTATCAGATCCGGCCAGTAGGCATACGCGTTGCAGCCAGATAAGTCGCACCGCGCACGGCGCGACAATGTGGGAATGAACCAAGCGAGCGAGCTACGGGAATTGCTGCGCCGGGACGCGATGGTCACTGCACCGGGTGCGTATGACTGCATCACGGCGCGGATGATCGAACAGGCCGGATTTAGTGCGGTTTACATGACTGGCGCGGGGACGGCAGCGGCATTGGGGTATCCCGATTACGGCCTGGTTACGATGTCGGAGATGGTGGAGAATGCCGGGCGGATTGCGGCGGCGGTGAAGACGCCCGCGATCGCCGATGCGGATACCGGCTATGGCAACGAGCTAAATGTGGTGCGCACGGTGCGCGAGTACGAGCAGCGGGGAGTGGCGGGGATTCATATCGAGGATCAAGGGTTTCCCAAGAAGTGCGGGCATTTGGAAAATAAGGCGATTATTCCGTTGGAGGATTATTTGGCGAAGATCCGGGCGGCGGTTGGGGCCAAGTGCGATCGCGATTTTTTGATCATCGCGCGGACCGATGCACGCGCCGTGCTGGGGTTTGAAGAAGCCATCCGGCGGGCGAATGCATCCTTGGATGCCGGCGCGGACATGGCGTTCGTGGAGGCTCCCGAAACGCTGGAGGAAGTGGCGGCGGTGCCGCGATTGGTGCATGGCCCGTGCCTGCTGAATATGGTGTGGCGCGGGAAGACACCGGACGTGGGGCTGGATGAGGCGCAGGCGATGGGGTACAAACTCGCGATCCTGCCTGTTCTGTTGTTCAACGCGGTGGTGGGCGTGTGTGACCAGATGCTCGGGGAGTTGAAGCGTGCCGGGCGCCATCCCTTGCCCGTCGCGGATGTTCCCCCGAAAGAGTTTTTCCGTCGGATGGGGGCTGAAGAGTGGGATCCATTGAGAGCCACCTAATTACGCGGTCCGTAGTGCGGCAGCGGCTGGTCTAGCTCGTAGGCGCCAAGATCGGGCGCGCGGCCGGTGAAGCCGTCGGTGATGGAAGGAAGCACGGTGCCCGCGTCGACGGCGGCCGAACCCGGCTTTAATCGAAAATCAAGCTCCTCGGGTTTGTATAGCCGTTGCGGATCGGACTTGTCGGGAATGCCGACCTTCTGGAAGACATCATAATCAATCAGAACGCTGTGCTGGTCTTGGTGCGTTGCCTGGCTGTAGTCCGCGAGGGATTTAAAGTGATGCGCGACTGGGTCGTGGTCGTAGTCGGCCTGGACGTTGGAAGGCGGTGAGTTCCACTCAAACGAATCCCGGGCGGTGGGGTTCGGGCGGAAGCCGTTGTAATCCGAAGTCGAGTAATTGGTGTAAGTGGTCAGGACGAACACCGGATCGCCAAAGCCATCGCCCAGCATCAGATTATTCAGGAAGTGCACATTGGAAGCCCCACGCATGTAGCGGCCCTGTCCGATGAAGGTGTTCTGATAGACCAGGACGCCGGCGGGTGTGTCGATGAATTTCAGCGGGCCGCCGGTGGTAGCCGCGTAAACCAGGTTGCGATAGAAATAGACCGGCCCGCCGAAGATGGGCTGCGCGCTGAACGATCCCTGCGCTGAATTGAAGCAACGGTTCTCAAAGACGCGAATGTTGCGAGCGCCGCCGTCGGCCTCAATGCAATTGTCGGCCATGTTGGAAAAATCGTTATTGTAGAAATCGATAGAAACGGGGAGGCGATCGGCGATGGGGTTGGGAGTGCCATCGGGATCGCCGTAGGTGGCGATGTCGATCCCGTCGTGCCAATTGGCGGCGTAGTTATACGCAACTACGTGACCCTGGCCATAAATCTTCACTGCGTATTCGGAAGTGATGAGTGCCGGAAAGCCGGGGAATTTCGACCAGACCTCGGGAACGGTCCAGCTTTGCAGCTTGTTGGGATCGTGCCGGCCGATGAAAACATTGTCGGCGATGTAAAAGTTCTTCGATCCGGACCAATCGTCCTGGACGGCACGGCCGATGTTTTCGATACGGGAATGCTTCAGGGTGAAGCCGCTTGCTCCGGCAATGTTCTTGAGCCCGAGCAGGAAAGCGACGTTCGTGTTACGAACGGTGATGCCTTCGAAATAATTGTAATTCCCGGCCATCAGGTTGAACAGATTCTGGCAGCCGTCGCCGTCGAAGACTACTTCACCATCACCCGCTCCCTTAATCACAATCGGTTTGTCGGGCGTCCCGCTTTGCGTGAGATAGTACGTGCCGTCGAAGGGCGTGCCGTAGGCGGCGAGGTTGCGATCGAAACCGCCGTAGGAGAAGCGATTGTCTTTATACACGCCGGCGTGAACCAGGATGATGTCGCCAGGCTGAACGCGCGGCGGCAGAGCGTTGGAATGATCGGATTGATCGGAACCCATGAAGTAAGCCGCGAGCAATCCCGTGAATGCGGGCTCCTGTTTGGTTCCTTTGTAGGCGAAAGGGTACACGTGATAGACGTGGCCTCCGGTGGCAGGCTGCGGTTCGGTGCGGGTGCGAACGCTGACGGTCTTTTCGGCCTTTCCTTTTACGCCATCGGGATCGGACAGAACGAAGTGGCATTCGTAGTCGACGCCGGGATCTAGATTGAGAATGCTGCCGGCAAACATGTTCGGTGCGACAAAGCTATAGAAGTGCTTTCCGCCATCCCGAGGCGCGCCGCCGAACACCTGCTCGTGATCCAGGCGGAGCATCGGAAGAGCTTTGCGCCATTGCTGCTCGCCTTTCTTGCGATAGGTGACGTCGACGCGGGCGTTGCGATTATCGTCGCCTGCGATGTTCCACGCGAAGCCGAGCGAGACCAGAGTGGGCGGATCGACGATAAACTCGCCTGGGGTCACGTTGGTCTGAGAAAAACTGAGAAGCGGAAAGAGCAGGAGTGGGAGCAGGCGAGTAAGACGCACGGCTATCTATTTTATCCGCAAGACCCCCTGCTCACGCGCTCTGTTCCGTTTGGCGCGGCTAAGATGTGAACCGATGAGGAGGCTGCCGATTAAGAATGCGTGGGTGGCGAGGGAGGTGAAGAACGATTCCAGATAGCGGGAACTTTCGAACGAATCGAGCAAGAGGCGGAAGAGCCAAGGCAGATTGATGGGAATCAGGCCGAAGCTCCAGACGGCCAGCATCGCGAGGAGGATGAGGACGTCGAAGCGATTCCCGCGGCCGGCGATCCAGCCAGCGGCAGCGAGCGCCAAACACTCAATAATCAATTGAGCCGTCGGGACCCAGCTGGCATCGAGCAAGCGTGCAGTGAGAGAAAGCAGCGGACGTTCGACTGTGTAAGCGATCGCGAACAGCGCGGCCCACGCGAGCAGGATGGAACGAGATGAGATGAACAGCTTGCGGCGCATGGCGACGATTACCTTGCAGGTTGCTGAAAAAGCCCCTCCACATCCGCGAACCGCAGGCGTGGGCGCCTACGCCACACGGGCTATCAATAGCATAAGTGTTCCCGTGTAGCGCGGACTTCAGTCTGCCGGGCTTTTTCAGCAGCCTGCTAGCCTAGGGTACTCTGTGCTTAATGACTGCGGAAGACTTTCGACGGCTTGCGCTGAGCCTGCCTGGCGCTGAGGAAGGTTCGCACATGGGGTCGGCGGACTTCCGCGTGGGCGGAAGAATATTCGCGACGCTCGCTTCCCGAGAGCAAGGATACGGCAACCTGATGCTGACGCCCGAGGTACAAGCGGAGTTTGTGGCTGAACAGCCTGACATTTTTCTGCCGATCGCAGGAGGCTGGGGGCGGAATGGATCGACGCACATCCGGCTGGCCGAGGCAACCGAGGATCTGATGGCCGGCGCATTGCAGACGGCGTGGAAGCTGCGGATGGAGAAGAACGCAAAGACCGGAAAGACCGGGAAAAAGCAGCGTGCAAGGTCGCGGAAACGGTAGCTATTCTTTTACTATGCATCGCAAGATTGTCCTCACGATTGTTGTAGCGCTCGGAACGTGCCTGGCGGCGACCAAGACGCCGACCATCGATCAGTCGCTCGAGATGAGAACCGTTTCCGCGCCAAAGATTTCACCGGATGGTCGGCGAGTGGTCTATGAACAATCGCGGACGGATTGGGAGGCCAACGCCTTCGAAACGGATCTCTGGCTGGCGGATACGGCCACTGGCGAGGGCCATCTGCTGACGACGGCAGTGAAATCGAGCAAGGATGCGCAATGGTCGCCGGATGGCGCGTGGATCGCTTTTCTGTCGGACCGGCCGGCGCCCATGACGGGCTCTCCCGCCGACAAGCGCCAGATCTATGTGATGCCGGCCAATGGCGGCGAAGCCCAGCAGCTGACGAAGATGGAGAACGGCGTGAATGAGTTCGAATGGGCGCCGGATTCCAAGCGGATCGCGCTTGCGGCTGAGGGTCCGGAGAGCAAAGCGATGAAGGACCGCAAGGATACGTTCGGCGATTATCACGTCTTCCACGCGGACTACGCGTTTGTGCATTTGTGGCTTCTGGATCTGCCGGCTACCGATGCGGCGGGGAGAACGGCGCCAGTGGGTGATCCGAAATTGCTGACGCCCGACGATACGTTCAGTGTCGGAAGCTTCTCGTTTTCGCCCGATGGGACCCGAATCGCTTTCAGCGCGCAGCGCGATCCGGACTTGATTTCGGGCTTTAGCCGGGAGCTATACATGCTGCGGCTTGCGGACAAGAAAGTGGCGAAGATCGCCGCGACGCCGGGACCGAACGACGATCCAAAGTGGTCGCCGGATGGCACGCAAATCGCCTATTTGACGGCCAACGGGAGCAAATACTTTTTCTATACCGAGCAAAGAATCGCGGTGGTGGGGAGCGACGGTGGAACGCCGCGCATACTGACGATGGGTTTCGATGAAGACCCGGAACTGCTGAAGTGGGGACCGGAGGGAATCTACTTCGAAGCTTTGCAGAAGACCAGTTCCCATCTTTTCCTGCTGGACGCAAGCGCGGGAATGGTGAAGCCAATGAATACGCCGGGCAACGATTTGGCATCGCAGTTCTCATTCTCGAAGGACTTCCGGCATGTCGCATACCGGGGCGCCGGCGCCAATCAATATGAGGAAATCTATTCAAGTGACCTGCCGGCCAGGTCGCCCGTGAAGCTGACGCATAGCGGAGAGCAACTCGCGGAGTTCGACGTAGCGAAGCGGGAGGTGGTGCATTGGAAATCGTCAGATGGAACGGCCATTGAAGGGATTCTCTATAAACCCAAGGATTTCGATGCCCGAAAGAAATATCCGCTGCTGGTTGTCATTCACGGCGGGCCTACCGGCATTGATGTGCCGGCCGTCAATCCCGACCGCTATTATCCGATCGAACGATTCATCGCGAAAGGAGCGCTGGTATTGCGTCCGAACTACCGCGGCTCGGCAGGGTACGGCGATCAGTTTCGCGCGCTCAATGTTCGGAATTTGGGTGTAGGAGATTATGCGGATGTGATTTCGGGCGTGGACTCATTGATCGCGCAGGGATTCGTGGACAAAGACCGGGTGGGGTCCATGGGATGGAGCGAGGGCGGGTATATCTCAGCTTTCATCACCGCGTCGAGTGACCGGTTTCAGGCGGTTTCGGTGGGCGCAGGCATCTCCGATTGGATGACCTATTACGCGAATACGGATATTACGCCGTTCACGCCGCAGTATCTGCACGGCACGCCCTGGGACGATGCGGAGATTTACCGGAAGACCTCGCCGATCAGTTATATTGCCAAGGCCAAGACGCCGACCCTGATCCAGCATGGCGGCGCCGACCATCGCGTGCCGATCGCCAACGCGTTCGAACTGCGCCAGGCGCTCGAAGATCATGGCGTGCCGGTGAAGATGGTGGTTTACGACGGTTTCGGTCACCCGATCAACAAGCCCAAACAACAGCGCGCTGTGATGAAGGAGAACGAGAACTGGTTCGCTCACTATATTTGGGGCGAGCCGCTGGCACCAGCTCTCACTCCGCGGGTCAAGCCCGCGACGCCTGATCTACCATAAGATGGTGGCGCGCGCGACGGCTCTGAAGAAAGCACCGAAGAAGCAGGCATCGAAGGAGCCTTTCTCCTTCGTTCTATTTCTGATCGGGTTGTTCAAACTGCTGAAGGCCGCCTTGCTGGTTGCGGTTGGAATTGGCGCGATCAAGCTACTGCACAAGGATCTTTCGAGCGCCGTGCTGCACTGGGCGCAGGTGCTGCGCGTGGATCCGGACAATCGGTACATTCACGGAACTCTGGTTCGGATTTTCCGCGTAACACCGAAGCAGTTGAGGGAACTGAGCGTCGGCACGTTCATCTACGCGGGGCTATTCTTGACCGAGGGCGCGGGATTGCTGCTGCGGAAGCATTGGGCGGAATATTTCACCATCATTACTACCGGGCTCTTCATCCCGCTTGAGGTCTATGAACTGGCGCGGCATTTCACGGTAACAAAGCTGGTGGTGACTGCGGTCAACGTGTTGATTGTCTGGTACCTGGTGGCACGCGTGCGGTCGCGCTCAAAAAGATTTTCCGGATAGTGTCGATTCGGACTGTCGCCGTTCGACTATTTTGCGGAGGCATAAGGAGCAACATGCAGTATCTACTACTGATCTATGACAACGAGGCGGAATTCGCCGGCATGAGCAAAGCGGACATGGACACCATGTACGCGGATTATGGGAGCTTTACACAAGGCATCCTAAAATCGGGCCATCATCGCGGCGGTCAACAATTGCAGCCGGTTGCAACCGCGACCACGGTGCGCGTGCGCGGAGGTAAGAAGGTGGTTACCGATGGACCGTTCGCGGAAACGCGCGAGCAACTGGGTGGCTTCTATTTGATCGAAGCCAAGGATCTGGACGAAGCGCTCGCCATTGCAGAGCGGGTTCCCTCGGCCCGGACCGGATCGATCGAGGTGCGGCCGTTGGTGCCGGCCATGCAACACGCTAGCCAGACCTAGAATATTTGTTGATGAATTTGGAATCGCTCTACCGTCAGGAGTGGAGGCGCGTGCTAGCCACTACCCTGCGCCTGACGGGCGATTTCGATTTATCCGAGGAAGCGGTGCAAGATGCGTTCCTGGTGGCACTGCAACGGTGGCCAGGGGAAGGAACGCCGGCCAATCCG
Source organism: Bryobacterales bacterium (assembly GCA_963781905.1). Classification (GTDB taxonomy): domain Bacteria; phylum Acidobacteriota; class Terriglobia; order Bryobacterales; family Bryobacteraceae; genus Palsa-89. The sequence goes on from CAWAHZ010000010.1 coordinate 490,548, forward strand.
TTCGCATGGCTGGTGTCCACCGCACGTAATCGCGTGGTGGATCAGTTGCGGCGGCGGACCCGCTTCCAAGAAAAACAGAGTGAGATCGAACAGCTTGCCGTGCTGGAAGCGGGCGAGGTCGATCTTTCTGATGCTGCCATGGTGGATGACCAATTGCGTTTGATTTTCACTTGCTGCCATCCGGCGCTGGCCGTGGACGGGCAGGTGGCGCTGACCCTGCGGACGGTCTGCGGCTTGACGACGGAAGAGATCGCGCGCGGGTTTCTGGTGCCGGCGGCGACCATGGCGCAACGCCTGGTGCGGGTAAAGCGCAAGATCCGGGATACGCGGCTTCCGTTTGCAATGCCGGCGAGAGACAGATTGGCGGAGCGGCTGGACGGCGTAATGCTAGTGGTGTACCTGGTATTCACCGAAGGCTACGCGGCCACGTCCGGGAAGATTTGGGTACGGCGGCAGCTGTGCGAAGAGGCCATCCGGTTGGGGCGATTGCTCTGCGAGCTGATCCCACAAAATGCCGAGCTGCGCGCGTTGCTGGCGTTGATGCTGCTGCACGATTCGCGGCGGATGGCGCGCGCCTCAACCGAGGAGGAAATCATTACGCTCGAGGAACAGGATCGCGGCCTGTGGGATCAGAAGGAGATCGCTGAGGGCGTTCCGCTGCTGGAATCGGCCTTGCGCGCAGGCGCCAGTGGAGAATACGCATTGCAGGCGGCGATTGCGGCACTGCACGCGCGGGCGCAACGGGCGGAAGATACCGATTGGGCGCAAATCGCACGCCTGTACGATGCCCTGATGTGGAAGCGGCCATCGCCGGTGGTGGAATTGAATCGAGCGGCGGCCGTTGCGATGGCAGATGGTCCGTCCAAAGGTCTGGAGTTAATCGCGGCGCTGGAGGCGAAGGGTGAGCTGGCCGGGTATCATTTGCTGCCAGCGGCGAGGGCAGATCTGCTGCGGCGCGAGGGTCGATGGAGGGAAGCTGCGGAGGCGTACGGACGAGCGCTCGAATTGGTGACCAACGACCCCGAGCGGCGGTTTCTGGAGCGGAGGCTGGCTGAGATGGAACAGCGAGCGGTCAAGTGAAGCTGACGCACGCTACTGGGTGTCTCGGCCGATCACGCGTGCTGAGATTGGGCTAATGGCCGCACGTCGTGCTCAATCCGTGCGCCCTCCCGGTCCCTCGCTACGTCGAGATCATAAGCGCTTTGTATGCCGATCCAGATGTCTGGAGACGTGCCGAAATAGCGCGCAATGCGCAGCGCTATGGGAGCCGTGACGTTCCTCTGGCCCTTTATGATTCTCGTCAGCGTGCTGGGAGGCAATCCCATCGCAATAGCCGCGGCGCTTGGGCTTACGCCAGCCTCGCGGAAGGCATCCGCCAAAACCTCGCCTGGGTGAATGGGTGACAGCTTCTCAGTGGTAATCCGTGATTTCGACATCGTGCGCCTCATTGTCTTTCCAGCAAAAACAGACCCGATACTGATCGTTGATGCGAATGCTGTATTGGCCGTCTCGCTTGCCCGACAGTTTCTCGAGCCGCAGACCCGGAAAGTTTCGCAAATCGGCCAGCCCATTCGCGCTTGCCAGAATTGCGAGCTTTATCCTGGCGGGTCTCTCGATCTTCTCAAATCTCCGGATACGAATCCGATTCCAGAGTTGCTCCGTTTCCTTGTCCCGAAACGTCACCTACCAACATGGTAATACCATTGTGGCAATAACGCAACGGCAATCTCTAGCACAGTTAAAATAGGGCGCATGGACGCGGACATTCGTATGGAACCAATGCTGCCAGAGGATTGGCCGGCCGTGCGCGCCATCTATCTGGAAGGCATCGCCACGGGAAATGCGACTTTCGAGCAGACCCCGCCGGAGTGGGAAAAGTGGGACGCGGGACATTTGCCGGCTGCAAGAATTGTGGCGCGCTCGGGCGACGGTGAGGTTTTAGGATGGGCCGCTCTGAGCACCGTTTCGAGCCGCTGCGTCTACGCAGGCGTGGCCGAAGTCAGCATCTACGTTGCTGGGCGCTCTCGAAGCCGCGGGGTGGGAGCGCGATTGATGGCGCGGCTGATCGCGGAATCTGAAGCTGAGGGCATCTGGACGTTGCAGGCCGGCATTTTCCCCGAGAATCGCGCGAGCATCGCACTGCACGAACGCGCGGGGTTCCGCATCGTTGGCCAGCGAGAGCGCCTGGGGCAGATGAACGGGCAGTGGCGCGACGTGGTACTGATGGAACGCCGAAGCGCTGTGGCCGGCCGCTAAGCGCGAGCCATGCGTTGCCGTCTGGTTTCCAGATTCGGCAGGAACGCGGTCAGCAAGCCGATGGCCGGCAGGAACGAGCACAAGCGATAGACGAAGGTGATGCTGGTGTGGTCCGCCAAATTGCCCAGCAAGGCCGCGCCCACGCCACCCATGCCGAATGCCAATCCGAAAAACAGGCCGGAGATCATTCCAATCTTGCCCGGCATCAATTCCTGAGCGTAGACCAGGATGGCGGAGAAGGCGGATGCCAGAATCACGCCGATGATTACGCTCAGAATGCCGGTCCAGAACAGATTTGCGTAAGGCAACAATAAAGTGAACGGCAGGACGCCGAGAATGGAGCACCAGATGACATACTTGCGCCCGATGCGATCGCCAATGGGCCCGCCGATGATGGTGCCGGCGGCAATCGCGCCCGCGAACATGAATAAGTGGATCTGGGCGTTCTGCACCGGAACATGGAACTTACTGATCAGGAAGAACGTGTAGTAACTGGTAAGGCTGGACAAATAGAAGAACTTCGAGAACATCAGAGCGATCAGGACTGTGAGCGATAAGTAAACCTTGCGCGGCGATAACTGGGGATGATATTCGGTCTTCGCCGAGCGGGATTTCGGGACGGGCGGCCGGTTCTGCTTCGACCAGGAACCCACTCGCGCGAGGACGATGATCCCGAGCAGCGCGACTGCTGAAAACCATGCCAGGCTGCTTTGGCCGTTGGGTAACACGATGAACGCCGCCAGCAGCGGTCCCAACGACGATCCGGCGTTGCCGCCGACTTGAAAAAATGCCTGCGCGAAGCCATGCTGTCCGCCGGAGACCATGCGCACCACACGGGAGGATTCGGGATGAAACACCGCCGAGCCGATGCCTACCAGCGCCGCACCCATCAGAAGCGTGGGGTAAGTGGAGACGCGCGAAAGCGTCACTAAACCGACCAGGGTGAAACCCATACCGATGGCGAGCGAATAAGGCCGGGGATGACGATCGTTGAAATGGCCGATGAGGGGCTGCAGGAGCGACGCCGTAATTTGATAAGTCAGCGTGATCATGCCGATCTGGCCGAAGTCCAGATTGAAGGATTTCTTGAGAATGGGATAGATCGCCGGGATCAGCGATTGCACCATGTCGTTCAGGAAATGGCAGAAGGCGGCCGCGAGCAGGATGGAGAAAACCATCTTCTCGGCCGTATGTTTCGGCGCTTCGGTTTGGACCGGGTTGGCGGTGGACTGCATGAATTACCAGGATAACGTACCGACTCCCGGACGGTCACGCCTGGGTCGGATTTCGCGTTGGGTTTCGAGTCAGATGCCGAGGCGCTGCTTCAGGACACGAACACGATCGCGCGATACCTTCAGTTCGGTATGTTTTGGGTCTTTCAAGCGGACCATCAGCCCGCCGGCGAACCAGGAGTGCAGCTCCCCTACGTGGGCCACGTTGACCAGCGTGGCGCGATGCACGCGAACGAACCGGCCAGGATCGAGCTTTTGTTCGAGTTCCTGGATGCTATAGTCCACCGCGAAGTTCTTGGCCGGTGTGGCTGCGAACGTCAGCTTGTCGGAGGCGAAGAAGTGCGTAACCTGATCGAGATCGACAAACTCGATCTTCTCGCCCACCTTGGACGCGACGCGATCCGGATAAGATGGCGGGGCCAGGCGGCGAATCAGCTCGGTAACGTCCGGCGAAGCCCCATTCCCGCGCAGGCGTTCAATCTTATCGAGCGCGCGATCCAGCTGCGCTGCCTCGATGGGCTTCAGCAAATAGTCGACCGAGTTGACGCCAAAGGCTTCGAGCGCGTAACGATCATAGGCCGTGGTGAAAACCACCCAAGGCTGCGGCTGAAGATGCGCCAGCATCTCGAAACCAGTCATGCCCGGCATCTCGATGTCCAGGAAGAGTATGTCGGGCTTCGCCTCCAGAATGGCAGGCACGGCTTCCACCGGGTCGGTGTTCGTGCCGACGATCTGCACCCGCTTGCCGGCAGCCAGCATCCGCTGCAGGCGCTTCAATGCGAGCGCTTCGTCGTCAACCAGGAATGCCCGCATGTCCATTCATAGCCTGCGGCAACGACAGGATCAGGTTGTTGCGGCCGCCCGCGCGCTGCAAAAGGAGCGCGGCCCGATCTCCGAACAGAGTCGACAATCGACCTTTGAGATTGTCAAGACCGTGGCCTGCTGGCGCCGATTCCAGTTGGAAAGCCGGGCCGGGATCGGACACTTCGACGCTGAAAGCGCCATTCGATCGAGCGCCTGTAATGCGAATCTCGCCACCCGCGCGATCGGGCGCGATGGCGTACTTGACGCTGTTTTCCACCAGCGTCTGCAGCGACAGCGGCGGGATTCGGGATTCGTTCATTTCGGCGGGCACATCGATTTGATAGCGCAGGCGATCGCCAAAACGGGCGCGCTCGATGTCCAGATAATCGGCGACGATCTTGAGCTCGCTCGAGAGCGGGACCAGGCCGGATTGGTTCGCGTCCAGGGAGAAGCGCAGCAGCGCGGCCATTTGCTCCACCAGTCGCTCGGCGCGCACTGGATCCTCGGGAATGAGCGAGGAGATGGAATTGAGCGTGTTAAAGAGGAAATGCGGATGAATTCTCGATTCAAGCGAAGCGAGCTGGGCTTCTGTCGCCAACTTCAGGGCGCGCTCGCGTTCCAACTCCTTAGTGCGAAGCTGGAGCGTGGTTTCATCCAGCCGTTCGCGCAGCGTGGAGTAAATGCCGATGGTAAGGCCGGCGGCGATGGTCAATACGGCCGCGAACTTCAGAGTGCCCAAAAACTGCGCCCAGTACATGGGCATGGGCTGCCAGCGCAGGGCGACGAAGACCAGGCCGGCCAGCAACGAGCCCGCGATGCAGGCGGCAAACATGGCCGCTATGCGGCCGATCCAGCCCAGCCAGGACGGCCTGCCGCAGGTGATGACCCACACTTTCGGAATCAGGAAAAACGCGATGCCGCCGATGCAATTCGAGTAGACCAGGGAGAACTTGAAATCTACCAGCAAACCCGCCCATGATATGCCCGGGCTCATCGTATATAACAGGATGGGAGGGATCAGGGCGAAGGCCGAATCCCAGAGCACGGCGTTCACAATACGTCTTCGAGCCGAGGGCAGAATCATGGCGGCTTCCCTTATCTTACTTCCGCGGATGCTTTTGTTTGCGCAGCGGCATTCCCCTGCGAAACCCCGGTGTGACAGCTCAAACAACCGGCCTGCTTGGGCGCCAGGGTCTTAGTCTCGAGCCACGTGGCTGCCGAATTCGCGTAGGGCGTGCCGGGTAGATCCTTTTGGATGCGCTCGAACCACTGCTGCGCCTTATCTTGCTGTCCCAGCCTGGCATAAGCGTCGGCCATGCCGATCATGAGCTCGCCGCTCTTATGGGTCCCGAGGTGGCTCAGATCGGGGCCCTGAACCGAATAGGCTTTTTCGAAGTCACTCAGGCCCTTCTCCACTAAAGGGTGCGCCGCCTCCGCGGGCAAGTATTGGGAGGCAATCAAAAGCACCGAGCCACGAACTATGCGGACACCGAGATCGTTCGGGGCTAGCTGGGCGGCCTGATCCATTTCGTCCATCCCGCGCTGCCAAAGATCCGCGCCCTTGTCCTGGTCGCCTTTCTGGAACGCTTCGCGCGATTCACTCACCAGGCCGGTTCCGTGCCAAACCAGAGCTTCGGGCTGTTTGGGATCGTTCGCGAGGATTTCTTCGCAGATCTTCATTCCTTTTTGGAGCGACGCGGTGTCGCCCGCGAGACCGGCGAAGAAGTAATTGCGGACCTTGAAATCGAAACGGTCCTGGCTCAGTAGAACGCCGGAGGTGAGGATGATCACGGCGGCGATGGTGGTCTTTTGCATTTTCATTTGGGGCTCCTTGCAGTACAGAATAGGCGGGTAGCGGCGGATTCCGAGCGAGGTTCGGATGAAGGGTCGAAAAAGCGGATGAGTGGTAAGGATCGCGGGACAGGCGTTTCGGTGTAGAATCGATGCCCGGAGCCAAAGTCTACATCTCGGAGGAGAGAAAGATGCTATCTACCAAAACCAGCCAACGAGCTGCCACGCTGGCGATCTGGCTGGGGCTTAGCGCGGTTGCCGCCTTCAGCCAAACGATTACCCTTTCGCTAAAAGGAGGGCCGCCAACGGGCTCGACAACCATCTCGGGCAGCGGGTTTTCCGCGAGAGCCGCCATCGATATTTATTTCGATACCGCGGACCAGGCGTTGGTCCTCGCCAGCGCTACTGGAACATTCTCCGGAGTCACGATTGAAGTACCGGCCTCGGCTCTGCCCGGACAGCACTGGGTGAGCGCGGTGCAGAGGTCGAACGACACCGGAGCGCAGGTCGCGTTCGCGGTTTTTTCCAACTCGACGCAGTTCCATTTCGGACCTGCTCACAAAGGCTTCGATCCGTACGAAAACCTGCTGAGTTCGAGCAACATCGCTGGCGTGGATCTCAAGTGGAGCTACGCAACGAAGGGTTATGCGTATTCGTCGCCCGCAATTGTCAACGGAATACTCTACAGCGGGTCGCTCGATTCCAGCCTCTACGCATTAAAGGTCAGCACCGGTGCTTTGCTGTGGAAAGTCCCCACGAGCGCTGCAGTGATATCCTCGCCAACCGTGCTGAATGGCGTGGTCTATTTCGGGTCGAACGATAAGAGTATTTACGCGCTGAACGCCAGCACGGGCGCGAAAGTCTGGAGCTATGCTACCGGCGGCGCGGTGCAGTCGTCCCCTACCGTGGCGAATGGAGTGCTCTACGTCGGGTCGTTCGATAACAACATTTATGCCCTGAATGCCAGCACCGGCGCTCTTTTGTGGACGGTGCCGACTGGCGGTGCGGTGTTTTCCTCGCCGGCTGTGGTAAACAACGTAATTTATATCGGTTCGAACGATGGCAATGTTTACGCCTTAGGGCTGGATGGCACCAGGCTGTGGACCTATACTGTCGGCGCGGAGGTGTCATCCTCACCCGCCGTAGCGAATGGAGTTGTGTATGCCGGGTCGGCAAATGGCAGCCTCTACGCCCTGAACGCTAGCACAGGAACTCTCCTCTGGAGCTTCAATACCGGCGTTCTGGTGCTCAGCTCGCCCGCCGTAGCAAACGGTGTCGTCTACATCGGCTCATATAATGACGACGTATACGCCCTGAACGCCCGCACCGGCAATGTGCTGTGGAGTTACACCACTGGCGGCGCAGTAGAGAGTTCGCCGGCCGTTGCCAATGGAGTGGTCTACGTCGCGTCCCAGGACAACAATGTCTACGCTCTGGACGCTGGCAGCGGCACTCCTTTGTGGAGCTTCTCCACCGGCTTCGTCGTGGAAAGCTCGCCGGCAGTAGCGAGCGGTGTGATTTACATCGGCTCCGACGATAACAACATTTACGCTTTCGGCATGACTCAAGGGATGGGGATTGAGCAACCATCGGCGCCTCCGAGGTTGAGCAGCTTGCGTCCCAACTGGAATCTGGCGCCCTGGCGCCCAGGCGCCTTGTTGCACGGGACAGAGGACAACTGACGTTCGGATCGCGGCGTGGGTCTACTTGCCCACCATGACGATGGAAAACGAATCCGGCACAATTTGACCCCGGCCGGGACGTCCACCGGGTTGCGCGGGAGGCGTGGGCGGGCCAAACTCAGCGCCGATCAGGATTACGTGGTTCGTCTTGCTATCGAGCGTGGACGTCCTGGCGCCCATCATGGTGGGCAGGGTCTGTTCCAAAACAAAGCTGGTGGGACTGTTTTCCTTGACGATGGTCAGCGTGCCGTCGCCCTGTGAGCTGAACGCTTCCATGGTGTTCGGGTTGAATAGAGCGCCATCAGTCTGATTGCCGATCGGCAGGGCGGTAATGATTTTGCCATCAGCGGCGCTGAGGACCACCATGTTCGCCGGGTTGCGGCAGGTGGCGAAGAGAATACGATTCTTCACGTCCAAAGCCAGCCCGGCGCATCCACCGCCTTTGCCCGCCACATCGTAGTGGGCGGTCACGGCGAGCGCCTTGGCGTTCACCACCGCGATGTTGTCTTTGTCCTCGAGATCGATGTACAGGTGCCCCTTTCCGTCAGTGGCGGCCTGTTCCGGCATTCCACCCAGATCAATGGTGCTCAGCACCGCGCCCTCCTTCGAGTCGATCACGGTTACGTGAGGCGCGGAGTGGCTGAGAACGTACACACGCTGGTCAGCGCGGTCGAAGAGCATGCCATCGGGGTTGCCCTGCACATCAATGGTTTTGATACGCGACAGGTTTTTTGTGTCGAACATCAGAATCGGTTTGGTGCTGGCGAATCCGTGATTCGATTTCGCGTCGACCACCACTCCATGCGCGTTGGTGGTGGAAATTTCGCCCACCGGATCGAGCGTGTCGAGATCGAAAACGTTGATTCGCGGCATTGCGCCGGTGCGCGCGATGTATAAACGGCGGCCTGCAGCATCCGCATACACGTAGTCATACCCGCCCGCGCCTCCAACCTTGGCCGTCTTGAGCACCTTGTATGGACCGGTCGAGGGAGCCTGCTGGGCGAATCCCGCCGATGACGCGAATATCGTGACGCTTACCGCAAGGCTTAAGGAAAATCGTCGCATGCACATGCTCCTCGCTTGAGTATACGCGGCGCAGGTGCGGAGCTATCGTGCCTGGTTCGGTTGCGCTGGTCGAAACAAAAGCAGATCCAGGCTGAACGTGACGCGCGTTGCTTCCACCGGCCGCCTCTGCATGGGCCGATAGATGGAATGCAGAACGTCGTTGACTGCCGCAGCATCGAGATCCGCTACGGTGGTGACGCGGCGCTGATCGACGAGCGTGAAGTGCGGCGCGAAGGTCTGGATGGTGCGGGCCGTGCGATCGTGACCTGAGCCGCGCAGCTCGATGAGATCGTCAGGAGCGGGGAGCGCTATGAGGAGACGGCCGTCGTCTTCTATTACGCGGCGGAATTCGCTCGCGTTCATGCGCGCGGTGATGGACATTACGACGGAGAACGAGCGGTTCGCGTACGGCACGATGCGGTCGGCATTGGCGACAATCCACTGGCAATCGGGATAACGGCGCGCCGCGGCTTCAATAGCTGGAACCGAAATGTCTACGCCATGGGCACTGAGGCCGGTCTGACGGGCAAGCGAGCCGAGATAGAACCCGTCGCCGCAACCGGCATCCAGCACGGCTTCGTTCGAGGAAGGCGCCACGGTGTTCGAGGCGATCTCCGCAATTGCGTTGAGCAGGGGCTCGGTAACGCCACGATCATGCAGCCTGCGCCGTGCTGCCACAGCTTCCCTCGTGTCTCCCGGCTGATTCGACCGGCGATCCTGGGGCTGGAGGAGATTGATATATCCGCTGCGAGCGACGTCGAAGGAATGCCCGCGATCGCAGACCATCCGCCGGCCATCTGGCTTCAACGGCAAACGGCAGTTGCGGACCGGACACAGCAGCATGCGTCGAGTGTAGCGGAATGCCCCGCTTGATTAGCTACTCGCGCGTTCCGCCACCAGCATGGACTGCATGATTTGATCGGAGACGTCTTTGACGGCGCCGGGAGAATGGGAGAGAAACAGCGTGTTCGTTTTGTCGCTTTCGCCAATGGACTTGAGGGTGTCGAAATACTGAGTGACCATCACCAATTGCATAACCTCTTTCGCCGACGCGCCCTCCACCACTTTCTGGAATTGTTCGATCGAAACCTGCAGCCCCTCGATGATCGCCCGCCTCTGATTCGCGATTCCCTGCCCTTGTAGCGCCTTGCTCTCCGCTTCGGCCTCGGCTTTCTTCACTACCAGAATCTTCTCGGCTTCACCCCTGGCGTTCGCGGCCACTTGCTCGCGCTGCGCCGCATTGATATCGTTCATCGCGGACTTCACCTTGGCATCCGGAACGATATCGGTTACCAGCACGTTGACAATCTCGTATCCGAATCCCGCCATGTCCGCATCCAGCTCCTGCTTTACCGCGGCGGCGATGCTGGACTGGCTGGCGAAGACTTCGTCCAGCGTCATTCCGGGGACGTGCCCCAGGATCACCTGCTCGACATACGATTTGATTTGCGCGTCTGGATCGGACAGCTTGTAGTAAGCGTCGTACACTTTCTCCGGGCGAACCCTGTTCTGGACCGAAATGGGAATGGTGACGAACACGTTGTCTTTGGTTTTGGTCTCCATGGTCAAGGTAATCTGATTTACGCGCAGGCTCACCATGCCCGCCACGGAATCGAAGAACGGGCTTTTCCAATTTAATCCCGGTTCAGCGATGCGAAGGAACTTACCGAAGCGCGTAATCACTGCGACTTCAGCGGTGCTTACGGTGAAAAAGCTCCCGAAAACCGTATAGAGCACGAGTAACGCCAGGAACCCCACCACAATGAAATATAGCGGCCCCATTTGTTCCCCTTTCAGTAATCCAATTGGCTGTCGAATATTAGATCGACAGGTAACTCCGCCGAGTATAGGCTGACCTCTGGTACTGGCGACCATCCCGCGCTAGGCGGATGTCCATCGGGCTGCAAGCAGGCCTGTAGCCTTCGCCGTGTCGATGTCCGCGATCAGCAGCCCTTCCTGACCGTACGGCTGGTAACAAAGCAGCGTGCCATCGGGGTTCACCACCGATGACGTGGTGGGTGACCCTGCGCTCGCTATATTCACACTCGCGACATAGCAGGTGTTCTCCGCCGCGCGGCACAGAATGGCTTTCTCATGGAAGGTGTTGGCAGGGTCGGCGAAAGTGGAGGGGACGTAACCGCCGGGGTTGGCTTCGTGGAAATGAGGGTGGAACACAATTTGAGCGCCGCGTCGCGCGGGCCAGCGGAAGGTTTCAGGATAGCGCCAGCCTTCATGGCAGATCGAGATACCAAAGGTCAGCGAACCGATTTGAAAAACCCGCCTGCCGGAACCGAACGAATAGGTGCTTTCCTCGGACGGGTCGAGCTGTACTTTGTCCTGGAAACCAGCGATGGTTCCATCCGGATTGATGACCAGCGCAGTGGCCAACAAGCCGTTATCGGTGACGCGTTCCGTTCCGAGGACCACCGCGAGATTCGCTTTCCGCGCAGCCGCGGCGATAACGGACCACGCGCGTTCCAGGAAAGCAGGGTCGGGCGGCGGCACCGCTTTGCCTACCCGGTAGCCTGGAACGTAGCATTCGGGAAAACAGATGATGCCGGCGCGTTCAACGGAGGCTTGTGCGATGGCCTGTTCGGCTAACGTGACGGACTCCTCGGGAGTGGCCGGGAACCGGAGGTTGGCAAGCGCGATTCGAAAGGTGCTCATCCAATCCCAATTTTATCGCGTGATTACGGGGCCGTTTCAGCCGGTAACTTCCAAGTGCACGAAGCCCGGCAAACTGGCCGGTTGATTGCCCAGGAACACGATGCGCCGCGTTTTGGGAAACGGCAGGCCGGATTGGATGGCACGCGCGTAGAGGCCCACCTGGCGCAGGATGCCGCGATAGGTTTCGTCCTGCGTGTTGAGAATTGCGACCTTCGAGAGAAAGCCCGCACCCCAACCGAGCGGCAGAACGCATCCGCGCTGCGCTTCTCGTACCGTCGTAAGCCGCGCTTCCAGTTGCTCGACGGTCGACTTCAACAGGGCCAGCCCTGACCATTCGGCGTATTGTTTCTGGATGCGCAGCAATTGCTCGGTATAGTTGTTCACCAGTTCGAACAGTGTGCTCACGTTCATCGGCGCACGGCGGCGCAGGGCCTTGCCGATTTCAGGCTGCGATAGAAACGCGTTTTGATGCCACTCGCCTTCGAATACCGAGCCGGGCGCGGCCATCTCGGCGAATACCGGTGTGGAGTCTTCCGCGCGTTTTACGCTGCCTCGGGGAATCTGTTTCCAAGCCACTTCGAATTTGCCTACGCTGCGCGATTCGAGCGTCGAAGTGCGGAGCAGATAAATCTTGAAGGTGCTGGCCGGGACAGTCTTGGAATCGAAAGCGGAGAGCACGCGCAAGGGATCGGCGCCGGAGGGTCCCAGCGCGGATTCCTCCACCGAAATCGCCGGACGGCGCGGCATCCTGCCTTCCGCTTCGATGCGCGTGGCAAGATCGGTGACGAAGCGTTCCGTCAAGCGTCCGTGAACTACGCCAGTGCGAAACGCGCCTTTGATGGCAGTGCCGGGAAGATACGGTCCGCTGGGGCCGGTGCTAAAGGTGGGGATGAACAGGTGTTCGGCGTGAGTCCGCTCCCAATATTGCGTCGAGCTGGAATGTTCAAACGGAATGCGGCGGCCGGCGTAGTTCTGCGCGAAGCCGCCCCAGGAAGCGAAGTCCAGCTTGTCGGCTTTTTTGAGTTGCGTGAGATAACTTTCCAGGCGCGGACCTTTGGCGAGGAGCCGGAAGATGCGCCACTGGTCCAGAACATTGACGTGGTCTTTCCAGACCATGTAATCGATAGGCGAGAGCCTCTGGCCGTCGCCCACTAGCGTCGGGGTCAGGCACGTCAACCGATAGTTCATGCCGCGGCCCGCCAGGGTATGGGAATGGTGACCGCGAATCCGGCGCGATACACCGGGTGCGGAAAACCTTGGGGCGCCACGTTGCTGGCCGCGCCGCGTAGCTCGTTCGATGCCAGCAGCACGGAACCTTCGGTGATCATCGTGGTGGGCTGTTTGGGCTGGCCCCAGCGCGCGCTGCTTTCGATGCGGCCGTTGCGGACCACAGTGGCGTAGTTGCCGCGCTTCCAATCCACGGAATCGTTTTCAGCGGGCGTATAGAGGGAGAGCAACCAGTGCGCTGCATCGGCAACCGGCGCTTCGTGTGGCGTCACCTGTGGCAACACCTGTAGTGACCAGGGCTGCCACTCGGGCGCCTCCGATCGACCCCAGCCTCGCGATCGTTCGCCTCCTAAGCCGGAATCGGCGAGAAGCAAGAACGCACTCCGAACCGGCGCTCGCCATCGCGACGCAGCCGCTTCATCGGCGAATTGCGCAATGGTCCAGAGGCCCGCCCCGCGCGCGAATTCGAGGCACGCCGTGGAATGAACTTCAACGGCCGCGTTGCTCAGCCGGTCTACTCCGGCGCTGGATCTGAGAGCCACGCGAAATGGCCCGCGCCCCGGGTTTATCGGAACCAGGCATTCGCTTTCGCCGTCCACCGTCCAGCGGTCTTCATCGATCGTCTTCTCGGCGAGCAGCGATTCGATCACCGGCAGCGGAACGAAGTGGGCGCCTTTATAGCGGATCTTGGTCGATTCGGCGGGAGGCCACAGGCTGCGCGGAGGGACGATCAGCAAGGTGTCGCCGGAAAACGGAAACAGGGAGCTGAAACGCACCGCGGGCGCGCTGGCCGCGGTCGCCGTGGCTTCCAGCCATTCTTCCAATAGCCCCAGCTGCGACATCGCCGAACATACGGCGGAATAGAGCGCGTCGCTGTGATAAATCAAATCCACGCGATCGCGTGCGCCGGAATCCGGGCCGAAGCGCCAGGGACCCACGGGCCGAAATCGAACCGCGAAGTTCACGTTTGGAGATGCTGGCGACATGCCTACTCGGCGAGTTTTTCCGCGAAATCGGACGCGTTGACCAACGACTGCACTGCCCGCCAGATCGGAGCCCGCCAGCAGCTCCTGCTCGGGCGAGCCGGATGCATAGAAACTGCGCCCACGCCAGGTGAGCTTCAAACTCGAAAGTGCGACGCGTCCGTTGCCGCGCGATCCTCCGCCGCCCAGGCTATCGTCTTCGAGTAATCGAAGCCCCTCCACCAGACGCGGCAGCAATTCGCGATCTTCGGGGCACAGCACATCCATTACGACGCGAAAATGGAAGCGCGCGCCGGCCGGAACGCGCTCCAGAGTGCGTGGGTTGGCTTGCGAGGTAATACGGTCGATGGCGTTTTCGCTCTTCACTTCGGTCAGTTCGTCGTCCATGTTCTCGCGCATCTGGGGCGTGATGCTTTCCCCAATCAGCGGAGCGTCGTAAACCGTCAGGCGCGCTGGCGTGGCGGCGCTCGATTCCACCGTGTCACCAGCCACCCGCTCCATGCGCCCGGGATTGCGCCCGAACAGGAGACAAACCTCATCGTCGGGCCGCTCGCTCTGATGAATGCGAACTTCCTGGCCCTTGCGTTTGGAAAGATAGACCAGTTCGGATGGGACGGCAAGGCCTGAGGACTGTTCCAGCAGCGAGCGGAGCTTGCCTCGCAGCGAACTGCCGGGAATGTAGGGCAGCCCGAAGGCATCCTTGACCACCGGATTATCGGCGCCGCCTATTTCGAGCGATCCCTTCCCGGCCCCGATGTGCAGCCCGGTCTGGCAGGCGATATCGCCTTCGACGATCAATTTTCCAATCAACTTCAATTCCGTTTGCGCGGTATGCGAACTCATGTCGGCGGGTTTCCTGGATTCTGGTTTTTATTCGTTGTAAGCCACAATCGCTTCGAAAAGATCGCGGAAGCGTTCGTAGCCGCGGGCGTCGTTCTTGCGCGTCACCTGCAACAGCAGCTTCTCGAGCGAATCGAGGCTGCGCAAGGAGTGGCGCGCGATGGTGTAAGCCAGACGCGCCCGCAACATGACGAATTGCTGCTGCCGTTCGCTTTCCGGCGCGCGGACTGCGCGGCGAACTGCGTTGTAGAGACGGCGCAATTGGCTCTTGGTGCCGGAGTCCATATCGCGCATGCGGCTGACCACGCCGTGCGCCTGATTGTCGAGATACAACGGATCGGAGATCAGCTTTTCGATGTCGATTTCGGGCGGGCCTTCGAAACGGCCACGATCACGATCGCCACCACGCCGGTCGTCACCTCGATCGCCGCGCGCGCCTGGCGGGCCGCCACGGCCTTGCGGACGATCGCCACGATCTCCGCCAGGTCCTCGGCCACCTTCGCGGCCTCCTGGTGCACCCCGGCCTGGCTGACCTTGACCTCCGCCTTCGCGTCGTGGTCCCTGGGGCGGACGGTCGCCTTGCGGCTTGCTCTCGGGACGCGCTGCTTTGGGCGCCTCGGCTTCCGGGCGCGGCGCCGCTTCAGCTTCGGAAGTGCGTGGTTCTTGCTCTGTCTGCTCGATATCAGCCATCCAAACCTCTTCTATTGGAGCGTCGGCATGAGTGTCGACGCGGCACGCAAGAGCGCGTGCGCCACGGTCCTAGTCATTCGATGGACCCTCGGTCGAGAGCCTTGCCCATTCTAGCGCTACGCGGCCCGACGGGCGCAACTTGATATTGGCGGGGTTCTTGCCCACTAGATCCGCGATCAAGCTGGCGCGCGCTTTTTGGAAATCGCGGGCACGCGAACTGCCCAGTATGCGGAACAGCCGGCGATGGAATCGCCAGGGACGTTCCACTCGTTTGGCCCCGGGCGCACGGCGGGTTTCGCGATAAATGCCGCAAAGATCGCGAATGTATTGCGGCGCCACTCCGAACTCGCGCACCATCGCAGTGAGTTCGTCTTTCAGCCCGGCCGCGTCCGAGAGTTGCTTCCATTCGAGAGTCCGGCCCAGCAAATGGAAGCAGTCCTTGTCGGCCGATTTGGCAATTTCCAGCCGATCGCGCGATCGCCCATATACCGACCCCAGCGGCGTGTCGAGCTCGGGCGCCAGCGCCAAGGCCATGGTGATGGTCTTGCCTTCCGGCCCCGGAAATTCCTTCAAGTGCTCTTCGGTGAAGCGCTGGAACAGGCGCTGCAACTCGCGCGCGAACCCGATCAGGGCGTCCCATGCCCCGCAAACCGCGAAGTCGTCACCGCCGGTGTGCAGCAGGTTCACTTTGCGCCAGAACTCGGGCAGCGAGCAGAGCACTTCCACCTCGCCGGCGAAAAACTGCTTGTAGAGCACCGAAAGCTGCACGTACTCTTCGATGCTTTGCAGACGGCGCATGCGGATGCCAAAGCCGTCCACGTCGCCTCTGAGGACGCCCCACACCGGCGTGCCCTCCGCGCGGGTGGCCAGCACCGGAGCGGTGGCGCTTTCACGGCCGTCATCGGTGAGTGCGGTGTGGCGCGCGAGCGGCACTGAGTCAGGCGAAGTGCCGATGGTCCAGGAATGCCTGCCGCCAACCGTGACGATGACCGCCGGCTCCGCGGATGACCAGCCGACGTTGGTTGCGTCGCGCAGCGTCCGGCCGAGATTTTCGAAATACGCCGGATCGGGTTCTGTTGGTGGCAGCGCCAGAGACGTGCCCAGACCGGTGGACGCCAGTGGCGTTCCCTGCTTCCGCTGGAACTCGTCGTTCAAACGCTTGCGGACCACGGTCCAATCGCCGAGATTCTCGGTGATGGCCCAGAACAATTCCAAACGGTTTTGGCTCAACTCACGAATACCTGCGCGTGCAGCCACAAGAAACGCTTCAGCCTGCGCTCGGACTTCTTCCGGCAAAACAACCAGAAACTGCTCGCCGCCGCTCGAACCGAGGAGCATCTTGGAGAGCCCCAGCTCGGCGATCAACGCGCGCGGAAGAATCTCGCTGAGCAGGCTAACCCAGCGCAAGCGGCCGGTGAGGAGGGATTCGGCGGGCTGGCCGGATGGCAAGAACTCCTCGACACCCAACAACTTGCCCTGCAATAGGATCTGAACGGACATGCGGCTTTCGTGCGACTTGGGCGAAAGCTCAAATGTACCACGAGACTACGGCTTTCGCCCGCTAACGGCAGCGAACCGATCGAGCGACAAAAAGTACCAGCACCGATGGCGCCCAAACCCAGTTCGTTTCGCTCAATAGAACAGAAACGCCACGATGTGTCAGGAAGGCGCGCAGGTTTAACGGTGAAACCATAATTGGCCTGACAGGAAAGAAGTAACGTGCCGAATGGAAAGGCGCAAAGAAGGCAACGCCCAGTCCGCCATTGGTAAATGCATCCAGAATGCCATGCGACGCCGTCGCCACAAAGAGACAGAGGAAAACTCGAAGATCGCCGCCCAGAGCCTTATTTCGCAAGTAGAGCGTAACCGTTATGGCCACCAGGCCGGCGAACAAAAGGGAATGCGTAATTCCACGATGGCCAAACAGGGAGTCATAGGGAACTCCGAAATAAAATCCGAGCACATCCACGTCCGGCAGCATGGCGCAGCCCGCCGCGAACAAACTGATTTCAGCCCGGCGCGAGCAAGGGGCCAAGGCTTGCGCGATGGCTACGCCGGCCACTGCGTGCGTCAGGATGGTTGGCATGTGCGGCGCGAGGCGAACTACTTCGCCGGTTCGGACGCTGTCTGCGGCTTCGGAGGCTCCGGCAGAATAGCCGTGCCATCCAACATGTACACCAACAGCTTCGGCGGGATCGCGGTAGCGCTGTTCTGGGGACCCGCGTTGCCGATCACCGTTCCTATTCCGCCCATCAGCGCCACGTATTGCTTGCCGTCCAATTGATAGGTGATCGGCGGGCCCATGCCGCTCCTCAACCCGGTCTGGATCTCCAGCAGCTTCTCACCCTTGTCGGCGCTATAGGCCAGAAGGCGGCCGTCGTTGATTACCTGAAACACAAGATTGCCGGCCGTGCTTACCGTGCCTCCACCAATCCCACCGCCGCCAGGCATGCGCCAGCGGATCTGTTGCTTCACCGGGTCCCATGCGATCAGCGCACCACGGCTGCCGGTCCCTGGCAGCGGCTCCGGACCCACCACCGGCAGGTTGTTCTCGCGCGGCATCGGCATGGGACGCACCAGCCCGTTGTTCGACGTCCGGTCCGTCTTGGCTTCGAATTCGTTTACGCTCGCAAAGGTCCAACTGCTCGCGGTGTTCCCGGAAATGTAAACCAGTCCGGTGGCCGGATTGAACGACATGGGCGACCAATTATGCGCGCCGCCCGCTGAGGGAAAGATGCTCACTGGCTCATGGCCATAGCGAGCTCCCGCGTTCACGATGGGCCGCCCGGTCTTGGGGTCCACGCCCTTCGCCCAGTTCACCTTGGCATATGGCTCGGCTGAGATGAACTCGCCGGTCACGCGGTCCAGCACGTAGAAGAAGCCGTTCTTGCTGGCCTGCATGATCACCTTGCGCGGCTTGCCGTTGATGGTGAGCTCGGTCAGAATCATTTGCTGGACGCTGTCGAAATCCCATGTATCGTCCGGAACAGTCTGGTAATGCCAAGCCAATTCGCCCGTGGAAGCATGGACCGCGAGGATGGAGCAAGCGTATAAGCCATCCTTGCCTTTGACGCCGCGGAACTCTTCCGGCCATGGCTCCGCGTTACCGGTGCCGGCGTAGACCAAGTCAGTATCCGGATCGTACGCGATTCCATCCCACACCGCGCCGCCTCCTCCCAATTTCCACGCGCTGGGATCCCAGGTTTCAGCAGCCCGGCGCATGGCGGAGCTTTCGAATGGCTTCGAAGGGTCGCCCGGAATGGTGTAGAAGCGCCATAGGCGACGGCCGGTCAGGGCGTCGTACGCATCAAAGAAACCGCGCTTGGGATGATCGCCGCCGCTGATGCCTACAATGACTTTGCCGTTGGCGATGCGCGGCGCGATGGTGAGGGTGTATTCGTCCTGCGAATAAGCCACGCGCGCCTCCCAAACCGGTTTCCCGGTTGCAATGTCCAGCGCCTGCAGCCGGCCGTCAATAATGGGCGCGATGATCAGGCCTTGATAGATTGCCACGCCGCGATTCACCACACCGCAGCAGATGGAGGGCCGCACGGCATTCTGATTCACTTCCGGATCCCAGCGCCAACGCTCTTTGCCGGTGCGCGCGTCCACCGCGAACACGACGCTCCAGTTGGTGATGCCGTAAATGACTCCGTTCCAGACCAGCGGAGTTGCTTCCTGGCCGCCGCCGCCAGCGCCCAGATCGTAAAACCACGCGAGACCCAGCCGTTTCACGTTCCCGGAGTTGATCTGATTGAGCGGAATGTAACGAGTCTCGCCCGGGGTAAAACCATAGGTCAGCCAGTCGGCGCCGCTTCTGCCGGCGCTTTTCAACGTGGCGTCGTCCACCGGGCGCGGCGTCTGTGCCCACAAGGAAGCCGCCAGAAGGGAACCTATTGCGATCCGGGCAATCATCGTTGTCACGATATCAAAAGTGAGCCGCGCGCGTGAGCAGGCGGTATTCTGGCAGCATGCACCCCTCGCAGCGGATGGAGCACGTGTTTCACGACGCGCGTTTCGCCCTTCGGATGGCGCGCCGCAACCCGGGCTTTGCCGCGCTGGCGGTGTTCACACTCGCGTTGGGAGTAGGCTCAACCACGGCAATCTTCAGCGTGGTGGAAGCCGTGCTTTTGAACCAATTGCCGTACAACCATCCGGATCGCGTGGTCGCGCTTTCGGAAGTGGATCCATCGGGGCCCACCAGAGAATGGGTTGGCGGATGGGCCGCGAGCCAGTGGCGAACGCGCTCCCAGTCATTCGAAAGCATCTCGCTCTACGGCGATGGGCACCTCATCCTGGTTGAGAACGGCCAATCTGAAGTGCTTCGCGGCATGCGAGTGAACTACGATTTCTTCGAGAGTCTGGGAGTAAGCATGCTCATGGGGCGCAGCTTTCACGCGGATGAGGACCGCTGGCCGCGCGCCAACGTAGTAATTCTGAGCAACGGACTGTGGGTGCGCCGGTTTGGCCGCGATCCGCACATCATCGGCCGCGTTC
Organism: Bryobacterales bacterium; assembly: GCA_963781905.1. GTDB lineage: Bacteria > Acidobacteriota > Terriglobia > Bryobacterales > Bryobacteraceae > Palsa-89. The sequence continues at coordinate 510,282 of CAWAHZ010000010.1, forward strand.
TGAATCTCAGCCCAGAGCCGTATCGGGTGATCGGTGTGCTGCCTCCCGATGTGTACCCGCTGCGCATGAGCAATCCCGCCGAGAAGCCCGATATCTTCATGCCGCTCGGTTTTGATGCGCGCGAGGCTAATACCTGCCGAAGCTGTTTCGGGGGCAGCGCCGTCGGCAGGATGAAACCTGGTGTCAGCGTGGACCAGGCGCGGGCGGAGTTGAACGGAATCATGCGCGGGATCGGACGCGATTATCCCGCCGATTATGGCCGCGACACCTCCGTACTGGTAGAGCCGCTGCGAGACCATCTGGTTGGTCCCATTCAAACCGCGCTCTGGGTGCTGCTGGGCGCCGTGGCGCTGGTGTTGCTGATCGCGTGTGCCAACATTGCAAATCTGCTGCTGGCGCGCGCGACAGCTCGTACCAAAGAGATGGCGATTCGCGCCGCGCTCGGCGGCAGCCGATGGCGACTGGCGGCCCAGTTACTAACCGAATCTTTCCTCCTGTCAGTGATCGGCGGCGCTGCGGGCGTGTTCGTGGGATGGCGCGGAACCATCGTGCTGGCATCGCTGGCTCCCAAGGAGCTTCCTCGGCTGGACGAAGTCCACATGCACACATCGGTTCTGCTGTTTGGTGTCGGTATCAGCGTGCTCACGGGGCTGCTGTTCGGCATATTTCCGGCGTTGCGTGCGTCGCGACCGAATAGCCCTTCCAAGCTGAATGCCCCTTCCAGGCGAGGCCGGGTGCGCAATCTTCTGGTGATGGCCGAAGTCGCCCTCGCGTTCGTGATCGCGGTCGGCACTGGCCTCTTGGCGAAAAGCTTCCTGCAACTCACCGCGGTGGATGCCGGGTTCGACCCGCACCAGGTGCTCACGCTTTCGCCGGCGCCCACTCCCACCGGCCGCTACGCGTCACCCGAAGGGATGCTGGGCTATTACCGTCAAATGGTCGAGAAGGTTCGCGCCGTGCCTGGCATTCTCAGCGCCGGGATGATCAGCAACGTTCCGCTCAGCCATCCCGAGCCCCTGAAGCTTCGGATCGAAGGACGCCCCGCGCTCACCGATTCCGAGGCGTCCAGCGCCAACGTCTACTGGGCGTCGCCCGATTACTTTCGGGTCTTGAAGATTCCGCTGAAGCGCGGCCGGTTCTTTACCGATCAGGACGGCGTCGGGCAGCCTCCAGCGGCTATCGTCAGCGAGTCGTTGGTCCGATCGCACTTCATGAACTCTCAGCCCATAGGCAAACGTATCCAGTTGGGGCCGCAGCAGCAGCACGAGCCATGGTTCACAATCGTTGGCATCGTCGGCGACGTCCGCAACAACGCGCTAGATCGAGAGCCGGACGAAGCCGTCTATATTCCGCAGGCAGTCGATCCCTTCCATTACACGCGGCTGCTGGCTCGCACCGCCGGCGATCCGATGAGCTTCGAGAAGGCGGTGCGCAGCGCCATCCGCGAGATCGATCCACTGCAGCCGGTCTTTCACGTTCAACCGATGAATGATTACGTCGCGGCCTTTCTGTCCGGCCGAACCTTTACTCTCACGCTCATCAGCTTGTTTAGCGCCATGGCTCTGCTGTTAGCGGCCGTCGGCATCTACGGCGTCGTTTCCTACAGTGTGGGCCTTCGCTCGCGCGAAATCGGAATACGAATGGCATTGGGCGCCGAGCGTCTCACCATCCTGAGAATGATTTTGCGCGATGTGCTGATGCTGCTGGCTGGGGGACTCGCCACGGGCTACCTATGCGCGCTCGCGCTGACACGCTTCCTTTCGCACTTGCTTTTTGAGGTACGGCCCACCGATGTTGTAACGTCCGCCAGCGTAGCTTTGGTCTTGGCAAGCGTGGCGATATTAGCGGCTTACCTTCCAGCTCGCCGAGCCGCCACCGTCGATCCGAGTCAGGCCCTCCGATCCGAATAGGCCAATCCCCAATCCCCAATCCCCAATCCCGGAGGCAAGTCGCGCAGCGGCGTCGCCGATCCCCCTGCCAATCCCGCGCGAGCCCTGCGAGCGCCACCCGCCAATCCCGCGCGAGCCCTGCGAGCGCCAGTCCAGGCGGCGAGCAATCCTTGCGCGCCGCCCATGCTATCTTCGTTTTCTTGGCCCCCGTACTCGAAGGAATCCGCGTCCTTGACCTGAGCAGCATTGTCGCCGGCCCCACCGCCAGCATGATTCTCTCCGATCTGGGCGCTGACATTATCAAAGTAGAACGCACCGGCGGCGAAGATGGCCGCGCCATGGGTCCGCATCGCGGCGAGTGGGGCGCTTATTTCGTGGCGCTCAATCGCGGCAAGAGATCCATTACTCTCGACCTCTCGAAGCCCGAGGCACGCCAGGTGGTGCTGCGCCTGGCCGAAGGTTGCGACGTCTTTCTCGAGAACTTTCGCGGTGGAAAGGCGGCAGCGCTCGGGCTGGATGAAACCGCCATTCGTGCGCGCAAACCCGATATCATCTACGCTTCGCTCTCCGCTTATGGCCCCAGCGGGCCGGATTACACCAAACCGGGTTACGACGCCGTGTTGCAGGCGCGCACCGGCATTATGAGCGTGACGGGAACCGGCGCGGGACACCCCATGCGCACCGGCGTCTCCATTCTCGACGTAACCACCGGCACGTGGATGGCGCTCGGCATTCTCACCGCTCTGCTGGAGCGCCAGCGTTCGGGGAAGGGCCAGCGCGTAGACGCCTCGCTTTTTCAAACCGGCATCCTGTTCATGGCATATCATCTGGTTTACAGGCAGTTCGCTGGAGTGGATCCACAGCCCCAAGGCGCGCGTCACAAGGCCTTCGCGCCCTATGGATCGCTACCCACTGGCGACGGGCAAATCATGCTGGGCATTTCGAGCGACGCTCAATTTCGACGCCTCTGTTCCGCGCTCGGCCATGCGGAATGGGCCAATGATCCGCGCTTTCGAGCCAATCCCGATCGCGTGGCGAATGTTGACGAATTGGAAAATCTGATTGGCGGCGTTTTACGCACCCAGCCAACTCCGCATTGGGTTGCGCTCTTCGACGAGCACGACATCGCGAACGATCCGATTCAGAGCCCGGGGCAAGTTTTAGAGGATCCGCAGGCCGCCGCGCTCGAGTTATTCAACCAGCTGAATCTGACTGGAGAACAACCCATTCAGTTGCCCCGCTTACCGATCGGTCTTTCGCTCACTCCGCCTGCTTTTCAAGGCCCTCCGCCGAGTGTCGGCGAACACGGCCGCTCCATTCTTCGCGAAGCCGGATATAGCGACCCGGAGATCGATGAATTGATCCGCTTGGGTGCATTGGGCATTCCTGGAGAGCACGCGTGAAAAGCCTCAATGAAGAGCAAGCCCTGATCCTAAAGACTGTAAGGAAGTTCGTCGACAACGAAGTGATTCCGGTGGCGTCGGCCATGGAGCATCGGGATGAATATCCGCACGCTCTGGTCGCGCAGATGAAAGAGATGGGGTTGTTCGGGCTGAATATTCCCGAAGAGTACGGCGGCTCGGGCGTGGACACCACGACGTTCGCCATGATCTTCGAAGAGGTCTCGCGCGGCTGGCTGGGCCTGGCGGGTGTGATCGGGAGCAACTCCGTGATGTGCGATGTATTGACGCACTTCGGAACCGAAGAGCAGAAGCGCCGCTTTCTGCCGGCGATGGCCACCGGGGAGAAGCGTGGCGGCATCTGCCTCACCGAGTCCAATGCGGGGACGGATCTGCAAAATATCAGCACCACGGCTACGCGCGACGGCGCCGTTTATCGCATCAACGGATCAAAGATGTGGATCACCAACGCGCGTCACGGCAATACATTCCTGCTTCTTGCGAAGACCGATCCAAAGGCCCAACCGGCTCATCGCGGCATGAGCGCTTTCATCATCGAGAAGGGCGAGCCGGGCATGAACGTGAGCCGCGACATCGAGAAGATGGGGTACAAGGGCGTGGAGACGTGCGAACTACATTTCGCCGATTTTCCGGTCCCGGCTGAAAATCTCATCGGGGGCATCGAAGGACAAGGTTTCAAGCAAGTGATGACTGGCCTTGAAGCCGAACGCCTGAACGTCGCCGCGCGAGGCTTGGGCATCGCCCGCGCTGCATTTGAAGAAGCCATTCGTTACGCGCAGCGCCGGACCACGTTTGGCAAACCGATCGCCGAATACCAGACCATCCAGAACAAGCTGGCCGACATGGCGACGCATATCGAAGCATCGCGGCTTTTAATTTATTCGGCCTGCGAGAAGCGCGATCGTGGCGAGCGTTGCGACCTGGAAGCGGGCATGGCAAAACTGTTCGCCACCGAAACCGCCGCGTCGGTATCCTTCGAAGCCATGCGAATCATGGGCGCCAACGGTTACTCCAAGGATTTCCCGGTGGAGCGCTATTATCGCGACGCGCCGCTGGTGGTGATCGGTGGCGGCACCAATGAATTACAGCGCTTGATCATAGCGCGCAATCTTCTCAAGAAGTATAAGGACCAAGGCTAACTCCAGTGGAATTCGGCCGTTATTACGAAGAGTTCGACGTCGGCGCCATCTACCAGCATTGGCCGGGACGCACCCTCACCGAGTACGACAACACGCTTTTCGCATTAATGTCCATGAATCAGAACCCGCTATTCATCGACGAGCATTATGCACGCACGCAACCTTTGGGACGGCGCCCGGTGCTCGACACGCTCATTTTCAGCCTGACCGTCGGCATGAGCGTTTCAGACACCAGCGGCAAGACCATCGCCAATCTTGGATACGAGAGCGTGGTCTTCGAGCGGCCCATGTTTCCGGGCGATTCGCTGTATGCTGAGTCAGAGGTGCTGGAGAAGCGCGAATCGGCCAGCAAGCCCGACCGGGGCATCGTGGCTGTGGAGACACGCGGATTCAATCAGAACAAGGAACGCGTGATCGTGCTTCGCCGCCGCTTTCTCGCACCAAAAAAAGGAAACGCATGAAGGAATACACACGCGAGCTGGTCGGGTTCCTCCACCCGCTACAAGCCTCCCATTTGCCCGCCGAGGTGATCGATCGCGCGCGCTATTTCTTGTTGGACTACCTGGGCGTGGCGATTCGCGGCTCGCGTGAGGAATCGTCGCAGGCCGTGCAGAGAATGGTCCAGAGGATCGGCGGCAACGGATGCGCGACCGTCATCGGCACTCGCATTCGCACCATTCCCGGCCTCGCGGCGCTGGCCAACGGCGCAGCCGCCCACGCCATTGAAATGGACGACACGCACAGCGGCGGGTCCATTCACTTGGGCGCAACCATGTATTCGGCCGCGCTGGCCCTGGCCGAGACCGTGCCAGCCACAACGTCTGAAACATTTCTCGCTTCTGTTGTCGCTGGGTTCGAAGCCGCCGCCCGTATCGCCATGGCTGTGCAACCGCAAGAACATTACGCGCTAGGTTTTCACATGACGGCCACCTGCGGCGTGTTCGGCGCTGCCATTACATCGGCGAAGATGCTCGGCTTGACGATGGATCAAACGCTCGCAGCGGTCGGCATCGCGGGAAGCATGGCCGCCGGATCGATGGAGTTCCTCGCCGACGGCGCGTGGACCAAGCGAATCCATCCGGGCCTCGCAGCTCAGAATGGCATTCAGGCAGCGCTCCTCGCGGCCGAAGGATTCACGGGCCCGCTCCGGATCTTGGAAGGGCGCGATGGTTTTCTGCGCGGCTACTCGCGGAACCCAATCGCGGAGAGGCTCACTGATGGTCTCGGCGATTCCTTCGAGATCCTGCACACCGCGGTCAAACCCCACGCTTGTTGCCGTTACATGCAGGGCCCCATCGACGCCGTTCTCGCCATCCTGCGCGAGGAAAACATCCAAGCCAGCGACATTCATCGCATCAAGATCGCTGTGCTCGAAGCTGGCTGGGGAATCGTGTCCGAGCCGAAGGAAAGGAAATACCATCCGGAATCCGTGGTGGATGCGCAGTTCTCGATGCCCTTCGGCGCAGCGGTCGCTGCCATTGACGGCGCGGCTGGCCTGGCGCAGTTCACCGTGGAGAAAGCGCGCTCGCCCAAGGTCCGCGAATTAATGAGCAAGGTGGAACTGGTGAAAGATCCGAGCGTAGAGGCAACCTTCCCCAAAGAGTGGCCGGCGCGTGTCACCATGACGCTCGGCGACGGCCGGACCATCGAAAAATTCGTTCGTTATCCTAAGGGCGATCCGGAAAATCCCCTGAGTTGGGAAGAGCTCGCTGCCAAGTTCGAGGCGCTCACGGACCGCGGCGACATCGTCGACGCCGTTTCCAGTGCGAAGCCCTCCGAAATTCCAGATCTCTGCGGCTAGGGAATCAGCTCAATCAACAGTCCGTTTGGATCGCGCACGAAAACGCCCAAGGCCGGTCCTAACTTCACCGGCTCACCGCCGCGCGTCACGATGGATCCGCCGCCCGCAGCCATGGCCTTCATCGCGGCCTCCACGTCTTTTACGTGAATGGAAACGGCGGGCGACCCCGGATCGGGAACGCGCAGATCGAACGGCTTGCGCGCCACGCCCTTGAATTCGAGGAGTTCAAAATCAACCGCCGTGCCAGGCACCTTGGCCGAGCTGATGCGCCACTCGGCGCCCTCGGCATCGATCAGCGACGCGATGGTTTTATTCGTAGCGTATGCGACGGGCGCGGGCTTGGTTTCAAACCCCAAAATGTCGTGGTAGAACTTCATGGTCTGATCGGTGTCTTTGATCGTCACGCCGATGCGCCCACCCAGAATATTGCTGTTCGCGGGTGCGCTCGATTTGGGTGCCGGTTGAATACTCGCCAGCTCCAGCATGAACCCATCCGGATCTCGCACGAATACCGAGCGGCTCTGGCTGGCCTCTCCGCCGATTTTCATCGGCGCACCGCCTTTGCTCAACACCGATCCGCCGTTTTTCTTCACGCCGTCGAGCGCCGCATCCACATCGCGCACCATCAGCACCAGCGTGGCAGCGCCGGGATCCTGCATGTGCGGCACAGCCTTCTTCACGGACGTAGCGCTGAACTCGGTGAGTTCCAGATCGAACGTTGCGCCGGGAATGTGGAATAACGCATTGCGAAACTTCGCTCCATGCGTGTCGGTAAATTTCGAAAGGTCTTCGTTGAGCGGCTGTGGCGCTGGCAGCGCGGTCATCGGCTTTCCACCCGGCCCCACCGGAGTCAGCCCCAATCCGTCCTGATAAAACTTGACCGTTTTGTCCAGATCCGCCACCGAATGAATGATCGCCCGCACTCCGATGGCCGGTCCCGGCGCATCAGCCGTTCCCGCCATCAACAATCCGCATCCGGCGGCTATCACTGCAGCGCTTCCCAGTTTCAGCATGCTCTTGTTTCTCCCGGTGCTAAGCTTATCACTCGAACCTGGGCCGTGCCCACGCTACCCCGCGACGCGAATCAGCACCTTGCCCATCGGACCTTCGGCCAGCCGCGCGAAGGCCTGCTTCACGTCTTCAAATGCGAATACGTGGTCCACCACCGGCTTTTGCCCGCTGGCGTTCAGCCGTCCTGTGATCTCGTCCCACGCCGCCTGTGCCTCCTCGGCCGTGAAATCGGACACCGCAACTCCTCCGATGCGATTGCGCCGGAAGAAGAGCGTCGCGGTATTGAAGCTCGGCACCTCGCCGCCGCTTCTGCCCACCACGCTGATGCGCCCACCGAATCCCAGCATGGCGATCACTTGATTGAAGAGGGCGCCGCCCACGCTATCCACCACGATGTCCACTTTCCGGGGCGCCAGAGCAACCATGGCCGCTTTGCGCAGGTTTGGGTCTGCGGGATTGAACACGAAGTCAGCACCCAGAGCTCGCAGTTTCTCGCCCTTTTCGGCGCTGCGCGATAACGCCACCACCGTCAGACCCATCGCCTTGCCGAGCTGTACCGACGCCGTTCCCACGCCTCCGGACGCGCCAGTCACCAGCAGTACCGACCCGGCGGGAGGCGCCGCCGGAGGATCGCTCCATTGCGTCAGGGCTTGCCACGCGGTCAAGTAAACCAGAGCAGCGCCGGCCGTCTGCTCGAGTGTCCATCCTGCGGGCGGCGCTGCGACGCTTGCAGAGGAAACCAGCACCGTCTCGGCCAGTGTCCCCCATTTCTCCACACCGCAATCGCAGCGCAGGATGCTGACCGTGTCGCCGGTTTTGACGTTCGAAACACCGGGACCGACGGCCACCACTTCGCCCACACCATCGCGTCCCAGGATGTGCGGGAAAGCAGGCTTGGCGGGGTATTGAGCCTGCGCGAGAAATGCATCCGCCGGATTCAGCGCCGCGAACCGGACGCGAACCGAGACCTGATCGGGGCCAGGCTCGGGATCAGGCGTTTCGCCCAACCGCAAGTTCTCTACCCCATCGTAAGAATCCATGAACCATGCGCGCATTCTCGTATTCTCGCGCACTGCTCAGGAAGAAGTCAGGAGCCAGAATTCAGGCCCCTGGATTGTATTCCTTGTCTTCCTGGTATTCCTTGAATTCAGAATTCAGAATTCAGAATTCTGACTTCTGCCTTCTGCCTTCTGGCTTCTTCCCCGAACTTTACTTGTCTTTCTCCCCGCCCTTATCCCCCGGCGCTCCGGTTCCCTGCGATCCGATAAAGAGCTTCCTGCCGTCCGGATAAGTGATGTTGCTGCCATTCGCGCGCGTGGATTCATCCTTGGCCTGCCAGCCTTCCACCACGATCTCGGTTCCCGGCGGCAGTGAGCTCTTATTGAATCCGCGGCGCAACAGGCCGTTGGGTGCACCGGCCTCGATCATCCAACTGGTCACGGTGCCATCCGGATTCTTCACGTCCAAATGAATCCAGGCGTGAGGATTAATCCACTCCATCTTGGTGACGGTGCCGCGCAGCACCAACGGCTTGTTCACATCGAATTCCGCGGCGAACGCGTGATGCGCCCAGATGGGCGCCGCGCCGAGCAATAATCCAAGTGCCGCGGCGGCAATCCACAATTTGTTTTTCATGATCGATTCGTTCTCCTGACTCAAATTACTTGCCAGCGGCAGCTTTCCTGTCTTCCATCCGCGCCGCGCTCAGCATGTTGTGCATAGCCATGTTGCCTTCGTGGCAAGCATACTCGAACAGCTTGTATCCCGGCTCCTGCGTGATCGGAAACGCAGCCGTCCAAGGGGCCGTGTAGGTCTTGGGATCGTTCACGGTGAGCTGATAATTGATTTTATTCGGGCCCACGCGAGTGAACTTTTCGGTGAATTTCATCTGGTCGCTATAGGGAGCGCCACCGTCGCCATTTACGCCGGCAGCCAGCGTGCCGCCCAGCAGATTGGTAGTCTCCACCACCAGCGTGTTGCCTTCCCAATGGCCCACAGCGTCGCCCATATAGGAGCGGATATTGGAACTGATGTGCGGACGGCCGTCGGTTGGAATGATGCGAACATCGTGCACCATTTCATAACGGATGGCCACGTACCCGGGCGTCTGCACGATCTCCAGGCCGTTTCCGTAGATCACGGGAAGAATGGACCCGGCCACGCCGCGCGTAATGCAGCGGTCATAGTCGCTCCAGTTCACATAAGAAGCCGGAATCGCTTCGCGCCGCAATTTGTTCTTAGCATCCAGCAAGGCCTGAGCCTCGGGCGTCAATGCGGGAAGCCTGCCGTCCGGCGGATCGACAATCTGCGAAGTCTGCGGCGATGGTCTGCGCGCGAATTCGCCCCAATGTCCCGGGACCGGCGCCGCGTCCACTCCACGTCCGAACCTTCCCGCCGGGGGAGCCGGCGGAGCCTCACCTTTGGCTGCCGCATCGATCTGGGCCTTGGCGGGCGAATGATTCTCGCCGCCGCTTTCCACGAACTCCTCGTTTCGCGAGATGTTCTTCGCGCGATCCTTCATCTCGTCTTCGGTTAAAGTCGCTCTGGTTCCGAAGTTCTTCGGCCGCTCGAAGGGTACGCCCCATGTGTCGTCGCTGGTCCAGGTGCCTTGAAGGTCCGGCTCACCCCACGGCGTCTTGGAATTTGCCGCAGTCTTGCTACTCTTCGACGCTGCCGAGGGCGCAGTCTGACCAAGCGCTGTCATGACCAGAGCCGTCACCCCGATCATCACCCTCGCCCCCCTGATCAACCTCAGGAAAATTCGCTGTTTCATGGAAATCTCCTTCCTTATTGGGCGATTTCGTCGCATGCCAGGTTACTACTTACCCGGTTTCCTTACCAGGTCCCCATACAGCAGCTGCTCGGTAAACTCCACGCACTTAAACTCCAGCAGCCGCGCGTCTTTCTCCCGATGCCGGTACAAAATCAAATCGATTTTCCACGGCCGGGTGAACGTGGCTGCGTCTTCGATGGTCGCCTCATAATTCATCGTATTGGCGTCCAGCAGCGAATAGCGCTCCACCACGTGCAAGCTATCGCTCGCGAAATCCCCGGCACGATCGAACCAGGCGTTGCCATTGAATCCGGTTACATCCACCACCAGCGTGTCTTTCTCCCAATGGCCATTCGATGTGCCCATCCAGGTGTCGGTGGCTGCTTCCATCGGCTTGCCCATATTGATCAGCCGGTTCGTGGTGGCGTATTCATAGGCGAACAAAATATCCTTCTGCGATTGAATAATCTGGAATGGATACGGCAGATACGCCGCTCGCGGTACGCCCGGCATGTAGCACTTCACTTCGGGGTCCTCCTTCATGCGGTTCGCGAAGTTTTTCTTCTTCTGTTCGAGCGCCGCCGGCTTATAGGGGATCTCGCCGCCTTCCACAATGCCCTGCCCCGGTGGGATGGCGCCGATAGCGCCCATTTGAAAGAACGGACCAGCCGCCGCGCTGTGGGCTTCGATGTCCCAGTCCGCAGTGCCGAGCGACTGCCAAAGCCCCGTGAAATTTGGCTTGCCGTCGGTCATGCGAGGGATCTTCGGAGCGGCAGTCTGGCCCGCCGCGGGAATCATCGAAAGAAAAACGGCGCAACCTGCCGCAAAAACAGAAATGCTTGTGGATTTAGTACACAGTCGCATGGGAATGTTCCGCCAAACAGCATATCATCAGCCTGACCATCCTACAGTCGCGCTTCGCACGGAGGGGGCACTTGCATATTGGCTGCAGCGCTTGACACACTGGGAACTCGGCACATGAACAAGGTCTTTCCGAATAGCGACGCGGCAGTCGCCGACATTCCCGATGGCTCTACCCTCATGCTGGGCGGTTTCGGCCTGGCTGGCATGCCTGAGAATCTGATTCGCGCTCTGGTGCGCCGAGGCGTCAAGGGACTGCACACCATCAGCAACAACCTCGGCGTGGATGGCGTCGGTTCCGGCGTCATGCTGGAAGCCGGCATGATCGATTCTCATATCGGCAGCTACGCGGGTGAAAACAAGCTGCTCGAATCGATGGTGCTGGCGGGTAAACTGAAACTGACGCTGATCCCGCAAGGCACCCTGGCTGAGCGCATGCGCGCGGGTGGCGCGGGCATCCCCGCCTTTTATACGCCGGCCGGTGTGGGAACGGTGGTGGCGGATGGCAAAGAGGTGCGGGAGTTCGACGGCCGCAGCTATCTGCTGGAACGCGCGCTCACGGCGGATTTCGCGCTGGTGAAAGCCTGGCGCGGCGACCGGCTGGGCAATCTGGTCTATCGCAAGACCGCTCAAAATTTCAATCCGATGATGGCCGCCGCGGCGAAGATTACCATCGCCGAGGTGGAAGAGCTGGTGGAACCGGGCGTCATCGATCCCGATCATGTCCGAACACCGGGGATTTATGTGCAGCGCATCATAGAAGGCGAGCAATACGACAGGAAAATCGAGCGTCGAACATTAAGGACCAAGTCGTGAGGACCAAATCTTGAGGAAAAATGGACGCACGTGAACGCATCGCCCGCCGTGTGGCGCAAGAACTGCGCGACGGTTACTACGTCAACCTCGGCATCGGCATTCCTACCATGGTTGCCAATTACGTGCCACCTGGCGTCGAGGTAATTTTGCAATCGGAGAACGGCATGCTGGGCGTCGGGCCTTATCCTTTTCCAGGCGATGAGGATTCGGACCTCATCAATGCCGGCAAAGAGACCGTTACGGAATTGCCGGGCAGCGCCTACTTTTCGAGCGCTGAATCTTTCGCCATGATCCGCGGCGGCCACGTCAATCTCACCGTTCTGGGAGCCATGGAAGTGGATGTCGAAGGGAACCTCGCCAACTGGATGGTCCCCGGAAAAATGGTGAAAGGCATGGGCGGCGCCATGGATCTGGTGGCCAGTGCCCGCCGCGTGATCGTTGCCATGGAGCACGCCACCAAAACCGGCGCGCACAAGATCGTCGAGAAATGCACGCTGCCCCTCACCGGACTTCGCGTGGTGGATACCATCATCACCGAGCTGGCGGTGATTCGGATCACGCCAGATGGCTTGATCCTTGAAGAGCTGACGCCCGGAGTTACGCTCGACGATGTTCAGAAACTCACCGCGCCGAAGCTGATCGTACGCTAATTTTTCGCGGCTGCCGGCGCGCTCGGAGCTTTGGGCAATGCCGCCTTGCCGTCCAACGCATACACCAGCAATCGTGACGGCGGCAGCGGAACCTTGGGCTCCGCGGGATCCGAATTGAATCCGCTGGGTGCGTTCGCTGGACTACCCGCCAGTGCGATGTACTGTTTGCCGTCGATCAGGAACGTCATCGGCGGACCTATCTGCGACAGGCCGGTGGGTATATCGATGAGTTGATCGCCATTATCGGCGCGGTAAGCGATGAGCCGCGTGCCAACACTCGAGAACACCAGGTTTCCCGAGGCGAGCGTCCCGCCCTGAGTTTGCCCAGCCGACAGACCGCGCCAGCGTTCTTTTCCGGCGATCGGGTCCCAGGCCACCAGAATGTTGCCCTGCCCTTCCGGACCAATCTTGGGCAAGGCCGGGTCGGGAGTCGGAGGAGTGAACGCATTATCCGGAGCTGTGTCGGCATGCGCGCCGGCATCGGCAGGGCGTGGCCGTGCGAACGAGATCCCCATGTTGTATTGTCCCTTGCCCTTCTCACCAACGTCGGTTGAGCTGGGAACAAACTTGGGATCGGCCGCGAAATTGAAAGCTTGGCCGATGAGGCTCGGAATATAGACCAGACCGGTATTCGGATTGTAGGCCCAGGGTGGCCAAACGTGCCCGCCCACCGGGCCCGGCATCACAGCCACGGAATCGTTGGCGTAAATAGCCTCCGGATTGATCACCGGCCGGCCCGTTTTCAGATTCACGCCCGACGCCCAATTCACCGTCACCCAAGGCTCGGCCGATAGCAGCTCGCCCGTCATGCGATCGAGCACGTAGAAGAAACCATCCTTGGGCGCCTGCATCACCACTTTGCGCGTCTTGCCGTTGATCGGCAAGTCGGCCAGCATCAGGTCTGCGATGGAATCGAAGTCCCAGTTATCGCCTGGAACTTCCTGGTAATACCAAACCAGCTTGCCGCTGGCGCCGCGCACCGCGAGGATGCAATCGGCGAAAAGATTGTCGCCCTTGCCGCGATGCTGATCCGACCACGGCCCCGGCTGTCCCGTTCCGACATAGAGCATGTCAGCGTCCGGATCGTACGCCATTCCGTTCCAAACCGCCGCTCCGCCGCCCAGCTTCCACCACTCGCCGCTCCAGGTTTTAGCGGCTTCTGCCAGCTCCGGCTGTTCGAACGGCTTCGATGGATCGCCCGGCACGGTATAAAACTTCCAGGCTATCTTGCCGGTGGTGGCATCCAGCGCAGCGAAGAAGCCCCGCACCGCGTACTCACCGCCGGCCGCTCCAATGATCACCTTCCCGCCTTGGATCACTCGCGGCGCCATGGTAAACGTGTACGGCTTGTCGGCGGGAGCCACGCGCGTCTCCCAAGCTATTTTGCCGGTCTTCAGGTCCAGCGCTCGCATCCGTCCGTCCACTACCGGAGCGATCACCATGTCCTTGTACAACGCGATTCCTCGATTCACTACGCCGCAGCAAATGCGCGATTGCCAGACTTCCTGATTCACTTCGGGGTCCGAACGCCACAGTTCCTTGCCCGTGCGAACATCTACCGCATAAACCACGCTCCACGGCGCGATCGAGTACAGCACGCCGTTGTGCACCAGCGGCGTACCCTCCTGGTGCGTCTGTGGACGTCCCGGCGCAGCGGGGATATCGGTGTACCACGCCAGGCCCAGCCGGCTCACGTTGCTCGCGTTGATCTGGTCCAGCGGGCTATAGCGCTGTTCGGACCAGTTCACGTTGTAGCTGATCCACTCCTCTCCGGATCGGCCGGCTGCCTTCAAAGCAGCGTCATCGATCGGCCGTGCCGATTGCGCCGCGGCAATCTGCCAGAGCACGGCGCCAAATATGCAGATTTTCCCCGTCACTTCGCTCCTCCAGAGGCTTTATCCAATTTGCGCCCGGCGCTGAGTACGTTCTCGACGGCGTGATTGCCCTCGTGACAGGCGTATTCATAGATCCGATACTTCTCGTCCCGCGTGAGGGGAAATGCCGCCTTCCACGGCCGGCTATACATAGGTGGATCATCGATGCTGACTTCGTAGTTGATGGTGTCCAGGCTAGCGCGCGTGAATCGCTCCACAACATGCAAAGCCTCGCTCTGCGGAATGCCCTTGATCCGATTGGTTGCGGCGCTGGTGCCGATAGAGCCCTTGTTGTTGTAATTCGTGGTGTCCACCACCAGCGTCTTGCCCTCCCAATGCCCGCGCGAGTCGCCGTTCCACAAGCGGATATCGGAAGAGACGTGCGGGCGGCCATCCAGTGGAATGATGCGCGTCTCGTGAATCATCTCATAGAGAATCACGACGTAGCCGGGAGTTTGCAGGATCTGGTACGCGTTGTTATAGCCGGCCGGGAACATTCCCGCGGGCATGCCTCGAGTGATACAGCGGTCCCAAACACTCATGTACTCCCAGGAATCGGAATTGTGCGTGGCGTTGTAATCGCGCTTGGCAGCGGCGGCTGCTGTGATGGGAACGCGACCGTCCGGCGGATCCACCACCAGTGCGGTCTGGTGGGTAGAAAGCACCTTCGTGCCGGAATCGAACCAGACCTGGTTGTAGCTGCCCACATCGCCGGGCTTGGGAGCGCGATCCACGCGATTGTCGGCCGCGCGTTTTTCAAGCGCCGCGGCTTCTTCGGGAGTCAGCACCTTTTTGTTCGCAAGTTCGTCCGGCCGCTCGAAGGGCGTGATGGTGGCGTTGGTCCAGGTGCCCTGGATGTCGGGCTGGCCATCGGGCGTTTTGGGCGCCACCCAGTCGGCGGCGAAAAGGATGCACGGAACGAAAAGTATCAGTAATCGAGATTGCATGGGAATGCCTCTAGTTAGTGACCGGATATGCCGCCCCAGGGCGATCGCAAATGATAGAACGCGGACGGACCGATCATTTCGACACGCCGGATTTTGCCGTTTTCAATCAGGAACGCTTCGTTCACCAGGATACTGGACGGCGAATTGAAGAATCCGAAGGTATAGGGCCGGCCGTCGGAAAGAACGCCGCTCTTTACCGTTCCCTGATCGAAGACCACGTGCGACCAAACCACGCCGCGCTCGGCGTCCACCAGCGGATAGCGCCGGTCATGAATGGCCTGAACCACAAAATAGTAGCCCAGCTTGAACTGCGACATGCAGTCCATGGCGAAGCCGTTGATCGCGTCCTTGGGCTCATTGGCGGGGCGCGGAACATTAGTGGTGTGCGATCCGTTTTCGATGCGGTCGCAATCATTGGTGAACGGATATGTTCCGGTGCCATTCACGCCTTTGCCGTCGTTCTTTTCGAGGCCGCTGAAGTAAGCGTCGGCGATGGAAATCATCTCCGGGCGCGACATACGCTGCGCCGGAGGAATCGATTTGAACCACATGTCCTCGGGCTTGTAGCCGGGCGCATCCAGAGCCGCGATATTCGCCGGCCCTCCCCCGCCCTGCCGGAAGTAGATGGCTTCGACTTCGGTGATGCGCCCCAGCTGGATGCGGAGGCGCACGCTCATCAGCAGCGGCTTTCCAGCCTCATGCATGGTGCCCATGAACACCACTTGGCCGGCTTCGGGATCGGAGAACATGTGCTTGTAATTCCCCACGCTCTCCACCGTTTTCCAGAAGCCGTCGCCGAGATCCATGGGCTGGTCGTTCTCCGTATAACGCACGTCGGCCGACACCGGCAGGCGCTTGGGATCGCGCGCGGCCAATGCCGAGAGGTATTGGTTCAGCACGCCTTCCAGGCATGCTCGATCGCAATTGAGCGGGATGGGCCCAGTTGAGGCACCCCCATGGGCAGCGAAGATCAGAGCGCCGAAAACGACTAAGGTATCGCGCATCGATATTGTTCTCCCGGACTGGAATCTATGCTTGAGATTCTATCCCAGCGATTCTATCAACGATGAGTTTTCATCGGCGGAAAACGGTCGCTCAATTAATGCGAACCACCCTCCGGTTTCAATAAATCCGCGACTTTTGCGACGCCGGCCTTAGCGCACGCGTCGTCCTGCTCTTGGTTCGATCCCGAGCTGCCCACGCCGCCGATGATCTCCTTGCCCACCATGATCGGCACGCCGCCTCCCAGCGCCAGAATATCGGCCACATCGCGCTGTGGGAGCAGCGTAGGGTCACTGATGGTCCGCTTCTGAAACTCGAGCGTGGTGCTGCGGAACATGCGCGCGGTATAAGCTTTGCGTCGCGCCATTTCCGCCGTTTGCCCCGTGGCCTGCTCGTCGCGCAGCATTACCAGCACCTGACCCGCGCGGTCCACAACCACCGCCGCCGTGTTGAAGCCTTTGGCCTTGCACTCCGAGATGGTGGCCTCGGCGATGGTCTTGGCCAGCCCCAGCGACATATTGCGCTGCATCACCAGACCTTGCGCGCCTGCGCCACCACACAAGCTAATCGCCGTGCCTACCAGCAGCAAGAACTTTCCTGTAGACGACATAAGCCCTCCAGTCCGCCGACAATTATACTGATTCGAGAATGGAGAAACGAATGCTCAAATGGAAATTCCTAGCGGGCGTAGCTTTCGGCGCTTGCCTCGGGACCTGGGTGACGATGTGGATCGGGCAAAGGGCTACTGTGGTTTCAGCCAAGGAGCCAACCCTCAGCGCGCTCGACTACGACCAGCTCACCGAGCTTACCAATCGCTACGCGTACGGCATCGACACCTGCTCGAATAACGGCTACGACTACGCGGACGTGTTTACTCCCGACGGCGTTTTCATCGACAAGAATTCCGACGAAGGGTTCAAGCAAGGCGGCCGCGTGTTGGCCAAGGGCCGCGAGGCGCTGGCGACCTTGATTGGCGGCGGATCGCGCGGCTGCAAGACCCCCATGGTCTGGACCGGTTGGACGCACATCATGGTGAACCAGGTGTTCAAGCCGTCGCCCGAGGGCGCCACCGGCCGGATCTATTTGTTGCAGATGGGGATCAAAGGGCCGGGAAGCATCGAACGGCATGGCGGCTACGAAGACGTTTACGTCAAGACAGCCGTCGGCTGGCGCATTAAATCGCGAACGCATGTACGCGATCGCGCCTGGTTCAACCCGCTGTTGCAGACACCCGATCTCAACTAGCGGCCTGTCGCAGCCGGATCGTAACTAGCGCTTCCTCCGGTCGCGGCTCCGCTAAGCACGTCGGATACTGAGCCGTGACCGGAGGGAGCGGTTGCAACTAGCCGGCGGTCACTTCACGCCCATCAGCAAGATCAGACCATCGGCCAGGGTGCCTCTCCAGCTCAAATAGTCGTGCGCGCCTTGAAATTGCTGGTAGTGAACTTCGTAGCCCTTGGACAGCAAAACGTCTCGAAAAGCTCGATTCGGGATGAGGATCGAACCTCCTTGCCCGGAATGATCCAGCTCCAGCGATCCACCATCCAGATAAAACCGAATGGGCAGCTTCGGGCTGTCGATAAACAGGCGAGCCACGTAGCCGTGCTCGGAATCTGGATTAAAGCTGTCGGGCTTGGCAGGATCGATGGGCGGAGTCCACCAGTAAGAGCCACTCTGGGATAAAACATTTCCGAAGATTTCGGGGTGACGATAGGCGGCGTACGTTGCAGCCAGTCCCCCGTAGCTCGACCCACCGATCGTGACGTGTTCGGGATCCGAAGTCACGTTATAGAGCCTGCGCAGCCACGGCACCAGCTCCGCGCTCAGAAATTCCGCGAACTCGGGATTGCAGGGAAGCTCAATCGATCTGGCCTTCGGAGCATTGCCGATCATCACGGCCACCAGAGGCGGGATTCGCTTATCCGCGATCAGATTGTCGACCGTCACCGGCGTGGGTACCACCTTGATGTACGTGTCGCCGTCGAAAACCAGCAACAGTCCGTACGGTGGAGCGGTTTTTGAGTAGCCAGGCGGTGTGTACACCCAAACATCCCGCTTGTTCTTCAGCAAGGCGCTGGTGAAAATATGCTTCTCAATCTGCCCCTCGGGCACATCCTTACGTTTGTCCGCCCAGGGTTGCGCCGGCGCATCGGGCATGTCCAGACGAGACACGCCATGATGCAGCGGCACGTCCGGGTCATCATCGCTCTCGAACCAGCCTTTCGGATTCAATGGGTCTCGCTGCGTCATCGCGTTCAATAGATCGTACTGCCCGTCCGCTGGCATGGAGGCGACGTTGGGCGCGATCGAATAATACGTCCGGAGATGGCGGTTTATTTTGAACGACGCGTACCACACGTCGGTCTTGGCCAGGTGCTTCATAAAGCAACTCTCGCCATCGCAGAACGGCGCTTGCACCATGACGCCTTTGGTATCGCCACGCGCTCTCCATAGAATTGTGACCAGCATGTTGCGCGGATCGTCCGCCAGCGGCTCAATCATCGGTGTGCCTTCTTTTTCGATTTGTGTCCAGAAAGCGGTCACGGATGCGGCGTCGGTGAGCTGCTTCAGACGCGGGCTCTTGATTTCATTCGAAGGAGCCAGCAATGTGTCCGATTTAGTAATCTTCAGCCCTGAGATCTTGTACCCGCATTCGGTCTCCTTTTCTCGCCCGGAGAGAACCAATTGCCATGCGCCCGATTGAGCCGCATAGAAGCTCACGGATTGGCCCTCTTGCATTTTGCTCGAAAAGCGGCGAGCGGTTTCTCCAGTCGGATTCAATACCGTCAGGATGGTGTCTTGTCCGGTGTCGGTAAACATCAGCGACACCACATCTCCAGCCTGCAAACTTATGGAATACGCGTGTGTCGTTGGGGGACGAAAAGTATTCTGAACGGTATCGCCGGGGTGCAGGTCACTCGCAAAAACAATGCGAGCGAATGCTACCAGAAGAATCGCCGAAGACAGACGGAGAGCTTGCATTCCGCCAGTATGTCACGCAGCTGGTCTGGCGACAAATACCGCTTACTTCGCCGCGCTGCGCGCCGGCACCGGCGGAAGAGTTCCGCCTTCGGCCAGGATCTTCATGTTCTCGAGCGCCTGCATGAAACGTACTTTCCTCTGCGCTTTGTCCTTCTCGCGGGCGGCGTCGTCCGGCAGCATGGAATTATCGAAAATCAAGGTGTAGACCAGCTTCGATGTCGTCGCCGTCACGGGCCTGGCTTCCAGCGTGCCGTGATACAGGTTGTACATCGGGCCCACTCGCACCGGCTGCGTGTAGGTGTATGACAGTTCCGTTTTGCCCACGAGAATTTCGTTGCCAACGGACCGCACCGCGCCGAATTCACCGTCTTTACCCGACATGATGGTGCAAGGAATCCGCAGCCATTCCCCGATATCGCAGTACTTACCGACGCGCTTCCACACTTCGGCGGCCGGACGGTTCACGCTGATTTCCATGGGAATCGCGGTGTACGTTGGATTCGCGATTGCAAGCGGCGCAGGCGCCGGCGGTTGCGCACTGGTCACAGCCGCCAGACCTGCTATTGCGAGCCCGCAGGCGACAACGGTCTTCAACAAACGATTCGACATGGATTCCTCCAAATGATTTCGCCCCTGGGGCGTTGTGCTGGTGCACATCTTGTCACAAACGGAGCGGAGGAATCAACAGAGCAGCGCAGCCGAACCGGATAGAATGGGGAACTATCGCACGAGACCAGGGAGAGACTATGCTGCCTACCGAAACTATGCGCAACCGGCCTATGCTGTCTGCTCTGGGCGTCGCCGCCCTGATGGCCGCCAGCGTGACCACGGTCCGCGCCCAAGCTTTTGCCGACCTGAAGACAGCCCTCGTAGACTACTCCAAGGCGGACCTGGAACCGCGCGAGACTTGCGAAGCATTGGGCAAGTTCAAGGCGAAGGAGATCGTCCAGATCACGGCGGCTGAGATGCCGGCTTCCGCCTCGGCTCCGGTCCATTGTCGCGTCACCGGTCTGCTTTCGCCCGAGATCGCGTTCGAGGTCAGCCTGCCCTCCAGGTGGAACGGGCGGTTTTATATGATCGGCAACGGCGGCCATGCGGGCGAGGCGATGGATGATCCCGGACGCGTCGCGCAGCGCAACCAGGCGCTGCAGCTCGGCTTCGCATTCGCACAAACCAACACCGGCCACGATGCCCGCAAGGAGCCTGGCGCAAGCTTTGTGATGAGCAACCCGCAGAAGGCCATCGATTACGCCTACCGAGCGGTGCACCTTACAGCCCGGACCACGCAGGATATTACCAGGCAATATTACGGCAAACCGATCTCCCGCACCTATTGGAACTCCTGCTCCAACGGCGGGCGCCAGGGAATGCTGGAGGCCGAGCGCTTCCCTGACGACTTCGATGGCATCGTCGCCAACGCGCCGTGGGTGGATCAAACCGGTTTCACCATCGGTGCCATGTGGAATCAGAAAGCGCTGAGTGCCGCTCCGGTTACGCCCGCCAAGCTGGCTCTGGTGGGCGAAAAGGTGATGGCCAAGTGCGATGCTATCGACGGACTCAAAGACGGCCTGATCGACGATCCGCGCAAGTGCAACTTCGACCCGGCGCGTGATGTCCCAGCCTGCACCGCCGGCGTCGACGGTCCGGATTGCCTCACTCCTGCGCAAGCCGACGCCATCGCCAAGGTGTACAGCGGCCCAATGAGCAATGGCAAGCCGTTCTTCCCCGGCTACATGCCGGGCAGCGAAGCCGTGATGCCGGGACTGTTTGGGGGCGGCGCGGGTAGTGGCTGGATGAACGTGATCGTCGCGGCGCAGCCGGATGCCAAGCCCGCGGATTTCAACCTCGCCGAAGGCACCATGCGGTATCTGGTGCACAAGCCGCCACAGCCGGACTACGATTACAAAACGTTCGACTTCGACCACGATATTCACACGCTGGATGAATGGAGCAAGCTGGCCGATGCGAAGAACCCGGATCTCGCGAAGTTCCACAAGCATGGCGGCAAGCTGATCATGACGTATGGCTGGGCGGATTCCATCCTGCAACCCATGATGGGCGTTAATTATTACGAACAGGCGGTGGCCAAGAACGGTCCCGATACCGCGCAGTTCTTTCGCCTCTTCATGGTGCCCGGCATGGCGCACTGCGGCGGCGGCATCGGTCCGGATAGGAACGACTCGATGACCGCCATGATCAACTGGGTGGAAAAAGCCAAAGCTCCAGACTCCATCGTGGCCAGCCGCGTGGTGGACAATCGGGTGGTGCGCACGCGCCCGCTGTGCCCTTATCCGCAGGTGGCGCGCTACTCAGGCCAAGGCAGTATCGACGACGCAGCGAACTTCCATTGTGTAGCGCCCTGATGCCGCTGCTTCGATTTTGGCGCTATTCGTTTCGCAAGGCGACCATCGGATCCAACTGCGCGGCCCGGCGCGCAGGTAGATAAGCAGCCAGCAGCGCCACGGCTGCGAGCAACAAAGGCACGCCCGAGAAAGTCAGCGGGTCGCGCGGACCGACGCCGTATAACAAGCTCTCGAGCAGGCCAGACAGCGCGAGTGCTCCCGCGCCGCCGATCGCGATTCCAATGAGAACGGGACCAATGCCGCTTGTAATCACCAGGGCGATGATGCGCTTCGGCTCGGCTCCCAGTGCCGCGCGGAGACCAAATTCGCGCGTTCGCGCAGTGACCGAATACGCCAGCACGCCGTAAATGCCAACTGCGGCCAACACCAGCGCTAGTATCGCAAATCCCCCGAGCAGCCACGCGCTGAACCGCTGGCGCGAAAAATTCTCGCCCATCACGTCTTCGAGCGTTCGTACTACGGCGATGGGCTGCTCCGCATCGAGCTGCCGAATCACTCTCCGGGCCGGACCAGCCAGGCCGAGGGGATTGCCGTCCGTGCGAAGCAGAAATAGCATGCGCGCATAACTCAGGTGGACGTGCGGATAATAAACAGTCGGCTCCGCTTTGTGATCGATCGCCGATTCGTGCACGTCGGCTACCACTCCGATGATTTCGCCAAACGGATTCTGCTCGTCCATGTACGCGTTGATCCGTTGGCCTAGCGGTTGTTCGCCGGGCAGGAATTGCCGCACGAAGGCCTCATTCACGATGAAACGGTAGGGCGAATCCACGCGATTGTCCGAGTCTGTAAAATCGCGCCCGCTTTTCAATGCAATACCGAGCGTGCGGAAATATCCGGGCATCACGGTCCGGATCAGGGCCTCGAGCTCCGCGCCCGGTTTGGCGGGCGGACGTCCTTCGATGTTCACTGTAGTGCCGGCGCCGGGTCCGGTAAAGGGAAGGAAACTTACCGCGCTGGCCGAGCGCACGCCAGGCAGGTGAGCCAATTGAGCGAGAGCGCGCCCAAAGAACTGCGTACTTCGAGGATCCCCTCGATAACGACTGGCCGTAAGCGGAACACGGAAAGTGAGCAGATTGGATGGGTTGAGGCCGGGATTCACGGATTCCAAACTCACCAGGCTGCGAAACAGGAGGATCGCGCCCGAGAGCAGAATTACGGAGAAGGCCACTTCCGCTCCCACCAGCCAGGACCGCAGACGGCCCGCGCCAAAAACGGAACGGCTGTCGCCTCGCATGGCGCCGATCAAATCGATTCGCGTTGTCGCCAGCGCCGGCGCGATCCCGAAAAGCATGCTGGTAAGGAGCGAGAGCGCGACGGCCAACACGACGATTCGAAAATCGACGTGAATTTCGGCGGATTGCGCGACATCCCGAGGCGCTAACAGCAACAGCCCGGATACGGCCCAACGCGCCAGCAGCACGCCGCACATTCCGCCGGCCAAGCCTAGCATCAAGCTTTCGGTGAGCAACTGACGGATCACGCGCCAGCGCCCGGCTCCGAGCGACGCTCGCACGGCCATTTCCCGCGCTCTGGAACTGTACCGGGCCAGCAGCAGGTTCGCGATGTTCGCGCATCCCACCGCCAGCAATAGGATCACGGCTGCCAGCAAAACCAATAGTGGCGCCTTGGTGTTGCGGAACAAGGCATCGCGCACCGGCTCCAGATTTACTCGCCAGTTGGTATTGAATTCCGGATAGGCTTGCTCCAGGCGCTTCGCGAGCGCGGACATATGGGCTTGCGCCTCTCGGTTGCTCACGCCCGGCCGCAGCCGCCCAACCGATGTCGCAAAACGGCCGGATGTCTTGCGATAATTCTGCGCTGGATCAAGACCAA
Organism: Bryobacterales bacterium; assembly: GCA_963781905.1. Lineage (GTDB taxonomy): Bacteria > Acidobacteriota > Terriglobia > Bryobacterales > Bryobacteraceae > Palsa-89. Next base: position 533,647 of record CAWAHZ010000010.1, read on the forward strand.
GGGGTCCCCAGATATCGGTTGCGCGATCTAGGAAATAGAAATTCGGCGGCAGAACGCCAATGATGCTGAAAGGAACCGCATTGATTTCGACCTCGTGGCCGATGATGTTCTCATCGCCGCTGAACCAGCTTTGCCACAGCCGGTAACTGATGAGCAGCACCTGGCTGGAAGATCGATCTTCTTCTGTGGTGAAGATGCGCCCGCGTACGGGGCGAACGCCGAGCAGCGGAAAGAAATTGGCTGTCACGCTCTGCCCCAGAAACTCCTCGGCGCGGCCATTTTCTGCAAGATTCGACGAGCGCGTCGGCGAAAGCGCGGCAATGTCGGAGAAAACGTCGTTCTGCGATCTCCAGTCCAGATAATTGGCGGGCGACACTACGTTGTGGCCATCGCCGCCCCGGTTTTCCCAGATCATCATCAGCCGCGAAGCATCCTGGTACGGCAGCGGACGGACCAGCAAGTTATCGGCAACGGTAAACACCGCCAGGCTTGCTCCCAAACCGAGCGTCAGCGAAGCAATGCTGCTGAGGGCGAACGCGGGGCTACGGCGCAGTCCGCGGAACGCGTAGCGGATATCGCGCAGCGCGCTGTCCAGCCAGAGGAAGCTCGCTTGATCGCGCATCGAATCCTTCAGCGCTTCCACGCCTCCGAACTCCACCAGCGCCTGGCGTCGCGCTTCTTCGGCGCTCATACCGGCACGCAGGTTGTCTTCCACATGCATCGCGACATGGGTCTCGAATTCCGCCCTCCACTCGCGCTCCCTGCCACCCGCGAAGAAGAGACCGCCGAGCCGCACCACAATTCCGCGTAATCTGCTCATCGGGTTTCTTCTCCAGGGAACAGGAAACGCGACATGATCGCCGCCGTCTGCTCCCACTCGCGCTCTTCCTTCTTCAATTGACCGCGGCCCGCGCGTGTCAGACGATAAAACTTGGCCTTGCGATGGTTCTCCGAAGCCCCCCACTCCGCCGCGATGAATCCGTCCTGCTCCAACTTCAGGAGAGCCGGATAAATGGTGCCGTAATTCAGGGTCAGCCGTTTGCCGCTGGTCTGCTCGATGCGGCGCGCAATTCCATAACCGTGCAGCGGCCCAAGGGTCTCCAGCGTCTTAAGCACCATCAAAGTCAACGTCCCTTGCCGCACATCGGTCTTTTCCGCCAAGAACGCTCCTATTGGTAACCTATAAGAGGATAGCGCCGTTTCTATTGGAAAGCAATATGGGAATGCAGATCTCCTTGCGGCATAAGATAAAAGCTGTGAGTGATTGGAGCGCGCGGCAATATCTGAAGTTTGAAGACGAACGGACACGCCCTGCGCGGGACTTGCTGGCCCAGGTGCCGCTCACCCAAGTCCGGCGCGCCATCGACCTGGGCTGCGGTCCTGGCAATTCGACCGAGTTGTTGGTCGAACGGTACTCTGGCGCCGTTGTCAGCGGCATCGACTCGTCGTTGGACATGCTGCGCCAAGCGCGGGAACGCCTGCCGCAGTGTGATTTTTCCGCCGGCGATCTGACGACCTGGGTTCCCGCTGAGCCGGTTGACCTGCTCTTTGCCAATGCCGCCTACCAGTGGGTGCCGGATCATTTGAAAGCGCTACGGCGTGTGGTTGAGACTCTGGCTCCCGGGGGCGTGCTGGCGGTTCAAATGCCCGACAACACCAGGGAGCCATCCCATCTCGCGATGGAAGACATCGCTAAGCGGTTTGGTATTACGGAAGGAGCGCGCGTGGAGCTGCCGCCCGTCGGGGCTTACTATGATGCCTTGAAGCCGCTCTGCGCACGGGTCGAGATCTGGCACACCATCTACAATCATTCGCTTGCCGGTGCCCAGGCGATTGCGGAGTGGTTTCGTGGCTCCGCGCTGCGCCCCTTCCTTGCTGCGCTAGACGCCGAGCGTGCACAGGAGTTCATGTCCGCATACATCAACGAAATCAAGCGGCACTACCCGCTGCGCACCGATGGCCGGGTATTATTGCGGTTTCCTCGGCTCTTCATGGTGGCCACTCGCTGAATCAATATGCCTCCCAGCACTGATGGAATCCTCGAATCCTCCCTGTACGTCACTGACGTGGCCCGTTCCGCCCGGTTTTACCAGAGGATTTTCGGATTTCGAACCATCAGCGATTTCGGAGAGCGTGGCTGCGCTATCGAGGCGGGCAACCATCAGGTATTGTTGCTCTTCAAGAAGGGTGCCTCGACGGCCATTCAGTCGCCGCATGATGGCGACGGCGAGCTGCATCTCGCATTCGCGATTGGCGCGGAGCAACTCGCTGAGTGGGAAGCCTGGCTCTCAGAAAACGGAATCGCGGTGGAAGAGAAGCGCAAGTGGGATTTAGGCGGCCAAAGCATTTATTTCCGCGATCCAGACCGTCATCTACTCGAGATCGCCACACCCGGCGTGTGGTCCATTTATTGACAGGTGGCCACTTCAAAATCACTCAGGCATTAACGCAAACGTCCACACCGATCCGCCGGTCGGCATTTTGAGCGATGCATAGCGCGTAGCCAGAATGCCGCCCAGCCCCGACGCGATGGTCACATACTGCCTGCCATTGTGCGTGTACGTGATGGCCGTCGCATTGATGCTGGATCCGGTCTGGAACTGCCACAGGGTTTTTCCGGTGTCCTCGTCGAGCGCCATGAACTCGCCCGTTAATTTCCCGGTAAACACCAGCCCGCCGCCGGTTGCCAGCATGCCGGCCGCGCTGGGTAAATCGGTCAAGGGGATTTCCCACTTCTTCTCGCCCGTCAGAGGATTGATCGCCGCCAGGTGACCTAAAACATCGCCGGGGTGAGTTTCCACAAACCTCGCGATAACGCCAGTAGAATCCTTGCCACTCACGGTTGGCTTCGGCGGTGCGAGCTTCTGTACGCGCGGCACGTTCCAGGTGCTCGCGTAGATCAAGCCCGTGTTCGGATCGAACGCGATGGGCACCGCATTGGTTCCACGCGACGGCCAGATCTCCACCTCTTCGCCCGCCAGGAAGCGCTGCAGTATGTCCGTCAACACGGGCCGTCCAGTCGCCAGATCGACATGCGTGGCCCAATTCACCTTGACGAACGGGTGCGCAGCGATCAGCTTGCAGTTCGTGCGGTCCAGCACGTAGAGGAAGCCGTTTTTATTGGCCTGAATCATTACTTTCCGCGGCTGTCCCTCCACCTGGATGTCGGCCAACACCTGCTCGTCGGTGGCGTCCACGTCATAAATGTCGTTGGGCGTGTATTGAAAATAGCAGGCAACCTCGCCGGTCTTCGGATGGATCGCCAGCACGCTGTTGGTGAACAAGCTATCCAGACCCTGGCGCGGCCTGGGGTCGTATGGCTCCGCATTGCCAGTGCCCCAATAGACCAGATCGAGCTCGGGATCGTACGAACCGGAGCGCCACGTGGGACCACCACCCTGGCTCCAGGCATCGGTATTCTTGGGCCACGTCTCGGAACCAGGTTCGCCCGGAGCTGGAATGGTGTATCGCCGCCACAGCTTCTTACCTGTGTCGGGATCCCATCCATCGAGAAAACCGCGCGTAGTGGACTCTCCTCCAGATTCGCCGGAAATCACAACTCCGTTGGCGACGATGGGCGCACTGGTGGCGTAGAAGCCTTCATTCAAATCGGCGAATTTCTGGTTCCAAAGCTCTTCACCGGTCTTCATGTCCAATGCGAGCAAATGGTTGTCCATCGTCACACGAAAGAGCTTGCCGTTATAGATCGCCGGCGCGCCCCGGTTGATCGCAACCCGTTGGACTCCCGGTTCCAGCCGCACCGGCGTTCGCCAGATCTGCCGGCCGGTTTCCACATCGATCGCAAAAGTCCACTTGCCGTTGATCACATACATGACGCCGTTATAAATGGTTGGCGCCGCGAGCTCGCCCTGTTCGTTCATCAGGCTCGTGCTCCAGATGGGCACCAGGCGCTTCACGCTGGATTTATTGATCTGTTTTAGGGGGCTGTAGCTTTTGCGGTCATAACCCATGCTGTGGGTCGTGACGTTCTCGGTGTTCTTGGCGTCGTTGATCAGGTCTTGGGTTGTTTGGCTCCATCCCAGCGCGGCCCAGCAACCGACGAGCGTCCCCCAGAGACAAATGCTTTTCATGATCGGCCTCCACAATCTCGGACCGATCTATTTTGACAGAAAATGACGGACGCCTAGTTCTTCATTTCTGCGTCGGTATTGGCATCCATATGCATTTCCATTCCGGCCCATACTTCCTGAGGGGGCTTAGCGTTGGGGTAAACGTGAGTCATCCAGCCGAACAGCACTGGAACCCAGAGTCCACCCGCCTTCTGGCATGCCTCTTCTGTGTGGATGCTCCCAAGTGGCCCAAACTGCGAACGTGGACCAAACTGCTCGTCTCGAGGCAGGTTTCGCCCTCCGCCGCAGAAGTCCACATGCCGATGCCAGGTCGCTATGCTCAGGGGCGCCACTGCGTTCAGTTGTGCCGGAGTGGAAGCCTGCGGTGCGGTGTACATCACGCCGACAGCCTGCATGCCCTGCGGGGTGCGCTTATAAAGGATCGATCCTGGTTGGTCGTAGTTCACGTGCCGCTGCTGAAGCCGTGCGTAGCGAAAGTTCGTGTAGTGCACCTCTTCGCCTATCTTGCCTGTGGGATGAAACGGTTTGTAGCCGTCGGCCAACGCGGTGTTCACATCGGCATAACGTGAAAGCACTCCCCGGGCAGCGGCGACGATCTGCTGAGCCCGCTGTTCATCGCCCGGTTGCGGCTGGCCCTTCAGCGACATTTGGTGGTGATTCCCCATCTTCATGGAAGGCACGGGTGTCTCGTCGGTTTTTCCGCCGAAGTGAACCAGCAGCTGTTCCCACCACGGAAATTGCTGCGCCGTCGCCACGGCCAGGCAACAGACCACACCCAGACCGACAATTACCGTCAGACGTTTCGCCATAAGTCCTCCAATGCTCCGACTATCGGCACACGATTAGGAATTCTTCACCTGCCGGACTAAAGCCGGTCAATTCGCCGGCGGGGCCAATGCAATCTCCCCAATGTCCGCGATGGTGTCGCCCTTCTTCAAAGAAGGAAGCGCGCCGATGTACACCACCACCCCGCTTACCGGCGCCGTGGCATCCCAGATCTTCTCGCCGAAGTAGTCCGTCACGTAACCGATCTTCATGCCCTGCGAGACGTATGCTTCCGGGCCCACCAGCGGGTAGAACACACCATCCAGTTCGCTGCTCACAACTGATATACGCGAAAGCCACAGCGGATGTTTCACCGGCGTCACCTTACCGTCCACCATCTTGAGTTGCCGCGCCACATTCCAGCATCCTCGGATCAGGGCATCCACGTCCTCTGCTTCGGTGGTTCCGGCATGGCCCGCCTCCGCCGTCACGCACGGTTTGCCCAAGCTGGACGCGAAGCGCGTGAGCGGATTCGCGCCTCCCGCCGCAACCGGCGTCTTGAAATCCTGCAGGATGATGTGGTCCAGCCCGAACGCCAGCACCATGGCGCGCGAAGCCGTGTCCTGCCCCGCGTTTCCTGTGGCGCCCCAATAAGAGTAGCGCCGCAGGTTCTCGTCCAAGTCGCCGCCATGCAAGTCGATCAGATAATCGGATCTCTCCACAACCTGCTTGCCGATGGCCCAGGACGCGCGCTCGGTCTGAGTGCCATCCGGCTTGCCCGGATAGAAGCGATTCATGTTCTTGCCATCCGTCGGATTCAGATGCGGCACCTTTTGCGCGAAGGACGCCACGTTCACCAGCGGCACGATGATCAGGGTGCCTGAGATCTGCGCCGGGTCCGCCTCCTGTGCCAGTTTCTGCAGCGCGACGATGGAAGCGTATTCGGTGCCGTGCGATCCCGCCACCATGGCCAGCACCGGGCCCGGCTTGGCGCCGTTGACGACAATAACCGGGATGCTCGCCGCAGCGTCCACACCCGAGGGAATCGAGATATACCCGGTGGCCTTCTGTCCAGGGTGCGCGGTTGCCGATCCCACGGTGAAATCGGCGGCCTGGCCCAACAGCGGCAATAGTAGCGCAACGCAAAGTGTTCGCATGGCCGCCTATTTTAGCAATCGACCTGTAATTGTGGCGCACGCCCGCTCACTCCCGTAATCCTTCCGCAACAGGTGGGCGCGCGCCCACGCGTGCCGCGTTCACACTCGTGTGAACGCCTTCGGGGAAACGTGTTCGCATGAGTGCGAACACGGCACGCAAGAGTGCGTACGCCACACGCGGGTGCGTACGCCACACGCGCGAGTGCGTGCGCCACAACGGTCTTCCGCTCGGCATCCCGCCCCAGTGATCCGGTAAACTTACGAGTTACCGTATGCCTCTTTCCCCAGGCGAGCGCCTTGGACCCTACGAGATCATTGAGCCCATCGGCGCCGGCGGGATGGGCGAAGTCTACAAAGCTCGCGACACCCGGTTGGAGCGCATCGTAGCGATCAAAATTTCGAACGAACGGTTCACCGAACGTTTCGAACAGGAGGCACGTGCAGTTGCCGCGCTGAACCATCCCAACATTTGCACCTTGCACGATGTCGGACCGAACTACCTGGTAATGGAGTACATCGAAGGCGAATCGCCGAAGGGTCCCATGCCGCTCGATGAAGCTCTGCGCATTGCGCGCCAGATGGCCGACGCTCTCGAAGCCGCGCACGAGCGTGGCATCACCCATCGCGACCTGAAGCCCGCCAACATCAAGATCAAGCCCGACGGCACGGTGAAGGTGCTCGATTTTGGGCTCGCTAAAGTGGCCGCAACCACCAGTGGCAGCAATGAGCGCTCGCCCACCTTCACCATCGGCATGACCGAGGCGGGAATGATCCTGGGCACCGCTTCTTACATGGCGCCCGAGCAGGCCCGCGGCAAGTCCACCGACAAGCGGGCCGATATCTTCGCCTTCGGCGTTGTACTGCACGAATTGATTACGGGCAGGCGCCTTTTCGGCGGCGAAGACGCGGGCGAGATGCTCGCCAAGGTGATTCGCGACGAGCCGGATTTGAGCGACGCACCCGCGAGCGTCCAGCGGCTGCTCTCGGAGTGCTTGCAGAAGGACCCGCGCAAGCGCCTGCGGGATATCGGCGACGTTTGGCGGCTGCTCGATGGAGCGGCGCCCAGCGGCGTCTCTTCCGGGCCTGCGTCCGCCGCTCCGGAAAAAAAGACCCGGTGGCTCTGGCCTGCGCTAGCGGCCCTGTTCCTCCTCACCACGGGCGCTCTGAGCTTCGTGCATTTTCGAGAAACTCCGCCCGCGCTTCCGTCCCTGCGGTTTGAAGTATCTCCACCGCCGAAGACCACGCTGAACACCTTCGTCATTTCGCCGGACGGCCGCAAATTAGCTCTGAACGTGAGAGGCGCCGACGGGCGCAGCGCTTTGTGGCTCCGCCAGATGGATTCGCTCGATGCTCGGGAATTGCCGGGAACCGAGGGCGTGCTTCTGGAGCCGGCCTGGTCGCCTGACAGCCAGTCGATGGTGTTTCAAGCAGGCGGCAGTGTCAAGAGGATCGATATCGCGGGCGGCCCTCCGCAAACCTTGGCGTCCGCCCCGAACCCGGGCGGAGTTACCTGGAACCGCCTGGATGTGATCCTGTTCGGGAACTCCGGCGTTGTGAATCGTGTCGCGGCCTCCGGCGGAGAGGCGTCTCCGGTCACAGCGCTGGACACGCAACATGGTGAACAGGGGCAAGGCCGTCCATCCTTCCTGCCGGACGGAAAGCACTTCCTCTATTACCGGCTGATGTCAAATAAGGAGAACAACGGCGTCTACATCGGCTCGTTGGAAGCCAAACCAGCGGAGCAGGCGCCAAAGCGTTTGCTCGATACCCCTGCTCAAGCCATGTACGTACCCTCCCCCTTGTCCGGCTCAGGGGCGTCCGGTTCAGTGGCCGGCGCCGGTACCTTGTTCTTCATGCGAGGAGAGGCCCTCATGGCTCAGCCCTTCGATCTGGCCCGTGTGCAACTAACCGGCCGCGCCGTTCAGATCGTCGACCGGGTAACAGTGGACTCCTTCGCCGGTTTGTTTTCCGTTTCTAATAACGGCTTGCTGGCATTCGCCGCAAAGGGAGGCGACAGTCGGCAATTGACTTGGTATGACCGCGAGGGGAAGGTGCTGGGCCACGTGGGAGATTCTAGTGCACGTGACGAACTGGCGCTCTCGCCGGACGGAACGCGAGTCGCCGAAGGCCGGATGGACGCCCGCGGAGTATGGGGGGTATGGATGCTGGATTTGGCTCGAGGCACCAATACCCGCCTCAGCTTCGACGCGGGAGGCGGCAGCGCCACCTGGTCGCCGGATGGCACCGAAATTATTTACGCACCCGGCGGAGGCCTTTCTTCGGATGTGTATCGCAAACCCGCCAATGGCGCCGGCCAGGGTCAAGTGGTCTTTCATTCCGACGAAATCAAGACCCCCGATGACTGGTCTCGCGACGGCCGTTTCCTCATTTTCACTCTACGAAAGAAAGCCGCGGACACCGACTTATGGGTACTGCCGCTGGAGGGCGATCGCAAACCGGTGCCGTACCTGGTTTCGCCGTTCAATGAAGCGCAGGCGAAATTTTCTCCTGACGGGCACTGGGTGGTCTATACCTCGAACGAATCGGGAACCAGGGAAGTCTATGTTCAGCCGTTTCCTGTGTCATCCGGCGGGAAATGGCCTGTGTCAAATGGCGGAGGCAGCCAGCCACGCTGGTCGAACGACGGCAAAGAACTGTTCTATTTCACGCCGGACAGTACTCTCATGGCGGTGAGCGTTTCTACCACGGGCGGAACATTCCAACCGGGCATTCCCAAGGCGCTGTTCCGCGCGCCGGTCCTGGGCGGATCGGGCGGTGGGCCCACCACGGCCTGGCGTTGGGACATTTCTCTCGATGGCAAGCGCTTCCTGATCAATACCACGCTCGACGAAGGCAGTGCGACGCCCGTGACGGTTTTGCTCAACTGGCAGAGCGCGATCAAGTGAGGCCAAGAGCGATCCTGTAAGGCAAAGACGTGTCCATCAAATCCCAAGCGGAATTCGAGAAACTCCGGGTCATCGGAAGAATCGTGCGGCAGGCCCTGGATAAGACGGCTTCTGCGGTCCGGCCCGGCATCACCACCCGCGAACTGAATGAAATCGGGGCTCGCGTATTGCTCGAAAACGGCGCTGAATCCGCGCCGCCCAAAGTTTACGGCTTCCCTGCTGAGCTCTGCATCAGCGTCAACGACGAAGCCATTCACGGAATCCCCGGCGAGCGCGTCATTCAATCCGGCGATCTGGTGAAGCTGGATCTGGTGGCGGAAAAGGACGGATTTTTCGCTGACGCCGCCGTCACCATTCATGCCGGCGAAATCGGCGCCACGGCCGCCGCGCTGGCTAGTTGTGCCAAGAGAGCCTTTTATCAGGCTTTAGGATCGGCCCGCGCGGGAAACCGCGTGCATGAGATCGGCCGCATAGTTGAGCGGGAAACCAGGAGCAGCGGCTTTCACGTCATGCGCGATCTCTGCGGTCACGGCGTGGGTAGGACCATTCATGAACCGCCCAGCGTTCCGAATTATCACGAGCCGCGGCTGAAGGCTCGCCTGACTGAAGGGCTGGTCATCACGATAGAGCCTATTATTGCTGCTGGAAGCGGGCGCAGCGTTTTGCAGAGCGACCGCTGGACCATTCGCACCGCCGATGGCAGCCTCTCAGCGCATTACGAACACACCATCGTCGTCACCAAGCGCGAACCAATTTTGCTGACTGCGGCCTAATCGAACGGCAGGTCTTTTTGATCGCGTGCCGCGCCCACCGCGGCTGATTTCGCCATGTACGGATACGGATTCACCGGCGTACCGCCCATGCGCACTTCGTAATGCAGATGCGGCGAAGTAACACGGCCGCTGGCGCCAGAGCGCGCAATCACATCGCCCCGCCGCACTTCCTCGCCCGGCACCACCCCGAACGTCGACAAGTGGCCATAGTAGGTCTGGACGCCGTTGCCGTGATCGATAATGATCAGCCTTCCGTAGCCGCCTTCCCAATCCGCATGCACGACGATGCCGTCGGCCGCCGCCCGCACTGGTGTTCCCATGGCCGCTTCCAGATCGACGCCGGTGTGGATAGCGCCTTCACCCGAAAACGGGTCCGTGCGTCCGCCAAAAGAACTCATTAGACGCCCCTCCACTGGCCACAAGCTGGGCCGTACGTGAATTTGGTATTGCTTCGGATAGTTGTGATACAGGGCGGAAATCGTGGAGGTTTGCAGGAAGTTGTACTGGCTGAGCGATTCGCGGAAAGTGGGGGTCAGATTGGCGGCGGTAACCACATCGCTCGAAGTCCCCGGCTTCCGCTTCAGCCCGTACGCCACCGAGACTTCACCCGCGAAGTTCTCTAAGGTTGCTAACTGCTCGTTCTTCTGGTTGGTCACGCGCTGCAACTCCTGATACTTAGCGCGCAGCGAGTCCACTTCCTGTCGCAATGAATTGTAATGCGCCACTTTCCAACTCATTCGCAAGTAGCTGGAAAAAAAGCCCAACATGATGAAGAACGAAAACACCGAAACAACGAAACCAGCATAGATCACTTTGTGAGGGATGTGTACCCGGCGCAATCGCCCATGCAGCGAATGCGCGAGTACAACCACAAAGTAAGGCTGATGTGGCATGGGTCTCCTTAGCTTAAATCGGCACGGCCCGAAAGAATCTGCATAGACGCGGGCGGACCGTAGGCCGGAGAGTACCAACTAGAGTACTGGATCTAGTCGCAAGGCGAAGGCTAAGGATAATTCATGTTGCGGAGTAGTGTCAAGGACGGAAAGAGTGTTTTATCTTACTGTTGCTCAACTGGTCGCCCGCTTCTGACGATACATTGGTGGACTCGTCTCAAGAAGCAAACTACGGAGGAAGCGCGATGAAAAAGCCAATTATTCCAGCAGCCACGGTATTCTTGCTGGCCATCGGAATAGCCAGTGCGGTTGACCCGCCGGATGTAAAGGAAGGTCTTTGGTCCATCCAAAGGCACACCGTCGATAATCCCGGGAACAAAACCAGCGATTCGAAATCCACCATCTGCCGCAGCCACGCCTACGACCAGCATGTGAACGGCCTGGCGAAAAACGTCAAAGGGTGCACCACTGTCAGCCAGAGCTTTCAAGGTGGCAAGTATTCGAGCAAAACGCATTGCGTGGTCGGCGGAACGAGCATCGAAAGCGAGGGAAGCAGCACTTTCCTCAGCGATACATCCACCCACTCGGAGAGTCACGCCACTTATTCTCCGGCCATGGGAGGAATCAGCGAGACGAGTATGATCATGGATCAGAAGTACATGGGGAGCTGTCCGGCCGGAGTGCAGCCTGGCGACATGACGAATGCAAGCGGAACCGTAACGCATTTGTGGAAGCATTGAGTATCTGGAACGCACGGGATTATTGCTTGTTATAAACCCGTATGGTCGGCTCACGATTTCCGGTGCTGGTCGCGGTGCTTGTGATTATCTTTCCATCGCCCGAAAGTACCAGCTGGAACTTTGTCCATCTTGACTGAATATTGTCTGGCGTTACCGCGGAAATGCGCTGAAAGACGATCGCGGTTCATTTTTTTTTACATCCGGCCGGGCTACTTCCGTCACCTCGGTCAAAGCCTTGCCATCCGCCGGAAGCCGTCCCTCCGCGTCGACGCTACACAGGGCGCGTGTGCGCGAACGGCCACCAATTTGGGCGACCGTTCAGCCGAACATTTCCACTCTAGGCTTTCAGCGACACGACCAGTCCGACAGTTAGTCTTTGTCTGGCGGCATGTACAGATTACTCAATCTGAAAGTGCGATAGGTGCTCTCGCCAGCCACTTCCACGATGAAGCCTAAACTAGCGTTCGGAAAAACCTCGATGGATTGACTGTAAGTCGTAGCACCAGGCCCGTACCCCGCGTCAAAGTGGTAGTCGCCGTTTGCGAGCAGTTCGGCGGTGCCTAAGGCCATGGAAAAATAGCCGAGATCGGCCAGCAAGACCGGTGTTGCAACCAGGTTCACCTGGTCGAGCTTCAACACGTACCCGCGGCTGTCTCCCGATCCCAAGCCCAACGGCGGCGGTGACACGCGTGTGTTGCCGTTATCGAACATCGCCAAGGTCGTAGTTCCATTGTCAATAAATCCGGGGTCATGCTGATGGGAGAACCAGGGATACGGATCGTTGGAGTTGATGGTGAAGTTGCCTCCCAAACCCAGCGTCCATAGGATCTTGTTGGTTCCGGTTCCATTGCCGTAATCAATCTTGATGATCCAATCCTGGTGACGCATGGACATCAAGACGCTCCCGTCGGAGGGCGTGAAATAGAGGGCGTTGGCGTGCAGCCAGTCCTGGGCCACTCCAGTGGTTAGCATGATCGGAGGGCACCCTCCACCTCCGGGGGCAATGCAGGTTTCCCCTAAGATGGCTGCCCGGTTGGCGTTCAAGTGATCGAAGGCGCGCCAATAGCCCACAACGTTAAAATTCGGATCCAGGTCGACAATGATATCGCCGATGATATCCACCGGATTCGTCGTTGAAGATCCCTGCGTTCCATCGGTGAAGATCTTCTCCTCATCGCTCATCGCTAACGTATGTTCGTTGGGGAGCAAAATCGCCTCGTGATGAAAAGAGCCGACCAGGCAGTCCTTCCCGCCAAGCGTGCAGTTCGACTGAATTCCCGAGAGCGCACTTACTTGTTCCGAGACCCGGGTGGCATTCGTCTCGCGAATGACGTTACCGGCCAGATCGATTTCCCTCAGGATTTGTTGATTGGTCACCGCGCTACCAGCGGAGTTCTGCCCGTTGCCGATCAGATAGAGGTCCCCCCCGGGAAGCGGGCGGGTAAGCGTGACCGATTGTCCGAGAGGATCCTTGTAATACCAAATGGGGTCCCCGTCGAGATCCACCCCAATCGGCATCGGTATTGTCGACATAATCAGGAAACGCTCCGCCAGGCTGTCTTCCGAGGTCACCGGGGTTACAACGGTAATTTCGGGGAAGGTGACGGAGGGAGTGCCGGTTGTGAAATCAAGTGTGGCGCCGGGCGTCAGGGTAGTGCCATTCCAGGTTTCGCTGTGCATGCTGTATTTGCTCACCGCACGCATTCCTGCGATTAAGAAATTGAGGTTCAGACCGGCTTGACAAGCTCTCCAGTTGGTATAGCTGGGTGAGGTGGAGCCGGAGCGCACGTAATTCACGCGCATATAAATGCCGCCTGCTATACACGGTGGCGAACTAAAAAGGGCCACTAGAGCATTGGCCGTCGGGTTGACAGCCGGGGCGCTATTAATCACCAGCGACGTAAACTTGAACGGCGAAATTGTAAAGGTCCCAGTCTTCAGAGTGCTGTTGTTTCTCGCCACCAACACGATTTTGTACGGCCCCTCGTATGTTTCGGGCGTGAAAACGAACGTGGGATCAACACTGAAGTCCCGTCTGAGCGCTATGGGACCGCCGTCAAGGCTGGTCTCAATGCTATAGGAAATGATACCGGCGTCCGTGTCGGTCGCGCTCGCCGTGAGGGTCACACTGGTCCCCAGCGGCTGGGGCGACGGAACGGAGGTCGAAAGCGAAGCGACGGGCGTCGCCATTACTGGGCTGCTAACGGCCACGCCAGTCGCAATTATGGCCCCGGCGATGAACAATCCTTTGATAACTGAAGAGGGCATATGTTTCTTCCTTGAGTGTGACAGTCTTGGTCCTGCCAATATCTGTTCAGCCATTATACGTTCCAATCTTTCGATTACAAGAGCTTCATGGTACTGAAAAGCATATTGCCCAATTTCCTCGCAGTAGTACCGGTACGGCCTGATTATTTTCCAGGCAAAGGGATCAGGCCCTTAACGGTTTACGTAGGTTTACACAAAAATTTTCGAACGCGTCGGCGGAAGCGCTCGGCCCGGGTGCTTGGCTTCGCTGTGTGGATAACCCGGAACGCCGCAAATAGCCGGACGAACTGGAATTAACGCCGCCCCCTCCGTCCGTGGGACAATAGGATCATGGACAATGTGACATTTGAAACGCAGGACCTGCGCGTGCGCATCCAAGATAAGGTCGCACGCATCGATCAGCGCAAACTCAGTGGGGAAACTTGGAAGGAAATTGACCAGAGCACGTTGCCGATTCCGGAACAGTGGTTTAGCAGTCCTATTCGTACCTCTCCGCTGAAAGTTGCTCTGCTGGCGTTTGAGCGCGAAAATCCCGGCAACATGACCTTGCGGATCGCTCTCAAGTCCTAAGGAAATCACATCGCGGCTCGCCGCGTTGTGCGCGATCTAAAATGGAGAGAGGCCGCGCAATCGCGCAGCCCCTCTGTCTTCTTTATTTGTTTTCTACTACCAGCGCTTCTCACCACGCCCACGTCCGCCACCACCCCCGCCGCCAAAGCTGCGTTCGGTCTTGGGACGCGCTTCGTTGACATTCAACGCTCGGCCGTCCAGTTCTCGTCCATTCAGCTCAGCGATCGCACGATCCGCTTCCGAATTAGCGCTCATCTCAACAAACCCGAACCCACGCGGCTGCCCGGTATCGCGGTCGGTAATGATGTTTACGCGCTCCACGGTTCCATACGCCTCGAACAGAGATCGGACCGCAGCTTCGGTAGCCCCGAAGTTGAGGTTTCCTACGAAAATATTCTTCATGCTTTTTCCTTTAACTTACGAAATTGGTTAATCGGGCAGGATCGGACTCGGGCGGTTGGACCGGACTAATGCGAAGATGCCAAAATAGTTGACATTCCAACTGTAGCACGTTCGCGCCGCGGCTATTGAAATGTTACCGGCCCGATTAGGTAGCCGTCGGCAAACGACGTCGTTCCCTCGTCGATTCCCGCTGCGGTAAACTGAGGGCCGTTGTAGACCTGGTAAACATTCAACGCCCCCTGCGGGTCGCCGTTGGCCGAAAACGTGGGAGGCATCGCGGACAATATAGCCACAGGCACGGTAAACGTACCGGCGGTCGCGTCGGCCCAGCAGGTGAACGATGCCCCAACTCCCAGCGACACTGACGACTGTGCGTTGATGGTCACCAAGGCTCCAGGAAACCCGTTCGTCCAATTGACGGTAAGCGGCTGGCTTCGACTAATGGTTGCAGGCACGTTTGGGCGGTTGGTCCACTCGATCGCCGCTGGAAGCGTAATTGAGGTGCTGAATGCGCTGGTGATGTCGTGGCCCGCGGCTACATTGAACGTGTAACTGCCAGGCTCCAGCAGGGTGCCGTCGTTGACGATTCCCGGCGAGCTTGGGCTGCTCGGCGAGAAGACGATTTCGTAATCGCCGGGCTGCGGTTCCACCAGAGTGTACATCCCGATGGGCCCGGTCATGCTAACGCCGCCGGCCTGGAGCGCCGTCGGAAGGGCCCCAGCCGCGCCCAGGGAGACAGGGAATTGGCTCACGTAACAGGCGTTCGCCACAGGCAGTTGGAAGCCTGGCGGATTCAGGTCGGCGAGGGGAACCTTCGAGAATGCAACTCCCGCGCTATCACCTTCGTAGGTCACTGTTCCGGCATAATTGTGGAACCGGCTCAGAGCTGCTGCGCCCGTTCGCAACCCCCCGTTCGCTTGCGCAGCCTGAAGCTGGCCGGGCGTTAAAGCACTCGGATTGGTGCAACTGGAACCCGTCTGAGCAATCGACATCGTGACGAAATTGCTGACCACACCTCCCACCACCAGGTAAACCGGAACTGTACAGCCCGTAATTCCCGCTGGAACCACGATCTCAATCTGATCGAGGCCAGTGCAGCAGCCTGACCGGCCGGCATAGTTCACTTGCGCCTGCTGACCGCCGACAAACACCTGCAGCGGGAGATTCGGAATATTTCCAGGTAATGGCCCGTCCGCCTCATTGCCGGCTACCGGTCCCAGTCCGGTGCCCCAAATGTCGACCAATTCTCCCGCATTCGCGGCCGCAGCCAATGAATTAACCACATTTGTGATGGCGTTGGTGAGCACGCCCGGTCCGCTTCCTCCCTCATTCACCGCAAAGATGCCGAAATCATGCTCGACCACGGTGATGTTGAGCGGTGCGCTGCTGGCGCCGTTATAAGTCAGAACCATCGTGCCACTCCCAACCGGCGTGCTCGAAGGCAAGACCGCGGCCACCTGCGTGGCGGAAGTATAAAGCATGATGCACTGCACCGTGGTCCCTCCAACCGTGGCGCTGACGGATGTTCCCGCAAGCGTAGTCGGCAGCGGGAAACCGCCGATTTCGGCCAGTTTCGCAGGTCCCATTCCCGTCCCGAACGCAACAAAAACGGCGCCTTCGGCCAGGTTTCCGTTGGGAAGGCTCGGATTCAAGTAGCTGGCCGCGTTCACCGCCGCGTTCAGCGTCGCCTGGGCCTCCAGGCCCGCAGCCGCACTCAATAGCAGCGCCGCTAACGGCACACACATCCGCTTCATGATTTGCCTCCAACCCTTCACCCAACCCCGGGGGGTCTAAATGGAGAGTGAGGCTGGCACGCGTTTTCTTTCAGAAGTGTTTGTGGTTACCGCCGGATACCTTGCGGGGTGGCGCGGATGGCCCGCTCGAAGGCCCAGCCGCGAATGTGGTTGATCTGTTCCTTCATGGTCCGGGAGAGCGGTACCTGCTTCGACCGCGATGCTGATGAGATCCTGCTCGGTAAGCTCGCGGTCCGCGAGGCGCGCCTTGGTGATCGCCGATACGACGCATTGCTCGATTTCGGCGCCCGTCCAGCCCACCGTGAACTCGGTGAGTTGCTCGATATTGAACCGGGCCTGATCTGATGCCGCGCCGCTTCAGGTGAATCTTGAAGATCTCGATCTGCTCTTCTTCGTTCGGCAGATCGACGAAAAACACTTCGTCGAAGCGGCCCTTGCGGATCATTTCCGCGGGCAGCAGCTCGATTCGATTGGCTGTAGCAGCTACAAAAAGTCCGCGCGTCTTCTCCTGCATCCAGGTCAGGAAGAACCCGAAAATGCGGCCCTGCTCGCCGCCGGACTCGTTGGTGGTGATGCCCATTTCGATTTCGTCGAACCACAGCACCGCCGGCGCCATGTCCTCCATCATCTTGCAGGCCTCGACGAATGCGCCTTCCGGCTTGCCGTGGCGGCCGGAGAAGATCTCGATCATGTCGACGCGATACAGCGGTAGCTGAAACTGCGACGCGATGGCTTTCACGCAGAGGCTCTTGCCGCAGCCGGGAATGCCCATCATGAGCAGCCCTTTGGGTACGATCTCGGCGTCCAGGCTGTCGCGCATTTCGAACAGCTTGCTGCGCTCCACCAGCCAGGTTTTCAGACCCTCCAGGCCGCCCACGTCGCCCAGATCCGTGGCATCGGCGATGAATTCGATTACGCCGCTGCGATTCACCAGCAGCCTTTTCTCTTCGAGCAGCGCCGGCAACGATTCGGAGCCCAGCCCCCGGCCCGTGGCGAACGCTCGCCGCAACGCGTAGCGCGATTCATCGAGCGTCAGCCCGAGCAGTGTACGCGCTACCTGCTGAATGGTTCCTTCGCTGCTATCCGGCGCCTCTTCGCGCAGGAATTCCGCCAGCTCGATCACGTCGGGCGTCCGTAGCTCCAGAAACAGGATGCTGCGTTCCACCTCTTCGGGAACGAACCGCACCGGCGAGGTGATCACCACGAACTTGCGCCGATCGAGACAGCTCTCATACACGTCGCGCAGGCGTCGCCGGATCTCCGCGGAATCGCGCAGCGGCTCGTGAAAATCTTTCAGATGGAAGATGCCCGCGCCCTGGTGGGCAATGATGAAGTCCAGCACGCCGCGAGGACTGGTTCCTGCCGCGAGGCGAGACTTGTCCGTCGCGAAGCAATCCCTCGGTCAGGCTCCAGGTCCAAATCGGGAGGGAGCCAAGCGTGCCAGCTCACTTCCTGGAGCACGCGTGCCACCCGCTGCTCTTCCGAGGAGCGAATGTAGGTCAGCGGCCGCCCCGATTCGAAGATCTCTCGAATCGTCTTTGATGCCCGGCTCTCAACGCTTTTCCTCCCCGATCCGTTTTTCGTCATCTTTATTAAGACGATACCATCGGGAGAAAAGACTTAAGGCCGCTCCATCACTCGGAGCGGCCCGAAATCATGCCGGCCTGGTTGACCTAATTGAACTGCAGCGTAATGGTCGCGGTTGCCGTCAGCCCCTTGGAATCGGTTACCGTCAGGATCAACTGGAACGTTCCGGGATAAGGGAGTTGGACGGATGGCGTCGCGGTGTTCCCACCGGGAATCCCAAGCGTTGGGTAGCCCGGCGCGGATGTCCACGAATAGGCGAGTGCGCCCGGATTGGAGCTGGTGGACTGGGACGCATTCAAAGCTACGATACCCGACCCAGTCTGAAAGGTGTTCGTCGCCGACGTTGCGCCACCCGGGCCGGTAATCACGATGGTGACTCCGGTGGGAGGCGGAGGCGTGGTTCCGCTACCGCTGGGAGCCGACGGAAGAGCGCCGGCACTGAAGGGAGCAGACAGCCACGGCGCCACGGCCACCGTGCCGGTGGAACCGGCGCAGGTCGGCGACCCCGGGCCGCCCGCACAGCCCCACCAATTTTGCGCTGCATTGATGGTGCCGCCGCCACCGTTCAAGATCCCGCTAGCGGCCGTGAAATTATTCAGTGAGGCCGTCACCTCTCCGCTGGGGGCCGTAAAGGCGAAAGCGATGCTTTCCTGGCTGATCGTGTTCTCCGCCACTATGGTTCCGTTCATGGCCGCAAGGCTGTGGATATTGATCCCGGTTGGTCCGGAAGTGGCCGTGTCGAAAACATCCGCGCCATTTTGAGAGATGATGTTGCCGATAATCTTGTTGTTGTCGAAGATCACCGCTGGCGCCTGTGGTGGGGCAGCGTGGTTATGCATCGCCACGCCCGGCAATCCATTGCCCATGATGGTGTTATTGATCACCAGGTTATTGTAGGTTTGCGCTCCCGGCCCGGCGGCATAAATTCCGACCCCGGCGCCTTCCCCCGGAATCAGCAAACCGTTCCGCAGCGATTGATTCCCAATCACCGTGTTTTGAAAAACGCCCATGCCGCTGTGGGATGCCATGGTGATGCCGCAAGCGCGGCCATTGTCGCTCACCAGGTTGTTCGAGATCACGTTGTCGCTGGTTGCGCCCGTGTCGTCGCTGATGAGGATTCCCCCGGAGTTCTGCTGAACGACATTGTTGGAAACCACCGAATGATCGGCTCCCGTGAGATTGATTCCTTCACCGCAATCCATCGCTTCGCCGGAAGCGAGCGCAGCCGGCAGACCCGGACAGCTGGGCGACGCGCCGGATGTAACCAGGGCCTGGTTGTTGTTGAGCACCTGGTTGCTCGATACCGTTACGTACGACGCGTTCTGGACGATGATGCCCTGGAAGTTGGCATTTTCCACCGTGAATCCCGACACAACCACTCCACTGACGCCAGACATGGGAGCCGCAGCCGATCCATCGACGTTGACGCCGTTGGCGAGGCCCGTGGCGTCGATGATGGTGGTTGCACTCCCCGCTCCGATCAACGCGAGCGTCTTGGTGACGTCGACATCCTCTTTGTATGTCCCGGAAGCCACCTGGATGGTGTCGCCGGCCGAAGCCGCGGCGACCGCCGCGCCAATAGTGGTCTGGCATCCGGACGCGCCCGTTGGATTTACACATAGCGTAGCGGCTGCCGCGGGTAGGCATACCACGGCCACTCCCAGCGCACAGAGCGCGAATCTACTGAGACGGGGAACGTTCCCGTTCAAAACTTGAAACATGGTTTTTTCTCCTCCTGGTGCAGCCGGGCCTTTAGATCACGCCCGTCCGCAACCAGAGTATACACACAATTGAAACAATCACGCCCACGCGATCTGGTCGAAGATCGCTCGCAGTCGCTGGCCCTTGGCGGGATTGATGGACTCTACCCATCCGATCCGCCCATCCAGGTGCGCTCGAAAGTGGGGATGGTCCGTTCGGTTTTGAGTCTCGGCGCCAAATCGAACGCAGTTGTAAAGCGTAGCCTTGAGCCGGTCGAAATTCGGACCAGGCACGTTCATACGCTCGTTCGCCACCAGTCCCGCTACGCGTTGCCTCACGCCCCGCCTCATGATCCGCGTCTTGCGATGGTTCACCTGGAAGCCTTCTTCGAGCAGAATGGCCGCGACGTGGGTGGAGAACCGCTCCACGCCGCGCTCAAAATCCTCGCCGCCCGAAAACGCGAGATCGTCGGCGTAGCGCGTATATTCGGAGCCGGCCGACCGCGCCAGGCCGGTCAATCGGCAATCCACGCGATAAGCGCAAATATTGGCCAGCGCGGGCGATGTGGGCGCGCCCTGCGGCAAGTGCGGCCGGGTATGCAGCATGCGCGCATCTTGAAATTGCGATTCCATCGGCCAGACTCTGCGTGGCACCGCATTCGAACAAATTCCTCCGAGCAAATCGGCAACCGATTCCGGGTAGCCCAGCATGCGGAAAACTGTTTGAACCCGCACGCCGGTGATGGAGGGAAAGAAATCCTGCAAGTCCATTTTCAAGACCACGCGCTGCCCCACGTGAGGCGCCAGGAACGTCTTCACCGACCGCCCTGGGACGAACCCGTGCGCGGCGGAATGCGGCGGGATCTTGTCTAGAATTTGCTCCAATATTTTCCGCTGCAGCTCTTTTAAGCGTGGTTTCGGAGCTTCGATCAAGCGAATGGCGCCGGATTTTTTCTCGAGGATTCGGTAATGATAATGCCCGATGCGTGGCCGCTTGATCTTGTAAGCCAGTCCCTTAAGATCGGCGAACCAGAGCAGCTCATCGGGAGTCAGCGAAAACCAGGCAGCCAGGTCACCGACCGTCTCGATAACCGGAACGTCCCAGTTCGCGGCCGCCGCAACCGGCTGCATGCGCTGCGGGTCACCTAACCAATGCGCTACCGAAAGCTGGTCGTAATGCTTCGACCATGCGCGCCGGAAGCCGGGGTCGTGAAGCAAAAACTCGATCACGTCGCGCTGCCGGGGACGCGTCGCACCGGCAACCGTTTCCACATAGCGCCGCGCCAGAGGCCGCAGCCATCGCCAATTCCTGCCGAGCGTGCGGCGGTTGCGAGCGACGATGCCTTCCACCGTCGATTCGCCCGTCAGAAACGATCGGGCCAGTGTGGCCAACAGCGAGGGATTAGCCATGCTCTTGGACGGCGGAAGCTCCAACGAGTCTGACCCTGCGTGAGCAATCCTGCGTGGAGCGCAGCGTGGTCTCACGCGACGAAATCTCAGCCCTTCACGATTCCCTGGGGTAACCCCAAAGAGGCCTAACCGAACCCGAAAGCCCGATCATGCCGGCTTAGAGCGATCCGCCGCCCGAAGGAATGATAGCAGGCGCTCAACTAAGCTGCGATGACATTCCAAGACAGGTCAGCAATGAAGCTATTCTATTTTGAAAAGAGTTGGGAGCTCGAATCTCCGATGATCGGGCTTCGTGATCCGTTAGCGAGGCAATATTGCAAACGGCGGAAGCTTTTCCTGAACTGGCAGTCAGCGAGGCATCGCTATGTCGCACGGAGGCCAGAAGGAATTGTGCGTTGACTGTATTTCTGACAAAAAGTTGATCGAGTCGGATAACGGCGGCATCGTGTTTGATGGGATCGACGGCTACGACGCTACCGGTGAATGGTCCGCTTCCTAAGGATGTAACGAGATCCCAGGGCTCGCTTATCACGAGATCAATTCGGTCTCCCGCCTTTCGCCACAATGCCTATCTACCCCGCTGCCCCACCCTTGCGCTTGATCTCGATGCTCAATCGCTTAATTTTTTGATTGAGCGTCGACAGCGGAATGTGCAGCTTCTCGGCGGCATCGGTCTGGCTCCAGTTCACCGCTTCCAGCGCCTCGATGATCTTGCGCCGCTCAAAATCGGCTAGGATTTCGGGCAGCGATGCGTCGGCGGGCAGCGCCCCGCTCTCATCGCGCCGGATCTTTACTCCACCCTCTTGGAGGATCGAGTCTGGCAGAACATCCACGGGCACCAAGGCCTGAGAGGCCAGCACCACCGCGCGCTCGACGGCGTTCTCGAGCTCCCGCACGTTTCCCGGCCAGTTGTATTCCATCATCAGCTGCATGGCGTCCGGCTCAAATCGTAACTGGCTCTTGCCGTCAGGTTCCAGAAACTTTTCGTTCTCGCGGCTGAATTTGGTGAGAAAATGATCCACCAGCGGCGGAATATCTTCCTTGCGTTCGCGCAGCGGAGGCAGCGCCAGATTGATCACGTTCAGCCGGTAATAAAGGTCTTCGCGAAATTTGCCTTCATCCACCAGCTTCTTCAGCTCGGCGTTGGTGGCCGCGATGATGCGCACGTCCACTTTGATCATCTCCGCCGACCCCACCGGCATAAACTCGCGCTCCTGGATCACGCGCAGCAGCTTGGCCTGCGTCTCCGGACTGATGGTGCCGATCTCATCGAAGAAAATGGTGCCCCGGTTGGCAGTCTCGAAATAGCCTTTGCGCGACGCAACCGCTCCGGTGAACGCGCCCTTTACGTGCCCGAACAGAGCCGATTCGAGCAATTCCGCCGGCACCGACCCGCTATTCACCGCCACGAACGGCTGATCGGATCGCGCCGAATTGGCATGAATGCCTTTCGCGATCAGCTCCTTGCCGGTACCCGTTTCACCCGTGATCAAAATGGTGGCGCGGCTGGGCGCCACCTGCGTCACCAGATCCAGGATGCGGAGCATGCGGTCGTTCTTCCCGATGATGTTCGGGAAGCTGTACTGCTGGCGCAGCGCTTTCTTGAGCTGCACGTTCTCACGCGCCAGGCGGCTGTGCGCGATCATGCGATCGATCTCGATCAGCAGTTTCTCGTTGTCCCAGGGCTTCGAGAAATAATCGTTCGCCCCGTTCTTGAGCGCCGTCACCGCCACTTCCACCGACCCATAAGCGGTGATCATGAACACCGGCGTCTCAGTGTCGCGTTCGCGGATCTCGCGCAGCACTTCCATCCCGGACCGGTCTGGCATCATCAGATCCAGCAGGATCATGTCGTAATTGGCGGCTTCGGCGCGGCGCAGCCCATCGGCGCCGTTATGCGCCTGTTCCACCGTGTAGCCTTCCAGGCACAGCAGCGTTTCCAGACTTTCGCGGATATCCGCTTCGTCGTCGATTACTAAAATTCGGCCTTTGGGTAAGGAGGCTGGTTCATCGGGAGGCAATCGATCAGGCATGCACCGGCTTTCTTGCTAAGGGAAATTCGACTCTGAATCGCGTGCCTGCTCCGAGACGGCTCTCCACTTCAATACTACCGCCGTGCTCGCGCACGATTCCGTAGCTCACCGAAAGCCCCAGCCCGGTTCCCTTGCGCGCCCCTTTGGTGGTGAAGAACGGATCGTAGATGCGCTCCAGATGTTCCAGCGCAATTCCCTGCCCGTTGTCGGCCACGTCGATTCGCACGAACCCCGCTTCGCTCCAGGCGTGGACCGCCAGTGTGCCGCCCGCTTCCATGGCATCGCGCGCGTTCAAGAACAAATTCAGGAACACTTGTTGCAGCTTGCCCGCGTTACCTTTCACCGACGGCAGCATCGCCGGGGCGTCCAGCTTTACTTCTACGCCCGATTTTTTCAGCTGATGCTCCACCAGGTTCAAAGTCTCCTGGATCACTTTGCTCACGTCCACTTCCACGAACTCGGTGGTCGATGTGCGCGAAAAGCTGAGCAACGAATTGACGATCTCGCTCGCGCGGAAGGTTTGCTTGGCGATCTTGTCCAGCAATTTCGATTTCTGCTCGTCTTCGGAGATCTGCTTGGCCAGCATCTGCGCGTAGGTGGAAATCACCGCCAGCGGCGTATTCACCTCGTGCGCCACTCCCGCCGCCAGCAGCCCGATGGAGCTCAGCTTGTCGGCCTGCACCAGCCTGCGCTCCAATTCATCGCGGTCCGTCACGTCGTCGAAGATGATCAGCCGGCCGATCTGCTGCAGGTCCTTGGACACCAGCGGGGCAATCGCCAGATTCAGGATGTGGACCGAGGGACCATTCGGCTTTCCGTTCCCGTTGCCATTTCCGTTTCCATTCCCGTTGCCCTTGGCATGGCCATTTCCGTTGCCTGCACTTGCCAAAACCGCGGCCGGCGCCGGAAGAACAAACTTGTAGACGTTATGGACGCCAGTATGGCCGCGCACTTGATCGAACATCTCGCACAGCTCGCGCGGGAAAAGCTCGCTCAGCGGACGGCCTAGAGCCGCATCTCTTGGGATGCCCGTCAACCGCTCGATCTGCGTATTCCAGCTTTCCACGCAATCGTTCAGGTCCGCGGCTAAAATCCCGACATTAATGGACTCGACGATATTCTCGCTGAACTCCTTCAGCCGCTCGTACTCCTCTACCTTGTGCTGCAGCGAGCTGTACAGCCGGGCGTTTTCCACCGCGATGCTGACGTATCCGGATAGCGTAGTCAGCAGCTCCACATCGTCGCTCGAAAGAAAATCACCCTTATCCGTCCGGCTCAACCCCAGATAGGCGATGGTCCGGCCCCGCACACTGCACGGGAAATAGTAGGTGAGGTCCAGCTCGGAAATCGTTCGCCGCACCGAGATCGGCCATTGATGCGACACCGCGTCCAGCAGATGCCGCGTGCGTTCAAAGAACAAATAGGGCTTGCCCGTTTCGGCGCTCAAGAAGCTGAGATCCAGCTCTTGCTGCTTGTTCCCTCGTTCCTTGCGATTCCCGAGCGTCATCTGCAAGCGGAACTGCTGGTCGCTGTCGTTACACAGGAAAAATGCCACATGCTGGATGGAAAGCGTGTGCAGCAGACGGTCCGCCACCGAGCGCAGCATTTCGTCCAGATTGGTTTCCGATCCCAGCTCGCGCGCGAACTCGATCAGCGTCCGCCGGTAATCATAGCGATCCTTATAAAAGAAGTAGCGATCCAGCTGCTCCTGCAGCCAATCCCGAATCGGCTGGAAGATGAAGGTCGAAAACACAATCAGCGCCACAATCGCGGCCGGGCTCAGACTTTCCGGTCGCGCAAACGAGAAGATCAGGCCGTAGAAAATCCCCAGCACCACCAGCGTGGCGAGCGTATAAACATAGCCCTGCTGGAAAATGATGTCGACGTCCATCAAGCGATATCGCAGGATGGCATAAGCCCAGGTCAGCGGCAGCAGGATCAGCGAGAGCACCGCCATCTTCTGGTAATGCCCTGGAAGCGCCCCGAACAGATATGGCACCGCATAGATCAAAGTGAACGGCAGCACGCCCAGCAGCGCGCCGTTGCGCATATACTTCAACTGCCGCCGCACCAGTGGATCTTCGGCATGCGGCGTCTTCATGGCCAGCAAAACAGTCCCGCCCAAATACAGAACGCTGAGGAGCAGCATCTCCACCCGGTCCAGGAACCAGTTCACGTCCCCCAGCGGCGCCGCCACCCGCAGCATTCCCTTGGCTACCAGGACATGGACCACTAAAAGCACCATCGCCGGGAGATAGAAAACCGCGCTCGCCCGGGTGCGTCGCAACCAGGCTGGACGCTCTGGAAACACCAGGCAGAAGTGCAGGAAAATGGTGGGCGCCAGGACCCCAGCGGCTACATTACCCCAGTAGATGGCTTGGTCGAATGCATTCAGTTTGCCCGTGTAGTGAAAGCAGGATAGGACGAACGAAGCCAGACACAGGACGTAAAAGTGTACCGACCGTGGCGCTCCAACCCGCCGATAGTAGACAAACAATCCAATCAACAGGTAGGCGATGCCGACCGCATACTGATAGTACACAGCCCGGTCCAACACCACGCCCTCGGCGACAATAACTTGCACCGGGACCGGAACATTGTCACGCCGAACCAGATATTCCGTTTTGAGCCAGGGTCCAACCTGTTGCAGGGCCTTGGCCACCTCAATGATGTTGGCCACCGGCTTACCGGCCAATTGGAGCAGGATGTCGCCCGCACGAATGCCCGCTTTATCTCCCGGGCTGCCGGAGGTGATATGCAGGGCCAGCACTTGGTTCTGGCCATCCCCAGCGATCCGATCAACCCACGTAACTCCATCATCTGGAAGATGATATAGGCTTTGCTGGCGAAAGTTAACGACGGCGCAGCACACCGCTGCCACTGTCAGTACGAACAGTAGCGCACTGGCGAATTGGGTCTTAAGATCCCTCAAGCGGTAATCTCCGCTGAAACACCCTGAAAACGATCCTCGTCCGCGGATACACTTCGCGCTTTAACTTGAGCGCATTATCTAAGCACTTCGTTTGCCACCGGACCTTAGCAGGCTTATCCATGAGAATACAGGATTTGCCCCTCGCTCGCCAGTGATAATCCCATTTTGGCCTCTTGTTTTCGGAATTGACACTACCGGAAAGTGTATGTGTTGCGACACCCAAAGTATCTGAGCGCACTGGGATTGTAAAGTCTATTGACAAGCTACCCCTTTCGGTCTTAACATCTTCTTTCCGGTTGGTCAGTAGTTTGGCTGACAACCAGGCCAAGGCGCGAGGCGGTCAACGTATGACCTTATTTCAGATCGGCGAGAAAATCGTCTATCCCAATCATGGAATTGGGACTGTCGAGAATATCAGCACCCGTTCCTTTGGCGCGCAGTTCGAGCGCTACTACCTGTTACGCCTCACCTATAACAGTATGACGGTGATGGTCCCCTTTTCGCATGTCCAGGAAATTGGATTGCGTAAGGTGACCCGTAATGGGGAAATCGCGCGCGTGCTCAGCTTTTTAGCTGAGGGCAATGCCCAGCGCAAAGCCGACTGGAAGGATCGTTATAAGGAGAACTCGGACAAGATGCGGCACGGAAGCTTGCTCGAGATCGCCGAGGTCCTGAAGACGCTCCTGATATTACAGTCGGAAAAGCCCCTGTCGTTCCGCGAGAAGAAGATGTTGGAACGCGCCCGGCACATGCTGGTCACCGAGCTTTCCATTTCACGCGGCCTGGCCGAGTTCGATGCCATCGGCGTGCTGCAAGGCGCACTGTCGAAATCGGCTTTGAGCCTCCCCGCCCCGGCGTAGGGTCCCGAACCGAGCCTCAACCGAAGTAATCAACTGTTCGGATTTTGCTATAGTTTCACCTACATGAAACTGCCGCATTATTCGCTTGCCACGTTCCTCCTCCTCCCATCCCTCTTCGCTCAAACACCGCCCAAAAGCATCGACGGCATCTGGCAGGGCGCCCTGCTCTTCGGCCAAGGGAAGGTTCGGGTGATTTTTCACATTTCGCCTGCACGCGAGGGCTCCTACAGCGGCGCAATGGTCAATCTGGATTCGGGCGCGGGCACCAAGGTTGATGCCATTACTTTTGCGAATAGCAAGCTGACTCTCGAATTGAAGAGCCTCGGTCTGAAGTTCCAGGGAACGTTATCCTCCTCCGGTGACGAAATCACGGGCAAGTTCACAGAGGGTGAGACCAGCGGCAACTTAACGCTCACCCGGACCACCGACGCTCAATCCAACGCCGCCGATGCGTACGAGAAGCATGAATACATGATTCCCGATGCGGGACGGCATTCATCTGCACACCACCGTTTTTTCGCCCAAATCCCGTAACGAACCACTGCCTTTTCTCATCGAGCGCTCGCCCTACGGATGGGATTCGGCAGCCTTGGAAATCAATGCCGGCATGAGCGAACTAGCCCGCGATGGTTACTTCCTGGTTTTCCAGGACATCCGGGGCCGCTACCAGTCCGAAGGCCAGTTTGTGCTCCAGCGCCCGGTTCGAAATTCGAAAGACGCTCGCTCTATCGACGAAGGCACCGATACCTACGACACCATCGATTGGCTATTGAAGAACATCCCCGGGAACAACGGCAAGGCCGGCATCATGGGGATTTCTTATGGCGGCTGGCTCACCGAAATGGCGCTCATTGAGCCGCACCCGGCGCTGAAGGCAGCGTCCGAACAAGCCTCGCCCGCCGACATGTTTTTGGGCGACGACTTTCATCACAACGGCGCGTTCCGGCTGAGCTACGGCTTCGAGTACGCCGCCATGATGGAGACCGGCAAGACCAACAAGACTTTCGAGTTTAAGCAGTTCGATACCTACGATTGGTATCTGAAGCTGGGCCCGCTGCGCGAAGCCAACGCGCGCTATTTCGACGGCCAGCGCCCAACCTGGAACAATTTCATCGCGCATCCCGATTACGACGAATTTTGGAAGGCGCAGGCCGTGCAGCGAGTGGTTCGCTCCGATTAAGGTGCCCAACCTGAACGTCGGCGGTTGGTTCGATCAGGAGGATTTCGCTGGGCCATGGCGCATTTTTGCCGCCAGCGAAACGCCGGAATCGCGCCAATATAACTACCTTGTTTACGGCCCCTGGAACCATGGCGGCTGGTTTTCCGGCCCGGGCCGCACGCTCAAGAATCTGGATTTTGGATCCAATACCGGCGATTATTTTCGCAAGAATATTCAGGCTCGTTGGTTCGCATATTGGCTGAAAGGCAAAGGCCCGCTGAATCTTGCCCGCATCGAGCTCTTCCAGACTGGCTCCAACCAATGGAAGACCTACGATCAGTGGCCTCCCAATGGCGTCGAAGAGCGCCGGCTGTATTTGCACGCCTCCGGCGAAGCGTCCTTCGATCCGCCGGCTGAGAATGGCGACGCCTTCGATAGCTTCGTATCAGATCCACACCGGCCGGTTCCCTATCGCCAGCGGCCCATTCCAGAGACCTACGGCGGGTCGCCCGGTTGGAGCACCTGGCATACCGACGATCAGCGCTTCGCCGAGAGCCGTCCCGACGTGGGCGTCTGGCAGACCAAGCCTCTCGAAACGGAGGTCACGATCGCGGGCCACGTCATTGCCGACCTGTTCGCCTCCACATCGGGAACCGATTCCGATTGGGTGGTGAAGCTCATCGATGTCTATCCGCCCAGCGTGCCGGAAGATCCTCCCATGGGCGGCTACGAGCTCATGATCGGGGCCGACGTTCTGCGCGGCCGGTTCCGCAACGGTTTCGAGAAGCCGGAACCCGTGCAGCCGAACCAGCCTGTCGAGTATCGCGTGGATCTGCTCTCGCGCGACCATGTGTTCCGCAAGGGCCATCGCATCATGATTCAGGTTCAGAGCTCCTGGTTTCCGATCATCGACCGCAACCCGCAGACCTTCGTTCCGAACATCTTCGAAGCCAAGGAATCCGACTTTCAAGTCACAACCCAGCACGTTTTCCGATCCACGGCGCATCCCTCGGCGGTTATTCTGCCCGTGGTCAATTGAGTGGTCCAGCGATAACTTAGTATTCCAGGCGCAGCGCAAACTGCATCGACCGCGGGTCCATCGTGCCCTGATACTCACCGAAAGTCTGTGGCGATTCCAGGCTGAGGCTGGGATTGGTGAAGTTGGGGTGATTGAAGGCGTTGAATGCCTCGGCCCTAAACTGCAGCCGCTTCCCTTCCCACGGCAACCGGAACACCTTGGTGAGCGCCATGTCCACGTTGAAGATGGGGTCCAGCCGGACCGCGGCGCGTGTTCCTGCACCCTCCGGCGGCTGATCCTGAAAATTGTTGGATGCGATGGTGTTCGGGAAAATGCTGGGGATTCCGTTTTGGTCGATGTGCACCCCGCCCGATGGCGTGGGCGTATTCATCACGGCCAGCGAGCTGAGCCAGTAATTGGTGTTGTATGCGAGATCGCCTTGCACCGCGCTCGGCAGTGGAGTGCTGTACCGCCAGACGCTCGAAATCTGCCAGCCGCCCACGATCTCATCCAGCCAGGTTGGCGCGCTATGCAAGAGCGGCTTGTCCTTTCCAATGGGCAATGCATACATGAAGTTCGCGTTGATGTTAGTGGCGGATGTCGAAATCCGACGAGCCCCGGAACGCACTCAGGTTGTAAATATCCTGGATGGACGCGCCCTGCTCACCCGCGCCCGATTCGGCGGCCGACCCGTTGTCTATGGAGTGTGACCAGGTATAGTTGAAATCGAACTGCAGGCCATTCGAGTAACGCCGCCGGAAGGCCACCGTCATCCCGTGAAAATCGGCTTCGCCCGCGTTCATCCACATCGGCAGGGTGCTGCCTTGCTGCGCAAAAAACGTATAGCAGCCTGGATTGCTCAGGCATCTTCCGGGAAGATACTCGCCCGATATGCGGTCAGCCGCGTGCAGGCTATCCAGGAAACTGCTTCCGAAAACTCCGTAGACGCTATAAAAGTAGTTCGCCGACGCGCTGCCCGGGAAATAGGCATTCTTGTATCCTGGCCAGACGTCATTGACGAACGGCAGATTCGGAACCAGGCTGGGATTGCTCATCACCTCCGCGGCCACCGCTGCAGCCGCATTGTTGTAAGGCAGGCCCAGCCCAGCCGCCAGGTGGTTCGCCAGGTTGTACACGCTCATCGCATTTTGCTGCCACGTAATACCGGAGCCCGGATCTTTGTAATTCTCGTCGGGAGTATATACGTCGCCCTTCCATCAGCAGCCGGCGTGAAAGCCTGCCGATGTAGCCGACTTCCATGGTGATTTTACCCGGAAGCTCGCGCGAGTAGTCCGCGTTGAGAATGATCGAATACGGCGTTTTCAGATCGGGAGAAATGCCGAGAAAAGTACCTGTGATCGCGGCGATGGCGGGAGGCGTGTATGGAAATCCGCCGGTAGGAGCGGGCGGCAGCGCCGGATAGTTCCCGGTGAAACGCGGCGAGGTAGTGAAGCTGTAAGAATCGGGGAAATTGGTCGGATTGGAGAGGCCGAGTGAGCCGTATTGATCGTAGTTGACGATCAAATCGTTTCCGAATTGATCGTAAGCGATGGCCCCGCCCACGCGGAAGGCGCCATTTTTTCCGAATAGCTTCCCGAGCAGACCGGAGCGATCGGACGGCGCGTAGGCCAGTCCGAAACGCGGCGCGAAATTCGCATTGTCGGGGCTCCACCAGGAGGGTTTCCCGTTCGCCGGCCCATTCAAGGCATAGCTGAGCGTGAAATCGGACATTTGATTGGCCGGCACTCCCTGCTGATTGCAGCCCGTTGCGCTGCGCAAAATATTGATTGAGCGGCACCGTGGTGTCCACTTGCAATCCATTCGCTTCATAGGGCGGCCGGAAGTTTTCGTAGCGCAATCCGAAGTTGATGGTAAGTTCGCGGTTTACGCGATAGGCGTCGCCAATGTAGCCCGCGTAAGTATGCTCGATGAACGAGCGCTGCTGCGGCGTCCCTTGCGGCAACACTTGCCCGCCCTTGGTGTATTGATAGGTCACAAAAACGTCGTTCAATACACCCAACAGCATGGCTGACGGCGTTGGTCACCGCGGTCGGATTGGCTAGCTGCAAATTGGGATTCCCAAGCTTCCCACCCAGATAGCTTTGCACGGAGTTATCGATATCTTCACCCAGGCCGATGAGTTCCGTCGCGCCGTAGGCATACAGCGGGTAGGCATTGGTAAATGTCGAGGTATTGTTGCGGTTGTAGCGGAAGTTCAATCCCATGGTGATGGTATGTTTACCCTTGGTCCAGTTCACATCGTCGAGGACGTTGTTGAGCGGATTGGTTCTTCCCCTGGCGCGGGCGCCCCAATTCTGAAGCGGCGCAAGAGCGGTTGGCTCGAATTGGAATCCGGTGCCGGATACGCCCGAAAGATTTTCATCCAGGCTGGTGAACCCGTAGGTGAAGGTATTCACGATCGTAGGGGTCAGAACCGCTGTGTAGCGGGCCGACAAACCTTTATTGTTGTCGCGCTCAATGGATGCCGGCGCCTGTCCCGGAAATTCGGCCAGAATCTGATCGATGGTATTGTCGCCCAGCGTGCCGCGCAGGCTGAGAGTGTGTTTCCCGGCGTTGTCCAATCTGTAATCGACCTTGGCTACCCACGACATGTCGTCAGTCTGTCGGGAGCGTTAAAGCGATAACCGCTGAAATTCAGCCCTCCATCCTGGCCGTAGGCTGGGTCGTTGCCCACCGGATACTGATTCAGGAGTTTCTGGTACGGCGTGTTCAGGCCGATACCCAACGGATCGATCTGTGGAAGTTGGGATGGCTGAATAGTCTGGACGCTTCCATCGGTCAACTGAACCTGCAGAATCCCCTGCTTGAGGGACTCCGACGGTACGGCCCGCACCTGCGCCACGCTGCTGGCATCAATGCGCTGTTCCCAGTTGACGAAGAAGAACAGCCGGTCTTTCTTAATCGGCCCGCCAACGGAAGCCCCGAACTGATTGCGCACCAATTGCTGCACCGGCACGCCGGACTGATTATTGAACCAGGTATTGGCCGACGTCGCGGTGTTGCGGTTGTATTCGTACAGTGAGCCGTGCAGCTGGTTGGTGCCGCTCTTGGTGATCAGCACCACCTGGCCGCCCGAGGATCGGCCTTGGTCGACGCCCTCGCCGCCCACGGTGACGCGGAATTCCTGCACCGAATCGAGCGGAACGGGCAGCACGGAGTTGAACCCGGAGTTGACGTTTGCCGCGTTGCCGTTGACGCCCTGGTAGGTGTTGCCCGTGGTGGTGTTCTGCGCCACCAGGCCGGCGTTCTGGTTGTCATTCACATCCACGCCATCCAGCGTGATGTTATTCTGATCGCGGCGCGCGCCCAGCACTTCGCCGTTCGTGGTCACGCCCGGCTGCAGGCTGAGCAATTGGACTACGTTCCTGGTCTCCAGAGGAAGTTCGCGCACCTGCATTTCTGAAAATGCGTTCCCACCGAAGCGTCGACGGTGTTGATGGTGGATGCCTCAGCGGCCACGTTGACGGTCTCGGTGGTCTTGCCGAGTTCCATATGCAGATCGAGCGTGGTGGGCGTATTCACCAGCAACTGCACGTCGGTGCGCGTCAGTTTGGCAAAGCCCATCATTTCGACGTCGATTTTGTAAGTGCCCGGAGCAACCTGGACAAATTGATATTCGCCGCGTTGATCGGTGGTAAGCGAGCGGTTAAAGCCGGTGCCGGCGTTGCTCAGCGTCACCACCGCGCCGGCGATCAGCCCGCCCTGTGGATCGGTGACGGTGCCTCGAAGAAGTGTTGTCGACTGCGAAAAGCCGCTGATAGACGCAGCCGCAGTAAGAAAAAGATAAACGAATAGCTCGAACGCAGGCCCCGTTTCGCACGCATAGCCACAACTCCTGAGAATAGAATTGGGTCTGCGAGAAACGAGCTCGCTACGCGTGGCGGTGCGTCGCGCCATTGCGACGAATGCACCAGGACGGCCTACCAGCCAGCATAGGCTGGTGGGAAAAGTATATTGCGGCAGTTAGGCGATGTCAATTGTTTTGCCAATAAATAAAATGAATCGTATCTATAGTCGGCCGCCCGTCCCACACCTGCAAGACGCCCGCCGCATCTATAATGAATTAACCGCTCATGAAGAAGTTGTACCTCGTCGTCACGCTTTGCGCTCTCTCGCTGCTGCTTTCGGGCCAATCGAAGGACCAGGCCAAGAACGCTGACAAGGCCCCGCCGCTCGATACCGGAGACAAGTCCCGCATCACGCTCGATGTCTCGCGCGTCAACATGCTCTACACGGTCTCGGATAAGAAAGGCCGCTTCGTCACCGATCTTACTAAGGACGATTTCGAGGTCTTCGAGACCAAGAAGCCGCAGACCATCATCGAATTCGCGGCCGAGACCGATCTGCCCCTGCGCCTCGCCATTCTGATCGACACCAGCAACAGCATTCGCGATCGTTTTCATTTCCAGCAGGAAGCAGCCACCGCGTTCATCGACAGCACCGTCCGTCCAGACCACGACAAAGCCATGGTGGTGAGTTTCGATACCTCGGCCGAGTTGGTGACCGATCTTACCGACAACATCGGCGACCTCGAGAAGGCCGTCGAAAATCTCAGGCCGGGCGGCGGGACATCCCTTTATGACGCAATCTTTTTCGCCTGCCGCGACAAGCTGATGGAAGATCAGCCCCTCTACAAATTTCGCCGCGCCATGGTCATCTTGAGCGACGGCGAAGACAACCAGAGCCGCTACACGCGCGATCAGGCGCTCGAGATGGCGCAAAAGGCCGACGTCAACGTCTACACCATCTCCACCAACATCACGCGCATCGAAACCGACGGCGACAAGGTGATGCGCTACTTCGCGTCAGAAACCGGCGGCCAGGCCTTCTTCCCCTTCAAGGTTTCGGATTTAAGCCAATCGTTCGAGAACATCGCCAATGAGCTGCGGCATCAGTACAACATCTTTTATCGCCCAGAGCCGCTCAAAGTGGATGGCCTGTATCATACGGTGGAGATCCGCGTGAAGGGGCACAAGGATCTGATCGTGCGTGCCCGCAAAGGGTACTACGCTCCGAAACTCTAGTACAATAGAAGTTCTCCCCCGAGACATTTTAGAAGGACTACGTTTTATGGACGAAAAAGAACGCACACGCACCCTCGGGCTCACCCTCGGCCAGATTGAGAAGCAATTCGGCAAAGGCTCCATCGTGCGGCTGGGGTCGAAGGAAGCGGTGGTGCAGGTGGCGGCCATCTCGTCGGGCTCCATTTCGCTCGACAACGCATTGGGCGTGGGAGGATTCCCGCGCGGCCGCATCGTCGAGATCTTCGGACCTGAATCGTCCGGCAAAACCACGGTAGCGCTGCAAGTGGTGGCCGAAGCGCAGAAGGCCGGTGGCATGGCAGCCTTCATCGACGTGGAGCACGCGCTTGATCCTATCTATGCGCGCAAGCTCGGCGTGGACGTCGACAATCTGCTGGTCTCGCAGCCCGACTATGCCGAGCAGGCACTGGAAATCACCAGCGCTCTGATCACCTCCGGATCCATTGATGTGCTGGTGGTGGATTCCGTCGCGGCTTTAGTGCCCAAGGCCGAGCTCGATGGCGAAATGGGTGACAGCCACATGGGTGTGCAGGCGCGCTTGATGTCGCAGGCCATGCGCAAGCTCACCGGCAGCGTCTCGAAATCCAATACCTGCCTGATCTTCATCAACCAGATTCGCGAGAAGATCGGCGTGATGTTCGGGAACCCGGAAACCACTAGCGGTGGCCGGGCTTTGAAGTTTTATTCGTCGGTGCGCGCCGACATCCGCCGCATCGCCGCCATCAAGGAAGGCGACATCGTAACCGGCAATCGTACCAAAGTGAAGATCGTCAAGAACAAAGTTGCGGCGCCGTTCCGCGAGGCCGAGTTCGACATCATTTATGGCGAAGGCATCTCGCGCGAAGGCGACCTGATCGATCTGGGCGTGGCGCAAAATATCGTGGAAAAAAGCGGCTCCTGGTACAGCTACAAAGGCGAGCGCATCGGACAAGGCCGCGAGAACGCACGCCAGTTTTTGAAGGACAATCCCGACATCCGCCAAAACGTGGACACCGAGCTGCGCAAAGTGCTGGGCCTGGTGCGCAAGGAACCGGACGCCGTGGCACCCACCGTACCCGCGCCTGTCGAAGCGCCTAAAACCGCGACTGCCGCTCGGTCACGCTAAAGCCTGTTTAAGCCAAGACCTGTTTAGGCTAACGCCGCCTTGCAGTAGTCGAAGCACTTCTTCACTTCCGCAACGGTGTCCATCCCCGGTTTGCCATATTCATACTCGATCATGGCCGGGATGGGATACTTCTTCGTCTTCAGGACTTCGAGCACTCCCTTGATATTCGTATCACCCTCGCCCAACGGCATGTTCGGGCCGTGATTCTTCTTGCGATCTTTGATGTGCAGCGTGAGGATTTTGGCGTGATGCTCTTCGAGGAAACTCACCGGATCAAAACCGGCGGCGGTGAAATGCCCAATGTCGAGGTTGATGCCGGTGTACTTCGAGCGCCCTGCCAGCGCCTGTTTCCAATCGTCCGGCGTCGAAAATTCGTTGGGCTTCATGCTGTCATGATCGTGATAGCCGACGTAGATCTTGTACTGCTCGGCGTACTTGTCGACGCGCGGCGAAATGTCCACGTTCGCAGACGCAGTGATGCGAGTGACGCCCATGGCTTTCGCCATGAGAAAACCCTTTTCGATTTGCTCGTCGGTGAACTCGTCGCGAAAGCTGTAATTGAAAGCGTACAGATCGATGCCCGCATCGTCGAATTTCTTGCGAATGCCGCGAATCTCGTCCATCGGCGGATTGGAGCGCCAGGCCGCGATTTGCGAACGATCTTTCGGCAGGATCTGGTTGTCCCAGAGCTCGGCGTAACCGAGGCCGATCTCTTTCATGGCGGCGATGCAATCGTCGAGTGAAGGAAGGCTGCGAAAACTGTAAGTCTGGGCGCCAATCATGACTCCGCTGAACTTGGAATCAATTACGCCGAACGCCGGAACCACCACCGCACCCGCAGCTAATTTGGCGAAGTCTCGTCTCGTCATGGCGTCGATGATATCAATTGTGAGGAAGCAATGGCTTCGGCGATTTGTTTGCCGTGGAAGCGGCCATTTTCGATGAAGATTTCGTTGGTGTGCATCCCGGCGACGATAACGCCGGCCAGGAAAATTCCCGGGCGATCGCTCTCAAACGTTTGCGGATTGATGCGCGGCTTCTGCGATTCCGGCTCCAGGCGAATGCCGAGCGAGGCCAGGAACTCGAGATCCGGCCGATAGCCTGTCATAGCAAAAACAAAATCGTTCGCGAGCTTTTTGGGGCCGTCCGGAGTTTCTATCTCGACGTATTTGGGATGAATCGCCGTCAGGTGCGAGTGGAAATGCGCCTTCACTTCACCGCTCTTGATGCGGTTCTCGATGTTGGGCTTGATCCAATACTTCACCCGGCTGGAAATCCCGGAGCCGCGATGGATCAGCGTGACGCGGGCGCCGGTCCAGAACAATTCCAGCGCCGCGATGGCCGCGGAGTTCTTCGCGCCCACCACCAGAACGTCGTGATTGTAATAAGGATGCGGCTCCTTGTAATAGTGGATCACCTTGTCCAGTTCTTCGCCGGGGACATTGAGCATGTTGGGAACGTCGTAATAACCGGTGGCGAGAACGATCTTGCGCGCGCGATACTCGGTTTTGCTGGTGGTGACGTGAAAGTCGCCATCCGCGCCGTCGATCGAAAGCACGCGCTCGTATTGATGGATGTCGAGGCAATAATATTCGGCAACGCGCCGATAATACTTCAACGCTTCGGTGCGGCCGGGCTTTTCGTTGAGCGATGTCATCGGCAGACCGCCGATCTCGAGCAACTCCGGCGTGGTGAAAAACACCATGTGGGTCGGATAGTTGTAAAGCGAATTGACCACGCAGCCCTTCTCGATCAAAACCGTGTTCAGGCCGCGCTGCTTCAACTCAATGCCACAGGCCAGGCCGGTGGGACCGGCGCCAACTACAACCACGTCGAATTGCTCCACCGCTAGAGCATTCCTTCCACAGTCTTATATGCCGAATCCAGGGCGCCCGCCAGTGCCGCGGGGTCCTTGCCGCCAGCTTCGGCCATGTCCGGGCGTCCGCCGCCTTTTCCGCCGACAGCCTGAGCCACCGAGCCCGCGAGCTTGCCCGCGTGAACTTTCGAAGTCAGGTCCTTGGTGACGCCCACCACGATGGCGACGTTCGAATCCTGAGCGGAGCCCAGGATCACAACGGCTGTCTTCCATTTGACGCGCAAAGAGTCAACCATAGTCCGCAACTGTTCGCGATCCATGCCGGCTACCTGCGCCGACAGAACCTTGGCACCCTTTATATCGCGGGCGCCGCTCTCGATTCCGGCCACTTCGGAGCGCGCCAGCTTCTCCTTCATCTGTTCGATCTGCCGTTCGAGCGCGCGTTTTTCTTCCGCCAGCTTTTCCTGCGCCTGCCTGGATGCCAGCGCCTCCTGCTGGAATTTCTCAATGATGGCGGGGCCGGTGAGTGCTTCGATGCGCCGGACTCCGGCCGAAATGCTGGCTTCGTAAGCGATCATGAACAGCCCGATATCGCCGGTGTGATGAACGTGCGTGCCGCCGCACAACTCTTTACTGAAGCCATCGGGAAGCGAGACCACGCGGACGCGATCGCCGTATTTCTCGCCGAACAACGCCATAGCGCCGGTGTTGAGCGCCTGATCGAGATCCATGACATCGGTGTGGACCTCAATGTTTTTGGAAATCTCTTCAGCCACCAGCTTTTGAACTTCGGCCAACTCTTCGGGATCGGTGTGAGCGTAATGTGTAAAGTCAAACCGCAGGCGATTGGGATCGACGATGCTGCCGGCCTGCTTGACGTGCTTACCGAGCACCTTGCGCAGCGCGGCGTGCAGCAAATGCGTCGCCGTGTGATTCCGCATGGTCGCGTAGCGCGATTCCGCATCGACCACGGCCGTTACATGATCGCCGGTCTGGAATGGGACGGAGCCGACAGTTCGATGAGCCGTCACGCCCGGGGCTGCGGAGTACGCACTCTCCACGCGCACGCTGGCCCCCGTGTCTTTCGAGGTGAGAACTCCCGTATCGCCAACCTGGCCGCCCGCTTCGGCGTAAAAAGGCGTCCGATCGAGAATGATTTCGTTTTCGAGCACAGCCACCACGGTGGCGGGAGAGCTGAGCGTTTCGCGGCCGACGAATTCGGTCCTCGGGAAAGTCCGGTAGATCGGATTTACCTGCGTTTTGTCGGCGCCCTTCCAGCTGGCCCGCGCACGAGTCCGCTGCTTTTCCATTTCGGCCTGGAAGCCTTCGGTGTCGATGGTGAGGCCACGCTCGCGAGCCATCTCCTCCTGCTCGTCGAGTGCGAGGCCAAACGTATCGTAGAGCTTGAACGCAGCAGCGCCGGGAAGCACTCCGCCTGCGGCCGACTTCGCTTCATCAATGAAGACCTTCTCGGCAACCTGGAACGTGGTGGCGTAACGATGTTCTTCGTCCTTCACCACGCGCGCCACGCGCTGGATGCTTTCGAGCATCTCCGGGTAACCCGGCTTCATCAGGTCGGCAACAAAGCCGGTGAGTTCGTATAAATAAGGATCTTCGCGGCCGATCATGCGCGCATTTCGAATGGCGCGGCGCATGATTTTGCGCAGCACATAGCCGCGGCCTTCATTCGATGGCGTAACGCCGTCGTGCACCAGGAACGCGGCTGAGCGCGAGTGGTCGGCATTGATGCGCAGCGCAACATCGGTGCGAGGATCGTCACCGTATGCGACGCCAAACATTTCCGCGGCGCGATGGATGATGGGACGCAGCAGATCTGTGTCGTAGTTCGAAAGCTTGCCCTGCAAGACGCAGGAGATGCGCTCGAGTCCCAGGCCGGTGTCGATGGAGGGACGCGGGAGCGGCGTCATCACGCCGTCGGCCGAGCGATCGAACTGCATGAAGACCAAATTCCAGATCTCGACAAAGCGCTCGCCGGGATCGCCGGGAAACTCGCCGGGGCCGGCCTCGGGTCCAAAATCGTAATAGATTTCCGAACACGGACCGCACGGGCCGGTCTCGCCCATTTGCCAGAAATTGTCCGCTTCGTCCAGGCGCGCAATGCGTGACTTCGGCACGCCAGCCACTTCCTGCCACAGGCGCTCGGCGTCGTCATCTTCACGGAAGACGCTGATATAGAGCTTGTCCTTGGGGATCGAAAAGTCGCGCGTGAGAAGCTGCCAGGCGAAGGCGATGGCGTCCTTTTTGAAATAGTCGCCGAAGGAAAAATTGCCCAGCATCTCAAAGAAGGTTTGATGGCGGCGGGTGTAGCCGACGTTGTCGAGATCGTTGTGTTTGCCGCCGGCGCGGACGCACTTCTGCGAGCTGGTGGCGCGCGCGTAATCGCGCTTTTCCACACCGGTGAAAACGTCCTTGAACTGATTCATGCCCGCGTTGGCAAATAGCAACGTAGGGTCGTTGGCCGGGACCAGCGACGAGCTGCGGACGATCCGATGGTTGTTGGCCGCGAAGAAGTTGAGGAACGTCTCGCGGATCTCATTCCCTGTCATGTATCTCTATTGTGGCATTCTCCGGGATTGTGACAGAGCTCTGGGATTGTGACAGAGCTCCGGGATTGTGACAGGCGCTGGCCGCAGCCTCACGAGCTGCGACGGGCCGGGGCACACGCTCAGGGAGAATCTTGGTATAACTGTTATATACGCGGTTCTACTTTGAAGAGCCAAAAAACGCGGATGTCAGGCGGAAGCATGGTGTCAGTCTCGATGAGTCTGTTGAAATCTTTGACCAGGCCTACCTGGTGGACCAAAAGAATGACGATCCGGAACAGTTGCGCGCGATTGGGTGGTGCGGCGGTCGCTTGTGTAGCGTGATTTTCGAAATCCGTCATGACTCAGAAGGCGAGTACTACCATTTGATCACGGCCTGGAAGGCAACCCAGCAGGAAGAGCAAATCTATGCCGATAACATCTAAAAGAAAATCGACGAGACCGTCGGCCGACGAGATCGCGGAGATGGCTACGCGAGGCGAAGATATATCCGCCTACTTCACCAATAAATTTACTGTCGTCAGGCCAGTCAAGCGGGTTAACTTGGACCTGACGCAAGGCATGTTGCGCGAGTTGGACGCGCGGGCCGCGCGGTTAAACATCAGCCGGCAGGCGGTGATCAAGACATTGCTGGGGCGTGCACTGAACGAAGATCGATTGATGAGACGACGGTCGAAGTAAAATCAACTGGACGCCATCCCGCCCCTGAGATTTTGCCCTGGCAGCCCAACACCAAATGTCGCCACGCCGCGCACGAAACGAAAGGCTCTACCTGAAGCTGACGCCTAGAGCGAAGAGGACCCTGCAGGCCGCTGCATCCGCGTCCAGTTGCTCCGTGAGCGACTTCGTATTGGAAGGTGCCTTAGCCCTCGCCGCCGAAGTACTAACCAATCGGCGAACGTTTGTCCTGGATGCCATCCAATGGAAGGAATTCATGGCCGCGCTCGATGCTCACCCGTGCTCCCTGCCTCGCCTGCATCGTCTCCTGAAAGAGCCCGGATTCTTTGAGACCGGGACGTGAGCATTGTGATTTTGTGTCGTCGCCGAGCGGTCCGATGCATTGGTTTGTGTTACTTGAAGAATGTACGACGGATGCTAAGTGGCGGATGGCCTATTTGGGCCGAAATCGCTACAATCGAGGTTTCCCGAGTTAACCTTGCGAGAAGGTCTCGAGGCGTTTCTTGGATAAACGATATCAGGTCTTCGTAAGTTCGACGTTCAAGGATTTGCAAGACGAGCGGCGTGAAGTAATGCAGGCGCTATTGTCGCTTGACTGCATACCCACTGGAATGGAGCTGTTTCCAGCCGCGGATGATGATTCCTGGGAATTGATCAAGCGATTTATCGCCGGATGCGATTATTATATTGTTATTGTCGGCGGGCGGTACGGATCGGTAGGAGCAAAGGACAAAAGCTACACGGAAATGGAGTACGACTATGCTGTTGAGGCAGGCCTGCCAGTTCTCGCATTTCTGCACGGAGATCCCGGCAAGATCGCCGCGGATAAGACCGAAGACACAGACGAGGGCAAGGCGGCGCTCAGGAGCTTCCGCGAAAAGATAGAGGCTGCGCGGCACGCGAAGTATTGGACCTTCTCGAAGGAGCTTCCCGGGTTGGTCGCGCTTGGCATGTCGTCTCTGATGAAGATCAAACCACGTGTTGGCTGGGTGAGAGCCGACCAAGTAGCCGACGAAAGCGCAGCGCAGGAAATTCTCAGGCTAAGGAGAAGAGTCGATGAGCTCGAAGCCCATATCGCTTACACTGAAATGGCTGCGCCTGCAGGAACTGAAGGATTGGCGCAGGGCGAGGAAACGGTCTCGCTCCACTTCAATTTCCTGCTGAAGGGGTTGTCAAAGGGAGCCTTCGAGGAGTTTAGCTGGAACCAAATCCTGGCGATCCTCGGCCCTATCATGATTGCTGGCGCCTCAGAGCGCGATTTGGGCGAGAAGCTTGTTGAGGCCTTCGCGAACAGAGCGAGTGACCGGGACGGCAAGTACATCTACGATACGCACATTCGGGACCAGGACTTTCAGCAAGTGAAGTTGCAGCTGCGCGCCCTGGGTCTGATCCGGGAGGTGAACGGCCAGTCAGCCAACTCGGGAGGTTCAGCGCTCTGGACCTTGACGCCCTATGGCGATCGCGTGATGACTCAGGTCGCCGCCATTCGATCTTCGGCAAAAGCATAGTCTTCGCACGGCTGCGTGCGCCACGGAGCCCAAACCAAGTAACCTAGAAATAGAGTGTCCACCGAAGTCGTACCCGTTGTCCCTGCGCCTGGCTTAGTCAATCAGCTCTATGCGGAGCTCGAACAGAAGATCCTTGCGCTGCGGCCCAAAGAGGACCTCACTCTGCTCGAAAAAGCCTTCCACCGGGCGGCCGACGCGCACAAGAATCAGATGCGCGTCTCGGGCGAGCCCTACATGATCCATCCGCTGCACGTCACCATGATTCTGGCCGACATGCAGATGGATATGGTCTGCCTGATCACCGGCCTGCTGCACGATACGGTGGAAGACACCAGCCTCGGCCTGGAGCAGATCAAGAAAGAGTTCGGTCCCGAAGTGGCGGCGTGCGTGGACGGCGTCACCAAACTGAGCAAGCTGAAGCTGTATTCGCGCGAGGAGCGGCAGGCTGAGAGCGTCCGCAAAATGCTGCTCGCGATGGTGAACGATATTCGCGTCATCATCGTGAAGCTGGCGGACCGGCTGCACAACATGCGTACGCTGGATGCGCTGCCACGCGAGCGCCAGTTGCGCATCGCGCAAGAGACAGCCGAGATCTACGCACCCATCGCGCATCGGCTGGGGATGGGAAAAGTCCGCGGCGAGCTGGAGGATCTTTCTTTCCGCTATCTGGAGCCCGACGCGTGGGCGGACCTGATGCGCGAGATCGAGTCGCAGCGCCAGCAGAACGAAGAGTACCTCAACAAGATGCGGCATGACGTGGAGGTGAATCTCAGGCGCGAGAATATCCCGGTGCGCGTCGAGGCGCGTATTAAGCGGCCCTATTCGGTGTTCCAGAAGATGCGGCGCCAGAAGATTGCGCTCGACCAGGTCTACGATCTGCTGGCCCTGCGAATCATCACCGATTCGGTGAAAAACTGTTACGCCGCGCTGGGCGTGATTCACAACGAGTGGCACCCCATTCCAGGACGCATCAAGGACTTTATCGCGATTCCCCGCCCGAATCTCTATCAATCGCTGCACACCTCGGTGATTGGCGCCGGTGGCCGGTCGTTCGAAATTCAAATCCGCACCGACGAGATGCATCGCCTGGCCGAAGAAGGCATTGCCGCGCATTGGAAATATAAAGAGGGCCGCAAGGGACCGGGCGCGGACGATCAGCGCATCAATTGGCTGCGCCAGCTGGTGGAGTGGCAGCAGGAGATGCGCGATCCGGGCGAGTTCATTTCCACTCTCAAGGTGGATTTGTACCCTGAGGAAGTTTACACGTTCACGCCCATGGGCAAGGTGATTGCGTTGCCGCGCGAGGCGACGCCCATCGATTTTGCGTACGCCATCCATAGCGACGTCGGTAACACCTGCGTGGGCGCCAAGGTAAACGGCCGCATCGTGCAGCTGAAGTACAACCTCAAGAACGGCGACGTGGTGGAGATTCTGACGCAGACCGGGCACATGCCGAGCAAAGACTGGCTCGGGATGGTGAAAACGCCCCGCGCGCGCAACAAAATTAAGCACGTCATCAATGCCACCGAGCACGCCAAGGCGATTGAGATCGGGCAAAAATATCTGGAGCGCGAGGCGCGCCGGTTGGGGGTCCAGCTCTCGCGCGTCACCAGGGCGGATCTGGAGCGGGTAGCCAGCGAATATGGCTGCGGCAAGGTGGAGGATTTGCACGCGGCGCTCGGCTACGGCAGGTTTTCCGCGCGGCAAGTGCTGCAGAACCTGGCGCCGGACGCGGTGGGGGAGCCGGCGGTGGAAGCGCCCAAACCGGCGCCTGCGCCATCCGTACCTGGCGCGCCCGGGGGTGCTCAGGGCGACCCAGGCGACCTGGTCATCAAGGTGAAGGGCGTCGACGATCTGCTGGTGTATCGCGCCAAATGCTGCAACCCCATCCGGGGCGAAGCCATCGTGGGATACGTGACGCGCGGCAAAGGCATCGCGGTGCATTCCAAGAACTGCACCAACGTTCAGAACCTGATGTACGAGGTGGAGCGCAAGATCGACGTGGAATGGGCGCGCGCGGCCACCGAAACATTTCCAGTGCGCGTGGTGGTGCATACCGACGACCGGCCGGGGATGCTGAACCAGCTCACTTCTGTCCTGGCGGCCGAGCAGAGCAATATCCGCAGCCTGGAAGCCAGTTCTGACGACAAGCGCGGCGACGGGGCCATCATCGACATGACGGTGGAGGTGCGCGATAAGAAGCAACTGGAGCGGGTGGCGGCCGGGATCCGGCGCATCTCAGGCGTGCGCGACGTGGAGCGCACACAGTAATGACGGGACACAATGATCGAGACACAAGCGGAACCGGAACACATCGCCATTTCGAAATCGAAAGGCATCCAGATCGATTGGAAAGACGGGCACCACAGCCACTACGCGCTCGGATATTTGCGCGATGAATGCCCGTGCGCCAGTTGCACCGGCGCGCACGGCACGGAGCCCCAGAAGACCAATCATTCGGCGCCCCAGGCCGGCCCTTTTCAAATGTTTACACCCACGCTCAAGATGTTGAATGTGGAGGCGGTGGGGCACTATGCCATCCGGATCGATTGGAACGACGGGCATAATACGGGGATCTATTCGTTCGACCATTTGCGTAAGATCTGCAACTGTCCGGAGTGCAAAGCGGCAACCTAACTGCCGCCGGAACGTCTTAAGCTAAGTACTCGCGCGTTTTCTGCCGATTCAAGATATAGTGAGTACAAGGGTAAGTTGAACCAGCTTCTCGTCAAGCCCGGCTTTTCGTCAAGCCCAGCTTTGCGTCAAGCAAGAGAAAGGCGATACCAAGGCCATGCGGTGGTTTAAGGTGATGCGACAGCAGAAGCTGCTGTCTTTGAGTCTCCTGCTCGTTACACTCGCGATCGGGATCGTCATCGGGACGCTTGTCAACACCGGCGTGCACGCCGCGCGCCCGCAGGCCGCGGCGCCGGATGCTTCGCCACTGGTGGTGCCGAGCGCGGTGCAACTGGGCAACGAATTCACCAAGCT
Source organism: Bryobacterales bacterium (assembly GCA_963781905.1). GTDB lineage: Bacteria > Acidobacteriota > Terriglobia > Bryobacterales > Bryobacteraceae > Palsa-89. The sequence goes on from CAWAHZ010000010.1 coordinate 578,387, forward strand.
CGCCAAAAGGCTGGAGCCGTCGGTGGTTTACATCACTGCCGACTACACGCCGAAGGTGACCGAGAATCCGCACGGCCGGGGCCAACAAGAGGAAGCCGAGCCGGGTGACGGCGACGACAAAGGAAACGGCAACGGCGACGGTGGCCTGGACCTGTTTAAGAAATTTTTCCGCAACGGCCCCTCGGGCGGCGATGTGCCGCAGAGAGCCTTCAAGCAGGAGCAGTCCGGCACCGGGTTCGTAGTCGACAAGAACGGTTACATCATCACCAATCATCATGTGATCGCCAAAGTGGATCACATCAAAGTGAAGCTGCATGGTGACGACCCCACCGAGTATCGCGCGCGAGTGGTGGGTATTGATCCGGAAACTGACCTGGCGGTGATCAAAATCGATCCCAGAAGCCCGCTGGTGCCGGTGAATATCGGCAATTCGGACGCAGTGCAGGTGGGCGATTGGGCGGTGGCCATTGGGTCGCCGTTCGGGCTGGAGGCCTCGGTGACGGCGGGAATCGTGAGCGCCCTGGGCCGCGACATCGGCGGCGCGCTCCAGTTGCAGCGCTTCATCCAAACCGACGCGGCCATCAATCCGGGCAATAGCGGCGGCCCGCTGCTCAATATCCGCGGCGAAGTGATCGGCGTCAACACCATGATCGCGACGCAAAGCGGAGGTTATCAGGGCATCGGATTTGCGCTGCCCATTAACATGGTGGCGCGGGTTTATAACGACATTATTCGAACCGGGCGGGTGACGCGCGGGTCCATTGGAATCGAATGGTCCAAGGCCGACGACAAGCCGGAGCTGTTCAAGGCGCTGGGCACCAGCTCGGGCGTGTTGATCAGCAAAGTACAAAAGGGCGGGCCGGCCGACAAAGCCGGCTTGAAAGCCGACGACATCATCATCGCCATGAGCGGAAAATCGGTCAAGAATGGCGAAGATCTGGTTTCGCGGGTTTCGGAAACTCCCATCAATTCGAGCATCAACGTGACCGTCGATCGCGACGGCAAGCATATGGATTTCGCCATCACGGTGATGGACCGGGCGGAGGTCTTTAAGGATCGCCCCGAATTCGCGGAGCTGCGTGAGCCACAGGCCGAGGGGCCGGCCAAAGTGGAGGAGGGCCAGCAATACAAGTTCGGCATCAAGCTGCACGCACTCACCGACGCCGAGCGGAGCTCCATGGAACTGGATGCCAAGGGCGGCCTGTTGGTGCAAAGCGTCGATACAGACTCTTTCGCCGAGGACATCGGCCTGATGGAAAAGGACGTGATTCTGTCCATCAACCGGCAGCCGGTGACCAGCGTGGACGACGTTCGGAGAATCCAGGGAACCATGAAACCGGGTGACCCGGTTGCATTTCGTGTCATGCGTCCTTCGGCTGGTGGCCGCGGACATGCGCCGCAATGGACCACATTCTTTGTATCGGGCGCGCTGCCGCCTCAGTAACGCATCCAGTCAGTAAACACATCCAGTAAGAGATTTACCGTAGTCCAAACGTAGGCGCGGCACTACTGCTAACTCGCCGGTCAATGGCCGGCGCGGCACACCCACGCAATTTTTGCGTCGCTCCGCCCCCCAGCCCTAAAGGAAATCGGCCAAGCCACCGATGGATAACCGATATGTTGGGTGATCACAGCTCCCTCGAACGTGAGGCCATACCCGGCCTGGATGGTCAAGTGGTTGATTCTGCAAAACAAGCGGAGCGAAAACCTCTCAGCGCGCGAAACCGCCGGCGATCCGGCAACGCTCTTCTCGAGGGTGCCTTTACCATCCTGCCAACGTTTGCGCTGATCTTCGCCTTCGTCGACTTCGGCTTGCTGTTGTTTCGGTGGGCCACTTTGCAGAACGCGGTCCGGGAGGGCTGCCGCTACGCGATCACTTTTCAGACCGTGACCGGTGACGGCCAGGACGCTTCGATCGAGAGCATTGTCCAGCAATATGCGATGGGAATCGTCAGTACCACGGACAATCCGCAGGACATTTTTGTCAAGTATTACTCGACAAGCAATTTGACTACGCCCATTGCGTCGGGCGGGAATGTCCCGGGCAATATCGTTGAGGTATCGGTACAAGGCGTCTCCTGGTCATGGATCGCGCCGCTCAGCGGCAGTTATGGCGGCGGCGTTCCATTTTTCCGCAATTCAACCCCTATCACTCTTAATATCTACTCGTCCGACATCCTCGGAGGTTTTCCGGCGGGCGTGAACTCGGTGACGGAATAAATATGGCAACTGCGAGGCGAAGCGGAGCAACGGCGCGAAGACGACGGACCCAGAGTGGCCAGGAGATTTTCGAGTTTGCCTTGGTGGCCGTACTGCTCGTTCCTATGTTCCTGGGAGCTTTCGTGGTTGGGATGAACCTGATCCGCAGCATTCAATGCAATCAGGTGTGCCGGGACTTGGACGACATGTACATCCACGGCAGCGGACTTTTCCACCTACCCGATGCAGCAGGAGGCCCAGCGGCTGGCGCAGGGCTTGGTTTGCAAATCTCCGCGTTCTCCGGCGACCATCGGGCAACGAGCAATCCAATACCGGCAACGCCGGCAATGGGGTGGTTACGGTGACGCAGATCATGTGGATCGGAGGCACGACGTCCGCCAACTGCGTGGCGGTGGGAGCGTCCAACTGCACAAATCAGAACAGCTTTGTCTTCACCCAGCAGCTTCAATTTGGCAACGGCACGCTGGCCAATTCCGGCACCGTCAGCGTAGGGCAGTGTCCATCGGCGATCCTGAACGACTCGGGAGTGGTGCAAAACTACATCACCGATTCGCGCGCGTCGCTGGCTGGCACGGCGCAGACCAACATGCAAAGCCTGTGGCAATCGAGCGCCGAGGTGACGGGTGGCACTGCGACGGCGCTCACCGACGGGCAAGTCAGTCTATATTGTCGAGACTTATTTCCAGTCCCCGGACTTAAGCGTCGGCAGCTTATCCGGCAACGGCGTCTACGCCCGGTATTTCTTCTAGCCGGTATTTCTTTTCAGGAGGACATGTTCGTGCGAATCCGCCAACATAATAACCATCGTGAAAAAGGCGTTTCTCTGTTTATCGCCGTTGCGGCGTTGGTGTGGGTGGTTATCCCGATGCTCGGCCTGTTTATCGATCTGGGAATTCTTTACTCGGCCAAAGCGCGGCTGCAAGCGGCGGTGGACGGTGCGGCGCTGGCGGCGGCGCGCGCCCTGAACCTGGGACAAAGCACCACCGAACAGGCTTCGGCGGCCCAGCAAAATGCGGTGAATTGGTTCTATGCGAATTTTCCGCCGGGAAACTGGACCACCAACAGCACGGTAATGAATACCGGCACTGTGACGGTGATCAACTCGCCCAGCAACGCCAATCTCCGCCAAGTCACGGTCACCGCCACCACCAACGTTCCGGCCTGGTTCATGCGATATGTGGGGTTCACCTCCACCACGCTCAGCGTTACCGGCCAAGCTTCGCGCAAGGACCTGGTCGCCATGCTGGTGCTGGACCGTTCCGGATCGATGTGTTCCGTCAATGGCGGTGACCGCTAGCTCAACCCTGCTCCAGGAGCAAACGATGGCACTCCTTGCGCCGCCATGATCATCGCGGCCAAGAACTTTACCGGGGCTTTCGCGGCGGGGCGCGATCAGATCGGCATGCTCACGTTTAGCGATGGTTATTACCTGGATTCCAAGCCAACCACCAATTTTCAGACCCTGCTGGGCTACACCAACTCTTCCGGCTCCGGCATGGGGGCCATCGACAACATCACTTGTGCGGGTGGTACTGGCACGCCGCGGCAATGTCCATGGCCTACAACGAACTTTACAAGATTGCCGAGCCCGGTGCGATGAACCTGATCATGCTCGAAACGGACGGATTACCGAATACGCTGGTCTACAACTTCTATCAGACGCCTGGTACCACCAGCACCTTGGCGCTGAACACCGCCAGCGGCTGTGAGGATGCAAATAACAAAACCTGGCAACCAGGGCGGCTGGCACTCCACGACATCAGCTCGGCAGTGGATCCCGTCCATCTCCATGAATACGGGCGGCACGGGATTCATGTCCAACGTCCCAGCCGGCGCGATCGGCGGAGTTTATAGCGCCGACCCGTCGCAGGGACCGCCGTACTACTTGACCGTCCTGTTCAACCCCCAGCAAACCACCGATACCGCTGGCACTGGCAATAGCATCACGTCGACACCAGCGGGTCGGGAACCGCGCCCGGCTGCAATTTCAACAATTACAATAACGATTTCAACTGGCTTCCGAGCCAGGATGTCTTCGGAAATCAGATTGCGCCGAGCAACGAATATCAATCACTCAGTCTCACCGGCGGAACGAGCTAACCTGACTGGAACCGCGAGCACGGATTGGCCGAATACCCACGCAGCGGCTTTGAACGCCACCGACAATTCGGCCTACAACATCCGCAATAACGCAACGCTGCCGGCCTACGTCTTTACGATCGGGCTAGGCGGCAATCACGGAAATCCTCCGGATCCCGTCTTGCTCCAACGGATGGCGAACGACGCAAGTGGCGATCAGTTCAATAACCCAGCCGTGTATCCGGCCTGCTCCACCGAGCCCACTTGCATCAACTATCCCAACCAGCCACAGGGCCAGTTCATCTACGCGCCTACGTCCTCGCAGCTTGGCCAGGCGTTCCTGGCGATCTCGTCCCAGATCCTGCGATTGAGCCACTAAGAAGCTGAAGTCAGCGAGACCAAACAGTTTACTTCTGTTTGGTCTCGATTTGAACCACGTGGCCGTTGTCCAGCCGAACCGTTCCCATCGGAACACCTTTCACCCAGTACTGCAGGGTCTCGCGCATATGCCCGTCGTCATCGGGCACCACCACCTTCGACGATGCAGGGCCCAACACTGTGAGAACTTCCTTCTCGGAGGAACCAACGCGGATCTGGCTGAACTCCGCGCCGGTGAGGTTCTTCTGGGGAGGGCCTGGGGGAACCGCTTGTACTGTCGGGACTAGCCGTGCGGGCGGCGGCGAGGCCGGGCGCGGCGTTGCAGGCTCAGTGGACCCAGCGGACTCAGCGGAGGGGGCCGTTTTAGCCCGGTCACGGCGGGCTAGCGCCTCTCGTCTGGCTGCCGCGCTTTTGGGCTCCGGGCCGTTTTCAAAGAGCCACCCGGGAGGTCTCGAATGGGTCTCCGCATCTCTCTGCTCCGCCTCGTCGGAAGACGTTTTGTCCGTTGAACTCTGGGCTGCTACGGGATTTGTGGACAAAGCTGTCCCAAGTAAAGCTACAACAAATACGGGTCGCATCGAATTCCCCCTCATCTCATGCTAAGCGGAGAACACCACTCCTACCAGCCGCGAAAGACCTTAGGTTTTAGCCTAAGTACGCAGCAACACGGTGCCCTCCTGATACAATTGAGTCACTCCCCTCGGGACTGGGTTAGCGCTGCCCCGTCGAGCGTAGTCATTTGGATCGATCATGGATTTGGATCAGCTCCATACGTTTCTTGAGATTGTCCGCCTGAAGAGCTTCTCCAAGGCGGCACAGACCTGCTATCGCACGCAGCCCGCCATCAGCGCGCAAGTCCGGCAACTGGAGCAGGAGCTGAATACCACGCTGTTCGAGCGTCTGGGAACCAAGATTTCGCTCACCACGGCCGGCAAGATCTTCGCTGAATACGCCGAGCAGATCCTGGATCTGCGCCGCCGCGCGCAGGACACCATCAACGAGCTGGACCGGGTGCCGCGCGGTGAATTGGTGATCGCGGCCAACGAAGCCACCTGCATCTACGTGCTGCCTTCGGTGTTTTCCGAGTATAAAAAGAAGTTCCCGAACGTCCAACTTTCGGTGGACCGCGCCTACGGATCCCGGGTGGTGGAGGCGGTGCTCGAAAACCTGGCGGATTTCGGCATCACACAGCTGCCGGTGCAGGAAAAAAAGTTGCAAGTGGCGCGCATCCACTCCGATGAGATTATTCTGCTTTTACCGGGAAGACATCCCCTGGCGGGTAAGCGCTACGTGACGGCGCGCGATTTGATGGATCAGCCGCTGCTGCTGCCCAAATCCGGCACCACCCGTATCCGCTTAAACTCGTGGCTCGAGCCGGTGGAAGATCAAATCCATATCTCCATGGAGCTGGACTCCACCGAAATGATCAAGCGCTTCGTAATGGCCGGGCTGGGCTGTTCCTTCCTGGCCGCCTCCAATTGCCACGAGGAGATCGCGGCCGGGAAGTTGTCGGCCGTTTCGCTCGGGCCGGAGCCCCTGATTCGCAAGGTGGGTTTGATCTATCGAAAAGATAAAGCGCTATCCAAAGCCGCGCTGGGGTTCATTCAGGTTATATTGGAACATGCCGGGAATGAGATTCCCGGGGCAGCCCGGTCCAAGCTGCCAGAAGAAGTCTCTCCCTGAACAGGAGAAGGAACGCCGTATGTCCCGCGTCACGTTGAAGAGTTCGACGATTTTCATTTCCGTCGGAAACAAGACGGAAGTTTACCGCTCCGTTGCGGACGTTCCGCCTTCGCTGCGCAAGAAGCTGGAGCAGTCCACCAATGGCATCAACTCCGCCACCATCCTGATCGCCGATCGCAAAGGCAAGGAAGAGATCGTGCGAGCCATTCGCGGATTGCCTTCCAACCTGCGCTCGAAACTGTCCACTTCGCTGCGTGAAGACGCGCCGCGCCCCGAGCGCAAGCCGATCGCGTGGGCCAGTGTGTGGCAGGATTGGGCTGAATTCCTGGTGCCGGCCGCAATCGGCGCGGCGGTCTGGCTGCTGTTTAGCGCTAAATAAAGCCCAGCAGCTTCTTGCGCAGCTTATCCGCCGTTGCGGTGTCGGGCGCGACAATCAGCACCGTGTCATCGCCGGCGATGGTCCCGACGATCTCAGGCCAGTCCGCTTTGTCCAGAGCCACGGCGAGAGCATTGGCGTTGCCCGGTGAAGTGCGCAGAACGATGAGATTCTGCGCCACGCGAACATCCTGCAATAGCTCGGCGGCTATGGTCTCGACGCTCAGCCGGGGCGGCGCAGACTCCACCTGGCGATAGCCTTCGGGCGTCTTCAAGAGCCCGAGATCGCGGATGTCGCGCGACAGCGTCACCTGCGTGGTGTCGATACCTTGGCTCAGCTTCAGCTCCCGCGCCAGATCGTCCTGCGTGAGGATCGGCTTGGTACGGATGAGCTTCAGGATTTGACCTTGCCGAAAAGCCTTGTTCATTTCCAGTTGCGGAGCCGCGTCTCCGCATCATCCAGGGCCCGTGCGACGGCTGCGGGTCCGGCGCCGCCCGGAAGCTCGCGCGTTTTCATTCCTTCGGCGGGGTTTAGAACCAGCCGAGCCATGTCGGGTGTAAATTCGGGAGCGAAAGCGCTGAGCTGATCGGCGGTCCAATCGTTGGGGTGCTTCCCTTGCTGGATGCTTTCAAGCACCAGCTTGCCCACCAACTGGTGAGCGCGATGAAACGGCGTTCCGGCGCGCGCCAGCGCTTCGGCCAGATCGGTGGCCACCACCCAGCTTTCTTTAGCCGCTTCGAGCGGCGCGCTCGCGCGAAGGTCGGTGGTTTCGACCACGACAGCCATCATCTCCAGCGCGCCCGATAATTGCGCGGCGGCGTCGAAGAGCGGCTCCTTATCCTCCTGCATGTCGCGATTGTACGTCATGGGAAGGCCCTTCATGGTGGTAAACAGCGACGTGAAATCGCCGAACACACGGCCGCTCTTGCCGCGGATCAGCTCGAGCGAATCGGGATTCTTCTTCTGCGGCATCAGGCTGGAGCCGCTGGTGACACCATCCCCCAATTCCAGCCACCCGAACTCTTCGCTCGAATAGAGAATCCAATCCTCGGCCAGGCGGCTCAAATGCAGCATGCTGACCGACGCGGCGTACAGAAAATCCAGCGCGAAATCGCGGTCACCCGAAACGTCCATGCTGTTGCGCGTGATGCCGGCGAAACCCAGGTCGGCCGCGATTTGTTCGCGATCGAAAGGAAAACCGCTGCCGGCCAGTGCGCCTGAGCCGAGCGGCATGACGTCCACGCGCGCACGCGCCTGCTGTAACCGCTCCAGATCGCGCGCGAGCATTTCAAAATAGGCCAATAAATAGTGCGCCCACGGCACCGCCTGCGCGCGCCGCAGATGCGTGTATCCGGGCACAATGGCCAGCGGATATCTGCGAGCCATCGCAACCAGCGCCGACATCAGATTCACGAGAAGATCGAGATCGGTGTCGATTTGCTCGCGCAGCCACAGCCGCATGTCGAGCGAAACCTGTTCATTCCGGCTGCGGCCGGTGTGGATCTTGTCAGATAGGCTTCCAACATGACCCTTGAGTTTGCGGATGACGAAGGTGTGGACGTCTTCGTCCGTCGCGCCTTCCAGGAACCTGGCGTCGGCCGCCGCGGTTCGAATCTCCTCGAAAGCCGCGATCAATTGATCGCGTTCGGCGGAAGTTAAGATGCCCGCGCGCTCCAGCGCACGCGCGAAGGCTTCGGATCCGCGGCAATCGGCGTCCAGAAGCTTCTTATCGAAATGGAGCGAGCCGGAGAAGCGTTCGAAGACTTCCGACGGACCGCTGGCAAAGCGTCCGCCCCAAAGTTTGTCGGCCATGGCGACCCTAGGAGTGCTTCGCGGCCGCGGCAATTTCGGCCCGCACCACGATCGGCAGGCCAATCAGGTTGATGAATCCGCGCGCGTCCTTCTGATCGTACTCGGCGCCCATGGTGAAGCTCGCCACTTTGAGCGAATAGAGCGAATACGGCGACTTGCGGCTCACCGGCTCGATATTGCCTTTGTACAGCCGCAGCGTGACTTCGCCCGTCGTGGTTTCACTGGTCTTTTCGAAAAACGCGTCCAGCGCCTCGCGCAAAGGCACAAACCACAGACCGTTATAGACCATTTCCGCGTAATCGAGCGCCAGCTTTTGTTTGTAGTGCAGCGTGCCGCGATCGAGCGTAAGCGATTCCAGCTCACGATGCGCATACAGGATCAGCGCGCCGCCGGGCGTCTCATAGCATCCGCGCGATTTCATGCCGACGAAGCGGTTCTCCACCAGATCGATGCGGCCGATGCCGTGCTCGCCGCCGATTTTGTTGAGCGTTTCGAGCAAACTGACGGCCGATCCACGCTGGCCATTCACCGAAACCGGCGTACCCTTCTCAAAACCGATGGTCACATCCACCGGCTTGTCGGGCGCTTCACGCGGGCTCTTGGTGAGCATCCAGATTTCGTCCGGCGCAGCATTGGCTGGATCTTCGAGCGCTCCGCCTTCGTGCGAAATGTGCCAGATGTTGCGATCGCGGCTGTAGATCTTAGTGGTGGTCTGCGAGATGGGCACGTTGTGTTTGGCCGCGTATTCGATGGCGTCTTCGCGCGACACAATATTCCACTCGCGCCAGGGCGCGATCACGGTGAGGTGCGGCGCCAGCGCCTTGTAGGTCAGCTCAAAACGAACCTGGTCGTTTCCCTTCCCCGTGCAGCCGTGCGCCAAGGCATCGCATCCGGTGGCGAGCGCAACTTCCACTTGCCGCTTGGCGAGCAAAGGGCGCGCGATGGAGGTGCCGAGCAAATACTTGTCTTCATAAATACCGCCCGCGCGCACCAGGCGCCACAAATATTGGGTGACGAACTCTTCGCGCATGTCGGCCACATGGACTTCGGACGCGCCGGTCTTGAGCGCCTTTTCTTCCAGGCCCTTCAACTCGTCTTCGCCCTGGCCGATATCGCCGCACACGGCGACCACTTCGCACTGGTAATTCTCCTTGAGCCAGGGAATGATGATGGATGTGTCGAGGCCGCCTGAGTAGGCGAGCGCTACCTTTTTGGGTTTCATGTGAATTGGGATTGGGGGTTGGGGATTAGGGATTGGAATTACCCCAGCAACATTAAAAGCAACGCCTTCTGCACATGCAGGCGATTCTCCGCTTGATCGAAGACCGCCGATTGCGAGCACTCGATCACTTCGTCCACTACTTCTTCGCCGCGCTTGGCGGGCAGGCAATGCAGAAAAATGGCTTCCGGAGCAGCCTGTTCGAACAAGGCCGCATTCACTTGATAGGGAGCGAAGTCGGCCAGGCGCTTGGCCTTTTCAGCTTCCTGGCCCATGCTGGTCCATACGTCGGTATAGACCGCTTGCGCGTCATCCACAGCCTCAACGGGATCGTTCGTGACAACGAGCTGTCCGCCGGCCACCGCAGCCAGCGCCTCGGCCTGCGCCACCATCTCAGCATCCGGCTCATACCCCACCGGCGTCGCAAGTGAAAAGCTCATGCCGAGGCGCAGCGCGGAAAGCATCAACGAATTCGCGACATTGTTTCCATCGCCGACGAAGGCCAGCTTGAGACCGCGCAGGTCGCCGAAACGCTCCTGCAGCGTGAACACATCGGCCAGAGCCTGACAAGGATGAAAGCGGTCGCTCAACGCGTTGATCACCGGGACGCTCGACCAGTGCGCCAGATCGTCGATGGTGTTTTGCGAAAAAACGCGGGCCACGATGGCGTTGGTCCAGCGGTCCAGATTGCGGGCGACATCCTTCAGCGGTTCACGGTCGCCGATGGGACCGGTGCTCAGAACAGCGTCGCCACCCAGTTGCTTGGCGGCCAGCTCAAAGGTCATACGGGTGCGCAGGGAGGGCTTTTCGAAGAGCAGCGTGAGATACCGGCCGGCGAGAGCCTTGGAAAAACGGCCGGGATTCGCCTTCAACTGTTGAGTGAGATCCAGAAGTGCAAGCAACTCATCCTGAGAGATATCGAGATCGCGGGTAAAGTCAGGGGCGGCGATCTTGGGAAGCGTTTTGGGAGCTGGCATTCTCTTAACTGGTTTGAGCGTTCCCAGAGACGACATGGCTTGGTGGGACTCCCTTCGCGCGATTGAATGTTTATTCACTCTAATGAATAATTACACATTGGGAGCTGGGTTGTCAAATGGCGTTCAGCTACGGGTAGTGTCACGCGTTGCGTTGCTGAACTTTCTGAATAAGTATTCTATGAGTGGAATCAGTCGCTTGCAGTGCTGAGATCAACAGCGGGCGGCGCTGTGAAGGAAGACTTTTTCCAATCGTCAAGAGGAGCGAAATTGAGCACTTTTGAACAGATCCGAGCCACCTGAGGATGCTTTACTTGTTAACGAGATCTCTTCGCCGGGCGGGAGAGTAGCTTCATTGTTTACATCCCGTCCCGGCATGTTTTCGTGCTTCTACCCGCCATGTACCCCACGGTTAGTCAGTTGGAGTACTAGGACTATCAATTTCATTTACTATTTCCTCGGGAGCGAGCCTGCCGGTGTATAATCTGCGCCTAGGGTTACAAATTGTGAGGAAACTTGAGGAGAGATCATTCAATGAGGCTACCGCTAATTGGACGCTTATTGATTTGCGTAATCGCGCCGGTCTTCGGAGCAGGTCTCGTCCGCGCCGACATAATTTATGACGTGGATGACACCGGCTTTGGGATAGATGGAGGGACCGCCACCGGAAGCATTGAAACCAACGGCACCATCGGCACGCTTGACTCGGGCGACTTCGTCACTTGGAACTTGCTGTTGTCCGATGGCATCGGCGATTCGTTCACCATCAATCCGGGAAACTCGAGCATTACGATGACTGGAACGGCTACCACGGCAACGGCGAACCTGTTGCAGTTCAATTTCGACACCCCTCCCTCCAACGCCGGTGATCTTGGCTATTTCGAGATCCTGGATACCACCGCCGGATGGGGATTGCAGTACGCGGTTCCGCCGAACACACCGCTAGCGATTATTGACAATCCTGACGACGCTTTTACCGCGGGGCTGCTATCTTTCAGCCCGCAACCAGTCACCATTGGGGCCACGCCGATTGCGGCCACGCCGGAGCCGTCCGCTTTCCTATTTCTCGCATCCGGGCTCGGGATCATGGCCACTATCCGCGCTGCGAGGCGCAGTCGGCGCTAAAATTCTCTGGCCGGCACTCTCCGCTCCATAGGCCTTGCCATTGCGCTTGGGAGCGGATGAAACAATCTCTGACCCTCCGAATCCAATCACAGACACCCGGGAGGCGATCGAATTCTACGCGGGTAGCCGCGCCGTCGAGCGCCCCGTATCGCACGCGCTTCCGGTTGGTCAGTTCTTGACGGTCAAGGCTTCCGAATCGACAACCTTCTTCCCTGTAATGCCGTCGATCCCCGCGAGAACGCCGCGGTAGTCGCTGTGATCGCACTGGATCGCAGGGATTGATGCGCCATCGTCGATAATCTCGTATCCATTTTCGGCTGCAAACGCCGTAATCGGAACAATAGCGCATAGCAAAACGGCGAGAGATGGTGAAAATGCCGGCGCATTTCGCCGAGTATTGTCGCCGGCGGGAAGCGGGTATAGAATGCTCCATTATGCCGAGCTTTCCGCTGCTGGACGTGGCAATTGGCCTGAGCTTCATTTATTTGTTGCTCAGCCTCATCTGTTCATCGCTGAACGAGGGGCTGGAATCGCTGCTTCGCAACCGGGCCAACGATCTGGAAGCGGGAATCCGCATGCTGCTGAGCGACCCGAATCAACACAGCTGGTTCCGGTCGTTTTGGCCCTGGACCAGCTCCATTCGAACCGGCATTACGCGGGAATTTTACTTGCACCCGCTGATCCGTAACCTTTTTCGTAACGAGAACCGGCTGCCGAATTACATCCCGGCGCGAAATTTCTCGCTCGCATTGATGGACCTCATGTTTCCGGATCCTACGCCAGCAGGGAGCCCGGCTACTGCCGCGACCGTGAATCTTCCCGAGGGTCTCAAGAAATCAGTCACCTTGCTGATGAACGCGGCCCAGGGCGACGCGGAGCAGGCGCGCGCGAATATCGAAGGCTGGTTCAACAGCACCATGGACCGGGCGTCGGGATGGTACAAACACCGGACGCAATTCATCCTGTTTGGCATCGGGCTGGGCATAACCATTGGCGTGAATGCCGATTCCATTCAGGTGCTGAGCACGCTGGCTCATAGTAAGGCGCTGGCTGCGGTGGTTGCGGCCGCGGGACAAGCAACCGGACAGCCGCTCCCACAAAACGTAGACGTCAAGACCCAGGTCTCGAACGCGATGGCCAGCTTGCAATCGCTCGATATCGGCATCGGATGGCAGCCGGATACGAAACCTGCAGTGCAACCGGAAAGGGTGCTCCCGCGGTTCTTCATCAAGCCCAGCGATTGCGGCACACAGAAAGCCTGTCAGGAGCCTGGTGTCTGGCTGGGTTATCTGATTGGTTTCCACTGGCTGGGCTGGCTGATCACAGCAGCGGCCATTTCGCTCGGCGCGCCGTTTTGGTTCGACACGCTCAGCCGCTTCATGGTGGTGCGGTCTACGGTGAAGCCCAAGGACGCGAGTGGCGATCAGAGTTCGTAGCGCGTGGCCCACGCTACACTATCATCAGTCCCCTGAATGAAAATTTCGGCTGCGATCATCACCTACAATGAAGAGCGCAACATTCCGCGAGCGCTTGGAGAGCCTGCGCTGTTGCGATGAAGTGGTGGTGGTGGATAGCGGATCCACCGATCGCACCGTGGAGCTGGCCACCAAGCTGGGCGCGCGCGTGATCGACAGCAACTGGCGCGGCTACGCGGGGCAAAAGAACTACGCCTCCAGCCAGTGCGAGTACGATTGGGTCCTGTCGCTGGATGCCGACGAAGCATTGAGTGAGGCGCTCGAAGGCGAGATCTGGCAGATCAAGAAGAACGGGCCCGAGTTCGATGCGTACACCATGCCGCGGCTGGCGCAGTACCTGGGCCGCTGGATTCTGCACTCGGGCTGGTATCCGGATCGCAAGGTTCGGCTGTTCCACCGGGGGAAGGCTCAATGGGTGGGCGAATACGTCCACGAATCCGTGGTGGTGGGCGGCAATGTGGGCCATCTCAAATCCAACATCCTGCACTTCACGTGCAGCTCGCTGTCCGAACATTTGAAGACCATGGACCGTTACACTACGCTCGCCGCCGAGCAGTTGGTGGAACAAAAGACGCCCGTGGGATGGACGCAGCTGGCGGTAAATCCGGCCTGGACATTCTTCAAGACCTATGTGATGCGGCGCGGCTTTCTGGATGGCATGGAAGGTCTCGCGATTGCGCACATGGCCGCGCTGTACAATTTTCTAAAATATGCGAAAGCTAAGAATATGAGTCCAAGGAGATGATCGAAGCTCTAGTAGCGGCCTTATTTGGCCTGCTCATCGGCAGTTTCCTGAATGTCTGCATCTATCGCATGCCGCGCGATCTGTCGGTGGTGAAGCCGCGATCGTTTTGTCCGGAATGCAATCAGACCATCGCGTGGTTCGATAACATCCCGCTCCTTAGCTATGCCATGCTGGCCGGGCGCTGCCGCCGCTGCGGGCATCGCATTTCGCCGCGCTATCCAGTGGTGGAACTACTCACCAGCGTGGTTTTCTTTGGCGCGTTCTGGTTCCTGGGAACCAAACTGGCTGCCGTCAAGTTCGCCGTTTTCGGCGCCATCATGATCGCGCTGGTATTTTCCGATCTCGAGGAGCGCATTCTCCCAGACGAATTCACGCTGGGAGGAACCGCGCTGGGAGTGATCTTCGCGGCGTTCGTTCCGGTGAGCGGAGGAATCCTGCTGCTGATTTTCTATGGTTCCAAGCAGCAATGGCTGGTCTCTATCTGCGATTCGGTGATGGCGGCGGCCATTTGCTCGGGTGCGTTGTGGGCGGTGCGCGCCATGTATGAGAAGGTCCGCAAGCGCGAAGGCTTGGGATTGGGCGACGTGAAGATGGGCGCCATGATCGGAGCATTTCTTGGGATCCAAGGCGCGCTGCTCACTTTGCTGGTGGGATCTCTGCTGGGCGTTGTGGTGGGCCTCGGCTACACCTGGTTCACCGGCAAGGATGCGTCCACTTATGAGCTGCCCTTTGGGAGTTTTCTCGGAGTTTCGGCATTGGCCGTGGGTTTCTTCAGCGAAGTGATTTTCAACTGGTACAACCGCCTCGGTGCCTGAGGTGCCCGCCTAGCTTGCCCGCGATTTTCATCTTCGCCATCACCTACCTGGTGCTCGCCATCGGCCGCCTGCCCGGCTTCCGTATCGACCGCACTGGCGCGGCGATCATCGGCGCCAGCTTCATGCTGGGCGTGAACGCGCTTTCCCTCGACGAGGCTTATCGCGCCATCAATTTCGACACCATCATCCTGCTGTTCGGCATGATGATCGTGGTGGCGAACCTCGAATTGTCGGGCTTCTTCGCGCTAGTTGCCGAGCGGGTGGTGGAACGCGCGCATAGCCCGCTGCTGCTGTTGATCGCGATTGTTGCGGTGTCCGGCGTCTTCTCGGCGTTCTTCGTCAACGACACCATGTGCCTGGTGCTCACGCCTCTGGTGCTCGAAGTGGCCGGGGCGCTGCGGCGCAATCCAGTGCCGTATTTATTGGCAGTGGCGATGGCGGCCAATATTGGAAGCGTTGCCACCATCACGGGAAATCCCCAGAACATGCTGATCGGAAGTTTTTCGGCCATCCCCTACCGGCATTTTCTCGCGGTGCTGGGGCCGGTGGCTGTTGCCGGATTGGCGCTGGCTGTCGCGGCCGTCTTCCTGAGTTATCGGCGTGAGTTTCTGACGACCCGAGGAGTGGTTGTGGAGAAGCGCGCCATCCACGTGGATCGCGGCTTGATGTGGAAATCGCTCGGGATCGCGGCCGCGATGATCGTGATGTTTTTCGTCGGCTGGCCGGTGCCCAAGGTGGCCATCGTAGCCGGCGCGGTGCTGTTGATCACGCGGCGCGTGCGGCCCGAGAAGGTTTATCAGCGCATCGATTGGCCGCTGCTGGTGATGTTCGCGGGGCTGTTCATCGTGATCGCGGGTGTGGAGAAGACGTCGCTCCACACCCATCTCGCCGCGCTGGCCGGACGGCTGCACCTGGACAACGCATTCCTGCTCAGCGGATTTGCGGCGGTGTTGTCGAACCTGGTGAGCAACGTTCCGGCCGTGCTGGTGTTCAAGCCGTTCATCGGTCAATTAGCGGACCCCAAGCGGGCCTGGCTGGTGCTGGCGATGGCATCCACCTTGGCGGGGAACTTGACCGTAGTAGGGTCCGTGGCGAATCTGATCGTGATCCAGCAGGCGCGGGATCGGGTTCGGATCGGCTTCTGGGAGTATTTTCGCGTGGGCGCGCCGTTGGCGATTGCGACCATGCTGGTGGGCGCGGCCTGGATCGCGTGGTTCTCTTGAAATCCGTCGCGTGAAATCGGTTACTTCTTGCAACGCGGATCGGCGGCTTGCATAGCGGCAATCCGCTGATCGGTGAGCGGAATGGGGGCGCAGCCGTGCCCCTTTTCACATACGAAATCGAACTTCGCAGCGGGTGAGTGGCATCCCAAACAGGGCTTCTTCAACGACGCGTTGATCACTTTATCTCCTCGCTCCTGAATCACGGTGCCATCGGCTGATACCTTCAAAGCAAAAAACTCCCATCCGTTGGTGTTGGGAAAGGCCGATCGATCGTGCTTCACCATGGCCTCCGTCGGAATCAACTGCAGAATCGTTCCGGTGGGATAGTCCGCATTGGGCACACTGTCCCGGAAGATCCGGATAGCTTCCTTGAGCTTTTCGGAATCGGGGTTCTGAATCCGCGTGTTTCTCACCTTCGGCAGGTTGAGCACGCAACCGAAGTTTTTTTCGGTGATCACCAGATCATCGGCGGAGAGGATTGCGGCCAAAGAGAGACACGAAGCAAGACAGACGACGTAGCGCATCATTCTATTTTATATTGCCCCAGTTTACACACAAACATTTACCCACAAAAATGATCTATCCTGGTGGGCGTGATGTTCTGGTTTGCGTTTATAGCTGGAGTGCTCGCCGGAGGCCTGGTTGCCGGACTGTGGATGCGGGCCAAGCTGGCTCGGGTGGAGGCGGCGAAGCACTTCGCCGAATCGGGCGCAGCGAAGATGCAGGAGACTTTCCAGGCGCTGGCCGACGCAGCGCTCAGATCCAATCAAAGCGCATTCCTGGACGCCGCGCGAACCACGCTCGAAACCACACGCGCCCAAATGACGGGAGACCTGGCGCAGAAACAGACCGCGATGGAAGGCGCTGTCGGAGGCATGGTTCAGCCTCTGGCCGATTCGCTGGGCCGCTTGGAAGTTCACGTCCGTGAGTTGGAGCGTGCGCGGGAGAAAGCTTATGGCAGCCTGGGCGAGCAGCTGCAGACGCTGGCACGCGAGACGTCCACGCTGTCCACCGCTCTGCGATCGCCGCAGACTCGCGGCCGTTGGGGAGAAGTAACGCTGCGGCGCGTGGCGGAGTTGGCCGGCATGGTTCACAATTGCGATTTTTCCGAGCAGGAGACGCGCGAAGGCGACGGGGTTCGAATCCGTCCGGATATGATCGTGCGGCTGCCTGGAGACCGATCGCTGATTGTGGATGCGAAGGTTCCATTGACCGCTTATCTGGACGCAGTGAGTGCGAAGGATGAGGCGTCGCGCAAAGCTGCGCTGGTCCGGCATGGGCAGCAGGTCTCAGAGCATGTCCGGCAGCTATCGAGCAAACAGTATTGGAGCCAGTTTCAACCCGCCCCAGAATTAGTGGTGTTGTTCCTGCCTGGCGATCATTTCTTTAGCGCGGCGCTCGAAATCCGGCCGGATTTGATCGAAGAAGCGCTGTCGAAGAAAGTTGTGATCGCGACGCCGGTGACGCTGATTTCGGTGTTAAAGGGCATCGCGTACGGCTGGAATCAGGAACAACTCGCCGAGAACGCCGAGGAGATTCGGCGAGTAGCGTCGGAGATGTACGAGCGCGTGCAAGCGGTGCAAGAGCATTACTCAGCTACCGGAAGGCTGCTCGAAAAGACCGTCGCGGCCTACAACAGTTCGGTTGGATCGTGGGATTCGCGTCTGGTGCCCGCATTACGGAAGATGCGCGAGCTAGGGGTGGCGAGTGGGGCGGAGCCCGAAGCGCCCGAGCAAATTGATTTGCTAACGCGCAGACCACGCGCAGTGAACGGTTTCTGAGCCGTGACCAAAGGGAGCGGAATTCCTACGACATGTCGATAATGTCGAAGGTGAAGCGCTCCGGCGGTAGACAAGAGAGCGGCGCTGGGCTCAGATGCGCCCAGGTTTCAAAGGCGGTCGTCGCCACGCTTGAGTTCAGATAGAACAGGAACTGGTTCGAGAAGCAGGAAATCGGCGGCGGCTGGCGAAACGTGAGCCGCATTCCGACCGCCTTTTCGAACTCGACGCCTTCGCTCGGCACGGCCTTGTCTTCAAGCAGCATCACGAAACTGGAGCGGCCGGCGTGAGGCCAAACATTGGGCCGCAACAGGTTGCGCAGTTCCAGCCGCATATCGAAGGTAGTTTCGCATTGCCGGATCCACTCGAGAATGCTGTCGCCCCACTGCCATTGCGTGACGAAGCGCAGATACTGATCTGCGAGGTTGATGGCCAGATCCATCTTGCGGCGATCCATCTCGAAACCAGCCGCGGGGCCGTCAAAGGCCGGCGGCGCCATCATGTCTTCGGCGTCGATCAGGTTGTTGGCCATGCCAACTACGCGATCCAGGCGTCTGACGTTGGGGCTGGTGCGCACCAAGAGCGGGGGCAGTTCGTGGGTTTTTTCCCCGGGGACTTCTACGAACTTTCGGTCTCCAACAATATCCATGGTGACGACCTAATCTCCTTATCGACAACCAGGTCGCGGACTTTCACTTATATGGACGCCGTTTGTGACTTGCCCGTTACGTGGGGCCCGGCGAACCGACCAGCACCAAAGGTAAGAACAATTCTGCAAGATTTGTTGCCACTTGTAAAGGGGTACTTAAGTCGCACTCCCTGCGCTACAATTCGGCTTCGTGATGGATGTTCATGACTTATTGTGATGTTAGCCTGCCGGTACCGCTCGATCAGGCGTTTACCTACCGGCTGCCCGAGACGATGCAGCATCGGGTGCAGCCCGGCTGCCGGCTGCTGGTTCCGTTTGGCCCGCGCAAACTCACCGGCATGGTACTGGCGCTGCGAGCGGATGAGCCGGAGGGGGCGGGCGCGGTGCGAGAAGCCTTGCGCCTGGTGGACGAGGAACCGGTTCTGGACGCGGAGTTGCTATCGCTAGGACGCTGGATCGCGCAGTATTATTGCGCTCCGCTGGGCGAAGTGCTGCGCAGCATGACGCCGCTCAGTGGTGAGGTTCGCAAGACCAAACTTTATTCGCTCACCGACGCTGGCCGCGATACAGCGCGGCAACTCCTGCTGGGCGCCAACGACGAAGATCCGACGCTCCAAATTCTGAGATTGCTCGAAGCCCGGCCGCTGTCGGCATCTTATCTGCAAAAGAAGCTGCCAAATGCCTTGAGCGTGATTCGCTCATTGGAGAAGAAGGGCTTCGTCGCGATGGAGGATCTGGAAGCGCAGCGCGATCCACTGCGGGCATCGGCGACCAGGCTGCGCGCGTCATTTCTCAGCCCGGCGCCAGAGGGCCTAAAGCTGACCAAGCGCGAGCGTGAGTTGCACGCGTTCCTGGAGCTGCACCCCGGCACGCATAACCTGGAGCAGTTGGAGGCAGCGGTGAAGGGCGCAAGCCAAGCCGCGCGTTCACTGGCTCGCCGCAACCTGATCACTCTCGAATCGGAGGCTCCCACCGGTGTCTTCACAAGTGAGGCTCCACCGCGCACGCTCAATCCACATCAACTGGAAGCCTATCAGCAAATTGAAACAGCGTTGCGCGCCGGCCGGTTTCACAGCTTTTTGCTCGAGGGCGTCACGGGCTCGGGGAAAACCGAGGTGTATCTGAAGTCGATTGACGCCACCATCGCTCTGGGCCGCAGCGCGCTGCTGCTGGTGCCGGAGATCGCGCTGACACCGGCGGTAGCCGGACAGTTCTTCCATCGTTTTGGCGATCGCGTGGCGATTCTGCACTCCGCTTTCCATGACGCCGAACGCGCCGAACAATGGCGCCGGATTCGCAGCGGGATCGCGACCGTGGTGGTTGGGACGCGCTCGGGCGTGTTCGCACCAGTGCAAAACCTGGGGCTGGTGGTAATTGACGAGGAACACGACGCGAGCTACAAGCAGCAAGAGACACCGCGCTATAACGGACGTGACGTGGCGATCGTGCGTGCGCGGGAAGCCGGAGCCGTGGCAGTGCTGGGCTCGGCCACTCCGAGCCTCGAGAGCCGGTACAACGCGGAGCGCGGCAAGTATACGCTGATCAAACTTCCCGAACGCATCGAGCAGAGGCCGATGCCGGACGTGGAAGTGATCGACATGCGGCAGGAGTTTTTAGAGACGCGCAAGCTGGCGACGTTCTCGCGGCGGCTGGTGGAGACCATCGACGAACGTTTGAAGAGTCGAGAGCAGACCATGCTGCTTCTCAATCGGCGGGGATTTTCGAGCTTCGTGGCCTGCCGGGCATGCGGCGAACGGCTGGAGTGCGTCAATTGCGCCGTCACGCTGACCTATCATCGCCGCGATCGGCGCATGCTGTGCCACTACTGCAATTATGCGGCGAAGGTCCCCTCGGCTTGTCCCAAGTGCGGCAGCGAGTACTTGAATTTTATCGGGACGGGTTCGGAGAAGGTTGAGGAGGAGCTGCATCGCGATTTTCCCGAGGCGCGGATCGCGCGCATGGATCGCGATACGGTGAGCGGCAAGCGGCACTTCGAAAGCATCCTGCATGGATTTCGCGACGGCGCTTTCGACATTCTGGTTGGAACGCAGATGATCGCAAAAGGGCACGATATTCCCAACGTGACACTGGTGGGGATTGTCTCGGCCGACATCGGCCTCGGGTTGCCGGATTTTCGCGCGGCTGAACGGACCTTTCAGTTATTGACGCAGGCTGCGGGGCGCGCCGGGCGCGGCAACCTGCCTGGAATCGTGCTGATCCAAACCATCAATCCCGAGCATTACGCCGTGCGGCTGGCGTCGGAGCAAAATTACGATGGATTTTACGCCAAGGAGATTCAATTCCGCAAACTGATGCGCTATCCGCCGTTCGCGGCGCTGGCGAACGTGCTGGTACGAAGCCAGAATCAGGAGGATGCGCTCGCGATGAGCGCTGAGTTGGGGCGCATGCTCGATCCGGCGCCCGAAGGAATCAAGGTGCTGGGTCCGGCGGAGGCTCCGGTGCCGAAGCTGAAGAGCGAATTTCGATATCAACTTTTGTTGAAGGCGGCTGACCGCCGGATACTGAATCAGACGCTGCGCGATCTGCAGAGTTTTGCACAGGAACAAAAATGGCCGGCAACCGCGCTGGTGATCGATGTCGATCCACTGACCTTGTTGTGAAACCGACCAGGCGCTGTGGCGCGCACTCGTGCGTGCCGCGTTCACAATCGTGTGAACGCCTGGCAGCATTGTCACTTTGCCACTAGCGGCCCAAGCATACTGCGGGCCAGCGTGCTCACTCGCGGTCCTGGCAGAATGATGCCGGCCAGGTTCAACGGATCAGAATTGGCGACATCCAGATGCTCATCCGATTCGGAGGCCGACCGGCGGATGGCGCGCAGCAGATCCAAGGCTTCAGGGCGCGCGAATTGTTCGCCGCTGAATCCGGAGACGAAACGACCGCCGCGGATCTCGCCCTTGCGCTTCCTTGCGTCGAAGTACCGGCAGCAGATCGCGCCAGGGCGGAGCCAGACTCTCGCGCGCGAGAAGATCGCGAAAGAGCACACCCCAACGAGCGAGCAGTTGATTGGCGAAAGCCACCGCGCGCGCGTCGCTGGTTGCTGCGCTCGCAACATGCCTCACAAGGGCCCAGCGTCCTGCGGCATGCCGGGGACGAGCCAGCCTTCCCCGCCCTTCTCCGCGCCGGCGCTTGGGATCGACCAGCGATCTGAGATTTTCGAATCCATCGGCAGTCACCAGGCCCGCGGCCACCAATTCCCAGAGCCCATCCTCCACTTCGCTTGCCAGGCGGCCGGTGGCCCGGACCAGGTCGGCAAAGAAGGAAGCGCCGCGTTGCTCGATTTGGGTCAGTACTTCGCGGGCCGGATGCGAGAGCGTGGGCGGCTTTGCGTCCGGGTCGGGCGCTGCCAGCCAATCCGCGCTCTCGCGCAGAAAGATGGCAATGGGCGCGCTGCGCGTGGGCCGGACGCGGCGCGGCTCGGCGGCTTCAAAGGCCGGATGGGGTGACAGACGTGCCCACATCACTTCGCCCGAAAGGCACAGCTCATCCAGAAACTCGGGTTCATAGTGGGCCACACGCCGCGATAACACTTCGGCTTCCCATGCCGCCGCGGAGATTTCGTAGCCTTGCAATTGCTTGACGATCTGCAGCGTGCCGTCCACGCCGTGCAGGCGGCTGCCCGGATTCAGGTGCTGCCATTGAAACAGAAAGCGCTCAAATTGTGCGGCGGTCACCGGCTCGATTTCGCGGCGCAACTGGCCGAGCGTGAGGCGATGAATCCGAGCCAAGACACGGCGGTTGCACCATTCCTTCTGGCCTTCCGCGAGATCGGGCGAGAAGCGGCCGCGCATCACCTGGCCCTCCGATTCAAGCCGCAACAACACAGCTTCGATTTCGTCGGACGGAAACGCCAGCGTACCGGACATGGACGCCACGGTCACCGGCCCCAGCGACTCCATCCAGCCGCGCACGGTGGCCAACACGTCGCTCGCCAAGTGCAGGCGTTCCGTTGCGATCCAGAAGCGTTTGCCGCCTCTCACAACGACGCTCGCTCGGCCCGTCATATTCAACTGCATGAAAAACTCGGCCCACTCGTCACCCCAGGTCCCCCCGGCGGGCAGAGTAATCAAACTGAGCAGAGCATCATGCAGTTCATCGGCATCGCGAACATCGGGCCAGCATTCGGCGGCTACCGTGGCTATGGCTGCCGCATCCAGGATTCCCGCGCCGCCCGAAAGATCCGTGCGCAGAGTCCGGCGCAACTGGACGGCCCGTGCGCGCCGCTCTTCTAGTGGCGCGTCATCCAGATAAGCGTAGGGATTGGCGTTCAGGATCTCATGCGAAAAAGGCGATGGCTCCGCGTTATCGATGGCAACTTTGCGAATGGCTCCGGATTCGAGATTTTCGAGCAGACGCGTGAGCCCGTCCAAATCCATGGCTTCGTGCAGGCAATTGTCGATGGTCTCTTCCACCAACGGATGATCGGGAATGCGAATCTCGCCAGTGAGGTTTTCGGCGCACGCCACTTGATCCGGAAAAACGGACGCGAGCAAATCCTCGGCGCGCATGCGCTGGATGGGTGGCGGAACTCTGCGGCCGCCACGGAAGCGCGGGATGGCCAGTGCACGCGACGCGTTCCAACGCCAGCGCGCGGTGAACATCGGCGCATCGAGCATGGCTTGCGTAAGTACGTGCGCCACAGTCTGCGGCTTCAGGAATTCGAAGACCAATTCGAGCGGAAATGCGTGCTGCTCGGTGAGCGAGATGTTGATTCCGTTGTCGGTGGCCGCGGCTTGCAGTTCGAAATTGAACGACCGGCAGAAGCGTTTCCGCAGCGCCAGCCCCCAGGCCCGGTTGATGCGCGATCCGAACGGGGCGTGGATCACTAGCTGCATCCCGCCGCCTTCATCGAAAAAGCGCTCGGCGATCACCGTCTTCTGGGTGGGCAACGCGTTAAGCGAAGCCTGGCCGGCCAGCACATAGGCCACCGCCTGTTTGGCGCCGCCTGCATCCAATCCGCACTCTTCGATCAGGAAGTCAACAGCGCTATCGGGGTGCTCCGCGATCCGCTCGCGAATATTACCGACGGCTTCGGAAAGCTCGAACGTTCGGCCGGGCGCTTCTCCATTCCAGAAAGGGACAGACGGCGGTGCGCCATGCGCATCCTCCACCCGCACCCGGCCCGGCTCCACTCGCTTGATCCGCCACGATCCTGTGCCCAGCAGAAAAACGTCGCCTGCCAGGCTCTCCACGGCGAAATCTTCGTCCACCGTTCCCACCTGCTTGCCATCCGGCTCGGCAACCACCGAATAATTCGCGGTATCGGGGATGGCGCCGCCGGAAGTGATGGCCGCCAAACGCGCGCCCCTTCGCCCTCGGACGCGCCCATTCACCTGATCGCGATGCAAATACGCGCCGCTGCGTCCGCGTTGCGTGGTGATGCCGTCGGACAGCATTTCGATGATGGCGTCGAAATGTTTTCTATCCAGGTCCCGATACGAATAAGTGCTCCTCACCAATGCGTAGAGATCCTCTTCCTGCCAATCGCGGGCGGCGCATTCGGCAACTATTTGTTGAGCCAGGATATCCAGTGGAGCGTGAGGAATCTCCAGCCGGTCCAAAAGGCCGGAGCGAATGGAGTGAACCAGCGCCGCGCACTCGATCAGCTCGTCGCGCGTGGTGCTGAAGAAATGGCCCTGGGGCTTTGCGCCCACCCAATGTCCCGACCGTCCCACGCGCTGCAGCGCGACGGCGATCGACCGGGGCGATCCGATCTGACACACCAGATCCACGGAACCGATATCGATGCCCAATTCGAGCGACGCCGTCGCCACCACGGCTCGCAGTTCGCCGCACTTGAGACGCGCCTCGGCGTTCAGGCGCAAGGCTCGCGAAAGGCTGCCATGATGCGGGAGCACCACGTTCTCACCCAAGCGCTCCGACAGTGCCCGGGTCACGCGCTCGGACAACCGGCGCGTGTTTACGAAAACCAGCGTGGTCCGATGAGTGAGGATCAGCGCGGCCAGGCGGTCATAGATCTCGGCCCACATTTCGTTGCTGGCCACCGCTCCCAATTCGTCCCGTGGCACTTCCACCGCCAACCCCATTTCACGGCGATGTCCGACGTTGACGATTCGAGCGTTGGATGAGAGAAAGTCCGCAACCTGTTCAATCGGCTTGACGGTAGCTGAGAGGCCGATGCGCTGCGGCTTGTTCACTGCCAGAGCGTCACTTGTACATAGAGCATCGAGTCGCGCCAGGGACAGCGCGAGATGCGAGCCCCGCTTATCATCGGCAACTGCGTGGATTTCATCGACGATCACGGTGCGCGTGGTGGCCAGCATCGCGCGTGATTTTTCAGCAGTCAGCAAAATATAGAGCGATTCGGGCGTGGTCACGAGAATATGAGGCCGCTGTTTGCTCATCTGCTGGCGCTCGGAAGCCGGTGTGTCGCCGGTGCGGACTGCCGTTCGGATCGGCGAAAAAGGGATGCCGCGGCGCGCGGCTAGCTCCGCAATCTCGGCCAGCGGCAGTTCAAGGTTTTTGTGAACATCGTTGCTCAAAGCCTTGAGCGGAGAGACATAAACCACTTCGGTCTCATTGGGGAGTTCGCCCGCGCGAGCGGCGCGCACCAGCCGATCGATGCAGATCAGGAACGCAGCCAACGTCTTGCCGGAACCGGTGGGCGCCGAGATCAGCACGTCATGCCCGGCACGAATCTCGGGCCATCCCAGAATCTGCGGCTCAGTGGGAGTGCCGAACCGGGTGCCGAACCATTCCGCTACCAGGGGATCGAAATTAGTCTGTGACACGGCTGTAACTCGCGATTGAGGAGCCACCTGCTATTATTAGACCTCAGCTTCGCTCGGTTGCACAGGGATTTGTACGATGGCATTCCTGGCAGCTAAAGTAGAAGCTGAGCGTTACTAAGGTAAGTAGTTGTAACATTAGCTTCTATCATCTTCTATCAGCTTGTTTCTATGACGATTCGGATTGTCTTCCGATGCTCGCGGTGCGGTTCCAAGGCGTTCCGCCGTTCCACCCGATGGTTGTTGCGAGACAGTTTCCTTTTGAAGCTTGGGCTAACACCGCAACGCTGCTTAGGATGCCATCGGCGTTTTTATATTTGTCTTGCGCTCTGGACTAAGTTGACACAGGCCCATGCCAATAACGGCGGCTCCGAAGCAGCCGGTTGACTCACTGCCGCTGTCTGCGACGCTGGTATTCCTTTAACTGTTCGAGCTGACCGCGCACCATCGCGTTAGTCGGATCGAGATCGAGTGACTTTTCGAGGTTCGCAATGGCTGAGGCGTCATCCACCTTACGGGTGTATGCGAATCCGAGCAACGCGTAAGTCCTGGCAGACTGCGGGTTGAATTCCAGATTCATGCGGAGCAGCGCGATGGCGTCATCGGGCTTGCCCTGCACCACGCGCTGGACCATATCGAGCAGCGCGTCTTCGCTGAAATCGTAGGTGGCACGAGCGTAATACTGTTTGCGCAGATCGCGGTATTGCTCTACCGCGGCAGTGCCGCCTTTTTCGCGGACGGTTCGAATAATGATGGCTGATAGAGGCTGGGGAATCGCGACGCCGCGATGGCAGGTAACGCATTCCACTCGCGTGGTCTCATTGGCTGGCTTGCCGGTTGCTTCCTGAACTTTTGCGTTGAGATCGCGAGTCATGGCCATCATGGCGAGGGCGATCTGTTTCTTAGGCTCGGGCTGGCCACTGCCGCGCGGCGCGGAATGACAATAGTCGCAGCGGACGCCCAGCGCCTGTCCGATCTCCTGCATGTTCATGGTCTGGGCCGGCGCAAGGGCTGCGCAGGCAAGAGTCAGAACCAGGCTGGATCGCACGCCGCTTTATCCGCGAACGTCGATACGATTGTTGCGGAAGGAGATGCGAATTGTTCCGGCCACGCCGCGCCCGAACGTCGTCGCTGGCCAGAATTCGGTGAACAGCAAGTGGTTCTCAACTTCGCGGCGAAGTTCTTCGTTCTGCTGGCCGGGCGCGCTCACGATGCTAAAGCCGACGATCTGGCCCTGGTCGTCGAGCTGCAAATCCACCACCGAATCGTGGTCGGAGAAAGCGACGGGAGCGGTGCACTTCAACATGGGCGCAGTGCTCAGCATGGTGGGGAAGTCGCCCGATGCGCTCATGGCGTAGGCCGACTTAAACGTCGGGACCAGGGTGCTAAACAGAAACACGGCCGAACACAAGCCGCCCACCGCCGGCACTGCCAGGGGCCGCATCAGATTGTGCAGCCACAATTCCGCGCGATCCCGCCAACGCGCCCAAGGGCTGGCGCCGCCGAACGATTCCATCCGCACCTTGGAAGCCACCACCCGCAGCCGGGTGGTTAAATCCGCCGGTGGCATGCGCATGGGGAGCGACCGCAAATTCTCGCGCAACTCGGAGTAACGCTCCGATTCGAGCTTGCACTCACGGCAGACGCTGAAATGGCGTTTCAGCGCGCGCCGCTCGTCGGCCGACACGGCGTCGTCCAGGTACTCCGATACTCGTTCTATAACGCTTGAGCACTCCATACTATTCCGTTATCGGCTGGGAAGACCAACGCATGTTCGTCTCCAGGTCCAGCCTCCCTTCCAGAATCTTGCGCAACGCTTCGCGCCCACGCATGATGCGCGACTTAACGGTTCCGAGCGATACATCGAGAACCGTAGCGATGTCTTCGTAACTCAGGTCTTCGATATCGCGCAAGACCACGGCCGCGCGAAACTTCGGATTCAGCTTCTCGAGCGCCTGTTCCACCAGGGCGCGCGTTTCGTGATCCACGACCTGCTCGAAAGGCGACCGGCCGTTGTCAGTCATGCCTCCGGCGTAATTCGGTGTACCCTCCTCGAAGCCGAGCGCCACTTCCTGCCTCTGATGCCGGCAGAACCAGCGCCGATGGTTATAGGCTTCGTTCACCGCGATCCGGTAAATCCAGGTCTTCAAACTGCTGTTGCCTCGGAACGCGCCGATATTGCGGAACACTTTCAAGAAAACCTCTTGGACGATGTCGGGCGCGTCGCCCGGATCGTTCATCAACCGGCACACTAAGCTATAAACCGGCTGCTGGTAGCGCTGAATAAGAATCTCGTAGGCGTCTTCGGCCCCCTGGCCGAGCGCAGTGACCAGTGCGTCTTCCTCCGCGTAGGAGAATAAGCACCCCTCAATATGTAGACCAACAGCAGTATCGGCCACAGTCGTCTACTCAAAGTTTACCCAAGTTCGGGTCCCGTTGTACTTTGAGCTCCGTTGTAGGGATAGACCCCGGTGGAAGGGGGAAAGTTCCCGCCAAGATGCCTTAGGGGCTGCCTGGAGGTCTGGATCAAGCTATGGGCTAGGATACCTGAAATGGTCCCGCCGCTGGTAAGTAGACCGGACACAGGTCAGCCTGAGCGTCTCGCACTCTCAAGGAGCGCCTTTTGGGCCGTAGCCTGGGGTGTCTGCTGCGGCGCTAGCGAGACAACGGTCCAACCGCGCTGTCGCTCGAGGGTCTTCAACTCCTCAAAGATCGCATCCAGGTCGAAATTAAGGCGCGCGGAGCGTTCCTCGCGCAGCCTTCGGACTTCCTCGACGATGGGATCTTCCATATACTCAGTGTCCCAT
Organism: Bryobacterales bacterium; assembly: GCA_963781905.1. Classification (GTDB taxonomy): domain Bacteria; phylum Acidobacteriota; class Terriglobia; order Bryobacterales; family Bryobacteraceae; genus Palsa-89. Next base: position 606,515 of record CAWAHZ010000010.1, read on the forward strand.
CAACTGCTCAGGCGTGCAAAGCGTTGGTAGTTCGTAGCCTGCCTCTGCACACTATTTCACTAGTCCCCGAACGATTTCAGCGTTGGCGATATGTCGGCAATTCCATGTAAGCAAATAGTCCATGCCGTGCAGCGTTGCCAGCGCGACGTGAATAGCGTCGCCTACGGCCTTGGATGGCATGAGCCCGCTTTCCAGGAAACGCTTCGCCAGCGCCCTTGCCTCCTCGTCCAATCCAAGTACCGGGATGCCTCGCAATTCCGCCAGACGACGTGCCGCCATTTCGGGATCTCCGCTAGCCGCCTCCTCAAGCACCAGGCCGGATACAAATAGGTCAAAGCTATGCCGGTGCTGATCCCACCACTCGAAGGTCAACTCCTGGTGCGCCGCCACTATAAGGTCCCTGCTGGTGCGCGCAGTCCAGTAACTGGCAATGGTCGTTTCCAAATAGACCTTCGGCATGGCTGTCTCTCAGATCCTGCCTTGAACCGCGGCTTTGCCAAGGACTGCCTTCTCCGCCGTAGACATCGGCAGAAACAACGTCTGCGGCCGGCTGGCCAGAGTTCGGAAACCGAATTTCTCATAGAAAGCCACCGCTTGGTCGTTCTTCGCGTCCACCAGAAGCGCGTAGACTGCGGGCGGCGATTGGATGCTGCGTCGCGCGGCGTCCATCAGCAACGCCCCACCCAATCCACGTCCCTGGAAGTTCCGATCGACGGCTAAACGCCCGATCCGCACGGCCGGCAATGTGGGATAGCGCGGCAAGCGCTTGGCCTGCTCCGGTGGCAAATCAATGAGCGGGATGCTCGCTGCGGCGATAGTGTAATACGCAGCCAACGAACCGGTGGCGGCTTCAACAGCGACGAAGCAATTCGCAATACGACGGCGGATGTCCTGAGTGGCCTGGGTTTGAAGATATCGGTCCAGCGCTTCCTCTCCGCAGTGAAACGAACCACGCTGGTGTTCGGCGCCGAGCGGCGCAAGGCGAAAAGGGAAATCCGTCATCCTTTGTAAAAGCGGGTTTCACCCAACCTCGCCGAACAGCTCACGATGACGCTTGGCGGCCTTCTTGAGAGCCTTGGTGGGCGCCGGCGGATTTAGGATCGCTTCGGCGATTTGACGCTGGCCCTCCATCGAAAGACGAATAATCTCGGTCTGCTCGATGGCCCGACAGGCGGCTTCATCGGCCGCAGCTACGACGAAATCGGTGAGTGTGCGCCCTTGAATTTCAGAGGCGCGCTTGAGACGCACCATTACCTCAATCGGGAGGCGAGCCTCCAGGCGGGCGGAAGTTATGGGTTGCTCCTTCATGAACCTACGATACGGCATTTTGCCGTATGTTGTCAAGGTCGGCAAACTTCGGTGATTCCCCGTCTGGTTTAGAAATCTTCACATATTTTCCCCAATAAGTACCCCTAGTACAAAGCAAAACGCCCACCCGTTGACGACGCCCGCACTTGCGGCTAAAGTTTGTACGACGACAGCAAAGCGCCAGGCTAATTGGGCGACCCAACCCGGCCATGTTGAGAATCGGAGAGAGACTTACGAAATCTTATCGGCTTACATTTCTCGCATGGTGGGGCATAGGGTTACTGGGCTTGGCCGCAACCTGTAATGCCGACATATATTTAGACCCCAACAACTCTTCCAGTTCCGGGCTCAATAGCGGACTCTACGGGCCCATGGGACAGAGTTTTACCGCCAATGTCTCCGACATTACGTGGATTGGAATGTTCACGTCCATTTGCGGTTGCGAAGGCCAAGGCTATGCGCCGGTTGAGTTTCAAATGGAATTGCTCAACGGTTCGGGAATGTCTGGATCGATCGTCGCCACCGAGACGGCCATAGCACCTTGGGGACTTTACGGCTTCGTTTACTTCGATTTTACTGGCACAAGTCTGATTGACGGAGATAGCTATACGGCGGTGATTTCCCAAATCAGTCCGAATCCTCCTCCCATGGGCGGGGGCGGGGCCATGGTGTACGAGGGAGCCTCGAACTACTCGGGTGGAGAAGCTTATTGGGGCAGTCCGTATTCCGCCGGTCCGCCACAGGGACAGCCGGGGAATGATTTCTACCTGCAGGTTCTCAGTACCCCAGAGAACTCGGTTCCAGAGCCCGCCTCCTACGCGATTCTCAGCCTGGGCGTCCTGGGACTCGTTGCGGTGAAACGCTACAAAACGCGGCGCAATCCCTAGCCAGCTTCCCCGTTTCTACTTCAGCTCCAGCATCATCGCGTTGGCCTTAAGCATGGCCGATAACTTCCTCATAATAGCGCTCGTATTGCGGAATAATCATCGCACTCGAGAACCGCTCGAGCGCAGTGCGGCGCGCGGCTTCCGCCATCCTTCCGTGCAGATCCTCATCGGTCAGCAACTCCACCACTCGCAGCGCCTGCGCCGCGATATCGCCCACCGGTTCCAGGAACCCGTCGACACCGTGCGTCACCAACTCGGGTAGACCGCCCACGCGCGTCGCCACCGGCGGAACTCCGCACGCCATGCCTTCCAGCGCGCCCAGCCCGAACGATTCCATTTCGCTCGGCATCAGGAGCACATGCATGCTCGGAAACAGGCGCTCCACGTGATCCTGTTTCCCCAGGAACGTCACCTGCGGCTCCACGCCCAATTCGCGCGCCAGGCGATGGGCTTCCGGACGGTCCGGACCATCACCCACCATAAACAGATGCGCCGGCGTCTGCTTCACAACTTCAGCCAGGACGCGGATGCAATCCGTCACGCGCTTTACGGGCCGGAAGTTGGAAATGTGCATCAAGAGCTTTTCGCCATTCGGCCGGTTCTCCATCGGCTGGTAGATCTCGGTGTTCACAAAATTGTAGATTACGCGAATGTCATTCGGGACCCCGAACACCTGGTACGTGTCGCGGCGCACATCCTGGCTGACGCAGGTGATTCCATCCGATTTCTCGATGGAGAACTTGGTGATCGGAAAATAGGAGCGGTCCATACCGACGATCGTGATGTCGGTGCCATGCAGGGTGGTGATAAACGGCAGACGGCGCCGCGCAGCCACCATTTGCTGGGCGAGCATCGCGGCGGTGGAATGCGGAATGGCGTAGTGTACGTGCAGCAAATCGAGCTGGTAGTCTTCGGCAACTTCCGCCATGCGCGAGGCCAGCGCCATGCAATAGGGCGGATATTGAAACAGCGGATAGTTGGATACTTCTACTTCGTGATAGTGGATGCGCGGCGTGCCTGGGTCCAGCCGGATGGGGTTGGCGTAGGTGATGAAATGGATTTCGTGGCCGCGCGTGGCCAGTTCCAGACCCAGCTCCGTGGCGACGATGCCGCTGCCGCCGTAGGTGGGATAGCAAGTGACTCCGATCTTCATTGTGCGATCAACGTTGCCAAACCAATTTGGCCATGGAGGTTTTGATCGGGGCTAGCGACGTCGCCTCCGCCGAACCATACGGTAACGCGATCGCCGTCCGCGATCACGCTGGGATCGCAGATCACTTTCGAATCCCACGCCTGATCTCCCGCGATGACCAGCGCCTGTTTCTCCCAATGCACGCCATCGCGCGAACGCGCCAGGCCCAACCGCCGCATCTCATTGCGATCGCGCCCGGTGAAGAGCATCCAGTAATATCCGCGCGCCGTCCACACCGTCGGCTCGCCCAAACCGTTCGAGTCGAACGCGCCGTACTCGCCCAATTCGAGAATCGGATTGGAGCGCAGTTTGTACCAGGCGACGCCATCTCGGGAGATGGCCACCCCCAGCCTTTGGCGCGCCGCGCGATCCATCCCCAAGTAGAACATGTAATAATTTTGCCCGGCGCGGATCAGGTATGGGTCGGCCACGCCTCGCTCATCCCAGCTTCCGTAGGGACCTACGGTGAGCACCGGCGTTTCATTGCGTGTCCATTGGTGACCGTTCCCCGATTGTCGGCCGTTCTTCGATCTAGCCAGCCCAATCTGGACCGGATCGCCGGCCTGGTAGTAATACAAGATTCCGCTGTCATCGGAGATTGCAGAACCGTTACCGGCGTCGGAGAGAATTCTGCCTTCTTTGTGCCAGGCGATTCCGTCGGCGGAGACCGCCAGTCCCGTGTGCCAGGTCTTGCCGTCGTAACCGGAGAAGAAATTGTAGTAGGCGTCGCCCTGCCGGATAACGGAGGGATTCAAGACGTCCACCGCGTCCCAATCGCCAGGGGCGCCGCGCGACATCACGGGCTCCGCGCGCGCCTGCCACCGCCAGTTTACGGAAGGCCCCCCGGCCTGTTCAGGTAACGTAAAATCCCGATACTTTCCGCACGCACCTAGCAGGGCTGTTCCCAGCAATCCGCCCAACAGCGCGACGAGACGCGCGCAGCGCATCACGTCGCTAACCGTATCTTGAGCCCCGCGCCCTGCCCCGGCTTTGAATCCAGAACCATGTCGCCGCCGAGCGTGCGCACCCGCCGTTTGATACTCATCGGCCCCAGGCGCAGCAGCTCCAATTCATCCAGCGTGTAGCGGCCGCTGAACGGAAAGCCGTTGCCATTGTCTTCGACCAGAATTTCAAGCACGGTATCCGATTTCGCGATGCTCACGGCCACGCGCGTGGCAGCCGAATGCTTCTGGATGTTGTAGAGCGCCTCGCGAACAATCTGCAGTAGCTCGAGCGACACCTCGGGTTCGGCCGGCTCCAGAAACTCGGCGCTGACAAACGTGGCTGGAATGCCGCTGTCCTTTTGGAATTGCTCCACCACTCGGCGCAGCGTCGCGTTGAGGCTGCCTTCCACGTCCACCGGCCGCATGCTGCGCACAAACGCTCTGAGCTCGTTCACCTGGCCTTTGCACAAATCTTGCAGCTGCAGCAACTCTTCGGTAGCCGCCGTCAAATCGCGAGTCAGCAGCTTGCGAATGATTTCCAGGCGCATCTGGAAGCTGATGAAGCTCTGGAGGGGGCCGTCGTGAAAATCAGCCGCGATGCGCTGCCGCTCCGATTCGCGCGCTTTCTCAGCGTCGTAACGATACAGCACGGTCTGCCGCGAGCTGTTCGACAGCCGCTCTTCCAGATACTCGCGCTGGATGGCCAACACGCTTCCCAAGATTCCCGCGGCGATAAACGCTGGGCGCAGCATCTCGGCCGAATGCAGCGTCGGCACCGCGTACAAGAGCGCGATGGCCGCTACCGCGACGGCTACGGTCTTCCACCAGGGGTGCAGCATCACGGCCACCAGCAGGACATAGGCGTAGAATACCGAGCTGACCCAATATCCATACGTCGCGCCGCTGGTGGCCGCGACGAAAAAGAAGACGAAGTCGACGATGAGGGCGATGGTAGGATACCCGGAATCTTCCAGGCTCCTCCAGAACAGCGCCACGCAGGAGTAGACGAAGTAAACGGCGAACAGGATGGCGGTGTCAGTCAACACCAGGCTCGAAGAAATGAGCTGCGTGGAAAGACAGCTCATCGCCAGCAGAATGCGAATGAGACTGAGCAGCCGCCGCCAGGATGTCGGAAGCATTAGGGCAGCCGCTCCCTCACGGCCGTGGTTCGGTAGGAATCTATAACTGAACCGAGCGCGTGAGCAAACGGAGCGCCGCTTACTCTATTGCTCCACATACAACCGTACACGATTACTCTGCTGCCCTTCCGCTTCCAGATACAGCTCCGACGCACCCGTGTTGGTAATCCGCGGGAGTTGGATTTCGATCAGGTAAAAACCGATGTAGCCTGGCGCGAGCGACGCTTGCGTCACTTCCACCGGCGATCCGTCGAGATATGCGTGGACTGCCGCGGCCACGCGTGGCGGGTCATTCAACGGCGCTTGCAATCCAGTGGGCCAATCCGGCTTCACTTGTCCCAGGCCGGTTGCGAGCACTTGAATTCGCGAATTGGCGCGCGCCGGCTTGCTCGAATCGAGCAGCAAGCCGCTGGCCGCGTCCATGATCAATGGCGTCCCTTCGGGATCGATGAAAATCGCGGGCGAAACGCTGCGCAACGGAACTTCGAACGTCAGCGGCCCAGCCGCCGCATCCAAGGACAACGACACCGTATTTCCTTTCGCCGAAAACGGCACCTGAATTTGCGACGCGGTCTCGGACGCATCGAGCACCGGAGCCAGCACGTCGCCGCTCGAGGCCGATTCCACGCGCGCGCCCAGCACGCTCAGCAGCGCTCCAGGCGCCGCCGGCTTGGCGCTGTAATCCGCCGCGCTCACCACCCGAGCATCGCGCAGCCGATGCGGAGCGATGGACGTGTACACTCCGTATCCATCCAGTGCCGCATAGATCTGGTTTCCGCCCGCGTCCAATTTCACGTCGCTGGCAGCGGCCGATGGCAGGCTCCCGCCGAGCGATGTCCAACTGGTCGGACGGCCGGCCGATGCAAGATCCGTGGTGGTGAAAAATATCCCCGCGTCGGTAGCTACATAAATCGCGCCGCTCGCCCGGTCCGCCGTCACGCCGTGCGCGGAAGCCGTATCGGGAAGGTTGGCCGTGACGTCGTCCCAAAAAGCGCCGCCGTTCATGGTGCGAAGAACGTAAGAAGGCTTGCCGGGATTCGCGGCTGTGGTGTTGCGCGCGCTCAACGCGGCAATGGCCACGCGCGGGTCGCCCGGGTCCACCCAAATCCCTTCTACTTCGCCCAAGTCACCGGGCTTGGATGCCGCACCCCAGGTCTTCCCAGCATCGGCGGAAACCATCAACCGCCCCTCCGTGTCGCCTGCGTAGATGTAATCCTTTGCGCTGGCGATTGCGCTGACGGAATGTTTGAGCTCTTCGGATAATGCGTTTTTGAGATTCCGATCGCGCTCGGCTTCGGCACCGTCCACCGGCTTCCACGCGGTCTTCTCACCCGGCGCCCATTCGATCTCCGCGCCGCCATTACCCACCGACAAGCGAACGCCGCGCGTACCGCTAGGCAGACCGAGAATCCGGCTGGAAGGCAAGTTGGGAAGAAAATCGTTCAGCCCGGTCCAGGAAAGGCCGGCATCCACCGACCGCCATACGCCAGTGGCCGACGCCACCGTGACATCGTCAGGATCGCTCGGCGACGCGGCCACCCCTGTGAGGCCGGTGCCCAGAATGGAGCCGCCTTTGTAAGCCGTCAAATTGACCCAGGATTCCCCGCCATCATCGGAACGATAGGCATCCTGTCCCACCCCGTAAAGGCGCCCCGCAGCCGCACCGCTCGCGAGCTGAAAGACAGCTTCGGGAATGGAAGCCGCGGACGGGGTTGGTTCGGACGGCGCGCTGACCTTCGGATCGGCAATAAATTGCCACTGTTCAAAATCCCTGGTTTCAAAAATGCGTCCGGAAGCCGTCTTGGCGTACAAGCTGGCGCCGTCCGGGGAATACCAAACCCGATCCACTGCGCCCGTGGCCAGCGACGGAAGCGCTAATTCCATAGCTGAGTTTCCAATGTGCCGCCAGCCAACGGCTGCCGCAGCCCCAGGAGCCTGTCCCCAGGCACACCACGACCCCATTGCCAAACCGGCAATCACTACCAGCCGTACTGTGGCCCTCCGACACATCAGCCGAGTCCTATTGTATCCTTTCATGCGCTTCCCTTCGCTGGAAGGGGTTGAATCTATACAGGTTCGCAACAAAAAACCCGATAGGATATCTTCTTGCTAAGCACTTTTGATGGTAGACTGTGTTGTTAAGAGTGGGGTTAGTAATAAGCAACATAGTACTTTAATGTGAAATCGGCCAGGGTTCGCGTTAACTTTATGAGGCTGAGCGGCATGAGGCTAGGTGGCATCCACGGGTTAGTCGGCGGGTTGTTGATCGCAGCCACGGCCCCGGCGTGCTTTGCCCAATTGTTCCCGGCCTCGCCGGACGCCGCAGCCAAAGTAATCAGCATGACCGGAGACGTTTCGGTCCTCAAGGATTCTCAGCCTTGGGCGCTGAACGTCGGCGATCAGGTGCAGATGCAGCAGGTGATCCTCACCGGCCCCGACGGATACGCGAAGTTTCAAACGTCGGACGGGAGCACTTTCGAGGTTTATCCCAGTTCCAACGTCATATTCCGAAAAAATCCCGGTAGTCTGCATGATCTTTTGGACCTCTTTGTCGGCCGGGTTAAAATCCATATCCAACGCTGGGGCGGCCAGCCGAATCCCAACCGCGTGATGACTCCCACCGCCGTAATTTCGGTGCGCGGCACCATTTTCGATGTCAGCATCAACGACGACGACGAGACCACGGTAGTTTCAGTGGAAGAAGGGTCGGTCGAAGTTCGCCACGCCCTGAAACCCGGCGCCGCCAAAATTGTGAATGAGGGCGAAACCCTGCATGTGTACAAAGACGAGCCGCTGGCCAAGGGCGCTATCGACAAGAACGAATTAGCCCATCGCATCGTGCGTGCCTTGGGGGACGCCGCTTATCGGATGGCCATCAGCCCGGGCCGCGTGGGTGGAATCTCCATACCGGGCGGTGGTGGCGTTGGAGTTGGCCAGAAAGGGCCTCCGCCACCGCCGACAGCCGGCCCCCCTGCCGGAAGCTCGGGGCCGTCAGGCGCTCCTCCCAGTTAGGCTCGGGCAACCGACTCCCTCACGGTCGCACTTCTCTCAGAATCAACCCTTCCAGAATCACCCCTTCGGTAGGGCTGCCTGCGAACTGTGCCAAACTAGCCTTAGGAAAGTCACTCTATGAGGTATACCCTAGGTTTCTATCTGTTCCTGGCTTCCGTCCCCTTGGCGCTCGGGCAAACGGCTGACGCGCCCGCTTCCGATCCAGGTGTCGCGTCGGAATGGGATGCCCGCAAGATGATTGACGCGCTCAACCTGCAAGCTCAGCACCTGAAGCCGATTATCGACCAGATACAGCCTGCCGGCTGGGTGTCGCAAGGGGCGTCGGCAACCTACATCGCTCAGTGGAACACGGCGCAGGCTCAGCTTTCCTATCTGATCTCGACCAGCGACGCATTTTCGCGGCAGCCGGACCGCCTGGCGCTCGGCCTGGAGGCTTACTTTCGCATGCAGTCCGTGGAATCGACGCTGGGCTCGCTCACCGAAGGGGTCCGCAAATACCAGAATCCCGCTCTGGCATCGTTGATGCAGTCCGTGATCGCCGAAAACAGCACCAATCGTGACCGCCTGCGGCAATATCTGCAAGATCTGGCGACGCAAAAGGAAGAAGAATTCCAAGTGGCCGACCGTGAAGCGCAACGTTGCCGCGCTGCCTTGCTGCGCCAGCCGGCACCCAAGACGAAGAAGGTTTCTCAACCCTAGGGGTCCAAACACTGATGATTGTGAACGCAGCCATTTTCACTTGCAGCATCTGTGGCGAAGCATCCAGCAACATTTGCTCCTATTGCACCAAGGACGCTTGCGCTAATCACCGTTGCGAGCGCTGCAAGCGTTGTAGCGACTGTTGCGAGTGCGAGTTTCCGCTTTCGGCCGAGGAACCCTTGGCAATGGAGGCGGTGATGGAGCTGCAGCCAGAACCCCAGCCCGAGCTCCAATCCGAGCCCGTGTTCGCGCCGGAACTTGATCCGGAGCCGATCCCCACCGCACCGCCGCCCGCACCAGCGATGGGATTCGGAATGCCGGTTTATCTAACGGCCGCCGAATCCAGCGTATTTGTAGAAGGGAGCGTCTTTACGCAACCTGCAGTTGAAGATCTGGGCGAAGATCTGAACCAGAATCTGAACGAAGACCTGAACGAAGATCTGACGGAACCGCACCATCCCAGCGAACCGCTCGAATAGGCAGGTCCACGCGTGGCAAGAAACTTGCCGGTGTGTTACTCATGCGTTTTGCCAGCGTGATCATGGTGCTCGCTTGGCCCTGCTGCGCCCAGTTCAAAAGCACGGTTCCGCTGGTAGTGGCGCCCACCACTGTTACCGATTCCAAAGGGCATTTCGTGGATGGTCTGACGTCCGACGACCTGGTGCTCTACGACAACAATGTACCGCAGAAGATACAGATGGATTGGATGGCATACCCCATCGACCTGGTGGTCGCAGTACAGACTAGCGCAAATTCCGGCGCCGTGATCGACAAGCTGGGCGGTAGCGGCATCCTGTTTTCGCAATTGCTCGCGGCCGACGCGGGAGAGACCGCGGTGATTTCGTTCAGCGATGAGGTCGAGGTCCACCAGGATTTCACCGATAATCCCGATCTTGTGATGCACTCGCTTCGCATGCTGCGCAAGGAAGGCGATAATGCCCATATCTTGGACGCGATGCGCCAGGCGCTTGGGATGCTGGAGCACCGGCCAGCGGGACGCCGCCGTATCATCCTGATGATTGCCGAGCGGCGGGACCGCGCCAGCAAAGTGAAGCTTGCGGAAGTGATGGAACAAGTGGAGCGGCTCAATGCCGCCGTCTATTGGCTCACTTACTCGCCCTTTCTGGAACCGTTCACGGTGAAATCCAAGACGGCCGAAGATCTGAAGCCCGAAGACGAACGCATCAAAGTCCAGAAGTGCGCTCTCTGCCCCGCCCCCGACGACACTGCGGTTCCGCCCGATCTGGGACCTGGCGGTTATTTATATGGAATCGGTGAGTTGATCCGCCTGCACAAGCCGGATCTTTCTCATCTCTTCACCAATGTCACCGGCGGGCGCGAGTTGGCGTTTCTCAAAAAGAGCGCGCTGGAACACGCCATTCAGCTGGTGAGCGAAGAGGTGCATCGCCAGTACATTCTCAGCTTCCAGCCCAAGGGCGGCGAGCCGGGGATGTTTCACACCATCCGAGTCACGATCAACGGCCGGCCGGAGCTGCGCGCCAGGACGCGCGACGGATATTGGCCGCTCCCATAGCGTTATTTCTTTTTCGGAGGCAGGAACTTCTTGTCGATCGACGCCACGACCACGTAATTGGGGTCCACCATCTCATCCAGATGGATTTTCGCCACCTTCGACAGTAGCTCGTAGGCATCCAGCGTCGAAAGCCCATAGTCTTTGTGTATCCAATCCACCAGCTCGGTGAACGCGATGCGCAATGCGTCGTCCAGTGGCCGGTACGCGCCAACCGCCATGATGGAATCGTTATTCTCAAAGCGCGGCCAACTGATCTTCCTTCCCTTGACTACGCTCACCTGGATTCGCGCCAGCAGCGAAACTTCAATCGCAGTGCCAGCCACTTCACCGTCGCCCATCGCGGCGTGCCCATCGCCCATAAAGAGCAGCGCGCCCGGCACGTTCACTGGAAGGTACAACGTATTGCCCACGCTGACCTCCGGCGCATCCATATTGCCGCCGAATTCGGCAGGCACTGTGGAACTGCGCGCCTCTCCTCCGGCCGGCGCCACGCCGATACAGCCGAAGAAAGGATGCAACGGAATCTTGACGGAAAACTTCGAGTCGAGAGCGCTGAACGTCGCCGTGTTGTTCGATTTGTCGATGGGATAGAACCAAATCTTTTCCGGCAACGGCGCATGCACCATGGGCGTGTATTTGGTTTCGTTCAACGCGCCGAAATCGGGCGCCAGAGCGCCCACTCCCTGATTACCGTCCACCTGCAAATCGAGGATCTTCACCGCGAGTGTGTCCCCCGGCTGCGCGCCATCCACGTAAAACGGGCCGGTGAGCGGATTGTCGCCCTTGGACATGCTCTGCGTGTCGCCCGGCTTCTTCAAAACGTTGCCAAAAGCATCCAGGGTATTGGTTTCGAGGATGTCTCCGGACTTCAAATGCGCCACTGGCGCGGCTTGTCCGTAAACGTATTTCACATCGTTGATGGTGGCGTGATATTTGATCACGTTGGAGGTTTGAGCGCCGGCGATGGACGACAACGTTAGTAAAACAAGGTAGGCTCGCATTAGATAAAGTTCGCACAAACCGGGTTGCTTTGCCTTACCAGGCCAACTGGCTTGTCAGTCCAGCCGTGCGAGAACCTGACCCGCGATGTCCTGGCAATGCTCGAAATAAGCGTCGATCAGCTTGGCGAGCGTAAGCGGTTCGGCGATCCCGATGCGGCACGGCAGGTCCAGTTTGGCTTCCGGAATCCGGAGTAGCAGATGGATCAGCAGGCGGTTAAGCGACGCCCATAAATTCACGGTCTCCGCCCAGGGGAACTGGGCAAATTGTTGTGCTTCCACCACCGCCTGGTCTGGATACCGGGCACCCTTGACCTTGGGCTCAATCAGCGCTTCGGTGAACCACTGCTGGTGCACGATGGCCCAATCGATCAGATGCCCCAGCGCTTCCTTTCGCGTCCATGTTTTATCCGGCTGAGGTATGCGCTTGAGCCGTTGATCGCCATACGATTCTGCGTACGCGAGCAATCGGCTCGACGTATTATCCACCAGTTGTTGCAGATTCGAAATTACCGGTTCCAGCGGCACGGCCACAGGCGCAATCGGCGTTGGCGCAGGCCGCCCCATCAGAAGGGCCGCTACGGCTCCAGTTCCTGGGGGCTCGGTTCGTTCCCCTCGGGCGACAAATTCGCGAAATTGATCGTACTCCACGCCGTGTTTCTGCAAGATTTGCGTCGCGAGACCGTCTTTATTGCGCATGAGCCCCAGCATCAGATGCGGTGCGTCGATGCTCCTGTGTCCCATTGTGTCGGCCTCCTCGGCGGCAGCGGCCAGCGCGCGCTTCGCATCGTGGCTGAGCGGTAAATCTACCGAGGTCGAAATCTTCGCCTTCGGCGGGGAAAGTTCCGTTATCTCTTTTCGGACCGACTCAAATGCTCCTACGCCCACCCGCATGGCCAGGGTTTTATCTTCGCGCAAAATACCGAGCAGCAGTTCCTCGCACGAAATGTGCGTGGAACCGAACATACTGGCTTCGTAGCGCGCAAAAAAGATGGATCGCCGCGCGTGTTCGGTGAAGCGTTCAAACAAAGGGAAACCTTTGTCTATTATCCTGCCGATTTGAACTGCCCGGGACGAGTTAATTCGCTCTGCCCGCCAGCACAGCGTCGTCGATTGCTTCAAAAACTTCGTCCGGTTGAATCGGCTTGCTGATGTAAGCGTTCATCCCGGCGGTCAGGCACTTGTCGCGATCGCCCTGCATGGCATGCGCGGTCATGGCGATAATGGGCGTCCGCACACCTCGCTCGCGCAGCAGGCGCGTGGCCTCCAGCCCGTCCATCTCCGGCATCTGCACGTCCATCAGGATGACGTCGAACTTGTGGTGCGCGGCTTCGTCCAACGCCACACGTCCATCGCCCGCCACGGTTACCTGGTGCCCGTGTCCTTCGAGCAATCGCACCATCAGGAACTGGTTCACGCGATTGTCTTCGGCCAGCAAGATGGATAGCTGGCCCGCGCTGCGATTTTCTCGCCCCTGTGCTGCGCCCTGCGCAGCTCGATCGCTCTGCTCGGCGCAAACGGGACAATCGATATTGAATGAAAACGTGCTGCCCTCGCCCAGCGCGCTTTGCACGGTGATGCCGCCGCCCATCATTTCAGCCAGGTTGGAGCAGATGGCGAGACCCAGCCCGGTGCCGCCGTAGCGCCGCGTTACCGATCCGTCGGCTTGGCGGAACGGCTCAAAGATCAGCTTCTGCTGATCGTTCGAGAGTCCGATGCCGGTGTCCTTCACGTTGAACCGGACCACGGCCCGTCCGCCGCTTTGGCGTTCGAGCTCCGCTTCCACTCGTACCGATCCTTGGGCCGTGAACTTCACCGCGTTGTTCACCAGGTTCACCAGCACTTGACGCAGCCGGCTGGGATCGCCCTCCAGCCGTTCCGGGACGCCTGGGTCCACCAATACCGAAAGCTCCAATCCCTTTTCGCGCGCCATGAATTCCAGAGTCTTCACGCCCTGCAGCACGCATTCCCGCACGGAAAACGGAATGGATTCCAGTTCCATGCGGCCGGCCTCGATTTTCGAGAAATCGAGAATATCGTTCAGCAATCCCAGCAGTGAATCGGCCGATGTCTTTGCGATGCGCAGGTACTCGCGCTGATCGTGGTCGAGCTCGGTGTTGAGCACCAGACCCATCATCCCCAGCACGCCGTTCATGGGCGTGCGGATTTCGTGGCTCATGTTGGCCAGAAACTCGCTCTTGGCCCGGCTGGCTTCTTCGGCGCGTGACTTCGCCTCGGCCAGTTCCGCGGTGCGCTCCCGCACCTTGCGATCCAGATCGTCCAGCAGGTCCGCCAAATCGCGGTTCAAGCGCTCACGATCGGACAGTGCCGCGCGCAGCTGGGTATAGGACTCTTTCAGCCGTACCGACATCCGCCCGAAATCCTCCACCAGCTGCGCTACTTCAGCGGGCGCCTGCGGGGGCAACTCGATTTTTCCCGGCGCATCGTCCTGTACCGAAAACTGGCGCACCCGGTTGACCAGGTTTTCGAGTGGCGACGTCACGCCGGAATCCGCCGCCCGCGCCAGCAGCAGCGACAGCCCGATGGCTCCCAGCAGCCACGCCACCGTCATGGCGTAATAGCGCTCGGTCTGCACATGCAGCCGCGACAGGGGCTGCTCAATCAGCACCCTCCAACCGGTGAGCGCGCTCTCGGTATGGCTTGCCAGATACCGCGCCTTGTGCTGCCGGGCATCGGTATGATCCACCAGGAACGCCCCCTGGTGCGCTTCGGCGCCCTTTACCAATGGCGAACCTAGCATCGACTCGAGCGGCCGGTAAGCCGCGCCGTGGTTCGAATAGATCACGCGGTCATGCTGATCCAGGATGAATATCCCCGCCTGGTCCAGGGTTCGAAACGTTCCCGGCGACTGCTCGAAAACCGACAAATCCAGCATGCCCGCAACCACTCCGAACAGTTCGCCACGCGGCGTGAAAATCGGCGCCGTGACGGCCACTGTGGGCTGCCGGTCCACACGGCTGACAAAGACATCCGAGATCACCGATTGCCCGAGCGCCTTGGTGCGCTGGAAATACTCGCGATCCCGCATGGTGGCGCTGTCGGGCACCGCATCGCCAGGCTTGTTGCTGAGCACTTTTCCCAGGCCCGGTACTTCCTGCGGATCCACCACGATCGGGAACCCGTCCGCGTTGGCGATGGTTATGGATCGAAATCCGGTGTAAACCTGGCGCGTCTGTTGCAGCCATCCATGGAGCGCGTCCAAATCGAAACGGCCCTGCCGGGTGATGGAGCGAGCCAGTTCCCGCATCGCCAGTTGATGCAGCCGGGTGTGATCTTCCAGATCCTCCCGGATAGCCGTCACCGCCTCCTGCATCCTCTGCCCAGCCTCTTGCTCCTGGCGCTCGGCGTAGTTTTCGCCATTGACGATATTCAGCAGCAGCAGAGGCACGGTGGCCACCAACAAAAACCCGTGCGATAGATACGCGCGCAGCGATTTGCGCCGCACCGGCCCAGAGGCCTCGCCCCATAATCGCTGCAGCGCCGGAATGCTGATGGCGAGCTCCGCGATCATCACGTTCAGCAACCCGTTCACCGGGTGCTTCACCACCATCACCCAGTTGTAGGGCGATGGATAGTTCAAGAGCACAATGTAGATGAAAGCTGCTAAGGGCGTCCCAATTACCAGCCAATAAATGAGATCCGCCAGCGTGGGGTGCATCCGCCGCCTGGTGAGCCAACCCACCGTCAGGCCTTCGGCCACCGCGATGAATGCCGTCTCCGGATGCCCCCAAAGGAGCGCGCAAGGGATCACCGTGATCAGCGCGGCCAGGGCGCCATACCAGGGCCCATAGAGCAGGGCCGCCATCAGGTAGAAAATGCCCCCGAACAGCAGCGCGGCGCCGGTGAAAATGGTCAGCCGGGGCTGGTTGACCAGAATGCCCAGAAGCCCGAAGACAAGGGTAACCGCTAAGCTGCGGTTCAGCTTTAAGGGCATAGCTACCTGTTTGTCGTCTGAAGTACTATCCTACTTTAGGATCTGTACCTTAGGCTGATCAGTCAGAACTACTTGCCCTTCCCCGCCCCTTTTTGCAAATCATCGATCGCATCCAGATGCCTGGAATCGCGCTCGTTCTCGGTGCAGACGTACTCAATCAGGTCGCCACTGGCCAGCAGCGGCGTGATCTCGGTGACCTTCCAGGGGCGGGTGTACATAACGGGGTCCTCGATGGTGATCTCCCATTTGAGATGCCCGAAGTCCGGCCGCGAATAGCGCTCGACCACGTGCAGCTGATCCGAGCTTGGATGTCCGGCCAAATCGAGCCAAGTCTTGCCGTTGAAACCCACGGTGTCCACCACTAACTGGTCGCCTTCCCAATGGCCGATCGAATCGCCCCACCAGGAAGGATTCAGATCCTTGGGATGCTCCTTGCGATCCAGAAAAATCTGGCGGAAGCTATGCAGGTTGCCCTCAAACAGAATCACCACCAGGTTCGGCTGCTGGATGATCTTGGATGGATACGGGTCGCGCCGAGGCGTCCCGGTGGGAAGGCAGCGCGCTTCCGGATCTTCCACTCCGTTGTTGGCCTGCCGCTCTTTGAAGAGCTTTTCGCCTAGCGGGGTCATGGGCACTTCGCCGACGTCGTAATCCTTGGCGATGTCGGAGGTGTACCCGGCGTAGCCCCAGACGGCGGCGAGATCGGGCTTGCCGTCGACGGTGCGAGGCGCGGGGGTGGTGGGCGCTTGGGCGATGGGGCGCGGATGCCGCTTGGCTTTGGGGATGGTGCTCTCGGCTGGAAACTGCCCGGCCGCGGGAACGGACAGACACAACATCGCCGCCGCGGCCAGCATGGAACCGGCAAGTTTAATTTTCAGTCGCAAATTATTTCGGATGGATCGCCTCCGCTGCTGCGTCTTCGCGGCGAGCGCCCGCGAGAATGTCGGCTAAGCCGTAATTCCCTTCGTGGCAGGCGTACTCGTAAATGTCTTTCTTCGCGAACCGCAGCGGGATTTTGGCAGTCCACGGTTTGGTCCACGCTCCGGGGTCGTCAATGGTAATTTCCCATTGCAGGATGTCTGGAGAGGTGCGCGTGAAGCGCTCGATGACATGCAACTTTTCGGTGGAATAGGCCCTGAACGCGCCAGGCTTAAAGTTGGTGGAATCGACCACCAGCGTGTCGCCTTCCCAATGCCCGCGCGGGTCGCCCATCCAGGTCCGGATGTTCGAAGGCAGGTGCGGACCGCCATTCAGCGGAATTACGCGAGAATCGTGAATCATTTCCGTCACCATGACTACCGTGTTGGGGGTCTGAACAATCTGACGGTAGCTCTGGTATCCAGCCGTCATTTGAGGCGAGCCATACGTAATGCAGCGTTCGCTCAACGATCGGTCTTCCGGGCCAGCCGCCGGACGTCCAATGAATGATATGGAAGCTTGTTGTTTCTGCGCCTCGGGCGTCATGGGCGGCAGACGGCCATCTGGCGGGTCGGTAATCAAAGACGTTCGATTATCCCAATCCCTTTGGACCGTCCAGACCGAGCTGTAGTCGCCGGTGCCACCGTCGACGCTCTTGAAGCCCGATTTCGTTCCTTTGACATTCGCCAGCACGCTCTCAAAGACACTGTCGCCAAAAGCGGCGTCTGAATTTCCGTCCTTGAACAGCTCTGCCGCTTTCGCCTTGAGCGCCGCTACTTCCTGCTCGGTCAGGAATTCGCGCCCCGCCAGGATCTTGGGGCGTTCGAGCGGCGTGGCGGTATTGTTGGCCCACACGCCTTGAAGATCCGGCTTGCCATCCGCGGTCCGCGGCACTGTCCAGGTCTGGGTTGCGGTCTTAGCGGGTTTGGCATTAAGCGACTGAGCGATGGCTGGTCCGGGGAGCAACGACACAACGCCCGCAGCCGCCGCCAGGAAAGTGAGATTTCGAAAATGCATCTCGACCTCCAATCGTTATCAAGTATATGCGCTAGACGGCGCGATGGGTAGGGCCGGCGTCTTTCAGGCGCTCGTTATGCAGGAGCTGGTTATGAATCTGTGGCGCGCGTTGAGTGCCGGGCTGTTTGAGGAACCTGGCATTGAACCAGAACGTGGAGCCTTCGCCCAGCTTGCTATTCGCTCCTATTTCGCCGTCCATCTGATGGACCAACGCCTTGGAGATCGCAAGTCCAAGCCCTGTTCCCCCGTACTTGCGAGTGCTGGAGCCGTCCGCCTGGGTGAATGGCGAAAAGAGCTTCTTGAGCGTTTCGGGAGCGATCCCGATCCCTTTATCCTGGATCTCAAATCGGACTTGCACCGAGGGTTCGTCGTCGCCGAGCACAAGAACCTTTACTGAAATCGCGCCTTCGCTCGAGAACTTCACCGCATTACCAACCAGATTGAGGAGCACCTGACGTAAACGTCCCGGATCGCCCCGCAGACCCAGGGGGACATTCTCGTCCATCCGTAGCTCAAGCGCCAATCCCCGGCGAGCGGCCTCGGTGGCCACAATGCGGACGACATCGTTAACCACGGCGTCCAACTGGAAATCGATGGTTTCAAAATCGAGCTTGCCGGCCTCGATCTTGGAGATATCAAGGATGTCCTCGATGATTCTCATCTGAGCTTCAGCGCTGCTGAGGATGGTCTCCGCAAAATCGCGCTGTTCTGGATCCAACTGGCTATCGAGCAGAAGAATGGCCATTCCGATCACGCCATTCATGGGAGTGCGGATCTCGTGGCTCATGTTCGCCAGGAATTGGGATTTGGCCCGGGATGCCTCGAGCGCCGTATCGCGTGCCTTGGCAAGCTCCGCCGAAACAGCGGCCCACTCATTGGCCCGCCGCTCGGCATGCCGCCGCCGCAGCCATAAATAGACCAGCGTTCCCGCGACCAGGGACGCAAGCACACTGAGCAGAATCGCGCGGTAAGGCGGCAGCGGGATGAATTGAAAATCCACTGGATCTCGGGGATAAATCCGAACAATTGCCGGTGAGCCGGCATTGGCGCTTCGCTGTGCCAGGACACCGGTGATCCGGGCCCGGCCGCCTTCCACGCATTGCTCCAAAATCTCCTTCGTCAAAGGCACTTCCACGGGCATGGACACTCCGATGCTGCCGGAACGATCACGCAGCCGGATGGATAGTGAGTTTCCCAGAGGCAGAATATTCCCTTCAATGCTCACCAGCCTGCCGGCGTAACGCCCCGAAAGAGCCTCGGCGACTTCCAGGCGTATCGGCGAGGGCGGTGCGGTAGAGCCGGTGCGTTCGGCATCCGCGACAACAAGTTGATCCGTTCCCAATTGGCGCCGGAGGGTGCCGCTTACTCTAAGAATGTCGCCTCTTCGGAAACGTCCGCTGGTCAGCTTACCATTGGTACTGATCAGAGATATGCCGGCGTTTGAATCCTGAAGAAAGGCCAGGATGTCGCCGTCGGTATCGGAGATCGGTTCGGAAGTAAGAACGCCGACCAATTGAACGGTCCGTCGGGACCCATTTCCTTGGTCATTTCCGCGGTCATTTTCGTGCTCTAGGGACGACAAAGCTTCCTGCACCGAGAGGGCGGAGGGCTGGTTGGAATCGGCGGATTGACTAAATGCGAGGGGCGCGACGGCGAAAGAGAGGACAATTAAACAAGAAAATGGCAGGAACCCGCAGTTCGGCCTGATGGCCGGACCCGCGCACAGAGCGGGCGCATCTGCAGGATTCTTATCGGTCATTCTTATAGTTCTGGTGGCCGCCCGGGCTAACACTTTGATTACAAATTGGCTACCAATTAGGATCGTCTATTTATAAGATTTCCTTTAGCGATCACGGGCCGAAGCCACGGTTCATGTCCCAGAGAGGATAGTGCGGCAGCGCGCCGACCGGATCGCGGAGGAACAGAGCGGTTTGTGCCACGCGATCGCGCATGCGCTGCTTGGCCGCGGCTCCGACATCGTGGCGGCCAAGTGCCGGGGCCTGCGTCCCGGAACGTACGGTTCCTTCGGGTGGGACGAAACCTTCGGCAATCAGAAGCCGCTCTCCGACGCGCGGCACAAACAGGCCCGACAGAGATTCCCGGAGGCGACGGATCTTTTGCTTTCCGAAGTGCGTCTCCCAGCGCTTTTCGACGGCGGAGGTGACGTTGTAATAATTCTTGCGCGCCAGCAGGCCGCGCGGAGACAGGCGAACCAGCTTCCCGCGGCGCGGCGGAGGGGCGGATTCCACGACTATGAAAGGCTTGATCTGCCATCCGATGCCGCAGGTCTCGGGGGAACAACCGGTCAGGTGCGGGATCTCGCTTTCGGGAATCGGTTGATCGCTGAGTACGCGCAGAGTGTTCGCGCACAACCACAACGGCACACGCGACTCGCGCTCGAACTCCAGGGTGAAGGCGAGCAACAGTTGCGAGAGCAGCGCGGGCAAGGGCAGCGGAACGGCGTCTTGTGTCGAGCGGGTTTTGTATTTCACGTCCTGTTCCCATTGGCCGGGTATGCCGTGGGGCAGATCGGCATCCAGCTGGGCGGCGATGTCTTCGAGCGAGAGGCGGAGTGCTCCGATGTCATCCGAGCCGAAGCGTGCCAGCCAGCGGCTTTCGATTTCATCGAATAGCGGCGTCCAGATTTCGATGGCCCGGCGACCTTTTGCGGTGGGGCGAACGATCCAGCCGGAGCGAATGCCGCGACCGCTGCCCCAGCCGTCGCGCAGAAGGCGGCCGCCGAGCCGGTGGGGCCGGGTAACGATGGGGCGTTCGTCCACCGGATCGGCTTCGAGCGCGATGAAACTCCAGCGCTCCAGGCAGCCCAGTTCGAACTTCACGCGCTTCTCCGAAGACAGGGATTGAGCAGCCAGATTGCGCACAGACGGGCTGGCGCCTGCGAGGAAGCGCATCAGGGTGGACCAAATCACAACCGATAGCGATGCACCGGCGTAACCCGACTCGCGCATCTGTCTTTCGAATTCGTCGTCGAGTTCGAGCGTGAAAGCCACCAGCACCTGTGACAGCAAAGCAGACAGCGGGCGGGTGGTTTCCGCGGGCATGCTCAACCAGTTTATCGGGTTAGTGAATGGCGGTTAAGCGAATTGACCGCTCAAGATGGCCCACGCGGCCAGGGCGCCGTTGTAGCTGGTGTAGAGTCCGTAGGCAGTGTAGATCGCCTCTCCCCAATGGCCCTGGAAAAGGTTAGGAAGCGCGGCATTCTGAATCGGATCGGATATGTTGCGGACGGAGCCAAACGGGGTTTTCCCATTGGCTGCCATGGCGATGACGGCATCATCCATCTCCACGCATGCAAAATTGGCCAGATTACCCGAGGTATTGGCCACCACGAAAGACTTGGCGGTCACGAGCGCGGTACCCGCCTTGGTGAGATTGTTGATAGCCGGCGCAGGCGCGCCCATGTTGAGACTGTCCGGATCGAGCAGAGTCAAAGAGTACTTCGATTGATAAAACGTGTTGAATTGCGTGGCGATCGACTTCAGATCCGCCGCGGTGGTCGGCACTGGGAACAGCAGGTTGCCGAACGCCTTCGCACCGAGGATTGTCCAATTCGGATTCCACTGGCTAGCGTAGCTGGGCCAACCGCTCTGCGGCTGATTGCTTTCATAGAGAACGTCGGCACGGACTACGTTGACGGTTCCAATCGGATCAGTCTGCCGCGCGCCACCGGCCGTCCCGATGGAGAGAATGAGCGAGGGCTTCACATTTTGCAGGAAGATATTGGTCAGTTGTTCGAGATTCTGTTCGCCTTGACTGGCCGCATAGTGGGTATTGGATTTGAACAACAACACCTTCGCGGTCCCGATTCCGACCAAACGATAATATCCCCAATATCCTACGCTGCTGGAAGCTCCTGCGTCGTATTTCACCCAGCCGCTCCACGACCCGGTATTTTGTTGAGTGTATGCCATGCTGGCATTACTCGCGCAAAACACATGCTGCATGGCCGCCCACTCCGGTTCCGCCCAGGTGATGACCACCGCATCCGCCGTGGGAAGTTGAGGCGGTGTATTCAGCAACTGCGGCGCGGATTGACCAATCGCGCTCCATTGGATGGCGGGTAGTGCAGGGGTGTTGGCGAGTTTCGGACGGAATTTCTTTGAAAACTCAGCATTCTTGAGGGCGGCGGAGACCAACAGCCGCGCCGGATGCAGGGCGTCAGTGGTGTGAAACGTTTTCGGCATAGCGGTCACTCTCTCCTAGTCACTGTTGGATCATTATACAGTGGAAACATTTGAGTTTACGTTTCTTTTTTCTTTTTACCGCACTTTGTGGACGGACGATGACCGCGATAACCGGATGTAATATACCGGACGTTTCTACAAACAAAATTAAATGTGATCGATAATTCATAGTTCTGATTTATACTGAGCGCGTCGGATTGAGCAAGCAGCTGAGCAGGACAATGCGCGGCGGCCCGAGGCGCCACCCATTGAAAAAGGAGACAAATCCATGGAACTACCACGCGACTATAAAGCGGTGAAAGGCACCGAACATATTCATCCGGACGATCACAAATATCTGCATCCCACCAGCGACACCAGCGGCCCGATTACCGCGACGGTGATCGTGCGCCGCCGGCCCGACGGCAAACAATTGAAAGGGATGGCGGATTTTTCCGCGGGAGCGCGATCGAAGGGGCCGCGTCTCACCCGCGAAGAGTTCGAAAAGCAACATGGGGCGGACCCTAAGGAATTGGAGGAAGTGGCGGCCTTTGCGAAGTCGCACGGTTTGAAGGTACTGCAAACCCTCCCGGCACGCAGGTCGGTGGTGATTCAAGGCACGCCGTCCGCGCTCAACAAAGCCTTCGCAGTCGAGTTGGCCGATTATGACTCGCCACGGGGGAAGTATCGCGGCCACACTGGCAAGGTGAACGTCCCGGGCGCGCTGGCCGGCGTGGTTGAGACGGTGATCGGCTTGGACAATCGCCCGGTTCCGGCGCAGCATTTTTCAACCGCGCGGCGGCGCAACCCGACGGATCCGCCTAATACCCAGCCCCTTACGCCGCAACAAGTGGCGCAGCTTTACAATTTTCCATCCACGGGCAATGGCGCCGGACAAACCATCGGAATTTATGAGATGCAGACCCAGGACGGCAGCGCTGGATATACCGCCCAGGATCTCGCCAACACGATGCAGGCGTTCGGAGGTGGTTTGAAGACGCCCGTGCCGATTGATGTGCCGATCGACGGAGTGACGAATTCCGGCGTGTCCGACGGCGAAACCGGCCTGGATATCACCGTGGCGAGCGCCATCGCTCAGGGTGTCGAAATCGCGGTGTACTTCACCGGAGGCGACACGCAAAGTATCCTTCACGCGTTGCAGGAGATGGTGCATCCCAGCCCCGGCAATCCGGTGCCGGCCATTCTCTCGATCAGCTATGGGTGGGGACCGGACGATGCGACGGCGGACAGCTTTTCCGATGAAGATTACACCCAGATAGATCAACTATTCCAGGATGCGGCGAACCTGTCGATCACGGTGCTGGTGTCTTCCGGGGATTCCGGCGCTTTTATCTCCAGCAAGAAACAGGCGCAGACCAGCTATCCGGCTACTGAACCCTGGGTGATCGCCTGCGGCGGGACAACCGTCGGCAGCGTGAAGGGGACCAACTTCGTGGAGTATGTCTGGAACGATAAGGGCGCGGCAGGTCCAGGCGCGACGGGCGGAGGGATCAGCGCAAAATTCCCGGTACCCAGCTATCAGACCGGCGCCCGAGTGCCCGCACGAAACGGGACCGGCCAACCCGGCCGGGGCATTCCGGACATTTCGGGAAATGCGAGCGAAAATAGCGGCTACCAGCAATTCATCAACGGACAGGAGCAGCCGGTTGGTGGGACCAGCGCCGTTGCGCCGCTCTACGCCGGATTGATCGCGCTGATCAATTCAGACCTCGGAGGGCCCGTCGGGTTCATTAATCCGACGCTCTACAGCCTGGGCGCCGGTACCTTCCGGCCTGTCGACGGACCGCCCGGGCCCGCCAACAATTCACTCAACGGCGTCACCGGATATCCAGCCAGCGCTGGATGGAATGCCTGCACGGGCCTGGGGAGCGTAGACGGCGTTGCGTTGGAAAACGGTCTGAAAGCGGCTCGCGCGGTTGGAACATAACTACTCAGTGGCGGCGGGGCCCGGACCGTACGCGGCGGGCCAACCGGTGGGCTTGGCGTCGGGCAAATTAAACAGCACGGCCTGAATTTCGTGGATGAATCCGTTCTCGATGGCGAAGAACTCGGCCACCAGTCGATCGTTTGCGGTTGCGGTGGATTGGCTCTTCGCGCCGGCTTTCAGGCCGAAGCGCACGATGGAGAGCACCACGCCGCGCTCTTCATCCACCACGGGGTAGCGGCGGTCCCAGATGTTGCGGCCAATGAAGCGGCCTTCGTCGAAGCCGCGCGCTGTGTCGTTGAAGACGCCGTCGCGAACCAGCCCTGTGGTTTGGACGCCGTTTTCGACGCGCGCCGAGTCGGGCAGCAGACGAGCACGGTGATAGGCCGGAGTGCCGTTGGTTTGAAAGGCCCGCCAATAGCTATCGGCAGCGGCGATCAAGTCGTAGTAGGAGTCTCGCGCAGGCTCGCGAATCGACAGCTTGAATGCGGGTGAAACCTCTTTCAGTCGATCTGGGTTCCAGAGCCGGTCGGCCTCGCCTTGGTTCGCCTTGATGGTTTCAATTTCGGTGATGGCGCCGTTTTGAACTTTGAGACGAAGCATATACATGGTCTTGCTGCCATCCGCGTTGCGGATAACCGCCTCAGTCCCGGTGTCGCCGCGCCGCGTGTTGACGATGTCGAATCGAAAAACGGTTTCCCCGGCACTATCCCAGAAGGTATTCGCGAGATTCTTTTCAGCACCGTTTTCGGTGATTCGCGCCTGAGCGGCCTGGGGTAATGCGTGGGCGTCGTGGGCCAGGAGAGCTTTGAAGTAGGAGTCGATGAAACCGGTTAAGCATGCGCGATCGCACGGCGTTTTGTTGGATTGGGCCAGGCCAGACGGAGCAACGAGCGTGGTGAGTGCGAAAATTGCCCAGGCCCAGGCCGGTGCACGTACGATGTTTTCAGGTGAGTACGAAGGTGTCGGCATGTCTTCCTCCCGCTGAGGATTGTACCGCAGCGCTCAGGCAAGCCTTAGAGCGCCGAGGAACTCGTCGCTACTGTTTGGGTCCCCGGGACCGGTATGGCCCACAGCAGCCTTTTGTGCCGGATGTAGCTCTCAACTTCTTCCTTCTTCACCGTATCGGGCTTGAGCTCGGCGGGATCCCGCCACGCGGTGTCCTGGCCCACAGCCGCGCCGGTATCTATGTAATCGGCCTTGATCTCGAGGAAAGCATTCTTGCGCAGCTCGGTGAGGTAGTGGCGAACAGCCGCGTCAACCCGAGGCGCGAGCAGCTTCTGATTGATTTGATTCTCCACTTCGGACAGCTCGGCTTGACCGGCCTTCTGGTGGTTTTCCACGCGAAGGATGAGAAATCCATTCGGAACGCGAATGGGATCGGTGATGTAGCCCTTGGGCTGGTTCCAAACAGCATCCTCCAGATTCTTGCTAAGAGCGCCTTTTTGGTAAGGCTTCGGAAATTCGCCCATATCCTTCGCGGTGGAGGAATCGGAATTGTCGCGAGCCATTTCCGCGAACCGCTCGCCCTTGCGCGCCCGCGCCACCAGGGCTCTGGCTTTCTTCTCGGCGGCCGCTACGCCGGCGTCGTCCTTGCCTTCGGTCGCGATCAAAATCTCCTGCAAGGTGATCTGTTCCTGGCGCACGAAATCGGCCTTGTGCTGGTTGTAATACTTTTCCAGCTCCTCGTGCTCCACCGCCATCTTTTCGATGACTTCCTCGCGAATCACACGCTCGGTCAGGTATTGGTTTCTTAAACGCTGTTTGTAGTCTTCAAACGACATGCCGCTTCGCTCCTTGATGTACGCCTGGAACCTTTCGGGCTCGGCAATTTTGGAGTCGGACTGGATGGCGCTCAAGCGCTTGATGACTTCGCTATCCACATTGATGTTGAGGTCTTTCGCCTTCTGTGTCAGGATCAACTGATCGATGCGATCGCGCAACAGATTCTTCTCGCGTTCCGCTAGCTGTTTTTCCAGCTCGTCGCCAATCAAACCCTCGGCACGCAGGGTCTCGATGAGCTCATCGCGGGCGCGATCGACATCGCCACGGGTGATAATGTCGCCGTTACACTTGGCGATCAGCTCATCCACTATGCCCACCTCGGCAGCGGCCAATTGGATAGTGAAAAGGCAGAATAATCCGAGGACCATCTGAGGTGCAGACATGACTCTTTGCCTATGCAAGCAAGCATCCATATCCACTCACGAGCATCCATGCCCATTCACGAGTGTTCGATAGCGATTGAGCGAGGCATTGACGATCTATGACTTCACAGTGTGGTCTTAGATTCGACAGGTCGAGGAGCACGTGCTTCATCGGGATTTGCCGGTTGCAGTACAATCGGAAGTCATGAAATCGAGCCAATGGTCTCTGTGGATCCTGAGCGCGGCAATCGTGCCTGCTGCACTATTTGCGCAAGCGCAACCTCCGGCCAATCAACCTCCGGCCAATGCAGGCCAGGGGTCCGCGAAAACCGTTTACACGGGCACCACGCCTAAGGGAATCAACTGGCCCTCACCGACGCTTCCAGACGGACCCATCCCACTCGAAACCGGCATCGAGCGAAACCTCCGCATGGTCATTACTAAAGGGCTTGTTCAGCCATTTAGCATGGCCTTCCTTCCCGACGGCGGCATTCTCATCACGGAGCGCCCTGGCCGTCTCCGATTGGTCCGCAACGGCGCACTGCAGGCGGAGCCCATCGCCGGTCTGCCCACCATTTATGCCAAGGGCCTGGGCGGCTTGCTGGACATCGCGCTGCACCCGCATTTCGCGGAAAATTCGCTGATCTATTTCACCTATCAAAAACCGCCTGCGGCGGGTGACACGCGGCCCAACGCGCCCGGCACACTCACGCTCGCGCGCGGACGCTGGACTGGAACGGCCATCACAGGGTTTGAAGATCTCTTTACCGCCGTGCAGGCCAACGCAGGGTCGCGGATCTTATTTGGCCGCGACGGCATGCTCTATATGTCTGTAGCCTCGGGCGATCCGCCCGCAGCCGAGCGCGCTCAGGATCCCAACGAGCTTGCCGGCAAAATCCTCCGGCTGCGCGACGACGGCAAAGTGCCGCCGGATAATCCCTTTGTCGGACGCGCTGGATATCGTCCGGAAATCTACACCCTGGGCCATCGCGTGCCGCTGGGGCTCGCCATCAATCCTGTTACCGGCGATATCTGGGAATGTGAAAACGGACCGAACGGTGGCGACGAAGTGAATATCCTCGCTCCCGGCAAAAATTACGGCTGGCCCGACGTGAGCTACGGCCGCTTCTACGGCGGTCCCCGTGTATCGACCAATCCTTATCGCGAGGGCATGGAGCCGCCGGTCATCTACTGGGTGCCAGCCATTGCCGTGTCCGGCCTCACCTTCTATACTGGCGATCGTTTCCCGAACTGGAAGAACAATCTTTTCATTGGCGGCATGCGCGAGGGCGAGGTGCCGCGCTCAGGTCATCTGGAGCGCCTCGATTTCAACAACGAATGGGAAGAACTGCATCGCGAAGGCATGCTGCGCGATTTACGGCAGCGAATTCGCGATGTGCGTCAGGGGCCGGACGGCCTGCTGTACCTGCTCACCGCCGAAAACGACGGGGCGCTTATTCGTATCGAGCCGGCGAAGTAGTCACTGTTTTTCAAGTACAGTAGTCCACCCTTGGGGCTGGCCTTTTTCGTCCATGCCACTCCAGACGGTGGTTTCCGTCTTGCCATCCTCGGAAATAGCGTTTTTCGTGGTGAGAACGACTTGGCCGTTTTTCTTCCCCGTAGCTTCTATGTGCCGGGCATCAATTCGTTTGACGGACACCGCGTCTAAGATCGGGCTGCCGGCAACGGTATAGTCCTGGCCATCGAACCTGGCTGAAAATGTGACTTGGGTCGGCTGCCCATCGGGGCCGATTCCGTCGGCGGTGTAACCGTACATCCGGTCCCCTTGAGAGGTCCACGTGACAGTGGAACTCTTTGGCTTCGGCCGGGCTCCGTACTGGGATTTTTCCATATTCATTTTCCAGACACCCAAACGCGGGTCGGCAGGTTGTGGTTGCATATATGCTCTCCTTAAACTGACAATTCCGTTTTGAATTTCGTGACCGGCGTTCAGTATACACCTTAAATTCGATGTCGAACAGGCGATCGCATGCACTATCTCTTCAATACCGGCAGCAGAGGCTCGCGGCCTGGCGGAAGGTGCTGATCGACGGCATTCATCATGAAGCCTGCCCTGAAGTATTCGCCCATGATCATCATGAGCTGGACGGTACGCTGACGCCCGAAGAGGCTCACCATTTTTTCCCAAAGTTCACTGCTGACCCGGTGTTCGCGATACAGTTTGCGCCCGAAAGTGATCAGCGTAGCATCCTTCTCTGACAGGGACGCCACGTCCCGGTCGTACTTGACGACATCGATGACCGATTGTTCCAAGCCCTGGCGACGGCCGGCCAGTTCGTGCGCGGTCCATTCGTACTGTTGGTCGATTTCTCGGGCGATGATCAGTACCGCGAGCTGAAAGTATCGAGGACCCACCGGACTCTTCGCTCCGGTGGGAATGCCGAGATCGATCTCTCTCGGGCTGTAGATCGAAACATGGTTCGGTCCCGGCCCAGGTGTGTAGTTGGTCCGCGCGGCCAGAAGACGCTTCCCCTCTTCGTCCAGGTCTGCCGGGGTCACCGGTGGCAGCCGCGACAAAGTCACCGGGTTGATGTCGGGTGGAAGCGAATTCTTCTCCTCGGAGCTCTTGTCTTGAGGGACCAGCGGAAGAGCAAGCAGCAAAAGCACACACAATCGGATCATCATCATCTCCCTTAACGGCTGCCGGCGGCGGGCTGGCCCACGATTTTCAAAAACTCGTCGTTGGTCCCGACGCGCCCGTGAATGGGCACGTGCTGCGCGACGTCCAGCTTCTGCTTCCGCATATTCTGATAGAGCGTCCGCATCCCAGCAGTTGCACCTGGCATCGCCGCGCCGGGCGCGGGCGGTGAGTAAAGGTCGGCATTGATCAGGATTTTTTCCTTCGGAAGATAAGCCATCAGCATGTCGGCGCTGTGGTTGCCTTGCGCGTAGGACTGATCCTCCAACTCGTAGGCCATATCCTGCACGTGAAAGATTTCCATAATTCGTTGGCCATCGGTGACGGCGTATCGGTCGGCGCCGCCGCCCGGGCCGCCCAGTTGGCTCGAGACCGTCTCGATGGGAGCAGGACGCCGGCTGATCATGTACATCGGGCTGAAGAGAGCCATGCGGTCCGGCTGCAATTCGCGAGCCGCCGGATAGAACATGATGTCGAGGTAATACTGCTTGTTGGATTCATGTGTGATCACGATGGTGCCCTGGGAAAGATAGGTCCGAAGGCCGCCCGCGTGATCGAAATGATGGTGAGTATTCACGACATATTTGATGGGTTTATTGGGGAGCAGCCGGTTGGCTTCCTCGATGACCGCAAGGGATCGGGTCTCGTTATTGGGCGCTTCGACGACAGCCGCGAAGTCGGCGAATTCGACCAGCACGCTGTTGTGAGTGCCGCCGCCCAACAACCACAGGCCATCGCCGAGTTTCTGGCTCTCCACTTTGACCGGCGCCACGGACGCAGTGCGCACTACATCCGGTACCGGCAGGGTCGGCACCGCTACGTTGGCCTTCACATCGGTGACGCTATATTCGTAGTAATTGTGCGCGGGATTCAAGCGCGGATCGCCCTGGTGAACATGCAGCAAGGTCGGAAACTGGACGCCGTCGAAATTCTTGTATTTGGTGTAGCGCATCTCGTAATCCATGTCGCCATAGACGGGGTTGGGAAACCAGGTGTCGGTCAGCTCCACCAAATTTTGGTCGTTAATGGTTCCGTTCACGCGGTACTTGCCGATGGTGAATGACACGATGGTCACCTTGCGCCCGTTCTGCGAAAGACCGGCATCGGACGCGCCGACTATCGGCAGTGTAATGGCCGTAGCATCTTTCGCCGCGAGCGCCGCTTTGAGAAATCCATGCGGCGTAATCACCAGCTCCAGCATCCGCAAGTCGGAATACGATACGCCGTCCAGGTAGAGCCTGGTGAGGGGCACGGGCTTATCGCCCTCGATGTCCCAAGCGTAGTTGCCGCTCAAAATGGACGTGATCTTTTGGTCCAACATGGGCGGTCTGCCGAGCAGCGGATACTTGCCCTGGCGGCGCGTGTAATCCTCACGCGACCATTTGGCATCGTAATCGATGGCGCGCGTGTAATTGGAAACTTCGTAGCGCGGCCAGTCTTCAGCCAGCCCGTAGGTTTGGCCGATGCGCGAAGACCAGCCGCTTCCGGAATATCGGATGGTCTTGAGATTGGCGCCTCCCATGGCCTGGAGAGAAGCTTCCAGAACGGATCGGACATCCTTTACCGTCTGGGCGGATGCACTTCCAATCAGGCCCAGAAAAGCTGCAAGAACAGCGGCCTTGCGCTTCATATGGCACTCCTATTCGAGCTATGTCTGATTGATTCTAGCGGATTACTGGCACACGTCGGTGATGCAAATGGATTCGAGCGTCCGTCCCATGGGCGGCGCTTCGAGCCCCGCGGCCGTCATCAATTTGCGGATCAGCAGCCCGGTCTCGGGATGCGGGATGGCCGATTGCACGCCGACGCGAACCAGCCCGTCGGCGTAATCCACCGGCAGCCAGGTATGAACGGCTAATTTGGCGCTGCCCCGGTTGTCTGTGTTGCCGTAATCGCGGACATCCAGCCGGGCGCCGTGGTCCACCAGAAGCTGAACCACGTCCGGCCGCCCTTTGTGCGCCGCGCCGTGGAGCGCGGTGCGTCCGGTGTCGGACTGCACGTTCGGATCGAGCCCAAGGTCCAGCAGCATCTTCACCGCTTCGAGCGTGCTGGCAGGCGACCACTCGTAGGTGATACCTTCCACCCAGCCGATTCCAGCCGCCACTTGAAGCGCGGTGACATGCAGCGCGGTGTCGATCTTCGGATCGGCGCCGTGAGCCAGCAGAAGCTTCATCAGGACCAGATCGCCGGATTGTGAGGCACGCAGGAAAGCCGTCGCGCCGTTCTCATCCAGCCATTGGTTGGTGAAGACGGTACGGGTCTCGGTGCTGTCCTTCATGCGCGCGTTGACGTTGGCCCCTTTATCCAGAAGGAGCTTGATGTAATCCAAATGGTCCATGTCCGGTTTACGCACCGGATAGTCCCCGGATTCGATGTTGCGATTGTCGGTAGCCAGGTAGAGCGGCGTCCATCCGCCTTTGTTGGCGAGGTTCACATCGGCGCCATGCTCCAGCAGAAACTCGCCGAGTTTGTAGTAGCGATTTTGCGTTGCCACCAGCAAGGCGCTCCAACCATAGTCGGTGACTTGATTGATGTCCGCGCCCGCCGCGAGCAGCACCTTCACTGACTCGATATCGTCAGCGAGAGCCGCGTAGGTAAGAGGCGTGAGCCCGCCGCCATCTTTGGGCGCCGGCCTTCGGCCTCCGAAACCAAAAGCAGCCGCTGCGTCGTCGTCACTTAATGCGCCCGCGCCTCCACCGGCAGCCCTGCCCCGGCGAGCACCGCTACCCTTCTCGGGCACAACAGGGATGAGTGAGGTGGTGCCAACGGCGCCCAGTTGCGGAGTCGGTATCCCGGCCGCCAGCGCCTTGCCCAGCGCTTCCACGGCTTTTCTAGGATCATTCGATTTTCCGAGCGCCGGCCCTCTTCCGCGTTCGGCCTTATCTGAGCGAGCCTTGATATCGGCGCCATGCTCAATCAGGAGCTGGATGGCAGGCGCATGCCCTTCATCCGCGGCCCACATCAAAGGGGTGGTTCCGCGCAGCGTTTCCTTAGCATTCACGTCGGCGCCATGGTCGAGCAGCACCTTCATGGCATCCACGTTGCCGGTGCGCGATGCGATCATCAGCGGGCTACGGCCCAGCGGGAGATGTTCGTTGGCGTCAGCTCCGGCTTTGAGCAGAGCCGCGATGACGGGGGCATCTCCATTGATGCACGCGAGCCATAACGGCGTGGAGCCATCGTGATTGGCGGCCTTGGGATTAGCGCCTGCGCCGAGCAACAGATCCACCATCGCCTGGTCGGACTGAAAAACCGCCCAATGCAGCGCGGTAGCGCCATCGGCCTGCGGTGCATTTACGTCCGCGTGCTGCGCGACCAGTTTCTCCACGGCGGCTTTGTCCCCGCGCATCACCGCGTCGGCAACTTCGGAGGTTCCGGCAGCGCTCAGAGTGACCACCGAGACGCACAGCCAAGCGACACTGCTTGCCAAAATGAGCCGCATGAACTTCCTAGAGATTGGTCAGACGGCCCGTGCTGTCGCCGATGCTGTCCTGATGAATGTCGTACATATCGAGCAAACTCAACAGCATATTTCCGGTGGGGACGGTCTTGGTGGGATACGCCAGATGACGCCCTCCCTTGAGCTTGCCGTTCAATCCACCGATCAGCACATTCGGCACGTCGTAATGCACGTGCTGATTGGAGTTCCCCATGTTGCTGCCATAAAGCACCATGGATTGCTCGAGCAGCGTCCCCGCGCCGTCCTTGGTAGTGGCCAGTTTGTCGATCAGATGAGCCAGCATCTTCACGTGATACTGATTGATTTTCGACAGCTCGGCGATGCGCTTCGGATCTTCGCCGTGATGCGATCCACCATGGAACCCGATGGTCGGCGCTTCGCTTTCCGGGTAAGTGCGGCCGGTAAGGTCACGGGCAAACAGCAGCGTGCCCACGCGAGTGATGTCGGCCTTGAACGCCAGCGCCAAAAGATCGAACTGCAGCTTGATATGCTCGTCAAAGGTCTGCGGCACACCCACCGGCACGCCCATATCGGTGGTCGCGGCCATGGAGGCCTTCATGGCGATTTGCAGACGGCGCTCGATCTCGCGGACGTCCTGGGTGTATTCGTCGACGCGGTTGCGGTCGTCGGCGCCCACTTGGGAGCGCAGCCGGGTGAGGCTGCCGGTGAGCGAATCCAGAATGCTACGATCCCGCTTGCGGCGCGCGTTGCGCTGATCAGCCGTGCTGCCGTCGCCGAACATGCGCTCGAACACTACCTGCGGATTCAGCTCCATGGGCAGCGGTTGGCTGGGCGTGGCCCAGGAAATTGTATTGGTATAGGCGCAGCTGTAGCCCTCGCCGCAATTACTGGAATTCGCACCCGGATCTTCGACGGCCAGTTGCATGGACGGCATCAGATTATCCCGGCCGATTTTCTCGGCGATCATCTGGTCGATGGTCTTCCCTGCCCGCACGTCGGCTCCGGCCGTCTTCTTGGGTTTGTCCGCGCACAGGAAACACGCGGCCACCCAATGGTCGGCGCCCGTGGCGCCCGGCGGCGGCTCAGCCGAACGGCAATGCAGGCCGCTCAAAACCACGGTGTTATCACGGAACGGTTCCAGCGGCTTCCAGTTGAATGGAAGCGTGGAGTCGAGCGCTCCCTCTTTTTCGGGCACCCAATAACCGGGAGCCGCGCCGTGCGGCACAAAGCAGCCGACAAAGCGGGGCTTGGGAGCGGCCGCCGTTTGAGACTGCGCCGTCGCGGCCGGAATCATCGCGTCCAGCAGCGGTAGCGCCAGCGTCAAACCGGTGCCACGCAGCACCGTCCGGCGCGAAATGTGCTTCTTGGTGATAAACATGATTCCCGATTTCTCCTTTTAACGAGCCGCCCGCTCCTGGCCGCTGCCGCTCGCTGCTGATTTGGTATTCATCTGGAACGGCGCGCTTTCCACGACACCCAATACCAGGGACGAGAAGTTGTAGTTGGTCTGGGCCGACTCGCGCACGATGGAGCGCACCAGGGGCATGTCCTGATACTCCACTCCGCGGCCCAGTGCGTAGGTGGTCATCTTTTCGGTAACCACGCGCACGAACTGATCGGACCGGCCCACCAGCGATGCGCGCAGACTCGCCACTCCGTTCACTTTGGTTCCGTCCACCAGAACGCCCGAGGCATCGATGGGGCTGTCACCATCCATGGTGCGCCAAGTACCAACTGCGTCAAAGTTTTCCAGCGCCAGTCCGATGGGCTCGAAAATCTTGTGGCACGACGCACAGACCGGGTTTTTGCGATGTGCTTCCATGGTCTGCCGCATGGTCGGCGCCTTGGCGTTGCCGGTGGAATCCACCGCTTGTTCCTTAAGCGTAGGCACGTTGGGCGGCGGGGCCGGGGGGCTTACACCGAGGAACGTTTGGAGGAACCATTTGCCTCGGGTGACGGGCGAAGTGCGAGCGGCGTTGGATGTCTCGGTCAACAGCGCTCCCTTGCCGAGCAGTCCGCGGCGCGCGTCGAGATCCGCGGGCAACGTCACTTCGCGGAACTGCGAGCCATAAATGTTGGGGATTCCATACTGTTTCGCCAGCCGCTCATTGACGAAAGTGTAATTCGCGGTCAACAAATCGAGGATGCTGCGATCCTCACGCACCACGCTGTCGAAGAACAGTTCCACCTCATGCCGGTAGGCGGCGCGCAGATTATCGTCGAAATCCGGAAACAGATTTACCACCGGCTCGCTGGTCGTCAAGGACCGCACGCCCAACCATTGGCCGGTGAAGTTGGTGATGAAGGCTTCCGACTTCGGATCCGCCAGCATGCGCCGCACCTGGGTCTCCAATACCGTTCGATCCCTGAGTTTGCCCTGCGCGGCGAGGTTGATCAACTCGTCGTCCGGGACACTGCTCCACAGGAAAAAGGATAGCCGCGAAGCCAGCTCGAGATCGCTGATGCGGTAACTGCTCCCGGGGGCTACGCCGGCCGGTTCCGCTTCGCTACGATACACGAACTCCGGATCCACCAGCAGGCGTTGCAGCGCCGCTTCGATGCCGTCGTCGAAAGTTCCACCACCGCCGCGGCCGGTCTGATAAAACTCAGTCAACGCAGCCAGATCCGCGGGTGTGGGCGGACGCCGGTACGCATGCTTGGCGAGCGTGGAAAGGATGGTATGCGCGCACGGTGCTTCGTCGCGTGGAGTGGTCGGACGGCACACAAAAATCTTCTCCCGGCTTGGGGAGCCTTTGGCGCCCGCGGCATCGTAAGGACCTTCAACCCAGACTTGGCCAACGTGCGGATAGAACAGGAAGCCGGGAATGGAGCCCGGGGTGTTCATGGTGCGCTGAAACGGCCGGTTCAGTTCGCTGCCCGGCACATCGTTGGTGGCGAGAAATGTCACGCCGACGGTGTGCACGCCGGCCTTCACCGGGATGCGCTCGGTGGAACGGCCCATGCCGGTAGTGGTCGAAATATCCTTATCCCAATCGAACAGCTTCTTGCGGTCGCCATCCACCGTCACCTCGAGCTGCTCGCCCTTCACGCCGCCGAGCACCGCCTGAAAATATCCGGTGACGCCTTTCACCTTGAACGAATACTCGCCGTCCGCTGGAAATTGATACTTGATCAGGATGCCGCCGCGGGTTCCGAACGGAAGCCCTTCGATGTGATAATTCTGCGCCGTATCCGCCGGCACCTCGAAGACCGCCTGCGTGGGAGCGGACACATCGCCAATCGCCAGGCGGCTGATTTTTCCCGCCGCCGAAAGGTACGCTTCCATCAGCGCGGGCGAGAGTGTCAGCGCTCCGGCGATATTGTCGAACCCGTGGGTGGAATCGTCGGGGGGCAGGAATTTTGTCGCGTCCACCTGCAGCCCCAGCACGTCGCGAATCGCATTGGTATATTCGGTGCGGTTCATGCGATGCATTCCGGGAGGCGTGAGATTGGGCGCGGAGTCGCTGTCCAGTTCCTTCTCCATGAAGGTGACCATGGAATCCATCACCGGCCGAGCCGGACGCGGCATGCCGGAGGGAGGCATCATTCCGGCGCGCAGCTTGCGCACCACTTTTTCCCAGATTTCCGCGTTGTCGTGAACGCGGGCAACGTCGAGCTGATCGAGCGTCAGTCCGCCCGTTTTCAAGCGCTGGTTGTGGCACACGACGCAGTATTGGTCGAGCAGAGCGCGCTCGGAGGCGGCAGAAGATACGGCTACGGTGGGCGCGGTTGCCGCGGGAACCGATCCGGTTTGCTGCGCGCGCGCGGTGCCCAAATAAGCCGGAACGGCAACCATCGCCAGCGCCGCCAGGATCGAGCCGCTCTTGCCTTTAGTCATTTGGACTCCCAACGATTCAGCCCCTCCGCGAGCTTCCACCGGTTACAGGGACCTTTAAGTAATGTAGTCAATACTTTCGCCGGACACAAGCCCCCTGCTATATCAGCTTTGAAAATTGACGGCTTCGCTCCGAGCAGCGTCTTAAGGAACAGACGCCCCCGCAGGTCGGTGAGGTTACTTTTGCGTGCTGGAAGGTGAGCAGTTTCCAGTCTGACACCGGTTGTTTTCCTCACACACCTGTTCCAGGAGCTTCCAGGTGGGATGCAACTTCATCTGAAATTCCTGCGACCAGGGCTTGCTGAACAGCTTGGAATCGTCGATCAGGATCTCATAGGATAGCGTGCTTCGATCGATATACCGCAGGCGTTCAACGGTATGGAGTGCGTCGCTATGCCATTGGTTGGTGGCTGCCAGGGTCCACTCCCGCAGACCGACGGTGTCGATCACCAGCGTGTCCCCATCCCATTTGGCGACGGCATCGCCCATGAAGGTGGAATCCACATCGGCGGGGTGAGGCTTGTCGATGGGGATCACGCGGAAGAAATGCATGTACTCGTATAAGAAGACCACTGTTTCCGGGGTCTGCACGATCTGCTGGGCATACGGCGCCAGAGCTTCCCGAGGGTGACCGTCGGGCAGGCAAAGCTCAGTGGGATCGTCGTGGCGCGGGTCGCCGTTGGGCGCCTGGCGGAACATCTTTTCCGCACCAGGCAATAGAGGGGACATCCGGCGCGGATCGAAGTTGGTGACCACGGGGGTATCGGTGTCGTTGGGTCCGACATTGTGCGCGAAAGCGGGACCGGCGTAGACTCCGCTGAAATTGGGCTTGCCGTCGGGCATGCGCGGGAAGCTCGCGCTGGTCTGGCTGAAGCCCGGCAGAGGCAGCAATGACAAAGCCAGCAACGAAAGAACCAGAATGCAATGGAATCTCATCTTTTTACTTGACGCTCGCCGGTGGAGCTGCCAGCTCGGTTGGCCGAAGCGCCTGGTCCTGTCCTATTAATGCGTCGTGCCCGTCGGCGAAAGTGACAATGTTTCCGGACCCGTTGTTCGATCCATCTTTCGCGCGATGCCCGGAGATGGTGAGCACTTCGCCGAGTTTGAGACTGGTCTTGGTGATCCCCCGCCGAGTGAGCATCCCCGGCGGCGATGCGGAAAAGCCCCAATTGGTGACCTTGCCGTTCTGGTCCTTGACGTCCAGATAAAGCCAGATATGCGGATTGGTCCACTCCAGCTTGGTGAGCACTCCGGTGAGCTTGATTGGCTTGGTGGTATCGAACTCCGCGGTATAGGCATGGTGCCCGAAGGCAGTAGCAGCGGAGAGAAGCAGAAGGATTGCGATACCGAACTTGCCGGTCATGACGAGTCGCCATCGTATCAGGAAGTCTCGAATGACAGCAAGTTCGATCGGCGCGGTCAGTTCTATCGACGTACTCAGGGCAGCAGCACGATCTTGCCCCGCGTGTGGCCCTGCTCAAGCTGCTGGTATGCCGCGCGCACTTGAGCCAACGGAAAGGTGGCGGCGATCGGCACTTCCAGGTCACCCGCCGCAACCAGCCCGGCGAGTTCCGCAAGCACCGCAGCGTTCAGTGCGGCCTGGGCGCCCTCGGTCTTCACGCCATACTGCTGCGCGGCGGCGAAATCGATAATCGTGTCGATGCGGTCTGCTGGAACGCCCAAATCGATCGCCAGCTTCACATAGCCGCTGCCGTTGGCGTCGACGAATGCATCAATTCCAGCTTCACGCAACTGGCCAGCCAGCTTATCGCCATATGCCAAAGGCTTGACGCCGTGAGCAGTCAGCCATGCGTGGTTGGACGGACCTGCGATGCCGATCACTTCCGCCCCAGCGCGTTTGGCCAGCTGCACCGCGATCGATCCAACACCACCGGCGGCGCCCGAGATTGCAACGGTGTCACCGGGCTTGAGCGACACCGCACGCACCGCGGCGTATGCGGTGCTTCCAGCAATGGGCAGCGAACCAGCAACCTGCCAGGATACGTTCGCCGGCTTGCGCGTCAAATTCTGCGCCTCAACCACAACGTACTCGGCGTGGCTGGCGCGGTGGTCTGTGAAACCGATCACTTCGTCCCCAGCCTTGACGCCTTCCACCCCGCTGCCGATCTTGGTTACGATCCCAGCCAGGTCACTCCCCTCACCCGACGGGAAAGTGGCAGGCCAACGCGCATGCATGAGTCCCTCGCGAATTTTCGCCTCACCAGGGTTGATGGAAGCGGCCTTCACCTGAACCAGCACTTCTCCTTGAGCCGGCTCTGGAACCGGCACGTCATCTACACGTAGGACGTCAATGCCGCCGTACTTATCTAATCGAACCGCCTTCATTCGGACTTTCCTCCACTCACCAGACTAGCCCTAAATTATTTGACGCTCTTCATCCACTTGAGGATTGTCCCGGTGACGCTTGTATCGGCCGTATCGGGCGACATTACTTCCGAGATGTGGCTGTGATCTTTATATTCGACGAAGGTCACGTTGCGGTTCGCTTTCTTGAGCTCATCCCGCAGCGTCTCGGCGAACCCGATGATGTTAGGAGGATCGAGCTGGGCGACCGAGATCATGAGAGGGATCTTGGCGCCCGTTAACCCGGGCAGATTCGAACGGGCCAACTGCGTAGCGGGGTCCGGAGGCGTTCGTCCCGCACCCGGACCGCGACCACCCGGCCCACCTCCGCGTCCGGCTGGCGGAGCGGCGGCAGGTCCACCATTGGGAGAACCGCAGGGGGCGAATGCGGCGCCCGGCACCGGCGGCGGGGTTACCGGGAGAATATCGAAGGCCGGTGGCGACATGAAGATCACGCCCTTGAGACCAATGCCCTCGGCTCCCCAAAATTCGGAGTGAGAGACATAGGTGCTGAGGGGAATGTTCCCGGCGGATTGCGACCAGGCGAAGACCCGCTGCGGATTCCCTTTATGCTGCGCGATGTTTTTGTTCACCCACTCGACCACCAGGCTCACGTCTTTGGCCGGATCGTCCCACGCCTCGCCGGGACGGCGCTGCATGTTCACTCCGACCATTCCGCTCTTCACCGCCCAGACCATGATGTTGTCGTAGAAAGACGCACCGTTGGGACCACCCTGTTGCTTGTTGCCGGCGCCACCCGAAAGATAGATCAGGACGGGCCGCGATCCGCCGCCTTTTTCCGGCTCGGCCACATCGAGGACGTTCTTGGCGTCGGGCCCGAACGAGACATCGCGGGTAAACTTAACACCCGCGTAGGGAGGTTTCGGCTGCAACGGCGCGTAGAGTTCCGCGGTTTCCGGGACGCACACTCCGCGTCCGATCGCAATCAGCTTGGTCGCGATATCCGGGGGCACTTGCGCCGGCAATGTGCCTGCCGCAAAGACGGACGACCAGATCACCCACCCGAGCATTCGTTCATTTCTCACGCAAACCTCCAGCGGTCATTGAGTATATCGCAGGCTTGGATTGATCCCTGCCGTCGTTTGCTAAGCAGCGCATGGGAACCTCAATTGTTATAAACTAAACCGCGAGGAGATCAAGCCATGCGTCTGAAGACGAAAATCAGAACCATCCTTGGCGTTAGCGCCGTTGCCGCGCTGGCGTTAACCTTCAGCACCGTCAGCAGAACGGCTACCACCCACGCGAATCTTCCCGTGGGTAAGGTGCCTCTAACTTCCGCCGGACCGCTCGCATTCGGACCCGACGGCATCCTTTTCGTCGCGGATTCCGCTGGAGCACAAATCGTGGCCATTGATACCAAGGACACGAAGCCTGCCTCCAAAGCCTCTATTAATGTCCAGGGCGTGGATGCCAAAATCGCCGCTCTGGTGGGCGTACCCGCCGACCAGATCGTCATCAACGACGTTGTGGTCAATCCGATATCCCGGAATGCTTACGTATCAGCCTCGCGCGGCAAGGGACCGGATGCCATGCCACTGATCGCCCGGGTGGAAACCAACGGCAACATCAACATGCTGTCACTCGATAGCGCGCCGAATCAGGAGGTCAGCCTGGTGGACGCTCCTCAGCCCAGCGCCAATGCACGGCAGAACCAACGCATGCAGACCATCACCGATATGAATTACGTCAACGGCAATCTGATGGTCGCGGGTCTCTCGAACGAAGAGTGGAGTTCGGCGCTGCGTTCGATTCCCTTCCCGTTCAAGTCCGCCGAAAAAGGCGCCACGCTCCAGATCTGGCATTCCTCGCACGGCCGTTACGAAACGCAGTCCCCCATCCGCACCTTCGTTCCCTACAGCATCTCTGGCCAGCAGTACGTCCTCGCTGCTTACACCTGCACCCCGCTGGTGAAGATCCCGGTCAGCGAGCTGAAGCCGGGCGCACAGGTGAAGGGCGCTGAAATAGCCGACCTGGGCGCGGGCAACCAGCCTCTCGACATGGTCCCTTACAAGAAAGATGGCCATGACTACATTCTGATCGCCAACACCAGCTTCGGCGTGGTGAAACTGAAGGCCGACAAAATCGAGACCTATCCGACGATCAGCGAGCCGCAGCGCACCGACGTGGCCGGCGTGCCATATGACAAGGTCAGCGGCCTCGAAAACGTGCAGCACATCACGGCGCTCGATGCGTCGAACGTGCTGGTCATGACTGGCCATCCGGGGTCCGGCCCAGTTTACAATCCCGGCCCGCCGGTTGGTCCGATCAATCTGCAGACCGTCGCACTGCCGTAAGTTCACATTGCGTAAACTCAGTCGCGCCATGCTCGCGGTCATCCTCTTCTGGGGGATGGCCGCAGCCGCGCAGAATATCTCCATTCAGTTTGAAGGAAGTGCGTTCAAAGTCACCGGATGGCAGGCTCCCTCAGCTCCACCGGCCAAAGGCTGGGCTTCGGTTTTTGTGATCTATGCGGGCTCGGGCGATGTCCCTGCGCTGCTCGGCAGCTACAAGGTCGAAAACGGGTCACTGGTTTTCCATCCCACTTATCCCATCGCGGCGGGCGTTCACTACCGAGCCATCTTCAAAGCGCCTTCAGGCGGCGCGCCCATCGAGAAAACATTCGACGGGCCTCCGCGTCCCACTAATCGAATTGCCCGCGTCGAGCGCGTCTATCCTTCGGGAGACGTCTGGCCCAGCAATCAGCTTCGTCTCTACATCTATTTCTCCGCGCCGATGAGCCGCGCAGAAGCCGCGAGCCACATCCACGTGCTCGATTCGGCGGGCAAGGAACTCGCTGGCTCGCATGCGGTGTTCCTGCCGGGCGAAGAGCTGTGGGAGCCCGGCTATAAGCGCCTTACCATGACTTTCGATCCCGGCCGGATCAAGCGCGGGCTCACCTCAAATGAGAAGATCGGTCCGCCGTTGACCGAAGGGAAGCGCTACACGTTGGTGATCGATGCGGACTGGCCGGACGCGCGAGGCGTGCC
This sequence comes from Bryobacterales bacterium, assembly GCA_963781905.1. GTDB lineage: Bacteria > Acidobacteriota > Terriglobia > Bryobacterales > Bryobacteraceae > Palsa-89. Next base: position 647,681 of record CAWAHZ010000010.1, read on the forward strand.
AATGGCTGAAGCGTTCCGCAAGGCGTTCCGCAGCGGACCCGCCGAGCGTGTTCCCCCCGATCCTAAACGCTGGATCGTGACCGCGCCCAGAGCGGGCAGCAGCGCAGCGCTGGTGCTCGATTTTCCGACGCCGATGAATTATCCTCTGCTGCAGCGCATGCTTCAAGTGTCCGGGCCGGGCGGCATGATTTACGGTACGGTGGCCATCGCACGCCAGGAGAGCGAATGGCGCTTTGTCCCGCAGCATCCCTGGGCCGGCGGCGATTACCAGCTCATTGTGGATACGGGCCTCGAAGATCTGGCCGGCAACCACATCGGGGAACCTTTCGATATCGACGTGTTCAACAAAGTCACCGAGCACATCGAGACCAAAACGATTTCACTGCCTTTCCACGTGCGCTGAGCCGTCCCGTTTGCAGTCCGGGAGAGGCTGATCGCCTATTGCAACCATGCTGAAGCGGTCGGGACGATGCCACCGGACCAGAAAATAGTGCTTGGGCTCGTCCTGCAGATGTGTGCCAATCTGCCACAGCTCAGGGTCGTTCGTGCAGTTAACTGGATCGTCGGGAAAATCGCCCTCATCGTCGTCCCGATGCAGTTTTCGATGCCACTGCTCGAGTGCGGTGGATTCAGCAAGTGCGGCGCTTTCCTTCCAGGGCGCGGCCAACCACTCATCGACAAAATCGCGCGGCGTAGGCGCTATCGGATCCACCTGCTTCACCGTTGTGCCCTGAATCTCGAAATGACGGACTGCCTTATGCGGGTAGCCGTAGCCGCCGCCCCCGGCTGAGAACTCGATCCGGAGGTCCCGAGGCTCGATTTTCCCGGATACCGGCGGGTCTCCTTCGTCATAGAGCAGCTCGCGCTTGTCCAGCAGGGCGCTGGGTGTGCCCAGCCGCCACACGCGATAATAGGCGTCCTTAAACGTCAGACAGCCGGCCTGTGTACCGAGTGTGAGAACGAGCCGGTTTCCGTCGGGACCAGGAGCGGAGATTTCAACGCCATGGAGCGTCTGAGGAAAATAAGCATTGCTTGAGTAGTCGTCTTGCTCGTTCTCCCAGATGCGTTGCCATTGGCCGTCGTTCCACTGATAAACATATGCGGAATAATCGTAGCCACACCGGATTCCGACGCCCACTGCAGTCTCTGCGATGAGGAAATCATCCTGACGTTCGATCTGAACCTCATCCAGAAAACCGAACGCGGTGGGGAAACAATCCGAGTCCTTATCACAGAACAGTTTCGCCTCACTCAGACCCTGGTGGAGGGTCGCAGTGAGCGCCGCAGGATCGCCGTTCCGAGGAAAACCGGCGAGGCGCGCTTCGATCCAGTCGCGGAGCTCGTGCTTGGCGACGGTGACCTGTGGAATGCCTCCGCGCACCTCCTGGTGGTCATTAGCGTACTGACGGATTCCAAGAACCGTTGCGCGAATGGCCGCCAGGCGAGCATCCTGCGCGAGAACGCAAAACGGCAGCAGTATGAGGGCGAGTGGCTTCACAACTTTCCATAATCACAAATTGGAGGCAGGAAGGTGTCACTGGCACGAACGCCCGTAATCCGTCCGTAAGCGGTGGGCGCGTATTGTGGCGCACGCGCCCACGCGTGCCGCGTTCACACTCGTGTGAACGCCTTCGAGGCCAGAACAAAACGTGTTCGCATGAGTGCGAACACGGCACGCAAGGAGAGGAGTGCGTGCGCCACCCCATGCTTGCACCGATCAGGTGGCTTGGGCTAACAATTCCAGAACCCGTTGTGATTGGCTCTCCAGCCGAATTGCGCGGGGCTTACTGACGGATTACGGGAGCGCGCATGTCAACTATACCCCAGGAAATGGTACGTTTACATGTGGGAGGTTCCGATGACAATTCCAAAGATTGGGCTCGTTGGCGCAATCGCGATCTTTACGCTGGGGGCTGCTAGCCTACCAAATCCATCCGCCGATGAGAACCGGGCGGAGAAAAAGACGGAAACAGTGGTGCTCGCAGGCGGATGCTTCTGGGGTATACAAGGCGTTTTCGATGCGGTGAAAGGTGTGTCGAGCGCGGTCTCAGGCTATGCCGGTGGCAGCAAGGCCAACGCGCACTACGAGATTGTCAGCTCTGGAACAACCGGCCATGCGGAATCCGTGCAAGTGACATTCGATCCGTCACAAGTTTCCTTCGGACAGTTGTTGAAAATCTATTTCTCGGTGCATGACCCAACCACTTTGAATCGCCAGGATCCAGACGAAGGCACGCAATACCGTTCGGAGATCTTTTACACCACCGACGACCAAAAGCGCGTAGCCGACGCATACATCCAGCAATTGAACGGGGCGAAGTCTTTCGGCAAGCCCATTGTCACCAAGGTGGCTCCTCTTCAGGCCTTTTATCGCGCTGAGGATTACCACCAGAATTACCTGCAGCATTGCATGCAAAATTCGCCGCTATGCACGAACAAGCGCTACGTCGACGCCTTCGACGTGCCTAAGCTCGCGAGCTTTCGCCAACAGTTTCCCCAGCTAGCCAAGTGAGGTAAGGCTATCTGGGGCCTCGGTGCTGCACTGCCCGGCGGTATAGATAGCTGGTGCGCTGACGATCCAACTCAGCGGCTCGTAACTCGGCGTACCGGTCCGACGTGAGAGCGCCCAGGAAGTTCACCAGGTCGTCCACTTCATTGCCGGTAAGACCCAGCGGCTTCATCCCGGCATCCAGAAATGGATTCCGTTCACCGCCTTGGTTGAAGAACTCGACAACGTCCCAGAGAGTTTCCAGACTTCCATCGTGCATGTAAGGCCCGGTCAGAAGCACGTCCCTCAGAAATGGCGTCTTAAAACCGCCGATGTCTTCCCGCTTCCTGGTCACCAGAAAGCGGCCCAATTCCGAGTAATCGGTCTCGAGCGCCAGCCTGTCGATCTGCTCCTTGCTGCCTGGCGCCGCGGTGCTTTCTTCAGCCCGCTTCGCTAGTCGATTGAAGTCCTGTTTGTGCGCCGCGGCTCCCGTGTTGTGGAAGCGGTTGTCGCCAAAAAGCGGGAGCGCCGGATCATAGCTATGGCAGGTTCCGCATTGAGCTTTGCCCGTGAACAGCGCCCATCCCCGGACCTGCGACGCGTTCATTGCCTTCTGGTCGCCATGCACAAAGCGGTCGAATGGGCGCTTCGGTGGAGAGCCGGGTTCGCTCGAAGGCGGCGAGCGCCCCGCCCATGTCCTCCCAGTTCACCGGGTGGCCAAACACCTGCTCGAATGCCTGGACAAACTCCGGAATTGCGGCCAGTTTCGCGACGACATCTTTCGGGTCCTTCTGTCCCATTTCCACCGGATTGAGAATCGGCAGCGTAGCTTGCTCTTCGAGGGTGGCGGCCCGCCCGTCCCAGAACAGGGACTTATAAAACATGGCGTTCAGGATCGAAGGAGCGTTGCGCTTCCCGATCTGATCGCTCACGCCGCGCGCGGTTTCGGTGTGAGTGGTGAAACCATTGCGCGGTGAATGGCAGGTATTACACGCCACCGTGCCGTCGACCGATATGCGTTTCTCGTCGAAGATCATGTCGCCGAGTTTCGCCTTGGCGTCCGTGATCGGATTGTCCGCAGGGGTGAACGACTTGATGACATCGGGAGAAAAAAGAGGGATCGGAGGCGGTGCGCCCGGCGTAGGCGGTTGCGCGGCCGCGAAAGCCGTTACGGCCAGAAAGAGGAACACGGGGATTGGAGTACGATTCGTTTTATTCCAAGTTGGCGGTTTGATGTTCTTGCCACGCATTTCGCTTAGATCCTCTCCCGAATAGTTTATCTTCATCGCGGCAGGCGACCAACGAACCGTTAGCGTCGCAAGGTAGTACAATTTTGCAGGTAACGGTCGGCCCGGAGGTATCTTCTAACATGACATCCAAGAATCCTGGAAACAGGTGGCGAGTTGCGCTCGCCGCAGGCTTATGCGGAGCAATCGCGGCCTTGGTTGCGTTTGAGTCACCAGCTGAGTTGCAGGCTCAACCCCCGGGCGCGGTTCCACCACCTGGGGACGCGCTATTCACATCGGGACAAGCGGTCGCAGGGCAAGCGGCCTACCAGCAGAACTGCGCGAGCTGCCATGGCCCCAGCGTGGATGACGGCACCGCCCCTCCGCTGCGCGGCGCGGCTTTTCTTGCGAAATACGGCGGAAAACCCGCGGCGGATTTGTTCACGTTTGTGAGCACGAAGATGCCACCCGGCAAGCCCGGTAGCCTGGGCGGCGCCGAGTACGCGCAAATCCTCGCCTATGTGCTCCAGCAGAATGGTTTTGCGACCGGACGGAAAGAATTCGCATCGGACGCCACGGCGCTCGCTTCGGTGACGATCCCAGCGCCCGCTGGAGGACGCGGCCGCGGATTGGGTGGCGGCTTATCGGCCGGGGTGAAGCTGCCTCCGGCGCCAAAGAAGGCGAACCCTCTGGATAAAATCACGCCCGTCACTGACGCGTTGTTGCAGAACCCGCCCCCAGGCGAGTGGCTCACGTGGCGCCGCGGCTTCGATTATCAGGGATTCAGCCCGCTGAAGCAAGTTACGAAATCGAACGTGAACAATCTGCGCGTGGCCTGGACATGGACGCTTTCTCCCGGCTCCAATGAAGCCACGCCCGTGGTTCACGACGGCGTGATGTTCCTGCATAGTCCCGGCGACAAACTGGAAGCGCTGGATGCCGCCACCGGCGATTTGCTCTGGCAGTATGCGCGGATCTTGCCGCCGGGCGTGAACGCGGGCAACAAACGCGCCATCGCCATCTATGGGAACAAAGTGTACATGGGGACTTCCGACGTCCACGTAGTGGCACTGGATGTAAAAACCGGACGGGTGGTCTGGGATCAGCCGCTGACTGAGGAACGCGGCTTCGGCCTCTCGGGCGGTCCGCTGGTCGCCAAAGGTAAGGTGATGATCGGAACCAGTGGCCACGTCGGCGGGAAGAACTACATTGTCGCGCTCGACGCCGAAACCGGCAACCTCGCCTGGCGATTCAACACCATCGCACAGCCCGGCGAGCCCGGTGGCGATACCTGGAACGATCACACCGCCGAGGAGCGCAACGGCGGCTCCGTGTGGATCGCGGGAAGCTACGACTCCGCACTCAACCTCGCGTTCTTCGGCGTGGCGCAGACCTATGACACTGCTTTGCTGGCGAAGCCCGTGAGGCCGGGGGCCAATACTGATGGTCTGTATACGGACTGCACGCTGGCCATCAATCCCGACACCGGCAAGCTGGTTTGGTATTACCAGCACCTGCCTAACGATCAGTGGGACCTGGACTGGGTCTTCGAACGCCAGGTGGTGCGCATGAAAGTGAACGGCGTGGTTCGCCCGGTGATCATGACTTCCGGCAAGCAGGCCACTTATGATGTTCTCGACGCAGAGACAGGAAAGTGGATCTGGTCAAAGGATCTGGGCCTGCAAAACATCGTTTCCTCGATCGATCCGGTTACCGGCAAGAAGACCATCAATCCGCAAACGCTGCCGGGCGACGGCCAATCGCACCTGGTGTGCCCGCATGCCGATGGCGCCAAGAGCTGGCTTCCGGCTTCTTTCAATCCCGAGACGAACATTCTATACATACCGCTGGTGGAGGCGTGTATGGATCTGGTACCGGTGACGGACGGCAGCCGGACCTTATTATCCACGGGCGTTCGCCCGATGGTGCGGCCTCGTCCCGATTCGGACGGCAAATACGGCCGGGTGGAGGCCGTCAACATGCTTACGCGCGAGGTGGTGTGGACGGACCGTCATCGCGCGCCGGTATCGAGCGGCACGCTGGACACGGCCGGCGGCGTAATCTTCAACGGCTCCATCGATCGGTTCTTTCGTGCTTACGACGATCAGACCGGCAAGCTGCTATGGGAAACGCGGCTGACCGATGTGCCGAGCGACGCGCCGATTTCCTACACGGTGAACGGCAAGCAGTACATCGCTATCGGCGTGGGCAACGGCGGCGCTCAGGCCACGGGATTCACACCGCTGGTGCCGGAAATCCAGAACGTCGACCGTGCTCCGGCGGTGTGGGTATTCCAGTTGCCGTAATCGCACGCTAGCTGGCGACAGGCGCGGATTGTTCGTAGTAGTAAAACAAAATGTCCGTCGCGGGCGGCTGTTATATCGCAGCCCGCCCGTGGCCGCCCGTGGCCGCCCGTGGCAGATGATGCATTCCCTCCTTCTGTGTTATCCTGCGCTCGAATTTGGAGCGATCCATTTTGGAGCGATCTGTGACCAAAATTAAAACTTCAGTTCTGCTGTTGTCTTGCACTGTTTCGCTGGCGTCCTGTCAGTTGATGGCGCAGGTTCAAAGGCCCGGGGAGTATCCGCGAGGCGAGAAGTCTTCTGGGATGATGAATTTTTTCGTCACGAGCGAACCCATCGGTGACGGCGGCAATCTCGGCGGACTGGCAGGCGCTGACGCACATTGCCAAGTGCTCGCAACGGCCGTAGGCGCAGGAAATCGCACCTGGCACGCTTACTTGAGCACGCAGGCGCGGCCCGGCCAGCCGGCAGTGAACGCGCGCGACCGCATCGGCAAAGGTCCCTGGTATAACTTCAAGGGCGAAATGATCGCGCAGGATCTCGCGCACTTGCACGGCGATACGATGGAACTGGCGCATCAGGGAAATAACCTGAATAAGCTTACCGGGTTGACGGAAAAAGGCCAGATCGTGCCGGGTTTGTATGATTATTCCGATCCCCGCGACAACGACTGGAATTACGCCAAGACCACGCGGTTTTCGACTCGCCACGAAATGCTCACCGGTACTCAAACCGATGGCGCCGCGTTCACCGATGGTGTCGATCACACCTGCGATAACTGGAGCAGTAACCAGAGCCCGGCCCCTGGAACGTCGAGCGGAAACCTGAATGCCGCCGATGGCAGGCCTAACGCCCAGATCGGTTTTCCCGACCGCAATGGCGGCGGCAGCGGTTCCTGGAACTCCGCTCACGGAACCCGCGGCTGTGCCCAGACGGATTTAACGCAAACGCACGGCATCGGCCTGTTTTACTGTTTCGCGATTAACTAGAATGGCGGAAAAGCATATGACCAAGCCGCATGCGCACGTTGCCGTCTTCTGTGCTTTGATGCTGGCCTCGTGCCTTATGCCGGCTCAACAGAACGCGCCGAATACTCAGGGCGTCACGCCGCCCCCCGGTAGCCCGACGCCCACTCCGGCTCGAATGACCTTTTTCGTCACCAGCGTCGGTCTCGGTAAAGGCGGAGACCTTGGCGGACTCGTGGGCGCCGACGCGCACTGCCAGGCGCTTGCGGCAGCTGTTAGCGCGGGCGGTCACACCTGGCACGCCTATCTCAGCACTCAGGCTCGTCCCGGACAGCCCGCCGTCAATGCGCGGGACCGTATCGGCGCCGGGCCTTGGTTCAACTGGTCGTTCGCGCAACTGGGGGCGCCGCAAAACGCCATCATTTCGGCAAACCTTGCCGAACTTCACGGAGACACGCTCGTCCAGGCGCAGCGCGGCAGCAATCTATTCAAACAGTCCACACGCAACGAGCATGGGCAGGTCATTCACGGCATCGGCGATACGCCACCAATTCAGCACGAAATTCTCACGGGATCGAAGTGGGACGGCCGCGCTTACATGGATAACGCCGACCATACTTGCAACAACTGGACCAGCAGCTCAACGGGTTCCGCGCAGGTCGGCCATTCTGATCGAATCGGCAATGGCTCATCCTGGAATTCCTCGAACGCCACAAAGGGATGCAGCCAGGCTGCGCTCGAAAGCAGCGGCGGCGCGGGCCTTTTCTACTGTTTCGCAATTAACTGACATTCATCGGCTGGCCCTGGGAGCCCCCTCGCCCAATCCCGCTTAATCCCTCGCTATACTTTCTCTCGAATGGGTGCAGATTCGTTTCAGGCCAACGTCGAGCTGCTGCGACTGTTTCTGGCGCATCGCGAAAATATCGTCGAGCGGATAGACGGCGTTCTGAACGCCCAGCGAAAGCCGGCGCGGTACCTGCAGGACCATTCTCTTTTGTCCAGCGCATTCGAGGATTGCTTCTTCGCAACCACTACGGCCACCGTAAGTCAAAAACATCTCAGAGAACATGTAGAAGAAGCGCACTGGGCTGAGGGATTCAGACCGCGTCAGGTTCCCGATCTTCACAACCACCTGATCCATCCGGCGGAGATGATGATTCGCGCCTTTTATTGCTGGCAGCAGACGCGGTGGCCGGGCCGCAACGGCCGCATACACTACGCGCACACGCTGTTCAACTTGTATGTACTCCGGTATCTCCAATTTCTGAGTATGCGGCTTTGGGATCACGGCGGGGATGCGAACACGAGCGACGCGAGCGGGCGGCTCGCGGAAATTCAGAGCTTGCTCGATCAGCTCTGGAGAAGCTCACCAGCCGATCAGCCCGTGATGGTGCGCGATGCGCGCTGGCTGATCCCACTGGCGCAGAGCCTCATTACCGACGAGTTGTCGCCCTATTTCGAAGTCGCCCGGCGGGTGACAGAGACGCTTCCGGAAACGGAGGTGCTCGAAATTCAGAAGGCCCATGTTCGAATGCTGGGCGGGCATCTGACTTCACAGATTCGTTACTACTGCACCAAGGATGGCTTGTCTATCAATGAGCCTAGCGTCGTCCTTCGCACGCGCAGCTCCAATGCGCTGGATTTCGCACTGCTGGTGCAAGGTCTGGTGGGGCTGCTCAAAGCCTATGATTGCGCATTGCGAAGCGGCGATGAGCGAATGCGGCTCAACATGGCAGGAGCCATCTTTCAGGGCATATCCGCCGATCCCGAGCTGTTTCTGAATCGCAGGGACCTGTTGAGCGCTTACAGCATGATCGAGCACGTTTTCATCGACACGGAGAATGTCGCGTATTCGCCCTTGGGACAGCGGCATGTGCAGTTGCTAAAAGAGTACGGCGCACTGATGGACCGATTGATCCAGCCGCTCGGTGACGATTTCCCGCGTTTCAGGCCGGTAGACGGCGGCTGTTCACCGTTCGGAGTTATATTCGGGTTGCCATCCCACCTCATCGAGCACATGGCGCTCAAAGCCTTAGAGCACGATGCCGAAACGCGATTTGGCTTAGAGGATGTCTTTGAGGATGTCTTTGACGATAGGGAGATCAGCGCGGCCAAGCTCGCCTGGGTGAACGGTTGGCGGAAATTGCCCCACATCGACCGCGCAGTACAACGGTTGTTTGACTACCCGCAACAGTTCGCCGAAGACATTTACAACCGCATCGAGAGCGAGCTCAGGCGGCGCGATACAAATTCAAAAACCGGGCACTTGTATATCGTGTCCGGGAACGATCCAGAGAATGATTCGAAGGCGTCGGCGATTCTGGAATTGCCGGCCCGCTACTTCGTCTCTTCGGACCCGCAGATTGTGGCGGCGCACAAGGCCGAGCCGTATGACCAGGCGCAGCTTCTCGCCGGGCGGCGGGAAGCGCATTTCCTTGTCAGTTACGAAACGCGAGACGGATGGATGGCCCTCAAGAAGGACCTGCTCACCGAGGTCCTCGGCGCGGGCCGCGATGCCAGGATTGTCGGGTTGCCGCTCGATGCGGCTCGGGTCTTGCGGCTCATGTGCACTGATCTGGGATTATTTGCGGGAAACTGAGTCCCGAAGAAGTGCGCGAATCTCGGCCAGATTTGCCGGGTTTGGCCCCGTCTTAGACGGACCACTTCCAGCGGGCGTGGCGCCGCCTCTGCCTGCGGGAGGGCTGACACCAACCAGATCAATCGGCTTGTGGCCGTTACTGTCGACGATCCCGGCATTCGCCCCTTTGTCGAGCAGGAAGCGCACAACATCGGCACGTCCGGACTGAGCTGCGACATGAAGTGCAGTCATTCCCTCGTTCGTGGATGGCGCGCGGGCAACACGCATGGAGTAGGTTTTTGTGCCTGTCACCTGAGCATTCACATCCGCGCCATGCTGCAGCAGCAGATCCATCAGCGGTATATTCGCGACGCCACTGGCGCCCGCCTGTCCGCCAAAACCGCGGCCGCCTCCGAATCCCGCTGCCACCAGGAACGCTGTCATTCCCATGTCATTGATGTTGGGAGACGCACCCTTCGCCAAAAGCGCTTGCACCACTTCCATATCGTTGCCCATGGTGGCCCGCAACAACGGGGTGCATCCGGTGCTGAGAAGCGGATCGCCGAACCGTCCGCTGTTCCCTCCTCGGCTGGGACGATGCATATTGAGCTGAGTATCGGGATCCACTCCCGCCATCAGCAGCATGTTGATCAGCTCCATGTTCGAATCCATGCTCGAATTGGCCGGACGCTTCGAAGCGCGCGCAGTCTCTCGCCTGTCGATGGCAATGTACAATGCGGTGCGGCCCCACCAGTCCCACACATGGGGATTGGCGCTCCGCTCGAGCAACAGTTTCGCGACATCGTTATGTTGATTGTCGAGAGCCAGCATCAGCGGAGTCACGCCTTCAGGGGTTGGCACATTCACATCGGCGCCGGCACCGATCAGGGCCTCAACGCAGTCAGAGCAACCGTCGCGCGCGGCATAAAGCAGTGCGGTTAGTCCACCCACGGGACGATACTGCGCCCGGGGTTCAGACGTAATCTGGTTGGGCCAATCGGTGTAGAGCGCACGCGGCTTGACATCGGCGCCTTTCGCAAGCAGCAGCTTTACTATTTCGCCGGCATTCCTAGGCGCTGTGGCGGCCCACATCAGTGGCGTCTGGTTGCGAAATTCTTCGATCCTGTTTACATGGGCGCCGGCCTGGATCAGCATTTCGACCACCGGAAGTTCTCCAGTATTAATCGCCAGCATCAGGGCCGTCTGGCCATCTGCGTTCGCACCCTCGGGTTCGGCGCCGGCATCGAGCAGCATCTTCACCATCCTGGCATCGCCTAGTTTTGCCGCTTCGGCGATCGGAGTGGATCCGAAATCATTAGTGATATTCACCTTGGCTTTTTTCGCCAGCAGCGCGCCGAGCAACTCATAATCGACGTGGTAGACAGCCCAGTGTATGGGGCGGGTACCGTCGGGCTGCGCCTCATTCACATCAGCACCCGCGCGAATGCGGGCGAGGGCCTCTTTTTGATTTCCCGCCTGGATGAGACTGGCGAGCGATTCCTTCGGAACCTCTCCGAAGACCGGCGCAGAGACCGCGATTACACAGCAGATAGCGAGAATGAAACGCTTCATGCGTGCCTAGACGTCCGCAATCACTCCGGTGCTGTCGCCGAACTTGTCGCGCTCCATCCCCACCTTTTGAAGGATCGTCAAGTGCAGGTTCGCAATCGGCGTGCGTTCCGGCAACACCAGATGCCGGCCACCCAGTTTCATCCTGCCGTTGCCGCCACCCACCAGAATGTTCGGTTCCGGATAGTTGTCGTGCCGGTCGCTATTGCTCATGTTCGAGCCGTACAGGAAAATGGAATGATCGAGCAGCGTTCCCTCGCCTTCCGGCGTGTCCGCCAGCTTCTTCACAAAAGCTGCGAACTGCTCCATGTGCCAGGTCTGGATCTTGACCAGCTTATTGATTCGTTCCAGATCGTTGGCGTGATGGGAAACGGGGTGGAAGGAATCCGGCACTCCGATGTGGTTGTAGGTCCGGTTGGTTCCTTCCGCGGCCATGATGTAGGAAACCACGCGCGTGAGATCGGCCTGATAGGCGAGCGCGATCAGATCGAACATCAGCTTCACCTGGTCAGGGAAAGAATCTAGTTCTCCGGCTGGAGCATCGGGAAGCTTGAGGGCGGAGACATCGGACGCCGCCGCCTTCTGTGTACGGCGCTCGATCTCGCGTACGCTATCCAGATACCCGTCGAGAGCCGCCTTGTCATGGTTTCCCAGATCGCTCCGCAGACTCTTCGTACCATCCAGAATCAAATCCAGGAGGCTCGCGGTCTCGCGGTTGATGGACGCGCGCTCTTGCGGCGTATCGCCCTCGCCGAACAACTGCAAGAATACCTTGCGCGGATTGGGCTCCATCGGCAGCGGCGATTCGACGTCGCGAAAAGATAAGGTGGAATAATTTCCGCCGCCTCCCGCCGCCGACTGCACGGTAGTTTCCGATGCCACCTCGAGCGATGGCAGCGGCGTTTCCTGCCCGATGATTTTCGCGATTACCTGATCGAGGGTGATCGACATGTGCGCGCGGACCTTGCCGAGGTCCGGACGCGTAGCGCTGAGCCAGGTGGCCGGAGTGAACGCATGCACCGAGCCCGCGGTGGCGGCGTTCTCGAGATTGCCGAACGACGAAATATACTTCTTGTACGGCTCAAGCGAAGCCATAATCACGTTGAGCGTGAAGTCGGCGCCCGCGCCGCTGGGCGTCCACCGATCCATGGCCGGACCATGCGCGGTGTTCGACATGATCGCGCCGTGAGGAAGATAGAAGAAGCCCGTGCGCAGCTTTGGCATGGCGGCGGTTTGCGCCAAAGCTGTCCCGGCCGGCACCATCGCATCCAGAAATGGAAGCCCCAAAGTCACTCCGGCGGCCTTCAGCACTGCTCGCCGGGGAATGTGTTTCTTGGTGAGGAACATGTTTTCTCCTATCGCTTTGTTGTTACCGCTGCTGCCGCCGTCAGATCCGCGCCGCTTGATTTGGGGCTCGCATCGGATGGCGGGCCCTGCTTGCGGAATGCATCCGAATTCACGATTCCGAGAATCAGGGACGACAGCTTGTAATTGTCTTTCGCGGCGCCGCGAACGATGGCACGAACCTGTGGCATATCGAAATACTCGAGCCGGCGATTGACAGCGTAAGTCATCAATCTCTCGGTTACGTTTCGCGCAAACAGTTCGGGCCGATCCATAAGTTGCGCCCTGAGTTCCACCACGCCATTGATCGGCACACCGCTCGGCAGCACCGTACTGGCATCGATGGGAGCCTTGGCCTGACTGTCCGTGGTCCGCCATACGCCGGTGGCGTCGAAATTTTCCAGTGCCAGCCCGATCGGATCGATCACCCCGTGGCACATCTTGCAACTGGCTTTGTTGCGATGTTGCTCCAGCCTGGCACGCACAGTCTTGGGCTGTTCGCCGGCCTTTTGCGAAAGGTCGGTTGCCGTATCGGGCGGCGGGGGTGTCGCCGGACTGCCAATGATCTTATCCAGCACCCACGCTCCGCGTAGAACCGGAGAAGTGCGGTCGCCATAGGAAGTCCGCAGCAGCATCGCGCCCTTGCCCAGCAGGCCCCAGCGTTCCTTTTCGTCCAGCGTGACTTCGCGCAACTGGGGGCCAAAGACGCCTGAAACGCCATAATGACGGGCCAGGCGTTCATTCAGGAACGTGTAGTTGGCGGTCAGCAATTCCAGAACACTCCGGTCGTCGGAAAAGATACTGCTGATGAAGGCTTCCGCCTCCGCCACAAAATCCTGCCGCAGTTGATCGTTGAAATTGGGGAACAGAACAGGATCGGGGATCACCTGGTCCAGATCGGTCAGGTTCAGCCATTTCATCGCGAAGCTGGTTACAAGGCTGGATGCCTTGGGATCCGCCAGCATCCGTCTTACTTGCTTATCGAGCATTCCGGGACGTGTCAGCTTGTTGGTCTCGGCCAGCGTGAGCAGTTCTTCGTCCGGGCCGGTGTTCCACAGGAAGAAGGAAAGCCGGGTAGCTAGTTCCAGATCGGTGAGCGCGAACTCGGTGTCAGGCGCGGCGTCCTTCGGCCCTTTGATAATCCGATATAGGAATTGGGGGCTGGCCAGAACCGCGGCCACCACCTGCTCAATTCCCTGGTCAAATGATCCGCCGTCATGGCGCGCTCTTTCATAGAACGGCATCAGGCGGTTCATATCCGCCGCTGTTACGGGCCGCCGGAACCCGCGTCGCGCCAGATTTTCCGTGATGCGGCGAGCGCAGGTGGACTCTTCACTGGTCCGTTCCGCGGACTTGGGCTCGCATACAAAGATGAGTGCGCGGCTGGCTGTTTCCGAAATGCCCGTGGGGTGAAATGGTCCGACGATCTCGACCGCGTCGCGGAGCTCCGCTCTGCCGTTGAGGGCCGCGGCACCACCAGTCAAACCGTTGTAAGGCTCCAGGTACTGGAAATTCTCGTCCGACGCTACATGGGACCGGTCGATGAAGGCCACGGCGACTTCGTGATCTCCGGCCTCCACGTGCACGGGAATCTTCGAGAACCGCTCCATAATTCGGGAGCGTCCGGTGCCGGCCTGGCGATCGACAAGAGCCAGATCTGCACGCCCGCCAATCGGCTTCCGAAAGACCATCCTGCCATCGATCAGGATCACCAGCGTGCTCTGGGTCTCCAAGGCGTTCGAGTAAGGACCCACGGCAAGATCCTTGATATTGATTTGATAATCGCCGTCGACCGGGAAGTTGTGTTCAAAGGCTATGCCACCGCGCGTGCCGGGCGGCAGAGGATTCCGAGGATTCTGGCTGGCCGCGACGGCATACTTCACGCCCGCAACGCGAGGATTCGGATTGCCGAGCGCGAGCCGCGCCACCTGCCGCGCCGCGGCGATGTACTGATCGAGGAACGCCGGGGACACGCTCAACGCATCCGCGATGTTGTCGAAGCCCTCCACCCGGATATCCTGCGGCAGAATGTCCTTCGCGTTGACTTCCACTCCCAGGAGCATCTTTACCGAGGCCGCGTACTCGGTGCGATTGAGCCGCTCGAATGGGCACATAGCCCGCCGTGGGGCCTTTGGCGTGAGCGTCGAGAGCGCCCTCCATCCAGGCGACAAACGAATCCGCGTCCTTCTGTGCCGGCTGCGGAAGGCCCGGCGGCGGCATCTGATGCGCACGCAGCTTGCGCAGGGCCTTTTCCCAAATGTCCGCATTGTTCGCTGGGGACTGGATGTCCAGGCCCTCGAGCACCAGGCCACCGGTCTTTAGGCGCGCGCTATGGCAGGTGACGCAATAGGTGGTCACCATCGTGCGAAATTGACCCGGCCCGTCTTCAGCCAAGGCCCGCTCGAAAGTCCCAGCCAAGCCGCTCGCCACGAGAACACTCAGATAGAAGAGACGCTTCATATAACTACCGGGTACGCGATAGACGATTCGGACGCGATACTTATCATATTAGAACTCTCTGGTCCTCACAGGATCTACCCTGGACAGAGATCTACCCTCGACAGAGGTCTACCCTGGCCGACTACACCGGGAGCCGCCATGGAACCTGCGGGGGGACCTGCGGGCAATTTGCAAAATCTAATGATTTCCTAATCCCCTCACAATCCATTCCGGCCTCCAATCCCGTAAGCTTGCACTGTGGGAAAGCCCAAAACAGAAAGTAGAGGAAAACCAGACTATGCCTTTGATTCAAGTGAAATTGATTGAGGACGTCTTCACACCGGCCCAGAAGAAGGAAATGATTACGAAACTAACTGATGCTATGGTTTCTATTGAGGGTGAGAACATGCGTTCTGTCACCTGGGTAATCATCGAGGACGTACGTAGCGGCGAATGGGGCATTGGCGGCCAAGCGCTGACAACTCAAGCGGTTCACGCACTTGCCGCTGGAAAAAGCTGACATTCCACGAGGTTAGAGGCGCAGACCGCCTTGACGCTCAGTCTCCATACCGCGATCCTGCTATGATCTTGAAATCGGTAGGGCAATTCATCATGCCTCAAGTTCAGGACCTCCTGGATCGCCAAGCGTCGGGAAGCTTCGTCGGCCGGTTGGAGGAGCTCTGCTCGCTCGATGACATTTTGGCCGATGAGGCACCCGTGGTGGTGCATCTCCATGGAATTGCGGGAATCGGAAAGTCGCGGCTTCTGGGTACGTTTGTTCAAGTGGCCCGGGCCAAGGGCGCGACTGTAGTTCGCCTGGACTGTTGCAGTATTGAACCCACCGAAGCCGGTCTGCTCAGAGAGCTTGCAACCGCGAGTGGAAGTGTCATCGGCTCGGCTGAAGAGATTGCCGCGCGCCTGGGCCGCGTGGGGATCAAAGTAATTGTCGCTCTCGACACTTACGAATCGTTCCGCTTGATGGACACTTGGCTTCGCCAGGTATTTCTACCGATATTGCCTGACAACGTGAAGTTCATTCTTTGCGGCCGGGAAGCGCCGGTTACGGCATGGCTGTCCGATCCCGGATGGCATGGCCTGTTCAAAAGCATCCGCTTGGAATCACTGGAACGGTCCGATGCGACGGAGCTGTTGTCCCGCGCGGGCCTGGCCGGCGCAGATGCCAGATATCTCGCAGGAATCTGCCATGGCCACCCTTTGGCCCTCACGTTGGCGGCATCAGTGCGCCATACCGAGCGGATCGCATTGACCAGCGGAATGGCGCAACGCGTGGTGGAAGAGTTTTCCCGATTGTTCCTCGCCGATGTCACTGATCCCCAAACTCGCCGGGCGCTGGAGGCCGCATCGGTGGTACGTCGTGTTACGTTACCGATTCTGAGTGCGATGCTGCCCGATGCATCGCCGCAAGATGCGCAGGAGCGCATCCGGGCACTCCCGTTCGTACAACCGGACCGCGACGGGCTTCACATCCATGACGCTGTCCGGGAAGCCATAGCAGCAACGTTGCGAGCAGAGAATCCGCAGCAGTATCGCTCGTACCGGCGGTCTGCCTATCGGCGTTTTATGACCGACCTTCGCGGCGCTCCTGCGTCTGATTTCTGGCGATATACCGCAGACCTGCTCTATCTTCTTGAGAATCCGGTTGTGCGGGAAGCCTTTTTCCCCAGCACCGGACACGAATATGCCGTCGAACCCGCACGTACCGAAGATGGGCAGGCGATTCTCACTATCATCGACGATCACGAGAATGCGGTCTCCGCCAGTCATCTGAAGAGATGGTGGAGTGAGGCGCCGCAGACGTTCGCCGTCACCCGCGACCGGAACGGTTCGGTGGCAGGCTTCTATTGCATCTTCGATCCATCGAGTGTTTCAGCAAGGCTCTGCGGTGAAGACCCCGTCACGCGCGCGTGGTTGGACCACCTGAACGAGCAACCATTACCGCGTCAGCAGCGCGCTTTATTCCTCAGGCGCTGGCTTTCGGCCCAGGATGGCGAGGCGCCGTCGCCCGTTCAGGCGGCGTGCTGGGTGGACGTGAAGCGCAAGTATCTGGAGCTCCGCCCGCATCTGCGGCGCGTGTACCTGACGGTTCGTGACCTGGAGCCCTATGCCGCGGCGGCACTGAAGCTCGGCTTTCGCGTACTCGTTGAAGCCGACGTTGATGGGTGGCATTCGGCGCTGCTCGACTTCGGACCTTCATCGGTGGATGGATGGCTGGCCCGGTTGGTAGCCGCCGAGTTGGGCGTTGAAGAGGACAGTTTGCTCGACTGCGCCGCGCGTGAACTGGTTTTTAATGGCCGCCGCATCGGCTTAACCAAACTTGAGTTCGGGGTAATGGAATTCCTCCAGAGGCGTGCGGGGGAGGCAGTTCCTCGCAGCGCATTACTAGCGAGCGTCTGGGAACAGAACTATGACGGCGGAGGAAATGTGGTGGATGTCGTGATCCGCAGCCTCAGGAAGAAACTCGGCGAGAAGGCATCCTTGATTCAGACCGTTCACGGCGTCGGATATCGCCTGCGTCGAGAGGACACACCCAGCCGGTCATAACATTTAGAGCGACAACGGAAGCACAGCAGTCGAGATTCGATTATGAAGGCGACCCGCTTTGAGTACCATGAGTGGAGCGGTGAGCGATTCCAATGGTCCGGTGGGGCGTGGAATATTTGTTTTTGCGATCCGTGAAACACTCCCATTTCGTGTCGCAGTAACGGACGAGAAAGGACAATTCTCGTTTGCAGGACTACCGACTGGACAATATTACGTCATCGCCATGGACGGTCCGGGGATGCTGCCTCCCGAAATCATTCTCAAACTGGGCACGCCGGTTACTGTGGCCGACGGCGCTACGTCAACAAACTTGCAGTTAACTACGAGGGACGAATTGCAATTACCGCAACCGCAATAGCGGGATTGAGTAAGTGCAGTGGAAAACCCTTAGTTAGGGCTTTGCGGAGGCCGGCTGCCAGAGCTCAATCTTATTCCCATCCGCGTCATAGATCCAGGCAAAGCGACCGTAGGATTCATCCATTCGTTTCGGGTCAATCTTTACTCCCTCTTGTTTTAAGCGCTCGAGCAAAGCATCCAGATCGTCCACGATGTAGTTGATCATGAATGGTTGCGTGGCCGGGAAATAGTCCGTGGAGGCTGGAAAAAGAGTCCAAACTGTAACGTGTTCCTTTTGCGGGTCGTCGTGTTCGCGCCACGGAAGCATCGCGCCCCCGCCTTTGTCAGCCAGTCCAAGATGTTTCGAATACCATTCGCGCATCTGATTGCGATTAGCGGATTTGAAAAAGACACCGCCGATTCCAAGGATGCGCCCGCGCTGCTGATCCACTGTGACAGGCGGCTTCGACTTTTCAGGTTGCGGAGATTGCACTTCCTGTCCTCCTAAGCAGGCTGAGATGAGCGACAGCGAGCCGAGCGCAATTGTGCTCCAGGGTAATGCGTACATGAGTTGGATTATACAAGTTTCGATTCGAGTGGAGAGAACCTATTAACGTACTCTCGCGCATTGAGATTCGTCAACCGTCGCCTGATCTCACTGGGTGACTTGGAAACTTCTGATCACGGGCTTTGCCGGCAGCCAGTTGTTGTTGCCGGGCTGCGCCGCCTCTATGGTACACGTCCCAATTGTCACCAGCGTCAACATGTCGCCGCTGGCCGTACATACGCCCGTCGTTTGGGAAGTAAAGGTCACTGGTAAACCTGAACTGGCCGATGCGCTGAGGAGATACGTGAATTCCAAGGTAACCGTTCCCGGCCCGGGGAAGTCGATGGTCTGGGCGTACCTGCTCGCTATGACAGTCTCTGTTGCCGAAGCCGCCGCGTAAAGGTCTGTCGGTAAGGCAGGGGCCTTCACGATAACTGAGCAGGTTCCGGTGCCGCTCGTCATTTTGTAAGTCGAGGCATAACCTGGGCCCACATAGACTGGAGCCGAGTTCGTACAGGACCCCGCGCTGCTGAACGAGGCTTCAGCCTCGGAAGGGTTCACCTGCACCTCTACTTGGAATGTCTTGCCGGCTCCCGCACTGGCGGGAGCGTTGGTGATGAAACTGAGGGATTGCGCTAGCCACGCTGGCCCGGTGACCGAGAATGTTTGACTGCCCGCGCCCGTGATCGCGTTATCAGTGATCGTCCAACTGCCCGTCCTTGTTCCGATTGCTCCCCCTTGCGGAGAAAATACGATTGAGAACGAACACTGGCCTCCCGGTTCCACGGGATCGACACAGAAATCGGATGAAACCGGCGGGAAGTCCGGGTCGAACGAGCCGCCGTTCACATCGAGCTCCTCGTTTCCTACATCGGTCAGAGTCACCGTCTTCGGCGGGCTGCTTGCGCCGCTGACGGTCCCAGGGAAAGTGAGCGTCGGCAGATAAGTGGTGCGGTTCACGTTGTAGACCGTGCCGTCTGAGATAAAAAGGTTGCCGCTCGGAGTCAACGTCACTGCGGCAGGAGCATTGAGACCTGCCACCACGGTTGACTGAGGAGTGCCACTGGGAAACGCGGGGAGCGGGTTTGGAACGAACTCGATTCTGTGATTACCGGAATCCGCCACGTAGATGTTGCCTGCCGCATCCACCGCCACTCCTTCTGGGCCGCTATATCCGCTGCCGGCGGCCACGGGACAGGATGCCGGTTGCGAAAGACAGAATGCCGGATACTCAGTGACTGTGTTGCCGTTATAGGAGGAGAAGTAAATGTTCCCTCCGGAATCCACGGCCACTCCGAACGGAGAGTTTAGGCCAGCTAGCAAAGTGGAGCAGGTCTCCCCACCGCTCGCCACCACGTTGATTTTGCCACGCTCGTAATCAGCTACGTACAGATTGCCGCTCATATCTACCGCCAGGCCGGCCGGAAAACCAAGGCCGCTGCAGTCGAGCGAATTCATTGCGGCAGTGTTCAGGGCGCCATTTTCGTACGGCACTTTGAACACTTTTGCAACACCCGAATCCGAAATGTAGAGATTGCCGGCGCCGTCGAGCGCCACCCACTCGGGAGTAACCAGTCCCGTGGTCACCACGGTGGTCACCGTGCGAGTGGTGGCCGCAACTTTTAACACCTGAGCTTGACGTTGATCCACTACATAAACGTTGCCCGCGCCATCGATGGCCGAGCCAAACGCCGTTGCAACTCCGGCGATTGAAGACTTGGTTCCCGGGTCAATCGTAACCGCAGCCGCCTGTCCAACACCGCTCAGGTACTCGGTCAACAAGGGCAAGCTGGTTCCCTGAGCAAACAAGGTGACCGCGCCCGGGCGCGCGCCCACAGCGCTGGGCTTAAAAGCTACCGTGACCGTGCAGGTGTCTCCAGGATTGTAGGAATTTCCAGCCGCACAGGTGCTGGCCGAGTAAAGGGTGTAATCCAGGCCGGTAGCGCCGCCGGTAAGGACATTGACAGCCGACAACGTGGCCGCAGCTGTGAATGAATAGCTAACGGTCTTATAAGACTTTGTGCCAACGGCCACGTTCCCAAAGTTCAGAGTGGGGTCCGCGGCCGCCTTCACCGTTTCTGTCACTGTTGTCGCTGGAAAGTAGTTGCCGTTTCCAGCCTGGTTAGCGATCACCAAGCAGGTACCGCTAGTGCCGGTCATAGTGAAGGTGGCGCCCGAGTTGGTACAGACGCCGCTGCTGGTGAACGTGACCGAGAGACCGGAGCTGGCCGTGGCCGCGACGGTAAAGCTTTGGTCATAAATCGCTTTCGCGGGCGCTTTCTGTGTAAATGTGATGGTCTGGCCTTGAATCGGCACCGCTGAAGCCGAAGCCGATGAACCCACATAGCCGTTCCCGGCCGGTTGGTTCGCGGTCATCGTACATGTCCCCGTGCTGCCGGTCATGGTGAATGTGGCCGTATAGACCGCGCCCGAGTTCGTTTCCGAAACGTATGTACAGGCGCCCGAGGCGCTGAACGTAATCGGCACACTAGAGACACCAGTCGCTGAAGCATAGAAGCTGGTGTTGTAAGACACTTCAACTGGCGGAAGGCTGGTGAAATAGACGTGGGAATCCATCTGGACGGTCGTCGCCAGTGTTACGGGACACAGGCCCGTAGGTGGCATTGCCGGCTTGCGTTGCGATGACTGAGCACGTTCCCGTGGCGCCGGTCATCAGGTAGAGGGTCTCGAAGTTGGTGCAAACGCCGGAGCTAGTGAATGTGATCGGCAGGCCGGAACTGGCCGTAGCCGCAACATTAAATGCGCCCGTGACATCGTTCGCCGTTTGCGCGGGTGGGGGCGTCGTAAAGTTGATGGTTTGAGCCTGCAATACGGTCCCCGACAGCGCTACCGATTGTGTTGTCGAACCAACTCCGTTCTCGGTCAGCACCATGCTGCCCGTTAGATTTCCGCCTGGCGTCGGCGAAAATGCCACATCAAAGACACATTGTCCTCCCGAAGAGAGAGGCGTTCCCGCTGCGCAGTCTGTCCCGCCTGAAGGTTTTGTCACGAAGTTCGCGGGCAGCGAGGCGCTCAGGATAGTGAGCTGTTGGTTTCCTGCGTCGCTAACCGTGAGCGTTTGCGTTGGACTGTTCGTGTTTACAACAGCGAAAAAAACCAGAGACGGAGGTTGTGTGCGACTGATCTTCACCAACCCGGCGCTAGGGTCGATGACGTACAGGTTGTTCGCCGAATCCAGCGCAATCGATTGCGGACCTGAGGGGTAAATACCGAACTGGGTGCCTCCGAACGGGAGTATCGATTGAGAAGCGCCGCCCGGAGCCACCTTCACGATTTGGACGTTCCCGGTATCTGCTACATACACCGTGCCTGAAGCATCCACGGCCAGTCCCTGCGGGTTCACGTATCCGCTGCCGATGGCAACCGGCTGAATGCTTCCGCCGGGCTTATATCCGACTGGATATTCGGTAACCAGATTGTCGCTGGTAGACACATAAATATTCAGTTTCGCGTCCACGGCCACGGCTTGCGGCGCATTCAAACCGGTGAGTATTGGAACGGAGGTGGTTGTCCCGGCAGGCACTTGCCATACATTGCCGGTCGTGCTGTCAGACACATAAAGATTGCCGTTGACGTCCACCGCCAGGCCCGTGGGTGTCCCGATCCCACTGATCACAACCGTCTGATCGGCGCTATTGAGCTTGCCGTTTTCGTTGGGAACCATAATGACGTTGTTGTTCTTGCTATCGGAAACGTACACGTTGCCCGCTCCATCCACAACCACCGCTTTGGGCGAGGGTAGTCCTGAGATGACGACTGCGTCATTGTGAGAGGGCTCAGTCACCTGGGTTCCGTTCACGATGAACCAGTTGCCCTCTCCATCCAAAGCCACGCCTTGTTGATCCGGGAACGAGTTGAGTTGGGTTTCAGCGCCCGGGTCGATGGTCACGGCGCCCGCCTGCCCGGTGCCGTTCAGGTAAACCGTGAATAGCGGCTTGGTTGTCCCCTCAGCGAACAACATCACTGCGCCAGGACGCGCCCCCGCCACAGCGGGTTTAAACTGCACGTTCACGGTACAGCTTTGGCTCGTGGTATAGCTGGTACCCACGCGGCAGGTGTCGCCTCCGTATTCGGTGTAATCCAGACCAGACACGCCCTCCGTCACAATGTTGATAGCCGACACGAGAGTCGAGCCGGTGAAGGTGAAGGTAATGACCCTGACCGGCGGCGTGCCGCCGGCGGCCACCGTTCCGAAGTTGGGATCCACTTCCAACGAGCCTAATGCCGAATTGGCGAGGAATTCACCCGCGGGATTGCCCGTGAAGTTGGCTTGCAAGGTGTGGTTTCCGAGGGTAGGCTTCGATACCGTGAATTCGGCGAAACCGCCGCTCACCGCCTGAGTCCCCACCGTTGCACCATCCAACGAAAGCGACACGCTGCCGGTTACGGTGCCCCCTCCCGCCCCATATACAGCCACGATCACAACTGCCGAATTGCCGCTCAGGATGGCGGGCGCAACGATATCCATGGCTGGTTGTCCGGCCGTGATTACGAACTTCGACGTGATCGGGCCCTCGGCCGGGAATACGTTGGTTGCTACCTGTGAGGCTGTGATTTGACATGTTCCCAAGCCGGTGATGCTCACGGTTCCGTCGGAGGTGACCGAACAGCCGGCGCTCCCCGCCCCGAGGCTGAACGTGACGGCGCCATTACTCGGGGAAGACCAAAATGGCAGTGACGCGACGCTAAACGGCGGATCCCCAAAATACTCAGTCTGGTTTCCCCTCAGGCTTGACAGGTCGAACCGGGCCGGCGGAAGTACTACCGATACAGGGCCACCTCCAAAAGTCGTGATGCCGCCTTGTGTGCAGTCGGGCCCGCTAACCCCAGTTCTGGGAGATCCATTTATATCCAGTGAACTTGAGTTCATGCAGTTGGTCAATGGTTGTCCCATGAGTTCTCCGGTCGGTTGGGCTAGAAGCAGGACCTGTAGACCCGAGGAATTCGGAAACGGGTAAGTCGGCTGAATATACTGTATGCCGCTCTGTAAATAGACCTGTGTCACCGAATTGACTTGACCGCCGATGGAAATCTGGTCGCCGGCCTGGACCTGAACGCTATTACCCACCAGTACGCATTGGTTTCCGACATTGGTGCCGTTTGGCGCGAGGAACGATCCGGGGCACTCGATCGTCAAACCGCTGCTGGTTAGCTGCACTGCTGCGCGTTGCGCAAGAAAAGATCCGCCGCTCAGCCAGGCGAACCAACGTTCCTGATTTGCGGCCTGATATTCGATACCGGGCGCATATTGTAGGCCTTGGGGGATGGTAACCGGTGAGGTCGGGCTTTGATATGTGAGCTGGCGAACCAACCAGCCACCAACGACTGATGCATTAAAAGTGTTGCCGTTCCAATCGGTGTAGTAGAAGGTGTTTTGGGTGGTGCCATTGACAACGAACTTCTGGTCAAAAGGCAAAACGGGCCCTGCGGAGGGCGGTGCGCCGTAGACAGGGTCGGCATAGCGCACCACGGAATACGAGGGCATTACCGCCCTGACTAGCGCCTGCAGGATCATCTGCCGGCCGTTGGGAACGGTTTGCGCGAAGTCGGAAAGCTGTGCGGGCGTGCTCCCGCACCCGACGAAAAGCGCACACTTGGTCATGTTTGTTAAATCACTGCCGACCGAGGAGTCACCGATGATCTGTTGAAGATTCAGTGCAGTGATCGCCGCGGCAATGAGGACGGGGCCAACGCCCAGATCCACGCCTTGCAGCGCCAACTCGGAAAGCTCTGGAGCAAGATCCACACCGAGCGCGGCGGCGTCCTCCGCCTCCGCAATGGTAAGCACCTCTTCAGAGGCGGTGGAAATATCGGAGGATATAATTTCTCGGAGCCCGTGGTCGAGGAGATCAATCCCGGCGTCTAAATAGGCTAGGTCCTGAAAATTGGTCGCGGCCTGACTGGCGCCCGACGACGGAATTTGCGCGTACTGGTTCACCAGAAAAGCGGTTCCTTCATCAATGCTCTGGAGCGCGCCAAAATACTCCACCGCTGCCGCCTGCCCTGCCGTGGAAGGTCCGTAGATCGAAGTAGAAATCGAAACGTTGCCGCTTGGATCATAGTAGTTTGCGTAAGGGTTGAAAAGGCGGTTTCCCCATGCGTTCAGATGCTGGTTGAGCACCATGGCCTGGGCCCAGGACCAAAACTGGCTGGCCGGTGGAACCGGGGTGTAGACGAAGGTGCCGAGGATAGGAAAGGGAATGGGGTTAGTGCAAAAACTCGTGACGCCATCTTCTTGCAAGTAATCCTGGCCGTTATCGTTACCGATGCCCTGCGGCAGCGAGAAACCACATGGATTCGAACTGAAACTGTTGTACAGATTGGCTGCCAAAGTGGCAATCTGTGCGTTTTCCGCGTAGATCCAGACGTTAAAATAGTTAGCAATCTCCTGGTCTTCCGGGGTATATTGTGACGGTTGCTTTTGGGCAACTTCCAGGACGTGCAGCAACATGTAAGCCAGGATCTGGCCGCGCGACCAGTAATCATTGTAGGCGTCGTTGGAAATGCCGCGCAGCGCGGCAATCTGGGAACGGGCGTCCTGCTCAAGCGAGGGCGGGAGTGCGGGTATGGCTGTGTCCTGGATGATAGTGGTAGGCGCGAGCGGAGTCGCAGTCGAAGGTATACCCGGTTGAGCCTGTGCTGGGACATTCATTAACGAGACGGCCGCCCCGGTGAAGAAGGCCAACCGGCCGATAAGTCGTGTGCTGATGAGCCTCATACGTGGAAACTCCTAAAGTTGGTGTGCCCTCGCCTCGCTGGAAGTGTTGTCTGTAATCGCATCGCTTCTCCAAGGCCGATACTCACCTTATGTTCCTTCCAACTGTTCGACCCTGATGCTAAGACCTGACAAGTGCTGCTTATCTTGTACAAGCGACGAATCGTAACATAAAATAACTTACGGCTACGTTTTATTACGCTTCGCGATAGCAAAATGAAACTTGCAGTACTTGCAGTACTTTACCGAAAAAGCTGGACATCGCCACGGAAGGTGTGAACAGCGTGCACAAAACCCTGTAAAATGTCTTCCGACCCGCCGCGAAAGGATCTAGCCACTTTCCGCGAACGACCAGATAAGGCTGAGTGTCGACCAGTTTTGGAAACTTCGTTACTCCAGGAATGGCGAATAGGAGGCGGTCAACTTAAGTGGTGGCTAATCTTGACCCGGGGCGGCCTTGAGCCACTCGGTTTTGGTGCGGATGAGAGGACTTGAACCTCCACTCCCTTGCGAGAACTAGAACCTGAATCTAGCGCGTCTGCCAATTCCGCCACATCCGCATGATGGGTGAGACCCTCTTATTGTCGAGTAGGCCGTCGCTGAGTGTCAACCTGCGAGGCCGCTTCCGACACCGCCGGTTGGCGTGAGCGCAGGCGTTCGATGAGCTCCTGCACGCGCTGCTCAATCTCGTCCCGCACTTGCCGGAACGTCTCTTCCGATTCGCCGATCGGATCGTGAATGTCCCACACTTCCACTTGGCCGCTGGTGTTCCGCGGCAGAGCGTACCCGGACATATTGATAATCAGATCGATGGCGCCCTCCACATGCTCCAGCTCCTTGGGATAGCAATCGCCCAGATCGATATTTTTCTCCAACATCACGTGGTGCGTCAGAGGCGCTACGGCCAGCGCCGGGGCCAATCCTGCACTCTGAACGTGCAGAAAATCTGACCCGTATGTGCGGGCGAAACCCTCCGCCATGGGACTGCGGCAGGCATTTCCTATGCAAACAAATAAGACACGAGTCTTAGACACTAGTCACCAGTCTACCGGAGCGAATCCGGTGCGAGATTGTTTAAGGTATTTTCTGGAGGAACATCAGGTGAACACGTGAGTCCTCCGTAAGTTCGGGATGAAAAGTCGCTGCCAGATGGCGGCCTTGCTCTACCAGCACCGGATCGCCTTGATAGCTCGCCAGCACGTTGGCGCTCCGGCCCACGCGCCGAATAATGGGAGCGCGGATAAACACCGCCTCCAATTCGCCGTCCATTCCTTGCGGTGACAGCCGGGCGATGCGGCTGTCGAGCTGGCGGCCGTAAGCGTTGCGCTCTACTTCGATATCCATCAGCCCGAGCGACGCTTGCGGCGGATTTGCGACGTCCTTGGCCAACAGGATGGCCCCGGCGCAGGTTCCAAAGATCGGATGATCCTTGCCAAACTCGCGCAATGGCTCGATCAGGTTCTCTTCCATGAGGAGCTTCAGCATGGTGGTGCTCTCGCCGCCCGGGATAATCAGCCCCTGCACGGTTTCCAGATCCGCGGCCGACCGCACTTCCACCACCTCCGCGCCGGCTCGAGTGAGAGCGCGCCGATGCGCCTCGAAGTCGCCCTGGAGGGCAAGAACACCAACCCGTTTCACTACCAGCCCCGGGTTTGTAGCAGCTCGGACTCGGGCAACTTGGCGATATCGAGACCGAACATTGCCGTCCCCAGCTCTTCACTCGCTTCGAGCAACTTCACCGGGTCGTTATAATACGTTGTCGCCTTTACGATGGCCCGGGCGCGCGCTTCGGGATCGGACGATTTGAAGATTCCCGATCCAACGAATACAGCCTCCGCCCCCAACTGCATTACCAGCGCCGCGTCGGCGGGCGTCGCGATGCCACCGGCCGAGAAGTTTGGCACCGGCAGCTTGCCGTGCTCGGCCACCCACTCGATCAGTTCCAGCGGCGCCTGATGCTTCTTCGATTCCGCCACCAGCTCTTCATGTCCCAGCACCGTGAGCTGCTTCATTTCCTTGACGATGGTGCGAATATGGCGCACCGCCTCCACAATGTTTCCCGACCCCGCTTCACCCTTGGTGCGAATCATGGCCGCGCCCTCGGCAATCCGCCGCAGCGCTTCACCCAGGTTGCGCGCCCCGCATACGAACGGAACCTTGTAACCGCGCTTGTCGATGTGGTGCTCTTCGTCGGCCGGCGTCAGCACTTCGCTTTCGTCGATGTAGTCCACTCCCAGCGCTTCCAAAATCCTGGCCTCCGTGAAGTGACCGATGCGCGCCTTGGCCATCACCGGAATACTCACCTGGTGCATGATCTCGCGCATCTTGCTGATGGACGCCATGCGCGCTACCCCGCCCTCTTTGCGAATGTCGGACGGCACGCGCTCCAGCGCCATTACCGCGCATGCGCCCGCTTTCTCGGCGATCACGGCCTGCTCGGCGTTGGTGACATCCATGATCACGCCGCCCTTCAGCATCTGGGCCAGGCCGACCTTCAAACGAAACGTTTCATCCATGTACATAGGGAGCTCCTTGGTTGGGATTCGGGATTGGGGATTGGGGGCCTGGCACGCTTGTCATACCAGAGCCGCGACCTCGGTAACAGAAGCGGTGTGATGCGCACGATTAAGCGCCTCGGAAAAGATTCGGCCCAAAACGGCCAGGCCGGAACGAATTTCTTCCGGCGTCATCCCGGCGAAACTAATGCGCAGACCGTTCGGTTGCGGCCGAGACACCGCGAAATACCTTCCGGGCAAATACGTGACACCTTCGCGCTCCGCGTGCGGCAACAATTCCGCTGCGTCCAATTGCTCGGGCAGCTCAATCCACAAGCTCATGCCGCCGCGCGGCCGGGTATACTTCGCGCCTGACGGCAAATATTTTTCACAAGCGGAGAGCGCCGCTTCCAAACGCTCGCGTCCTGCCACCAGCATGCGCCGCCGGTGCCGCTCCAGCCGCCCCGATTCAGCAAAGCGCAACAGCACGGCTTGCGAGAGCTGATCGGTGTGCAGGTCGCTCCACTGCTTGGCTTCGGTCAGCTTTTCGATCAGCGAGCGACGCGCCACCACCCAACCGACGCGCAATCCCGGAAACGCCACTTTCGAGAAACTGCGCAACAAAATGGTATCGCCCGTTTTGTCCAGCAGCTTCATGGAAGCGAGCGGCTCACCTTCGTAGCACAGCGGGCCATAAATATCGTTCTCGATCACCACCACGCCGGCCGCTTGGGTAATTCGCAACAACGCCTGGCGGCGGGCGAGCGGCATAGTGGCGCCGGTCGGATTTTGAAAATTGGGCGTGACGCACAGCAGCCCCGGCCGTTCCCGCGCGATGATTCCCTCCAGGCTTTCTAAATCCAGGCCATCGCGTCCCACGGGAACTCCGATCAGCCTGGCGCCGGCTCGCTCAAACACGCTGCGGACTCCCAGATACACCGGATCTTCGATCAGCACGGTGGCGCCCTGACCAATGGTCCGTTGCAGGAGATCAAACGCCTGCTGGCAACCGCTGGTAATCAAGATATCGTCGGAATCGCGCGCCGTGCCCTCCGCCCGCGCTTCTTCGAGCAGATAGCGGCGCAGCGGCGCATAGCCGGCCGGCGTTCCCAATTGCAGGATCGACGCGGCATCGTCACTCGCGATCACTTCGGCGCAACTCTTGCGAAACTCGTCGAGTGGAAATAGCAATTCCGAAGGCCGCGATCGCGAGAAACTAGCGGCCGCCGGCGGAGCAGTCACAAAACTTCCGCGCCCAACCTGCCCGGTGATCAGCCCTTCCGATTCCAGCAGCGCATAGGCCGCGGACACGGTAGTCCGATTGAGTCTCAACTGACCAGCCAATTCGCGAGTGGCTGGCAAGCGGCTGCCTTTGGCTAATGCGCCAGACTCAATCATCCCTTTCATCTGCGCGTGCAGCTGTTTGAAAAGAGGCGACTTATTGTCTGGATCTAATGGACTGATCGGGAGCATGCCAATACGGTAAGATCATATCATATTGGCTGGCGACTGTTCTAGCGGGACTGTTCTAGAGTGTCCGATAATATGCAATCAGATCCAGCGGCGGCGGCGTGTGATCCATGGCGCGCAGGAAGCCAGAAATCTGTCCGCGATGGTGCGTCCCGTGGTTCACCAGATGCAAGAGAATCTGCCACACCGGCTGCGAATAGGGGCGCCCCTTCATATCGTGATAAGCGATGATCCGCAGGGCATCGTCATCGGTGAAATCGCGCAGCCATAACTTCCAGCGTTGGTGCAGGGCCGGCCATTCAGTTTGAAGCAAAGTCAGGTCGCGATCCTCGGGATCGATGAACGTCGCCCTCGGCTCAGCCAGCACTCGCGTGAGCCAAATGCGATCGGCCGCATAAATGTGAGCCAGGGTGTCGAGAACGGTTTTGTCGGCGGTCTTAAAATCGCGCGTGAGTTCCTCGTGCGAGAGCTTGGCGGCGGCATCCAGCAAGCGCTGGGTGGCCCAGGCAGAATAATCGAGCTGTAGTCGAAGAGTGTCGACAGAGACAGGCATCCTTCGATTATGCCCTAGACGCGGGCGCGTATTGTGGCGTGCGCACTCCTGCGCGCTGCGTTCACGCTGGCGTGAACGCCTACGAGGCCCGGGCAAAAGTGTTCGCATGAGTGCGAACACGGCACGCAGGAGTGCGTGCGCCACGCCATGCGTCATGGCGTATCAGTGGGTCATGGCGTAAACGATATAGTTCACGCCAATGCGAATTCCGAGCGCGGAATACTTTTCCGGATACTTGGGATTGTCGGCGTGCTCCCAGGAATCGCCCAGATCCATGTCGTGGCAGATGGCCACCATCAGCCGGCCCTTGTCATCGTAGATGCCGCGCCAATGCGGCTCGAAGCCGTCCTTCTCCGGTATGCGGTGCGTGTAGAGAACCTGCTCGCCGGGCACCTGGTAGCGATCGTCGAGATCGAAGATGGTATGAAAAATTGCGCTGCCGTTCTCGATGTCCACAATCGGCCGGTCTGGAAACACGCGGTTCATGCCGGAGATGAAGATGTTCCACTCGTCGCTGCCATGAAAATCGTCGCACATGAAGAATCCACCGCGCAGCAGGAAATCGCGCAGCTTGGCGGCCTGCGCGTCGGTCAGATCCCAGTGCCCCACTTCGACGCCGTAGAGCCAGGGCCAGTTGTAAACTTCGTCGCCGTCGCGTAAATCCACCGGCTCTTCCACCGAGCGGGTCTGGATGCGCGTGAGCCGCCGCACGGCCTCCGAAAGATGGCGATCCGAACGCGGATAGTCGATGGTCCAATCGCCCCGGCCGTTCCACCAGTCGGCATGATAGGGCCGCGGATATTCACCGGCGTAAAAACGGTGCTGCGAAGGATACATGAGACGCGCGAAGGTCCATTCGCCGGGAACTTTCCAGTCCGAAGGCAGAGGGAAGTTTTCGTACTCGTAGCCTGGATATTCACGGAAGGGACGCTGGGCGAACGCACCGCAGATCAGGATGGAAGCGGCCACGGCGCAAGCCAACAGGAAACGCAAACGGACGAAGTTGCACATCGATGCGGTTGATTCCAGAATGCCACACTCAACGCTTCGGAACTTTTCTTAAGTAGCTTCGTCTATAGCTCCAACGACCCGGAGGTGTGGTTATGACCGGACTGCTGCGGGACCTCGGTTACGGCATCCGAACGCTCAGAAAAAGCCCAGGCTTCACCCTGGTGTCGCTCCTGACGCTGGCGCTTGGGATCGGCGCGAACACCGCAATCTTCAGCTTCGTCAACGGCGTGCTCTTGCAGCCGCTTCCTTACGCGGACGCGAATCGAATTGTGATGGTCCTGGAGAAACCGCCGCAGGGGGATCGCAACGGGATTTCGACCCTCAACTATCTGGACTGGCGCCAGCAGAATTCGGTCTTCGAATATATGACGCCGATGAGCCAAGGGCAGGTGACGCTTACAGGAACAAGCGAGCCGGTCCAATTGCGCAGCGCGTCAGTGGCTCCCGACTATTTCCATGTATTCGGAACACAGGCCGTGCTCGGCCGCACCTTCGCCGCCGACGAGGATCAGCCCGGTAAAGGGCACGTGGTCATACTGAGCCATGCCATTTGGGAATCGCAATTCGGGGCAGATCCGAAGTTGCTGGGCACAACCATCCGCCTGGATGGCGAGCCTTACACCGTGATCGGCATCCTTGCCGAAGGTGGATCGTTCGATCGTTTGTGGGCGCAGATCTATAAACCGCTTCTGTTCAAGCCCGAGAACATGACTCGCAATTTCCATTGGCTGATCTCTTTCGCCAAACTCAAGCCAGGCGTCACGCTAGACGCCGCGCGCAGGCAAATGGACACCATCGGCGGACGGATCGCGCACGATTATCCGGATTCAAACAAGGGCTGGGGCGTGGTGATAGACCGCTACTCCGACATTCTGGTCGATAAAGACCTGAAGCAATCGCTCTACATACTGCTGGCCGCCGTGGGAATGCTGTTGCTGATCAGCTGCGCCAACATTGCGAATCTGACGCTGGCTCGCGGCACTTCGCGCGAACGTGAAATCGCAATTCGATCGGCGCTGGGCGGCGAACGAACCAGAATCATCCAGCAATTTCTGGCAGAGAGCGTGCTGCTCTCCCTATCGGGTGGCGTGCTCGGTCTCGCGCTGGGCTATGCCGGCATGGCGGCTCTGAAGGCTGTTCTTCCGCCCTATATGCTTCCCGCGGAAACAGAAGTCGCGCTGGATGTACGCGTGCTGATTTTCACATTAGTTCTCTCGGTGCTCACTGGGATCGTCTTCGGATTGGCGCCGGCCATCGCCACCACGCGAAGCAACCTGGCGGGCATCATGAAGGACAGCGCGCGCAATACTTCTCCAGGTTCCGGACGCAAAGCGCTGCGCGGCGCTCTGGTGGTGATTCAGGTGGCTCTTGCCTTTGTGCTGCTCACCGGCTCCGGTTTGTTGATCCGCAGTTTTTTTCGCATGCAACAGGCCGACCTGGGATTCGATTCCACCAATGTCGTCACTGCCGGTCTGCCCATCCCTACCGAGCGCTATCCCGATCCGCGGCAGCTCAATGAATATTTGCGATCGATTCTCACCAACCTCAGCGCCTTGCCAGGAGTTCGCGATGTCGCGTTCACGTCCGCGCTGCCTATGAGAGGCTGGGGCTACGGCATGCCGTTTCAGATTGCCGGGCAGCCGAATGTCGATCGTTCCAAGCGTGAAGTTGGTTTCTTCAAAATAATCACTCCCTCCTACTTCCATGCGCTCGGGATCCGAGTGCGGCAGGGACGCGGTCTGAACGATCACGACGTGGCCGGAGCGCCGCCGGTCACCGTAATCAATGAGACCCTGGCGAGAAAATACTTGCCCAATCAAAATCCGATTG
The DNA here is from genome assembly GCA_963781905.1 of Bryobacterales bacterium. Lineage (GTDB taxonomy): Bacteria > Acidobacteriota > Terriglobia > Bryobacterales > Bryobacteraceae > Palsa-89. The sequence continues at coordinate 680,133 of CAWAHZ010000010.1, forward strand.
GAAAGCGCATTCTGATCCAGCAGATTATTCCCGGAAAGACGCAGCTCGGTCCGGAGGTTGCTTGGGAGGTGGTAGGCGTTATCGCGGATGAACAGGTTACCAATCTGGATGCCAAGCACGACAATCCCGGTTTCTATGTGACGAACGAACAGAGCCCGGTTTATTTCGGAGGACTGGTGGTGCGAGCGGCGCTGGATCCGTCATACCTTGAAAAGGCCATTCGTAAGGCGGTTTCCGACGTCAACAAAGAGCAGGCACTGACCGAGCTGAAGACGCTGGATCAGGTGAAAGCCGAATCCATGGGGCAGGATCGTCTGCGGTCGATTTTGCTGGGCGTGTTCGCGGCGCTGGCGCTTGCGCTTTCGTCAGTCGGAATTTACGGAGTGGTTTCTTATACCGTGGCGCAACGGACGAACGAGATCGGCATCCGCGCGGCTCTCGGCGCATCGAGCGGCAACCTGCTGGCGCTGGCATTGCGCGGCGGCATATGGATGATGCTGGTGGGCCTGGCGCTCGGATTCGCGGGTGCGCTCGGTTTCGCGCGCTTGCTCTCGACGCTGCTGTTCGGCGTGGGCGCCTGGGATGTGACCACCATCGCGTCAGTGGCTTTGTTGCTGGCTTGGGTCGGGCTGGTAGCCTGCTACATTCCCGCTCGCCGTGCCGCCCGGGTGGATCCGATGATAGCTTTAAGGTATGAGTAAGGTGGAGGTATGAGTAAGGTGGAGGTATGAATAAGCCAGAGGTATGAATAAGCCAGAGGTATGAATAAGAAAGATCCACTCAAAACAGACAGAACTCCCGATCCCGAGGATAAGGAAGAAGAAGTCGAGGACGAAGTCGATGAAGCCGGCGAAGAGTCGTTCCCGGCGAGCGATGCACCTTCATGGACCGGGGCGGCCGCGCACTGAGCGCAGAGTCCTACTTCGGTGACAGCCGCACCAGCCCCGCGCTCGAGAGCAGGTAGATGTTGCCATCCGGGCCCTGGCGAATATCGCGCACCCGCATCTTGCGATCGGTGAGCAGCCTTTCCTCAGCCACCACGCGGTCGCCCTTCAACACCAGACGCACCAACGCCTGGCCTTCCAGCGCGCCCACGAACACGTTTCCTTTCCAATCCGGAAACTTGTCGCCGGTGTAAAAGAGCATGCCGGACGGCGCGATATCAGGCACCCAGAAATACGCCGGCTCCTCAACGCCCGGCATGGAGGTCATTCCATTACCTACCGGAACGTTTTTCCGCCCGTCGGTGCGTTGAAAATCATATTGCACTCCGTAAGAGACGTCGGGCCAGCCGTAGTTTTTTCCCGCCCGAACGATGTCGATCTCGTCGCCGCCTTGGGGGCCGTGATCGGTAACCCACAGCTCTCCCGTAGCGGGATTGATCGCAGCGCCTTCCGGATCGCGAAGGCCATGCGCAAACGTTTCCGGCGCCACCGTGGCGCGGCTGAGCCACGGGTTATCTTTCGGAATTGATCCGTCCCGATTGATCCTGAGCACTCGCCCTGAAAAATTGCGCCCAATATCGGGATTATCGGTAAAATCGTGCTCCACGCCGTCGTATTTAGAATCGTAGAAGCGGAACCGGTCCGCCCCGGTGATGTAGAGCGTTCCATCCGGAGCCAGGACGATTCGCCGCTCGGCGCCTTCCGCCAGCGTTTCAACATCCTCCAAGCCCTTGTTGTCTTTGCTCAGCCGGGCGCGAGCCACTCGCTCGGTTCCAATCTGCATGGTCCGCCGTTCCGCCAGCGATTTGGTCCAGACCTTCTGATAAAAGAATTCCGTGGGCCACATGGCAGGCTCCTCGCCCCTGGGCGGCGCGAAATAACAGAAGTACAGAAGACGATTCTGGGCGAATCCGGGATCGAGCAGCACGTCATGCAGGCCTTGTGCAGCCACCACCTTGACGCCTGGAACTCCCGTCAGCGGCGCCGAAACCACGCCATCCGGCCGCACGATTCGCATGCTGCCGATGCTCTCGGTAACCAGGAAGTTGCCATCCGGCAAAAGCGCCATAGACCAGGGCGAGGTCAGTCTGGCCGTTATGATTTCCACGTTGACCGGCGGCGACGGTCTTGAAGGCGCGGGAGCATCCGTCTGGCCGGGAAAGGCCGGCTTCGGCTTTCTGGCCAAGTCACCCGAGTAGCGAGTGCCCTGGCCGAAGGCGGGAAGCCACAGCATCGCCAAGCACAGCGCGACCTTGATTACCAACGTCTTCCTGAGTGTCATCATTCCACCGATCCTTAATATAGAATGCGCTACTACCAGAGAGATTTTACGACAAAACTCTCCGCCCGAATCGACCGTAAGAGGTGGGCGCGTATTGTGGCGTGCGCACTCCTGCGCGCTGCGTTCACACTCGTGTGAACGATTGTTGTGTTGGCACGATTGCTTACACCGATAAGGTGACTGTAAGCTAACAATCCCAGAACCCTCGACGGCTGCTAAAATTACGTTGCTTGCTCACTCCGGCGCCCAGTTCCGACCAGAGACTTCTCTCCGTAATGGCGAATCGCCTCTTCGTCTTTGACATGGACGGCACTCTGCTGATCCAGACCACGGCCTGCGTTGAGATTGCCAAGGCAACCGGAACGCTCCATCACCTCGACCGGCTGGAAGAACAATTCGCCCGCCGCGAAATCGATGCATTTTGTTTCGCCCAGCAGATCGGCGCGCTGTGGGGATCGCTGGACTCGCAGCTTGTCAGAACGGCGTTCGAAGCAACACCCAAGCTCAACAACATCAAAACGGTCACTGATCTGATCCGAAGAGCCGGCGGGACATCCTGCCTGATCACTATGTCTCCTGACTTCTTCGCACATTTGTTTTACGATTACGGATTCGATTTCATCGGAGCTTCTCAATTTCCGAAGAGCTCCGAGGAAGAGATATCGCGCGAAAAGATCCTGAACCCTAAAGACAAAGTTGTACTGGTGCGGAAATGGTGCCATCAGCTCAGCCTGGAAATGAAGCATTGCGTGGCCTTCGGCGATTCCATGTCGGATTATTTGCTGTTCCAGGAGTTGGAGCATACTGTCTCTGTAAACGGCGACCCGACATTAAAGCGCTTAGCCCGATATCACTATGAAGGTCTGGATCTCCATGACGCATTCTTGAGCGTCTGCGATCGGCTACCGATTCGATAAAGGAATTGGGAGTCACAGCCCGAACGCGGCTGGATACCGGACAGCGCCGCGCACGTCAGAAAGCGCACCTTCTGATAGTTCCAGCGCCATGAAGGCATCGGAGGGGAAGGGGCTCGACAAATAGCGCGCCTTCTCGGCCGTAAATCCGAAGCGGGGGTAATAGTCTTTGTGCCCAAGCACAATCACAATCCGCTCCCCACGCGCGCGCAGCCGATCCAAGCCATGCCGGACCAGATGACTGCCAACCTGCCGCCGCTGATGGCTCCCGAGTACAGCCATGGGAGCAAGCGAAACAGCCGGTAACGTTCCCTGCGCGGTTTCGATGAACATGCGGCTGAACAGAATATGGCCAACGATGTGGCCGCGGAGTTCGGCCACCAGGGAAAGAAGCACAACTCCTTCATCCCGTAACCGGTCCACCAGATCGGCCTCATCGGAGCGCCCGAAAGCTCCTTCGTTCACCCGCCAAACTTCGCGTTGATCTCCAAACTGCTCGTCTCTGATCTCGAAATCCAGCTCCACCATTACCGGCATTCTTGCATCCGCGGGTTCGATCCGTCAAAGGAAGCACGGCGATGCAATTTGGTTCTTGATCTCAGGTGTATACTCGATGCAACCGGGAATCCCGGCCACCGCTTTGTCAGGTCCTCGGACGCCAGGAGGAGTGTTGATGACAAGAGCAACGGGACACGCAACAGCCTGCGTCTTCTTCGCTCTGGTTTCCAGCGTGGAAGCATCTGAGCAGCTAGTCAGCTTCGAAGGGCTACTGGCGCGTTCCGATGGAGACACCCTCTCCATTGAACTGCCGGATCAGCGCGTCATGCGATTCAAGCTCGACACGAAGACGCGTTATCTGCCGGACGATCCATCAGGACGTCTGGCTGCGTTTCGAGTTAGCGACGTGGTGGAAGTGAAGGCCGAAGCGTTGAAAAAAGGATATTCACTGGCCCGTTCCGTGCGTTTCGTGCGTCGGCCGACGGCGGACGAAGAAACGGAAATCCTGCAGTCGCCCGAAGTGAATTTCCGCCAGGAAGACAATGTGCTCGCGAGTGCTCCACTCGATCCGGCGCGAGACACTCGAAAGCTGAGCCTGGTGGCCAAGCCGAACCCGATTTCCACGATCACGGAACTCCCGTCGTCGAACTCAAAAAGCGCGGCCGGAGCGGGCACGGAAGGCGACCTCATTGCGTCCATCCGGCAAAATGTCGATGAGTCCTTCGAGCGCCTGCCGAACTTTCGAGCCGAATTAGTCACCAGCATGTTCCACAGCACCACTAAGCAAGTGAAGTGGATTCCGAATGGCGTGATTGCGGCCGAAGTGGCGTATGAAGGTGGCCGCGAAGAGTATAGCGAGATTCAGGTGAACGGCAAGCGGCCCACCAGCGCTCCCGTCACCGGCGATGCCGAGTACATGCGGTCTTTCAACAATGCCTGGAGCACGGGCGACTTTGAAACCATTTCGCATTGCGTGTTCTCGGGCTTGGACGACCCCGATTTCCATAAGGCCAGAACCGAGCGCGATACCGAGGGGGAGCTGGCGATTTATGAGTTTACCGGCGGCCGCGCGTCCACCTGCATCGCGGTGCGGTCTGAATCGCAAGTCGCTTATCCAGCTTTCAAAGGATCGTTGAAGGTCCGGAACGCAACACAAGAAGTGCTGCACGTCGAAATGGAAGCCACCGACATGCCCAAAGGCTTCCCGCTCGATCGCGCCGAGCGCTCGGTCGATTTTGGAGTGGTTCGCGTGGGACCGGAACAATACCTGCTCCCAACCACCGGATATTGGTTTGGATGCTATCGCAACAGTTATTACTGCTTCCTGAACCGGGTGGACTTCCGGGATTACCGGCATTTTCAATCGGACTCGAAAGTCGAGTTCGGCGCTGGCAATTAGCCAGGATTCAGGCTTCGCGGAACCGATAGCCGATGTGCGAATCCGTCAGAAGATACGTGGGGTGGGCCGCGTCATCCTCCAGCTTCTTGCGGAGCTGTCGCATGAAAGTGCGCAGGTATTCCAACTCGTTGCCGTATTCGGGACCCCAAACCGCGCTGAGAAGCCGGGCGTGCAGCATCGGCAGGCCTGCGTTCTTCATCAGATGATGCAGCAGATCGAATTCCTTGGGTGTCAGGCGCACCGCTGCGCCGTTCTTTTGCACCAGCCGTCGCGCGGGATCGAGCGTGATCTGGCCGATCGTGATGACTGCATCCTTGATCATGTTGACCGGCGAATTCTGCGAGCGCCGAACCGCGGCGCGCACGCGCGCTACCAACTCGCGGATTGGAAACGGTTTGGTCACGTAGTCGTCCGCGCCCGCCTCCAGCGCCTCAACCTTGTCGTCTTCCTGGTTGCGTACCGTTAGCATGAGGACCGCCAGTTGCGGAAATTGGCGGCGGATTTCGCGGCAAGTTTGGATGCCTCCCATGCCGGGCATATTGACGTCCAGCAGCACGGCGTCGAAGCGAGATGCGCGCAACAGTGGGATGGCCTGTTCGCCGGTAACGGCTTCGGCGATGTCGAAACCCAGCGTGCCGAAAGTGGTGCGGAGCGCGCGCCGGATGGACGGCTCGTCATCCACGATCAACACCTTGCCTGCTTGTCCGCTCATTGGAACCTCCGCTCGATGCGCGGCAGAGACAGAAAGAACGTGGTTCCTTTTCCCTTCTCGCTTTGCACCCAAGTGCGCCCTTGGTGCGCTTCCGCGGCCTCCTTGGTAATGGACAACCCCAATCCGGTTCCCGGAGCCCCATGATTCGACCCCGGGCTGCGGTAGAAGCGCTCAAAGATACGCTCGCGGTCTTCGTAGCGAACTTCCGATCCCTCGTTGTGAACGGAGATGAGGATTTCACCTTCGCGATCGTCCACCCCGATTGCAATCGGAGATCCTGGCGTGGAGTACTTGGCCGCGTTGTCGATGAACTGCATGATCGCTGTGCCGAGCAACTCCCGGTCTCCCAAGGTGGCGCAACGCTGGCTCGCGATCGAGAGTTCCGCTGGATGGCCGCCCAGTTGAGGTGAATGCTCCGAGAGGATCTCTTCAATTAGTTGCGGAATCACCACGGGCTCTTTGCGCAGCCTGGTCTCGGACGCATCCAGCTTGGCCGTTTGCAACAGGCGGGTACTGAGATTGGTGAGCTTGTCGGACTCTTCGTCGATCAGCGTTACTAAGTCTTCCTGCGCCGGATCAAGCCCTCCCGCCTCCAGCAATCCGGAGCTCGCAGTGCGAATGGCGGTCAGGGGAGTTTTGAAAGCATGGGCCAGAGCATCCAATACTGCGGTGCGGAGTTGTTCACTCTGGCGCGCAGCTTCCGCGTGGCTTTGTTTCTCGAACGATCGGGCGCGTTCCAAAGCGATGGCGGTGAGCGAGGCGATGGCATCCGCCATCAGCGGATTCAGCTCCGCGCCGCGCAGTACGATGGCGCCGGTGGGCTTGGTGCCCGTCCGCAGCACCCGCCGCCACGTTCTGACGGCCGAATCGTCGTGATCGGCGTCTCGCAGATACGTGTCGCGAGCGAGCAGCTCCAATTCCAGGGTGTTGAGCCCGGCAGCGTCCATGCGCGCGCGCGCCGCGTCGAAGATCGCGATCCCCGACACCTGAACCACGTCGCGAATGTGCGCCACAATCTGCGCCCCTGGCGATTGCCGCGGATTCATCAACAGAGTCCGGCGGCTGAGCTCGTACAGTTTTGCCATGCCCCGCCGCTCCTGGATTGCCGTGCGTGCCTGTTTCTCCATCTGAATGGAGAGCCGGCTGACCAACAATGCGGTGGACTCGAATGTGATCAACGCCACCCAGTTCTGTGGATCGGAAACGTATAAAGTGTAGACCGGCGGAATGAAGAAATAGTTCAAACAAGTGAGCGCGGCGAGCGACGTGACGGTGGCTTCCCAGAATCCAGATAGCAATGCGACCAGAACCACAACCAGCAAGTCCAGGAAACCGATGGTGGAAAAGTTCACATGCAGCCGCACTCCCAGGTACGCAGCCAGCAGAACCACCGCCGAGCCGGCCAGCGCGTGCGCCAGAAACCGGGTTGCGCTCTGCGATTGATGCGCTATCATCGCATCGCTCTCGGTCTGGGGTGCAACCGGCTCGACCCTCGGAAAACGCACGCGCGACAGCCGCCTGCGAAGATGCCTTTCCTTCTCCAAGCTTATTGGGAACGACATGACTATGGCATAAAGATACACCCAAAGGGCTGAAGAAACCCTCAAGAAGCCATTAAGATTGAACAAAGAGGCCGGGATCTCGGGAGGTAGCCAGGGCGATCTCATACGGACCGCCCGGCTCTCTAGAGGAAATTGCGGGGTGGTTTACGACGGACTGCGATCGGGCTCGCTGTCTCGGGTACGTTTTTTGCGGGCGCGTTTACGAGCCAATGCTTGCTTGACTCGTTTCTTCTGGCCCGGTTTCAAGTAGAAAGCGTGGCGCTTGATGTCTTTAATGATGTCCTCTTGCAGGACCTTTCGCTTAAAGCGCTTGAGCGCGCTCTCCAGGCTTTCGCCATCATGAAGCTGAACTTCAGCCAACGGAACTCACCTCATTTTGTCGCAAGTAGCTTTACACTTTAGAATACCAGCTTTTACTTCGGTGGTTCCCACAGCTCGATCTTGTTGCCCTCGGGATCCGTGATCCAGGCAAACCGGCCATATTCGTCGGAATCTTCGCGCTTCGGATCGATTGCAACGCCCTCCGCTTTGAGCGCCGCGAGCAGCCCATCCATGTCGTCCACGCGGTAGTTCAGCATGAAAGGCGCCCGGCTCGGATTGAAATACTCGCTGTCTTTCTTAAAGAGCGCCCACACCGTCACTGCTTCGCGTTCCGGGTTCTCGTACTCGCGCCAATGCAGCATCGCCCCGTGGCCATGCGGTTCGCGCTGGATGCCTAGGTGTTTTTCATACCACTGGTACAGGTCTTCCGGATTCTCTGCCTTCAGGAAAATACCGCCGATGCCAGTAACGCGTTTCACTTTAGAACCTCCGGACCATTGTACTCGTAGGTTAAGATGGTATTTTACGGCCATGTTGTCTATCGTCATTCCTATCCACAATGAGGAACCGTCCATCCTGCCGCTTTATGACAGGTTGACGGCGGTATTGGAAGCGATACAAAAACCTTACGAAATCATTGCGGTGGATGACGCCTCCACGGATCGCAGCTTCGACCTTTTAGCCAACCTGGTCGAAACCGACGGCCGTTTGAAAGTCATTCGCCTGCGCCGCAATTTCGGGCAAACTGCCGCTCTTTCCGCCGGTTTCGATGAGGCGCAAGGCAACATAATCATTTCGCTCGATGGCGATTTGCAGCACGCGCCCGAGGATATTCCGGCGCTCCTCGCCAAGATCGAGGAAGGCTACGACATCGCGAGCGGCTGGCGCAAGGAACGCGTCGACAACGCTATCACCCGCAAACTTCCCTCGCGCATCGCCAACTGGTTGATGGCAAAATCGTCGGGAATCGCGCTGCGCGATTTCGGAACCACGTTCAAGGCCTACCGCGCGGAAGTGCTCAAGGATATTAATCTCTACGGCGAGCTGCATCGCTTCATCCCCGCGCTGGCCAGTTTCTACGGCGCGCGCATCGCCGAAGTTCCTATCCGCAATACGCCGCGCGTCTCGGGCGATTCGCACTATGGCCTGGGCCGGACGTTCAACGTCATGTTCGACATCCTGACCATCAAGTTCCTGTTGAAATATTTCACGCGTCCCATGCATTTCTTCGGCCGGCTGGGTCTGGCCGCGTTCACCCTCGGATTCGTGATACTGGGCACCGTGTCCGTTCCGAAGCTGTGGGGCGAGGCCATCATGGTGAACCACGGTCCGCTGGTGATCCTGGGTGCGCTGCTGCTGCTCAGTGGACTGATGATGTTCAGCACCGGCCTGCTCGGAGAAGTGCTGATGCGCACCTATTTTGAAAGCCAGGGACGCCGCATCTACGCCGTACGTGAAGTGCGTTGCCGGCGCGAACCGGTTGCCCCGGCCTAACCGTCAACTGCCAACATGATAGAAACCAGAATCCAGCAAGTGGACGACATTACGGTCGTTGAGATGTCTGGGCGCCTCGATCTCGGCGACACTTTAACTGAAGCCGAGAATTCCATCAACCGGCTGATCGACGGCGGCGTCCGCAAGATGGTCATCGATGTGTCTGACCTGGACCACATCGACAGCTCAGGCCTCGGGATGCTGATCTTTTCGAGCGGACGCATGGAACAGAACGCCGGCCGGATGCGCGTTGCGGGCGCGGGCGGCCCGGTGCTGCGGATACTGCAAGTCGCTCATGCCGATCGCGTTCTTCACCTTGATCCGGATCTCGCCTCTTCCTGCCGCAATCTGTCAGCGGACGCCGCCGCTGGTTGACCCGCTGATTGACGCACTGATTCGATAAACTGAGGGCACCCCTCGAAATGCCACTCGCCACCGGCACGAAGCTCGGGCCGTACGAAATCCTCGCGCCTATTGGCGCGGGCGGCATGGGCGAAGTGTATCGCGCCAGAGATCCGCGCCTGAATCGCGTAGTGGCCATCAAGGTTTCCGCGGCACAGTTCTCGGAACGGTTCGAGCGTGAAGCCACGGCCATCGCGGCGCTGAATCATCCGCATATTTGCCAGGTCTATGACGTCGGCCCGGATTACCTGGTGATGGAGTTCATCGATGGCTCGCCTCTGGCTGGTCCTTTGAATCCCGATCTGGCGCTGCGCCAAGCGGTTCAGATCGCTGATGCGCTCTCGGCCGCGCACGCCAAGGGGATCACGCATCGCGATCTCAAGCCCGCCAATATCCTGGTGACGGCTTCCGGCATCAAGCTGCTCGATTTTGGGCTGGCGCAATTGAGCGGCGTCGGCCGCGAGACGGATGCCACTGGAACCATCGGCATGACGCAGGCCGGAACAATCCTGGGCACCGCCGCCTACATGTCTCCCGAGCAGGCCGAGGCCAAGCCCGTGGATGCGCGCTCGGATGTTTTCTCGTTTGGTCTTGTTCTTTACGAAATGCTCAGCGGAAGGCGCGCCTTCACCGGAGATTCCGCTATCGCCATCATGGCCGCCATTCTGCACAAAGAGCCGGCGCCTCTGCCGGTGACGCCGGCCTTGCAAAACATCCTGGCGCGCTGTCTGCAAAAATCCCCCGCCGATCGATTCCAATCCATGGCGCAAGTAAAGGATGCTCTTCTCGCCTGCGGCAGCGGCAGCGGCTCCGCGCCGCGGTTGCCGCTTCAACCGCCCGTCTCGCCGCCAGAAGCTACGCCGTCCATCGCCGTCCTGCCTTTTGCCAACATGAGCCGGGATGCCGACGATGAGTATTTTTCCGACGGCTTGGCCGAAGAGATCATCAACGCGCTCACTCAGGTGCCCGAACTGAAAGTGATCGCCCGCACCTCCGCCTTCGCGTTCAAGGGCAAGAACGAAGACATCCGCAAGATAGCCGAAACGCTGGGTGTTTCGAGCGTGCTCGAAGGCAGCGTCCGTCGCGCAGGCCCGCGTCTTCGCGTCACCGCGCAGTTGATCCGCGCCGAAGACGGCACGCATCTGTGGTCGCAGCGCTACGAGAGCGAAATGACCGACGTCTTCGCCATCCAGGATGAAATTTCGGCCGCCATCGTGAAGCAACTGCGCTTGAACCTGACCGGCCAGTCCTTAGTGAAGCGAGCCGTTACCAACGTCGCCGCTTATGAAGCCACGCTCGAAGGCCGCCACCATATAAGCAAGTTCACGCCCGACGCTAATGATCGGGCCCGCCAATGCTTCGAGCGCGCTATTGAGGTGGATTCTGGCTATGCTCCGGCTTACGCCGGAATCGCCGAGTACCATGTGATGCAGGCGGGCCTGGGAGCGGCCACCTCTCTGCAGGAACTTCCGTTAGCGCGGAAGGCGGCGCTACGCGCCCTCGAGCTGGATCCGATGCTGGCCGAGGCGCACGCGATCTTGGGGCATATTTGCGCAGCGCTCGATTACGACTGGGCCGCTTCCGAACAACACTATTTGCGCGCCATCGCTTCCAATCCCGCGTCGGCGGCCGTCCGATTCTCTCACGGCTATTGGTGCCTGCGCCCGCTGGGAAGAATTGCCGACGCATTGGCGGAACTGGGGCGAGCTGTGGAACTCGATCCTCTATCGGTGTATTACGGAAGCGCCCGCGCTTATCTTCTCTCCTTCGCCGGCCCCAGCCAGGAGGCGGTCAGCCTGGCGCGACGATGCTCCGATATGGATTACGGCTCCTCCATAGCGCCGTTGATTCTTGGCTATATTTTGGCCAGGCAAGGCGATTCCGACGAAGCCATTGCAATAGGGGAACGCGAGCTTCGTGCGCATGGGCGTTATCCACTCTCGCTAACCTGGGCCGGAGTTGTGTATGCGCTGGCTGGACGCGACGATGCGGCGCAGGGGGTCCTTAAGGAGCTCGAAGCCATAGCCGCCAAGACCAATTCCGCGGTCGGACCGCTCACCATCGTGAACTGCGTGCTCGGCAATGTCGACCAGGCTTTCCACTGGGCGGAGCGCGCCATCGATCAGCGCGATCCACAACTGATTGGCTTGAAGTCGACGCCCATGTTTGAGATCCTTCGCTCCGATCCGCGTTACCCGGCGCTGCTAAAGAGCATGAACCTGACTTAGATTAGGCGGACAGCGCGAACCCTTGGTAGTCCTTCGCCGCCACTTCGTCGCATTTCTGGCGATATGCTCCAACCCCTCCGACGTATGGCATAAAGACTCGCGGTTTGCCGGGCACATTTGCTCCCATGTACCAGGAATTCGCGAGCGGAAAAAGGGTCTGGCTGGCCACTTCGTTCACATGGTTTACCCACTCGTTTTCGGCTTCGACCTGCGGTTCAATGGTCGCCACGCAACGCTCGCGAAGGTAAGCGAGACATTGGGCGATCCAATCGGCGTGCTGCTCAATGGAGAGAGCCATGTTGCTCAGGACCGAAGGGCTGCCGGGACCGGTGATGGTGAAGAGGTTGGGGTAACCGGACACCATGATGCCGAGATAGGTGCGGGGACCAGCGGCCCATTTCTCGCTGAGGGGGACGCCGGCGCGGCCACGGATATCGATGCGCGAGAGAGCGCCGGTCATGGCATCGAAGCCGGTGGCGAACACCATGCTGTCCAGAGTGTAATCGTGATCGGCGGTGCGAATTCCCGTGGGTGTGACCTTCTCGATGGGAGCGCCGCGCAGATCCACCAGGGTGACGTTGTCGCGGTTGAACGTGGCGTAGTAATTGGTGTCCACGCACATGCGCTTGGTGCCGATGGGATAATCCTTGGGCATCAGTTTTTCGGCCACCTTGGGATCGTGAACGATCTCGCGGATCTTACTGCGTACAAAGTCGGCGGCAGTGTCGTTGGCTTCCTTCTTCGTGACGAGATCGCCAAAGGCGCCTAACAGGGCGATGCCTCCGCGTTGCCAGCGCTGCTCATAGGCGCACTGGCGTTCCTCGGGAGAAGCTTCGAAAGCGGGGCTGTGATTCGGTTCCAGACTGATGATGCCAAAACCGGAACTACGGGCCTGATCGAGGTAAGTGGCGCGGTGGACGTTCCAATCCTCGATGACTTTCGAGGAGAGCGGCTTATTGTGCGCCGGAACGCTGAAGTTGGGCGTCCGCTGGAACACATAAAGGTGCGCGGCCTGTTCGGCGATAACGGGGATGCTCTGAATCGCGGACGAGCCGGTGCCGATGACGCCCACTTTTTGACCGCTGAAGTCCACGCCTTCGTGCGGCCAGTGGCCGGTGTGATAGCTCTTGCCGCGGAAAGAATCCAGGCCAGGATACTCCGGCAACTTGGCGGCCGAAAGGCAACCAGTGGCCATGATGCAAAACCTGGCGGTGACCGGCGCATGGCGATCGGTGTTGATCTTCCAAAGGCCGCTCGATTCATCGAAAACCGCGGAGGTGACGCGCGTATCGAGCACAATATCGTCGCGGAGCCGGAATCGATCCGCCACGTGGTTGAGATAACGCAGGATTTCGGTCTGCGTGGAGTAACGCTCTGACCATTTCCACTCGCGGTCCAGTTCCTCCGAGAAGGAGTAAGAATATTCGAGGCTCTCTACATCGCAGCGCGCACCAGGGTAGCGGTTCCAGAACCAGGTGCCGCCCACGCCGCTGCCGGCCTCGTAGATACGGGCAGAGAAACCCAGGCCGCGCAAGCGATGCAGCATGTAAAGCCCGGCAAATCCGGCGCCCACAATGACGGCATCGTAATGCATGCTAATCGTCCCCGACCGCCGACTTCGGCGAGAACTCGATCACCGTACGGCTCAGTCTCCGCCGCCAGTAGCTCTCGAACAACCCCTTCATGGCTTCGCCCATGCCGGCGTGCTCGAACACGATCGCGGTCCAGGTGGGACGCGTGATCACCGGATCCAGCAGCGCCAGCAATCCGCGCGCGCCGTCGAACACCGCCAGCTTCATGGGCAGTGAATCGGTCTGCGCCACTTCCACGCCGGATGCCGCGTATTCCTCCAGGCGCTGCCGATGAGGCAGATCGAGCGTACCCGCTTCGATCAGCAATCGGCACGTGACACCGCCCAGCCTGGCCTGCTTCACCAATTGCTCGTCCAGCGGATCCACCGCGTAGGGCGGCCGCGAAAACTCCAGATACTCCTGCCGCACATCGGAAAGCATGCGCCGGTATTGCTGCGCGATCTGCTCCGGATCGCTCACGATCCGCAAGTATTCGAGCGTTCCCCGCTCTCCCTGCCCTTCTGAATAGGACGCCGCCAGGTCCACAACTAGGCTGTCGGCCATGCGCGTCTGGTCGGTCAGCTCCCGCTGCAGCATCTGAGCGCGCCGCGCCAGATAGCTCGGGACGGCCAAGCTTGGCTCAACGGCGGAAAACAGCTTGGTCTTCTCCTGCACCACCTGCGCGAATCCCTTCTCCACCAGGCTGTCCAGGACTTCGTAGATCTTTTGGCGCGGCACGTGCGCGCGAGCCGCCAATTCGATGGCCTTGAAGCGCGGATGCCCGATCAAAACCAGGTAAGATCGCGCCTCATAGGCGTTCAGGCCCAATTGCTGCAGCCTACGCCAGAAACGCTGAAAATCCAACTCGGGCAGTTCCGTCGTCATCGAAGTCTAGAGCATATCAGATGAGTAGTGTTCACGCGCGGCCTTTCACGCCCGGAGTGATATCATGCCTTAGCTCCGCACAATGAACTCAAATTCGTCGATGACCATGAACTCTAAGGTGACGGTGATCGGCGCCGGACGCATGGGATCCGCTCTTGCGACGGCGCTGTTTCATAAGGGATTTTCGACGACGGTGTGGAACCGGACTGGCGCGAAAACTGAAGTTTTGTCCAGGCTCGGTCTCAGCGTGGCTCCCAACGTCGAGGAATCGGTTCAAGAAGCGGACATCGTTATCGTTAGCCTCAGTGATTACAGTTCAACGCGACAGCTGTTGCAGCAACCTGACATGGAAGCGGCTTTGCGCGGCAAGATCGTCGTGCAACTGAGCAGCGGTACGCCCATGGAATCGATCTTCGCCGACATGTCGCGGAGAGTTTCGTCGAAAAATTCCAGTGGGGATCAAGCTTCGCTCGAAGCGTATGCGGTGGTCACCAGGCAGCTTGTTAGCTGGTGCCAGGATCGAGGTTCGGACCACACCATTCCCGATGCGTACGTTAACCTCATGGAGCGAGCCATCCAAGAAGGCAAAAGTCAGGATGATTTCGCGTGCCTATTTGAGCTTCTGTCCGACCAGGGGCCTAAGCGTCCGGTCTCTTAGCAGGTTTGCTGAAAAAGCCCCTCCACATCCGCGAACCGCAGGCGTGGGCGCCTACGCCACACGGGCTATCAATAACATAAGTGTCCCCGTGTAGGGCGGACTTCAGTCTGCCGGGCTTTTTCAACAACCTGTTAGGGCTTGCCGCGCGGTGTGAGATCGCGGTGCATCATGTACGAGATTTCGATCGGCATGCTGTCCATGCTCTGAACCCGCAACACCATCTGATAGAAGCGCGGCAGCGTGCCGTCCGCCGATTTCAGCTTGGCCGTCAGGGCCCGGGCCAGCGTCGGATCGGTAAGCGCGCGCACCGCGGCCAGGGTGCTCGAAATTTGATTCCCCGACAAATATACGATGTCGCCGTTGCCATACAATCCGGGAACGTGAGTGATGAGCGCGTGGGCCTCTTCGGTCCCAGGCAAAGACCCTTGTGGCTGGTCGGGAATGAACGCGGGCTCGCCCGGTAGCGGGCTCAGGTTCCGGATCCCACCCGCCTCCAGCACCAGCGGCTGTCCCTTCGAAAGCGCCTCGATCTGGCGATTTCCCGACACCGGCCCGAGGAAGATCACGTTGTCCATCAGCACTTCGGGCATCGCCAACTGGTTGCTGCGAGTAAGCAGTACGTTGTCCTTGCGGTGCGCTAGAAATTGACCCAGCACGAAAGCCCCGTCGGCCGTTCCAGCTCCGGTGGTTCCAGCTCCCGATGCCTCCTTCGAGGCAGCCAGGCAAATCATGAGCGGGCGGTTGCTATTGAGGATTGGTCCCCACAACTGTTGCAGCTCCGGCGTGCCCGCCGCGCTGGCGCTCACGTTTTTCGATCTCCAAAGTTGAACGCCCAAGATGAGCGCACAAAGTCCGGACCCGAGCAACAACGCGCTTAGCACGATTTCCGTGCGATGGCTTCGCTCCTGTCGCGCGACCTCTTCTACAACCGCGGCAGCCGCCGGCTCAGGCGTGATCTCACGCTGCTCAAACGTGACCCGAAAGCCACCTTTGGGGACGTCGACAATCACCGGATCGCTCGCGCCATCGGTGCGATAATACTCCGCCAGCTTCTGCCGCAACCGCGCGACATGCATCCGTACCACGGATTCCTGACGCGGATCGTAGGAGGCGGGCTTGGCGAAAACATCCAGCCCCACCGTGTATTCCTTCAAGCTGTCGGCCGTTCCGGAAAGCGACTTCTCAGCCAGATATTGCAGCAGATTGCGGTGTACTTCCGAAGTGCGGAAGGCTTTACTCTGGATGATTCGCTGGACCTGCGTTTGGTTCGCTTCGAGTTCCAGCACCATCGCTATCTATCATAAGGCATGCTCGGCGGTTCGTAGTAACCGCTCAGCTTCAAATGTATGGTCACTGGATTCCGGCCGGCGTTGCTCCACCGCCAGCGGTACCACCCGGAGGATTGCGCGACGAAGGCGCCGTGCGCTTCCCCGCCCCGGCCCGGGCTTTGATCGGCGAATTGATACGACACCGTCCCTCGGTTGGCGGCCCACGAATAGACCAGCGTGGCGCCGGCTTGCATCGCGATGCGGTACTGCACCTCCCCTTGGGCCTCGATCTTGAGGTCCAGTCCATCTTTGCGGAACGGCTGGAGGAGCACTTTCGCGCTCGCGGGCAGCATGGCGGCGGAAGGGGTGGGAGGCTTTTGGACCCTCCGCAGACGGACCGCGGCGAATGCACCGATCATAAGAACAGCCAATGCAGGCAGCCAAACTTTCCGGGTCACTATTCCAAATTGTAAGCCGCTGCCGGGCTCACCCGCCCGCTATGAGGCGAAAACACTAGTTTTTTTCGGTTATCTGCCCGTCAACCCTGTAGGCTCAACACGCTTGCGCCGATAGAGAACACAGGAGCAGGCATGGCAACATTGCCTCTGAACAGCTGGAGCGTAGCATCCATCCGCCAGACCAGCGGGATCAGTCTGGAAGAGATCGCGCGCAACACCAAGCTCAAGGTCACCACACTCAAGGCCATCGAAGATGCTAACTTTGATGTTCTGCCCGGCGGAATTTACAATATCAGCTATATTCGCCAATACGCCCGGGCGATCGGCGTGGACGAAGGGGCTCTGGTGAAAATGTACCAGTCGCTACGCCCGGATGATAATCAAAGTCGGGCCGAAGGGCGTTAGCCGGGTCGCAAATCCCCAAGCCCAGAAAGCAGGAGCAATATGGCCGCTGCCGCTTCGTTCTCAACTCAACCATTAGCGTCCCAGGCAGTTCTTGGCAAGGACGTCACAGTCACCGGTGAAATTCGCAGCAACGAACCTCTCATCATCGAGGGTGAAGTAGAGGGCACCATCGACGTCGCCGGGCACCTTCTCACCATCGCGCCCAATGGAAAGGTGCGCGCCAGCATAAAGGCCAAAGAGATCGACGTGCTTGGTTCGCTGCAAGGCAACATCGAAGGGGCCGACAAGGTCTCCATCCGCAACGGCGCGCGATTCGTGGGTGACATTCACGCCCGCGGCATCGTGATTGAGGACGGCGGATTCATTCGCGGGAAAGTAGACCTCTCGCGCAAATCCGGCGCCGTTGCCTAGCTGTTTTTAGTGAAACGCCTGATCGATGGCGTGGAACGTGGTGACGAACTGCACTCCCAGAACGTTGGTCTGCGTTCCCCCGAGGTGTTCTATCTTCAGCCATTCGTAGCTTGCCTTGAGCAACTGATGCCGGTTCAGCCACCAACCCGCGCCCAGTTCATAGGACGCAATCCAGGGTGAGAACTGGCTGGTGGACGCTCCAGTCATGTCCGCAGCCCCGCCCGGCTTCAGCCATCCGACGCGCCCCGCGACATACAGCCGCGGCGTGATAATCCTTTTTCCCTCTCCATACGTGGAGGAAACCGAGGGTGCCCCGGTGAATCCCGGCAGATCGTACTGGAAGCGCTGCCATTCGCCGCTGGCGCTCCAATGCCCGCGCGCCCACTGCATCTCAAGACCCAGGCCGCTGGCCGGAAAGCTCCGCACGGTGCTTCCCGCCGGAAGCAGCGGCGCAACATCCGGCGACAGATAGGGGCCGCGAAATCCCGATACACCCACGCGCCATCCCTGCACGATGGTGTAGCCGCCGCCCGCCACCCATTGCGCATATTGCGGAGCATGGCTCAAGCTCAGCGCATTCGATGGCGAGCCGCTGGTCACCTGAATGCGCCCGTCGAACTGATGACTCGATACTTCGGCTTGCACTCCCGGCAAGCCGTAAAGGCTCACCGGCGTCAACCCCTCGCCTCCGCCCACTGCTCCGTCGCATCCGCTCGACACGTACCCGTAGTTCTGCCACAGCAGGCTCGTCACGCCGCAAGGGAGCTGATCGTTTCGCAACGTCAATGTCTGGACATAGCTGAGCGGCTGATCGAGCAGCGCGTTATCGGCGTCGTCGTAATGCAGCGGAAATGCTCCGAACGCCGACGACAGCCTGCCCGCCTTGAACACCACCGTCGTTTTCTCTTTGCGAATCTGGTATCCCACGAAGGCCTGGATGGTTTGGATGTACCATTCGTGATCCGGATCGTAGGCGTCGTAATAAAGGTAAGGCGCCAGGCGAAATTGCTCGGCGGCATAGGCGAACCAGTGCGGCCCCAGGGTTAGGGTCGGGTACAGCATGAATTGAGCTCCACCCGTTACCGGAGCGCTGCCCGGATCCTCGAACTGCACTCGCCCGGTGTACATGGCCCCGGCGCTCAACGTTACCGGAAGGCTGAATCCGTAATTGGAATCTTGCGACTCCGCGGGCGCCGCGAGCGCCAACGCTAGCCAGCACCAAATCAGGCCCCTTAGCATTTGGCCTCCCCAGTAACCAGCTGTGCTTCGCGCTGCTCCCCATCCGGAGCCATTCGAAGCCTTAACGAGACGGTGAACGTGGTTCCCGCGCCCACGCGACTCTCCACGCCCACTGAGCCGCCCATCACCTCCAC
Organism: Bryobacterales bacterium; assembly: GCA_963781905.1. Taxonomy (GTDB): domain Bacteria; phylum Acidobacteriota; class Terriglobia; order Bryobacterales; family Bryobacteraceae; genus Palsa-89. The sequence continues at coordinate 698,918 of CAWAHZ010000010.1, forward strand.
CAGCTGCTTCACGATGGTCAGCCCCAAGCCCGTTCCACCATAGCGGCGCGTCATGGAGCCATCGGCCTGCGTGAATTTCTCGAAGACCAGCTCCAGCTTGTCGGCCGCGATCCCTATGCCTGTATCGCGCACCTCCAGAACCAGGGACACTGCGTCTGGCGTCTTTTCCAGGCAGCGGACAGTAACCGTGATCCCCCCGCGTTCGGTGAACTTGATCGCGTTTCCGATCAGGTTGATCACCACCTGGCGAATGCGACTGGCATCGCCCACCAGCCTCAACGGAGCGTCCCCGGCGTACTCGAGCTGGATGGTCAGTCCTTTGCCGGAGGCCTGCGGCTCCAGCAGGTTGTTTACTTCCAGAATCGTCTCGCGTAAATTGAACGGCGCCCAGTGAATCGTCATCTTGCCCGCATCCAGCCGCGAGAAATCGAGGATGTCGTTGATGATGGTGAGCAGCGCATTGGCCGAGTCCCGCACGGTGGAAGCGAAGTCCGTCTGCTCTTCATCCAGCGGCGTTTCGAGCAACAGCTCCGTCAACCCGATCACCCCGTTCATGGGCGTCCGCAGTTCGTGGCTCATGTTGGCGAGAAACTCGCTCTTGGCGCGATTCGCGGATTCCGCCGCCACTTTGGCCTTCTCCAGTTCGGTGCGCGTCCGGCGTTCTGCCGCGGCCAGGCGGTTGAATGACTCCGCCAGCACGTGCAGCTCGCCCACCGCTTCCCCCGCGCTGATCTGTTCTGGAAATTGGCGATCTCGCTCGCCACGCTGCAACTGCGCCGCCAGTTCGCGCAGAGGCCGGCTGACGGACCTGGACGTTGCCAGAGTGCACAGGAGCGCCAGTAACACGCCGCATACCCCCACCCTCACCAGAATGTTCAACCACCCGGCGGTAAATCCACGTACCGCTGCATCCAGCGATCGCAGGGCCAGCAGCTGAAATCCGGAGCCCAGACGCGCGTCTTGAACCGGCAGAACCAGGAACGTCTCATCGTCGCGCCGGATCTCACATTCGGCCAGAGGCTTGGGGCACTCGGAGCGGAGCTGCGCTTCGATGGACGGCCAAGAAGCGCGCGGCAAGCTGGACTCCACCACGCGCCCAGCCTGCAACAGCACCGTCTCGCCGCCCAAGTGATAGCGGGTCAAATCGAACCTGGCTCCGAGCTTCAGCTCACCGATCTGCTCACCATCGATAACGATGGGAGTGGATGTCAGCTCATACAGCACGCCCGCGCTTTGCATCACTGGAGCATCGGAAGGAATACTCGGTAAATCCGCGCCGCTGGCTGCTTGCCCCGGGCCGAATTCCACCGCAGCCAGCGTTCGCCCCTTCCAGTCCGTCACCGCCAAAAGGTCATAACCCACCAAGCCGTGCATCTCGCGCAACTGGGCCTCGATGGTACGCCGGATCTCGGCCGCAGTCCCCGGCGTCGACGGCGCTTCGTGCATCAATCCAATGGCTGCTTTCAACCCGGCGCTGTCGGCCAGAACCGGAACGAATTGAGCGATGCGCCGCGAGTAATCCGCATTGGCGCGATCCAGCGATTCCTCGGATTTCTGCAAGGATTCGTGCAGGCTGTCCTTCACGTGCTGCTGCACCAGCGTGTTCAGCGCCGCAAAACTTACGGCCATCACCGCGCAAACCGGCAGGAACGAAAACAGGAACGCCCGCGTGGTGAGTGAGGTGCGCGCGAGCAAGGCTACTGCTCCGTATCCACCGGAACGCGGATGGTCACGTCCGCAACGCCGGCTTCGGGTACGTCGACATCCACCTTGTGGAGGCCCGCGATCTTGTGCCAGGCGGTGAGCCGGTAGCGCCCGGCCGGCACGTTCGAAAACGAGAAGCTGCCGTCGCTCGCCGGCTTCTGAAACCAGGGGCTCGCGGTCACCACGATGGCTGCATACATATTCGAGTGGATATGGCAGTAAACCTGAACCACCCCTGGATTATTGAACTTTACGGTGCGGCTTTGACCTTGCGGATAGTAACCCAGGTCGAACGGCTGGGCCTTGGAAAGCGAGAAGACATTGTGGAAAATCGGGTCTGAGTTGGGGAATTCAACCGTCGAGCCGACGGGCACTACAATCAGGTCCGGTTCAAAGCGGGCCCGCACCTGGTTCAGCATTTCAGTGACTGGCGTTTTGGGCGCAAGCATCTTGGGCGAGGATCCGGCCCCGCCCTCTTTCCCGGCCTCCAGGATCACCACCATGCGGTCGAATTCGTTCTCCGGCTCCGTATCCTGCGGCGCAACGGGTGTGGCAGTGCCACGCAAGTTATAGACAATCGGGGACAAAGCCTTCTTGCCGAGCTTTCTGGTAATGAGCGCGTGGCCATGGACGTCGCCAGCCAAAGCGGGAAGTGCGAGCAAGAGCAGGCCTGAAACGGAGCACACGAGTTTCATCCCAATTCCTCTCCTTCTAAAATCGGTTGGCGGAGGAGCGGGCATTAGGGCGATATTCCAGCTGTAAGGTATTGCACAAACGGTGAAATGTTGTCAGCATGCTATTCTGAAGCGAAGTTTGAATCCGGAGGAGTTAGCGACGAATGCGGAATACCGCTCCCCCCATTCGCTACAAGGTCTCTAAACCCCTGCAAGCAGTGAAGCTGGCTGAGCATCCCGGCAGCACGCTGCGCGATCCCACCGGCACCCTGGTCCAGATCCCGGCCGAAGTGATCGTCGAAAGCGAAGGGGGCGTCGCCCAGTCCGGCTTGATCATTATTCACTGGAACGGCGAGGTCTACTCGGTTTTCAATGAGGACCTGCAAGAAAAAGCCCTGCCGGTGAGCGCGGCTGAGGCGTGATCCTGGAAGTCTGGAGCCGGCGCACATGCCCAGTGAACGCGATCTCGATTTGATCCGTGCCTCCGCCTCAGGCGACGCCGAACGCGTTCGGACGCTTCTGGGGCGCGGCGCCAAGGTCAACGCTCGCATGAAAAACGGAGCCACCCCGTTGCTGGCCGCGGCAGTTGCCGGGCGCATCGAAGCACTCCAGCTTCTGTTGTTGCAGGGCGCCGACTTGAAGGCTCGTTACCGCGACGAAGCCACGGTGCTGGTCATGGCGGCCACGCAGGGCCACGCCAACGTGGTACAGTTGCTGCTCCAAAAAGGCGCCAGCCATCACGAGCACACGCGCAGCGGAGTCACTCCACTGTTGGCCGCCGCCATTGAAGGGCATGGAGCGGTGGTCGAAGCGCTGCTCGCCGCGGGCGCCGATCCAAACTCCGCCGACGCGCGCGGCGTCACCCCTCTCATTGGCGCGGCAGTCAACGGGCGCATGGAAGCGCTGTGCGCCTTGCTCGCGGCCGGAGCCGACATCGCCGCAGTCAGCAAATCCGGTCTCACGGCTCTGGTAGCGGCCGTGTCCGCCACTCCCGCCGTCGCGTGGGTGCTGCTCGAAAAGGGCGCCGATCCGAATACTTCGGACGAACAGGGCCGTCCCGTTCTGGTAGCCGCGGCAGCCGGCGGGAAAGCGGAAGCCATCCCCATGTTGCTCGCCAAGGGCGCCCGGATGGACGATGCGGCTATGCTGGCTGCCGCCTTGGGTGGACATGTCGAAGCCGCGCAAGCGCTGTTGAGCGCGGGAGCCAATCCCAATGCGGCGGGCGATACCGGCATCACATCTCTGATTGCGGCCGTGGTGCGGGGACACACCGAGATGGTGGACTTGCTGATCGCCTCAGGCGCCGATATCAACACGCGCACCAGCCAGGGTGTCACGGCATTAATGGCAGCGGTGAACAGCAATCCGGACGCCATCTCGGCTCTACTCGCGCACGGCGCGGACATTAACGCGGCCGATCAAAGCGGCCTCAGCGCGCTGCACGCCGCTGCCGCCATGGGCCTGACCGAAGTGGTTCAACTTCTGGTGCAATCGGGCGCCGGCCGCGAGCAGCTCACTTCGAGCGGCCTGACCGCGCTCGACATCGCCGAGGCGGGAGGCCACGCAGAGATCGCCGCTTTCCTGCGGGAACAAACAGAGCCTCGCCAGTGAGCCCGGCTCCAGGCGAAATCCTACGACGCCCGCGCTCTCTCCGCCGCAGCTGCTTCGGTTGGCGCGGAAACCGGTGCCTGATCCTGCGCCGGTGGCAGCGTGAAGTGGAAACACGAGCCCTTTCCGTTCGAATCCACCCAGATCCGCCCGCCGTAAGTCTCCACAATGCGCTGGCAAATCGCCAGGCCGATACCTGTTCCCGGATAATCCTGCCCGTGCAGGCGCTTAAAAATCTTGAAGATCTGCTGGGCGTACTCAGGCGCGATTCCGATACCGTTATCCTGCACCGACAACACCCATTCCGTTTCCTGCCACTCGGCCGAAATATGGATGCGCGGCGCATCTTCCCCACGATATTTGATCGCGTTGCCCACCAGGTTCTGCAGCAGCTGCACCAGACGAATCTCGTGCGCGTGAACGGCTGGAATGGCGTCCCAGGTAATCATTGCGCCGCTCTGCTCCACCGAGGCCTGCAGATTCAGGAGCACCTTGCGAATTACATCGGTGAAATCCACGGTCTCCGCCGGACCCTCCGCCGACGATCCGGTCTGCGAATACGTGAGCAGATCCTTGAGCAGCATTTCCATGCGACGCGCGCCGCCCACCACGTAGGAAATGTACTGGTCGGCATTGGCGTCCAGATTTCCCAAATACTTTCGCTGCAGCAACTGACTGTACAGCGCCACCATGCGCAAGGGCTCCTGCAGGTCATGACTGGCGGCGTAGGCAAACTGATTCAAATCGTCATTCGATTGCCGCAGGGCCTCGTTGGACCGCAGCAGCTCTTGCGTACGCTCCGCCACGCGCTGCTCGAGAGTCGCATTCAGTTCGCGTATGGCCTCATCGGCCCGGCGGCGCTCGGTAACATCGCGAATGGCGGATGTTAACAGCAGGCCTTCTTCGGTCTGCAGCGGGCTCAAGCTGATTTCCACCGGAAACTGGCGGCCGTTCTTGCGCCGCGCCCACAGTTCGGTGGGGGACGCCGGCCAGGCCAGGCCGTTGGCTCGCGCCGGAGGCGTGTAGCTGCTCCACTCCGGAACCAGCATGCGGATGTTTTGCCCGATCAACTCCTCGCGCGGGAAGGCGAACATGATTTCGGCCTCTGAATTCGCCAGGCTGATGCACCCTTCTTCATCGCTGATGATCATCGCATCGGGCGCCGCTTCCAGCAGCGAGCGGAACTTTTGTTCGGCCTTTCCCAATACTTCGGCCTGCCGGCGCAGCAGCGTCGTATTGCGGGACAGCTCGACAAACACCCCTACTTTTGACCGCAGAATTTCGGCGACAATCGGCTTGAACAAGAAATCCACCGCGCCCAGGTCGTAGCCGCGGAACAGATGTTCGTCGCTGCGATAGCCGGTGAGAAACAGGATCGGCGTGTGCCGGGAGCGCTTGCGGGAACGGATCAACTCGGCCGTCTGGAACCCGTCCATGTCCGGCATCTTCACGTCCAGCAGGATGGCCGCGAAATCAGCGTCCAACAGATGACGCAGCGCTTCGGTGCCGGAGCGCGCCAGCACCAGCTCCTGGCCCAGCCCGTCCAGCGCCGCCTCAAGCGACACCAGATTATCCGGCGTGTCATCCACCAGCAAAATCTTGACGCGATCTTGCGCTGGAAATTCTGGCTGCGGCGTACCTGCTCCGCTCGGCACCGATGTCTGGCCGGATCGCTCCATGTTAGACCGTCGCCGCCGGAGCCGCAATCTCATGGCCCCGGCTGATCCAGACGCGGAGCACCGAAAATAGTTGCTCCAGATCCACCGGCTTGGTGATGTAGTCGGACGCGCCGGCCTCGATGCACTTGGCCCGGTCGCCCTTCATGGCTTTGGCCGTTAGCGCGACAATCGGCAGCGAGCGGAATTCGGGCACCTCGCGAATCGCCCGCATGGTCTCGTAGCCGTCCATTTCCGGCATCATGATGTCCATCAGCACCAGATCGACATCCGGCGTCTTCTTCAACAGCTCGATGCCGGCGCGCCCATTCTCGGCGTGCGCCACTTTCAGGTTGTGATCTTCGAGCAAACTGGTGAGCGCGAAAATATTGCGAACGTCGTCGTCCACCACCAGCACTTTCTTGCCGAAGAGCGTGACGTCGGTTTCCCGCAACTGTTCCAGGATACGACGCTGGTCCGGCGCCAGATCGGTCTCCGCGCGATGCAACAGGAGCACGGATTCATCCAGTAACCGCTCCCGGGTCTGAACCGTTTTCAGCACGCCCGCACGGCTGAGGCGAGCCAGTTCGAGCTCCTCCTCGGTGGACAACGGACGATCGCACACCAGCAGAATGGGCGGCGCATACGGACCCGCGTGGTTCTGAATCTCCTCCACCAGCGCCATCGGCGCTATGCCGTCGATGTGCAGATGGACCACGATGCCGTCCAGATATTGCTGCTTCAAAACGGCCAATGCTTCACCCGCGGTGGCCACTCCGATAGGATCCAGATCCGGTGCGCCCACGGTAGCAATCATGCTCGCGAGCTGCAGCTGGTCGGCGCAAACCATCAGGAGCTTCTTCACCCGCTTCTGCACGGAATGCTCGATGGCCGCGAACGCCTCTGCCAGCAAATCGTTGGTGACGGATTTTTCCAGATACGTCATCGCTCCGAGCGCCAACCCGCGCCGTCGATTCTCGTCGCCGGAAATAATATGCACCGGAATGTGCCGCGTGGCTGGATCGTGCTTCAGGCGATCTAAGATAGTCCAGCCCGCCATATCGGGCAGATTGATATCGAGCGTGATCGCGCCCGGCTTGAACTCCCGCGCCAAAGTCATGGCGCTAGACCCTCTCAACGCCACCAGCGCCTTCAGGCCACGATCGTGCGCCAGGTCCAGCAAAATGCGCGCAAACGTGATGTCGTCCTCGACAATCAGCAGCGCCGCGTCGCCCGGCTGCACCAGGTTGCGATCGTCGTCGATCACCAAATCCTCTACCAGCTCTTCGGTGGCCATGGCTGTCACCGGCAGGATCATGTCTACGCTCGCGCCGGCCGTCTCGTTCACCGCCTGCTCCAGCAGTACCGGTGGCGTGATGCGCAGCGCTTCGCTCTTGGGCTGCGCGGCGGGCGTGATGTAGGTTTGCGGCAGGTACAACGTGAACGTACTGCCCACACCGGGCGCGCTCTGGAGCCTGATCTCGCCGCCTAACAAGCGCGCCAGCTCGCGACTGATGGACAGCCCCAGTCCGGTGCCTCCGTACTTGCGGCTGGTGGTTCCATCCGCCTGCTGGAACGCTTCGAAAATGATGCGCTGCTTCTCCGACGCGATTCCGATACCGGTATCCAGGACCGAAAACGCAATCACGGATTTGGCGCGGCCGAGCACGCTATTCGCCGGGCTCCATCCGCTAGCCACTTTATCGATCGATAGGCGCACTGTTCCCTGCTCTGTAAATTTCAGCGCGTTCGACAGTAGATTCTTGAGCACCTGCTGTAGCCGCTTGGCATCCGTATGGATGATTTCAGGCGCCATGCTCTGCCCCAGTTCCACCGTAAACTCGAGACCCTTGCCGTCCGCAACATGGCGGAACGTTCGCAGACAGTAGTCCTCCAGCTCGCTGAAGCGAATGCCGCCTACTTCCACGTCCATCTTGCCGGATTCGATCTTGCTCAAATCCAGAATGTCGCTGATCAACGACAGCAGGTCGGTTCCCGAAGTGTGAATGGTCTCGGCGAACTTCACCTGCTTGGCCGTCAGGTTCTTGTCGGAGTTCTCCGAAAGCATGCGCGCCAGAATCAGCAGGTTGTTCAGCGGGGTGCGCAGCTCGTGGCTCATGTTGGCCAGAAACTCGCTCTTGTATTTGGAAGTCAGCGCCAACTGCTCGGCCTTTTCTTCCAGCGCCTTCTTGGCCTGCTCCACTTCCTGATTCTTGGTTTCCACTTCCGTCTTCTGCTCGGCCAGCAACTGCGCTTTTTCCTGCAGCTCGGCGTTGGTCTTCTGCAACTGGAGCTGCTGGCTTTGCAGCTCTTCGGCCAGCGCCTGGCTTTGCGTCAGCAGCTGCTCGGTCCGCATGGTGGCGCGAATCGTATTGAGCACGATGCCAATGGATTGCGTCAGCTGGTCGAGAAACGCCAGGTGAATATCGCTGAATTCGCCGAACGAGGCCAACTCGATGGCCGCCTTGACGTCGCCTTCGAACAGCACCGGCAACACCACGATGCTCGCGGGCGAGGTGCTGCCCAGGCTGGAATTGATGCGGATGTAGCCGCTCGGAAGATTGGTTACCAGGATGCGCTCCTTCTCTTTGGCGCACTGGCCCACCAACCCCTGGCCCACTTCAAACTGCATGGGGACGCCATCGCGTTCATGAATGGCATAGCCGGCCACAAGTTTCAGCACGGTCTTATTCTCTTGCCATTCCGCGATATAAAACGTCCCGTGCTGCGCGCCCACCAGCGGCGTCAGCTCGCTCAACAGCAACTGCGACAACGTCAACAGATCGCGCTGGCCCTGCATCATGCCGGTAAACTTCGCGATATTGGTCTTCAGGAAATCCTGCTCGTTGTTCTTGCGCGTGGTGGCCGCAAGATTCACGATCATTTCGTTCAGATTGTCCTTGAGCGCAGCCACTTCACCCAGCGCTTCGACAGCGATGGACCTGGTCAGATCGCCCTTGGTCACCGCCGTCGCCACTTCGGCGATAGCGCGCACCTGCGTGGTCAGATTCGCCGCAAGCTGATTGACGTTGTCCGTCAGATCGCGCCAGATTCCAGCAGCGCCCGGCACACGCGCCTGGCCGCCCAGTTTCCCTTCGATACCCACTTCGCGCGCCACCGTGGTCACCTGATCGGCGAACGTCGCCAGCGTATCGATCATTCCGTTAATCGTGTCGGCCAGCTCCGCGATCTCGCCCTTGGTTTCGAGCACCAGCTTGCGCTTCAGATCGCCGTTGGCCACCGCGGTAACCACTTTCGCGATGCCGCGCACTTGCGTGGTCAGATTCGCGGCCATGAAGTTGACGTTGTCGGTCAGATCCTTCCAGGTACCCGCCACGCCCTTCACTTCCGCCTGCCCGCCCAGCTTGCCGTCGGTTCCCACCTCGCGCGCCACGCGCGTCACCTCGCTGGCGAAAGAATTCAGCTGATCCACCATGCGATTAATGGTGTTCTTCAGTTCCAGGATTTCGCCCTGCACGTCAACGGTGATTTTGCGCGACAAATCGCCATTGGCCACCGCCGTCGTCACCTGCGCGATGTTGCGGACCTGGGCCGTCAGGTTCCCGGCCATCGAGTTCACGCTGTCCGTTAAATCCTTCCACGTTCCTCCGACGCCGCGCACATTGGCTTGCCCGCCGAGCTTGCCTTCCGTGCCCACTTCGCGCGCCACGCGCGTCACTTCGCTCGCAAACGCGTTCAACTGATCCACCATCGTATTGATGGTGTTCTTCAGTTCCAGAATCTCGCCGCGCACATCCACCGTGATCTTGCGCGACAAATCGCCCTTGGCAACCGCCGTCGTCACCTGCGCAATGTTGCGGACCTGGTTGGTCAGGTTGCCGGCCATGGAGTTGACGCTCTCCGTCAGATCTTTCCAGGTGCCCGCCACGCCCTTCACTTCCGCCTGTCCGCCCAGGTTGCCTTCCGTACCCACCTCGCGCGCCACGCGCGTCACTTCGCTAGCGAAGCTGCTCAATTGATCCACCATCGTATTGATGGTGTTCTTCAGTTCCAGAATTTCGCCGCGCGCATCCACCGTGATCTTGGTAGTTAAATCGCCGCGCGCTACAGCCGTGGTCACGCCCGCGATGTTGCGCACCTGGTTGGTCAGGTTGCTCGCCATGTAGTTGACGCTATCCGTCAAATCTTTCCACGTGCCCGCGACGCCGCGCACGTCGGCCTGTCCACCCAACCGCCCTTCCGTCCCCACTTCGCGCGCCACGCGCGTCACTTCACGATCGCGAACGCGTTCAACTGATCCACCATCGTATTGATGGTGTTCTTCAGCTCCAGAATTTCACCGCGCGCGTCCACCGTAATCTTGGTCGACAAATCGCCCTTGGCCACGCCTGTGGTCACCTGCGCGATGTTGCGGACCTGCGATGTTAAGTTGCCGGCCATGAAATTGACCGAATCCGTCAGATCTTTCCACACGCCGCCCACGCCGGTCACTTCAGCCTGGCCGCCCAGCTTGCCTTCCGTGCCCACTTCGCGCGCCACGCGCGTCACTTCGCTCGCAAACGCATTGAGCTGATCGACCATCGTATTGATGGTGTTCTTCAGCTCCAGAATTTCGCCGCGCACTTCCACCGTAATTTTGCGCGACAAATCGCCCTTCGCGACGGCCGTGGTCACTTCGGCGATATTGCGAACCTGCGACGTCAAATTGCTCGCCATGGAATTGACGGAATCGGTCAAATCCTTCCAGGTGCCCGCCACGCCGTGCACGTCCGCCTGGCCGCCCAGCTTGCCTTCAGTTCCCACCTCGCGCGCCACGCGCGTTACTTCGCTCGCGAAGCTGCTCAACTGATCAACCATCGTATTGATGGTGTTCTTCAGCTCCAAAATTTCGCCGCGCACGTCCACCGTGATCTTGCGCGACAGATCGCCAGTGGCGACGGCCGTGGTCACTTCCGCGATGTTGCGCACCTGATTGGTCAGGTTGCTGGCCATGGAATTAACGGAATCCGTCAAATCCTTCCAGGTTCCCGCCACGCCCTTCACCACCGCCTGGCCGCCCAGCTTGCCTTCCGTGCCCACTTCGCGCGCCACGCGCGTCACTTCGCTCGCAAATCCATTCAGCTGATCCACCATGATGTTGATGGTGTTCTTCAGCTCCAAAATTTCGCCGCGCACATCCACCGTGATTTTGCGCGACAAGTCGCCATTGGCAACGGCAGTGGTCACTTCCGCGATATTTCTTACCTGGGCCGTCAGGTTGCCGGCCATGGAATTCACCGAGTCCGTCAGATCCTTCCACACGCCGCCCACGCCCTTCACCTGTGCCTGACCGCCCAGCTTGCCGTCCGTTCCCACTTCGCGCGCCACGCGCGTCACTTCGCTGGCGAAAGAATTCAACTGATCCACCATCGTATTGATGGTGTTCTTCAGCTCCAAAATTTCGCCGCGCGCATCCACCGTGATCTTGGTCGACAAATCGCCGCGCGCGACGGCCGTCGTGACTCCCGCAATGTTTCGCACCTGATTGGTCAGGTTGCCCGCCATCGAGTTCACGCTCTCCGTCAGATCCTTCCACACGCCGCCGACGCCCTTCACCTGCGCCTGCCCGCCCAGCTTGCCCTCGGTGCCCACTTCGCGCGCCACGCGCGTTACTTCGCTCGCAAACGAATTCAGCTGATCCACCATCGTATTGATGGTGTTCTTCAACTCCAGAATCTCGCCGCGCGCATCCACCGTGATTTTGGTCGAAAGGTCGCCCTTGGCAACGGCCGTCGTCACGCCCGCGATATTGCGGACCTGGTTCGTCAAATTGCCGGCCATCGAATTGACGCTCTCCGTCAAATCGCGCCAGGTTCCCGCCACGCCTTCCACTTCCGCCTGTCCGCCCAGCCGGCCTTCGGTGCCCACTTCGCGCGCCACGCGCGTCACTTCGGATGCGAAGCTGCTCAACTGATCGACCATCGTGTTGATGGTGTTCTTCAATTCCAAAATCTCGCCGCGCACCTGCACCGTGATCTTGCGCGACAGATCACCCTTGGCAACCGCCGTCGTCACCTCGGCAATATTTCGAACTTGCGCCGTCAGGTTTCCGGCCATGGAATTGACCGAATCCGTCAGATCCTTCCATGTTCCGCCGACGCCCGGAACATCCGCCTGGCCGCCCAGCTTGCCCTCAGTTCCCACTTCGCGCGCCACGCGGGTCACCTCAGCCGCGAAGGAGGAGAGCTGATCCACCATGGTGTTGATGGTGTTCTTCAATTGCAAAATCTCGCCGCGCGCGTCCACGGTAATGCGCGTCGACAAATCGCCCTTGGCTACGGCCGTGGTCACTTCCGCGATGTTGCGCACCTGATTGGTCAGGTTGCTGGCCATGGAATTGACCGAATCCGTCAGATCCTTCCACGTTCCGGCCACGCCGCGCACGTCCGCCTGTCCACCGAGGCGCCCTTCGGTTCCCACTTCGCGCGCCACGCGCGTCACCTCAGCGGCGAACGAACTCAACTGATCCACCATGGTGTTGATGGTGTTCTTCAACTGCAAAATTTCCCCGCGCGCGTCCACGGTGATGCGCGTGGTCAAATCGCCCTTTGCCACGGCGGTGGTCACGCCCGCGATATTGCGCACTTGGTTGGTCAGGTTGCTGGCCATCGAGTTGACGCTCTCCGTCAGATCGCGCCATGTTCCCGCAACCGCGGGCACCACCGCCTGACCACCCAGCTTGCCCTCCGTGCCCACTTCGCGCGCCACGCGTGTCACTTCGCTCGCGAAGGAATTCAACTGCTGCACCATGGTGTTCACCACGCGCGCCGTGTGCAAAAATTCGCCGCGCAGCGGACGCCCATCCACTTCGAGCGACATGTTCTGCGACAGATCGCCCTTGGCCACCGCGCCGATCACGCGCGCCACTTCCGTCGAGGGCTGCACCAGATCGCCGATCAGGCTGTTTACGCTCTCCACGCAATCCGCCCACGCTCCGGTGACAGATCCAATCGACGCGCGCTGGGTAATCTTGCCGTCCTTGCCCACCGCCCGGCTAATGCGCTCGAATTCGCTGACCATTTTCTGGTTGATCTCCAGAACATCGTTCAGCGCATCCGCGATCTTGCCTTCCAGGTCCGTCTGGTCCACCGGCATGCGGACCGAGAAGTTTCCTCGTTTGAAAGCAATCAGCGTGTTCAGCAACACGTTGGCGTCGCGGCGGGCCTTCGCGCTGTTGGCTGCCGCTGTAGCGGGAGTACTCACAGGGGCCTTAGTACCATTAGCCCTGCTTCCATTCTGCTTCGATGACCCATTCAATTTCGACGTACGCGTCTTAGCGCCGTCCTCGGTTACAGCCTTCATGTCCCTGTCACCTCTTGAGAGTAAGCTCTCTTACTTTACGCAGCTGGTCCTGGCAATCTTTACATATGACTCGACCATGCCAACCCCGTTACAACAATTTTCGATACTACCGTGTACTTTCGCAAGGTTAACTATGCTAGTAAGTTACTAAGACGTGTTTGAAATCCTGCTAGCGGAAGACAATCCCGGAGACGTGTTGCTGTTCCGCGAAGCATTGAACAGTTGCCAGTTGCCGTGCAACGTGGTGGTGGCTGCCGATGGACAAAAGGCCATCGCGCTCCTGGGTGACGAAGCAACCGGAACCCCGGCTCATGGGCCAACCTGGCAACCCCACTTGATCGTACTGGATGTGAACCTTCCCAAACATAATGGGGACGCCGTGTTGCGCCACGTTCGCTGCCAGCCGTGGCTCAAGACGGTGCCAGTCATCATGTTGACATCTTCGGCGTCACCCGCCGATCGCGCCGCCGCCATCGAGCTCGGAGCGAACCTGTATCTGCAGAAATCGTCGGATCTGGACGAGCTTCTGGAAGTGGGAAAGATCGTTCAGGCTGTTCTGGTCCAAGCCCGCGCGCCAAATGCGTAGACAAATTTTTACGGCCATCCAGGGAGTCGCGCCGCTCCATTCCGTGTTGTAATCGGAGAAGACGAGGCTGCCCTTCCGATTTAAACTGACGAGCGCGTTAACCTTGTTGCGGTTTCGCGCGTCAACCTTTTCAAGAGACGCCGAGTGCGGCATAGTATGGGATCAATGAAAACAAAAACTACTCTTCTTGTTGTACTACTTCTTACCGCGTGCGCCTGGAAATCTTCCGCGCAGCCCGCTTTCGATTCGAGCGGCGACGGCCAATTGAACGGCGCATACTATATGCGGCAGGTCTTCTATTTCGTATCCGACCAGGCCGGCGACTTGGGCGAAGCCGTCAACATCCAGGGCACCATCACCTTTAATGGCGGCGGCGCCTACAGCTTCAGCGGGTCCATTCTCGACACCGCCGCCAGCTCAACCCCAGTCACCTTCACCACGAGCGGAAGCTATGTCATCTCCGCCAGCGGTGAAGGGTACATCAGCGGCGTCAATCCCAACTATGCCACTGATCAGATTATCGGCCTGGTATCCCACGTTACCTCCACGGCGCCGGGCATTTTCATCGGCAGCACCACCGAGAACAGCACCGGATATAACGATCTCTTCATCGCTACGCCGGTCACCTCGACGCCGGCTACCAACGCGACGTTCAATGGCACCTATTCGATTGCATACTTTGATCCTACGTTTGGAAACACGGCCCCCACCGGAGCGGACGCGCTGCTGACCCTGACCGCCAACGGCCAAGGCAATATCGGAACCGTCAACGTTACCGGCTACGTCAGCACCAACACCGGCACGAGTACCCAAACCCTCAATAACGTGACTTATTCCTTTAGCAACGGCGCCGCGCAGCTGAACTTCGGCGGCACGGCCAGCAACAACACCTTGATCGGCGGCACGGAGCTGCTCTACATCTCACCCGACGGCAATTTCATTTTTGGCGGCTCCTACAACCTGTTCGACATGTTCGTTGGAGTCCGCGCGGCAACCAGCACTCCTTCGAGCTACGATGGCCTGTATTACCAGGCTGGATTGGATCTCGTGGAAACGTCCAGCGGTTCGCTCCTGGATAGTTATTTCGGATCGCTCGAAGCCTTCACCGGAAATATAATTGGACACCAGCGGGTATTCTCACTTCCGTACTATGACGGTTCGAGCGATTACACCTACTACGACTCCTATACCGTCAACACGGACGGCAGTTCCACGGACATCGACTTTGGCCAGTATTACCTCAGCAGCTCGGATGGATCCATTCGTATCGGATACGGCATCGGCCCCTACCTCTCGCTCAACGTCGCCCTGATGGCCCCCTCACTGACTGGATCGGGCGTGTATCTGAGCCCGGTGGGCGTGGTGAACGCAGCCAGCTCCTCGCCCTTCACGGCATTCATTTCTCCCGGAGAATTTCTTACGTTATATGGATCGGGCCTGGCCCCAACCACTACCAGTTCCGGTGTGCCGTTCCCCAACAACCTGGCTGGAGTGCAGGTGATGATCAACGACGTCGCCGCGCCCATCTACTACGTCAGCCCGACCCAAATTTCGGTGGTGGTTCCCTATATCATCAACCCGTTATCCGTCGCGCAGATTCAGGTGATCAATAACGGCTCCAACTCCAACGTCGTCACGCAATTCACGGGTGAGACTTCGGTAGGCGCCTTTACCAACAATCCGGTCGGCGGCATCGGTTACGTGGCCGCTCTGCACCCTGATTACTCCATCGTGTCCACGTCGAACCCGGCGCAAATTGGCGAGACCATTGCCATCTTCGTAGCGGGAATGGGTCCGGTGAACAATCAGCCCGCCGATGGCACCGCTGCGTCCAGCACCAATCTGAGCACCACCACGAACACGCCTGACATTTACCTCACGGACCAGGACGACAATCAGGAGCAAGCCGCCACACCCGGTTATTCAGGACTTGCTCCCGGACTCGCCGGACTGTATCAGATCAACTTTACGATGCCCACCGGTCTTGTTTCGAGCCCCGCGTCTATCGAGATCTACAGCGGCGTGGACTCCGACAGCGTGGAGGCTTTGATTCCATTTACCACCTCAACCGGCGCGGCTAAACCGGCGGACAAGGCCAAATCGCTCCAGCGGCCTCACGTGCGCCGGCACCGGATGATGGTCGAGCGTCAGAAATCGCAGTAGGGCGCGGCAGTAAGGTGCAACCCAATCCGCTTGGTCTGGCGCGCTAGCCCGCCTGTTCGTGCTTTTTCTTGATGCCTAGCGCGCCGAGCACCAGCTTTCCGAAGAAGTCCCGCCGGCGTTTGTCGAGAAACATCCACGCGAGCGCCCGTACCGCCGCCGGAGCGCGAAAACTTGGGTCGGATTCGCGCCGCCGCTCCAAAATTCCGGCCAGCGTCTCACTGGGCTTCTCGCGAAAATCGTCCAGCATCGCGGTTTGATGCACGCACGATATGGTGCAAAACGGCGCGCAGCCTTTGGGAGTGGCAGCCTCACGCCGCAGGTCTTCCACGGTGTAGTCGGCGAGCGGAATCCCCGGCTTGCCCCGTTGCTGCGAGCAATAATGCACCAGCCCGTCTTCGCAAATGTAAAGGAATCTTCCGCCCGCCCGGCAGTGCCAGGCATTGGGCAAACCCCGGCTGATATTTTGCTGAAAGCTGTCGAAATGCGCGAACGAAAATAGCGAATCTTTGTGCTCGAGAAATTTCTCGTAAACCTTCTGATGAGTCCCACCCAGCGGCTGCAATTGCCCGGAATGATCGTGCAAAATGCCCACCGTGCTGGTGAACCCGAGCGATCGCGCGCGCCAGGAAACCGCCAGCGCATCTTTCGGATTCCGGATGCCCGCGCCGAGCACCGAGTTGATCGTCACCCCAAATTCAGCATGCTCGGCCAGCCACTCCAGTTTGCGATCCAGCACCTGCAGGCTCTTTTTCGAAATCTCGTCCGGCCGCGCGTTATCGATGCTGATCTGCAAATAATCCAGCCCTGCGCGATTCAGCCTTTCGATCCGCTCCGGCGTCAAAAGAAGCCCATTGGTGATCAGCGTCGCGATGGCGCCCCGCTCGCGAATCCGCGCGATGATCGCGTCCAGATCGGGATGCAGCGTGGGTTCGCCGCCGCTCAGGGTGATGATGGTGGTTCCGAGATCAGCCAACCGGTCGATCCGCCCAAGCATGGTCCCAAGCGGCACCGGATCGGATGTCTTGTCGTATTCGTTGCAATAACCGCAGTCCAGGTTGCAGCGTCGTATGGGCACTACCTGAGCCAGGATGGGGTGCGCAGCCGACTGCATGGCGCGCGCAAACATCCGTGACTCACGGATCTTCCGCCCCACTCCCCTACTGATCTTCCGGTATCGCATGGGCTAGTACGTTCATCTGACGGACGCCACTGAATCCCAGTAACAAGGATTTCACCCCATTCGTCTAAACTTACAGCAATTTCCCGTCGATGTCAGAATGTAGGTGGGAACATGATGTTTCAAGGACGGTCTGTGATATCCGCCGTGTGGGGTGTTGTTCCAGGTGGCAGCCCCGCTCCGGCCTCTCGCCAAATGGCAAGCCCCCCCGTCTGGTCTGTGCTTCGCCTCTTCCGCCGCCAGGCGCAACGCCCCGTTGGCCCGCCTCGGCTCCCGGTTCCCAATCCGCGTAAAGACCCGCTCGCCTAAAGGAGCGTCCGCCGCGGCCGAACCATCGCAATCAGCGCTAGAGCTGCGCCTGCCATCAGAAGCTGGCCGGGCTCAGGCACAGCCGCTACGCCGAAAGGGCCCGCGGGCGGATCGGTCAGCAAGAACCCGCTCAGTTGCCCGTCATAAAGCCCCTCCCCGGTAATTTGGCCTGAAGCGTTGATTCCATAGGCTTCCAGAAGATCCCAGCCTGAATTGGCCGGAATCAGAGAGTTCAAATCGAGCATCGTGCCGTCGTCATAGAGAAACGCATGCTGGGCGCCGTTGGCCAGGTAGCTGTAGCCCACCACCTCGCCGCTGTCGTTCACACCGTAGGCGTAACTGTTCCCTCCACCCAACGTCCCCAGGTCGATCATCATCGCGTCCAGCATCGAAAAAGCATGCTGGTAGCCGCTCGCCACGCTCGAGAACCCCACCACTTCTCCACTGTCGTTAATATCCGTCGCCTGGCTGCTGCTTCCGCCTAAAGTGCCCAGCAAAATCATGCTGCCACCGGGGCTCCAGATGATCCCGCGAAACGTTCCGTTAGCCAATTGGCCATCGCCGACCACGGTTCCAGCGTCGTTAATCCCGTAGGCCGCGCTCCAATTAACGCCTTGCGGGTTTCCGAGGCTTTGGAGCTGGCCGTTCACCACCGCGAAAGCCTCGCCATTGCCGCCCACCACTTCGCCGGAATTATTGATCGCCATCGCGTACGAATTCGCGCCCAGATCGGTCGAGCCCGTTCCGCTCCAGATCGTCCCGTGCGCCGTCCCGTTCACGTACGTCGTGCCCACCACCGTTCCGGCGTTATTGATCCCGTATCCATACGAGTCGGAATTCGGCGCCGACAGAGCCGATAATCCCTTCGGCGTCGAGACAAATGCCTGCTGATAGCCCGCTCCATTCAGCGCCCAGCCCGCCACCGTCCCCGAGCTATTGACGGCGTAGCCGCTGGCCGGCCCGGCGCCTAGCCCGCCCAGATCGGCCACGGTATAGATCGGATTGGCCGCCGCGATGGCCGCAAAAATCAGCAGAAAGCATGTCGATTTCACGAAAAATACCCCACGACAAGTATCCAGCGCGCGAACGGATCCCGTTATCCCCAAAATGTCTCGATTTGAAGCATACTCGCTCCGGTACAAATACGCTATACCTCTGGTCTTAGAAGGGGTAGTAGTAGGCAGTGATAGCCTGAAACAACTATGCCCATCGATGCATCGATCCTGAATGAAATCGAGCACTTGCGCGAACTGAACTCGGAGGAGAAAGCGGCCTTGGCCGATAAGATCGACCTCCTTCGCTACTCAACTGGACAATCGGTCTTCAACTACGGCGACCCTGGGCACGCGCTCTATATTGTCCGTTCGGGCGAGGTAGAGATCTACGTCAAGAATGACCAGGGCGAGAAAATCGTGCTCGAAACCTCGCAACCCGGCGACATCTTCGGCGAAGTGGCTCTGCTCGACGGGGGCACCCGCACGGCCTGGGTATCAGCCTTGGGCGACGTTGAGCTGCTGCGGCTGGACCGGGAACACTTTGAAGCCTACCTCCGTCAATGCACTCCAGCGGCATTGAATCTGTTGAGCGTCGCCGCGCGCCGTCTCCGCAAAAGCGACGAAGTGATCCGCCGCACCGTCACCCGCAACGTAAACGACGTCGCAGCCGAGCAAGGGACCATCCTCACCCGCTTGGCCGACGCCGTCCCGTCCTTCACCGGGAGCATCGCATCGCTCGCGTTCCATGCCATCTTCCTGGGCGGCTGGATCGCCATCAATCTCAGCGTGCTCGGAAACATCAAAGCCTTCGATCCTTATCCCTTCGAATTCCTTTCGGTAATGGTCTCGCTCGAAGCCATTTTCCTGACCCTCTTCGTGCTCACCAGCCAGAACCGCCAGCGCACGCGCGACCGCATCCGCTCCGACATCGAATTCGAATCCAGCATCAATACGGAAACCAAGATCGCCTACCTGCACGAAAAAATCGACAAACTCACCGAGGGCCACTACGCGCTGCTGGTAAACACGCAAAAGCTCCTGGAAAAACTCCACTGAGCCAGGCACCTGTGACCCAGGCCCCAATCCCCAACCCCGCGCGAGCGCATGCGAGCGCCAGTCCCAGCCGCGCGGCATGTCCCAGGGAAGCGCCATGCCTGGACGCCCTCACGAGGATCTTAGGACTCCTGGCAACCAGATGAGTGCTTTTGGATTGCAGGGAAACGACATGCCCATTCTGGCGATGAACGGGGCCGACAAAAAGAACCGCGTGACACTGTTGCTCAGCGAGGACAGCAAGCCCGCCCTTGCGATGGAGGACGAGCGAGGGCTGAGGCTTCATCTGGGTGTGGAGGGCAGCGATACGCCCGGCCCACAAGACAACGATTGGTCTCTCGCGTTTTACCCCGAAAGAGCAAGAATCGGAATGTACACTGAGAAAGTTGGGGGACAAACGTATGTCCGGGGAAGTTTCGCCGTTCATGAGGACAGAGTAAAGTATCCGCAGTAAGTGCCAGGCCCCCAATCCCCAATCCCGCGCGAGCACATGCGAGCGCCAGTCCCAGCCGGGGTGCGAGCGAATGCGAGCGCCCAAGCTATCATCGAACCATGGACCTGAAAAGCTACACCACATTAGGCCGCACCGGCCTGCGCGTCAGCCCGCTCTGCCTGGGCGCGATGACCTTTGGAAGCGAGTGGGCCTGGGGCGCCGACGAAGCCGTCTCCCGCTCCATCTTCGACCGCTATGTCGACGCCGGAGGCAACTTCATCGACACCGCCGATGGCTATCAAAAAGGCCAGAGCGAGGTGTTGTGCGGAAAGTTCATCCAGGATCGCAAGCTGCGCGACCAGATTGTGCTCGCCACCAAGTTCACCTTCAACGGATCGCCCGGCAATCCCAATTCCGGCGGCAACGGACGCAAGAACATCTACCGCGCCATCGACGCGTCTCTCAAACGCCTCAATACCGATTTTGTCGACCTGTATTGGCTGCACGCCTGGGACACGGTAACGCCGGTGGAGGAAGTGGTCTCGACGCTCACCGATCTGGTGCGCGCCGGCAAAATCCTGCACTACGGCTTCTCCGACACTCCCGCCTGGTACGTGGCGCGCGCGCATACGCTGGCCGAGCAGCAAGGCAAGGAAGGCGTCACGGCGCTGCAGCTCGAATACTCCCTCATCGAGCGCAACATCGAGCGTGAACACATCCCCGCCGCGCAGGAACTCGGCATCGCGATTTGTCCCTGGAGCCCGCTCGGCGGCGGCTTCCTCACCGGCAAGTACAAGCGGCAAGGCGACACCGCCAGCGGCGATGGACGCCTCACCAAGGGAAGCCCCTTCAACAAATTTACCGAGAACAACTGGCGCATCCTGGAAATCCTGCTGGGCGCGAGCGAGGAGCTTGGAAAACCGGCGGCGCAAGTGGCCATTCAGTGGGCGATCACGCAACCCGGCATCACGTCCACAATCCTCGGAGCCAGCAGCCTGGCGCAGCTCAATGACAACCTGGCATCGCTCGAATTGACTATTCCCGACGCCATTCGCAAGCGCCTGGACGACGCCACTGCGCTCGAACAGGTGCACCCGTACGTATTCTTTGGCGGCATGATTCAGGGCATGATTCATGGCGGAGTGGAAGTGAAAGCCTGGAAGGCCGCCGCCGGCCACTAGCTGATGTGTTGTGCGCCTTTACGTCGGCCGCCGCAGCGAATGCTCCAGTTGGAGTATCACGCTGCGCGTGGCCCGGCGCGCTTCCTTGGCGTGCACCAGCGCTTGCTCGGCGTATGCCAGCAGGCTATTGGCGTCCGAGCCGTTTTCCGGGAAACAGGCCACGCCCACGGCCAGCCCCGAACGCTCTTCCCCGCACAAACCGCGGCAGGCATTCGCCACCAGGCGATCCAGCGCTTCTATCTTGCCCGCCAGATCTTCCGGACGCGCGGCCGCCAGCAGCAGCGCAAACTCGTCGTCGCCCACCCGCGCTACATAGTCGACGCTGCGCGAGTTACTGCGCAAAATGTTGGTAACCAGCTTCAGCAGCTCGTCCCCGGTGGAACGTCCAAATAAATCGTTCACCCGGCTGAATCCGTCGATATCGCCCAGCAGAACCGTCACCTGCTTGCGTTGCGCCGCGAATCCGTCTTCCAGGTACTTCAGCAGCGCGGCCCTGGTAGGTAAGCCGGTGAGTTGGTCCGAGCCAGTTCCCTCCTGCGCTTTCTGGAAGCGGAGGGCCCCATCCACGGCTCTCGCAATGTCGCCCTTGATCGCGAGCAAGACCCGCAAGTGGTCCGCGCTATAGGCATCCTTGTCGGTGTGATACAACGTGAGCGCTCCGCTGAATTGATCCACTCCGTCGCCCAGTGGAATGGCCAGCGCGGAGGTGAAGACGCAAGGTTGGCCAGCCGCTTCGGTATAGCCAGGCTCTACGGCCGGATTACCGTTGACGATCGCTTTTCCGTTTTCCACCACCCAGCCGGATAGCCCCTGTCCCACCGGAATCTCCAGCGACGCAAAAATCTGACTGGTAATTCCGCTGGTGAAGCGCGCCTTCAGGATGGTTTTTTCCCGCACATAGATCGCCAGGCAATCGTACGGCACCAGTTGTTTCAATCTTGCGGCCAGGATGGAAAGAATGTCTTCCATCCGCAATGATTTGCTCAGGTCCAGCGCCAGATCCACGATGACCCGCATTTCCTGCCGCGCCGCCGCGATGGAATTCGCCTGGCTGGGGCTGCCGTCTCTCGAAAATCCGGACCCTCTAGCCGCGCTCTTCTCGAATCCGGCGTCGGGAGCCTCACCCCGGAGCACGATCAGATCCTTGCTCAGTTTGCTATTGCGCAGCGGCGTGCTTTGAGCCAGGTGCTCGAACTCCCGATAGTTGGCTTTCAGGATCTCCACCACCTGCGGATCGAAGCTGCGCGCGGAAAGCCCGGCCACATAGCCCATGGCTTCATCCAAAGGAAGCGCGCGCCGATACTGGCGGTCGCTGGCCAGCGCATCCAGACAATCCACGGCGGATAAAATGCGTGCGCCAATGGGAATATCCTCGGCCTTCAGGCCATCCGGATAACCGCTGCCATCCCATTTTTCATGATGCGAACGGACAATCGGAGCCACCGGATAAGGAAACGCCACTTGTTCCAGAATCTCGGCGCCCACCACGGTGTGGATTTTCATCTTGTCGAATTCGTCGGGAGTCAGCTTGCCAGGCTTCGAGATGATGTAGTCCGGCACGGCCAGTTTGCCGATGTCATGCAGGATAGACGCGGCCTGCAGCGCGTTCACCTCATCGGACGACAGGCCCAGGTGCTTGGCCACTTCGAGCGAATAAACCTGCACGCGTCGTAAATGGTCGCCCGTGCATTCGTCCTTGGCTTCGATGGCGGTAGCCAGCGCTTCAATGGTCCGCAGATGCAGCGATGCCATGGTTTCGGCATGCGCTTTCTCCTGCTCCATCTTGCCGAAATACATCCGCACCGAGCGGTATACCAGATAGAGCGGCGGCAGCAACGCCAGAGTGAACGTCCAGCCCAGCCGCGCCGAAGCGCGGTGTACGATGTCGGCGAGCGACACCCCCACCACATAATAAACGAACGACCAGTCGCACAAGCTGCGAACCATGGCGCGAATGCTCTGGCCCTCGGTGAGCGCAATCACAATGCCTAGCGGGATGTTGTTCGCGGCGAAATAGGCCACGCCCGCCAGCATCAGTTGCAGCAGTTCCACGGGTGGCCCGTCGGTCAGCCACGGCCTGCGAAAGACCCAGGTGCCTGCAAAAACCGCTAACGCGATGCAGGTGGTGTTGAAGAACAACCGCACCAGCTTGATCTCGCCCTTGGAGTGCCAAAAGGTTTGCGCCGCCGCGCTGGCAACTGCCAGAAACATCGTTTCCGCCGGCTGCAGCTCCAACACCCCCAGCATGGTGAATACAAGGTGCACCGAGAAAGCCCCTTGCACGCCCGGAAACCGGACCTTCATGCCGGAGGAAAGCAGCGCCAAAACCAGATAAACGATGAATCGTGGATCGGCCGTCGGAGCCCACCCACGGAACGTGAGGGCCATTCCCGCCAGACCGGCGAGCCCAACCGCAGCGATAAATATCCGCGCCGCAACCGGTATGCCCTCAGACCGTCCTTGTTCCACTTTCCAATTCCTAGGGCCTCGCCCTAATAACTCCAGCCTGGAGCGCACCCCAGCCTGGCCCTCAAATTCAAGAAAAATAAGACTTTTTGCTTACAGGCGCCGGGCGGTACTTATATTTCAAAGTCCAACCCGACAATTCTCATACCCCTGAGATCGGCACGGTGGAAGGGGAACTTTATCGAGGGAAAGGGGTTAGGCGATCAAAACAATCAAATAAAACCCACACTGCCCGCACTTCATTTCTTACTCTGCATGCAGGGCTATGGCCGGATCCACCCTGGCTGCACGCAGCGCTGGAACCAGGCTGGCCGTAACTGCCACCGCCAGAATGAGGAAACAAGTGGCTGCGAGCGTCAGCGGGTCGGTGGGTCGGACGCCAAACAGGAATCTCGACATCAACCGGCTCCCGACCAACGCGACCGCAATTCCCATTACAAGACCGATCGCCGCGAGGCCAGTAGCCTCAAAGACCACCAGCTTCAAAATACTCCCCGGTTGAGCGCCCAGCGCCACGCGAATTCCCAACTCCGCGGTGCGCTGCGATACCGAATAAGCCAGCACGCCATAGAGTCCGAGCGCGGCCAGCACCAGAGCCAAAGCCGCAAACATGCCGATCAGCAGGGTACGAAAACGCGGCTGCGCCACCGATCCGTACAACACATCCTGCATGGTTTGGACATTGAAAACCGGCAGACTGGGATCGAGCGCGCGAAGTTCCCGCCGCACCGCCGCAGTCATACCGGTTGGATCCGCATTGGTCCGGATCACGAGCGCGGCCGTGCCCTCGGCCAGGGTCATAGCCTCCGGCGGCACTTGCAGATAGTGAAAGTACATTTCGGGATCCGTGCCGGCATCCAGACCTACATGCTTCACGTCGCCCACCACCCCGATGATGGTCGACCAATCCGATTCATCCAAGCCTGAAAGTATCCGCTTGCCGATGGGATTCTCACCTGGCCAGTAGCGGCGCGCCGCGATTTCGTTGATGATCGCCACCTTGGGCGTCTGCTGGCTATCGCGCTCGTCAAAAACCCGTCCGCGGACCAACGGAATGCGCAGCGCCGAGAAATACCCTCCGCTGGCCGTTCGAAAGTAAGCCTGCGGCTGATCCACGTCGCGCAGGCGCGGCTGTCCTTCCACCTGGAAATTCAGACCGATGTCATGTCCGCTCAGCGGCAGAAACCGGCTCATTCCGGTGGTTTGCACTCCCGGAAGCGCTGCCACGCGGCGCAGCAGCCGGTCGTAGAACAGTCCCACTCTCAGTCCCGAATAGCGCGCTGGCGGAAGCGAAATCTGCATGGTGAGTACGTGATCGGTCCGAAAGCCCGGATTCACTTCCTGCAAATGCAGCAGGCTGCGGATGAACAATCCGGCGCCCATCAGCAGCGCCGCGCTGGACGCCACTTCGAACACCATCAGCACGTCCCGTACGCGGGTGCGAGCCCGGCCTCCGGTTCCGCCGCGGCCTCCGCTGCGCAGCACCAGGTTCAAATTCGATCGCGCGCTGAACAAAGCCGGCACCAGGCCGAATGCGATTCCGGTGACGATGGATACCCCCAGAGTGAACGCCAGAACCCGCCAATCCATGCTGATTTCCTGGCCTTGCGGCAGTCCCGCCGGCGATATCTTCGCCAGCATCCAGGTGCCCCAGTAGGCGAGCAGAAGCCCGAATAGTCCGGCGATCACCGCCAGCAGAACACTCTCGGTGAGAAGCTGCCGCACCAGCCGGCCGGTGTTCGCCCCGAGCGCCGTTCTCACCGCGATCTCTCTTTCCCTGGCGCCGGCGCGCGCCAAAAGCAGATGCGCTACGTTCACGCAGGCAATCAGCAAAACCGCAACCACGGCGGCGATCAGCATCCACAGCGTAGGACGCACGTCGCCGATGAGCTGCTCGCGCAGCGGCACCAGATCCACGCTGAAACCCGCGTTGAAGTTGGGGTATTGCCGAGCCAGCCGGTCCGCGATGATCCGCAGTTCGCTTTGCGACCGTTCCCTGGAGAAGCCCGGCTTCAGACGGGCAATGACTTCCAAAAGATGCAAGCCTCGATTGGTAGTCAGGAAATCTTTCGGCTCCGGCGTGTAGGGAATCCAAAGTTCAGACTGGCTTGCCGGAAGCCGAAAATCGGAAGGGGCCACTCCGATGATGGTATATACGTTCCCATCGAGCGACAGCTTGGTACCCAGGATGTTTGGATTGCGCCCGAAGCGGCGCTGCCACAAACCGGCACTCAGAATGACGACGTGGTTCTTGTCCGGCTGATCTTCGTCTGGCGCCAAGGACCGTCCGAGCGCCGGCTTCATTCCCAGGAGGTCGAAAACAGCGGGAGAGACCGCGGCCGTTTCGATCCGTTCCGGCGTCTCGCCGACCGTCAGATCGGAAGATTGGAAGCGCATGGCTCCCATTTGTTCCAAGACCTGATTCTGGGTCCGATACTCCCTGTAATCCGCCGCAGAAAGCCGCCATAAACCAACCGCCTTGGCCGCGTTACTCTCCCAGAGAAAGACCAGGCTTCCGGAATCTTTGTAAGGGAGCGAACGAAACAGCACCGCACTGGTGACGCTGAAGATTGCGGCGTTGGCGCCAATTCCTAAGCTAAGAACAACAATGGCAACTGCCGTCGCTCCGGGGCTGTTTCGGAACGTACGCAGGGCGTACCGCAGGTCTTGCGAAAGCGCGCTCATTGCCCAGACTCTGCATTGTAACGCCGGAGAAGGGTTGCTTGCTGGGAGGGCCGGGTGCCGGCGGAGGGAGGTCTAAAAACAGAAATCGCGACCGGGTGTGGTTCCCGGCCGCGGCCTCTTCTAAAGTTTGGAGCCTTTATTCCTAGGTTCCCCAGATCGCGCTGCCCGCTTTAATTTTCGTCTTGGTCCTCATTGGCGCTGCCTCCTTCTTTTTAGTCTGATTTCGAGATCCGACTTGTACTTACTTACACCCCATTAGGTTGCAACTAGGATGCCAAGAGTACCAGGATCGGAATGTTCGAGGTACTAAGCAAAGATAAGCAACTGAACTGAAAGGAAAAACCCTTCGGCGCGCAAATGGCCCGACAGCAGGCCTCTAAGGCTTTGGATGAAATTAACCTATCCACTCAGATAGCCGCTCTATCCGCCTGGATAGGGCTTTCACCCTAGAAGCTCCACGGCTCCGATCCCTTGCGATCGCTCCGCGTTCCCTAATCCTCTCGGTACGAACGCCAGGCAATCCGTTATACTTAGCGGCAGAGCATGCCCGATATTCCCGCTGAATTGGAAGCGGTGGCTGGTCCACTCAAAGGGAGTAGTGTCCCGCTTTCAGAAGCCGAAGTCTCCTTCGGCCGGGAACCCTCCAACCAGGTTTCGCTGCTCGACGCGGCGGTGTCACGCAAACATTGCGTCATCCGACGAGATGCAGGGCAATTTAAGATCCAAGATCTCAATAGCCGTAATTGCACCTTCGTGAACGGCGTTCCCGTCACCGAGCGCACACTCGCCTCAGGCGACGAAATCAAGATCGGAAATTCGCTCTTCGTCTTCGTGATGCCGGAAGTGGAAAGAGCCAAGAGTCTTTCCACGTCGGTTGAATTCGATAAGGCTCACGAGTTCGAAAAGGCCGACGCGGGCGGCGGTTCCACCATCGTCTTGCGCAAGCAGGACGCGCGCTATTTACGCGATCTCATCGATGTCAGAGTGTCCAGCCGGATCATCGCCGACATGAACGCGCTGCTCCGCATCAGCAAAGCGGTGAACTCGGTGCGCGGGCTCGAGGCGCTCGAGAAGCAGGTGCTCGAATCCATCTTCGGAGTGTCACCGGCGGACCGCGCCGCCATTCTGCTGGGCGAACACGGCACCGAGGAATGGAGCTCGGTATTTGGATGGGATCGGCGCGCTGGACCCAGCCAGGCCGTGCAAGTCAGCCGGACCATCGTCTCGCGAGTGCTATCCGATGGGGTAGCCATCCTGTCGAACGATCTGCCTGCCGAGGAATCCTTTTCGGATACCGCCAGCATCGTCGAACGCCGCATCCGCAGTGTGCTGGCCGTGCCGCTCGAAGTCTTCGACCGGGTGATGGGCGTGATTTACCTGGATTCTTCCGATCCCAAGGCGCGTTTCGACGAAAATCACCTGCAACTGCTGACCGCGATCGGCAGCATCGCCGCCGCGGCGCTTGACAATGCCCGCCGCATGGAATCGCTCGAGCAGGAAAATCGCCGCCTGCAGGACGAGATCAGCCTGGAGCACAACATGGTGGGCGACAGCCCGCGCATGCGCGACGTCTATCAGTTTATTTCACGCGTGGCTCCGCGTGACATCACGGTGCTGATCTTCGGTGAAAGCGGGACGGGCAAGGAACTGGTGGCGCGCGCTATCCATCGCACCAGCAGCCGCTCCAACAAGCCATGCGTCGCCATCAACTGCGCCGCGCTGGCCGAAAACCTGCTCGAAAGCGAGCTCTTTGGCCACGAGAAAGGCGCGTTCACTGGCGCCATCGCGCAGAAAAAGGGCAAGCTCGAGATTGCCGAGGGTGGCACGGTATTTCTGGACGAAATCGGCGAGCTGGCCCCGCTGCTGCAAGCCAAGCTTCTGCGCGTTTTGCAGGAACGCGAATTCGAACGCGTGGGCGGCACGCGCACCATCAAGCTGAACGTGCGGCTCATCACGGCCACCAATCGGGAGCTCGAAGAGGAGGTCAAGAAAGGCCGTTTCCGCGAGGATCTGTTCTATCGCCTCAATGTGGTTTCGCTGCGCATGCCCGCGTTGCGCGAGCGCCGCGAGGATATCCCGCTGCTGGCCAGTTACTTTGCCGCCAAGTTTGCACAGCGCTCCAACCGCTCTGTGCTGGGCGTTTCGCCTCCCGCGCGCACGTGTTTAGCGAACTACGATTGGCCGGGCAACGTGCGCGAGCTCGAAAACGCCATCGAGCGCGCCGTGGTGCTGGGTTCGTCCGACATGATTCTTCCCGAGGATCTGCCCGAAGCGGTGCTCGAAAGGGCGGAATCGGTGGGCGTAAGCATGACTGCATTTCACGATGCCCTGCGGGAAGCCAAGAAGCAGCTCATCCTGAACGCCTTCGAACAAGCCCAAGGCAGCTACACCGACGCCGCCAAATTGCTCGGCCTGCATCCCAACTATCTGCACCGCCTGATCCGCAACCTGAACATGAAACCGATGCTGCGGCATGCCGCGGCGGAGTAGGTTGGCGGCGGGCGCTCGCATCGCTCGCGCGCTTTTAGGGGTTGGCGATCCAGGCACGCGGGATTAAGAAAGAAACGATGAAGAAATACGCGGTTGTGATCGAGCAGGGCGAAAATAATTGGTCCGCTTACGTTCCCGACCTGCCCGGATGTGTCACCACGGGCCGAACCATCGACGAGATCGAGCGGAACATCCGCGAGGCGATCGAAATGCACCTCGCAGGACTGCGCGAAGATGGCGATCCGATCCCGGAGCCGCACACGGCCGTGGCATACGTCGACCTGCAGGAAGCTCGCTAACGTTATCTCCTGGATCTCGAGGTCGGCTGTGGACGCTCCGGTAATCGCAGCCGCGGATCTTCCCAATATTCAGTCTCCCGATGAATTGATCGTCTCGTCTTGCAAGGTACACTCATTAGAAGTGAATCAGGGAATCGCGTTCTCCCGCACCCTTCGCGCCCTCGACGCCGACGATTTCCGTGCCTCGAAGCTCGGCCTTTTGGTGGCCGTCGCTTTACTCGCCGCCTGGACCTGGTGGATGCTCGCGGCCCGCGTCTCGCAGTACGAATCCACTTCCCATGTACGCATCGAATCCGGCGTCGTCATCGCATATTTCCCATCAACCATCCGGATTCATCCCGGCCAGTCGGCAATTGTGAAAATCGGTGCCGACTCCTTCCCTGCCCGGGTTCAAACGGTTGCCCCTGACCACGCCGAACTGGACCTGGCCCCTAATCCCCAATCCCCAATCCCGACTTCGGCATCGTCTTCCGCCGACATCGAAGTCTCGCGCGTCTCCCCAGCCGCGATCTTTTTACACACATTGCGCGGCGCGGCCCGATGACGAAGTCCAGCGTCCCGATGACGAAGCTTCTGGTCCCCGAAGTGGTCCAGTCCTCCAACATGGACTGCGGGCCCGCGGCTCTCAAGTCTCTGCTCGAAGGCTTCGGCATCCCGGTCAATTACGGACGCCTGCGCGAAGCCTGCCAGACCGGTGTGGATGGCACTTCCATCGACACCCTCGAAGAAGTGGCGAATCAACTTGGGCTCCGCGCCGAGCAGATCATGCTGCCCGCCGATCACGTGTTGATGGATGAAGCTCGCGCGCTGCCGGCCATCGCCGTGGTGGTTCTGCCGTCGGGAGTCACGCACTTCGTCATCGTTTGGCGCAGGTTCGGACGATTCGTGGAATTAATGGATCCAGCGGTTGGACGACGGTGGGTTTCCGCGGATCGCTTTCTATCCGATCTCCACATCCATCAGCAGGCCGTGGCGTCTGAGGATTGGTTCGAGTATGCCCGCTCCGAGGATTTTCTTGGGCCCCTGCGCCATCGTCTGTCGGCTCTCGGAATCAACCACGCTGGCTCGATCGCAACGCACGATCCCGCGGCATTGGATGCCGGCGTTCGAATGATGGAATCGCTCGCCCGATCGGGAGCTGTTCGCGGTCCCGAAATCGAGCGCCTGCTATTGACGTTACTGGAGGATAGCAGCGCGATCCCAGAACATTATAGGTCCGTTCGACCCGGCGCGGAAGACGGCCAACTAGTGATGCGCGGCGCGGTGCTGGTTCGCGCGCTGGGTGTCCAGCAGGCGGCTCCGTCATCCCCAGAGCTCGCAGCGGCGCTCGATCAGCCGTCCGCGCGCCCAGGTGTCGAATTGCTTCGATTGCTGCGCGCCGACGGCGTATTCACTCCAACCGTGATCGCCATCGCGCTGGCACTGTCAGCGGCCGCCGTGATCGTAGAAGCCATTCTATTTCGTTCCATCATTGGCGTTGGCCGCAGCCTGTTTGCCGCCGCCGTGGCGTTTTCCCTGGTCCTGCTTCTGCTCGAAATCCCACTCACGGGCAGCCTGCTTCGGTTCGGACGCCGCCTTGAAATCCGTCTGCGCCTGGCATTCCTCGAAAAGCTTCCGCGTCTTTCCGATCGCTATTTTCAAAGCCGCCTGAAGTCCGACATGGCGGAGCGCAGCCACAGCATCCACCTGATCCGCCGCCTGCCCGAGCTCAGCGGCCAGCTGCTGCGCTACAGCTTTGAAATTGTCTTCACCACGGCGGGCATCATCTGGATCGATCCCGCCAGCGCTCCCATAGCACTCGTCGCCGCATTCGCCGCCCTCGCTATCCCGCTCGCATCGCAGCCCATATTGATGGAGCGCGATCTGCGCTTCCGGACGCATGCGGGCGCGCTCACGCATTTTTACCTGGACGCGCTGCTCGGATTAGTCGCCATCCATACGCACGGCGGACAACCGGCCGTGCGCCGCGAGCACGAGAGCCTGCTGACCGAATGGGCGCGGGCCGGATTGAATCTGCAGCGCGCCGTTCTGTCGCTCGAGACGGTACAGTTTCTCGCAGGCTTCGGACTCGCCATCTGGCTGCTGGCTTCGCACCTGGGGCGCGGCGAGGCCGGTGCGGCGTTGCTTTTGGTCTATTGGGCGCTCAACCTGCCGGCGCTCGGCCAGGAAGTCGCCCTCATTGCCTGGCAGTATCCTTCTTATCGCAACGTCACGCTGCGATTGCTCGAACCCCTCGGCGCTTTAGAACAGCGAGCGCCCGGCTTGGTCGCCGATCTCCACGCGGGTGGAGCTTTTGCCGTTGCCTTTGAAAACGTGAGCGTGGTTGCCGCGGGTCATCAGGTGCTGCGCGACATCAACCTCGCGATCGCACCCGGAACACACGTCGCCATCGTCGGCCCCTCTGGAGCCGGAAAATCAAGCCTGGTTGGACTGCTGCTGGGCTGGTATCGCGCCGCGTCAGGTAGCGTGCTGGTGGATGGCCTGGAAGTGGACGACTCGCGTCTCGATCAGTTGCGGCCTCGCATCGCGTGGCTCGACCCAGCCGTGCAACTTTGGAACCGGTCGCTGGCCGAGAACCTGCAATATGGCTCGGGCGCGTCCATCGATACTTCCGCCGAGAGCGCCATCGATCTGGCCGGATTAGGCAAAATCATCGAGCGTCTTCCCAACGGCATCGACACTCCGCTCGGCGAAGGCGGCGGTCTGGTCTCCGGCGGCGAAGGCCAACGCGTTCGCCTGGGCCGCGCCATGCTTCGTCCCGATGTTCGCCTCGCCATTCTTGACGAGCCGTTTCGCGGTCTCGATTTTGATCAGCGCCACAAGTTGCTAGCTCGCTCGCGTGAGATCTGGCGCAACGCCACGCTGCTCGCTATCTCGCACGACATCGCGGAGGCCATGACCTTCGAACGCGTGCTGGTGCTCGAAGACGGACGAATCGTCGAAGATGGCGACCCGCGCGATTTGGCGCGCAATCCCGAATCCCGCTTCCACGCCCTGCTCGAAGCCGAGCGCGCGATTCGCGAAGAATTTTGGAACGGCGCGGAGTGGCGTCACCTTCGTCTCGAAAATGGCCAACTTTCCTGATTCGTGGTTGTGGCCATCCTCTCGTCTCGGTGAGGCTCTCAGCCTTTTAACTAATGTGCCTGGCGCCCCCAATCCCCAGTCCCCAACCCCTGACTCCTGGATTGAATCCGCCGCGCAGACTCTCGGCTTTGAAGCGCAGCCGGCTGAAACATCTTACGCCGAGTTTGAGCGCCAACTCAGCCGCATGGGACCGGCCTTAATCGCAGTTGGTCCTGCGTTTCTCGCGCTTCTTCCCAGCGCAATACTGCTCACTCCTGAGCACACGAAAGTCCGCGTCGATCCCGCCGTCATCCGATCCGCACTCTGCGCCGACGTCGAGGCGCCCATTTTCCGCGAGATTCAGCAAACCCTGGATCGCGCTCAGATCCCGCCATCCAAGCAAGCTCGCGCGCGCGATGCCATCCTGCGCGAACGTCTCAGCTCCAAACGCATCCGCGGCATCTGGCTACTGCGATTGCCACCGGGCGCGAACTTCCGCGAGCAATTACGTCGCGCCCACATTCCCCGCCGCCTGGCCGCGCTGGCGAGCGCCCACGCGATTCAATACCTGCTTTGGATACTGGCCTGGTACATCGTCGGCTCTAACGTCCTCGGCGGCGGAACCGATCGCGCATGGTTGATTCCCTGGGCGCTCTTGCTATTGACCCTGGTGCCACTGCGCGTCCTCATCACCCGATTGCAAGGCTCGATCGCAATCGGCGCCGGCGCTCTGTTGAAGCAGCGGCTCTTCTTCGGATCGCTGCGCATGGATCCCGATAGCATCCGCCATCAGGGCGCGGGGCAACTGCTCGGCCGCGTTCTTGAATCGGAAGCCCTGGAGGCGCTGGCCTTGAGCGGGGGCTTCCTGGCCTTAGTCGCACTGATCGAAATTATCGTCGCGATTTTCGTCCTCGCATTCGGCGCCGGGGGACTTTTGCAATCTGCGTTGCTCTTCCTCTGGCTGCTCGTCGCGGCCTGGATCGTCTGGCGATATTTTCAAAGAAATCGCGATTGGACGGATGTTCGCCTCCAGATGACGCACGATCTTGTGGAGAGCATGGCCGGGCATCGCACGCGCCTGGCCCAACTGGCCGCCGATCGCTGGCATGACGGCGAAGACGAAGCGCTCGAAAACTATTTGAAAAGCTCCCAAGCCATGGACCAATCCACAGCCCGCTTGATCGCCCTGGTGCCTCGCGGATGGCTGGTCGCCGGTTTACTCGGTTTAGCGCCCGCCTTGGTGTACGGAAGCCCTTCCTCTGGACGTATGGCGATCGCCGTCGGTGGCACATTGCTGGCCTATCGCGCCTGGAAGCGGCTCGCTGCGGGCGCGTGGCAATTGGCTGGCGCGGCCGTCGCATGGCAGCGCACGTCGGTTCTTTTCGACGCTGCAACACGGCAGGAACTGCCCGGATCTCTCCATGCCGTGACGACCACGAACTCACCGCTTGTGGTGGACGCTCGGGACCTGGTCTTCCGCTATAGCGATCACACCGCGCCGGTGCTCGCTGGCACAAATCTTCAAATCCCGATGGGCAGCCACGTGGTTCTCGAAGGCCCGTCAGGCGGCGGAAAATCGACGCTCGTTTCCTTGCTCACCGGCATGCGCGAACCTGGTTCCGGCAGAATCTTGATGGATGGATTCGATCGCGCTACGCTGGGCGCCGCCGAATGGCGCAGACGCCTGGCAGCCGCGCCCCAGTTCCATGAGAATCACGTGCTGGCCGAAACATTCGCTTTCAATTTGTTCTTGGGCCATCCGGCTGTTCTTACGCCCGCCGACTTCGAGGAAGCCCAATCCATCTGCATCGAACTCGGCCTCGGCGATTTGCTTGGCCGCATGCCCGCGGGCATGCTCCAGATGGTCGGCGAAACGGGCTGGCAGCTTTCGCACGGCGAGCGCAGCCGTTTGTACATCGCTCGCGCTCTCTTGCAGGACGCCGATCTTGTGGTGCTGGACGAAAGCTTTGCCGCGCTCGATCCCCAGAATTTGAAGCTAGCCGTGGAGTGCGTCGCGAAACGCGCACGATCCTTGCTGGTCATCGCCCATCGATGATGACATCTACTTCAGCCCGCCGGCCAGGAACAGCGTCGAGATATCGCGCTGGAACGAGTACGCATACGCGTTGCCATCCGGAGTCATGACAACTTCCCGGATCTGCACACCCACTGGATCGGCGGGCTTCAGCTCCTTCCACTGTTCCTCGTGGCCGCTTGCCAAGTCCAGTCGGCTGATCTTCACAGCCGTTCGGCCTTCGTCCTGGCGCAAAAATAGCGCGCGTCCATCCGCGGTCCATCGGACAACGGATTCCCCGGCGGCGATACCCACGGCTTGCTTGGCCGCGGCGCCTCCGATCGGAACCAGGCTCAGCTTTGTGCCCGCTACAGCCGTCACGTACTTGCCGTCGGGAGAAACCTCGGTCGCCACCGTCCCCTCGGCCGTTAAAGGCGTAGGCGCGCCTCCGCGAATATCCTGCATATAGGTTCGCGCGGGCCGATTCGGCTCATTGCCGGTAAACAGCAGTCTCCCTCCATCCGGGAACCACTCCACGCTTTCGTAGTGCATGCCCGGCGAGCTGAACACGCGCGCCTCGCCAGGCCCGGTGGGCAGCAGGCTCACTTCGGTCTTAGCGCCATCGTTCAAAATGCACGCCACAAATTTTCCGTCGGGGGAAAGGGCGGGACGGTTGCCATCGCCCAGACGGACTGCCTGCGAACCGTCCGTCTTACGGAGATAGATGGCGGGGTTGCGCGCCTGCCCGTAGGACATTTCCCCAAAAAGGATGGTCTTGCCATCCGCGGAAATATCGTAAACGCGGCTGGCATCGAACCACGAAAGATCGCTTTCCTGTTTCGCACCGGGAGCCAACGCGGAAATTCCCAGGCGCGAATCGATCACGGTTGCCAGCACCCTTTTATCGCGCGCGATATCGTCCACCACCATCGACGCGGGCGTTTGCACCACTACCCGCTCTTTTCCGCTCAGCGTCACCGCACGCAAGGCCGGCTCCCCGCCTGCTTTCGCCCCGCCGAACCAAATCTCGTCGCCCTCAGGCGACCACGCAATGCCGCCCAAAGCCTGCCAGCCTGAAGACAACGCGCGCTTCTTGCCGTTCATGTCCAGCACCATCACGCTATAGTCACCGGCGTCGTTGTCGCGCTCGAAGAATGCGATGAAATCGCCCTTGGGCGAAATGCGCAGCAGCTCCGGCGTACGCTCCGCATCTTCATAGCGCACGGTTCCGATCGGATACTCGATCCGGTTCTTGCCTGCCACGGTGCGCGAAACCGCCAGTGTCGATCCATCCGGCGACCAATCGGCATCATTGACGTTTTCGAGAATCTCGCGCGGAGCTCCGCCCGACAGCGGCACGCGCGCCAGCGTTTCCCCGCCATCCTTCGCCGGCCGCAAAATCGCCATCTCACCGGACGAGCTGATGGCCAGAATCCGGCCGCCCGGCAAATCGAGCGGACGGTACTCGCGGCTGCCCGGGCGCATAGAAAAGATATTGGTCGGCTCATTCGCCCATTGCGCGCTAAACACCACCGTCTGGCCATCGGGGGAAAACTTCGCCGATGGGATCTCGCCGCGCCGGTAGGTCAAACGTTCAAAGGTCGGCTGCGCCGGTTTCAGAAATCTCCAACCGGCATATACGCCGGCGATCAAGGCGATGGCAATCACCGCCGGCCAGAGGAACAACCGAATATTCCGCTGTGGCTCGACAAGCGCCGTCCCGCCCACCGCGGTTCCGAGCTTGCCCGATTCCAACTCGTCCAATACATCTTCGAGCGCCACCTTAATATCCGCCATGCTCTGCCAGCGGCGCTGTGGATCCTTGCGCAAGCAGCGGCTGATGATCTGCTCCACATCGCGCGGAATTCCCGGCCCGATCTGGCTGGGCGGAACGGGCTCGGAATGCAGCACCGAGGCCAGCGTCGAAAGCTTCGAGTCGCCCATAAACGCGCGCTTGCCCGTCACCATTTCATACAAAACGGCGCCGAAGGAAAAAATATCCGAGCGCGAGTCGACGTTATGCCCGTCTCCCTGCTCGGGCGACATGTAGGCCACCGTGCCAATGATGGTCCCGGCCTCGGTGCGCAGCGCCGCGTCGATGTGTACGCTCTGCGTCACCGCGAAAACATCCGGCTCCTCGATCTCGGTCAGCTTGGCTAAGCCGAAGTCGAGGATCTTCACTTCGCCGTTGTCGTTGACGATGACGTTGGCGGGCTTCAGGTCGCGGTGTACGATGCCCGCGGCGTGCGCTGCCGCCAAGCCATCGGCGATCTGGATGGCGTAGCGCAGCGCGTCATTCAGCCGGATGCCCTTGCGGCCGATCAGCCGCTCCAAGGTTTTGCCCGCCACGTATTCCATGGCGATGAAATCCACCGGCTGCCCATCCACCTGCCCGGTGTCGATATCGAATATCGTGACGATGTGGCGATTGCTCGAGGCCGACGCGGATTTTGCCTCTTGCGAGAAGCGCGCCCGCCGGTCGGCGTTTGCGACGGCAGTCGATGGCAGCACTTTCACCGCGACCGCGCGATCCAGATGGGTGTCCAGCGCGCGATAGACAACGCCCATCCCTCCCGCGCCCAGCTTGGCTTCAATGCGATAGTGCCGGAGAGTCTCGCCGATCATTGCTCGGATTTTACGGTCCGAGCGTCCATCTTACCATCCGCCGCATTGGAGTATTCACCTCGATTTACCTATAGCTGATTGTCTGGTCGAGCGTTGAGAAGGACGTATGCGAACTGTCAGGCTTGGGATCTCATCGTGCGTTCTCACCGGATTCCTTGGGGCGCAACCGAGCCTTCGGATCACGTCGCCGGCGGATGGCACCCTGTCCATCCGGGTGGATCGGTGACGGCACCAATGCCGAGGTCACTCAATCCACCCGCATCGAATATGCTTCGAGCGACCTAGGCGTTGCGACCGTGGATTCGCAGGGCATCGTGTCGTCTGTCGCGCCCGGTTCGGCGAAGATCACGGTCACTTACACCTGCCCAATCCCCCGCCCCTAACTCACCATCGAAACCAACCCGCGTTCCTTCAACCCGCTGATGGCCAAGCCATAGCGTCCGCGCACCCCGGTCTTTTCGAAGATATGCTTCAGATGGATCTTGACGGTTCCCGGACGAATGCCCAATTCGAGCGCGATCTCTTTGTTCTTGAACCCCTGCTCCACCATTTCGAGGACCTGGTGCTCCCGCGGGGTCAGCTCGGAGCGCGGGTACCGCTCCTGCCGCGCCGAATCGCGGAACACGCAATCCTCCATCCAGCTCCGCCCGGAGGCCACGGTGCGAAGGCAGCTCAGGATGCTCTCCAGATCCGCCGTCTTGCGCACAATGCCCTTGGCGCCGGCCTGCAGCAGACGCAGCGCTTCGGCTTCGGTCATCGAGACGCCCCAAACCGTCACCGCGGGCGCGGCGTCCGACAGTTTCAAATCATGGATCCAATCCAGCACGACTCGCATGCCGAATCCTTTGTCCACGATCACCACATCGGGCGGCCGGGCGGTGATCAACTGCGTGACCGCTTCCAGAGAATTCAACGACGCCAGGAACTCCAGGTCTCCGGCGGCGGCCAGCAGGGTTCGCAATCCTTCGGCCGTGATCGGTTGGGTGTCGCACACGACGACAGTTTTG
This sequence comes from Bryobacterales bacterium, assembly GCA_963781905.1. Taxonomy (GTDB): domain Bacteria; phylum Acidobacteriota; class Terriglobia; order Bryobacterales; family Bryobacteraceae; genus Palsa-89. The sequence continues at coordinate 736,407 of CAWAHZ010000010.1, forward strand.
TTCGAGTGGTCTTCGCTCATTATGATCTCTTACCGGCCGACACGCCTTTCTCATGCGGGCCTGAGCTTGATTCATTTAGGTTTGATTCATGAATCAAACTAAGCCTTATCGGCGAGTGCGTTCGAATGTTTAGTTGATCTGGTGAGTGAAGGCTCTCATGTTATCATCAACCTTAGCCGATTTGATCGGTTAGGACTATTGTGATCGAAAGTCCGCAGTGCGCCGATGCCCCAGCCTGACTCCCCGAAATTCAGCGGTAATTGGAAAGCGCTGTTCATTTGCCCTAACCAAAAGATAATCCGGGACTTAGCGCCGCTCCTCCGTAAACATTTACCGACCTTCTCGGGGCACGATCTCAACGCTTATCCGCAGCGTCACCAGTTGGCCGAGGTAGTGCTGAAGGAGACACCGAATCTCTGTCTGCTCGAGATTGGAGAGCCGCCCGATGCGGGATTGGCTCTCATCCCGGATCTGCTGCGCATCGACGCCAAGCTCCCCATCATCGTGGTGCTCCCGAGTAACGACCCGGAACTGGTGCTACGTTGCCTGCGCCAGGGCGCCAGTGACTTCCTGATCCCACCCTTCACCTCCGATCAAGTGGAGGGGGCGCTCCAGAAAATTGCCCGGCTGCAGCCGAACCGCGCCAGCACCGCCGGGCGAGTCTATTGCATCATGCCCGCCAAAGGCGGCTGCGGCGCCAGCACCATCGCCAGCAATCTGGCGTACCAGATGAAGCGCGGCGAAAAGCGCATTCTGCTGGCGGACCTGGATCCGCTGGCTGGAACCCTCTCGTTCCTGCTAAAGATCAAATCCGCTTACAGCTTCATGGACGCACTGGCGCGCTCGCACGACATCGACGCCGATTTGTGGAAAGCCGTGGTCACCAGCCGGCAAGGCGTGGACGTTATGCTTTCCCCCGAAGTGATGACGGAAGGAATGAGCGAGCTCAAGGATGCCAGCAGCATCATTGAATATGCGCGCGGCACGTATGACTTAGTGGTGCTCGACACCGGCGGCGTATATGGCGATTGGAACCTGAGCCAGGCGCAACTGGCGGACGAGATTCTGCTGGTGACCACCAACGAGCTCACCGCGCTGCAAGCCGTGCAGCGCGCCATGGGTTATTTGGATGCGAACAACATCGGCCGCCACAAGCTCCGTCTCATCGTAAACCGCTATGACCGTCACACCGGCCTGAGCAAAGACGTCATCGGCACCGCGCTCCACACCGACATCTTTCACATCATGCCCAGCGATTACGAAGCCATTCAGAAGTCATTAATGGAAGGCAAGCCGCTCGGCCCCGCCACCAGTTTCGGCAAAAGCGTGATCGGACTGGCGGATCGCCTGGGCGGAACGTCGGAAGCACCGAACAAGAAAAACAGTTCGCTCTCCGGTCTGCTCTCGCTGTTCTCCCGCACTTCCTAGAACCATCCCTGAACCGATCCGCTAAACTGAAGTCGGAGGCGCTTCATGCCCGAGGTTTATCATGCCCGAGGTTCATCATGAGTGATCAAAAAGACCTCCGCTCTTCTACCCAGGTTCTCACTCGCGGCTTCGATCCCAGCCTATCGGTCGGATCGGCTCGGCCCGCCGTGTTCCGCAGTTCCACCTATGTGTTCCCGAGCCCGGAAGCAGCCGAGCGCGCTTTCGACCTGGTAGCTGGCCGCGCTCAACCCGAGGCAGGCGAGCAACCCGACCTGATCTATTCACGCTTCAACCACCCCAACGCCGAAATTCTGGAAGAGCGCCTGGTGCCGCTCGAAACCGGCGCGCACGCCGCGTTGGTCTTCAACTCAGGGATGGCCGCCATCATGACCGCCCTGTTCACTTTCGCGCGGCCCGGCCAGAATATCATCTACACCGTCCCCATTTACGGCGGAACGCAGCATTTGATCGAGGATTTTTTGAGCACGCTCGGCATCGGCGGCATTCCGGTGGAAGCCGGCCACACCGGCGAAATGGACACCGCTATTCGTTCGGCTCAGAATCTCGCCGTGGTCCTGATCGAAACGCCGGCCAATCCCACTATCGTGATGACGGACATCCGCCACGCCACCGATGCGGTGGCGCAGCTCGCTCCCAAGCCCCTGGTGATGGTGGATAACACCATGCTCGGACCAGCCTTCCAGCACCCGCTGACCCTGGGCGCCGACATGTGCCTGTATTCGGCCACCAAGTATATTTCCGGATTGAGCGATTTGATCGCGGGTGTCGCCATCGCGAGCGACCCGAAGCTGATCCGCCAGATGCGTTCCAAGCGCAATTTGTTCGGCAACATCCTGCAGCCCGACGAATGCTGGATGCTCGAAGGCCGCTTGCCCACCATCACACTGCGTATGAACCGATCGAGCAAAAATGCCGACCGCATCGCCGCCCGCCTGGCGAAGCACCCGAAGATCGCCCGCGTTTTGTATCCTACGCATTTTAACGATCCGGAACAGATCCAAATAGCGCGCAATCAATGCGATTTCCCGGGCGGCATGCTGTCCATCGAACTGCGCGGCGGAAAGAAGGCCGCGTTCGAGTTTCTTCGCAACCTGCGCATCGCGCGCAACGCCGTGTCGCTCGGTGGCGTGGAAACACTGGTGTGCCATCCCAAGACCACCACGCATTCCGGTTTCACCGAAGAGGAATTCGCCGCCGCCGGAGTGACCGACGGGTTGGTGCGGATTTCCATCGGCATCGAACACTGGCGCGATCTTCTCGCCGACTTCGAACAATCCCTGGATCTGATTTAGCCGCCGTGGCGCACGCACTCCCGCGTGTGGCGCACGCACTCCTGCGTGCCGCGTTCACAATCGTGTGAACGCCTCCGGGGCCAAAGTAAAACGTGTTCGCATGAGTGCGAACACGGCACGCAGGAGTGCGTGCGCCACAAGGCTACCGGATGAATTTCACGACTGCTTTGCCGAAGTGGATCTCATCTCCCGGGAGCAGGCGCGTGCCGCGAGTATCCCGATGCACCTCTTGTCCCATGCCATCGCGTATGATCCATAGCCCGCAGTTGTTCTCTGCATTACCGCCGCGCTTGTACCAACGATCGTTGAATAAGCGATATTCGCCGGTTTTCTTGTCGTGAACAATGTGCGCGTGCTCGCGCGACACCGTGCGATTGATAGCGTTGTCTTCGGCAAACGCCAGATCGTTGCGGCGCGACAGGCCTTCGGCTTTGTAGACGTCGGTGAGCCGGCCGATATTGGTGCGCGCTTTTTGCAGTGGGATCTCTCCCTTGTTGGCGGTTCCCGAGGACACCACTAACCTCGCCGGCCGCCGCGTGCGGGGGGCTTCTTCGATGGGCGGGGCGACGTCTTCCGATATCGCTTCGATGCGCAGCCACTTCCCTTCCTCGTTGGTCGCCCGAATTTCAACTCGTAACTCTTCCGGGAATCGGCAAGCTTCCTTGGATAAACCCTTGCGCACTTCTTCGTCGAAGAACCGGCGGAAGAAATCGCGTTCGAAAACCGCGCCCTCGCCGTTCGCGGCCCGGATCACAATCCGCACTAAATTGTACGGAAATAGAGCCTGCCCACCCGCGCGCTGTATCTTCTTCTTCACCTCGTCCAACACAGCGATACGAATCTCGGCCACTTCGGGCGAATCCCCCATCACTTGTGCGGTGGCGCCAAACGGAGCTTCAAATACCGTCCGCCCGAGGCGCTCAATCAGCTCCGATATCTTCATTGCAGCAGCCCCAGTTCTTGAGCGGCGTCCACGATCTCGCGCGCAATCGGCGCCGCTGTCGTCCCGCCATACCCGCCATGCTCCACCACAACCGCAAACGCGATGCTTTTCTTTCTGTCTCCGTCATAGGGAGCGAAACCTGCAAACCAGGAATGCGGCATCCCCTCATCCAGCTGTGCCGTCCCTGTTTTCCCCGCGACACTCACCGCTTCCCCTTGCATCGCACGCCGCGCCGTTCCTTCCACCACCACCGATCGCATGGCACTCGCCAGGAACGCCGCTAGATCCGGCGCGAGAATCTGTTTCGGAGCGGCTGTTCGGGCGTTGCTTCCGTCGATCACCCAACGGCCCTCCGGCATCGAACCATTGGCCGCAATAGTCGCGGCCACGCGCGCCATTTTGAATGGTGTCACTAGAACCGGACCTTGTCCATAAGCCGCAAACGGCATCGCCGCTTGAATGTCGGGAATGCTTCCCGCCGGAATGTCGAGCATTTTCGCGGTATCGCTCAACTGCTTCGCGCCCACCGAAAACACTCCGAGCTGGGCGAAATACGCATTGCAGGAAACCGCGATGGCCTGATGCATGCTGAGCGTGCCATGCGCCGAATCGCCCACATCGTCGCGAATTGGTTTGCGCCATCCGGGAATAATAGCGCCCACGCGCCCATCGGGAAGCCGCCGGCAACTGAAGCTCTTGTTTTCGAGCGCCGGATCCAGCCGCAAAGCAGCCATCGCGGTCACCAGCTTAAATGTCGATCCCGGCGGATATTGCCCATAGCGCGCGCGATCGAACAATTCCTCGGGCGTAGTCGCCGACTTCGCATCCGGCGCGGGCGAACTCACCAGCGCCAGCACGTCACCCGAGTTGGGATCCATCACCACCACCGCGCCATTGTCCTTGTGCGCCTTGGCCAGCCGGTCTTCGAGCGCCTTCCAGGCCCGCATCTGCAATCGAACATCGATGGACGCCGTCACGTTGCGATCCCGCGCCATCAACTTGGCAATCTCCGGATTCCCGGGTTGATGCCGATAGCGGATGAGCGGCGCCAGTTCGCGATAATCCGTGAAGCCCTGCAATTTCATGTTCGAGTCATGCTCCATCAGCGAAGCATTGGTGGCGTGGAAATTGTCACCCGTTCGCAGGTCACCCAGCAGATGCGCGGTCAGCGATCCGAAAGGATAATGCCGGTTGTCCAGCCGCGAGCAGGCCGTATCGATCGAAATTCCGAGCTTCGCGTATTGATCGCGGCGCTTCTCCAGCTCGTTCCAATCGCTGGTGGCAAGCAATACGCCATTTCGATCGAAAATGTTTCCGCGCCGGATCTCACGCGCCAGGGAGTTCAGCCGGGGATTGCGTTGCGGCCGTTTCACTCCGTCGTCTTCAAAGACCTTGGCCTCGCGCGCCAGGAAATCCTGATCGTGCGCCACCTGATAATAGGCCGCGAACGCGAGCAGCGTCGCCGCCGCTGCTCCCAGCACCCATTCGAGCCGCACTACGGATTTTCGGAACGGCTTATCGATAACACTCTCTTTGCCCTGATTCGAAATAGAGAGCAATATCCCGAAGATCAGGAAATTCGCCAGCATGGCCGTGTTGCCGAAGCTTAGGAATGGCGACACTACTCCCGACAATGGAATCGCACCCAGCACTCCGCCCGATATCAGCAGCATCTCAAACGCGATCAGCGCCGATAAGCCCACCGCGAGAAACATCCCGTACTCGTTCGCCGCCCGCAATCCGATCCGCATTCCGCGCCACACCAGAAATCCGAGCAGCAATAATACGGTTGCCACGCCGCAAAATCCCCACTCCTCGCCAATCGCCGGCAGCACCAGATCCGTGTGCCCGGCGGGAATCATTTCAGGATCGCCCCAGCCCGGTCCCGATCCCAACGCGCCTCCGGTGGAAAACGCCCACAGCGAATGCGCCAGTTGATTCCCACCATGGACATCGTTGTCCCAGGGCGAGAGCCACATGTTGATGCGGTCAACCACTGTCGCTGGTTTGCCGTAGTGATATCCCACCACCACGCCGCCCACCAGCAGAACGATGCCCAGCATCGCCAGACCCGCTCGCCCGCGCGCCACTGCAAACATCGTAAGGAACAAGAATCCAGTGACCAGTGCCGGTCCCAGATCCTTCAGCAAGAAGAAGAATCCCAGCGCAATCGCAACCGCGCACATCACCGGCAGCACGTGCGAAAGCCTGGGCAGCCCGATCCAGCGCAAGGATCGCGGCACCAGACGTTTCTCGCGAAGATCGCGCAGCCGCTCCCAATTGCGCGTGAAATATCCCGCCAGGAAGAAGACGATCAGAATCTTGATGGCTTCCACCGGCTGGAAGGGACCCAGATTGACCTTCGCATCGTTGCCGCCCGGGCCCGAGCCGAATCGCAGGAGCAAAACGAAAAGCGCCAGCGCCCCGAACAACGGCGTGTAGCACCAGGCCGAGAAGCGCTGATAGTTCAACGCCCGCAAGGATGGCGCGAGCAGCACCAGGCAGCCCAGCGCCACACCCCATGCGAATTTGCTGAACTCGAGCGTGTCGCGCAGCGGATCCCGCAGGCTCACCGCGAGAATCAGCCCCATGCCCGTCAACAGATGAATGGCAGGCAGCAACGCGAAGTCGCCCCGCAGCCCGCTCCATCGCCAGATCAGAAAAACGGCGTGGAACGCAGCCAGATATAGCGCGATCCAGATCAGGAATTGCTGTTGAAACTCCGCCGGCGTGCGCACCACGAACGCGGGCTTGAGTTTGGCGAGCGGCAGCAACGGGACGTGCGGAGCGGCACGCAGACGGGCCAATGCTCCCACATTCGCCAAGGGCTGATGGGAAGCCAGGTAATCGAACATTTTACCCGCCACTTGTTCCCGCTCTGCTGCATCCTGGAAGACTTGCAAAAACGGCAACAATTGTTCCGGCTTGCTCACACGATTCAAATCCAACAAATCCCCGTGCCCCAGCGCCGCCGACAATTCCGGGAAACTCTGCGTCTTCGCCGAATAGACCATCAAGAGCCCGGTGGCCACCATCACCGAAGATAATGCCAGCCATGCGAACTCTCGCCATCCGGCGCGCCCCGTCACGGCGGAACCCTTGGCGCCGGATACTAGAACGCTCGATTCCCAGCTCTTGGTTACTGCCAATGCGTCCTCCGAGTGGCATAGCGCGGCTTTTGGTTTGATCTGGATTTCGGCTTCGGTTTTTTCGCCAGCGCATCGGCCATCCCCTGCCGCGTGCGATCGTCGTCGTCCACCTGCCGCAGCGCGACGCTTACGTTCGAAAAACCCTCGATGGGCTCGTACAATTGCCGTGCACGATCGAAATCGCGCTGCGCCAGGCGCAAGTAGCGGGCCTCCTCCGTCTTGCTGATCTCATTCTTCCGCGCCTGATTTAGCTCCGCGGTCGCGCGAAACCGATAGCCGTCGGCTTTTTCCTCGTTTTCGCGCGGACCGATCTCGAATCCCAGCCTTTGCGCCTCCTGCAGTTCCGCTATCGCCTTCCCGATGTTTTTCAGAGAATATACATCCATGCGCGCCAGCCCCAGATGCGGATCGGGCGAGCGCGGCAGCAGCGACACGGCGTCATTAAAGTCAGCTTGCGCGGCATGCGCGTCACGATCCAGATTCTCGTATCCGTGACACAGCGCCAGCTTGCCTTCGGCGTCGCGATCGTTGCGATCCATTTCGATCAAATGTGTGAAGCACACAGCGGCCTTCGCAAAATCGAAATCCTGAGTGCGCGGATTGGAATTGTTACGATAGCCTTCAATCACCTCGTCACCCGCTTGCCGCAAAGCGGCGCGAACGTTCGAAGCCAGGCGAATGGCCGGGGATGCCCCGCCTAAGAACGCGTTCTGCCTTTGGACGCGCTGCAGTAAATCCCAATCCCGATTGATCTCGCTGACGCTAGCGTGCGTGTAGTCCGGGTTGCCGCGCAACGCGCCGCTCTCGCGCCAGAAGCGATAGTAGTAGCCGAGCGGCACACACACCACCAGCCCGGCCAGCAATCCCCAACATAGCGCCACCAGAATGCTCATCACCGATGCGATCCGTTTCACGCGCGGAGGCTTCAGCTTCAGCACGCTGCGCCGGACGGTTTCGGCCATGCTCGCTACGCGCTGCGGTATGTGCGGCAGGCGCTGCCTCTCCACCGTCGGATTGCTCTTCCACGAAACGCGCCGCTCTAACTCCGCAACCGTCGGCCGCGCTTGTAAGAACAGCGTCACGTCGCTTTCAAACGCCGATGCCGAAACGTAGCGCTGGTGCAGATCGCCGGCCAGCGCCTTATGCAGGATGGCGGTCATCGCAGTGGGACAACTCTCCGGCAGCGCACGCGGCGGACGTCGCGATTGGATCAGCGCTTCCAGTTTCCGGGTGTCCTGCGCCTGATACGGCGGCACGCCCGCCACCATTTCATATAGCGTCACGCCCACTGCCCACAGGTCCGCATGCCGGTCCACTTGCCCGGCGCTCAGGCGCTCGGGAGAACAGTAACTCGGGCTGCCCAATCCCAAATGTGTACGGCTGTGCGTAAACGTCAGCGCTTTTGCGATACCGAAATCCAGGAGGCGCACTTCATCGTTCGCGCCGATCTGAATGTTCGACGGTTTGATGTCGCCATGCACCACCGCTCGCCGCTGCCCGTCGATGGTGGCCTGGAATGAATGCAGCTTGTCGAGCTGACTCAGGATCTCGCCCGCGAATCGCGCCGCGCGCTCGGGCTCAATGCGCCCCTCCTGCTTCAGGATCTCGGCCACCGTCCGCCCCTCGATATATTGCATCGAGACGAAGAAGAATCCTTCCAGGTGCCCGTACTCGTAGACTTCAATCACGCGTGCATCGGCGTCGTGCAGTTGCTTCTGCAGATCGGCGCCGCGCCGTTCCGCTTCGAGGATCAGTTGCGTCAGCGGGTCCGGCGATTCCTCAACAATTTTTAATACAGCGTGGCGATTAGCGCTGGTATCGAAGGCCAGATACACGTCGGTCATCCCGCGCGCAAGCTTGCGGATCACCTCGTAGGCGCCAAATTGCTTGGTCCCCAGCACAAATAGATATCGTACACATTGACGCGCAGGATGCTTTAGGGTTTCGGCCAACGCAAGCCCAGCACCAGCGCCACTGCCGCCAACGCCACGCCCAGCACAAACCCGTAAACCAGGAAAGCCACTCGTGTGGTTAAGATTCGGCCCACCTTAGATCCGGCGCCTCGCTCCTCAACCAACCCGTCGCGGGCTCTGGTGACAGCATTCCGCGCTCGCGCCTCCGCCGCCGCGGGCGACGCGTTGCCCAGGAATTCGCTGCCTGCCACGAAGATAGCGGTGATGTTGTCGTTCCCCCCGGCCAGATTCGCCGCCTCCACCAGCTCGTCGGCCACCTGAGCTGGATCGCCGTTGTAGCGCTCTACCACGTCCAGAATTTCCGCCGAAGTCAGCAGGTCGCTCAGGCCGTCGCTGCACAGCAGAATCGCGGCGTCCGGCTTAAATAAGAACTCCTTCACCTCGATGAAATCCTCTTCATCCGGCTCCCGAAGGCGCGACCCTACGTCGCGAAATACCTCGTGCCGCCTGGGATGCGCCATCGCTTCGGCCTCATTCAACTCGCCCGCGTCCTCGCGCTCACCCACCGGCGAGTGATCCGAGGTGATCTTCCGTATGGCCCCGTTCCAGGTTAGGTAAAGGCGAGAATCCCCCACGTGCCCGACAATCACCTTGTCGTCGGAAATGGCCGCCAGAGTCAGAACACACGCCATACCGCGCCAGGTTTCGTTGTCCGCGGCCTCTTCAAAGATCCGATTGTTGGCAGCCGTAATGGCCCTCCTGATTCGATCCCGTGCGTCGCCGTTCTGCCCTGCCAGCTCCGCGCGAACCACATCCACAGCGGTCTCAGCAGCCTTTTCTCCCGCCGCGTGACCACCCAGGCCGTCCACCACCAGAAAAATCCCCAGCTGGTCGTCGGCGTAGGCGCGATCTTGATTCTCCGCACGCACACGCCCGGCATCGCTGGCCGTCGCCGAGCGCCAGGCACATCCAGATTGCCCTTCGAGAATCTTTGCCATGGTCAGCGGCGCGAGAACACCCGCGTCACAACGAAAACGAGCGCCAGACCCAGGAACAGCAGAACGAACGGAATATGCGCGATGTAAGGGATTCGAATCAATTAGCGCTCCTCAAACTGCAGCGTGATCACTTCCGCCACGCCGATCTGCGCCTTGGCCGGCAGCGTCTCCTCCACGCCGCGCTCCAGGCGCCTGCCGTTGAGCCACGTCCCGTTCATACTTTTATCGACGATCAGGAAACGCTTCCCGGTTGCGTCGCGCCGCACGCGCAAATGCTCACGCGAAACTTCATCGTTGGTGTAGAGCGCCAGGCTCACCTGCGCGCCATCGCCGCCCCGGCCGACGCTGATCTCGTCCTGCGTCATCAAGTAAAGCTGCGGTCCCGAGTCGTCTTCATAGCGGATCTCGGCATATACCCGGTCGCCCGTTTGCCGGGTCTCGGGCCGGACACCGGCGCGCCCCGTGAGCCCCCCACGCTCGGCTCGCGATCCAGCAGCGTGGTCTTAGTCCCGTGATAACCCGGCTGCGGCGTTTCATTCAGCTCAGAGTGAATTTCCACGTCGCCCAGCGGTACCGCGCCTTCGGAATCGGGAAAAAATTCGAAGGCGAAATCCTTGCACGCGATTTTGTACGGCTTGCGATCCTTAGCCCCACGCAACGCGCCAAAACCGAGCGGCTTGGCGTTCCACTCCGCCAATCGCCCAGCCAGCGCTTTCTTCGCATCTTCGCGGATCAGGTCAAACACGCCCGTCAGCCGCGTGTAATCGTCCGGGTGCAGATAGAGGCTGAAAATACAGGGCGTGAGGATGCTGTAGCCCATCTCGAACTGCCCCAATTCCAAGTTGCGGATGAGCTGCTCAATGATGATCCGCCCGCTGATCTTCCCCTGCGCATCCCCCACCGCCTTGGGCATGTTTCCCCGAACCTCCACTCAAGGGTACGACGCCTCCGGTAGCGGTTCCGGTTTCGCCTTGTTCCAAACTGGTGGCATAATCGAAGGCTCGAAGTAAGCTGCTCTACGCTGGAGGCTTATTAGTTGTGATCAGCCCATTTGGTTTGGAGCCCCGGCGGGCGCAACAGGGTTTGCATTACCACGCAATATTGTTCGGTTTTTTCTTGCAATCCACGCAGTTGTTCCGGCGATGCTTCAGGCGCGGCAACATCAAAGTGGAGACGTATGTTCTCGAAGCCGACGGGTACGTCCTTTGAGATGCCGAGAGTACCGCGCAGATCCAGATCGCCTTCCACCGTCACCTCAATTCGTTCGGTTGGGATGCCCATGGCCGCAGCCACCATTTGACAGGTGATTTGCGCGCAGGCAGCCAGCGCTCCGAGCAGGAGATCCCCGGAGCAGGCACCGGCGCCGGCGCCGCCGACTCCCTGGTGGGCTTCCGCCTGATACACGGCGCGCCCGATGTCGACCGAGCAGGCGATGGGAACACCGGTCTGCCCACCCTTCGCGCGAATGGTGATTCGTGACGCGTTCGGGTCGTTGCGGTACTGTTCTTTCAGCGGTTTCTGAAGGGATCGGAGATCCATGTCAACCTCATTCTTTGGTTCTGAGACATGCTAGCATCATCAGAGAACCCCATGCCCCACTTCGTCATCGAACGCGAAATCCCAGGCGCCGGAAACCTCTCCGACGCCCAATTGCGCGAAGTTTCGCTAAAATCGGCCAGCGTTTTGAAGGCCATGGGCCCCGAGATCCAGTGGCTGCATAGCTACGTCACCGGCGACAAAATATATTGCGTGTACCTGGCGCCGGACGAAACAACGATCCAGGAGCACGCCAAGCGTGTCGGTATTCCAGCCAGCCGGATCTCGGCGGTCCGCCGACTCCTGGACCCGGTAAACTTCGCGTAGGCGGCGACTCGCCCAGCTGGGCGCAAAGCCCTACGGCAAGCTGGACGGCGGGTTGCTCAGCACGTCCTGAAGCGCTTGGTCCACCGGTCCAGCCCAACCTTCCCACCAGGCTGTCGCGCTGGCCGTATTGCTCAATATTTGCCTTGCCGGGTCGAGAATTGCTTCCAATTTGCTCTGTTCAGCGGGCGTGAGCGGCGTCCCGATGCTCCGGCGGAGGGCAGCCGCCGCGCCGGCCAGCCGGAGCGAGCTCTCGGCTTCGAGTTGAACCGCCGCCGAGCACGCGAAGCATTCCAGTAGGCGGGCAATGCCCCGTTTATGTTCCAGGGTTAAGAAGAGTCGTATGCTTTCGCGATACAAGGACTGCGCGATCGGAAAATCGCGTTGTTCCCTGGCGAGGTTTCCCAAATCGGCGAGTGTACCGGCAATGCCCCAGCGGTCGCCGGTTTCCCGAAAAATCGTGAGAGACTGCTCGTACAATCCCTGTGCGGCTAAGGAATCACCCTGATCGCGGGCGACGTCGCCCTGCGAGTTCAGCGACCAGCCTACACCGGTCCGGTCTCCCAATCCCTGGAAAATGGCGAGGCATTCCGCATAGAGAAGGCGAGCGCGGGTATAATCACCCTGCGACTTGGCGACGCTGGCCAGGTTGCTGAGGGAACGGGCAACAGCCTTCTGGTCGCCGCCCCATTCTTTCCATAGTGCCAGGCTTTCTTCGAACAGAGCATGCGCTTCCGCCAAGTCCCCCCGGTTCCGAGCATTGACTCCCAGCGCATTGAGAGAAACGGCTGCGCCCCGCTTGTCACCTAATTGGCGAGCGATCTCCAGGCTTTCACCGAGCAGCGCATCGGACGGGCCGTAATCCACCTGCTCGCTGGCAAAGACACCCGCCGCAAAGAGGACGCGGGCGCGAGCCTTGCTGGGAGCTGCGGATCCGGGGAGCTTCAGCAGCTTGTCCAGCCGGTCCCGTCCCTCGGCGAAGTACTCGCGCGTCTCCCAGAACCGGAACAGAGCGGCACCCAGACGCAGGCCCCATTCCGCGTCTCCGGTTTCCGTCAGCCACTCTAGGGCCGCGCGAAAATTGTCATGTTCCAAGGCGAAGCGTTCCAGCAATTCCATTTCTTCGACGCCGCTTTGGTCGGCGGCGTCTTCTTCGGCCAGCACCAGACAGTAGGCAGCGTGGGCGCGCTTAGTTGAGACTTGCTCACCAGCGGCCTCCAGTTTTTCGAGAGCGTACTCGCGAATGGTTTCCAGCATCGCGAAGCGCGATCCACCGTCGACTTGCTCGATCTTTTGCAGCAGGCTTTTGTCCACCATGGACGCCATACCATCCAGCAGATCCAAATCGAGATCGCCTCTGGTGTCGCAGACCGCCTCCACACCCTCCAGATTGCAGCCGTTCACGAAAACCGACAGTCTTCGGAAGAGCTTTTGCTCGGCGGGGCTCAACAGATCGTAGCTCCAATCGATGGCGCCGCGAAGCGTCTGCTGGCGCTCCGGCAAATCGCGGGCCCCGCCCGTCAATAACCGGAGCCGGCTGGCCAGGCGCGTAAGTATCGAAGGGGGAGAAAGAACCTTGACACGCGCGGCCGCGAGCTCGATGCCGAGCGGCAAGCCGTCCAACCTGGCGCAAATTGCGGTGACCGCGTCGGCGTTTTCCCGATTTAATTCAAAATCTGGCCGGGCCGCGGTAGCGCGCTGCACGAACAAGGCGATAGCGGGGTATTTTGAGAGCGCCTCCAGGTTAGGCGGCACGGACCGTGGATCCGGCAGGGCCAGGGGCGGCGCTGGAAATTCGTGTTCTCCGTACACATGCAGCGCCGCGCGGCTGGTTACCAGGATTTTCAGATGGGGAGCCATGACCAGGAGTTCTGACACAGCGGGCGCAGCCTGAATCAGATGCTCAAAATTGTCCAGCAGGAGCAGCATGGGCGCCCGCCATGTATCCTGCAAGCTCTTCTTGAGTATGTCGAGCGGCGACTGACTTCCCGCCTCCCGGATCCCCAACCCCTGAACGATCGCGGAAGCGAGCAAAGCCGGATCGCTCAGCGTGGAGAGCGGCACAAAATAAATACCGCCCGGAAAGTGTTCGGCCAGACCGCCGGCCACCTCCACTGCAAGACGCGTTTTGCCGATCCCTCCTGGGCCGGTGATGGTGAGAAGCCGCACATCTTGACGCGATAAAAGTTCTTTGGCCGCAGCCAGTTCCTTCTCGCGTCCCACGAACGGCGTCCGTTGCGCGGGCATATTCGCCGGCCGGGTTTCTACTCGCTGAACCTGCTTTTCCGCGAAATGATCGCGTATGGCTGCCAGCTCCCGCGCGAGATCCCGAGTGGAGACGTAGCGCCTTTCGGGCTCTTTCGCCAGACAACGCTCGATCGCCCAGCACAACGGAGCGGGGGCGTCGAGGTTTCGGACTCCGACCGGTTCAGGCGGTTCCCGCAGGATGGCCACCAGTGTCTCGGCCGCCGTGCTTCTCTTAAAAGGGTTTTTCCCAGCCACCATTTCGTACAGCACCAAGCCGAACGAGAATTGGTCTGAATGGAAGTCCGCCAGGCCGCTGCTAGCCTGCTCGGGTGACATATATTGCAGCGTTCCCAGCATCTGACCCGGTTGAGTGTGCCACGCGGAAATGTTCCGAGTCTCCGACAGCTCACTGCTGAGTGGGGCGAGCTTCGCCAGGCCAAAGTCGAGGATTTTCACGAACCCATCGTGGGAGACCATGACGTTGCCGGGCTTCAAGTCCCGGTGCGCGATACCGGCTTCATGTGCCTTTGCCAGGCCCTCGGCAATCTGCACTGCAATTTCGAGGACCTTGCGGATGGGCGGCGCGCCGGCGGCTAGCAACTCCCCCAGCGTCTGTCCCTCGATCAGCTCCATGACGATGTAGTGCGTGGAACCGTCCTGACTCAGGTCGTGGATGGTAACGATGTTGGGGTGATTGAGCGCGGACGCCAAGCGCGCTTCCTGCTCAAAGCGGCGCAGCCGGTCACAGTCCGCCGCTACCGCGGCCGGCAGGATCTTGATCGCAACGCTGCGCTCCAACCGTCCGTCACGGGCGCGATACACTTCGCCCATTCCACCGGCGCCTAGCGCGGCGATGATCTCGTACGACCCCAGCATGGTTCCGGGAGCGAGCGGAAAACCGCTTTTTTGCAAGTCTTCCGCCGCGCCACCTAGATCCGGGTGTATTACGTTGTCCTTGGTTGGTTGGGAGGGCATTAGCTTGAGGTCGAATCGCGTTCGCCTGAATTATACCCCGCGCCAGTTTCTCGGCTTTTATCGCAGCTGCTAATGATAACTTCTCTTGGCTACTCTGCCCCATTTGATATCCATCGCAGCGGGCAGCAATGTTTCACCTCCCACGCTCGGCGATAGTAACTTTTGCGAACTAAATTCGTTCGCACACGTATTCTTCTCCATGAGATCCCTCCGCCACGTCCTACGCCGATTGGCGCTGGCCCCCATGTTTACCGCCATCACTCTAGTCACCTTGGCGCTCGGGATTGGCGCCAACACCGCCATTTTCAGCGTGGTCTACAGCGTTCTCATGAAACCGCTGCCCTATCCCGCGGCCGGGCAATTGGCGGGTGTGTGGCACCTTGCGCCCGGCATCACCGGCGCCATGGCAGGCAACATTAATTGCTCGCCCACCATGTATTTCACTTATCGCGAGGAAAGCCGCACCTTCCAGGATTTCGGCTTATGGTCCAACGACGACGCTAGCGTCACCGGCATTGGCGAACCCGAGCAGGTTCGCGTGCTGGACGTCACCTACGGAACATTGCAAGCGCTGGGCGTACAGCCGCTGGTGGGACGCTGGTTCTCCCAGGCCGACGACACTCCTGGGACGCCTGAGACCGTGATACTCACCTATGGCTATTGGCAACAGCGTTTCGGAGGAAACGCCTCGGCGATTGGCCGCAGCATCGATATCGATTCGAAGCCTCGCACCATTATCGGCGTAATGCCGCGCGATTTTCGTTTCCTGAACTCGCGCATGGATCTCATCCTGCCGCATCGCTTCGATCGCAGCAAGATCTTCCTCGGCAATTTCAGTTATCAGGGCATCGCGCGATTGAAACCCGGTGTCACGTTGCAGCAAGCCGATGCCGACGTGGCACGCATGCTGCCCATCTGGCTCAGATCCTGGCCGCCGCCTCCTGGATTCAACCGGGGGCTGTTTGAAACCGCCCGCTTCGCTCCCAAGATGCAGCCCTTGAAGCAGGAAGTGGTGGGAGATATCGGCGCCACGCTCTGGGTGTTGATGGGAACCATCGGATTGGTCTTGCTGATCGCCTGCGCCAATGTCGCGAATCTCTTGCTGGTGCGCGCCGAAGGCCGGCAGCAGGAACTGGCCATCCGGGCCGCGCTGGGCGCCGGATGGGGACGCATCGCGCGTGAAATGCTGATCGAGAGCCTGACGCTCGGGCTGTTGGGCGGAGCCTTGGGGCTGGCGCTGGCCTATGCGGCGCTGCGCGTGTTAGTGGCCAAAGGTCCCGAATCGCTGCCCCGTCTGGGCGAAATTGGGCTCGATCCTCTGGTGCTCGCCTTCACTCTGGTGGTTTCCCTGTTCGCCGGTATCTTGTTCGGGCTCATCCCCGCCATAAAATACGCGGGGCCGCACGTGGCTTTGACCTTGCGCGGCGGCGGACGCAGCGTCACTCACGGACGCGAACGCCACCGGGCTCGCAACACGTTAGTGGTCGTTCAGGTGGGGCTCGCGTTGGTCCTTCTCATTGGTTCCGGCTTGATGATCCGAACCTTCCAGGCACTGCGTAGCGTTCAGCCCGGCTTCACGAATCCGGAGCAAGTTCAACTGCTGCGCATTTCGATTCCCGAGAGCCACGTCAAGGACTCCGAGCGCGTGATGCGCATGGAAAACGCGATGATCGACAAATTGGCGGCCATCCCCGGCGTCCTTTCCGTGGGATTTGCGAGCTCGGCTCCGCTCGAAGGATTCAACAACAACGACGTGGTCTATGCGGAGGACAAAACCTACGCGGGAGGCGAGATTCCGCCCATCCGAAGATTCCGCCATATGACGCCGGGATTCTTGAAGACCATGGGCACTCCGCTCATCGCCGGACGCGACTTCACCTGGACGGAAATATATGGCAAGCGGCACGTCGCCATGGTGTCGGAAAACATGGCGCGCGAAATGTGGGGCTCGCCGGCCGCCGCTCTTGGCAAGAGAATTCGCGAGACTCCCAAAGACGAGTGGCGCGAGATTGTAGGGGTGGTCACCGATGTATACGACGATGGCGTGGAGCTCAAGGCCCCCACCATCACCTACTGGCCCGCGCTGACGGACAACGCCTTTGGGCAGGAGACGCGCTTCGGCGTGTTGACGGTCCGCAGCAATCGCGCAGGCACGGAGAGCTTCCTGAGCCAGGCCCGGCAGGCCATTTGGTCCGTAGACGGAAGTCTGCCGGTGTACATGGTGCGGACGCTCAAAGAGGTCTACGACGGGTCCATGGCTCGCACCTCGTTCACGCTGGTATTGCTCGGAATCGCCGGTGCAATGGCGCTGATCCTGGGCGTGGTGGGCATCTACGGCGTGATCGCCTACGCCATCACGCAAAGGACGCGCGAGATCGGCATTCGCATGGCGCTCGGCGCGGAAGCTCGCGCCCTGCAGGGAATGTTCGTACGCCAGGGATTGCTATTGGCCGCCATCGGCGCCGTACTCGGCCTGGCCGCCGCCACCGGGCTCACGCGCCTGATGTCGTCTCTGCTCTTCAAGACCACGCCGCTCGACCCGCTCACCTACGCCGCGGTCTCTTTGTTCTTGATCCTGGCAGCCGCGATCGCGAGCTACGTTCCCTCGCGCCGCGCCACCACCGTGGATCCCGTAGTGGCGCTGCGTACGGACTAGTGGCCTGTCGCAGCCAGATCGTTACTACCGCTTCCTCCGGTCGCGGCTCCGTTACGCACGTCGGATACTGAGCCGTGACCGGAGGGAGCGGTTTGGCCATGCTAACGAACTCGCTGCGACGGGCAACTAGGTTTCGTTCTGGATCGGCCAGCGTTTTTGCTGCGTGCCCGGCGCCCAGCGCCGCAGCGCTTCCTTGAGACGATCCTTGTCCACTGGCTTCGTCAGATAGTCGTCCATGCCAATGGAGAAGCATTTCTCGCGCTCGCTTTGAAACGCATTCGCGGTAACGGCGACGATAGGAATGGACGCTGAGTCTTCGCTCAGACTCCGGATCTGCTGCGTTGCCTGGAACCCGTCCATCACCGGCATCTGCACATCCATAAAAATCAGGTCGTAGCGCCGGGCCTTGATCTTCTCGATGGCCTCCGCACCGTTTTCAGCCACTTCGATGGCATAACCCAGGTTGATGAGTTGATGGCTCAGCACCTTCTGATTGATTCGATTGTCTTCCACCACCAGAATGGTTCCTCCATTCTGCTCGCGTGGCAGCGCTTCGTCGCTGGAACTCGACTTTGCGGGCGTGTCTTCAGTTCCCAGGCTCAGCTTGGCCGTGAACCAGAACGTGCTCCCTTCGCCCAGCACGCTCTGGAAGCCCATCTCTCCACCCATCAATTCCACCAGGCGCTTGGAAATCGCGAGACCCAGGCCCGTCCCGCCATAGCGCCGCGTGGTGGACGTCTCCGCCTGGCTGAAGCTCTGAAACAGGCGCTTCTGCGCTTCCGCCGGTATCCCGATTCCTGTGTCTCGAACCGACGCGCGCAGCAGCACGCAATCCGGCTCTGCGCTCGAATCCGCGGAAAGCGACACCCGAACCGTTCCGCGCTCTGTGAACTTGATGGCATTGGATAACAGATTCAGCAGAATTTGCCGCAGGCGCACTGCATCGCCCGCCAGCCAATCTGGAGTTTCTTCGTCGATCTCCGCGAGAATTTCCAGATGTTTGGCCCGCGCCGCTGCATTCACCACCGTTACCGAATTCCGCACCAGCTCGCGCAACTTGAAATTCGCGGTCTCGAGCGTTAGCTTGTTCGCCTCGATTTTAGAGAAATCCAGAATATCGTTGATAATCGTCAGCAACGAAGTGGCGGAAAATTGGATAGCCTCCACGTACTCGGATTGCCCCTCCGACAGCGGCGTATCGGCCAGCAGGGTGCCCATCCCGATGATGCCGTTCATGGGCGTTCTGATCTCATGGCTCATCATGGCGAGAAATTCGCTCTTGGCCTGGTTGGCCCGTTCCGCATCGGCCTTCAGATGCTCTTCCTGCGCCAGCTTGCGGTCCAGCTCCGCGGTTCGATCCGCCACCAGACGTTCCAGTTCGCGCTGACGGCGCAACAGAAAGCGTACCCGCCAGCCCCACACCAGGGCCGCGAGAAAACCGAACCCAAAGATCACCACCACGCTGAAGGATGTTGTACGCCACCAAGGCGGCTGAATCTCGAAGGAGAACGCGCTCTCGGCGGAGGTCTTGCCGCTGCTCGAATCGACGGCTTGCGCCTGGAAGGTATATTGCCCAGGGCCGAGCTCCGGATAACGAACGGTGTGCTCCGCCGTCTCTACCCAATCGCCTTCCAGACCCACCAGGCGATATCGAAACTTGAGCGCGCCCTCATTTCGAAGAGTCAAGGAAGCGAGCGACACGGTCAGCGGATCGTGCTTCCATGCCAGCGCGCCGTTGTTCGACAGATTCTTCGCTCCGTAACCAACTTCAACGAAGATCGGAGCAGGCGGCGGATTCAGGGGCCGGGCAGTGGACACACGAAAGTGAGATAGACCGCCGCTGGTTCCGATCCAGACCGAGCCGTCAGGATCCTCCAGAAATCCGTGGCTGTCGCAGTCATCCCAGATCAGGCCGTCGCCCGCTGTATATCGCCGCATCGAGCGTCCATCGAAAAACTCAACGCCGTGGTCCTCGCCAAACCAAACCCAGCCTCGACTATCCACCCGTAGAAACACCACTTCTTCGGAAGACAAATGCGGCGTGGCGTAACCCACGATCTTGTCGTTGTGCAATTGGAAGCGAGACCCGCCTGAGCCTGTTCCGTCAATCCACAGCCCTCCCGATTTGTCGATCGCCAGATCCTCCAGGTGATGGCCCAGCTTTGCCATGGAAATGTCCACCCGCGTCCAGTTGGGATCGTCGAAGCGGAACAAAAGTTCCTCCGAAATGGCCCAAATCCGCCCGTTCGAATCTTCCGCCATGTCCTCGATTTTTCGGGTTCCGGATAGATTGGCGTCGGCCAGGTGAAATCGGGCCCGGCCGTGACGGCGTTCGCTTAAGAACAGCCCTTGTTTGGTGGAGGCCCAAACCCGATCGTGCGAATCCACAAACACATGCGACACGTTCGGCAAGTCGAGCTGCCAGCCGTGCAGCGTGGTTTCGTCGATCTGTACCAGCTTGCCTTCATACGTCGCCACCCACAGAAAGCCGTCTTTCGAATTCTCGAGCGAAAAGCAGCGCGAAGGTGAGTCAACTCCCGGGTCGGACCAGGTTCGGAACATCGCGGACCCTGGCTCCTGGATGCTCAGCCCACGCTCGTCCCCCACCCACAGACGGCCGTGCAAGTCGCGCTGCAAGGCCCAGATCTCATCGCTGTGCAGTCCCTGGTTGGTGGTCCAGGATTCCCAATCGCCATAGCCCAGCCATTTCCGCAAACCGTGACCGAGCAAGCCGAACCAAACCACTCCCTCGCGATCTTGCAGGATTGACGAAACCGTACCTTTTCCGAAGCCATTGGCCTTCGAGACAATCTCCCACCGGCCGTCCCGATAGCGGCCGACATCGGAACCGAAACTCGCGAGTACCGCTCCCGCGTGATCCTCGGCGAGACCCAGATAGGTAACGTCGCTCGGCACCTGTCCCGCTGGATTTCGAACTTCAAACTGTTTGCGGCCCGGAGCCAGCATGGCCGTATATCGCGGACCGCGCGCCCACAACTCTCCATTCGCTCGGAGCAGCAGACACTTCCATTCGTCTTCCGGCAGCCCGGACGACTTTCCGTACTTCCTCAGCTTCCCGTGGGAGATTTCGCACAGCCCTGGTCCGCATCCAATCAAGACGCTTCCGTCTGGTTTGGCCAGAACGCTCCAGACAGAGTCGCGGTCTATTTCGTCGTTCTTGCTAGCCAACTCAAGCGGACTGGCCTGCCACGATCGCCCCGCGTCTTTCGACTTCACTACCAGCACCCCGAACTGCGTCACCGCGTAGATTCGTCCATCCGGGGAGGACGAGAGAGTGGAGTCGTAAGGAACTCTCAAGTTCTGCTGCTGGTAGGTGACGGTCGAAAAGCTGCGCTGTCCGGTGCTAAACGCCAGGCCGTCACGCGTCCCAACCCACAATCGCCCGTCCCGATCCAAGCTCAGCGCCCTGACGAACTCGTTGGTTAGGCCTTCCTTCTTCCCAAACCGCCAGAAACGCGAGCCGTCATATTGATAGAGCCCGCTTTCAGTTCCGATCCAAAGAAAGCCCGAACGGTCCTGCAGCAGGCAGTTGACGCTCAGATTCCCCAGTCCGTCGACGTAATCCTTGAACGAATATTGCTGCCCTTTCGAGACGTTGGGCACCCAGGACAGCACAAGGACACAAATAGCCGCTCGCTGGACGGAGATCGCCACGATCTTTATTAATCGGCAAGTGTAAGCAAATAGATGATAGGCGGCCGCTATGACCTAGACCGCGTTAGGGTTGGCCGCTGAAGGCGTATATGATAATGATCGGCATGAAACCGGCATGAAACCCAAGCTCGCAAAGCTCGCTACCCTGGCGTTAGGCGCCATCACGGTCCTCTCCGCCCAGGACCTCACGATCACCAACGCCCGTATCATCGGCCCCAACGCCAGCGTGATCGAGCGCGGATCCATCGTGGTGCGCGGGGGAAAAATCGTTTCCGTTACGCCCGGCGCGCCCTCCGCTTCGAGTGGCCGGGTCATCGACGCCAAAGGCATGACCGCCATGCCCGGCTTCATCGACGCTCACCGCCACATCAATACCGGCCCCAACGAGAAGGCGCAGATGCAGGCGCTGCTCGAAGCCGGATACACCACCATTCTCTCCGGAGGCGGGCCGGCGGATGGCAACATCACGCTGCGCGATCACATCGACAAGGGCGTCATCAATGGGCCGCGCATCATTCCATCCGGAAGCTTGCGGCTGAACAACAATACTCCGGAGACGGCTCGCGCGGAAGTGCGCAAGATGGCGGATATGGGGATCAAGTTTACGGGCGAAATAGCCCTCACTCCCATTCCTGGCCCGTCCGAAAAAGAATTGGAAGTTCTCCGCGCCGTGGTTGACGAAGCGAAGAAAGTTGGCGTCATGGTCCAGGTGCATGCCGTCAGCACCCCGGCCATGCTGGCCGCCGTGGACGCCGGCGTGCCTCTGCTGGTTCATCTCCCCAACAAAGATTGGGTGAGCAAGGAAGCCGCGAAAAAAGTGGCTGACGCTGGCGTGAAGGTGCTGGGCACGGTGGGCTTCGGTTCGCCCGTCTTCGGAGTGTTTGCGAACGACAACAAGGCGCGCTTCCGCGACGGCAAGCCTTGGCCCGAAGGCATCGTGGATGGAGTCCGCCTCGGCGAAGAAGCTGGATACATGCCGGTGAATGCGCGCACCATCTGGGATGCGGGCGTAACGCTCGGCTATTGCACCGATACGAACTATGACCCGACGGCCGGTCTGGACCATGAGCTGAAAATCCTGAATGTGATGTTCTCCATGCCGGACCTCATTAAGATGATGGGCCCCAATACCGCGTCTTACATCCAAATGAGCAGCGAACTGGGAACGCTGGAGCCGGGCAAGTTGGCCGACCTCATTCTTCTCGACGGCAATCCGCTCGAAGGCTATTGGAACTGGCTGAAAACCAGGCTGGTGGTCAAAGGCGGCGTCATTGTGGTCGACAAACTCCGAGAGTAAATGTATGGAATGCGTGACCGGACCTGATCGCGCTCGTCCCAAAATCGGGCAGTCGTAACCGCTGTGTCACAAGAGAATCTAAGCTTTTTGACGGCTACAAACGTGCGGTCCTGCAGCTATGTTGCGCCAGAATCTGACCTTCGCCCTCCGCCGGCTCCGTTCCAGCCCCGGATTCACCGCTGCGGCGGTTGTCACGCTAGCGCTCGGCATCGGCGCCAACACCACCATTTTCTCGCTGGTGAACACGGTGGTCTTCCGGCAATTCGGCGTCGAGCGGCAAAACGAACTGGTATCTCTCAACATCCGCACGTCGCAGGCGCAGTTCCCCACGCTGTCTTATCCGGATTACAAAGACTATCGCGACCGTAACAGCGTGCTGAGCGGCATAGCGATTTATCGATTTATTGCAGTGAATTTG
This sequence comes from Bryobacterales bacterium, assembly GCA_963781905.1. Classification (GTDB taxonomy): domain Bacteria; phylum Acidobacteriota; class Terriglobia; order Bryobacterales; family Bryobacteraceae; genus Palsa-89. The sequence continues at coordinate 759,279 of CAWAHZ010000010.1, forward strand.
AGCCGTAGCGGGGCTGGCAATCTGCGTCTATGGGGCTATGAGGTCTCTGGAAATTACTTTGACATGCTGGGCGTCCAAGCCATCCGGGGCCGCGTGTTGCATCCATCGGACGACGTGAAACGGGGTGGGCATCCCCTGGCTGTGATCAGCTATAGCTGCTGGCAGAGCCGGTTTGGAGGCGATCCCGATATCGCCGGCAAGAAAGTGAAGATCGCCGGGCTCGATTACACCATCGTCGGCGTTACGCCACCGGCATTTATCGGAACCGAGCTCATTTACACTCCCGAAATCTTTGTTCCCATCGCGATGGCGGAGCAGATCGAGCAACTCACATGGCTGGACGAGCGCGGCAACGACAATGCCCTGGTGGTGGGAAGGCTGAAACCGGGCATTTCTTTGAAGAGCGCCGACGCGGCCCTCAATACTATCGCCAGCGCGCTCAGCCGCGAATATAAAGAGGATGAGGGCGTCTCCATCGTGCTCTCTCCGCCCGGCATGGCGGGCAACTATCTGCGTGGGGCCATCACCGGATTCTCCACCGTGTTAATGGTCGTCGCGGGCCTGGTGTTGCTGATCGCCTGCGTGAATCTGGCCAGCCTGTTGCTCGCGCGCGCCTCTGACCGCCGAAAAGAAACCGCCATTCGTCTGGCCTTGGGCGCCAGCCGCGGTCAGCTTCTGGGCCAGCTTCTCAGCGAGAGCCTGATGCTCTCCATCGCGGGTGGCGCGGCGGGAATCCTGCTCGCCAATTGGCTCAACAATCTGGTAAACGCCTGGCGTCCACCCATTGATATCCCGGTAATTCCTCACGTGGCGCTGGATGCACGCGTGCTCTTATTTACCGCCGGGGTCTCGCTCCTCACGGCGCTGCTGTTCGGTCTGGCGCCTGCGCTGCAATCCACGCGCGCCAAGCTCATCGGAGCCATCAAGAACGAAGCTCCCTCGGAAAAACTGCGCCGGCTGAACCTGCGCGACATCCTGGTCACGGCGCAGGTAGCTCTCTCCGTTGTGTTGCTGATCGGCAGCATTCTGGTGGTGCGCAGTTTGCAGCATGCACTCAGCCTGAATCTTGGATTTGAGCCGCGGCATGCCGCCGTCCTCTCCTACGATTTCGCGGCCCAGGGTTACGACGAACAGCGGGGCCGTGAGTTTCAGCGACGCCTTCTTGAGAAGGTCCGCGCCCTGCCGGGCATTCAGGCTGCCGGAATCATCGACGGCTTGCCGCTCACCCTGAATATTTCCAACAGCGGCATTCATGTGGAAGGTAGGCCGGATCCGCGCGCGAGCGAGATCCCATTGGCCAATATGTACTTCATCACTCCGGGCTATCTCCAGGCCATGCGGACGCGCCTGATTGCCGGCCGCGACCTGGATCAGCGCGATAGCAAAGACGCGCCGCTGGTAGCTCTGGTAAATGAGGCGTTCGTCCGCCAACTGCTGCCGGGAGTGGATCCCATCGGCAAGCGTTTCCGCCACCGGATCGACGGAAAATGGATTCAGATCGCCGGCGTAGTGGAGGATGGCAAGTACCGTTCCCTTGGTGAAACGCCGTCGCCCACGGTCTTTGAGCCGATGGACCAGTCCTGGACCACTAACCAAACGCTGGTCGCCCGCTCGCCGCTCGCCGAAACCGAGACCCTGCGTCTGCTGCGCACTGCCGTCACCGAACTCGACCCCTCCCTCACCGTCTTCGGCGACGGCAGCCTCACCAGCGCACTCGGGCTCGCGCTGTTCCCCGCCAAGCTGGTAGCCGTTGTGCTGGCATCGTTTGGATTGCTCGCGGTGGTGCTCGCCACAACCGGCGTTTACGGAATCATGGCCTATGCCGTCTCCCGAAGAACGCGCGAGATCGGTATCCGCGTGGCTCTGGGCGCTGCTCCTATCGAGGTGCTGCGCGTGGTGTTGACCCGCAGCGCGCTGCTGCTCGCAGCCGGGATCGCCATTGGCTTCGCGATGGCATTCGCCGCGGGACAATTCTTCGCCCAGATCCTTTATGGCATCAGCGCGCACGATCCTTTGACATACCTGTGCGCCATCGCCCTGATGTCGCTGGTGGCCTTCGTCGCATGCTGGGTGCCCGCGCGCCGCGCTATTCGGTTAGACCCCTTGCTGGCGCTCCGCACCGAATGAATTTCTTTCCCGCATTCTCAAATTGATAGAGTAGACATTCCATGCGAACCGGGGAGGATCGCACAGGAATGATCGAAACGGAAGTATTGATCGTCGGCAGCGGACCCGCCGGCTCTTCAGCGGGCCTGATGCTGAGTACCTACGGCATCCCCAACGTCATCGTGACCAAGTACGGTTGGCTGGCAAATTCTCCGCGCGCGCACCTCAATAATCAGCGAACCATGGAAATCCTGCGCGACATGGGCATTGAGCCGGAAATAGTGGAGAAGGCCAGCCCGCAGGACATTCTGGGCAACGCCGTCTTCTGCACCAGTTTGGCCGGCGAAGAACTGGGACGCCTGCGCATGTTTGGGACCGAGCCGCGGCGTCGTGCCGATCACATTCTGGCTAGCCCCTGCTCTATGTGCGACCTGCCGCAGAATCTTCTGGAGCCGATCATCCTGGGTGCAGCCGCCCAGCGCGGAACGAAAGTCCGTTTGAACAGCGAGTACCTCTCATGCCGGCAGGATTCCGATAGCGTCACCGCGGAAGTGTTGGACCGGGTCTCGGGTGAGACCTATCAGATCCGCGCGAAATATCTGCTCGGAGCAGACGGCGCCAATAGCAAAGTAGCCGAGGACGCGGGCCTTCCCATGGAAGGAAAGATGGGCGTAGCGGGCAGCATGAACATTGTGTTCCGCTGCGACCTGACAAAGTACGTGGTGCATCGCCCCAGCGTTCTGTATTGGGTGCTACAGCCCGGCTGCGACGTGGGTGGCGTAGGCATGGGCGTCATTCGCATGGTGCGGCCCTGGAACGAGTGGCTGGCCATCTGGGGTTACGACATCCAGGCCGGAGCGCCCGAGCTCACCGATCAGGCCGCCGAATCGATAGTCCGCAATCTGATCGGCGATCCAGAGGTGGCGATCGAGATTCGCTCCCGGTCGTTGTGGACCGTGAACGATATGTACGCCACGCGTTACTCCACCGGTCGCGTGTTTTGCATGGGAGATGCCGTGCATCGCCATCCGCCGATGAACGGTCTGGGCTCCAATACTTCGATTCAAGACGCCTACAATCTCGCGTGGAAGCTGGCCTTGGTGCTGAAAGACAAAGCGAGTCCTCGGCTGCTGGATACTTACAACCAGGAGCGCGTTCCCATCGGAGAGCAGATTGTAAAGCGCGCCAACAAGAGCATCGGCGAGACCGGTCCTATTTTTGAAGCGCTTGGTCTGCACCCCGGAATCGAGGTCGCCCAGATGTGGCGCAACATGGAAGCTCGCAAGACCGCGACACCCGAAGCTCGCGAACAGCGCGAAAAGCTGCGCAAAGCCATTCTGCAGAAGAATTACGAATTCAATACGCACGGCGTGGAGCTGAACCAGCGCTACCACTCCTCTGCCGTGGTTTCCGACGGCACGCCGGAGCCGACCCTCCATCGCGATCCGGAACTTTACTTCCATCCCACCACCTGGCCCGGCGCACGCCTGCCGCACGTCTGGTTGCAGAAGGATGGCCATCCGATTTCCACGCTGGATGTCGCCGGCAAAGGACGATTCGTGGTCCTGACCGGTATTGGCGGTGAAGGCTGGATCGACGCGGCGAAGAAGGCGTCCGCTCGGTACCAAATCGCAATCGAAGCATTTGTGATCGGGCCCGGGCGCCATCTTACGGACCTCTATGGCGAATGGGCCGAGGCTCGCGAGATCGGCGAGTCCGGATGCCTGCTGGTGAGGCCCGACGCCCACATTGGCTGGCGAGCGGCGGAAGCCGGAGAGGAAGCGGCTCGCCTTTCATCGGCAATCGCTCAGATCCTATGCGTCTGATAGATACAATGCCTCTGAGACATTATTTGTGGCGAATATCCTCGGGCGCTCTTTGCCGATCGAGCGGCGTTACGAGCAGCTGCCACTGGACCACAACGGAAGCTGGCAAAAAGCAGACCTTGCTATCGCAAGCCTGATAGTTGAGTTTCGCTTGGATGGTCAAAGTTTTCCCATCCGTCCCCAATGCATTGCTGAACTCTGCCGCCGAACTGATCTTCACGTCCTGATGGATGCGGAAGGTTCCCTCGAATACCGGCACCCGCTCGTCAATCGCCGGCATAAACAGCACTTCGGCCCGGGGATAAACGGGAGCCGCAAACTGAAGCCCGGGCACCGCATCAAGCGCCAAATGGATCGGTTTGTAGCCTTGAGTTCCCGGCGCATAAACGTGCACATCCCGAGGGAGCTGAACTTCAGCGGTCAGCGTGATGCGGCCGCCTGGAACAGCAATCCGATCGGATTGTTGAACCGCAACTTTCAGGTGCGGCGCTTCCACCGTACCGGTCACTTCCTGCCCCAGCTCCGGGAAAAGTTTTGCGATCAAGCTGTTTCCTGAAAGCCGCTCCCGGTATTTCGCGTCGAAAAACCTCTCTTTGATGATTCCTTTCGTGTCGATGAAGAAATACCCCGGCCTCGCCATTCCCTTAAATTGCCCGGTGGCCTCGGTGTTCAGCACCCCATAAGCCTCGATCACCTTGGAGTCGGCATCGGCCAGCAGCGGAAACTCGATCTTGCGCCGATCCGCGAAATTCTTAAGTATTTCTACGCCGTCGTAGCTGATCGCGGCCAGCGCAATGCCTTGTTTTTCGAAGCGCGCCTTAGCGCTTTGCAGCTCGACCAGCTGCCCTTTGCAGTAAGGTCACCAATCGGCCGAACGGAAAAACAGGAGCACGGTGCCATTCTTTCCTTTGAGCGCAGCGAGACTTTGATGATGACCAAATTGGTCGCGAACGGAAAAATCCGGCGCCTTCGCACCCACCGGCAATCCGATGCCGGTGAGCAGTTTGATGGACGCCACGCGGATGACATTGTCCTGAGCCGTTCCGTCCACCGTGACACTGTCTCCCAAGTGGCCAGTCGCTTGATCCTGAGGCTCCAGGTTATAAATCTGCCTGGTGGTATCGTCATAGAAAACCAGCCTGGCGCCGGGCCCACGATCCTCAGTGCACTTGGACGCCTCCGCAAAAGCCTCTTCGGCGGTGCAGCCGCTATTGATGATGATGCCGGACCACGTGCCGGAATTTGCCATACCCTTTTGCGCCAGCACCGGCATGCTGACAGCGAACGACCAAGTCATCGCCCACGTCAACAAACGCGTCGCCATGCTTCACCTCAACCGCGACTATAACACTTACACATCGCCTGAATCCTCGTCGATGAGCGTAATCCGTCCGTAACTCGAATTGTTAGCCGGCAGTCACCTGGCCGGTTGGAGCATGCGTGGCGCCTCTTACGGACTCCACTAGACTATCTTCTGGTACACTTACGGGCATGACCCGAAGCAAAGAGAAGGACGACCGTGGCGACATGCTGCAGGGAACGCTGGCCATGCTGATTCTGCGAACTCTTCTGCTGGCTCCGGCGCATGGCCATACTATCGCGTACGCCATCGAACGCACTTCAGAAGACGTTCTTCAGGTGGAGCACGGCTCGCTGTACCCCGCCCTGCATCGGCTGGAAGATCGCGGCCTCATCGCCTCCTTTTGGGGCACGTCCGAGAACAACCGCAAGGCCAAGTATTACCGCATTACGCCCGCCGGACGAAAGCATCTGGCCACCGAACGCAGCCGCTGGAATCAGATGGTGGACGCCATTGCGCGCATACTCGGCCCGGCAACGGACTAATCACACGGAGTAAAGCATGAGTTGGCTTCGATATTTCAGGCGCACGCAACGCGACCAGGATTTCGCGCTCGAATTGGAAGCCCACATCCAGCATGAGATCGATGAAAACATCGCTCGCGGCATGAATCCGACAGAAGCCGCTCGGGCTGCGCAACGCAAATTCGGCAATGTCACTCTGGCCAAGGAGACTACGCACCGCATGAATAGCATCGGCTTTCTGGAAACCCTTGGGCAGGATCTTCGCTACGCCTTCCGCCTCTTGCGGCTCGAGCCCGGATTCTTCACGGTCGCGATTCTTTGCCTCGCGCTCGGCATCGGCGCCAACACCGCCATCTTCCACCTGCTCGACGCGGTGCGCCTGCGCGCACTACCGGTGGTAAGTCCTCAAGAATTGACGGAAGTTGAAATTGGACCGGATCAGAAATGCTGCAGCGGAAATTTCAGCAGCCGCCGTTCGAATTTTACCTACGCACTCTGGGACCAGCTTCGAACACGCCAGCAAGCTTTCTCCAGCGTGTTTGCTTTCTCCGCACACCGCTTCAATATCGCGCCCGGCGGCGAAGAGCGGCATACCGAGGGACTCTATGCCAGTGGCGATTTTTTCAAGACTCTCGGCGTAACTCCGGCGCTTGGACGGCTCTTCTCGTCCGAAGACGATCGGCCGGGCTGCGGCGCGCCTGGCGCTGTCCTCAGCTATGCATACTGGCAAAGCGCATACGGCGGGCAGCCCTCGGCGATTGGACGCAAAATCCTGCTCGACGGCAAGCCTTTCGAGATCATCGGCGTTTCACGAGCGGGATTCTTCGGCGTCGAAGTGGGCAAGTCATTCGACGTCGCGATCCCGGTTTGCGCCGAGCTGCTCATCAATGGGGAAAGCGCTCATACGCTCAAACGTCATCATTGGTGGCTCGCGGTGATCGGAAGGCTGAAACCCGGTTGGAGCCTGGCTCAGGCTCGCGCGCAGCTAAGAGCCGTCTCGCCGGCATTGTTCGAGGCAACGCTCCCGCCGGTCTATACTCCTGACACCGCCAAAAGTTATCTTGGATTTAAACTCACAGCCAATCCCGCCGCATCCGGCGTGTCCGATTTGCGCGAAGACTACCAGGATCCGCTATTGATCTTGCTGGGCATCGCGGCTCTGGTGCTGGTGATTGCCTGCGCCAATCTCGCAAACCTCATGCTGGCGCGCGCCAGCGCCCGGGAGCGTGAACTCGCGGTCCGCTTGGCTATCGGCGCGTCCAGGCCGCGTCTCATTCGCCAGATGCTTGCCGAGAGCCTGCTGCTGGCTGCCATGGGAGCCGCGTGTGGAGCGCTCCTCGCTCAGTTCCTCAGCGGCTACTTAGTCCGTTTCATCAGCACAACCGACAGTCCGCTCTATGTTGACCTTGGTACGGACTGGCGAGTCTTCGGATTCACCGCGGGCCTGGCTATCCTCACCTGCCTGCTTTTTGGTTTGATGCCGGCCATCCGTGCCACTCGCGCGAACCCCGGCACGCTGATGAAAGCCAGTGGGCGCGGCTTGACCGAGGCGCGCGAACGTTTTGGCGTCCGCCGCATCCTGGTGGTCGCGCAAATCGCGCTCTCTCTGGTGCTCCTGGTTGGCGCATTGCTCTTCGTTCGAAGCCTCCACACATTGCTCACGCTGGATGCCGGATTCCAGGAGAGCGGTGTTTTAATTACCGAGGTGGATTTCTCCACTTTGAAATATCCGCCCGAACGCTGGCCGGAAATGCGGCGTGAGATCCTGCGGCGCATTCGCTTGCTTCCCGCTGTGGAACAAGCCGCCGGGGCGTCGGTGGTGCCCATTAGCGGAGATCGTTGGAACGACCGCTTTCAGTTCTTAGGCGCCAATCCCGCCGGTAAATTCCTATCCGACTTCAGCGCCGTCAGCCCGGGCTACTTCCGCATGCTCCGCACTCCGCTGCTGGCCGGTCGTGATTTTGACGACCATGATACGGCCACCGCTCCTAAAGTGGCAATCGTCAATGAGTCTTTTATCAAGCAAGTTCTCAATGGCGCCAATCCAATCGGCAAGCGAATGCGGATTGAGACCGGCCCCACGGAGCCTGAAATCATCTACGAAATCGTGGGTGTGACCAAGGACGCGAAATACCGCCGGCTGAGTGATCCCTTTAGCCCTACCGTCTTCACTGCATTCGAGCAGGCCAAGCCCATCGCCGGCACCATCATTTTGAGTCGCTCGCAAACAGCGCCTGCCTCCCAGTTTGCCGCCATCACGCGGGAAATGGCCGCCATCAGCCCGGCCATGTCGCTTAGTTTCGCTACGCTGCACTCTGAGATTGCCGATTCCCTCCTGCGAGAGCGCTTGATGGCCACGCTTTCCGGCTTCTTCGGATTCCTGGCCGCGCTGCTCGCGTCTATCGGATTGTATGGCGTAATGGCCTACATTGTGGCGCGGCGTCGCGGTGAAATCGGTATCCGCATGGCCCTCGGAGCCGATCGCAGCAACGTGCTGAAGTCTGATCGGAACGGAATGCGGGAAGCTTCTCATGGCGGGCCTCGCGCTCGGAATTGTATTCGCTCTGGCGGCATCGCAAGCCATCGCCAAGCTACTCTATGGCTTGAGCCCCAAAGACCCTCTGACCATCGGCATGTCGGCGCTGTTACTGGCGCTGGTGGCGCTGCCGGCCAGCCTGATTCCCGCGATTCGCGCCTCTCGTCTCGATCCCCTGGAAGCGCTTCGCGAAGAGTAGCCTGATCAACCAGCGCTTAGGCCGTGAAATAGCCCGAAGCTTTCACCGGCTCATGGCATCTACACTGTTGTTAGGAGAAAACCCTTGTCCGCAGTCTTTGATGTGAACCCGCTTGAGAAGTTTTCAGCCGAACCGCCGCCAGCCGGCGATTCCTGTCTCTTAGTCATCTTCGGAGCTTCCGGCGATCTCACCAAGCGCAAGTTGATTCCCGGCCTTTACAACCTGGCCTGCGAGGGCTGCATGAATCCTCAGTTCGAAGTGCTGGGCGTGGGCCGGACTCCGATGACGTCGGAAGAGTTTCGCGCCAAGATGCGGGAGGCCGTGCCGCAATCAAGCGATACGCGCGGCTTCAATGAATCCCATTGGAAGGAATTCGAGCAGCGCCTGCATTACCTCCCTGGCGACATCGCCGACGATCAATTCTACTCGCGTTTGAAGGAGCGGTTGGGCGACAGCAAACAGTCCAAATCCAGTCCGAATCACTTGTTTTACGTATCCACTCCAGCCTCGGTAGCGGCCCCCATCGTGGAAGGTCTGGCGCGCGCCGGTCTGAACCACAACGAACACGGCTGGGCGCGCATCATTCTGGAGAAGCCGTTTGGCCACGATCTGAAATCGGCTCAAGAGCTGAACGCGGTGCTGCACAAGGCATTCGACGAGAAGGATGTCTTCCGCATCGATCATTACCTCGGCAAGGAAACGGTCCAGAACATTTTGGTTTTTCGCTTCGGCAATTCGCTCTTCGAGCCCGTCTGGAACCGCAACTATATCGACTACGTGGAAATCACCGCTGCCGAGACCGTGGGCGTGGAAAGCCGGGCCGGATTCTATGAAGAAACCGGCGCATTGCGGGATATGGTGGCCAATCACATGCTTCAGTTGCTCGCGCTGACGGCCATGGAGGCGCCGCTGGAGTTTGAAGCCGACGCGGTGCGGGAGCAAAAGGTACAAGCCCTGAAATCCATCCGGCCCATGACCGTGGAGGAAGTGGCGAAGCGCACCGTTCGCGGGCAATACGGCCAGGGCGAGATCGGCGGCAAGAAGGTTGCCGGTTATCGTGACGAGCCGGGGGTGAAGAGCGGCTCCTCCACCGAAACCTACGCCGCGGTGGAGCTGTACGTGAACAATTGGCGCTGGGCCGGCGTGCCGTTCTATATCCGGACCGGCAAGCACCTGGCGCGCCAGGCTTCGGAAGTTCGCGTGCACTTCAAACGCACGCCGCAGGCGCTTTTTTCCAGCACCCCTTACGAACAGTTAGGTCCAAACGTGATCACATTGCGCATCCAGCCGGACGACGGAATCAGCATTGCCTTCGACGTCAAACGCCCCGGCAATCAGATGCGGGCGCTGACCATCGATGCGAATTTCTCCTATGAAGCCGCCTTCGGCTCCAAGGGCCCGCCCGCTTATGAAACGCTCTTGCTCGATTCCATGCGCGGCGACGCAACGCTCTTCACCCGTCACGACGAGGTGGAGGCTGAGTGGCGCATTATCACGCCCATCGAAGAAGCCTGGGCGCAACTGCCGCCTCCTAAGTTCCCCAACTACGCCGCCGGATCCGAGGGCCCAACGGAAGCGGACGCGCTCATCTCTTCAGACCAACCAGGCGCGCTCCGCGCATGGCGCAAGCTGGCCAAGTGACGGCTGGGTAGTGTCTGAAATGTGCGTTGAAGCCGCTAACGTATCGTTCCGTGGTTCGTCTGTCGCTAATAGGAGACATTCGCGTATGCAACTGATTCGATCCATTGCCATGCTGTTCATCGGAGCCGTTCTCGCGTTCTCGCAGGATCATGACGCTATGGTCAACGCGCACGGTGACCACGTCATGGGTTTTTCGCACGATACAACCACTCATCACTTCGAGCTCCATTATGACGGCGGAGTCATTGATGTACGCGCGAACGACGTTAAGGACATCGAAAGTCGGGATCAGATACGCAGCCACTTTCACCATATCGCGCAGATGTTCGCGGCCGGAAATTTCAATGCGCCGATGCTCGTACACGGGACGAATGTTCCAGGGACATCGACGATGACACAATTAAAAGATCAACTGCATTGGGATCTCCAGGAAACAACACGCGGGGCGAGGATCGTCATCACTGCCGATAACAAGCCAGCGCTTGATGCGGTTCACCAGTTCCTAAAATTCCAGATCACAGATCACAAGACCGGCGATTGCCCAATGGTTCATTAACGGATCACGACAGCAGTTCGGCGATATCCCACACGTGATCGGTGATGCCGGCCCAGTGATTCTCCCATTTCTTACTGACGCCATTTGTTAGCCAGGTAAAGCGGCGAATCGACATGCGCGTCGTGAGTTGTGCCGCTCGATATGTACCTACTAGATTCTTGCAGGATCCTGTTGCCCGATAACAGGGACTACCTCCGTGCTCACCACTCCAGCGGGGCTGTACCGCGCTCACCTTCCGGTGTGGCGCGGTAGACCTTGATGAGACGCGCGAAGCCCACGCGATCAGACAGTGGCTAGGGCGAAGCCGTCGGTGGTGATTCGGAAATTCTGGCGCGGCGTTATCTTGGGGGATGTAGCTTCCGGCCAGGGCGGGTTTGTGAGCCTCGGCATATTTCAGACACTACCAACGGCTGCGTTCGCCTAACGTTGTAAGATGGTTGCCGTCGATATGAAAATCGCGGCCACTCTTCTGCTGTTGATGTCTTCCATTGCCTGGGCCGCTCCGGGCAAGGGGGCGCTGGACAAAGCAACGCTCGAGAAATATCTGCGTCACGTGGAACTCTTTCGCGGCGACGTGATGTTCAAGATCGACGATGCGAAGCCTTCTAAGTATCTGCCGGGCTTCTCGGAAGTGCTGGTGCATCTCATTTTCAATTCCGCTGAGAAGGACGAGCTGTTCTACATTTCCGCGGATGGCCAGACCATTATCCGGGGTGACGTTTTCAATCTCGGCAAGTCTCCATTTCAATCCAATCTGGACCGGCTGACGCTCGCCGATCAGCCCAGCTTCGGCCCGGCCGATGCACCCGTCACCATCGTTGAGTTTGGCGATTTTGAATGTCCCGATTGCAAGATGGAAGCGCCCGTCCTGCGGCACGATCTCACGGATGCGTTCGGTGGGAAGGTGCGGGTGTATTTCAAGAATTATCCGCTCGAATCCGTTCATCCCTGGGCTCGTGCGGCGGCCATCGCCGGGCGCTGCGTTTATCACCAGGGAGAAACCGGCTTTTGGAAATTCTACGATTGGATCTACGAGAACCAGGACCAGATCACGGTCGATACTCTCAACCAGAAGGTGCTGGCGTGGGCCGGTGAGAACGGTTTGGATACGGTAAAACTCGGCCAGTGCGTCGATACAAAAGCTACCGAGCCGGAAGTGAATCGGAGTATCGCGGAGGGCCAGGCGCTGGGCGTGGCAGGAACGCCGACCTTGTTCATCAATGGCCGTAAGATCGGCGGATTGATGTGGCCCGATCTTCAACTGGTGATCAACAAGGAGCTGGAGTTCGTCTCACCGAGTCGATGACGTGATCTGGCGCAACGGCGACGGCATATCGGCCAGTACGTAGGCCATCACCGCCATGGCGGCGATGTTGGCGCGCAAATCTTCGATCTTCACTTTGTCCGTGGTGTCGGCGCGCGAATGATGCCAGTCGAAATAGTGCGTGCCCACCGTGCGCAGCGCGAGCCCAGGAACGCCGTCAATCATGATAGGCGCGATGTCGGCGCCACCACCGCCCGGTTGGATAGACCCGGCGTCGATGCGGTCTAGCAATGTTCCGATTTCACGCACGCGCCCCAGCACCGCTTGCAGATCGCCGTTCGCGCTGAGGCCGAAGCCGGTGGGCTTTTCCGCGCCGCCGTCCATCTCAATGGCGGCCACGTGATTCTTGACAGTGGCGCCCGCCCAGGCGCGGTACGCCTCGCCGCCCGCACCGCCGTTCTCTTCGTTGGTCCAGAACACCACGCGCAGCGTGCGGCGCGGCGTTAGTCCAAGCGCGTGAATGATGTGCGCGGCCTCGAGCGCCGTAATGCATCCGGTGCCGTCGTCCTGCGCGCCCGCTCCCACATCCCAGGAATCCAGATGTCCGCCGATGACTACGATTTCGTCCGGCCGCTCGCGTCCCGGGATTTCGCCGATGACATTGGCCGAATCGGCGTCGGGCAGCGTGTGCGCTTCCATCTCCAGATGCGCCACCACCGGATTGCCCGTGTCCACCAGGCGTTGGATCAGCAGCGCGTCTTCGATGGTGACGGCGGCGGCTGGTATCTTCGGAAAACCTTCGGAGTATTCGAGCGCGCCGGTGTGCGGCGATTGCAGGCTGAGGGGAGTGACCGAGCGCACCAGCGCCGCAACCGCGCCCAGACGCGCGGCTCGCGAAGGTCCGGTGGTTCGATAGGCCACCGTGCGGTTGTAGCCTTCATAAGGAACGTTGAAGAGAACGATCTTGCCTTCAATCGAGGCGCGGCTCCTGTGATCCAGATCCTCGAAGCTCGAGACCGGCACCACTTCGGCCGTAATTCCTCGCTTGGGCGTCGCGATGCTTCCGCCCAGGCCGAGAATGGTGAGCGGTCTGTTTACCGGTTCCAGCAGCGACGCGCTTTCGTTGCCCCGCACCCAATGGGGAACTTTGACGCGCGGCGTAACCACGTTCGTCAACCCGTCGGCCTTCATCTGCGCGGCGGCCCAGGCCACGGCTTTCTCCAGCCCCGGGGAACCGCTCAAGCGATTGCCAATACGGTCGCAGAGATACGCCAGCTTGTCCATGCCGCCTTGATCGGCCAGCGCTGCGTCGATGAGTTTGGAAGCCGGATCGCGGTATTGTTCGGTCAGCGTGCCCGCGTTCTGCGCGAAGAGAGAAGCCGCGAGCGCGGAGCCGGCTACGAATACGATTCTGCCCTTGTTCATCACGCGCCAGCTTATCATGCACTCTCTCCAGTCATGAATCGAAAACCATGTTCCTGCATGATGCGGCGGGCCTGCTCGGCAGCCTCCGGCAAAACATAAAAGAAGGCGCCCACGCGCTCGCTGCGAAAGATCACGCCGCCCGAGTACTTGTCGGGTTCCACGGCATAATCCACGCCCGATTCAGTGAAAGCCGATTCCAGCCGCAAAGCCTCCTGCAATTTCTTGGCGATGTAGACCAGATCCATTTCTCGATCTTGGAAGAAATCGGGTTCGCGACGCATGGGCGCTGAGGATTAGTAAGTACTAAGAAGGTTCAGACGTCAGACGCCTCGTACCCGGGCCGAAAACATTTCGTATGCCTTCGGATTGGCGGCGTTCATCTGGTCGATCATGGCCTGCGCCACGGTCTCGAAATTCGAAAGATACATGGGATTTCCCATCGCTTTGCGCGTGTCGATGATCGCCGCTCTGGTCTTTTCCCAAACGAACAGCAGCTCGCCCGCGTTTTGCAGAAACAGGTCCTTATTGATAGCGCCGGACGTGACAAACGACGCGGCCATGTCCCAATAACTGGTGACCATCCGGAAGGAGGCATTCTCCTCCGATCCGGGCGGGCAAGCGGCCTGATGCTCAGCCGCGTTGCTGGCCTTGTAACCGAAGAGCCAGCCTCTCGCTTTACGCATGCGATCCTCACGGCGCAACTCGTAAAGCTTCAAAATAACGTCCACGTCATGGTGCGTAGGTTTATCCATATATGCAACAGTGTAGCGGAGGACATGCATGCCGGCGAAGTATCGGGCAGTAATGTTGACGAAAAAGGGCGGACCGGAGGTTCTCAACATCGTCGAATTGCCCGTCCAGTCTCCCGGGCCTGGGCAGCTGCGCGTGCGGGTGAGCGCAGCCGGTGTGGGCGCTACGGACTTGATGATGCTGACCGGAAACTACCGGTATGCGCCGAAGATCCCGTTCGTACCCGGCTATGAGGTTGCGGGAACGGTGGACGCCATTGGCGCCGGAGTTACCGGCTTTCATGTGGGCCAGCGCGTGGCGGCGCTTACGGTGCATGGCGGCTTCGCCGAGCTGCTGGTGCGGGAGGCGGAGCACTTCCTTCCGATTCCCGACGCCGTCTCCGATCGCGATGCTGCCGGGGTGATCTTGAACTTTGGAACCGCCTGGCAAATGATCCACCGGGTGGCGCAAGCGCGGGCCGGCCAAACCGCATTGGTCACGGGCGCGGCAGGAGGTGTGGGCACGGCCGCTCTGCAACTGTTGAGGCTGGCGGGAGTGAAGGCTTACGGAGCTGCGTCGGCGGCGAAGCATGTAACTCTGCGGGCTCTGGGCGCAATACCCATCGACTACCACGCGGGGCCGATCGATCGTCTGACGCGCGCTCTGGAACCCGACGGCGTCGACTACGTGTTCGACGCGATCGGCGGCGCGAACATCGGCCCTTGCATCGGCGCTCTGCGGCGGGGAGGGACGTTGGTCGGGTTTGGTTTCATGGGCGCGCCCGGGATGCTGGATCAACTGGTGATGTTCGCCAATATTTTCCTGGGAGCATTCCTGCGCGGGCGGCGGGGCAGATTCTACGGAATCACGATGCTTTATCGGAAGCATCCCAGCCTGCTGCGGGAGGATCTGCGAACGGTTTTTGGGTTGCTCGCGGAAAAGAAGATCGATCCCCTGGTCAACCGCACCTTCCCGCTTCTCGACGCCCGCCACGCCTTGGAACATTTGGCGGCGGGCTCTGTGGAAGGCAAGCTGGTGCTCACGGACCAAGGCGCGGGAGGCGCTTCCAGCTAGGAGGTTCGCCGCACCGTGATGGGAACCGAGGATGCTTCCCGCCGTGTGCCACCGACGCTCGGCTGGCTGGCTGGCTTTGCGCGGCCCGCTTTGACGGGCGCTGCTACGTGGATCGCCTTGACCTCGTATTCGTAGATTCCGAAACGCGGGGGCTGCCGGCCGTCGGCGGGAAGCGGCTCGGCAATCACTTTCTTGCCCGTGATTTCCCACTCGGTCTCAATCACGTCGCCGATTTCTTTGTTGGAGCGGCTATGGATGGTCTTGATCGATGTCAAATTCGTTTACCCCTTACGCTTACTTGTGCCGGTAGGTGATTCGGCCTTTTGTCAGGTCATATGGCGACAGCTCGAGAGAGACGCGGTCACCGGTCATGATCTTGATGCGGTTGCGGCGAAGCCTGCCGGCCATGGACGCCAGCACCGGCACGCCCGCGTCGAGTTCGACGGTGAACATACCGGCTCTGAATTTTTCTACAACTTTGCCCATTACTTCAATCGAGTCTTCTTTTGACAAATTATTCTCCATTCCTTCGATTTTGAATTTCCGGCTACTCCTTCTGAACCTCGAGAGCAGCTAATAGGGCACGATCAGACAGCGGCGGATGGACCGGACGATGCGGGACGATGCAAATAGTTGGCGGAAGTTCAAAGGCATCTTCAGTTTAGCACGATTCGGCCAATCCAGCGGCCTTGTCTCACGCAGCCAGGCTATTCCAATGAAACGCTCGCGGGATTGCGCTCACTCCCCAATGAAAGGAATCTTCCCTATGGCTCGCGCAAAAACAGTTTCCCTGCGGCAGTTACAAGCCGCTGTGACCAAAGCCCTGGATGCCGCAAAAAGAGAGCATCCCGAATTCAAGACCGATGCGATCACGCTGTCGGCCTCTCCCGATCAATTGCCCGTTCTCTATCGCTACCCGTGGTTCTGCGGCTATCCGCCATTCCCATGGATCATCGATGGCCTGGGAGAGCTAGGCCCGCTGACGGAAAAGTTCGTCGCCAATCTCAACGCTGACCCCACCGTCTCCGCGATTGCGGCGGATGGCAAGTTCCAGGCAGCGATCCAGTATTCCGGCGGGACCGCTTCCATCGGATTTGTACCCGCCGATGTTTCATTTGTCCCATAAAGACCAACATGCTGAATCCGGCGCCTCCGAGCACGCACCAGCCGTTACTCTGTCCCAGTTCACAACCGGGAGTGGCGGGCGCACGCGTGCTCGGGGTCGTCGAGCAAACTCCCAGCGGCCCTGAAGTCAGCTATCTCGAAAGGCCTATCGAGGCAACGGCTGAGGTGCTGGCGCTGGCCGCTCCGCTCGATCCCACCGAAATCTTCCGTCTGGCCGCTCCGTGCCAGACGCATCACTGCCCGCACTTCGACGGCTCCGACTGCGGCCTGGCCACTCGCATCGTGCAAATCATGCCGACCGTGGTGGATCAGCTGCCTCCCTGCCAAATCCGCCATGAATGCCGCTGGTTCCGTCAGGAAGGCGGAGCAGCCTGCCGGCGCTGCCCGCAAATCTCAACGGTCAATTATGACGCGTCGGAAGCGATGCAAGCGGTGGTCAACTTGCCGCCGGTCGCGATCCATCGTTAGCAGCGCTCCTGAGAGAAAATGCCCGCCCTTCCCGCACCACAAGGAAGAACACTGTGCTCGCGGCGTCCAAACCAGGCATCACGAAAGAAGACCAACTGCACTGGCTGGCGCTCAGCCTGATTCCTGGGCTCGGCACGCGCAAGGCGGGGCAGCTCATCGAACGCTACCATTCGCCGCATGCCATTTTTCGGGCTTCGCGGTCTGAGCTTGAATCGCATGGGCTGGCCGGCAGCGTGGCGCAGACCATCGCCAGCGGATGCACTTTTGACGACGCCATAGAGCAGCAGCAAAAAATGCTCGAGACCGCAACGGTGCTGGTGCCGATTTCAGACGCGGCGTATCCGGCGCGGCTTCGCGAAATATTCGATCCGCCGATTGTGCTGTTCGCGCGCGGCAAAGTGGGCTTGCTGCAATCCATCCTGCTGGGGGTGGTGGGTACCAGGCGGCCTACGGCGTATGGAACTGCCGCGGCTGAACGGCTCTCGGCGGATCTGGCGCAGGCCGGACTCGCGATCGTGAGCGGCATGGCGCGCGGCATCGACACCACGGCCCATCGCGCAGCGCTCGACGTGGGCGGCGAAACCGTCGCGGTATTCGGATGCGGCGTGGACCTTATTTATCCGGCCGAGAATCGGAAACTGGCGTCCGAGATCGCCGAGAAAGGCTTGATCCTTTCGGAGTTCCCCATGGGCTCGCCCGCTTATCCGCAGAACTTTCCGATCCGCAATCGCATCATAAGCGGTGTGGGGGTCGGGGTTCTGGTGGTGGAGGGGGCGCAGTACTCGGGCTCGGCGATTACGGCGAAGATGGCGCTGGAGCAGCAACGGGAGGTTTTCGCGGTACCAGGGAACATTACCTCCAAAATGAGCTGGGGACCAAATTTGCTGATCAAGCAGGGGGCGAAGCTGGTTCAGGAATGGAATGATGTGCTGGTGGAACTGCCCACCGATACGCGACGGGCCTTGATCGGCAAGGCGCAAGCCCGGCTGGGAGTGACGCAGGGCGTTATGTCGTTGGAAACAAATGATGAACAACCCGTGCTTCCGCCTGAGCTCGGCATGGCCAGCCGCTTGATGCTCAGCAAATTGAAAGCGGACGTGCCCGTCCAGATCGATCAGTTGCTTGAATCTTCGGACACTCTGACCGCATCAGAAATAATCGCCGCGCTGTTTGAACTCGAGCTTTTAGGCCTGGCGCGACAACTCCCCGGCAAGAACTTTGTTAAAGTGTGGTAGAACTTAGCTGGGTACCACCCAACATAAGACTGTAAGCATTCTTACGATTCAGGAAGACCATGGCAAAATCTCTCGTCATCGTCGAATCGCCGACGAAGGCGAAGACGATCGGCAAATATCTCGGTAAGAACTTTGTCGTGAAGGCTTCGCTTGGCCACGTTAAAGATCTCCCGAAAAAAAATCTGTCAGTAGACGTGGAAAAGAACTTCGAACCTCATTATGAGGTGATCGAAGGCAAGAAGAAGCTCATTGCGGAATTGAAAGCAGCGGCCAAGGGTATGGACTCCATCTACCTGGCGGCTGACCCGGATCGCGAAGGCGAAGCGATCTGCTATCACCTGCAAGAGGAGCTCAACGGTTCCAAGAAAGGCCCGAAGTTCTTTCGGGTGATGATCAACGAGATCACGGCGAACGCGGTGAAGAAGGCGTTCGAAAAGCCGGGCTCGGTGAACCTGCACATAGTGGACGCGCAACAGGCGCGCCGCGTTCTGGACCGGCTGGTGGGATATAAGATATCGCCGCTGTTGTGGGACAAGGTGCGGCGCGGGCTGTCGGCCGGGCGAGTGCAAACCGTCGCGTTGCGGTTGATCGTGGACCGCGAGCGTGAAATCCGCGCGTTCATCAAGCGCGAGTATTGGACTATCGACGTCCAGCTCAACGCCAAGAAGCCGCCGGTTCTGACCGCGCGCTTCACTAAGAAGAACGACGAAGCGCTTGAGCTCGCCGATGAGGGCACTACCAAGAGCCTGCTCGATCAATTGGACGGCAGCAAGTACCTGGTCCATTCGGTCGGCACCAAGGAAAAGAAGCGCAACCCGGTCCCGCCGTTTATTACATCCACGTTGCAGCAGGAATCTTCACGCAAGCTGCGGTTCAGCGTGAAGCGCACCATGATGCTCGCGCAGCGGCTGTATGAAGGTATGGAGGTGGGCGCCGAGGGATCGGTTGGTCTGATCACTTATATGCGTACCGATTCCACTCGCGTGTCAGCCGACGCGCTGGAAGAAGTTCGCGGCTTGATTAAGGATCGCTACGGCGCGCCATTTGTTCCCGCGACGCCCAACGTTTATAAGAGCAAGAAGGACGCGCAGGATGCACACGAAGCCATCCGGCCGTCGTCGGCCAGGCGCACTCCGGACGATCTGGCGCCCTATTTACAGGAAGACGAGTTGAAGCTTTACCGGCTGATCTGGATGCGATTCGTGGCTTCGCAGATGACGCCGGCGGTTTTCGATCAGACCACCATCGACGTGGCGGCCAAAGGCAAAGACGGCGCGACGTACATGTTCCGCGCCACCGGCAGCGTGCCGAAATTCAACGGATTCCTGGACGTCTACAAAGAGAGCAAGGACGAAAAGGACGCCGACGACGAGGAAGAGAAGAACAAGCTGCCGCTGGTTACGCAGGGCGAAGAGCTGCGCTTCAAGTCCATCGAACCCGAGCAGCATTTCACCGAACCGCCGCCGCGTTTCAACGAAGCGACGCTGGTGAAGGAGCTGGAATCGGACGGCGTGGGACGGCCGTCCACGTATGCGTCGATCCTTTCGACCATCCAGGAACGCGAATACGTCAAGAAAGAAGGCGGCAAGTTCGCGCCTACCGAGCTAGGCTTCGTGGTGACGGACCTGTTGCTCGAAAATTTCAAGAATCTTTTCGACATCACCTACACGGCTCGCATGGAAGAAGAGCTGGACGAGATCGAAGAAGGCAAGATCGATTGGCGCGAGGCCATGTCGGAGTTCTACGAGCGATTCCAGAAAGATCTGGAACACGCCGAACGCCACATGACCGACATCAAGCGCATGGAGGAGCCCACCGGCGAGGACTGCGAGAAGTGCGGCAAGCCGATGGTGATCAAGTGGGGCAAGTTCGGAAAATTCATCGCGTGCACCGGGTATCCGGAGTGTTCGAATACGCGCGAACTGCCGCCCGATCCCGCGAGCGCGGAAGGGCTGACGGAACAGGACGCGGAAGAGTACTGCGAAAATTGCGGCCGCGTGATGGTGCTGAAGAAGGGCCGCTTCGGACAGTTTTACGCGTGTTCGGGATATCCGGATTGCAAAACCACCAAGCAAATCGGCGGGACGCAGAAGAAATCCGATGTGCCTTTGGATGAAAAATGCCCGCAATGCGGCAATAATTTAGTGCTGAAGAACGGGCGATTCGGCGAGTTCACCGCGTGCAGCACGTATCCCAAATGCAAGTACGTCAAGCAGAAGACCATTGGCGTTCCCTGCCCCAACTGCTCGGAAGGCGAAGTGGTGGAGCGGCGATCGAAGAAGGGCAAGACGTTCTTCGGATGCAACCGCTATCCCGATTGCGATTTTGTGGCGTGGGGCAAGCCGATCCAGGAGAAGTGCCCGGATTGCGGGTCGAGCTACCTGATCGAGAAGTGGCTGAAGGCGGGACCGGTGGCGCAATGCCCGAACGGGGAATGCAAGTTTAAGAAGCCGCTTGAGAAGCCGGTGGAAGTGCCGGCGTAAGGCGCTGCCCGCGCCGCCATCGAGTTCGTAAGTTTTGTCCGGGCGGGCTGTTCCCGTGTGCGAAAATTGCCGTATTAACGGTTATGCGGAATCATTTCGCGCCGCCCACGCTCCTAGCGCTTCTGACGGTTTTCTCGACTGGCGCGCAAACCATCTCTCCTCCAGCGGCGTGTTCGCTCTCTGCGCAATCCGCGGAGCGCCGCTTCGAACCAACCGATGTGGAGTTCGTCAAAGATCCGAAAGCGCTCTCGCTGGATCCAAGGATTTTTCCCGACACAAAGGATCGGAAACTCGATTTTTCCTCTGCTGAGATTGCGCGCGTCGTCGGAGTGAGTCCACTGGTCGTCGAGGTACTGGATGTGAACCGAGGACAACCGGCCGGGGGCGGCTACTGGTGCGAGATCACGCGTCTCTTTACCGTGGACAGCCGGCTTCGGTCCATCTTGCCCCAGCTGCGAGTGAACGATTTGGTGTACGGCACGGTAATGGCTAGCGAAGGCGGACTCACGAAATTCGTTTTGACCAAGACCGAAAAAATCGCCGGTTCGCCGCGTTACTTCCACGAGAACCCAAAGGACGGGCCCTGCCAGAACCGATCGGGGACGCTCATCGTGCATCGATCGCGATTTGAGAACCTTAGCGTCTTCAACGATCTGACGATCGTCTTTAGCGATCGCAGGGGCCACGTGTTTGCCCGGCAGAAACTGGGACCAGAGCTTCTGAGCCGTCTTATGCAATCGTTTAAAGACGCCGGCTTTAATGCGCTTCCCGGAAGTAAATGGACCGTGGATAATTCAGGTTTACCGTATGTCACTCTGATCTGCGGGCGGTATCAGAAGGTGCGGATAGAAGATCACCAAGCCGCGCTCGCACCTGTCTTGCACGTCCTGGATGAGGTGCGGGACGCCGCTCTCGCCAACACTTATTACCAGCTTTCCTATAAGGGGAAGGCTGAAATCAACATTGTCGAATGGCCGCTACGCGATCTGGCGCCAGACCAGGTGACCCAGCTGAAGCCATTCGCGGATGACGACGACAAACGATCCAAGTTCGCAAAACGGCCAATCGATCCAAGATACGCGGCGTTCGAACAACGTTTGCCGCAGGATTTCCTGGATAAAATTCCGCAGGTGCCCCCGGCTCCGGGATCGCAGGTTCCCGACGCCTACGTCCGCGGGGGATCCAAGCTGTATCTGGTGACCAGGGATAGGTCTGGCCCAGGTGAACGCGCTGGAACGCTTTATACACTCCGAATCCAGGAAATAAAGCCCCCCGCAGACGCGTTTGTGAAGCCGTCCGAATTGGGATTCAATCCGGGGTGCACGAACGTGGCCGGCACCCGCAGCTTGTATTGGCCATCGGACACGGAAGTGAAACTGGGGGACCTTCCCGTCGCCGGACTGCGGGTAAGCAGGGAAGAATACGCGCAGCGCCCATTCTATGAGAAGATTTTCGACGCCTGCCTCGGAGACGGCTTCGATTTTATCGAAGGAAACTATATCTACAAGAAAGTAAACCTGACGCGGCTGGAACAAGATGCGCGTTAGCGTTTCAATTTTCTGGCGGGTATTTCCGAAGGTAGGATCGAATGAGCTCCGGCCAGCCCTGCGCCGCGGCCTCCACTGCGCGAGCGAATCGCGGCGCCCCAGCATACCGGTTGAATTCGAGCTTAATGATTCTCGTTCCGCTGCTCCACGCCACGATCAACGTTGTGTCGCGTTCCACCCTGGTAACCTGGTGACCGTCGATCACTTCGGTCTTTTCAGAACCTGGGGGAAACCCGACATTGGACGCCATCCAAGCGGCGATCTCTTTCCTGGCCTGCTCTTTGTTCGATACATAAACAATCGCGGAAATCGGATCCAGGCCCCGGTCTGTCGCCGAACTGTAACTGGCTTGGTACGCGGCGGTTTCATCGAACGCGTCGAGTGCCACGAGGGCGGGCGAACCCGCGATCAGTCCGGCGACGGGCGTAACAATCAGTATCTTATCGGGGGCATCCATTTCGGGTGGCGTCGTCAGGGTGCCTTGCGGTGCGGCCGTGCGCCGGGCACTCGTATGTAACTGATCGAGACAGGATTGGGAAAGGCGTCCCTGGTCGACGCTCTCGCATAGCCTCTTGGCTGCGCGCAGCTGCGCGATCGTATCCAGATGGAGGAAGGCGGCCCGATAGCTGTTCAGTTGGCGGCAGCTTTCCTGGATCTCGGGATCGTGAATCTTCCCGCATTGCACCGGATCGTCAAGAACAGGAATTAGTGCGATTCGCACTCTGGCCATCGGAGAAACGCTCATGCATGTAGCCGTCCATTCGTAATCACAATCGCGGAGAAATTGGACGGACATCGGAAAGTAAGCCCCGACGCGCAACTGGACGAACCGGGACTTGTCTCCGGGGAACGGAGAGAGGCCTCCCCCGCCGTTCACCGACAGCGAAACCTCGCTGATGCTGACGAGTAGGCCGGAGGCCTTGGGCTCGGCTTGCTCTGGGAAATAGAATTCGCCTGACGCGGACGTGGTCCGGCTTTCCCGGCGCAGCGGTTCGGGACCGTTATCGCCGAAACTTCCCGCCAGTAGCGTCGCGCGCAGCGTGACATCCACACCGGCGATCGGTTTGCCTGTGAGCGCATCCACAACCGTTCCTGAAATCGCGGGAATGGTCGGCGGGTCGGCGCGCCCGAGCGTGGAGCCAAGCAGAATCGCGACCGGAATAATCCCGCTGAATATTCGCAATCCAACCACTGTTATTTCAGGATCGCACGCCTGGGCGTTGTGCGGAGGGCCTGTGGCGCGCCAATCGCGGGAGTGAAGTAAAAACTCTCGCCGTTCCTCTCCGAGTGGATATAAACTATCAAGTACGCCCGCCGAAATACCCGGCCCAGGCACCGATATTGATAAGGAGCGAACATGTGCGATCAGGATCATTTTGAGGAAGACCGGCAGCGATACGAGGCTCTCGGTTTAGTGACGCGAAAGCAATTCGGCATGATGTTGGGAGCGGGCGTAGCCATGCTGCTGCCGCAAGTGGCCAACGCGGTTGCAGTGGCCGAATCGGACGTGAACGTAAAGACGCCGGACGGCACCGCGGACTGCTACTTCGTGCATCCGGCCAGCGGCACTGCCCCAGGCGTTCTGATGTGGCCGGATATCTTCGGCTTGCGGCCTGCCTTCCGCCAGATGGGCAAACGGCTGGCTGAATCGGGCTATTCGGTGCTAGTGGTGAATCCGTTCTATCGGGTCAAGAAGGCGCCGACCGCGGACAAGGGCGCGGCAACCCCGATCCCCGAGTTGATACCTCTCGCGCAGGCTCTGAACGAGACCACGCACATGACGGATGCGAAGGCGTTCATCGGCTGGCTGGACCAGCAATCGTCGGTTGCGAAGAATCGGAAAATGGGCACTCAAGGTTATTGCATGGGCGGCCCGATGGCGTTTCGAACGGCGGCTGCGATGTCCGATCGCGTCGGCGCAGTCGCCACCTTCCATGGCGGCGGGCTGGTTACCACCATGCCGAACAGCCCGCATCTCGAGGCGGCCAGGACACACGCTCAGTTTCTCATTGCAGTCGCCGCCAGTGACGATGACAAAGCGCCCAACGATAAGGTCGTTCTCAAGGAAACGTTCGCGAAGGCCAACTTGCCCGCGGAGGTCGAAGTCTACCCCGCAGCACATGGCTGGTGCCCGCCAGACACCACCGTCTACAACCAGGAACAGGCGGAGAAGGCCTGGGGCCGATTGCTGGTGCTGTACGGAAAAGCGCTGGCCTGAACCTCCCGTGGTTTCGCGTTCAGCCTAGTGAACGATGCCGCTCACATGCCAGCCGGATTCGTCGAAATGCAAGCGAAACACCACCGGCGAATCCGAGCTGAAATTGCCGTGCTTGACGCCCATGAGCGGCAACGGACTTTGAAAACACGCATCGTCGATCTTGACCCCTACCTTGGCCTCCGCCAGTTTGGTGGTCTTGTCCTCGCCGTCCTTGATGGACGTGATGCTGTCCACTTGCAGCGGGAAGTCGCCACGCACTTGCACATAGGGCACGTGCGAAGTGGAGTCCTGCATGACGACGTCGTCGTTGAATTTGAGATTCCGTCCCTTGTCCGTTAAATGGGCGGTGGAATGATCGGGAGAAAGCGATACGGGAGTATCCCAGTATTCGCCGCGCGTGCCACATTGAATCTGCTGGTCGGTAAAGGTCACCTGTTCGCCCTCCAGTTTAACCGGGGCGCTCTCAATGGTGTTTTTCGCCACGTCTTCGTTGAAATCCGAACTAGGCCTGCAGCCGGTTAAAACGACGGCAATACACCAGGACGCGGCCAGCGCCGCACGCGAAATGAGCATGGTGATACTGTTCTTTCATCTCGCGGCGGTCCGTGTCAAGTCCTGGCGGCGCTAGCAACCTTGACGGAACCGAGGCTAATGATCTGGCTTCGAGCAGCCGAGTAAGTGATTGAGCCCTAGCGTGCAGACTCGCGCCACTGTGGTTCCATAAAGAAGATGCACGCTGAACGAAATCGCCTGCTCCAAGCTAGAAGCAGGACGTCGCACTGGAGACGCTGGGGCCCCTACCTGTCGGAACGATCGTGGGGCAATCCGCGCGAAGACTATAGCGCCGAAGGCACGGCGTGGGATTATTTCACACACGATCACGCTCGCTCGCGCGCTTATCGCTGGACCGAGGACGGCATCGCCGGCATCTGCGACAATCACCAGCGCCTGTGTTTCGCCTTCGCCTTCTGGAACGGAGTGGATCCGATCCTGAAGGAGCGCCTGTATGGAGTCTCGGGCCCGGAGGGCAATCACGGCGAGGATGTCAAGGAATACTACTATTACCTGGACTCCACGCCCACGCACTCCTATATGAAGGCTCTGTACAAATATCCGCAGTCGCCGTTCCCTTATGCGGACCTCGCGGCCACCAACCGCGAGCGGCAGCGCTCGGAAAGCGAATACGAGCTGATCGATACCGGCATCTTTGACGAGAACCGCTATTTCGACATCTTCATCGAATACGCAAAGAAAGAAGTCGACGATATTCTGGTGCGCGCCACCATAATCAACCGTGGACCGTCCACGGCGGCCCTGCATCTGCTGCCCACCGTCTGGTTCCGCAACACGTGGAGCTGGGGCTACGGCACACCGCGTCCGGAATTGTCGCGCTTTGACTCCCACACCATCGGCATCCACGAACAATCGCTCGGCGACTTTAAACTTTGGATGGAAGATGCCCCGCAAATGCTATTCGCCGAAAACGAGAGCAACACCATGCGGATGTGGGGATATTCCAGCGGGCAACTATACAACAAGGATTCCTTTCATCGCTATCTGGTGCAGGGCGGCGAGAATGCGGTGAACCCCGATGAAACGGGCACCAAGGCCTGCGGCGTGTATCGCATGGAGCTGGAGCCCGGCGGATCGAAGGTGCTGCATTTCCGCTTGTACTCAGGTTCCGAGGCCAGTTCGCAGGCAAGCTCGCAGGCAGGCTCGCAAACAAGTGACCTGTCCCAATCAGATTTCGATCAGGTGTTTCTCGATCGGATCGAAGAGGCGAACGAGTTTTATGGTTTCGCGCCGCTCAGCTTGTCCGACGACGCGCGCATGGTGCAACGCCAGGCCTTCGCCGGTCTGCTATGGAGCAAGCAGTTCTATCATTACGTGGTGGAACAGTGGCTGAAGGGCGACCCAGCCATGCCCCCGCCGCCCGCCGAGCGGCTGCTGGGACGCAACCGCAACTGGATTCACGTCTACAACGACGACGTGCTCTCCATGCCCGATAAGTGGGAGTACCCGTGGTTCGCGGCCTGGGATCTGGCGTTTCACACCATCCCCATGGCCATGGTGGACCCAGACTTCGCCAAGCAACAGCTTTCACTGCTGCTGCGCGAATGGTATCAATCGCCCAACGGCCAGCTTCCCGCCTATGAATGGGAGTTCAGCGACGTGAATCCGCCGGTGCATCCCTGGGCTTGCTGGCGCGTGTACCAGATCGATCGGAAGCTGAGCGGCAAACCGGACCCGGAGTTCCTGGAATCGGCATTTCACAAGCTGCTGATGAACTTTACCTGGTGGGTGAACCGCAAGGACTCGCAGGGCAACAACATCTTCGAAGGCGGTTTTCTCGGTCTGGATAATATCGGCGTTTTCGATCGCAGCAAGCCGCTTCCCACCGGCGGCTATATTGAGCAGGCCGACGGCACCGCCTGGATGGGCATGTACTGCCTGACCATGCTGCGGATCGCGATCGAGTTGACGCCGCACGACAAGAGCTACGAGGATATCGCGAGCAAGTTCTTCGAGCATTTTCTCTACATCGCGAGCGCCATGAACCGCTTGGGTGGCGGCGGGCTGTGGAATGAAGAAGACGGCTTCTTCTACGACCGGCTACAGATGCCCGATGGCCGCAAGATCCCCATGAAGGTGCGATCGCTGGTGGGGCTGATTCCGCTGTTCGCGGTCACCACGCTCGACGCAGATGCGTTGGACCGTATGCCCGGTTTCAAGCGCCGCATGCTGTGGTTCATCAAGCATCGTCCGGATCTGTGCTTGAACATCGCGTCCATCACCCGGCCTGGACAGGACGAGCGCACGTTGCTATCTCTGGTGCAGCCTTCCCGGCTGCAGCGCATCCTGCAAATCATGCTGGATGAAAACGAATTTCTCTCGCCGTATGGAATTCGCGGGATCTCGCGCGTTCATCTGGATCATCCGTTCGTTTTGAAAGCGGACGGACAGGAGTACAGCGTGAATTACGAGCCGGCGGAATCCACCACCAATCTCTTCGGTGGTAACTCCAACTGGCGCGGACCGGTTTGGTTTCCGGTGAACTACCTGATGATCGAATCGCTGCAGCGCTTCCATCATTATTTCGGCGACTCTATGCAGGTGGAATTTCCTACCGGCTCAGGCCGAATGATGAATCTGGCCGCGGTGGCGGGCGAACTGTCACGCCGGCTGTCGCATCTATTCCTGCGCGACCAGCAAGGACGGCGTCCGGCATTCGGCGGCGCGGAAAAATTCCAGTCCGATCCGTTTTTCCGCGATCATATTCTCTTTTACGAGTATTTCCACGGGGACAACGGCGCAGGGCTTGGGGCCAGCCATCAAACCGGGTGGACGGCGCTGGTGGCCAAGCTGCTGCAGCAAAGCGGCGAATAGCGCGGCGCCGGTGCTACGAACTTGTTAAGGGGTCCAAATTCCCTTCCCCACATAGCCGCTCTTCGCGGTTTCTCCGGTGGCCGCGAGGAACACGTCCTGCTTGCCAGTGAACGTGCTGGTGAAACTGAGCGCGACACTGAGCGTCAGATCGTTGCCCAAGATGCTGAACGAAGAGCCTGTCCCCAATACCGTGCACTGGCTGTTCGATACCGAGCTTGAAGAGCCTGGCGTCACTCCCGGGGATAACAGCGCCGTGCCCGCATTGTTATAGAGAAACATCTTATTGCTGGCAGGTTCGTAGATCACAACGCAGCCGCTCGCCAGCTTCACCGAGGTATTCAACAGAATGCTGACGCTCTTCAGGTCAGGTACTCCGTTTGGATCGGAGAAGACCGCCGTGAAGGTCTTGTTCAGGCCGCTGCCCGAAGTGGGCGAGAGCGACACCACGGTGGGCGGCCCGGCCGAGGAAGGCGTCCAGGTGCCTTTCAGAACATAACCGCTATTCGCTGTCTTTGACGCTGCCAGCAGGTACACGTTCTTCTGGCCGAGGAAAGTACCGGTGAAAGTGAGCACCGCATTCAACGTCAGCTTGTTGCCCGACTTGCTGAAGGAAGATCCCGTCCCGGTCAATGTGCACTGGCTATTCGATATGGATGTCGAGGAGCCTGGAACCACCGCCGGCGTCAACAGGGCCGTTCCCGCATTGTTGTAGAGGTACATTTTATTGGTCGGCGGCGTGTAAACCACAGCGCAAGCGCCGCTCAGCTTGGCCGACGTATTGAAGAGCAGGATCACGCTGCTCAGATCGGATTCTCCGTCTGGGTCAGAGTAGACCGCGGTGAACGTCTGCATGAGGCCCATCCCGGTGTTTGGCGAGAGAGAAACGACAGTGGGAGGGCCAACCGAGACCACCAGATTCACCGCTGAACCCGTAACTACCGAAGTCCCCGCTGCTGGGCTCTCGCTGATGACATCTCCGGAGGCCACGGTGCTGCTGGAAGCCGTTGTGACGCTGCCAACCACCAGCCCTGCGCCAGTGATGGCCGTCGATGCGGCTGATTGCGTATCGCCCACTACGTTCGGTACCGGGACCATAGATACTATCGTGGTTGAATCGGTAGCCGTCGCCGAACCAGCCCCGCCTCCGCTTACCGTCACCGAATTGACCTGGGGCGAAGTGGCATTGGTAGCCACGTCGACGGTTACCGTGATCGCGCCATAGCTTAATCCGGCGTTGAGCGCGTCCGATCGGGTACAGGTGTTGGCGCCGCAAGTCCATCCCGATCCCGACATGGAGACCAATGTTTCGCCTGGAGGCACGGCTTCTGTCACCGTCACAGGATCGACGGTCGAACCGGTTCCCGTGTTGCTCACCGAGACCGTATACGTGGCATTCTGCTGTCCCGGACTGAAATTCCCAGTGTGCGATTTAGCAATGGAGAGCACCGGGGGACCTGCCGAGTTAGCGACAGGGAAGGTGTATATCACGCTGGGATTGCAGCCGGAAGTGACAGCGTTGAGAACGACAACCTGGTAATAACCCGCCGTTGGGATATCGCCGCCGTAAGTGGACGGCTCACCGCCGGCGCATCCCGCGCCGGCTCCGCATAATTCGATCACCACTTGCGTGGAAGTGGCGGAGATATTGTTGCGGTAAAAACCGATGCCGGTGGCGGGGTTGACGTAATAGGTGTACAGGGACGACGGGCTGAATCCCGTTCCGTTGATGGTAAGGTTCACGGGTGTTGTGGTCACCGTGGGAGTAGCGGGAGAAATTCCCGTAACCGTCATGGGCGCCGCGCCCGCGACATTGAAATTCGCCGTGCCCAAGATCTGCCCTGTTACCGAATATGGAAGCGGATTCGTGACGCCGGACAAATCCTGCGACCAGCCTACGAAACTCAGCCCGCTGTTCCCAGCCGAGGTGCTGGTGAGCGCAGTGAAGGTGACTGTTCCATCGCCGAAGAACGCGTCCAAATTTCCATTCGTGCCTATGGAATTCGTTCCGGCTGGCGCGGCTGTCACTCCCAGCTCGTTGTTAGGGAACGAGGGATCGCAATAGAGCGATGGTTCCACGATGGAACGGAAGCTGGGTGTATAGTTCGCGGTATAGGCAGCCTGGCCGGAGGCGCCCACGATCACGCTGAGATTATCTCCGCTCGGCGTCCCTCCGCCCGTCCAGTTGTTAAACGCGTAGCTGATATTGGTGGTCACCGGCGATTGCGACTTCACGCTGGAGAAGGTCACCGTCTTTCCGGAAGCGAAGCCCGACCCATTCACGCTCGCATCGAAATTCACGGGCGTATTCACCGCGGAATAGTTCCCGTTGCCGTCCGTAACCCCGATCGCGAAGCCCGGGAAAATGCCCTGAGCGCTCACGTCTGGCGAAGCGGCCGTGATGGTGGTCACCGCGTCGGAAACTAACCCTGCCGTTACGGTATTCAAATCATCAGTCAGATAAACGGAAACGGGATTTAAGTAGATATTGAAGAATGGCGAGGGGAACCAATCGTAAAAGCTAAGTCCCGATTTCGGAGTTACGGTGAGCGTGACCAACTGACGATCCAGATAGGTGGGTGCACCGTTGATGGTCAGACTAGCGTCTGGCGCAGGCGACGGTGTGATGGTGGCATCGCCGGATGGCGACACCGCCGGACTATAAGGATGGACGGGAATAAAGCTGGCAAGATAATTCGTGATCGCGGGCGACGTGGTCGGGCTTAGCAGCGTGCCGTTCCCGGCTGAGTTCGTTACCACCACCGAGCAACCCGTCGACGGACAGCCCCCATTCGCGGGCACCGTTCCGGCGGTCAGAGCGGAATTCCAGCGCCCGAAAATATAGTTCTCGCCGCTGAGCGTCTGCAGCGTTTGACTGCTCCCATTCAGGGGCACGCTGAGCGTGTGCTGGGAACCGATGGTCCAACTGGTGAAGACACAGGGAGCCGTGCACGTTGTGCCGTCCACGCTCACCTGCAATCCGGTGGGATTGGTGTCGACAGTGACGGAAGCAGGCGCATGCGCATAAAGGCGCATGATTCCGTCCAGGTCGCCCGTCGTGTATTGGGGCAAGGGAGTGCCAAGCACCATGCCGGCCGGAAGCGTCTCGAGAGTTGGCGAGACACCATCCTTATTGAACCCGAATGGCCCGTACTCCATGATGGAGGCGTAGTTGTAAAGACCGGACTCGACCGTGGGAACGCTGAGGTCGAAATTGCCGATGTTGGGCTTGTCGACATTCTGCTCCATGAAGTTCACGTACGCGTTTCGGTCGCCGCGCGACTGCTCATGGTAGAGACCCAGCGCATGTCCCATCTCGTGCAGGATCGTGGTCGTGGTGCAATTTCCCGATCCGCCAATACTTTGTGTGCCTCCCTGCATGCCAGCCAGGGCCTCGCAGGAGCCATTACCACCCGAGGTGAAATCGAACTCAACCAGATTGACGTCGCTGGCCAGGGCCGGAACCCATTGAACAATTCCCGCCAGTTGTGTGTTGGACTCCGCAATGGCGGCATTCACGTTGGTCGCATTGATGCCCGACGGATTGGTGTACGGCACCCGGACGATGCCATTCACCACAGGCCACAATCCTGTGGCAGATAAGAAATTCGGGGTGATGGTCAATGAATCCGGATGCACACCCTTGGCGCTATGCGCGGACGCTACCGCAGGACCGTGAGCCGCGCTCGCTGCCACGTCAACGGCTTTGCCGAGGACGATATCGCTCTGATAAATCGCCAGCCCGTTTCTCACCTCGTACGTAACCTTTTGTCCATGGAAGATGGTTGTCCGAAGCTCGGAAGCCGGCTCTGGTGTTTGCGGCGTGTAGAAGATGTTCACCGAAGCGGCCCCGCCAGGCTGGCCCAGCGCTTTGATCCGCACATGGTTGATCCCTGGACGCAAAGGGACCTGCGTGTTCGAGCTCCAAAGAATGGTCTTGCCATCGTCCGCCAAACTGACCGCAGCCAGATCGCTGAATCCCCGGTTGTTCTCCCATAAAACGCGCCTGTCTCCGCCTGACCAGGCCAGGGTCCCTTCAAAAGAGATGGCGGGATCCGTGGTGACAATGGTCCGGCCGTTGGATGTCGCTGGTTGGGTAATTTTAAGCGCGTTGGTTTGGCCGCATGCCAGACTGCAGAAAAACAAGGAAAACAGCCAGAAAAGGCCTATGAATATAGTCGTGCGTGGACGAATCAAGATGGTTCACCTGAGAGCTAATCTTCGGAACAGCCTAGCGTACGATGGAATCCATCGCGGGTCAATGCATTTGGCCGGCTTTCAGCTACCAGATCGCCACGGCAGGTTCAGAACTTCTAGTACGAGGCGTACCCTGACTATTTGCCCTATGAGCGTTTGACGAACAGCCATCTCACGCGGTCTTATAGAAAGCATGGCCAAAGCAGCTTCTTCGTTCAACTCTCACGCCCTTGCGCTGATGCGCATTGTCGCGGGCTTCACCTTCACCCTGCATGGGGCGCAGAAGTTCGGCGCGCTGGGCGGATTAGGCGGCCATGCCGCGGCTGCATTTTCGATGCTGTGGTTCGCCGGGTGTACTCGAAATCATCGGCGGTCCACTCATCATTCTCGGCCTGTTCACGCGGCCCGTGGCGTTTATTCTGTGCGGCGAAATGGCGGTGGCCTATTTCATGGTGCATATCCATTTGGGGCCCTGGCTTTATCCCCTGCTGAACAACGGGGAGATCACGGTGCTGTACTGCTTCATTTTTTTGTATCTTGTCACTGCCGGACCGGGCGCCTTCAGCCTGGATGGGGCCATCCGCCACAAGAGTTAGCCCCGCTTGTCCACTTTCTCTAACCCCGCAACATGCGCATCGCGTCCGCCACTACGTTGCCACCAGACCCTCCAGCCACACTGACCGCTCCGTCCATTGCGCTTCCATCGTCGCCTTCACCAGGGGCAAGAAACAGGTTCGCTTCAATGCCATGCTGCTTGGTATACAAATCGTAGTAACGGCCGCGTGCAGTGTACAACTCGGCGTGCGTGCCGCGCTCGACGATACGCCCGGTTTCAACCACCAGAATCTGATCGGCACGGCGGATGGTGGACAGCCGGTGCGCGATCACAAAGGTGGTGCGGCCCTGCATCAAGGCGCGCAAGCCCTCCTGGATCATGCCCTCGGATTCGGAGTCCAGGTTCGAAGTGGCTTCATCCAGAATCAAGATGCGCGGATCGGCCAGCAGCGCGCGTGCAATGGAAACTCGTTGGCGCTGGCCGCCCGAAAGCTTCACGCCGCGCTCGCCGACGATGGTGTCGTATTGTTTCTCGAACCCTTCGGCGAATTCATCCACGCGCGCAATGCGGCACGCTTCCAGAATTTGCTCCTTGCTGGCATTGGGCCGGGCAAAGGCAACGTTCTCCCAGATGGTTCCATCAAACAGGAACGTTTCCTGCAGCACCACGCCGAGCTGCGTGCGGTAGGAATCCAGGCGGACTGTGGATAGATCGACGCCGTCTACCAGTACCGTTCCAGATTGCGGGCCGTGAAACGCGGCGATCAATCCAATGATGGTGGATTTGCCGGAACCCGATGGGCCCACCAACGCCGTCACGGTGCCTGGCTCGGAGCGGAATGAAATCTCGTGCAACACCTCCTTGCCGGTGTCATAAGAGAAATCCACACCATCGAAAATGACTTGACCGTTTATGGGCGCGAGAGAAACCACGCGGCGGGGGTCTTGATCCTCGGGCCGCTCGCGCAGCACTTCCCGCGTGCGCTCCAATCCGGCCAGCGCTTCGGTGAGCTGCGTTCCGATGTTGACCAGCTGGAACATGGGAGCGATTAAGAACGCGAGCAATGCGGTAAAGTTAACGAAATCGCCGAGCGTCATGACTTTCGCGTTGATCTGGCGCGCTCCCACGTACATGATAATTGCCCCGACGACGCCCATCAGGACCGTGGCGGAAAGACTCATGAACGAAGTGGCGGTGAGGCTCTTGAGGATATTGTTGAGCAGCCGCTCGACGCCGCTTTCGAACACCGCCTCCTCGCGCGCTTCGGCATGGTAGCCCTTGATCACTCGCACGCCGCCGAGCGATTCAGTGAGCCGTCCCGTCACCTCGGCGTTGATCTTGCCGCGCTCGCGAAATATCGGCCGGATAGTGGCGAAGGCTTTGCGGAGGGTTAAGGCGAATGCGACGATGATCACCAGCGCGATACCCGTCAGCAACACACTCAGGTGCAGCAGCCAACCAAGCGCGAGCACGGCGGTCAGCAGACCACCCGCGAATTCAATCAAGCCGGTGCCCAGCAGGTTGCGGATACCGTCCACGTCAGTCATGATGCGCGAGACCAGCGTGCCCGTCTTATTCGCGTCGAAGTATGCGACGGGCAGACGGCCAATGTGGGATTGCACTTTGGCGCGCAATTCGGCGATCAAGCGCTGACCGGCCTTCGAAACCAGCTGCGTGATGGCGAAACCGGTGACGCCTTGTATGATGGTAGCGGCCAGAACGGCCAGCACCAGGGGAACCAATAGCGACAGTTGGCGCTTGCCGATGACATTGTCGATCAGGTATTTAGACGATATCGGCAGCACCAGACCGCATACTTTGCTGATCGCCATGAGCACGAAGCCGATGGCCAGCACCTTGCGGCGCGGCCGCATCATTTCGCGGATGTCCGGCCACAACTCGCGAAGGCGCTCGGACGATCGTTTTTGAGGAGCCTTTTGCGGAATCACTGATGTTTAAACTATTGTATGGGATGCAGCAGCAGCGCCACGGGATGCCACCATTCTGAGCCTTTGATGCCAAAACTTTAATTGATGCCAAACCTTTATTCAGGAACTTCCGGATTCGCTTACCCCAGTTGGAAGCCCGAGTTCTACCCGGAGAAACTCGCGTCCAAGAAGTTCCTGAACTACTACGCGACACGCCTGAACGCGGTGGAAGTTAACTACACATTCCGGCGGCTTCCGTCCGCTTCGACGCTCGAAAACTGGGTCACCGATACGCGAACCGGCTTCGCGTTCCCGCTAAAGGCGCACATGCGCATCACGCACATTCTACGGTTGAAGCCGTCGGATTTTACCGAGGTGTTCTTTAAGGCCATCGATCCGCTGCGGACCGCGCGGCGGCTGGGACCGGTGCTATTTCAGCTTCCGCCCGCGCTCAAGTGCGATGAAGCGCTTTTGTCGGATTTTCTTGCCACTTTGCCGCGCGACATCCGCTGTGCTTTTGAGTTTCGCCACGCTTCGTGGCTGAACGACGGTGTATATGGCTTGCTCGAAAAGCACGGTGTGGCGCTGTGTCTGGCTGAATCGGAGAAGCTGACCATTCCGAAGGTAATCACGTCGGGGTTTGTCTATTCGCGATTGCGGATGCCCGAATATTCGCCCGAAGATCGCAAAGAGATCGCCGAGCGCGTTCAGGAGATGCTCGAATCGGGCCACGACGTCTACGTCTTCTTCAAACACGAAGAAACGCCTGCCGGGGCGATCTATGCCGAAGAATTGCTGCGCGCGTTTCCAGCTCAGACGGCGGCGGGAAGCTAGAAACTCATTCCGTATTCGTCTCCGTACTTCTCGCGCAACACGCGCAGGTTCTCGCGCGCTTCGCGTTCCTGATTGGAGAGAAATCGCGCCCGTTCGAACTGATGATTGGCGATGGCGTGGACCATGGCCGCGATGTTCGCATCCACGCGCTGTTGAGCGTCCAGCAGTTCCTGGGGCAGATAAGACGAGCGCGCGGTTCGAACTTCCGGGGCCGGTTGCGGAGCCAGCCAAGCCTCTGCTGCGCCCGCAATCAAACCGCTAAATTCCGCCAACGCGAAGCGAACGTACCAGCTCCGCCCGTGCTCGCGGTGCTCGCCGGACGCTTCGTCAAAAACATCCAGCATCTCTTCGGCAAACTGATCGCGATGCCCGCGCGGATAGAGGAGCAAGCAGAATCGATAAGCGCGTCTCATAACGCCTCGCTCGCTTTCAACCTCGCAAAACCCGCACGCGTCAATTCTTTCATACGCTGCAGTTCGAACTGCAACTGTCTGCGGCCAATCGCGGTCAGCCGGTAGGCTTGCTTCTGACGAGCGGTATCTTCCTGCTCGAAGCGCTCGATCCACCCATCTTCGAGCAATCGCCGCAAAGCCCCGAACAGCGTGCCGGTGCTCATCCGCACCCGGCCGGAGCTCAACAATTCGATGTCCTTGATCAACGCGTAGCCGTGCCGGGGATGAGCAGCCAGGCTGGTCAGGATTAACAGCACCGGCTCGGTGAGCGGCTTGGCCTCTACAGTTTGTTGCGGTACGACATGTCGCATACCGACATGTTAGGCCAACCCGAGCCATTTGTCAATCCCTTTTCAATTGCATAGAATCTCTCGTATGACTCGACTCGATTGCGCCCTATCGCTCGCTCTGTTCGCTGCGCCCGTTTTCGCCGCGCT
The DNA here is from genome assembly GCA_963781905.1 of Bryobacterales bacterium. GTDB lineage: Bacteria > Acidobacteriota > Terriglobia > Bryobacterales > Bryobacteraceae > Palsa-89. The sequence goes on from CAWAHZ010000010.1 coordinate 795,323, forward strand.
CCCGGTTACTCCCGCGCCCGACCAGGCTGCGCTGCTCAAGAGCAACGATCCCAAGCTGGCCGCCAACAAGAAGCTGGCTTATGACTTTTTCCGCGTCATCCTCCGCGCGCGCCACCTGGACGAAGCCGGCAAGTACATGAAGGACGATTACATCCAGCACAATCCCAACGCCGACACCGGCATTGTGGGTTTCAAGGCATATTTCACCAAGCTCGGTGGACCCATGCCGGTGCAAAACACGGTTCCCGGCCTGGTGGCGATTCAAGCAGAAGGTAACTTCGTGACACTATCGTTCGTGCGCGAGATGGACGATCCCGTGAACAAGGGACAAAAGTACACCACCACCTGGTTCGACATGTTCCGCATCGACAACGGCAAAATCGCCGAGCACTGGGATGTGGCCACCAAAGCCGCACCGCCGGCTAAATAGCGAACAAGAATCGCGGCGGAACTTTCACTTCCTCACTGGGTTTGCAGAAATGGAGACGCGATTAGCGCTTCCGTACCTCACGAAGGAGTGAAAACCATGTTCCAACACGCACAGAGGATTTGTGTCTTCGCGCTGGCCGCCGTTGGGCTCTATGCGCAAACCAATGTCACACCACCGGTCCAAGTGACGCGCACCACAGGAATGGTTGGTATCGCCGAAGGTCAAACGGCGCAATTGAATGCGCTCAATCCAGGTATCGCTCCGGCCGGGACAACAGGCGCCACCTGCTCCGCGCTGCTCGCATTCGTGGCCGACAACGGAACGGTATTGAAGACGAAAATCGTCAACGTGTCGCCGGGCACCAGCCAGCCCCTTGTGATCGATTCCATCCTGGATCTGAATTTGGCTGTGAACGCCCGCAAACAGATTCGCGCCACCGTCACCATCCCGCCGGTTCCGCCTCCGTCGACAACCCCGGTCACAGCGGTCTGCAAGTTGATTGGCACACTCGAAATCTTCAATACCCTGGATGGCCACACGCTGGTCACGCTGGGAGCCACCCACGAAGTCCCCGCTCCCGTGGCGACGCCCGTAACCACGTCGGGTAGCAATTAGGGCCGGCCGACCGCACGGGCTTGCTTCCCACCCACGGAATGCGGGAAGATTTCAAGAGTGACATATCAATTTTCTGCTTCGTTGGCATCACTGGCACTGATAGCCGCATTGCCGATCATTCCGGCGTTGGGCCAAGAAGGGCCGGCCCCCGCTCCCCGTCCGGGCGCAACAGGCGGGGTGGAGGGCGGCCGCGCGCCGAATGGATTCCGAAGGCAGCCTCCCGGTCCACCGGCCGGTCCAGCCCCCAGGCTTCCCGACAATCCGTTCTACGGCGTCAATGCCGGAAAACCAGATTTCGGCGGCTTAGCGAAGGGTATGTGGCAAGTGCCCTACATCATCGACATGCAGAAGCAGGGGCGGGCGCCCGACGGCGGCCCGGTGGTGGTTCCCTTCACTGCTCTTGGCAAAAAGGAGTTCGACGAGCGCACCGCGAATCACTCCAAGGACGATCCGGAAGGTTTCTGTCTTCCTCCCGGCGTGCCTCGCATGATGTACACACCGTATCCGACCGAGATTTTCCAGATGCCGGACCGCATTCTATTCATCTATGAGGGCGGCGCGCATGTGTGGCGCATCATCTGGATGGATGGGCGCAAGCAACCCGCGGACCCCAATCCGAATTATCTGGGATATTCGGTGGGCCATTGGGAAGGCGACACGCTGGTGGTGGACACTATCGGGATGAACGACAGAACGTGGCTGGATGCCGCCGGCCACGGACACGGCGAGAAGCTGCACGTGACGGAAAAATTCACGCGGCCCGATTCGAATACGCTGCGTTTGGAAGCGACGATCGACGATCCCGATTACTACACTAAACCCTGGAGCGTGGTAACGACGGCGCGCTGGGCGCCCAATCAAGAACTGATGGAATACATCTGCCAGGAGAACAACCGGGATCTGCAGCACCTGGTGGGCAAATAACCGGCAGGCGTCAGCCGCGCGCCGATCTCTTTTTGCCGGCGGCTTTTTTCTCGGGTTCGGCGTCCAGTGTTTCCACCGAAGCGGGCGGTTTCTTGGCCGCCGCAAGGCTCTGCTTCAGCGCCTGCATGATGTCGATCACCTTGGCCGGCTCGGCGTGCGGCGGGGTCACCACTTCCTGGCCCTTGATCTTGGCGTCGATCAGCGACTGTAGATTGTCGAGATAAGTGTCGTGATATTTCTGCGGCTCAAAGGGCGCAGCCAGTGACTCTACCAGCATCTCGGCCAGCTTGAGCTCCTGCTCCTTCACCAGGCCGGTGTCCGTCCGAAATTCCTCCACCTGGCGAACTTCGTTGGCATAGTACATGGTGTGCATCAGAAGGCCGTGCGGGCCGGGCCGGAAGATGACGATGTGCTCCCGATTGTGCATCGCGATCTTCGCCACCCCGACGTAGCCGGTGCGCTTCAGCGTGTCATAGAGCAGCGCGTAGGGCTTCTGCCCGGCTTCATCCGGCGCCATATAGAAAGAGTTCTCGAAATAGATGGGGTCCACTTCGCCGGATTTCACGAATTCGAGGATCTCCATCACCTTGGCCGTGGACGGCGCCATCTTCTTGATGTCCTCGTCCTCGATGACCACGTAGCGGTCCTTCTCGTATTCGTAGCCCTTGACGATCTCGCTGCGCGGGATGGGCTTATCTTCCGCCTGGCAGTAGATAACCTGCTTGATGCGCGAGTTATCGGATTTGTGAAGTTGGTTAAAGCTGATACCTTCGCTGCGAGCAGCGGTGAACAGCTTCACAGGAAAAGAAACGAGGCCGAAAGTGAGGTGCCCTTTCCAGACCGTTGTTGCCATGGCGACAACCTCCCACAGTATGTAGACATAGCATGGTTGTCAAACATTTTCAAGTGACGACGTTTGATCTGCGCCCTCCTACCTGGACGGGCGCCTGGACGGGCGTATGATGAATGCAGTGCTGGCAAAGTCGCAGATCGGCGTGGAAGAGTACCTCGAACTTGTACTCGACGACCGCCCCGAACCGGATTACGTGGATGGTGAGGTGGTGGAAAGAGCTTTGCCGACGCCGACGCACAGTGAAATTCAAGCACTTCTGATCCTGATGTTTGCGCCTCTCATTAGCCGCTTCGGGCTTTTGCTGCGGCCGGAAATTCGAGTCCGTATCCAGCCGCACCGTTTTCGCGTTGTCGATCTTGCGGTATTCCGAGGAGCGCGACCGGAAGGCCGCTATGCCACCGTGCCACCACTCGTGGCTATCGAAATCGTTTCCCCTGACGATCGCCACAGCAGCCTCGCGCATCGCCTGGAAGACTATCGCCGCTGGGGCGTCCCGAATGTCTGGCTGGTCGACCCCGAACTCAAGCGCTTATACCGATACTCCGAAGCCGGACTGCTCCAGTTCCCCGCACTCGGTCTGCCTGAATTCGATTTCGAGATCTCTGCGCAAGAGTTATTCAAAGACGTCTAACACGCGTTCGCCACGCTCCCGCATTTATTTCTCCTTCCTTTCCCAATCACTTGAAAATTTGCCGTGCCGCGGCCAGCCAATGCATGCCGTAATCTTGCCTTGGGTGATGGCAGAAGCGCACGAGCTGCGGACCTCACAAAACTGTGGCCCGTGCGCCTTCCTAGAAACCAACCACGGCCATGCTTCCGTCGGTCTTTAGGGCGTCACCAGTCGCGTTGAACAAGTCCGGTGGCAGGCCGCCACGCTCCACCAGCGAGAGCCCCCGCACCAATCCAGTGAACACCAGATCGTTCACCACCTTGGCGCGCTCCAGGTCGATCCGCGGATCGATTTTGTGGATAAACGTGCGATTCACATCGGAAAAGCTGATCCCGGTGTCATGCGTCGCCGAGCACACCCAGATGCCCTTCCCCGAGAATCCGCCCGGCCGCTGCCAGATTCGGACATGATGCCGCGCCGCGAAGGTATCGTTCAGTTTTTCAAACACCAGATCGGGAGCACGGCCGTCCAACAGCAATATCGAAACAGGCGCCTCCTGATAGCCGCGCATCTCCGCCATGGCGCGGAACGTTTCGAGCTTGGATTGATCGTTCAACTTCGCCGCGGGCGACCAGCCGGCCTTCTGAAACGCATCCTCAATCTGCTGACGGCTTGCGAGAAACATCAGGCTGGTAATGTCGGACGGGCTTTGATCCTTCTGGGTGGCGGTCCGAAAGGGCTCGCTGTTCACCAGACGAAAGAGCTGGTCCTGCGGCTCAATCGCGGCGATGTCCGGCATATTGACGGCGCCAGTCCATTCCAGCGGTTTCGTCAGCTCGATGGTCATTTCTACGCCGGCTTTGTAGTCGATGTTGGCGTCGGTGGGCTTCAGCACGGCCTGCTTCACGGTTCCCAGGAGTTCAGCAAAGGACGGATACTTCTCGGCAACCTTATTGATCCCTTGATCCAGCCGCCCTGATCCGGTTTTGGATGCGACGATGCCCTGAATGCGCCCGTCAGCGTCCAGCTTCTCGCGTGAATCGTCGATGCCGGATAGCTTGGCCGCGATGCTGGTCTTCGTCCCGCTCGAATCGTGAATGTCGTCGAAGGCCAGCGCCAACACCGCCTGATCGTCCGGATTGACAGCCGCCGTCACTTCTTTGATGTGCCCGGCGAGCGTGGATCCCGCCGCCATCGCAACGCGGCCATCCACCACCACCGGCGCGATTACCAACGCTTGAAATGGATCGCCCACTTTCGACGTGGAGGTGTTGATCTCAGTCGCGAGCCGGATCTGGATTTGAGCACCCGATGGAATCCGCGCAGCCGATGCCAATCCGCCGGCCAGCAGCAATAAGACAGCGGTTTTCAGGCCCGATTTCACATTCACATGCTACCTCGCCACCCCGCGCGCCGTCAGGCGGAAACTGAGCTAAGGCCGTCCAAGCGCGCCTCCTGTTGCCAGTGGTACAGTAATTAGCCAAGCGGACGGGAAAGGAACATAACCCTCCATGAAAGCCACCCTAACGGCATTCATTTTTCTTATTGGTGTTGGTATTGGCGTGGCCTCAATTGGCGTGGCCCAGGCAGCCGACGATTTCACCACCCACGCCTGGCAAATGGAAAGCAAAGGCGACGCGGCCGAAGCGCGCGATTACCTGCAGCGAGCGGCGCAAACCAGCGGTGTGGACGCGAAGCTGGCGTACGCTCAGTTTCTCGACCGGCATCGCGATCCCGCGGCGCGTGAAGCCTACGAAAACGTTTGGAAGGTGGCCCAGGGCGAGCAGCGGGAACTGGCCGCGCGGCGCATGGTGGTGCTGGATCTGATCGCCGGCGATCGGGATGCGACAGAGCGCCACATCGAGCAATACCGCAGCTCGGGTGGCCGCGACTTCAATTTGCCCGCCGCCGTTTCACCCCAGAGCGAGAAGCGCGTCACCATTGCGATTCCCGGTCCGCTGCGTTCCTTTTCGCGCATGGCCGCCCTGGCGCCTGAAATCGCCCCTGACGACGTGCTCCCCGCCTTGGCGCGCAATATCGTGACCAACGGTTATCAAGCTGCCGGCAGTAACGACGTGCTGGAGCAGACCGAATATTTGAAGCTGGTGGTCCGCTATCTTTCCCAAGCCCGAGAGCTCGAAAAACTGGCCGACTCGAGCGGCATAATTAAGATCGAGACTTGCGATTCCACGCAGACTGGCGAGTTGCTCCGCGTGCTTGGATATCGCATGCGCGGCGGATGCGGCAGTGAAGTGGTGCTCGAAACCTTGAACGCCTCGCGCGCTTTTCTGACCATCGATTCCGGCTTTCCGCTCGCCGAACTGGAACAGGATCTCCGCACCAACCGCGTGTTTGCGTACAACTTCAAGCCCACTCAAGTTCCGATCATCTACACCCAGGATTATTGGATCTCGAGCAAAGATCGCCAGGGCGTGGAGTTCATCGACGCGTTTCTCGGCGATCCTGCGCTTTGCCGCCTCTATCTGGCCCTGGCAAAGCTGGACCCGGGCGCGTCCGAAGAGCTTCGCAAGGGGACCACGGTTCAAAGAATCCGCGCTTATGCTCACGTGCTGGATTTCTACGGCGGCATGTTCCAGGTTCGGAATGGCAAAGCTGTGGTGCCAGGCGGCGCACGCTCGGAGAAAGCCTGGGCCGAGCTGGTGGGAGTGGGCCCCGACAGACCGGGGCCGTTCTTTGAGCGCCTGATTGTCCGGGACGACGGCTGGTTGGCCAGCTATTTCGACGCCATTGCCCGCATCAGCAATAGCCCGTCGAACGGGCCGGTTCAGAATTATCTATCAGACCCTGAGCGCTTGAAGCGATTCTATTCCGCCATCCGAGGGAAAGTAACCAGCCCTGGCCCGGCGCGCCCGGTGTTCCGCTCCAACACCGACATGATGCTGCTGACTACGCGGCTGCGGCTGGATCCGAACGGCAAGCCGCACATACCCGGAAGCCTGGACGTATGGCGCACTTTGTTCGTTGAACATCCCTCTGGTAGCGGCAAGTACGACGCCAAGCTAAGTAAAGACGCGGCGAACTGGAAAGACCCCGATGACGTAATCGAGGCGCTCTTCGGGCTTTGCCGCAAGGCGGCGGAAAATGAGCCGTTGAAGATTTTCCTGGCGTTGAGCGATCTGGATCGCCACCGCCAAACGCCGCTCGATGCTAAGACGGCGGATCGCCTGGCGCGTAATTTCCGCTCCTTCGGCGCGCAATATTCCATATTCGCGGAGGTCTCCGAGGTTTCGAACGGAACCATCAATCAATTCCTCGACACCGCCGATACCGTCGACCAGATTCACGATCTGGCTCTTCGCTCAGACGCGGCCGGCACGCTGCAGTCTCTGGTTGGTCTTTGGCAGATATTCTGCCGGCAAGGCTCCATCGCGCCGGCGGACCAGGATCGCGCGCTGGCGGCGATTCTCACCCGGCTCGCCAAAATAAAGAACGAAGGCGACGTTTTCGACGGAGGCCGGGCGGGCATCCAAACACTGCTCGCTGCCACCAAGTCACCCACTGCGGGCTCCGCGCAGGATCGCATGCTCGATTTGCTGGCCGGCACCGCGCTGCCCGATACTTCCGACGCGCACAACCAATTGGTCGAGGATATGATTCGCATCTTCGAGGCGCAGCGGCTGATCTCGCTCTCTTCGATCTTCGATCTGGTGGATCAGTTGGAAAGCCTGGCCAAGGGCGAAAAGGTCAATAACGCGCTGATCACCAAAACCGCGGCGCGAATTTCCGAGATCCAACTTCCACGCGACTCGCTCAGCGGTTCGGAAAGAAACGCCCTTAGCTTTGGATTCTGGCCGGAGAAACATATTGAAGCCGAGAGAAAGCTGACCCTGCGAGCGTTCATCGATCGAGCGGGCAGCGATCCCAAGAAGCTGGATGAGATCCGGCCTTTGATGGCTCCGTTTTTGCGCGACACCCTCATCGGGTTAAATTACGTGCACTATGCGCCGCCGGGTGCGCAGGTGCTCTACACCAATCCGCTTTTCGTTCGGAGCCACGATTTCGTCGGCGTACAGGGAGTGAACAGCACCTGGAAAGATACAGAAGTGCTGGGCAGCGGTTGGCCATCGAGCGCCGGAGGAAAGCTGGTGGGGTCCATGGTCAGCCTGCCTTACGCGCTGGCCGAGGCCGAGCAAAACTTCCTGATCCCATCGCGCGAGCAGGCGCTGATATGGGGAGACCTGGTGCCGCAGCTCCTTCTCACCGCCACCATTCCACGCTGGTGGAACGTTACGCCCGGCCAACTGCACTGGGTGGCGCTGCATATGGATTACGGCGAGACGCTGGTGGCCGAAGCCGCCGTGAATGCGGATCGGAAGCAGTTGGTCCTGGATGCTCTCGGCCAATACGCCATGCCGGCACGGGTGGCCCACGTGCGCGAATTGCTGGAGCAAGGCCGCGTAAAGGCGGCGCTCGACAGCGTAATGCCTTCCGAACTATTCGCGGTCGCGAAAGATGTTTTGTCCGCCGATAAAGCCGGCACTCCGCTCGCGTCCGAAATTCGCCGGGAAGCCGCCGAAGCGCCGCAGCAGCTGAATTACGAAGCTGTCTCGCGCGCCTTCGGCACGCCCAAGCCGACGCTGGCGAATTCCTATTCGCCGGAATTGCTCGGCCTGCGAACGTTTCCAACCTTGATGGGTTATTCCAGCCGGATTCTGGCCGAGAGTTGGGAATCGAATCTGCTCTACTATGCCGCCTTAGCGGATCAGTTATATCTATCGCCGGGGGAGCTGAATGTTTTGGTCCCGGATTGGACGCGCCAGACGGTGGAGCGGATTTTCGCCACCAATCTGGAAGATTGGCCCGCACTGCTGCGTTCGCTCCGGCTGGTAGGTGATGAAGCACGCGAGAAATCGCGCAAACGTGTGACGGCATCCAGCGGTTTGTAATCGCAATTATTTTCGGAGGACAGTCTTGCAGCTCAATGGTCGGATATTCATTGGCGCTTCCGCGGCCTTACTAACTTCCCTGCTTCTGTTGGCGCAAGAACGGCCAACCTTTCGCGTCAAAGTGGACATGGTGGTCCTGAGTTTCACGGTCACCGATAGCAAGGGTCATTACATCAACGGACTAAAGCCCGGCGATTTTCGTCTGACGGAAGACGCCATCGCGCAAAAAATCAATACCTTCGGTGAAGGTAACAAGCCGCCCGTGCAGGTGCTGGACAACGGAACAGTGCGGCCGCTGGTGGCGTCGGTGGATGGCGCAATCACGCCGGCGGATGGTGCGGCAACCGAAGTGCGCTCTGATTCGTTTGTCGGCACCAACGTATTCGTACTTTTCGACACCAGCAATTACATGTATCGCGGATTTGTTTACGCTTCTGACGCCATCGCGGATTTCGTTCGTGGCCTCGACAAGTCGGATTCGGTGGCGGTCTATACCTTCAGCCGTAATCTTTCGCGTCCCGCTCCGCTCACGCACGACCGCAACGACGCCATCTTTGGCCTGCGCAAAGCTGTGGCGGGCGACGACGCCGCGCTCTACAACGGACTGCTCCTCACGCTGCGCGACGCAGCCAAGGTGCCCGGCCGGAAGGTGATCATCGTGTTTTCGAACGGCCCCGACAATGCCAGCCTGATCGCCCCGGATGACGTCCGCGCCGTGGCCGAAGACGATGGCATCCCCATCTACGTCATCTCCACCAACGACGTGAGTAAGGACCCCATGTCGACCAACGTTTTCAAACGCATCTCCACGCGCACCGGCGGCAAGGCCTATTTCGCCAAGACCTGGCAAAAACAGGTGGAAGCGTTCGAATCCATTCGCGAGGATCTTGGCAACAGCTACACCATCACTTATTATCCGCAGCCCAATCCGAACGAGGGCTTTCGCAAAATCAATGTCGAGATCGTGTCGGACGTCGGCAAGAAGTATCGCGTGCGAGCGCGGCCGGGCTATCGCCCGCAAGGCGGATTCTGAACCGCGTCCGTGAAGGCGTTACATCCCGTTAGCGTGAAACCTCAATCCAAGTGGCACGTCTAGTGGGCATATGTCGATCGTTAAATGCAGCATCACTGGGGCAGCCCTTCTGTTTATTGGCGCGTCGTTAGGCAGCGCGCAGACCTCTTTCGATGTGAATCTCGGATTCGGAAGTGCGTGGGATAGCGCCAACGGAGGCGGCATCGATAATGCGGCTTCGCTGAATGCATTTGGCTCCTGCACGCTCGGGTCAGGCGATACCAATTGCCAGTCTCTGCCCAGCCTGAACGGTTTTTTCCTGGGCTTCGGTGGCGACCTGATGCTGTTCAAGCGCTTTGGAGTTGGCGTTGAAGATAGTTTGCAGCCCTCGCGCCAAAGCTATGGCCCGTTGTCCTCCCGGCAGTCGTTCTATGACGTCAACGGCATCTACGCGCCCGTTGCCACCAAACGTTTATCGCTGCTTCTGGAGGGCGGCGTGGGAGGTGCGCGAACCAGTTTTTCGTTGACCGAGAGTGGCTGCGTCGGCACTGCTGTTTGCAGCACGTCCACCGAACCCGTGGGCGCTGCAAATCATTTCCAGGCACACGTGGGAGTTGGCCTGCAGATCTTCCTGACGCAACACATCTTCATCAAACCTGAATACGATTTTCACTACGTTCCGGGATTCTCCAACCAGTTCGGGAGCGATGCGGTGCAGGAGGGAATGCTCTGGGTGGGCTACAGCTTCGGCGAGCGTTAATCTCTTTTACATTTCGTGAAATCGGATTTCCACGCTGACGCGCACAGCGATCGGCTTGTCATTCTTCTGGGCCGGCGCAAAACGCCATTCTTTCACCGCGTCCACTGCGCTTTGGTCTAAATCTGTGTCGATCCCTTTCACCACATGCGGATCCTTCGGCATGCCCTTTGAACTAACTACCAACGCGATGATCACCGAGCCCACGGCTCGCACGCCCTTGCTGGTGGAGTAACGTGGATTCACTTGCTTGATGACCCGCGGGGGTGTGACGCCGGGACCGATGTCGTAGACTGCCTCGTCTTTCTTGGAATCGGGGTTGGAATTGGGGTTGGTGTCGGGTTTGGAATCAGGACTTTGTCCCGCTGTCTGTGCCGGCAAAAGCCAAGCCGCGCAACAACCGATGAGCAGTACTCGCCGCCATGTCAAAATTGTGCCTCGCTCCCAACCCCGTACTGCCGCCCCGTATTTACGAAAGATTGGTGATCAGACGCGGCCCAAATCGGCGCGGTTACATTGTTCTGCCGTTCTGAATTACCTTAGCCGGACCATACCTTTCTTTTGGAACTTTTGGGCAGGCAGGGCTGAATCAACAGTGAAGGAGATGAATTAACTTCATGAAGTCAGGTCTTATCGTGCTTCTGGTTCTCAGCGCGGCGGCGCTCGCGCAACGGCCAGCTTGGGATTTCCAAGGCGGTTTTCGAGGTCTCTTTCAGGGCAAAGTAGTCACCGGTGAGCCGTACTCCGCCACCGGCGTGACAACCCGAAACCAAACCCTCGCGAACGGCAACACTATCAATGAGTCAAGTTGCGCCAAACTGTACCGCGATACGGCCGGCCGTACCCGGCGTGAGGAAACGCGCAATTCCGCAACCTGCAGCGCGACCCCGGAAGGCATTATGATCCGAGATCCTGTGGCAGGCGTGGAGTACTCGATCAACATGCGAAACAATACCTACCGGCAGTTCACCATCAAAACACCACCCGCTGACGCCGCACTGCGGACGCGCACTCGTCCGGCCAATCCGAACGAGGTGAAGACCTCGTTAGGGACCATGGCGATTCCCGGCACGTCTCTCAGCGCCGAAAACACGCAGACCGTCACCACCATTCCGGCTGGCAGATTCGGAAACGCGCAGGCCATCATCATCACGGAAACCCGGTCGTATTCGCCGGACTTGCAGACCGTCGTCCAAAGCTCGCGGACCGATCCACGCCGCGGCGTCACCACCTATCAACTGAGCAACATCTCAACGGCCGAGCCAGCCGAGACCCTCTTCCAGCTCCCTTCTGGGTTAACATTACAGCAGGGGCCGTCGGCGAGAGGCAGGCGCGCACCGTAAGCATCCAAGCATGTTGAAGCCGGTTCGGGCCGCCATATTATTGGGAGTGGTTGTGCCAGCGCTCCTGCTGGCACAATACTACCCACGGCCGCGTCGCGGCATTGTTCCAGGCACGCCTAACCCAGGAGCTTACAACGTAGCCGGTTCTTTTCATGGCAAGCTCAAGGAGCTGACCAGCAAAGAAATCACCATCGAAAACGAGGACGAACAGCTGGTTTCGATCCATCGCACACGCAAGACCAAGTTCCTGAAAGGCACTCAGACCATCAAACCTTCGGACATTGACTTGGAAACAATGGTCACCGTGGATGCGACCGAGGAAGTGGACCTCAGCCTCACCGCGGTCCGCGTGACGGTGGACACACCGAAGAAGACCACCGACAGCACCAAGTAGCCAGGCGTCAGGAAATGCGGTATACGTAGGCATCGTCGAGAAAGCGATTGCCCATCGTCTGGCCGCCTAGACGCATACCTTCGACGCTCTTAGCTTTAGCGAATGTCTTTCGTAGAACCTTGATAAACGGGTCCGTCGTCCGCAAAATGACAACAGTTGGAGTGTCCTCCAAAGACACACCTCCCCCATCTAACGCCTTGTGGAGCATCCCATACGCGTCTTGGAGGCTCCCTTCGTCGAATTTACGGGAAGATAGCACAAGGCGCCACTCATCGTATTCCCCTAGGAAGGCCCACAGAGCAATCTTGACCTGAAGCCGGGCGTCGTCAAGGATGCTGAGAATCTTCGCCCCGCTCTCGACCTCGAAGCCTACCAGTGCAGTTTTATCCAACGAAGTACTCCATGATTTCGGTTGCCCACAGCTTCAATCAGATCCCGAGTAGTGGTGGCATCTGTAGTGATGTAACGGCGCTCTGGTGACCACAATTTTACGACATCCCAATGCCTGAGAAAAGCTGAATCGCGTTGTGCCTCATCGTGTAAAACATTCTCCAAACCTGCGACCTTTACCAGCTTACGAAAGTTGTGATCATAACTATCGAGGGCCCGCTGTTTATTCGGGAATTCGTGCCGCTGGGTCAGCTTTGCGATACAAGCCTTCAGCGCGCATTCGACGCAATAGCCGGCAAGATAATAGGCTCCGTCGCTCATGCCCAGCCGTGCGAGCGCCTTCGCCTCGCGCAATCTAATCCGGGACAGCTCCTGCAATTCCTTCCGATCCACACCGACATCGTGGCCGAAGATCGGAATCTTTCTCAGTCCCTTGCTAAACTGGTTCTTGACATCCGCAACAAAACCTCGTGTCTCGGTGGTCAGCTACCTCAACACAGCCCCTCTGGTTTGGGGGATGGCGCACGGCGAGCAGCGCGGGCTCTTCGATTTATCTTTCGCCATACCAGCCGAATGCGCCGACCGACTGGAATCCGGGCTCGCCGACATCGGCATTGTCCCAGCCGTCGAACTCAACCGGCAGAAACTTGAAATCATTCGCGGCGCCGGGATCGCGTGCCACGGCCCGGTCCGCAGCATTTTCCTGATCTCGAAAGTGCCCTACACCGAAATCCGCAAGCTGGCCACGGACTCAACTTCCCGAACGTCTGTGGCGCTCAGCCGCGTGATCCTGGCGCGGAAATACGGCGTTGAGCCGGAAGTTCACTCGCACGTGCCGCACCTGCCATCGATGCTCGAGAACGCCGACGCTGCGCTCATCATCGGCGATGCCGCACTGGTGCTGGATCCCGCCGATCTTCCGTTCCATGTTCTTGACCTGGGCGACGAATGGGTGCAACTGACCGGCCTGCCGATGGTCTTCGCGGTCTGGGCCGCGCGCGCCGACTTGCCCGCGCAGGATCCCAAGCCGTTCCTCGATTCCATGCGCTACGGTCTCGCCCACATCGACGAAATCGCACGCTCCGAGCATGCCAAGGTCGGGGTCTCTGAAGACCTGGCGCGGTCGTATATGAAAAACAACATCGTCTTCGAACTGGGCGACCGCGAGTACGCTGGGCTCAAGACTTTCTTACAATATGCTTCAGAGCTTGGCGGACCGCAGGCTAGGCCGGCGAAAGAGAGAAAAGTTTCGGTATGATGACGCGCGAGGAAGCCATCGATTTATACAACAGCGACGATCTGATCGGCATCGGTATGGCCGCTGACGCGGTACGCCGCAAACTGCATCCCCACGGCGTGGTCAGCTACATCATCGACCGCAACATCAACTACACCAACTTCTGCACCGAGTATTGCAGCTTCTGCGCCTTCTACCGGCCCATGGGGCACCAGGAAGGCTACGTGCATTCCAAGGACGTGATCTTCGACAAGATCCAGGAGACCATCGATCTGGGCGGCACCGGCATCCTGATGCAAGGCGGCTTGCATCCCGACTTGAAGATCGAATGGTATGAAGACCTGCTGCGATCCATCAAGGAGCGCTTTGGCGACAAGATCTGGAACCATTGTTTTTCCGCGCCTGAGATCGTCAACATCGCCGAGGTGAGCGGATTAAGCCTGCGCGACACCATCGCCCGGCTGCGCGATGCGGGCCTGGAATCCATTCCCGGAGGCGGCGCCGAAATTCTGGATGACGAGGTCAGGCGCAGGATCAGCCGGTTGAAATCGTCCTCACAGGATTGGATCGACGTGCACCGAATCGCTCACGCGCTAGGCATGCGCACCACCGCCACCATGATGTTCGGATGCGGCGAAACTATCGAGCAGCGCATGAATCACTTCGACATCGTGCGCCGGATTCAGCAGGATACCGGCGGATTCACGGCCTTCATCCCGTGGTCATTTCAGCGCGAGAACACCTCGCTCGGCAAGTTCGTCAAGCAGGAAGCGACGGCTGTGGAATATCTCAAGATGCTCGCGCTCTCCCGCCTCTATTTCGAAGACATCGAGAACATCCAATCCTCGTGGGTGACGCCGGGATTGAAGACCTGCCAAATGGGCCTGCGTTTCGGCGGCAACGATGTCGGCAGCATCATGATTGAAGAAAACGTTGTCTCGGCGGCGGGCGCTCACAATCGCGCCAGTGAAGAGGAACTGCGGCGGTTGATTCGCGATGCCGGGTTCATTCCCAAACAGCGCGATACATTGTACCGGACGTATTTCCTGAATTAGCGCTGGAACCAGTCGCCGGATTCGATCAGGCGGCCCCTGGAGTCTCCGACGTACCAATAAATCCAGCAGTCGGTGACTTGGCCATCGTCCAAAGTCGCCCGCACCGTAGCCCGCTCATATTCCGGCCCTTCATATTCGTCGAGCGATGCCAGCAGGCTCGGATCTTCCAATCGGTGAATCTCCCCGCGCACCCAATGATCCGGGTGATCGGATGGCACTGCGCCTGGGTAAGCACCGAAATCGTATAAACGGCCTGGAACTCGAGCATCCATTACGAATGTCCCAAGCTCAGAAAGTAGCCGCGCGAATTTGTTATTCGAGCCTCGCCGCAGCGTTCCGTAGACGAACAGATGATCCGCGGACAAATCTATTTCTTAGCGGCCAGGGACTCTTCCAACTCGCGAGCGTACTCTGCGATCTCCTGGGGCTCGATCGTCACCAGCGTCTTCTCCATATCCTCGCCGGTCCGCAGCATGTGCTTCAGATGCAGGGCCGCAAGCTTCATGCACCAGGTGTCGGTGAGAGGATGGCCGAGTTTCTCGCTCAGAGCCAGCAACACGGGATGCGACAACGCAATCACCCGCTCCTCAAACGGCTCGCCGCTCGTGCCGATTCCGAACTTCACGTCCACCGTGTCGGCATGGCGGATGGAAATGCCGGTCTGAAGCCAGCGAAAGTACACCTGCCAGGTGCGTCCGAATGGGTCGGGACCAGCCTCGAAGTTGCGGAAATTCTGAATCATTCAAGTCGATTGTAGCGAAACCGCCGCGCCTCAGTAGACCGGACGACGATGCGACACTAACGACAGCAGCTCGTCGCGCGTCTCCTTGCGCGCCCGGAAAGCTCCCAACATGGCGCTGGTCACCGCCCCCGAATGCTGCTTTTCCACGCCGCGCATCATCATACAAAAGTGGCGCGCTTCGCAGATCACGCCGACGCCCTTGGGTTTCAACACCTCTTGCAGCGTCTCGGCCACTTGATGCGTCAGCCGCTCCTGCAACTGCAGCCGGCGTGCGAACATGTCCACGATGCGTGGTATTTTGCTGAGCCCGATCAAGCGGTTATTCGGCAGATAGGCCACGTGCATGGTTCCAAAGAACGGCAGCATGTGATGCTCGCACATGCTGTAAAACTCAATGTCTTTCACCACCACCATCTCGTCGCACTTCTCCTCGAAAATGGCGCCGTTCACGATGCTTTGAACGTCCGTTTCGTAACCGCTGGTCAGAAAGCGCAAGGCTTTGTCGGCGCGCTGCGGCGTGCGCGCCAAGCCGGGACGCTCGGGGTCTTCGCCGATCTTTACAAGCACCTTCTGCATCAGATCGGCAATCGACTCGTCGTCGTGCTGTTGCGGCATCACCTTCACTGCGGATTTGGTTTTCATCATTTTAGTTCAAATACGTTGCGTTTCGTCTCCCGTAAACGGATTCCTTCCAGCCGAGGCCATCCGCCGGGAAACACCGCAGTCCACCTCGCCGTCAGCCGATCCTCAATCACCCGGATAATGTTCTCTGACGTCGGAACCAGCTTCTGGAACTCATTCAAGTCCGCATTCATATAGCGATGGTCGAAATCCTTCAACACCTGCTCGGTGACCAGGCGATCGAGCGTCGGAACATGCACTACCTGGCCGGAGGACGCATTCACTGGTCCCGATGCCGTCACGTCCAGCACGTAGTCGTGTCCATGGCCAAAAGGATTGCTGCACTTGCCGTACAAGTTACGATTTTCATCCTCGCTGAACCCATCGGAGTGAAGCCGATGCGACGCAGCGAAACGATAGCGGCGGGTGACACGCATTATCGGCCCTCGCCTCCGTAATCCACGTAGAGGTCTTCGGTCTCATACAGCCGGACGTTATTCAGGCGTGCGCGGCCCGATTCAAAATGTGGTTCCAGTCTCCTCCAGATCTCCGCCGCGACGTTTTCCGTGGTCGGGACAATCTTGTCGAACGGCGCTACTTCGTAGTTGAGGAAGCGATGATCCATCGGATCGATCACGGACTGCTGGATCAGGTCTTTGAGCCTCTTCAGGTCGAAAACCATGCCGGTTGCCGGATCGGGCTCGCCTTCGAGCGTTACTTCGAGGACGTAGTTATGCCCATGTCCGCTGGGATTAGCCGCCGGACCATACAGTTGCGCGTTCTGCTCCGGCGACAGCGCGGGCTGCGCGCACACGTGCGACGCTGAGAATTCGGCTCGGCGAGTGATCAGCATGGTCCTCTTATGTGATGCGATACTTTCCATCCGGGATGCTCTATTATTATAGAAGAAGACTTGGCGGAACCTCGTGAAATGACTCATTCCAAAGTAGATCTCATCATCAAAGGAACCATCGCGGCATTGCTTGTGGCGCTCGTTTGGGTTGTGGTGTGGTCCATGCAGGAGCACATCGTCGGCGTAGGCGATACGGCTCCGAATTTCACCCTCACCACCACCGCGGGCGACCAGGTGACGCCTCGCAACTTCGGCGGCAAGGTTCTGGTGCTGAATTTTTGGGCCAGCTGGTGTGCGCCCTGCGTCGAAGAGGCGCCGTCGCTCAACGAATTCGCCAAAACATTCAAGGATTCCGGTGTTGTGGTGCTGGGCGTCAGTGTCGACCGCAACGAGCAGATGTATCAGAATTTCGTGAAACGCTTCGGCGTGTCTTACCCGCTCGCGCGCGATCCGGACGAGAATGTGAGCTACCGCTACGGCACCTACAAAATCCCCGAGAGCTACATTATCGATCGCAACGGCAAGGTGGTACGCAAATATGCGGGCCTTCCGGAGCGCGACGGCCAGGCCATCTCGTGGATGGACCCGGAGCTGGTGGGCTTCGTGAAATCGCTGCTATAATGCGGAAACATTGTGGCGCACGGACTCGTGCGTGCCGTGTCGCGACTCTTCGCGACACCCGAAAACGCGCATACATTCACACGAGTGTGAATGCGGCACGCACGAGTGCGTGCGCCACGAGGAATCAGAAGTGATTTCGACTGACGCCGTCTCCCAGATCGACCAGCTTCTCGGGCCGCGCGGATATCTGGACCGGCCCGAAGACCTGACGCTCTACGAATACGACGGCAGCGTCGACAAGGCCAAGCCCGAGCTGGTGGCCTTCCCGCAGAGCGCCGAACAGGTGGCATCGCTGGTTCAAATCGCCCGCGAACACCGCATCCCCATCGTCGGCCGAGGCGCAGGCACGGGATTGAGCGGAGGCGTAATCGCGCGCGCAGGCGGTATCGTGATCTCGTTCGCGCGCATGAATCGCATTGTCGAGATCGATCTTGCGAACGAGCGCGCGGTACTGGAGCCGGGCGTCGTGAACCTCGAAATCACACAGGCCGTCGAGCGCGGCGGATATTTCTACGCGCCCGATCCCTCCAGCCAGAAAGCTTGCACCATCGGCGGCAACGTTTCGGAAAACGCGGGTGGCCCGCACACTTTGGCATACGGCGTTACAACCAATCATGTGCTCGGCATCCAAACCGTCCTGCCCGATGGGACGCCCATGACCGTGGGCGGCAAATCGCTCGACACGCCTGGCTACGATCTCACTGGTCTTCTCACCGGTTCAGAAGGAACCATGGTGCTGGTTACCAACATCACGGTGCGTCTGATGCGCCAGCCGGAGCTGGTGAAGACGCTGCTCGCCATCTACGATACCGTGGACGATTGCGCGGATTCCGTCGCCGAAATTACCGCGCGAGCCATTACGCCGGCCGCGATAGAAATGCTGGACGGCGTCATGCTCCGTATGGTGGAAGAAGCCACTCATGCGGGCTATCCGATGGACGCGGCAGCGGTGTTGCTGATTGAGCTCGAAGGCTTGAAAGAAGCCGTCGAAGAGCAGCTGCAGCACATCGAAGATGCCTGCAATGGTTGCCGCGCGCGCGAGGTTCGCATCGCGCAAATCCGCACTCGAGCGCGAGCTGCTTGTGGAAGGGGCGCAAGAACGCTTTCGGCGCGGTGGGACGCGTAAGCCCAGCCTACTACGTGCAGGATGGCGTGGTGCCGCGCACCAAGATCGCGCCTACGCTGCGCGAAATCCACAGGATCTCGGAAAAATACGGCCTCACCATCAGCAATATCTTCCACGCGGGCGACGGCAACATGCACCCCATCATATTGTTCAATCACCACAAGCCAGGCGAGCTGGAACGCGCCAAGGCCGCGGGCGATGAGATCCTCCGATTCTGCATCGCGCAAGGCGGATCCATCACCGGCGAACACGGCGTAGGGATGGAAAAGATGGAGCTGGTGGGCGAGCAATTCGCCGGCGAAACGCTCGACATGATCGCTCGCTTCAAGAAGCTGTTCGATCCCCAGTGCCGTTTGAACCCAGGCAAGATGCTGCCCACCGGCAAGGGCTGCATGGAAATACGCCAACCCGCGGGAATGCAGATTTAGTTCATTCGATGGCGAGCGTCGCGGTGTTGCTGGTTCGATCGCCAGACGCAATCACCACCGGCACGGTCGCGCTGGACGTGAGACCCGCGGGGATGGTGCAGTTGATTTGATCCAGGCCGATGAATCCCGGCGCGGCGCCCGCGAATACAACCGGGCAAGCGACACCGCCGACGGTCACTGTCGGCTGTTGCACCGCGTAGTCGAGCCCATTCATGGGCGTCGTGAGACCCAGGCCCGTGGCATAAAGCTCCACCGTATCGCCCGCCTGCAGAGGATTGGCGGCTGTCACCAGGCTTTGATCGGTCGACTTCAAAGCGGAAGCCGGACCGGAACCCGAAGAATCTTGAGTGAAGATCGCCGGCGCCGCCGCTTCGACATAAATGTTGATGGTGTTTTCGCCCGAGCTGTTCTGAACCGTGAGCTGCGTAAAGCCCGAGGCAGTGTCGGGCAGCACTGCATTGATCTGCGTAGCGGAAACGTAGTAGAGCGAGAGCGGTGTTCCCGAGATCGACACAGTCCCGGATGCCATACCCGTCCCATAAATTGCGATCAGCATGCGCGGCGCAAGCTCGAGCGGGAAGGTGGCCGCGGCCGCGGGAAAAACACGCGCCACCAGAGGCCCGGGTTTCACCGTGTACGGCTCAGTCCCACCCGCAGGCAGCATCGACCGAGCTGTTGAGATTTAGAGATCCCGCGGTGAGATTCGAAACCATGACGCCAGCCGGAAATTGATCGATGAAGGCAGATGCATCAGAAGAAATACTGAGTTGCTTGTCTGCTCCCGCGAATCCCGCCGTAGCCGAATCGATGTTCAGCGCTGGAATCATCCGCCGCGTGCGCCGCAACAATCAAGCCGCCATCCACCGAAAGAAACGGATCGTTCTCCGCGGCCGTTCCCACGCTCTGCCATGCATCGGTTCCATTTAGGAACGACACAATGATCTGCGCCGAGTCGTGCGTCGCAGAATCGATATTGGCGATGCCCTGCGCGTCGCTGGGACACAAACCGAAATCCGAAACGATTCCTCCACCCGGGATATGGCAATAAGGAACTACGCGGGTGCGTCCGGGCAGATAAAACTGAAGCGACGCGCTGGTCAGAGGGACCACGCCGTCGTCGAAGCCAGCCGGATTGCCAGTGCCTCCGCTCCCGGCGTTCCCCGCCTCTGCCACCGCGTCCACGCCGCGCAGATCGTCCGTTGCGTCGTTCCAGGTGGCCATGCCAAAAAGAAACACGCTTCCACTCGCCATCTCGTCTACCTGCGTCGAGACTCCCAATAGTGACGCGATGGGTGTTCCAAAATTCGGGCTCGCTAGAAAGACCGCCTTGCGAACACGCGTGGCCGCCGGTGGTTGAAACACTCCCGCGGTATCCTGTTTGCCGCTCAGATAACTCCGCAGAACCAAACCACCCATGCTGTGGGTGACAACGTCCACCGTTTCTACCGGCTGGCCGTTGGTATATTGCAAGCCCGTCAGAAAGGTAGCGAACGACGCCGCAAGATCCTCAATGGTGGCTGTGCCTGGCAGGCTGCAGGTATTGAAAAACAGGCTGACCTCGCCATTGCTTTGGAGCACCTGGTCGGCGATTCCAAACGTCCCGGAAAAGGTGGCCGGGCAGCCTTCAAACTGATATCCGTTGATAAACACTACGGGCGGAAGCGTAGTGCTTGGCACCGGTGTCCCAGATGGAATCAACTGCGCGGACGCTGAAATGGCAAACAGCGCGCCGGTGAGCCAGCGCATCCGCATTAGCGCGTGGGAACCGGTTGCAGTGCGCGGCTCTCAATGATGCGGTCGATAATGCCGTATTCCAGCGCCGAGTCCGGTTCCAAAATATAATCGCGATCCACGTCGCGCGCAATGCGGTCCACCGGCTGGCCCGTAGCGTTGGCGAGAATCTGGTTCAGCGATTCGCGCATACGCAGGATCTCCCGCGCATAAATATCGATATCCGTCGCTTGCCCACCCAGCCCGCTCATGGAAGGCTGATGGATCAAGATGCGCGAGTGCGGCAGGCTATAGCGCTTGGCCTTTGTGCCGCAAGCCAGCAACACCGCGGCCATGGACGCCGCTTGTCCCACGCAATAAGTCACGATATCCGGTTCCACCAGATTCATAGTGTCGAGAATCGCAAGGCCCGCCGTGATGGAACCTCCCGGCGAATTGATGTACAACGAAATATCTTTTTCCGGATCTTCGGCGGCCAGGAACAGCATCTGCGCGATGACCAAATTGGCGACATTGTCGTCAATGGGAGTGCCCAGGAAAATGATGTTCTCCTTGAGTAGGCGCGAGTAGATATCGAACGCGCGTTCGCCGCGCGAGGTCTGCTCCACAACCATGGGCACTAAAACTGAATTCTGCATGGAACCATGATACCGCGCTCGGCCTCCGACGCGAGACAATGACGCGAGACAATAGAGAAGCTATGCACCTGGTCCCAACACAAGAAGAAGTGGTCGCCCTGTTGCGACGCACCGGCGCTATCCGAGACGGACATTTCGAATACCCCAACGGATTGCATGCCACCGAATATATGCAAGTGCAGTTGGCCATGCGTTATTACCAACACGCCAAGGTATTGAGCGTGGGGCTCAGCCGCTTGTTGCGCGCCAACGCGGAGATCCGCGCCATGATTCCCGAGCTGTCTATTGTCTCGCCCGATACCGGCGGGCTGCAGGTGGCGTATGGCGTGTGCGAGGCCTTGCGCGCTCGCCAGGTTTATTGGGCCGACCGCAAGGAAGAGGGCGGCACCATGCGCTTTCGCCAGTATCTGGAGCAGAAACCCGGGGAGAAAGTGCTGCTGGTGGACGACATCCTGCGATCGGGCCGTAATCTCTCCGAATTGAAGCGGTTGGTGGAATCCACTGGCGCCGAAGTGGTGGGGATGGCCGTGATCATCAATCAGCCCACTCCTAAAACGGTCGACTTCAGTCCCCTGCCCCTTTATTACCTGGCGCAGCTGGACGCGCTGTATTACAAAGACGCCGGATCGTGCGAAATGTGTAAGCGCGGCGTTCCGGTCGAAAAGGTCTGGATCTAAGGCTTGAACGTTCCCTTTTGCTTGGCGATGTCCATCAGCGACGGATAAAACTGCACAAACGTATTGTCCACGGCGGCGTGGTCCCGATGACAGGCGTAGCAATCTTCCGTTCGCGGAAGCAGCTTGCCGGTGTTCGATTTTCCGAACGCGAAAAACGCCCAGCCGGTTCCAGGAAACTTGGCCGTGTCCTTCACTTCGCTCTCAATCGCCAGTAGATCGCTCTGATATGATCCGCCTTTGTTGATCGACCCCTGGCTGGCGGACTCTCTCACTTCCAATACCAACATAGTCTTGTCCGGCCACTTTCCGGTCGCCAGGAAAGAACGATACGCCGTGGGATTGACGAAAACATTGGTAAATGCCTGGTCTTCGTGTTTGGGCCCGTCGTGTCTGGGCATGGATTGGTAGGTCATCCCCAATCCCGAACTCAAGAAGACCCACTCGCGATAGTCTCTGGGAAGAGTCAGCTGGCCATCGGTGGCGTAACGCGGCTGCGACATCAGGCAGGAGCAAGCCACTAACAAAAGCGCAAAACGCGACATGACGCCAAGTCTATCATTAGGATTAGCGCATACTCACTCTACATGACGCTACCAATCGAGTTCGACCGCCCGGTTTGCGGCGATTTAGGCGAAGCCAGCTCGCGCGAGTGGCTCGAAACGAATGGCATCGGCGGGTTCGCGTCCTCTACGATCATTGGGCTGAACACGCGCCGCTATCACGCTCTGCTCACTGCGGCGATCAAACCTCCGTTGGGACGCGTGGTGCTTCTATCCAAGCTCGAAGAGACTCTCGCCGTGGGGGACCAGCGTTTCGAACTGAGCGCGAATCAATATAAGGACGTGATTCACCCTCGCGGATTTGAGTTCCTGGATTCGTTCCGGCTCGATCCATTTCCGGTCTTCCGCTATCGCTGCGGCGATCTCCAGCTCGACAAGACTGTGTTCCTGGTTCACGGCGAAAATACCGTCGTCGTCCAGTATCAGCTGCTGGGCGATCTGCGCGGCCGCGCTTGCCGGCTGGAAGTTCGCCCGCTCATCGCTTTTCGCGATTATCACGGCACCACTCACGCCAACGATGCGATCAACCGCAACGTCGACATCCGGCCGGGCGCGGCCATAATAACGCCCTATTCCGGCCTTCCCAGCCTCAGCTTCTTCCACGACGCTCAATCCGTCGATCCCTCCGGATTCTGGTTCTACAACTTTCTATACGAGCGCGAACAGGAGCGCGGTCTCGATGCGCTCGAGGACCTCTACAGTCCTTTCTTGCTGCGCTTCGACCTGGCACGAAACTCCTCAGCGACGGACTCCTCAGCGACGATCATTGCCTCCACGGTCCAGCACAACGTCACCGAAGCCGCTCAACTGAAGGACAGCGAAATCCGTCGCCTCGCTCGAATCGCGCGCGCCACTCCCGTGGAAGATCCTTTCGCCACTCTTCTTACTAGCGCCGCCGATCAGTTCATCGTCGCGCGCGGCGACCAGAAGTCCGTCATTGCCGGCTATCCATGGTTCGGCGATTGGGGACGCGACACCATGATCTCGCTGCCGGGCCTCACGCTCGTCACCGGCCGTCACGACGATGCGCGCAATATTCTTCGAGCCTTCGCCCGCTCCATCGATCGCGGCATGCTGCCCAACCGCTTTCCGGATTCGGGCGAGGCTCCCGAGTACAACACCGTGGACGCGACGCTGTGGATGTTCCATGCCGTCCACGAATTCCTCCGCTACACTCGCGATTACGATTTCATTCGAGCCGAACTCTACCATCCGCTCGCCGACATCATCGCCTGGCACGAGCGAGGAACGCGCTACGGAATTCATCTCGATTCCGACGGCCTGCTTCACGCCGGTGAGCCGGGAGCGCAGCTTACCTGGATGGATGCCAGGGTTGGCGACTGGGTGGTTACGCCGCGCCAAGGCAAGCCGGTCGAGATCCAGGCGCTCTGGTACAACGCCCTCCGCGTGATCGCGCAACTGGCTACCGTTTTCGGCGATCCCGCGGCTGCCGCCCGCTACTCCGCGCTGGCCGATCGCACCCGCGAACAGTTCCTGCAGGTCTTCTGGAACGACGCCTCCGGTTGTCTCTACGATGTCATCAACGACCACGGAAGTCCCGACGCCGCCATACGCCCCAACCAGATCTTCGCAGTCAGCCTGCCCTACCCCTTACTGAGCAGCGTGCATGCTCTGCGCGTGATCGACGTCATCGAGTGGGAACTGCTCACGCCTTACGGATTACGAACGCTATCCCCGCGCGATCCGAATTACCACGGGCATTTTGCAGGCGACGCGTCCAGCCGCGATGGCGCATATCATCAGGGCACCGTTTGGCCCTGGCTGCTGGGGCCGTTCCTGACAGCTTATGTGAAGGTTCACGGCGGAACGGAGCCTGAGACGCAGCAAGTGGCTCGCGGCCGCGCCGACCACTTTCTCGATCCCCTGCGCGCCCATCTGCTGGAGGGCGGCCTGGGCCAGATCTCGGAAGTGTTCGATGGCGATTCCCCGCACCGCCCCGGCGGCTGTTTCGCACAGGCCTGGAGCGTAGCCGAAGTGCTGCGCACCTACGTTGAGGACGCCAAAGGACGGCGTCCGGATGGTGGCTTGTGAGATACGGCGTCATTTTTCTACTGATCTCCAGTCTTCTATTGATCTCGAGCTTGCCGGGTGCCGCGGAGTCGCCCGCGCCCTACTCGGCCGTTGAGATCGATCCGTTCGTCGCCGACCGCGGCATTGCGTTTCCAGCCGATTATCAACGCGCACTGGTGGAAGACATTGCGCGTGAAATGAGTCTGGCGTTCGACGCGGCTATGATATTTCGCGCCGGGGACGCTCTTCCGGCTAATCGCATGGTGCTGCGCATTTCCGGCACGGTGATCCGGTTCAAGCCCGGAAACAGGACCAAAAGATATGTGATTGGCTTTGGCGCGGGCGCGACGATCGTAACGGCGCAGGTGCGGTTTGCCGATGCTTTCACCGGCCAGATCCTTGCCATCCACAAGTTCCAGGGCACTACCTGGACCGGCGTCGGCGGGGGCGATTCCAAGAACGCGGGCGATAGCTTGGCGAGAAGCATTGTGAATTTCTGTAGTGCGGCGCACCTGGTGGATTCCAACTAGCCGTCCCAGCGTCCTTGTACCAATGAGTCGGGTGTGACAAAATCACTCACGGAGGTAGGCGATGAGGTTTGTTCTCTCGGTCGCAGTAGCGGGCGTGATATGGCTGGCTACGGGATCGCCCGCGCTCGCGCATCATTCCGGCGCAGCGGAGTTTGACTCCACCAAGAAAATCGACTTGACCGGCGTGGTAACGAAAGTGGAATGGACCAATCCGCACGCCCACTTCTACATGGACGTCAAGGACCCGAGCGGCACTGTGGCCAACTGGAATCTGGAGCTCGCCAGCCCCAACGTTCTGATCCGGAATGGCTGGAAAAGGAACTCCGTCAAGCCCGGAGATACGGTCAGCGTCACTGGCAACCGGGCCAAGGATAGTCCCTATTACGGCAGTGCGTCCGTGATCACCTTTCCGGACGGACACAAATTGAGTTTCCTGGGCGCGGACGACCCTTCCAAATGAAACAGCCAACCAAAAAGAATCGCGGCAATCGCACTCGCGTGTGGAGCACTGCTGTCCGTGTCTTACCTGGTGGCGCAGGCCCCAGCTACACCCCCCACTACAGCAAAGACCGGCAACATCGGGCTGTATCGAAATCAGCTATTAGCGCCCGATGGGCCGGCGCCGAAGTTCGCCGATGGAACGCCGGACCTGTCGGGCGTCTGGCTGGGCAGCGGCGGCAGCGATGCCGACATCTCCAATCCGAAATCGCTCAAAGCGGGAGACACGGTGAGCATGTTGCCGTGGGCCGAAGAAATTGTGAAGCACCGTCAATCCAAGGAAGATCCTGAGGCGAACTGTCTCCCGGCCGGCATTCCGCGCGGATCGCCGTATCCCTGGAGGATCGTTCAAACTCCGACTCACTACTTTATTCTTTACGAAGGCAACATCCACAGCTTCCGGCAAATCTTTATGAACGGCAAGCATCCCGACGATCCCGATCCCACTTGGTACGGCCATTCGATCGGCCACTGGGAGGGAAATACGTTGGTGGTGGATACGGTTGGATTCAACGACAAGTTCTGGTTCGACTACAAGGGCCATCCGCACACCGAGAAGCTGCACACCATCGAACGCTATTCGCGCACGGATCTGGGCCACATGTCGATCGAGGTTACGATTGACGATCCGGGTGCATATACCAAGCCGTTTACGACCGTCGGCAAGGCAGTGCTGATGCCGGGGACAGAGTTGTTGGAGTACATCTGCCAGGAGAACAACCAGGATCTGCCGCTACTCACGGGTCCAGCGCGGGGGCCGGGAGGACAGTAAGCACTGGCTTCGCTCGCATAGGTCGGCCACAAACCGGGTAGCTCTATTATTTTTGCGCTGGTTCGTCGGCTGACGTTCCCGCCGACACCGTATGGCCGTCGGCCATCTTGATGGAGCGCGCATTGGCGTGAATGGAGCCATCGAGAAGCGGCCGCGTGTCCTTGGCTGCATAGGCGCTGACCGTAACTTTGTCGCCCTTCTTCAGTGCATCCCGGGTCCAGCCTTTATGCAGCAGTGTATTCACGCTGTTGCATTCGAGCGCATAGGTCACCATCTTCCCGCTCTCGTCCTTGGCGTCCACGTATACGTAAACGTGGGGATTCTGCCAGGCAACTTTGGAAACCACGCCGGTTACCGTGAAGGGCTTATTGCTGTCGAATTCAGCCGTGAATGAGTGATGCGCGAAGGTGGGCCGCGCTCCAGCGGCGAACAAGGCCACCACCGCCATCAAGGAAGCAAGCTTGGTTCTAAATTTCATTTCAATAACCTCCAGATTGGGTTCAGGGCTTCCTGGTCAAATCTAGCACCAGATCGTTACACACATACTCGTGAATCTCCCAACCCGTATCCAGGGTATGCAATCGCTTAAAGGTATGCGGCTTGGTCAACGCGCCCGGATCTTCCAAAGTGATCTCCACTTCAATATGCCCAAGATCGGGACGCCGGTAGCGCTCGATCACATGCAGTTGCTCGGTATGCGGCGCCGCCGAGCCGCTGCTCAGCCACGTACGGTCGTTGAAATTCACCGTGTCCACCACCAACGTATCGCCCTCCCAATGCGCGATCGAATCCCCCATGAAACTTGGGTCGAGAGTCTTGTCGTGAGCGCGGCCATCCAGGAAAAATTGGCGATACGAGTGCACGTTGCCCTCAAACAGCATCACAACCAAATCCGGAGTTTGGACAATCTTCATCGGATAAGGCGAAATCCGCGGTACGCCGCCGGGCAGACATTTGGCCTCCGGATCGTCCACCTCGCCGTTCTTCTTGCGTTCGTCGGCCAGCTTCTGCGCCCACGGCTGCAACGGCAGCGGTCCGCCCACGCTTCCAAAATCCGGCGAGTTCCACACTCCGGAAAAGTTCACCTTTCCGTCCGGCATGCGCGGGGTGGGACCCTTTGGAATGGGAGTTGGAGGCTTGGGAGTTCCTTCGAGAAACCCCCGCTGCGCCAAAGCAGCCGTCGATGAGAGAGCCAGCAGCATCAGCAGAGCTGCGGCGGAACGGATTCTGTTCAGGGCGCTCAAATCAACGAAAGTCTATCGCAGATTCCACCCGCGCACAAATTCCCGGGCGGAAGGTTGTGACATATTGGTCGGTGCTATGCATACGACAAAACAAGGGCTGGCCGTCGCGGCGCTCATGATGGCGCTGGTATCAACTGTGCGCGCTCAGCGCGTGGACTTTAGCCACCAGCAGATCGAGACCGTCAAGATCGCCGACGGAGTGTTCGTGCTCATGGCTGGTCCGGCACAGGGCAACATCCTGGTTTCCGCCGGAAGCGACGGCATCTTTCTGGTCGACACCATGTATGCCCCGATGCACGACAAAATCATGGCCGCGCTGGCGAAGATTAGCGATAAGCCGATCCGTTATGTGGTGAACACGCACGTCCATGGCGACCATACAGCGGGCAATGAAGCCATGGCAAAGCTGGGAGCGGTGATCATTTCTCACGACAATATGCTGAAGCGGATGCCCGCGCAGCCAGCGGCCGGCCTGCCCGTCTTAACGTATTCCGATAGCCTGACGCTGCACTTCAATGGCGAAGAGATTTATATCTACCACCCGGCGCCCGCGCACACCGACGGAGATTCCATCGTCTACTTCCGCCACGCCAACGTGATGCAGGTGGGCGATGTCCCGGCATCCTTGCGATATCCCAACATCGGAGTAAACGAGGGAGGATCGGTGGATGGAATGATTGCGGCCGGTGAACAAGTCATGAAGGTCGCAAACGAGAACACCAAGATCATCCCCGGACATCTGGGGCCGGTGGTTGGGTTCAAAGAGATCCAGCAGCAGCTAGTGATGTTCCGTGCCGTGCGGGATCGCGTCCTCAGCGCTATCCGCGCCGGGAAGACCATGGAAGAAGTGGTGGCGTCGAAGCCAACCGCCGATTTCGACCAAGGCCGCATGGGTGGCGCCATTACGAACGACCGATTTGTCGCGTTGGTCTATACGGATCTGTCGCGACGGACGAAATAACTTTCGTCTCCCAGCGGCGGCTTGCGGCCGAAACTTGAATGTATAGTACCGGGTACTATAGAATGAAAGGCGTGTGGGATCCCAGATGGGCGAGCCTCGGGTCTTCAAGACAAGATGGTTTCAGCGGTTTGCCCGTAAGGAAAGAATCGGCGACGCGGTTCTACTCGACGCGGTGGCTCGTGCGGAAAAAGGGCAGGTGGACGCAGACCTCGGCGGTGGCGTTATCAAGCAACGTATCGCTCGGCCGGGGCACGGCAAATCGAGTGGATACCGTACGATCATTCTTTTTCGGCGTGGTCAGCGTGCTGTGTTTGTGTACGGCTTTGCGAAAAAAGACAAGGAAAACGTCGACCCCGACGAAGAGAAACAGTTCAAAGAGGCAGCGCAGCACGTGCTGCGGCTGACAGAAACACAACTCGCGCAATTGGTCAAGCAAGGGGACTTTCTGGAGGTAAGAGAACGTGAGCAAGAAGCATCGAAGTGAAGCGCTGGCCGCCGTCCACGAGACTATGCAGGCTCTGCACAACGTGGGTGCCATCGACAAACAAACTATGCGGCGGTTTGACGATGCCTGCCTGACGACGGTGCAGCCCCTGTCTCCGAAGCAAATTAAGGCTCTTCGGGAGCGCGAGCATGTCAGCCAGACCGTGTTTGCGAATTATCTCAACGTTACGCCGAACCTGGTGAGCAAGTGGGAGCGGGGCGAGAAGCATCCGTCGGGCCCAGCCCTCAAGCTCCTGGCTCTTGTGGAGAAGCACGGCATCACGGCGGTCGCCTGACTATCGCCCGTTTTCACCGGCTGCCTGGCGAGCCTAAGTGGCGCGACGGACGAAGTGAGCCCTGAATCCACCGGCAATTCGCATATAATCTTGCATGGGACCGGAGGTGCCATGAAAAGAAAAGTTTCCCTCGTTTTGACGTCGGCGCTGATCGCCCTCGGCGCGGCTGCCACTGCCTGGGCGCATCATTCGTTTGCTGCTGAGTACGATCTGAAACATCCCATCGAGATTCACGGCGTGATCGCTCAGGTGCGGCTCGAAAACCCGCATTCCTGGTTCGTGGTCGACGTCAAGGACGCCACCACGGGCAAAGTGGACCGATGGTCCTTTGAGGCCGGGACGCCCAGTGGGATGATTCGCAATGGCTATCGGCCGGGCATCATCAAGCCGGGCGACGAAGTAACCATCAAGGGCTTTCAATCCAAGGATTCCGATGTGCGCGGCATGTTGCGCGAGCTAGTCACCGCGGATGGACACGTGTATGGTCTGTTCGGGCCCCAGGCAAATCGGCCGCAGGAAGACAAGTGATGATGAAGCACTCGATGGTCATAGCCGCAATCGCCGGCACGCTCTCGTTCGCTGCCGCTCCATTCCATCTGGCCGCGCAAGCGTCCGGCGCCGAAACGGCGGCTCCTGCCAAAGCGCCCCGCATGGCCGACGGCCATCCCGACCTCTCTGGCGTCTGGTGGCGCGGTGCTGATGTCGGCGGGCGTCCGGCGGGAGGACAGCGCCCAGCAAATGCGCGTCCGGCGACGCCGCCAGTAACTTTTTCGAGCTTATATAATACGGCGGCGCAGGCCCACGCCAAAACGCTCGGCGATAAAGACGATCCGACGCTGCATTGCACTTCCACCGCGTTCGGCACGTTGAATGTCAGCCTCTTCGATGTCGGCGCCGTGGGACAGATCGTGCAAACACCGAAGTTCATGATCATGCTGAGCGAAACCTATAACGGATTTCAGATCATCCCCTTCGACGGAAGGCCGCATCGCGACAACGTGCCTCCCTCCAATCGCGGCGACGCCGTGGGCCGCTGGGATGGCGATACGTTCGTGGTCGATAAGACCAACTTTACCGACACCAGCTGGATCTCAGCGGAAGGCCGGGTGTCCTACCATTCCGATGCTCTGCACACCGTGGAACGCTATCGCCGCGTGGACGCGAACACACTCGAGATCGAAGCCACCGTCGAGGATCCCAAGGTGCTGACCAAGCCCTGGGTCGTCCCCAAACAGACTCTGCAACTGGCCCCGTTCGATCAAATCATGGAGTTGGCTTGCTCGAGCATCGACACACAGGCTCAGCGGGACGCGGCTCCACCGCCCACTTCCGGTCACTAGCCGGCAGTGCTCAATTACAGCTCGCGGAAGCACTGATCGGCAGGCGGCGCCTGCGGGATATCGCCCAGGCCTTTGAGCTGCGCCGCCAAAGTGTCCCAGCGCTCCTTCGTCATCCCTCCGAGCGGATTTGATTCGATCAGGCTCTTCTGCGCATCTGCAATTTCCGCATAACTCGCCGCATCCATGGTCGGGTTCAAGGTGTGCATCCGCTGGTTGGTGGGCGCTGCGTTGTCCAGATAAATCCGCCAGCCCTCGCGCGTCGCAGCCACCATATTCTTCGCCATGTCGGGACTCTTGCGCAGCAGGTCGCCGCTTGTCGCCAGCACGGTAGTGTAAGGGTTGTAACCGATGTCAGATACCGGGAAAACCGTCACCTCCACGCCCAGACGCTTGGCTTCGAGCGGTTCGGCGGTCACGAAACATTGCTGAGCGAAATTCTCGTCGTGCAGAAACGCTGTTAAATCGCCGCCCGGCGAGGGCACTATTTTTACATGCTCGAAACCATATTTCTGCCGCAGCAATCGCGCGTATGGCAAACCGCTCTGAATGGCCAGCGTACCGCTCGTCAGAACGTCTTCAATCGATTTCAATTTTCTAGACGCGTGCGCCATAATGCCCTGCGGGTTCTTCTGGAACGTGGCGAAAAGCGCCACCACGTCGTTGCCCCGCGCCCGCGCCAGCAGGATTTCATCCGCGGCGACGATGCCCAATTCAGCCGATCCGGCGCCGATCATCTGCACCGTGGGTGTACCGGCGCCACCCGGCAGGATCTCCACATCCAGGCCATGCTTGGCGTAATCGGCCGCGTAGAAGCCGCCGAATTCCGGGTCGGGCTTCCAATTGAGCGCCAACCGGATCTTGGACGTTTTGCCACACGCGGCCAGGAAACCGGCCATCGGGACCACCTGCAGAAAGCTGCGCCGCGCGAGAGTCATGTTCCGATTATCAGCTTTGTTCCGACACGTGCCAGCGCCGCAACACCAGCCAGCTCACCAAATTGATGCAGCCGAACAGCGCCAGGCCTAGCAAGGAAGCCAGCAGCACCGCGGCAAACACCTTGTCCGTGCGCTGCTGCGTGCGCGCGATGTCGATCACGGACCCCAGACCCTGGCCACCGATGAATTCTCCGACAATCGCGCCGATCACCGCCAGTCCTCCGGCGATGCGCAGGCCGGTGAGCACCTGCGGCAAAGCTGCTGGAAAGCGCAGTTTCCAGAGCGTCACGGCGGGTGATGCGCCATACAGGCGAAAAAGGTCGCGCAATGCCGGATCGGTGGAAAGGATGCCGTTCAGCGTGTTGGCGATCACCGGGAAAATCGAAACAATGAATGCCGACGCCACCACCGTGCGCATTCCGTATCCGAACCAGATCACCAGCAGCGGAGCGATCGCGATGATCGGCACCGTCTGGAAGAAAACCGCATACGGATAAAACGCTTCTTGAATCGCGCGTGAGGATGAAAGAAAGACGGCAATCGCGATACCGGCGATGGTGCTGAGCGCGAATCCCAGTGCCGCGCCTGCCGAGGTTTTGGCGAGCGCCGCGAAAAGCTCGCGCCAATCCTGCAATATGGTTCCGAAGACCGCGCTCGGCGGCGGCACCAGAAACGCTTTGATCCATCCCGCGCGCACCAGCCATTCCAGCGCCAGAGTCAGCACCACGAAAGGAATCGCAGCCAGGATCGCCTTGCGCACGGTCAACCTTCTTCCTCCATCGCGCCCAGCAGCCGGTGCATCTCGTCGGCCAATGGAGCGCTCAAGCGCAATTGGTCGTCGCGGACCTGCGGCAGAGCCAGACGCCGATCCAGCTTGATATGGCAGCCCCGGCGCGTGAGCACTACCGCGCGGTTCGCGAGAAACGCAGCTTCGGTGATGGAGTGTGTCACCAGGATGGTGGTCATTCCGCGTTCCATCCAGAGATCGCGCAGGCGCGCTTCCAGGCGAAAGCGCGTAATCTCGTCCAGAGCGGCGAACGGTTCATCCAGCAGCAGCAATCGAGGCTCGGTCGCGAGCGCGCGAGCCAGCGATACACGCATTCGCATGCCGCCCGAAAGTTGCGACGGGTAGAGCGATTCGGCGTCGCTCAAGCCCACTTCCTCCAGCACACGCCGTGCACGCGCCACCCGTTCGGCTTTGTCCACACCCGTTAGTTCCAGCGGCAGCGCGGTATTTTCCAGCACCGTCAGCCACGGCAGCAGGTGCGCGTCCTGGAAGACAAACGCGGTCTGAAATTTCGCATCGGAAGGCGTAATCACGAGCGTACCGCCATCGGGCGCATTTAGCCCCGCCACCACGCGCAGCAGCGTGGACTTGCCGCAGCCGGACGGGCCCAGGATGGCCAGAAACTCACCCGCCGCAACGTCCAGTGTCAGGCCGTCGATGACCACCAGCTCGCCAAACGTCCGCCGAACATTATTCAGACGCAGCGCCACACCGCGCTCCGCTCCGATAGGCGCCTCAGTCATGCCGTCTGACCGATTCTATCCAACTCGCGTCTTCGACTGACAAAAACGGTGCTGGCATTGACTCTGCCGATAAATCACAATGTGACGCTACGCATCGTCGAATGTGATGGTTACGGGCATTTCAAAGTTTCCGGTCCCCAAGCGCGTCAATAAGATAGCCACCTTAAGATACCCATGGCCTCGTGAGTTCGTAACAGTTTGCTGCGGATTTGAGTCTCCGTTTTGTACCGGTGTGAATGGCCGAGGAAAACTATAAGAATATCGAGGCGAACCGGGGCAGCTCGGGCAAGTCTTCGGAAGCTGGTAATGCCCAACGAATGGGCATTCTGGCAAGGGACAGGGGCCAGTGGATTCCTGGTTCCAAAGGAAGAGGTTCATCCACACGACCAGCAGGAGGTAGCGTGAAACTAACCAGGAGGTGTGCCACTTGATTAGCCAACTCGGGCAGGACAACGGCAAGATCGCAAACGCTGCGCCTTACTCCAGAAAGCTCTGTATTGGGAGCGGGAATAAGAAGCGGGGAGACGCCGTGAACATCGATATCGTGTCGTCAACCAAGCCGGATATTTGCCACAATCTGAATGAGACGCCGTGGCCGCTTCCCGACGGTTGGTTCGAAGAGTGCCACGCTTACGATGTTATCGAGCATCTGAACGATATCGTGGCGACCATGGAAGAGATTCATCGTGTCTGTCGGCATGGAGCTATCGTTCGGATTACCGTTCCCCATTTTTCCTGCGCGAACGCGTTTACAGATCCGACGCATCGCCATTATTTTTCGTGCTTCACACTGCACTACTTCACCGGCGAGCACGAGTTCTCATTCTATGCAGATTCCCGTTTCAAACGAAGAGCGAACCAAATCGTCTTTGGCACCACATTTGTGAACAAAATCGTTCACCGTCTGGCGAACCGCTTTCCCGCTGAGTACGAAAGGCGGTGGGCCTGGATATTTCCCGCGTGGTTTCTCTATTTTGAGTTGGAAGTCGTCAAGGATCAGGCGTGATTGTCTCACATCCAGCCTCGAGAGCTACGTAAACAGTCACGTCTTGACGAGCTCAACGGGGCACATACCGATCGCGCTCCAGGCGCTCTGGCAGAACGGTAATTGGCAGCCAGAGCATTGGGACGATCTCCCGAAACGGTGCCGCGAAAGGTGCGCCAAAGACGATCGCCGATCTGGAACAACCTCGTTAACGGATCGTTATTCACAGGTGGTATCGCAGCACTTCATCTAAGGCAAGGAATGAGCTTCGAGGAGCGTAGAGTCGGATCGAATTTGCGCGCCGGGCCCCCGCTAGCTTCTTGTATGCTAGGAGGTTAGCAATGCGGCTATTCACTGGGATCGACCTGCCCGATGAAGTGCGGGAGAAGTTGGAACGGCTGCTCATGCACCTGCGGCCCTGTGCGCATTTGAAATGGAGTCCCGTTTACAATCTGCATGTGACGCTCAAGTTCATCGGCGAGTGGCCGGAGCAAAAACTGCCTCAGCTCGAAGCCGCGTTGCACTCGGTTGCTCCTCGCTCGCCCATCGCCGCGGAGGTGAAGGGCCTGGGATGGTTTCCCAATCCGCATCATCCGCGCGTGTTTTGGGTGGGCGTCCAGGCTGGAGACGCACTCGCGGCACTGGTAAAGGAAATTGATTCAGCGCTCGTGCCATTGGGGATCGCGAAAGAAGATAGGGCCTTCAACCCGCATCTCACGCTGGCACGCATCAAGGAACCGGCCCCTCTGCAGGCTTTGCGCAGCGCGATCGAGGCGCTGCAATCGGTCGAATTTGGCGCCTTCGAATGGAATCGATATTTTCTGTACCGCAGCCAGCCCGGTTCAGCGGGTTCCATCTACACTAAACTTTCGGAGTATCCTTTCCAAGCCTCGCGCCTTGGGAATCCCCCACAATGATGCCGCTCGTCGCGCTCATAGTTGCCTACCTGGTTGGTGGCATTCCGTTCGGATATTTATTGGTGCGCTGGAAGACCGGCGAAGACGTTCGCGAAAAGGGCAGCGGCAATATCGGAGCGACGAATGTGTTGCGGACCACGGGCCGCACCATCGGCGTGGCTACTCTTTTGCTCGACATCGCCAAAGCCGTGTTCGCAGTGTGGCTGGCCGACAAGCTTTCCGCCGGCTCGCCCATGTGGATGAGCCTGGCGGCACTGGCCGTTATGGCGGGACACGCATTTCCGGTGTTTCTCAAGTTTCAAGGCGGGAAAGCTGTGGCGAGTTTCATCGGCGCGTTCCTCTATTTGACGCCGCTGCCGATGATCGCCGCGCTCGTGCTGTTGCTCATTGTGGTCGCGGTGACGCACCAGATTTCGATGGGATCCATTGTGGCCGCGGGCAGCTTGCCGCTGGCAGCGTGGCTGATCGAACATCCTCCGTTCATCGTGATTTTGGCGGCGCTGGTGGCGGCCGTGTTTGTCATCTACCGGCATCGGGCCAATATCGATCGGATTCGATCGGGGACCGAAAGCGTTTTTCGTTTCGGTAACCCGCGGTGAATTTATGTATCGTAGGCGCGGGGAGCTGGGGCACCGCGCTAGCCATTGTGCTCGCTCCCAGGTTTGAGCGCATCCGTCTCTGGGCGCATGAGGCCGATCTGGTAGAGCGCATGTTCTCCACCCGTGTGAACGATGTTTTCCTGGCTGGCTTCCCGCTGCCCTTGAATGTAGAGCCGACCGCGGATCTGGGCCATGCGCTCGAAGATGCGGACATCGTGGCAGGCGTTATGCCTTCGCGCTTTGCCCGCAAGTTATACCGCGAAATGCTCCCACATCTGACGCCTCGCATGCGATTCGTAAGTGCCACCAAAGGCCTGGAGCAAGGGACGCTACTGAGGATGTCGGAAGTAGCGCGCCAGGTGATCGGCGAGAAATTCGAGCCGCGCGTGGCTGTGCTTTCCGGGCCCACCTTTGCGCGTGAAGTTGCCGCGGGCGAGCCGACTGCGGTGGTGATCGCAGCATCAAAGCAGGACCAGGATCAGGGACTCGCCCAGTCCATCCAGCGCGAATTCTCCGGGCCGACCTTTCGCTTATACGTGAACGACGATCCGGTCGGCGTTGAGCTGGGAGCGGCGCTCAAGAACATCATTGCCATCGGGGCCGGCATCTGCGATGGATTAGGCCTGGGAAGCAATTCCATTGCGGCCTTGATCACACGCGGCCTGGCTGAAATTACGCGCCTCGCGGTCGCGCTCGGGGGCCATCCCAAAACATTATCGGGCCTTGCCGGTCTGGGCGACTTGGTACTGACTTGTAACGGAGATCTCAGCCGCAATCGAACGGTTGGAATCGAACTGGCCAAGGGAAGGAAGCTCGCCGATATAGTCAGCTCCATGAGCATGATCGCCGAAGGCGTAGAGACTACGTCCGCGGCTTGCGATTTGGCGCGCAAATATCAGGTAGATATGCCGATTACCTCGCAAATGGACGCAATCCTGCAGGGCCGCACTTCGCCACCCGACGCCATCCGCGAATTGATGGAGAGACGGCTCAGGTCTGAATAGGATAAGTGCTGAATAGGATAAGTGCTGAATAGGATAAGGGCTGAATAGGATAACGCTGAATAGGGTAAATCTGTGTAAACCGGCGCGCGAGGTTGCCGTTATGTAGATCAGGCGAGATGACTCCTGATCTGATGGAATTACACGCGTCGCAGCTCACCCAACAGGTCCCGCAACCTTCCTGGAGTGCGCGGGTTAACTACAGCAGAACACAAAGCAGTAGACTAAACGACAGGCCAGTACAGCAGACCCGCGATCGGGATTCCGAGTTGATGTTGCGGGTGCGAGATGGGGACCAGGGCAGCTTTGAATTGCTGCTGGAGAAGCATCGGGGACCAATGATTCATTTTCTGCACCGCATGGTGCAGAATGACGCCGTGGCGGAAGAACTGTCGCAGGAAGTGTTCCTGCGCGTTTATAAGTCGCGGGGAAATTACCAGCCCAGCGCGAAATTTACCACTTGGTTATTTCGCATCGCGACGCATCTGGCGCTCAACTGGATCCGCGATGGGCGCAATGAGAAGTCACAGACCAGTTTGGATAAAGAGACAGCGGATGGAGGCTCGAGACAGGTTCCAGACCGGCGGCGGACGGTAGAACAAGAGCTGTTGTATGAGGCCAAGCTGCGGGAGGTGCGGCAGGCCATTTCGAACTTGCCGGCAAAACAGCGGGCTGCGGTGATGATGCACAAATACGAAGAGATGGAGTACGCACAAATCGCGGGAGAGATTGGTTGTACCGAATCGGCGGTGAAATCGCTGCTGTTTCGGGCCTACGAAGCGCTGCGGGCGCGCTTAGCGCACATGGCATGAAATGTCCACTGCAGTTCGATGAGAGCTCGGAACTCATTGTCGGGTACAGCGCCCGAACTTTGGATCCGTCGACGGCCCTCGCCTTTGAGCGGCACCTCGATTCCTGCGCGGCATGTCGCGAAGCCGCGGTCTTGCAAAGAGCAGTGTGGACGGCGCTCGATGAATGGCATGCGCTGCCGGTGTCGCCGGATTTCGATCAGAGGCTTTCCGCGAGAATTGCGGATACCAATAATCGCGCCTGGTGGCGATGGCGGTTCTTGCTCCCGATCACGGCCTGCGCCGCGCTTTGGGGCGTGCTGCTGGTAAGACAGCCTGCTGCGGCGCCCCCGCCGCCCATCGAGCAGGTGCAACATGCGCTCGACGATATGGATCTGTTGAACCAGCTTGGCGCGTCCATCTAGGCCATCAAATGTCTCGCCGCTGTCTGCTGGTGCTGGCTGCCATGCTGGTCTCGAGCCCTGCGCTATTTGCCAGGCGCCCACCCCCAGCACGAACTCCCGCCGATCGAACACCAATTGACGAATTTGAGCGCATGTCGCCCGAGCAGCAACAAAGGGCTCTGAACCGTTTGCCGCGCGGGCAACGCCAGAAGTTGTTGGAGCGCTTGCAGCGCTTCAATCGCCTTCCCGCCGAACAGCAGCGGACGCTTCGCAATCTCTACAACCGTCTGCACCAGCTGCCGCCCAACCAACAGGCAGCGGTACGCCAGGCGATCAGTCGATTTTCCGGGCAGGCGCCCAATCGGCAGCAAGCCATGCGTGATGAGTTGCGCTCCCTGGCGGCGTCACCCGAACCGGATCGCGAACAGCGCATGGCCAGCCCGGAATTCCGAGGGCGTTTCAACCGCCGCGAGCAGACCATCATTCGCGAGATGACGCCGTTACTACCGGACCGTTAGCGGGAAGCATTTCCCGAATGGCTTGGCCCGGAAGCTTGGCGGCGTCGGCGTGCCTGCCCATCAGATCGAGGATGGTGGGAACGAAACTCAGGCTATCGTAAGGCTCCTGGATCTCCTGATGATGAGGAACGCCGGTGTCGGCGCCGCCCGCAAACAGGAGGATGGCGTGGGTGGAGGCGCGTAAGAACGAGCCGTGATTGCCGCCCGGATTGAAATTGCGAACGTTAAAGTTCCAATGATTGTTAGCGAAGATGATGAAATCGGGCTCAGCCAGGCGTCGCCGGCGTTGGTTGAAGCGGGCCAATAGCGCGGAGTCGGGGTCGTCGGAGTGCGCGAGAATCGGCGGCAGGAATTGCTCGTGCAGCGCGATGATGCCGTTCGAATAGGCCGTCTGGTGCGTGGCGTGAAACCAGTCCGATTCGGAATGCCACGCATTGAGCCACGTTTCACGCTCGCCTTCCGGGACAGCCAGGTTTTCATCTTCGAACAGGCGTAGCGGAAGCCCGGCCACGAATGCGGCCGGCTTAGTTCCGTGAACTGGCGTGTAGCGCAAGTCGTCCCCACTCGACGAAATCAGAGCCTGTTTATCCTCGCTGGCGTACAGCCAGATGGAATCGCCGCTGGGGATCGCCACAAAATCCACCGGGTGCGATCCCAGCGAAGCTTGCACGTTGTTGCGCACCGACAGGCTGGCCAGGAGAGGCGGATAGTTGATGCGCTCGAAGCTACGCGCGAAATCAAGCGAGCCGTCGGGCGCGAGAACCAGGCCGCCGGCGGCGGGTCCCACCACATAGTTCTGAAGATCCTGAACCGAGTTGTGATCGCCCATGGCCCGTTTGGGAATCAGTTCTTCCACGCTGAGCCGGTGCCGGTTGAAGTCGTCCGGCTCAAGTGTGAGCAGACGGGATAAGGCGCGCGTGTAAATCGAATAAGTGCGTTCCTCCTCGCGCCAGGAATCCAGTTGTACCGCCAGGCGTCGCGCGGCTTTATCCAGCCCGGCGTCGCGCTGTTCTTGCGTCCATTTCTTCGGTTCGGATTCAACCTGGGTCCGTTGCTGCGCCATTAGACGGCGGACCGCGTCCAGTTCTTCCGACAGTTGCTGCAAAGTGAGCTGCCAATCCGCCCGATGCTGGTCGACAACATGCAGGAACGCGGCGATAGCGGCGTGGCGAATGGGCGCGCTGGTTCCAGAACGATTGATCTCTTGGAACAGAATGTGCAGCATGTTGAAAGCGGAATTACGCAGGTAAACGGAGGCGCGCTCATTGCCATCCGGATCGAGCAGCACGGTCGGATAGTCATTGGCTTCGCCCTTCAGGTACAGAGATTCGTCGCTGGGCGTGACCACTTCGGACACAAATGGATTCAGGCCGCTCAGTTTGAACTCATCGAGCGGATGACGATTGGTCACCACGTGATGAGCCCCTCCCGCGCGGCTGTTGAAAAAGTTCAGCAGATTGTATCCCTGGCTGTAAACGCCGGGTTGCGTGTTCATGCCGTGATCGGAAACCGCCACCAGCACCGTCTGGGAGGCGAGCGCGCTGGCCTGGATTGCGGTCCAGACCCGGCCGATCAAAGCGTCGATGCGCTGCAAGGCCAGGCGTTGAGCCATCGGGTCCGAGGCTGCGTGGGCGGTGTGATCGAAGCTGCCGGTGAAATAGTCCAAGTATTGGATGGAAGGGTCGGATAACTTGGCGATCAATTCCCGCTCGGTCTGCTCTTCCACCGAATTGCCCAGGTCGAAACCGATGGTCCACTCGTCGAGAAGCTCGCGGAGGCCGCGCGAGAAACGCTTCGGGAGCGCCTCTTTGAGGGTCTCCCAGCGAACGCCGCGCTGGTAGAGCTGGAAACTCTGGTACACCGCGGGGTAAGGAAAACGATCGATGAGCAGCGGGATCTTCTGCTCATCCAGGACCTCTACGCCGGGCATATCCACTTTGCGCAAGCGCGCGTAGCCCACGTAGAACGGGAAGAAATTCATGTAATCGTAGACATGGCCCGTGTAACGGTCGAACTCGGCATTGCCGTGAATCTGGAGATGCTGGCCGGTATCGAGCAGCGACCAGGAGGGTGTGGAAAGGCTGATGGCGCGGACGTAGAAATTGTCGACACGCGTTCCACCCTGCGCGAACACGCGGTCCATCCAAGGCAGCGTGCTCTTATGCGTGAGGGGGTCCACGCGGTCCAGTTCGCGTTCGAGCACGTTCTCCGGGACACCGTCCAGTTTGATGATGACCACGCGTTTGACCGCGGCGCTGACCGGCAACGCGAGCAGGAACAGCAGCGCCGCCTGCCGCATCACTGTGCGGGAGCGGCGATTGGCTGCGCTATGGCTGAATTGGTGTCGAGCGCGCTCACTGCGGCTCGGGCTCGCACGTTCCGGCCTTCGAGTGCGCGCAGGCACGTCGACCGGAGATCGCCATCCGAGGAGCGCGCGCAAACCTGCCAGACCAGGCTTTGGGCTTTGCGAGTGACGTTGGCATCGGAGGTGAGCGCGGAGACCGAACGGCCGATGGCATCGGCATCCCAGACCACGTCCGGGCTGGGGCTGGACGCCAGGATCTGATCGAGGAAGCGCTCATGGTAGGCAGTGCGGCGATAGGAATCGAGCTCGGCGCGCTGCGCGAGGTCTGGCTTTTCGGAATCGACATGCGGCCCACGCGTGAAGACCCGCCCTAAGTCGAGAGCCAGGCGCCGGCCAGCAGACTCGGTGTCGGTTTCCAGCTCCTTGCGACGGTCGCGCTCCAGTTCGGCGGCGCCGCGCGGCGATTCCACGTACCGCAGCAGGGCCGCGTATTGTTCTCTGGCCAGAGTGGCTTCATGCGAGACATCATTCTCGCGAGGATTAAGCGCCAGGTGATTCAAGCGGCGCTGCAGCTCCATCCGGAGCGCGGGATCGAGGCTCGAATCCATGCCCAGGAATTCACGGGCCTCCGAATAAGCTTCCAGACGCGCGCTTCTATTCGTCGCGGCGCCATGCCGGCCGCGCACAAAAGTAAACACCGTTTCGGCGGCGAAGAACTCCGGATTGCCGAAGCGCGTGATGCCGAAGACGCCTGTGACCAGGCTGGTGGCGCCCTGGCTGATCATCTCGCGGCTCTTGGGCTTCAAACTGTCGCGAAAATCGGCCAGCAAGAGCGGAACGCGGGGATAGTCCAGGTTGTAAAGCGCGAGCGGAATCAACTCTTCGGCCCGCGCGCCAGCCGTTCCGAGCGGCACAGGGTGATTGTCGGAATCGAAGTAGCGACGCTCGGTGTAACCGGACCAATGCATCACGCGTTCATCGGTCCAAGGGTTGGCGATGCCCAGAAACTGACCGTCGAATTTCCGTGCCGATCGGGTGTCCAGGTCCGAGCGCGAAATCCACAGCAGCGCTTCGCTGGGCGTGCCGGATCCCATTGCCAGAGGCTCAAAGATCAGTCCGTTCAGTTCAGCGCGCTGGCGAAGCAACTCCCAGTTGTGGCCCCGCGTCTCCTGAATCTGGCTGGTCTGCTTGTCGTAATACTTCGACAATTGCTGCTCGCGAACCAAGCCGCCAAAAGCATGCGTGGAGAGGCTGAGACGCGCGTAGATTTCGCGAAACTGGCTGTCGGGCAATACCGAAATGCTGTCGGCATCGCGATCCAGATGATCCAAAGTGGTGAGAGCCTGGAACACCTGCAGCTTGCTATAGTCACTCGAATTGCCGCGATAGGTGCGCGTGGTGGATCGGATGGCTGCGCCCAGCGGATCGATTTCGAGCGCCTGCAGCCCGTCACTGAACAGATT
This sequence comes from Bryobacterales bacterium, assembly GCA_963781905.1. GTDB lineage: Bacteria > Acidobacteriota > Terriglobia > Bryobacterales > Bryobacteraceae > Palsa-89. Next base: position 837,447 of record CAWAHZ010000010.1, read on the forward strand.
GCCGTAGACGCTTCGGGCGGGAGAAGCCAAGTCCATCGCCGGCGACGGTACTCGATTCGCGTGACTCTTGTTGCCGGCGCGGAAAAAACCGAATGAAAGCGCTGAAGCGGCGCGCTGCCAGGGCGTAGGCCGCGTGCTGGTAAGGATCCAGACCTTGCGTAGACGGTCGTTCGCCGGATCGCTGTCGCCGAGAGAATCGCGCAGCACCGAGAGCAGTGGAACGTCGAGATCCTGAGAGCCTGGCGCCGGATTGTGCAGGCGCCCGAAAATAGTAACCAGCTCGGCCCCATCCGCCACGGGCTCACGTTCCACCCGATAAGACGGAGGCCGCTGGCCCAGGAACCCGGCCCCGAGCAGTAATGTCACCAAGGCCGACTGAAGCAATCGAACAACCTCTTTCTTTCAAGATAATCGACGTGACATCAACAGATCAACAGAGAGTACTCAAGTACTCTGAGCGACTCTCTATTCAGTTCGACTCCGCGCACCGCACGGCGTTGCACGAATTCTTTTTTTTCTGCTGGCAATAGGAGCAAATGCGAGGAACAGGAGGGAGACAAGGAATACAAGGAATACCAGGAATAAAAAGGGATCGCTAAATCGCAATGTTTAGCGCTTACACGAACGAGAGGCTTTTTGATCAACCTCGCGACTAGGGGCCTGAGTCCTCAATAACTTACAGCGAGGCCTGCTGAGGAGGGTCCCTCCTGCCGATTCAAGAAGATAGCGAGATGGCACAAGAGCCGATCCTCATCATCGACGACAATCCCTCGAACGTGAAACTCGCGCAGTTGCTGCTGGTGAAAGCGGGATTCGAGGTTCGTACGGCCGGCGACAGCGAGCAGGCTTTGGAGACGCTGCGATCTTTCCGTCCCCGGCTAATTCTGATGGACATCCAGCTTCCAGGGATGGACGGGCTGAAGCTGACTCGCCTCTTGAAAGACGATCCTGCAACGCGCGACTCCATCATTGTGGCAGTCACCGCGTACGCCATGCGGGGCGATGAGGAACGCGCGAAAGGCGCCGGCTGCGATGGCTACATGTCCAAGCCCATCGACACCCGCACCTTCGTGGATCAGGTTCGCCAGTTTCTGGATCGGTCTCCGGCCCTGCCACCGAAGGTGCAGGCCACCGGGGGCGACCCGAACGATTTGCTGCGCGAGCTTCGCAATGGATTCATCGGGGACGGAGTGGAAGCCAGCCGCCGCTATCTGGATAACGAGCGCTACGGCGAAGAGCTCGAGACCATGCGCAGAGTGGTTCACCACTGGGCAGGTATGGGCGGCACGCTGGGGTTTCCCGAAATCACTCGCGAAGCGCGAGAGCTGGACGAAACGCTGCAGAAGATGCCGTGGAACTGGAAGCAGCGCGCCACCCAGGCCTTTGAGCAGCTGCATGATCTTTTTGCCCGCAGCATTGGAAGCCAGGACGAAGTCCCTTTTCCGGCCGATCTGGTTGAGAATCTGGCATCCAAACAAGTGGGGCTGATCGGCTTCAGCGAGGGTGAGGCGAAACGCGTTCGCGAAGCGTTCCAGCAAGTGCATGCCACCGCGCGCGACCTGGGAGCGTTATCGCAGGGCCTGGGCACGGAGGCCTTCCGCACTCACGATCTCATCATTCTGAACACGTGCACCGAAGAAGGCATCAAGACCTGGGAATCGGTACTGGCGCAGCCCATCCTCGAGAAACCCGTCCTGCTGGTGTCGTCCCGAACCGCGGTGCTCGATTCCCGGCTGGCCCTTCTCGATCGCGCCGGCGATTTCATTCTCGCGCCCTGGGATTCGGAGGAGCTTTTGTGCCGGGCGCGGCGCATGATCGGCCAGAAGCCGGCGCCGCCCACTGCTCCGCCTCCGGTGGACGAGAGTTCGAGACCGCTGGTGGTGATCGCCGACGACGATCCGATGATCCATTCGCTTCTGGTGCCGATGCTGGCCAAGGCCGGCCTGAACACCCATTCGGCGCGCGACGGGCAAGAGGCGCTGGATGCCGTGAAGAAGCTGTCGCCGGCCGTCCTGATATTGGACATCGGCATGCCACGCGTCAGCGGCATGTCGGTATTGACGGACATCCGGAAGGCGCAGGGGAACCACACCGTGCAGGTGCTGATGTTGAGCGTTCGCCAGCAGCAGGGCGACATCAACATGGCGTTTGGCTATGGCGCCAACGACTACGCCGTGAAGCCGTTCGACCCCGAGGACGTCGTGCTGCGAGTTATGCGGCTGTTGCCGAAGCCGGCCGGGTCGCTCTCCCATGTCAGCTAAACTCTCCCATGCCAGCTAAAGACGCGCAGCGCGAAACGTCCCGTTGGAGTTTCAGCCTGGCGCAAAAGATCCGGCTCGGGTTCGCAGTCGGCATAGTGATTTACCTGACGGCTTGGGGATTCGCGGCCTTAAGCCTCGTGCATTGGAGGCGAGACGCCGATCAGCTATTTCGCGCCAACCAAACGCTCACCCAGATGGAGCGCCTGTCATCGAAGCTCGACGACGCCGGAATTCGAGACGCCAGGCAGGCGCTGCTCAATCTGCGATCCATCCAGGATGTCGTGCCGTCCCTGCCAGCGCGGCTCGATTTGATCGACGAGCAGTTGCGCATCAGAGCCGCGGACCGGAAAGGGCCGACGGCGCGCGGCAAGGCCGCCACGGACAAGATTCGCGTGGCCGTAGGCGAGACCGTCCATGACTTGCACGATGTCTTGGAGAAACGCTCGGAGCAGCAGGTAAAGACCGCCCGGGATGCGCAGTGGCGATTGCTCTGCAGCGTGATTCTTTCGCTCATCATGGCGCGGATTGTCTGGTCGCGCCTGGTGCAGGCCGTGCAATCGCGCGAGGTGACGCAGGCGGCGCTGCTGACATCCACGGCCGAGCTTCGCGAAAAAACCGGTCTGCTCGAAAATCAGAATGCCGAAATACTCAGGGCCACGCAGCTCAAATCGGAGTTTCTGGCCAATATGAGTCATGAGCTGCGCACTCCGCTCAACAGCATCACCGGATTCGGCGAAGTGCTCATTGACGGGATTCCAGGGCCGCTGAACGAAACCCAGCGCGAATATTTGGGGGAGATCCTGCAGGGTGCGCAACACCTGCTGCACCTTATTAACGACGTTCTGGATCTCGCCAAGGTGGAGTCCGGCAAGATGACCTTCCGGCCGGAAATCGTGGATTTGGAGCAATCCGTTCGCGAAACGGTGCAGATGCTGGCATTGATGGCGGGACAGAAACAGATCCTGATCCGGCCGGAAATCGATCCCGAGGGGCGCTATGCCTATCTCGACGGCGCCCGATTCAAACAAGTGCTGTTCAATTACTTGTCAAACGCATTGAAGTTCACGCCACCCAAGGGGAGCATCACAGTTCGGGTGATGGCCGAGGCGGAACGCTTCTTCCGCCTGGAAGTGCAGGACACGGGGATCGGAATTGCAAAATCCGACCAGCAACATTTGTTTCAGGAGTTCCATCAACTGGACGCCGGCGTGGCGAAACAATTCCAGGGCGCCGGGCTCGGCCTGGTGCTCACCAAACGAATCGTAGAGGCGCAGGGCGGGCGCGTTGGCGTGGAAAGCGAAGTCGGCGTGGGCAGTACGTTTTTTGCATTGCTGCCGCGCGGGAAAGGTCCCGAGATCAGGACCGAAGAGAAACCACGAACGAAAGAACTGTATTCAAGACAGGGCTCGTTGCGCGCGTAGTGGTGACCGCTTCTTGCGTCTCGAAAGCCAAGCCATACCAAGGAGCATAGCAACCGGCAACAGGAAGATCGCGCGCGGCTCTGGAACTAGCCCTACGCCTGAAGGAGCTACCACAACGTAGTTAATGTCGATTGAGGAATTCGGACCCAAATCGAGCGTTAGCTCGTCGTTGCCGTTTCCAACAAAACTGGGTATTCCCGCGCTGTTCGTATAAACAGGCGCGCCATCGATGAGGAGAAAGTCGTACCCTGAGCCCACGCCATATACATCGTAAGTGACGCCGCTGATATCGGTCAGATACTGGCTCAACTGTTCCTCCGGTCCAAACTGACCCGTGGCCATGGAGAGGTAATCTGCCCCGGTTACCGGATTCGTCACGACAATGTCCTGGCCTGTCTGGAGATAGCCCTCAACAAATTGGACGTCCGCATCCCACAGGTCCGGCACGCCAGGATCACTGTTTGGTGGTTGCAGGTAGGGAATGATAGCTGTGTGCGTGCCGTCTGCGAACGCGCAATTTGCGACCACATTGCCAGGTGTCGCGCAGACATCGGCTTTGCCAGGTAGCACCAGGCACAGGGAAGATCCAATCAGCAGTGCGAAAATCGAAAGTCTCACGTAGACCTCCTGGAAGGAGACGCAATATTACTTCAATAGTTACTAAACCCGGCAAAAATGCTAACCTCCTAGCATACAAGAAGCTACCGGCGTCCCCATGGCGCAAATTCTATCCGCCTCCACGCTCCTCGACCGCGATTTCTATGCGCGGTCGGCGACCGACGTGGCGCGTGACTGCCTGGGAAAAATTCTGGTCCACCGCGGCACGGCGGGACGAATCGTGGAAGTGGAAGCCTATCTCGGCGTCGGCGATCGCGCTGCCCACTCCTGGCGCGGCGTTACCGATCGGACGCGCGTCATCTTCGGCCCGCCCGGCCACGCTTACGTCTACTTCATCTATGGCATGTATGAATGCCTGAATTTTGTCGCTGAGCCGGTAGGCATGGCGGGCTGCGTTTTGATCCGGGCGCTGGAGCCGCTGGCCGGTCTTCGAACCATGCGCCGCCGCCGTCCGGTCGCCCGGCGAATGGAAGACCTGGCATCGGGCCCCGGCAAACTGACGCTCGCGATGGGCATCACGCGCCGGCTCAACGGCGCCGATCTGGTCAAAGGTCCACTGCAAGTGCGCCGCCTTCGCGAAGAAGCGCCTTTTGAGATCAAAGCCACGCCCCGCATCGGGATCACTCACTGCGCCGATTGGCCCTTGCGATTCGTGATGGCCGGAAACCGCTTCGTCAGCCGATGATTCACTCGCAGTCGATCCAATCCCGCAGCCCTGGAACGGTGGGCCTCACGGATTAAGCCCACTGGCAGGAAGTCACAACCCCATTTGTCCGATGCAATCAGCGGAAGGCGAGCTTACAAGGGACTCGTCATCTTCGGAGCGCGTTGAGTTTCGGGGCACGTGAGTTTCGGGGCACGCGGCAACGCAGCCAACATTTTGATACAATTTTCGCAATCTCGAATGGGTTCATTCAATTTTTCGATTCCTCGCGCGGAACGTCCGGCAGATCTTTTATCGCGGATGCCCCGCGCGTTCAGAGATCAAGCTGAAAAGGGCTTTGCGGTGCTCGCCGAGCTGAGCAAACAGCATTACCCAGACCTGTTGCGGGCTGTTGTCGTTGCGATTGAAAGCAATGAGCCCCCCTTGGAAGACCTCGAGAAAAACTTAAAAATATCCCCAAATGACCTTAGCTCGCTCTTTGCTGCTGCAATGTTGACCGTACCCGTGCTAAGTCAGGGGATTAACGCCGAGGAATTCATTACGTCTGCCGTGAAAGCCGGAATAATTCCGCAAAATCTGGTTTCGAAGATCCAACCGTTTGTGGATGCTGTTGTCGCTGAGAAAGCGCAGATTGGGCGCGTCATGCGACGAGCCGCTCTGCCCGCTCAGGTCCTTCCGTACATGTCGAATTTCGAAGTTGCAGTTGATATCAGGCTGGCGTTTGAAGAGGAAGCTGTTCTTGAAGCCGTATCCGTCGCGATTGTTCATATCGACACCGACGCGAACAGCGAAGAGATCTGGTTTCAAGCGTCGATCCAGCAGATGCGGAAGTTGAAGAGCGATGTTGAGTTGGCCATTAAGCGAATGGAGGCCGCGGAAGAATGGAGTACTCGCCGCGATGCGGAATCGTGAACTCCGGTGTTTTTCAGGTACCTCATTTCACGGTTTGGACAGTCGCTTATACGGCCATTGGGGCTGCTGTATTCTGGGGGCGTACCGGACGAACTAAGCTTAAGGTCTATTACTTATCGTACCTTTTTGACATGGTCAAATTTCCAGATGGACCGATTAGGCAAGTGCTTGAGTTCGTGATCTTTATGGTTTTTGGCGTCTTGATCGGCATCGGCATAGCAAATCCAGGTACGGTTGCTCAGGCCATTACGGCTGGTTTTGCATGGACGGGTTTCGTCGCTAAGAGGGGTTAGAATAGGAACGAAAGGTCTGTATGAGCGAGCGCACCTATAATCGACTGGCCAATATCTTGATGCTGATAGCCGTCGGGTCGGCTGTGCTTTTCGACTCCGGCAAGTTCCCGCATGTTGTTGTTGGAATGGTTGGAGTCCTAGCGGGGGTGGCGGCTCTAGCGCTGTACTTTTGGAATCAGCATGAGGTTAGCGAAAAGGAAGAGGAATCGGACTCTTCCCAACAAGAAGCCACCGTAGCGGTGGTCAAAGCCGCTGAGGCGAAGCCGCCGGGAAGTACACGGAACCGAGGCGTTCGCTTTTTCGTCGATGATTTCTTGATCGCAGAAAAGCCAATAGCGGTCAGGACTAACGATGTCTGGCGGATCGCTGCACTGGACACGTTGAATCGACGTGTGATGGCACAAGCATGGCTCGCTCATTACTCAGACAACTACGCTCGAACTTTGCGGTGGTCCGCTGCCAAAGGCGAGGCTCGCGTTCTTATGCAGCCAGAGGTGGAATTGTCACCGTGTGAGGTGGCTGCCTGCGCGATTGAGATTATGCGGAACCTCGCGGTCTCGGATGACTTCAACAGCGAGTGGGAATATTCATTTGGTCCCAAAGGTCTTCGCGTGTCGCTCAAGAAAGCTCATTCGGTTCGTCCAATTGTTCCACAAGAGGACTTCGACTTCGGTGACATTTCGTCCCTAGTTCAATAACTGCTGCGGACGAGACAATCCACGCCTACTTGGCTAACGATCGAACCAGGGAGCGTGCTGGCCAAATGGCGCGCGAGCACGCGACAATGCCCAGTTGTCACGAACCAGTCTGGCCGGCCGGTATTATCACGCGGGCCCCAAGTGTTCTAGCGCCGGGCGCTCCCGAGTCGAAGGCGTGATCCTCTCACGGACCGCACTCGCGAGGCGCACAGATCTAACGGACTGCTAGTCTTAAAATCAGAAGATATGCTCAAGCCGACCATTTTCCGCGAGTACGATATTCGCGGCGTCGCGGATTCCGAACTCCTTAGTCCTGATGTCGAGCAGCTCGGCCGCGGCCTGGGCACTTACCTTCGGCGACACAGCGGCGGCGCCGATATTAACGTCGGACGCGATTGCCGGCTCAGCTCCACGCGCTTGCGCGATGCGCTGGTGAAAGGTCTCCTCGCGGCAGGCTGCAACGTCACCGACATCGGCACGGTCCCCACTCCAGTGCTTTACCACTCTGCGCAAAACTTGAACGCACACGGCGCCATCATGATTACCGGCAGCCACAATCCGTCCGAATACAACGGATTCAAGAGCGTCTGCGGAACGGGCACGCTGCACGGCGAAGCCATCCAGGATGTTCGCAAGATCATCGAGCGCTCCGATTTCGAAACCGGCAACGGAACATTGGGGACCACCGATGCCGTCACTCCTTACGTTGACGAAGTGGCGGCGCAGTTCCGTCTTCGCCGTCGCATCAAAGTGGTGGCGGATGCCGGCAATGGAACCGCTGGCCCCGTAATCCATCGCATTTTTGAAAAACTGAACCTCGACGCCACTGAGCTATTCTTCGATATGGACGGCCACTTCCCGAACCATCACCCCGATCCCACCGTTCCGTCAAATCTCGCGCAGTTGATTGCCAAAGTCCGCGAAACGGGCGCTGAGCTTGGCCTGGCCTTCGATGGCGATTCGGACCGCATCGGCGCGGTGGATGAACAGGGCGAGGTGATCTACGGCGATCTGCTGCTGCTGATCTACGCGCGCGAAATCCTTGAGCGCAAGCCCGGCGCCACCTTCATCGGCGAAGTGAAATGTTCGCAGGTAATGTACGATCAAATCGCCAAATTGGGCGGCAACGGCATCATGTATAAGACCGGCCACTCGCTCATCAAGGCCAAAATGAAGGAAGAGCATGCCGAGCTGGCGGGCGAAATGTCCGGCCACATGTTTTTTGGCGACCGGTATCGCGGCTATGATGACGCGCTTTACTCCGCCTGCCGCTTGATTGAAATCGTCGCCAACTCCGGCCGGCCGCTGTCGGCGCAACTGGCTGGCGTTCCGAAAATGGTTTCCACTCCTGAAATTCGCGTCGATTGCCCGGACGAGCTGAAGTTCGAGCTGGTGGAGCGCGTGGCCGGGCATTTCAAGAAGAACTACAAGACCATCGACATCGACGGCGTGCGTGTTATCTTTCCCGAAGGCTGGGGGTTGCTCCGCGCGTCCAACACTCAGCCGGTATTGGTGATGCGTTTCGAAGCCGCTAATGAGCAACTCCTGAAGCGCTATCAATCGGAAGTGGAACAGGTGCTGGAAGCTGCCCGTACCGAAAGGACTCCGGTTTTATGATTCGCATAGTCGCGTTCCTGCTGGCCGCCGCGGCACTTTCGGCGCAGCCGCAATCCCCTATCGTGCTCCACGCGGCACGTTTGCTGAATATTGAAACCGGGAACCTCACCGCGCCCGGCGAGGTGTTGATCCAGGGCGACCGTATCGCGTCCGTCGGCCAATCCGTCACGCGGCCGGCCGGCGCGCAGATCATCGATCTCGGCGACACCACGCTGCTCCCCGGCCTGATCGACGCGCATGTTCATCTCTTCCTGCATCCCGGCGCTGAGGATTTGCAGACGGTGCAGGAATCGGTCCCGCAGCGCACCATCCTCGCCACGCTTGCGGCGCGGGACGACTTGATGGCCGGCTTCACCGCTGAGCGCGACATGGGAACCGAGGGCGCGGGCGCTGCCGACACCGCCGTACGCGACGCCATCAATCAAGGCCTGATTCCCGGCCCGCGCCTGCGCATCAGTGGAAACGCAGTCAGTATTCTGGGCGGCCACGAAGACGCCATCGGCTACAATCCCGAGCAGCGCGTGCTCGGCAATGCCACTTACGCCAATAATGCGGACGAACTGGTTACCGTGATTCGCGACCAATTCAAGCTCGGCGCGGACTTCATCAAGATCTACCAAACCGGCCGCGACCAGATGATCAATGGCGAGTTCATCACTCCTTATCAATACAGCGAAGCGGAGATGACCGCGGCCGTGCGCGAAGCCGCGCGCGTGGGCAAGCACATTGCGGTTCACGCCACCGGTGAGCCCGGCACGCTCTACGCGGCACGCGCTGGAGTGGTTTCCATCGATCACGGCTACCACCTTTCCGAGGAGACCATGCGGATCATGCATGATAAGCAGATCTTCGCAGTGCCCACCTTCACCATCGCCGAATATTTTATGGAGCACGCCGCCACTCCCCAGCAGGCCGCGCGCATGCGCGAGGAACTGGACTTTCACGGCCGCGAATTTCACAAGCAAATAGCGGCGGGGGTGCCGATCGCGATGGGCTCGGACGTAGGCCCGTTCCCGCACGGCACGCAGGCGCGCGAATTCGAGCTCATGGTGAAGAACGGGTTGACGCCGCTGGCATCCATTCAGGCCGGAACCGTCAACGCAGCCAAGCTCCTCGGCTGGGAAGGTCAGATTGGCGCACTAAAGAACGGCTATCTGGCGGACATTGTCGCGGTTCCCGGCAACCCATTGACCGACATCAGCGTCTTGCAGAAAGTCGCTTTTGTCATGAAAGGCGGCGTCGTCATTCGAAAGTGAATGCCGCGCCAGTGAGCACATGCCACAAATCTTGAAAGAAGTGAAGCATGCCTTGCGGGCGCTGATTCGCAGCCCGGGGTTCACCATCGCCGCCGTTGCGGCGCTCGCGCTCGGCATCGGGGCCACCACGGCGATCTTCTCCGTGGTCAACACCGTTCTTCTCAAGCCGCTCACCTTCCCCGATACCGATCGCATCGTCTGGTTCTTTGTCTCCACGCCGAACGGCTCCGATTATGGCGGCTCGCCCGCGCGCTACAACGTGCTGGCTGCGCAGACCCAAACCTTTCAGGATGTCGCTGCTTACGAATTCAACGGCATTGCCCTGAGCCTCACAGGCGGCCCATATCCGGAATCCGTTCACGCTATGCATGCCACCGCCAATTACTTTCGCCTGTTTGGCGCGCCTGTCATCGCAGGCCGCACCTTTACCGCCGATGAGGATCGGCCCAACGGCCCGCATGTGGTTGTTCTTAGCTATGGATTGTGGCAGCGGCGCTTCGGCGGCGACCGTTCCATCGTCGGAAAGAGCATCGCGCTCAGCGGCGTCCCGCACACTGTGATCGGCATCGTGGCGCGCAGCTTCAACACCGAACTCGACGCCCCTCCCGACCTCTGGATTCCGTTTCAGATCGATCCGGCGAGCGTCGATAACGGCCGCTACTTCAGCATGACCGGTCGGCTTCAGCCGGGGATCACCATCGACATGGCAAACGCGCAACTCGCGCTCGCGACCCAGCAGTTCCACCAAAAATTCCCTAACATCGCGGGCCCGCACGATCAGTTCATGGCCAAGCCGCTGCGCGACGCCATGGTGGCCGATGTCCGGCCGTCACTCGTGGTGCTGGCGGGCGCGGTCTGTTTGGTACTGCTGATCGCGAGCGCCAATGTGGCTAATCTCCTGCTGGTCCGCGCCACCGGCCGCAAGCGCGAAATCGCGATTCGCTTGGCCATCGGCGCGGGACGTGGCCGCATTGTTCGCCAGCTTCTCACCGAAAGCCTGCTTCTATCGGTGCTGGGCGGCGCACTCGGGCTCGCGCTCGGCATGGCGGGAATTCGCGGTCTTTTGGCTATGAATCCGGGAAATATTCCGCGCATCGGGCCGCACGGCGCTCTGGTGAGCATGGATTGGCACGTGCTGACCTTCACGCTCCTGGTCGCGCTTGCCACCGGATTCCTGTTTGGCCTCTTCCCTGCCCTGCAGGCCTCGCGTACCGATCTGAATAGTTCATTGAAAGAAAGCAGCGGCCGATCCGGCACGGGCGCTCACTCCAACAAGACGCGTTCCATGCTGGTTACCGCCGAAGTTGCCCTGGCTCTTATTTTGTTGATCGGCTCGGCGCTGCTCATTCGCACCTTTGTCGCTCTGCGCTCGGTCAATCCGGGCCTGGATCCGCACAATGTCCTTACCATGCGAATGTCTCTCTCAGGCCCGCGTTTCGAGCATTCCTCCCAAGTGAGCGATCTGGTCCGCGACGGCGTGCAGCGTCTGGAAGCGTTGCCCGGACTCATGCGCGCTGCCGCCACTTACAGCGTGCCGCTCGAAAGCATGTTCGGAGTGCCCTTCAACATCGTCGGCCGGGCGCCGGCCAGTGGCCGTTACGATGGCCGCGGCTGGAACGGGGTGTCGCCTGGATACTTCGATGTCCTGCGGATCCCGCTGCTGCGCGGCCGTGCCTTTAACGATCGCGACGATGCGGCGGGCGCTCGCGTGGCCATCATCGACGAAGCTCTGGCGCGGCAGTTCTGGCCCAAGGGCGATCCAGTGGGCGAGCGCCTGCTTCTCGGCCACGGTTATGGGCCCGAGTTTGAAGAGCCGGCGCGGCAGATCATCGGCGTGGTGGGCGATATTCACAACCTGGGGCTCAGCACGGATCCGCCGCCGGTGGTCTACGTTCCGCTCGCGCAGGTTACCGATGGCCTCACTGCGCTTGCCGCGCGCGCCTCATCGCTGGTTTGGATCGCCCGCACCCGCGGAAATCCCAGCCAGCTCAGCTCCGCAATTCAAAACCAGCTCCAGCAAGCCAGCGGAGGCCTGCCGCTGGCGTCCATCCGCACCGAGCAAGAAGTGGCATCCCAATCCACCGCCAGTGAGGATTTCAACGCTCTGCTGATGTCGGTCTTCGGATCGACGGCCCTGCTACTCGCCGCCATCGGCGTGTATGGCCTGATGGCGTATTCAGTAGCGCAGCGCACTCAGGAAATCGGGATTCGCCTGGCGCTCGGCGCCGAAGTGTCCGACGTTCGAAACATGGTGATCGCACAAGGCATGCGACTGGCGGCCATTGGAATCGTCATTGGCATTGCCAGCTCGTTGTGTCTGGCGCGGCTGCTGGCGGATTTCTTGTTTGGAGTGAAGCCGCTCGATCCGCTGGTATTCACGCTGGCTCCGGCCATCCTTGCCGCCGTGGCGCTCTTTGCGGTATGGCTGCCGGCGCGCAGAGCTACACGCATCGATCCGATTACCGCACTGCGCTCGGAATAGTGTTAGTTGGCCGTGCTGGTGAGCGCCAGTTGCGCCGCGGGCTTGGCAGGCGCTTCGTTCGAGTTTTGCTCGAAACGAACCGACACCAACTTCGACACGCCCGGCTCCTGCATGGTGACGCCATAGAGCGATTGCGCCGCTTCCATGGTCCGTTTGGCGTGAGTGATCACGATGAACTGCGTCTCGGAGGACATGGTCTTGATCAGGCGCGTGAGGCGTTCGATGTTCGGCTCATCCAGCGGCGCGTCCACTTCGTCGAGAATACAGAACGGGCTAGGCGTGTACTGAAAAATCGCCATCAGCAGCGCCATCGCGGTCAGTGACTTCTCGCCGCCGGAGAGTAACAGAACGCTCTGCAGCCGCTTGCCGGGAGGCGACGCCACGATGTCGATCCCAGACTCGGCGATGTTGCTCTCATCCGTCAACCGCATCTCGCCGATGCCACCGCCGAACAGGGTGCGGAACATTTCGCGGAAGAAACCATTCACCGCCTCGAAGGCTTCAGTGAAGCGCTTGCGCGATTCTACATCGATATCGTGAATGGCCTTCTCGGTATCGCGGATCGAATCCAGCAAGTCTTGACGTTGCGCGTTCAGGAAATCGTAGCGCTGCTGCGCTTCCTGGAATTCTTCCAGCGCCTGGGGATTCACCGGCCCGAGCGCTTCAATGCGCGCCTTCACTTCCTGATACTTCTGTTCAGCTTCGATGAGCGCGGCTTCATCCAATACCACCTCTTCGCCCGCGCCCAGCTCGTCGGCGGGAATGCCCAGCTCTTTGCGGCTGGTCTCGTCCAGGAATTTCAGCTCGGCCTGCTTGCGGACCAGATCCAATTCGATCTGCGATCGCCGTTCCTGCGCCGCCTGTACCGTAATGCGCAGCTGCTTCAAAATTTCATCCAGGGCTATCAGGTTTGCGCGCTGCGTGGTCTCTTTGTCCGCGAGCCCAGTGACAGTTTCCTGGACGCCGCGAATTACCTCGATCAACTCGCCCGCGCGCCGATCCAGCTCGATATTGTCGGATAGCAGCCGCGCACGCTCCACGCCCAACCGCTCCATCTCCGCGGCGATCTCTCCCCGCCGCGCCACCGCCGCCGCGATGCCAGTTTCGTGCCGGGCTTGCGTGGCGCGTTCGGAACGCTGGCGCTCTTCAAATCCGGCCAGTTCGGCCCGCAGTTCGCCGTGCTCTTCGCCCAAGCTGTGGGCTTGCGACTGTAACTCTTCGAAATCCGCGCGCGATTGTTCCAGCACCTGTTCTTCCACCGACCGCGCTGTTTCCCGCTCGTCGAGAAGCCGCTGATCCAGCTCCTGCTGTTCCCGCGCCCGTGCGCCTTCCTGACGCAGCCGTTCCAGTTCCAGGCGCGCCACCGATAATCGGGACTGCGCGCGGGCGAACTCCTCGGCTAATTGCCGATGTTCGTGATCCAACGCCAGCGCGTCTTTCTCCTGGCTCTGCTGCAATGACCGCAAGCTCTCCAGATCTTCGCTGAATCCGGCCATCTCGCGTTCCAGTTGCTCCAGCGCGGTGGCCGTGCCTTCCACCGCACGCTGCTTGATTTGCACTTCGCCCGTCAGCTCGCGCAATTCGCGCTTGAGTGCCAGCGGACCGCTGCCCGTCTTCTTGCCCCCACTCACCGCGTGGCCATGATAACTTACGCCATCCGGCAGCAGGAAGAAGAACTCCGGATGCGCCATCGCCAGCCGCTGCGCCGCCGCGCGATCCTTAGCCAGGAAGCAATGCGCCAGACGAGGCAGCAAATCCCTCGGAGCGCTTGCGAAGCCATTGGTGAAACGCAGATGATCGCTCAGCCGCCCGGCGACGCCTTCGTCATCCGACAGAGATTCGAGCGCACGCGTTGCTTCCTCAGCCTCCGGATGCACCAGAAATGTCGCTCGACCGTCCAGGTCCGTCCGCATCAGGTTGATCCCGCGCTCGGCGTCGTTCCAGTTTTGAACCACCACGTATTCCAGCTCTTCGTGCAGGAATTCCTCGGTGGCTTTTTCGAAGGCCGGCTCCACTTCCACGAAATCGGCCAGCACACCGGAGGCATGAAACTCCTCGGCTTCGCCGCGCTCGATGGCCGTGAATAACCGCTTCACACTCTCGGCCGTGTAGGCCCGATGTGAAAGAATCTCTTCCAGAGAATCCTTGCGCGCTTTCAATCGCGACGCATCGGTGCGCAATTGATCCAGCAGTTTTCGCGCCTCTCCAGCCTGTGTCTTGCGAACGGCCAGTTCGTCTTCCACGCGCCGCCGCTTGTCTGCCGTGGACTCCAGCTCCATTTGTCCGGCCGACATCTTACGCGATAATTCCGCCTTCACCACCGCATGCCGCTCGAGTTCGGCTCCAGCGGCCTGCTCATCGCGCTGGCAACGCGCCGCATCCCGATCGACAGCGGAGAGATATTCGGCGATCTGCGCCAGCTGATTCTTGAGCGCGGACGATTCGCCCAGCAAGCGCAGCACATTCTGCCGCCCGGTTTCGAGCGTCTTGGCGCGCTGTTGCAGGGCCTGTTGGATCTGCTCGCGTTCCGCGGCTTTGGCCGACAATCGCTCGCGTGCCGATTGGATCTGTGCTTCCAATTCGACCACCGATTGCAGATGCGCCTCCAGCTCCTGTCGTAATTGCTGGTGCCGCTTCTCCAACTCTAGCGACTCCGTCTCGCCTTGCGCCAGGCGCTGCTCCATCGCGCCGATCTGTTGCGCCTGGGACTGCAACCGTCCGCGCGTGCGCTCCTGTTCCAGTTCGAATTCGGCCAGCCGCCGGCGTGCCTCTGCCAGCTCCGCATCGTTGCGATAGCAAGCTTCCTGCAAAGCGGCGTGCTCCTGCTCGCGATCGGAAACCTGCGTGGAAAGGTTTTGAAACTCCGCCGTCGCAAGATTCAAATCCAGCGCTGTCTTCGCAGCGTCACGCTCCAGCATTCGGAAGCGTGCCGTCAAAGACCCGCGCAGGTGCGCGATCATCTCGGTCTTAAGCTCTTCGTATCTTCTGGCTTTTGACGCTTGGCGCTTGAGCGAATTTACCTGCCGCCCCACTTCTTCCAGAATGTCGAACACCCGCGCAAGGTTCTGTTTCGCGCCTTCCAGCTTCGCTTCGGCCAGCCGCTTCTTAGTTTTGAATTTGCCGATGCCTGCCGCCTCTTCGATGATGGCGCGCCGGTCCTGCGGCTTGTTGCTCAGGATTTGCCCGATGCGTCCCTGCTCAATGATGGCGTAGCTTTCCGGGCCCAGGCCGGTGCCGATAAAGAGATCCTGGATATCGCGCAGACGTGCCACTTTGCCGTCAATCAGGTATTCGCTCTCACCGGAGCGAAACAGGCGGCGCGTGATCGTCACTTCGCTGGGCTTGTGCGGGGCGTGGCCATTTCCGTTCATGTGGCCATTGCCATTGTGCTCGTGATGCCCTGCTTCGGCAGACGGATCCACCAGCGTCATAGTCACTGACGCCAAGCCGAGTGGTTTGCGATCCCGCGTGCCGGCGAAGATGACATCTTCCATCCGGGCACCGCGCAGGCTCTTGGCCGATTGCTCTCCAAGCACCCAGCTCATCGCGTCGCTCAGATTGGATTTTCCACAACCGTTGGGGCCAACGATTGCCGCGATCCCCGAACCATTGAACTTCATCTCGGTTCGGTCGAAGAACGATTTAAAGCCTTGTATCTCGACCCGCTTGAGCTTCAGCAAAATTAGCGTCCCCTTCCATTATCGTCTCGGGGGATGGGTCTATGGTAACCGCCTCGCCAGGTAAAGTAAAGCGGGTAGTCAGCTATATTTTGGGGGTAAAGCCAGAGGCATACAATAAGTAGCCCCATGGCCGCACCATCAAGTGTGCCCTAAAATACGCTATGAAGCCAGCCGGAAGTGAACGTCCACTTCCGTAGAAACCTCTACCGGAGACCCGTTGAGGTAAGTTGGCTTATAGAGCCATTGTTTCACAGCGTCCATCGCGGCGTCGACCAGCAGGGGTTGGCCGCTGACCAACGAGAGGTCCTGCACCGTTCCGTCGCGGGCGATGATAGCTTTCAATCGAACGGTGCCTCCGATCCGTGCGTCTCTCGCGAGGACTGGATACTCCGGTTGCACCTCATGAATCAGGCGCGCCGCTTCCACGTCGCCCCCCATGCGTATCCGCGTCGGCGTGGCAGGTTTTGGAGCCGCCGCCGGCGGTGGGGGTGGTGGAGGCGGAGGAGGAGCGGCGCTCGGCATTCCCCCCAGAACGCCTCCCAGCACTCCTCCAGGTAGCCCGCCCGGCACGCCGCCCACCACGCCGGACACTTCAGATGGGGGCGGAAGCGCTTGCACGTCTTTAATACTGGCTATTTCTTTCGGAATCACGCTCGGTGCAATCAAGCGGCTGAGGTCGAATTTCCGTGGCGTGTGCGTGGCCCTGGCCACGCGAGCCTGCGCGGGTGGAGGTGGCGGAGGCGGTGGTGGCGGAGGCTCGGGAGCCAGCAGCACACTGCTGAATTGCGTTAGCGGGAGTGACTCCACGAAGAAAAGCGGGATCGCCAGCAATACGCCGATAGCTAGCAGTTGTCCGGCAAAAGCCAGCAACACGGTCCATGGTCGGCGAGTCTTAGCATTCGAGACAAAGGACTGTTCAAACATGAGACCTCCTTCGCGCAACTTCTCAGGGTTCGTCCAAACTCTGAAGGAGCTCTACTTATTTGACGCGTCAGATCCACCCACGGTTCATACTGTTGCGACTGTATGCCCCGTCTTGAAATTCCCCTGCCGCTCCCGTACAGTAGTTGTACGCCTGTGATTGTTCGCTAGACGTTGATCCAATTCCTTCCACCCCGACTGCGGGAGTGGTGTGCCTTCACAACCAAACAAATCAGTAATTGGAGCGAACAACAATGACACATCTATTTTCGAGTGCCGATATGGCGCTCGCACGAAGAATCGAAGCTGGGCATGCGCATTCGGCGATGTTTTCGACGCGCGACCTTGCCGTAGAAGAAATGGCGGGCGGTTGGGCCATATTTCATGCCATCGATTCGCCGGTGACCCAGGCCATTGGCGTGGGCATGAACGGCCCGGTTGAATCGGGCGATTTGGATCGCCTGGAAGCTTTTTATCACGGCCGGGGATCGGCAGCCATTATTGACCTCTGCACGCTGGCCGATGCGAGCGTGCTCGGGTCGATCCACGAGCGCGGATATACGGTTCGGGAGATCAGCAATGTTCTGGTGCGCCGTCTGGATGCCGAGGAGCAGTTTGAGATTGCGCCTGGTGTCCGGGTGGAACCCGTTACGGCGCACGATTACCCGGCCTGGGCGCGCCTGGTGGTGCAAGGATTCGCCGGGATCGACGACGTCCCTGAGGAACAGGTTGCCATGATGACCTCAACCAATCCGTGGCCGGAGACCTTCTTTGGATTTTGTGATGCGGCGCCTGGCGCCGGCGCTGCAATGGACATTCACGCTGGATTGGCAACCTTCTTCGGCGACGCCACGCTGGTCCGAGCGCGTGGCCATGGGCTGCAACTCGCGCTGATCCGTCATCGGTTGCAACGGGCGGCGCAGTTTGGGTGCGATCTGGCAACGGCGGCGGTGGTCCCAGGCGGCACCTCGCATCGTAACTACGAGCGCGCCGGATTCCAGCTTGTTTATGGGCGAGTGATGCTCGGCCGGCCACTTCATTAACCCGAACCTTCCTCAACGAAAAACCGTGCGGAAGGTGAGCGTCAATAATCCTCCGATGCATCCGATGGTGGCGCCGCCAACGAATTTGAGATCCGTCTCACTCAATTTGAATCCCCACAGTGCAAATCCCTGGAGCAAATAGATGAGCACCGCCCCGGCGAGCAACGCTCCGTATGCGGGCAGAAGGAATCGGATGACGTGCTTTTGCAGATCGAATTTGTGGTTGGCAGTGGCTTTCGTCACCCAATCTTTTACCGTGAGCGGGATCGGCTCTAGAGAGGGTGACGCCATGGGAGAAAACCGCGAGCCTCAATCGCCGGCGTTGCTGTGAGCTAACCGTTCTTCTTTTCGCGCAGCCTTGGCCACTTGCTGTAGCGCGGGCATCACGAGGACGCGGTAGGTCTGATTGTTCTCATCCACCGAAGCGATCGATCTGCCATTCTTTACTTCACCAAGTATCCATTCAAAAGACGAAAGAGCGTTGTTGAATAGATCCTTGTACGTGTCCAAGCCGGCTTCTGCCATTAGCGTCTTCAGTTCTTGTACTTGCGCTTCAGGTAGTTCAAGTTGAATCCTCATGTTCGCAATCTTTCTTTCACTATCTTGCCAACATCATACAATACTCACAATATCATCACGAACGCATCACGTCAAGGACCAAAAACACTCACGGAGAGGTTTTCGCAATTGAAGTGCTGTCCAGAAGGTTGGGTAGTCCGTGATCGGCCGTGCTAAGACCCGCACGCGGAGCCGCGGCTCTACCCGGCGAGCAGGTCTACGAGTTCCCCCACCAGGCGCGACTCCGGATGCCCCAGCGCGCTTTCGCCCAAGTCGAGCCATTCTTTGCGGCGCGTGTTCTGGACGAAGAAGACTTCGTCCACGCGGAAGGTCTTGGGAACGGTTGATTCGGCCCAGCGTGTTCGTGCCACCCGAGCCAGCTCGTCCACTTCGTCGCCCTTCAGATCCTGCGCCAGGGTGATGTGGGGGTGGTAGGGGTATGGTTCCGGGAATTTGAGACCATCCACGTTCAGCCCTGCATGCATGCGCTCCATCTCTTCGCGGCCGCCGCCGATGCCGACGTAGATCACGTCTGAGACGGGAAACACCTCCACCTGAGTCATTTCAACGTCAAACGGAGCGAAACGCGGAGCAAGAGTGCGGACAGTTCCCCAAGCGGCTTCCGGCTTGGAGCTAATCGGACGGGGCGGCAAGATCGTCACGTGGGCCCGCAAAAAACAGTTCGGAACCAACTCCTGCCGCAGCCGATCCAGAAAACCCGCCAATGGTTCGGGGATATAGCTGACCAACGCGAAGGAGTTGATCCGATCCCACGCGGCGGGATCGTTATACATACTCGGTTAATTCTATGTTACCGCCACTGGCTCTCCAATGGCGTTCGACACCGGTTCTGGTACGTACCAGCGAGCCTCTTCGAAGCCTATGTATTTGAGGATACGCAGTTCGCCGCCGGGAGTATCGCCGAGCACCTCAATCAGATCGCCAACCGCGATCGCCTTGTCACTCTCGCGCAGGGCGAGCCAGAGAGCATAGGGAGTGGCGGCTTCCACCACTGGCCCGGCCTCGTAGTCTTTCAACTTCACGATGGTGACGCCCGGGGTATGCGGTGCCCAGCGAAACTGCTGGCGCTGTGTTTCCTTCAAACGGTGAATTTGGTAATCCGGCATATCTCCTCAATCGACATCGCGCACAACGCAGCGGGCCGCGATTGTAATCTGCACTTGGCGAGCGCATCCCGCGCTGTGCGCTCCCACTATTCTCGCGCAAAACAATTCGCAATGGAATGTTTTATTGCGGCGCCCTGTTCCTCACCCGCTCGGATCCAGGCTTCCGCGTTGGCGCGGGTCCAGTAGAGGGATGCGAGCGGAGGGCCGAGCAACTTCCCAGGAGCCAGCCGAAGCACCTCGATACCAGCCGGAACCTGGGCGCGAAACGGCGAGACGGCACGGATAGCGCCCACCAAAACTCGCGCGATGCTGCCAGGCGCGGTGGGAAGAACATCGATCACCAGAGCCTGAGTCGCACCCAATTCGACCGCGGCCCAGAGCGGAACGGCGCTGAGAAGTCCGCCGTCGGAATAGATGCGGCCATCCAGGCGCACTTGATCGAACAGACCGAGAATAGCGGTGCTGGCTACCAGGTGCTGCCACCTCACTTCATTCGCCCGGATGATGCGGGGGCGCAGCTTCATCAAATCCGTGACCATCATGGCGTAGGCCGTGCGCGGCTGGAAGGATTCATAAACATCGCGGATCATGCGCTGCAGCGGTGTTGTGTCGAACAAACCATGCACCGGGCTGCGCGGAAACTTCCAGCGATAGTCGCTGGCGGCATCCAGATGCAACCAGCGTTCCACTAACTCGTCGGGATCGCAGCCGCCCGCAATGGCCCAGCCGTTGAGAGCGCCAATGGAAGCACCCACCACCAGGTCGGGGCGAAATACATCGGCCAGGGCTTTCCATGCCCCGGCTTGATAAGCCCCATACATGCCACCGGCGGATAGAACAAGCGCGGTCATTACCCCGTTCATTTTCGCAGCCTTTCGATATGCACGTGCCCGGCTTCGGCGTCGTCATATCTGGACGAGCTAGAAAATGGTCTGGCGATTCCGTACCGTCGCACTTCTCGTGCTTCCGCTGCTTGGCTCGGCGAAAGTAACGTGCGCCCAGGAGCGGCCATCGTTTGAGGTGGCGGCCATTAAGCCCAGTGATCCTAATAGTCCGGACCAAGGCGTCTCATGGAACGAAAACAATTCCAGAGTTCTGATCAGAAACCACACCGTAAAACGACTGGTTACCTTGGCCTATGAAGTAGAGATGTTCCGGGTTTTGGGCGGACCCGATTGGATCGATTCCCAGAAATACGACATCGATGCGAAAATTCCCGATGAGCTCGCCAGCACCCACCGCGATCCACACGCTAAGGGCTGGATGCTTCAATCGCTATTGGCGGATCGGTTCAAGCTCGCGGTGCACAAAGAGGTGCGCAAACTTCCTATCTACGAACTGGTGGTTGCGAAGGGTGGATCAAAACTGAAGGTCTCGACCAGCGGTAATCCCAAAAGTAACGGTCGCTCCAAAGGCGGCGCGACACATTTCGTATTTGAGGACGTACCTCTCTCACTTCTTATCGATCGGCTTTCGCTGGCAGTGGGCCGCCACGTTGTGGATGGTACGAATCTCACCGACCGGTATGACTTCACGCTCGATTATGCGGCAGTCAACCTGAGCGCGAAGCCTCCCGAGCCTGGTACGGCACAGGCCGCAGCCGATTCCGGTCCGACGATTTTCGAGGCGCTCCAGCAGCAGCTCGGCCTGAAACTGGAATCGAAAGTAGGGCCAGTGGATGTCTACCTCATCGATCACGTACAGAAGGCGGACCCAAACTGATCTTCGAAGAGCCGACCATCATATCCGCCGTGCCGCCGCCTTGTCCAGGTACCACATCACGCCCGCGCCCTCCGAAGCGGCTTGGGCATTTTCGTACACAAACGACTCCACGGTCATTCCGAAGTCCCTTCAGTGCGCGCCGGAATGCGCACCTCGTCATGCTAGAATAGTTCTTACCTTCCACACAACTTCGAGGTAATCGCGCAGGACGAAGCACGGCGCGGGCGAGTTCCTGGTTTGTTTTTTGCGATGCGCCGCGCCCATGCGCTCGCGGTCGCAGTTTCAAAGTTTTTCAGGTAACACATCTTCAGAGGGAGAAAGCAGCAAGAGCGGGCGTGTAGCATTTTATGCACCAGCACGGTAAAAAGAAAATCCTGGCGGTAGTGGAAGATCTGTTGTTCACAGTGAAGATTAGCGACGCGGCCAAACGCGCGGGGTTGGAAGTTGAGTTCCTGAAGTCAGAACGAGATGTCATCGAGAAGGCCACTCATGAGAAGCCGCTCCTGATCATTTTGGATCTTAATTTCAACGCGGTTCAGCCTCTCAAGTTGATCTCGAAGGTGAAAAGCAACGGCGAGATGAAACAGATCAGCGTGATCGGGTATTTATCTCACGTACAAGGTGAACTAAAGCAACAGGCCCAGGACGCCGGTGCGAACATTGTAATGGCGCGCTCGGCATTTTCCCAAAACCTCCAGCAAATCTTGAAGCGGCACTCGGGCGTGGTTTAAATCACAGCACGTTTTTCACCCTGGAATGGGGGAGAAACGCGCGACAAACAAGTGAGAACCATGCGAGCCGAAACGCACTTGAAAGCTTCGTAGGACAGATACGTCTTCGCCCCGCTGCCAGCTCGACAGCGGCGGCATATGTCCATCCGCATACTAAGTCACTTTTCGCTCTGCCGCTTGCATGGCTTAAAGCAACTCATGACCTTAGACTCCAGATAACAGCTCCAGTGGATCTTCAGAGCCTTTCCAGAGGCATCTTCCTGCCCTCGCCGTTTGGTCCTACGGGTGCATAACGCTGGGCCGTACTCCTAAGGTGAGTAGAAGGTGACTACACCCGGCGTGGGCAAGAATGCGCGCCAGGGGCAGCTGTGCGTCCGTCCGGAACGCCGGGAGTCGCCCTTTGAAAAGGATGACCACGCAATGGCTGCCTCCCCAAAATTGCAAATCACGGCCGCGAATATCCGAGAGACGCACGAGCAAGAGTCAAAGCAAAACCTTCCGAGTGTCGTGGAAGTACAAGATCGTGGCGACGATGATGAGCGCAATGGTCCCGTCGACTGGACGGAGCTGGTGACGCGCATCCAACGCGGAGACGACAGCGGCATGGAGGATTTGTACGGCTTGTTTGCGCGTGGCATTCGTTTTTACTTGTGCCGTCAGCTGGGGCAGCAAGAGCTGGATGATAAGGTTCACGATACCTTTCTGATTGTGGTGCAAGCCATCCGCCGTGGGGACTTGCGGGAACCGGATCGGCTGATGGGTTTTGTGCGGACAGTGGTAAGGCGGCAGGTGGCGGCGCACATCGATCATGTGGTTCATAGCCGAAGAGACGAGCTGCACTTAGACGTCGGTGTCAGAGTGGTGGACGGGCGGCGTAACCCGGAGCAAAACATGGCGTTCCAGCAGAAAGTGGATTTCATGCTTGAAATCCTGAACCAGCTTTCGGAGCGCGACCGGGAGATCTTGACTCGCTTCTACCTGCATGAGGAGACACAGGAAGAAATTTGCCAGGACATGAGTTTGACTGAGACGCAGTTCCGGCTGCTCAAATCGCGGGCCAAGGCCCGCTTTGGCGACATGGGCAAGCGGAAAATGCAGCAAAAGATGCTGATTCCATTTTTTTCGAGAATTTCGGCGCGCTAGCGCCACTAGAGTCGCGGATCGAGCTGTGGGGTTCGGTTTCGTTCCCCAAGGAGGTTCTTGTCAATGAACGCTGGCTTTGATCGTCATTTTCCGGCCGAGGCTTGGGAGGAATATGCCCTGGGCATGCCATCCGAAGAGGATTGCACGTCTATGGAAGAACACCTCCTCATCTGCCCCGCATGCCAGGATCTTCTCGCCCAAGCGGACGAATACACTGAAATTGCGAAGGTCGCGCTTTCGCGAACGCGGCGCAGGCTCTCGAAGCCGGTAGCCGTGGCCGCAACCCTGGCCGGCGCAGTTTTGTGCTTTTGGCTCAGTCTCGAATTTGCTGCTGCCATATGGCAGTTGCCAACGGTCGCTATTCATACTGTCAGTCGGCTCTTGACCACGTGAATTATGAGCGCGACATCGAAGCAAAATATGAGTGTGTCCAGCGCTACCGTGGTAAGAATGAGATCGATACGAAGACCGTTCAGCCGCTGGTGTGTGCGCACTGTGTCCAGGGTCTGCCAAACGCACCAAGTGCTCAAAACAGTCCCTGTGATCCACACTAACCAGTCCAGGTAACCCGCACCCATTTGTTGCGCCTTACTCTTAGCGCTTGCATCACAAGGGCGACATCGCACCAATAGACCAAGGCCGTGGACACTACAAAAAGTGGAAATAGCGTAAAACTAAAATTGTCGCGGCCCAAGTGCTTCGCGCCTTCAAACACGGCTCGGGTTCCAAATGGAACCACTATCAGGCTCAACAATAAGGCGCCCAACCACATAAGCCATCTACCGGATGTGCGCGCTCGTGGCTGAATCGCGGCTCCCAATATCAGAAAGGGCGCGCCGAAGGCACTGACGCCGAAAACAGCGGAAAAGCATCCAGCGAGGATGGCCAGCCAGCGCAACTTTAGAGAAACGATACCGGGGCTCAGCTCCTGTTCTTGGTTGACCTGCAAAATGTCCTCCTGTTGACCCGCATCACGCTAACCAATGACGCATATCTTAATTGTTGTCCTTTGCAGAGGCGCGGGGTGCCTAGGGGGAGCCGAATGCGATCCGGTTATCCTTGTGCAATGAGCTTTCAGCCCAAGGATCCGAATTTCAAGGATCACGTCCGAGCAAACTTCGACCAGCAAAATGCGATGCGAACGCTCGGCGTTGAAATCGTCAGGGTTGAACCCGGCGAGATAGAGCTTTCGATGCCCTACTCGGGGAATCTCACACAGCAGCATGGATACATTCACGCGGGTATCATCACTACCGCTCTCGACAGTGCCTGCGGGTACGCGGCCTTTTCGCTGATGCCCGCAGAAGCTGCCGTTCTTACCGTGGAGTTCAAGACAACTCTGATCGCGCCTGCGAAAGGCGAGCGATTTGTCTTCCGTGCCAACGTTGTAAAAGCCGGACGGACGCTCACCTTTTGCGAAGGCCGCGCATTCGGAGTGACGAACAATGAAGAACGGCTGATCGCGACGATGTCTGGCACTCTCTTTGCGCTTATCGAACGCGCATAGGACGCGCCTCGCTGCGTTCGCACAAAACTCTCCGGCGGAGCCAACGCCTCTGCCTATGGTTTACCCTCTAATGAAGGAGCTTCCATGCCATTCCGCGCCCTCGCCATCGTCTTCGCTCTCTCGGCCCTGTCCGCTTACTCCGAGGAACCCGTCGACTTGTCGGTCATCCATCGCATCAAGGCCGAGGCGCTCGAAAACTCCAAAGTGATGGATCACGTCTTCTATCTCGCCGACGTGAATGGCCCGCGCCTGACCAACTCGCCCGGGTTCAAGTCCGCGGGCGACTGGGTGGTGAAGCGCCTGGAAGAATACGGGCTCACCAACGTGCGTGAAGAGCCGTGGGGTCCGTTCGGACGCGGCTGGACTTACACCCGCTTCTCGGGCCACATGCTGGAGCCTGCCTATGCGCCGCTGATCGGATTTCCGCTGGCTTGGAGCCCCGGCACAGCGGGCCCGGTGCAGGCCGAAGCCATCTACGCGCCGCTCCTGGAAGACGCAGACCTCGATAAATTCAAAGGCAAACTGCGCGGCAAGATCGTGCTCTCGATGAAATCGCGCGATCTTGCGATGCCCACCGATCCGCCGGGACGCCGTCTTACCGATGCCGAGCTCAATCCGGCCGTCGAGCCGGGACGCCTGCCGAATCTCTTCCGCCCGCTCGGTCCCGCGCAAACGCCAGAGCAGCTAAAGCGCGCCGCCTTCCGCAACAAGGTGAATCAGTTTCTCAAGGACGAAGGCGCCCTGGTGGTCTTGCAGTCCGGCAACATCGGCGACGCGGGCATCGTCTTTGGCCAGGCCGGCGGATCGCGCGATCCCAAGGACCCCGTTCCCCCGCCCATGGTGGTGGTAACGCCCGAGCATTATAACCGCGTGGTCCGGCTGCTGGATCACAACATCCCGGTCAAGCTGGAATTCGATATTCAAGCGCGCTTCATCGATTCGCCAACCGACTCATTCAATGTGGTGGGCGAGATTGAAGGCGGGCGCAAGAAGGACGAAATCGTGATGTTGGGCGCGCACCTGGATTCCTGGCACGGCGGCACCGGCGCAACGGATAACGGCACCGGATCGGCCGTGGCAATTGAAGCCGTGCGCATTCTGAAAACTCTGAATCTCAAGATGGACCGCACCGTGCGCATTGCGCTGTGGGGCGGCGAAGAGCAGGGTTTGCTCGGTTCGAAAGCATATGTGAAACAGCATTTTGCGGATCGCGACACCATGCAGCCCAAACCCGAGTATTTCAAGCTGTCCGCTTACTATAACGACGACACGGGCACCGGCCGCTTTCGTGGAATCGTCGCGCCCGGCAACGATGAAGCGCAGCCGATCTTTGAGGAATGGCTGAAGCCGTTCCACGATCTCGGCGCCACTGCGGTGATGCGCGTCACCTCGCCCGCGGCCGCGCGGCCCACCGCCACCGACCACACTTCCTTCGACTTCGTGGGCCTGCCAGGCTTCAATTTTCTTCAGGATCCGATGGATTACTCCACGCGCACCCACCACTCCAACATGGACCTCTATGATCGCGTGCAGCCCGGCGACATGATGCAGTGCGCGGCCATCATGGCGGCGTTTGTTTATAACACCGCCATGCGGCCGGAAATGATGCCGCGCGTCCCCATGCCGAAAGCGCTGCCGGCGGAGAAACAGACCACCAAATAGTGCTGCTGCTCCAGCGCATGCCGACTCGCAGCCAGTTGCTCAACCCGGATTACTACGCGCCGGCTTTGACGAATGTGTTGCGCATCCTCGCCATCCTGATCTTTGCCTTTATTGCCACGCGCGTCATGGCCCGCCTGCTACTGAGCCTGCGCCGCTACACCGTAAAAATGATGCTCAGGAGCGGTGGTGGTAACGAGTTCGAAGTGGAGAAACGCGCCGAAACCATCGGAAACTTGATGGGGAACTTCTCCTTCATGCTGATCTGGATTATCGCCGCACTGATGATCCTGAAGGAAATGAATTTCGACGTCCGGCCCCTGCTGGCGGGCGCTGGCGTGGCGGGCGTGGCCATCGGATTCGGTGCGCAGAACATCATTAAAGATGTCCTGGGCGGCATGTTCCTCATGATGGAGAATCAGATTCGTGTGAACGACGTGGTGGTGATCAACGGCAAGACCGGTCTGGTGGAGGAGATCAATCTTCGCACCACGGTGCTGCGCGGCGAAGACGGTGCGGTGCATATTTTCCCCAATGGCACCATACAGGGCTTGTCCAACCTGACGCGCGAATACTCGTATTACGTCTTCAATCTGTCCGTCGCTTATACGGAAGATATCGACCGCGTTGTCGCGGTGCTCAAAGGGATTGGCGAAGAACTCAGCCAGCAGGAACCTTATCGCTCCGCGGTGCTGGCTCCCATTGAGGTGCTGGGAGTTGACAAACTGGCCGACTCCGGCGCGGTGATCAAGGCCCGCTTCAAGACCGTACCCAATCAGCAATGGCTGGTCGGCCGCGAAATGAACCTCAGAATCATCAAGCGCTTCGATGAGACGAAAATCGCAATGCCGTCGTCCGCGCCAACCGTCAATGTCGTGATGCCCCCGATCTCTACGGAACCGCGAACTTGACCGGGCCCGGCTTAAGCTTTCACCAGCGCGCCCAGTTCCTTCACAATGCTCGACACGAACGCCTTCGCGTCGCCAAACAGCATCAGCGTGTTTTCGCGGTAATACAGATCGTTATCGATGCCCGCGAATCCCGGATTCATGCTGCGCTTGATCACCATCACGGTTCGCGCCTTGTAGGCTTGAATGATCGGCATACCCGCGATGGCGCTGTTCGGATCGGTCTCCGCTCCAGGATTCACCACGTCGTTGGCGCCGATGATCAGCGCTACATCCACGTTAGCCATCTCGGGATTGATATCGTCCATCTCGCACAGCTTGTCGTACGGGATGTCGGCTTCGGCCAGCAACACGTTCATGTGGCCGGGCATGCGGCCGGCTACGGGATGAATCGCAAACCGCACGTCCACGCCGCGCCGCGTCAGCATATCGAACATTTCGCGCAACTTGTGTTGGGCCTGCGCCACGGCCATTCCGTAGCCGGGAATCACCACCACGTTGCGTGCCGAATCCAGAATCTGCGCGGCGTCTTCGGGCGTTGCCGAATGCACGGGTTTGGCCTCGCCCGCTCCGGCCACGCTGGTCTGCAACTGGCCGAACGCGCCGAACAGCACGTTAGTGAACGATCGGTTCATGGCCCGGCACATGATGATCGACAGAATGAATCCCGACGATCCATCCAGTGCGCCGGCCACGATGAGCAGCTTGTTGTTGAGCACGAATCCCATCGCGCTGGCCGACAGCCCGGCGTACGAATTCAATAGTGCGATCACCGTCGGCATGTCCGCTCCGCCAATGGGTATGATCAACAGAACACCGAACAACAGAGCCAGTGCCGCGAAAATCGGAAACAGGATGCTACGCTCGGGCGACACGATCAGCGCCAACCCTACACCCGCCGCGGCGGCGAACACTCCCAGATTCACGAAGTTTTGGCCTTTATAAGTGATCGGGCGCTGCGCCAGAACCTCCTGCAGTTTGCCGAAGGCCATCATGCTGGCCGTGAAGGTCAGAAAGCCCAGCAGGGTTTCAACGATCAAAGCGATCATCACTACTTTGGAAAATGGGGTTCCCTGGTCCAGGCCCTTGTAATACTCCGCGGTACCGATCAACGCCGATGCCAGCGCGCCACAGGCATGCGAGAATGCGGTCCGCTGCGGCACCGCCGTCATGGGCATGATGTAGGCGATGGGAATTCCAACCGCCGTTCCGAGAAAGAACGCCACCAGAATCCATTGGTAGTTGACCACTTCAAACCGCAGCAGCGTGCCAACCACGGCCAGCAGCATGCCGATCTCGCCGACAATCACGCCCCGGCGCGCCGTGGCCGGCGAGTTCAGCCATTTGATGGCCAGGATGAATCCCATGGCCGCCAGCATGTACAAAAGCGGAAGAAGAGTATTGTCGAGTTTCATTTCTTCTCTCCCGCGGGCTCGCGGCGCTTAAACATCTTGAGCATACGATCGGTGATGAGATATCCGCTCACCACATTGAGCACTGCCAGAAACACGGCCGAGAAACCCAGGATCCTCGAGAGCGTGCTCGCATCCTTTTCGCCGGTCAGCAGAATGGCGCCCACCACGGTGATGGCCGAGATCGCATTGGTCAGCGACATCAGCGGAGTGTGCAGCAGCGGCGAGACACCGCGAATGAGCTGGAAGCCCAGAAATGCCGCCAGCATGAAAACCCACAAATCGAATTCGTAGCCACCCATGCCCTTATCTCCTCGCTCTGTCGTCTATCTCGGGGCCGGCGCCGCATTGGCCATGCCCAGCAACTCAGTCACGCGCGGATGCACCACCTGACCTCCATGCGTGACCAATGTCTCGCGAATAATCTCATCCTCGCGATTTATAGCCAGCTCGCCGTTTTTGTTGATCATCAGCTTCAGGAATGCCGCTATGTTCGATCCATACATTTGGCTCGCGTGATACGGCGCCCCAGAGGGCATATTCAGCGGGCCCAGAATCGAGATGCCCTGATGCATCACCGTCTCGCCGGGCCGCGTCAGCTCGCAATTGCCGCCGCGCTCGGCCGCGATATCCACGATCACCGATCCGGACGCCATGGCGCTCGCCATCTCCGCTGTCACCAGAATGGGAGCCTTCTTGCCGGGAACCGCCGCGGTGGTAATCAGCACGTCCTGCTCCCGGATCACTTCCTGAAGCGCCGCGCGCTGACGCCGGTAAAACTCTTCGTCCATGGCCTTGGCGTAACCGCCCTGCCCTTCCGAAGCGCCGCCTTCCAGGTTGAGCACCACGAACTTCGCTCCCAGACTTTCGATTTGTTCCTTCACCGCGCTGCGGACGTCATAAGCGGAAACCACGGCGCCCAAGCGCCGCGCGGTAGCGATGGCTTGCAGGCCCGCCACGCCGGCTCCGAGGATCAGCACCCGCGCCGCGGTGATGGTTCCCGCGGCAGTCATGAGCATGGGGAAAATCTTCGGCAGGGCTTCGGCCCCCAGCAGGACGCTGCGATATCCGGAAATGGTGGCCATCGACGAGAGCGCATCCATGCTCTGCGCGCGGGTGATGCGCGGCATCAGCTCCATGGCGAAGAACGAAACACCCGCTCTCGCCAGCTCGGATGCCTCCTCCGCCGCCGTCAATGGTTCGCCAAACCCGATTACGATTTGCCCATCGCGCAGCAGTGGCAGATCCGCGCGGCCCTGGGATGGGTTGGCTCCGAGCGATCGCACCTGCACCACAATGTCGGCTTGCTCGAAAACCTCGGCGCGCGTACCCACACGTGCCGATCGAGCGATATAAAGTTGGTCTGGAAAACCTGCGTCGGCGCCAGCCGACTGTTCGATGATTACGCCTGCGCCCAGCTTCCCCAGTGTCTCGGTTGCGCGCGGCGTCAACGCTACGCGGCGCTCACCTGGGAAAGTCTCGCGCGGCACTCCTATCGTCAGGGCCACGAGTTACCTCCTCACCCAATCTCTGAGAATCATACCCCATTTGCGCCAGGTTGCCGAAGCACGCGGTTTGCCCGCTCCCCGCTTACCATGAAACATGGAGGCCCGAACCATCCTTCCTGACAATGCACAGATCCTGACAATGCACAGATACGGTAACTTGATTGCCCTGCTGCTATGCGGCGCTCTCACCCTCATTGCACAGGCCAGTGTGGCCACCTACCACAACGACAATGCTCGCACCGGGCAATACCTGAATGAGACTCTGCTAACGCCTGCCAGCCTGGCCGCGGGAGGATTCGGGAAACGCAACTTCCTGGCGGTGGATGGCGCTGTATACGGACAACCTCTGTATTTGTCGAGAGTGAAGATGGGCGTCACCGGCTTTCACAACGTCCTGTTCGTGGCAACCTCGCATGACAGCCTCTACGCTTTCGATGTCGACGCGCCCGGATCGCAACCGCTTTGGCAGGTCAGCTTCTTGAATGCCGCCGGTGTGACCACGGTGTCGGGAGCCGATGTCGATTGCGATGTCATCCCCGAGCTCGGAATCGCGGGGACCCCGGTGATCGACGAGAACTCCGGAACCATCTACTTGATCGCATATACGAAGGAACCAGGAAGCCGGTATGTTTACCGCTTGCACGCCATCGACGTGACAAGCGGAGCCGAGCGCCCAGGCAGTCCAGTGGAAATTGAGCCTCCGGGGTTTGTGCCCCTGGCCCATAAGCAACGAACGGCGCTGCTGCTATCGAATGGTGTGATCTATTCGTCGTGGTCCGGCAACTGCGATCTGGGCACTTATCACGGCTGGGTGATGGCGCACGATGCTGCCACATTGACGCTCGCCGGCTTGTTCAACTCGTCGCCAGGGGACAGCGGCGCCTCCTTTTGGAACGGAGGCGCGGGCCCGGCGTCGGATGCACAGGGCAACATCTACGTGGTATCCGCTAACGGTGATTTTGACGGAGATGCGGCGTTGGCGGAATATGACGAATCCGTGCTAAGGATCACGCCGGCTCTGGGTTTGCTGGCCGAGGATCAGTTCACTCCATTCAACAAGCTGATGCTGGACGAACAAGATTTGGATCTCGGCTCCAGCGGCGCCGTGGTATTGCCAGATGAGGCCGGCAGCCCGGCCCACCCTTATGTTCTGTTTACCTCCGGCAAGGAGGGAAGAATGTATTTGTTGGATCGTCAAGCGCTGGGAGGTGTGCAGGTGGGTTCAGATTCGGGGGCGCTGGCATCGCTGCCGGCCCCGGGAGCGCAGTCTACTTTCGGCTCGGCTGCATATTTTAATGGCTCCATTTACATTGGGCCGGTGAATTCTCCGCTAATGGCATTCCCGGTGATGGGCGCATCGCTGGGGTCTTCGCCTTCGGCCTCAACTTCGAACGTAAATGGGTATCCTGGCGCGACACCGAGCATTTCCGCGAATGGAACTAGCGATGGGATCGTGTGGAGCATCACTGGAGACGACGGCGGCCGCCTGCTGGCGTACGATGCGGGCGATTTGAGCCAGCTCTACGACAGCAACCGATTGGCGTCCGACCAACTGGCCGGTTATGCGGAGTTTTCCGTGCCCACTGTCGCGGATGGCAAAGTTTTTGCCTCAGCCTACACGGGCGTCGCCGTCTATGGGGAAACCGCGGCCAAGCCTCCAGCCATCGCGGCGGTCGCGAATGCGGCCAGCTACTCAACGGACGCAACCTCGCCCGGCTCGCTCATCTCCCTTTTCGGGTCGAACCTGGCTCCCTTAACGGCCAGCGCGCCTTCCACTCCTTTGCCCACGTCCCTTAACGATACGACGGTAACCGTAAACGGCGTGCCCGCGCCTATTTTGTACCAGTCGCCCGGACAGATCAACGCGCAGGTACCGTGGGAGGTTCCCTCAGGTCTGGCTTCCGTAGTGATACGAACTCGCGGCGCATCATCTGCCCCGGCGCAGATCACCATTCAGGCGGCAGCACCGGGACTCTTCACCGACGATCAGGGTTACGCCGCGGCGCTCAATGCCGATGGTTCCGTGAATTCGGAGGATCAGCCCGCGGCGTCCGGCAGCGTCATTTCGGTTTTCCTCACTGGACAAGGCCCGGTCGCAACCACAGTGGATGATGGCGTTTCTTCCGCCGCTGGGACCACAGACTCCGCGACGTCGTCGGTATCGGCCAGCGTTGCCGGCCAGCCGGCGCAAATCGAATTTGCCGGGCTCGCTCCCCTATACCCCGGAGTGGCACAGATAAATCTAAAAATACCGGCGCTCGCGGCTGGGGTTTACCCGCTCATCGTCCGTATTAGCGGGAGCGTGAGCAACGCTGCGCAATTGGTAATCGGACCTTGATGAAACGCTCCCAATCCCCTCCCTTTCATTTGCGAGCGATCCGTGCGGCGCTGCGGCGGATGAACACTTACTGGAACCGGCGTTATGAAGCCGCGGCGGCGCGCGCAAATCCCATGCCGCTCCCGGAGCGTTCGCCGGAGTTGGATGACGCCCTCGAGCAGCTCCACCGGCTCGATCTGCCAGCCCCGGAGGCCGGCGATTATTTCCAGAAACATTTGCTCCGGCTGGCTCGCACGCTCACATTGGTCCCGCGCCCCGAGACCAGCGGACGAATACTCGAACTCGGTTGTTACATGCAAATCACGCCATACCTGCAACAGTGGCGCGGATATCGGGAGGTCCGCGGCGCGTATTATGGCCCGCTTGGGCGCACCGAACCAAGATTTGCGAGCGTCGGTGGCCAGAAGTTCGAGGCGCCTGTGGATTTGTTTGACGCCGAGCGCGATCGCTTTCCCTACGATGACGGCAGCTTTGAAACCGTGCTGGCCTGCGAGATGATCGAGCATCTGTTACGAGACCCGATGCACCTGCTTCTGGAATGCCGCCGGATTTTGGAAGAGGGAGGCCGGCTCATTGTTACCACCCCCAACGTTGCGAGCCTCACCAGCGTAGCGCGCGTCCTGCATGGTTACGACAATCCACAGATCAGCTCGTCCTACCAACGGCCGCGCGCGGGCGCTCCCGGCGAGATTCAGCACGTGCGCGAGTACACGCCTTTCGAGTTGCGCACTGCCCTGGAGGCGGCGGGCTTCCAGATCGAGGCGCTGTTCACCGAACCGATCGCCGAGCTCGCGATGAATCGGCCCATGTGGAATTTTCTTGAGGACCACGGCTACAACACCTCGCTGCGCGGCGAGCAGACGTATTGCGTGGCGCTGAAGCGCACCGGCCTGCCGGTCACCCGGTACCCGCGCTTTTTGTACTCGGAATAACCTGCGCGCTAAGCAGGACGGCGCTTCAGCGCCAGGCCGAGCGATAGCAAGACCAGGGCTGCGATGGTAGCGTAACTAATAAAACGGCTCAGCCGAAGCTCCCAACCGCCGTCATAATTCAAATCCACTTCGCAGGGGCCGTGACAACCTGGATCCAGCCACATCAATCCCAGAGCGTCGGCATGGAGCGCAATGGCGCGGCCGGCAACGCGCGCATGCCAGCCGGGATGATACGAAATCTGGATCGAAATTACTTGCCCTGGAGCGGCGGTGGTCCGCACATGCACGCGATTCCGTCCCTCCCACCGCAGGTCCGCCAACGGGAGACTCGGATCGTCGAGAGCTTGTACGTAGGACTCGAGCCCCGCGGTGTCAGCTATGTTCAATGGAGAATGCGTCGGGATGGCGGAAGCGGGCACTACGTGCGCCAGCGACGGCGAGCGCTGCGGGACGCGATAGATGGTGACGTCGTCCTCAGTCCAGAGAACCGGAAGGATGCCATCAAACTTGGACGGATGCGCATAAGGCTTCCAAAATTCCTGACTCTGTGGCCCATCGACGGCGACTGCTCCCACTCCGAACGCCTGCAGCCAAGCGAGCGAGACGCCGCGTCTTGTTCGGGAGTTATCCTCCGTTGAATACCGCGGCCACGTCCGAGCTGTTGCACTGGATTCGTCGACTTACTCCACGAGCCACCGGCGAACTGAGTGACATCGGTGAACACGTTAGCCCATTGCGCGATCGATCCCGGCAGCATTACGCGTGTTCCAAGGTGTTGAGCTTCGATCGAAGTCCGGTATTCGATGGTCTGGGTTACGTCACTCGGCTGCAGGACCGCCCTGGCGTAGCGGCGATGGCTCACGATCTGTTCTCCCGCGAGCGCCAGGAGCAGGAAGACGACCGCGATCCTGACGGGAAATCGGACGCGTTGAAACCAGGGGCGAAGCCCGAACACCAGTAAGAGGGGCAACGCCAATTCCATTTCGGCCTTATAGCGTTCGGGCTGCGGCAGAAATTGCCGGTGGAGATATATGGCAAGAATCGGGACGCTGGAAGTCAAATAGGCGAAATAAACGAAGAATTGCAGGCGCCAATCCGCGGTCCAGCGCGGGAGGAACTGGGCCAGGATGGTCCATCCGACGGCAACCATCGCGACTGTGGTGAGTGAGCTTAGGTCGAAAGCGGATTCGCGCCCGTCCCCGGACGCCCGGGTGATTGCGCCGACCAGCGACGGCGAAAGGAACGGCATCACTATGGCGTACGCGGCGGCGCCCAATGCCGCTGTGATTGCAATATTCCGCCCTAGCGCTTCCCGGCGAAATACGAAAAGGAGACAGAGTGCGGCCATGCCGACTTCGATTACGCCGAACTCGCTGGCCAAGGCCATGAGAGCAATCAAGAGAATGGTGGGGATGTAATAGCGGAGGCGGCGGTGCTGGAGTGACGCCACAAGAAAGATAATGACGAGCGGCAGAAACGCGAGGGCGGTGAAATGCGGCGTGTCGTCCCAGCCCGTCATCAAATAGAGCCGGCGGGCGTCCCACAGGCCGCGCCAAGCAAACGAGGCGTCAGGCACGATGCCTTGCGTGGGCGCGGTAAGCGAATAAATCAAAGCGGCCGCGAAGGCATACCCGGGAGATCGCATCAATAGCCAACTCATGGCAAACAACGTGAGCGGAAGCAGGCAATACACGCAGGCTGTGATGGATTGGAGCGCAAGGATGTGCGAGATTCCGGTAAGGGCCGTTACTGCGGCAATCGAGCCCGGCACCAGAGGAGCGTAGGCCGCTTCGAACGGAATGCCGCCGTTCCAGTAAGGCCACCAATTGGACTGAAACCAGCTAATACCGGCGTGTTTAGCCAGCGCGATCCAAAACCCGTGCATCGAGTTCATCTTCGCGGTGGGGTTTGAGAACAGATCGCGGCAGATGTACGCGTTAATCCAAAGCAGCGTAACGGCGTAAGCGAGTGCGGTGAGCCACTCCCGGCGGCTGATGGCGTCCGGGTTCGGCGGCAATGGGTCGGATGGATGGACCGATGAGTCGAAAACCGTCCGAAACACCTATGGATATGGACTTTTTCGCCAGAACTCCATTCTAGCTCCCGGTGGAGAAGTCGAGATCAGCGAGGCAGGTTCTCGCGGGAGCCGCTGGATGTATGATAAAACCATACTGATTCGCTTATCTCCAAAGTACTAGTGAAGACTGTGGTCGATACCGAAAGGATCCACGTGTGAACGCCACGGACGTCAACAACCCGAACTACTTCCACAAGGTTGTGGATTGTCAGTGGGCCTGCCCGGCCCATACCAATGTTCCTGAGTACATCCGGATGATCGCGCAAGGGCGCTATACCGACGCCTACATGCTGAACCGGGAATCCAATGTTTTTCCCGCGATTCTCGGGCGAACGTGCGATCGTCCTTGCGAACCGGCCTGCCGCCGCGGACGCGTGGATGGCAAGCCCGTCGCCATTTGCCGCTTGAAGCGCGTAGCGGCCGATCTGCGGGACGACATCACGGAGCGGCTGCCGAAGATCCCGAGCAAGAAAAACGGGAAGCGCATCGCCTGTATCGGCGCGGGACCGGCTTCGTTGACCGTCGCGAACGACCTGATGCCACTGGGCTACGAAGTGGTGATGTTTGAAAAGTACGACCGGCCGGGCGGCTTGATGCGCACCAACATTCCGGCTTTTCGCCTGCCCGAAAGCGTTCTCATGGACGAGATCAATCAGATTCTCGACATGGGCGTGGAGATCCGCTACAACTCCGACATCAGCAGCATGAAAGCATTGCTGGCTGAAGGTTTCGACGCGATCTTTGTAGGCACGGGCGCGCCGCGCGGCAAAGAGCTCGACATCCCGGGCCGGCACGACACCGATCGTATCCATATCGGAATCGATTGGTTGGAATCCATTGCTTTCGGCCACACAGATTCGGTGGGTGAGAAGGTGCTGATCATCGGGGTGGGCAATACGGCCATGGATTGCTGCCGGTCAAGTTGCCGCTTGGGTGGTAAAGATATCAAAGTGATGGCGCGGCGTCCGCGCGGATTTTTCAAAGCTTCGCCCTGGGAGTTGGAGGACGCCGAGGAAGAAGGCGTCGAGATCCTGATCAATTACGCACCGGTGCGATTCGTGATCGAGAACGGGAAGCTGACCGGCATGGATTTCGAGCGCCTGGAATGGGACGCTCAGGCCAAGAAATCAAAAACGATCGATCATGTTTTTCTGCCGGCCGACGACGTGATCCTGGCCATCGGCCAGGAAAATGCTTTCCCGTGGATCGAGCGCGACATCGGAATCGAATTCGACAAGTGGGCCATGCCGGTGGTGGACGAGAAGACCATGCAGTGTACTCGCGACGGCATCTTCTTCGGTGGCGACGCCGCGTGGGGGCCCAAGAACATCATCTGGGCCGCTGAACACGGCCATCAGGCGGCTATTTCCATCCACAATTATTGCCACGGCACCGCGATTACCGAGCGCCTGCCGCAGGGCATGAACCTGATCAGCCAGAAGATGGGGATCAGCGAGTGGAGCTACCACAACGACTACAATCCCTCCAAGCGCCAGAAGATGCAGCATGTGGATCTGACGCGGCGCTTCCAACAGATGAACATCGAGGTGGAGCTCGGATTCTCCGCCGAACAGACCGCGCGCGAAGTTCTGCGCTGCATGAACTGCGACGTGGAGACCGCGTTCGTGGCCCCGCGCTGCATCGAGTGTGACGCGTGCATCGATATTTGTCCGGTGCAATGCCTCACCATCACGCGCAATGGCGAAGAGGACGATCTGCGCCAGCGCTTGTCGGCTCCCGCCATCAATCTGACACAGGATCTCTATGTCTCGGCCCCGCTGCCGCAAACCGCGCGCATCATGGCGAAGGACGAAGACCTGTGCGTGCATTGCGGGCTGTGCGCGGAACGTTGTCCCACGGCAGCTTGGGACATGCAGAAGTTCGAGCTGCTCATTTCTTACGCGGGGAGGCCGGTGAACTCCGAGTCATGCGTGACCGCGTAAACGATTTCGCTTTGAAGCTGGCAAATGTGAATGGAACCGGATCGGCCAGCGCCAACGGTCTGCTGATGCAGGCGATTTTCAGAATGGGCATTCCGGTTTCGGGTAAGAATCTGTTCCCTTCGAACATCCAGGGACTTCCCACCTGGTATGAGATTCGGGTGAACAAAAACGGCTACACCGCCCGGTCGCTGGATTACGACTTGATGGTGGCGATGAATTCGCAAACCTACTCGCGCGACATCCGAGAGGTCCGCGAGGGCGGATATCTGCTGTACGATTCGAGCTGGCCGCTCGATCCCGAGTTGCTGCGCGACGACGTACATTTCCTGGGTGTCCCCTTCGCGCAGTTGTGCAACGACAATTTTCGCGATCCGCGTGAGCGTATTCTGATGAAGAACATCGCGTACGCGGGAACGCTGGTGGCCGCGCTCCAGGTGGATATGGAGATGGTGCTGGCGCTGCTGGAAGAGAAGTACGCGGGCAAGAAGAAACTCAGCGAATCGAATACACGCGCTCTACGGCTGGGTTACGACTACGCCCGGGATCATTTCGACTTGCCGCTGCCGTTTCATCTGGAAAAGATGGACGCGAACAGCGACAAGATTCTGATCGACGGCAACACCGCCATCGCGCTGGGTTGCGTTTACGCCGGCGCCACGGTGGCAGCCTGGTATCCGATCACGCCGTCGACGTCCGCCATGGACGCTTTCAAGGTGTTTTGCGAAAAATACCGCAAAGATCCGGAAACCGGAAAGAATAACTACATCATCATTCAGGCCGAGGACGAACTGGCGGCCATCGGCATGGTGATTGGCGCGGCTTGGAACGGAGCCAGGGCTTTTACTTCGACCGCCGGTCCGGGCATTTCATTGATGAACGAACTGCTCGGCTTCGCGTATTACGCCGAGGTTCCGGCCGTGATCATCGACGTGGAGCGCGTAGGCCCTTCCACCGGAATGCCCACGCGAACGCAGCAGGGCGATCTGCTGGAATGCGCGTACGCTTCGCACGGTGACACGAAACATATACTGCTCTTTCCGTCCAATCCAGCGGAGTGCTTCGACATGGCGCCCATGGCTTTCGATCTGGCGGAGCGCTTTCAAACGCCGGTCTTCCTGATGTCCGACCTGGATATTGGCATGAACGATTGGGTGGTACCGCGTCTCAAATGGAATGAGGGCTATCAGCCGGATCGGGGTCGCGTCCTGAGCCTGGAAGAAGTGGAGAAGCTGTCCAAATTCCAACGCTACATGGCGGATGACGAAACCCAGGTAGCGCCACGCACCTTGCCGGGCGTGCATCCCAAAGCGTCGTATTTCACGCGCGGCTCCGGCCACAATAAGTTTGGCGGCTACACCGAGACACCGGACGAATACCAAGAGGTGATGGATCGCCTGTTGAAGAAGCACAAAGCGGCCGCGAAATTCGTACCGGCTCCGATTATTCAACGACACCCGGGCGCCAGCTTTGGCATCGTGACCCTGGGCGGTTGCGATCCGGCGGTTCGCGAAGCGCTGGATGTGCTGGCCGAGCGCGGCGTGAAGGGCGACTTCATGAGGCTGCGCGGGTTCCCCTTCGATGACGCAGTGGAAGCGTTCCTGGCGGAACACGAGATCAATTTCGTGGTGGAACAGAATCGGGATGCCCAGCTGCGTTCGCTGCTCACGCTCGAGACCAATATCGCCAAAGATAAGCTGCGCTCCGTCCTGGTGTACGGCGGATTTCCGCTCAGCGCGCGCCACGTCATTGACGGCGTGCTGACTGAACTGGGCCTGGAGAGCGAACTCGCCAGCGCCGGCGTGAAGGTGAAGAAATAGCATGCCATCCATCGTCAAACCTGTTGCCACGCATCCCAGCTTGCAGCGTAACGATCTGGGACTCACCATTCGCGACTATGAAGGAAGCATGTCCACGCTGTGCGCCGGGTGCGGACATGATTCGATAACCGCGGCGCTTACTCGCGCCCTGTGGGAAGTGGCCGCCGAGCCCCACATGATCGCCAAGCTGAGCGGCATTGGCTGCTCGTCGAAAACGCCCGCCTACTTCGTGAACGGCGCGCACGGGCTCAACTCCGCGCATGGGCGCATGCCACCCATCGCGACGGGAGCCAATGCCGCCAATCGCGAGCTCATCTACATCGGGATTTCGGGCGACGGCGATTCGTTGTCCATCGGCCTGGGCCATATGTGCCACGCCATCCGGCGCAATGTCCGGATGGTTTACGTGATCGAGAACAACGGCGTTTACGGACTCACCAAGGGCCAATTCTCCGCGTCGGCCGACGTGGGGTCGAAGAGCAAACGCGGCGATCCGAACCGCATGGCGCCCATTGATTCGGTGATGCTCGGCTTGAGCATCGGGGCCACCTTCATCGCCCGCAGCTTCTCCGGCGACAAGGACCAACTGGTTCCCATTTTGAAGGCTGCCGTGTCACACCGCGGCTTCGCATTGATCGATGTAATCTCGCCTTGCGTGACGTTCAACGATCACGAGGGGTCCACCAAAAGCTATCTCTACACTCGCCAGCACGAGCTGAAAGCCACGGAAACCGATTTTGTTCCGCCCGCGAGCGAGATCCTGGCGCAGATTGGCCAGAACGGCGCCGTCAACGTTACCATGCACGATGGAAGCATGGTGCGATTCAAAGGCGTTCCCCCGAACTACGATCCAACCGACCGCGGCAAGGTGATGGACTACCTGGAAGAGCGTCAGGGCAAGGGCGAAGTGGTGACCGGGTTGCTGTACCTGGACGAAAGCGTCCCGGACATGCATGAGATGAGCAAAACCAGCGAGATCGCTTTGACGAAGGTTCCCTATCAGAAGCTCTGCCCGGGTTCAGCGGCGCTCGACCGCCTGCAGGAAGATTTCCGGTGATCAGCGGCACGTGATCACCGAAACTCAACTCGCAAAATTCGATTCGATTTCGCTCGACTGCGGCTCGACACTGGCGCCCGTGGATGTCGCCTATGAAACCTACGGCGAATTGAACGCGCGCAGGGACAACGCCATCCTGGTGCTGCACGCCTTCACCGGCGATGCGCACGCGGCAGGCACCGACAAAACCACGGGCGCGGCCGGCTGGTGGGATAGCATGATTGGCCCCGGCAAGGGATTCGACACCGACAAATACTTCGTGATTTGTTCTAACATCCTGGGCGGCTGCCGGGGCACATCCGGCCCCGGGTCGGTCAATCCGGAAACCGGCTGCCCTTACGCAATGTCCTTCCCGCCGGTCACCATTCCCGACATGGTGCGCCTCCAAAAGATGCTGGTGGATCATCTGGGGATCGAGCGCCTGCTGGCGGTTGCCGGCGGATCGATGGGCGCAATGCAAGCCCTGCAATGGGCGGTTGCGTACCCGGACGCGGTGGCGGCTTCCATCCCGATTGCCGGAACCGCGCGGCATAGCCCGCAGCAAATCGCGTTCAACGAAGTGGGACGCCAGGCCATCATGGCCGACCTGGATTGGAACGAAGGCAACTACTATGGCAAGCGCCCGCCGGCGCGTGGCCTGGCGGTGGCGCGCATGGTGGGACACATCACGTACATGAGTGACGCGTCTATGCGCGAGAAATTCGGACGCCGGCTGCGCGATCAGGATCAGTTCGAAGTGGAGAGCTACTTGCGCTATCGGGGCAGTCAGTTTGTGGATCGCTTCGATGCGAATTCGTATCTCTACATCACCAAGGCCATGGATTACTTCGACCTCACGGCGGGCCGTCCCTCGCTCAGCGCGGCGTTCGACGGCGTGAAGTCCCGGTTCCTGGTGATCAGCTTTTCGTCGGACTGGCTGTACCCGAGCTATCAATCGCTGGATGTGGTGCGCGCGTTGCGCGGCCGCAACTGCGACGTGGCGTATTGCGATCTGCCGTCCACCTACGGCCACGACGCCTTCCTGGTGAATGTTTCCGAGCAGACGGAGTTGGTTGGCGGCTTCCTGGCGAGCACCTACCGGGAGCTTTCTCGGGAGCAAAGCTAGTTGTCCGAATCGTTCGTTCCGAATCTGCTGGGGCGCAGCGATTACGCGATCATCAGCGCCATCATCGAGCCCAAAGCGAGGGTGTTGGATTTAGGCTGTGGCGAGGGCGAATTGCTGGCCTGGCTAGCCGAGAACAAGCGCGTGGATGCACGCGGCGTGGAGATTGAAGGCTCGAAAGTGCGGCAAGCCATTTCCCGCGGCGTCTCGGTTTTTCACAGCGACATTGAGGACGCGCTGGCCGATCTTCCCGACCAGGCATTCGATTATGTGATCCTGAGCCAGACCTTGCAGGAATCGCGCGCCCCGCTCAAAGTGCTGCGCGAAATGTTGCGCGTGGGACGACGCGCCATCGTGGCGTTCCCGAACTTCGGACACTGGACCGTGCGCCTGGCACATCTGTTCACCGGCCGCGCGCCCAAGACTAAGCTGTTTCCGCACGACTGGTTCGATTCGCCCAACATCCACTTCTTCACGGTGGACGATTTTGAAAGCCTGGTGCAGCTGCAAAAGTGGACCATCGAGAAGCGCATCTTCCTGCAAGGGGCGCGGCAGATTACGATTCTGCCGAACTTGCTGGCCGAAGTTGCGGTGTTTCTGGTCAGGTCTTCTTGAGGAATTTTTCGATCCCGCGCTTGAAATCGTCCGTGGTGCGGGCGAAAGCGTTTACCTCAGCGCCGGCGTCGATAGCAGCTTCGAATTGCATGGCGTCGGTTCGATAAAACAATTCCTTGGATAGCGTGAGCGCGGAAGTGGATTTCGAAGCCAGCTGCGACACGAACTCGCCTGTTTCACGCTCAAACGTGTCCGCGGCGAACACTCGATTGATCATTCCGTAATCGAGGGCGGTTTGGGCCGATATGCTTTCGCCGGTCGCGATCAGTTCGAAGGCTCGCCGCTCAGAGACCAGACGCCTGAGAAGCGCCATCACGATGGCGGGGACAAAACCGATGTTGATCTCCGGATAGCCGAATTGAGCGGAGTCTGAGGCGAGCACCATATCGGCCGCGGTGGCAAGCCCGCAACCAC
Organism: Bryobacterales bacterium; assembly: GCA_963781905.1. Lineage (GTDB taxonomy): Bacteria > Acidobacteriota > Terriglobia > Bryobacterales > Bryobacteraceae > Palsa-89. The sequence continues at coordinate 879,883 of CAWAHZ010000010.1, forward strand.
CCCCGAGCGCCCGGCCTTGGACGACCGCGACGATGGGGCGTGGATGACGGCGCATATCGAGCAGCAACCCCGCCATGTTGCGGGCCTCGGTTTGAAACTTCGCGACGTCGCCCGACGCATCTTCGGCAAACGTGTGAAGATCCATGCCGGAGCAAAAGTCTTTGCCGGAGCCGGCTACGACCACCACACGCACGCTGTCATCGGAGGCGGAGACTCGCAGTGCGTCGCGCAGTTCGGTTAACAGCTCCTGATGGAGAGCATTACGCCGCTCGGGACGGTTCAGCGTAATCCGCGCTATGCCCTGCTCAACCTGATAGGTGACTTTGCGATATTCGCTCACGCGATCTCGTCTCCCGCGACCGGCGGCTTTCCGCGCCCAGTCCTCTTCAAGATGCGCTTCGCTTTGGCCACGTCGCCACGCGCGGCACGTGCTCGAAAATACTCATCGGTTCGGAGCGCGGAGAGCTTTTCCGCCACCGCAACGTTGATCAATTGGTTCAACGCGACGCCTTCCGCCTCAGCAACACGCTTGGCTTCCTCGAACAACGAAGGTTGCAGGCGAAGCGCCACATTACTCTTTCTCATATTCCTCAATACCCACTCCCTTATGGTCGCGGCTCTTCGGGACCGCGCGCGTTAGAGTTTGTGTGAAAACTACGATTAACCGCTCCCTTTGGTCACGGCTCAGTATCAACGGTGTAGCAAAATAACAGCGTTACTGAGCCGCGACCAAAGGGAGCGGTCAATACAAGCAACAAACATCCGCTCAATGTCCAGCCGACTGCGCTGAAGGCACCAACGCTTCCCGATGCTCCGACAGAAACGCGCGAACGCTCGTTGGCTCGCGACCGGCGAGTTCCTTGACCGCTGTAGTCGGCGTCCCCATCTTGCCCGTGGCGATCGCCATTTGGCTCGACACCAGGAGCTTCGCAATAAACTCCGGGGTTCCGGCCGCCACCAATTGCGCAGTACGCTCTTCGGACGAAACCGGCGCAAACTCCACGGCTTTCCCGGTCAATTCGCCGGCCAGTTTCGCGAGGTCGGCATAGGTGACCAGATCTGGACCGGTGATGTTCCACGTCCGATTGCTGGTGTCGGAGGATGCCAATGCGGCTGCGGCGGCCTGGGCGCAATCCTCGCGCGTGACATAAGGCGCGCCTCCCTGCCCTGTCGCCGAAATCAGCTGTCCGGATGCGACCGCGGCCGCCAACCCCGGAACCAGGAATTCGGTGTACCAGCAGTTCCGCAAAATTGTATAGCTCAGGCCACTCGATTTCAGCGCCTGCTCGGTTCCCAAATGATCCGGCGCGAAGACCACGGGCGAGCTCTCGGGATTCGGCATCGACGTATAGACTACGTGCTTCACTCCGGCGCTCACGGCGGCAGCCACTGCCGACAGATGCTGCGCGAGCCTGCGCCCGGGTCGATCAATCGCGTCGGTACTGATGATCAGCACCCGATCGACACCCGCGAGCGCCGCTTCCAGTCCCTTAGGATCTTCGAAGTCAGTATGGCGCACCACGACGCCGCGCGCGGCCAAGTCCGCCAGCTTTTCTGGCTTGCGGCTGCCCGCCACAATTTTCCCCGCTCCCTGCTCCACCAGCAGTTCCACAACTCTGCGGCCCAGGTGTCCGGAAGCTCCTGTCACAAATAGCGTACGATCTGAAGTCATAGTCCTAGTGTAGTTCGGTGGAGGTTGTGCTATTCTGGCGTCCAAGAGGCTGCACCTTATGGTGGTGTTCGGTGCGCTTTGGATCCACGGCTGATCCGCCTCCCGCTCCCCGTCGACTCAGCAGCCAGCGTAGCTTCAGCAAGCAGTCCATTCAACAGGCGATAGGAGCACGACATGTTTTCTCGACGAGCCTTTGCAGGAATGATAGCGGCCGGCCTCACTGAGGCCGCGTTCGCACAGCGCGCCAAGCTTTCAGGCGTCGCACCCGCCGACACGGTCTGGATCAACGGAAATGAATTTCCCGAAGGCCCGCCACAAGCGTCGGTGGAAGCCATGGCGCAGGTCATCGGGAGCTCGAACCGATATCACTATCAGGAGTTCCCCGCGTTCTACGAAAAGCTGGCGGCGCACGAAGGCTTGACTGCCGATCAAATTTTGGTAGGGGCAGGGTCGAGCGAGCCGCTGCACGCGGCAGTGGAAGCCTACACGTCGCCCACCCTCCCGCTGATCATTCCGATGCCAACCTACGAGGCAGCGCCGGAGCTGACCAGGTACAAAGGCTTTCCAGTGGTTGAGACGCCGTTGAATGCGAAGATGCAGCCGGATGTGCGTCGCCTGGCGGCTGAGGCGCAGAAGGCAGGCGGAGGCCTGATTTACATCGTCAACCCGAATAATCCTACGTCGAGCATTACCTCCAGTGACGATCTATCCTGGCTGGTGGCGAATCTTCCGAAGAACACCAACGTGCTGGTGGATGAGGCCTACATCCACTACGCCACTTCGCCCGAAATCTCCAGCTCATTCCGCTACGTGAAAGAAGGCAAGAATGTCATCGTGGCGCGGACGTTTTCGAAGATTTACGGCATGGCCGGATTGCGCGTGGGATACGTCGCGGCTCCGCCGGAAATGATCAAGCGCATGGAGCCGTACCGCAACAACGTGATCAGCATCGTAAGCGTGCGTGCGGTTCTGGCCGCGCTGGAACTTGGGCCGAAGATGCTGGAGGAGCGCAAGGCCAAGATCGTTCATACGCGCGATGAGCTGTGCTCTTGGATGAGCCACAAGAATATCAAGTTCATTCCGCCGCAGGCCAACTTCGTGATGATTGAGACGGGGCGCGACGCCAAAGACGTGCAGTCGGCGATGCTCGAAAAGGGCGTGGCCATCGGCCGGCGCTTCCCACCGCTCACCACCATGATTCGCGTGTCCATCGGGACCGACGCCGAGATGGCCAAGTTCCGCAAAGTGTTCACCGAAGTGATGGCGTAATAGCGCAGCAGTAATAGCACAGCAGGCGTGAAGTATCGCTCGGGGATGTGATATCCTTTGCCCTGAAAAGGAGTCACGTCCCATGATGCGCTGGAAGCTTCGCCTGCCGATTTTGCTGTCCCTGTGTGTACTGGCCTATTCGCAGCAGAAGCCCAATCCCAACTTCACTGGCGGAGAGGTCAAGACCATCACGGAAAACTCCGACGGCAAGTCGGCGCATTTCTACTTCAGCCCCGGTGCGCGCACCAGATGGCACAGCCACGAAGGCGGCCAGATCATTTTGGTGGAGGACGGCGTGGGACTCTATCAGGAAAAGGGCGGGCCTGTGGTGGAACTGCGCGCGGGTGAAACGCATTACTGCCCGCCGGGCGTGGTGCACTGGCACGGCGCGTCGCCTAAGGCGGGCGGGACGCAGTTCAACGTGAGCCGAGGCGGCATCACGTGGCTGGGTGAAGTGACGGATGCTGAGTTCAACGCGCCAGCGGTACACAAGTAAGTGGAGCTGGACGGCCTGACGGATTATAGCCCGGACGGCGTGGATCTGACCCTGATCCGCTGGATGCTCTCGCTCACGCCTGCCGAGCGCATCGAATTTCTGGAACAGCGCGTGAACGACATCCTTGCTATTCGCGAGTTGAATGCCGGAAGGTAAACTGATCGCGACCCTTCGTGCGCTCGACGACGGGGGTATCGCCAACGGCCGAAAAGCCAGCTAAACTGGCTCACCGCCGGAAGTGGCGGCCGTTCTACAATAGGGTTGAGTGCCCCAAACGTTTCCCTTGGCCTTGGCTGTGTTCGCGGTCGCCTGTTCGTCGCTGGCCGCCACGCCAACCAAACCGCATAAAAAGCACCACGCGGCGACGACGGCGTCCACGGCAAGTGCTACCAAACCCCACGCTGCCGCGGCGGCAAAAGGCGCGCCGATTAAAGGGTCGAAAGTCACCCATCGGAAAGGGACGGTTGCTCGCGTCCCCGCGCGCTCCTACCAACAGGCCCCGACGCCGGATCGTTACCGGGAAATCCAGCAAGCCCTAGTGAGCAAAGGTTACTTGCAGGGTGAGCCTACCGGGCAGTGGGGCGCCGATTCGACCGATGCACTCAAGCGCTTTCAAGCAGACCAAAACCTGATGCCCGATGGCAAGATCAATTCGCTTTCGCTGATCGCCTTGGGCCTCGGCCCGAAGCGGCTGACCGCCAAGTCGGAATCCGCGCCTCCTGCAGGCGCACTTCCTCCTTCAAGTGCACCGCCTCCGTCAGGTGCACCGCACAGATGATCGTCGGCGTAGCGAAAGAAATTAAGGATCACGAAACGCGCGTCGGGCTGGTTCCAAGCGGCGTAACGGCTTTGCGCGAAGCTGGCCATCGGGTGCTGGTTGAGACCCAGGCCGGCACCGGCAGCTCCATTCCCGACAGCGAATACATTGAGGCGGGCGGCGAAATCCTGCCTACTGCCGGTGACGTTTGGGGCAAAGCCGATCTGGTGATCAAGGTGAAAGAGCCGCAGCCTTCCGAATACACGCACTTCCGCCGTGGCCTGATCCTGTTCACCTATCTGCATCTGGCGCCGCTGCCGGAGCTCACCAGCAAACTGGTGGACGCCAAGGTCAACTCGGTAGCGTATGAAACGATTCGCGAAGCCGACGGCTCGCTGCCCTTGCTCACTCCGATGAGCGAAGTGGCCGGACGCATGGCGGTGCAAGTGGGCGCGGTATATCTGGAACGGCCCAACGGCGGCCGCGGTATTCTGCTGGGCGGCGTCCCCGGCGTGGCGCCAGCCAATGTGGTGATCCTGGGCGGTGGCGTGGTGGGCCACAATTCAGCCAAGATGGCCGTGGGGTTGGGTGCGGCTGTCACGATTATCGATCGCAATCTCGACCGTTTGCGCAATCTCGACGACATTTATAGCAGCCAGGTGGTTACACTGGCATCCAACAGCTTCACTGTGCGTGAAGCGGTGCGCAACGCGGATCTAGTGGTGGGTGCGGTGCTGATTCCTGGCGCGTCGGCGCCCAAACTGGTGCGGCGCGAAATGTTGAAATCGATGAAGCCGGGCGCCGTGATGGTGGATGTCGCGATCGATCAAGGCGGATGCTTTGAGACATCGCACGCCACCACGCACACCGATCCCATCTATTTCGTCGATGGAGTGCTGCATTACTGCGTGTCGAACATGCCGGCGGCGGTGCCACACACATCCACTTACGCGCTGACCAACGCGACGTTTCCCTACCTGGCTGAGTTATGCGCCAAGGGACTCGAAAAGGCCTGCCTGGATAATCCGGCGATCCGGGTGGGCGTGAACACGTATGCCGGACACATCACACATCCAGGCGTGGGGGAATCGCAGGGCCTGGCGTGGAGCGAGCTTAAGGCTTTGCTGTAGCGGGCGCCGGCGCCGCGGAAAATACTTTCTCGGCGCGTTCTGTTTTTAACACAAATCCACGTTCCTGTTCTTTCACCGTAAGGGTGGTTCGAGCAGCGTCGGCCGGAACCCGCCAAAGCTTGGTGATCTCGCGCTGCTCCTTGCGATTGAGCACGAAAGCCGCGGGATGCAGCAGGCTGCTGGCTTTGTCCCAGTGGCCGTTGGATTCGGCCTGGCCCGTTACTTCGATGGCGATAGGAACCGTAGCGCGATCTTCCGTGTTCACCACCTTTACCTTCACGAAGATCAGATTGTCGTTTTGTTTGTCGAGAGTCAGACTGACATCCAGCTTGGGCGCCTTGGCGCAGCTCGTCAAAATCAGAACAACAAGCAGTGGCAGAAACGTTTTAGTCATAAGGGCCCGCATTATAGTAACCTGGCTGTCTTGGGAGCGGCGATGCGTTTTTCCAGACGCTCCGCGCGGCGTTGCAGCGCCTGGGACGGATCTAATTCTATCGCGCTGCGGGTCATTTCGAGCGCGAGTGCGTAATTGCGCTCCCGGCGTTCGTAATACTTCGCCAGTTCCACAAACGCTGCCGCGCGCCAGGGATTTCGCGATCGGGCGAGATCGGTGAGCACTGGAAGCGCGGCATGTTCGCGGCCCAGCTTCTTTTCGAGCGCCGCGATATCCCATAAAGTTCGAAACAGCAACTCGTCGGAAAGATTCTTCTCGATGGCCTGCCGGAACAGCGCCAGGGCGTTTTCAGGCTGCTCGGCTTGACGCCACCAGCGAGCGAGACCAACCATCTCCGCGCCATGCGAAAACCCGTCGTGGCCGGCATGGAAGGCGCGGGGGACGATGGCGGTCAGGCAGGCCAGGGACAGGATGTCTATGGCGTTGTGATGAAACACCGGCATCAGGCGAAAGATTTCGTGCGTCCGCACATATTCAAAATAGACATAGGGAATCAATTCACCGGGCAAGTCGCCTTGCCGTTCCACGCCCAGGATTTGGTTCTCGAGCTCCACCAAACGGCAACTGTCGAAGCGTAAGTTCCAAAGCCGGCGCGCCCCAAACAACAAGTCCAGGTGCTCGAGCGAACTGAATGGTGGCCGCTGGCGCACCATACGGAATCGAGTTTCGAGCAAGGGCTGATCGTAGGTGCGGCCGTTATAGGTGATCAGCACGTCGAATTGCTTCAAGTGCTCAGTGAGTGCGCTCAGCTGGCTGGCCTCTTCTCCGAAATCGCGCATGAAGAACTGGCGCACGCGAAAGCCCTGCGGAGTGATGCGGCCGACGCCGACCAGAAACGCGTAAGTGCCTGAGCCTCCCGCCAAGCCTGTGGTTTCGGTATCGAGGAAGCACCATTTCTCAGGCGGAACGCCGCGGATCTGGCCGTTGGTGATGGGATCGAGCAGATCGTGCGAGAGGCTTTCCAGGTCCACGATGCCGACGCTGCCGTGGCGGCGATGGCGTTCGTAGAGCCGCTCGGTTTCGTAGTGGACGCCGTGGGGCGTTGTCACTTCCGCGCCTTGCAGCCAATCCTCCGGGGCCGGGATTGAGGGTTGGGGTCTGGCGATTGGCGGTTTTGTCGTGGGACGCGTGTACTTACGGTCGATTCTGGCGATGCGGCGGCGCAGATGCGCGAGCTGCTCCTGAAAGTCGCTCATGCTTCCGCCGACGCCTCTTCCCATTCGGCCAGGAGAGTCTCCAGCGCGGTGCGACGTTTCTCCAACAGCGACGAGACGCGGACGGTCTCTTCGGCGCTCACGAAGTTCGACAGCTTTTCCTCATGGCTCGCGATTTCGGCCTCCAGAGCGGCAATTTGGGACTCAAGTTCCTTCGCGCGATTTTGCTGTTTCTTGAGCTTTAAAGGATTCACCCGCTTCGCGGGCGTTTCGGGATTGGGGATTGGGGTTTGGGGATTGGCGGCTCCATGACCGTTCGTAGGCAACGTGAGGTCTATTTGTTTCCCTTCCTTGCGCCAGATGTAGTCTTCATAGTTCCCTGGGAAAACGTTGACCTCGCCGTTTCCCACTTCGAAAATTCGCGTGGCAAGTTTGTCGATGAAATAGCGATCATGCGAAACAAAGACCACCGTCCCGCTGTATTTCTCGAGCGATTCCAGCAGCACGTCCTTGGCACGCATGTCGAGGTGATTGGTGGGCTCGTCGAGCAACAGGAAATTCGATGGTTGCAGCAGCATGCGGGCCAGAGCGTAACGGTTGCGCTCACCTCCCGAGAGCACGCCTATGCGCTTGAACACGTCGTCTTCAGAAAACAGGAAACAGCCCAGCAGACTGCGTAGCTCGGTGTTGGTGGAGCGTGGAGCTTCGCCTTGCAGATCGTCGAGCATGCGCGCGTTGGGGTCCAGCTCTTTGTATTGATCCTGGGCGAAGTAATCCACTTCCGCGTTATGCCCGAGCCGATATTCACCGCTCGATAGCGGCTCGCTCCCGGCCAACAACTTGATCAGTGTCGACTTCCCCGCCCCGTTAACGCCAACCAAAGCGATACGATCGCCGCGCTCGATGATAAAATCCACGCCGCCGAAAACGAATTTGTCGCCGTAGCTCTTGGACACGTTTTGAAATTCGGCGACGATGCGTCCGCTGGGCTTGGGCTGAGGAAACGAAAAATGGATGGTCTTCTCTTCGTTGGGCAGTTCGATGCGCTCTATCTTTTCGAGCTCCTTGATGCGGCTCTGCACCTGCTTGGCCTTGGTGGCCTGATAACGGAAGCGGCTGATAAACGCTTCCAGCTGCTCGATGCGTTCGCGCTGGTTGCGATACGCGGCTTCCAGTTGCTCGGTGCGCTCCTGCTTCTGCTTCAGGTATTTTTCGTAATTACCCGAATAGAAATGCACTCCGCGATTCCAGATCTCGACGATTTTGTTCACCGTGACGTCCAGGAAGTAGCGGTCGTGCGAGATCAGCACAAAAGCGAAAGGGTAGTTGGCGAGATATTGCTCCAGCCAGTTGCGGGCTTCGAGGTCCAGGTGATTGGTGGGCTCGTCGAGCAATAGCAGATTTGGTTTTTCGAGCAACAGCTTGGCCAGCGCGATGCGCATCTGCCAACCGCCCGAGAAATCCTCGGTACGCTTGTTCCATTCTTCGTGCGGGAAGCCCAGGCCTGACAGAACGGTTCCCACTTGCGCTTCGATGGCGTAGCCGTCGCGCGTGCGGAATTCGCTATCCAGTTGATGGAAACGGTCGGCCACTTGCGCATACTCGGGGCCGGCGGGATCCAGATCGCCCATCTTATGCGTCAGCTCTTCCATCTCCACTTCCATCTGTTGCAGCGAAGCGAACACCGTCATACACTCGGCGAAGACGCTGCGTCCGGAGAGCGAGAGGCCATCCTGCGGCAAGTAGCCGGAACTGACACCGCGCGTGACGCTGAGCCGGCCGTAATCCAGGGACTCGATGCCGGCCAGCACTTTCAGCAGCGTGGTTTTGCCGCTTCCGTTCGCGCCCACCAGGCCGGCACGGTCCTGGGCCGTGATCATCCAGGTGAGATCTTCAAAAAGGAGCTTGGGGCCGAAGCGCTTGCCGGCGCCGGAAAGTTGGATCATCTACCTCTAGAATACCGGCTCCCTTTGCTCAAGGCTGGCCCAGCGAACAAAGTGGATCGCCGACCACGATGTTCATCCAACTGAGCAGCCGAATGGCGAGATAGTAGCTCTCGGCCAGATTGCGTCCATGATAGTAAGCCGGCAGCAGAATGTCCGGGCGCGGAGTGAATTGCAGGTACGGTTCATAGACATGGCCGGAGGCGCCGGTGACGCCGTCGTGAATATAGTCGGCGGTCAAGGTTTGCGGCGTGCCACCGAAGCTGGCCAGCGGATTGAACCAGGCGCCACCGATATTCCAACTGTCGGGCGGGCGCGCGAAGGTGCGTCCGTTAGTGGAAACATATTCCGTCATGATGGCGCCGGGCAGCCAGTGAAAGCCGAGATGGCGCTCCTTGCGATCGGGATCGTTCGATCCCCAGGCGGCGTAGGCGATGACGTCGGATTCGTGAGAAACCACGGCGCGCGTCAAATCCAGTTTCAAGCGGTCACGAGGGAGCTGCTGAGCGGCTTTGAGCAGCCAGGCGTTGCCCTGGGTGTTGTCACTGCCCTTCAGATCGATCACGAATTTTCCGCGATTCCGAGCGACCAGCGCACGATCGATGATGCCTTTGACGTCGTCAAAATCAAACCCAGCCAGACGAGTGACAAGATACAGCGGAAAATCGGGATGGCGAAAGGGCGCGCCGGTCTTGCCAAAAAATGGATTCGCAACCCCACCCGCCAGGGGATGAGCGCGGCCGTGCAGATCGAAGTAAAGCAGCGCCAGTTCCGAATCCACCGAAGCTGCTTCGCCGGAAATGCCCAGATTACCGCGGATCTTTAAAGGGACTCCGGCGGTTGTGACAATGTAGAGCACCTGCTCGGTGAGATTGTGGCCGCGCAAATAATTTTGAATGGGACGAGCGATCTGATCGTCAAACTGGGAGCGGGTGATCTGTTCGTCGGCAGTGGCGTTCAGACGGCAAATATTGGATGCGGGAATCCGGCGGCGCTGGGCGTAATATTCGCCAATCTGGCGCGAGAGCGCGGAAGATTGATTGACGACGATGAGAACGGAGTCGGAACCTTGACCGGGAAGCAGCAGGGGAAACGCGAGAACGGCGAGGAAGCGGAGACGCAATTCTTATTTTACGGCTTTAGCGGGTTTGCGGCGAACAGTTTTGCGCCAGTCACCCCAATCGGCGGTAACGGCCTTGACCATGGCGGTGGCGGCTTCGTGCAGCCAATTGGCCGGGCGCTTGTTGAGATCGCGCAGAATCACTTTGGCGGCGCCCGGGGTTCCCAGATGGACGTTCGCGGTTTCGAATCCCATGGCGCGCAGCAATCTGGATTCGTCGCGCTCCTTGGGCATGGACGCCAGCTCAACGCGCGAACAATCGGGCGCCAGGCGGCGGACGATCCAGCTTCCGCGCAATCGCACAAAGGGATCCACATCGCGAACAGACCGGTTCAGCGCTTCCTGATAGCGGATGCGCTCGGAGAGCTTTCCCCCGGAAGCCCAAACGCAGGCCGAGGGAGCGAGCGACTTGGCTTCTCGTGCCACGCGCGCTCCGTTGCAGGCGGCGATAGCGACGTACCGCTCGCGGCCCAGACTTCCGAGCCCGGCGATACGGTGCACGACACGGTATTCGAGATCCGGCGCCGGCATCATGCGCTCGATGGCCCGGCGCGCGCTTTTGGGAACACGGCCTTTGAGCGTCGGCAGGCTATTGAGTTTGGCCCAAAACTGCACCGGGTCGCGCAGGACGCTAGTCATCATGTGACGCAGCCAGTCATGCTCTTCGGCCAATATGTACGGAACGCCGCCCATTTCGAGGCTTTTCTTGTAACCGGTGAGGATGGCGTCGCAGGCGTCTTTGGCTGCGATGGCGAGGCGCGACTCGCGAATGGCGACGTGCGCGCTGGCGGCCAGGCGCACCAGATCGATGGTGTACGGCAACTCGTAGACTTCGTCGAAATCGTTGATACCCCACACCAGGCGGCCTTCCACGTCGCGCCAGGTTCCGAAGTTTTCGACGTGCAGATCTCCGACCGCGAGCATGCGCGGGGCGCGATCCGCATCCGGGCAAACTTTGGGCCAGATTTGCATCCAGCGATAAAACGTGGCGCGAAAGAACGGAAACACGTCCTGCGCCATGGCCTGATGTTTGCGCTGAAGATCGGCGGGGAGCAGACGGATGTGCCTGGCGAGCCACGTTTCGTACGCGCGAGTGGCTTTGACAATGTTCATGAGGACTGAAAACCATTCTAGGGGATTGGCGGGGACGTGGTAATCTTGCCGTGCGAATGCAGATTTTAATCGACGCAACTCCGTTGCTGCTCAGAAGCGCGGGCGTCAAGAATTACACTTATTACTGGATTCAGAGTCTGTGGCAGCAGGCGCGGAATGAGCGAATACTGACGTTTCCGGCGCTCGCCAGCCTGAGTCCGCTAGATCACGAGCGCTCGATCGGGAGCTCCATCGAGACGTACCTGCACTTGGGACGCGTGTTCGCCGCGAATGCCGTGCCGGCGCTACCGCTGCTGCGCTGGACGATGCCGAAGGCGGATATATTTCACGTGTCCAATCAGATCCGGTTTCCACCCAGGGACGTGAAGCTGACGGCGACGATTTACGATATGACGTGCCGGCTGATGCCTGAATTGCACACCGCTGCCAATATTCGAGCCGATGAGAGCCTGGCCAAGAATGTGCTGGGGCGAGCCTGCCGGTTGATTGCGATCTCGGAGAACACCAAGGCAGATGCGGTGCGCCTGGCGGGGCTGGATCCGCAGCGCATCGAGGTAATCTATCCGGGAGTGCCGGAGGTTTACTTTGGCGCGCAGGCTCGGCCCAGCGAACGGCCCTATGTCTTGTATGTCGGCACCATCGAGCCGCGCAAGAACGTAGATACTCTGCTGGACGCGTGGAGGGGATTTCGTTTTCAAGGCGATTTCGATCTGGTGATTGCGGGCGCCAGCGGATGGGCTGCCGAGAAGACCCTGGCCAGGTTGACATCGCGTCCGGGCGGTGTGCGGTATCTGGGATACGTGGCAGAAGACGAATTGCCCGGGCTGATGGCCGGAGCGAGCGCGTTCGTTTATCCATCGTTGTACGAAGGCTTCGGATTTCCCGTGGCGCAGGCCATGGCGGCGGGCGTTCCGGTGATTACGTCGAATACGTCGTGCCTGCCGGAAGTAGCGGGCGAGGGCGCGTTGCTGGTGGATCCTCTGAGCGCGGAGGAAATCAAGGCGGCTATGGAGAAGGTGGTAACCTCGCCCGATTTGCAGCAGAAGCTGCGAACGGCTGGAGTGGCGCGGGCGCAGACTGAGTATCGTTGGGAGATTTGCGCGCGCAAGAGCCTGGAGTTTTTCAGGCGCGCGGCGGGAGGGGCAATATAGTTTCCCGATGATCAAAAGCTTGATCAGGGGAGCGCTGGGCCGCGCGGGGCTGGCGCTCATCAATACGCGGCGGCATTATGATTCCGATGGACTCTTCACCGTGCACAGCGATCATTTCCGCCGTGACCCGGCGTTCCTAAGCGCCTATCAACGCGGTCTGAAAGCGACGGATGGCGTAGACCCACATTTTGAATGGCGACTGCACGTGGCGCTGTGGGCGGCATCCTGCACGCTCAAAGTTCCGGGAGATTTCGTCGAGTGCGGCGTTAACCAGGGCTTCATGAGCTCGGCAATCATGCAGCGGCTGGGTTGGGAACGAGTGGCCAAGCGTTTCTACCTCATCGACACGTTCGCGGGTCCGATTACCTCGCAATTCTCCGCCGCGGAGCTGGAACGTGGGCGACTGACGGCCGCCGAGGACCGGATCGCCGAGGGCGCCTATGAAACGGACGTGGCGCGGGTTCGCGCCAACTTCGCGGAGTGGCCGAATGCGGCCGTGATCGAAGGCGTGGTTCCCGATGTCCTGGCGGCGATAGACGTTTCCAAGGTCGCATTCCTGCATCTCGACATGAATTGCGCGTACCCGGAACGAGCTGCGCTGGAGCACTTTTGGAATCGTCTTTCGCCCGGCGCATTCGTGCTTCTCGACGATTACGCCTACTTCGGTTACGAGAGCCAGACTGAGGCCATCGACGGGCTAGCCCGATCGCTTGGCTTCGAGGTGCTGTCGTTACCGACCGGGCAGGGGTTGATTCGGAGAGCCTAATTCGGAAAGCCTGACCCCACTACTTCCCAGCGCCGGGCGCGATGAAAAAGTCCCAGACCTGCATATCCAGCTTCTCCACGGAATATTGAACTACGGCGTATTCGCCGGGATCGAGCGGCTTTTGCGGCCAGATCTTGAAGAGACCGTCGGCAACCTGATGACTGAATACGTCGACCAGATCGGGTTCCTGCGCGGTTTCCTTGATCACCGGCTCGATCGTCAGTTTTTCGACTACGCGATTGCCTTTGTGCTCGCCCATACGCAAAATGCCGAAGCGTTCTTCTTCCGAGAGGCGGATATAGAATTCAGGGATTCGATTCGCGGTGCCCTGCGAGGAGTGCGGACCATCCAGCTCGAGCGTGGCTTTACCTGGAACCAACGGCACGGGGCTGATGGCTTTGAGGATGCTGCGCCGCTTATTGTTCACCACCTTTGATTCGCCAATCTTTAGCGCAGTCAAGTTATCGATTTCCGGCTTTTGATCGTCAACCAAATAGACGCCGGGGTCGGCCGGAACATTCTTGACTTCCCTGCGGGCGGCGCGCTCGGCCTTCTCCTCCACGGCTTCAGCCGCTCGATTTTCGCGGTCCGCGTCGGCGCGCGCTTTGACTTCGGTCTTCGTTTTGTCCAGATCCACCAGCGATAGCGGAACCTCCTCCCAATCGTCGCGATCGAGGCTGTAAAACTTCACGCGATCGTTTTCGATTTTGTACTCGCGGACGAGTTGATAGGTGCCATCGGTAAGATACAGCTTGAGATTTTCGGCGCTCGCGAGAAAGCAAAAGGAGAAGAACAGGAGCCAAAGCTTGCGCATTGCTTAACTTTCGATGGGTTGCAGACCGACGCTGCGTAAGAGCAGAAATTGCGACAGGTTCTCCGAGCTCAACAAGCCGAGGAGCCTGGTGTCCTGCATCACCAGCACGCAGGCGCCGGCGTGGGCCATGAGGGGCAGAACGTCGGCGAGATCTTTGTCGGGAGGGACGCTGGGAAACTCGCGCTCCATATATCCGGCGATATAAGAATCGGGCCCCTCTTGCGCCATGCCGCGCAGCAGCGCATTGCGGCCCAGAAGCCCCAGCACCTGGTCGCCGAGCACGACGGGGAAATCCTGCTGTGAGGTAGAGAGCAGCAGATTCGCGGCATCGCGCATAGTGGCGCCATGGGTGAGGGTGTGATATTCGGTCATCATAGCGGCGCGCACGGGAATGCCTTGAGTGAGCGACCGGCCGCGAGAAGCTGCGCCCTCATTGGCTGCGCCCAGGTAGATGAAGAAGGCGACGAAAGCCAGCATGGGCATGTTGATAAATCCGTAGAGCCCCATGCTGATGGCGAGCATGCGGCCGGACCAAGTGGCGATGCGCGTGGCCTCATATTCGGATTTCATCCGGGAGAGAACTGCGCGCAGCATGCGGCCACCGTCCATGGGAAATGCCGGGAGCAAATTAAAGCCGGCCAGGATCAGGTTGGCCAGAGCGATTCGATCCGCGAGGTTCACATCGGAGGGCTGCACGAGCGCGAATAGATTGATGGGGCGCTTCTCAGAATAAAGCAGCGCGAAGATGGAAGCGGCGATCGCGAGGTTGACAGCGGGCCCGGTGAGAGCGATCCAGAATTCCTCCCAGGGCTTGGGGGGACGTTCCAGGCGTGCCACACCGCCGATGGGGTACATGACGATCTCGATGGTGCGAATACGGTAGTGCGAACTGACCAGGGCATGGCCAAACTCATGCAGCAAAACCGATGCGATTACGGCCAGCACGAACAGCGTGTAATTGCCGGGGGACTGGTTACTGCTGAGACCGATGACTACTAAACCGATGAGCAGCAGAACGAAGGTGAAATGCAGCCGGATGGGAACACCCAGCAATCGAACGGACCCGACGGAGCCCGAAGCCGCGGCTCTGGGAGTGCTGCCTTCCTGTGCCAATAGTTCCTCTGCAATGATTTTGACACACGGCTTCCCTTTGACACAGGGCTTCGAGTTGACACAGGGCTTCGAGTTGACACAGGGCTTCCATGTGACACAGGGGCTTCGAGTGGGCGTGGGCGCTTACGTGGCGTCCGGTTTTGGCGATTTCGCCAGGATATCGTAGACCGGCTTGTTGTCGGCGTAAACGCGGAACTCCTGAATCAGGCCATCGTGGACGGAGAACCGCCACGCCGCGGGCATTTGCCACTTGTTTTCCGGAGGTAATTCTCCCTTGACGCTGATGGTTCCTCCGGCCGACCCGAACAGGGCAACGGTGTCGCCGGCGTGCAACACGTCGGTGCGTGCAACCCAATAGTCCGGGCAAAATTCGAAATAGGCCTGCCAGCCGGCGAGCATGGTGGCGCGGCCTTGCGCGGAACGGCCGAGTGAGTCGACGAACAGGTGATCCTCCGTCATCAGTTCCACCAGCTTGCCGGGGTCGTGCTTGTTGATGGCATCGAAGAAAGCGAGAGCCGTTTCGACCGGAGTCATAGCGTCAGCAACTAGGTTAGAACAGAGTGACCGTTTACTGAAATCGACCTACGTCCGCCGGCCGCGTGGGGCCGATGGAGAAGCCGGGGGAAGTGTATGAAATTACTTGCGACAGCCGTTGGCGCGGCCGTGTTGGCTGCAACCGTCCTGCCCGCTCAGATACCGGTCTACAGCTCGAACGAGGACTACTGCGCCAGGAATCCGATGGCGCCTACCTGCAAGGATGGCAAGCCGCTGGACATGCATATCGTGGCCCCTCAAACCGACGAGTGGTGCGAAAAGTACCCGGCTACCTTGGGATGCCGCGATGGGCATTTCGTCGGCACCACGAAACCCAAAGCTGTGACGACGCGAACCGTTGCGCCGGCTGCTTACGCGGCTCCTGCTCCTACACCTTCGATCACGCCACCGGAGTATCGATTGCCAGCGCCACCCACGAATCGCAAAGGCAGCCCGGTGGACATTCGTCTGGGTGAACTGGATTGGAGATTGATACCGGCGCAATCAGATCTGCTGATTGGCATCAACTTGGGAAGCCTGGCTGAATCCGAAGTAGCGCGAACACTCATCAGTGAGTGGGCCGGCAAGCTGGGCGCGACCCCGGAAGAGCAAGCGAGGGTGCTGGCGGGTCTGGGCGACGTCAGCGAAGCGGTTATCTCGATTCATCAGAAGGAAGTACTCGCGGTGCTGGTCGGAAACTTAGAGAATTTCCCGCAAAGTTCCGAGGTCGGTGGGCTTCAGACCATGCGGGTGTCGGCGGACACGGTAATGCTAGGCTCTTCGGAGGCGTTCCGCTGGGCGATGTTCCGTCTCAAAGCCCCACTGACAAGTTCGGCGCAGATCCGGGAAGCGCAGCAACTGAACCAGACCTATCATTTTTGGGCTTGGGCGAAGCCGGCGGCTTTGGCCGCGTTGGGACAGGGAGTGCGCGGCAACTCACCCATAACGAAGCTCAAGTTTGGCGCGAACCTGAAGGACGGGTCTCGCATGGACGTGATGCTGGACACGCTGGATGCCGCAGCCGCGAAACGCGTCCTGGCGTCGTCGCTGAAGACGGCTCCGAGCGATATGCAAGTGTCCATAGACGGGTCGTCGGTGCACTACGCGCTCGTTCTGGACCGCAGCGCGACGCTGGCGCGTTTCGGTTCATTCATGACGGATGCGGTGGGAAGGCAGTTTGCGCCTTTGGTGGCTGCCGCACGTCAAATTGCCGCCAACAAGGCGTCGGGAGCGCCGGGGACGGCCGCGGGCAAAATCGTGCCGGCCGCGGGCAAAATCGTAATAGAAGGGCTGGACGACGGACCTAAGGAGATTCCACTATCGCAGCAGCAATAGAATGCGAGGACGTGATAGCCTGCTCTCGTGAAGCTGAGAGCGTTCGTTCTGTTGTTGTTGGCTGGCGCTGCCATCGCCCAGGGGCCATCCTACACGCCGAAAGCATACGGCAATCTCAAACAGGTGATGCGCGCGGTGGCATTGCCCAATTCCGACATCATCTTCGCGATCCAATCCAAACCGCCCAAGACCGAGATGGAGTGGCAGGCCGTAGTGAACGCCGCGGTCGCGCTCGAGGAGACCTCCAATCTGATCATGATCCCGGGGCGAATCCGGTCCAATGGACAGCCAGTGCCGGTGCAGGCCGCCGATTACGCCAAGTTCGCCGCCGCGCTAGCACCCGCCGGAAGGGAGTGCATGAAGGCTGCATTGGTGAAGAACCAGGATGCCATCGGCAATTGCACCGACACTCTGAGCGGAGCCTGCGACAATTGCCACAAAGTTTATCGGGACCAGCCGCAAAAATAGGACCGCCGAAAGGGCTTTCAAGCGGCGGCCTGGCCGTGTTAGGCTCCTCTTAAAGGCAAAACGTGCGATCTCTATGCACCCTCTTCGCTATTTTGCTCGGGCTGATGGCGCCCGGAACGCCCAGCTACGCCCATCATTCGGTTGGCGCTGAATTCGATCTCAGCAAACGGATCACGCTGCAGGGCCGGGTGACGAAGATCGAATGGATGAACCCACATGTGTATTTGTACCTGGATGTGAGCGCCGACGGCAAGACCACCAACTGGGCGTGCGAGACAGCCGGTCCAAACGCGCTGGCGCGGCAGGGCTGGAGCCAAAATTCGCTGAAGATCGGCGATCGGGTGACGGTTGTTGGGTACCGGGCGAGGGATGGGGCATACGTGGCATCGGCGCGGGAAGTGGTGCTGGCCGATGGCCGCAGGGTGTTCGTCGGATCACCTTACGACGGAGCGCCAAAGTCCTAATGGAAGTCCGTGAATGTCGGAATCTCATTCAGTAGCGCGGTGGGAGCTTGCGGCGGCAGGCAAGTCGATGCGCGCGCCCGCGCCCACCGACGACGAGCTGGAAGTCATTCAACTTTTTGATGAGCTGCGCAGCCGGTTGATGCGATACCTGCTGGGCTTCGGCCTTCCCTCTCAGGACGGCGAGGAAGTGATACAGGAAGTGTTCCTGGCTCTCTTCCAGCATCTGCAGCGCGGAAGGTCCCGCGAAAACTTGCGTGGATGGATCTTTCGCGTGGCTCACAACCTGGGGCTGAAGCGACGGATGGCCAGCGCACGGGAGGCCCTGGTGATGTCGGACGAAGGGTTCGCCGCAGGCCTGCCCGACCGGGGAGAGAATCCGGAAGAGCAGCTTCTGAGCAGCCAGCGGCACAAGCGCTTGCAAGTGGTGTTTCGCGCGCTGCAGGAGCAGGACCAATGGTGCCTTTCGTTGCGTGCGGAGGGGCTGCGGTACCGCGAGATCGCCGAGGTTCTGGATATTTCGCTGGCCTCAGTCTCCACTTCGTTGGGACGATCGCTGGCGCGGTTGAGCCGCGTCGCTGACCATTAACGACGAACGTCGCCCGAAGGTGTAAAATAGTGCCCGGCTAACTATGAAGACCAAAATGAATCGGCGATCTTTTGTGAGCGGAGCGGCGCTCGGTGCATCCAGCATTTTGAGCGGTGCCTTGAACCAGCTGGTGGCCGCGAGTGCCAAGGACAGTTCCGGGCAGGGACCGGTAGCCAACACCACTGCGGGCAAGATCCGCGGCGTGGTGCAGGAAAACAAGGTCAGCGCCTTCCGGGGCATTCCCTATGGCGCGCCCACCGGCGGTGCGAATCGATTCATGCCTGCCGCGAAGCCCGAAGCGTGGGCCGGCATCAAGGAGACGGTGGAGTGGGGGCCGGAAGCGCCCCAAGGTCCTCACACTGAGATTCCCGAGGTGGCCGCGACCATCCCCAAGGTTGCCATCAGTGAGGACTGCCTGCATCTGAACGTCTGGACCAATGGGCTGGACTCGCACAAGCGGCCCGTGATGGTCTGGCTGCATGGCGGCGGATTCACCAGCGGAAACGGCAGTTACTCCATGTACGACGGCGCCAACATGGCGCGCAAGCACGACGTGGTGACGGTGACGGTGAATCACCGGCTCAACTCGTTCGGCTTTTTATATCTGGCGGACATCGGCGGCGCGAAGTACGCGAACGCCAGCAACGTCGGGATTATGGATGTGGTTGCCGCGCTCGAATGGGTGCGTGACAATATTGCGAATTTCGGCGGCGATCCGAACAACGTGACGATTTTCGGACAATCCGGCGGTGCGGGCAAGGTAAGCACGCTGCTGGCGATGCCTTCCGCCAAGGGGTTGTTCCATCGCGCGATTGTCCAGAGCGGCGCGAATTTGAAGGGCGTTTCTACGGACGACGCCACAAAAACCGCGCATATGCTGATGGACAAGTTAGGCGTGAAGACTGCCGACCAGCTGCAGCAGGTCCCGATGGATCAACTGATCGCGGCCACGCTCTCGACGCGCGGGCTGCGGCTGGGGCCGGTGGTGGACGGCAAAACGCTGCCCGCTGGTCCTTTTGATCCCAGTGCTCCTGCTATGTCGGCGGATGTTCCGCTCCTCATCGGAACCACTGAATTCGAAATCAACTTCTTCCCGAACACCAAGCTCGATCCAATCGACGATAGCGAACTGCATGCCGCCGTGAAGCAAGCGACGCGCACGGGCGATGGGGAAGTGGACAAGTTGATTGCCCTTTATCGCAAGGGCCGGCCGAAGGCCACTGATATCGATCTATCGGAGATCATCGCCTCGGATGGCTTCCGTAGCAGCGTGATCGCCGAAGCCGAGCGCAAATCGGCGCAGGCAGCGCCGGTGTACATGTACTACTTCACCTGGAAGACGCCGGTGCGCGACGGCAAGTTGAAGGCGTTTCATACCCTGGAGATTCCTTTCGTTCTGGCCAATGTGGATGAAGCCAAATCCATGACGGGTTCGGGCGCCGACCGCTATGCGCTGCAAGATAAAATGAGCGGAGCCTGGGCCTCGTTCGCACGCAGCGGCAATCCGAATCACAAGGGCCTTCCCAATTGGCCGGCGTTCAAAACCGATCAGCGCGCCACCATGATCTTCGATAATCAGTGCAAAGTGGTGGACGATCCGCACGGTGCGGAGCGGCTCGCGCTGGCCTCTCTGCGGCAGAACGCGCAAGGCTAAAAGCATTACTGAATTCGAGTGATTTTCGCGAAGCCTTCCTCGCGAGACGGCGCAATCATCTGACGCGCCATTTTCCGGATCGCTTCTTCGGGCACCACGCGCTCGCGCGCCTGGTTGCGCTGGAGGCAGATTTCAACCGGAACATCGAAGAATAGCGCTTCCAACCTGCAACCGTAGCGTTGCGCGAGAATCGCATATGGTTTGCGCTCCCAGCGGGTGAGATGCGTGGCATCTACATAAGTGACGGGCCGGCCCGCTGCAATGCGCTGGCGAATCAGATAGCGGACTGTGGAGAAAACGCGGGCATTCATCGATTGATCGGAGGGATCGTCCGCGATCAGGCGCCGAACCTGGTCCGATGAAATGGCGTTTACGCCGAGATTCGCAAGATACGTGGACTTACCGGAACCCGGCAGCCCGACCGTGATGACCAGACGCACCTAAACCAGGTAACGGCCGGCGGCGAGAAGGCGCTCGGCGATCCGGCGGCGCGCGGCAATTGCATTCACCGGCTCGAATTTAGCGAAGCGCTTCAGCACCGCAAGGTTGGTGCGCAGAGAGTCGCCTTCCGAGCTGGCGGCGAGCATGTTGCGAGCGGAGCTTTCCACAATCTCCATGCCCTCGCGCAGAAAGACGGCGCAAGCGTCGGCCGCAATCTCGCCTTTGTGCAAACCCGCAAGTTTTTGAGTGCGCAGATAAACCGATTCCATGGCGAAAGCATTCATCGAAATATCCGTGATGGCTGCCAGAACCTCTTGTTGTTCCTCCAGAGCCAGCCCGAACTTCTGATAAGCCACGCCCAGCGCCAGGAGTGCGATTTTCTTGGCGTTCTCCACCAACCGTGCGTCTTCGCTGCCTCCCGATGCCAGGGTTGGCCCGGAGAGAATTTCGGCCTGCAGCTTGGTCACCGCGGCCACCAGGCCCAATTGTCCGCGCATGGCGCGCTTGAGCAGCATCCCCGTGGCGAGCAGCCGGTTGATTTCGTTGGTGCCCTCGAAGATCCGATTGATGCGTGAATCGCGATACGCGCGTTCCACTAAATAATCCTGATGGTAGCCGTAGCCGCCGTGGATCTGCACCGCTTCGTCAGTGACATAATCCAGCATTTCCGACGCGAAGATCTTGATGTAGGAGCATTCGGCAGCGAATTCCTCCACGGCTTTCAGTTCGGTTTGCGCCGCATCGGGCTGGCTCCACGAGAAGCCTTCCATCTGGCTTTCAATCAGCCCCACCACGCGATAGGTGGCAGACTCGGTGGCGAAGAGCCGGATAGCCATTTCCGCCAGCTTGTGCTGAATCATGCCGAACTCGGCGATGGACTTGCCGAACGCCTTGCGCTCCTTGGCGTAGTTCAGTGAAACGCGCAACACTTCCTTGGCGCCTCCGCAAGCGAATGCGCCCAGCTTCAGGCGGCCGATGTTGAGGATGTTGAACGCGATGATATGTCCGCGGCCGATCTCGCCCAGAACATTTTCCACCGGCACCTTTACGTTGTCCAAAAAGATGGGCGTGGTGGAACTTCCTTTGATGCCCATCTTCTTTTCTTCCGCGCCCGGATTGACGCCCGGGAATTTGCGCTCGACCAGAAATGCGGTGAACTTCTCGCCATCCACCTTGGCAAAAATAGTGTAGAAATCGGCCGCACCACCATTGGTGATCCACATCTTTTGGCCGTTGAGAATATAGTGCTTGCCATCCGGGCTCAAGTCGGCGCGAGTGCGCGCGGCCAACGCGTCCGATCCGGCTTGCGGTTCGCTGAGCGCGTAAGCGGCTACCAATTGAGCGCTGGCCACCTGGGGAAGATAGCGCTGCTTCTGCTCCTCGGTTCCGAAGAGCAAGAGGGGCAGCGCGCCGATGCCGGTCTGTCCTCCGTGCCAGGCTGCGTAGGAGCCGTCCTTCGAGACACCCTCGCCCACCAGCATGGCGGAAGTGAGATCCATTTCCATGCCGCCGTATTTTTCGGGCAGATGCACGGACGTCAAACCGATCTCGCCGGCCTTGCGCAGCACTTTCACGGCGACACCCGGCTCCTGGTGCTGGATGGCTTCCACGTTGGGCGCGATTTCCTTGGTCCAGAACTCTTCGGTGGTGCGGGCGATCGCCCGGTGTTCGTCGGTGAAGTCTTCGGGGGTGAAGACCTCTGACGGCAGCGTGGGTTCGATGAGAAACGAGCCGCCCTTATGCTTCGTGGGAGAGATTGTCGAGGATGCCATCGGAATTATTCCTTATGAGATTTTCGAAAATGCCGGCAGCGCCCTGGCCCCCGCCGACACACATGGTCACCATGCCATAGCGAGTGTCTTTGCGATGCATTTCGCGCAGGATGGTGGCGGTGAGTTTCGCGCCCGTGCAGCCCAGAGGATGGCCCAGCGCGATGGCGCCACCGTTGGGATTCACTCGATCAAGATCCAGACCCGCCTTGCGAATTACCGCCAGGGCCTGCACTGCGAAGGCTTCGTTCAATTCAATGACGCCGATGTCTTCGGTCTTCAGACCGGCCAGTGCCAGCGCTTTGGGTATGGCCACCACCGGCCCGATGCCCATGATCTCCGGCGGAACGCCAGCCACGGCGAAGCTGACGAAGCGCGCCATGGGCTTCAGACCGAGCTCGGTGGCTTTCTTGTCCGACATCACAATCGCCGCGGCCGCTCCATCGCTGGTTTGCGAGGAATTGCCGGCCGTGACGGTGCCGTCGGATTGAAACACGGGCTTCAATTTTGCGAGCGCTTCCATCGACGTATCGGCGCGCGGGCCTTCGTCCTTGGTAAACATGGCTGTGTGACGCTTGGGCGATCCATTATCGAGCGTAGTTGACTCGATAGGAACCGGCACCAGCTCGTCATCGAACTTGCCCGCCGTCTGCGCGTGCAAAGCATGCTGGTGGCTGCGGTAGGCGAATTGATCCGCGTCCTCCCGGCTAATGCCGTACTTGTGCTGCACCTGCTCGGCGGTGAGGCCCATGCCCATGTAGATCTGCGGCAGATGATCCACCATCCAGGGATTGGGTGAAAATTTGTTGCCCGCCATCGGAATCATGCTGAGCGATTCTGCGCCGCCCGCGATGATGATCTGTGCGCTGCCGGAACGAATACGGTCGGCAGCCATGGCGATAGCCTGCAGACCGGAGGAACAAAATCGGTTGATGGTGATGCCGGGCACTGAGTCCGGCAAACCCGCGCGGAGGGAGGCGATGCGGGCCACGTTCATGCCGGATTCGGCTTCGGGCATTGCACAGCCCAGGATCACGTCGTCGATCTCCTCCGGCGCGATGGCCGGATGTTTTTCGAGCAGCCGCCGGATGACCAGCGCTGCCAGATCGTCGGGGCGGGTGTTGCGCAAGCTGCCTTTGGGCGCTTTGCCGACCGGGGTTCGCAAACAATCTAAAATTACAGCTTCCATGATTTGTCTCAAGATCAGTTTCGGAGTGGCTTACCCGTCTTCAGCATATACTGCAGGCGCTCCTGCGTCTTCGGGTTGCCGCACAGGCTCAAGAACGCTTCCCGCTCCAGATCGAGCAGGTACTGCTCGGAGACGGTCTGTTCACCGGAGAGCCGGCCGCCACTCAGGATGTGCGCGAGCTTCTCGGCCACGATCATATCGTAATCGCTGATAAAGTGGCCCTGCCGGGCGGACCATGCGCCCAGCTTCATCATCGCGTAGGCGCTTTCGCCCGCTACTTTTATGTCCGTGCGCGGCGTGCCTGGCACGTAGTTCGGAACCAGTGAGAGCGCCAGCGCTTTGGCGTCGAAGATGAGGCGCTCAGGATTCATCGAAATGGCATCGGAGCGATGGAGCAATCCCAGCTTCTGCGCCTCGGCGGCGCTGGTTGAGACTTTCGCGTAACCAATGGTCTCGAAAATTCGCAATGGATCCTTTAAACGGACCAGCAGTTCCTTGCAGCCGCCGCCGGCCGGGATCACCCCCACGGCCATTTCGACCAATCCCATGTATGTTTCGGCTGACGCTTGCGCGCGCGTAGCATGCAATACGATCTCGCAGCCGCCGCCCAGCGTGCGCGAGAACGGCGCCGCCACCACGGGCTTGGCCGCGTACTTCAACGCCATGTTCATTTGCTGGAATCGCTGGACGGCGAAGGTCAGCTCGTCCCATTCGCCTTCTTGCGCCGCCAGCAGCACCAGCATCAGATTGGCGCCGGCGCTGAACGCTTCCCCTTCGTTGGCAATGATCATCGCTTCGAAGTTGCGATTGGTCTCTTCCAGACCCGCATGCAGCATCGCGACGTTGTCTTCGCCCAGGGTATTCAGCTTGCTATGGAACTCGACGCACAACACGCCGTCGCCTAAATCGATCAGCGACGCACCGGCATTCTCAAACACCACGCCATTGGTGCGCTTGCGATCCCGCAATGTCAGGATGCCGGGCCGAGGTTCGATCGGCTGGTGGCTATTGGAACGGAAATCGAAATATTCCGTAGTGGGGCGGCCCAGCGGCTCAGGCGGACGATAGAGCGCGATGGTGCCGCGCGAGAGTGCGTCTTTGATGTTCGCGGGCAGCACGCGCTTTTCTATTTCGAGCCGCGAGACCACTTCGAGAAAACCAATGGCATCCCACAGCTCGAATGGACCCAGCGCGTGGCCGTAGCCCCAGCGCATGGCGCGGTCGATTTCGACCATGCGATCCGAAATCTCGGGGATCATTTCCGCGCAATAGAGAAAATAATCGCTCAAGACTTTCCACAGGAACCGGCCTGCGCGGTCGTCTGAGCGGAACAGGGTGCGCACCCGCTCACCCAGATCCTCAATGTTGCGCGCGGCGTCGACAGAGGGGAAGCGCGGCTTTTGCTGGGGCTGATATTCGAGCGTCTTCCAGTTGAGCGCGTGAATCTCGCGATCCTTACCTACGCGTTTGTAGAAGCCCTGGCCGGTCTTGTCGCCCAGCCACTTGCGCTCGATCATCTTCTTCTGAAAATCGAGCGGCAGAAAACGATCGCGCCACGGATCGTTGGGAACAAGCTCATAAAGGTTCGATCCAACGAACGCCCAGACATCCAGGCCAACCAGATCGAGCAGACGAAAGCTGGCGCTCTTCGGGACGCCAATCAGAGCGCCGGTAAGTGCGTCCACTTCCTCGATGCTGAAATCGTCTTCGAGCATCGCCTTGCCGACTGTTCCGCCCAGAAAACTGCCAATGCGATTGGCGATAAAGTTGGGAGTGTCCTTGGTGCGAACCACGCCTTTGCCCAAGCGGCGGTCGGCGAATTGTTCGACCTCCGCAAGAATGCGCGGGTCGGTTTCCGGCCCCGGTATCAGCTCCATCAAATGCAGATAACGCGGAGGATTGAAGAAGTGCGTGCCGAGAAAGTGGCGGCGAAACTCGGGCGAAAAACCTTCGGAGATTTTCGCTAGCGGGATGCCGCTGGTATTCGTGGAAAGAATGGTGCCAAGCTTTCGCGCGGCGTCCACCTTCTGCCACAAAGCGCGCTTGGCATCCAGGTTTTCAACGATGGCTTCGATAATCCAGTCGCAGGTCGAAAGCTTATCGAGATCGTCTTCGAAGTTGCCGGTTTCGACCAGCGCGCCCCAGGTCATCCGCGAAGAATGCGGCGGGGCGCGACTTCACGGCGTTCTGCAGGCCCTGCTGCGCGGCAGCGTTGCGGTTGGGCTGGCCAGGGACATCCAGCAACAACGAAGGAATGCCGGCATTCGCAAAATGCGCGGCGATACGGGAACCCATGGTGCCCGCGCCCAGTACGGCGATACGACGAATGGTTCGCATGAAGAATACTTGACGATTATAGCGTTGGACCCTGGCCACGCCTACCGATTGACAGCGCTCATGTGCTGCTCGGGATAGCGCGTTCCGGCCGTACAGCCTCTGGGAAGCACTCGATCGATTTCCTGCAGCTCGGTAGGAGTGAGCGCGACATCCAGCGCTTTAAGATTCTCCTCCAGACGCGACAGCTTCTTGGTGCCAGGTATCGGGCACAACATCTTCGCCCTGCGCCATCACCCAGGCCAGCGCGATCTGCGCGGGCGTCGCACCTTTGGCGCCAGCGAGCGCTTCGATATGCCGAACCAGATCGAGATTTTTGTGGAAATTGTCGCCCTGGAAACGCGGTTGAAAGCGGCGGAAGTCGTCTTCGGGAAGGTCCTCGGGACGTTGGAACTGGCCGGTGAGAAAGCCGCGGCCGAGCGGACTGTACGCGACAAAGCCGATGCCAAGTTCGCGGACGGTAGCCAGGATGTCCTCCTCCGGGTCCCGAGTCCAAAGCGAATATTCGGTTTGCAGCGCGCTGATGGGATGCACGCTGATGGGCGCGCCGAATGGTGGCACAGGCCGCTTCGGAAAGCCCCAGATAGCGCACCTTTCCTTCCTTCACCAGATCCGCCATGGCGCCCACTGTGTCTTCGATGGGCGTCTTGGTATCCACGCGATGCTGGTAGTAAAGATCGATCACATCGACGTTCAGCCGCTGAAGCGAAGCCTCGCAGCAGGTGCGAACATATTCGGGACGGCCGCTAACTCCCAGGAATTTTCCATCGGGCGACCGCTGATTGCCGAACTTGGTGGCGAGCACCACCTCCTGGCGGCGGCCTCGAATCGCCTGGCCTACCAGCGCCTCATTCTTACCGATTCCGTACATGTCCGCGGTGTCCAGGAAGCTCATTCCCCGATCGAGCGACAGTTGAATGGTGGCGATGGATTCTGCGTCGTCGGTTTTGCCATAAAACTCCGACATGCCCATGCATCCCAAACCCATGCGGGAAACTTTGAGTCCAAGCGAACCTAACGCTACTTGTTTCATATGAGTCCTTTCTGAATAACGGAAACGCTCCCGATGGCGCGGCTGGTTTTAGACCGGTACTTCGGGCTCGGGCACGTGATGGCGGCGCAGCGGCACGTCGCGCAACATCACGTGCAGAATGATGGCCAGCGTCATGATGACGGCGCTCGAGAAGAAAATGCTCTGCAGGCCATGCAGCAGCCCGGTACGCACGTTCGCCATCAGCATCTGCAGAAGCTGACGTCCGCTCTCGGAATGGCCGAACATGGCGTCCAGCTGCGGGCGCAGTTGGCCCAACAGCAATGGGTTCGAAAACAATTTCAAAGCTTCGGGCGGCGTGCCGGGCGGAATTCCCACCGTCAGATCGTGATGATAGCTGGTGAGCAGCACGCTACCAAAAACCGCGACTCCCATGGTGCTTCCGATGGATCGAAAGAACGCGGTAGAGGCGGTGGCCGCGCCCATCTGGTTGCGGGGCGCCACATTCTGGACCGCGACGGTGTAGACCGGCTGCAACAAACCCATGCCGGTGCCCGCGATGATCATCGCGAGAATCACATCCGTGCGCTGGGTGGCGTCGCCCATGCGGGCAAACAGGATCATGCCAATCGCAACCAGCACGGAGCCCGAGACCGCCGCGATCTTATAACTTCCCAGGCGCAGATTGAGCTGCCCGGTGACGATGCTGCCCACCACCGCACCCATCATCAGCGGGGTAAGCAGACTGCCGGATTGCGTCGCCGAAACGCCGAGCACCCCCTGCATGAACAGGGGCAGATAAATGATGACGCCGAACATTCCCATGCCGAGCAGGAACACGCAGATCGAGCACAGACTGATGATCGGATTGCGGAATAGCGATAGCGGGATCAGCGGTTCGATGGCCCGGCTCTCGGCGCGCAAAAACGCGGCCAGCATCACGGCCGAGAAGGCCAGCAACGATTCCACGCGCGTGGAGCTCCAGCCGTAATCGGTCACCCAAGTGAGAGCCAGCAGCAGTGGCACGATGCAAAGAATCAGCGAGATCAATCCCGACCAATCCAGACGCCGCTTCACGCCGTGCGGATGCAAATCGGGAAACTGGAAATAAATTGCGGCGATCGCGAGCAGGCCCACCGGAAGGTTCACATAGAAAGCCGCGCGCCAGGAGACGTGATCGGTGAGCCAGCCTCCGAGCGTAGGGCCGAAGATGGACGCCAATCCCCAGGAAGCCGCGAAGAAGCCTTGATACTTGCCGCGCTCGGCCGGCGAAAATACATCGCCGATGATGATGAACGCCAGGCCCATCATCATTCCGGCGCCGATGCCCTGCAGTCCGCGAAATACGATGAGCTGGTTCATGCCATCGATGGGCAAAAATGTGAAGGTCCCCGATGCGCCGCACAGCGCGGAGGTGAACACAAACATGGTGGCGCCGCCCAGGAAAAACCATTTTCGGCCGTACATGTCGGATAGCTTGGCGAAGATGGGGACCGCCAGCGTGGAGGTGAGCAGGTAAGTGGTGGACACCCATGGATAGCGGTCGAATCCGGAAAGCTGGGCGATAATGCGCGGCTCGGCGGTGCCGACGATGGTCTGATCGAGCGCGGCCAGCAACACCGACAGCATCAGCCCCATCATGGTCGCGAACATTTGGGGCCGCGTGAGCCGGATAAGGCCGGAAGTATGGAATTTGGGCTCGACTGCGGAGGCGGGCATTCCTAATGTTATCCTGTTTGCCGTTGGCTTTCATCATGACCACGACACAATGACCACGGCAGACGCCTACTTACGCGCGGCGCTCGATCAGGCGCGCAAGAGCTTGTCCGAAGGCGGCATTCCCATCGGCTCGGTGCTGGTGCATGACGGCCGAATCATCGGGCAAGGTCACAACTGCCGCGTGCAGAGCGGGAGCGCCATCGACCATGGCGAAATGAATTGTCTGCGCAATGCCGGCCGCCTGCCGGCCAGGATTTATCGGGCCAGCACCATTTATTCCACGCTCTCGCCCTGCCCCATGTGCAGCGGCGCCATCGTCCTGTATAAAATCCCGCGCGTAGTGGTGGGCGAAAACAAGACGTTTCTCGGCGCCGAGGATTACATGCGCAGCCAGGGCATTCAGGTGGAAGTGCTGCAGGATGAGGAGTGCATCCAAATGATGACGGACTTCATTCAAGCCAACCCCTCCCTGTGGAACGAGGATATTGGTGTCTGAGATGGATCTGAATGTTCAAACCTTGAATCGAGCGTTAGTGGACGATTTGATCGAACGGGCGCTCGCGACGCCCAGGCGTCGCATCAATCACAATTTTCATGCGTCCATGGAAGACAATCCGCATCGCTTCTTGAATGTGATGGCGAAGGGAACCTATGTCGCTCCGCACCGGCACCTGAATCCGCCCAAGGCGGAATCGTTCGTGGTGTTGGAGGGCGAGATCGCGTTCTTCATCTTCGATGACGCAGGCCACGTGACGCGCACGGAGATCCTGGGTGGCGATCCCATCGGGATCGACCTGACGCCCGGCGTGTGGCACACGCTGACACCGCTGTCGGAGCACGCGGTCTGTTACGAAGTGAAGCCGGGTCCGTACTCAGCGGCGACCGACAAAGACTTCGCTCCCTGGGCGCCGCGCGAAGGCGATCCGGCAGCCGCGGCATATCTGGAGAGCTTGCTGCAGCCGCTCAGAAGCAAGCGTGTTTGATGGTGTCCACCAGCGCGTGCAATCCGGCGGAAGCGAATATGCTGGAGCTTTTCTCGAAAACTTTGCCGTAGGCTACGCCCGCGATGGTCGCCAGGATCATGTAACGCCAATTCGGCAGCGGACCGGGCCCGTTGTCGAGATGCGCGCATCCGAAGATGAAGGCGGAGATCAGCAAATTTGTCGTGTTGGCGCCAAATCTTTGCATGATGCAGTTCTGGATCAGACTGCGGAAGAGGATTTCTTCCGGCAGCGCCGTGATGGCGAGGATGATCAGATACTGCGTTCCAATGCGCGCCGACGAAGGTTGCGCGGGCCAGTGAAAAGGCGGCAGAAAGCCGATGGCGCGTCCGAGCGGGATAAGAATGGGCGCGCACGCCGCGAAGCCGAGCAGCAAGTTCACGAGATCGCGGCCGCGATCGCGGTAGGTTGATTTTCATCCCGCCGAGCCGGCGGAACAGCAGAAATATCGAGAGTCCAAGCAAAATGGAAACGCCGTACGCCGCTAAATGCAGCGTGCTCTGAGCTGGCTTAGGTATCCATTGATGCCCGACGGAAAATTCGAGAGGGAACCACAAGCAGCGCGATGATCAGGAAGTCGAGCCAGGTTGGAGGCGGGGTGCCTCGCGCCAGATACGCGACAGCCATGGGCAGGAACGTATAGGCCAGGATCAACGCCGCTAGCGGAAAGCTGAAAGCGCCCAGATGGGCCGCGATTGCCAGGAAGACCGCCGACAATACGGCCGGGATCGCAAACAAGATCAGGCGCCTAGAATTTCGATATAGCGCGCCACTGCCTCGATGCCGCGGAAGAAGTTCGGCAGGTGCAGCTTCTCATTCGGCGCGTGCAGATTGTCGTCCGGCAATCCGAAGCCCATCATGACGCTCGGAATCCCCAGGTGCTCTTCGAACGCGGCGACGATCGGAATAGATCCGCCGGAGCGAATGTACACCGTCTCCTTGCCGAACACCTGTTTCATCGCCTCGGCAGCGGCGTGAATGAAGCGATTGTCCGGATTCACCAGCGATGGCGGCGCATTGTGGATGGTCTTGTACTCGGCCGTCACGCCCTTGGGACAAGCTGCGGCAACGGCCTTCTGCAATTGCGCCACGGCTTCATCCGGCTTTTGATCCGCCACCAGCCGCATGCTCACTTTCGCCAGCGCCCGCGCGGGGATCACGGTCTTCGCGCCTTCGCCGATAAATCCGCCGCGAATGCCGTGCACTTCGAGCGTCGGCCGCGCCCACAAACGCTCGAACAGCGGAACTTCTGGCTCGCCCACCAATTCCTTGACGCCGACTTCCTTCTCTTTATACTCGGTTTCATCGAACGGAAGCCGAGCCCAGGCAGCCCGCTCCTTATCGCTGGGCGGAACCACGCGATCGTAAAATCCCGGAATGCGAATATGCCCTTCGCGATCCTTGAGCGTGGAGAGGATCTCAGCGATGGCCTGCAGCGGGTTGGGCGCGGCGCCGCCATACACGCCCGAGTGCAGATCGTGATTTGCGCCTTCCACTATCAGCTCGCCATAGATGATGCCGCGCAGACCAATGCAGATGGTGGGCAGCTCCGGCGCGAACATCTCGGTATCGCAAATCACCGCAGCGTCGCATTTCAGGCGCGCGGGTTTGCTCGCCACATACGCTTCGATGTGCTCGCCGCCCACTTCTTCCTCCCCTTCGATCAAGAACTTCACATTGATCGGCAACCGTCCGTGCTGCTGCAGCAGACCCTCCACGGCTTTGATCAGGATGTAGGTCTGGCCTTTGTCATCAGCCGACCCACGCGCATAGATATTGTCGTTACGGATGTCCGGTTCAAATGGCGGCGTTTTCCATTCGTCCAGCGGATCGGGCGGCTGCACGTCGTAGTGCCCGTAAAAGAGCAGCGTAGGTTTTCCCGGCGCGCCCAGCCATTCGGCGTAAACCAGCGGATTCCCTTCCCCTCCGATCAATTGCGCCTGCTGCAATCCGGCGCGCTCCAGCTCGCTGCGCACGAATTCGGCCGCACGCTCAATATCCGGCTTATTCTCGGACAGCGTGCTGATGCTGGGAATGCGGAGGAAGGTTTTCAATCCTTCCAGGTAACTGTCATGGTGCTGCTCGAAATAATTCATCGCGTCCTTATTCATTTGGCAACCAGACCCACTTCGCTCACGATGATCCCTAACGTCCGTTTGTCGTCCGCAGCCGGCGGCAGCGCGTGATCCAGCGCAAATTCGATTCGCACCATTTCGCCATGCAGCTGATCCGCGGGCACATCGCGGGTGTAAGTGTACTGACCGGACTTCGTGTAGACCTGCGGCTCCAGCTTGTAGCCTTGGATGGCCGCCGACAACTGCACCGAAGTCAGTTTCTGAATCACCGCGTCTGGAACGGCCAGCTTCACTACCAGTTGGGCGCCTTTTTGATCGGAGTGCAGGGGCGCCGATAGATCCACGGCGAATTCCTGGTCGGTCCAGCGCCAGGCGTTCTGCTCCACGCCGTAGAAACCTTTTACAAAATGGCTGGCTACGTTCGGATCGCCGGCGGAGACGTCACTGGCAAACTGGCTGTTGCCGGAAGCCTGGTGCCGTCGCTTGCAGCTGGAGCCCGCCAGCAGCAGCGGAATCAAGATGAGTGTTAAGGGAAGGGATCGCATGAAAGGTGATTGGCCGAGTCTCCGCACTTGTCAGTCTCCGCACTTCTCGACATCCACCAGGCAGCTGTAGAACGTGGCGCCGCCCCCAATGTCGGTGAGTCTGTCGGAGGTGAGGACATTGATGTTGCGATGATCGGGGGCAAGTTTGTTCCAGCGCACCGAAGGCGCCAAGACTACGCCCAGACGCACCACGCCGTTCACGCTGGCAATCAATGTACAACTGCCGCGATGGTTGAAAACGCGCACGCGATCACCATTCTCAATTCCGCGCGAGCGAGCGTCTTCCACGTGCAGGAATAATGTGGCCGTCTGCCCCACTGCCGAAGCATCGTTGCCGAAGGTGGAGTTCATACTATCGTGGCTCTTAGAGGGAATCAATTCCAACGGAAAGCGCGCGCGCAGTTCGGGCGAGCCGAGACGCGATTCGGTGGCCGGCTCATAGTGCAGCGCCTCTGCGCCAAATTCGCATTTGCCTGACGGCGTGCCGAAACCGCCTTGGGCGAAAGGCAGATAAGGATCGGAATCCGGCGCGACGTTCAGGCGAACGGAATGCTCCCGGTCCAGGCGCTCCAGCGTGATGTCCTGCAAGAAGGGATGGCCGGAATGGAGCAGGGTCCGGATCATGTCGTCTTCGGAATCCGCGAAGCAGGCATCGTCGAAACCCAGGCGCTCAGCCAGCAGCCGGAACACTTCCACGTTCGACTTGGCCTCGCCCGGCGCAGGCAGGGCGGGCCGGGCCAGCTGCAAGTGGTAATGTCCGTAAGCCAGATAAAGATCGGTGTGTTCCAGGAACGTCGTCGACGGCAGCAAAATGTCGGCATGATCCGCGGTGTCGTTCTGAAATTGCTCCAGCACGACGGTGAAGAGATCTTCGCGACGCATCCCAGACAACACCAAGTTTTGATTCGGAGCCACCGCTGCCGGATTCGAGTTGTACACCACCATCGCTTTCACCGGAGGATCCTTCAACTGCATCAGCGCCTTGCCCAGTTCCACCATATTGACGATGCGCGCCTCGCGACCGAGCGGCGATCGCTGCTGCAATTCCGGCAGCTCCAGTCCAGCCTTGTCGAAGTGAAAAGCCGAGCTGGTGGAGAGCTGCAAACCCCCGCCCACTTCGCGCCACGATCCAATCAGCGCAGGCAGAGCCGCGACGGCACGCGCCGCCGATCCCCCTCGTTCGCTGCGCTGGATCCCGTAGTTCATGCGGATGACAGCGGGCCGGGTGGTGGCGTACTCGCGCGCGAGCGAGACCACGTCCTCGCGCGGGATGCCGGTCAGTTGTTCCACTCTCTCCGGCGGAAACTGGAGGGCGCGTTCTCTCAGCGCTTCAAATCCGTTGGTGTAATTCGCAATGTAATCCGCATCGTGCAATTTTTCGCCGATGATCACGTGCATCAAGCCCAGGGCGAGCGCCAGATCGCTTCCGGGATAGATCGCAAAATTCTTGTCGGCGAGGTTGACCGTGCGAGTGCGAATTGGATCGATGGTGTAGAATCGAGCGCCGTTGCGCCGTGCCTCCACGATGAACGGCCACAGATGTACATTTGTGGCGAGCACATTC
Source organism: Bryobacterales bacterium (assembly GCA_963781905.1). Taxonomy (GTDB): domain Bacteria; phylum Acidobacteriota; class Terriglobia; order Bryobacterales; family Bryobacteraceae; genus Palsa-89. The sequence continues at coordinate 913,504 of CAWAHZ010000010.1, forward strand.
GAGGCCCAGGCGATGATCAGCTTGGAATGGCGAAACTGCTCGGGCTCCGTGCCATACCGAAAGCCGAGGGTCTGCTTGAGCGCCTCACCCCCAGCCGAGGAGCAAATGGTCCGATCCAGGCGCGACGCCCCCAGGCGGTGAAAGAAGCGGCGATCCATGCCGGAGCCGTTCAGCAGTCCCATAGTGCCGGCGAAGCTATAAGGGAGAATCGCTTCGGGGCCGAATTCGTCCGAAACCCGGCGTAACCGGTCGGCAATGGTATCCAGCGCTTCGTCCCAGGAAATGCGCTCGAATTTGCCCGCGCCCTTCCCGCCGGCGCGCTTCTGCGGATAGAGCAACCGGTCAGGCGAGTACTCGCGATCTAAGTACCGCGCCACCTTACCGCACAGAAATCCGCGGGTCACCGGATGTGCCGGATCGCCACGCAAGTGGCTGCCTTTACCGTTATCTACGTTGGCATCTACGTTAACCAGAAGCGAGCAGGTATCGGGACAATCCAGCGCGCAGACGGAGTGTCGCACTTCCGGCATTTCTCAATTATAGAGCTTCGGGCGATGTGGCACTTCGGGCGATGTAGAGCTTCTCCCTCGGGAAACCTCGGCGTCGTCAGCGGCGTCTGGTTATGAAGCGGCTGGTACCAAGTGTACCTTTGAGACCGGACTTTACAATTTTGCGGGCTACTTTTTGGCGTTACAATCGACCTTTAGCAGTAGAATCTAAGTGAGGAGTTCAGCCATGCGTCGCCTCATCCCCGTGCTCTTGCTCGTTGGCCTCGCGGGACTTGCCTTCGGGCAGGGCCAGCCGGGCGGATCTTGGTCCCTGGGCGGGTTCGGCAGCGTCTTGTACCCAGGCATGGGCCATGCGCCCACGGCTACCCCGCCGATCGGCCAATTTGCGAGCTCTGGTTTCGGGCATGGCGCTGGTTTCGGGCACGCAGGCGGCGGGGGTGGACGTACGTCGCATCCGCAACACGGCTCCGCGGTGATTGTGCCGTATCCGGTTTATTACGGCGGCTACTACGGCGGTTATGGATACGATCCGTCGGCTAGCGGCTACCAGCAGGGTTATGCACCCGGCTACGCGGACGACGGTTCGCAATCCGGCGGTCCGGCCTTACCCTCCGTGGTGATCAATCAGAACTTCGTTCCGCCGCAAGCGAATCCTCAGGTGCGCGATTACAGTGCCGATCAGCAAGCGCAGCAACAACAGCAACCACAGGATCAGTCAGGGATGAAGGTGTACCAGGGACCTCCCGTGCACCCTTACCCCGAGTCAGCCGTCGCCCAGCGCGCCGCTGCGAATGATCAGCCCACCATCTACCTGATCGCGCTGCGCGACCATACCATCGTTCAGGCGCTGGGTTATTGGATGGAAGGCAGCACGTTGCACTACGTGAGCGCCGAGCATACGCTGAATCAACTGAGTATAGACCTGGTGGATCGCGATCTCTCGCAGCGTTTGAACGACGAGCGCAACGTGGATTTCCGGCTGCCGCAACCGCGCTAAGCGGCTGTGTACAGGCGAAGGAATTCGGCATCGCCTTCGAGGAAATCGTAGTCGACTAACCGCTCGCGTGGGGCCCATAGGATTTGCTCAAAGTCCAGATTCTTCGGTTCGCCCGAGAAATCCACTACGCGATAGAACATCAGCAGGATCGGCCAACGCCCCTTATATTGGAACTCATAGCGCCCGATCTCCGGGCCCACCTGCGCGCGGATGCCCAGTTCTTCTTCGAGCTCCCGCACCACAGCGTTCTCGGGCGTTTCGTCCGGCTCCACTTTGCCGCCTGGAAACTCCCACTTCAGAGGATGCTGTCCGGTTCGCTTGCGCTGCGCGATCAGGATACGCCCGCTACGCTCGATCACGGCGGCAACTACGGTGGTCATTCGGGATCACATTGCATAATTAAGGTGAGACACTCCATTGTACAGCGAGACCTTTCTCGATCACTTCAAAAATCCGCGCAACGTGGGGGAGCTTCCCTCGCCCGCCGTGACGGTGGAGATTTCCAATCCCGCTTGCGGCGACATTTTGCGCTTATCGGCGCGCTTCGAAGATGGCCGCGCGGCCGAAGTTGGCTATAAGGTGCGTGGCTGCACGGCGTCTATCGCCAGCGGCTCCGCGCTGACCGAATGGATGCTCGGAAAATCCCGCGCCGAGCTGGGAGCTCTGACTGCGAGCGTCATCGAATCCGCGGTGGGCGGTCTGATCCCGGAATCGAAGCATGCGGCAGTGTTGTGCGTGGACGGCGTGAAGGCGCTGTTGAAAGCAGAAGTGATGCGCGCGCGAATGGTCCGATGCTCAAGGCCGTTTACTGTTAGAATCCTCATAGATCCTACTTCTTGTTATGCCTGAATTACCCTCGACTCTCGGAGCCCTGAAAAGCAGCAAATTTGGCGAGCGGCACGTCGGAGACCGGTCCGTCAAAAGCGAGCTGCGTGAGAACCTGATCTGCAAACTACAGCGCGGTGAGGAGCTGTTCCCGGGCGTGGTGGGCTACGAAGATACCGTGGTCCCGCAGATCGTCAACGCCGTGCTATCGCGGCATAACTTCATCCTGCTGGGTCTGCGTGGACAGGCCAAGACTCGCATCATCCGGATGCTCACTAGCCTGCTCGATGAACACACCCCTACGTGGCAGGCTGCGAAATCCGCGACAATCCATTTCACCCCATCTGCAGCCGATGCCGCAAACTGATCGCTGAGCAAGGCGAGACCACGCACATTGCCTGGCTGGACCGCGATCAGCGCTACGTGGAAAAGCTGGCGACCCCCGACGTCACCATTGCCGACATGCTGGGCGACATCGATCCCATCAAGGCCGCACGCGGCGGGCACGAACTCTCGAGCGAAATGACCGTGCACTACGGCCTGTTGCCGCGCGCCAATCGAGGCATTTTCGCCATCAACGAATTGCCCGATCTGGCCGGCAAGATCCAGGTGGGCCTGTTCAACATCATGCAGGAAGGCGACGTGCAGATCAAAGGCTACCCCGTCCGCCTGCCGCTCGACATCATGCTAGTCTTTACCGCCAACCCGGAAGATTACACAGCGCGCGGAAAAATCATCACACCGCTCAAAGACCGCATTGGCAGCGAGATCCGCACCCACTATCCGCTGACGGTGGAACAAGGTTTGTCCATCACCAGGCAGGAATCCTGGGTGGAACGTCCCTCGCCGATTCGCCTCGAAGTCCCCAGCTACATTCGCGAAATCGTGGAGCAGCTCGCCTTCCTGGCTCGCGAAGACAAGCGAGTGGACAAGCGCTCCGGCGTCAGCCAGCGGCTGCCGATTTCAGCGCTTGAAAACGTGATCTCGAACGCAGAACGCCGGGCCCTGAAAGCCCGTGAAGATTTGGCCGTGCCGCGCGTGCTGGACATTTACGCCGCGCTGCCCTCCATCACCGGGAAGCTGGAACTGGAATACGAAGGCGAGCTCAAGGGCGGCGACAACATCGCGCGCGAATTGATCAAGACGGCCGTAGGCAAGGTGTATACGAATTACTTCGAAGGCGTCAACGTAGCGCAGATCGTGCAATGGTTCGAGCTGGGTGGGTCTCTGAAAATGGATGAATCGGTGGATTCGTCGAACATCCTGAAGCAGCTCTCGAAGATCCAGGGTCTGATGGAAAAAACCGGCGCTTTGGGACTGGGTGCCAGCGAACCGGACGCGGTGCGCGCCTCGGCGGCCGAGTTCATTTTGGAAGGGCTCTACGCGCATCGGCGTATCAGCCGAAATGAAGAAGTAGGATTCACGGCCGGGGAGCGCAAGCGCGAACCACCCGAAGGAAACGAAGGCCGGCGGCCGCCCAGAAAGCAGTTCAATTAGTCATGAAATGGATCCACTACACCAAGTTCACCGGCGATGACTTCGGCCTCAACTCCGAGGATCTTCTGAAGGCGCTCTCCGATTTCTTCCTCGAAAGCGGATTTCAGAACCAATACATGGGCTTCAGTGAGTGGAACCAGCACACGCTGGAAGATTTAAAGAACGCATTGCAACGGGCACTGGAGCAGGGCGACACGTTCGATCCAGACCAGGCCCAGCGCATCCAGGAAGCGCTCGCCAACATGACGCCGGAGCAGATGGACGATCTGATGAATCGTCTGGTGCAGAAGCTGGTGGATGACGGCTATATCAATACCGATCAGCAGCAGGCCAATGAAAGCGGCCCTGGCGGCGCGGGCAACGCGGATCGTAAGGTGGATGTCAAGATCACCGATAAATCGGTCGACTTCCTCGGATTCAAAACACTCAAGGATCTGCTCGGCTCGCTCGGAAAATCGAGCTTCGGGTCGCACGATACGCGTGACCTGGCTACCGGCGTCGAGACCAGCGGCGCTGCCAAGCCGTATGAATTCGGCGACACGCTGAACCTCGACATTTCTCAAACACTGTTCTCCGCCATCCAGCGCGAAGGCTTGAAGGTCCCGCTCAACCTGGAATACTCGGACTTGCATGTGCACCAGTCCGAATATCAAAGCTCCTGCGCCACGGTGCTGATGCTGGATTGCAGCCACAGCATGATCCTCTATGGCGAGGATCGCTTCACGCCCGCCAAAAAGGTGGCGCTCGCGCTGGCGCACTTGATCCGCACGCAATATCCTGGCGACAGCCTGCGCTGCGTTCTGTTCCACGATTCCGCCGAGGAACTGCGGCTGGGCGATCTGGCGCGCGTCCAGGTGGGCCCGTATTACACCAACACGCGCGACGGCCTGATCCTGGCGCAGCGGCTGCTGAACCAGGAAAAGAAGGACATGAAGCAGATCATCATGATCACCGACGGCAAGCCTTCGGCGCTGACGCTCGAAGACGGGCGCATGTACCGCAACGCCTTTGGCCTGGATCCGCTGGTGATCAGCCGTACGCTCGAAGAAGTGGGCCGCTGCAAGAAGCAAGGCATCCTGATCAACACCTTCATGCTCGCCAGCGATTTCGGCCTGGTGAACTTCGTCCAAAAAGTGACCGAGTTGTGCCGCGGCAAGGCGTATTTCACGACACCGTATAATCTGGGGCAATATTTGCTCATGGATTATATGAATCGCAAGACGCGGACGATTCACTAAGGGCGGAAGTCAGAAGTCAGTATCCAGAAGTCAGAATGGGGTTGGCCCCAGTGGTGACAATCGCGGAAGAGCATCCTAGCGATCACATTCACATATGCTGGATCTGATCGTTCGTGGCAACAGCGCTTTGATGCAGCCGCTTGATGCCTTTGCAGATAACGGCGCTGACGATTTTTCTTCTTTCGCCTCTACCTACATCGAACGCGCGTTGTCGCAGTATTCTAACGCCGATCCGGCCTCCAATCGGGCCAGGGTGCTGGCATACCCATGCATCTCACATAGGCGATCATTTGTCCCATGTGTTCGTGCATATGTGCAAGCAATCTCAAGTAAACACGTCTGACAGTGGTTTGTTCCCCAAAGAATTCGAGCGAGCGTGCCAATTGGCCGTCATCGGATTCAGTAAACAGTTGCCGAACGGATTGGAGCGAGCGATCGAGGGCCGTGACCACGGAAGCCTTGTCGCGAAGGCTCGCGCCCAGTTCGTCATTTTTGCGCACCAACGCCCACAAGCGCTCAGGCCCCTGCGCGGTCACTTCGCCATAAAGGTCGCGGGGCGGAGGCGCGCCAATTACGTCCAGCAACATGAAGTTGCCAGTCGCAATATGAATGAACACCTCGCGCGCTGAACGAGCGGTGGCGTGCGGCCGCCAATCATATTGCTCCTCTGGAATCGCGCCTGCCAGAGCGATCAATTGCCGCTCGACGATCTCTAACTCCCACAGAAACTCGCCGCGGAATCCACCCGGCCGAGGACTCATTGACGTTCCTCACCACCCAAAATTGCTGACGACAAAATATACCACCGGCAGCGCAAATAGGCTGCTATCCACCCGGTCCAGCCATCCACCATGGCCCGGCAGCAACGTTCCGCTATCCTTTACACCCGCGCCGCGTTTGATCGCCGATTCGCACAAGTCGCCGAGCTGTCCGGCAATGTTCGCGATCACCGTCAACCCCAAAGCTTCAGCCAGCGGCACCGTGGGCAGCAGCCAGCGGAAATAAATTGCGCCATAAATCACCGACGCGACGGTGGACGCAACGGCGCCTTCCCAAGATTTTCCCGGGCTCACTTCCGGCGCCAGCTTGTGCCGTCCTAAACTCCGCCCCACATAAAGAGCGGCCACGTCGCCCGCCCAGTTCAGCGACAACGCAAAGAAGAGCCAGTAATGCTGGATGGCGTGCAATTCAACGGCGCAGCGCAGCGATCCAAAAACATAGGCCACGCCCAGCAGCAGCGCCGCGGCGTCCGGCAGCGCTTGCGCCATTTCGCGCGACCGCAGCGCCAGAGACATCGCGAGAATGGCAATCAGCACAAAGAACGCGCCATCTTTGCCGGGCAGCAACAACAGCAGCAATCCGGCCGCATATCCAAACAGACCCGGCTTCGCGATTCCGTGCAGCGCCACCAGGTCGCTGTACTCGCGAAAGCACATTGCCGCCACGGCCGCCACGATCACCAAAAATGCCCACTGCGGCGCCCACAGCACGATGTAGAGGAAGAAGGGGATGAGAAAGAGCGCCGTTACAACGCGCTTCATCGCGCCAGCGAGCCGGCCACTTCAACCCACTCGTTGTCGGCAGCGGCGGCCGAGTCACCATTGCCGGGCAGTCCGCCGAATCGCCGGTCGCGCTTCTGGTAATCCAGAATGGCGTGCAACAAATCGGCGCGGCGGAAGTCGGGCCACAAAGTTTCCGTGACGTACAGCTCCGCGTAGGCGATCTGCCAGAGCAGAAAGTTGCTGATGCGCATCTCGCCCGAGGTTCGAATCAGCAGGTCGGGATCGGGAAGACCCGCCGTATAGAGCCGTGCCGCGATGGATTGCTCGTCGATCCGCAGATCGCGCAGCCGGCCCTCCAGCCGCGCATCTTCAACGATGGCATTGATCGCGTCCACCAGTTCCGCCCGGCCGCTATAGTTGATCGCCACATTCAACCGCATGCCGGTATTGTGCGCGGTGGCCTCAATAGCGGTTTCCAACTCCTGGCGCACCGGCGCGGGGAGTTCCTCCACTCGCCCCATGCAAGTGAATCGAATCCCGTTGCGCAGCAGATCGGGAAGCTCACGGCTCAGATACAGGCGCAGCAATCGCCACAGCATATCCACTTCGGCGCGCGGACGCTTCCAGTTTTCCGCTGAGAACGCGTACAGGGTCAGCGCTTGTATCCCAAGCCGCGTGCATGTTTCCACCGTATTGCGGACCGGATCCATTCCGGCCTTGTGACCCGCCACGCGAGGCAAATTACGGCGCCGGGCCCAGCGGCCATTGCCGTCCATGATGATCGCGATGTGCGCCGGCAGGCGGAGCGGATCAATGGAGTTGGCAAGGATGGAATCCTTACTGCCGGGCTTGAGATCCTCGAGCAGATCCTTTATGGAAAGAGACGGCATCGGGCCAAACTGCTATGGTACAACGGATCGGGCCGCCCGGTTCGCGTTACTGTATCGGAATCGTCGCGCCAGCCTGCGTTTGGCTACCGCCGATGGAGATGGTCACCGGCACTTCGCCGGTGGGCGCGCTGGTTGGAATTCGCACATTGAATTGATAAAGCCCGCTGATGGACCCCGGCGAAAGCCCGGCATAAAGAATGTCGGATGATGCAAGTTGGGTGGTGCCGATCGTGACCGTAATGGAGTTGGCCAGCGTGGCCATTCCAGTGGCCATTTGCCCCGGCGCAACCACGGGATTGGTCTCACCAAACCCGGTCCCATATAACGCGACAATATCGCCCGGTTGTGCCGGCGATGCGCCAGCCACCACGCTGGGGTCGGCCACCAGAGATCCGCTTACCGCTTCCTCGGCCGCGATGCTGGTCGAGTTCGGGAAGACGAAAAATGCCGGCGCGAACGCCTGCAGCGTATTGATGGTCGCCACTGCGCTATTCACCCCACCCGATCCCGGATTCAGAGTAACGGTCAGGGTCACCGGTTCCTGGCCCGGCGTGCCTGGAAATACCGGCATCTGCGCATTGATCTGGCCGTAGCTCACATACGTAATCGGGATTGCCACCGGTTGCGGCAGGCCTGGCCCGGTAACTTCCACCGACACGCATCCCAGTTCGGTGGGAAAAGCTCCATTCACGTAATCGCCCAGGCCGGCCGATCGCTGGTTTCCGGAAGTCTGAAATTCCGTGCCGAAGATCGACACCATTGCTCCGGATGAAAACGCGGGTGCGAACGACGCGCCGTTTAAAACGCTTTGAAATATCGGCTGTCCGGCCAGCGAGCAGGCCCCGACGTTCGCCAGCGTTTGCGTGTAGGTGTAGACATAGTCGCCCTCCGGAGTGCCGTCGCCATTAGCGGCCACGGCGGCCACATACACCTCCAGCCTTCCGATTTCCTGCTCCGGCGGCGTCCACAAAACATCAAACGCGTACGGCGCAGCCGCGTCGCCGCGCGGGGCGTTGTGATGCTCCGCAAATTGCCGCGGAATAGTATCGTTACAAGGAGCCGCCGATCCGTACTGCGAACCGTCGTCACACACCACTTGCTCCGGGACCGTCGAATTCGGAACCGCGAACGTCCCCGAGGACAGCGTCTGGTTGCTTTGCTCTCGAACGGTGATTTGGAAACCCCACCTGGACGCGGCGGGATGTTGTATCACGATGTGAATGGTCTGCTGGACGTTCGGGACATAACCGCCGCTAGCGGCGCTGAACGTAACCTGGAGCGATCCGGCGGGATCGTTCAGGGGCAGGCCAGTGTGGCAGGTGATGCAGGTTTGTCCACCATGATCGGCCGGCGCGCCGGTATATCCCAGGCTCGGGGTATTACTCTCAGCGCAAAGAAATGCCGGTAAAGCAACCAGTAATGGCAGCAGCCGCAGGCAACTCATCTGGAACATAGACCTCCACGTCAACAAAAAGTTACTCCGGTGACTCGCGGTCCACGCTTGCCAAAAGAATCAATGCTTTCTTGGCGGTGGTACTTACCGGTAAGTTGCAAAGATTACTCTTCGGCACCCATTGCAACTTACTTGAACGCGTTTTAAGGGACGCTCGATAAACCTGGACTAAGTAAGTCGTATTGACAATGGTGTGGCGAAACCCGCCGGCGGCCGCGAGCACCGTCGCTCCCGGCAGTTGTTCGCGCTCCGGCAGCTCCCAGAAGCCAGCCAGCCGCCGGCTATCGGCCGGACGCTGCCACAAAAGAATCTTATTTCCTTTCTCGATCGCGAGTAAGTGCATTTCGCGACGGTCAGCGTTGGGACGCACGCCGTTCAGAGGCAACTGATTCTCAACACCCTGCCGGCGTCCCTGACAGTGGGCGCGGATTGGACAATGGCCGCAGGATGGCTGTTTGGGCACACACACGGTGGCGCCCAGTTCCATCAGCGCTTGATTGAACTCGCCCGGATGCTTGCGATCCAGTAACTCGCCGGCGATCGCACCCAGGCTCTTTCGCACCACTGGCGATTTGATATCGCCGCGCTCGGCAACCATGCGGCTCAACACGCGCAAAACGTTTCCATCCAGCGCCGCGTGCGGCCTTCCGAACGCGATGCTGGCCACTGCGGCGGCTGTATATTCGCCGACCCCGGCCAGTCCGCGCAGCGCCGCATAATCGCCTGGAAATTGCGCCAGCTCCACAATGTTGCGCGCCGCCTTCTGTAAGTTGCGCGCGCGGGAATAGTATCCCAATCCAGCCCACGCGGCGAGCAGATCTTGCTCCTTCGCCGACGCCAAGGCTGAAACGTCCGGGAATAAAGCCAGAAAGCGCTCGTAATAAGGAATCACCGCTGCAACGCGAGTCTGTTGCAGCATGATTTCCGAGATCCATATCCGATAAGGATCCCGCGTGCGACGCCAAGGCAGGTCGCGCTTATGCTTGGCATACCACTGGAGCAACTTCCGCCGAATCGGAGCCGCTTCGGTTAACGTTTGGTGAACCACCTTGGAACGAGTATACTGTCACCAGATTCCGTGAGTGGTCGCATTATTCGCAGGTTCCTTTGGAGCGGCTTTGCTCTGCTCGCGGCTTCGCTGCTCGGCATGGACCTGTACGTCGCGCAGCATAGCGCTGAGCTGTGGCGTCCACTTCTGGGAGTCACGCTCGCGGTGCTGGTGCTGGCGGGCGGCCTGGCTTTTCTCTTCATACGATCCTTTTCCCTGCGTGTTTCTCAGATCCGGGCATATGCCGAGCGCCTGCTGGACCCTCCCGTCTTCGAGCAGCCGCTGCCCGCCGGTGACGACGACCTGGGCCTGTTGGCCCAATCGCTGCAACGCACCGCGCCTCGCATTCGCGAACTGGTGGAAAGCCTGAAGTTGGAAGGCGCGCGACGCGAAGCCATTCTGGCCAGCATGCTGGAAGGCGTGCTCGCAGTGGATAAGGATCTGCGCGTCACCTTCTGCAATTATTCATTCGCGCGAAACGTGGGTGCTCGCCTTCCCGTAGTTCCTGGCATTGCCCTGCTGGAACTGGTGCGCGATCCCGGATTGCGAGAGATCATGACTACCGTCATCTCTACCGGCGAGCGCGTGGAGCAACGCTTGACGCTGCCCGGCGCGGGAGCCCGTTCGTTCGAAGTGCTGGCCGGTCCCTTGGGAGCCCCCGCCACCCGCGGCGCGCTGGCGATTTTGCACGACGTCACGGAACTGGAGCGCCTGGAACGCGTCCGGCGGGACTTTGTGGCGAACGTTTCGCATGAATTGCGAACGCCCCTGGCGTCCATCCGCGGTTACGCCGAAACGCTGCTCGATGGCGCGCTCGAAGACCAGGCGAACAACCGCCGCTTTGTAGAGATCATCCTCGCGCAGGCCACGCGCCTAAGCAACATCGCCTCCGATCTGCTGTCGCTTTCCGAGCTCGAATCCAATGCTCTCACCGCTCCGCCGCAACCGGTTTCGATCAAGGCTGCGCTCGAATCCGCCATGCGCACCGTGGAATCGGCGGCGCGAGTGCAGGGCGTGCGGCTGCTGTGCGAAAAGCTGGAAGACTTGACCGTCATCGGCCACGAACTGCGCCTGGAGCAGGTTTTCATCAACCTGCTGGACAACGCCGTGAAATTTAACCGTCCCAACGGTGAAGTGCAAGTGGAGATGCGGTCCAACAACGGCAAGGTGCGGATTCTCATCGGCGACACCGGCATCGGTATCCCCTCTGAAGATCTGCCACGCATCTTCGAACGTTTCTATCGAGCCGACAAAGCGCGATCGCGCGCCCTGGGCGGCACCGGCCTGGGCCTATCCATCGTCAAACACGCCATCGAACAGATGGGAGGCAGCGTCCAGGTGCATAGCCGGCTGGGCGAAGGTTCCGAATTCACCATTGAGCTTCCCACCGCGTAACATCTTCTATAACACCCCGCCCTTGTAACGCGATTTTAACGCAAACGTCATTTTTCGCTAACGCACCAGGGCTATCCTCCGTAAGGCGGTCACAAATCGAAACCGCCTCGCTTTGGAACAAAATCTTGGAAAACCCAACCTGGGATGGAGATGATGAAAGCTAAAACGCTAGGAACCGTGATTCTGTGCTCCGCGATTCTGTTGGGCACATCGTTGTTTGGACCAGCATCGGCGTTTGGACAAGTATCCGCGCCAGCCGCGCAATCCACCGACAACGCTGTCGCCACCCTGAAGGCGCAACTGGCCGAGCAGCAGAAGCAAATTGACGCGCTCAAGTCGGCCATGGAAGAACAGAAAAGACTGATCGAAAAGGCCGCGAGCACTGCCGCATCCGTGCAGCCGGGCCAGGACACTTTTGCCTTGCCCCGCAATAAGGCGCTCGGGGAGGTAGCAAGTACTACGCCGATCATTCCTCCCATTTCGCCCGTAGTGGCGCCGACAGCGAATCGTGGACAGGCGCCGGCCGGAGGCGGTAACCCCTGCGAGGCAGGCGTAGACCCCAACGTGGTGCCGCCTTATTTGAGATTCGGCAACGTTTGCATCACCCCGGTCGGCTTCATGGACGCGACGTTCGTGTGGCGCGACAAAAACGCAGCTTCGGGTATCGGAAGCAATTTCGGCAGCGTCCCCTACAATAACGTGGTGAATGGAAAGCTTTCCGAATCTCGCTTCAGCCCCCAGAACAGCCGCATTGGTTTCCGCATTGACGGCGATTGGAAGGGGACCCACTTCATCGGCTACAACGAGTTCGACTTCCTGGGCACCAGTGGCTCAAACGCGCTCACGGTTACCAATGGCGCTTTCGTCCCGCGCCTTCGCCTTTACTGGGTAGACGCGAGGCATGGCGGCTGGGAGTTTCTGGCCGGACAAAGCTGGAGCATGCTGACCCCGAACCGCGTGGGAATCTCCCCGCTGCCGGGCGACCTCTTCTACTCCCAAGTCATGGACGTGAACTACATGGCGGGCTTAACTTGGACTCGCCAGCCGGGCATGCGCGTCCTCTATCACTTCGGCGATAAGGCAGTGTGGGGCTTGTCGGTGGAAAACCCCGACCAGTATATTGGCGGCTCCGGAGGCGGTTCCACGGCCGTCTTGCCGGCCGCCTATACTGCGCTCTCGGGCACTCAGCTGGACGCGGGCAGCGTGGTGAACGGGGTGCCCCAGCTCACACCGGACTTCATCAGCAAGTTCGCCGTCGACCCGAGTTCCCGGTTTCACGCCGAAGTCGCCGGAATCGTGAGCACCTTCAAAGTCGTTAATACGGCTAACCTGGCGCTGGGCCAAACCTTTACCAAGGCCGGCGGCGGAATTCAGGTTGGCCTGAACGGCGAAATCTTCCCCGGCTTCCGTCTGATAAGCACCAATTTCTGGGGCGATGGCGAAGGCCGCTATCTTTTCGGACAAGCTCCGGATGTGGTCCTAAATGCTACCGGCAACTTCAACTTGCTGCATGCCGGCGGCACCGTGGACGGCTTCGAAGCCAGAGCGGGTAAGTTCCTGCTGTTTGCATACTACGGCGGCATTTACATCGACAAAGATGTCGCGATCGACGCGAATGGCAAGCCGGTGGGTTACGGTTACATAGGTTCAGCGAATAGCCAGAACAAGGCGATTCAGGAAATCACCTTCGGCTTCAACGAAACTGTTTGGGCCAATCCGCGCTACGGCGCCATCAATCTGATTGGTCAATACGAATACTTGACGCGTAACCCGTGGTACATTGCACTCGGCGCACCTGACCAAACCCACGACAACACCATTTACTTCGACGTCCGCTATACACTGCCGGGCAGCATGCCGAAGTTCTAAGACGTCTAATGAAGCGGGGGCGGCGCGAGCCGTCCCTCCTCGGAGGAGAGGATTTGAATCATGAAGAAACAAATGTTTTGGATTTCGTTGTTCGCCGCGGTCGCCACAGTTTCGGCAACGGCTGAAACCATCAACGCGGCGGGGGCCACCTTCCCCGCGGCAATCTATCAAAAATGGTTTCAAGAATTCAACAAGTTGCACCCTGACATCCAGATCAACTACCAATCCATCGGCTCGGGGGGCGGAATCCGCCAGCTCACCGAAGGAACCGTGGATTTCGGCGCTTCCGACATGCCGATGACCAACGAACAATTGTCCAAGGTCACCAAGTCCAAAGTTCTGCATTTTCCAACTGTGCTCGGCGGCCTCGTCCCTACCTATAACCTGCCCGGCTTGGGTTCTCTGAAATTCTCCGGCTCCACTCTGGCAGGTATCTTCTTAGGCAATATTAAGAAGTGGAACGATCCAGCGCTCGTCAAGGATAATCCGGGGACGAAGCTCCCCAACGATGACATCACCGTTGTGCACCGCTCGGATGGCAGTGGCACAACTTTCGTATGGACCGACTATCTCTCGAAGATCAGCCCGGAATGGAAGACGAAAGTAGGCGCCAATACATCGGTTAACTGGCCCGTGGGACTCGGCGGTAAAGGCAACGAAGGCGTAGCGGGATTAGTCAAGCAGACCCCGAGTTCCATAGGGTACGTCGAACTGTTTTACGCGGCCCAAAACAAAATGGAATACGGTTCCGTTAAGAATGCCGCCGGGACTTTCGTCAAAGCGGATTTCAACACCGTTACCGAAGCCGCTTCCGGCGCGGCCAAGGACATGCCGGCCGACTTCCGTGTTTCCATTACCAACGCTCCCGGCCAGAACGCCTATCCGATTTCGAGCTTTACCTGGCTGCTGATCCCCGACAAAATCGATAATGCAACCAAGAAGAAGTCGATTACCGCCTTCCTGCAGTGGATGATGACCACCGGCCAGGCCGACGCGGCGGGAATGGACTACGCGCCCCTTCCTAAGCCCGTAATCGCCAAAGAACAAATGCAGGTCGCTTTGATAAAGTAAGAAGTCCAGGATGGCAACCGCCGTTGTAACCGCGCCGCCGAAGTCGCGCCCGCGGAGACTCACGAAATTGGACGGGGATCAGATCGCCCATATCGTCACGCTGATCTTTGCGGCTAGCGTGTTTCTAGTCACCGTCTTTCTGGTGTATGAACTCTGGATTCACTCGGGGCCTTCGCGTGCCAAGTTCGGCTTCCACTTTCTGACTGGAAGAACGTGGGACCCGGTGGCCGAGCAATTCGGCGCGCTGCCCTTCATTTACGGAACCGTACTGACCTCGTTCATCGCGCTTGCGATTTCGGTTCCGTTGGGAGTGGGCACCGCCATCTTCCTTGCCGAACTGTCGCCTCCGAAGTTTTCCAACGCTTGCACGTTTCTCGTCGAATTGCTGGCCGCCGTACCCAGTGTGATTCTTGGCCTCCTGTCCATCTTCACGTTGGTTCCGCTCATGCGCCAGTATGTGGAGCCATTTCTCAAACACACACTGGGCTTTCTCCCGCTGTTCCAGGGCCCGGCCTACGGGGTTGGGTATCTTACCGCTGGTATAGCTTTAGCCACCATGACGTTTCCCTTTGTCATTTCCATCTCGCGGGAAGCGCTGCTGGCTGTGCCTCGCGAACAGCGCGAAGCCGCGCTCGCCCTGGGAGCAACCAAGTGGGAATCCACCTGGCAAGTAGTGGTTCCGTTCGCCCGGCTCGGCATCATCGGATCCATCTTCCTCGCTCTGGCGCGCGCTCTGGGAGAAACCATGGCCGTCACCATGGTCATCGGCAACGACACCGGCATTCACACTTCCCTACTTTCGCCTGGCTATACCATTGCCGCCGTCATCGCCAACGAGTTCACCGAAGCCACCGGGGACGTGTACCTAAGCTCTCTGATCGAACTTGGATTGGTCTTGTTCGGCCTCACCATGGTCCTGAATGCCGCCGCTCAGTTGTTAATCATCGCCACCACGCGGAAAGGATCGAAGCTGGACTAATGGATCGCTTGAAGCGGCGCAACCTCCTCAGCAACATTATGCTGACCCTCACGGGCATTTGCACCGTGCTTACATCTTCGGTGCTGTTCCTGGTGTTGGGCTTTCTGATCTTTAATGGCTGGCGTTCCCTGGACTGGAATTTTTTCACCAAGCTACCTCTAGCCGCGGGTGAAACGGGCGGAGGCATGGCCAATGCCATCGTGGGCAGTGGCGTTCTCATCTTGATCGCGGCTTGCATCGGCATTCCGGTCGGATT
This sequence comes from Bryobacterales bacterium, assembly GCA_963781905.1. GTDB lineage: Bacteria > Acidobacteriota > Terriglobia > Bryobacterales > Bryobacteraceae > Palsa-89. The sequence goes on from CAWAHZ010000010.1 coordinate 929,033, forward strand.
CCTGGGCGGCATCTACCTCGCTGAATTCGGCGGCAAGGCCGTGCCGATGCTGATCCGATATACGGCGGACCTGCTGAACGGGGTGCCCTCCATCGTTATCGGAATCTTTGCCTGGACCGTCATCGTCGTTCCCATGCATCATTTCTCCGCTTGGGCCGGTGGCTTTGCCTTGAGCCTGATGATGATCCCCATCGGCCTGCGCGCCACCGAGCAGTTTCTGCGCGCCGTTCCCAATTCGCTCCGCGAAGGGTCGCTGGCTCTGGGCGCCAGTAAAACGCGCACCATCTTCTCTGTGGTCGTACCGGCGGCCAAACAAGGCATCCTCACTGGGATGATCCTCGGCGTCGCGCGCGTAGCCGGAGAAACCGCGCCTCTGTTGTTTACGAGTTTCAACAATCAATTTTGGGCTAACAACCTGAATGAGCCCATGGCCGCGCTCCCCGCGATGATCTATTACCGCGCAATATCGGCGTACGACGATTGGCATCGTCAAGCCTGGGCCGCGGGCCTGGTGCTGCTGGTGCTGGTCCTGGTCGCCAACATCGCATCGCGTTGGGTACTGTCTCGTGGAACGGCCACGCAAAGGGGGTAGTAACCTAAGAATATGGCAGCTACGCCGGAGTCCGCAAAGATGAGTGAAATCAGCGCACCGCCAACCGTGCCCTCCGGTATGCAGCCTGAGGTGGCCTCCAGACCTAAGCTCCAGGCCCAAAATCTCAACTTCTTCTACGGCAGTTTTCACGCTCTGCACAATATCAACCTGGAAGTTCCCGAGAAACGCATCACCGCGCTCATCGGCCCTTCGGGTTGCGGCAAGTCCACATTCTTGCGTACGCTGAACCGGATCAACGAGACCGTCAAGAATTCGCGCTACGAAGGTCAGGTATTGCTGGACGGCCAGAATGTGCTGGAATTGGACGTTACCAAACTGCGCCGCCGCGTGGGCATGGTGTTTCAACGTCCCAACCCGTTCCCCAAGTCGATCTACGAAAACATCGCCTATGGCGTCAAAGTGAATGGCCTGAAAGCGGGCCGTTCGCTTAGCGATATTGTGGAGCACAGCCTCAAGCGGGCCGCGTTATGGGACGAAGTGAAGGACAAGCTGCATCAGTCCGCCTATGGGCTATCTGGCGGCCAGCAGCAACGGCTGTGCATCGCTCGCGCGCTGGCGGTGGATCCCGAAGTTTTATTGCTGGACGAACCTTGTTCCGCGCTCGACCCCATCGCCACGTCTAAAATCGAAGATTTGCTGTTCACCCTCAAGGACCAATGTACCCAGGTGATCGTCACTCACAACATGCAGCAAGCCGCGCGCGTGGCGGAGTTCACCGGTTTCTTTCTGCTCGGGAACTTAATCGAATTCGATAAGACTGAGATCATCTTCAAGCGGCCGTCGAAGCGCGAGACGGAAGACTACATCACCGGACGATTCGGCTGATCGTTAGCGAGGAATTAAATTGATTCATTTCAGAGAAGAACTCGACGAGATGCAGAGCCGTCTGCTGGAGATGGCCGGCTTGGTGGAATCGGCAATCCACCAGAGTGTCTCCGCACTGGTAAACCGCGACGAGCAAGCCGCTAAAGAGGTCTTGTGGAAGGAGGCGCTCATCAATGAGAAAGACATCGAAATCGATGAGTACGCTACACGCCTGCTCGCGCTCTATCAACCCATGGCCCGTGACATGCGCTTTCTCACCGCTGTGATCAAGATCAATGGCGACCTGGAGCGCATGGGCGATCTGGCGGTAAACATCACCCAGCGCGCTCTGTCCCTGATGCGGGAGCCTCCGGTAAAGCCGCTCATTGACATTCCGCAAATGGCCAGCCTGGCCGAAGACATGGTGCGCAAGAGCCTGGATGCGTTGGTGAAGCGCGATGAAGATCTGGCACGCGGCGTCCTGCTGTCGGATGATGAAGTGGATCGCCTGCGCGACGCGGTTTACAAGGAACTGGTGGCCTTCATGCAGGAACAGAACACCACCATTCCGCGCGCCGTGGACCTCATGTTCATCGCCCACAATCTGGAGCGCATCGCCGACCACGCCACCAACATCGCTGAGGATGTCCTGTTCCTGGTGAAGGGCATTGATGTCCGGCACCACGCCGAGGTGCGCGAGCAAAGTCTTTCCAGCAAGTAGTACGCGCGCTCCTCCACCCGTACAATAGTTGGATTGGAACCCGTCTCTCACTATTACTATTCCGATCGCCTGAAGTTGCAGTTCTGGGACTGGGGGCGCGACGGCCTGCCGCCCTTGCTGCTGGTGCACGGCGGCTTGGATCACGCGCGCAACTGGGATTGGGTGGCGCGTTCGCTGCGCGAATATTTCCACGTCTACGCCATGGACCTGCGCGGGCACGGCAACAGCGCCTGGGCGCCCGGCGCCATCTACAGCATCGCCGAACATGTGCTGGACATCGCGACGCTGGTCGACTTACTAACTGGCCGCGCCCCCGACAGCCCTCCCGTTCATCTGATCGGTCACTCTCTCGGTGGCATCCTCACCCTGGTTTATTCGGGACTCTATCCCGATCGCGTGCGCAAAGCCATCGCCATCGAGGGGCTGGGGCTGCCGTCATCGCATCGCATCCACAAACCCGCGCCCGAGCGCTTGCGGCATTGGATCGAAAGCGTGCGCAAGGTGGAGCAGCGCGAGCCGCACAATTATCCCAACTTGGAAGCCGCTGTCGCACGCATGAAGGAAGCCAATCCTCACCTGTCCGACCAAGTGGCGCACCACCTCACGGTGCATGGCACGAACTGGAATGCCGATGGTTCCCTCAGCTGGAAATTCGACAATTATGTGCGCTGCCTGGCGCCCTATGGCCACATGGCCGATCAACTCGCCATCTATGCCGAGATCGCCTGCCCCGTGCTGCTGGTTTGGGGCCGCGAAAGCTGGATGCCAGATCCCGATATCGAGGACCGCGCTTCGGCAATTCGCAACCACCAGGTTTTGAAGGTGGAGGGCGCCGGGCATTGGGTGCACCACGATCGGCTGGATCTGTTCCTCGAAGAATCGAAGCGCTTCCTGCTGCAGACTGAACCACGACTGTAGCGAGTTGTTCTTGTGAGAATTTTCCCGCTGGCCCCTCACCATCCAGAGTGGCGAATACATCGCTTTCCGATCACGTCATGGTCTTTGCCGGCGCGCTTTCGCTCGAGCGCTGCCAGGCGCTCATTCATCGATTCGAGTCGTCACCGGATCACGAGGTCTGCCAGGTCGAGTCCGGCTACAGTTTTAATCAACTGAATATTACGCAGAACTGGCCCGACGAGAATCAGCTCCTGGTGCCTGTATTTCTTTCTCACTTCAATAAATATCAAGCGGCAGTAAATGCGCGCTTCTGGCCGCTGACTTTTTCATTTGAGCAGTTGCGGATAAAGCGCTATCTCCCCAACGGCCGTGATTTCTTCCCATTGCACGTGGACGTTATGACCCAGGTGGCGTCCAGGCGATTCATGACTGCGTTTATTTATCTGAATGCGCCCGCTGGTGGAGAAACCGTCTTCCCGAACCTCGATATCTCCGTCGCGCCGGAGCCGGGCAAGCTGCTTGCCTTTCCTCCAATCTGGCTCTTTCCGCACGCCGGAATGCCACCCAAGTCAAGCCCGAAATATATCCTCCACACCTATCTCTGTTACCCTCAAGCCGAGCCGCGACAGTAAGCGAGCGGTCCCCAAGAAACGAAATCGCGTCGCTGTGCTTCAAATAACGTTGTGCTTCAATAACCATAGGAGCGTATCTCCATGCGAAAGCTGTCGCTGTTCCCCACTCTGTTGACGTTCACCGCTCTCACTGCCGCCGTTCCTGCATTGGCCGACTTTCAAGCTGGGCTGGATGCGTTCCAGAAGGGCGACTATGTCGGTGCTGCGAAGGAATGGCGTCCGCTGGCCGAGGAAGGCGACCCCATCGCTCAATTCAACCTGGGCCTCTTGTACCTGGACGGGCATGGCGTTCCGCAGAGCCCAATGGAAGCCGCCAATTGGTTCCGGCGTGCCGCCGAGCAGGACTACACGCAGGCCCAGCACAACTTGGGCGCCATGTACGGCTCAGGCCAAGGCGTGAAGCGCGATTACGTGCAAGCGTACAAATGGCTGAACATCTGCGCCGCCAAGGGCAACAGCGGATGCGTGACACAACGCGACCTGATCGCCAAGAAGTTGAAGCCTGGTCAAGTAGCCGAAGCCCAGCGCCTCGCTACCGATTTCAAGCCCCAGAAGGAAGCCGAGAAACAGTAGTCGTTTCCACGCGCGTGCCTGGCCCCCAATCCCCAACCCCCAGTCCCCAATCCCTAACCCCCAATCCCCGGTCCTGTCCTTGACTCACCCGCTATCCTAGAGTCATGGCCTTTCCATATCGGCGTCGATTACCGCCCGCGCGGCGATCAAGCCGCCGCCATCGACCAGCTTTTCCGCGGCCTGCTCGACGGAGAAAAACATCAAACGCTGCTCGGGGTCACTGGCTCCGGCAAAACCTACACCATGGCGCAGTTGATCGAAAAAACCGGTCGTCCCGCGCTGGTTCTGGCCCACAACAAAACGCTCGCCGCGCAGCTTTATCACGAATTCAGAACATTCTTCCCGGGCAATGCCGTCGAGTATTTCGTCAGCTATTACGACTACTATCAGCCGGAAGCTTACATGCCCTCTGGCGACATCTACATCGAAAAAGAAGCCACCATCAACGACGAATTGGACAAGCTTCGCCTTTCCGCCACGCGTTCGCTCTTCGAACGCCGGGATTGCGTCATCGTCGCGAGCGTCAGTTGCATCTACGGCCTCGGCTCGCCCGAAGCCTACTACGGCATGCTGCTCATGCTCGAAAAGGGTCAGAAGATCTCGCGCCAGCAGATCCTCTCGCGCTTGGTTGAAATCCTCTACGAGCGCAACGATCACAGCTTCACGCGCGGAACATTTCGGGTGCGCGGCGATGTCATCGAAGTCTTCCCCACTTACGACGACAACGCTTATCGCATCGAGCTGTGGGGCGACGAAGTGGACAGCCTCAGCCAGATCGACCCTATGCTCGGCCAGGTCCGGCAAACCTATTTGCGCTTGCCGATTTATCCCAAAACGCATTACGTCATGACGCCCGAATCGCGCGAAAGTGCGCTGCGCAGCATCCAGACGGAGCTTGAATGGTGGCAGAAGGAACTCGAAAAGGGCGGCAAGCTGGTGGAAGCTCAGCGCCTGTACCAGCGCACCATGTTCGATCTCGAGATGATCCGGCAGATCGGTTATTGCCACGGCATCGAAAACTATTCGCGGCATTTCTCCGGACGCCTGCCGGGCGAGGCGCCGCCGACATTGCTCGATTACCTCCCCAACGATCATCTGTTGTTCCTGGACGAAAGCCACCAGACCATCCCGCAACTGCAAGGCATGTATCATGGCGACCGCTCGCGCAAACAGGTGCTGGTCAACTATGGTTTTCGCCTGCCCAGCGCCATGGACAATCGTCCGCTCACTTTTGAAGAGTTCGAGAATCGCGTGAACCAGGTGCTCTATGTATCCGCCACGCCCGGTCCCTATGAGCTCACCAAGTCTGCCGGCGTGGTGGTCGAGCAGATCATCCGGCCCACTGGCCTGGTGGATCCCGCAGATTGATGTCCGTCCCATCAAAGGCCAGGTGGACGACTTGCTGCATGAAATCCGCCGCCGCGTGGAGTTGAACGAGCGCGTTCTGGTCACCACCTTGACCAAGCGCATGGCCGAAGATTTATCGGAATACTACACCGAAGTCGGCGTGAAGTGCGCTTACCTGCATTCCGAGATTGGCGCGCTGGACCGTATGAAAATCCTGCGCGATTTGCGCCGCGGCGAGCTGGACGTTGTCGTTGGCATCAACCTGCTGCGCGAGGGTCTGGATCTGCCCGAGGTGTCTCTGGTCGCCATCCTGGATGCCGATAAAGAAGGCTTCCTGCGCTCCGCCGGATCGCTCATCCAGACCATGGGCCGCGCCGCCCGCCATCTCAACGGCCGCGCCGTGCTTTACGCCGACGTCTACACCGACAGCATGCGCCGCGCCATCGACGAAACCAATCGCCGCCGGACCATTCAGGAACAATACAACGAGCAGAACAACATCACGCCGCAGTCCATCATTAAGCCCATCGACATGAGCCTGGTTCGCATCGCCGAGGGAGACTATGTCACCGTTCCCGTGGAGCCGGACGATCCGGCGGAAGAATGGACGCCCGAACAACGGGAGAAATTCGTCGTCCGAATTGGAAGAAAGTATGCGTGATGCAGCGAAAAGATTTGAGTTTGAGAAGGCAGCTCAACTTCGTGACCGCATAAAAGTGCTAAAATCACTCGGAATTCATGAAGAAAGCCCAGTCGGTGGGCCTAATCGCCACGGGTAGCCTCACCGACTCTCCGCTGACGCGCTTCTGGTGGCTCCCCGAACGCCTCGGTCCCGTGAAATCGGCCTCGTATCGCGTAGCCAGCCGCATTGCCAACATGCTGCAGGCCGGCCATCCTGTTAAGGATTACGCGGAATTTGAATCCTGCGCTCTCATTCTGGTGTGCGTACCGGAGGAAACCCTCCAGCGAGTGGTAGCTGAAATGGTGTCGGCCCCAATTTCCTGGCGGGGCAAAGCGGTGGTTCTTTCGAGTACCTGGCTGGACAGCGGCGAACTGCGGGAGCTCGCCGCTTGTGGCGCGTCGGTGGGCTCTATCAGTCCGATTCCCGGCTTTGAAGACCTGCGCTATCTGGTGGAAGGTGATCCGCTCGCCATTCGCCAGGCGAAGAGCCTGGTGGAGTATCGCGAACGGCGCGCCGTCGCCATCGAGCGGCCGCTCAAGCCATTCTTTCTCGCCGCGCTCACTTGCACCGCCACCCTCCTGTTTGCTTTGCTCCATGCAGCGTCCGCATCGCTGCAGTACGCGCGTATTCCAGCGGGACTCTCGGCAACCATCCTGGAGCGGCAGCTTACCCGCACCCTTCGTTCGGTTTTAAAAGGCGGACGGAGAGCTTATCCCCCGCCGCGCGAACTCCCAAGGCAACTACGCGCACTATCTGGCGTCAATCCGGAGCTGGCATTGTACGTCGAACAAAGCGCTCGCTTGGCGTCTCAAGTTTTATCCAAGCCTTAGCGCTGCCAGCCCCAATCCCGCGCGAGCATATGCGAGCGCCCCCCAATCCCGCGCGAGCATACGCGAGCGCCCCCCAATCCCGCGCGAGCATACGCGAGCGCCCCCCTAATTCCGCGCGAGCATATGCGAGCGCCCATGATAGAATCGGCACCGGGAGAAAACAATGGAACGGCGTGAATTGTTAAGTATTGGCGGCATCGCTGCCTTCGCAGGCGCATTTGCGGCAGTATCGCAGGCGCAGGAAGGAGCCGCCGGCAAACGCATTATCCGCATCTATGCCGATGCCGACGGCAACTCGCACATTCAGGAGTTGCCCATCGCAACCAAGGCCGGCAAGATTCGCAGAACGGAGAGCGCACCCGTCACTGCATTCAGCTACGCCGATTACACCGCCAGCTCCACGGAAGACTGGCACCGGACGCCCGGAAGGCAGTTTTCGATATCCATGTCCGGGGAAATCGAAGTGGAAGCGTCGGATGGCAAAAAACATGCCATTCACGCCGGCGACCTGGTGTTCCTGGAAGACCTCCAAGGCAAGGGGCACATTACGCGGATTCTTTCGCCCGTCACCAATGTCTTCATCCGCGTAGCGGACGGCTTTGATGTCGTCAAGTGGTCGCGCGGCGAAGCTTGAACCGTCAAGCTCTCCAGCAAGGCCGCCTGGCGCGTATTGGCGTCGCACTTTCCAATTGGAGCGAACGCTGGTTTCCCGATCCTCTGGTGTTCGCGCTGGTCGGGATCGTAGTCGTCTTCCTGATCGGAATAGCCGCCGGCGAAAAGCCCGCGGACCTCGCGATACAGGGTGGCAAAGGTTTTTGGTCGCTGATCCAATTCACCATGCAAATGGTGATGATCATCATCGGTGGCTACGTTGTCGCATCCACTCCATTGGTGCAGCGCGCCATGCAAAAACTGGCGCAGCTTCCCCAGACTCCACGCCAGGCCATCACGCTGGTGGCGCTCTTCTCTTTTGTGACCGGCCTGCTCTCCTGGGGCATGAGCCCGATCATCAGCGGACTCCTCGTGCGGCAGCTTTCCCAGCGCATCAAAGGACTCGACTATCGAGCCGCCGGCGCTGCCGCCTATGTCGGCGGAACGGTGATCTGGGCACTCGGTATTTCGTCCTCCGCCGCAATGCTGATGGCCACCAAGAGCTCGCTGCCGCCCAGACTGCTCGCGATCAGCGGACTCATCCCGCTCACCAGCACCATCTTCCTCTGGCCCAGCATGCTGATGGCAGCCATCCTGATGGTCACGGGAGTCTTGATCGCCTGCCTCTCGGCGCCATCGGCCGAAAACGCGCGAACCGCCGAGTCTTACGGGCTGAAGTGGGAGCCGTTTCAGATGGAGCTGGAGCCCAGGACCAAGCCCGGCGAATGGCTCGAATACAGTCCGCTGCTCACCATCCTGGTTGCGGTGCTGCTGTGCGTCTATCTGGTGGATGTATTCCGCACCTCTCCGCAGGGCGCTCTAGCCGCGCTGGACTTAAACACCTTCAATTTGATCTTCCTCACCGCCGGGTTGCTGCTGCAGTGGCGTCCCAAGCGCTTCCTGCGCGCTGTGATGGAAGTGGTCCCCGGCACCGCCGGCGTCATCATCCAGTTTCCTTTGTACGCGGTGATCTTCGGAATGATCGTCGGCACCGGACTCTCCGATAAAGCCGCCCGGCTTCTCACGTCCATCAGTACGCACGACACCTTTGCGCTGCTCGTCGCGGTCTACTCCGCCACTCTCGGGGTCTTCATCCCGTCCGGCGGCAGCAAGTGGATTATAGAAGCGCCGTATGTTCTGCAAGCGGCCCTTGAACATCGCGTGAACCTGGGATGGGTGGTCCAGATCTACAACGCATCGGAGGCGCTGCCGAACCTGATCAACCCGTTCTTCATGCTGCCGCTCCTGGGCATCCTGCGCCTGCGCGCCCGCGATCTGGTGGGCTACGGTCTGCTGCAGTTACTGGCGCAAGCCCCTATCGTGTTTTTCCTGTGCTGGCTCTTCGCCCGGCATCTGCCGTTCGTTGCGCCGATGAGATAGCATGCGGATCCCGACAAAGCGTTCAAACCGTTCAGGGAAGAAAGCCAAGCGACCCATCGGCCTGGCGAAGAACAAGTTCAAAGTCAGCAAATCGTTCTTCAAGCCGTTGCCGAGCAAACTGCTCGATGCCTTCGAAGGAAAATCCTGAGCTTTTCGCTATTATATTAGCGCTGGACGACTATGACGCGAGATGGGCAATTTGCAGCTTTCCTGGTCAACACCATAAAGTTCATAGTTTTAGTTGGCGTTGTTTATCTTGCGATCACAGTAGCGACGACAGCTATTTCGGCCAGCGCGCCGTCAGCCAACGATCTGTGCAATCGCGTGCGGCCAGGAATGACAACAGAGCAGATTGAGGATGCGACCGCGATGTTTCAGGAATGGTACATGCTGCGCGATGACGGAACATTGGTCATTTCTGCTCGTCCGCATTACAGCAGTTCTCCCGTTTGCAGAATCGGGATTGACCCAACAACGCACCGTGCAACAACCAAGTCTATTGGCCCTTTGCAAAGCAGCGACTGGCCTACGCTGTGAAACAATTCCTGCCAAAGCGTTTCGATTTGATTCTGTTGCTTATTGCAATTCTCGTCAACATGTTTTGCGACTTGCTGATCCCTCTGCACGGTTACGGCACCGTGTCGTTCGCATCCGGATATCGCAATGTTCACATCGGCATGAGTTGGCAGGAATGGCAAACCTTGTTGCGGCAGCACGGCGTCCAAGGCGTGTGCGATGCCAACTCCTGCTATGTTTATGACGTTTTACGAACCTATCACGTTGTATTTCGAACAGAGGACAAAGCATCGAGAATCTACACAAAGGCATCTTTCGTACATTTTCGATTGCCCGGCTACTATTGGTGATCGTCTCTAGTCAGAGTCACATTATACCCGGGTCAAGAATTCTGCCGTAATCGGCCATTTTTCGAAAGTAGCCCCTATTCGTCTGGTGTTCCCAACGCTACAATTCTTTAACGTCAAAGCCTGGCAGCCAATCCCCAATCGCCAACCCCGCGCGAGCGACTGCGAGCGCCCAAGTACTCTTGACAGCTATGCCCCTTCTGGATCGAATGCTGATCTGGCAAGTTGTGGTAGCACCTTATCTAGTCGACGCCTTCAATTGGAAGCGCACGCCCTCGTGTTGCTGCAGAAAACTGACTACCACAAAGAGATTATCGGCCCTAGGATTGCCCGCCGGTCCAAGCATGCGCATGAGACTCTTCGATGGGATGTGCGTAACCTCTGCGAGCGCGTTAAAACCGATAGTCGCATTGATATAATCCCGCAGGATGGTCTTCGCCGTGGCGATATCGCCGCTGAGCATGCACTCAATGCCTTCGCGGAGAAGTTCCCTACGGAACTTTGGGTCGCGTTCGACGCGAGCCTGAGTCGTTTCTTTAAAATCACGTGTCAGAACCATTATTGCCTTCGTCTTCCTTCTTTATCCTATGGTGACACATACGTTACCATGCCCGGATGCCGGTCACGTTCCATCCTCAACAAAATCCCTCCCGTCATCAATCGTTTCCGGTAAATCGCTCAATTGCGGTAGCTTCTAAAGCCTCATGCTTTTAACGTCATAGCCTGGCAGCCAATCCCCAATCCCCAACCCCGCGCGAGCGCATGCGAGCGCCCAAGTACTCTTGACAACCACACCCGTTCTGGCCACAATATCAATGGCGAAGAAAAGGCGAAATTGCATGAACCCAAACGCCGCCCGCGTCACTACGCTTGGACTGCGCCCGGACGCAAGAATCCGGGAATGCCTCCCCACCGGTAGGGCATCGCTCGATGCCCTGCTCTCGCATGGGGAGAATGCCGGGTTCCCGCGTGGCGCCATCTCGGAGATCCTCGGCCCGGAAAGCTCCGGCCGTACCACGCTGGTCCACTCCCTGTTGGCCGCCTCCACCGCTCAGCTTGAGATCTGCGCCTACGTCGATACCGACGATTCCTTTGACCCCGTATCGGCCGCAGCAGCCGGCGTCGCCCTCTCGCAGCTGGTCTGGATTCGGTGCGGCCACAATGCCGGGCACGCGCTCCGGGCGGCGGATTCCCTGCTCCACGCGGGCGGATTCGGCGCCATTGTGCTGGACCTCTGCCAAGTCCCGCCGCGCATCTCCAACCGCATCCCAATCTCCTATTGGTACCGCTTCCGCCGCGCCATCGAAAACACCCCGACCATTCTCGCGCTTGCCGAAAGGGAGCCCATCGCCCGATCCTGCGCGTCGCTCATGCTCGATATCGAGCGTAAGAAAACCATCTGGACCGGCGCGCCCGGCTTCTCGCTGCTACGCGAAGTGGAATTGGAAGCGTCGTCACGCAAGCCCGTTAGACCAGGCAGCGCGCAATTCAAAGCCAAGGCACTCGGATGATTTTCGCTTGCCTCCATGGTCCAGCCGACCTTCAGCAAATCGCCTCGGCTTTCTCTCCTTCCTTCGAGCAGACCGCGCCCGACACGGTCATCTTCCGCATTGACGGACTCCAGCGCCTGCACGGCTCCCCGCACCAGATCGCCCAAGCCATCGCCCAAAAAGCTATAGAAAAGCACTCTGGCGGCGGCATCAACATCGCCATTGCCGAAACTGCCGACGCGGCCATCCTCGCCGCACGCAATTTCCCAGGCATCACTCTATTGACTAATGCTGCGCCCAATCTCAACCACCTGGATGTCGCGACACTCCCGCTCACCGATGAAATGGCGCAGGTCTTGGAAAGCTGGGGCATCTACACCCTCGAACAACTGGCCCAGCTTCCCGAGATCGGCCTCGCCGAACGCTTCGGGCCGCACGGCGTTTACCTCCAGCAACTGGCTCGCGGCGTCATTCATCGGCCGCTCAAAATCTTCCAGCCGGAAACGACGTATGAGGATCGCATCGAGCTGGATCATCCCGTCAGCCTGCTGGAGCCGCTGCTGTTTCTGATCGCGCGTCTGCTCAACCATCAATGCGCGCGCCTGCTTTCGAACGCCATGGCGGCCAACGAAGTGACCATTCGCCTGGAGCTCGAAGATCGTGCCGAGCACATCCGAACTCTCCATCTTCCCGTTCCCATGCGCGAAAGCAAATCACTCTTGAAGCTTTTGCAAATGGATCTCGAAGCGCATCCTCCAACGGCGCCCAGCATCGCGATCTCGCTCGCGCTAAAACCGGTGCACCCTCGCACTGTCCAAACCGGTATCTTTCTCCCCGTCACCCCCGCGCCCGACAAACTGGAGCTGACGCTCGCCCGCATCCGAGGCATCGTCGGCGAAGCGAACGTAGGCATCCCCCAACTCCTGGATACTCACCACCCCCATCCTTTCCGTCTCGTGCCTGGCCCCCCAACCCCCAACCCCCAATCCCAGCGCACAAGTCAACACGCGTTCCGCTATTTCAATCCGCCACTCCATGCAACGATCGATCTCATCAACAACCACCCTGTGCGCCTCTCCGCCCCAGGCATTCATGGCAAGATCCTCAACGCCGCCGGACCCTGGCGCACCTCAGGCGATTGGTGGACAACCAGCGCCTGGAATCGCGACGAATGGGACATCGCCCTCTCGAACGGCGCTTTGTACCGCATCTACTCCGATCCCGACTGGTTCATCGAAGGCTCCTATGACTAACCAAAGTGCCAGCTCCCCAATCCCCAATCCCAAATCCCCGATAGCCAGCCCCCAATCCCCTTATGTGGAGCTCCATGCCCGCAGCGCCTTCAGCTTCCTCGAAGGCTCCTCGGTCCCTGAAGAACTGGTCGCCCGCGCCGCCGCGCTCGACTTCCCCGCCCTCGCTCTACTCGATCGCGACAACATCTCCGGCGCCGCCCGCTTCCACATGGCCGCGAAAAAGGCCGGCATTCGCGCGCACATCGGCGCTGAAATCACTTGCACCGATGGTCACCGTTATCCGCTTCTGGCCGAAAATCGCACCGGCTATCAAAACCTCTGCCGATTGATCACCAGAATGAAATTGCGTGCGAAAAAAGGTGAAGGCGCCGCGACGCCCGAAGAGTTCGCCGAGTTCTCCCAAGGCCTGGTCTGCCTGGCATCTCGCCCCGATCCTCGTTTTCTCGATCAGTTCGGCGCAAAGAATATCTTCGTCGAACTCCAACGCCATTACAATCGCACTGAAGAAGCGCTCAATCAATCCCTAATGGACTTCGCGCGGCGCCACCGCCTGCCGCTCCTTGCCACCAACGGCGTGAGCCACGCCACGCCCGAATCTCGCGAAGCGCTCGACGTTCTCACCTGCGTCCGCCACAAGACCACCATTCAGGAAGCCGGCCGTCTGCTCTCCATCAACTCCGATCGTTACTTGAAAAGCGCTCGGGAAATGTCGCGCCTCTTCTCGGACCTGCCGGAAGCCATCGCCAACACTCGCGAGCTTTCCGATCGTCTGCAATTCACACTCGCCGATCTCGGCTACCAATTTCCCCGTTATCCCGTGCCGCCAGGTGAGAGCATGAATTCGTTCCTGAGAAAACGCGTGGAAGAAGGCGCCATGAATCGCTATCACTCCAAGTCCGTCGATCTCAGGCGCCGTGCCCGCCGGCAAATCGATCACGAGCTGGCGCTCATCGAAAAGCTCGATTTGGCCGGCTATTTCCTGATCGTCTGGGACATCGTCGAGTTCTGCCGCCGTCAGAACATTCTGGTGCAAGGCCGTGGATCGGCCGCCAACAGCGCGGTCTGTTATTCGCTTGGCATCACCGCGGTCGACGCGGTCGAGATGGAATTGCTCTTCGAGCGCTTCCTCTCTGAAGAGCGCGGTGAGTGGCCGGATATCGATCTCGATCTTCCGAGCGGCGATCAGCGCGAGCGCGTCATCCAGTTTGTTTACGCGCGTTACGGACAGCTCGGCGCAGCCATGACCGCCAACGTCATCACTTATCGCGGCCGCTCGGCGGTGCGCGATATCGGCAAGGTACTGGGCTTTCCGGAAGAAGATCTCTCGCGGATCTCGGCGCTGGTTCCATCCTGGGGCTGGGTTGATCCAAAAGAGCCAGATCCCAAGGAAACCGCCGAGCGCCAATTTACCGAAGCCGGCTTCTCACCCCAACAGAATCCACTGATTGCGAAATTCCTGGATCTTTATATGACCATCCAGGATCTGCCGCGCCATCTCGGCCAGCACTCGGGCGGCATGGTGATCTGCGAAGGCCAGCTCGATTCCGTTGTTCCGCTGGAGCCGGCCACCATGCCTGGCCGCGTCGTCATCCAGTGGGACAAGGAAGATTGCGCCGATATGGGCATCATCAAAGTGGATCTGCTGGGCCTCGGCATGATGGCCGTGCTCGAAGAATCCATTCAACTCATTCGCACCGCGTACGCCGAAGAAGTGGATCTGGCGCATTTGCCGCCAGACGACAAAATGGTTTATCAAGCTCTGCAAAATGCCGACACCATCGGACTGTTTCAGGTGGAGAGCCGCGCGCAGATGTCGTGCCTGCCCAGGCTGCGGCCCGAACGTTTCTACGACATCGTAGTGCAAGTGGCTATCATTCGCCCCGGTCCCATTGTTGGCCAGATGCTGAATCCATTTCTGCGCCGGCGGCAGGGCCGCGAAAAAGCGGAGTGCCTGCATCCTTCGCTCGAGCCCGTGCTGCGCCGCACTCTAGGCGTGCCGCTATTTCAAGAGCAATTGCTCCGCATGGCGATGATCGTAGCCGGATTTTCCGGCGGCGAAGCCGAAGAACTGCGCCGCGCCATGGGATTCAAGCGCTCCGAAGCCCGCATGCGCGACATCGAGATCCGCCTGCGTGAAGGCATGACGCGCAATGGCATCATCGGCAAGCAGCAGGAAGCCATCGTTCAATCCATCACCGCGTTTGCGCTGTATGGCTTCCCTGAATCGCACGCCGCCAGCTTCGCCTTGATCGCCTATGCCAGCGCGTATCTGAAATGCCGTTACCTGGCCGCCTTCACCGCCGCCATCCTGAACAATCAGCCGATGGGTTTTTACGCGCCGGCCACCTTGGTGAAGGATGCGCAGCGTCACGGCCTGCACTTCAATCCCATCGATGTCACGCGCTCGGATTGGCTATGCAGCATCGAGGAAGAGAACGGCGAGCGGCGCGTTCGCTTGGGGATGAATTACGTAAAAGGACTACGCGAGCAACCGGCCCGGGCCATCCTCGCCGCCCGCGCACAGGCGCCATTCGCAAGCATTCAGGATTTAGTGGACCGCGTCCCCGAGCTTCGCACAGACGAATTGCGCAAGCTGAGCGAAATCGGCGCGCTCAATTTCATCACCGCATCTCCCACGCACCGCCGCGCCGCACTCTGGGATTCCGAACTCGCCATACGCCCCACCGGTCCATTCTTCGCCAATCCCCAATCCCCAATCCCCAACCCGCGCCGCTCGCGCCCATGACTGCGAGTGAGCGTCTAAACTCCGACTTTCCGAGGAACGCACCTCACCATCGGCAAACATCCGATGGCATTTCATCGCGAGAAGCTGAACGCGCTGGGCGTCACTCCCGCCGCGCAGTTGAAATTCGTGCACAACGGCCGCGTGGTTCGCACTGCCGGATGCATCATCTGCCGCCAGCGCCCCGGCACCGCGAAAGGGCTGCTATTCCTGAGCATCGAAGACGAAACCGGAGTCTCAAACGCCGTGGTGATGCCCGACGTCTTCGATCGCGAGCGCAAAACAATTCTCGGCAATTCTTACATCGTCGTCGATGGCGAGATGCAGAACATCGACAACGTCTACACCGTGCGAGCCGCGCATTTTGAGCCGCTGCACGTGGCTGAGCAGGCCGTACCGTCGCACGACTTCCACTAATACACGGCTCAATACAAACCCATGCGTTCCTTGACCAGCTGCACCGTCGATTTCGCGATCGGGGACACTCGCTCCGCGCCTTCCTTGAGCACGCCGGTCAAGTAACCAGGCTCATCCATGATCTCCGCATAGCGCTTCTGCAACGGCTCCAAATGAGAAACCACGATATCCGCAACTTTCTTCTTCAAGTCGCCATAACGCTTGCCCTCAAACTCTGCCTGCGCTTGCTCGGGTCCCCAGCCCATAAACGCCTTGCTGATATCGATAAGATTGAGAACACCCGGACTGAGGTTCTCGAAGTCCACTGCCGGCTGGGAATCGGTGGTTGCGCGCATAACCTTTTTTCGCGCCACGTCAGGAGCATCCAATAAGGAAATGGCGTGGCCAGAACCCGCAACAGACTTACTCATTTTCTTTGTCGGATCATCCAATCCCATAACGCGTGCGCCCGACAAAGGAAGACTGGTACCCGGCATGACAAATGTCTCGCCATACAAAGAGTTGAATCGTTGCGCGATGTCACGTGCTAGTTCCAGATGCTGTGCTTGGTCCTCTCCAACTGGAACTACCGCGGCCTGATAAACCAGAATGTCCGCGGTCATCAACACCGGATATTGCAGGAGCCCGTCGCCCACCGTCTCCTGCGCTTGCGATTTCGCTTTGTACTGCGTCATCCGCTCCAGCCAGCCAACCGGAGTGACGCAGGTGAGCATCCACGCGAGTTCGGCGTGCTCCGGCACCGACGATTGCACCACGATGGTGGAATGCTTCGGGTCGATACCAGCGGCCAGAAACAATCCCGCGGTCTCCAGGATTTTCGCGCGAAGCTCGCCTGGCTCTTGATACACCGTGATGGCGTGCAGATCGACGATGCCGAAGATGCTCTCGTAGTTACCCTGGATTTCAACCCAGTTCTTCAAGGCGCCAAGATAATTTCCGATGTGAAGATTACCGGTCGGCTGGACGCCGGAGAAGACTCGTGCTTTCATATTCGAACATTCATGGTACCCTTTCGCTTGCCTGTGGAAGAAACCCTAACAATTGAAAAGCTGGTATACGGTGGTGAAGGACTGGCGCGCCAGGAGGGAAAGGTGGTCCTCATTCCCTTCGTTCTGCCGGGCGAGGTGGTGCGAGCGGAAACCGAGCGTGCAAAGAACGATCTGTGGCGCGGCCGCGTGATCGAGATCCTGCAGCCATCGCCTGCGCGCATTGCGCCCAGATGCCCGTATTTTGAGCGCTGCGGTGGTTGCCAGTACCAGCACATGGATTATGCGGTCCAGTTAGAGCAGAAGCGGGCAATCTTGCGCGAAGTGCTCCAGCGCGTCGGTAAGATTGAATTCGCGGGTGAGATCGGAGTGATTTCGGGCGACCCGTGGCAATACCGCAACCGGGTGCAGCTACATGTCGAGGACGGCAAGGTCGGATATTTCGGCCAGCATACACGCGACCTGGTCGCGATTGATCATTGCCCCATCGCGTCACCGAAGCTCAATGAGACCATTGCCAAGATGGATACCGCTCAGGCCACCACTGCCATCGAGCTCTTCACCAATGAAACAGATGTACAGGTGAATGTCATGGACCGCGTTCCGCGTCCCGTCTTAACAACGCTGGCGTCGCTGGGCGTATCCACACCAATTGATTACTCGGGCTTCCAGGTGAGCCGCAATTCTTTCTTTCAAGTAAACCGCTTCCTGATCCATCAGCTAGTGGAATGCGCGATCGGCGACAAAGCGGGCCCGTGGGCGATCGATCTTTACGCGGGCGTGGGGCTTTTCTCAGTCAAACTTGCTGAGCGCTTTGCCAAGGTCACTGCAGTGGAATCGGGCGGCAGCAGCTTTCGCGACTTGACGCACAACTTCCCGCAGGCGCCCATAAACGCCAATGTCGAAGACTATCTCGCCAGCCTCAGCGAAACTCCCGATTTCATACTTGCCGATCCGCCGCGCGCCGGTTTGGGCAAGCATGTGGTGCAAGAGCTGGCGCGGATCCGAGCGCCGCGTCTCAGCATTGTTTCCTGCGATCCAGCCACTCTTGCTCGCGATTTGCAGGGCCTTACACCCGAACCGTACCGCATCGAAAAGATCACGCTGGTTGATCTTTTCCCCCAAACATTCCACCTGGAAACCGTGGTCGAACTTTCCGCATAAGCAGCTCGGCCAGATTCAATGCGATTGCCAATCCCAGGAGAATGGGCCAAAGCCGCAAGGTGGAGGACTCGGAGCGGCCGCTCGAATCGAACACCTGTTTGGGCGAGGGATTGAACCGGCCGCCGGTGAATTGCGCCACCGAACGCAGCAGGAATTCGTTCGAGCCGTAGTCCAGCAGCTCTCGCTCCGGCTGGTAGAACCCGACCTCCGGAAACGCGCGCGATTCATCCAGCGGGCGGATGCGGAACAGACCCTGCAAATCGCCGATGTGTATTGTCCCTCGATACGATTTCGCGCCCAGCTTGGTGATGGGCACCGGGTGACGGAAGCCATTGGGGCCAAGTACGAAAATTTCAGGCAGCTTCGCCGGATCTTCCGCGTCGGCGCCCAGATGATAGCTCACAATCAGATCGCCGCTCGCGCTGTCGTATTCGGCCTTGGCCTCGCCGCTTTCGGCGTGCGGCAGCAGATCGCGAAAGGTGTTGGTCCACAGCTTGTCGAAGCCCTTCCACGTCACCCAGTCCGCCGCCCAGCGGCTCTTCGCATCCGACGCAAAAACATCGGCGCGTCCCAGCCCGTACTGCCAGCGCACCAGCAGCGGGTCCATCTCGTCCACCTTGAGGATGGTGTCCGCCGTCGGCTTACTGATGAAGCGCACATAACCCTTGAGCGCCGGCGCGGTGTCGATGCCTACTCCGTCCAAAATCTCGGCGTTCTTTGCAACGAAGGGCCGCAAGGTCTTCTCGACGGCGGTGGAACCGGTGTGCTCCATCACGTCTTTCAGCACAATCTGCGCAAGTCCAGCCGGCTCGTTCAAGAAATACGATTTCCCGCCGGCCACGGAAGCCACCTTCTCCAGATACGCTCGGTTTACGTCCTGGCCGAGCCCCACCGTGGAGATGGTCACGTGGTTAGTTGCCGCTTCTTTTGAAAGATCGAGACTATCGCCCTCTTCCGAGATGCCGTCGGTGAGCAACACAATGTGTTTGAAGGTGGCGTGCGTAGGCAGCACTTTGCGATACGCCTCCGTGAGCGCGGGCGCAATCTGGGTGCCACCGTCGGGGACAATTCCGGAAATGAGTCGCTTGATGAGCACCTTGTCTTCGGCGCGCCGAATAGGCACGTCCCATTGAAAAGAGTTGTCGAAGATGAGCACGCCCACCAAATCGATGGGACGCAGATTCTCCACCACGCCGCTTGCGGCCTGCCGCGCCAGCTCGATTTTCTTGCCTTCCATAGACGAAGATTTGTCGATGATCAACACCACGGCGGTGCCTTCGGGCGAACGTGGAGGAGCCAGCTTGGCCGGCAGCGTGCGATCCAGAGCGTCTTCCACTTTTTTGTCTTCGGCGTAGACGTTCCTCTCCCCGGCTATCACCAGCAGCCCTCCGCCTTGTTGGACGAATTTCTCAATCTCGTCCTTGCGTGCGACCGGCAGGGATTCCAGATCCTGATTATTCAACACCAGCAACTGGTAGTCGGCGAGTGTGCCGTGCACAGGGTCGGCGGTTCGATCGACATCGAATTGAGCCGCGGCCAGGGTTTGGAGCAAATGCTGCTCGGTGCCCTCGGGATCCTGGGACACGAAGAGAACCTTCGGACGGCGTAACGTGACAGCGCGATCGAATCGGATTTCGCCCAGTCCATTGGCTTCGATCACGCCGCTGAGGTTTAACGCACCGGCGGCGCTGAGACTGGCGTGTACGCGAACTTGATTGTCCCCCTTCTCGAGTTTCACGGGGTTTGATCCGAGCACTTTTCCTTCGGCGCTGATCTGGACCGAACCCGTGACCGCGGAAGGCGAAGCAATGCTCAGATCCACCGGGAACTGCTCGCCGGTAAACGCAACGGTGGGCACTGTAACCGATTCGAGGCGCAACGAGGGCTGAGGGCGGCCTTTGAGCGCAACGGTATCAATGGGTATGCCGAGGCGCTGCGCCTGCCAAGCCGCGCGCGTGATACTGCCTGCGTTCTCTTTGCCATCGGAAACCAGGACGATTCTAGGAACCAGACCCGACGGCAAAGAACTGATGGCCTCTTCGATGCCGGATTCAAGATCGGTGGCGCGGCCAGCTTCACCCGCGGTTGGTTCCAGACGAAGGCCGCGCTGCTCATTGGCCGCCAAATCTCGAACCGACCGCGCAAATGGAAGGACGCGTACCCAGTGCCGGCCGTGCGCTTTATCCAGAGCCGAGGCGAATTCAGAAGCGCGCGCCAGGTCCTGCGGCGACACGCTCGAAGAAGTATCCACCAGAACGGCCACAGCCATTTTTGTTTGGGGCGTGGTCAGGGTTGGTTCCCCCAGAGCGAGGATAATCGCGAGAAACGCCAGCGTCTTCAGCAGCAGCGCGGTGATGCGCCGCGTCCTCCGCCATTCGAAGAACATCCAGCCGAGTGGTAACAGCAGGAAGATGAGCACCCAGGCTCGTTCGAACGTCACGAAGCCTTCCTCCAGCTGGACCAACCAGCCGCACCCGCCCCAGCGCCTCTGGCCGCGCGCATGCGGCGATCGATGCGTCCGTAGAGAATCCAGTCAACCAGCAGGCCAATAGCGCCTGCGATGGCCAGCCAATGCCAAAGATCGCGCGAGCTTGGACCCAGGGGCGCGCGAGGGGGCAAGCCTAGTTTTACATTGGAAGGCTTCCAAACCGTGTCGCCAGGCTGCGGCAGAGTGAGCGAGTAGACTAATTCGCGATCGCCGGTAAGCACCCGCACCACCCCGGGAGCGCCCGTGAAGAATCTGAGATTTTTCCCATCCACGGTGAAAGGCAGCGAGCGCCCTTCTTCGGTTTGGACCCGGATCGCATTCGGATCGATTTCGGATTCCAGTTCGACGTCCACCGTACCCACGGTGCCCGCCGTCAGCTCCCAGGAACGAAACGCGTCGGGCGCCATCCAGCGAATGATATTGGCGAAAAGCAACGGCGTGGTGAGCTGGAATTTCATTCCCGATCGGACGGGGTGAAAACCGAGGACCACGATTTTCGGATTTCCGGGCCGCGCGACAATCAAGGGTCCGGCATCTGATCGCGCAACCACGATGTCGCCCGGCGCCGGCCGGAAGATCTGGGCACTGGCGAGTTCGATATCGCGCGCACGCAAGCCGGCTCCCAGCGGATGGCCGGCCTGCCACTGAGTGAGCCTGGCCTTTTGCTCGGTGCTTTGCACTGGAATGGGCGACCGGTCGGCGGGCGGCTCCAGCCAAATGCTTTGAGCGGTGGGCGGCGAAGGCGGGGCAAAATGATCCAGCAGAACGATGCCACTTGCAGCACCCGGCGCGGCGCGAGCATTGGCCTGGTAGCTCGAAACCGGAAGAAAAGTCGCTTGGATGCCCGGAATCGCGGTGAAAATCGGCCGCAGCAGATCCGGCTCGGCGGAGTAAATGGTGACCGGCAAGGCGCCGCGCGCCGGCAGTTCGAGAATGGCCCGGCTATCTTGGCGGAACGTATCTTGTGCGCCAGGCTGCGTTGTCAGCCGTGCTTCCAACCATCCCGCGGCCCGCGTCTTGAAGCGGAACGTCAGGTCTTCTTCAGCGGCCGGCTTCAGCTCGAAACGGCGAGTTGCAACGGGCGACCCGCCGAAGGCCACCACCAGCGGAACGGAACGGGCCACCGATCCATAGTTCTTGGCGCCGATGAAGACCTCCCAAACATCGGGATCGTCCAGAGCGCGATGCACGCTCACCTTTCGCAGTCCCACGTGCTCGGTAGGGCCGTCGATCGCGATGAGGCGGAAGTTCGCGGGAGCAGTCAGCCGCGCGGCCTGCTCGCTCGAAACGCGGCCGGCTCCCACAAAAACAATCTCCCCTGGGCGCTGGGCCTGCACTCTCTGAGCTTGTGCCGCGAAATCGAGAGCTTGCTGCAGATTCAATGGCGCGGCGCCCGGCTGGGTTTGATCGATGGCGAGATGAATCTTCTTGCGGTCCGATTCGAAGAGCAGCGCGGGCGTGGCCAGCACGTCGGCGCGAACCACCATGACGCGATCGGCGGAGGGAAGCGCGTTCACATAGCTGTCGGCTGCCAGGCGCGCTTGGTCGATGAGACGGGCATTACCGGAACGAGCGTTGCCAAGCCGCGCAGCCATCCACGCGGAGTCGTCGAGAATCAGCACGTGATCGCGCGAGTAACGCGCTGGAGAGCCGAGGCGAAGCTGGGCGATGGCCAACAGAAGCAACAGCAAGCTGATCAACTGCAGCAGCAACGACCAGGGTTGCTGTAGCTTGCGCCGATGCTTGAGCACCGGGGGCTTCTCCGCCGCTGCGAAGAAGCGCAATGTGGCGACGGTGTGATTCTTACGCGTGCGGTCCAGCAGGTACAATGCAACCGTAAGGCCCGAGAGCGAACCAAGAATCGCGAGAAATTCGGGGAGAGACAGATTGAAGAGGAACATCGCGACTTACTCGAGACCGCCGGCGCGCGCCAGGGGTCCAAAAACCGCCTCTTCGATTGTGGTGGCTGTGCTCAGCCCCACGTAGCGCCCGCTATTGCGCAGGCCGACGCGCTGGATGTCGCGGGCGTGGGCGTCGAACGCTTGCGTATAGTTTACGCGCGCCGCGTCGTCGAAGCCGATTTCCAACGTTTCCCCCGTCTCTGCGTCGGTAAGATCGAGCAAACCATCCCAGGCGGGCGCCCGATCTTCGTCGGCCCACACCTGCACCAGGATCAGCTCGTGACCGAAGTCAGCCAGATATTGCAGCGGGCGCTCGCAGCCCGCGTCGTCCAAAAAGTCCGAAATAACGATGAGCAGCCCGCGCTGCGGATAGCCGGCGATAAAATCGCGCGCGATTTGAAAATAGTTGGTCCGGCCGCCCGGCTGGAGTGCTTCGAGGAACTTCACGGCAGGAATAAACCGATGCCGGCCACCCCCGCATAGAAATGAATCGCCCAGATCCTGGCCGAAAGGTTGGATACAGATGGTATCCAGCCGCACCAGGCCGACGTAGCACAAGGCGGCGGCGAGTTTCCGCGCATAGTCAAACTTAGAGACGGCGCCGGTGGTCATAGAGTTGCTGCAATCGAGCAAAATCCGGACCGGAATACGCGGTTCCACCTGGAACATCTTCAGAAAGAGCTTTTCCAATCGCAGATAGGCGCGCCAATTGACGGCACGCAGATCGTCGCCGTGATGGAACTGACGATGATCCAGGAACTCCTGGCCGGGGCCGGCAAAGCGCGAGATATTGTGGCCGCCCACCAAGCCGGGGAACGACTTTTGCCAGCGGATCGCCAGCCGCTCGAGCTTCTCGAGGAACGCGCTGTCAATCAGTGGCTCGGTCTTCACTTTACGGCTTTCATTTCGCGGACAGGGCGGTCACACTTTCGATAATGGTGGTCAGGATGGTATCGGGCGTTTGTCCGTCGGCGTGAGCGTCGAAATTCAGGATGATCCGATGGCGCAGCACGTCAGGCGCAATCTCCCGAACATCGTCGCCGCTCACATTCAAACGGCTGCGCATCAGAGCCAGCACCCGTCCGCATTCCACCAGGGCCTGCGCGCCGCGCGGCGAGCTTCCATAGCGAATGTATTTGTTGGCCAGCGGGTGAGCGTTGGAGGTGCCGGGCTGCGTGGCCATCACCAGGTCGATCGCAAAATCCTGCACGTGCTGCGCCACCAGAACGTCGCGGCAGGCAGCCCGCAGCTGCAGAATCGCGTCGCGGTCCACCACCTGTTCGAGAGCGGTTTCATCGCGATGAATGGTGCGCTCCACAATACGATTCAGATCCGCGCGCGAGGGATACGTTACCAGGATCTTCATGAGAAACCGATCCAGCTGGGCCTCAGGGAGCGGATAAGTTCCTTCCATTTCGATGGGATTCTGCGTGGCCATCACCAAAAATGGCAACTCGAGTTCGTGGGTTGTGGTGCCACTGGTGACCGTGCGCTCCTGCATGGCTTCAAGCAGCGCGGACTGCGTCTTGGGGGTGGCGCGGTTGATCTCGTCGGCGAGCACCAGATTCGCGAAGATAGGACCCGGTTGGAAGCGCAGGGCCTTCGCGCCATGATCGTCACTCTCGATGATCATGCTGCCCACAATGTCGGCGGGCATCAGATCGGGCGTGAACTGAATGCGCGAATACTTCAGATGCAGCACGCGGCCGAGAGTGCGCAGCAGCGTGGTCTTGCCCAGGCCCGGCACGCCCTCGAGCAGAACATGGCCTCCGGCCAGCAGGCAGATCAACACGCCGTCCACCACGTGTTGCTGGCCGACAATAACCTTGCCGATTTCTTTGCGCACCTGATCGAGATGGCCGGTGGCGAGCTGAAGTGTAGACTCGGAACGCACGTTCATTATTTTAGCGGTCGCTGCTTGCGACTGCTTGGGTGTCATGTACTATAGCACCAGGGCGTCATGCCGTCCAACAATTCGTTCCCCGATCTCACAAAGCAGAGGCTCACCGACCTGCGCAACGGTTTGCTCAGCCTGCACAAGACGCTGCTCGACTCCGAGCGCGCCACCTACGAGCGCGACATCGCCCGCATCGGCTCCAGCGGCGAGCTGTTGAAGCTGGTGCTCTACGATCCCTGGTTCGCGTGGCTGCACGAGCTCTCGGAATTCGTCGTGCTCATCGACGAGACCCTGGACGACAAGGATGGGCTGGATGGCATCAACGCGGAACGCTTCGTTGCGCAGGCCTGGGAATTGCTCGCACCCAATGAAACCGGCACCGGATTCGCCAAACGATACTTTGAGGCCCTGCAGCGCGACCCGGACGTGGTGCTGGCCCACGGCCGAATGCGCAAAGTATTAACGGCTCTGACCTGACCTTAGTTCGGAGACTCAGCCTTGCGGCTCAGGTCCTCGGCCAGGATGATCGCCTCGGCCAGTTCTTTCATCGGACGGCGCAGCCGGCGGCTCTCATTGCGAAGGCGCAGGTAAGCCTCTTCCTCGGTGAGGCTGTGGCGGCTTTGCAAGATGCCCTTGGCGCGTTCCACCAGCTTGCGGGTCTCGAGCTGCCGCCTCATCTCGAGCGTTTCTTCGATCAGGCGAGCGTTGGTTTCCGACAGGCTTGATTTAGCGATCGCACCGCCCATCTGCTCCCCGACGAAGGTCAGCAAAGAGATCTCCTCGCCATTGTGATTGTGGGTGTTGCGGTGGTGCACGTTGATGACGCCGATGACATCGCCCCCGCTCACCAGCGGGACCGACAGGAAGGCTTCGTAGGTGTCCTCCACCAACGTCTGAAAGCGTTTGAAGCGCGCATCGTTGCCGGCTTTGGAAGATAGCGCGACCACGGACTTGTGCTCCGCCACCCATCCCGTGACGCCCTCGCCGACTTTCATGCGCAAAGTCCCCAGCGCGCCCACGTGCGGCACCTGAGAGGCGCGCAAAACCACTTCATCGGTGTCGCGATCCAACAGGTATACCAGACAAGCGTCGCAGTCAGTTACCTGGACGGTTAGTCCGACAATCTCGCCGAGCATTTCGTCTAACGACAGCTCAGAGCTCACGATGTTGCTAATGCGATGCAGCAAAGCGACGTGCGAACTCACGGGCTCCATAATGTGAACGGTTGCCATAATTCAGGGTATGCGAGGGGAGGGGTTCGGTCCAATCGAAATTTCCTATCGGGTCGATTGACCGTGGGGCTATCGGCGCGAAAGATGTTGATAAAACGGGGTTTGGCTGGCACGGGGTCTCCGCCGGGGTGCTCCGGATAGAATGTCAATTTTCGTCATTGAATCGTAACCAGTTTTTGCTGCGCTTCGCCTGTGACTCGCGCCTCCGTTGCGCTGACGTAGACGTTGACCTCGGAGCGGATTCCGAATTCCGGGAGATAAATGCCTGGCTCGATCGAGAAGCAGGTTCCCGCGATGATCTTACGCTCGTCATGCGTCTCCAGGTTGTCCATATTGGCGCCCGTGCCGTGCACTTCTTCGCCGATCGAGTGGCCGGTGCGATGGACAAAATACTCGCCGAATCCCCGCTCCTTAATATAGGTTCTCGCGGCATCGTCCACTTCGAAGCCGTGCAGGACTTCGCCGCGCGGGATGGCGGTCTGAACCCGCTGCACGGCTCGCTCGCGGGCATCACGCACCACTTCGAATACATTCTGCAGAGCGCTGGGCGGCGTGGCACCGCAATAGCCAGTCCAAGTAATGTCGTAGAACACGCCCAAGGGACGGTCGAGTTTGGCCCACATGTCGATCAAGACGGCATCGCCCTTTTGAATCTCGCGGCTGCCTTGCGCCTCGGGCTCATAATGCGGATTCGACATGTTCGCGTTCACGGCGACAATGGGACCGTGATCGGTGACCAGACCGGATTTTTCGAAACCGGCTCGTATAAAACGGTTCACGTCCCACTCGGTGATGCTTCGGCCTGCGGCGAGAGAAGACGCGATCTTCTGAAAAGCTTCCGCCCGAATGCGGTCCACGTGGCGGCCGGCCTCCAGGTGCATCTCCAATTGCCCGGCGCTCCAGCGCGCTTCGAACAACTGCACGAGATTGGCCGAGGTAACTATTTCGACGCCCGCGCCACGCACCAATTCCAGAGTGCCGCCATCCACCAACGACACGTAGGGGATGGCGCAGTTCGGCGAATACTGCATCGCGATCTTGCGGCTGCCGACTAACAATTGATGCAGCCCGTCCAAATGATCGGGCCAGCTCGAATACTTCCGCACGTCGCCAGGCAGCCCGTCCAGTACGCCGGCCTCGATGGCGTGAACCATCCCCTTCGGTTCGCCCTCAGCCGGAATGAAGTAATACCAACGGCGGCTGGCAACTCGCGTAGCGTTCAAGTTCAGAATCCGGTAGGCCACGGGATCCCGCTGGTGATGGTCAAAAAACAACCAGCCATCCAAATGTTCTTCGCGGAGCGCTGCTTGAATTTCTTCGATATGCATTGAATTAACTCACCATGAATTCACTTAGATCACGCTGCTTTGTTCGTGTTTGGGCGCTGACACAAGTTTTTGATGGCGCACGCGCGTATTCAGGTTCAATACGCCCGCAACGTCTTTTGTATCCTCGACGCGAAAATCGAGGACATCGTCCAGCCAATCTTGGCTCAGACCGTTCCAGTACTGTACCGCAACCGTCACGGTATATTCTTGGCGGCTGAGCAGGCAATCCATCTCGAACTCGATTTCGATTTCGTCGCCTGCTTCAAAGTCCCCGAGTTCGGCGCTTTCCAGGCGACTGTTCGTGCCAAAAATGTCCATGCCGATGCGATTACGGATCAGGATACCAACCACCGGGTTTACGACAGCCTTTTGAAATGCCGCACGGATGCGCAGCACAATGGATTGGCCGGGACGGAAAGCATGGCAGACTTCCCCCGCGGAATTCAGTATCCGCACGTCCGTCACGCGGCTGGCGCCATCTCCGTGGCGAAAGCTGCTCTTGCCGGTGCCCGTGATGGATTCTTTCAGCCGGCCGGCGCTCGCTTCCCTATTCGCGTGCTCGCGATCGAGCACGAAGCCGACATACCGGTTGACCGCGTCCTTCGGCGCGCCTTGCATCACAATTCGTCCGTCCAGCATGAAAGCGGCGCGGTCCGCCAGGCGCTTGATCAAGCCGAGATCGTGCGACACCAGCAGGACGGTAACGTTCTTCTTGCGAAGCTCCTCGAACTTCTGCACGCAGCGGCTGGCGAAAATTGCATCGCCGACCGCGAGAGCCTCATCCACGATCAGCACCTCGGGATCGACGTGAATCGCGGTGGAGAATGCCAGGCGAACGTACATGCCGCTGGAATATTCTTTGACCGGCCGATCGATGAATTGGCCGATTTCTGCAAAAGCCTCGATGCGTGGAAACGCGTCGTCCAGCTCCTCGCGCGATAATCCCAGGATCTCGCCATTCAGGTATACGTTTTCGCGTCCGCTGAATTCAGGATTGAAGCCGGCGCCTAACTCCAGGAGCGCCGCCACGCGGCCCGAGCTGAGAACCCGTCCGCTGGTGGGCTGCAGGATGCCGCTGATGATCTGCAGGAGCGTGCTTTTTCCCGACCCATTAGGGCCGAGAAGCGCGAATACTTCTCCCTTTTCGATGCGCAAGTTGATATCGCGCAGCGCCCAAAACTCAGCTTTTCTTTTGCGGGATAGCGCTAGAGCGCCAAGAACACGATCGAAGGGATGATGATAAAGATGGTAGACCTTGGATACATTTTGGACGGAAATCACAACCGATCTTCACTGTACCGCGAACGTACCGCGCGCCGCTGGCGCTGGTTGCTTGCCTTTTAGCCCAGCTGGGTGCTTCGGCGCATACCGCGCGAGAGCGGGAGTGAATAACCAATGAGGCACATTTGGTCCAACGCGAAGAGGACCACCGATTCAAACCCAAGTCCTTCGGCCAACCTCGCCTCCTTGAGCCACGCGGTAGTTGCATCGCTTACGCCCACCAGGTGACTCCGCTGCGCCGGCGTAAATCCCAGGCTATTTACCGAATTCATCGATACCAGGCTCAGGTCCAGATTGCGCTCGCCGGTGTAGGTGAAGCTTTCCGTCTTCAGGCAATTCAGATTAGCGGGAGTCCAGTCGCTGGTGGGATAGTTGATCACCTGCGTCAGCGGGAAATCGTTTACGTCGGGAGGATAGAGCACTTCAAAACGGCAGCTCGGATAAGTGGCGCGAACGAAAGCGCGGATCTGCGCGGTAAATGTCCCGATCAAGCCCGGCAGAAACGCAGCTTCTTGCGGAACAGTTGTGGGATCCACGGTATTGCTCGTGATCACCGTCATGGCGCGGCCATACTCGGCTAGAAACGTGCTGGTTGTGTAGGCGTCGTAGAACGGCATGCCGGCGGCGTCGGGAAAGTACCACCACTGCACCTCGCCGAATTGCAGATACGGCGTCAGCCCCGCGGCATTCATTACGGTGGCCATGTCTAAATGCACCTGCTGCCAAAAAGCCGCGCTGGTGGGCGAGAAATTCGTTTGCAACGCGGGAGTGCTGACGATCACGGCCTGGTCGGGGTAAAACTGCGCGATGCCGGCGCCTGCCGAAGGATCGCCGTTGCCGAGTTCCATGCTGAACGATGCCGTTGCATCGAACCCATAGCCATTCAGCGCTTCAAAGTAGCTCTGGCTCCAGTCGCGCACCGCGCGATTCAGACGCGGCGTTGCCGCTAAATCCGTGTACCAGTTACCATCCACGCCGCCCGAGAAAGTAGTAACTCCGTCTGTAGTCGCGACGCCCGAGAGCGTGATCGTTAGGTCGGTAGTGTTCGCACTGGTCGCGATGGTAATCGAATTTCCGGCCGTGCCCATGGCACGCGAGTAAATCGTGAGCTGGCTGCCGCTACTTTGCGCCCACACCGCCGTGTAGCCCCCATTCAGCAAGAGCGCGAAACCGGTCGCCAATGTTTCAGTCGTGTCGCCGATCAGATTCAAATGCTCAATCGTGGTGTCCGTCGAAGACGGCTGCCCAACCGTGCCTAGAATGATCTGCGTGGTTAAGTTTGGATCCGGAGCACCCGAAAACGTGATCGTAGCGGACGCGTATTCCTGGCCCACGTTGTTGATCTCATAAAACCACAGCGCGCCTACATAGTGATTCACACGAGCCTGGAAGCCGAGTGAGTAGATCATCCAGGCCGTCCGCTCCGGCGCAAGCACCTGAGAGTGCTCCGTGTCCCAATCCGTAGCCGCGGTAAATTTCAGCTCGCTGGTCTCAGTGCGCAACGTGGTTGCCACGATGGCGATCTCGAGAAAGTCAAAATAACAGTAAGTCCCGCTGTCGCCGTCGTGAGTTATCGTCACGTTATGCGTCCCGGCAGCAGGTTCGCCCACGAGAGTTCGGATCAGAACGTCTTCCCCGGGTAAGTCTAAGTTTACGGTGAACGCGCTGCCTCCATCCAGGACGATAGAAATCAGTGTGCCCCCAGCCAGCAGCCGGGTTCCTAAGTACAGGGAGTGATCTTGGGAGGCCGTGTAAGTGCAAGTAACGCTCGATCCCGGCACGCTCGTAGAGTGGATGCTGCCGCCCGAAAAGTTTCCGAACGTGCTGGTCCACGTGCCCGTGTACTGCGCCTGATTCGAATCGTCTTCAATCCGCTGGCTACCCGGACCCGCAATCGAGTAGCCTTGTCCGCTGCCGGTCACGGTCCAGTTCGATACCACTACTTCAAACTCGCTGCGAATGAAGGCGCCGGCTTGCAGGGCCGCTGCGTACGTCCATCGCAGTTTGCGAATTGCATTGGCCGGTATCGTGCCCAGGACCGGGTCTGCCAGCGACGCAAAAGGCAAAGTAACTTGCCACTGTGTTGGCGACGTGCCTCCCGAAAATTGTCTGGAGGTCGCATCCCACGTTTCAGTTTCGCTACCGGACACATAAGTGTACGCACCGATCAGGTTCCCGTTTGCACCAATCGTGCTGCCGGTTCCCACAGCCGTGATCGTAATCGTCGCGCCGGAAGCCGACGCCGTGACAGTCGTCGAAGAACCATTGATCTCCGAAACGATATAGGCGATTGCCACGTCCGGCGTGTCGCCGCTGGTCATCAGATACGGATAATGCTCCAGCAGAAATGCAATCCCGACATAGTCGCCCGCGGTTACCGTCCCGCTTAACGTAAATTGCACCGTGGCGCTATGATAACTGCCTGCAATGGCAGTCGCATAAGTGGCCAGAGGTACGAAATAGATTTGTTCGCCGCTTCCGTTGTTCGCCCAGACACGAAGCGTAGGCCAGTCGACGGTAGGAAACAGACTGGAGTCCAGCGGTATGCAATTTTCCCTGGTCTCCTGGTAACTCAACGTCAATCCGCTGAGATCGCCATCGGGCAAGTAGCGGAACGCAGGATGCTCAAACACGTTGTCCCGATTCCACTCGATCACCGCCCAGTCAAATTGCTGGCGCCATGTTCCGGAAACCGTATACCCGGTTGCGCTGCTGGAACTGAGTGCGGCCACTGCCGACGGCTCGAAGAAATAGCATTGCAGGTCGCGGTCGGGCGTTAGTTTCTGCAAAGTCTCGGGCATACTGGGAGGTTACAGTCGGATGGTCACCGTGAGATCGCTGCCCGGTGCCGTGTCCGCAGTCTCAACGACGGACGTAATGTTCAGGCCGATGATGGCTTCCGCCTGCAATGGCCCTAGCGCAAAGCCATCCACATCGTTCGAGACCGTGGCGCCCGTGGCGATGGTCAGCTCACAATAGACATTACCGTTCTGGGTTACTTGCATGACGATGGGCGCTCCGGCAGGCGCGTCCTGCACCACTGCATAAACGTCCCGCACCGAGCACGAAGTCTCCACCAGAAGCGGCGGCGCTGCGTTGGTCTGAATGGCGAGTGAGCCCTCCACTTGAATCGTGAGTTGCCCGCCCAAAAGGCTTCGCAGTCCAAAATCCGTCGTGCTCGTAAACGATTCGGCGGCCACGCTGCTGTTCCCTCTTGAATTGGTCATGAACAGTTCCGCGGCGGCAATCCTGACGTCGGGAATCGTGATCGGAAAGGCATAGCTCCCGCTCGCCGGACTGCCGAAGAACTCCTGCGCGAACGGCATGATGAAAATCTTTTCCGCGAGAATGTACACGCCCGTCCCAACAGCGTGCGTTCCCGCGCTGGTGCCATGCGACGCCCGCGTGACCGAAACGGTGGTGCCGCTCGTGACAGTTCCCTGCACCACCATGACCTCCTGATCGATTTGCACCAGGTTTCCGCTCGACACCGATACCGCAGTCGCCACGGTAAACGACGTATCGGTTGTGCCCACGGCAACGCTGAGCAGGATCGTCGACGGCCCCTGCAACTCATCCCAATACGCCAGCGTGAGAGTGCCTGCGCTGATGGATCGCGTATTAGTCAGATCGCTGAACGCGATGCCTAACACCTCAATGCTGCCAGTCCCAATTGCGAAAAGACCGAACACGGGCTGTGCCGGCACATCGGTGTCGAGTGCCTGCCCGCTCGTCCCCAGGATTGTCCACGCCGTAAGTGGCGACAATTCGTAAGAACATTCCTCGTCCATGACGTTAGCAGCCCGGCCGGAAATATCGAGAGTTACTCCCTCCCGATTCGGTATTGCAAACGAAACCGGCGACGCATTGCTCGAAGCTCCAAACTGCCAGGTGGAGTCGGCGATCAGGAAGAAGCTCGTATTATCCGGCTGGATGCTCCATGGAATCGTGATGGTCACGGTAGTGGCCGTGTTGGATGCTATGGTCTGCTCCTGCCCGGCTCCCGTCCCCGTAGTGATTCGTACCGTGGCGCCGTTGTAGAGGTTCACCAGCATGTTGAGAGCGCTGTTACCAATGGTCGTCGTCGAGTTGATATTCGCTTGCTCGGCTGGCTGCAGTTCCAGCCGCCAATAGAAGTTGGCGTGGTCGTAATTGTAGTCCGCAGGGCCCTGCAACAATGCAGTTAGCCCGGAATCCACAAACTGACCGGCGATAGCAATGTTGCTCGCGATTCGCAAAATCTGGGAGGGATTGGGACCGCGGTAAACATTGAACGAACTCGCAGCGGACGAAAAGCTGAGGCTGATAAGAGTAACTTGGTTCGTATTCGTTCCCGCTGGGACATTGGCCATTGCGATGAATGACAGCCCACCCTCGGCGCCATTGGCATCCACCGCGCTGATCCCATAATACAGCGCTTGTCCGCCAGCCAAAGTTCCACCGCTGGTGCTCACCTGGGCGTTCAGCCCCATGAGCGGAATGCCCGTGGCGCTCGCTCCAGGCTTCGCAGGGACCGCAAAGGAAACCGTCAGATTTTCTGTGACACTGCCATCCGTGCCTGTCGTTGAGGATTCGGTAATTCCGAACTGCTCTACTCCGTTGCCATCCAGCACGCTGCCCACCAATGGCCTCGGCAGCCCGATCTCGAAATTTGTTTGACGCCCCGGTCCGGCCGCATCCGTGTTGACAATTGTGTACCAACTGTCCTCATGGATCTGTGCGCTGATCACAGCCGTGATGAAATTCACTCCCGGCGACAGCTTTGTAATCCGAAACGGCTGCCGGCTGAAGCCTTCCCTCGCGTAAGTCAGCGTAATAATGTCGCCCGGCTTCAATCCCACGCCTTTGACGCTCGTCTCAAACTGGACATATGTGTTACCGTTCACTGATTTGTATAGCTGAAGCGCCGCCGCCCGGTTCGCTTGATCGAAATTCGGCAGCCCCAGCGCAGTTAAGCTGGTCGTAACATCCTGCCCTGTGACCAGGAAGTCATCAATGTCTACCAAAGATAGGCTGTCTTGTTGGTAATCATTGAATTCGTCTTGAAATTCAACCGTATAATGGTTCGGACTGTTGGCTATGCTTTGCGCAGTTAGCGTGAGCGAAGAAGCTCCGTTTGAGCTACGCACGATACCTGAAAACGAATTGTCGCCAAATTCATAGGCTGGCCATCCGCCGTTCAACGTTTCAGTGCTGTTGCTGCTCCCTGGCTGCGTTGGCTGCTGGTTCGCCAGCGTATCTTCCGGATTTAGCTGGATCAGCCCGTTCGGATCGAAAGTGAGATACATGGCCGATGCGTTCCGGATACCCCGAATTACGTCTCCCGCGCTCCGTCTATCGGTCAACAAAAGATTGCATTGATAACGAGGAATCGTAGTGCTGTTTCCGTTGACGTCCACCGTGGGGACCAGCGCATTGCATCTCTGTGCCACGGCCGCAAAACTTGCCAGGTCTAGCTGTGCCGCATTCCAACCGCTGCGAAACAGTGCGTCCAGCATCACCCACGCCGGATTGTTCCCGAAGACACTGCTCAGATAGTTGCCACCAGAATCATACTGGGCGACTTGAAGGCCCTGAATCAGAACATTCACTTCGGGGAACGACGTGCCGTTCGAAATTGAGTTGGGCACCACCAGCGCCATAAACGCCATACTTCCGTAAGGATCGCCCAACGGCTGTCCAGCGGAATTGCTGAAGTCCGGATTGAAGCTCCCGTTCCTGGTGCCATAACTAATGACGTTGTACCAACCCGTCGCCGTCATATTAGTCCCGTTCACCCCTACCGGAATCTGGATGTTATTCACGATGACCGCCAGGACGCTCGAAATCTGCCCCATTCCGAGCAATACCTCGAAATGCGTGAGATTCCCATCGTTTCTAGCAAGTACAATCGGCGGCTGATACCAGCCTGTTCCGTAGATAAGTGGGACGAAATCGTTATAAAGTGCCTGATTGGGCAGCGGCGTGGATAATTGCGATGTTTTCGAGCCATAAGTACGAACGATAATTGAAGGTGGCACGAATTCAATACCGCCAAATCTAGTCGTCACATTGCTCTGAGCGTCAGTGGAAAACATTCCTCTCTGTTGGCATTGCGCGCGTGAATAGTCGCAGGTTGTGTAGGGCACGCCCGCATTCATGTTTCCCACACCGCCCGTTTGATCGGGTGAGTATCCACATCGATAGAATGGCGAAAAGGCTCCCTGCGTTCCGCCAGTCACCGCCTCCTGACGCTGCGCTGCGGTCGCAGGAAAGTTCCAGGGGCACAGCTTTTGAATCCGGACCTCCGGCAGGAACACGCGCTGTAAGTTCAGTGTATTAGTGAAACTCAGACGCAAGGTCGACTCGGTGGATTGATCCGGCGGATTAGCGATCCCGCGGAACACCACCTGGCTGTCCGACGCCACTACCTGATTCGTCAAATCGAAAAACAGGAAAGTGACCGCCAGGCTTGAACCCTTCCATCCAACGTTGAGTTCAATGGGGGAAAGGAACGAGTCCGCGTTGGCCAGTGTGATGGAAACCGTCGACACCCCATCCGTTGCGTTCTCGGGACTGGAATTGAGATCGAAGATGTTGTGCTTAAGCACTCGGCTCAGATACTGGTTGCCGTTTCGAGTGATGTTGTGGGTGCTCCAGTGCTGAACTTCGCCATTCGGGAGAGTGCAATCAAACAGAAACAGCGGGGTGCCCGGAACTTCCTGCTCTTTCAGAACGTTGATCGTTGTCATTCTACGCTGGGCTCTTTAGTTCTGTTTAATTCAGGCTGCTGATCAAATCCACTTCACCGGAGTTTTGATTGGGCGCGGTGGCCGTGAAAGATAGCACGTCGGACGAAAACCGCGTGCTCGGGTAGACACCGCCCAAGTCGATGGTCTTCTTGTACAGCCCCGCCTCCGGCTGTGCTTCCACCTGGGCGCCGAACGCATATACTTGCACGCCCGCCGGCACTTGTATCCCGAACCCGACCTCGTCTTGTTGTACCGAAAGGCTGTCCGATGTCTGCACTCGTGTCCATTGAGCGCCCGTGTTTACCGGTGTCAGGGAAGTTTGTCCGGTGGCGGCTACCACCAACTGAATTGTGGCGGGAACACTGCTCATGACATACACGCTGTAGCAGTAGACATAGGAGCTCGGGCCATTTGTGTTCTGAACAATCTGTTGCGTCGTCTCCGCCGTGTTAGTGAGCTTGATGGCATCGTTGCCACCGGTGGGATCCGCTATTCCACCCGTCAACTGCAACAACGGATCGGCCGTCCAGACGGTCTGGGTCCAATCTTCGCTCCACATCAATAGATTGTCGGTGGGATCTAAAAAGGTGAACGTGTTCAGCTGCCCCTCGGAAGCTTCGAAGAGATTTTCGATGGCGGTCCGCTCGCCGTCGGTGAGACTTGAATATTTGAGCCGCCACTGAACCTTCTGGAAGCCTGTGTCTGCCATTCGGATCGTGAAGCCGCTCGGAAGTTGATTGGAAACCGTTCGCATGTTGGTCGTGCGAGCCACGGGAAACTGTGACACGGCCCCCGTCGTGAGCTGCGGATAGTAAAGCATCTCAGTTGCCGTTCTCCATCACCGTTAGCAAGGTTTCTCCATTCCATTCGCCTGCTAACACCGCGGTAATGTCGTCGCTCCCCAAACTGCAGCTTGCGTAGTTGGTCCCATCCCAGGGATCGGTAAAGCTGAAGTTTTGAGCTCGCCCCTCCACGGCGCGAAAGAATTCTTGAAATTCTTCGAGCTCGGCTTGGTCCAGCAAGCTGAGCTGCACCACCCAGCGATGGAGCGGCGCCTGGTAACTACGGAAACGCTGTTCAGACCCGTCCACGAAATCTAACGCCGTTGTCGAAAACGCAACGCCGCGTTGTGCCGGGTACTGCATCACGGCCCCGGTCTTTAGCGTCGGAAATGCACTCATATCTACAGGCTCGAAATCACGTCGTTCAAAGAATTGGAGTTCAAAATCGCCTGTTTCACCGCCATCGCGATGTCATCGCTGTGATCCAGGAAAGATTGACTGTCCATTGCGTTCACTTGGATAGTCACTTGTGGTGCTGCGCTCCCTGAAGCCGAGCGCGGCTGTCCGGTGTCTCCGTAACTAACCGGCGTCACCTGCCCAGGCGCGCCCGGCGACAACCCCGCTTGTGATTGCACGGGCGCAGGAAGCATAAACGGAACCGGTGCCGCGGGCGTCTGCCCGCCTCCGCCGAACAGGCTCAAGAGTCCGCCCAGCAACGGCGACAGGCTGCTCAGCCCTCCACCCAGGAAGCTCGATGCAGCGCTCTCAACGGTTCCCGCCACAGACGATCCGCTGCTCCCCTTTGCGGACGTGTTCTGCGTAATCGCCTGTGTATTGTCCTGGAGTGCACTCACCTGCGATTGTTGGATCGAGGTGAGACTGGTGATTTGCTCGGTGAGCGAAGTCAACTGTTCTGTAACATCCGAATTACTACCTTGAAGCACGCCTCCTGTGATCGAGCTGCTCCCCCCACCCCCAGCGCCGCCCGTCGAAGAGACCAGCTGCCCGAGTAAGTCACCGCGTGACGCGCCCCCAACGCTGCTCGCCGGCAGAAGCTCTTCCCACTTACTTTTGGCCATCGTTGATTTCCGCCCTCAGTTCGTTCTCCAGGATAAAGATCGCCTCCACCAGCCGTGCCGGTAACTCGTAAACGCCACCCGCGCCCACCAGCTTCCAGGCGTGAAACTCCTCCAGCAGCGCGATGCTCTCAGACGTGATGTAAGATGTCGGGCAGCTGGCCAACGTCGTCCGTCCCCTCGCCCACACGATCGGAACATTCGAAGCATCGTGATTAGGCAGCCATCCGCATCTCCGTTTCCTCTCCAGACCGCTCTTTCTGCACGCGTCGCATCTCCATCCGGCCTTGTTTCCAAATTGAAAATGGAATGCGACAATCAGTTTTTTCTTTCAGGCTCGCTCAACCCGCATTGCTCTTTGATCGCGCTCACTATCTCGCGCACCAGGTCTTCCGGCCCCTTTTCCAACAAACGCACTGCAGTGGCAGGCTCGTCATCGATGATGAGTCCCTCGATACTCGCCAGGCCCCACTGTAGGTACATCGCGTCGATCTCTTGCGCCAGGATGCTGGCTTCAATCTTCTCGTTCAGCTCCGTGCCCGCCTCCAGGAACTCCGCCCTTCGGCTAAGCTCGCGGACTCGCCGGCTCAGGTCCATGCGCCGCCCGAATGAGATCCGGTGGATCGCGAACCTTACTCCCGGCGCCGACTTCGAATCGATGGAAACCACGCTCTCATACGGCAAGGCGCCATTTCGCGGGACGGCTGCCGCAGCGCCTCCAACGTCGCTCTCTTCTCTACGCAAACGCGACATAAATCTCATCATTCACGCTTCCTTGCGCCCGGCAGCTTTGGAATTGCCACTGTAGCCGCTTGTCGGAGTCGTCAAAAGCCGGCACCTCCGGCACCACACTCTGCATAAAGATGCCGAATAACTCTCCCTGCTGCTGGCCCAGCTGCAGCATCACGCCGATGGGCGACCTTTGTCGGGCCGCCTGGTATAGAGCCGCCGTCGCTGTATCGTCCATTTCGTAAAGACTGAAGTTAATCGTCACCGTCCGCGGCCCAGGCGCAATCACGCTCGGCAATATAGAGCCATATTCACTCGCTCGCAATTCCAAATTGTTACTGAACGTCACCTCGCCATTTGTTAAAGTGAAAAACTGCGTCGGAGAGCTCCCCAACCACACTTGTCCCAGGTTGCCCGGGATAATCGAGTAATTAATCGGCGCCACAGTAGGCTCGACCGGGTAAGTTGACAAAGCGAATTCCCCGCTTTCGAAGCTGGCCGTGTCCACTAAGTCCTGGGCCTGTCCACTAAAATCAAACTCGTGAAAATCCCCGTTGACCTTGATCGACAGGGTGTCCACGGCCATCCCACCGAGTACGCGTTGCACCGCGGTCGTTGGGCTCCAGTAGTCGTACAGCGTCAGGCTGGGAAGAAACTCGGCTGGCTGATACAGCGCTGTCGGCCCGGTTTGCGCGTTCGTGCCCGGCGTAACGGAAAAGGGCGCATTCAGCTGGATGGTGTCTGCGTTCACCACCA
Source organism: Bryobacterales bacterium (assembly GCA_963781905.1). GTDB lineage: Bacteria > Acidobacteriota > Terriglobia > Bryobacterales > Bryobacteraceae > Palsa-89. The sequence continues at coordinate 967,280 of CAWAHZ010000010.1, forward strand.
CTGTTACAAACCGAAGTTCTCCGCCGCTGGTTACTGCGCTTCCGGGCGTCAACCCATGCGGCGCTGTAAATGTCAGAGTGGACGAGCCACTTGCGCTTGCAACCGTCCCACCGGCCGATTGTGCCGGCGTTCCCCCCAGACATGCCTGAAACAATGGCCCGTGCGGCGGTACGACGGTCGGATCCGCCCAGTTCGCCATGTATGTCTTCAATCCAAAACTCGTCAGTATTCGCAGCCCGGCTGGATTCCCCGCGAAAGTTCGCGACCCTGTCTTGTCCGCGCGCTGGACCCTTTCGTTTTGTTGTTTCGTCGTCAGCTTCACCGCGGGGATTCGATTACTCGCACTAATCGCCGCCGCCGCGCCGTAGCTTTGCTCCAGAGCCACATAGAACCGATTGTCGTTGGATAGGATGTAGGACATAGAAACTCTTGGATTGCGCCGCTAATCTGCGCTGATCTCCAGAACAAACGCGACCTTCGCGATTTGCAGAAAGTTACGGCCGCCATGCTTCACTCCGCTGAATGTGACTTCATATTCGCCGGGGAAGAATACGCCATCGCCCCAGTCACCCCGGCTGTCGTCCAGCACCTGCGTGATGGCGTCCACATATGCTTGTAAGTTGGTCTCTATCTGGTCCAGCCGATCCTGCGAAACCCGCGCCTCCACAACCATCTGGGCGTCACCGGAGAACGTCCGAAACTTTTCCCGTAGTTGGTTGACCACTTTGTTGCAATACACGTAGACCAGCGGATAGTTATCAGTCGTGCTCTGCTCAGTTATATCCGGCGTCACGTTCTGCGCGATGATCTGCTGTGGCGTAATCGCCGGCAGCGTCATTCCCTGCTGTTGCACCAAAGCTTCTACTGCCGCCGGCAATCCGCTGTCGGCGGCCAAATACCCCACCACCTTCTGCGTGGTCGATCCTGCGATTTGCAGCATGACTCAGCCTCTCTCGATCACACGATGATCGACAATAAACCACGTTGGCCGTTGGCCCGATGGCAGCGCCGCGCCTACATTGAGTCCGGAAGTCATCGTCCAACTGCTGTTCGTTCCCAGGGGACTCGGATTCTGTAGATTTAATGTCGTTGGCGACGTACCCGCATACGCGTTCCAAGTCGTCACGTTTTGTGGTGGCGCCCCGACCGTCACCACAAGCTGCTGCCCGTCGGAGGTGCTCATTTGAGCGATTTCACTCGGTGCGCCTTCGTCGCCCGACCCATTTACCCAGGTCACCGCCACGTAAAACATTCCTCCCGCCGCGGTCCCGGCGACGCTCGAAAGTACGGGAACAGGCGCCTGTGGAACCGGATCGGCCACTAATCCAACGCCGATCTGAAAGTAAGTCCGTTCACTCGCCTTTGCGAGTTGCTCATACTCCGCCCACTTACCCTGGTATCTGTTATTGAGCTGGTTGTTATACGCGTCACGATAGATTAACGACAGCGTGCGGTGAACGTGCCACTGTCGCATCGGTCCGGTCACCACAACATCCTTCAGGTCTCTCGATTGTTGAAGTCCACAGAGGTAGTCGCCTGGGGACGACCGGCGAACCAGAAACAGTCGGATCTCGTTCGCCAGATCGTACTGCGCTATCTGAATCTTGTCCCCTATATCGATGCTCTCCGCACTCGCAACATTCAGGATCGCGTTCTCATATCGTTGAAGGTCCGCGGCGTCGCTGATGGGGCCATCGAAGAACAAGGCCATGGTGTTATCGCCCTACCGCTTTTCCGCTCGCGATGCGCTCTTCATAGCTCGCAGATCCGAGTCCGAGATCACGTTTACCTGAACCTTGTCCGCCATCAATCGGTGTTGCGCTTCTTCCACTGCCTTTCGCGCCGCGGTTCGAAACGCGGCCGTCTCTTCCGTGGTCGCCAGGTGTGCATGTCCTTCTAGGATGAGCCGCGCTGCGTTGCCCCTCGATACTTCTGCCAGTTGCCCCGCGCGCCCTCCATCCGGAGTTTCGTGGCTGACCACCACTACATGCGGCTCCGCGATCTCCTGCTCAATCTTCCGCAACTTTTGAAAGAACACACGTAGATCCATCCCGCTCCTTTCCTCACCACGGACGGACGCTTCCTACGCCCGCCCGCGTTCGTGCTTCCGCTGTCCGGCGCTTAGCTATTGACCTGCACTGCAAATGAGTTTTGAAGAACTGCAGTTCCATAGAGAACATCCACGGTGAACTGCTGCCCCAGTGTGTTCGGCTGATAACTCATCACCACGCGAATTCCAAAGTTGCCCACTTCCGCGTATTCCGCGATTGCGCCCGTGCCCGGCAGTGGTTGTGGCAGCCTGCGGATCACCAGACCAATTGCGTCTCTGGCGAAGGCCAGATTGTGGGTGTTCACCGGCCCGCTGCCCGTTTTCTGCACCAGCTGCGATCGGAACACAAAGAAGTCTTTGATCTTGCCGACCGCTCCATCCACCAACGCTCGCAAGCCCGCGTCTCCAGCCGAATAGTATTCACTGAAGCGTGGAATCTGCCGCATTGCCGAGTAACTCACTGGATCCACCACCAGGTACTTACTCGACACCGATGGCACCTTCGCCTGGAACAGCGCCGTCTCCGCCTGGTCCACCACTGCCTCTGTCAGCGCCACTCCCGCCGTCCCCACCGCTATATTCGAGCTGAACTGCGAGTACAGGTTCAATATGTCCGATTCAATCCGTTCTGCAATCGCTATCACGGCCGGTTGCATGTACAGCTTCAGAAGGTCGGGCACCGCCAGAACCTTCGTAATATCGGGAATCTGAAACGTCGCCTCTGCGTGGGTATTGAGCACAATCTGCGCGTTTCCCAGATTCGGGTTTTGCGTTTGAACGGTCCCGCCCTCCGCGATGTTGTTAGCCACCAGGGTCGGAGGAATCGGCACATTAACCGTGTCTCCCGCATTTGCCAGCGTAGGTTCATAGTCGCGGTTGACTAAGTTGCCCATAACCAGGTTGCTCATGAGCGCCGGCAACGCGTCCACTGCGACCAGCTTCACGATAGCGTTTGCTACATTTGCTGATGTAATTGTTCCCATTAACTTTCACCTCGTTTGTTTTGTTTTCGAACCTACACCGGGCAACGCGTTCCCTTCGCCCGCCTCCCGGCCACCCTCTTCACATGCCTCGCAGTGCTTGACTCGCCACCCTCGAGACCTCCTGGCGCACCTTCTCCAGTTCTTCCGGATTCATACCCGGTCGAATCTTGTCCAAATCGATAGCGCTGCTATTCGGGACAGCCTTGGACCCCGATCCCATTCCCGATCCGCCCGTGATACGCGCCGGCAGCAGTTCGGGATTCTCCTGCACGAACTGCTTCAGATAGTCGCGCAGTGGAACGTCCCCAGGACCATCTCGCGCGATCAGTTGCCCATCGTCTCCCCGATGCACCTCATCTCTCACTGCGCGATACGCCAAATCTACTTTGGCTACACCCAGCCGCTGTAGTTCCGCGCGAATCGACGAGCTCCGCTCCGCCTCCTCCGCCATTTGCCGGCTCCGGACATTCTCTTGAACCAGGTCGTTCACCCGCTTCTCCAAGTCCTCGCGCCGCTTCCGTTCGTCTAGCAATTCCACCTTGTAGGCCGGCTCCGCTTTCACCTGCTCGGCCTGGACAAACTCCTCGATCACACCGCGGATCAATGAGCGCAATTCGGCCCCATCCGTCTTTGGCTCTTCCATATGCCTCCCTGGAACACTTGGTCACAACAGCCACTCATGGCTGTACTTGATCGATTTCCCGCCCGATCCGGTCCTTCACCTCCTGCCGGACTTCGCACAGGAACTGAAACGCAAGCTTCTTGAACACCTGTTTCTTCAACGTCGGCGACTCGATGCCCAAACTCAACAGCCGCTGAGCGTCCTCTAGTTCCGTCCCAAAATCGCCGATATCGAATTCGTCCATCCCCGATACATCGATGCTCAGGCCGTCCTCTCGCGCGGCATCCACGGCTCGCAGCACCCGCTTGATCGAATCCTTCACTGCGTCACCGTACGCGCGCAGCACTTCTTGCGTGATCGCATAATCGCGTTGTTTACTTACGCCCGATTGCGTCGCATTTCCCGACAGCGCTCCGCCGGCATGGCTCACGTAACATACGCGGTAGATTTCTTCCTGTAATCTCGTCAGGTTATCGGCTGCAATCTGGTAGACATTCCCCTGCGGCTCCGTCCATCCGAACCGGTCTTGCGGACCAAGCTGAATGTAGTAGGATTCGCCCATCACCTGATTCCAATCCCGTTCCGAGTAAATCACCGGCATCGCAAACAATCCCATGGTGAGCGCCCATCCCAAGGCGTTCGACTTATTAAAGTGCTCCAGTTGCAGTGAAGCCGCCTTGTTCAATAGCCACAGCCCATCCGACACTCCGAGTTCCACCAGCGGAACCCGTAACTGCTTCGCAAGCCCATGCCGCCCTTCGGCCACAACCTCAACACCTCGCTGCCCGCTGCCCTCTTCCACCTGTTCATAGATCCGGTACTTCTCTTTGTCGTAGTACACCCAGCGCGTTTGCTTCCACCAGGCTGCATCTTCCAGCTTGTCCTTGCGCAACGTTTGCGTTCGCAATACCACCCACTGATATTGCCCGTAATCGTCATAACTCCAATTAATTAGCTCATCTGCCGCGTAACTCACTAAGTAAGCGCGCGACGCTCCCTGCTCATCCTCTTCTGCTCGCGTCCCAACCGGTTCGTTGAGCCGCGGAAAATCCAGCAGGATGTAGCTCTTTCCGCAAATCAGCGCCTCCACAAATTGCCGTCGAAAGAACTCCGAGATGTTCGTACCCTTCAGGTCGCAGTCTTCCGTGAACACGCCGAAGAACTTCTTGGAGCTCTCGCTGTTGCCCTCGAAATGCAACCCTGGCTCCCTCCGAAACAGTGTGGCTGTGTACCAATCCACAATCGACCCGACGTAGTTCTCGTAAAAGCTCCGCCTGAGCCTTTCTATGAAGACATCTCCGGGTTCCTTTTGGCGCCTGACCAGATATTGATCGGCACTGGCAATAAACTGTGCTCCCCCGGCATAAAGATCGCGATACTGCCTCCACATACCCCGTTTCGCGGCGTATTCTGGATGCTCTTGCGTGATGTTCTCACCGCCACTGCCAATGTTCATCAGGTATTCTCTCGTCATCAAAGCAGCCTTCGGCCCTGCTCCCCGAACCTAACCTGCGGCCGGAACTCTTGCCAGACCAGGTAGCCCAACGCATCCGATAAGTGCGTCCTGTTGGAATCGCGCTCTTTATCGATCACACTGGTCTCCGGTTTGAACGTCACCTCTTCGAAATCCGTCACCAATCCAATGCACCGTGGATGGATCAACAACCGCACCTCCTCACCGGCCGAAAATAGCTTCGCGTTAACCAGGGCAACCCGCTCCCGCACGCTCGGATTGCTGGCCGGCACTCGAAACTTCAAATTTCGGTACGCTGTCCTTCGGAAGAACTCCTTTATGATTTGGTAGTCCGTCGTTCCCGCGGTCTGGAGCCTCTGCCCGGATGCGTCTCCGTAAATCACAATGCCCGCCTGATGATTTGGATACCTCGCATGAAACTCCTCGCACGCCTGCAATGTACTGGCCCTGCTAAGCACCACTTCATCCAGGACCCGAATCTCTTCCCCGTTCTTCTGCGCCACAATCGAACTCATGGGATCCACATTAAAATCCAGAGCCCAAAACAATGGCGAAGCTCCCTCGATTTCCATTTCCCGCAGATTCCGGCTGCGCTGGAACCCTTGATAAACCACGCCCGCCTGGACGTTCAGATACTCGCCCAACGCTTCCTGCTCGAAAAACTTCGCATCGTAGCTTCCACGCAACCGCTCGTAGAAGTCAGGGATCTTGTTAAGCACGTGGCTGTTCTCGAATGGCTTCGCAAGCACCACTTCGTATCCCGCAATCAAATTACGCACAAACCTTCGGTACACCCAATCGAACCCCTTCGGCGTCCACACAGCAAATCCGCAAAGTCGCGCCGCCTTGGGATCGCGTAGCCTGCCTTCCAGCCGCAGCCACGCTTCTTCCGCCGTGTAAGTCAATTCGTCCAGGCCGAACCACGCCAGGTTAGTGCCACGCAATCGTTCGAAGTCGTCCACTGAGCGAAAGTAAATCCGTGAACCGGTATCTTTCATCACCAGCACCGATTCAGACTTATTCAACTCGTACCGGATCCGGTTACTATCTAATACTTCAAGGAAACTGGTCAAAGTTGCATCACGCAACATAGGGTAAGTCGGTGCTCCGATTAAGCCGGTCCGGCCCGGATTCAAGTAACTCAGCCGAATCGCCTCTTGGCACAGCGCTTGACTCTTCCCCGAACCGATCGGCCCTGAGAGTCCCTTGAACCTCGCCGCGGAGGCATGAAACTTATTCTGCGAGGGGAGCGGCACATAGTCGATTTCAATCCTCAGCGTTTCTCCGCTGGATCTGCCCACGTAACAATGATCTCCCTCGGCTGCTCCTCTTCCTCCAACTCCCGCTCCAGTTGTGTCAACCGGATGAAGTCCGCTAACGTCACCTTACCGTTCTCGATATCCAGCCGCTTCTCCACGTCACTGAGCAATTTGCTAATTCGTCGCCTGCGGGACCCTTTCAGCCGGCTCTGCGAACTTCTTGGCGCCGGCTTTTTTCGGTTCGCTGCGTGTGCGGCCATTAGGGTTCCAAAAAAATGGGCGCCTCCGTTTCCGGCAAGCGCCCGCAAGCAACTCTCTCCTGCACCGACTCTATCAATCAGGTTTTTGTTTTAAACCGGCCGTACTCCTAAGCGTCTGAAAATGCACCACCGATTCCCAGCGCATTTCTGTCACTTGCTCCAAACAGTCACGCCGTCCGAATTTTGGCCGCGGCCTCGAGTCCGCGATCCTCGATCTCCACTTCGCGAATCCGAAACTTCTGAACTTTGCCCGTCACCGTCATCGGAAATGCTTCTACGAAGCGAATATATTGAGGCACCTTGAAGTGCGCGATCCTGCCGCGGCAGAACTCTCGGATCTCCTCCTCCTCCGCCGGCTCCTTCAACCGGATCCACGCCGCAACTGCCTCTCCGAGCCGTTCGTCGGGAAGACCCACCACCTGTACTTCCGCCACTTTCGGATGCGTGTGCAAGAACTCCTCAACCTCCCGTGGATACACGTTCTCGCCGCCCCGGATGATCATGTCCTTCGCTCGCCCCGTGATCCGGAAGCACTCGTCGACGTCCATCGTCGCCAAATCTCCCGTGTGCAGCCAGCCGTCCTCGTCAATCGCGTGACGAGTCGCCTCCGGCTCCTGATCGTAGCCCTTCATCACCAGGTACCCGCGCGTACACAGCTCACCTGGTTCGCCCACCGGCACTGTTTCGCCTCTCGCCGAAACAATCTTGACCTCGGTGTTCGCGCACGCCCGGCCCACCGTCGATACCCGCCGTTCCACCCTGTCATGCGTCGCAGATGCTGTGATAACCGGCGAGCTTTCCGTCTGCCCATAGCCGACAATCATTTCCTCGCAGCACATTTCTCTGATCACGCGCTTCATGATCTCCACCGGACACGGTGCACCTGCCATGATTCCGGTGCGCAGCGAGCTGAAGTCAAACGTTTGCCTGGCCGGATGTTCCAGTTCTGCGATGAACATGGTCGGCACTCCATAAATCGCCGTCGCGCGTTCGTCATGAATCGCTTCTAGCGTCGCCAACGCGTCGAACGTCGCGGCCGGAAGTATCATCGCTGCCCCACTCACCACGGCCACCAGTGTGCCAATTACGCATCCGAAACAGTGATACAAAGGCACTGGAACGGCAATCCGGTCCGTCTCGGTAATTCCCATCGCGTCTGCGCAGACCACGGCATTGTTTAAAACATTTCGATGCGTTAACAACACGCCCTTGGGCGACCCGGTCGTCCCCGATGTGTATTGGATGTTGGCAACGTCATCGGCCGATATCCGGTGAGCCGGAATGTCTCGCCCCTCCGACAACATCTTGGTCCAGCCTTCCGTGCCAAAGTAAACCAGGTGCTCGAGTGCCAGCGTCTGCCCGGCCATCGCTTCTTCCGCCACCGCGCGATAATCGGACCGCCGGTCTTTCTCCCACAGAAACAGCGCCTTCATCTTCGACTTTCGCAAAACGAAGGCTAAATCGTACGACCGGTACGCGGGATTCACATTCACCAGCACGGCGCCGATCCGCGCACATGCCAGATGCAGTTGTACCCACTCGACGCAGTTCGTCGACCACACCCCAATCCGGTCGTTTAGGCCAAGGCCCAGGCCCGCCAGCCCTCTTGCCGTCCGCTCCACCGTTGCAGCCAGTTCGGAATAAGTAAGTCTTACCCTCTGGTGCCGCGACACCAAAGCTTCCCGGTCTGGAAATCGAGACGCTGTTTTCCTGAATACGTCCCAAGTGCTAGCTTCGATCAGCGGCGCATCGTGTCCCCGCGAGTAACTCAACATGGAAGATACCGGCCTCCAAATCTAGCGTCTTAGTGTATAACAACTGGTTATGCGTGTCCGCAGCTTGTTTGCTGTGGCGACACTCGGGATCGCGTTAAAATTGCGGAGCCGCGGCCGTGAGAAACCGGCTCTTGCTAGCGGTTGGGCTGGCTCGCCACGTGCATTTCAAAGCTGACGGGCGGATTGTAGTAGAGAATTCGGCCGCAGCTTTCGCAGAACATCATTTCTCCGCTGTTGCGGAGGTCCTGAAAAAACTGTGGACGAAGCAGAATCTGACACGCCGAGCAACGGCCTTCGGTCACTTCAGCCACTGCCGCGCCGCCGTGCCATTTCTTCCGGATGCGTTCGTAAGCGGAATACGCGGGCTTCCTCAAAGTAGCCACCAGTTGCTGGCGTTCGGCTCTCAGCTCATCCAGTAGCTTTTGATCCACGGCAGTTCGCTCGCGCGCTTGAGCCTTCTCCGCTTCCACCTGCTGCTTCTCTTCTTTCAGAGCGGCTTCGGCCGTTTTGACGTTGGCGTCCAGCGGCTCCGATTCCGCCATCAGGTCCAACGCGCGATCGTCCGCCTTGCGAATAGCGGCTTCACAGAAACTGATCTCGTGCTGAAACGCGCGGTATTGCTCGTTGGTTTTCGCGCCCAGCATCTGATCGCGAAGCTTGGAGATTTTTTGATTCTCCACCTTCACGTCGTCTTCCAGTTGCTTGCGTTCCTTTTGGTTGGCTACCAGGGCGGCGCGGTCTGCCTCCAGCCGGCGGAGGTGCGAATCCAGGGCCTTCTCTATCTGCGCGATGTGTTTTGGTAAGGTGGCAACTTCCCGCTCTAACTCTGCAATCCTCAGATCCAGGGATTGCAAGCGGGTGACCTGCTGAATCTCATCGGTCATCTCTAGGGTATATCGTAACATCTCAGGCGGCATTCCACGCAACCCAACACGGCTGCGCGCATTCCAAATGTCATCACGACTCCCGCCGCGCCAACGGATTCTTCAGCGCGCGAGTTGCAAGCTCCAGTTCACTGACGCGAAAAACGCGGCAGGCCCCGTAGAACACCAGCAAGCCGAGCGGGATCGATAAGCCCAGATCCGTTACCCGCCCCAGACGGCCCACGCCCAGCCATCCCTCAATCCAGTGGCTCGAAAGCAAAACCACCGCTCCCATCACAGCCGACGCCACAGCTATTTTCCAAAAGCTCTCCATCAGATTGCGTCCGTAGATGCCGCCGATACGTTTGCGCAGAATCACAAACAGCGCCACGCCTCCGAAAGTGGCCACCGCGGCGGTGGATAGAGCCAGGCCCTCGTGCCCCAAGCCGGTATGACGAAACAGCATGCTCGCCGTGAAGTAATTCACCGCGATAGAGAGCACGCTGACGATCATCGGCGTTCGCGCGTCGTGCAGGGCGTAGAATGCCGGATTTAGTACCTTGAGCGCGGAGTACCCGGCCAGCCCAACAGCGTAACAGGAGAGAGCGAGCGCCGTTTGTTCGGTGTCGTAAGCGCTGAACTTGCCGCCCTGGTAGATGGCTCCAATCATGGTGCGTCCCAACACGATCAGGCCTACCGAAGACGGCAGCGTCAACAGAAACACCATGCCCAGCGACTTCGACAGCGTGCGCCGGAATTCGTCGAAATTGCCAATACCTGCGCTACGCGATATAGAGGGAAGCGTGGCCGATGCGATGGCGACGCCAAATAGTCCCAGCGGAAGCTGCATGAAGCGGAACGAATACCCCAGCCAGCTCACCGGACCGTTGCCGGGAATGCGCGAAGCAAAGTTCGTGATCACCAGCACGTTGATCTGCACCGCGGCGTTCCCCAGGATCGCCGGGCCCATCAGGCTGAAGATTTTTCGCAGCAGGGGGTGGTTCCAGTCCATAGCTGGACGGAAACGAAAGCCCTCCGCGCGTAAGGACGGCAGTTGCCATGCCAGTTGCAAAGCGCCGCCCAGCACCACGCCAATCGCCATCCCTGTAATCGGCTCCAGCCCGAAGTGCGGCCCCACCAGATAGCCCAGGATCAAACCGAACGTAATCGATCCGATATTGAAGAATGTGGAAGCCAGCGCCGGAACAGCGAATCGGTTGCATGCGTTCAGCACGCCCATCGCCTGCGCGGCCAGCGCCACCAGCAGCAGGAATCCGAACATGATGCGTGTCAGCTTCACCGCCAGTTCGAACTTGCCCGGCACCTGGTGGAAACCGGAAGCCAGCAGATTCACCCAGGCCGGCGTGAAGATAATTCCAACCAGACAGAACAAACCGACTACGATGATCAGCGCCGTCGCCACCAGGTTCGAAAGCAGCGCCGCTTCCTTGCGGCCCTTATGCGCCAGCGTCTGCGTGAAAATCGGAACGAATGCCGAAGAGAGTGCGCCCTCCGCAAAAAGATCCCTCGTAAGATTCGGAATGCGAAAGCCCAGTAGAAATGCGTCGTAGACGAAGCCTGCACCGAACAGACGCGCCATGACGATTTCGCGCAGCAGTCCCGTGACGCGCGACATGGCCATCGCTACCGAGACCATCCCCGCCGACCGGACTACGCTCTCGGCCGGCGCCGGATTGTCAATCTTCGTTGCCAAATGAAACCGACTTCCTCACCGTCGCGGCTCTGTCAAGTAGTGCTCGCCCATTTGTTCGAAGAAATGCGCAATCGTCTTGATGCCGGTGTAGTAATTGCCGATTCGATACTTTTCGTTCGGCGAGTGTAAGCCGTCGTCAGGGAGGCCAAAACCCATCAGGATAGTCGGGATGCCCAGGTGTTTGGCGAAATCGCCCACCACCGGAATGGAGCCGCCGTTGCGCGTCAGTACCGTGGGCTTGCCAAGCATGTCGCTGAAAGACTGGGCCGCGATACGAATCGCTGGATGCTCGGGATCCACCATCAGCGCCGGCGCCGCGCTCAAAACCCGGAGCTCCGTGCGAATGCCCGGCGGCGTATTGAATTGCAGAAAGGCGCGGAACGACTTGAGGATCTTCTCCGGATCCTGACGCGGAACCAGCCGGAAGCTCACCTTGGCGACGGCCTTGGAAGGGATGACGGTCTTCGATCCCGCGCCCGTGAATCCGCCGGCAATGCCATGCACTTCCATGGTGGGCCGCGCCCACACGCGTTCCAACACTGAGTAACCTGCTTCGCCGGTCAGTTCACTGGCGCCCACTTCTTTGCGCAGGAACTCGCCTTCATCGAACGGAAGCTGCTTCCAGCTTTCGCGCTCCACGGCAGCCGGGGGCTCCACGTCGTCGTACATACCTGCAATTCGGATAGAACCGGTCGTGTCTTTACACTTGCCCAGTAACTCGATCAGCCCGTGGATTGGGTTCGGCGCGGCCCCGCCGTAAAGGCCGGAATGCAGATCGCGATCCGGACCAATGGCCTCCACCTCCATATAAACCAGCCCGCGCAGACCGATGCACAAGGTGGGAAGTCCATCCGCGTAAAGTTGCGTATCGGAGACCAGTGCGACGTCGGCCTTCAGCTTGGCCGGGTTTTCGGCAACGAACTTGCTGATGGACGCGCCTCCCACCTCTTCTTCGCCTTCGATCAGGAACTTCACATTGATAGGCAGCTTGCCCGCATTCACGGCGTGCAACGCTTCGGCAGCCTTGATGTGCATGTACATCTGCCCTTTGTCGTCAGACGATCCGCGCGCATAGATGTTGCCGTCATGAACGGCGGGTTCGAAGGGCGGCGAATCCCAAAGCTCCAGCGGATCTGGCGGCTGGACGTCGTAGTGCCCGTAACAAAGCACCGTGGGTTTGCCGGGGGCGTGCAGCCAATCGCCATAAATGAGCGGATTGCCCGCTGTCGGAATGATCTCGACGTTTTCCATGCCCGCCCGGCCCAGGCTGTCAGCTACAAATTGCGCCGCGGCCGCGATATCGGGCTTGTGCTCGGGAAGCGTGCTAATGCTCGGGATACGGAGGAAATCCTTGAGTTCCTCGAGCAGGCGGTGCTGGTGCTGCTCTACAAAAACATCGGCGGGACGGTGCATGGGCGCGGGTAGCCCCATTATCGCAGATGGGCCAATGCGTGCCTCCCAGCCTTAGGAAACCAGTCAGCAGTTTCACCGAGCGATGTTTTGCGGGTTTCAGCCGATATTTGCTACATACCATGTCATCCTCACCCGCCGGTAAATTCCAGGACCATTATTCAATTCTGGGCATCGACCCGAAATCCGATTCGGAAACTATTCAACAGGCCTACGCCAAGCTCGCACAGAAGTACTTTCCGGGCAATGCCACGACCGGTAACCAGGAAATGTTCGAGGCCATCAATGCGGCTTACGAGTGTTTGTCGGACCCCGAACTGCGGGGCATATTCGACAAGTTGAAAGGCGTCGGCCAGGAGGATGGCGGTCCCAAGTTCAGTGGCTACGAGTTCTTCGATGCGTTCGGTCGCGATACCAGTTTGCGAACCGCTGTCCTGTGCGTGCTCTGCGATCGCCGTCGTACCAAGCCCTCCACGCCCAGCCTCTCCATGCGCCACCTGGAGCTCATTGTGGAGGCAACCGCCCAGGAGATCAGTTCCGCGATTTGGTATTTGAAGCAACGCGGCTTGGCGGCCAGCGACGACAAGAGCAGCATTCAAATCACGGTAGACGGCATGGACCTTCTCGAACGCACCAAACCCTCGCCTGAAGACGTTTTGCCGTTTATTAAAGAGACGGCAATCGCAATCCCGAAAGAGCAGCCCGGCAACGGTGAGGGCTCTACATTGAGCTCGCTGAATAGCGCCCTGGTCCGGACCTAGGCCTATAATGGTGCGCGTGCGCGTTCATCAAGATCGCGCGTGCGGATGATGAATTGTCTGGAAGCCGTCATCTTCGATTGGGCGGGCACCACGGTCGATCACGGATCGCTCGCGCCTGTGCGCGCCATCACCGAGCTGTTTCACCGGCACGGAATCCCCCTCTCTGATGCGGACGCACGTAAGGACATGGGGATTTTCAAACGGGATCACATTCGGAATATCCTGGCCATGCCACACGTATCGCGACAATGGCGCGAGTTGAACGGCGCCGCTTCCGGCGAGCAAGACGTCAATCATCTTTTCGCCGGCTTTCTCCCGTTGCAAATGGCAATCCTCGAAGAATATTCGCAGGTCATCGGCGGAGTGCCCGCCATTGCGGACCAGCTACGCAGCCGAGGCCTTCACATCGGCGGCACCACCGGGTACACGCGGCCGATGCTGGATGTTTTAATCAAACAAGCTGCGGCGCAAGGTTATCACACGGATCGTGCGCTCTGCCCGGACGACACCCTCGGCGGTCGGCCCCACCCCTGGATGTGCCTGCAACTCGCGATTCACTTCCGCTTGAGCGCCACGTGGACCGCCGTGAAGATCGGCGATACGGTCAGCGATATCGACGAAGCGCTCAACGCCGGCATGTGGGCAATAGGGGTCGCGGCCACCGGCAATGAAATCGGCCTCAGCGAGTCCGATCTTGCCGCCCTGCCGCCCGAAGAACGCCGCTCTCGAATCGAATCCGCGCGCCGTCGCCTGATGGCCGCGGGAGCGCACTATGTGATCGACAGCGCAGCCGACGCTGAGGCTGTTCTAGACCAGATCGACAGCCGGCTCGCGTCGGGAGACCGGCCGTGAACCCTTAATACGACTTCGCGATTACTACGCGCCGGTCTACCGGCTCTCCAGTCACAATGCATTTACCACCGCCGTCGAATTCGTCGACCAGCGGGATACAGCGCACCGTGGCTTTGAACTCCTTCAGGCGTGCGTCGCAGGCCGGATCGTCTTTCAAATGAGCCATCACGAACTTCCCGCCGCCCTTTTCGGCCGTAACAGCGGCCAGGATCGATTCCACTTCGTCGATCGAATTTGCGACAACGGTGTTCGATTTGAGCCGTTCCTTCGCCGCCGAGTACAGATCGGTCTGCATCTGCGCCAGCATGGCGGGGATGCGTGCGGCCACGTCCCCTTGCGCCAGCACTTCCTTCGTGCCCGTATCGCGCCGCTTGAGCACGATGTTGCCAGACGCCACGTCGCGGGGCCCCAGTTCCATGACCAGCGGGACCCCTCGGCGCTCCCAGTGGAAAAACTTCGCACCAGGTGACGGGCCCTCACGATCGTCGATTTTCGCCCCAACATCCTTCGCGATGCGATGCGCGGTCTCGAGCACCTGCGCCTTCTCTTCATCCTTGCGATAAATCGGCACCAGCACCGATTTCACGGGAGCCACCTTGGGAGGCAACACCAGACCCTTGTCATCCGAATGGCTCATAATCAGGCCGCCAACCAGCCGCGTGCTCACGCCCCAACTGGTCTGCCAAACGTAGTCCAGCTGGCCTTCCTTGGTCTGGAACTTCACGTCGAAGGCGCGGCCAAAATTCTGGCCCAGGTCGTGGCTGGTGCCCGATTGCAGCGCCAGTCCATTCTGCATCATGGCTTCGATGGCGAACGTCCGAACGGCGCCCGCGAATTTTTCGGCGCGCGTTTTCGCGCCCTTGATCACCGGCATGGCCATTACATTTTCAGCCACGTCGGCGTAGACGTCCAGCATGCGGAGCACTTCTTCCTGCGCCTCCTCGTGCGAAGAGTGCGCCGTATGGCCCTCCTGCCAGAGGAATTCCGTGGTCCTCAGGAACATGCGTGTTCGCAGCTCCCAGCGGATGATATTGGCCCACTGGTTCATCAATACGGGAAGGTCGCGATAGCTCTGGATCCATTTGGCGAAGAAGTGGCCGATGATGGTCTCTGACGTCGGTCGAATGACGTAGGGTTCTTCCAGTTTCTTGCCGCCTGCGATGGTTACGATGGCGAGCTCCGGCGAAAAACCTTCCACGTGCTCAGCCTCTTTTTGAAGAAAGCTCTGCGGGATCAGCAGCGGAAAATAAACGTTCTGATGGCCGGTGGCCTTGAAGCGATCATCCAGTTCGCGCTGCAAAACTTCCCAGACGGCATAACCGTTGGGCTTGATCACCATGCAGCCTTTGACGATCTCAGCCGGCTCTGCCATGTCGCCGTGGAGCACTACGTCTTGGTACCAGGCAGCGAAGTCTTGGCTGCGTTGAGTAATAGGAGATTCTGCCATGAGGGGAAGCTTTTATTGTACGGGACGTAGCATCCGACGAGCTAAAGCAAACCGATCCAAATATATCTCGGAAGCCGCGCTGAGGACGACGGAGGGCAATAACGCAACACGCTGGCCCGATGCTTCGGTGCGTCCGCTAAACCGCTACCAAATCGATGATATTGTCGACGACTGAATGCGCTTATCGCGGCTGACGACTGGCACCCCGAAGTGTACGGCCGTTGCCGCCACAATTCGGTCAGGCATATCGGGCACTGCCGCCCGAGGAACCTTAAGCATCGCGTCCACGACCTCACCGGTCGATGAAATCCCCTGCCGGCCCGACAGCATCGCGTCGCCGAACAAATGCCAGAGCGCGGCGTGCGTGTCCGCGACGGCCGAAATCACGGAGCATTCTCACCAAAACCACGGAACATATCGGCACGATTAGCATCGATCTCTTCGGCCGATGGTGCGGGTCCGTACTTAGCGAGCAAGCCCCGGCCGGTCTTAAATGGAGCGCCCGAACTCCCTTCCTCCATACCTAGAGCGCGTTCGAGAATACGGCGCGCATAGCCTTCGGCATCGACGCCTTCGGCTTGTGCGAGCGCTGTGAGGGCTGCCTCCAGCTCCTCCGAAAGATCGATGGTCGGTGTCGTGGTTACTTCTCTATTCCAGATTAACTCATCGTCCCAGTCCGTTTAGCAGGCGATTCACGTTTTCCGGATCGCGGGCAATGACCGTCAGATACGCTCGCGTCGGTTGATCCGGCTCGGAGCGGCCTTGTTCCCAGTCGCGCAGCGTACCGAGCGGGATGTGGTAGCGCTCGGAAAATTCTTCCTGCGTCAGGTCCAGCGCGCGCCGGATGATCTGGACCCGCGGCCTCGCTTTCATGCGTTTGAAATCGGCCGGCGTCAGTGGTTGCGCGTCAGGATCGGCGCGGGCGGCCTTCTCAATTGCCTTACTGGACATCGGTCGAAGCATTTTGCTGGAAATAGAAATCTTGCTCATGTTTCGTTGCCCTTCTTGCCGAGATGATACGTATCCGCCCATCTCGCTCTGTATACGCTGCGAAAAGTAGGACCTGCCCTTCCGTCATCCCAATGATGACGAAGCGTTCCTCCCCATACACCTCCCGATCGTCTATGCGGTCGAGAGCGAACGCGTCATCGAATACTGTTTTGGCCAGTTCAAAACTGACTCCGTGAGCTTTGAAATTCGACTCCGCCTTGGCGGCGTCCCATTCAAACTTCAATCCTTCAATCTTATGATACTACGGGAAACCAGTAGTGCTGTTGGGCTCTCGTCTTACCTGCGCGACTTCTTCAACGCCGGCTTCAAATCCATGGTCCGGATCAGCTTGTGCAGGTAATTAGGATGCAGGCCCAGAATCTTCGCCGCCGCTTCGTGATCATAATTCGTCTGATCGAAGGCCTGCAGCACAACTTGCCGCTTGGCCGCTTCCACGGCTTCTTCGTACATGCTGGCGGAGACCGCCTCCGGCCGCGATTCCCGGATGTGCTCGGGCAAATCCTCAGCCAGCACCAGATCCGCCGACCCCAACACCACGGCGCGCTCAATGGCGTTCTCAAGTTCGCGAACGTTGCCCGGCCAGGCGTAGCTTTTGAGATAAGCTCGCGCCTCGGGCGCCAGGCCGATAATCTTGCGGCCGCACTCGGCGGCGTATTTCTTCGCGAAATGCTCGGCCAGCGGCAACGTGTCCTCGGGACGCTCACGCAGTGCCGGCGCCTTGAGCGACACCACGTTCAAGCGGTAAAACAGATCGCGGCGAAAGTCGCCTTTCTGGACGGCCTGTTCCAGGTCGCGATTGGTGGCCGCCAGTAACCGGATATTCAGTTGGATAGTCTTGGTCCCGCCTACGCGTTCCATTTCGCGCTCTTGGATCACGCGCAGCAGCTTGGCCTGCAAAAGTGAGGAAAGCTCTCCGATTTCGTCCAGGAAAACCGTTCCCCCCTCGGCCACTTCGAGCTTGCCCTTCTTCTGCGTGATGGCGCCGGTGAACGCGCCCCGTTCATGCCCGAACAGCTCGCTCTCCAGTAGCGTCTCGGTGAGCGCTGCGCAGTTAATTGCCATGAAAGGTCCCGCCGCCCGCAGGCTGTTGCGATGCAGCGCGCGGGCGATCAGTTCCTTGCCGGTGCCGCTCTCGCCCAGGATCAGCACGTTGGAGTTGGACGGCGCCACTTTGGCGATCTGACGTTGCAGGTCGCGCAGCTTGTCGCTCACGCCCACCATGCCGTGTTCGATCTTCAATTCCGATTGCAGGCGTTCGTTTTCCTCCTGCAGCCAGCCAAGGATCGTAGCGTTCTCCCAGGCCACGGCCGCCATGCCGGCCACCGCGGTCAGAAGTTGCAGATGCCCTTCGTCGAAGCGATGTTCGGCGTCCACCGATTCCAGATACACCACCGCCGCCACTTCATCGCGAACAATGAGCGGGGCAGCCAGGAACGAAGGGTCGTTGTGATCGGTAGGCTCCTGCCAGATCACCAGCCGCTCCTGCAACGCCCGGCCCAACACCTCGGGATTGGGCACCACATCATCGGGCAGTGGGCCCGGACGCGAGCCCGGAATGAAGATCACCGCATGCGACGCTGGAATCAAGTCCAGCAGCAACGAAGTCAGGTGGCTGCGCAGAACTTCCGCGGCCGTGACCGACGTGGTGTCGTGCAGCCCGCGAAAAGAATGCAGCATGGTGCTGACGCGCAGCAACGTCCGCAAGTCGTGCAGCGCTCTTACCGATGGTGGAAGGATGGTATATTCGTCTGAGGAAAGATACAGCGATTCTTCCAGCCGAAGCTCGCGCGTGCTGGAGAACGATACTTGCTTGTCGGCTGGCGTATCGGCATTGGGGTCCACCTGATAACAAAACACTGAGCCCCCGATCCGAATCTCATCCCCCGGCGATAGCTGCTGCTCGGTCACCGGCGTCCCCGTCACAAAAGTCCCGTTGCGGCTGTCAAGATCCTTGAGAGTGCAACCCTCGCCCACTCGGACGAACAGGCAATGGCGGCGCGAAACCGCGTTGTCTTCCAGTTGCAGATCGTTGGTGGCTTGCCTGCCCACCCAATACTCGCCCTGCGGCAACGGGATCACATGGCCTTTCAAAGGCCCGCGCACCGCCAACAGTCGGGGTTCAACTCCTGTCTTCGATTTCAGCAAGGTTCCTTCGCCACCCGTTTCTACGCTAATCAAAAGGTTAGTATGAAAAATGGTTTGATTACACCTGCATCATATTCCGAGGCCGTCCCCACAGCCGCGCAAGTCGTGTAAACGCACCATAGCCACTACATATCGTACAATTTTCTCGGCCGGATGAACGACCAGAAACGTGGCCGCTGAATTGCTCTGCTCAATTGCGGCTTCATAATGTTTGAGAGAACCGTCGTTCGTCTGACCATCGGCATGGGCGTTCCCATTGCCTGTGCCCTGATCATGGAACAACTGCCCAAGACCGGCGTCGCAGAAGTGCCCTTCGCGTTCCAAGTGGAGCAACAGATCCTTCCACCCGGAACCTATTCGGTGAAGCAGGCCGATCTGGGACGCGCCGTCAGTATCCAGAATGAAAAGGTGGGCCAGCCAGGGATGCTGTGCCAGGCTCTGAAACGCCGATTCGGGACTGCGCAGGAAGCGCGGTTGGTTTTCCACAGTCATGCAGGACGTTATTTCTTGTCCGAGATCTGGTTCGATGCCGACGGCCGTGGCCTGATCCTCCCAGAAGACCGCGAAGCTCAACGGGACGCACCCTCCAGTCCCGATGCTCGAGCCATCAAATACATCAGTTTTCGCTAGCTGTAAGTCCTCAAGCGCTCGGAGGAGCCGGCACCGCGCTCCTCTTTTTCCCCAACCTTCCCTCGCCCCAACAGAACCTATCGGTTACTGTCTCGTCCCTCTCACAAATCAAATGCTTCTCAGCTACACGTTCGACGAGTTCGAAGTTGTTGCGATTGCTTCTACCCGCTTGTGGAGATCCAATTGCCATCTATACAACCGTTATGCAATTGACCATGCGGACCAAAGTTACTTGCGGCTTCCTGATCTTGGCTTTGGGAATGATGATCACGGATTGTTATCGCTTGCTGCGCGCACCGTCGGACGCGGTAATCTCCGCCACCGGCGACGCCCAGCACTCCCGCAAGTTCTAAACGACATGCGAAGGGGGAGTGACGGGGCCCTGTACTGGCTTACCGGCCGGCACAGGGCGCCCGCCGAGGCAACTGTAGGGCGGACTTCAGTCTGCTAGGTTTCAGCAACCTGTTAGACTCGTCGCGACATGTGCGTGATCAGCGAGACCAGGAACAGAACAAGGAACACGAAGAATAAGATCTTTGCAACACCCGCCGATACAATTGCAATTCCTCCGAACCCGAATACCGCCGCCAGAATCGCGATCAGCAGAAACACCAAAGCGTAGTAGAGCATTTCGTTCTCCTTTTTCAGTGAGGCCGCTTTGAATGACGGCAAGCCGTGGTCGGTCTCGCTGTGGCTTAATGCAGCTTGGTTACCACTCGGGATGTCATTGAAACACCAAGCGATCCTGGCACAAACTGGCTCCGGCTCAAGCAAAATTTGCCGCCCGTACTGGTACAAAGCGCGCTAACTAAGTAGCAGGGCTCTAGGACAGATGGCTGTTCGGGCCCCATTGCAAGGCGTCTAACTTTCGAGTGATAATGCGCGCAGGCCCCCTCGGCATCCCGAAGCGCCTCGGCACCCCATGGAATCCATTGTCGGCCAGACCGTTGCTCAGTACGCATTCCTGGAAAAGCTGGGTGCCGGCGGCATGGGCGAGATCTATAAAGCGCGCGATTCACGGCTGAACCGGATTGTCGCGGTGAAGGTTCTCGCGCCCGGAAGAACGCGCGATCCCGAGCGCCGCCGCCGATTCATTCAAGAGGCGCAAGCCGCCTCCGCTCTCAACCACCCCAACATCATCACCATTCACGACATCCTGCCCGAAGGCGACACGCAATACATGGTGATGGAACACGTCTCCGGCAAAACCCTGCACGAAATGATCGCAGCGGGCCGTCTCCCAGTGCCACAAGTGCTGCAGATTGCCACGCAAATGGCGAACGCGCTTTCCGCGGCCCACGCCGCTGGCATCATCCACCGCGACCTCAAACCCGCCAACGTGATGGTCACCGGCTCGGGTCTCGTGAAAGTGCTGGATTTCGGATTGGCGAAGTTGATGGATCCCGGCGCCCGCATGCGATCGGGAGATTCCAGCCAGACCCAAGACCCCCTCACTGTGACTGCGGCGCCACTCACCGTGGAAGGCGCCATCATGGGCACCGTCAACTACATGTCGCCCGAACAGGCCGAGGGATTGAAGGTGGATGCGCGCTCCGACATCTTCTCGTTCGGTGCGGTGCTTTACGAAATGGTCACCGGCCAGCGCGCCTTTGAGGGCGATTCAGGGCTCTCCACACTCTCGGCGGTTCTACGCGACGAAGTGAAGCCCATACCGTCCATCGCGCCCGACGTTCCCGCCGAATTGGACCATCTCATCGCGCGCTGCCTGCGCAAGAATCCAGCCGAGCGCTGGCAATCGATGATCGAAGTGGCGTCGGAGTTGAATCGGGTCAGAGCGCGCTTGGAGGCTTCGCCCGCTCCGCCACCCTCCTCTTCGCAGGTGACTGCGCTGCCGGTCCCAGTCATCGCGAAACCGATAACTAAGAATGCAATTTGGCTGGGCGGAATCGCCGTCGTCATACTGGCCGTGGCTCTCGCGGGTGGCTGGTGGAAATTGCATCATCCAAGTGCGGCTGCCCCCATAGAACCCGCTCCAGCGGCAACTGCTGCCCCGCCCTCGCCTGCACCAGCTCTCCCACCCACTGCACCCGAGACAAAGAGCGACGCCGCGGATACAGTCTCGCCGGCAGTCTCGCCAACAACAGCGCCTCCTCCGTCCGCACCCTTCGTTCCGCCCGCGGGCAAATCGAAGACGCCGGTACCGCCTCCAGTGGTGACAGCCACCCGTGCTCCCATTGCGGCCGCGCCGCCAGCGCCGGCTGCGATTGTGCCGGTTCCCCACGCTCCTCCCCCGGCCGAAATAGTTCCGGTGAAGCTGAATGACGGCGTGCCCTTTCGCGTCGCATTGATGGACGATGTTCCCGCCGACGCCGAAGTGGGCCAGGCCCTCCGCTTCCGCGTTTTGGACGGTCTTGAAGCGGGCGACATCGTGGTAATCGCCAAGGGTGCCATCGTCACTGGCGCCGTGACGGCATTGGGCGGGAAGCGCAGCTTTTTCGGCGAGCGCAGCAAGATGAGGTTCCGCCTCATTTCAGCCGCTTCGGTGGATGACGGAAAGATCGACGTGCGTGCCACGCCCGCATCCAAGGCGGGCGGCGACGAAACGCGCCCGTTCGAAACCCCCAAGGGCTCCAAGGACAAGAACCTGATCGCGGTCAGCGGCGCTGAATACGTGGCCTATGTTTCCGGCGATCAGACCGTGAACGTGCACAAATAGCCGCGTCTAGTGTGCGATCCGGTTGTATTTCTTCAGAACGGTCACCAGCTGGTCGTGGGGTAAGCCCATAACGGTTCGACCTTCAATTCCGGTCATTGTGTCGGCTGCCACCATGGCATTTACGATCGATTCCTCCGTAGCCTCCACGGTGGCCTCAAAGAGCGGATCCATCGCTTCGTTCAGCAGCATCTTGGCGTCCTTCACGGTATCTTTCCCACCTTGCTCGGCGGCAGTTTCATTCGCCGTGGAGAAAGCGAGAAACAGATCACCGGAGCCGTTCCCTGAGATGGAACCCGTCCTGGCCAATCCCATGGTGGCGCGCCGCGCCAGCCGTTTGAGCTGATTGGGCAGCAAAGGAGCGTCCGTTGCGACAATGATGATGATCGATCCCAGCTCCTGCCCGCTCGGCGCAATGTTCATACCGTAAGGACCTTGGCCCCCGATTTCCTTGCCCACCGGAACGCCGGCAATCAGGAGCTGTTGCCGCCTCCCGCAATTGCATTGCACCAAAACCCCGACCGTATAACCACCGGCCGCATCCGCCAGTTTGCGCGATGAAGTCCCGATGCCGCCCTTGAAACCATAGCAGACCATTCCGGTTCCGCCGCCCACCGCGCCTTCGGGAACCGCGCCTGATTTTGCACCGTTGAGCGCCGCGAAAACATGCTCTTCCTTCACGTGAAAGCCGTTAATGTCGTTCAGGAATCCATCCCAGGTTTCCGCCACGATCGGAAGCGACCAGAGTGGCATCGTGCGATGCCCCTTGGCGGCCTCACTCACCTGCCATTTGATGACGGAGTCCCTCACCACCCCCACGCTGTGTGTGTTGGTGATGGCGAGCGGCCCTTCCGCGAATCCGGACTCTTCCACCCACGCCATGCCGGTCATTTCGCCATTGCCGTTCTGTGAGTAGTATCCAGCGAATACCGGAGCTGGATTGCTCCCCCGCGGCAGGATGGCGGTCACGCCAGTACGAATCGGGCCCACACCTTGTTGCAGTTTGCCTTCTCCCGAAATCAGCGTGGTGTGCCCTACCGCGATCCCGGGAACATCGGTGATGGCGTTGAGCGGGCCTGGATTCCCGTCGAAAGGCACCTGCAGGTCCCGCGCGCGAGGCCGCGTCTGAGCATTGAGAGTCAGCGTCGCCATCAGGATGGAAAGAAGTACGAGCGTCGGTCGAAGCATTCCGCTAGCTTAGCGAAAATAGACGCGCGGCGTTTTCCTTCAAAATGAGCGGCCGCACTTCATCGCGAATCGCGATCCCGGCAAAATCCGTCAGCCATCTGTCCGGCGTGATCAGCGGATAATCCGAGCCGAACAGCATTTTCTTCTTCAGCAGCGTGTTCGCGTACTGAATCAGGATGGGCGAAAAATATTTGGGCGACCATCCGGAAAGGTCGATATAGACTTGCGGTTTGTGCAGGCAGACCGAAATCGCTTCGTCCTGCCACGGGAACGAGGGATGCGCCATGATGATCGGCATGTCGGGAAAATCCACCGCCACATCGTCGATATCCATCGGATGCCCGTATTTCAATCGCACCCCACCGCCGCCCGGCATGCCAGTGCCGATACCACTGTGCCCGGTATGAAAAATTACGGGCAGCTTCGCTTCAGCCACCACTTCGTAGAACGGGTACGCGGCTTTATCGTTGGCATGAAACTGCTGCAGAGGAGGATGCAGCTTGAAGCCGCGAATGCCGCCCGTGGCGATCAATCGGCGCGCTTCCTTCACCGCATCCGGCCCGCGCATCGGATCCACGCTCGCGAAGGCCATGACGATGTCGCTGTTCTCGGCGGCGAAGGCGGCTACTTCGTCGTTGGGAACCTGCGGCCGTCCGGTGAGCCGCTCGTCGACCGAAAAGACCACGCAGCCGATGTTCCGCGACCGATAGTAGTCCGCCAATTCTTTGCGGCCATAACTGACGCCGGTGTTGCCGAAATACTTGCGGGCGGCTTCTTCTGCCGCATTGCCGGTCGGTTCCGGCTCAATGTGGACGTGCGTGTCGATAGCAACTAGATTTTCAAGTTTCATTCTCTTCCTAGATTACGATCACTCTGGCCGGCGGCTCGGGTGCGTATAGTTCCTCCACCAGCGCGGCACGATTGGTGAGCACCGCACGTTGATTGAACGAGCCTTTATCGGTCACCTCATGCTTGTCAATGGACGGCGGTTCTTCCATCAACATGGCGCGCACCACGCGGTTGGAACTGCCGGTACCGGATGCGGCGAGTTCGCCGAGCAGCTTCTGGAATTTCGCGTGCACTCTTTCGCTGCGAATTACATCTGCGTCCGTCCCGCCCGCTACCAGCGCCCGGCACGCCTCTACATTCGGAAAAATCAGCGCCGCCACGTAAGGGCCGTCATGTCCGGCAAAAACCACGTCTCGCAGATAGGGCGCGCAGTGGCCGAGGAACTTGGCGCGCAGCGGTCCCACGCTCACCCAGGTGCCAGTGGCAAGTTTGAAATCCTCTGCAATGCGGCCGTCGAAGATGAACCCTTTGCCCGGATCTCCGGGATCGACGGCCACGAGCGCGTCTCCCAGACAATAGAAGCCTTCCTCATCGAACACCGCGCGAGTGAGTTCGGGCTGGCGCCAATAGCCGGGTGTGATACTCGGGCTGCGCAGGCGCGCTTCAGTTTTCTGGCCGGCCTTCACCAGTTTCAGCTCCACGCCTGGAGCCGGCAGGCCCACGTGTCCGGCGCGATCTTCCTCCCAATACGGGAACATGGCCGAGGGGCCTGTCTCTGTAGAGCCCAGCCCGGTATACATCAAGATGCGCTCGCCGCAGGATTCCACCGCCAGCTCCTGCAGCTCATCCCAAACCGGCTGCGACAGACCCGCGCCCGCATAATACATCAGGCGCAGCTTCTCAAAGAATCGATCGCGAAACTCGCGGCTGTCGCGCAGAAATGGCAGAATCATTTCGAAGCCGCGCGGCACATTCAGGAATATATTCGGTTGGACGTCTTTGAGATTCCGAACTGTAGCCTCAATCGCCCCCGCGGTCGGCCGCCCGTCATCAATATAATAAGATCCGCCGTTGTACAGCACCAATCCGAAATCGTGATTACCCGCGAAGGTGTGGTTCCAAGGCAGCCAGTCGCACAGCACCGGCGGATCGTCCACGACGAACGGCAGCATGGTTCGCACCATTTCCTGATTGCTGCACAGCATGCGCTGCGTGTTGATGACGCCTTTGGGCGAGCCTGTCGATCCAGAAGTGAAAAGGAACTTCGCTATGGTATCGGGACCAACCGCGGCGTGAGCGCGATCCACGGCTTCCGTGGCAGCCCTATTTTCCAGCATCGAGAATGGCGTCGCGCGCAGCAATCCGGGATCGCCGCTCACCACCAGTTCGGCATCGCGCGGCAACACCGCCTCGATCGCTTTGCGAAATGGCGCAGCGGCCGAAACAAATACCAGCCCCGGTGTAAGAATGTCGAAAATCAGTCGCAGCTTGCCGAAATCGGACGAGACCAGCGAATAGGCCGGCGAGATGGGGGCAAAGGGAATGCCCGCGTACATCGATCCTAATGCAAGTGCCGCGTGCTCGATATCGTTGCCGGAAAGAATCGCGATCGGGCGTTCGTTGGACAGCGGCCGTTGGAGCAACGCTTCCGCCACATTCCGAGCCGACGCACGCATCTGCGCGTAGGTAACGATACGCCATTCGCCATTGCGGTCTCTTTCAGCCAGGAACACGCGATCGGGCGTCGAGCTGGCCCAGTGATCCAACCGTTCGGTCAGCTTATCGGAATAAGGGCCCAGCGGATATTTCGGGCGCACCAGAACGGAACCATCGGGTCTGATGGACGACTCCACATCCGCGGGAGGAAAGCGCACCTGGCGCACCGGAGCCGATAGATATCGTTTGCTACTAGGTGCCGAGGTCATCTAAGCGACCGCGACAACCTGTTCCCGTGCCGCATCATACGCCGCAAACGTCTCGCCTTCATTCGCCAGCTTAGTGAGCAGCGGCGCCGGTTCCCAGAATTCGCCGTGCTCTTTATGGAATTCGACGATCCGGTCGCGAACCTTCTTCAAGCCAACCGTATCCGCATACCACATGGGGCCTCCACGATAGCCCGGAAAACCGTAGCCGGTGAGATAAATCACGTCGATATCCGCGGCGCGCAGCGCGTAGCCTTCTTCAAGGATCTTCGCGCCCTCATTAATCATGATGTAAATGCAGCGCTCGATAATTTCTTCGTCCGTGATATGCCTGCGCGGGATGCCTCCCTCAGTCGCGGTTTTTTCGATGAGAGCGTGAACTTCCGCGTCCGCGATCGGCTTGCGATTTTCGTCATAGCGATACCAGCCCGCGCCCGTCTTCTGTCCATATCGGCCCAGATGAAACAGCTTTTCAAGCACGATGGGCATGCGCATACCGGGCTTTTCCAAATGCTTGTACTCCTGTCGGACGCGCCACGCCAGATCGATGCCGCCCATATCGTCGACGGCGAAAATGCCCATCGCCATGCCGAAGTTAGTGAGAGCGCGATCCACTTGTTCGGGCGTCGCGCCTTCCTCCACTAAGAACTGCGCCTCGCGCATGTAAGGCAGCATCATCCGATTGCCGACGAAGCCCCGGCAATTCCCCACCACTACACCCACTTTGCTGAGCTTCTTCCCGAGCGCCAGCGCCGTCGCCACCACTTCCTTGCTGGTGGCCTTCCCGCGCACGATTTCCACCAGCCGCATCACGTTCGCCGGGCTAAAGAAATGCAGCCCGATCACCATGCCCGGCCGCGAGGTCACGGAAGCAATCTCATCGATATCGAGCGTGGAAGTGTTGGACGCCAGCACGCAAGCCGGCTTCGCGATTTTATCCATCTCGCCGAAAATCCGCTTTTTCAGCTCCATACTTTCAAAAGCGGCTTCGATGATGAGGTCGGCTTGATCGAAACCGTCGTAAGTGAGCTGGGGATGGATCAGCGCCATCCGCTGATTCATTACTTCCTGTGTAAAGCGGCCCTTTTTGACGGAATTCTCGTAATTCTTGCGTATGGTCGCCATGCCTCGGTCGAGCGCCGCCTGCTCCACTTCTTTCAGCACAACGGAAATGCCTGCGTTGGCGCACGCCATCGCGATGCCGCCGCCCATGGTTCCCGCGCCGATAATGGCCGCCTGGCGGATGTTGTAGATCGCCGTTTCCTTTGGAATATCGGGAATCTTTGAGACCGCGCGCTCGGCGAAGAAGGCATGGATCAGCGCGCGCGCCTGATCGGACGCAATGCACTCCTCGAAGATTTCGCGCTCTTTCCGGCAGCCTTCGTCAAAGGGCAGATTCACGGCGGCTTCAATGGCATCCACTGCCTTGAGCGGCGCCAGCATGTTGCGTCGCGTCTTGCGCGCCTGATCGCGCCCAGCCGCGAAAATAGAAGCGTCCACGAACTCAGTGCCCAGCTTATCGTTCTGCTCGCGTGTCTTGCGAAGTTTGCCGCCTTGATCGGCGATTTCCTTGGCGAATTTTACGGCGCCAGAGAGCAAGTCGCCTTCAATCAGCCGGTCAATCACACCCAGCTTCAACGCCTCCGGCGCGCGAACCGGTTTGCCGGAAACGCATAGATCGATGGCCGCGGCCACACCCACCAGGCGCGGCAATCGCTGCGTGCCTTCGGCCCCGGGAATAATTCCCAAATTCACTTCAGGCTGGCCAACCTGCGCGTCAGCAACCGCTACGCGATAATGCCCGGCCATCGCTACCTCCAGGCCGCCGCCCAGCGCAGTCCCGTGGATCGCCATTACCACCGGCTTGCTGGTATCTTCGATGCTCGCCAGGGTGGCGTGAAATTCCGGCGGGCCGCTTCCCCGCCCCGACGCCGCCAGTTCCAGCTCCTTGATGTCCGCACCGGCGATGAATGTTCTTCCACCACCGATGATGACGATGGCGCGAACCGAGGGATCCTCCTCGGCGACATCCAAAGCGGCCAGCAGAGCTTGGGGAACCCCCGGGCTGAGCGCGTTTACCGGCGGATTATTGATGGTGATCACAGCGACGCCATCTTGCGTCGTCAGATTTACAAGGTTGTTCATGGTTGTCTCCCCGGTCCGGCGCAGACTAAAGCGTGCGCCCCACCGCCAGGCAGCGGAAGCCGTTATTATACTGCTGCGGGAATCCGAATCAGCGACGCACCCGGCACACCACTCAGGATGCTGGTGTCAGTGAGCGCGCTTTCCACATTATGTCTGGTCATGCGCGAATGCTCCCGAGCCAATGCTTCCGCGCGGGTGCCTTGCCGGTGCTCGATGGCGTCGACAATGGAGCGGTGTTGTTCGTGGGAAACGGCAAACATATAGGGCGCGCGCGGCAGCTTCGCGCGGATGTACACCAGCGCGCTGGGCGACGCAAACGGGACCGATGTTACCTGCCCCAACGCCCGCCGCAGCATGGAGCTCTTCGATAGCGTGACGATCTCGGAGTGAAAGGCCTCGTTCAGATCCAAATAGCGCGCGAAAGTTTCGATATCCGGCTCGGCGAACTGGTTCGGGTCGCTTTTCTGCCGGATCATCGCATCCATTTCGTCGCGATATTCGCGCAATAGAGTAAGTTCGCTCGCGTGCTCCAGACGTTCGGCGGCCAGCCGCGCAGCCGCGCCTTCCAGCACACCGCGTGTCTCAATTGCGTCCCACACGTCTTCGATGGTGAAGGCTCGAACCACAAATCCACCCGTCGGCGACGCCTCGAGCAAGCCCTCATGCGCCAGCCGATCCAGAGCCAGGCGAATGGGAGTTCGCGAAACACCCAGACGCGCCACCAAAGGAAGCTCGGAAATTCGCTCGCCCGGTTGAAAATCTCCCCGTAACAACATTCCCCGCAAGTTCAGCAGCGTGCGGCCCGTTTGGGAATCGTCCGAAGTGCTGGTTTTCGATTTAATTTCGGTACTTTGCACTGCCAAAATCCTCCTGGCCGATCTGATATGGCACCATGTTACCACTCAGAGAATCTTGCATGCAAAGAAGACTTAAGACAGAATGCAGAAAGCAGAATTCAGAATTCAGAATTCAGAATTCGCAAGCAGTCAAGGAGATCCTTCTTATGTGGAAGTGGAAAGCAACCGCGTTGGCGCTCGGCGTGGCTTTGACGATCGCGGTATTCATGCTTCAAGCCAAAAGCTCCAGCCTCACGGCTCTCGATTACATCCAGATCCAGCAATTGGCCAATCGCTACGGGCAGACCATTGATACCTGCTCCAACAACGGCTACGACTACGCCGATCTTTACACCCCCGACGGCGTCTTCATCGACAAGTTCTCGCCCGACGGTTTCGCCAAGGGCGGTCTCATTCTGGCGCAAGGGCGCGAGAAGCTGGCCGAAGTAGTGGGCGGCGGATCGTTCGGCTGCAAGCGTCCAGTCAAAGGACCCACCGCAACGCCCGGTGACGGGCCTGTAGCCTGGAACGGTTGGAGCCATCTGGCGGTGAATCACGTGATCACTCCTACGCCCGAGGGAGCAACCGGGCGAGTCTACTTGATCATGCTCGGCGTGCAAGGTCCCGGAAGCATAACCCGCGATGGCGGATATGAAGACGTCTATGTCAAGACAGCGGCCGTTTGGCGCATCAAGTCGCGGACCCATGTGCGCACCCGCGCCTGGCACAATCCGCTGCTGCAAACTCCAGACTTAAATTAGCCGGTCACTTGCAAGGCTTCAGCGGCTCGCAGTCTTATTGTTCCGCGCCAGGTAGGCGCCGATAGCATCCAAATCCGCATCGCTCACCTCGGTCTTGCGGAAGAAAGGCATGATGGAAACGCCTTTGCGCACGAAGATTTTCGTTACCGCCGGAGTAAGATCGGTGCGTTCGCTGAGCATGGCCGGTTTCTCGCCTTTGTATTTCACGCGTAAGGCAACCGTGCCTGGCAGCGCACCGGCCCCGTGACAAGTGGCGCACCAATAGTCGAAGACCTTTTCGCCTTTTTGAATGGTGGCCTGGTCGGCGCCCAATGCGCAGCCCACCAATGCGAGAAAAATGAGCAACCTCATGCTTTGGTCCCTCGCAGATGCTTGGGCCAGATCCCGTAACGCCCGGCCGAAATAATGCCGTTGGGATCCACCGCGTCCTTCACCGTTTCATGGAAGCGCCGCAGCGCGTGATTGTTGAACGAATACGTGTTCATCACCTCGTCCTGAAACGCGGGAGCGGTTCGATACTCTCCCCATCCATGTTCCGCCGCCACGCGCACAATCTGTTTGAAATTCTCGCGATTCTTTTTGTTGATGGCCACGTCGTGCGTGATCGGGAAGCCGAAAAGGAAGATGAAGGCGCGCATCCAATATGTGGTCGGCAAACTGAAGGAGAGCAGCGGCAAGCCAAAATCCTTCGCGGCCTGAGCGAACACCTTGTTGGCTTCGAGCACCGCTTCGCCCGTTCGGGGGATGATGGGCGAAAACCAGATGTGGCCGTTACCGGGCGTTGGATTGAATGGCGATCTCGCGCCGATGGAAAACATTTCCAGGCTCGGAATGCCCATCTCCGGCTTATGGACTTTGTCGAACTGATCCGGCGTCAGAGGGAACTTATAGAACTCGTCGTCCTTGAACTTGGCCCCCGGAATCGCCGAAAACTTCTCCTGCGCATACTCCCATTGAGCCCGGATCGCTTTGGCCGGCCCATAGAATTTAACGGTGCAGCTCCAGAACGGAACGCCTTTGTCCTGCGCGTATTTGTGCACTTCGGGTGAAGCTACGCCGTTCTTTTCGAGCAGAGCAGTCACTTCCGGAGCGCGCGGCGGCATCATGAAGCCTCCCAGGATCGGGCTTCCCAAACCCGGCATCCCATTCGACACACCCGAATTCTCGAGGAACGTCAGGATGTCGATCATGGGGATCAGATCTTCGTATCTCGGCACCGTCACAGTGCCGGTGAGATAAGCATCCGGCTCCGGCATGAGCCAAAAACCCATCTTGGTGACCACCCCAAAGTTGGATTGCGAGAACATGCCATCCACCCAGGGTCCGTACCCGAATTTATATTGCTGCCAGGTTTCGGCGCCAGGCATAGCGCCCATCCCCGTACGCATCAGGTCGCCATTCGCAAGAACGACCTCCATTCCGCAATGCGAATCGAAATGATTGCGATACATCGGCTGCAGATATCCGCCGCCATGATCCAGCGAATTGCCCACCGGGCTGCCCCAGCCAGGATCGGGAACGTCCACCCACACCTTCAGCTTGCGTTCCTGGATGTAGCGGTACAGGTCGAAGTAGCTGACGCCCGGTTCCACCAGTGCCGAGTGGTTTCGCTCGCTCACGTCCAGAATGCGGTTCATCCGCTTCAGGTCCAGCACGACGCTGCCCGATAGATTCGGCGCCGAACCACCGTAACCCAGATTCTTTCCGGTGGAGATGGGATACACCGGAATCTTATATTCATTGGCAATCTTCATTACCGCCTGCACTTCTTCCACCTTGGCAGGCGCCACCGCGGCCGAAGCCACGCGCTCTTCCGGCTCGCCCCAGAACGGCGAATACGCGTCGCGATAGAGCGCCACGTCTTCATCGCTGGTGAAGACCCACTCTTTGCCGGTAGCGCCTTCAAACTGCTTCACGGCGTCCGCGAAATCTTTTGCATTTACACCGGGCGGCAGCATGTCAGGCACGCTCCTTCGAAGCTCTTTTTAACTCGATGACCCACGAGATCAGCGGCTCGCCGTCCTGGTCCCGGCTCCCCTGTTCTACGCGCGAAACCACGCGCATCCCGTGATCCCACGCCAATCGCTCCAGGCAGAATAACGGACCATGCGCGGTCAAGCCTGCAATCGCCACCGGCTGCTTCTTCCACTGAGCGTCCAGATCGTGGAACCAGAGATCGGTGATGTCGCCACGGATGGCATGTACCGGTGCGCCTCCCGCTTTCCAAATCTCGGCGAACGCCACGCTGGCCGGAAATCGTTCGTCAAAGATCACCTTGTAATAGGAAACGCGCGGCGCCAAATCTTGCGAAGTCGGATCTTGCGGAGCCGCACCTTGGGCCGCCGACTCATTCGCTTGGATCCCGACGGGCAAAAGGGATGCTACCAATCCTGCATGCAGAAATTCTCTTCGACTTGCCATGGGCCTACTTTACATCTTTTTCTTCAACAACGGACGTTTGATAGCTCAAGCTTTCCATCCAGCTTCCGTTGCGCTTCACCCATACCCGAGTGACGTGCAGCGGCTTCCCGCGATCGGGCTTATGCTCGGATCTCATCAACACCGCGTCGCCATAATCGAACATGGTCGCCGTGACCAGCGGCGTGGGCGCCACTCCCGCCATCTTCGCGTGATCGAAATCGTCCATGCGGCCGCGCTTATCGTAAAGTTTGTTGCTATTCGAGCTGGCCGCGACAAATTCATCCGCCACCAGCGTCGCAAAGACGGCCGAATTGTGAGCCATCGCCGCCGTTTCGAGTTTCGAATACGCCGTCACCACCTGCTGCTCGGCCGCACTCTTCGCTTGATACGGGACCATCTTGCACGGGTTCTCACAATCCTTCCCCGCCCCCGGCGCAAAAGACGGAGGCGCATCTCTCGACATCACTTCCTGATAGACGATGATCTTCCATCCGCCGCCGCGTCTTACCCAGATGCGCAGCACGTGCATGCGCCCCAGGTTCTCCTGCACGTCTCCCAGTTCACCGTACGTGAAGTGCTTCAACTCTCCTGGTTTTCTCGCCACCTGCAAATCCGCGGGAATGTCGCTCAGCGTCTTTCCCTGAAAATCCGTCCAGGTAAAATCGCGGTCGAGAAGTCCATCCAACGCCGGCCGGTCCGCCGCATCTACGGCCCGAACGAACGCATGGTCCGCCTCCAGCATCGCGGGAACGTACTGGGCCCGGCACACCCCGCAGCCCACGATTAGGATATAGTACGCGATGACGGATCGCATGAGAACTCTATTATGACCCCGGCCTCAGCGCCCAGTAAGTCCTCCAACCAGCCGGCCACCAGCCTGGCCTACGCCTGGTACGTGGTCATCATCTTGACCGCGCTCTACATGCTGTCTTTCGTCGACCGCACCATCCTCAGCCTGCTGGTCGGCTCCATCAAGCGCGACCTCGGCATCAGCGACACGCGCATCGGCTTGCTGCAAGGTCTCTCGTTCGCGCTGTTCTACACCATCATGGGTCTGCCCCTCGGCCGTATGGCGGACACGCGCAGCCGCCGCAATCTGATCGCTGCCGGCGTGGTGGTTTGGAGCCTCTTCACCAGCGCCTGTAGTGCGTCGAAAAGTTTCTGGTCGCTATTCCTGACGCGCATCGGCGTCGGCGTGGGTGAAGCGGGACTCTCGCCCGCAGCATACTCGCTGATCTCCGATTATTTTCCGCCTGAGCGGTTGGGCGTCGCCATCAGCGTCTATTACATGGGTGTCTTTCTCGGATCCAGCCTGGCGCTTCTGGTGGGCGGCGTGGTGGTGGATACCATGACGCGCATTCACACCGTCACACTGCCCCTGCTCGGCACCATCGCGTCCTGGCGCGTCACGTTCCTGATCGTCGGCCTGCCGGGCCTGCTGTTCGCGCTGCTGGTGTACACCATCAAGGAACCGCTGCGCCGCAATATGCTGCGAAGCGCGCAAGGCGAAGTAGCGCGCGTGAGCTTCGCCCAGTCATTCGGACAAATGCGCATCCGTTGGCAATCCGTGGGTGGCATATCGCTGGCCATGGTCTTTCAATCCATGGCCAACTATGCGCTCATCTCCTGGGGACCCACATACTTTTTGCGCGTGCACGGTTGGACGCCCGGCCAATCCGGCAAGGCGCTGGCGGCCATCCTGCTGATAGCGGGCTGCGGAGGTATGTACACCGGCGGCCGTCTCAGTGACCGCTGGCAGCGGCGCGGGCTGGACGAAGCGCCCATGCGCGTGATGGTCATTGGCGCCATCGGCACCATCCTGCTGTTACCCATCGGCACTCTGCTCCCCGACGTCCGTTGGACTCTCGCACTGCTCTACGCGGGCGTTTTCTGTCTCGCCCTGCCGATGGGCATTTCAGCGGCTGCCTTGCAGCGCATCTTTCCCAATCAGGTTCGCGGCGTCGTGTCGGCGCTCTATTTGTTTGTCCTCAATATCGGCGGCCTCACCCTTGGCCCGCTGCTGCCGGGTGTGTTCAACGATTATTTGTTCCACAACGGCAAAATGATCGGCTATTCGCTTTCCATCACCATGGGCGGCGCCGCCGTTCTGATGCTGCTCACGCTGCTCGCATCCTATCGCCACTATCGCCGGCATTATCAATTGATGCTTACCAGCACAGCGGCTTAGCCCGTCCCTGGAAGCTGTTGACCCCTATAAAGTTCCTGTATACAACTGCCGAAATTCCAGGCATAGCTGTAAACCAGAACAGGAGGGTTGCGTTTGAACATGCAGGCCAGCTATGTCAGCTCCGGCCTCCCGCCACTCGACGCCCCGGAATCGCTTCAATTGCTCGATCGTCAGAGCCTGGAGCAAAGAGTCCACGACAGCGAGCGGCATTTCAAAAGCTGGTTTGAGGACGCGCCCGTCGCCTGTCACGAAGTGGATCGCAATGGAGTGATTCTCTGCGTCAATCAAGCCGAGTGCGACCTGTTTGGATTCTCGGCTGAAGAGATGGTTGGACACCCCATTTGGGATTTTATGGCCGCCGAAGACCGCGAAAAGACCCGCGCCGGTCTGCTGCAGCGTATCGCCGACGATAAGCCCCTGGTTCCGCTGGAGCGCGAATACAAACGGCGCGATGGCAGTTCGGTAATCATGGAGATTCATCAAAAGCGCATCCGCGATACAGACGGACGCGCTACTGGTCTGCGCACCTTCCTGCTCGACATCACCGAACGTAAGCGCGCCCAAATGACTTTGCTGGAACAAGCCGATAAACTGGCACGCTCTAACGCCGAGCTCGAGCAATTCGCCTACGTCGCCTCGCACGATCTGCAGGAGCCCTTGCGCAAGATCCAGGCCTTCGGCGATCGCCTGAAAACCAAGTACGAAGCCGGGCTTGGTCCGGAAGGTCTCGACTATTTATCCCGCATGCAAAATGCGGCGGCTCGCATGCAAGTCTTGATTCAGGATCTGCTCAGCCTCTCGCGCGTAACCAGCAATTCCAAGCCTTTCGCCTCGGTGGATTTGGGCGACGTAGCACGCACCGTGGTCTCCGATCTCGAAATGCGCATTCAGGACGCGGGCGGCCAGGTGGACATCGGCGCGCTGCCGGTGATCTTCGGAGATCGCGGACAGATGGCGCAGCTCTTCCAGAACCTCATTGGCAACGGCATCAAGTTCCGCAAGCCGGGCGAAAAGCCGGTGGTTAAGATCTCGAGCGAAATCCACGCGCTCCAAAACGGCGCATCCGGCTGGCAAATTACCGTCGAAGACAACGGCATCGGCTTCGACGAAAAGTACCGCGATCGCATTTTTCAAATCTTTCAGCGCCTGCATGGCCGCGCCGAATACGAAGGAACCGGCATCGGCCTCGCCATCTGCCGCAAGATCGTGGACCGGCACAGCGGCGTGATCACCGCCAACAGCACGCCGGGCGCGGGCGCGAAATTCGTTATCCTGCTGCCGCAACCCGCACAAGGAGAACCACTATGAGTCGATTTGGGAAGCCCATCACCATTCTCTACGCCGACGACGACGCAGAAGATCGCATGCTGGTGAAAGAGGCCTGGGACGAGAACCGGCTGGTGAACGAGTTGCATTTTGTCGAAGATGGCGAAGAGCTGCTCGAATACCTGCGGCGCGCGGGCAAGTACACGCACCTCGAAGGCCAGCCGCTGCCGGGCATGATTCTCCTGGATCTGAACATGCCGAGGAAAGACGGCCGTGAGGCGCTGCAGGAGATTAAAGCCGACCCGCGCCTGCGCTCCATTCCCGTGGTGGTGCTCACTACGTCCAAAGCCGAAGAGGACATCCTTCGCTCTTACGACCTGGGTGTCAATTCGTTCATCATCAAACCGGTGACTTTTGACTCACTGGTCGACATCACAAAAACTTTGAGCAAGTATTGGTTCGAAGTTGTAGAGCTGCCGCCGAGCAGCGCCCAGGATGAGGCCGCCTAACGACCCTACAGTCCCCGACCCGGACACTCGAGCGCTCAGAATCCTCATCGCCGACGATGATGAGGACGACTATGTCCTGACGCGCGATCTGCTGCTGCGCATCGGCCGTCCCCGAGTCCAACTGGATTGGTCGCCCACCTATGAAGGCGCGCTCGAAGCCATCGAGCGCAATCAGCACGACGTCTATTTGTTCGACTATCATCTGGGCCATTCCGACGGCCTGCAACTGCTGCGCGAAGCGCTGGCGCGTGGCTGCAAGGCGCCTATCATTCTGCTGACCGGCAACGATAACTGGGAGACCGACGTTGAAGCCATGAAAGCCGGCGCCGCGGATTACCTGGTAAAGGGGCAACTGGACGCGCGGTTGCTCGAGCGTTCCATTCGTTACGCTTTGGAGCGTATGCGGGCGCAAGCCGAACTGCTCGAATACGCGCACGAGATCGAGCGCAAGAATCGTGACCTGGCGCAGGCCGTGAAAGTCTCGCAGGAAGCCACGCGCCTCAAGAGCCAGTTCCTGGCCAACGTCAGCCATGAGATCCGAACGCCCATGAACGGCGTCCTCGGGATGACTGAGCTGCTGCTCGATACCGATCTCAATCCGGAACAGCGCGATTACGCCGAGACGGCCTTTCGTTCCGGCGAGGCTCTGCTCGAAATTATCGACAGCATTCTGGATCTGTCCAAAATAGAAGCGGGCAAGCTTCAACTGGAAGTGGTGGATTTCAACCCCGCCGACGTGCTCAACGAGGTGCTGAAACTGGTCTCTGGCCGCGCCCGAGGCAAAGGGCTGGCGGTGAACGCCTCGGTTTCTGACGATGCGCGCGGCGTATTGCGGGGCGATCCGGCACGCCTTCGCCAGGTGCTGCTCAACCTGGTGGCCAACGCCATCAAGTTTACCGAGAGCGGCGAAGTGGCCGTGCGCGTGAAAGTCACGGAGAGCTCGGAAAACGGCGCGGGGCTCTTGTTTGAAGTTCAGGACACCGGCATCGGACTCTCACCGGACGCGCTATCGCGACTATTTCAACCATTCGTGCAGGCCGACGGATCCATCACGCGCAAGTATGGCGGCACCGGGCTGGGCCTCGCGATCTGCAAGCAACTCATCGAGCTGATGGGCGGCCGCGTGGGCGTGGACAGCGAGCCGGGCAAAGGCTCCCGGTTCTGGTTCACCGCGCGCTTTGAACGCTCGCAAGTCTTCGCCAATCAGGGTTGACAACTCGTGATCGAATACGCTCCCTGCGCCGAAGAAAAATTCGCAAACCGCGGGATCGAGGCCGATTCACTCGCGGTTCCGACCGTGCTGAGCGGAGCAAGCGATGTGGTCGCATTCACCACTCCAGCAGAAGGTTCCTCGATAAACGCTACGGCAACCGGAATCGTGGCTGTTTCGAGCACCGCCGGGCTAGCGTTGATCACTTCGTAAACCGCGTAGGCCGTCGATCCGGAAGCGTACGCCTCGGCAACCGGAGTCGCGCCAACCATCGCGGTGGAGGCGACGGGTTCGTAGCCCGCCGCGGAGTTTCCGTACTGATTCGCCTGGATCAGTTGGAGCTGCCCGACAGGTGTGCCCTCCCCATATTCGCCTGTGAGCGTGATTGTTGTCGGGACGAACAGTTTTGTACCGGCGCTCACGGGACCAAGTAAGACCAGTATGCGCGTGCCGAAGAACGCCAAACCGAGTCCCGGAGCGGTAGTGAACAAGCTGGGAGAGTAGAAGCCGGTCTCCGTGAAGTATTGGTAGCCGGGCACGTTCTGTTCCGCGAGCACTGGAGGGAACACCGGTCCTGAAAGAAAGGTTCCGTAGTTGCGGTACTTGAAGTCCTGGGAAAAGGCTTCCGTCGCCTGCATGCTGAAGTCGAACGCGGCGGCGCCCGACCCTCCCAGGAGAACGGCGTTGTGAGGATCGCATTGCGAGATGGGAGCGCTTGA
The DNA here is from genome assembly GCA_963781905.1 of Bryobacterales bacterium. Taxonomy (GTDB): domain Bacteria; phylum Acidobacteriota; class Terriglobia; order Bryobacterales; family Bryobacteraceae; genus Palsa-89. The sequence continues at coordinate 1,005,164 of CAWAHZ010000010.1, forward strand.
GGCTACGCTCGTCAGGAGTGGAGGCACCGCGACTGCCACCACCTGCTGCGGGCCGGCCAGCGGTAATGGATTGTAGCCTTGGATTCCCACGGTGGCTTGCACCAAATTTGCTCCTGACGGCACCCCCAGTAGCGACGCATTGGCTCGCACGTTGGTGATGCGAATTATACGAGTGAAGTTCGGACCCGGAGGATCGATCGGGACCTTCCAGTAAAGCGTGGCTGCGCCGTCCTGTTTCCCGGCGAAGGCGTTAGGTTGAGTCTGGTAGGGGCTCGGCGCGCCGCCAGTGCCGGTCGCCGTACAGTCCGCGCCAAGAGGCGTGCAGAGAATCTGCGGCGGCTGGGAGGGAGCCGGCAGGAGATCCGATGGAACGGGGTTTGCCGGAAATGGATCGTCGATGAACAGCAGGGCCTCGGACAGCCCGGTGGTTCCTGACAAAAGACGGCTGGTAACATCGGTATTCAACGTATATGTAATCCAGTACTCCGGAACCGGTTCTCCTGGAGGGGTGGGCGTACCGCCAGTGCAACTCAGCACCACGTCGCCCGTTTGCTCGGCAATGCCCTCGCTACTCACAATATTCGGAGGGCCTGAAGTGGCGGTACACGTCGGTCCGGAAATGCCTGGCGCGAACAATACCCAGGTATCGTTCAGGACGCCGCTTGCGCTGCTACCTCCGAAGACGATCATTCGTTGACTGGTGGAATCCAATGCCGCGGCGTGCCCGCTCCTGGCCGGTGGGGGACTGTTTTTCGGCGTGAACTGGGACCACCCGCCGAAAAAGTTCCAGACGTCATTCAAGTAGTTTCCGGAAGCGTCCATGCCCCCGAACACAAGCATTTCTCCGGTGACCGCATCGGAAACAAGTGAGGCGAAAGATCGGGCAGGGGGCGTCGCGCCTTGCCCAATAAACTGGCCAACAACCTGGAAAGAAGGGTCGGTGAGCGCCCAAAGGGTGTTGGTCACCGTGCAGGTTCCGTTGACCGTTCCTGTGCCGCCAAACAAATTCAGCGCGCCTGAGGTGTAGGATGACGCCACGCCATTTTGCCCAGCGGGCACGGCGGCATACGCTAAGGATTCCAGCCAGGCGCTCGCACCGCTGAGTCCGTTGGCGGATTGGAGGATCCAGGTATCGGAAAATGTGGAGCAAGGGTTAGCGCTTCCGTCCTGGCCGCCAAAGACGATCAACTCATTGGCTGCCGGGTCGTAGGCAGCGGCGGCGTTGGTGCGAGCTGCGGGCCCGGCGCCGGGGGATAGCTGGGTCCAGGCGGGAGTTCCTCCGATTCCGTTGGCGTTGGCCAATACCCAGACATCCTTCAGCGCCGGCGCGCAGTTGGCGCTACAGCCTCCGAAGATGATCATGCGATTATTGGTGGAATCGTAGACCGCCGAATGTCCCGAACGCGCTGGAGGCGACCCGGCAGCGTCGTCCGCAATCAACCTGATCCATCGGCTTGGGGTGGTCCCTTCGCCGTCGGCATCCGCCAGCACCCAGACGTCGTTCCGGTTATTGCCGCTGGCGTCTCGGCCGCCGAATATGATCATCCGATTGCTGGCTGGATCATATACACCGGTCGTGGCTCCTCGCGCAGCCGGCGGCGTACCGGACGGCGTTAGCTCGGTCCAGGACTGCGCGAAAGCAAACCGCGCCAGCGCAAAAATAGCGAACACAAAGGCGCTGGGAACAATCCGGCTTCTAATACAGGGCATTTTGCAAGTTATAACATAATTATACTGGGCTACCAAGACTATTTAATAGCCAAAACCGAGGCCAGTACCAATCGGCCTAGTCCTCACACAAACCGGCTTTCATCCGATGAGTTAGCCGTGCTCACACCAGTGCAGCCCAAACCCGGCGAACTTCTGGCGGCCGTTTCCGAACTCACGAAGACCATCAACGCATTGCTGGCAATGGAGCACAACGCGGAGGTTCTGGAGGCGCGCCAGCAACTCGGGGCACTCCTTTCGGGAGTAATCAGCCAGGTCGCAGGTGAAGCGCCCCAGCCGCGGGCCCCGGTCTATACTCTGGACCCGCTGACCGGTCTGCCGTCCAGAGCCCGCGCCGAGGCCGATTTGCGAGAGGTCCACACCCAGTCCCAGGATTGTTTCCTGGCGCTCTTCGTTGTAAAACGTCTAGCGCTGATCAACGCGAAATTCGGCTACGCGCGCGGCGACGATGTGCTGAAGAAGGTAGTGCTGCACCTCTCCCAATCGCTGCAGGAATCCGGCAACCTGTTTCGCTGGGCGCCGTGCGCGTTTCTCACCCTGGCGCCCGAGCACACATCGTACAAGGAATTGCGCTCCAAAATTCAGATGATTGAACTCGCCCGTTTGACGCCGACACTCGAATGGGAAGGCCGCAGCGCGATGGTTCCCATCTTCATCGACTGTCGCATCGTCCCGGTGAAGGAATTCAGCAGCGCGTCTGATTTATTTTTGCGTCTCGATACGCTCGCGAGCGACGCCTGAACATTTAATGCACCGGCCCGGCCGGTCCTGCCCCCGGCCTGATGGGCTTCATAAAGAACATCAGCGGAATCAGCCCCACGCACAACCACGCCAGCAGCCGGAACACGTCGACATAAGCCACCATCGAGGACTGCCGCAACAATTCACCATATAGCACCGCCTGGGCCTGATGGCCGGCCTGAACCGGATCCGATCCCGACGCCAGCAGCGCTCGCTGTAAATTCTGTAGCCTCGCGGCATACATCGGATTCGCAGCCGTCACATTACTCGCCAGGATATTCTGCGAGACTTGCGACATGTGGCTCTGCGCGGCGGCCACCAAAGAAATCCCGACGCTTCCGCCCAGATTACGGGTTAAATTAATCAATCCCGTCGCGCTATTGGTCTTCTCGCGCGGCACATAAGCGAATGCCATCACATTAATAGGCACAAATAGAAACGGCATTCCCGCGCGCGAAAATGTCCAGACCGAAACAAACGTCCAAAAACCGGTCTGCAGGCTCAACTGGGAAAGCCGGTACATTCCGAATCCAAGAATCGTCAGCCCGCAAACCACCAGCCAGCGCGCTTGAAACTTCGCCAGCAGACGGCCCACCAGCGGCATCACGAAGAGCGTGACCAGTCCTCCGGGCGAAAGCACCAGGCCGGCCCACTCCGCGGTATAACCCATCAGGGTCTGAACCAGGATGGGAAGCAGAACCGTGGTGCCATAGAGGATCACACCCATCGCGAACATCATGAACGTCGCCATGCTGTAGTTGCGCTGCGTGAACAGGCGTAGATCCACCAGCGGCTCCTTCTGGCGCAGCTCCCACACGATCACCCCGATCAGCCCCAGGACTCCGATCACCGCGCACGTAACAATGAAGCGCGATTCAAACCAATCCTCCGTTTGCCCCTTGTCCAGCATCACTTGCAGAAAGCCCAGGCCCACGCTCAGCAGCCCCAATCCAATGAAATCGATCTTCAGCCCCTGCTTCAAAGTTTTGCGGATCAGATAGGGCGGATCGTGAACAATCGCCATCGTCATCAGAATTGCCACCACGCCCACCGGAACATTGATGAAGAAGATCCAGCGCCAGGAAAAGCTGTCCGTGATCCAACCGCCCAGCGTGGGACCAATAATGGGCGCCACCACCACGCCCATCCCGTACACCGCCATCGCCATGCCTTGCTTTTTCCGCGAGAAGCTCTCCACCAAAATCGCTTGCGAAATCGGCTGCAGCCCGCCTCCGCCCGCCCCCTGCAGCACGCGAAAGAAGATGAGCAGAAAAAGATTCGGCGCCAGGCCGCAAAGAAAGGAACTGACGGTGAAGATCACCACGCATCCGATGAACAGCCGCTTGCGTCCGAACAGCATGCTGAGCCATCCGGTGAGCGGCAGCACGATGGCGTTTGAGATGAGATAGGAAGTGAGTACCCAGGTGCTCTCATCCACGGTCGCCGAAAGGCTGCCCGCGATGTGCGGTAGGGAAACATTGGCGATGCTGGTGTCCAGCACCTCCATGAAGGTCGCCAGCATCACCGTGGCGGCGATCAGCCACGGGCTTACGCTCGGAGTCCAGGGAGCGGGAGCATTCGCGACTGGCGCTTCCACTGTCGCCACGCTGACCCGCTTAGCTCCTTCCCTGCCCGGCCAATTTCAGTTCGGCGAAAATGCTTTGCGCATCCACCCGGTCGATCACCTTCAGAATCGTCTCGATCACGGCCTCGTCGCCCATGGTCGAATTGATCATCATGTGGTAGAGCTGGCGCGTCGGCCATTCCATGCCGAAATATCTGCGGACGAAAATCACGCGCTGCCGGTCCACGTTCGATATTTCGTCAACGGCTTCGCTTTCGCTTTTGCCGGCCTCACCGAGACGGCGGATTTTCTCTTCGAGCGGCGCATAAACAAACACGTGAAAAGTATCCGGACGCCCGCGCAGAAGAAACGGCGCGCCACGTCCCACAATCACTGAGTTGCCCTCAGACGCGGCTCCGGAGATGACGCGCTGCATGAACTCCACCATGCTGTCGGCATCGAAATGATCCATGCCGCGCACCGCCAGGCTTTGTTCCATGCTGCCGCGCATGAACACTTTCATGAGCCGGTAGAACAGTGAATCGCAGCGCTCATCCAGCCGCTCTACGACCGCTGGATCCACCTCGGCCATGCGCGCGATCTCAGAGGTGAGCGCATGGTCCCAAAGCTTCCAGCCTAGCCGTTCCGCAAGCTTCTTCGCGATTTCGCCGCCGCCCGCGCCGTATTCGCGCTCGACGGTGATGGTGCGAATCACAGCTTTCCCCCCCGCGTTTATTCTACGCCAGAGGCTAGTGGGTGGTTGCTACTGCGCCCAGGTACAGCTGAAGCTGGTTTTGTCGCTCGATAGCGCGGAGCACGTCGACGTCTGCGGACTGGTTCTGCTCGCCGTCTTGTCGATCAATATCGTGTTGACGGCTGGAAAACTTCCGATCGCACCCTCGTTCGAGGAGTCTAAGGCCCAGTTGGTGGCGCCTACCCCTGTGCTGTCTTTACCGAAATGCACCGTGCCGAAATCGGACAATGGCAGTATTCCCACCAGAGAGCGTGCAGCAGGGCGCCTCGGCGATCCATTCGGCCGATGACCGCACCGCGCCTGCCACGGCGGAGCTCGTGACAAAGGATTTTCCCGTAGTCTCGTTAATGATCTCAGCGATAAATTTTTCCGTGGTGCTGTTGTAATACACCAGCGCCGAGATCAGGTCGCCCGGCTTCACCGGGACGCTGGTGATCTCAATAGGAAGCTTTCGGATAAAATTCGTACCACGCATAGTAGTTGGGCGTTGTCCCAACACAGTCTGAGTCGGTTCCAGTTTGCTCGACGGTGGTCGAATGGTACTGTATCCATCCAGGCCCACCCAAAACGCCGCGTATTGATCTTTCCGCCACGCCGCTGCAATTGGCAGTCGGCACCACCCAGGAACCCTTGGCCCATTGAAAGGACGAACCTAGCACCGCGTACCCGCTCCAGTTGGTGCTGGTGGATGTGCCGTCGCCGTGGTCCGTCAAATCCCGGACCGGCCCGAACTGGCGAGGGGCGATCTTTTCCATCGTGGTTTGCGATGGGGCCTCGTCCTGAACTTGCGCGAAGGCAGGTACGAAGGCCAGTGCTCCCAGAATCATTAAGCGTCTACTCATTAATTTGTCTTCTCCTCTAAGCAGATGTGCGCGGCCTTCGCCAACCAAGACCGACCAAGTAATGAGTGCGATTATATCCTCAACCGTTCCTGCATTGGAACAGGAAAACCACCTACGGACCAAATAAGAGTACTAGGCCGAAAACCCACAGGGTTCCGGGTAAGTGCCGGTCCCGGCAAAGTTGGTATAGTCTGAGAAATTGCACACACGAGCAAAAGCTGCAACTCTGACGCTGTTCCTGACCGCCATCGGTTGGGCACAGACGCCGCCCAAGCTCGTCTTCTTCGACGCGCCCGGCGCTGGCGATGTCTTCCCGCAAGGCACCTTCCCTGGGCATATTACTCGCGACGGCGTCATAGCGGGCGATTACGTGGATTCCAGCAACGCGTACCACGGCTTCCTGCGCACCGTCAATGGCGTCATTATTTCCATCGATGTTCCTGGTGCTGCGCGCACCTACGTCACCGGCATCAATCAGGCCGGTGTCATCGCGGGATATTACGGCGCTGGCAATCTGGGTTTCGGCTACCTGCGCTATCCCGACGGCGTCTTCACCACTTTCCGCGTTCCCGGTTCGCCGGCCACCTACACCGGAGGCATCAACTCTGAGGGAATGATCGTCGGTTCTTACACCGATGCTGCCGGCGCGTACCACGGTTTCGAGCGTTGCGTCGACGGCATGATCGTCACGTTCGACGCTCCTGGCGCCGGCCATAAATCCGGTCAGGGCACGTCGCCCGCATCCATCAACCTGGATGGCGCCATCGTAGGCTCTTACCAGGACGCGTCCAGGGTGAATCACGGATTCCTCCGCACCCCCGACGGTACATTCACCTTGTTCGATGCCCCGAACGCTGGCGCATCTCCAAACGAAGGAACCTTCCCATCCCAGATCGACGCAGAGGGAGTCATCGCGGGGTTCTATACGGATGCCTTCCAACTTGAGCACGGCTTCCTGCGGTCTCCGAGCGGCGAAATCACGTCCGTGGATGTCCCGGCGGCGGTTCTGCCCGCGGGCGCGAGTGGCATTACAACCCTTGTGGACGGCTTAAATTTGGAAGGAGCCGTTGTCGGCTCCACCCTCTTCACCCTTGATCCGAACCCATACACCCGCGCCTTCCTGCGCAAACCCAATGGAGAATTCACCACATTCGGAATCCCGGGCGCGGGCTTCTACGGAACAACCTTCAACGGCATCAACTCGCTGGGTGATATCGTAGGCTCCTATGGAGACACGCGCGGTGCATTCCATGGGTTTCTAGTCACTCCGTAATCGAACATGGCCGAAAGAATATGTTTTTGAACCGTCGCACTTTTCTTGGATCCGTTGGTCTGGCGTCGGCCTCGCTCGCGTCTCCAGGAACTAAGCGTCTGCTCGCGGACCAGGCAACCTCCCCTAATTGGCGCACGTTCGAAGTGACCACACATGTCAAAGTGCTGAAATCTTCCGGAACAACCAGGGTCTGGCTGCCTGCCGCGTTAGTCGGCGATACACCGTTCCAGAAGACCATCTCCAGCGGCTTCCGCGCCGACGGTGGCTCCGCCCGGATGGTGAAGGCCCGCTCCGCTGACAGTCTGGGAATCATAGCAGCGGAATTTCCGTCCGGCGCGAAGCCCGTGCTCACTCTCACCAGTCGAGTGGCCACCAGGAACTACTTAGTCGATCTTTCGGTCCCGGGCCAAGCTTCCAAGACTGGCCACGCGGAACTGGAATATTTTCGCCGTCCCACCAAGCTCCTGCCAACCGACGGCATCGTTAAAGATACGGCTCTTGAAATCACTCGTAGCGCGAACACCGACCTGGAAAAAGCGCGCGCAATTTACGAATGGATCGTCGATAATACCTTTCGAGATCCGAAAACTCGAGGCTGCGGCATCGGCAATATCCGATTTATGCTGGAATCCAAGGATCTGGGCGGAAAATGTGCGGATCTGAACGCGCTTTATGTCGGGCTGGCGCGCGCGGCGGGATTGCCGGCGCGCGACGTCTACGGCATCCGGATCGCCAAATCGGAACTCGGGTACAAGAGCTTGGGCACGGCAACCGAAAACATATCCAAGGCACAACACTGCCGCGCCGAGGTGTATATCGCCGGCTACGGTTGGGTGCCTGTCGATCCCGCCGACGTACGGAAAGTCATTCTCGAAGAACCACCCGGAAACCGGACCTTGGACGACGGCATGGTGAAGCAGGCGCGTCGACGGCTCTTCGGCTCGTGGGAGATGAATTGGATGGCTTACAACTTCGCGCACGATGTTGCCCTGCCGGGGTCCGCTGGCGCACCCGTTGGCTTCCTGATGTATCCGCAAGCTGAATCGAACGAAGGCCGCCTGGACAGTCTGGATCCGGACAACTTCAAGTACGAAATCACGTCGCGCGAGATTCCACCCGCAAGCCAATAGAGCGCAAAAACGGAAGGCTTATGAAATCAATAAGAATGCAGACGATTGCGTGGGGAGCGCTGGCAGCCATTGCCGCGTTGGGCCAGATCCCAAATCCGCCTGGCGTCACCACCGGACCCGGAGTGCAGGCCGCGCGGGACTCCAAAGAGCCAGAAGTACTCAAGACCTGCAAGGTGCAGCCGCCGGCCCCCAGACCTTTTCCAAGACCGGCACCCGGCGCCGCCGCTGAGCCCGCTAGCCCCAAGACAATCACGGAAATCCCTGGGATAGTTGCCGCGGGCGCGCAATGGAAAGAGGTTTGGGAAGTGGACGGCAACAACGCCGACGGAATCGTGGCTACCAAAGACGGCGGAATTCTGATCGCGCAGAACGACAAGAGCACCGTCGTGAAATTGGATCGAAGCGGCAAGACTTCCGTCGCCTACGTGGAGACCAATACCGGCGGTGCGCTCGCGATTAACTCGAAGGGTGCTCTCTTCGTGAACAACCGGGGGCTGAACGCATCCATCGAGGAGCTGTCTCCCAAGCGCAAAACACTAGCCAACAAATATAACGGTGATTCGTTCGATTGCATCGGCGGCGTTCTCAACGATCTCACAGCCGACAGCAAAGGCGGCGTGTACTTCACCATGGGCGGGCTCTTTCACTCGGACTCCCAAGGCAAAGTCATTAAGTACGGCGACAACCTTTCTACCAACGGCATCGTTCTGAGTCCCGACGAAAAACATCTCTACGTCACAAATGGAATGTCGGTAGCCGCGTTCGATGTCCAAAAAGATGGCTCGCTCACCAACCAGCGCGAATTCGTCAAGCTCCAGGGCAGCGGATTCGGGGGCGATGGCAGCGCATTCGACGACCAGGGACGTCTTTATGTCACCAGCAATTCCGGCGTGCAAGTGATCGGGCCAGACGGCAAATATCTAGGCTTGATTCCCACTCCACGCGACGTCATTAGCGTCACTTTCAGCGGTCCCGATCACAAGACGCTCTATGCCGTCTCCAGGGACAACGCGCAGAACAAAGACTGGATCATCGCGCTCGATATGATCGCGCAGGGCCCCAAGGGCCGAGGCAAGTAGACTTCGCACCGCCCCGTCCCGGCGTGCTCGCGCCGTGACATGGCCTCTCTTCCGTTCGGTCTTGGATCTTCTTAGCGCCCCGTTTCTACATCCACAGCAAATTCTTCAGAAAATCAAATCCAGTTGCTATCCGCAACCCGTAGAAGCCTTCGAAGGAACACTTCAAACCTTAGAGGAGCAACTAATGAAGTTACGAAATGCGCTTATGCGCTCTGCCCTTGCCCTGACGCTGGCGGCGCTCACCGTCCCATCGGCGGTGTTCGCATCCAGCCATCGCGAGGCCCCCATCACGGCTCTGGATCACACCGCTGACATCACCGATTGGTTCGCGTTCGTCAGCCCCGAACATCCCGATCGAGTCATCCTGATTCTGAACATCGACCCGTTTCTCGAGCCCAGCAACGGCCCGAACTACTTCCCCTTCGATCCCAATGTGCTCTATGAAATGAAGATCGACAACAACCACGATGGCCTTCCCGATGTCACGTTTCAATTCCAATTCAAGACCCAGGTCCAGAATCCCGGCCTGTTCACCGGATTCGTCGGGGGATTGCCCAATCTCGCCCCAATCACCGCGTTAACCGGCCCGGGTTCGGAAGGCTTGAACCTGCTGCAGACCTACAGCGTCACCATGCTCACTGGTTCCAACGATGAGCAACTCAACAATGGCCAGACCCTCTTTGCCGTTCCCACCGACGTCGGCCCCCGCACCATGCCGAATTACCCCGCTCTGCGCCAGCAGGGCATCTACACCCTGTCCAACGGAATCCGGGTGTTCGCCGGAACGGTTTCCGATCCGTTCTTCATCGACCTCGGCGCCAACTTCGACTCGTTGAATTACCGCCAGGCTGCTGGAGGCGGTGTCTTGACTCCGGCCATCGACGGCGACGATCTGCACAACTACGCCCCCAACGCCTTGGCCGGATTCAACGTGAATAGCATAGTGCTCGAAGTCCCGATTGAGATGCTCACTTCCGATGGCCAGGTGCATCCAGCGAGCGATGCCCGCGCCGTCATTGGCACCTGGGGCACCACTTCCCGCCGCAGGCTGAGCGTTCTCGGTGAATCCACCGAACCGGGAGGTTGGGCTCAGGTGCAACGCTTGGGCAACCCGCTGATCAATGAGCTGATCATCGGCACCGGCTCCAAGGACCGCTTCAGCATGGATGCGCCCAACAACGACGCACAATTCGCCAATTTCGTCCTGAATCCGCTGCTGGCCACGGTCCTCGGTAGCGTCGGCGTCCCAGTGCCGCCCGCTCCCCGCACCGATCTGCTTCCGTTGGTGCAATACATCGCCCCGATCTGCCCCGGTTGCACCGCGGCTCAAGCCGGCCCGATTGCCGACCTGCTGCGTCTCAACACTGGCATTCCCCCCACCCCGGCGCAAATGGTGAAGCGCCTTGGCTTCATCGCCGGTGACTCTGCGGGATTTCCGAACGGGCGCCGTCCGAACGACGATGTGGTCGACATCGCTCTTCGCGTGGTCGGCGGCGTTCTCGTCAGCGCTCAGAAGTACGGCACTTTGCTGGGCGACGGCGTGAACACATCCAGTTCACCGTTGCAATCCACGTTCCCGTTCCTGGGCGCCGCTTACAACGGCCGCAATAGCGTCCACCTGGGCCCCGGCCAGGCTGGCTGCACCGAGCTGCCCAGCGGTCTTTGTCCGGTCAACTAGTGAAACCGAGGGGCAGGGTTGTTCATTCCTGCCCTTCACCAACCCATTTCATCAATTCACTTCTCCAAAGGAAAACTCATGAAGACACTATCCATTCTCTTGCTCGCCAGCGTCGCGTTCGCGGCCACACCGGCCGAAACGGCCATTGAAAAGGCGCAGGCCGAAATTGCCAAGCATCCCGATCACGCTCCCTACTACAACGCGCTCGCCATGGCCTACGCCCGCCGCGCCCGGGAAACATCCGATGTGCAGTTCTACGCCAAGGCGGAGGAGACACTGAAGCGTTCTTTTTCGATCGCGCCCGACAACTACGAAGGCCTGAAGACGCAAGCCTGGCTTCAGCTGGGCAGGCACGAATTCGCAAAAGCGCTCGAAACCGCCACTAAGCTGAACCAGAAAACGCCCGACGATGTGATTGTCTACGGCTATCTGGTGGATGCCAACGTCGAGCTCGGAAACTATAAAGCCGCCGTCGCCGCGGCGCAATGGATGCTCGATCTCCGAGCCGGAAATATCCCCGGTCTTACGCGCGCCGGATATCTGCGCGAGCTCTATGGCAACCTTCCCGGCGCTCTCGAATTGATGCAGATGGCCTTTGACTCCACGGCCACCAACGAAACCGAAGATCGCGCCTGGCTGCTCACCCAAATGGCGCATCTGAATGTGGTCGCTGGAGACCTGGCGAAAGCGGAGATGTACGCCAACGGAGCCCTCAGTCTGTTCCCCAACTACCATTACGCCCTCGGTACGCTCGCGCAGATACGCGTGGCGCAAAAGCGTTATGACGAAGCCGTCACTCTGCTGCGTACACGCTACGCCGCCGCCCCGCATGCCGAGAATCTGTACGCACTCGCCGAAGCGCTGGATCTGGCCGGTCAAAAAGAAGAAGCCGCCAAGGATTTTGCGGAATTCGAGAAGAAGTCTCTGGCCGAGACCAACATCACCGACAATTCCAACCACGAGCTGATCGCCTACTACGTGGATCACGCGCATCAACCCGCCAAGGCTCTCGAAGTGGCCAAACGCGAGCTCGAACGCCGCAAAGACGTCTTCACGCTGGATTGCTATGCCTGGGCGCTTGCAGCCGCCGGCGATTACGAAACCGCGAATGCCGAAATCCAAAAAGCCGTTCAAGTGGGCGTCAAGGATCCAAAAATTCTGATGCACGCCGGCGTTATCGCAGAACACCTGAGCCAGCCCAAAACTGGCCAGGGCGCGCTTTGATGACCGCATCGCAATCTCTCCCGAGAGACTATTCCCGTCTATAAGACAAACCTGAATAAAAGCACGCGACGCCCGAAACGACACAGAGATTTTTAGCCGCTCTTCTCGACTTGGAAACTGCATGAAAACTTCACTTGTAGTTTCCTTCGGGCTACTGGTTAACGCAGCCCTCGCTTACGCAGGAACTGGCGCGTCCACGATCACGCTTTCCGCCACTCCCGCTGCCGTGAACTGTGGCGCGTCGAATTGGGTCAACAGCGTCCTTGTCTCCGTAGTCCCCGGTGGGGAAGGAAAGGTCTACATCGGCCAATCCTCTCAAAACCCGTCCACCGGATCCGGCATCGCGCAGATCCTGTTTCCGAACTACGGCGCGCACAGCGAACAATTCACATTGTCCGATCCTTCCGGCAACGATACCATCAACCTCTGCAATCTCTACGTCGCGGGCGAGATCCCCGGCGAGATCGCGTTGGCCAGTTGGAATTACAAGAACGGCACATCCACCGGAAACGAAATGGTGCTGGTTCAGGCGCAGTCCTATCTCGGCCCCATTCCCAGTAGCGAACCCGTCGGATGTTCCGGTGCATCGGGCCCCTTCGTTCCAATCGGCCCGGCTGGCTTGCTCCAGGATTCCTCGCTCACCGACACCGATCCTTCCTACTATTTCAGCCGCATTCGCGTCCAGGTGATTCCCGGGCAAGAGGGCAAAATTCAGATGGCGTGGTGCAACGGAGGTACGGACGGATTCTTCCACATCTTATTTCCAAACGAGGGCAACCTTTATCAGCACAGCGCCTGGTCCGAGGGCTGGGATTTGCAGGACCCCACCGGTCAGAACGGCCTTTCCATGTATGACGGCGCGGTCTCTGGCGCTCCCTTCCACGGCTGGGGCTTTGTACCGGAAATCGGCACGGAAGGATTGCAAGTGGCCCTGTGGCAACTCCAGACCAATGGCAGCGTCGTCGATGCCTCCAGCGTCTATTCATTCTCGGGAACCAGTGGCGCCCCGCCCGCCACCTTCAGCGCCACCGCATCTCGCTTGCGCTTCCGCGTTGAGCCCGGATACTGCGGCAAGTTCTATTTCGGTAACAGCTCGCTAAATCCATCCACGGGCACCGGGCTCTATAAGACTTTGTTTCCAAACTGCGTCGGAGGCTGGAGCGAGGAATTTGCGGCCATCCCGGACTCAACCGTAAATGTCCCGGTCGACTTGAATATCGCTCAGGAATTCGCCACCGATTTCATTAGCTCAGAGGCGCTCTCCGTTGCGCCCTATGGCGGCTCGGCCTCAGCCAGCTCCCAATCGGTAGGCGGTGGTACTACCATTCTTTCCAATTCGCCCACCGTCCTCGGAACCGGCTTCGTTCACAGAATCACCATTTCAGTGACGCCCGGCCAGGAAGGCCAAGTGTTCATCGGCACCTCGGCCATGAGCACGGACCTCGACGGCGTGGCCGCCCTTCTTTATCCGAACACTCTAGGCCGCTGGTCCGAGCAATTCGATCTCATCGATCCCCAGGGCGACGGAATCGATCTGAGCGCCCTTTACATCATGGGTGAAATCGCCGGTGAATACGTCCAGGTGGTGACCGAAACCACCGGAATCACGCCGGCCACGCCGCTCAGCGTCTACCTCGCCAATGCCATCTCGTTCCCCGGCTCTTGCACCGGAAGTACGTATACCTATGCAGTCCCGCTCACCGGTTGCCCCGGAAGCGCGCCCGTTTCCGCGCTACGCATCCAGGTTGTCCCTGGGCAGGATCCGGCCGTGTTCGTTGGCACTTCGGCCATGCTGTCCGACACCGAGCCCGACCCAACCTTATCCGATACCGCCAAGATCCTCTACCCAAACTGGGGCGATTACGATGTTCACGAGGGCTTCTCGGAAACATTCAATCTGGCCTGCCAGGATGGAACAAACTGCCTCACGAGCGATGCGTTCTCGCTGTGGCCCGAGTATGCTTATTATCCGGTCTTAGTCGCCGTTTGGCAGCATTAAGCGCAGCCCCACCCCGAGCGGGTGGTAGGGCTTCCTAAGTGAAACCACTTGGGTTGCGCGTCGCCACGCACCAACTGAACGCGGTATTACACAACTCTTACAAACGCCATGAGACTTCCCTGTTAGCGTGGAACTTAAGGGTTAGGACATTCAGGGAGATCTTCTTGACTGAGATTCAGACTATCTATGAACACCGGAAACTGAACTGGGCCATTATCAGCGTTCTGGTTGTTTTGCACGTGGGCGCCATCGCTGCTCTGTTTATGTTCAGTTGGCACGCTCTCATCACGTCCATCATTCTTTATTGGGTGGCCGTCGGGTTGGGCATCAGCATGGGCTACCACCGGCTGCACACGCATCGTTCCTATAAGCTTCCGCGCGCCCTCGAATATTTCCTCGCCGTTTGCGGAACCCTGTCGCTCGAAGGCGGACCCATTTTCTGGGTGGCTACGCATCGCATCCATCACCAGTTTTCCGACAAGCCGGGCGATCCGCACTCGCCTCGCGAAGGCGCCTGGTGGGCCCACATCGGCTGGCTATTGGTCGGCGAATCCAAGCACAACGACACCAAAGTGATGGCCAAGTATGCGCCCGATCTGGCGAAGGACAAGTTCTACGCCAACCTGAACACATACCATTGGGTGCCTCTCGTGGCCGTGTCCGTTGTGTTGTTCCTCATCGGCGGCCTTCCGCTGGTGCTGTGGGCCACTTGCATGCGCCTTACCTTCGGCCTGCATGCCACCTGGACCGTAAACTCCGTCACGCACCTGTGGGGCACCCGCCGCTTCACCACACGCGACGATTCCCGCAACAACGTGCTTATCGCGCTGCTCACCTTCGGCGAAGGCTGGCACAACAACCATCACGCCCATCCCACTTCCGCCCGCCACGGCCTGGCCTGGTATGAGATCGATTTCTCCTGGATCCAGATCTCAATTCTCAAATATTTGGGCATCGCAAAAGCCGTGCGTGTCGCCAAGGTACACACCGCCATCCCCGAGCGCGAAGCGGCCTAGGGGTCGGCTCGCAAAGCTCGCCTCCCGGGATTGGGGCAGGTCGGGCTGGCGCCCTCAGGGATTGGCGGGCAGGCACAGTTTAGAAAAAGCCGCGCAATCCCCAATCCCTAACCGCGACCTTGGGGAGCGGTTTGTCTTACCCTGGAGTCATGGTAGTCGCCGGACGCCGCCGGTCCATCGCGTTCTTCATCGCCCTCGGGGTCGGCCTCGTCTCGATCATCGTTCTGCTGTACATCGGCTGGGTGGTGCTGCGCTGGCACAATGGCATCCTGCTGTTCTTCGCATCGCTGCTGGCCGTTATCGCCCTCACCATCGTGGTTTTAAACACCACGTTCCTGGTCCGCGAGATCCGCCGCAACGAGCAGCACGACGCTTTCATCAACGCGGTCACCCATGAGCTGAAAACTCCCGTCGCGTCCATTCGACTCTATCTGGAAACCCTCCAAACCCGTTCCGTCGACGACACCAAACGCCAGGAGTTCTATCGCACCATGGTGGAGGATAGTGACCGTCTGCTCGCCACCATCGAACAGGTCCTGCGCACCGGCCGCATCGGTTCCACCAGCCATCGTAAGCTGCATCTCAGCCAGATCGATCTCAACACCGTCATTGAGGAATGCCTCGCGCGAACCCGAGCGCTGCATCGCCTTACGGCCGACGCGCTTGAGTACCGGCCCGGTCCCGCCGTCACCGTCATGGGCGATCTCGACGAAGTGCGCGCCGCGGTATCGAACCTGATCGATAATGCCGTAAAGTATTCTGGAAGCGCGGTGCAGGTGCTGGTCGAAACGTCCCCAGTGGATGACAAGTTCGTTTCACTTCGCGTCCGCGATCAAGGGCCCGGCATCCCCAAAATGGAGCTGAAGCAGATTTTCAAGCGATTCTACCGTGTCCCTGGGCCGTTAGCCACGCGCGTCAAAGGAACCGGTCTCGGCCTCTACATCGTCCGGTCCGTCGCCAAACGGCACGGAGGCCGGGCCTGGGCCGAAAGCGAAGGCCCCGGACGTGGGAGCACCTTCATTTTGCAGCTGCCCATTGTGAAATTAACAAAGTGAAATTGACAAAGTGAAACTAACCAAATGAGCCGAGTTCTCGTCGTGGAAGACGAACAGCACCTCGCCGAAGGCCTTCGTTTTAACCTGGAAGCCGAGGGCTACCAGGTCCAATTGGTAGATACCGGCGAAGCCGCGCTCGAAAAGCTGAAGGCCGAGGCCGCGGCCTTCGACGTCGTGATCCTGGACGTCATGCTCCCCGGCATCGACGGATTCGGCGTCATCTCTCAGATGCGGGAATCCGGCCAATTCGTGCCCACGCTCATGCTCACCGCCCGTGGTCATGCCGAAGATGT
Organism: Bryobacterales bacterium; assembly: GCA_963781905.1. Classification (GTDB taxonomy): domain Bacteria; phylum Acidobacteriota; class Terriglobia; order Bryobacterales; family Bryobacteraceae; genus Palsa-89. The sequence goes on from CAWAHZ010000010.1 coordinate 1,021,540, forward strand.
TCTGCAAGGTTTTGCGGCCGGCGCCGACGACTATCTGACCAAGCCGTTCGAGCTTTCCATCTTAATCGCCCGCATTCGCGGCCTGCTGCGGCGCCGCGAGTGGCTCCAATCCGCCGCCGGATCGCGTCCGGAGGCGATACCCGCGCCCGCCAGCGAGCCCCAGCACGCCTTCACCTTCGGAGACAAATCCGTAGATTTCGACGGCCTGCAGCTCCACGTCCGCGACCAGGTTTTCCCGCTCACTCTAATGGAGGCCAACGTTCTTCGCTATCTGATCGAAAACGAGGGCAAACGTGTTTCCCGCAAAGCCATGCTCGCCAACGTCTGGGGGTTGCACGAGGACACCGACACCCGCGCCATCGACAACTTCATCGTGCGCCTGCGCCGCTACATCGAGGACGATCCCACGCGCCCCCGACATTTGCAGACTGTGCGCGGCGTGGGTTACCGGTTTGTCGCGTCGCCGGCGGGGTAAGACTGAACCCGCTCCCTCTCCAAGGGGGCAGTCACGGCCCCACCACTTGTCTAGCAAAGGAACGCCGAGGGCCCACGCCCGCGGCCCCAACCCCGGAGGTGAGCCGCCGGGCGGCGAAGCCGATCCCCCCGCCAATTGCGCGCGAGCGCATGCGAGTGCCCCAGCCAGCGGCGTTTGACACAGTACCGCCCGATTCGTTAATCTGAATTGACCACAAGTCTCCCAGGGAGAAGGTCTGTCTTTATGAAAACTCTAATTCCGTCCGAAAGGGAAATCGTGCGCCAGTGGCACGTTGTCGATGCCGCCGACCAGGTTCTCGGCCGGATCGCCAGCGCCGCGGCTATGATCCTGATGGGCAAGCACAAGCCCACCTACACCACCTTTCTGGACACCGGCGATCATGTCATCGTGATCAATGCAGCCAAAGTGAAGCTCACCGGCCGCAAGGAAAGCCAGAAAGTTTATCGCCGCCATTCCGGTTATCCCGGCGGCCTCACCGAAGTCGGCGCTGCCAAAATGCGCGCCACGCGCCCAGCCAGAATGATCGAGCACGCAATCGCGGGAATGCTCCCGAAGAACAAGCTCGGGAAACAAATGTATCGCAAGTTGAAGGTCTATGCAGGCGACAAGCATCCCCACCAGGCGCAAAAGCCGGTGGATTTGTCGGTATCTTAAGTGCCCCGAATGTCTGCTTCCCACCCTGCCGTCACCTTCAAACCAACAACCAACAAGGAAGGTATCTGAGTGGCAGGATTAGTTCAACATTTAGGAACCGGCCGCCGCAAAACAGCGGTCGCGCGCATCTTTTTGCGATCGGGTAAAGGCCAGATCACCGTCAACGGACGTTCGTTCGAAAGCTACTTCGTCAATGAAGCGGCCCGCGCGCTGGTGCGCCAGCCTTTGCTCGCGGCCGAACTCGCCGACAAGTTCGACATTCTCATTTTGGCGGATGGCGGCGGCCCCAACGGCCAGGCCGGCGCCGCGCGCTTGGGTATCGCCCGCGCCTTGCTCGAGTTCAATTCCGAGCTCCGGCCAAAGTTGAAGCAGCTTGGACTGCTGAGCCGCGACCCACGCTCCCGCGAGCGTAAGAAGTATGGTCAAAAGGGCGCGCGCAAGCGGTTCCAGTTCTCGAAACGCTAATGAGTTCCGCTCCCTTTGGTCACGGCTCTGTTTCTGAGCCGCGCCCGGAGGAAGCAGTTTTTCAGGAGTTCATAAGTAAGCGTTCGATTCCGTCCGGCGCACACAAATTCCGCTTTGGGCCGTGTGCGCGGGCATGATCGGGCGAAACCGTTAACCCAGTAATCAAGGAGGCAATTTGCCATCAATCTCCATGAAGGAATTGCTCGAAGCAGGCGTTCACTTCGGGCACCAGACCAAGCGCTGGAATCCAAAGATGAAAGAGTACATCTTTGGCGAACGTAACGGTATCTACATCATCGATCTCCAAAAGACCTTGAAGCTGTTCAAGGACGCCATGCGTTACGTCGCCGAAGCGGCCGCGCAAGGCAAGACCGTGCTGTTCGTAGGCACCAAACGCCAGGCGCAGGAGGCCATCTCGGAAGAAGCCACGCGCTGCGGCCAATATTATGTGAATCAGCGTTGGCTGGGCGGCCTGCTCACCAACATGCTGACCGTGCAAAAGTCCATCAAGCGGTTGAAGGAACTGGATATCATGGCGGCCGAGGGCGCCGGTTACGAAGGCCGCGTGAAGAAGGAAGCCAGCCGGCTGGAGCGCGAGCGCAAACATCTCCAGCAGAACCTGGCCGGCATCAAGGATATGTCAGGCCTGCCCGACGTGCTCTTTGTGGTGGATTCAAACAAGGAAGCCATCGCGGTGAAGGAAGCGCGGCGGCTGGGGATTCCGGTGGTCGCGGTGGTCGATACCAATTGCGATCCCGACGAAGTGGATCACGTGATTCCCGGCAACGACGACGCTTTGCGCGCCATCCGGTTGTTTACCACCAAGGTGGCCGACGCGGTGATCGAAGGCCGGGCCCTCGCCACCGAACAGGATTTCGCGGCTGAAAAGATCATCACCGACGAAACTCCCACCGAAGAGATTCTGGAGTACACGCAGTTTGATCCGCAACAACTGGATCAGCTCATGTCGGAAGGTCTGTCCGACGAAGATCTGCCATCCATGTCCCTGCCCCGCAAGGGCCCGGGATCGGAATCTAGCGAAGCAGTCAGCACCACTCCGCAGACGGTAGAATAGCTTAAGTCACAGGCGGCGCGACCGTGATGAACACCACGCTCTCCGCCTGCCCACTCATCAAGAATTAGAATCGACAGGAAGCCATGGAAATCAGTGCGAAATTAGTGAAGGAACTCCGCGACCGCACCGGCGCGGGCATGATGGAATGCAAGAAAGCTTTGATCGAAACCAAGGGCAACCTGGCCGAGGGCGAGATCTATCTCCGCAAAGCGGGCATTACCAAGGCCGCCAGCAAGGTCACGCGCACCACGCGGCAAGGCATCATCGGGAGCTACATTCATCCCGGGTCGCAACTGGGCGTGCTGGTGGAAGTAAACTGCGAATCGGATTTCGTCGCGCGCACTGACGACTTTCAGCAACTGGTGAAGGACCTGGCCATGCAAGTGGCCGCCGCCGACCCGCAGTTTATCCGCAAGGAAGACGTCACCGCCGAGGCGCTCGACAAAGAGAAAGACATCCAGCGCGCCCGTGCCCTGCAGGAAGGCAAGCCCGAAAAGATGGTGGACAAAATCATCGAAGGGCGCCTGGCCAAGTTTTATGAAGAGATCTGCCTTTACGAGCAGCCCTTCATTCGCGAGAACTCCACCACCATCGGCGACTTGATCAAGGCCGCCATCGCCAAGCTGGGCGAGAACATTTCGGTCTCGCGCTTCGTCCGATTCAAGGTAGGAGAAGCGGCTCTGATCGAAGAAACCGCGGAGCACACCCCGCCATCGGCCTAATGGCAAACCATGCCACAGATGCCTATTTGACGTGGCGCACGCGCCCACGCGTGCCGCGTTCACACTCGTGTGAACGCCTTCGGGAAACATGTTCGCATGAGTGCGAGCACGGCACGCACGAGTGCGTTCGCCACGAGTGCATGCGCCACACGCGCGTGCGCCCCGTCGGCGGCCGTAATGCTGGGAAGCTTATTTCACGCCATGCCTAAATACAAGCGCATCGTCCTCAAACTGAGCGGTGAAGTTCTGGCCGGCGGGAGCCCTTTCGGCATCGATCCGGAGCGAGTGAAGAGTCTGGCGGAGGAGATTGCCGAAGTGGCGCGCACCGGCGTCCAAATCGGCCTGGTAGTGGGCGGTGGGAATTTCTTTCGCGGAGTCTCGGCCGCGGCCATGAAAATGGATCGCGTCGCGGCGGATCATATGGGCATGCTCGCCACCGTTATCAATGCCTTGGCCCTTCAGGACGCGCTTGAGAAAGCCGGCGTTCCAACCCGCGTGATGACCGCCATCCAGATCCATCAGGTGGCCGAGCCCTACATTCGCCGCCGCGCGATTCGTCACCTGGACAAAGGCCGGATCGTGATTTTCGCCGCCGGAACTTCCAACCCCTATTTTTCCACCGACACTGCCGCCACCTTGCGCGCGCTCGAGATCCACGCCGACGTGATCGCCAAAGGCACGCGCGTCAACGGCGTCTACGACAAGGATCCGCTGCGGCATGACGACGCCGTGCTGTATCCCGAGATCAGCTATCACGACGTGCTGGCCAAGGCGCTCAAGGTTCTGGACGCTTCCGCCGTCGCCATGTGCCGCGACAACCAGCTTCCGATCCTGGTTTTCAATTTGAATACATTCGGCAATATAATGCGAATGAGCATGGGCGAATCCATCGGAACACTGATTCATTAGGAGTCGTCAAGTGGGTGGGTTCTGGTTTTCCACCAATTTCCCGATTTCATCTGCGATCGCCTTACGGACGACATTTGTCTTGATCTCCTTGAACTTCCCAAACGCAAAATCTCCACGGTCCTGGTCCGTTGGATCGTAGAGCTGAGCCAGTGAAATACTCCTGGCCTTTTCCTCGGGCGGAAACCTTTGGACCGATGCCTGAAGTGCCGGTCGCACACGAAGTTCGATTTCCTCGTGATTCTCGATGAGCCATTTACGATTTCCCTCGCCTAATTCGTTTCCGTGCGCTATTCGGGATCGAACGTCGTAAAACTTGCCCATAAGCGCGCGGACGTTCTCCTGTAGGTCGGAATCGTCCGGCGCAATCAGTCGGGCAGCTCGGTTAGAGAAGCGGCGTTTCACAAAGTCTCCTTCTGGCACAAGCGCTGCTTCGAGGGCCGCGGCGTAGTCCAGAATGCGATCCACGTCATCCCACCGAGGATTCCATTGCCTCGCTCCGCCGGATAGGAAGAAACGTCTGGCGGCCGCGAACCAGTCAGATCCCCAGGACTGGCCTTGCCGAATGCCTTCGGCGAACGCTGTCCACGCCTTGCATTCTTCCGGCGTGGCCTCGAAGTGCCCAGACGAGTAGCTGTTAAGGTCGTTCATCGCCCGGTAGGGCAAGGGCAACTGGACTTGCCGGGCGCCATTCGGTAGAACGATGGCAAGTTTGACAAACGATATGTCACCGGGCTTGTAAAGTCGAAGAAGGAGCAAAGCGTCTTCGATGTCGCTCGGGATACCCGCAACGGCGGATCCAGGAGGCCCTGCTGGCAGATGATCGTAGGACTTTTCGAAGATCCAATCCCCCTGATTGACGTCCGCTCGGGAGAATACGTCTCCCAGCGCCCTGAATCGAGCGCCGACGCGCTGGATCTTAAACTCACCGAAGTCAAGGCTCGTCCCGGGTGACTTAATATTGCGCACTAAAACGAAGGCCTGGAACATGAGATTCGTCAACCGCCAGAAACGGACCGGCGTTTGAACGCTTGAGGAGATGTTCTTGCTTCGATCGAACCGAATTTGCTAACGGAGGAAAACGACGTTATCCTCGCAGCAGACCGTGTCTTCACGCAGAGGAACGGAGCGGACAGTCCGCTTCGAGCGCGGCCAAGGCTTCTTCGACGCTGTGGTAGCTCCCAGTCCAGTCGCTCTGGCTATCGTCGGGATGGATGCGCATGATGCGCCAGTCGTTCCCATTCGGGGCATCGAAGTTAGCAAGTCTGGCAGTTGTTCCGTCAGGCAATCCGCCGACTCGATATATGATCGCCTGGCGGTCAGCGTAAACCGGGCCGTCACGAAGCCATCCTTCCTCGTGCAGGGTAAAAGTGTCACGCATGGTTCTGTACGAACTCATTCTAACAACAAGCGGCCGCCCTCATTGTCGCCTTCGTGGTGGGTTCGATGGCGCGTATGAGTATAATGCAAATGAGCATGGGCTAACCAGCCTCACGCCCCTTCTTAGACCGATATGAAAAACGAACCTCACACAGCTACCCCAACCGCTCACAACTTTCAAAACGCCAAAGAGATCGAGGCGCAAGCCCGCTCCCGCATGGATAAGGTGCTCTCGGACCTGCAGCACGAAATGGCCAGTGTTCGCACCGGACGGGCCTCCATGGGCCTGCTGGATAACGTGCGGGCCGAAGCCTACGGAACGCCCATGCCGCTCAACCAGTTGGCCACTCTGCATGTGCCCGACGCCACCATGATCACGGTGCAGCCTTTCGATGTCTCGCAAATCGGGGCCATTGAGAAGGCTATCCGCGCGGCCGATCTGGGATTGAATCCCTCCAACGACGGCAAGCTGATCCGCGTGCCCATCCCGTCGCTGACCGAAGAGCGGCGCAAGGATCTGGTCAAGAAAGTACACCACATCGCCGAAGATCATCGCGTGGCGCTGCGCAATGTTCGCCGCGACAGCAACGAGCACATCAAGAAACTTTTGAAAGACAAGCTCATCAGCGAAGACGAGGAACGCCGCGCGCTGGACGAGACTCAAAAGCTGACCGACAACTACATCTCGCGGTTGGATCAGGCCGTCAAGACCAAAGAAAAAGAAGTTCTCGAAATCAAGTAGGGCTGGGTTCGTGAACGCGAACGCCGGCCACGCGGCCGGCCGGATACTGCAGCAGGAAGCTGCCGGCCCGGTCGGTGGAGACTTCGCGCATCTCCTCGTCGTCGGTTTCCACCAGATATTTTTGCCGCGGTTTCAAGCCGATCACCAGCAGCGTCCCTCCGCCTTCCATGGGAAATTGAAAAGGCGTGCGCCCCAGGATGACGCTCGCGTCGCCCAGTTGCAGAGGCTTGGGGGCGGGAGATCCCGAGCCCAGGTTGACCAGCGCCACTTTGCCGTCGTGAAAGAACTCGGCTTGTCCGCCATATAATCCAAACCAGTCGGCGTCTTCGTCCCAGCCTGAGCGGACAAAGAGCGTTCCGGAGTCGGGATCGTGAAACACCAGCGGGAGCTGATAATAGCTGAGCCCTGGCTGGTAGGGATTGGCCCACAGAAACTCGTAGGGCGCGCCGAACGGAGTCATCATCAGGAAGCGGTCCTGGATCAGCCAGCCTTGCAGGAACTGGTTTTCCAGGCCGTTGTTGTCATAGGCCACCATGCTCAGCCCGGCTGCGCGCGCGAGCGCCGCACGATTCAGATCGGGTTGGCCGCTGTCCTGGTACATGGGGATGCGAAATTCATTCTCAGGCGCCCGGTATGGCGCCGGATAGTTGCCGGCGATCAGATAGGTCGGCAAGTGCGCAAAATACTCCTGAGCGCCTTCGCGCAGATCGATCTTCAGATTGTCCCGAACCACGTGCAGCATCTCAAGCAGGGGGTACATGTCGGGCAGCGGCGCTTCGGCCGGCGGGGAGGCCCGGTGCAGCATAGCTTTGAGCGGAGCTTCCTCCAGGTGCCGGCTAACGTCCGCGGTGGCAATGAGCGCCAGTATCCGATCCCGCCGCGCCGGGATTCCATCGCTTGCGGATTTTTGAAGCAGTTGATGAATCTTCGCGCTCAGCGCAGCGGATTGTTGGGGGGTCAAAACCGGCTGGCACCAGTCGTATACCAAGGCCAGTTGGCGCAGGTCATCCGTCTTTCCCAAGCCCCACTCCACGGCCTTCTTCCCGGCCGCTTCGTCGCCCGCTACGGCATAGTAGAGCGCCAGGGCAAAGCCCGGCTCGGGCAGGCTGGGCGAACCCTTGACCAGCAGTTCGAACTGGCGCCAGCGCTGGGATTCGCGTTCACGCTCCCGCTTGAGCAGCCGTAGCCGCTGGGCCGTTAAGATGAGCCGCGGATGCTCGGTATAGACGCGATATTCATCCTCCTGCGCCTGGAGCAGCGCTGCAGACGTCAGGCCAACCACGACCAAGCCTCTAAGCCAGCCCCCAATCCCCAATCCCCAGGCCCCCCTCATCGCCAAAAGCCAATTGTGTCACACCAAAGCAGTTGTGTCAGTGTGACACAGTCCTAGCCGTCCAACGCCGCAGTGGAACGCTCGACGGCGCTCAAAACAAAGGAAAAACCGGTGGCGCGCGGCGTGCAATTGAAGGGATCGAATTGATGAAGTGACCTTTGAAACCTGCCCTCTGCTTGCAATGAGCGGGACGGGGTCAATGAGCGGACTGGTGAACGGCGTGCTTGCGGGAACCGGTGCTTTCGAGATCTGCAACCGCTTTGACTCTGAACGGCGAGTTGCAACAGAGGGGTTTTTTTATGGCGCTTCGTCAAACGAAACCGATCCGACCCGCAGCTTGGAATGGTTTCGGCGGCGTTTGGCATTCGTAGCGGGGATAGCAGGACGCGGGCCTCGCTCGCGAAGGAACTGAAAGTTAGTATCCGGTCAGACGTGCCGGCGCTAGATCCTGACCGCACCGGAACCGGCGGCTTCGTAGAGTCCCACCAGCCGGCTCCCGGTGCGGGTTTTGTTCGAACGTTAACAGTGTAATCGAAGATCCTTAACGTTACAAGTCAGTTAGGTTTTGGCTATTGGCTTTTGGTGCTGCCGGTAAGTAAGATTACCTCAGCCTGCTCGCCGCGAACGGCATCGATGGCTTCGGCCACCCGCCTCCATTCCAGATCAGGATCACCCTCCACATAGACCGGCCAGTCCGGCGGCCGGCGAGCGAGTTCGTTCTTCAGTAGAGCGCCCAAGTCCTCCCAGGCGACGGGGTCGGACCCGACGTAGAGCTTGGCACTGTGACCGTCGCTCACTACTCGGATGAGCAACGGCTGAATACCCGGACTTCTAGGAGTTGCGACACCGGGTCTAATCAGATGGACCCGCAATCCGTGGCGGGCCAGCGGTGTTATGGTGGCCCAAATTGTCCAGAGGATCATAAAAGTCAGAAACAGGATTAGCGAGTGTTGGGATAGTCTCGCGAATGGCCGCTCGATGGACGATTTCACGCGACGAGACATTGCCGTGGTCTTGCGGGCCGATGGCAGAAAACGCTGCGGCGCCGGACCCAGAGGCGCCGGGGGAGAGCCTTTGAATAGTGTCGCGAAGTTGTCCTGGCGGCGCTGCTTCTCCGCGAGGATTATCATCCAGGCGCCAAGAGGGACGCAGAGCAAACATACCAGGAAGCCGTAGAACCCTTGATCCTGGCTATCGAAATATCTTTGCCCAGCTTCGTAAATCACCAAATGCGGTTCGTAGATAATTAGCGAGCTTTGGTCTTCGAGGACGTCCACGTTCAGGACATAATGCCCCGCGCCCGCGCGGAAGGGGCCAGCCCATCGGTACAACCATGTGTTCGGGGCCGCATGCTCACTTTTGCCGCTCGCAACCAGCCTCCCGCCGTTCCACACAGACCACGAGGCCGCGGCCGAGCTGACGCTTTCACAGGCGCGGGAGCCGCCGGCACAGAAAACGCGTCCCGACTCGCGGTCCGTGTTCATTTCGGGTCGAATCAAGTAGCTGCTGTCGACGTTGATGTCGAATTCCGCTCGAAGGTGGCCTCGCGCCAATGTAATCGGAATATTTACGGGCTCCCAAACGCGTGTAAAGTACCAGCCCGCCCAGACGGCCAGGGAGGCGAGCGGGATCAGCACCAGCGCCAGACCGATTCGGGCCGTCAGAGGAATTCGCCCCATATAGACACGAGTTTGACTTAGACACCGATGCCTTATAATCGGATCAAGGCCAAAAAACATGTACCTGCGGTGCGCGCTCTCTCTTCTGTTCGCTATTTCGTTATTCGGCCAGGCGCAGAAACCGGACGTGGCCCCCAGCCCCCAAGCCCCAGCCCCTCCGCCTATCCAGGTGCAGGTGAACGAGGTCATCGTTCCCGTCACGGTGACCGATGAAAAGGGCCGCTTCGTCTCGGATCTGGATCAGAAAGACTTCACCGTCTACGACGAGGGCAAGGAACAGCAGATCCAGTTTTTCACGCGCGAACGCAGCCAGCCGGTGGTGGTCGGATTCCTGATCGATTTGAGCAACTCGAGCCGCCTGCACTGGAAGAATTATCAGGACGCGGCCGTCGAGATGGTGCAGAACCTGATCCCGGGCGACAACCCCAAGTTCAGCGGTTACCTGATCGGCTACTCGAACACCGCGGACCTGATGATCGACACCTCCACCGACCCCGAGCCGATGGTGCAGAAACTCCAGAAGCTGAAGCCCAGCGGAGGCTCTGCGCTCTATGACTCCATCTATATGGCCTGCACCAGCCGCAAGCTGATTCAGGGCGAGCCCATCGAACCGCGGCGCATCCTGGTGATCATCGGCGACGGGCACGACAATTCGAGCAAGAAGACGCTGGATGAGGCGCTCGAAATCGCGCAGAGGAATCTGGTGACCATCTACGGCGTGAGCACGGTGGCCTTCGGGTTCACCAACGAGGATTCCAAGAACCTGGTTCGCCTGGCCGAAGAAACCGGCGGCCGCGTGGAATATCCGCTGGAGGGCGTGTACAAGGATGTGGCGGGCTATCTCTCCACGCCGTCCGATGAAGGCAATTACGCGCTGAAGGTCGGCACCGGCCAATACGCGGCGGAGATTGCCAATGGAATGTATCGCTCGGTGGAAGCCGTGGTAGGCGAAGTGACCACCCAGTACATCATTCGTTATATTCCCAATTCCACCGATACCAAGCGGCAGTTCCGGAACATCGAAGTCAAGGTAGGTCTGGCGAACGTGAAGGTACGGGCCAGAAAAGGATATTATCCCAACGCGCCGTAAGGGCCGATAAGATATTCTTGGATTCTGAATTCTGCCTTCTGAATTCTGGGTTCTGTATTCTGGGTTCTGTATTCTGGCTTCTGAATTCTGTGAATTCGCGTGAACACCCCATGACCACGTCCGATTCCACTGCCCAAAGCCGAGTCGGCATGTATTCCATTGTGCAGGCTGAGACGCCCGAACAAGGTTTGGTGAACCTGGGCGTGCTGCTGGAAGATCCGGAATCCGATTCGCTGCGGGTGCGCTTCCGCCGCGATTTGGAATCTCTAGTTGACGAAGAAGAAGACCTGGATGTGCTGCGCGCCCTGGGTGACGATCTGGCCGAAAAAGCGCGACAGCTGGGCGCCGAAAAACTATTCGATTACCTGGAATCCAATCTCTCGGGCGCCATTCGGATGACGGATCGCGAAGAGGTGCTGGTGGAGGATTTTGGGCGCGCACTGGACCGGCTGTATTTAAAGAACGTCCAAAGCAATGTGCTCGAATTCAAGACGCATCTTCCGCGCTACTCGTTGCGCGCGGCGGCCGGAAAATTTCTCGAGAACCAGGAGATTCAAGAAGACGGCTGGGTGGAAGCGCCGGAAGATCTGCGCCTGACGAGCGACATGTTTGTGGGGCAAATCGCGGGGCGCTCCATGGAGCCGCGGATTCCAGACGGGGCGTGGTGCGTCTTCCGGCACGGCGTTACCGGATCGCGGCAAGGAAGACTGGTGCTGGTGGAAAATATCGAGACCGCGGGCAACCATCGTTACACCGTGAAACGCTACGAGAGTACAAAATCAGAATCGGAGCCCGAAGAGTCTGATACAGGCGCCTGGAAGCACACGCGCATTCGCCTGGTATCGCTCAATCCCGAGTTTCCATCCTGGGATCTCGATCCCGACGAAGACAAATACCGAATCCTGGCCGAGTTCGTGCGCGTGCTGGATTAGGGCTCTGCTTCAACTCTTGGCCGCGAGCTGCCGCACCACATACGGCAAGATGCCGCCGTTGCGATAGTATTCGGCTTCCTGCGGCGTATCGATGCGCACCACTACATCGAACGTCTTGTCACCCGCGCGAACATGCGCCGGGGAGCCGTTGGCGACCGCTTCCGGAATGCCGGTGACGGAATACTCTTCCAAGCCCGTCAGCGCCAGCGATTCGCGATTTTGTCCGGGAAGAAACTGCATCGGCAGCACGCCCATCCCAACCAGGTTCGAGCGATGGATGCGCTCGAAGCTTTCCGCAATCACGGCGCGAACTCCCAGCAGCAGCGTTCCCTTGGCGGCCCAATCGCGCGACGAGCCGGACCCGTACTCTTTCCCCGCGATGATGAGCAACGGCGTGCCTTCCGCCTGATACTTCACCGAGGCATCGTAGATGAACATCTTCTCGCCCGATGGCACGTGCGTGGTCCAGCCGCCTTCGGTGCCGGGAGCGAGCAGGTTGCGCAGCCGGATGTTGGCCAGCGTTCCGCGCACCATCACTTCGTGGTTGCCGCGGCGCGCGCCGTAGGAATTGAAATCGCCGGGCTTCACGCCTTCAGCGATCAGGAATTTTCCAGCGGGGCTATCGGCGGGAATGTTTCCGGCCGGTGAGATGTGATCGGTGGTGACCGAATCGCCGAGCATGGCGAGGACGCGGAGGCCGGCGAGATCCCGCACCGAGGTTTTGGGATCCACCATGTTTTCAAAATACGGGGGCTTGCGAACGTAGGTGGATTTTTCGGACCACTCATATAAATCGCCGGTGGGAACCTTCACCGAGTTCCAACGCTCGTCGCCCTGGAACACTTCCGAGTACTGTTTCTGGAACATCTCGGCGCGGACCGAGCGCTTCACCACACTCTGGATTTCGTCGCTCGATGGCCAAATGTCCTTAAGGAAAACGCTTTGGCCGTTGGGGTCCGAACCAAGCGGCTCGGTTTGCAGATCGATATCCACGCGGCCGGCCAGCGCGTAGGCCACCACCAGCGGCGGCGATGCGAGATAGTTGGCGCGCACCAGCGAATTGATTCGCCCCTCGAAGTTGCGATTGCCGCTCAGCACCGCGGCTACGGTGAGTTTTCCTTTTTGCACTGCGTCAGCCACCGGCTCGGGCAGTGGTCCGCTATTGCCGATGCAGGTGGTGCAGCCATAGCCCACCAGATTGAATTGCAACTTCTCGAGGTACGGCGTGAGACCGGCGTCGTCCAGATAGTCGGTCACCACTTTCGAGCCCGGCGCGAGGCTCGACTTCACCCACGGCTTGATCTTCAGGCCCTTCTCGACGGCTTTCTTGGCCAGCAGTCCGGCGGCAATCATCACCGACGGATTCGAAGTGTTGGTGCAACTGGTGATGGCGGCGATGACCACCGAGCCGTCTTGAATGGTGGACTTCGATCCATTGGTTGCGATCTCGGCGCTCTTCTGCGCGGCGCTGAGCGTATCGAGGAAATTTTTCTTTACATCCGGAAGGTTGATGCGATCCTGCGGCCGTTTGGGCCCGGCCATGGACGCGACCACGGTCGAGAGATCGAGTTCGAGCGTATCGGAATATTCGGGATCGGGCGAATCGGGCGTAAGGAACAGTCCTTGGGCTTTCGCGTAAGCTTCCACCAGCGCGATCTGTTCGGCAGGGCGATTCGAGAGCCGCAGATAATCGAGCGTCTGATGATCGATGGGAAAGAACCCGATGGTAGCGCCGTACTCAGGCGCCATGTTGCCGATAGTGGCGCGATCGGCCAGGGGCAGCGCAGCCACGCCTGGTCCATAAAACTCGACGAACTTGCCGACTACGCCCTTCTTGCGCAGCATCTGCGTGACAGTGAGAACCAGATCAGTGGCGGTGCAGCCCTCGGCCAGGCGGCCCTTGAGCTTGAATCCGACCACTTCGGGCAGCAGCATTGAGATCGGCTGGCCGAGCATGCAGGCTTCGGCTTCGATTCCGCCGACGCCCCAGCCCACCACGCCCAGGCCGTTGATCATGGTGGTGTGCGAATCGGTACCGACCAGAGTATCGGGATAAGCCAGCACGGGCGACTGTTTGCGATCGGTGAAGACCACGGGCGCCAGATATTCCAGATTCACCTGATGCACGATGCCGGTGTCGGGCGGGACCACGCGGAAATCCTGAAACGCTTTTTGGCCCCAGCGCAGAAATGCGTAGCGCTCCTGATTGCGCTGGAATTCAAGCAGCGCATTGACGCCGAAGGAAGCGGCGGTGCCGAACTCATCCACCTGCACCGAATGATCAATCACCAGATCGGCCGGGATAAGCGGATTGGCGCGCTTGGGATCGGCGCCCATGTCGCGCAGCGCGTCTCGCATGGCAGCCAGATCCACCACGCAGGGGACTCCGGTGAAATCCTGAAGCAGGACGCGCGCCGGACTGAAGTTGATCTCTTTCGCTGGCGCGCCGATTTTCCATGCGCTCACGTATTCGACGTCCGAAGCTTTTACCGTCGCGCCGTTTTCGGTGCGCAGCAAATTTTCCAGCAGAATCTTGATGGAATAGGGGATCCGAGCGATGTTCGCGCCGCGCCTGGCAAGAGCTTCGAGCGCATAGTACCTGTATTGACTGCCTCCGACGGTCAGGGTGGAAGCAGCACCAAAGCTATTCAATTGTGGCATTTACTTTCATTGTAGACGGTGGAGGGGGAAGGAGCGGTTCGCGCAGCACCGTTTTCAACCTGCCGATTCTCGGTTGTTGGGACTCGCACAATGCTTAGAGTGTGAAAGCTTCAATCTCTTGAAACGGCTTAAAGTCGCCGGTGCGTCGGGTCAGGAGCACGACCGGTTCTGCGTTTCCACCCGCGCCACTCTCACCTTTGAGCGGCCCTTCGGTAGCAGACATACGCCAGGTCAGCCAGCACGATCCTTTTATCCTCGGTCTAATTGTTCGCGGAGCTCACTGGGGTATAAAGACTTCAGCTCGGGATAGCTCTCAGCGAGCCGGATCAGGTCCAGTTCGTCCTTTTTGCGTTTGCTCAGACGCCGGTGTGGATCGCCATATGCCCAGAGCTTGCCTTGCGTCACATCCTCCCGACAAGCCACCTTCACTTGCATCCCCAGGACGTTAGCATTCACCGATCGGGCCAGGAAAGCTTGGTACCGTTCGTCGGTGGTGAACTGAATCCGAAGTTCGCTACCGGGCGCAAGCGCATTCACCGAGTGCTTGTGTGCCTCGGTTTTGAAACCTTGCGCTTCGAGGCGCGCCGTCAGTTCCGGCAGGCTCGCCGCGATCACGACCAGGTCAGCATCCAGCGTGTATACTGGCTCAACGTAACAATTGACCGCCAAACCACCGATCAGACAGTAGGGTCCGAACGATTCACACGCAGCGATCAGCCGTGCAAAGTCGGTCGAACCTCCCTTAGTTGTCAATTCGAACGCTTCCACGGCAGTCACAACTCCACTCTATCCACACGCAGCGCCGCGGGCAAGCTCGCGCACGGGGCCAGATCCATCACGCTGTTACATGTATTCAGGAACCGTGATGCCCAGGACACGGAGCGTGCGCTCCAGTTGCCCCCGAACGTAATCGGTCACCCATAGCAGGAACAGGCGCTTCTCGCGGTTCTCTTCGGTGAGCACCTGATAGTCGTGATAGAAGCTGTTGAACGCCTGCGCGAGCTGAAAAGCGTATTTGGCGACGTGCGCCGGCTCGCCCGAAGCGATGGCGCGTTCGATGGCCGAATCTGACTTCGACGCCATCAGCAGCAACTGCCAAAAGTCTTCCGAAGCCAGTTGGCGGTCGAGAGCCGGTTGATCGAGTTCCTTCGTAAAATCCGGAAGTGACTCTCCGCGTTCGGCGAGCTTGCGCAGGATGTTGCCGGCGCGAACCGCCGTGTACTGCACGTACGGCCCGGTATCGCCTTCAAAGCTCAACGCTTCCTGCAGGTCGAACGCAATCACGGAATTGCGCGTGAACTTCAGCATGAAATAGCGCAGCGCGCCGATGGCGATTTGTGCCGCCACTTGTTTGCGCTCGGCGGCAGGTGCTTCGGGATGCCGCGAATCCACTTCCTCGAGCGCCTTTTCGATCAGCTTGTCGATGAGATCATCCGCTTTTACCCCCAGCCCCTTGCGTCCCGAGACTTCGACATAGGTTTTCTTCTTGTCTTCCTCGGACAGCTCAATCCCGAGCTCGACGCAGGTGGAAGGCGTGAGCGCGACCATTTCATAAGAGAAATGGATCGACTTATCGGCTTGCTCGTCATATCCGAGCGCGCGGAGGCCGGCGGCGACCACGTCCTGCAAGTAGGACTGGCGCGAGTCGATAACGTTATAGACGGATTGCGCATGACCGAACGGCGGGGCTGGGGGTTGGGGGTTGGCAGTCGTGATATACACCCTCTTGTCAGCCCACCGCCGGTAGTAGAAATCCTTCCCCGGCAACAATCCAAACTTCCAAAGCTGATAAGCGATGTCCTTCCCGACATACGTCACCGTATTGTTGGAACGCACGATCACTTTGCTGTCGTCGGTATCTTCGCCGGTCTGATCCTTGAATGCGCTGGCCGGCATCACCCAGCAGCCTTTGTTCTTCCCTTCGGTTTCGAAGTAAATCGCTTTGCGTTCCTTCAACCGCTCGAAGGCCGTCTCCCAAAACTTGAGCCATACCACGTCGCTTTCTCGCGGAAGCAGATCGTAACCAACGTCCAGCCGGGCCATGGTGTTGAGATGGTATCCGACGATCGTTTCGCTGACCTCCGATGCCAGGCGCTCTAGTTCACCTTCCCGGTGCTCAATAGCGTGCAGCGTATACTGCCGCCATTCCTTCAACTCGGCGTGCGATGAGACCTCGGCGTAGAGATCCCAGCAGTAATAGT
This sequence comes from Bryobacterales bacterium, assembly GCA_963781905.1. Taxonomy (GTDB): domain Bacteria; phylum Acidobacteriota; class Terriglobia; order Bryobacterales; family Bryobacteraceae; genus Palsa-89. The sequence goes on from CAWAHZ010000010.1 coordinate 1,037,876, forward strand.
CGAATCGCGTACTTTCGATGAGCTGTGCGACATCGTCATACGACATCTTGCGGAGAAAATGGAAGCCCGCCACAACGTCGGCCACTTGCACGCCGGTGTTGTCGATATAGTTCTGCACTTCCACGTTCCGGCCGCTCGCGCGCAGCATGCGCACGAAGGTATCGCCCAGCACTGCATTGCGAAGATGACCGATGTGCGCGGCCTTGTTGGGATTAATATTGGTGTGTTCGACAATGATCTTGCCGGGGACGGGCACGCTATCTTCGGCGTCACCGTGCAATAACGCGGCCGCGTAGGCCCCGCGATCCAGCCGCACGTTGATATAGCCGTTGCCGGCCACTTCGAGGGCGCTCACGCCTTGAATCGATTCCAGGCCCGTCACTAACTCCGCGGCGATCGTGCGCGGAGCCTGCTTCAGTTGCCGGGCCAAGTGAAATGCGACCGGAATCGCCAATTCACCGAAGGACGATTGCTTGGGTTGTTCTAAACTGCTCCCAGCCTGGACGCCATACTTCGCCGTTACGTACTCCGACACACGGGCGGAAATCTTCTTTTCGATGGAATGAAACACTGATTATTAGTATGCAGTACGGGCTCTCGAGCGCGCACACGATATAATGGGACGTGCCCAAGGTAACCATAGACGGGAAGACTGTCGAATTCGAGCCCGGAAAACTGCCCTATCAGGACCACGGAAAGCCCGAATCGCTGCTCGATGTCTGCTTGAACTTTGGAATCCATCTGGAGCATGCTTGCGGCGGAAACTGCGCATGCACCACGTGCCACGTGATCGTTAAGAAGGGCATGGAAAATCTGGACGAGATGGAAGACGACGAAGCGGATCGCTTGCAGATGGCGCCTGGGCTGACGCTTCGGTCCCGGCTCGGCTGCCAATGCGTCGTCGAAGGCGATGTGGAAGTAGAAATTCCGTCCTGGAACATCAACTACGTCAGCGAAGGCGGCGGGTCCATGAACCTGGGCGATGCGATTCCCGCGCCGGTAGGCAAGAAATAACCGGCTCCTGTCATTGAATGGACACGCTGAACGGCGTGGAAGTGGCTCCGTTCCCCAGCACCAGATCAATGTCCATCGTACTTTGCTGCGGCGCGCCGAAGTTGATCTGGAAAATGCCTGCCGCCAAACCTGGCGCAGCTCCGGCATAGTAGACCGGAAGCATAGCCGGAGTGTTCTCCGCGCTCAGAATCTGAGCTCCCATGGGAATGGACGCGAAGGGTGCGGCGTTGATTTGGCCGTCCTGGCTCGAAGGACTGGTTTGTCCAAAGCCCGCCACATACAGGATCATTTCCGAACCTGGCGCCGCTGGATTCGACGCGGAATTGGCAGTGAAATCCCCGTTGAATACTCCCAGGATCTGCACACTGCTCGCGTTCACCGCAACCTGAACCGAATTGGATGGAACGTCGTTGTATTGAACCTGTACGGTGGTAGCCGACTTACTCGCCAGTTCGAACGGCGCAACGAGATCGATTTCCTGAGCGCTCACTGAAAGCAACGGCACAGCCACTCCGTCGAAAGTGACTTGGACGCCGGCCACGGTGGTCGCCAAAACTCCCGAATTCACTGTTCCGGGTGTGGATGTAGCGGGGCCAATATTCTTGCCGAGGATTCGAAGCACTTCGCCAGCAGCTATCGCCGCCGACGCGGAATAATCCAGCGTTTGGGCGGCACTCAAAATGGAATTGAGCGAAACGGCCGGAGGCGTAGGATCGATTTTGGCGACGTAAGCCAGCTGCGTCCCCGTGGTCGTGTGGAGAGCATCGGTGCCCGCAACATAAGCCATACCTGAGGAGTCCAACGCAATTCCGGAGATGGAGTCGAAATAGGTTGAAAACAGCAATTGCGTGAAGTCCGCGCTGAATTTGCTCATGAATCCCGGCCCGATTGCGATCTGGAATGGAACCGCAGTCTGAGGTTCGCTGGGAGCGGCTCCATCCAAAGCGCCCGCAATCCAAGGTTCGCCCGTGGAATCCACGGCAATGTACGATCCGGAAAGACAGCCCGGCGCGCCCAAATAAGTGAGGCCCTGCACCGATTGCGCCTTGGGATCGAGTTTCAAAACGAACGCATTCACTTGCGGAGCGAATATTGCCGGACCCATGCTGAATTGGACGCAAGTAGCACTCACCTGCGGCTGGAATGCGCCCGAAGAGGCAGGCTGCGACAAACCGGCGCTCTGGCCGGTGAGATAAATGTTGCCCGTCTGATCGAGAGCGATTGCGCTCACGCTATCGAATCCCGAACCTCCGAAGATATGTCGCATAGTCGAGAGCGCCAGAAGGGTTGAAGCTCGCCAGGTACCCATCGTAGGCGCCGCCGCCGAATTGAGACTGCAACGCGCCCGAAGTGACGGGAAAATCCGGTGAGGTGGTGTACCCCGCCACCCAAGCGTTGCCACTGGCGTCGAGCGCCAGGGACGCGCCGGAGGTGGAACACATGCCGCCCAGTAACGTGGAATAAACCAGCGCGTTGCCGGCGGAAGCGATTTTGGTAACGAACGCGTCGCCCGTACTCGGGATAATGATGGGGTACGCGGATCCCAGGGTGCACCCGTCCACTGGCGCGCTTTGGAACGCGCCGGGAGTCACAGGAAAACCGCCTTGGGTTGATCCCGTGATCACGGCATCTCCGCTGTCGTCCACGGCGATGGCCGCCGGCATTGCGGTTTGTGTTCCCAACAAGGTGGAGTAGATCAGTTGAGAGCCGGCCGGGTTCAGCTTCGCGACGAACACGTTCGCTGGCGCCGATGAGCTTGGTCTGGAACGCTCCCGCAGTAGTGGGAAAATTCGCCGAGGAGGTGGAACCGGTAAGGTAGGCGTTGCCGGTTTCATCCACTGCGATCGCGGCGGGTTGGTCCACTCCGTTTCCGCCGAGATAGGTGGAGTAAAGAACCTGGCTGCCGTCCGCGCTCCACTTGGTGACGAAGGCGGAGTTCTGAGTGGAGGCGCCCAGGAAAACACGCGAGTCTGCCGGCGAAACGTAGAGCAACTGCGGCGAGATGGGATACGGCAGCGATAGCTGGGACCAGGTTTGTCCCGCATTGGTGCTTTGATAGAGCAGATTATAATCCGCGGCGTACAAGGTGGACGGATTCCGGGGATCGATCGCAACGCGGCTGAATTGCGAAAACTTGACGGACGGTAGCAGCGGCGTGAAAGTCTGGCCCCCGTCCGAACTTTGCTGCAGTCCCGATAGATTGACCAGGTACAGAATATTGGGATTGCTCGGCGAGATCACGAGATCTTCGGTGTTGAAAATCTCTTGATTCGAGCCCGCGGTGAAGGTTTTTCCACCGTCGGTCGAGATCAGCAGACCGGACGGCGTCCCAAGAATTATGCTGCCATTGGAAGCAACGAGGATGGCAAGAACCGGAGCCTCCAACTGGTTGGGCGGAGACACGACGGTGAGTTGGGTCCAGGTCTGGCCAAAGTCCGTACTGCGCAAGAGAGTGTTGGAGATCAATCCACCTGCCGCGACACTCGCAAACACCGTTCCCGATTGCTGGGATGCGCCACGATCGCGACGATGTTAGCGGGGCCGAATCCAAGGTTCGGAGCGCTCCAATGCGCCGCGCCATCGGTACTAACAAAGATACCTTGTGCGGTGCCGGCGTAAACGGTGGTGGAAGAGCCTGCATCCACCGCGAGGACATTGGCGGCCGACGTGAGCCCGGCGCCGGGCGTTGCGGTGAACGTTGTCCCGCCGTTGGCGCTGGAGAAAACACCACGCGAGGTCGCGACGTACAGCACGGACGGTGATGAGGGAGCAGCCGCGATGGCACTGGCCGAAGTGGCCGGTCCAAGCGATGGCATGCTCCAGCTTTTGCCGGCGTTGGCAGTGACCAGGAGTGGCCCGTTTCCCAGTTGGCTCTGGAAGGGATTCACGGTGGGGAAATCGGTCGAGTTCGTGGTGCCCACAACATAAAGTCCGCCTTGGGCGTCGCGAGTGAAACCGGTGGCGTTGTTCTGAGCCGTGCCGCCGAAAGATTGATCGAAGACGATCTGCGGATCTATCACCAGAGGCCGACGGCGATCGTAGGCGCCGGTTCGGAATCGAACATGCTGCGAAGCGTCGATCCAATATGCGACATCCACGAGCTGCTTTTGGCCGCCGGAATTGGCTTGATAAGCCTCGGGGGCTTGGTAGGCCACGGGCTTGGGCTGCCGAATCTCAATGGCGCCGGCTCCCATGACGAGATCGCCATTGGGATCGATGCGCATGTGGTCGATGCCATCGAATGTCAGCTTGATTCTTCCCGGATCGCGTCCGGCGCCGATTTCAAGATCGTATTCCAGGCGCTGCTCATTTCCTCGAAACAGCACATCGATACCGGGATAAACGCTGCGCCATCGGACGCTCGCGAAGAGATCGTAGGAGGCGCGGAAGTCGCTTCCCAGGATATAGTTCGCCTTACCTGGCATACGATGGAGCGCTTCGAGCGTCGTCGGATGACTTGCGCCGGACGCCGACATGCGAACAGCACGGCCGCCTAAGGTCAAAACCGCGGCGCGCGAGGTGACGGAAAATGAATAGCCTGGCGTGTGAGAAACGTATTCCTGGCCACGAGCTTCTTCCTGGCCACGAGCTTCTTCCTGGCCACGAGCTTCGAACGCCAAGACGCGTGACACTCCTACCGGCCCGACATTTGCGCCAAAACAGGAGAGCGTTAAGAAAATACAAAAGAAAGCGCGCACAACTTTTCCTCCAAAGCGGGACGCGGGAAAGACGATTTGATTTTACCTATTTCTTGAGCCACAAGTCGAGAAACTTGTCGGCCAGATCCTGCGGGACGTTCGCGGTCACCTTGGTCTGCGCCTGCTGCTGGGTCACCTGAACGGCATCGTATAGCTTGAGCATGTCGGGCTGGTCATCGCGCGTGTTGAGGCGTCCGAACCCCACCAAGCCCCGCACCAGATCGTGAACGAACTTCGCATCGCGCTCGGTATTGCAATTTACGATCGCGACGGCGTCCAGGCCCTGGCTCAAGTCCATGCCGATCATGGCGCTCTCAACTGAGCGCAGCGCCTGTATGACATTGCCGAGATTTCCTCCGCTGGGCAGTGGCAGGTTCAAATTTTCGACGCCGCCGGTGAGCGCCGCATAAACTTGATCGCCCGGGGGCAGGGTGCGCAGCAGGTCGCGCAGCGGTATCGGAAGGCCGCGCCCAGTGGGCTGATCGAGCAGTGCGTGAATCTCGGGAGTGGTTCCACCGACTGCGGTGGAATCGTCCAGAAAAGTGATGACGGCCCGCTCATCACCAAACAGGTTGTGCCCTTTGTAGGTGGAGGGCGTGACGCCCTTCGATTTGAAGCGCGCCTCTAAATCGGTAATGCGAAACTTCCCTTTCAGCAGGAGCAGAGCATTCTTGCCGTTAGAGCAGAGCAGCAGCTCGGAAAGATCCTTGCGCGGATCCAGGCCGGTCTGTTTCGTGAAATTATCGAGCTGCGGAAGCGGAACGCGAGTCAGGAGTTTTTGATAAACGCTGGTGTCGCGCGCGGCATTGAGATTGATCCCCAATACGACCACGGTGTCGGACGGTACCAGGGATTCGAGCGATGGGCTGACATGCAGGGATGCCGATTGCTTCATCTGGCACCCGGTCAGTGCGAGACAAACCAGAGCGGTCAGCGGAAAGCGCACTAGAAGTCTCTCCGTTGGAAGATCGCAAGCGCAGCGCCCAGCACCACCGCGCCGAACAAGGCTGAGCTCCAGATGGGCGCATATCCGGCGAAAGTGCGGCTTTGGATGGCGTCCAGGGTCATCTTGCCCACCTCATAGACCTTGGGCAGCGAATAATAGATCGCCCGCCACAGGTTGCGCGACCATTCCGAAGAAAGCAGGCGCATCATCAGGCTGGTCTGCGCCAGGATCGGGCTGATGATCATCAAGGCCACGGTGATCATGGTGGCGGCCGCGGCGCTTTCGATGGTCACGCCGATGAACACAACCACGGCGAGCAGCACCGCGAAAATGAAGGTGGTGGTGGCAATTGAAATCAAAAAGACCGGCGACCAGATCCCGGTCTTTAGCCCTAGGATGATCCAAACGCCCAGCACCAGGTAGCTGGTGTTCAGCGCGACCACCAGGACATTGCCGGCGAAGCGGCCGAGCAAAATATGGGATCGCGAGAGAGGTTTCGAAAGCAGCAGCTCGATGCGGCCCGGTTCGAGGACGCTCGGAATCAGGCCCGCCGAAGCGAACACCGAGAGAAACATTCCCCAGGTATAGAGGAACGTCGCGATCCCACCGTAGACACCGCGCACCAGGCGGTCCACGTTGGGGTTGGCGCCGGTTTGCTGGCCGAACAGCGTGATGGTCGCAGTGGCGCCCGACGCGATGTCGATCCGCAGCAGGAACAGGAAAAACAAAATCAGCAGAGTGGAGAGACCGAACAGCACCCAGAATATCTTGCGGGCCAAGGCCTCGCGGAAAGTATCGGAGATGAGAGCCAGGGTTACCATTACTTAGACACCATTACTTAGACACCGTCCGCACAAAAACATCTTCGAGCGTGCTGGTGGTGGGCGCCAGCGCCTCAATCTCACAGTGCTCCGCCCGCAACAAATCCAGCGCGCCGTTGGCCAGCTCGCGGCTGGGAAATTGGAAGTCCACCAATCCGTCACGGATGGCCATCGAAGTCGCGCGCCCGCGCAGTTCCTCGGTCAAAGCTTCCGGCGGATGCGGCACCGTGAGCCGGTAACCCTTTCCGGCCGTGAGATCCTGCATTTTCCCTGAGAGAGCCACTTTCCCCTTGTGCAGAATGGCCACTTCGCGACAGAAGGTTTCCACCTCGGCCAGCAGATGCGAGTTGATGAAGATGGTGACGCCGCGCGCTTCAAAACCGCCCAGAATATCGCGAATCTGGCGGCGTCCAACCGGATCGACACCGTCGGTAGGTTCGTCCAGAATCAGAATGGTTGGCGAGTGGATGAGAGCTTGCGCTAGCCCCAGCCGCTGCAGCATGCCTTTCGAATATTTGCCGATCCGCATGGTGGCCCATTCGCGCAGGCCCACCAGTTCCAAATGCTCCGGGATCAGTTTCTTTCTCCGCGCGGCGTCGACGCCGGAGAGCGCGGCGTAAAAGTCGAGCATACCGGCGCCCGTGAAGTAAGTCGGAAAACGGTGATTCTCCGGCAGGTATCCGATGGGCCGGCGCGCCTCCGGCTGGCTGGCATCGCGCCCGAAAATCAGAGCGCTACCCTTGGTTGGTCGCACCGCCGAGAGCAAAGTCTTCACGAAGGTGGTCTTCCCCGCCCCGTTGGGCCCTAGCAATCCGAAGATAGTGCCCCGCCGAACGTTGAGCGACACGCCATCAATGGCGCGCACCTCCCGCCGCGTCCATCGGGAACGGTAAACTTTGGTGAGGTCCTGCGTCTGAATGGCGTATTCGGAGTCCACTAACACCTCAGGGTCCTAACACATAGGATACGCAGGAACATGGGGGATTTGTTCCCGGCGCAGCGAAACCCATCGTACTAAAGTCGCAGTGCCAAAATCCGGAAAATCAGCGCGTAGATGTCATAAGATGATAGGTATATAAATAGAATGACGTCTACCACCACAGCCAACCCGCTGCTTCAAATTCAGTTTCAAATCCCGTTCGATCAAATTCGCGCTGAGAACGTGGAGCCGGCTATTGAGGAGTTGCTTCAGGATGCCCGCCAGGAGCTGGACCGTCTGACCGCGGAGCCGGGTGCACGAACGTTCGCCAATACGCTGCAGAGGCTGGACCATTTGACCGAGCGTCTGGACTACGCAATGCAGATTGTGCGCCATTTAGAGGCGGTGGTCACCACGCCCGAGCTGCGTGCCGCTTATAACGCGGTGCAGCCCAAGGTGAGTGAGTTCTACTCGTCACTGCCGCTCAACGAAGCTTTATGGAAGGCCGTATTGTCGTATTCGCTCACTGAAGAGGCGGGCGCCCTGACCGGCGTACGGAAGCGGTTCCTGGAAAAGACCATGGCCAATTTCCGCCGGCATGGAGCCGAATTGAACGCGGAGGGAAAGAAACGTATCGCCGAGATCGACGTGGAACTGAGTAAGCAGACCATGCGGTTTTCCGAAAACGTGCTGGACTCCACCAATCAATACGAATGGGTGATCACCGACGAGAGCCAATTGGCGGGTCTTCCCGAAAGTGCACGTGCCATGGCGCGGGCCAGCGCGGCATCCAAAGGGTTGGCGGAGCCTGCCTGGCGCTTCACGCTGCAAGCCCCCAGTTACCTGGCGGTGATGACCTATTTGGATGACGAGAGGATGCGGCAGAAGGTTTATGAGTCCTTCGTCAACCGCGCCACGGAAGAGAAATACGATAACCGGCCGATCATGCGGAGCATTCTGGAGCTGCGCGGCGAAAAGGCCCGTTTGCTGGGCTATCGCGACTTCGCCGACCTGGTTCTGGAAGACCGGATGGCGCACGCCGGTGATCGCGCACGGCAATTCCTGGAGGATTTAAGGCACAAAACAGAAGCGACATTCCACAAAGAAAATGCGGATTTGTTGGCTTTCTCCGGAAAAGCCGAGCTCGAACCTTGGGATATCGCGTATTACTCAGAAAAGCAGCGTGCCGCGCTCTATGATTTCGACGAGGAAGCTCTGCGGCCTTACTTCCCACTGGGCAGCGTGATCCAGGGGATGTTTGAGATTGTCCACCGGCTATACGGAATCTCGGTAGTAGAACGGCCGGGCGTAAAGGGCTGGGATCCGCACGTGAGGTATTACGAAATCTACGACCAAAGCCGGCCCCGCGATAACGAATTGATCGGCGCTTTCTATGCGGATTGGTTTCCGCGCGAGAACAAACGCGGGGGCGCCTGGATGGATACGCTGATCACGGGCGAAGCGCACGGCGAGGTGCAAGATCCACACTTGGGCTTGATCTGCGGCAACCTGACGCCGCCCGGCGAGGATCGCCCTTCCTTGCTCACTCACCGCGAGGTCCAGACCATTTTTCACGAGTTCGGTCATCTGTTGCACCATTGTTTGAGCCGCGTGGAGTTGCGTGGATTTGCGGGCGTGAACGTCGCTTGGGACTTCGTGGAGCTGCCTTCACAAATCATGGAGAACTGGACCTGGGAACGCGAAGCGCTGGATTTGTTTGCTCGCCACTACCAGACCGGCGAGACCATTCCAGCCGAGCTTCTCGACAAGATGCGGAACGCGCGCAATTTCCGCGCCGCCAACGGCCAGATGCGCCAGCTTGGATTCGGGCTGGTGGACCTGGCGCTGCATCGCGATATCCCACCGGGCGCGAACATCGACCTGCTGGCCTTGGCCCGCAACCTCCTGCAGCCCTTCTCGGCCGCCAAGTTGCCTGAGCATTACGCGATGATCGTCAGCTTTACGCACCTGTTCGCCAGCCCGGTGGGCTACGGCGCAGGCTACTATTCGTATAAATGGGCGGAAGTGCTGGACGCCGACGCGTTTACCAGATTCCAGAGCGGCGGCATCTTCAGCAGCGAAGTGGGCGGGCGTTTCCGCGATCGAATCCTTTCGCGCGGCGACAGCGAAGATCCCGCCGAGCTGTATCGCAGCTTCATGGGCCGCGATCCGGATCCGAACGCGCTGCTGGAGCGTTCCGGCCTGCTGTTACAACAATAAAGCCACAACAATAACGCCACAACATTAACGATCCCTTATTGGCTGTCGGGCGTCTTATAAAGTGAGGGAGGGCGGTCTATGAGATCTTCCATCCGGCTCGGCAAACTATTTGGCATTGAAATCGGCCTGCACTACAGTTGGTTCCTGATCGCTCTGCTCATCACCATGTCCCTGGGCTCTCAGTTTCAGGCCAGCCACGCGGAGTGGGGCTCGAACGTCATTTGGGCGCTGTCGGCGCTGACCGCTCTCCTGTTTTTCGTCACCTTGCTGGCACACGAGATGTCACACGCCCTGGTGGCGCGGGCACGCGGGCTCACCACTAAAGCCATCACGCTGTTCGCCCTGGGTGGCGTGGCCCAGATCGAAAAGGAGCCGGAGGACGCGAAGACGGAGTTCCTGGTGGGCATTGTGGGGCCGCTTTCGAGCGCCGTCATCGGTGTGGCTTCGCTCGGAATCGCGTGGGCCGTGGGATGGCACATCGGCGCGACACCCGGCACGGCGTTGGAGGCCATGTTCGTTTGGCTGGGGTACATCAACCTTAGCCTGGCAGCATTTAATATGATTCCCGGCTATCCATTGGATGGCGGAAGAATACTACGGTCCGTCTTATGGCTGGCATCGCGCGACGCAGTGCGAGCCACCGAGCGCGCGGCGGCGGTCGGAAAAGTGATTGCGCTATTGTTCATCGCGCTGGGAATTTTCCAGTTCTTCAGGGGCGCCGGCTTCGGCGGGCTATGGATCGCATTCATCGGGTGGTTCCTGTTGCAAGCCGCTACGGCAAGCGCCAGCTCCGTCGCGCTGACGGCCGGCTTGAAAGGCGTTAAGGTGAGTGACGTGATGACGGCGGATTGTGTCACTCTGGACGGCAACATGAACGTGGAGCAGTTCGTCGAGAACTACCTGCTTCGATCCGGCAAGCGTTGCTTCGTGGTGCAGCAGAATGGCCAGATGGCTGGCTTAGTGACGGCGCATGAGATTAAGGAGCTGGAGCGTCCGCGCTGGCCTTACACCACGCTCGCCGACATCATGCGGACTCTGGATGAATTGCATACCGTGGCGCCTACCACACCGGTGATGGAGGCGCTCGAAACCATGGGCCGTGACGACGTGAATCAGCTTCCGGTGGTGAGCGGCAATCATCTGGACGGAATCATCACCCGCGCGAACGTGTTGCACTTCCTGCAGACCCGCGCGGAGCTTGGCCGCTGAAATTTCAGATCGGCGGAATGGCGAAAAGCTCGCCGGGCGCGCGTAAACTTTGGTAAAGTAGGCGCAGTGCGATCCGTTTTCGTCGCAGCCCTGGCTTTTTGCTGCTTCGGCGCCTCCATAGACGATCAGGACTTCAACGGGCGGTGGGATATCACCGTGAGCGGTGCGCCATTGAATGGTTCTGGGTCCCAGCGCGGATGGTGGCTGGAAGTGGCGGGCGCAGGCACAGACAGCTTCAAGGGCCGATTCATGGGTGCGCCCGTGGGTTTGCTCGACGACATCCCCAAACTATCGGTTTCCGAGAATGAGCTGCGCTTCGCCTTGGAAGGCCGATACCGGAAGGATCACGGTCCGGAGAAGGGCCTGTATTGGGCGCGGTTTGAGGAGGGTAAGCTCAAGGGAACTTTTGAAATCGAAGGCGACCCTTCCACGTACCTGGAATGGACGGGCGTTCGAGCTCCCGCTCTAAGCGAGAAAGACGACGGGTCCTGGAAACGCGGCGACCCGGTGGTATTGTTCAACGGACACGATCTCACGGGCTGGCAGGCGGTGCCACCGGGTCATCTGGTGGGCTGGGTGGTCAGAGACGGAGCCTTGACGGCTCTGGGTGGAGCTCCCGATCTGATTTCCGACAAGAAATTCAATAACTTCGTGGTGGACGCCGAATATCGGATTGAGCCGCACAGCAACAGCGGCATTGCTTTACGAGGACGGTACGAAATGCAGATCGCCGATGATGCCGATCGTCCGCCATCGAATCGAACATCCGGCGCGATTCTTGGCCGCATCGCGCCCACGCTCAATGCCGAGAAGCCGGCCGGCGAATGGCAGATGCTGGGGATTCGATTAGTGGGCCGCGAAGTCACCGTGGTGTTGAACGGCATTCGTGTGATTAACCGGCAGAGCATCGATGGGCCCACCACCATTGCGCTGGACACCAACGAAGCGGAACCCGGGCCGATTCTGCTGCAAGGCAATCGTGGAGCGGTGGAGTTTCGGCGGATGGTAGTGTACCCGCTGCTCAAGAAACCCTGAGCGGAAATTTTGAGCGAACAGAAACTCGCCAAATTTTACCGGGTGCGGGGGCGCGTGCAAGGCGTCGGATTCCGTTACTTCGTGGAACATTCGGCCAGAGCGCTCGATATCCGCGGATGGGTACGCAACGCCGATGACGGCAGCGTGGAGGTGTACGCAACGGGAACAGCCGGGCAGCTCTCTGAGTTAGCCGGGCTGCTTTGGACGGGGCCACGCTGGTCCGAAGTTCGCGGCGTGGATGAAGCAGAAGCCGCGCTGGAGAATCATTCGGGTTTCTCGGTGCGGCAGTAACACGCGAATCAGGCCAGCAGCCGAGCGGCGTCTTTCGCGAAATACGTAAGCACGAAATCGGCGCCGGCACGGCGGATGGCGGTGAGCGATTCGAGAATGGTGCGGTCCCGATCGAGCCAGCCGTTGTTGATGGCGGCCGTCAGCGCGCTGAATTCCCCGCTCACTTGATAGGCGCCGAGCGGGAGCGGAAAACGATCGCGAGCCTGGCGAATAATGTCCAGGTACGGCATGGCCGGCTTCACCATGATCATGTCCGCGCCTTCGTCGATATCCAGCTCGATTTCGCGCAGGGCTTCGCGCGCATTGGCCGGATCCATCTGATAGCTGCGCCGGTCGCCGAATTGGGGCGTGGATTCGGCTGCTTCGCGAAACGGCCCGTAGAAGACCGAAGCGTATTTGGCGGCGTAAGAAACGACGGGAGTGTTGCTGAACCCGGCCGCATCCAGCGCGCTGCGAATGGCTGCGACACGGCCATCCATCATGTCGCTGGGAGCCACGATATCGGCGCCGGCGCGCGCGTGAGACACAGCCGCCTTCGCCAGCCACTCGAGCGTCGGATCGTTTTGCACTTCGCCATCCACCACCAATCCGCAGTGGCCGTGGCTGGTGTACTCGCAATTGCAAACGTCGGTCATGACGAGCAGCTTCGGGACTTCCCGTTTGAGGGCTCGAACGCCCTGCTGGATGATGCCATCTTCGGCGTAAGCGCCGGATGCTAGCTCATCCTTGGTTTCGGGAATCCCAAACAGAATGACGCCGCCGATGCCGAGCGAGTGGGCCTCCGCGCACTCGACCACCAGACGATCCACCGAAAGCTGCGCGTGCCCCGGCATCGAGTTGATCTCGCGCCGTACGCCTTCACCTGGGCAGATGAAGAGCGGCAGGATAAAATCGGCTGGATCGAGCAGAGTTTCGCGCACCAGGTTACGGAGCGCTTCGGTGGCCCGCAGGCGGCGCATTCTGTGAATGGGAAACGCCACCGGGGGTCAGCCTTCCTGAACGGTGACGGATTTCAACTGATCGCCCTGTTGCACCTTGTCCACCACGTCTTGGCCGCTGGTTACCTGACCGAAGACGGTATGCTTGCCGTCCAACCAGTCCGTCGCGATGTGGGTGATGAAGAACTGGCTGCCATTGGTGTTGGGACCGGCATTGGCCATCGACAGCGAGCCGATCTTGTGGCGATTGGGATTGCCCTTGGTTTCGTCCTCGAACTTGTAGCCGGGGCCGCCGCGGCCGCTAGCCGTCGGGTCGCCACCTTGAACCATGAAATCCTTGATGACCCGATGGAATTGCGTGCCGTCATAGAAGCCTTCGCGGGCGAGGAATACAAAATTGTTCACCGTCTTGGGCGCGTCTTTCGCAAAGAGATCGACAACGATCTTGCCCTTCGATGTTTCGAACGTGGCCGTGTACTTGGCGGCGGGATCGATCGACATGGACGGCGGTGCAGCGTATTGTTTGGACATAGTTTTAGTTTAACTAGCCGGAGCAGGGGGCCGGACCGCCCCAAGTCAGGTTAGAGGCGGAGGTCCCGGCCGGTCATCTCCTTGGGTTGCTTTTCGTCCAGGAAGCCGAGCACGGTGGGCGAAATGTCCTGCAGCGCTCCGCTCGAGCGCAGCATGACGCGCGATTCGCTTACTAAGATGAACGGCACCGGATTGGTGGTGTGGTAAGTGTGCGGACCTTTCGTAACGGGGTCGATCATCATCTCGGCGTTGCCATGATCGGCGGTGATCATCCACGTTCCGCCGGAGCGTTGCAGCGCGGCGTAGATCTGGCCGAGCCCCGCGTCCACGGCTTCCACGGCCAGTATGGTTGGCGCCATCTTCCCGGAATGTCCCACCATGTCGGCATTCGCGTAGTTCATCACGATGACGTCGAATTCGCTTTTGCTCGATGGCTTTCACCACGACATCGGTGATGCCTTGCGCGCTCATCTCGGGCTTCAGGTCGTAGGTTGCGACTTTCGGCGACGCCACCAGCTCGCGACTCTCGCCGGGATAGGGTTTTTCGTTGCCGCCGTTGAAAAAATACGTCACATGGGCGTACTTTTCAGTTTCAGCCACGCGCAGATTCTTCCAGTTCAACTGCGCCATCACGTCGGCCAGGATGTTATTGGGATGTTCGCGCGGGAGCACAAAAGGAACCTGGAAGCTCTTGTCGTACTCGGTCATGGTGGTGAAGTGCAGATTCTTGGGAGCCTCCGTGCGCGAGGGTTTTTCAAGGGTCGGATCGGTCAGGGCCATGGTCATTTCGCGGCCGCGGTCGGCGCGGTAATTGAAGAAGATGCAAGCGTCGTCGTCGCGGATCAGACCAACGGGCTGCTTGTTCGCCTCGACGATGGTTACCGGCTCGATGAACTCATCGGTGACGCCGTGCTCGTAGGATCGCTTCATGGCCGCCACTGGATCGTCGGATTGTTCGCCGTTGCCGAGCACCATGGCGTTGAAGGCGCGCTCCACGCGATCCCAACGCTTATCGCGATCCATGGCGTAGTAGCGGCCCGAGACCGAGGCGATTTTGCCCGACGCCGATCTGCCGCATTTCTTTCTGTATCTGCTCGATGAAACCGGCGCCGCTTTCGGGCGGCGTGTCGCGGCCATCCATGAAGCAGTGCACAAACACATGCTCCACGCCTTGCTTCTTGGACATTTCGAGCAGCGCGTAAAGATGCGTGAGCAGCGAGTGGACGCCGCCATCGCTGCACAGGCCCATCAAGTGGAGGCGATGCGCCTTGGCGTGCTTCATGGCGTCCAGCAGAACTGGATTGTTGAAGAACTCGCCGGAGGCGATCATTAGATCGATGCGCGTGACATCCATATAGATGACGCGGCCGGCGCCGATGTTCAAATGGCCCACTTCGCTGTTGCCCATTTGTCCGGCGGGCAGCCGACGGAAGGGCCGGAAGTTTGGACCAGGGTGTTCGGGAACTTGCGGAGCAGCGAATCGTAAGTGGGCTTGCGCGCGGCGGCGATGGCGTTGCCTTCAGTGGCGGAGGAAAAACCCCAACCATCCAGGATGGTCAGAACCAGCGGTTTCTTTGAGCCGGCCATTATTGGTGGAACGCCTTCCGGCCGGCGAACTTGGCATCGCTCGCCAGTTCCTCTTCGATGCGCAGGAGCTGGTTGTATTTCGCGATGCGATCGGTACGGCTGGCGGATCCGGTCTTGATCTGTCCGGCGCGCGTGGCCACCACGAAATCGGCGATGAAGGCGTCTTCGGTTTCGCCGGAACGATGCGACACGATGTTGGTGTAGTTGGCAGCGGCGGCCATCTGCATGGCCTCCAGGGTTTCCGTGACCGTTCCGATCTGATTCACCTTGATCAGAATGGAATTGGCAATGCCTTTTTCGATACCCTTGCGCCAGGCGCTCGGTATTGGTGACGAAGAGGTCGTCGCCGACCAGCTGGATCTTCGTGCCCAGCGCCTCGGTGAGCGCTTTCCAGCCCTCCCAATCGTCCTCGGCCATGCCGTCTTCGAGCGAAATGATGGGGTACTGGTCCACCCACTTGGCCCAGAACTTCACCATCTCGTCGGAGGTGTGCTCGCTCTTGTCGGACTTTCTTGAAAACGTACTTGCCCTTCGCCTTGTCGTAGAATTCGCTGGCTGCCGGATCGAGCGCGATGCCGATTTGTGCGCCAGGCTTGTAGCCGGCCTTGGTGATGGCTTCGAGCACCACTTCAAGCGCTTCTTCGTTCGATTTCAGGTTGGGGGCGAATCCACCTTCGTCGCCCACCGCGGTGGAATAACCGCGCTTCTTCAGCACGCCCTTCAGAGTGTGGAACACTTCGACGCCCATGCGCAGCGCTTCGGAAAATTTGCTTGCGCCGTAGCGGGACGATCATGAACTCCTGCGGGTCCACTGAGTTGTCGGCATGCGCGCCGCCGTTGATGATGTTCATCATCGGCACCGGCAGCAGATTCGCTCCCACACCGCCCAAGTAGCGATAGAGCGGCGTCATCTGCGATCTGGGCGGCGGCGCGCGCGGCGGCCATGGAGACGGCCAGGATGGCATTGGCTCCCAGCTTGGCTTTGTTGGGCGTGCCATCCAGCTCGATCATGGTGTGATCGATGGCGCCCTGCTCTTCAGCCTGCATGCCCGTGACGGCCGGCGCGATGTTCTCGACGATATTTGCGACGGCTTTGCGCGTCCCTTTGCCCAGGTAACGTTTGGATCGTTATCGCGCAGCTCGACGGCTTCATGCTCGCCGGTGGATGCGCCGGAAGGAACAGCGGCGCGGCCCAGGGTACCATCGGCAAGATAGACATCCGCTTCGACGGTGGGATTGCCTCGCGAGTCGAGAATCTCGCGGCCAAGGACCTTGACGATTTCCATACCCTTACATCATGCGGGACCGGTGCGTGGGTTGTCCAACGGAGGGCCATTTTAGTTGAGCTGAACGCGCCGGACCAGGTCCACAAATCGAGGGTCGCCGCGGATTGGGTCGAAGTAAGGATGCACTTTAAGGAATTGCAGAATATTCGACTGCTCCTTATAGGCTTGATCGAGCCAGGCGAAAGCCTGGTCGGTTTCGTCCAGTCCCAAATAAGCGTTCACGAACGCTCCCGCGGGAACGTAGCCTGCCTTCTTGCGTTTTTGCAGTTCGGCTAGCAGCTTAAGAGCATCCCCGCGGCGGCCGGCATGGGCGTAGGCACGAATCAGCACGCCGATAGCGGCCGGGCTCCCCTTCGAAATAGAGATGGCTTTTTCCAGAACGGGTATAGCGTCCCCAGGTTGATTGTTCGCCACCAGCGCGAATCCAAGATAGGTGAGCGCGGTTGTTTCATCGGGGTCTACCGCCAGTGCGCTGTGCAACTCGTGGATCGCCTGGTCGAAGCGATGAGACTGAAACAGAATAAAGGCTATGTTGGCGCCCGAGATGGAAAGCGGATCGAGTTCCCTGGCATGCTGTTCCCAAGCCACCGCCTCGTCCGTACGACCCTGTGACAACAGCCAAAACGCAAGTCCGGCATGAGCGTCAGCGTCGTTGGGGCTCAATTCGAGGGCGCGTCTATATTCAGCTTCGGCTTCGGCCCAGTGAAACTGTTCCTGCAGCACGGTCGCTAGCAGAACATGGGCTTCCACAAGGTCGGGGTCGAGTACTAGCGCCTTTCGGGCTGCGCTCACTGCTTTGGGGCGCATCTCTTCAGGAGGAGCTCCGACGGAAACCGTGCCGAGGTCGTTGTAAGCAGTTGCGAGCCCGACATAGGCCGGCGCGAATGTGGGGTCCAACTGGATGGCGCGATCGAAATAGACAATGCTTTCCTCTACAGCGGCACGGGTATTGCTTGTATCGAAAACAAACCGGCCTTTCAGATAGCTCTCGTAGACCTCGGGCGCGACGGACCGCGCTGCCGTCAGCCGTGCGTGTTCCTCTCCGGTGACCGTGACTTGAACTTTTTCGGCAATGGATTGCGCCAGTTCCGCCTGAACGGCAAACACGTCCTTCAGCTCTCGATCGTAGGTTTCCGACCAGAAGTGCGTGTCGGTGGCGCCCCGAATCAACTGGGCCGTGACGCGAATCCGATTGCCCTCTCGCATTACAGATCCTTCCACGATGGCATCCACGCGCAACATTTTGGCGATCTCGGGCACCGAGAGCTGCGGATTCTTGAAGCGCATCACCGAAGTGCGGGAAATAACGCGCAAGACCGTGCATGCCCGCCAGACGTCCGATCAGCGCTTCGGTCATCCCATCGCTCAGGTATTCCTGGGTTGGATCTCCGGACAGGTTCTTCAAAGGCAGCACTGCCAAAGAGCTGATTTTGGGTTGCTCCGCATTCCGTGCACGGCCATGGGACAGAGCGTAAGCGGCAGCGAGCAGTCCGATGACAGCAACCCCCGCGAGAGCCAGCCAGATCGGGAACCGCCGTGGCGTTGTAATTGAGCCAGCGTCCTCAGCTTCCACGGGCGCCCCGGGTTTTAGGTCTTTGTCTGTCTCGTCCGGTTCGTCGCCCAGCTCTTTCCGGCGGCTTTTGAGCCAGGCATCCAACTCTTGGGGGAGAGCGTAAACGGAGCCACGCTTGTCATGCAGGTGACGATGGACCGGCATCGCTTCCCGCTTCTCCCAGCGTTGGACGGTGGTGACATCCCGGCCGAGGTATGCCGCGATTGCCTTCCATGAATCCAGCCGGTCTTCAGACGGTCTGTCGGACGTAGGCGTCTCTGCGGATGGTTCACCCATGTGGCGAAACAGGTCCACCCGATTGTAACGCCGCAGCGGGATGACTGCAAAAGACGGCATTTGACGGTAAATAGGCGGTTCGGCGCATTGCCGTTTGAGTTAGTCCCCACGTTGGCCCATCCTGTACCTGCGTTTCCACGATTCTCAAATTTGGAGGTTTAGATGAAAAGCAAGACTTTTGGGTTTGCGGCGCTGATGTTGGCCGCGGCTGCCGGCCTTCTGGCCCAGACTCCGACGCCCACTTCGTTCAGTGGCACGATTAACGACTACACGCCCTCAACTAGCATGCCAGCCGGTCCGTGGGAAATGCGCGGACCGTGGAGCTTGACCCTGAACACAACCGCTGGCACGGCGGATTTTGAGGCGACCCTGACCATGGAATTGTCCGACTATACACGAACCCCTTCGAATATAGACGCGACCACCGGCTCAACCTCTCGCATGCAGCACACTCACCTGATCCAAATCCAAGGCGGCACCGTCACGCAAATTGCGACGGGCGGGTTCGAAGTTACCGGCCCTGCCACCGTTACGAAGGATGGGAGCCCAGCGCCTTTCGCGGCATCCACATTGTCGGTCAACATCCTGGGAGGGACGAGCCTCGAGTTTTCGAACATCACGTTGCAATTCGCGGGTGGGGCCACCGGTCATTTCGGGACCCAGTTGATCCACGGCGTGGTGGGCAGCCCGATCACGTCCACCGGGCCAGGCACGGTGGCGACACCAGGCACGACAACGGCCGTCGTGACGCCCCTCAGTCTGACGACCAGCCAGTCCTCGGTGGTGCTGGACGCCAGCGGATCGACCAGCGCTTCCGGAAAGCTACAGTATCTGTTCGAGGTGGTAGCGGGCGGAAACCAGGCGGCTATACTACAGTCGCCATCCAGCCCCAAGGCGACGGTCGACTTTGTAAGCGGACCGGGACTGTATGAGATTCAAGTGGTGGTTACGGACGCGAGCGGCGGCACTTCGACGAGTCCGGTGGTCATGTTGACGTACCAGCCATAAGCTTTGCCGTCGGCGATCGACGATGTCGAAGGTTGCTTCCTGCTCGGGATCGGCAGGCGGGAGGGCGCGTGCGAGAGCGCCGGCTTCGAGCAGCGGAATGCGATTGAGCCGCCAGGAAGTGTCAAAGAGTTCCTGGACGAGCTGGGATTCAGTGGGTGTCGCAGGCTTGTATTCGTCGAAGAAGTGCAGGCGGTGGTCCTCGTAGGCAGCGCGGTCTTCGGTGGGAGGACGGGGAGGCGGCGGTCAGACCGTGGCTGAGGGCGTTGCGCGAGGAGCGCTGCTTCCCAGCGGCCGTGCGAGGACCGGTGGACCGTTGGGCGTTTTCGCGATTGATGGAGGCGCGGCGCTCGCACCAACGACGGACCGGGTCAGCTGTGATGGTGGCCGCGATGGACTCGGATGCTGAAGACATGATTGGTTACCTTGGACACCGGATAACACCGTGAGGAGTGATTTCGCGCGCCGGGTTGTTTGATGTTGTTGGGCGGCAGGAAACAATTGATGGGCCAGTCGGGTGACTAGGGGCTGGTGACTGGTCAATCCGGGATTGGCGGGTTGGCCGTTATACACCCAGATCGAGATGTCGCGTCGTATCATACAAAAGGCCAGTTTGAAGTTGTGCTTTAGTCACCGAGCTCGTGAAACAAAATGTGCTGGTTCGTCACTTATCTAGGGAGGGATCGTCATGAGGCACAAGACGTATTCTTGGATTGAATACAACCGTTCCCGTGGCTCAGTTGAGGAGATCCTATGAGGTGGCTTGTTATGCTGGCAATCGCGCTGGCGCCAACCATTGGCTACAGCCAAGCCCCGGTCATTGCTGGCGCTGTGAACGAAGCTTCGTTTGCACAGGACCAACCTCTCGGTCCAGGATCTTTGGTTGCGCTCTTCGGAACCGGACTCGCTGCGTCAACGGCGACAGCTTCGACAGTTCCCTTGCCTGAGTCGATTGCAGGCGTCTCGGTGACATTCAGCGGAATCACGGCTCCGCTTCAATTCGTCTCACCCGGCCAGATTAATCTCCAAGTTCCCTGGAGCGTGAAACCCGGAATCACGGACATCGTTGCGACTGTGAGCGGACATACGTCTGCCGCATTTGGTGCGCACGTCGGGCCGGTCTCACCGGGCATCTTCACGATACCGCCCGGCTTGCACCAGGCCTTGGCCCTCAATTCCGATGGGTCGATCGCGGCCGATTACGGGTCGATTCCCGGGGTTCGCACAATGCCGGCAACAGTCGGGAACACACTCATGATTCTCGGAACGGGCCTCGGACTCGTGACGCCGGCAATTACCGATGGCGCGGCACCTGGCGATCAAGTGCGGACAACGGTGGCGACGCCCACGGTCCTGGTGAGCGGCTTTCCCGCTCTCGTGACTTTTTCCGGCCTTTCACCCGAATTTGTTGGCGTGAATCAGATCAACATCGTCGTGCCTGAAGGCGCTTGGGGCCCTGGCGGTGGAGGCGGCGAATGTCCAATACAGATCGAACTCGGCGGTA
The DNA here is from genome assembly GCA_963781905.1 of Bryobacterales bacterium. Classification (GTDB taxonomy): domain Bacteria; phylum Acidobacteriota; class Terriglobia; order Bryobacterales; family Bryobacteraceae; genus Palsa-89. The sequence goes on from CAWAHZ010000010.1 coordinate 1,058,729, forward strand.
TACGCAGCTCCGACAAAGTGACGATTGCCGTGCTTGGGAAGTGGGATTATTAACTCAAACTTATCCAGCGTTCCCGCGGTTGAGCATGCAGAAGTCCGCTACGTAGTCCTGGTCCTCCTTACCCATTTCAGCTTCAAGTTGACGTAGAGTCGGCGATTCGTTTCCCTACCCAATTCCAGCATATGCAGGGTTGCGCTGGAGACTCCAACGCCGACATCCATGTTGGGGGAGTTAGTAAGAGTATATTCCGTTCCAGGCTAAAATGAAGCGCTAACGATGGCAGCGTTTCTTTATGAGTCTGAATGGGATCCGGTGAAGGCGACCACCAACCTCAATAAGCTCGGCCTGGATTTCGAGCGGGCCGCAAGCGTGTTCCTAGACCCGCTCGCCGTTACGATCCCGGACGACGAACACAGCGAAGCCGAGGCCCGATGGATTACGCCGGGAAAGGATGCGGGTGACCAATACGCACTCGTGGTCCACACTTTCGAATGGTTGGCCGATGAACGGGGTCGAGTACGCTTGATTTCCGCAAGAAGACCAACAAGGGCTGAAATCCGCGACTACGAGGAACGGACATGAAACCTGAGTATGACTTCGGCAAGGGCGAACGGGGCAAGTTTTTCCGGCCCAATGCCGAGCTTCGCCTGCCGATCTATTTGAGCGCCGACGTCCAGAACTATTTGACAGAGCGTGCGGCCCAGAAAGGCGTATCGCTTGGCGAGATGGTGAACACTCTACTGAAGCAAGAAATTCAGATGATTGAATCGGTGAAGTAGGGTTGGCGCAGTGGCTAGCCCTTGGCTTTCTTTATTTCTTCGACCAGGGCGGGGACCACTTCGAAAAGATCGCCGACGATGCCGTAGTCGGCGACTTCGAAGATGGGAGCGTTGGCATCCTTGTTGATGGCGACAATGGTTTTGGCGCCCTTCATCCCGACCAGATGCTGGATGGCGCCGGAGATCCCGACGGCGAGATACATTTTCGGCGAGACGGTTTGGCCGGAACTGCCGACCTGCCGCTCCATGGGGAGCCAGCCGCTATCGCAGATGGGCCGCGATGCCGCAAGTTCGCCGCCCAGAGCCTTGGCGAGCTCTTCGACGATCGGAATGTTGTCCTTCTCTTTGATGCCGCGGCCGACGGAAACGATGATGTCCGCCGACGTTAGATCCACGGCGCGGGCGGATTCGCGGAACGGCTCAAGCGGCTTGGCGCGAATAATGTCGGCGCTTAATTCAGGCGAAAATTGAACGATCTGCGCTGCGCCCTCTTCCACCTGGTCCGCACGAAAGGCGCCGGCCTGAATGGAAGCGAAATGCGGTTCGGCGCCGCCCAGTTTCACGTCCGCATTGAGCTTGCCCTGAAAAAGCTGGCGAACGAAGACCGGCGAGCCGGATTCCACGCGGAAGCCGACGGTGTCGCTGACCAGGACCTGATGGAAGCGAGTGGCAAGTTTGGGTGCGAAGTCGCGGACCTGATAGGTGTGAGGAAAAAGTACGATGGACGGATTGAATTTGCGGATCAGCTGTTCCAATGCAGCGGTGAAACCGTCGGCGGTGTAGGTGGCGAGCAGCGCGTGTTCGACAGCGTGGACATGATCCAGCTTCTTGCGCGCCAGCTCATCGGCAAGCGCGCCAATTCCCTGCCCTAAGACGGCGGCGAAGGCTTTCAGTCCCATTTGCGCGGCCAACTGCTGGCCGGCGGCCAGAGTCTCCCAGGACATGCGATGCCAGACACCCGGCGTTGTTCCATGACAACCAAAACGCCGCTCATATTATTCGAGCCTCGAAGCGCAGCTTCTCCACCAGCTTGGCGGCCGCTTCCTTCGGGCTGCCGTCGAACAACTGAGTCTGCTTGGTGCGCTGCGGGAGATAGACGCGCTCGATGGAGGCAGTGGGCGCGGCGGTCACACCTAATTCGGCCGCGGTAAGCCGCTTCACCTCTTTGGTTTTGGCTTTCTTGATGCCCATCAGCGTCGCGTAGCGCAGCTTGTTGATGCCGGATTGGATGGTCAGAAGGCCGGAAGCGGCATCTCGACATTTTGGAACCAGCCGTCTTCGAGCTCGCGCTTCACACGAATCCCGCCGTCGATTATTTCCACCGCCATGATGATGGTGCCGTGCGGCAGGCCTAACAGTTCGGCCATCACGACACCGGTTTGCCCATAGCCGAGATCGTCGGACTGCAAGCCGGTCAGGATCAGATCGGGCTTCTCGGCCTCGGCAGCCTTGGCCAGCAGTTTAGCGACGCCCAGGGTATCGAAGGCCGAAAGATTTTCTTCTTCGATGTGAATGGCGCGGTCAGCGCCTTTGGCCAGCGCCTCGCGAATGGTCTGTGAGGCGCGCGCGGGTCCGGCCAGCAGCGCCACCACTTCCCCTCCGTGCTTTTCCTTCAGCCGCAGGGCTTCTTCGAGTGCGAAGGCATCGGGTTCGTTGATTTCAAAAGTGAGATCGTTTTCCTGAATCCAATGACCGCCCGCATCGACACGGAGCTGGGAGTCGCGCGAAGGGACTTGTTTGATGGAGACCAGGATTTTCATTACTCGGTATATCGCTTGAAGATCAGGCAGCCGTTGGTGCCGCCGAAGCCGAAGGAATTCGACAGCGCGTAGTCGATTTTCATCGGACGGGCTTTGTGCGGCACATAGTCCAGGTCGCACTCGGGGTCTGGAACGTCGAGATTGATGGTGGGCGGTGCGATCTGATCGCGCAAGGCCAGCACCGTAATTCCGGCCTCCAGGCCGCCCGCGCCGCCGAGCAAATGCCCGGTCATGGATTTGGTGGAGCTTACCGCCAGCTTGTAGGCATGCTCGCAGAAGACGCGCTTGAGCGCGGTGGTCTCGATGCGGTCGCCCACTTCAGTGGAGGTGCCGTGCGCATTCACATAGTCGATCTGTTCGGGTTCAATGCCGGCGTCCTTAAGCGCGAGGCGCATCACGCGGAACGCTCCATCGCCGTCGTCCGACGGGCTGGTGATGTGATAGGCATCGCCGCTCATACCGTACCCGACGATTTCGGCCAGGATGTTCGCGCCGCGCCGCCTGGCATGCTCGAACTCTTCGAGCACCAGAATGCCCGAGCCCTCGCCGACCACGAATCCGTCGCGCTCGACATCCCAGGGGCGGGAGGCTTTCTCCGGTTCGTCATTGCGCTGCGAAAGCGCGCGCATGGCGGCGAATCCGCCGATGCCCATGGGCGTGATGCAAGCCTCCGCTCCGCCGCAGATCATCACGTCGGCATCGTCGCGCTGGATGATCTTGAACGAATCGCCAATGGAATGGGCGCTGGTGGTGCAGGCCGTCGCGGTGGCTGAATTGGGCCCTTTGGCGCCGGTGCGGATGGAAACGTAGCCGGCGGCCAGATTGATGATGGTGGCTGGAATAAAAAACGGCGAGATGCGGCTGGGACCTTTTTCGAGCAGCGTGCGGTGCTCGCGCTCGATGACTTCGAATCCGCCGATGCCGCTGCCGATCACTACGCCGACGCGTTCGGCGTTCTGCGCATCGATTTTAAGACCGGACTGAGCGAGAGCAAAATCGGACGCCGCAATGCCGAATTGGATAAAGCGGCCCATCTTCTTGATCTCTTTTTTCTCGATGAATTGGACGGGATCGAAATCTTTGACCTCGCCGGCAATGCGGCAATTGAACAGCGTGGCGTCAAACTGTTCGATGCGGGAGATGCCATTGCGCCCTTCGCAAATGGCCTGCCAGCTCTGGTCGGTGCCTATGCCAAGCGGGCTCAGCAACCCGACTCCTGTGACTACAACTCTTCTCGACAACAATAGCTCCCGGCGGCTTACTTCTTTTTCTTGTTCTCGATGTAGTCGATGGCGTCTTTCACCGTGGCGATTTTCTCGGCGTCCTCATCGGGAATGTCGATGTCGAAAGCCTCTTCAAACGCCATCACCAGTTCCACGATATCGAGCGAATCCGCGCCAAGATCGTCGACGAACGAGGCGCTGTTGTCCACTTGGCCTTCATCCACGCCCAACTGCTCGACGATGATCTGCTTCACTCTTTGTTCAACCGACATGAATCCTCCCCACGATGACTACCAAATAAAAGATATCTACAAACTCATTGATTCTAGCGATGGTAGCGGCTAGCCGCAACTGCGCCGCCGAAACTCCGCCGATGAGGCCGGTCTGATCCGGCAGATAGGCTCCACTTTCTCCGCTTACGAACAGACCAGGAAACCCCTGTTTCTTGTCAAACCAATTGTAGCCCAGTCTGTGCTGTTTGCCAGAATACAGCGGCCGGGGCAGGCTGGCTTGCCAGAAGCCAGGGAGCGCGGGACACTGAATGGATGTCAATCGCCGAAGGACTTGCGGTGCTGTATTCGCGCGATCTTACCAGGCTGATTCAGGAGCTGCAGGCTTTCGGGAGCGACGAAGTGCTGTGGCAGCGATTGCCCGGCATCACGAATTCGTGCGGAAACCTGATACTGCACCTGGAAGGCAATCTGCGCGAGTATATCGGGCGTCAGGTGGGCGGCATCGGCTACACGCGGGTGCGGGATCGGGAGTTTACGCTGACGGGCGTGTCGCGCGATGAGTTGGTGCGCAGGATGGAGCAGGTGAAGGAACTGGTAACGAAGGTTGTGTCTCAACTATCGGATAGCGACCTTGCGGCCGTTCATCCGGAACTGGTACTGGAGAAGAAGACTTCGAGGCATGAACTGCTGGTGCACTTGCATGGACACCTGAATTTTCATCTGGGGCAGATCGGTTACTTGCGGCGGATTTTGACGGAAGGCTCGGCAGTAGCTTTCGTGGGGCTGTAAAACAATGAGCCGGTTTGTTTACCTGCACGGGTTTGCGAGCAGCCCGAGTTCCAGGAAGGCTCGCTTCTTTGAGGAGCGATTTCGCGAGCTGGGAATCGGCCTGGAAGTCCCGGACCTGGCGGAGGGTAATTTCAGGAACCTGACCATCACTGCGCAACTGAACGTGATGGAGCAAGTGTGCCGCCACGAGCCCGTGTCGCTGATCGGATCCAGCATGGGCGGATATCTGGCAGCGCTGTACGCGGCGCGTCATCCGGAAGTGGAGAAGGTGGTCTTGATGGCGCCGGCTTTTTCGTTCGCATCACGCTGGCCGGAAACGCTGGGCGCGGCAGCGATGCAGCAATGGAAGCTCACCAGCACGCTGGAAGTTTTTCACTACAGCGAGGGCCGTCCCGTGGAATTGGGCTATCAGCTCATCGAAGATGCCCGGCAATATGAGGCGTATCCCGATTTCGGCCAGCCCACCCTAATTTTCCAGGGCCGGAACGATAAAGTTGTGCCGCCCGACTATGCCGAGACGTTCGCCGCGCGGCATACCAATGCGAGGCTGCGGATGCTGGATTCAGATCACGACCTGGTGAACGTGATGGATGAGATGTGGAGGGAGACGGAGGCGTTTCTATTCGGGAGATAGGTCGTTCACTCGTAGATACGGGCGACCGGCACGGAGATCCCGACGGATTCGATCAACAGAGCTTCGCTGGCCGTCTGGTATTCGCGAAGGGTCCATGTGTTGGCTTCGCCGCGCGTGTATTGTTCGATGCGGACCTGGTCCTGAGCCACGAGGATGTAATCCCGGAGCGATTGAATCGCCCGGTAATACTGAAGCTTTACGCCTCGATCGTAGTGCTCGGTGGAGGGTGAGAGAACCTCGACGATCACCGTCGGATTCAACAAAATATCCTGGCGTTCATCGGCCGGCAAGGGCTCCCCGCAAACGATAGAGAGGTCGGGGTACGTGTAAATGCGGGAGGAAACCCGAACACGGAGGTCGGAGTTGAAGGCCTGCCACGAGGTGCCACGAAGCGCGGCGTGGATTTCACCGGCGAGATTCATCTTCAGCCTGGAGTGGCGCATGCTCCCGCCCGACATGGCGACCATTTCGCCATCCAGGAACTCGCTGCGAAATTCCGCCGCGCGATCTAGCGCCAGATACTCTTCCGCGCTGACCTTGGTGACCGGACTGGATGCCATTTGAACCGCCTATTCGAAGTTTAACACCCGGCTAGACCGTCACCCAACCGCGCTTCCTCGAGCTTTCCGCCACTTTTTCCAGCAGCTTCATCCCCAGCAGCCCGTCCTCAAAAGTCGGATATTCCACGGGCGCCGAGGGGTTCGCGACGCGGGCGTAGAAGCGCTTGAACACCTGCTTGTGCGTATCGTCGTAGCCTTCACTGTGGCCGCCCGGAAGATCGGCATAAGCGGCGGCCTGGGGATAGAGCAGAACCGGATCCTTGACGATGATCTGGTTCGGGCTGTTGCGCTGCCCGATCCACAACTCGTCGGGACGCTCCTGGTTCCAGGAAACGCCCGACTTGGTTCCATAAATGTCGATGGTGAACATATTCTTCCGGCCAGCCGACATCTGGCTGACGGTGAAGGCTCCGCGGGCGCCGTCGCCCAGGCGAAGTAGTACAGCGCCGAAATCGTCAGTCTGGATCGGCACGGGTTCGTAATCGCCAGGTTGAAGCTGCTTTCCGGCGAATGTCTCGACCGATCCTTTAGGTCTGAGGCGCGTGCCGTGAAAGGTCGCGAGATCGGCGCAGAGCTCGGTGATGCGCAGCCCGGTCACATGCTGGATCAGGTCCATCCAATGGGATCCGATATCGCCCATCGCGCGCAGCGCACCGTTCTCCTTCGAATCGACCCGCCAGTTCCAATCGGTCTCGTAGAGCAACCAATCCTGCGAGTAGGTGCCCTGCACGATCAGGATTTCACCCAGATCGCCCGCTTCGATCATGCGCCGGATCTGTTGCACAACGGGGTAGTAACGCAGATTGTGCTGAATACAATGAGCGAGCCCGCTGCTGGCCGCAAGATCGACCAGATCGCGCGCTTGTTCCACGCTGACGGTGAATGGCTTCTCGCAAAGGACGTGTTTGCCGGCCTCAAGAGCTGCCCGGCAGATGGCGTAATGCAGTGCATTGGGCGTCAAAACATGGACAGCATCGATGGCAGGATCTTCGAGCAGCTCCTGATAATTTCCCGTAGCGCGGTTGACACCAATGCTCTTACCGAACTCGCGCGCGCGTTGCTCCGAAGAGCCGGCCAGCGCCACAATTTCGACAGTACCGAGGCGGCGCAGATTCTCCGCGTGTACCTTTCCCATGAAACCGGTTCCGATGAGCGCCGTCTTTAGCATTTGCATAACGTGAATGGTTGGGGTTGACGATATGTTTGGAGTGGGAATTGGTAAACTGAGATTCTAACCGAATGGTTGTCAGGATACGACTTAGTTCCGGCCCCAGAGTAAGCCAGAAGCCACGCAAGAACCAGCACGTTGCTCTGGCGATGGCGTCGCTGCTCACTCCGGCGGCAGTGATGGCTTGCGTGCTCGCCTTCTGGCGGTTGGCGGCCGATCTGAACGCGACCGGCCAGTTTCCCATCCCTAACGGTCTATTCTCACACTGGCAGGTTTGGCTGACGCTGGCAGCCTCGCTTCAGTTCTGCGCCACTCAGTTGAACCGGTATGGGAAACCACAGGTGATCCTTCCGGAATCGGTAGACGAAGCCGAGCCCAAGCTGGCCGACTCCCGCACCTGATTTTTCCCCTGCGGTAGAGGCCTTAGAGCGCCTCCTCAAACGGGGCGCTCGCGATACTCAAGTACTGTGGCCGGGCGCCACACCCCGTGCACCGCTCGCGCGCATTTCTGCTTGTCATCGGATCGAAATCCGATCGCTAACCCGCGATCCATTCACACCGAACGACTGAATCGGCATTGGGCGAAACTTTGGAGGGTCTCGTGCATCAGTTCGGGGTAGAGGTCGGAGTTACATGCCAGTTCTCAAAATTGTTCTCACCCCGCAGCCGGCAGTAGCCAGAGCTCGATCCGGCGTGGATCGAAGCACTTCGGAGAGCACCATCAAGCCGCAGTTTTGGTTCGAAGGTGTATTTGAAGTCATCACTCAGGGTTTTAGCCGTCAACTGGCGAACATTCTGGTCGCGTTGTTGACACCCGCCGCCGTGCTCGCGTTGGTGCTGGCGTTATGGCGGGTATGTGCGGATTTAGGATGGGCGGGCGCATTCCTGATCGATAGCGGCTTCTTCTCCCACTGGCAGGTGTGGTTCGCATTATCGATTAGTCTGAAGGCGATTTCTTCCACGCTGATCGCCTGGGGATCGCGCAGCGGCAAGTTTTCCGAGGAAAACTGAGCTCTATTCTGATATTCTTGAGTCTTAGGCGGGTCCTCGGTTCATGTCCTTCCGAAGCAGAACGCGGTCCATCGGCGCATTCTATATTCCGGGCTTTCCCAAGGGCGTCAAGTGGCTGCTGATTAGCAACGTCGCCATTTTCATTGTTGGTTACTTCGCCGGGCTGGCCAGGTTGGACGGGCCGCTGGCTTACCTGGCGCTCAAACCAGTCGACATCGTAAAATACTTCGCGGTCTGGCAGCTGGTCACCTACGCATTTCTGCACGGCGGGTTCGGACACATCATTTGGAACATGCTGGCCCTATGGATGTTCGGCGCCGAGCTGGAACAGATCTGGGGAACCCGGCGGTTTATGCGGTTCTATTTCTTTTGCGCCGCGGGCGCGGGCATCTGCGTCGTCATCGCCAATTACGTTCTGCCTTGGGGCAACCCAAACCTCGCCACCATCGGGAGCTCCGGCGCCATTTTCGGCATTCTGATGGTCTACGCCGTGATGTTCCCGGATCGCGAAATCCTCTGGGGATTTTTGATTCCAATCAAGGTGAAGTACTTCGTGATGATCGTCGGCGCGATGGCCTTCCTGAGTTCTTTCCAGGTTAATTCCGGGGTCAGCGAGTTCGCGCACCTGGGAGGGTTGCTGTTCGGTTATCTTTTCCTCAAGACACCGACCATGCAGTTCGATCCGGTGGCGCCCATCCGGCGGCAGTATCGGGACTGGAAGCTGCAACGCGCCAAGAAGAAGTTTCAGGTGTACCTGCGCAAGCAGGGATCGGGACGCGGGCCGAAGGTGAATTGACTCCCTGACAGTAGCGGTTCGCTAAGGGCTAAAATGGAGTGCGAGTGGCGGCTCGCATGCCGTCCGGTGGTGATTGCATGAAATACGTCTGCATGAAATACATCAAGGTCGGTTTCGCTGCGGCCGTAGTCATCGTACTCGGCGCAATTTCATTTCGCGCGGCCCTAGCGCAACAGGGGCCCAGTACGGACTCTTCGGAAACAGTCGCCAGGCCGCGCAAAAAGAACCCGCCGGCGGACACCGCGCCTGACCCGAGCCCAACTACGTCCAGTCCGGCTACATCCGCTCCGGCCCCGTCTGCTCCAACCAATGACGAGCCAGTGGTGGATGAGCCCAAAATCCCTTCGAAGTTCAATAAGAAGGAGAAGGAACTGCCGGCCGACGCGCCTACCTTCAGCAGCGACGTCAACACCGTGGAGTTGGACGTTGCGGTGCTCGACAACAAAGGGAAGTTCCTGTCGGGTATCCCGAAGGACAAGTTTCGCATCTTAGAAGACAACGTCCCGCAACAAATCGCGAGCTTCAATGTCAACAGCGATGCGCCTATGACGGTCGCGATGGTCATCGAGTTCAGCAACCTCTATCAGCAGTATTATTCCCAGGGCTGGTATGAGACGCTGGTGGCTTCTTACGGCTTCGTCCAGACGCTCAAGCCGGAAGATTATGTGGCGGTGATCGCTTACGATCTGCGCACCGAGATTCTGTGCGATTTCACCACGGACCGGGGCAAAGTTCAAGAAGCGATGCAACGTTTGCGCATTGCCGGATTCTCGGAGGCGAACATGTTCGACGCCTTGGCGGATACGGCGCAGCGCATGAGCAACATCGACGGCCGCAAGGCGATTCTGCTGATCGCATCTGGTCGCGATACTTTCAGCAAATTGACTTACGACAAAGCGCGAAAAGCGGTGCAGGAAGCGGGCGTGCCCATTTATGCCGTTAGTATGCTGCAAGCCATGCGGGTGATGGCCGAGCAATACATGAGCTCGTCGCAACGCATGGATTTTCTGCAGGCCGACAACGAGATGAATACGTTCGCGCGCGAGAGCGGCGGCCAGGCGTACTTCCCACGCTTCTTCGGCGAGTTCCCCAACATTTTCCAGAGCGTCTCGGCGGCCCTGCGGAATCAATACTCGCTGACTTACACACCGTCGAATCAGGCCAAGGACGGACAGTTCCGCAAGATCAAGGTGGAGTTGATCGATCCGCAAACCGGCGCCGCGTTGAGAATTAACGAGGGTGGAAAGCCGGTGAAGTACTCCGTGGTTGCAAAGGCCGGATACACCGCGCCGCGCGCTGTCGAATAATTTTGGAAGCTCGCACATCGCGCGGTCAGCCAACGCAGTTCCCCCATCTCAAGTCAAGCTCTCGATCTTTCGACTTTCCAAGCTGATAGAAATTCATTGACAGTGCCATTACAGCTCTGTTAAGTTCGTTTGGTCCTTTCGATGGCGAACTCACCTTCTCAGAATCCGTGCGGGCGGATTCTCTTAGTCGACGATAACTGTTTGGGATTGGCGGCGCGGCGCAGCGTGCTGGTGGAGCTGGGTCACCAGGTGCTCACTTCGTGCACCGCATCGGAAGCGCTCGAGTTGTGCGCGAAACAGAACTTCGATGTGGTGGTGACCGATTACAAGATGCCGAAGATGAATGGCATTGAACTGATCGGCCGCTTGCGAAAACTACATCCGGCAACTTCGGTGATCTTGATCTCCGGCTTCACCGATACGCTGGGCCTGGATGAGGCCACCACTGGTGCTGACATTGTTTTACAAAAAAGTAATAACGAGGTGCCGCAGTTGATTCGCGCAGTGAACCGTCTGTTGCGGAAGCAGCAGGCGCCGCCGAAGAAGAGTGCGGCATCGCAACCCGGCTCGAAGCCCGACAAGCGCAAGGCGCGGTAGGGCGAGGGCAAGAGAGGAAGACAAGGAATACAGGGAATTCCGAAGACAGAATACAGAATGAGGATGTTCGCGGTAAAGTAGAGACAGATGCTGCTGCGCGCGTCGACCGCACTCCTCCTTTGCATCTCCTTCTCCCTCTCAGTTTCGAGCGCCGCCACCAAGACCAGGCCTTCGAAAAAAATCGCCGATAAGACCAACCCGTCGGTCAAGCAATGGACGAAGTCCATGAGCTTGCGCGATAAGGTGGCGCAGCTCATCATCGTGCCGATTTACGGAGAGCCCGCCAACACGCGCTCGGCGGAGTTTCGGAAGTATCAGCACCTGATCCGCGATCTGCATGTGGGCGGCGTCATCGTGACCGGACATTCGCTCAACGGCGGGATACGGAATGCCGAACCTTACGCCATGGCGGCGCTGCTGAACCGGCTGCAAAAGCTGGCTAGAACACCCTTATTCGTCGCGGCCGATTTTGAACGCGGCGCGTCGATGCGCGTGAACTCCACCACGGCGTGGCCGTACAGCATGGCTTTCGGTGCGGCACAGGACCTGGAAGGCGTTACCGAGGAGGGCGCCGACACCGCTCGCGACGCGCGCGCCATGGGAGTGAACTGGTTGTTTGCGCCGGTAGCCGACGTGAACAATAACCCGGACAATCCGATCATCAACATCCGCTCGTTCGGCGAAAACCCGGAGCAGGTGGCGAAGTTTGTGGAAGCCTACATAAATGGCGCGCATTCGGATCGCAAGAATCCGGTGCTGGTGACCGCGAAGCATTTCCCCGGACATGGCGATACAACCGAGGACAGCCATCTGGCGCTGCCGCGATTGGACGCCGATCACGATCGAATCGAAGCGGTGGAATTGCCGCCCTTCCGTAGCGCGATCGCGGCGGGCGTGGACGCGGTGATGACCGCGCATCTGAACGTACCGGCGTTGGAGCCGGACAATTTGCCTGCCACGGTATCGAGCAAAATCATCACGGGCGTTTTGCGCGACGAACTTGGCTTTCACGGCCTGGTGGTAACCGATGCGATGGACATGCAGGGGCTCTCGATGATGTTCGATTCGGCCGAAGCGTCGGTGCGCGCGATCGAAGCCGGGGCCGATGTATTGTTGATGCCCAAACGGCCTGAGGAAGCGATACGCGGCGTGGTGGCGGCGGTGGAAAAGGGCAGAATCAGCCGCAAGCGCATCGATGACAGCGTCAATCGCGTGCTGGCCGCCAAGGCTCGTCTTGGACTTCGAACGAAGAAACTGGTGGACCTCGAGGCGATCGCCGACGTGGTGGATTCACCGGAGGCTTCCGAGCGCGCCCAGGAAGTGGCCGATCATGCCGTGACCCTGGTGAAGGATTCGAAGGACTCGTTGCCGATTCGCCATCCCGAAGGACTCTGCCTGATCGCGCTCAGCGAGGGACGGCGCAGCCAGCAGGGCATCCGTTTGATCGATGAAGTGAAGAAACGCGCGCCGGGCGTTACCGCGACGGTTCTCGATCCGAGCATGAGCAAAGCGGATCTGGATCAAGTGAGCGAAAAGACTTCGGGCTGCAGTGAGATTGTCGCGGCGGCGTATGTTACCGTGGCCGCCTATCGCGGCAACGTCGCTCTGGCGGGCGGGTACCCGGATTTTCTGAACGGTCTCATCGCCGGTAAGGTTCCGGTGATGCTGGTGGCGCTAGGCAATCCCTATCTGGTGCGGAGCTTTCCGAATGTGAGTGCGTACCTCACCACGTATAGCCCGACATCCACCTCAGAGGCCGCGCTCGCCAAGGCGCTGTTCGGCGAGATCGCGATCACTGGCCACTTGCCGGTGACCATCCCGAATGTGGCTAACTACGGAGATGGAATCCAGGTTCCAATGGCCAGCGCCTCGGTGACGCCCTGATCGGAATTCAAGCAGGCAGAATTCAGAAGACAGAAGACAGAATTCAGAAGACAGAATGGATGCTGCGTTACCATAAAGTAGAATGAGTCTGTTAATCGTCGACGACGATGCCGAACTATGCTCCTTGCTCAAGGAGTTTTTGGAGCGCGAGAGCTACACGGTGCAATGTATTCACGAAGGTCACGCGGCGCTGGAGGCGGCGCAGCAAGGCGGTCATGAGCTGATTGTGCTGGATGTCATGCTGCCCGGCCTGGATGGTTTCGAAATCCTCAAGCGGATTCGCCTTTCGAGCCGCGTCCCGGTCCTCATGCTGACGGCCCGCGGCGAAGACGTGGATCGCATCGTGGGCTTGGAACTGGGCGCCGACGATTATCTTCCCAAGCCCTTCAACCCGCGCGAATTGGCGGCGCGCGTCAAGGCCATTCTGCGGCGGACGGAAGCGCGGGTGAATCGTGGAAAAGTGGAGATCAACGGCGTGGCGCTCGATCCCGGTACGCGCGAAGTGGTGTGCGACGGCAAGGCGGTGGAAGTGACCACCCTGGAATTCGATATCCTGGAACAACTGATGCGCAACGCCGGCCGGGTGGTATCGCGGGACGGTTTGATGGAGAGCCTGTACAACCGCAAAGCCACACCTTTCGACCGTTCCATCGACATGCACGTCAGCCATCTGCGCCGCAAGCTGGAGAGTAGCCGGCCGGTGATCAAGACCATTCGCGGCGTGGGTTATCAGTTCTGCCAGAGCCCGGAGGATGCAGCGGCGGTATAAGGCGCACATGCGATCGTTATTTGCAAAGACGCTGCTCTGGTTCCTGGCGACGACGGCCGTGGCCATCGCCGGCATCATCATTACCACGGCGGCGACCTTCAGTTCCACGGCGGGACGCGGACCGGTGGGCCTGCTGCTGAGCGTGCAAACCGAGGAGGCGAAACGCGCTTACGAAACCGGCGGGCGCGACGCTTTGGCGGCGGCGCTGGCGAAGTTCCAGCAAATCACGCAATTTGAAGTGCTGTTCACGGATTCCAAGGGCACCGATCTGCTGACCGGGAAAGTTCATCCGGAGCTGATGTCCCTGCCCAAGCCGCGCGGCCGTTGGCGCCTGCCATTTCCGATCGGCGGAAGGCCGCCCGTGATTGCGCGACAGGATTCGTCGCATCAGTACCGGCTCTTCCTGATCGACCAGCGCCGCGACTTGTCGTTCTTCTTTCTGCAGCCGCAGCATCTGTGGATTATCGGGTTGGTGGTGCTGCTGTGCTACGGATTCGCTTATCACCTCACTTCGCCCGTCCGTCGCCTGCGATCCGTGGTGGATTGTTTTGGACGCGGCGATTTCTCGGCGCGCGCGCCCGCCAACCGCAAGGATGAGCTGGGTGAGTTGGCGCGGAGTTTCAACCAAATGGCCGGCCGCATCCAGACGCTCCTGGCGGCCGAGCGACGCCTGCTGCTCGACATATCGCACGAATTGCGCAGCCCGCTTGCCCGGCTAGGCGTAGCCGTGGAGCTGGCGCGATCGGGCGAAGACCGCGAGCACATGCTGGACCGCATTCAAAAAGAGGCCGACCGGTTGAATGAATTAGTAGGCGAGCTGCTGCAGGTGACGCGTGTAGAATCGGATCCGTCGATGCAAAAAGCCGACACCGTTCACCTGGACGAGCTACTGGCCGATCTGGTTTACGATTCGCTGCTGGAGGCCAAAGCCAAAGATTGCACTCTTCTGCTTAGAGCGCCGGCGGCGGCCGTGGTAAGCGGAGACGAAGAGCTGATACGGCGCGCAGTGGAAAACGTGATTCGCAACGCTATCCGTTATGCGCCGCGTGGGACGGCAGTAGACATCGAGCTGGGGAAATTCCAAGATACCGCGGTGGTGAGCGTTCGAGATCGCGGCCCCGGAGTTCCAGAAGATGCACTTACCAGAATCTTCGATCCGTTTTACCGCGTGGATTCGGACCGCAATCGCGCGAGCGGCGGGCTGGGCCTGGGCCTTGCGATCGCGCGGCGCTCAGTCCAGTTGCACAAAGGCAAACTGACGGCGCAGAATGCACATCCTGGATTGCTGGTGACCATTGAATTTCCCCTCGGCCGAGCGGATGCCGATGCTCCAGCTTCGAAGCCGGCGCCGGCCGCTACTCCGGTTTCAGCAGCTTGATGCTGGAAGGCAGCATGAACATGTCCGCGGAAGCTTTCTTATCGTTGATCTCCACCGAGGTGGAAAAGATCTCATAGATCTTCTCTCCGTTGCGGTCCCGCTCGATGGCGAAGGGCCACTGAACGCCGTCGCCGGCATCGCGGTATTTGGTGAAATGCGTGACCTCCTCATTCCGATCTTTGGTGACCGGATCGCGCCGGAAGAAAACCTGCCGGACCGGAAGCTTGGTGATCTGATCGAAGTAAACGGTGCTGGTGAGGTTGTCGGCGTCGGTTAAATCGACGATCTCAACCGGCCGGTTCTCGATCACATCGGCTCCTTTTGACTCCATGATCCAACCCGGCTCATGCAGGCGTACACGAATGATGTAGAAGATGTCCCGCAGCGTGGTCTCCTTGTAGCGCGTGAAGCGGTCCGCGGGCAGCGGCCGCGCGCCGCGAAAGGTGATGTCCCAGGCCTCCTTGTCGGTGAACAGGGTCCCATAATCTTCCTTCTTGCCGTAGTTGTCGCGCTCGTGCTGCGCCAGATTGTGAGTGGTGTCGGTGACGCCGGAATCATAGCGCGTATAAATTCTCGCGATGCTCAGACCGGTGAGGCTGTCGCGATAGAAGGAATATGCGCGGCCAGTTTCCACGCGGTTCTGCATGTTCAGGAAGCGATCGCCGCCCAGCGCATCCAGACATTCGTCGACCACACGCTTGCCACGCTGCTCGGGCGTTTCGGCGCGGAGGAAGAACTGAGCCGCGAGAAGGGTGAAGACGACGTGCTTCATTTTTGGGGCGCTGGAGCTTGTAGTGGGACCTTGGGCCTGGCTGGCGCGGGCTTCTTGCCGAGCGTTTCCGCCGTGAGCCCGGAATTGATCTTGTAGTCCTCAACGGTGACGTTGGCGAATTTCTTGCCCCCTTGCATCACTTCCCATTGGTAGGGAAGATGCAGGCCGCCGACATCGCGCCAGTCCGAAAAGCTTTCTTCCACGGCGGTTCCGCCTTCGGCGGGTGACTGCTGATAAGCGAGCTTGGCCGGCAGACCGGTTTTCTCATCCAGGGTGAGATGCACGCTTTCGCCATCCTTGGAAGAAATGTCGAGCACTCCGTCGGAAGTTTGATTGACTGTCCGGTTGGCGTCGCGATCGCTCAACGCCAGGCTTGCAATTTGCCGAAACGCCTCACCCTGAATTTGTTTCAGGACTGGCGGAGATAGGTTGGCTATGCCTTGCATCCCCGAGATCCAGCCCGAGGCGCCGTCCGAATATACGGACTGTTTCATAAACGGAAGCTCGTTGTCCTGCCGGACGGTGGAAGGCGCGATGAAGGAGTTGGTCTGCTTCACCTTCATCGACGCGCCGGGGGTGAACACTTCGAGTTCGGCGTGAAATTGGAGATCTTTGACGGCGGCTAGTTTGTCCGCGCCACCCAATGATTGCTGCATTCGCTCCAAGAGCGCTTTGCCCTTGGCGAGCGAGGCGGGATTGGCCTGAGCGGATTCCTTCTTCGGCTCGGGAATTGTAAGGTCGATGGGCTGCACGTTCATGCCGAGGCTGGCGAGTGGTGTCCCAAAGTCCTTCGGATTGCCAACCGCGACGTAGGTTAACTTGGCGGGCTGGAAATATTGCTTAGCCACGCGCAGCACGTCGGCCTTGGTGACAGCCGCAATAGCCTTCTGATACTGGAAGATGAAGTCCTTGGGATAACCATAGTATTGGTACATCATCAACCGGTTGATGGTTTTGCTCGGCCGGTCGAAATTGAAAACGAAGCCGTTGAGGACCGTATCCTTGGCAGTTTGTAACTCCTCGTCGCTGACCTCGGCGGTGCGAATCCTCTCAATCTCTTCGCCAATCGCCTTCAGCGTGTCCACGGTATGCGACGATTGCGTGCTGCCGGAGATGGAAAAGGTTCCGGGGTGATCGTAATTGGCGCCCCAGTCCGCCGAGATATTGTACGCCCAGCCATGCTTGGTGCGAACGCTCTGAAACAGCCGGCTGTGGAAACCGCCGCCTAGAATGTCGGCCGCCACTTCGAGAGCCGGATAATCTTTGTCGCGCAGCTCGCCACCGAGTTCGCCGACGTGAAAGAAGGTCTGGGTGGTATCGTCCTTGGTCGCCAGATAGAGGCCGGGCGCGGCTTTGTCTTGCACTTTGGGAAATGCCGGAACGGCAGGCTGCGTGTATTTCCAACCGCCCAGCAACTGCTCCAATTTGGTCTTCATCTCGGCCGTTGAAAAGTCGCCAATCACTTCCATCGTGATGTTGGCGGGGAAATAATAACGATGGTAGAAATCGATCAGATCCTGACGCTGGATGTTATCGATATCGGCGTACTCGATGGACCAACCATAAGGCGTGTTGCGTCCGTAGACGATGTCGCTGAACTCGCGGTCCGCAATTCCATCGGGATCGTCGTTGCGGCGTGAGATTCCGCTGCGCGATTGGGTCTTCGATAAATCCACTTTGTCCTGGCGGAATTCAGGTGAAGTCAGCACGTCGCGAAACATGGCGAGCACCTGATCGGTGTTTTCCTTCAGGCAGGAGAACGACAGCGTCCCGTTGGTCTCGCCGATCTGGCTTTCAATGGATGCGGCGACATTCTCGAGATCCTGATCGAGTTGATCGCCGGATCGGGCCTTGGTACCACCCGAACGCAGCACTTCGCCGGTGATACCCGCCAGGCCTTTCTTGCTGGGCGGATCAAAAAGATTGCCGGTGCGGATCAAAGCCGCTCCGCTGATCAAGGGCAGCTCGTGATCCTCAAGCAGCAGCACCTTCATCCCGTTCGAAAGCGTGATCTCGGTGGGATCGGGAACCTTGAGCGGAGGCAGCGGCGGGAACTTCAGATCCTTGTAGGAAGGCAGTACGATGGCGCGGCGCACTTCGGTTTGAGCCATTGCGGCGGTGCAAAGGATCAAGGGAAGAATGAGAGTCTTCATTGGCCCGCTCCTTCTGCCTTGGGCGCCGTTGATTTGGAGGCGGCGGGCGGCGGGACCGTGTAGACTACGGTGCGCGTTTCCGGCACCAGGTACTGCCTGGCAACCCGCATGACATCCTCCGCGGTCACCTTGTCGGTGTCGTCAATGCTGGTGAACAGCTTGCGCCAATCGCCGTAATTGGCATAGTAAAACGTCAGCGCATCGGCCATGCCGGAATTGCTGTCCAGACGGCGGATCAGCGCCGCGCGAACTTTGGTTTTGATGCGCTGCAAGGTGTCATTGGTAACGGCGGTGGTTTTCAGCCGCTCAATGATCTGGTAACAGGCTTTCTCGTTTTCCTCCACACTGTGGCCTTGATTCGGCACCAGGAAGAATAGAAACAGATTCGGATATTTGCCGCCAGGGAACGAGGGTTCGGCGGCTGCGCCGAGCGCAATCTTCTTGTCGCGAACCAGATCGGTGTACAACAAGCCTGTGCGCTCTCCAGCCAGGATCTCGCCCAGAACGTCGAACACCGAATCATCTTTATCCAGTTGATTGGGCCGCTTGTAAGCGATCGCCATAAAGGGCTGCGCCGGCGATTCCACCTCCACGCGCTTGTCACCCTTCTGCACGGGCTCGATGGTGCGCGGACCGCCGGGCAGCGGCCCCGATGGAAGGATCGAGAAGTACTTGTCGGCCAGACGCCGGCATTCCTTGGGATCCACGTCGCCCGCAATGGCTAGCGTGATATTGGCCGGCACGTAGTATTTTTTGTAGAAGGCGATGGCTTCGGTGAGCCGGAAATTCTCGATATCGCTGGCCCACCCCCCGGGCATGTTTCGATAGGGATGCGCCATGAAGGCGGTGGCAAGCAGCGCCTCCGCGAGCTGGCCTTGCGGGCTCGATTCCACGCGCATGCGCCGCTCTTCGCGCACCACGTCGCGCTCTTTGTAAAATTCGCGGAATACCGGATCGTAGAAGCGCTGCGATTCCAGCAGGAACCACAGCTCCAGACGATTGCGGGGGAAATTGTAGAAATAACTGGTGGAATCCTCGCCGGTTCCCGCGTTCATTCCCACGCCGCCGTTGGCTTCGATCAACTCGGGATAGGCGTTGGGAATGACAAAACTGTCGGCCTTCTCCATGGCGGCTTTGAGCTGCTGTTGAAGATCCTCCAAGGTTTTCTTGTCGGCCTTCAGACCCTTGTTGCGCTCCGCGTCATACTGGTCGTAAATGTGTTCCACCTCGTCCATGGCCTTGCGCTCGAGCGGGTAATTCTTGGTGCCGATGGTCTCGGTGCCTTTGAAAGCCATATGCTCGAACATGTGGGCGATTCCGGTCTCACCGCCTGGATCGTCTACCGAACCGGCGTTGACATAGGAGTGGAAAGAAACGACCGGAGCTTCGTGGCGCTCGAAAATGATGAAGTGGAGTCCGTTAGCGAGGGTGAACTCGGTGACTCGCTTTTCAAAATCCTTGAGTGATTGCGCCGCGAGCAACAACGGGCAAATAAATAGGAGGGCGAACCGGAGTGTGGGTGATTTCATGCGCCTTATACATATTGTAACGGGCGGAGGTGGGATCCAGTTTCAAATAGAAGCGGGGCTGGCCTGCCCAGATGGAGGCTAGCGCGCGCCGGCGGCTTCGCGCTCGATGGGCGGCTGCATGTGGAAAAGCACATGTTCGATGTGTCGGGACTCGTTGAGGCTCATCAGGCGTTGGGTGTGGGCTTCGATTTGGTTTTTTGAAAAAACGAAGCCATACTCGGCCGGGTGGTACGGAATCCCTTTGTGTTTATGGAGTTCCAAGAGAGCTGCGGCACGCTTGAGCTCGCGCTCTTGTAGTTGGCGGCGCTCGGTTTGGATCTCGCGGAGTTGCTCGATGGCTTTTTGGAACTGGCGGGAGAGTCGCTGGCCGTGCAGGCCGAGGGTGGCCAGCTGTGGGATTAGGGTTTGGGGGCTGGGGTCTTGGGAAAGCAGTGCGGATTCCAGCAGCGGGATGCGGTTGAGGCGCCAGGCGGTGTCGGCGATTTCCTGGGTCAGTTGATTTTCGGTGGGAGTGGCGGGCTGATATTCGTCGAGGAACTGGCGGCAGTGGAGCTGATAGGCAGCGAGGTCCTCGGAAGCCAGGACGGGGGATTGGCTAGTGAGGCCGTGAGTGGTCGCGTTGAGGGAAGAACGCTGCTTGCCGGCGGCGGAGCGTGGGCCGGTGGAATGTTGGGAGTTGGCGCGATTGATGGAGGCGCGAGTTTCTTTTGGGCTCGCGCACAACGGACTCGCCTCGGGGGCGGCCAAATCTGCTGAGGTTCCTGTTTCGTTTAGGGCCGCGCTCGGCGGCCTGTGCGCTTTTGGGTAGGTCGCCCGCACCGAAGGCGCGGGTGGGTTTACCTTATCGCCTCCAGATGCGCCCGCGCCTCGGCGGGCTAGCCAGCGATCGACGGAATCTGGTGTGGGCGTTGCTGGAGCTTGGGCTGCGGTTGCCATTTGTGTCACCTCGGTCACCTGAGTAGCACGGGCGGGAGGCGATCATGCCCAGCGCGTGGTGCATGTTGTTGGGTGGGAGGGGAAGATTGGCGAAGAAGTGGCGTGATTGCTACGCGAGGTTTACGCGCTCAAATAGGACGTAACGCTGGGTTGCCGGAAGCTGGCAATCTTGCTTCCGGGAGGTCCCGCGCTGGGAGAGTACCACTTCAACGGGTAGGCCGTTTCTGGTCAAACTGCCGACGGGGGCAGGCGGCGAACCGTTTTCAGCTTACGATGACTTCCTGTTTCGAAAAGGCTAGCGGAAATTGTCTACCAGCATGATCTCGTCTACGGGATCGTCGGCGATGCTGTAAAGAAGGTAGCGATCATCTGGCGACACACCCGGAAAGTTGGCGACCGGGCGATTCAGCGTCGTGATTACGCGCGATGGTCCTCCGTTAAATGGGTAAAACAGGATCGGGTATGCCTCGGGACCTTGGATCCCGACAGCATAGATACCCTGCACGGTCAAGGTAAAGCTGATGCCGATGTATAGCGCGTCGTTCGGAAGGACCGCACTTGCTTTTCCCCCATCTGGCGGCATCTTCCACAAACCGTGACCTCGCGTTCCGTAATAGAGCCATTTCCCATCTGGGGTTACTACCCCGTAAACAGCGTCGTTATGCGTGATCTGCTGAACGCCGCTACCATCCGGATGCATGCGGAAGACTTCGTGCCCACCAGCACGCCTGGAGCCGAAATAAATCCATTTACCATCAGGAGACCAGGACGGATTGTGGTCCTCTCCGGGATAGTCGGTAAGTCGCTTTACAGGACCGCCGGCGGAAGGCACGCTGTAGATGTCTGCGCTAGTTCCCGGACGCGCATCGAACACAATCTGCTGGCCGTCGGGAGACCATTTTGGACTACCAGCAAGACCTTCGTCGAAAGATGTTAGGGGCACCGGATTGGACCCATCCGCATCCGCAACCCAGATTTGTCCGCTTCCGCTGCGGTTGGATTGAAAGGCAATTCGCTTGCCGTTGGGCGAATACGCCGGCGAGACCTCATAGCGAGTGGACGAAAGAAAACGCTTAGCCTCGTTTTCACCCCGCGCGCGCATGTCGAGCCGGCGTATGTCGTAGTTGATGGATTCCGTTGAGTAGAGCAGCCGGTTGCGAGTGGTCGAAAGAGTGAACGATGTAGCATTGTCGCCTATCCCTTCGATGGTGCTCGGTTCTCCGCCCGAGACTGGCACACGACGGACGACTACCTGGCTCTCGGGTTCGCCCTCCAGAAAAATAATTTGCTTGCCATCTTTCGTCCAAAGTGGATTGTATTTTGAATGATGATCGTGGGTCAGTTGCCGGGGAGAGCCTTCCCCCCGTCCATCGTGGAAGGTCGCCAGAAAAAGGTCGACATCGAAGTCGGCGGAGATATGACTGAATACGATTTGCCGGCCATCGGGTGAGAAAGACGCATCCGCATCTCCTTTGCCCGCCAGAGCATGATCAAATAGTTTGCGCGGCTCTCCGCCAACAGACGGCGCTATGCGCAGGGAGAAGAAACCCGATCCTTCTTGCTCAGACCATACCAGCCACTTCGAGTCGGGCGACCAGGATGCGTTCGCAAGATATCCTTGCGTGACTTTGTGGGGAGCTCCGCCGAGTGCGGGTATAACCGCGAGTTCGCCATGTCCGGCATCGTCGGGTTGGCGGACGAATGCAATTGACTGTCCATCGGGAGACCAGGAAGGAGCGAGCGCCTCCTCGTTCTCAGGAGTGAGCCGTAACGGTGTCCCCTTGCCCACCAGGCTGATGTAGATATGGCGTTTGCCTTTCGGGACATCGCCATCCCATGCAAAGGCAAACTGATTACCGTCCGGCGACAGTGAAGGAGAGTCGTGGGTCCCTACGAAGCTGGTGAGCACGCGGGCCTGAAGTGCCGGAGCGACCGAGGGCGGTCGGAAGATGACAATGGAAGCTGCCGCCAAGGCCGCCAGCAACGCGCCGCCAGCCCAGTAGGGCCACTTGCGCCGGGCTTGTGGGGGGGCGGTGGCCGCAGATCGTAACGTTCCCGAAGCTGACTCCTCTTTGAGATCTTGCAGCGCGACACGGATTTCAGCCATACTCTGGCTGCGGCGATCGAATTCCTTGCGTAAACACCGCGATACTATGCGCTCTAGCTCGGGAGGCAGATCGGGCACGATGGTCAAAGGAGGTAGTGGGTCGTCCCTCAGTATGGCGGCCATCGTTGCCATAGAATTGGCACCTTGAAAGGCGCGCTGTCCCGTCAGCATTTCAAACAGTACCGAGCCAAAAGAAAAGATGTCGGAACGCGCGTCCAGCCTGCGTCCCTCCACTTGCTCCGGCGACATATAGGGCACGCTACCTAGAATTGCGCCCTCCTCGGTGACAACGCGATTCGTGCGCGTCTCCTGCTCTTCCGATATTTCGGTAGCATCGCTGAGCTTCGCCAAGCCAAAGTCGAGCACCTTCACGTCGCCGCGATCGTTGAGCATGATGTTGCTGGGTTTAAGATCGCGATGTATGATTCCGGCGGCATGGGCAGTAGCCAATGCGTCGGCGATCTGGACACTACATTTCAGAGCGTCTTTCAGCGGCAACCTTCCGCGTGATAGCACCTGCTCCAAAGTGCTCCCTCGAATGAGTTCCATGGCGATGTAATCGACGCCGTCTTCGGAAGCGATGTCGTATATGGTGACGATATTCGGGTGATTGAGTGCGGAGGCGGTTTTCGCCTCCTGAACGAACCGTTGCTTGCGTGCAGCGTCTAGAAGCGCGTCGTGGGGAAGTAGTTTAAGCGCGACGGAACGATCGAGGTGACTGTCCAGGGCCTCATATACGACACCCATACCACCCTCTCCAGCCTTCCCCGTAATGATGTAATGCGCAAGCTTCCTTCCGATCACGAGACCTCGGCGTGTTGTCGATTGTACACCAGGCTGCGACCCTTTTAATGCAATGGTTGATAACTGCGCAATGCTTACAATCCGCTTTGACGTATTGTCGCGATGTCGTCGAGTAGAAATCAGAGAGCTCTTTTATTGGACGGTAAAGTATGTTACCGCCTAACTAGACCAGATGGCGTTCAATGCGCGCTGGAAATTGCCACCAAGAATGAGGCCGATGTCCTCGGATGAATACTTGCGCCGAATCAGCCCTTCGGTAAGGTCGAAGATCTTGCGGGAATAATCGACGCCGTCCAGATCGAAGCGCTTGCGTGGTCTCCGAGCGTCGCGCCCCTCCAGATCCACGTCGGAACCAATGCCGACGTGTTCCACGCCTACCAGCCTGGCCACGTGATCGATGTGATCCAGAACGTCCTCGATGGTAGCCGGACCGGACGACTGCACGAAGCCGCGCACCATGGTGATTCCGATCACGCCACCCTTAGCAGCGAGCAGGCGGATGGCTTCATCTGTCTTGCAGCGAGCGGCCGAAACCAGCGCACGGCAATTGGAATGCGTGACGAGCACCGGTTTGCGGGACGCATTGAGGGTGTCCAGCGTGGTGCGATCGCTGCAATGTGAAATATCGACGGCCATGCCGACCGCGTTCATGCGGTCGACGATCTGGGCGCCGTAGGGCGTCAACCCGACGTCGCGGGGGTCGCTCGAACCACCTCCGATCAGGTTGTCATCGTAGGTGAGCTGGGAAACACGCTGGCCGAGGTTGTAGAAGCAATCCACGTCCGCGACGGTGCGAAAATGGCGCGAGTTTTGCTGGCCGATGACGATGCCCAGCCGGCCGCTGGATTTGACCCGTTCCAGATCCGCGGGGCAATCGATACGCACAAACTGATTCGGATGCGCCGCGATAAAGGCATTCCAGCCGGTGATGTCGGCGAGCGATTTGGCGTAACCATCGCCCTCCGTAAAGCCGACGGCGGGATGGAAAATGGTGATTCCCGAGGCGCGCAGCTGCTCAAAATCGTGCGGCGAAAAGCAAGCCGGCTGTGTTTCCCAAGACGACAACTTGGAGTAGTCGAGCGTGAGCAGACCCAGCATGTCGATAACGGTGGAGCGGCTGACCAAATCGATGGCCTGCGCGGAATACGCAAGATTGCTTTGGGCCAGAAGGCAGAAACGCCCCCGTTGAACCATCGGGGCAGCGATAGCTAACGCTGCGCCCTTGAGCAAAGCACGGCGGGAAACCACGGGATTACAGTCCGACGGAAAACAGAGTGTAGCACAGCAGGCTACCGAACAGTGTTTGAGTATCCGTAGGCCGCCCGCACCTGGCAAGTGGCGGCTGCAATTTGCGGCCGAAGAAACTCAATGCGCTCCCGGATGAGCAGGGCCGTCGGATCGCTTTTGTTGGCGGCGTCCTTCACTTTGTTGACATGGCTCTGGAAGCTGAATGACGAAGTCTCGAGAAATTTCGCGAGCTCGCGGTAGGTCTTGGGATTCGTCAGATCCTCATAACGCAGCGGCAGGCAATTGGGAGCGTGGGTTTGCACGAGAGAATTGAGGTGCATGTATTGGACCTGCCAGGCGTCGGCTGCGGCCAGGATGTGCTGGTCCAATACATCGACACCAATATTCCCGTTCCGCTGATCGGCGAAGACCCAGCGCGAAAGAGCGCTGAGGATGGTGGGCTCCGGCTCGCGGATCAGGACAATCAGCCGGATTTCGGGAAAACAATCGAACATCAATTGCAGAGTGCGATCGTCAGCGGTCCGCGCATAGCGGATTTCTTTGAAGCCCCAGCGCGTGGCGCGTCCGGTGGGATCGGCAAAAAGAGAACGGATAAAGGCCCGAAATCGTTCCAGGAATTCCTTTTCGCCCGAGAGATTGTCCCAGGCGGGCCAGCGACGGCTATTGCGCAGTTGCTTGACGCGCTGCTCGCCCGAGAGTTCCAGCTTGTCGGGAAATAGCGGATGCGCGGCATCGTAATATGCGGCGGCAATTTGCTTGAGAAATCCGTTGTGCTCGCCCCAAATGAGCAACTCCGGATTGCTGTTCAACACGGCCTGCAGGAGTGTAGAGCCACAGCGGCCGGAACCAACGAGTACCACTGGACGGTCTGGAGAAGGGGTTGACGACCGCTGAGGCAAAGGTAATTCAATCCTAACAAGGGGCCGGGAGACTTGTCAGCAAGTGGTCACTTCCGTAATCCGTCCGTAAGCCCCGCGCAATTCGGCTGGAGAGCCAATTACAACGGGTTCTGGAATTGTTAGCCCAAGCCACCTGAGCGGTGCAAGCATGGGGTGGCGCACGCACTCCTGGCGTGCTGTGTTCGCACTCATGCGAACACGTTTTGTTCTGGCCTCGAAGGCGTTCACACGAGTGGGGCGCTAAAGCGGGGACGCGGCACGCGTGGGCGCGTGCGCCACAATACGCGCCCACCGCTTACGGACGGATTACGGTCACTTGTCAACCAACTCCCAGACGCAGTATCCTTTGGGCGGTAATCAGAAGCATGGGCTCAACGTCCACCAAGAGTCTGGACCAGGCGCCGGGCTCGCGCGAGGAGATGCTGCGCAAGCTGCGGGAAAGGATCGTAGGCTTCGCGGCATCTAGAATACAGAGGGACGCCGCCGAGGATCTGGCGCAGGAAGTGCTGATCCTGCTGCATGAGAAGTACGGGGACCTTGACCGGCTGGAAGATCTGCTTCCGCTTTCGCTCCAAATCTTGCGCTTCAAGCTGCTGGCGCACCGCAGGAAGG
This sequence comes from Bryobacterales bacterium, assembly GCA_963781905.1. Classification (GTDB taxonomy): domain Bacteria; phylum Acidobacteriota; class Terriglobia; order Bryobacterales; family Bryobacteraceae; genus Palsa-89. The sequence continues at coordinate 1,084,677 of CAWAHZ010000010.1, forward strand.
CGCGGAGACATGGGGAGTTCACGCAGGTATCGGCGGAAGAGGTTCAAATGCCCGACGGACGCACCGACGCACTCACGGCGCATCGAGCAGCGCGAGGCGCGGGAGCGTTTGATGGCGGCCATCGCGGGGATGGGCGAGAGGTGCCGCAAGCTTCTGGCGCTGAAGCTGGAAGGCAAGACGTTCGCGGAGATCCAGGCCACCTTGGGAGCGGGTTCCATCAATACGGTTTACACCTGGGATTTTCGCTGCCGGCAGGAATTGATCGAGAAAATACAGAGTGGCGTACGCCATCGGGAAAAAAGCGAATGACGCAAGAGGAGATCCGCAAACTGCTGGGAGGCTACGCGACGGACGCGCTGAGCGCGGACGAGCGGCGAATTTTATTCGAAGCCGCGCTCGAAGATCAGGAATTGTTCAATGCGCTGCAGAATGAAGATGCGCTGCGGGAATTGCTGGCGGATCCGGTGTCGCGGGCTCATGTACGCCAGGCGCTCGCATCTTCCAAAAGTACACGCCCCGGGTTCGTCTGGAAACGCTGGTTATGGGGCGTGGCATTGCCCGCGGTGATTGCGGTAATCGTGATCGTTTTGATGAACCGTGCCAGGACGCCGGAGCCACTCGAACAATTGGCCCGTACTGCGCCCATCGATGCGCGGCCGGCCGCGCCGGATCGCGATGCCACGGCGATGCAACTGGAGAAGCAATCCACGGATGTTCGGACGCAAGCCATCGCACCTCGCGTTGCGCCGAAGCCCCCAAGTGCGGCGCCGCGTCGACTCGAGTCGGCTCAGGATGCCAAGCAACAGGCAGCGACGGATGTAGCGCGTTCGACGCTGGTTGCGCCAACCGCGAAAGCGATGCTCGCCGCTCCATCGCCGGCGCTTCCGGACGCGGTTCGGCAACAGTTCTCCGCTGGGTTTGCGTCCAACGCCAGGTTGTACCTGGGCCCGCTGGTGAGGTACTCGCTCCTGCGTGGCGCCGCGGCTGGGGATGGCGTCCGAGTGGAGGTCACTACGGGCGTGGCGGGGTACCTGGCGCTGTATCAAATAGACGCGTCGGGGAATTCAAAGCGCGTTTTTCCGGCGAATGAAGTGGCGACGGCGGTGTTGCCGAACCAGACCATTCAGATTCCGAACGAACCAGTGGTGGTTGTTTCGGGAGCCAGGCTGCGGCTGGTGGTGGTCCCTGGAGGCACAACGGCTGTCACTGGCTCGGTTGGTGGCGTAATCGGTGGATCCGTAAATGGCGCTGCACCGACAGCCGTCATGGCGCCACTGCAGACAGCGCCCACTCCGCTCGTGGTGGACATCCCAGTGGGTCCGTAGCGTCGAAGAGGCCGCGAATGGGATGGCGACGCTAGGCGTCTTTCATTCATTGTGTTCACACGATTGTGAACACGGCACGCTAAGAGCGTGCGCCACACACTCCGGCGATTCATTTGATAGCCTAAGACCGCGAGGCCTTTAGTAAGGTTGGTGCAACCGGACTAAGGCGCGGTTTCCAGGCGTTCCAGCAGCACGAAGATCCGGCCGGCGGCTTCGGAGTTTCCTCCAAAGCGCAGCTCATTGTAGGCGCTGGTGAAATCCTCCACCAGCAACGCGAGGTCGGGCTCCTGCAACACGCGCGCGAATTCGCAGGGCGTGAGCCAAGCCGGTTTTTCGATACCGCGACGCCGCAGCGCCTTGAGCATGCGCTGATAGAGCAGCGTGGCATCGGAGGGGTGGCCTTCGCCGCGCTGCACCTTGAGCAGCCGCTGGCGCGTGGTCCACCAGCGCCATCCGTCGCGCCGCAGGAACGTCCCTAGAAACGCCAAAGCGAGTACACCGCCCAACACAAATCCGAAGTCGCGCAGCCCCTTCCAATTGCGCGCGTTCCAGGAAAACGGACCCTCGCCCCAATTCGATCCGATGTGCCGTCCGGATTCACCCACGCGGGATGCCAGCTGAAGCTGCCGCTCCAGGTTGTAGTTCAAAACCCAGTCCTGCCAGAAGACGTCCACGGCATCGGCGTAGAAGCTCAGCCGGGTCCAGGCCGAGAGCCCGGGCGCGTTCGGATCGGGAGGCGTGGGGTCGAACGTAGTCCAGCCGCGATCCGGCAGCCAAGCCTCCACCCAACTGTGCGCGTCGGAGCTTCGAATCAGTTGCGAGCCGCTGATGGGGTTGTAGATTCCGCTTTGGAAGCCGGTGATGACACGCGACGGGATTTGAAGCACGCGCAGCATCACCGCCATGGAGGAGGCGAAATACTCGCAGTGGCCTTTTTTGCGATGGAACAGGAAGAACGCCAGCGGATCCTCCGGCTCGGTCTTGGGAAGTTCGAGCGTGTAGCCGTAGTTGGTGCGAAGGTAATTCTCGAGCATGCGGGCCTGGGCCGCGGGCGATGCCTGGCCACGAACCACGCTCTTCGTCAGTTCGGGAATGCGCGGGTCCAGGCGTGGCAATTGCAAATAGGCCCGGCGGGCATCCACCGGCAGCGGCTCCACATCCGCCGGGTCCAGGGGAGCCTCAGGCGAATCCAGACGGCTGAAGACCTGGTAAGACACCGTGCGCGCCTCGCTGAACTGGGCGCTGTAGTTGCCGTAGGGACGCCGAACCACGATGGAATCTATCCGCATATATTGCGGGGTGCCGGCGAAGAACAGAGCATCCTGCGCCAAATCGTTCAGGTAAACGGCATAGGAAATGAAGCGGCCCTTGCGGCGCGGCGATTCGTCATCCAGGCGCAGCAGCTTCCCATGATCGGGCTGCAGAATCTGGCCGGGGCCGGGACGGTTGAACCAGGCGCGTCCATTAAATTCGGTGAGCGCGGCGCCGCGCCACTTCAGCGACAGAGCGCGGTCTTGCGGACGATCCATCTTCACGTGCATCACCGCGACATTTTCCTGCTTGATTTCGCCAATCTCGCCGAGCGAGACGTGGTTCGAGAAACCCACCAGGTGATAGCGATGCGACACCAGGTGCTGGAAGGCGGCGCGCGCGGTGCGGGGCAGGAAGAAGAACAGTCCTCCGGTGATTATCAGGATGGCCAGAGAAACGGACACCACGACGCCGATCAACCGGCCGGTTACGCCGGCGCCGGTCATCTTGACGGGCGAATATCCGCGCTTGCGGGATTGACGAATCTCGCTGCTCGCGAATGTCGCTACGCCGAGCACCAGGAAGAGCAGCAGGAAAAAGAAAAAATTGAAGCTGGCCGAAACGATGCAGGCCGCCAGCAGCTCCAGAAAAGCGATCACTTTCAGCAAAAGATAATCGCGGTCCGTGTGGCCGGTCAGGATCTTCACCACGGCCACGAAAAATACCAGATGGATGGCGGCGGGAATAAAAGCGCGCGAGACGAAAAAATAGTCCACCGGGTAGAAGCCGATGTACAGCAACGTGAGTAGGGTGACTACCACGGGCGGCACTTCGAAGCGGATGAGACCCGCCACCAACAGCGCGCGAGTGAGAAGCGCGGCCGAAGTGAGGGCGATGGTGGGGACATCCAGATAGCCGGAGCCGGCCACTGCCATGAAGCCGCTGGCGAGCAGGCCCAGCAGCGAGAGCTCGAAGAAGCGGTCCACTTGGGAAATGGCGCGGGACGAGGCTGGCGTTGCAGTTGGAATTGCCGGGATCGCGACGCCAGGGACCATGCTTCTATTTTACGTCTCCGATTCAGGATAAATCTTATTCGGTCTTCGGCCGATTGTTATCATGAAAGCTTGGAGGAAGATTGAAGAGTTTGGAGGAATAGAGTTTGGAGGAAGATTGAAGAGCTTGGAGGAAGAGTGACGCCCGCCACATCCGCGCCGGAAGTCCACGTTCCCGATCCTGCTAAGCGGAAGCTGGCCATCTTTATCGTGCTGAGCTGCACGCTGCTGGTCGGCGATTGCGCAGTATTTGATCAAGCTGGGCGCCAATCGACTGTCGCATGCGGGCCTGCTGGCGACGCTAATTGGGATTTTGACCATACCGCAATTGTTTTTCGGATACTGTCTCTACGGCGTGTTCACGGTGATGTTCATTTATGCCCTGCGCCACGGTGAGCTTTCCATCCTTTATCCATTGATCGCTTTGAGCTACGTGTGGGTAACCATCACGGCCGTCGTGGCATTTCATGAGACCACGAATCCGTTCAAGATCGTCGGCGTGCTGGTGATCATTCTGGGCGTGGCAGTGCTCGGATGGGGCGGCGGATCGAAATGACAACTCCCGTGTCTTCGATGGTGATCGTCCTGGTGGGATCGGTGATCGGCTCGCTAGGAGCGATATTTCTCAAGTCGGGCGCGCACGCGGTAAACAAGAATTGGACCAGCATCGCATTCAACTGGAGGCTGGCGCTCGGGATTGCCACCTACCTGGTCTCTTCGGTGCTGTTCGTAAAAGGCATGTCGAACGGCGAATTGTCGGTGCTGTTTCCATTGGTTTCGCTGGGATATGTTTGCACGCTGGTATGGTCGCGGCTATTCTTTCATGAGGTGATCACCAAGGTGAAGCTGGCGGGCGTTGGCTGATTCTGGTGGGGATTGCGTTTTTGAGTCTGCGGTAGCCGTTAGGCGTGGCCGGCGACCAGGCTCTCAGCGTTCACCAGGTAATGATGCATACCCTCGGCGGCTTTGCGGCCTTCGGCGATGGCCCAAACCACCAGCGATTGTCCACGGCGCAGATCGCCGGCGGCGAAGATGCCTGGAACATTCGTCGCGTAATTTGCGTCGGTAGCGACGTTGCCACGGCCGTCCAGCTGGACACCGAGCTGTTCCAATAATCCTTGCTTCACTGGCCCGGTGAATCCCATGGCGAGCAGCACCAGATCGGCATCCATGCTGAATTCGGAGCCGGGGATGGGCTCGAACTTGGGCGCTGCACCCACGCGAATGCCGTGCAGCTTGTTCACGCGGCCATGCTCGTCGCCTGAGAACGAAGCAGTAGCCATGCTCCATTCGCGGATGCCGCCCTCTTCGTGGGAGCTTTCCACGCGCAGCTGCAGCGGCCACAACGGCCAGGGAGTGTGCGGAGCGCGCTCATTCGGCGGCATGGGCATGATCTCGAACTGATGCACCGAGGCGGCTTTCTGACGGTGTGAGGTACCCAGGCAATCCGCGCCCGTGTCGCCACCGCCGATGATCACCACATGCTTGCCGGTAGCCAGGATCTGGCCGTGCACCTGGTCGCCCGCGCAAACTTTGTTCTGCTGCGGCAGAAACTCCATCGCGAAATGGATGCCCTTCAATTCCCTGCCCGGCACTGGCAGATCGCGCGGCTGTTCGGCGCCGCCGGCCAGCAGGATGGCATCGAAATCTTTCTGCAACTGAACGCCCGAGATGCTGCGTCCCACGTCGATACCGGCGCGAAATTGGACCCCCTCGGCGATCATCTGATCGAGGCGCCGGTCGAGCACCCATTTTTCCATTTTGAATTCGGGGATGCCGTAGCGCAGCAGTCCGCCGATGCGATCCGCTTTTTCGAAGACCGTCACCGAATGTCCGGCGCGATTGAGCTGCTGCGCGGCGGCCAATCCCGCGGGACCCGACCCCACAATCGCAACGCTCTTACCCGTGCGGCGCAACGGCGGCTCAGGTTGGATCCAGCCTTCTTGGAAAGCGTGCTCGATGATGGTTTTCTCGATCACCTTGATGGCCACTGGCGGCTCATTGATGCCCAGCACGCAGGCCGCTTCGCACGGCGCGGGACAGATGCGCCCGGTGAATTCGGGAAAATTGTTGGTGGCGTGCAGAACGCGGATGGCCTCGCGCCAACGGTCGCGATAGACCAGATCGTTCCAGTCTGGAATGATGTTGTTCAGCGGGCAGCCGGTATGACAGAACGGAACGCCGCAATCCATGCAGCGCGCGCCCTGGGTGCGAACTTTGTCCTCGGGAAAATCCTGATAGACCTCGAACCAATCGTTGATGCGCTCGGCGGGCGGCCTGCGGCCCGGCGTTTCGCGGCCGTACTCGACGAAGCCGGTTACTTTACCCATAACAGGCGCTACCCATGCGCGGCCTCTTGCTTCAAGCTCGCGCCAGCCGCGACATGCGCGGGATGATTCACTTCGGCCTTGCCCGCTTGATATTTCGGGATGCCCAAAACGCGCTTGTACTCGTGCGGAAACACCTTGACGAATTTGGGCAGCATTTCGCCCCAGTTTTCGAGGATCCATTTTCCGCGCGGGCTGCCGGTGGCCTCCACGTGTCTTTCCACCAGGTTCTGCAGCGCCTGCATATCAGCCGGATCCACCACCGGCTCCAGATCCACGCTGGCTTGATTGCACAGCACGCCTGAGAACTCGCCGGTTTCATCCAAAACGAAAGCGATGCCCCCGCTCATGCCCGCGGCGAAATTTCGGCCGGCGCGGCCGAGCACGACCACCAGTCCCTTGGTCATGTACTCGCAGCCGTGATCGCCGACGGATTCCACTACCGCTGTCGCGCCCGAATTCCTTACCGCGAATCGCTCGCCCGCCATTCCGTTGAAGAATGCTTCGCCCGAAGTGGCGCCATAGAGCACCACGTTGCCCACCACCATGTTTTCTTCCGCTAAGAACGTGGAGGTGCGCGGCGGATAAACAATCACCCTTCCGCCACACAATCCTTTGCCGACATAATCGTTGGCATCGCCTTCGAGCGTCAGCGTGACGCCTTTGGCGAGGAACGCTCCGAAGCTCTGACCGGCCGATCCGGAGAACTGGAACCGGATGGTATCGTCGGCCAGGCCCGCGGAACCGTAGCGCCGCGCGATCTCGCCGCTCAACATCGCGCCAACGGTACGATGCACGTTGCGGATGGGCACCGAGAACTCGACGGGAGCTCCGTGGTCGAGAGCCGGCTTGGCCTGCTCGATGAGTTGATGATCGAGGGCTTCATTCAGGCCATGATCCTGCGCGATCAGGCAGCGGCGGCCGACGCGGCGCGGCACTTGCGGATTGTAGAGAATGGCCGAGAAATCGAGACCGCGGGCCTTCCAGTGATTCACCGCCTGGCGCATTTCGATGCGATCCACGCGCCCCACCATTTCGTCCATGGTGCGGAAGCCCAGCTTCGACATCCATTCGCGAACTTCCTCAGCCATGAAAAAGAAAAAGTTGATGACGTTCTCGGGCGTACCCCGGAACTTCGCGCGCAAGGCTGGATCTTGTGTCGCGATGCCCACCGGGCAGGTGTTCAGATGGCACTTGCGCATCATGATGCAGCCCATCGACACCAGGGGCATGGTGGAAAATCCAAATTCTTCGGCGCCCAGCAGCGCGGCAATGGCCACGTCGCGTCCGGTTTGCAGTTTTCCATCGGCCTGCACGCGCACGCGGCTGCGCAGATCGTTCAGCACCAGCACCTGTTGCGTTTCCGACAATCCGAGTTCCCAGGGAATACCGGCGTGTTTGAGCGAAGTGAGAGGCGATGCACCGGTGCCGCCGTCGTAGCCCGAGATCAGCACCACGTCGGCATGCGCTTTCGCCACGCCCGCGGCTACGGTGCCAACGCCCACCTCGGCCACTAGCTTCACCGAAATTCGCGCCGCGGGATTTACGTTCTTCAGATCGTAGATCAGCTGCGCCAGATCCTCGATGGAATAAATGTCGTGATGCGGCGGCGGGGAAATCAAACCAACGCCGGGGATGGAATGGCGCACGCGCGCGATTACATCATCCACTTTGTAGCCCGGCAACTGGCCGCCTTCGCCGGGCTTGGCGCCCTGGGCGATCTTGATTTGCAGCTCGTCGGCGTTCACCAGGTAGTGGGCCGTGACGCCAAAGCGCGCCGAAGCCACCTGCTTGATCGCGCTACGCCGCCAGTCGCCATTAGGGTCGCGTGCAAAGCGCTCTTCGTCTTCCCCGCCCTCGCCGGTATTGGACTTCCCGCCGATGCGGTTCATCGCAATGGCCAGGGTTTCATGCGCCTCTTTACTGATGGACCCGAACGACATGGCGCCGGTGGCGAAGCGCTTCACGATTTCCTTGGCCGGCTCCACTTCGTCGATCGGCACCGGCTTCTCCGCCAGCTTGAACTCCATCAAGCCGCGCAGGGTGCCCAACGCTTTGCTTTGATTATTTACCAGGGTTGAGTATTCCTGGAATGTCGCGAAGCTCTCTTGCTGGACGGCGTGCTGCAGCTTGCTGACCGTCAGCGGATTCACCAGATGATGCTCGCCGCGCACGCGGTATTGGTAGCTTCCGCCGACTTCGAGTTCGGTATCGGTTTCCGATACGGCCTGGAGCGCGTAATCGTGCTTCATCTTGGCTTCGCGCGCCAGCACATCCAGGCCCACGCCTTCGATGCGCGACGCGGTGCCGGTGAAATACCGGTCGATCAGGGATTTGTTTAGTCCGATGGCTTCGAAAACCTGGGCGCCGCGATAGCTTTGGAGCGTCGAAATGCCCATCTTGGAGCAGACCTTCAGCAAGCCTTTGTTGATGGCTTTCTTGTAATTCTTCAGTGCCGTTTCAAAGGTGAAGCCGGCCGGCAGATGGCCGCGCGCAGCCTGATCTTCAAGCGTCTCGATGGCCAGATACGGATTCACCGCGCTCGCGCCGTAACCGATCAGCAGGCAGAAATGCATCACTTCGCGCGGCTCGCCGGATTCGATAATCAACGCAACCTGGGTGCGCGTGCCCTCGCGAACCAGATGATTGTGCACCGCCGACAAAGCCAGCAGGCTGGGGATGGGCGCGTACTCTTCATCCATCCCACGATCGGTGAGGATCAGCAGGCTATAGCCGGAACGCACCGCGAGCGAGGCACGGCGGCACAGGCCGTCGAGCGCCCGCTCCAATTCCTTTTCGCCGCCCGCCACGCGGAACAGCATCGGCAGCGTGTTGGCGAGCAGATCGCCGGCTGAAACACGGCGCAGCTTCTCGAGGTCACGATTGGTCAGCAGGGGATGCGGCAGCTTCAGGGTGTGGCAGTGCTCGGGCGTCTCGGCCAGGATGTTGCGCTCATTCCCGATGTAGCTGGTCAACGACATCACCAGCTCCTCGCGAATGGGATCGATAGCCGGATTGGTTACCTGCGCAAACAACTGCTTGAAGTAATGGAACAAGGGCTGTGGCTTATCGGAAAGACAAGCCAGCGGCGTGTCGGTGCCCATGGAACCGATGGGCTCTTCACCCTTCTCCGCCATGGGTAGCATCAGGACTCGCAGATCTTCGTCGGTATAGCCGAAGGCGCGTTGCCGCATCACAATGCTTGCGAGATCGGAATCATAGACGCGCGGCGGCTCTGGCAGACTGTCGAGCGTGATTTGATTGGCCTTTAGCCACTCACCGTAAGGCTTGCGGCTGGAGAGGCGTTCCTTCAGCTCTTGGTCGGGAATGATGCGGCCTTCCACGGTGTCTACCAACAGCATGCGGCCAGGCTGGAGCCGGCCCTTGAATTTCACCTCTTCCGGCTTCACGGGAAGCACGCCCGCTTCAGAGCCCAGGATCACCAGGCCATCGTGCGTTACCAGATAGCGCGCGGGACGCAGCCCGTTTCGATCGAGCGTGGCGCCGATGGAGCGGCCGTCAGTGAAGGCAATGGCCGCGGGGCCGTCCCAAGGCTCCATGAGAGACGCGTGATATTCGTAGAATGCCTTCTTCTCCGGACGCATGGTGCTATCTGCATCCCAGGCTTCCGGAATCAGCATGGCCATCACGTGCGGCAGACTGCGTCCGGAGAGCGTCAGCAGCTCAACGGCGTTGTCGAGCGAAGCCGAATCGCTGCCGCCGGGGGCGATCACCGGGAAGGTTTTCTTGAGATCGGCGCCAAAAAGATCCGACGAGAGCACCTTCTCGCGCGCGTTCATCCAGTTGACGTTGCCGCGCACGGTGTTGATTTCGCCGTTGTGGCAGAGATAGCGATAGGGATGTGCCAGCGGCCAGGAGGGGAAGGTGTTTGTCGAGAAGCGTTGATGAACCAGGCAGAGCGCGCTGACGGCATCCGGATCGCTCAGCTCCTGGTAAAATTCCGAGATTTGGTTGGCGAGCAACAGGCCTTTGTAGATGATGGTGCGTGACGAAAGCGACGGAATGTAGAAGAAGCTCTTGTCGGGAAGATCGGAAGCCAGAATTTCTGACTCCGCTCGTTTCCGCACGATGTACAACTTCCGTTCCAGTTCGTCGGACGACATCCCCGGCACGCCGGCGATGAAAATCTGCTCGATATACGGCTGCGAGGCGCGCGCGATGCGCCCGATGGCGTCCGCTTCCACCGGCGTGTCGCGCCATCCCAGCACGCTGAGCCCTTCTTCCCGCGCGATCCGTTCCAGGATGCCTTCGGCCAGCAAACGGTGGGACGGCTCCACGGGAAGAAAAACCATGCCGACGCCGTATTCACCACTGGGAGGCAAAGTAAAGCCCAGTTCGGCGCATTCCCGCGCGAAGAATTTGTGCGGGATCTGAATCAGGATTCCAGCGCCATCACCCGTTTCCGGATCGCACCCGCAAGCGCCGCGATGAGCCAGGTTGATGAGGATCTGCAGTCCCTTTTCGATGATGTCGTGGGACTGAACACCTTGGATATTGACGACGAAACCGATGCCACAAGCATCGTGTTCGTGTCGCGGATCGTAGAGACCCTGCTCAACTGGGAGTCCGACCATGCCTGAGTATATCAGTACTATAGCCCTCGATCAATATTAGGTCATCAGAAATTCACATTGACGTTTCATTAGTTCATCTAATACTATACTGGAAGAGATGGATTTCGATCGCCTGAGGCTTTTCAGAGACGTAGCGTACAACCGGAGCATTAGCCGGGGCGCGGGGATGAATGGCATCAGCCAGAGTGCCGTCAGCCAGTACCTTCAAGATTTGGAGGAACAGATGGGCACCACGCTGCTGGACCGTGGCAGCCGTCCTCTGACCATTACCGAAGCTGGAAAGCTCTATCTCGACATGTGCCGCGATGTATTGAGCAGGCGCGATGAATTTCAAGCAGCGCTCGATTTGCTGAAGGGCGAGGTGGAAGGTACGGTGCGCGTGGCTTCCATTTATTCGGTCGGATTGTCGGAACTATCACGCCTGGAAACCGAGTTCGTTCGGCGCTATCCGCAAGCGCGCATTGAGGTGCAATACCTGCGTCCGGAGAAGGTGTATGAAGCCGTGGCCACCGATCGAGCGGACCTTGGTCTGATGAGTTATCCGGAGGCGACCAAAGAGGTGACCGTGCTTCCCTGGCGGCGGGAGGAGATGGCGGTAGCAGCATCGCCCTATCATCCGTTGGCGAAGAATACTGAGGTCAGGCCCGAAGATCTGGATGGTCTGGACTTTATCGGCTTCGACGAGGATCTTCCGATCCGCAGAGATATCGATCGCTTCCTGCGGGAACATCACGTACACGTGAACGTGACGCTGCATTTCGACAATATTCAAATGATCAAGGAAGCGGTGGCGCATGGATCGGGCGTCAGCATCATGCCCGCGCGCGTGATGGAGGAAGATGTGGCGCGGGGACGGTTGGTGCCTATCAGGATCGCGGGATTTGAGCTGTTTCGTCCGGTAGGTATTGTGCACCGCAGGAAGAAGCGCTTTCATCGCGCGGGGCAGGCGCTGCTGGAATTGCTGCAGGCGCCGGCGAGTTTTACGCCGTCTTTATACGGAGCCTGAAGTGGTAGATAGCGGCGCCGGCCGCTACCGTCAACACTGCGATGGCTGAAACTCCGGGGCGCAGCATCACGCCCAGAACCGTCATATACACGCCCACGGCAACGAAAAACGCCGGCACTAGGGGATAAGCGAAGCTCACCGCGCCAAGTTTCTGCCAGCCCGGCCGCCTGCGGAAGATGAAGAGCGACCCCACCGACAGCACAGCGAAAAAATTGAGAAGCAGTCCGATATAAAGCAGCAGGCTGAGGAACGGGACCACGGTCATAAGAATGGCGCACGCCCCCTGGCAGAGAATGGCGATGACCGGCGTGTGCCAGCGCGGATCCACTTTTGCGGCCATGCTGAAGAACGCGCCGTTCTTGGCCATCGCGTAGTAAACACGCGGACCGATGGTGACTTCGGCATTCACCGTCGCCAGCAGCGACAGCGCCATCGCCGCGCTAAATACGCCGGCTACCGCGGGTCCAAAAAGATGCTGGGCTGCAAGCGCGCCTATGGCGACCACGCCCTTCATGGATTCCAGCGGCACTGCGTAGATGAACAGCACATTGAGACCGATGAATAGCGCGGCAACCAGAATCGTCCCGAACGCGAGCGACAGTGGAAGCGTGCGGGCCGGATGCTTCACTTCCTCAGCCACGTATGTTGCCGCGTTCCATCCGCTGTAGGAAACATAGATGTAAAACAGGCTGACGAAAAATTGCGCGAACAAGGGCGTGATAGAGGTACGCACGGCGGGATGCGTGAAGTTTTCCCAGCTCCCCTGTCCGAAAGCAAACCCGATAATCAGGAAGGCAAGAATAATCAGAATCTTCAAAGAGGTCAAAACATTTTGCACTCGTGCGGTGCGGCGAATCCCCAGGCAATTGAGGATGGTGAAGAGCACGATGATGGCGCTGGCCAGAATCTGCGCGCCTCCCAGTTTCGATTCCCAGGAACTGGATGCCACCACGTGTCCCAAATAATCCGAAAATGCCAGGGCCGCGGCGGCGATGGGCGCTGAGAAGCCGGCGAAAAACGAAATCCAACCGGTCATGAAGCCCCAAGTGGGCCCGTACGCTTCGGTGAGATAGACGTACTCGCCGCCGGAGCTCGGAAAGTTGACTCCTAATTCCGAGTAACAAAACGCGCCCGCCAGCGCACACACCGCGCCGACGCCCCAGATAGAGAGCAGCAACTTCGGGGAGCCGAGCTGCCCAGCCAGAAACCCGGAGGTGGTGAAGATACCGGTGCCGATCATGTTGGAAATCACGAGCGCGGTGGCGCTGCCGATCCCAAGCTGGCGAAGAAGACTGGTGGCGCGAGTGGTCACCGCGCGGCCGCCTTGGACTGCGCGAATGATTCCAAGAACAGCGCGCGGAAAGTGTCCGCATCGGCGTCCACGGCCACTTCCGCGTTCGGTTTGCCGGCCGTTGCCGCGGTTCGGCCTTCCTCGGGCGCGTCCTGTTTAATTTCGATATGCATTGGGACGGTTTTCACAATACTCGGCCGGAGCAGCGCTGCGGCAGCCAGCGGATCCCAGGCGTAGAAGATGCCCTGCTCGATCGTTTCGCGGTCGGCTTCGAGCACTCCTGCTACGACACCGCCTAGCGGCGAAAGTTGCTTTCCGGCAAATTGAAGCAGAAACTCAGATTCGATCTTTACCTTGTTCGTCGCGTCCAGCGCGATGAGCCGGATGGGCACGCCCGATCGGAATACGATGCCCGCTGCCATCGGATCGATGAACATGTTCCATTCAGCGGTGCTGTTCTGAGTGTGGAACACGCCGCCGTCCTGAAGGTTTCCAGGCGCCCGAACCGCCCCGCCCATGATAACGATCTCGCGAATGTTCCCTGCTATCGAGCGATCGCGTTCTAATGCCTCCGCGATATTGGTGAGCGGCCCGAGCGCGAGAATCCGCACTGGTTCGCGCGTGTTGCGCAGATGCTCAACCAAGTATTGGGCGGCAGGCTTGTGCTCCGGCGTCCGTGACGGATCCGGCAGCGGGACTCCGAGCAAATCGTCAGTAATCTTGCGCCATGCGGCGGGAAATTCGGCATTGCCTCGCAATGGAGCCTTGCGTCCGGCAAAAACGGGGACGTGCTTGCGTCCGGCCAAATCGAGCAGGCGGCCCATATTGCGCGCGCCCGCATCCACGTGAGCCAATCCATTGACCACCGTGATGGCGTCGATCTTGACCGTGGGATGCGAAAGGAGCAGCGCGACAGCCATGCAGTCGTCCGAGCCGGCATCAGTGTCCACGATAATTGGCGCGGACTGCGCCCGGGCGAGCGCGGCGGGGAACAAGAGCGCGAAACTCAGGGCAATCGGCGCCCGAATTGGACTCACAACTAGCTATTATGACGTTTTCGACGTGAGCGCTTTCGGAAAGACCATGACACCTGTTTCGGTGTCGCGAAATATCTTGTACAGCATCTGGTTGGTGGGGAGCTGGCCTTCGAGAAAGTCCACTCCTTCGGCAGCGATGATGAAGCTGGAGCGGTCATCCTGGAGAACGAAGCGTTTGGAGCGGAGATACCACAGGGCGAACAAGAGGCGCTCGCGCGGGAAGGCCATAATGTTCTCCATGTCGAGCAGCGAGAGAGCAGCGTAATCCGGATTCGCACGGCGCTTGCTATAGAGCAAACAGAGGACGCCAATGCGGATCTTGGCTTCCGCATCGATGCCGTCGGTGAACTCCTTGCCGAGAAAGATGGGCAGCGGACCAGCCTGGTTCACTTCGAACTGCCGGTCATACTCCTTGCGCTTCACTGGATCGCGCAACATCTCATATGCCTCGGTGAGCATCCGGAACCGTTCGGCGTTGCCGGTCTGCAGATTCTCGGGGCGATAGCGCGCCGCCATAATGCGGTAGACGCGCTCGATGGTTTCTATTTCGGCCCGAGGATTGATCTGCAGCAGATCGTAGTAATTGACAAGTGGTTGTACGGGCATCCTGTCTATCTATCGGCAGGATCGGCCATCCAACAAATAGGGCTTGTCACTTAGCCCGTGGGCACGGTGCTAACTCAACTGTTGCAGCGCCTGCTCCAGCGCCTCCACAAAGAAGTATTCGCCCCAGATGACCGACTCGTCGACACCCAATTCCTTGGGCAGATGATAGACGCCGCCCTTCAGAATGCCCTCCCACTTCTTGTCCTTCTTGGCCAGATAATGCTCGCAAAGCGAGCGTAGGATGCGAATCGCGAGCGACCAATAATGATGCCCCTTTACCGGATCTTGCAGCAGGCGGCACAGGCGCAGCAATCCAGAAGCGGCGATGGCGGCGGCAGAAGTGTCGAGGATTCGCCGTGATTCCGGCGGCGCATTAAAATCCCAGGGCGGGATGCCGTCGCTGTTGCAATACGTGATGTAGTAATCGGCGCAGGCTTCGGCGGTTTCCAAAAAGCGCGGATCGCGGCTGTACTCATACGACAGGCTGAAACCATAGAGCGCCCAGGACGAGCCGCGCGCCCAGCACGAATCGCCCCGATAGCCTTGTTGCGTGCTCTCGCGCAGAAATTCGCCGGTTTGCAGATCGAAAATCCCTTCCTGCGCCGTGGAACCGTCGCCGCGCACCAGGAAGCGTCGCGTGGTCAGACAGTGGCGCAGAGCGATGTCGCGCAATCTACGGTCGCCCGTTTCGCGTGCAGCGTAGAAGATGATGCCGACGTTCATCATGATGTCGATGAAGAGCGAATTCTCACCGACAAATGAGCGCAGGTATTGGCCGTTTTCCTTGAATCGCAGCGCCTCGGTTTTGCCCGCCTGAATCAGCGCCTCCTTCACTTTCGGATCTTGCGTGAGGCGATACCAGCGGTAATAGCTCGACATGAAGATGAAGCCCAGATCATGCACGTCGCGGTCATGCTGGCGCGGCGCGAGCGGGGTGGTGTAGCGAATGGCCTGCTCCAGCCAGAATTTGTCCTTTTCCGGCGTGCCGCTGGCGCCGCTGGCTTTCGCCACTGCCAGGTTCCAGCGATGGAAGATCCACATGATTCCAGGGAAGAATCCATCGCACCAGTTGGTCCATACCTGGCCTTCGTGCTTCCACTTGCCGTCGGCGGTGTACATCGGATAAAAGCCCGGATGAGTCTCAACGAGCTTGCGCACCTGTTGCTGCGCGAACCGCATGGCATCTTCGAAGAGTGCGCGGTCCGTTTCGAGGACGAATTGGATCATGCTTTCTCAGATTCTATCAGCCTCGGAGTGGCTCACTGGTGTGCAGTCAAAAGGGTGTCGCAGTCAAAAGGGTACGATGGAATGAGAGGAGCGTTAGAAAATGGCAAATCTCGATTGGTCGCGATGCCCCGCCGTGGAACGCGTCCCCGGCAAGGTTAGTGGCGCCTGGACCTTTCGAAACTCGCGGACGCCCGTTAAGCTCATTTTCGAGAACCTGGAAGACGGCATGACTATCGATGAAATTGTCGAACAATACCCAGTTTCCCGTGAGGAGATAAAAGCCGTACTGGACTTCGCCGCTAACAGCCTTGATGTGGCGCCTGGTTCTTAAGGGCTTGCTGATCCTGCTGGACAACAACGTTCCACGTGGCATTGTCGGCGCGCTCTCCGGCCACACCGTCACCGAGGCGCGGGAGCGCGGCTGGGCGACCTTGAAGAATGGTGACTTACTCACCGTGGCCGAAAAAGCCGGTTTCGAAGTTCTGGTGACGTCCGATAAGAGCATCAGGCATCAGCAGAATCTTACTGGCCGTACAATCGCTCTCGTGGTTTTAGCCGTAGGACGGTGGGGACCCGTACGCCGGATGCTGACTGAGATCGCCGCCGCCGTGGACGGAGCCTCGCCGGGCAGCTATACCGAGATTGAAATCCCGTACGATTAAGTCCTGTGGGTTCCCACGGCGCGCTATTCCACTTCGATGGCACCAATCCCGATAGCCTTCGTGGTCAGCCCCACACCAGCTACCCCATTGAGTCCAGTTGGCGCGTTCGCCGGTATCGTAAAGCTCAAGGCAGCGGTCCCCAGCGCGTTCGCGACCGTCGTACCCAGTAACTGCCGGGGTTGGCCCCAATAAATATCGACGGTTTCATTTGCGCCGAAGCCCAAGCTGTAGGCCGTCACGGTGTTGCCCGGCGCTCCGATCTCAGGGCCCATCACGACTTCAGGCGTAACCAGCAACGTCGCCGCTCCGAGCTTTCCGCTCTTGAGCCCGAGCGCGTACACGTCCATGGGACCGTAAGGGTGTTGCGGCTCCTCGGCGCTCACCTCGAAGGAACCGCTGGTATTGGAGGTGGTCACAGTAAAACGCGGGGCGGCACCGATATGGCCGCCATAGACTTCCACCGTCTCGCTCGGAGCGAAGGCACTCCCCGTTAGAGTGATCTTGGTTCCAGGCGCGCCGCTGGTCTGGGTCAAGCTCAGAGCCGCGGATGGCAATACCAGCAGGCTGAGGGATCCGAACGGGCTCGCTTCGCCACCGGGAGCGGGCGTGAAGGAAAAGGCCTGGGCCACGTCGCCGGGCGGGGTCGCAGAATCGTTCCAGTTGTAGCCGGTTAAGACCACGGTAGCGCCCCCGGAACTGTAGAAGCTTTTGCCCGAGCCCGATACGGGAGTCACATCGAGCGACAATGTGCTGCTAGGATTCGGCAGAAAGCTGGTGGCGCCAAGCTGGCCGAATACCGAGATGCCGGGGGTAGAACCATCACCGTTGAAAAACAAATTCAAGCCGCTGAAACTCAAGCTGCAGCAGAGACCAGCGCAAACCACAGGTCGTACCACTGATCGCCTCCCACAGTATTTGAAGCGCCATCAGCGTATCCCATCGCGATGCTCCCGGCGCCGGCGGGGGTTGACGCGAACCACGTGGCTCCCGTCAGCGTGATCTGCGATACTGCGGCTACCGGGAGCAGCAGCAGTATCGAAAGAAGCAGGACTAGCGTTCTCGAAAACATCGTTTTCCTCCTTCGCCAGGATGGCAGCGATTCTAACATGCTTAGGTCTGCTACCATCGCAATCGATGGCAGCAACCAAGATCACAATCAACCCCAACGGATCCATTCGCCTCGAAGGGGATTTCAGCATTCACGACGCGGAAGGCAAAGAGTTCGGACTCGGCGGCAGGACCGTCATCGGGCTGTGCCGTTGCGGCCACTCCGCGAACAAGCCGTTCTGCGACGGGAGCCACAGGACGAATGCGTTTGCGTCGACGTGTGAGGCGCGGGACCTACCTCCCAAAGCTTAAAGCTTTGGGAGGTAGTCGGGATTGGGGATTTGGGATTGGCGGCCAGGTTTTGTCGTTGGCAGCTTGTCCCGGATCGACGAGTGAAGCCGATTGAGTTTCTTTCCGAGCTCTTCGCTTTGCGCCCTTGCAGCGTGCAGATCGGAATCCGTGTAATCGAGCCGTATTGCCAGCTCAAGCTGAGTTTCCAGCTCGGCCAAAGATCCGCGGGAAATGGCAAGAAAATGCAGGAATTCACGCGTCGAGTCGCGAGCACGACCTTCTGCAATATTAGATGGTATTGAAACGGCGGCTCGTCTCATCTGGGCGGTTAGCGCGAAGAGTTCAGACTTGGGAAATCTAGCCGTCACTCTGTAAACGGTCTCCGCCAACTCCACGCTCAAGTGCCATACATCCAAATCCCGAAAGCTCTTTACCATTCGTCCAATAGTGGGAGAACAAGGAACCTTTTCTCACCTGTGCCTGGAGCCCCAACCCCTAATCCCCAGTCCCTATTCTTCGGTGAGGACGCAGATGTCGCTCAGGTTGCGATAGTCTTCCGCGAAGTCGAGCCCATAGCCGACCACGAACTCGTCGGGGATGGTGAAGCCGACGTAGGACACCTGCACGGGACGCAGACGTTTCTCGGGCTTGTCTAATAAAGTTGCGATGGCTAGCGACTTGGGGCGGCGCTGCTCCAGCACGTTCATCAGGTAGGTCAGCGTGACGCCGCTGTCGACAATGTCTTCGACGATCAGAACGTGATGACCTTCAATGGACACATCCAGATCCTTGGTGACCTTCACTTCGCCCGACGACGTCTTGCCGCGACCATAACTGGAAATCCCCATGAACTCGATGCGCGCAGGCGTCCGGATGTGGCGCGACAGGTCCGCCATAAATATGAATGCGCCTTTCAAGACCGAGATCAGATACAGCGGACCCTCGGGATAATTGGCGCTGATTTGGGCGCCCATTTCAGCCACTCGTTTTTGGATCTGTTCAGCGGTGAGGAAAACGCGCGGGACCAGGGCCATTCGCTAGTCGGCGCTATGGGTGCGCGCGGCCATGTGCCTGGTGAGCCGGCTGCTCGTCTGAGTGGGCAGGCGAGTGCTTCCCGGACCAATGTGGATGTGGGCGGCAGTTGCCTTTCCGGGAATCGCGCGGGAAAAGGCGTAATAGGGGATCTTTCGCATTTGAAGATATTGGCGCAGCCACACGCCCTCTGGACCGCTCGGAACAACGGCGACGTCGATGCGGCCGCGATGATCGAAACCCAGGGCACGGTGCACCTCGGTCTCGCCTTCCGCACTGATTGGGAGCGGGCGATCGAACTTGGCGGCGAAGGCCAACTCCAGCGCGGGCAGGTCACGCGCTTCCTCGAACCCGCCGTCGCCTTCATAATGCTCCATGCCTTGCCAAAATAACTCGGACTCATCGGGAAGCGACGGCTCGGCAACCAGCGGCACGGTTGGCGCTTGGTTGTTGGCGGCGCGCTCCGCCATCAGGCGCGAACGCAGGCGAGCCAGATCGAGACTGGTTTGACGAGCGGTGAGCTCCGCTTCGAATGGCGCAAGATACGACAGCGCGGCCACGCCCGCGTCCACCATCTTTCTTGCGGTGTCCAAGCGCGCCTGCTGGCGACTCACACGGCGCTCGGCGGCCGCGATCATTTCCGCTGACGCTGCTTCTGTTGCGCCCTTTTCGGGAAGGTCGCCATACAAATCGTGAGCGAGAATTACTTCGTCCTGAGCGTCGTCCAGCTTGGCTTCCGCCTCTTCAATGCGGGTGCGCGGCAGGGCGCCCATCTCCACCAGAGTCTTCACGCGGGCGAGTTCTTGTTGAGCCAGTTCGATTCCCTTATTGACTGCAGGCGAGGTAGCCGCGGATTTTCAGCCGGCAGCGCGGCGGATTCTGAAAAGAGAAGCAAGGCTCCCAAGGACAAAGAAAGCACCAACAATTGTCGCATTGGAAAATTCAGTGTACCATGAAGCTAGGAGAATCCCTTAACCATCCGACAGCAACACAACACGGCCGCGCAACCCTCCGCACTGCCGTCCAATGCTCCGCCCTGGCTCACCGCGGTTCGAGCCGCCGAATCGAAGCAAGCCTTAGACATTCGCGTCTTAGATCTGCGCGAAGTAACCACCTTCGCCGATTTTTTCGTGATTTGTAGCGGGAGCAACCCCAAGCAGATCCAAGCCATCGTGGAGGAGATCGGCCAGCAACTGGACGGACGCGGCGAGTATCCGGTCAGCGTGGAAGGCTTCGCCAACGCCGAATGGATTTTGGCCGATTACGGCGACTATCTGGTGCACGTCTTTTCGCCCAAAGCGCGCACGTTTTACGAACTGGAGCGGTTGTGGCGGCACGCGACGGTGGTGCCCATTCCGCAGCCGTAGGGGCTCCCTAACGGTCGCCGGGATTGGCGATTGGCTCCCTAACGGTCGCCGGGATTGGCGATTAGCTCCCTAACGGTCGCCGGGATTGGCAGCCCAGGCACACTAGACGTGAAAAGTGCCTGTCCCCTAATCCCCAACCCCGCGAGCGAATGCGAGCTAGCCTGGGTTTGGCTCCCTAACGGTCGCCGGGATTGGCGGACCAGGCACATTAGACGTGAAAAGTGCCTGTCCCCTAATCCCCAACCCCGCGAGCGAATGCGAGCTAGCCTGGGTTTGGCTCCCTAACGGTCGCCGGGATTGGCGATTGGCTCCCTAACGGTCGCCGGGATTGGCGGACCAGGCACATTAGACGTGAAAAGTGCCTGTCCCCTAATCCCCAACCCCGCGAGCGAATGCGAGCCAACCCCCAACCCCGCGAGCGAATGTGAGCCAACCCCCAACCCCGCGAGCGAATGCGAGCCAACCCCCAACCCCGCGAGCGAATGCGAGCCAACCCCCAATCCCGCGAGCGAATGCGAGCCAATCCCCAACCCCGCGAGCGAATGCGAGCCAATCCCCAACCCCGCGAGCGAATGCGAGCCAATCCCCAACCCCGCGAGCGAATGCGAGCTTAGGCCGGTTTCGGCTTAGCGCAGCAACTCGATCCGTTCTTCGAAACCAGCGGCTCCAGGACGCCCGTGATGGCTTCGAAGATGTAACCTGGTGAGCGATCGCCACGGATCTGATGATATTTCCGATCCTGGTAGTAAGCCAGAACCGGACGCGTCACTTCGTCGTAGGTTCGAATGCGTTCGCTGACCACTTCCTCACTATCATCCTTGCGGGTGATCAGCGGAGTGCCATCGTCATCGCAAACGCCCGGATTTCGAGGCGGCATCTGGAGCAGATTGTAGATGCGTTTGCATTGCGGACATTGACGCCGTGAGGTGAGCCGGCCGACCAGTGCATCCATCGGGACATCCAGATGCAGCACGATGGGTGTTTGCAAGCTCCGATCGGCAAGCAAACGGTCCAGATACTCAGCTTGCTCCACGGTGCGCGGGTAGCCATCCAAGAGGAAACCGTGCGCGCTGTCGGGTGAAGACACACGTTGAGCAAGCATCCGGTTGACGAGGTCGTCACCCACCAATCCCCCACTGGCCATGATGGACTTCGCGGCGTTCCCCAGCGCCGTTCCGGCCTTGATTTCCTCACGCAGCATATCGCCCGTCGAGATAGCCGGAATGCCTAACCAGTTCGAGATTCTTCCTGACTGCGTTCCTTTGCCGCTACCCGGCGGTCCAAAGAGCAGAAGGACCAATCCACCCTCCATTCCCGTTCAGACTACTGAACCACGCTGACTCGGTCAAGTTATAACGATCACCCAAATCACCTGAAAAGACTATCACTATTTCGTCCTAACCGTACCGTTTGCGGACCACGCCGCTCCAGTACTCCCGGCCTAAGCGGCCTTATTTTTTGTGAACGGACGCTACTTCTTGCACGCCAGTGTCAGGCCATCCCGCACCGGCAGCATGCTCAACCATACCCGATCATCACTCCGAAGCTGCTCGTTGAACGCGCGAATGGCCCGCGTATCCGGATCGTCGACGGACGAATCGATCACCCGGCCATACCAGAGTACGTTATCCACGCCGATCAATCCACCCGGCCGCAGGAGCACCAGGGCGCGCTCGTAGTAATTCGCATAGTTGGTCTTGTCGGCGTCGATGAACACGAAATCGAACTGATTGCCCTGGCCGCTCGAGATCAGGCCATCCAAGGTTGCGAGCGCGGGTGCCAGGCGCAGATCGATTTTGCCGTCGACGCCCGCCTCACGCCAGTAGCGCCGCGCAATCGAAGTCCATTCTTCATTGATGTCGCAGGCGATGATCCGCCCGTCGTCGGGCAGAGCGAGCGCAACGGCCAGGGCGCTATAGCCGGTATAGACTCCGATTTCAATGGTGCGGCGTGCGCCGATCAGGTGCATGAGCAGTCCCATGAATTGCCCCTGCTCGGCCGAAATCTGACAGCTGGAGTTAGGATAATGCGCGGTCTCTTCACGCAGCCGCTCCAGCAGCTTCGGCTCGCGGAGGGTGACGCGCCGCATGTACTCCCACAACTCATCCCCAATTGTCAGGTCTTCAGGCATCACCCTCTATTGAACACCAACCTTTGGGATCAGCGTCTGTGACCGTAATCTCTCGCTCGGAACCGGTACCGATGAACTTCATAAAGGAGATGCATTAGCCGGCGTCGAGCCTTCGAGAACTTCCCGATTACACGATGAAGGAGGTTGCGCAACCCTTCTCACCATCCTCGCGACGTGAAAGAATCGAACCGGCCTTGCTAGAATTGATGTCCACTCCCTGACGCCTTTATGTCTCTAATTCTCACGCTCGCAGTGTGCATAACGTGGTTGGCACTAGCGATTGGATTTTGCGGCATCGGGGTCTTATGGCTGCGCCGTCTTACCGGATTCCAGGCGGACTGGCAGAATGCCTACGTGGCCGTGTGGGCCGGTTTCGCATTAGTGATGGGAGGCCTGCTGGTTTGGCATTTTTTTCTGCCCGTCAACGGACTGGCCCTGTGGGTATTCGCCTTTGTCGCCGCGGCCTGCCTGATACTGGAACGGGATTGGTTCCGAATAGCGCTCTTAAACCGGCTTAGCGCATCCCTTGTCGTGCCGGTGTTTCTGTTTATGGTCTGGACCGCCAATCACGCGCTCGCCCCGGGCGGTATGGACGATTACAATTATGAATTTCAGGCCATCCGGTGGTTCCATGATTACCGGATCGTACCCGGTCTGGCGAACCTGCACGGCCGCATCGGATTCAACAACTCTCACCATCTGCTGGCAGCTTTGCTCAGCTCCGGTCCTTGGGCCGGTGGCGTTAATCACATCTTCAATGGTTTCTTCGTCGTTCTCGCGTTTACTCTATTCGCGGCTGCGCTGCGCGACCTGGCATTATCGCGTGGAAGCGCCTGGGCGTTGCCCGGCGCCCTTATGATCAGCCCCTGCGTTGGGCTGGTTTTATTCGGGATCTTCGGCCCAACGATCTCGACACTGAAGGCCGACGTGTTTGTTTGCGTGGCAACCGCTGCGATGGCTGTCCTGTTCATAGAATTCGCTCATACGCCCGTGCGAGATGCCCGCTATCTCGCCCTGGCCGCAACGATATTGCCTGTTGCGGCGGTCCTCTTCAGTGTAAAGATGACCGCTGTGGTGTTCTCAGAAACCCTCGCTATATCGGTTCTCATGCACCTTCTCGCGACGGTCGGCTGGAGGAACCGCGTAACCCTCTGTTCTGTGCTTGTCGCAACCCTGATCTTCTGTGCTGTTCTGGTTCGCGGAGTCTTCCTCAGCGGATATCCTTTATATCCTTCCACCATGCTCGCCGCAAACGTCGATTGGCGTGTTCCCATCGCCCAGGCCAATGCGGAGCGAGCTTTTGTAACCTCTTGGGCACAACTCAGGGCGACCTACGAGACGCCGGTCACTGGGTGGGCGTGGATACCCGCCTGGGCTCGGTCCACGATATTAACCGACAAATTCGACATAGTTCTTCCGCTGATCCTTGCATTGCTCTGCGTACCGTCGCTGCTCCTGAGTTTTCGCAATCAAGAAAACAGCCGAGATCCCGCATGGGGTTGGGTAACGCTAACGGCAGCCTCGCTTGGCTCCATATCGGTCTGGTTCGTCCTAGCTCCCGCAGGGCGCTTCGCCTCCATTTATTTCTGGATCTTGTTTGCCGTCGCGTTAATGATCGCTTTAAGGCGGGCCGGTTCGCTTTCCCGATGGGCTTTCGCACTCGGTACCGGGATCATGACGGCGGTCGCGATGTATTTTCTCTTCAAAGTTGTAGGCGTGCCGCATGAATTCCGCGCGGGCATGCTTATGATGCTGGCGTTCAGTTTTCTCTGGCTCAACTCTTTCAGGTTTGTGAATGAAAAACGGCATGCCCAATGGGTTGCCGTACTTTGTTTGGCACTGGGATTGTTCCAGATCGGCGATCGTGTTTTGGCGCACCTTTCGCGTCGCCGTTTCGCGGAGATCGTCCCAATGCTTTGGCTGCCAATTACCACTCTGCCAGAGCGCCTGGAGCGCGATCAGTATGTGCCCCACCAAACTCGTCAAGGCACGATTGTTTACGTAGCGCTCAAGGCTAGATATGAGACGCCACTTCCGAACACCAGGTTCTTCGATCCGGCGCTGGAACTGCGTGTACCTGGCGATCTCGCCAAAGGCTTCCGCAATCCTAACCCCATGAACTCGGCGCGATACGGCTACTCAGTACGAGTAGTGATTACGGATAAAGAGGACAGAGAGATAATCACGCCGGACCACTAGTCTCGACCGAGTAATCGTGATACGCGCCGGAGCGCCGCAAGAAACGTCTCAGCGGGAACGCAATCCCAGCATCTGCTGCACTTTACGCAAGAACTGTTGGCCTGAGGCGCTCAATGACTGGCGGAAGCTAGTGGGAGTCGAACCCACCCGCGACACAAAGTGCCGCACAACTGGTTTTGAAGACCAGGCCCAGCACCGGCCAAGACTAGCTTCCAGCCGTGATTCTAACATTTGAGCCGCCCTGCGCCTGACTAATGCGAGCCGCTTTGATTTCGCACCGGCGGATCGGGTTCCGCGGCCACCGCCGCAGGCATTGCCCCTCTGAGCACGTCGTTCGCAAAGAAGAATTTGCCGTCGCTCGGCACCATCATGATTTGCACCTTGTCCGACAATTTCTCCGCGATGATCTTCTGGATCAATAGCGGATTCTCCTTGAGCGCCACGCCTTCCAGGTGCATCTTATCGGCGTCGGCTTTGGACAGCAACTGCACGCGGTCCAGGTCGGCCTCGTTCATCAGTTTGCGCCGCTCCAATTCCGCCTTGCCGTCGATCACCTTGGCCTGGGCCTGCGCCTCGGCTTGCTGTACGGTGGCTTCCTTGCGCGCGGCGGATTCCAGCCGTGTCTGCTCAATTTGCTTTTGCTTCAAGGGAAGCGTGTACTGCATGGCGTCCGACTGCGCCTTGGCCTGCAGCACAGTCACCTGTGCTTGCGCTTCCGCTGCCTTTACGTCCCGCGCCTCTTGGGCTTCGGCCTCCAACTCGGCTTCACGAACCTCCTTCTGTTTCACATCCAGTTCCACCCCCAGCTTCTCGTTCTCCTGCTCTTTGAGCAGCACGCCTTCCAGCCCCTTAGCGTATTCTGAGGGCAACTGAATGTCGCGCAGCATCACTTCTTTCACGATGACGGCGTCGGGAGCCAATTTCTGTGCGATGGCGTTCGCAGCTTCACGGCGAATGTCTTCGCGCCGAGTGGCGAACAGTTCGCGGACCAGATAACGCGGCGTCAGATCGCGAAACGCAGTTGCCACCACGGGAGGCACCAGCTCTTTTTCCACCGGCTGCGGTAAATTGGCATGAATATACGCCAGCCGATGCGGATCCAGACGAAAGCGTACGGTCACTGCCAGGCCGAGTTCCAAGCCCTCCTTAGTCTGCACCTTCAGCCACTCACCCTTTTTGGCGTCGGGCAGGATGGCTGTCTCGTAGATCTGGTCGCGCAGGTCGTAGGCCGCCACCGATTGCACCAGCGGGATCACCAGATGTAGTCCCGGATAAAGCGTATCGGGAAGCGTCCCGGAAATCTGGCTGACGCGAACGCCCGCCATGCCGGCGGGAATCACAGCGATGCTGAACCCGGCCAGCACCAGGATCAAACTCAGCGCGGCCAAGCGAGCGGGCAACCGCCACTCGATATGCGCGGTCCAGATTTCGGGCTGCGGCCGGCGGTATAGCTTTACCAGATCCATCGCCAGCAAGGCCACGGCTGCGGCGAGCATGGCGAAACCCACAAATTCCAGCAGAACCTTCAGTACGATCATTGTCGTCACTCCCTTGCTCACGCATAAGCAAGTTGCATACCGCGTGAAAAAAGGGAAAAGGCGGGGAGTTTATGGATAATTCCGTGTCAGTTTTGAGGCGCGGCGTGTTCAGCGGTAGACAATCTTTCAGATCCGGCCAGCCCCAGCTCGGCCGCGCGCGCCTTCATCGCTCCGATGCAGAATTCGATGTGCTGATCCAGATCGATGTTCATTCCAGCGGCGCCGTTGGTAATATCGTCGCGACTGACCGACCGCGCGAAGGCCTTGTCCTTCAGCTTCCTTCGTACCGACTTCACGTCCACTTCCTGGATGCTTCGGCCCGGCTTCACATAGGAGCAGGCCGTGAGAAACCCGGCCAGTTCGTCGCAGGCAAACAGCGTCTTTTCGAGCAGCGTCTCGCGCGGAACGCCGCTGAAATCGGCATGCGACAGAATCGCCCGGCGAATCTCTGGATCCACGCCGCGCTCAGCCAGGATCGGCTCGCCCTTCATCGGATGATCGGGCACGGTGGGATGGATCTCCCAGTCGAAATCATGCAGCAACGCCGTGACGGACCACTTAGCTTCGTCGTCACCGAACTTTCGCGCGTAGGCCGCCACGCAGGCCTCCACTGCCAGCGCATGCCGGCGCAGACCGTCCGATTTGGTGAACTCGCACAACAGATCCCAGGCTTTCTCACGCGTCACTTTGATTCAACTCCACGGCTAATTTCAACTCCATCGCACCATGTTAGCGGACCCGCATGATATATTGAAAACGTATCGCGGTCGGGGCCTGTGGCGCAGTTGGGAGCGCGCTTCCATGGCATGGAAGAGGTCGTGAGTTCGAATCTCACCAGGTCCACCAATCACGCGATTATTTTTAAACCCGACCTCTGGAGCTGGACTCACATCGTCAGCACGCGGGTCTAGTTCGTCTTTCACTTACCCAGCACCAAAACGTGGAAGCTATCGGGAAGAACCGGCGGACGTTTCTGCCCGGCCTGCAGGGGGCCAAATTCCGCAGCCAGCAGATAGACGCGATGATTCTTCTGATCGACCGTCATGGTACGGGCGCCGCGCTCGGTGGGTACGGTGTCCACGGTCTGATACTTGCCGCCGACCTCCTTCACGATGCTCAGCGTTCCATCCTGGCCGTTCGAGCTGAAGGCCAATCCAAGCCCGGCGTCGTAACCGGCTCCGTCGGGTCCCGCTCCGATTGGCGCCGTCCCAATTACTTTGAGTGAAGGAATATCGGTGACCACCATCATTTTGTTGTCGCAGACCGAAAACAGCTTTTTGTTCTTCTGGTCGATAGCCAGCCCGCTGGGGCTGTCGCACGGAGACAAGGATGCATGCCGCGTGATGGTGGTCTTAGCAGCATCGATCTCCGCGATTTCGCTGCTGTCCTCGAGATTGACATAGATCTTGCCAGTGCCATCCGGCTGCGCACTCCTCCGGTTTTCCGCCCAGCGGGAAAGTCTTGATGACTTCGTTGGTCTTGGGATCGATGGCGGTGGAATCGTTCGACCGGCCGTTGAAGGTAAAGATGTGTTTGGTCGTCGGCTCAAAGCAAACCGAATCCGGATTTTGCCGGTTTGCGGTTCGCCGACCTTGGCGAGGGTCTTAAGATCAAAGATCGTGACACTGTTCGACTGCCCGTTGGTGATAAATCCTTTCCCAAACTCAGGGGCCACCGCCACTCCGTGAACGCCATGCAGTTGCGGGATCTGCCCCACCACTTTGCCGGTGGTGGTGTCCACCACCTCCACTAAGGTTGCGTGCGAAGCGTAGACGCGGTTCGTGTTGGGATCCACCGCCACATAGTCCCACCCTCCGATGCCGCCTATCTTGATTTTGGTCAGGACTTTGAACCCTTCAGCCGCGAAGGCCGCGATCGCCAACAGACTTCCTGCGATCAAGAGGTTTTTCATAATAGTTCGTACTCCTTTAGAGTGAATTTAGTCTCGGCCAACATAGAAACGAACGGCCGGCGTTACTACAAGAGAAAGGACCATCGAAGCGAGGATCCCTCCAATTACGGCAATAGCCAACGGTTGCAGCATCTGCGAACCGGCGCCAATGGCAAGCGCCAGCGGAAACATGCCGGCCACGGTGGCCAAGGCGGTCATCATAATCGGACGCAACCGGCGCTCGCCGGCACGGATCATGCTCTCCTCAGCTGGCATTCCCTCCGCCCGGAATTTCTGGTCGGCATCCAGCAATAAAATGCCGTTCTTTGCCACGATCCCGACCACCATGATCAGTCCCATGAACGATGAAAGATTAAACGTCGTCCCGGTAATCAGCAGCGCCAGGAAGACGCCGCACGTCGACAACAAAGCCGAAGATAGTACCGCGATCGGCGCGGCGAAGTTACCGAATTCGAACAGCAGGACCATGAAGACCAGCACGATCGCCAACGCGAGCACGAACGCCAGATCCTTGAACGATTTCTGCTGCTCGGCATACTGGCCGCGCGTATTCGACGCGGATGCTGGGCGGCACATTCAGTTCGGCAATCGCCTTCTGAACGCGAGTCACTCCCTCGCCTAGGCTGATCTTCTCCAGGCTGGCGGTTACACCCACATTCCGCTGGAGATTATCGCGAACGATCTCGGTTTGCCCTGGGATCTCGGTCAGGCTGGCCAGCGAACCAATTGTGGCTGTCTTGCCACTTCCGCTCACGATCAGCGTATTTTTCATGGCGTCGAGAGTCCTGCGTGCCGTCGGCGGAAACTGCACGCGAATGGTGTAAGAACGATCGTTGATCACCACCGGCGGGGTGGCTGGCTCACCCTGTAACATAGCGCTCGCATCCAATTCCACCTCTTGCGGCGTGAAACCAGCGCGAGCTGTCACCACGGGATCTACATTGAACATAAGCGCAGTGCCGCTAATGTGGTTCTCGATGCCGTCCTCGACGTCCACAATGCCTGGAACCTTCTTGATGGTGTTCGCCACCAGCGGCGCCCAGCGGCGCAAGACGTCCGGATCGGGCGTGAACAGCTTGATTACCACCGGTTCCGGCGAACTTGTCAAATCATTGATCATGTCTTGCAGCAGCTGCGGGAACTCCACATCCAGGACAGGCTCAGCTTCCTTAATCTTTGCTCGAACGTCGGCGATCACCTCTTCGCCCGATTTCGTCCGATATTGGCCCCCGGACGTGGAGCCGAAAAGCTTCATAAAGAACGGCGCCATCGGTTTCAATTTCACACTGACGTCGCCCGTATTCGCTTCCGTAACGGTCGCCAAGCCGAGTTGCAAACCCGTGCGGCGCGAAGTGCTCGCCACCTCCGGCGTTGCGCGGAGTATTTGTTCCACGTGACTGATGACGCGGTTCGTTTCGCGGAGGGACGAACCGGCGGGCATGACGTAATCAACGATGAAGCCGCCTTCGTCCATCGCGGGCAGCAAGTCCGACCCGAGATTCTTGAAGCAGAGGTACGAGCCGCCAATCAGTAGAACCGTGAACAGCCCCAAGACCAGCGGGTGTTCAAGTGCAAAGCGTAGAGTGCGTTCGTAAGCATTCATGAGCCACGAGGGCACCGTGTCATGCTGCCGCGCCGGCTCGCCTTCGCCCCGGGAGCGAAGGAAATAGTGGCTCAGCGTGGGCGTCCAAGTGAGCGCCAACGCTAACGAGGTGAGCAGTGCCATGCCCACCGTGACGGCCAGGGCCCGGAAGAACACGCCCGTTACGCCGGTGATCGAGATGAGCGGCAGGAAGACCACGATCGGCGTAATGGTCGAACCGATCAACGGCACGCGGATTTCTCGGATCGCACTGCGGATCGCCTCCGCCCGCGACTGGCCCGAGTCGCGGTGCATCACGATATTCTCCACCACCACGATGGCGTCGTCGATCACCAGGCCAACCGCGGCCGCCAATCCACCCAGGGTCATGAGATTGAAGCTCTCTCCCATCACCTTCAGCACGATGAACGTCACACCAATGGTCGCCGGAATCACCAGCCCGGCCACCAGCGACGTACCCCAATCCCGCAGGAACAGAACCATGATGAGCGACGCCAGGATCAAGCCCAGCAGGATGGCATCCCGGACGCTACTGATCGAGTCGTTCACCAGCTCCGATTGGTCGTAGAAGGGACGAACGTCGACACCCGGCGGAAGATCCTTTTGCAGGTTCGCGATTTCGGCGTGAACGGCGTTGGCCACTTCCACCGTGTTGCTGTCCGGCTGCCGATAGACATTCAGCAAGACCGCTGGTTTCCCGTTCGCCGTCACTACCGTATAAACGGGCATCACCGAATTTTTTACCGTGGCAACATCGAAAATATGCAAGGGCGCGCCCGCTGGAGTTGTTTTGATAATGATGTTTCCAATGTCGTCGGCGCCGCGCGCCTGGCCGCTCATCAACATCAGCTCGAGTTGATGATTCGCTTCGATCAGCCCTGGCGAATCGATCATATTGCTGCGGCTGACGGCATCCAGGATATTAGGAATTGTGACACCCGCCTCTATTAGCTTGGCGGCATCCGGTTGCACCAGGAACTCCGGCACCTGCCCACCTTGCACCACGATGGACGAAACGCCGGTGGCTCGATTCAGGCGGGGTTTGAGAGTGTAGTTCGCGAGCTCCCAGAGCGTGGTCTGCGGAATCTTCTCGGAAGTCAGGCTATAACCCATGATGGGAAACGCCGCGAACGTCAAACGATTCGCCGTCAGCTTCGTGTTGGCGGGAAGCGTCGGCTGGATTCGCGCCAGCGCGGCGTTCACCAGATCAAGCGTCTGGAACATATTTACGTTCCAGTTAAAAAACAGATCGATCTCCGCGGTGCCTCGGCTGGTGACCGACGACAAGCGATCCAGGCCCGGGACAGTATTCACCGCCTCTTCCAGCGGCTGAGTCACGTTCACCATCATCTGATCGATGGGAACGACGCCGGCGTCGGCCCCCACCACGATCCGTGGAAAATCCGTGCTGGGGAAAACGGCGACTGGAATCGTAAGCGTAAGGTATATGCCTACGGCAACCAGTGTCAGGATTACGAAAATGATCGGCTTACCGTGACGCGCGGTCCAGTGTTCGTTTTCGCCGCGCGCGGTGACAGGCGGAAGTGTCGAAAGCTCGCTCATTTTCCCTGCTGCTTGCCGCCGTCCTTCTGGGCCGGAGCCGGCGCTTCCGGCGTGTCTTGATCATCGTCGTCGGATTCTTCCACTGCGGTTGTGACCACCTTCACTTTGGTTTTGTCGTCCACACCCAGCCCCCCCACGACCACCACCTCGTCGCCGGGATTGACGCCGCTGAGAATCTCGACTTGATTGCCCTCCTGGATTCCTAATTTGACGGCCCTGGTGTGGGCAATCGAGTCGGGGGTTACTGTTAGCACCGCTGTGCCCCCCTCTTCTCCGGGCAGGATTGCAGCCGCCGGGACAACGCTCGCCGCCTTGTGCTGTTCGGTAACAATGGAGGCGTGCACGGTGGTGCCGGGCTTCACACTCTCACCGGTATTCTCGATCTCAACCCAGACCTGTACCGTAGTCGTGTTAGGGTCCGTGGATGGACTTACCACCGTGACCTTTCCTTCGATCGGCTCGGTGTTGTCCGCCTGTGTGATCATGGCCGTTTGTCCGACCTTCACAAACGGGGCGTCTCCCTGGGGAACGTTCACACGCGCCACCACGCGCGAGATATCCATGATGTTCATCAGCGGCATTCCCGGAGCGGCTATATCACCTTCATTCAGCGGACGGTCCGCCACAACGCCTGCGATTGGGCTGACGACGCGGGAATAAGCGACCTGCGCTTCCTGGGATTCGTAGTGCGCCTTGGCGGTCTGCACCTGTGCGGCGGCGGTCTTGGACTGTTCTTCTTTCCCGACTCCCTGCAGCGTTTTCAAGTGCTCCTCGGCAGCTTGATATTGGCCCTGCGCCTGGACATAGGCTAGCCGCGATTCATCCACCTGGCGGCCCGCGAGTGCTCCCTCCTTAAACAATTGCTCGCGGCTATCCAGCACTTTCTTGGCGCTGTCCCGCGCATGCCGGGCGGCCTCCAAGTCCGTTTTCGCTTTTACCACGGCTTCCGGAATTGTTGAGCCTTCCGTTGCGCGCAAATTGGATTCCGCCACCTCGATGCCGGTCTTGGCTTCCGTGGCCGCACTAACCAGATCGCGATTCTCCAGCACGGCCACCAGTTGTCCTTGCTTGACATGGTCGCCTCGGCGGACGTAGAACTTCTGCACGGGCGCCGTGATTTTGGGTACCACGTTGGCCTGTTCCCGCGGGTACAGAACGCCATCTCCATGCACAATTCGCCGGATGGTGTTTTGCGTCACCGACGTAACCTGGACCGCTGGCGGCGACGCAACCTCCGCCTCCTGTTTTTTTCCGCACGCCGATAACAGAAGATCGAAAGCGATCAAAGAAACTACTCTTGCCTGCATCTCTAAAACGCTCCAGTGAGTGTTTGAAGATTGGAAAGAGCCACGCGGTAGCGCAAGATACCATCATCGTAAGCGTTCCGGGACTGGATCAGGGCGGTTTGAGCATCCACTAGTTCCAGAATCGTAGCTTCCCCGGCCTGGTAACGCAAGACGGTCAACCGCAGGCTCTCGGACGCCAGGTCGACAGCACTCCGCAGCAAGTCCATTTGTTCCCTGGCAGTTTGCGCTTCGGCATAGGACTCTTGGAGATTGCGAACTAACTGGCGCTGCGCGGCACTCAACTCGACGCTTGCCTGCTCCTTTTTGAACTCCGCCTGCCGCACCTTGCTCTTCCGCTGGCCCCAATCCCAGATGGGTATGTTCAGGCTCAAAGTAACGAAGTAGCCGAGGTTAGGCAGGGATCCGTCCCCGGGAAAGGCAGCCTGTCTGCTATTCAAGGCGAAGGCGTTCGCTTCGATGCCTTCCACGAAGTCCGCCGACAGAGTCGGAAGGTACGCCTGGCGCGCAATCGTAATGTCCATGTTGGCGCCTCGCAGTGTCTCCATAGCCACGCGAATCGTGGGATTTTCTCGCTCTGCCATCGTTTGCACGTCCGAGAGCGGTGGTAGAGTGGGTGCCAACTCCAGGTCGTCCACCACCGCGAAGTTTTCGTTGAAGTCCCGGTACACCAGAACCGATAAGTCCAAGCGCGAAGTTTGCATGGTAAGCATTGACTCCCGGAGCGCCTGCTGCTGTGTGTTGAGCTGCAGCTGGGACTTAACCACGTCGCTGTGCGCCACCTCGCCGCCTCTCTCCAAATCCCGGCTGATGGTGAGGGCGCGCTGAGCTTGATCGACGGCCTGCTGGGCCGTCGAATACTTTCGCTGGGCAATCAGCAGGCTGTAGTAAGCCTTGGTGACCGTCGGAGCGAGTCCCCGGCGCGCCACTTCAGCCTTGGCCCGCGCCACGGCCTGGGCCACGGAGGCCCGGTCTACGCCCGTGCCCAAGAACAATGCCGCATTAAAATCCTGATGCAGTACGGCCCATTCGCGGTAAACATGCACGCCATCGTTAGTGACGAATCTTCCGTCGGGCGTTTTCCCGTTGCCTTGCGTTCCTAAATATTCAGTTCGGTCGCTCACTGTGGGATACCGCGAAGCCCGTGCCTGACGCAGATCCTCGGCGGCGACGGCGGCATCGCTGAGGGCGGCCAGGAACGTTGGGTCATTCTTCTGTGCCAGCTCCAGCGCGTCTTTGAGCGTGAGAGTCACCGGCGCCTGTTGTGAGGAGTCCGGGCCAGCCTGTCGCTCCTGCGGGGTCTTAAGGAATTGAGACGAAGATGTCTCGACCTGGGCCAGGGCTGCCGACCACGAGGCCGCCAACAGGAACAAAAGTGCCGCGCTATCACGCATGGTGGGAGAAAACCGGTCGAACGGAGGTCTCATCGCCGACCAGCATAACTCAGTCAACCTGAAAATCCGGTGAACCCCGATATCACGAGGCTGACCCGGCTGCCTCCAAGCAGTAGCCCCCATCCCGCACTGTCCGGATCAGCTTGGTCTCGCCTTCGGTGTCCACTTTGTCTCGCAACATCCGGATGAACTGGTCTAGAGTGTTGCCGCGCACCTCTGGATCGAATCACCACACTGATTCAATCAGATTGTCACGCGTCACCAGGCAGCCCGCGCGGTTCATCAGGAAATAGGGTGGTCGTCCGCGGCAGCATCACGTCCAACAATTATGCTGTCGAATTGATATGACTTGGCCATGGCGCTACCTAACCGCCATTTGTACCAAGACGTTGAATCTCACCAGATCCGGCAATCATGCGGTCATCCCCCCGGCGGCCCAAAGACAAGTTGGATCAGCTGCAGTTGCTGCGCCAGGAATCCGGTGTCCTGTACATAAGTCACATACTGGGTTTGCCCGTTCCCTTGTGCGAACTCAGGATGGGCCAGCGCGGCATAATCCGCGTTGTTCTGGTAAGCCGGCAGGCCGGTATAAAACTGTGTGGCAGCCGACCACGGTCCCCACGGCTGATTTGCCACGTTGTAGTAGAGATTGCTGTTGAAAACGCCGCTATAGATGGCGACGTACATACCCAGATACTGGTCATAGAAGATAGAGCTGCCTGCCGCGCCTCCGTTGAATACGGTCACTGCGTCGGACGCATCGGCGCTCCAGGTATTGTTCCCCGCATAATATGTCCACGCGCTCGGCGTGGTTACCGATTCCAAAGGTACGCGCGCAATCTGGGTGTCTTCAATCAGAAAACCACCCAGGTTGCCAAACATATATAGCGTGTCTCCGGAAAGCACCCAGCCGGAATCGAAGCCGACCTGGGATCCCGTCCACATCAGAGTGGGGTAAGTACCGCTGGGATTGACCACGGGCCGGGTAATTTTTCCGTTCTGCCAGATCGCGATCCCTTCGCCTAGCGAGATCCATCCGTTGTAGGTGGGTGACCGCCAGATCTCGCCGAAGAAAATCAAGGCGCGATTCCGTGCGGGATCGGGAACCAGCGGTCCGGGCCAGATGGCGATGTTCGCGCCGCACGGGTCGGCTGTGCAGCTTTTTGAATTATGCGCGGCGTTATAGGCGGCTTCCCAAGGGAGGAAGGGCATGAACGGGGTGGGGTCACCCAGCGAATCGACATAGTTCCCGCTAAGGTCAATGCCGCTCGAAGCGTTCCGATTGGTGGTCCAGGCCAAGGAGTTGCTGAAGAAATTGGTGCCGGACGCGTTGTTCTGAGTGAGCGCGGTGTCGTTGAAAAGCCAGACGGACTTCCCCGCCAGCAGAGCGCTATAAGTGCCGTCGCGACCCTGCACCAAAGGGTCCTGCGTCACGATTCCCATCGGTGTCACGGATAGAACCGGCGGGATGGGCGGCGGACCGGTTTGAGCAAATACGGCCGTAGCGGCGATGCCAAGGAGCAAGAGGCGTGGTAATGCGTGCGAAATAACCATGAGCCTCTATTTTAGTTGGCTGCGCAAACCCAATCCCGCGCTGAGTTGACCACGCAGGGTCGGGCGACGCCTAATTCGCCAGCGGGTCTGGCCGCATTTGAAAATGCACCACCTTGCTCATGGTTCCCTTCCCGGTTTCGCTGTGGAACGGCGTGCGCGTGCCCCAGGTGGTCCAAACGCCCTTCCCTTTCCAGCCGGCTTTCAAATCGTCGATGCGGCCGTCCATTCCTTTGGCGAAAAATCCGAGCGGATACGGCACGCGCATTACCACGAACTTTCCGTTCACCAGAGCAATCAACGAATCAGAGCTGTTGCCGGTGATGATGGGCGTATTCTTGCCCAGCCCCAGCGTGTCCCACTGATCCACCCAGTCGTAATAGTGCGAGTCCGCGCTGCCGGAGTCCGTCACGTTTTTGAAATTCGGGCCGGGCGTCGGATATAGCGTCCAGCCTTCCGGACAGTGCTGGCCAATCGCAGTTGGACCGTTGAGCGGACCTTTGCATTTGCGCCGGTCGAAGCTGGCCAGATGTCCGCTTCCGAGCGCCACCCACGCGACATTGTTCCGGTCGATGTCCATCCCGCGCGGCGAATAACCCCACACCGGCGCCTTGGGATTGTTGAACGGCACTTCGTAGTATTCGGCGAGCGTGGTTTCAGGCGGGTTCGATCCTGGCGTGAGCCTCACAATTCCGCCCGGAAAGCCCAGTACGCTGCCCCAGATGGTCCCGTCCGTTCCGATCGCCAAACCGTAGAACGCGGCGTTCAAGCGAGTGTCGTGCGATGCGTCGGCCGGTGCGCTGATCGCGCTGGATGTACCCAGACTTTCGCCGCTCGGCGCGGTCACCACTTTCTGTTCAGCTTCGGCATACGCGTCACGCTTGCCGTTGCCGTTGGTGTCCAGAACCAGAGCGGTCCAGCCTTGCGATTTGGCAGCGTCGTGCGTCTGGTCCCACATCTTGGTGTTGAGCCACCCCACCACGCCTCCACCGCCGCCGCTGCTGGTCCAGAGCGTGTTGTCGGCGTCTTCGGCGAACAGCAGGTGATGCGTACCAAAGCAGGTATCGATCATCGCGGTCTGCTTGGTCTTGGGGTCGTACACCGCCAATTGACGGCCGGAGCGATCGAGCGGCGTGAGCTTCGCCGAAGGATTGCTCGAACCAGCCTTGCAAAAATCGGGATCGTTGTTCGCTCGGATGCGCGAGGTGTACCACAGGCGCCCCTGCTGATCGAACATCGGATTGTGGACCGTGGTATGGCTGTCCCAGATGGCCTCTTCGCCCCAAAATGTCGATGGTTTCAGCGGCGCAGGCTGGCCAGGCGTGTCGGGATCGCGGTATGGCGTCTTCACGCGCGCGATGGTGCTGTGCACCGGATCGAGCACCGGAAGATAATCGCGGCTTTCCTCCGGCGATCCATAGATCAAGCCGTTGGCATTTACCGTGGGATGGCGTTTGTCGGTAGAGATCTCATCGTGCAGATAAGCCTTCTCATCCGCCCAGTCCCATTGCGTGATCACCACGTTGCGTTCCATCCCTTGCGGGCGCGGTGGCGCGCTGGCGGGAAGTTCGCCGTGAGCGATTCTGGTGGTCCAATCGCCGAACTCCACCGTGGCTCGCTCGGGACCCAATTGAGTCAGGCCGCCCATCATCGCATTGCCGGCTTGGCCAGACTGTACCCGCCGCAGCCAGGCTTGGGCCGGAGAATCGAGACTGGCGAACAAGGGAGG
Organism: Bryobacterales bacterium; assembly: GCA_963781905.1. Taxonomy (GTDB): domain Bacteria; phylum Acidobacteriota; class Terriglobia; order Bryobacterales; family Bryobacteraceae; genus Palsa-89. The sequence goes on from CAWAHZ010000010.1 coordinate 1,121,717, forward strand.
GATGGTGCGCGTGTATTGATTGCCGAGCTGGTGGCACGATTCGCAGCTATCCGTTTTGATCAGATGAATCCACTGGCCCTGGTTCTTCACCTTCGGCGAAACCCCGTTGCCCGTGGGGCCGGTGCCCGGAAATTCATTCTTCGCGGGAACCTTGAGCATGGCATACCAATAGTTGCCGGGATAATACTGCGCAGCGGCTTTGGCATCGGGCGCGATGGCCGGCTTCAGATCCACCAGCTTGCCCGGCTCGGTGTGCACCTTAGGTGAATCCAGCAGCCCGTAGCCGCGCGCCCAGACCGTGTATCTGGCCTTGGGCAGATCGGGCACCAGATACCGGCCGCGATCGTCGGTGACCACTTCCTTGATATAGCGCGTGGGAAGATCGGTGGTCTCGGCGATTACCCAGACTCCGGCTTCCGGACCCTTGGCGCTGGCCACCACGCCACCGATGTCATCGCCTTTGATTTTGACGGACGCACCGGTCTGCGCATTAAGATTGTTTCGTATTGCGAACAAGCTGGCGATACCGAGGGCTGCTACGCTCGCTAAGTATAGAAACTTGAAACTCCGCATGTGTTCTCCCGTCTTCTCCAATGGGGATCATCCTGGACGGCAGTATATACCCAAGCTCGGTCCAATGGTTGTTCGTTTGCCGAGCCCTTAGAACGTCGGCGAGGCGATCGATGAATATGGTTGTCCAGGTGCGTCCTAAGGTTCCATAATGTAAGAGGGTTTCAGTTGAGATTTGCCCCTTGAGGGGAAAGGAGCAGGTATGTTACGTAGAGGATTGATTGGGTTGGTTTTCGCGAGTGCCCTCACTTTCAGTGCAGGCGCCGCAGAGGTAATCGTTCGGGTTGCACCGCCGGCAGCTATAGTTGAGACTCGGCCCGCGGCGCCCGGTGCAGGTTACGTTTGGATAGGCGGCTATCACCGCTGGAACGGAACTGCTTACGCCTGGGTTCCCGGGAAATGGGAACTACCCCCGCGGCCCCATGCTCGCTGGGTCGCCCATCGCTGGGTGAAGCGTGGCGGAGGCTGGGTCTTCGTTGAAGGGCGTTGGCGCTAGCGCCGGGCTTGCCTGACTTGGGGCGGATAGCCGCCCCTCCTAATATCTTCCGAACTCCTACGCTAACCGTGGGTGCTTCCGTTCTTGCCAGCCCGTGCTTCCTGGAGCGCGAGCTCCGCCAGAAGAACAGCTACCCGGGCGACCGGTGGAGGATAATCGGCTGGCACAATGCGGCGGATTCCAATCTGCCACAACCAGTCAACGTCCGAAGCCTGCTGGTTTGCGACCACAACATATCGCGCCAGGTCAGCCTCTTTGAGCAGCGTCGAACGCTTAGCGATTTCCTCATCCACCACCACTAAGCCATCGATGTCTGAAACTGGTTGATCCACCAGATGGACCCGGTGATTCCCGTCAGCCGCGAGTAAACGAAACAACTCACCCGCATACCCCTGATCTTGGATCGCAATCTGGATATCAGTCATACCTAACTTGCACGCAATCCATGAGCCGCAGACGGGCCCCCACGCAGGTCCTCTACCGAAGTCAACCCAAGCAGTTTGATTTCAAGTCCATACCGGCTCTCGGAGTTCGTGCGCGATGCTCACGTCGACTGATCGATTCCACGCGTTGAGGCTTATCACTCAACTGGTCTGTGTTGCGTTGCGTAGATCGGTCGGGCAGCCCTAGCTTTTGGGGGCTAACAGAAGTGCACCGAACACCAGCAGGGCGATCGTCAACACCATGGCCAAGATAAGCCAGATCCTCGACCAATCGTATTTATTCGGGAGAGGCACACATACCGCTGAAGCTTAGCTCGCAAGCGGCCTCCGGTTAGTGGACATCATACGTCTGTCGCCGGGGAAATGAAAGGAGGTTTTAAAAAAAAGACGCGCACTCCTGTATGCAAGTATGCGCGTCTCATGTAGTACCAACGCCCTCCGAGGACCAATCGGAGCCCAACGTCGTTTCCATCAACTTCAAACTTGGGACGCGTCGCCAGAGATTTCGTTTCGTTGCCCGCGCGATGCCTTCCAGTTGTGGTTATAGTATTCCCAGCCTGCGGATTCCAGACAGCTTCGAAACTCTACCAAACCATAACGGTGAAACGGGCCCTCTTGGGTGCTCACTACTAGGCATGGCCTAATCATTAGTCAATGCCATTCAGGGCCCGCTTACCCGCGGGCTGGGCGTTGGGATTTGTTAATCCCCTGCTCCACGCGCTGGGCTTCAGGACAGTCCCGACAGTTCCTTGAACTGCCCGTTACTATCGCCCAGCTTTTCGGCCGGAACACCAAGTTTATTCAACAGAGTCAGCTCGAGATTCGCGAGAGGCGTGTGTTCCGGATAAACCAGGTGACGGCCGCCCTTGAGCGTCCCGCTGCCTCCGCCCACCAGAAATGTCGGCAGCGGACCATGCGTGTGCCGGTCGCTATTACTAATGCCGGATCCAAAGAGAAGGATCACGTGATCCAGCAGTGAGCCATCGCCATCCGGCGTATTGCGTAGCTTCTGAAGATATTCGGCAAACAATGCGATGTGATAGCGCTGAATCTTGGCGCACTTCGCCATCTTCTCCGGGTTGCCCTGGTGATGCGTGAGCGGATGGTGCGGCTCCGGCACGCCGATCTGCGGATAGGGCCGGCCGGTCTGCTCGCGCCCATACATAAAGGTGGTTACGCGCGTCAGGTCGGATTGGAAAGCCAGCAACTGCAAGTCGTAGAGCAATCGGACCTGGTCCTCAAACTTTTCCGGAATGCCGGCGGGCTGCGCAACATCCGGCAATTCCTTGTTGCTCTGCTCTTCCGCCTTTTGAATTCGACGCTCCACATCTCTCAGCGATGCCAGATAGTCATCCACTTTGCGGTTGTCGGATGCGCCAAGCTGGCGCTGCAGTTGATTCACGCGATCGTTGACGGAATCGAGCAGGCTTTTATCCTCGCTCAGGCGCGCCGCACGTACCCGCGGATCGGTGCTGTCGCTCGAACCGAACATCCGCTCGAAAAGAACGCGCGGATTATTTTCGGCCATCAGCGGCAACGTCGGCGTCAGCCATGAGATGGTGCTGCTATAGGCGCAGCTATATCCCAGATCGCAGGAACCCAGCAAACTGTTTTCGTCGGCCGTCATTTGCAGCGACGAGAGCTGAGTCTCGCGCTCGAACGCCTTGGCGGCGATCTGGTCCATGGACACCGCGTTCTCGACATTGCTGTCGGACTTCTTCACATGCACGCCCGTAAGATAGGAGCCGCACGCCCGGGAGTGGTCTCCACCGCCGTCGCCGAGCGCCTCTGCCGGATCGCAGAACAGACCGGTCACCACGGTCAATTGGTCCTTGAATGGTTCCAGTCCTTTCAAGGTGGGCGAGAGTTCGAATTCGGTGCCGGCGCCCGTCGGCAGCCATTGATCGTAGATGACGCCGTTCGGATGATAGACCACGCCGAAACGGCGTACCGGTTTGATGGACGCGGCCGGAGCGAAGGCGGGAAACATGGAGTCGAGCAGCGGTAACGCTATCGCGGTACCGGCTCCGCGCAGCACGGTGCGGCGTGAAATGGCCTTCTTCGTGACGAACATGACTTCCTTACCTCCTGGCACTGGTCACCGGCTGGGGCGACTGAGTTCTCATCTGACCGCTCCGCATTTGAAATGCCGGGCTCTTCACAATGTTTAAGACCACTGACGACCAGCGATCATCATCGGCTGCCGCGGCGCGGTCAATCGCGCGGACCGTGGGAGCATCGTAATACTCCAGTCCGCGGCCCAACGCATACGTGAGCAGTTTGTCGGTTACCGTTTTTACGAATTGCGCTTTCTGCGCCGTCAGGGCCAGCCGCAGTTCCCTGGGACCATCCACCTTTGTTCCGTCCAGCAGGACGCCCGATGCGTCAATGGCGTGGCCTGCGTCGGTGGTGCGCCAGCGTCCGATCGCGTCGAAATTCTCCAGGCTCAACCCCAGCGGATCCATGCGCGCGTGGCAACCAGCGCAAGCAGGATTGGCGCGATGCATTTCCAGCATTTGGCGTACGCTCAGCGATTGACCATCTTTGTTGCTCGATTCGAGCGAAGGCACGTTGGGTGGAGGCGCCGGCGGCGGTGCGTTCAGGATATTTTCCAGAATCCACTTGCCCCGGATGGTGGGCGCCGTACGCGTGGTGTAGGATGTGACGGCCAGCACGCTGGCCTTGCCCAGCAGTCCAAAACGGTTCTCGTCGGTGAGTTTTACCGGCCGGAAGTGGCTCCCGTAGATTCCGGGAATTCCATAATGTTGCGCCAGTTGTTCGTTGAGAAAAGTCTCATTGGAGGTCAACAAGTCGGCAACACTCGCGTCTTCTTTCAACTGAGCGTCGAGAAACAGTTCCGTCTCTTTGACAAACGCGGTGCGCAAATTGTCATCGAAGAATGGAAACTTGGTGCCGTCCGGATTGAGCAGCCAGACGTTCCTGGTCTCTAGCCAGTCCGAAAAGAAATTTTCAATCAATGACGCCCGCGTGCGTGGGTCTCTGAACATGCGCGACACCTGTTGCTCCAGGATCGCCGATTCATGCAACTTACCCTGGATCGCCAAGTCGAGCAGCGTATCGTCCGGGATGCTGCTCCACAAGAAGAACGACAATCGCGAAGCCAGCTCGACGTCGGAAACACGATATGCCGAGCCTGCAGCGGCGCCCGCCGGATCAGATTCGATGCGGAACAAAAAATCGGGGCTCACCAGCACGCGTTCCAGCGCAGCGTGAATCCCATCGTCAAAATTCCCCGACGCCCTGGCTCGCTTGTAAAACGCAAGCAGCGTCTGGACGTCATCGTCAGTGGCCGGACGCCGGTAAGCGCGCCGCGCCAGGCGAGACAGGATTTTCGTCGCGCACGGAATTTCGTCGGCGCCGTTTGCGGGATGGCACACAAACAAAAGCTTGCGGCTGGGTGAGTCGGCCGGCACTTGCCCCTCATAGGGACCGCCGATCAACAGCGACGCGATGCCAATCGTCGATGAGGGATTGTCGGATGAGCGGCTGAAAAGCGGCAGGCGGTCCGGACCGGGGCCCTCCGGCTCAGCATCCTCCGTCTTCAGCATGGTCGCCACCACCGTGTGCAACCCGGCCTTCACCGGCACACGGGCCTGGAGCGCTTCGTCCCCGTCATACAGAAAGGTCTTGGACGGCGGTTTCCCTCCGCCCAGCGTGCCTTGCCAAATTCGCTTTCCGTCCAGGCGGATCTCAAATTGATTTGGGACGTTCAAGCCGCGGATCTCAATGCTCCAAGTCCTCTGCAAGCGAAGCTTGAAAACATATTCTCCGTCTACGGGGAAATAGTGACGCGCGGCAACGCCTCCTTTCGATCCCAGAGGGAAGTCTTCGCTCAGACGGTCTGTCTGGCGAAGGTAAGTCTGGTCGTTCGCGCTACCCTTCAAGGCTCCATAGCGCACGAACGCGGGCGGGATGCTGGCATCGCCTACGGCACGCCGCGCAATGAACGTGGCCGCGGATACGTAGCGATCCAGCAATGCCGGCTGCATCGAGAGCGCGTCGGCGTTGTTCTCGAACCCGAACGCCTGTTCGTCCGGCGGCAGGGTGGCCTGGGGATCCACAACAACAGCGATCAGGTCGCGCACCGCATTGGCGTATTCCGAGCGATTGAGGCGATGCAAGCTGGCGGACCGCCCCGGGTTCACGTGAGCCGTGGCCGCGCGGTCGATTTCCGATTCGAGCCAGGCGGCGACGGTATCGTAGGTAGCGTTGTCCGGACGCGGCAGTTTCGGGGGCGGCATCGCACGGCTGCGCAGCTTCACGATCACTTTTTCCCAAATCTCTTGCGAGTTGAAAGGATGATCCGCGTCCACTCGATCCAGCGCCAGGCCCGCGGTCTTCAGTTTGTCGTTGTGGCAAGCGATGCAGTACTTGGTCACCATCTCGTGCGCGGGATTGGTGGTGGCGGCATTTGCGGCAATGCCGTGAATCACCAGACAGGCCGCTGGGATGAGGAATAATCTCACTGTTCCGCCCTGCACTTATTCTGCGCCTCGCACGGATGGCCCAGCTTAGGATCGGCGCCATGCTTCAGCAGCAGGTCCGCTCCTTCCTTGTTATATAGGACGCCGCCCAGCCGGTCGCCGTCGCCGTGCGCCGCAAGATACGGCGTCACACCGGCTTTGCTAACCACATTGATGCTGACGCCCAGATCGATCAGTTCCGCCAGCAGTTTATTCCAACCGCGATACCCCGGACCGTACAGCGCGTTCTCGCCAAAGGTGGTCTCGCCCTTCGGATCGACGCCCAAATCCAACAATAGCTTCACTGTCTCCATGGCTTGCGCTTCGGTGACGGTATCTTCTCCGATGGAGTGGTTCAGACCAGCCGCCGCCATAATGGCCGACGCATTCGACGCTGAGAGAATTTTTGGATCGGCGCCGGCATCCAGCAGGATGTGCATCATCTCCAGATCATTGGCGGATGCGGCGAGCAGGAACGGCGTGGCTCCGTTGGCGTCCAAATATCCGCCCGCGAAGCTCGGCTGCGGTTTCGTCATGCGTAAGTTCACGTTGGCGCCATGGGCCAGCAGCGCCTTCACCAATCGCAGCTTGGCTTGGCGATCCGGAATACCGGACATAGGGTCTTCAAAGCCATATACCGGATTGGCGGTGAAGCTCTCCCATTGGCTCGACGCCCAATGCAGCGGCGTAAAGCCCCCCGCGATGTTGTTGGGATCGGCGCCGTGATCCAGCAGCCAAAGCGCGAGGTCCACCTGGCCGCGCACCACCGCCACCAGCAGCGGAGTGTAGCCCAGAGCGCCCACGGTCTTCGGAATCCCGAGCTGCGACGTCACACGATTTGCACTGCCTTCAGCCTGCGTCGGGATATTGATGTCCACTCCCGCGGCCAGCAGCGCCTTTACGCTTTCGAGGTCGCCCACGCGCGCGGCAAAGTGAATGGCGGTGAATCCCTGTTTGGTGTTGGATCTTAGATCCGCATGCGCTTCGATGAGCGCCTGAACCACGTCCGGGTGACGCTCGGCAGCGGCCCACATCAACGCCGTTTGATTCTGCGTCGGCTCTTTCGCGTTGATCGCCGCGCCGTATTCCACCAGCATCCGAACCGCGTCCACACTGCCGGTCTTGGAGCAAGTCATCAGCGGAGTCTCGCCAGTCGAGATCGCGGTGTTGGGATTGGCGCCCGATTTCAGGAGTTGCCGCACCAAGGCGGAATCAGCGTTGATACACGCCTGCGAGAGCGGCGTCATTCCGAAGTCGTTCGCCGTGTTCGCTTCCGCACCCGCGGCCAGCAGCAGATTCGCGGTGTCGGGATCATTCCAGTGCACCGCCCAAAGCAGCGCCGTCGAGCCGTCGCTCGACCGGGCGTTGACGTCGGCTTTTTGGTTCAGGAGCGCGCGAACTGCCGTTTGGTCCTGATTTCGTGCAGCCTCGGCGAGGCGTGAGTCGCTGGCGTCGCCGGTGGTGGTGTCCGCGGCATAGGACAGACCAGACACCAGGAGCAGGGTGAATACCGCTGCGTTTATCACGCGGCACCTTTTGGCTTGATCAATCATGCCGAACCCCAGTGGTCGCAAAGCGTTGCGGCCAGGGCCATTATATTAGATTCGAAACTTCAGCGAAGGTCCTATTCCTTCGAACGGTCCGGCGAACGCTCCGGTAAGGCACGCCGCAAATTCTTCGTGTGTTGGCTGTGCCTGCTATGAGCCAGGTGAGCGCGGCTGCGAAGCGCGTCGATCCGGCGGTTGCCAGCCACCTGCGGGGTCGGTTGGTTGGAACCCGACACGCTGATGCTCGCCATCTGATTGAACGCCTCGATGGTCCCAAAGAAAATGGCGGCGTCGCCATTTCCCAAACCCGTCGGTATCGTGAAATTGACCTGATATAAGCTGGCAAATCCCGGCGCCAGACCGGCGTAGGTGACCTCGGCCTGTTCCAGGGAATCCGACCCCGCCAAAAGCACGAGGATGTCATTGGCTTCCAGACTGACGCTCAGCGGGCTACTGCCGGCAGCCGCGCCATCGGCCACCTGCGGGGATACTGGACCCAGACCGGTCATGAACAGTTGCACCGTCTCACCGGGCTGGGCGGGGCTGCTGTCCGTTACGCCCGAGAAATCGGAGTGCAGGATAGCTCCCTCTCCAATCCCGTTCTGCGATAGCGTGTAAATGCCCGCCGTAGTGTTCGCGACGTATACGGTAACCAGGTTGGACTTCGATCCGCTCGCGACCACCTGAAATGTGGCAAAGGACTCGCCGGCAACTTCGTAAGGAATAAAAACGCTGATCTGGTTCTCGCTCACCAGATAGACCGGAGCGGCCTGCCCATTAACCAGCACCTGCACGCCGCCGAGCGTGGTAGAAACGGGGAGCTCCTTCGCAACTTGAGTAGACACTCCGAAGTTCCCGTAAATGGTGACCAGCTCGCCGGGAGAGAAGCCATTTGTGATCGGCGTGTAATTGGCCGCGTCGGTAATCCCGATCGGATCAATCCACGTGCCTGGCGGTGGCGTAATCGACGGCGCGTGAACACCGACGACCAGCGAGAACTGCTGGTTCGATCCAACCAGCATCATTGCCGAGCCCTTGGCCCCGGCCAGGTAATTGTAAGCGAAGCCGTCGTAATACGAGCCATCCGTCCCCAGGGTGACGGAAGTGCTGAACGTGTTGTCGTAAGTGAAAATATCGACCACATCGTCATACCGCTCATGCGTGATCAGGGTCCCATTTCCAGAAGTGCTGATGGAACCATAAAAAGCATCCAGAAAATTCGGTGAGCCGCCGATGTTGTCTTCCATGCCCGCCGTAAAGTAAGTCCCGCTCAACAGCGCGTTCGAACTCGTGCCGGACGGCGCGCGAAATCCGACGAACATGTCTGAGCCGGTGGCTGACCCTGCCACGAACCAGTTACCGTCGGCCGACACATACAGCACCTTCGCGCCGCTGACGATCTCGGTTTTGTCGCTCGAACTTCCCGGAAAAGTCACGGTTCCACCGCTGGCGCCCGAGAGTGAATAGGTGGAAGCCGCAACGCTCTGGGTTGTGCTGCCTCCAGAGTCCACATTCGCGAGCGACCCATTCACGGTGAATGCCGCGATATTCCCTGCGCCGTCGGCATTCAAGCTGAAGTAGCCCTGGCGCGCAAGCGTGGCGGAAGCGTTGAGAAAGTCCAGCGTGCCCACCGTGAACGTGCCCGATAAACTGCTATTCGTAAACGCACTCTGGGGCGCTTGCACCGCGACGAAGAGATCGAAATAATCGTCCTCCGTTGAGCTCGCGATCACCACTGGCTGGCTGAAGGTGCCGAACAGAGTCGCCGGGTAGAGAGGATTATCCATTTGCAGCATGCCATTGGATTGCACTCCGTAAGTTCCCGCGCCCAGCGAAGCGCAGTAGCCCTTGCCATTCCCGCCGGCCGAATCGAACAATTGAGCATTCGAAACGGTGTAGGTTCCTGTGCCGCTGAAGGCGATGGCGCCGGTCAAGCTGCAGGACTCTACCAGGTTGCCATTCTCATCGTTGAAGAAATTGACATAGCGGAACAAATACTGTCCGGTAAGGCTCGCATTCCCGCTCGTATCGAAACTCTGAGCCTTGAGCCGGGCCGGTAGCGCTGCCATCAAAAGGGCGCTGCTGAGAAGGACGATAGTTTTATACATGCGTGTCATCCTTATTGACCTTTGGTCCAATTCAAGATCAGGTTGTAAGCATCCACGCTGCCGAGTCCGGTAGCGAAGTTCCAACCGCTGCCGGCAGCGTAGGCTGGCGTATAGGTCGAACTGGTGGTCGATAGCCCGCCATTTCCTTCGAACCCGGTGGTCGGGGTCTCGCGGCCTCTTCCCTCGAAACCGGTTCCAAAGCAGTTGATTCCGCCTGAGCAGTTGACCGCGATATCGCCCGTCGTGATGCTGTGGAACACCGATGCGGCTACGGAACTGGCCGCCAGTTTGTAGTAAACCGGATTGGGATTACCTTGCGCGCCTCCCATCTTCTGATTCACCAGCGCTTGAATTCCGGCCAGTATCGGGGAAGCAAACGAAGTTCCCCCCGCGCCGGGCCATCGGTCTGGTGGGTCCGTGCACGACGTGCCGCCGCTCGTGGGATCCGAAAAGCAGACCACGTAGTAGTGGCCCCAGAATCCGTTAGAGGCGAACAGCGATACGTCGGGAAGATCCCGCACGCCATCGCTCGGAATACCGGGCACCCCGGTTTGCCAGGAAGGTTTGGGGTACCCCTTACAACTTCCTCCTACCACCAGATTGGCCGCCGGAACGCCGGTTGCGCATCCGCTTGGCCCTCCGCTACCTCCCGCGACTTCGAACTCCTCGTATTGTTGCGCTATGCTGCTTCCACAAAAACCGTCCCGGCCGTAGCCTGCCTTGAAGCCATAATACGCGGCGATCACTGAGCCGGCGCACGAGTCGTTCCAAGGGATCTCCGGAACATACGAGAGGGCCGAACCGTACGTTGCGCTGTTATTCGTACTCCAGTACGTGCTGTTGGTGCCCAGGGACGAGTCGGCAAAATCGGTTCCCCCGACGGCAACATTGTAAGGAGTAGAGGCCAGAGCGCTAACGCCAATGCCGTGCGTCGCGCTGCTATATCCTCTGTCGCAACCCGCCGCTCCTCCATCTCCCGAGGCAACGAAGAGTGACACTCCCTCCGCCGCGGCCTGCTGAGCCGCCGAGTTGAACGTTGCATTCATCGTTGTTCCGGCCACTGCCTCGCAAAAGCCATAGCTGATGCTGATGATGTGGGGCGCAGGGTTGGCATTCACTAAATTCAGCTCGGAGATGACGAACCCACCCGTCGTCTCCGTATCCGCGCAGGCCGCCAGCACGATGGCGGCGTTGGGCGCGGCTGCGCTCGCCCACTGAGCGTCCAACGCCGCTTCGTAGTCCGCGCCCTGCGCTCCCGGGTCCGAACAATTGGAGCTTCCCTTCGGCGGCGCGGGATTGATGGTGGTGAAAGATCCTGAAGTATAACCGGACAATCCAAATACCTTGCGAAAGGAGTCCCAATCCGCCGTGTTGTAAAGATCGCTGTCCTCCACCAGCGTGATGGTTTCTCCCTGCCCGGTATATCCGGCTGCAAAAGCCGCATTGAGATCGTAAATCGTCGCCAGATCGGCGGGCACCACAAGCTGGTACGGTACCGTGTAGTGGGCTTTAGGCATGCTCATGGACTCCGGCCGGAAATCGTTCAGGGATACGATCCCCACAATCGCCGGCGCCAGTGCTTCCGGGATCTTGGGATCGCTCATATTTGCGATATGATCTTTCCCGGCCACCGAGAGTCTGTGCATTTCCGTATGGAATGCCGCCGACAGTTGACCGGCCGTTCCCGAAAAATCAATGAACATGCCGCTCGGATATACGATGTTCACCGTGAAGCCGCTCGATCGCAGCCAGCCGGAAACCGCCTCGATATCCACCGCAGCCGGCCCATATAACTTCCCGAATTGATCCGCCGTCAGCCATTTGTGGAAATTAGGCGACGCGGAATTGTGCAGTTGATCGATAAATGTCCTCAGCGCCAGTTCTCGTTCCGGGCTGCGCTGCAATTGCAGAAGCACGTGCGGCAGGGCAAACGTATCCGCCAGTTTTCCGCGATCGTTTTCGGCGTTCGCTTCACCGCGCGTGTTGCCGGCCAGCGCGTATAGCCTGCTTCGATCGATAGGTTGCGTAACCAGAACTCGGGCCGCCGGCGCGTCCGCTCCGCCTTGCGCCAACAGGGCACAGGTCAAGCCCAGCGCAAGTGCGCAGCAGCCGAGAGAACGCACTAAGTAAGATTTAGCCGTAAAATTCTTGGACATTGGATATCCTCGCAAAATACTTTGGTTGGAATAGAGAAACCTTGTCCTCGTGCCGCCTGCAAGGAATCTCGAAAGAACCGGAGCTCGTTCCGGGAACCAGGGGCATAAGGTGTTAGTAGATTCTATCTCAGAATTCGATTGCAAAACAGATCGGGAAATTATTTTACACGGGATATGGGAGGGAATGGAGATGGGCGAAGCTGGCGTTTCTTGCGTGCCACCCGATTCCACCACATCATCGCGCCCGTGACGAACATGGCCGCCGGCGTCAGCCCCAATACCGCCCAAATCAACTTCATCGTCATGTCGCAGAATCCGGGGCCGCTGCAGGGAATTCCGATGCCGTTAATGCGGCCGACATGCAAATAGGCGAGCCAATACGTTACCTGGTCCACCATGCGCGTCCGCGCATTGGCGTCCGTCAGTGGCTCAATTCGATCGGCCAGATCCTGAAACTTCTCGGGATTGCCCAGGTAGGCGCCGCTTATCGCGAACAATAAGATAATCCCGAAGGTCCAAAAACCGAGCATGCCATGCAAACCCCAGATGAAGCGCTGCCACCCGCCGTTCCTCGGAACAGACAGGCTTCGCCGCCAGGTCTTGATCCCCGGCCACCAGACCACGATTCCCGTTAACGCCAGCACCACAATCAGGAGTGCGCCAATGCCATTGATGGAGCGGCCGGTGGTCCCGCCCAGCAGATCGTCGTGCAACTTGAGGAGCCTCGAAACCAGCAGTATCCCGAGCGGGACCGAATCGCCCAGGTCCGCTCCCGTGTAGGGATTGAAGAGGCGATTCTTAAGTCCCCCTCCGCGTCTGAGAGAAATACTGACTGCCTGATCGGGATTTCGCCTTCGCCCGATGCTGAGCACCGAGTATCCGGGATACGCGCGCGTTGCCGCCGCCTTCAACTGATCATCGGTTAACAGTGGGCCAGACTCAGCCACCATGATCGGGTCGCGTGTCGCAGCCCGATAAAGCTCATTGCGGTAAACCAGGACGCTGCCTGTGACGCTGATCAGAAGGACGTAGAGGCCGATACCGATCCCGCTCCACAGGTGAAGCTGAAAGATCGCCTTGCGCAGCCACACGGTCTGGGGCTGCCGAACGCATCGCTCCCAATACGTCACTAGTTCTTCGAGAGTCCAGTAACGTTCACTTCCGTATTGTGGGCGAAGCGCAGGCCATAGATGCCGTCCGTCGACTTCAGCTTCCCTTCCGTAACCAATTGAGACTTGCTGTAGCCCGCCACCACGGTTCCGTTGATGGAACACTCCACGCGATCGCCCTTCACCGAAAGAGCAATCGCCTGCGTCACCGGTTGTCCCACTCCCGCCGCCTGATGCACCGCCGGGTTCCCTTCTCCTTGAAAGCCGTTCATCTGGAACGCACCGGGGCCGAAGCCGCGCACGATAAATCGTCCGTTGCCGTAAGCCGCGCAGTAAAGATAACTCTGGTTGGCGGATCCCATTTCGTTGCCGCCGATGAAAATGCCGTAGGGATGCGGATGGCTGTTGAGGTTCATGTATTTTGGCTCGGTGAACGTCGCTTTCACCGTGTAATCGCCAGTCGCCTTATTGGCGGGGTTCCAATAGGCGACGGCGGGTCCTGTGGTGACGTGAAAAGTATCGCCATCTTTCGATAACTTCGCATCGTTCAAGCTGCGGCCTTGCCGCTCCTCGTTGGCGTCCACCTTGCCGGTCCATTGCGGGACCGAAATGCCGCCTCCGGCCACAGCGCGGGAGGCATCACCCTGCGCATTCATCGCGGGCGCTGCGAGCATACACAACAATAACGGCGAGCGTGGAACCATACACCAAACGCATAGCACTTCCTTTCATACTTGCCTAAATCTGGGCGCCTGAGTTCCACCTTCGGACGGCAGCCCATTGTGCACGCCACTCAACTCTTCGCCGCTGTCGATCGCTTACGCCCAGCGCCGCCTTCGGGCTCATAATAGTGATAGGGGAGGGTCCATGAAATCCGACACCGCTCAAACCTGCGTCCTGATCGAGCACAGCTCTCACTACCATGGCAAACAAGGCCTGGACTATTTTGCCGGCGTCGCGGCTGAAACCAGCGGTTCGCGCGGGCTCTGCCTCCACATGGTGACCATTCCGCCTCTCGGCCGCGCCAAGCCGCATCTGCATGTAAGCCACGAGAGCGCCGTCTACGTTGTGTCCGGTGAGGCAGGCATGTGGTACGGCGAAGGGCTGCGCGAGCACGTGTGGATGCATGCCGGAGACTTCCTCTACATTCCCGCCAATACTCCGCACCTGCCTTACAACCCGAGCGAGTCCGAACCCTGCGTGGGGCTCATCGCCCGCACCGATCCCAATGAGCAAGAGAGCGTGACGCTGTTGCCGATTGCCGATCCCGGAATTGCTCAGCGTTGACCATCCCCGGTCTGAACAAGGGCCCGAACTAGGTTTAGACTTTACAGTATGCCTCGTCATCGCTGGAATGGACTGCTTTTTTTGGGAGCCTGCTTCTGCGCCCAGGCTCAATGGGTGAACCAGCCCACGCCCGGGGCTCCGCGCACGCCCGATGGCAAGGTGAACATGACCGGCCCTGCTCCCCGCCTGAATGGCAAGCCGGACCTTTCTGGAGTTTGGTTGGCGGAAGCCGAGCCCCGTGGTCCCGGCCTCTACGGATTGGGCGAATACGCCAACTCAAAATATTTCAGAAATGTTCTGGCCGATTTCAAGCCGGGAGAAGAACCGCTCACGGCGGCGGGCGCTGAACTGCTGCGCAAGCACGGCGAGGCTGGCCCCTACGGAAATCCCAGCCTGAACTGTCTGCCCGATGGAGTGCCTCACGCGGATCTGCTCCCTGAGCCATTTAAGATCATTCAGACTCCCGGCGAAATCGTGATGCTGTACGAAGTGGAAACCATTTTCCGCCAGATCTTCACGGACGGACGGAAACAGCTCGTGGATCCATCGCCGGCCTGGCTAGGGTATTCGGTGGGCAAGTGGGAAGGCGACACGCTGGTGGTGGACACCCGCGGCTTCAACGATCGCAGCTGGCTGGATGCGCGCGGCCACGGACACAGCGAGGACATGCGCGTCGAAGAGCGGTTCGAGCGCCGGGATTTCGGCCATATGGATGTGGCGGTGACCATTGAGGATCCCAAGATCTTTACCAAGCCGTTTACCTTTCACTTCACCGAACTGCTGCTTGCGGACAGCGAAGTAATCGAGCTCATTTGCGCGGAAGATGAAAAGGACGCCGCGCACACCGCCAAGGCAGCCAAATAGCTTACTTGTTCGGTTTTCGAATAATCTCGATGCGGTCGATCAGGTCGCCTTCTTGTACGCGGTCCATCACGTCCAGCCCTTCACGCGTCGCGGCGAACACCGTGTAGTCGTGATCCAGCCGGAAATTGTCCACCAGGTTGAAGAAAATCTGTGCGTCGCCCGTATCGCGGCCGCGCGTGGAGATTCCCATGGTGCCGCGCAGGTGTCGCACCAGGCCCACTTCGTCGCGCATGAATTCACGCGAGCGTGCGTCGTATTCATCGGCGCCCGGACTGCCGCCTTGGATAACGAAGTTCGGAACAATGCGGTGAAAGGTGAGCCCGTTGTACTGCCCCGCTTCCGCCAGTTGCGCGAACGTACCCACGGTCACCGGAGCTTCGTCGGTCAGCAGGTCCACCGTGATCATGCCAAGCCCATGCATGGTGAAGCGTGCCCGCGCGCCTTTGAGCCCCAGGATGTAGTCCGCCGGCGGAATCTTCGGGACCGGTAGCCGCGTGGTCCCAGGCGCGACCGTGGAACCCGTGCGCTTGCTGAGGATCTGGGCGGCCAGAGCAGCGATGGCTGGGTCGCGATCCCCGAGGGCCTGGCGTAGCAGCCCGTTGCTGCTCGTCTCAGTTACTTCGCCGATCCGCGTCAGCAGGGCCACGCGCGGATCTCGCACCGTCATGCTTCCACCTTCGGTCAGCCGGTTGAAGGCGGCCACCAGTTGCGGCAGGCGAGCCTTCAGGTCTGGCGCGTTCTTCAGCCGCTCGGCTCCCGCGCGGATCAATCCGGAGTGGTCGCTCGCGATGGCCCGCGTCGCGTCGTCCGGCGTAGTGAGAGCCGCGATGGCGACATTCGGGTTCGCGTCCCGCGCCAGCGTGCCGAGGGTTGCTGAATCGTTCAGCAGACGCGCGGCCTGCGCCACATAGGCGCGCACCTGCCACGTCGGGTCTTTCAGCATGCCGCCCATCGCCGTTCGCGCCTGTGCGGGATCCACGGCGGCCAATGCCACCAAAGCATGCGCGCGGAAACGCCACGACCTTTCGCTTTTGACCATCGGCGCAATCAGCGCCGCATCGCACTTCAAGTTGCCCAACAGATCCACCGCTGCGAGCGCCACGTGGTCGCTTCCTTCATGAATGGCAGCCGCGGCACGTTCGCAGGATGGAGCGGCGCGCAGCGCTTCGTACTGCACCATCGGCGACGAATCCCGCACCCAGGTGCGCGTGCCAATCACTGCCAGCCGCCGCACCTGCGGGCTCGGATCGGTGATCGCAATCCCGAGCGTGGGGGAGTCGCGATCGCCCGCGCGGTTCATCGCGAGCAGAATCAGCTCACGAAGCTCTTCTTGATGGTTCGCCGCGAACGCCTTGTGGAGTGCGGCGATGGTGGCGGCGGACGGCCGGAGGGGTGGTTCGGCATTCAACCGGAATAGTGATTCTAGACCACGCGCTGCTCCCGCGCGCCCGCGTGGATCGGGATCGCTAAGCCCGTCAACGAGGAGCATCTCGGCGTCGGCAGACACAGGCTTCGCTCGCCCGACGGCCTCATAGATGACGGCACGGACGGAAGCGTCACGCTCCGTCTGAACCAGTGCTGCATATTTAAAGGACGCTCGCATCTGCGCCATCGCACCAACCGCCGCGCGCCGCACCAACGGATCCGGCGACCCGAGCAGCGGAATGAGTGCATCGCGATAAGCGGGATTCTCGATGCGGCCGAGTGCCCGTGCCGCAAGACTCTGCAAGCGCACGTCGGAGCTCTTTGCGGCTGCCAGCAGAGCAGGCACTCCCGCTTCCCGCGCTTCCTCGGCTTCAATGACGGCTCGCTCCGCCGGCGCCTGAGCGCGCAGGAAACAGATCGGGCACACGATGGCAATTACGAGAGCAGCGTTCAACCGGATTCTTATGGCGGAGAGGGGGGGATTCGAACCCCCGGTAGACTTTAAAGGCCTACGACGGTTTAGCAAACCGCTGCTTTCGACCACTCAGCCACCTCTCCGGCGTGCGTGGTGGGTCTCAAACGGATGGTAGCACAGGCCGTCACTTTTTCTCAAAAATCGCAATATATTGGCTCTTCGGCACCAGATCGTGCTTGGAAACCAGGCGGTATCCATTCGCCACCACTTCCTGAATCAGGTCGTCCTGATCCAGCCGGATGTGCTCCAGCGCCCGATTCGGATCGCCGCCCGGCATCGCGCCCGGCCGCTTGAAATATTCCACAATCACCAGCTTCCCGTCCGACAACAAGCTATCGTGAATATGTTCTAGCATCGCCTCCGGGTAATCGAAGTGATGATAGACATCCAGCACCAGCACCGCTTCCAGCGAATCGGCCGGCAGCTTCGGATCGCGGTCGGTCCCCAGCACAAACTGCACGTTGCTCAAGCGGCTGAGCTGTACCTTTAGCTTCGCTTTGTCTAGAAAATCGTTCTGGATATCCTCGCCGATCACGTGGCCCGTGTCGCCCACCGCGTGGCTCAGGTACGGCAGCATGAACCCGATGCCGGTGCCGACGTCGGCCACCGAAGCGCCGGGCTTCAGATCCAGCGCGTCCACAATATCCCTCGGCCTCTGCCGATCCTCCCGCGAGGGATCGCCCAATCCTTTGGCGACGCTCTCGCGCCCTTCGTGCGTCTTGTAGCCCTGGTTGGCTTTGTCGGCCACCTGCGCGCACAGGGCGCCGCACACGGCTAAGAAAACGAAAAGTCTCTTCATAGCGATTTCTCCATGGGCATCGCGAACGGCGGCTCTACTAAGAAGTCGTGCGCTGACATTTCAGCCAGCGCCTCTCGCAGAGATTGCTCCGACGTCGGTTCTACCGTGATCACGAATGGCAAGTCCTGCCGGTTGTCGCTCGGCAGCTGCAACACCGCCTCCAGGCTGATCTGTTTGCCCGCCAGCACGCCGGCCAGGCTCGCGATGATTCCCGGCCGGTCCACCACTCGGAAGCGCAGATAGTAAGCGGAGTGCTGCAGCGTTACCGGGATCGGCTTGTATTCCCCCAGCCGCTCGTGCGCGAAGGGCGACACGCGCTCCGGGCTCCCGCAGCGGATTTCGCGCGCCACTCGCATCAGGTCGCTCACCACCGCCACTCCGGTCGGCGAAGCACCCGCCCCCCGGCCATAGTAGAACGTGTCTGCGCCATATTTGCCGCGCACCCAAACCGCATTGTACGCCCCCTGCACTCCGGCCAAAATCGTCGCTTGCGGAATCAGCGCCGGCCTCACCGATAAGATCAAACCCGAAGGCGTCTGGTGTGCGCCGCAAATCAATCGGATGGTGTGCCCCAGCTTGTGTGCGTACTGAAAATCCAGCGGCAAAATCCGGCGGATGCCTTCGGTATAAATATCGGACGGCGTGATCTTCTCGCCGAAAGCCAGCGCCGCCAGGATCGCCAGCTTCGAGCGCGCGTCGTAGCCATCCACGTCGGCGCTCGGATCGGCTTCGGCGTAGCCCAGCCTCTGCGCCTCTTTCAGAACGTCATCGAAAGAGGACCCATGCTTCTCGATCTCGGTGAGGATGTAGTTGCTGGTGCCGTTGAGGATGCCGTAGAGCGTAGTGACGCGATCGCCCGAAATACCTTCGCGCAACACCGTGTGAATCGGGATTCCACCGGCCACGCTCGCTTCCATCGCCAGATTGATGCCGGCCGCGATCGCCCGGTCCCAAATCTCGGCGCCGCACAGCGCCATCAATTCTTTATTAGCCGTGACCACCGATTTCTTGTGCGCGATGGCCGCGTCGATGATCTCGCGCGCCACCGTTGTGCCGCCCACCAGTTCGGCGACAATATCCACCTCCGGATGCGCCACCACCTCGCGCCAATCCGCGGTGCGCAGAACGGAGTCCATCACCTTCTGCCGCCGCTTCACGCCAATCGATCGGCTGCACAGCGCCTTCACGCGCAATGCAAAGCCCAGCTTCAGCGCGATCTGCTCGGCGTTCTCGGTAAGAATCGCGAGCGTGCCCGAGCCTACGTTTCCGAGCCCGATGATCCCAACGTTCACCTCCTGCATATAGCGCTATTATCCGGGATCGCGGCAACAACTCACAAACATCGCCTCGTTGCCGTCCTCAAAGCGGCGGTGTAATCTGGCCGCAGGTCACCGTGGCCGGCCCCAGCCGCCGTTGACCGCCATCCAGGCATTCGCCGAAAGTGGTATGGTGCTTTTGAGCGCGGAGTCAACCCGCATGCCTCGCTACCAGGATCGCAAGCCGAATTTTCCGCCATCCTACACGGTTCACATTTCGCCCGCCAAGGAAGCAGACCATGGCGACACTGACCGCGATTCTCAAGGCTTCGGGCTAAGGCGGCTCCTGGCGCAGATCTATGCCATAAATCCCATTCGCCTCTATCTCCCGCCGGCGCTCGACAACAATCAGCGCTACGATATCGCAATCAATCTACCGGAACCCGAAAGTACCGAGAGCGTCAATGCTCGCATTCTCCAGGCAATTCAGGAGCACTTTGGAGTGATCGCCGCGCGCGAGGAACGTTGGTTGGACGTCTATGTCGTCACGGCAGCCAACGGGAAGCCTCCCGCGCCTCTGGCCAGGACAGACGACGATCCTGGTTCGTCAGGATCCAGTTTCTCCCGTGTCCAATTTCAACATCCGAAAGAAATGACCGATCCGGAAGACCTCATGAACGCGAAAAGACCAATCAGCGACATCCGCGGCATATCGCTCGAAGGCACGCTGGACGATTTCTGTCACACGTTGGAGAGCGCCCTGGACCGTCCGGTGGTCAATGAAACCGCCATGCAAGGCGTGTATGAATTCAACCTGAAGACCACTGAAGGCAGTGAGAACGGTTTTCTCGATCGCCTGCGGGATCAGTTTAATCTGAGCATCGCACCCGCTCAACGCCGCGTCGAAGTCGTTGTACTCAAGCCCGCTGAATGATCACTTCATAGTGGAAAACGGCTTCGCGTTCACTTCGCTGCCCCAAGACCTATCTCCCGCCGCAACTGTTCCACGGTAGAGGGCTTGCCCTTCCTCCGTTCGGTTCGTTGCAGCGAGGTTAGCAGGCGCTTGGCATTTGCCGGCGATCGAAGCAGATGCGCCGTTTCCCTCAAAGCAGCCAATTCGTCGGCGGGAAGGAGCGCGACATCGCCACGGCCCCGTCTGCTCGCAATCACTTCTTCCTGGTCATCAGCCATTGGACTTTCCCGCCTCCCGGAACAGCGCAAACACCGCCCCCTGTGGATCCGCCAGCATCGCCACCCGCCCCACCCCTTCAAAATCCATGGGACGCAGTATGATCCTCGCGTTCATGTCCTTCGCCCGTTGAAACGCCTTATCCACATCCGCCACGGCGAAATAAATAAGCCAGTGCGGCGGTTCGTTCCCGCTGCCTTGGTGCGCGGGCGGAACTCCGCCGATATACTTCTCCCCGTTAACGATATGCAGGTAGCCGGATTCCTTCCCTTCCCCCAGCGTCAACTTCCATCCGAACAAACTTTCGTAAAATGTTTTGGCGCGCGCCTGGTCCCCAGTGGTCAGGTCAGCCCAGCAGAACGAACCGGGCTCGCCTGTCACGCCCACGCCGCTGCGCTGCTTTGCTTCCCACACCGAGAAGAAAGCGCCCGTGGGATCCTGAATCAGCGCGGCTCTGCCCCTGTCTCCCACGTCGAACGGCGCTTCCATCACCTTGCCCCCCAACTCCCCGGCCCTCTTCGCGGCCTCGTCCGCGCTGGCGACGGCCACATAGAGATGCCAGTGAGGCGGCACGCCCGCCGCGGCTTCGCTCTCACTGATGGCGAATGCGCCGGCCGCGATGCGACCCTCGAGTTCCAACAAACTATAGACCCCGCTTGCTCCCATCGGAACATCCCGAACGGTCCATCCGAAAAGTGCGGTGTAAAAGCTCTTCGCCGCGTTCTGGTTTGAGGTTGCCAGCTCAATCCAGCAAAATTCGCCCGGTGCGAAACCTTCAATTGTCGGCATGATTTGGATTATAGAGCAGGCCTATGATGGAAAGAGTGGCGCTCCTATGATCTATCGAATCGTGCTCCTTCTCGCCGTCGCGCTCGTTATGACTGCGCAGCACGGCCCTCCTGAGATCACGCCTCCACCGGAAACGCCGGAGGATGTTCGCCTGCCCAATGGCAAGCTCCAGCGTGAGGAAATTCTGAAGGCGGATTATCAAAAGACGCTCGAAGACGCGCGTGCTCTCTCCAAATTGGCCGACCAGCTCAAGGCCGACTTAGAGAAGAGCGACTATAACGTTCTCTCCGTCGGCATGCTCAAGAAGACTGACGATATCGACCGCCTCGCCCGGCGCATTCGTGACCGCCTGCGGCGCTGACGTTTTGATATGTTACGCTCGTCTAGAGCCGCGTCCGGCTTCGACAACGCATGATTGCCACACGCGAAAAAGCACAGTTGATGAGCGCCTCCGAGATCGACCGCACCTTGGTCCGCCTGGCCCATGAGATTCTCGAGAAAACCGAGGATCTGCATCGTCTGGCATTCATCGGAATCCGCCGCCGGGGCGTTCCTCTGGCGCTCCGTCTGGCCGACAAAATCAAGAATCTCGAAAACCTCGTGGTCCCGGTCGGCTTCCTCGACATCAATCTTTATCGCGACGATCTCTCCACCGTTTCCGAAAAGCCAGTGCACAGCGCGACGGAAATCAATTTTCCGGTCACCGGCAAAGACATCATCCTCATGGATGACGTGCTCTACACCGGCCGCACCATTCGCGCCGCGCTCGATGCACTGTTTGACCAGGGCCGCCCCTCCCGCGTACAACTGCTGGTGCTGATCGATCGCGGCTGGCGCGAGCTTCCCATCGAAGCCCGCTATGTAGGCCGCATGGTACAAACCAGCGCCAATGAGATCATCGAGGTGAAGTTCCAGGAAGTAGATCAGAACGACAAGGTACTGTTAGTGGAAAAGACCTAGAGGCGCGCCGATTCTGAGCCGCGACCAGAGGAAGCGGTGTTTTGAGTTAAACGGAGAACAATGCCAGGTGGATTATTGGGAATCGAGCCGCTTGATCGTGTAGAGATCGAAGGCATCCTCGATCGCGCCAAGCGTTTTCAACCGCGCCAGACTGACTCGAAAAAATCCGACCAGCTCCGCGGCCGCATGATCGTCAATCTGTTCTTCGAAGCCTCCACGCGAACCCGCACCAGCTTCGAAATCGCCGCCAAGCGTCTCGGCGCGGACGCCATCTCCATCACCGCATCCGCCTCCAGCGTTTCTAAAGGTGAATCGCTGGTCGATACGCTCAACACGCTCGGCGCCATGCATCCCGACGCCATCGTGATGCGCCACGCAGCATCCGGCGCTCCGCACTTTCTCGCGCGCTATCTCGTGGAAACCCCCATCATCAACGCTGGCGATGGCACGCACGAACATCCCACCCAGGCGCTGCTCGATGCCCGCACCATCCTCGATCGCCGGCCCACTCTCGAAGGCTTGCGCGTCGCCATTATCGGCGACATCGCGCACAGCCGCGTGGCACGTTCCAACATGTACCTGCTCTCGAAATTCGGCGCGCAGATTGTCCTGTGCGGACCCGCTTCGCTTTTGCCGCCCGAGCTCGAGCAGCTTGCGCCCGGCATCAGCTTGACGCACAAAATGGAAGAGGCCATTCGCGATGCCGACGTCATTATGATGTTGCGCGTGCAACTGGAGCGCCAGCATGAAGCGGCGTTCTCCGCTAACGAATATTTCCAGTTCTATGGCTTACGCCTGGAGCACATGAGCCTGGCCAAGCCGGACGCCATCGTGATGCACCCCGGTCCCATCAATCGCGGCCGCGAAATATCCTCCGAAGTGGCGGATTCACAGCGCTCCGTCATCCTGAATCAAGTGGAAAATGGAATTGCCGTGCGCATGGCGGTGCTCGAACGCATTCTTGGAAATTGACCCTGCAATGTCGAAATTGATTATTCGTAACGGCCGCGTGATGGACCCGGCCACCGGCCTCGACGCCGTCCGCGACATTGCTATCGAAGACGGCCGCATCGCCGCCATCGGACAGAATATTGATGCCGCCGGAGCAACCGAACTCGATGCCTCAGGCCTCATCGTCGCCCCTGGCTTCATCGATATGCACGTCCATCTGCGTGAGCCCGGCTTCGAACATGCCGAAACCATCGAGAGTGGTTCCCGCGCCGCTGCCGCCGGCGGATTTACATCCATCTGCTGCATGCCCAACACCTCGCCCGTCAACGACAACGCAACCGTAACCAGCTATATCATCGAGCGCGCCGAACGCCACGCCGTAGTGAATGTGTTTCCCATCGGCGCGATCACCAAAGGCAGCGCGGGCGAACAACTGGCCGCCATTGGATTAATGAAGGAGGCAGGCATCGTCGCCATCTCCGACGATGGCCGGCCCGTCATGAACGCACGCGTCATGCGCCGCGCCATGGAGACCGCTCGTTCCTTCGGCCTTCCCGTGATCGATCATTGCGAGGACCTGCACCTGAGCGCGGGCGGCGACATGAACGAAGGCGTTCCCAGCGTGCGCATGGGACTGCGCGGCATTCCGGCTGCCTCCGAAGATGTGATGGTCGCGCGCGACATCCTGCTGGCCGAACTCACCGGTGCGCGCTTTCATGTGGCCCATATTTCCTCGCGGCACTCCGTTGAAATGCTGGCCTTCGCCAAAGCCCGCGGCCTGGCCGTCACCAGTGAAGCTACGCCGCATCATTTTGCTTTGAGCGATAGCGAGATGCCGCCCTACGACAGCAATTACAAGATGAAGCCGCCGCTCCGCTCCACCTGTGACGTCGCCGCCATCACGCAAGGCATCGTCTCCGGCGCCATCGACGCCATCGCCACCGATCATGCTCCGCACGCCGGTAGCGAAAAAATGCAGGAGTTCGAGCAATGCCCGTTTGGCATCCTGGGACTCGAAACCGCCATTGGCATTACTCTGGAGCGCCTGGTTCATCCCGGAAAGATCACGCTCATGCGCATGATCGAGCTGTTCACCACCGGGCCCGATCGCGTGCTCAACCTCAACCGGGGACGCCTCGCCATTGGTTCACCCGCCGACATCACGCTCTTCGACACCGAACGCTCCTGGACTTATGACGTCAACCGCTCGGCGTCGAAGAGCCGCAATTCTCCTTTCGACGGACATACTTTCCGCGGCGGCCCCGTGGCGTCCATCGTCAACGGAAAGGTCGTGTGGTCTGCCGATCACGTCGCCCTCGGCGTACCAGCACCGCAATAGCGCCGCTCAGAAATCGATTGGACACAATGCGAGCTGATCGAGCAGATTCCCGGCAAGGTCTCGGGACGGCCCATCGTGCGCGGCACGCGCATTCTGCCCGACGCGATCGTCAACAGCTACGACGCCGGCGAGTCTCTTGAGCTAATTCACGAAAACTATCCGGGGCTCTCCGTCGCGCAAATTCAACGGCTCATCGAATTTGCTCATGCGCAGTCGGACAGCCGGTACCGTGAAAGAACGGCGAGCTTTCGAAAACAGCCGAGGATGACGCAGTACGGCCGCCGGACACTGGCCGACTTGTCATTCCCGATCTGCTGCGAATGCATGCGAACCGCCGCAAAACTCTGGTTGGTTAGTGTGCCGTCCGGCAACGAGTTCCACGACCAGATTAAACTAGGTGTTGTCGTCGAACCGATGCCCACGATAACGGAACTCTCGAAGCTTTTCAAGGCGCTGGCTCACAAGGACTTAGCTACAGCTGAGGAAATTGCCGGGCGTATTGCATGCGACGAAGAAAAGAAGGGGCATCGCACGGCGGCTCAAATTCTGAAAGGCTCTCTTGTAGCCAACGGCACGAAGTCAGTCATCGAAGACCGGACAGCGTTGGGCAACCAGGCGTTGCCGGCGCTGCTACTGAATGCGTTGTCCACGCGAACATCGAGCGTGACGTTCCCCGGAGTCCAGCTGCGCAAACCAGCCCGTGACCGGCTTCAAGAGCTTGTAAAGGAATTTGCGCACCAAAACCAGCTACGGTCTCTCGGAATTCACAGGCGAAGCAAGATCATCCTCCATGGGCCGCCGGGTTGCGGTAAGAGCCTCACGGCGCAGGCCCTGGCGAACGAACTCAAGTTGCCGCTTTTCATCGTCCGCTTCGACTCTATAATCGGCGCATATCTTGGACAGACGGCAACTCACCTGAGGCAACTCTTCCAGTTCGCCGAAACCAATGAATGCGTGCTGCTATTTGACGAAATCGATGCGCTGGGAAAACGCCGAGGCAGCCCAACCGACGTTGGCGAGCTCGATCGGATCGTTATCGCACTGATGCAGGAACTCGAATTATCCGAGCTGAGAGGCTTTGTCATCGCCACCTCCAACATTCCTGACAGTCTTGATCCGGCTCTTTGGAGGCGATTTGATCTCGCGCTAAATTTTCCAGCCCCGACCAAGAAGGAAATCCTCAGCTTTGCGCGCAGCAAGGCAGAGTCTTTTCACCTTCCTCTTTCCAGAACAATTCTCCACGGTCTCTCTTTTCTGAAGAACTACGCCGAAGTTGAAAAGTTCATCGAGGATGAAGCTAGGCGGATGGCTCTTCTGAATTTATAAGCTCGAAATGTCGCCGCCGCACAGGGTCTCGCCGAAAACGTTTTATCTGAATGAGCAACATGAGCTCTCGCGGGGAGAAGCTTCTGGAGGCGGGCGCATTCCTGAATTTGTGGGAATCGATTGGGCCGCGAAGGGCCGTTCGATCCTCGAATCACTCGGAACAGTAAAGGCTCAGATATCAGCTTCAAAAGATCCGCTGCGCACGCAGCATTACTTCGTGTTGGCGACGCCGGTTCAGGAGATTCAGAAGCGCTCGAAAGACCAAAAGAAAGCACCCGATGGGATCCTCTCGCAAGGTGTCCGTTTTGACGAAGAAGACTCCCGTGTTTTTCGGCGGCTAGGTCTCGACCTTGTAGATGTCACACCCGGAGGTGAAGCGATTGTCCACATGCGTCCAGATCGTCTGGAACAGCTCGCTTCAACAGCTGCTGAATTGGACAGAATCGGCACACGGGAGAAAACTCGCTGGGCCAGCATCGACATGTTCGGCCTAATTCCGCCAGACCTTCGTCTTGATGAGGGTTGGGTGGACTCCCTCCGACCCAGACATTCCACGGATGCTGTAGTTGAATTTCAGCCACTGCTGGCCCGGTCGGAGGTGGAGTTGCTCCTCAAGACAATTAACGGCCTGCTCAGGAATGATCGACGGGAGGCCCTCACCGGCCTCGGGACCGATTATTCCGGGCGGCATTGGGTCAGAGGAAAAATCACCCCAGAGAGTCTCAAGGCAATCGCGCGAATGTTTTATTCGGTTCAAACACTTCATTCGCCGCTACTCTCAAGGGCCGCCATAGGGACGCGTTCGTCACGCCCGGCCACAACACCGTCTCATCGTGGACCCATCCGTCCCGCAGACATTTCAACGTTCCCGACTGTCGCCGTGCTCGACACCGGTGTGCCCGCCGATCACTCCATTCTTACGACGTACCGCAGGGGCGCATTCATCTCCCCGGATTCGTACGGATCTCCGATCGGGGACCACGGTTCATTCGTGGCGTCTAGAGTTGTATTTGGAGACTCCGACTTCGGCAATGATCCGCCCGTTACTCCGGTAGGAACGTGCCGGTACTACGATGTTCTGGTCGCAGTCGACAATCAAGACATAGACAACAAAGGCATTTCTCGCGCGGTAGAGGCAGTTGTTGGCACCGCACCAGATGTGAGGGTTTTCAACTTCAGTTTTGACACCGCTCCACTCGAGCAACTCGATCCGATTAAGCAGCATGAGAATCTGTTGCTCGTTCAGGACCTTGACAACCTGATCTTCCAGTACGATCTCGTGGTCATCATTTCTGGGGGAAATTCACCGCCCGGCGCCCAACCGTCAACACCTTACCCTATGAATTATGACGACCCACAATGGCAGCTCGGAGCGTGGGCCCGGAGCTTCAACTCACTGACGTGTGGTTCGTTTGTAAACCGGTTGACTCCGGGCGCGCTCGTGACAACCCGCGGCTGGCCCAGCCCGTTTTGTCGGGTGGGGCCCGGACTGTGTGAATCTCCAAAGCCCGACTTCTCCGCTCCCGGGGGTAATTCAACCCCGACGATGGGGACCTCTGCCGGGCTCGGGGTGTGGGGCCTAACTAGCGCAGGTATTTGGGAGGATCGCGCCGGTACCTCGTTTGCGGCACCCGTTTTGGCTCGCGAGGTTGCGTTTACAATGCACTCGCTCCAACGAGTCTGCCAACAGGGTGCTCGCCCCTATGGGGTAACTGCCAGGGCGTTTCTTGCTCTAACCGCGACCGCCGCCAGTGTTACCGGCGCTGCAGCAGAACTAGCTAAGCGGTCGCTTGGCAGAGGAGCTGCCGATCATGGGCGATTGGAACATCCGGTTCCTGAGTCGGCGGTAATGTTGTGGCAGGGTATTTTGGAAGGACCCGGCGATATCGCTCGAATAAAGCTTCCGATTCCACGAGCTTGGTACGACGTAGCGGCGAGCCCAACCCTGCGTATAATTGTTTGCTGGGACCCGCCAGTCAACGCGGCCGTTCGTGGCCTCTGGGCCACGAGAAAGGTGACCGCGCATATAAAGGTTAACCCCGAAGAGCCGTCACTACACGGTACACGCGGAGGCCACGGCACCTATCCGATGATCGACAGAAAGTACGACTTACGCAAGTTGCCAAGGGGCGTTGCAGTCGAAGCTGACATCTGGTTGATCGAGCTGAGTTATGACCAAATTGCGGACTATCACTCAGCGATCACGTTCAATCCACAGCAACGTGTTGCGTTCGCCGCCGAGATCTATGACGATAGCAACGCTCCGCAGAGCCCCCAGAGTGCGGTGCAGGCACTTCCAGCTGCACTGACGATGACGCGCCTGAGCGTACAGGCGCGACCAATAGCATCTCCCGTAGTCGTGAGGCCGATTACGTAAACCCACGAGTTCCGCAGGTTCCTTGACACTTTGAAAAATCACCAGGGGACTGCCAGGCAATAACGATTAGCAGGTCACCGGGAGCAAAAGAGGCCCTAGGCAACAGGGTTCGCCGGCATAACACGGGTGATATTGGAGACTTGAGTTTTCGAGTCGCTCCGCACCGCCCATCGTGCCGAATTAGGAACGAGAAACGCGCTTGGCTCTGCCGATCCACCCGGCCGCATAGTCGCCATGCCGTCGAGTGACCAAGCCCAGTTTCCCCAACCAGCCGCCCGGCGTTCAAGCATCCAGCCTGACAGACGCCGGTCGGTCAAATTGCTCATCCCGACTAACCGCGCCTCAGCGTTCACGCCACTCCCTCACCAATCTTCCCGCCCCAATCAACAGCATCCCGCTCCCTGCACGCGAAATCACCGCTCGCCCGTGCTAGAACTCACCTGAGGTTCACATCATGACAAATCCAATTCCCACGTCAATCCCTAATCCCCAGCCCCCAACGCCAGAGCATCGCGCTCGCGCGAATCGCGCGAATGCGCTGCTCTCTACCGGACCCCGCACCGCCGCCGGCAAACGGCGCTCCTCCCAGAACGCCCTCACCCACGGCCTCACCGGCCGCTCCCCGGTCCTGGCTACCGAAGACCCCGCCGCCTACCAGCTCCACTGCCGCCAGTTCTTCGACGAATACCAACCCGCCACTCCCACCGAATCCCAGCTCACCCAGGAACTGGCCGACACCGCCTGGCGTCTCAATCGCATCCCGCACCTCGAAGCCGCGCTCCTCGACCGTGCCGCCAACCCACCCTCCGAGCAGGCTCGCATCGATTTTGACATCGTCGACGCCCACCGCGCCCTCGCCACTCTCGGCCTGCACTCCCATCGCCTCTCCCGCCAGTTCGAAAAGGCCTTGGATCAGCTCCGCGAAATCCAATCCGAGCGCCGCCACCAGCAAGAGCGTGACCTCAAGCAAGCCGCGGCTCTATTCGAACTCCACAAACATAAAGGCCTTTCCTACGACCCCGCCGAATATGGGTTCGTTTTTTCAAAAGACCAAGCCGAAGCATTCGCGCAGCGCCTGAAGCGTATAAACGAATCCCGTCACATCGAACATGTGCTCTTCCACATGCCGCCGCCCGCTGCCTTCGCCGTACGTTCACACCCGGCCGTAGTCCGTTAGCTGTGCCTGAACCCCAATCCCCAACCCCCAAGCCCTAATCCCTAATCCCCAACCCGCAGCCTCGCGATAAGGTACAGTTACTAAAGCATTGGATCCCTCCTTCCGTCATCGCCAGATTCCCGGCCGCCAGGCTCGCGGCGGGTGCCTTTTGTACGCCATCCTCGCCATCGTTCTCTTTGTAGCCTTGCGTTGGCTCTCCACCTACGCCATCGATTACCAGTGGTGGAAAGAGATGGGCCAGCTTCGCACCTGGTTCAGCATTCTCGCGTATAGCCTCATTCCGCCCACTGGCGCCACCATCATCGCCTTCGTTATTTTCTGGATCGCGCACTCACTCGCGCTTAAACAGGCGCATGTCCGACTGCGCGAGCATCCGCTTTACGCCAAACTCACGGCGGTCGGCATCTTTCTCGTCGCCATGATCGTGGCGCTCTCAACACTCGACACCTGGACCGTGGTTCGTTACTTCGGCGGGCGCGATTTGGGTGGCGCCGCCACTGCATGGCACGATCCTGTTTTCGGCAATCCGCTCTCTTTCTATCTTTTCAAAATCCCCTTCTACTCGGACTTGCTGGGCCTTTTGCTCGGCATTGTGGTTCTCGGCGCGCTGATTTATTGGATTGCCGAACGCGGCTGGGAGCTCACCGGGCGCGTTGGCGATTTGAGAAATGTCCAGGAAATCACCTTCACCCAGCTTGGCCTGGCGGGTGCGCTAAAGAGCAATTTCCTGCGTGGATTGGGCGCTGTATTTTTGCTCTCCATGGCGGCTCGATTTTTCCTCGCACGCTATAGCCTGCTGCTCGAAGAGCACGGCAGCTTCATGGTCGGTATCGACTACGTGGATCAGAATATTGTTCTGCCGTTGCAGTGGGTGGAAATCGGGGCGTGTGTCATCTCCGCCGGGTTGCTGATTGCCAGCCGCTGGCGCAGCGCGCTGATCGTGGTGGTAGGCGCCATTGTGCTGCGTACCGTGATTCCGCCCATCATCGGCGGCGTGTATGTGCGTCCCAACGAGATTTCCATCGAGCGGCCTTACATCCAAAAGCATATTGAGGCAACCCGCTCCGCGTTCGGAATCGACCAGCGCACGCGCGAAGTGGATTTCGCGGCCAAGCCCGATGAGTCGGTCGATTTCAAAAAGCATCAGCCCTTGCTCGACAACGTGCGCCTGTGGGATTGGCATGCTTTCCATGACGCTATCACGCAGCTCCAGCCTTACCGGCCGTACATTTATACCGACACCGATGTCGATCGCTACACCATCGACGGTCAATTGCGCCAGATGATGCTGTCGCCTCGCGAACTGGACCTCACTCAGCTCGGCGAAGCCGGAACGCGCTGGATCAACCCCCACTTCATCTACACGCACGGATATGGCATCGTGATGGCTGAGGCCAATCGCGTCTCGCCCAACGGGCTGCCCGAACTGATCATCAAGGATGCGCCGCCGGTAGTGAGTTCGCCGGGCCTGAAGCTCACGCGGCCCGAGTTGTATTACGGCGAGAACGTGCAAGACCCGGTCTTCGTCGACACCGCTCAGGCCGAGTTCGATTATCCGTCCGGCGACCGCAACGTCGAGACCCATTACCAGGGTAAAGGTGGTTTCCCGATTTCCTCGCTTCTGATGCGAACCGCTGCCGCAGTCTCACGTCAGGACGTCAACATTCTGCTCACCGGCTACCTCACTCAGGACAGCCGCATGATGATTCGCCGCAATGTTACCGCGCGTCTGAGCGCCATGGCCGACTTTTTGAACTGGGACCCCGACCCCTACCTGGTGCTTACCGACGCGGGCCGCCTGGTTTGGATCATCGATGGCTACATGACCTCCGACGTCCATCCCTATTCCGCCAAAGTTGGCATGGAAGGCGTCGGCGAGTTCAACTACATCCGGAATTCGGTGAAGGCCACCGTCGATGCCTATGACGGCACCGTTCATTTCTATGTCTTCGAACCTGACGACCCGCTGCTCCAGGCCTATCGCAAACTGTTTCCCGATTTGTTCGAGCCGGCGTCGGCCATGCCCGCCGATTTGCACCGTCACGTGCGTTATCCGGAGTTGATTTTCCACGTGCAGTCCGACATCTACCGGCTGTTCCACATGCGCGATCCGGACACCTTTTACAACAAGTCCGATGCCTGGGACACGGCAAAATTCACCAATGAACAAGGCGGCACGCCGGGGCCACTGGCGCCCACTTATGTCGTCGCCACGCTGCCCGGAGAAACGAAACCCGAATTCTTGTTGATGACGCCCTTCACGCCGCGCAATCGCGACAACCTGATCGGCCTGATGATGGCGCGTTGCGACGGAGAACATTTGGGAGAGAAAGTGGTTTTCCTGCTGTCCAAGCAGGAGATCATCCTCGGCCCCATGCAAGTGGAAGCGCGCATCAATCAGGATCAAAATATTTCGAAGGACCTGACCTTATGGAACCAGCAAGGGTCGCAGGTTCTGCGTGGCCAGATGTTGGTTTTGCCTGTCGAGAAGACATTTTTGTATGTTGAGCCCATCTACATCCAGGCGTCTCAGGCCAAAATGCCGCAGCTCAAGAAGGTGGCTCTCGCCATGGGCAACAACCTGGTTTACGCCGATACGTACGCCGAAGCGTTGGCCCAACTGGCCGGCGAAAAATTGCCGGTCACTCCCTCGGAGTCTGCGCCCGCAACCACCGCAACGGCCACCACCGCCGCCACGCCCGCGCCCACCGCGCAACCCGACGCTCGGATAATTCAGATTCGGAACCATCTCCAGCGTTACCGGGAACTGGTATCGCAGGGCAAGCTATCAGAAGCAGGCAAGGAACTCGAGGCCATTCAGGGGCTGG
Source organism: Bryobacterales bacterium (assembly GCA_963781905.1). Taxonomy (GTDB): domain Bacteria; phylum Acidobacteriota; class Terriglobia; order Bryobacterales; family Bryobacteraceae; genus Palsa-89. The sequence goes on from CAWAHZ010000010.1 coordinate 1,153,672, forward strand.
TCGAAAAATGAGCCAGCTTTTCTGTCTCGTTCCATAGCCGCTCTGCAGCCGCATCGTCCTGCGCGATTTTGGATGGCTCCACGGCTTTGCACTTGTAGAAATACAGACCGGTCGTTTTGGCTACCTCGTTCGAGGACGCCAGGTAAACGATGGTCTCAGCGCCCTTCTCGGGCGAGATCGCAAACATTTTCGCAAGGCCGAGTATTCGTTCTAAGAAGCCGCCGCTGCCATCGGCGAAGCGCGTATTTACAAATCCGGGATGCAGACTGTTCGTGGTGATTCCGGTACCGGCCAAGCGTTGCGACAGGGCCCGGGTGAACAGGACGTTGCACAACTTCGAGAAGCTGTAGACCGGAAATCCACTATACCCATGCTCGGATTGCAGATCGCCAAAATCGATTTTGCCGCGATAGTGCGCGTGCGAGGAAGTATTGACAATACGCGCGGAACCGGCAGCCGCCAGCTGCTCTCTCAGCCCCTGCGTGAGAACGAAATAGGACAAATGGTTCGTCGCAAAAGTAAGCTCCATACCGTCCTCAGTCACTTGACGGCTCCCAAACATCGCGCCGGCATTGTTGATGAGCACGTCGATGCGCGGCTCCGCCGAACGGATTTCCGTGACCAGACGATTGAGATCGGCCAGGCGCGAAACATCGCCGTAGTGAACGCGATGCTCCGGCCCCGGTGCCACTTCCCGCAACCGCGCGAGTTCCGCCTCGCCCCGGCTCTTGCTACGAGCCACCAGCACGATCCGCGCACCCATCCCCGCCAGCCGCTCTGCCGCAACCTGGCCGATACCCGACGTGCCGCCTGTGACCACCACTACTTTTCCTTGCATGACTGCCGCCAGTGTACCCTAATTGGGGATGCGCATCGCAGTCATTTTCATCGCAGGATCGCTGCTCACGGCTTGCCACAAGAAGGAGGAGCCGAAGGTAGTGGTCCCGGACGTCTTCCGCGTGAAGTTTCAAACATCGCAAGGTGATTTTGTTGTGGAGGCCATTCGAGCCTGGGCGCCGCATGGCGTGGATCGCTTCCATGAGCTGGTCCGCATGAAGTACTTCGATCAGGGCCGGTTCTTTCGCGTCGTGCCTGGATTCATCACCCAGTTTGGCGTTCATCGCGACTTTAACGTCCACGAAAAATGGCGGACAATGTTCATCCCGGACGATCCGCCGCAGCAGAAGAATGTGCGCGGCACGCTGGCTTTCGCCAAGACGGACCCCGGCACGCGCTCTACCGAGATCTTCATCAATCTGGTCGACAACAAAGCTCTCGATGATCAATTCTTCGTTCCGTTCGCAAAAGTGATCCAGGGAATGGATGTGGTGGACAAGTTCTATTCGGGCTATGGCGAGATGCGTCCGGAAGGCAAATACATCGACCCCACCCGGGTAGAGGGCGAGGCCAATGAGTACCTGACCCAGCGCTTTCCTAACCTTGATTTCATACTCCACACCCAGTTTGTGCCCTAAACGAAACAATCTGACCCAGGTAACGATCAACTAACCAGTGAGCAAGCGCACGAAGTACATACTGGCTGGATCCGCCGCGTTCCTTGTCGTAGTAATTGCGGGCGCCTTTTTCGCCGCTTCGGTGATCGCCAAGCGGTTTGAACCCGCGCTGCGCGAGCAGGCCATCAAGTACATGCAGGATCGGTTCCGCAGCGAGGTCGAAATCGGAAGTCTGCACATCAACCGCCCCAGGATGTCCACGATCCAGATCTTGCTCCGCCATGGCCGCGGGGCGATCGTTGCAGTGGAGGGGCGCGATATTACCATGCGATTCGGAGGCGATCGGAGCCGGCCGCCGATGTTCGCGATCAAGAAGTTGTTCTTCACTGTCGATTTGGAAGTATTGGTCGCGCCAAAAAAGTCCGTGAACTTCGTCTCCATCGACGGCATGGAAATCAATGTTCCGCCCAAAGACGAGCGCCCCAGCCTGGCGGGCGACGGAGAGTCCCATGCCGCGGTCGAGTTTCAGAATGTCCAGATCAAAGATGCCGTCCTGACGCTGCTGCCGAAGGACGCCGCCAAGCCACCGTTGCGATTTCACATCGCGCGGCTGCACCTCGAATCCATCGGTTCCGATTCGGCTTCGCGCTACGATGCGGATCTCACCATTCCCAAGCCTCCCGGCACGATACAAAGTAGCGGCACCTTCGGACCGTGGGACGCATCCACGCCCGGCGACACACCGTTGCGGGGAGATTACACCTTCCAGAACGCCGACCTCGGAATCTTCACCGGCATCGCGGGAACGCTCTCTTCGAAGGGTACATTTGACGGCGCTCTGGATTCCGTCAACGTGCGTGGCACAACGTACGTCCCGAATTTCCAGTTGAAGATGGCGGGCAATCCCCTGCCCCTCTCCACCACCTTTGAAGCTCTCGTGGATGGGAGCAACGGGAACACCGTGCTGCAGCCGGTGCGGGCTACGCTGGGCCATACCAACTTCACCACGGCCGGCGCGGTGATCAAGAACGATCAATATTCCAAGCGCAGCATCACCCTCGACGTTACGATGCCGCAAGGCAATCTGCACGATCTGCTGTTGCTATCCATGAAAGGCCCGCCATTCATGGAAGGCATGGTCAATATGAAGTCGAGTATCGATATTCCGCCTCTCATGGACACAGTGAAGGAAAAGCTTCGGCTGGACGGCACGTTCGACTTGAACGATGCCAAATTCCTGAAGTCCAGCATTCAACGCCAGATCGACCAATTGAGCCGGCGCGGGCAGGGGCAACCGAAGAATGAAGAGATCGACGAAGTGATTTCCAAAATGCAGGGTTCGTTTCATTTGGAAAACCAGGTGATGACCTTTCCATCTCTCGCCTTTGAAGTGCCTGGCGCCGCTGTTTCGATTTCTGGAAACTACAATCTGGCGCAAGATACGCTCGACTTCCACGGCGCACTGAAGCTGGACGCCAAGATCTCACAGACCATGACAGGCTGGAAACGATGGCTGCTCAAACCCGCTGACCCCTTTTTCGCAAAGAACGGCGCCGGGACCTTTTTGAAAATCAAAATCGATGGGGACGCCCACCATCCAAAGTTTGGGCTGGATCGATAAACGGCCTATTCCAAGCCCGCGCGTTGGAGCATTTCCAGAAACTGCCGCTGGGTCCGCATGTCGATCGCTTCGGCGGCCAGCTTTCCGCTGCGGTCATAAACAAAGCTTTTCGGAATGCCCTCCACTTGAAAAAGGTCGTTCACCTTGCGTCCCGGATCGAGAAGCACCGGATAGCTGAGCTTGTGCTCGGCGACAAACGGCTTCACTTTTCCCGCTTCTTCATCGGAAATGGCGAGAACCACCAAGCCACGCGAGCCGAAGCGCTCAGCGAGCGCCTGCAGATCGGGCAGCTCCTTGCGGCAAGGCGGGCACCAGGTGGCCCAGAAATTCACCAGCACCACTTTTCCGGCTAGGGATCGTAAAGTCCAATGCCTTCCGCTCAGGTCCGCCAGAGTGAAGTCCACACGCTGACGGCTCTCGTCGTCCGCTTCCAACTTCTTGGTGGCAGCGGCCAACTGGGGATCGTCCAAGGATACGCGGACGTTTTCATAACGAATCAACTGTGCTAAGAGGATGTAGGCGGATGCCGTTGGTTGCTGGCGCAGCGCTTCCGCGAGTGTAGTGGCCACTACCTGCAAGGTTTCGGGACCGGGATCGCCTTCGGTGACCAAGCCTGCAAGATTCTCGGCGAGCGATTCCTTCTGCGCGCCAGCGGGCAATCGCCGGATCTGGAGAGCCAGGTCTTGGGTGACCTTGACCCGCTCGGCGTCCGGGAGATCCCGAAGGTGATGTAATCGCTCCTCGATCGGCGCCTCTTGCGCCCGCAGACCGAAAGAACTCAACACAAGGAACGCAACAAGCATTCGTTTCATACAAACTCCATCATCTTTGACAAAAGTCCGGTGCTGATCCAGAGTAACAGGGATATGGCGCCGATCCATTTCGCTGAAGCGGGGCGCAAGAGTGGATTCTCGCAGGCGATTTTGCGCCGAACGGACAATTGAAAACTCATCGCGATGATCAAAAGCAGCATCTTAATCCAGAACAACGGATTGTCGTGCCACTTGGCGGCTTGGCCGGTAAACATGATTGGCCCGGTGAGCATCAGCAACGCAAATCCGCTCCACGTCCAGGGTGCCAGCGCCACTGCCACCTGGTGAACGGGTTGGCGGCGCATGCCGAAGCCGAGCAGGCCCATGTCGAGCAACAATAGCGTCCCCACAAACAGCGCGAGACCAATCAGATGAATGCTTTCGATAATGGGGAAAATCACTCTTGAGCTTCTGATAAATTCACCAATGGGGCTACGCTCCATCCATTCGAAAGCTGCACAGAATGGAAAATCGTAGGTGAAACTATGTGGTCTCATAACCTACAGCTCGTCCGGCGGCGATGACGCAAATCCAGCACAGAATGGACAACGCACCGGCGAGACGCGCGCGGGCGGGAGTGAGCGCAGCCGAGTCCCACGCGCCGACGCCGCGATAGACGCCCAGGTGAAAGAGCAGCGCGTTGAGACCCGCGATGGCGAGGAACAGAAGCTTCCAAGGAAAGAATATGCTGCGATAGAGCCTGACCGGCTCCGACCAAGCGAGCAGAGAGCCAGTCAGAAACATGAAGCCAAAACCGGAGAGCGTCCAAGGCAAGACCTGGCTCACCACGCTCGAGACCGCCATTCGCCGCATTCCGAATCCGAGCAGCCGCAAATCCACGACTACAATGGTGCCGGCGACGAGCAAGATTCCGACGCAGTGCAGAACATTCAAAATCGGGTAGATCCAGATGGATTCACGAATCGCCACGCTCAGCGTCGTTTGATGGATCCATTGGCAGATGCTAAGCATGTTGTAGACCTTGCTTGAGCAATAGTACACCGATCACGGCCAGACCAACGTTCACGCAAATCAAGAAGCGAGAGCTGCTCAGCCGTCGATGAATGGCGTGGCCCAGGAAAACGGCGATCAGAGCCAGAGGCAGCGAAAGCAGAAAATAATTGCTGACCGTGCGGGTCCATAATCCTGTCGCCGCGTAGCCAGCCATTCCGACAATACTCGCGATTAGAAAATATCCTTGCAGCGTAGCCCTGAATTGAGCCGGCTGCCAACGGCGCAACACGCCATAGACCACCAGCGGAGGGCCATTCATGCCGTACGCACCTCCCAGAATTCCCGCTGTGAAGCCGAATAGAGGCGCCAGCCGGTCGTTATGCAGCTCCGGCTTGCGGCCGGTGAGCGAGTAAAGCGCAAAGGCGATAATGAAAGCGCCGAGGATAGATTTGACAACGGATTCCGGGACGGTCTTCAAGAGCAGCAGGCCCAGGGGTATGCCGAATAACGTCGAAAGCACCAGCCAACCCGCACTGCGAAAATGGACCTGCCGCCAATCCTGAATCACAACCACAACAGCCACTGTGATGGATACCAGCACAGCCAGCGGCGCGGCCACTTGCACCGGCATCGACAGTGCGAGCAGAGGCACGGCGATCAAGGCTTCGCCGAATCCGAGCGCCGAGCGAATGAAGGTGGCGAAAAAAAGGACAGCCAGAACGTGAATGGTTGTGGCGCTCGAAAGAGACGCGCTCACGCGGCCCTGGGTTCGGTCAAGAAGATGCGCTTACTGGCATCGATTTTGGCGTAAATGAGCGCGCCGATTACGCACAGTGCGGAGGTCACGAAGAATGGAACGTCCCAGCCAAAGCCTGTAACCAGGTAGGCGAGCAGTGCAGGCGAAATGGCTCCGCCGATGTTGCCGCACATATTCATGACGGAGGCAGTGCAGCCGGCGAAGTCGCCCCCAATGTCGAGCGGGATGGCCCAGGAAACGCCGACCGTCAATTCCAGTCCGCCAAAGGCGAGGCAACTGAACGCGACGCACAGCTTGGGATCGTGAGTCAGGGTGGCGGGAAGGATCCCGATGGCCGCAATGAGGAAGCCTGCAATGCCAATGATGCGGCGCGCGCGTGTGACGTTGCCGGTGCGGCGCAGGGACAAATCGGAAAGCCAGCCGCCCGCCAGATCGCCGACAACGCCAGCGAGCAGGGGCAGCATGGCGTAAAAGCCCATCTGTTTGAGGTTGAATCCGCGATGAGTATTTAAATAGGTGGGAAACCAATCCAGATAAACCGCTAGCGCGTATTGGTAGCAGAAATACATCAGCGCTAGTTGCCATACGGTGGCGCTCGAAAGGATACGCCGCCAGGGAACGCGAACGCCGGTCTGCGGGCGCGGACCGCCGGTGGCCGAATGGATCAGGTTGAGCTCGGCGCTATTGACGCCGTGATGCTGCTCGGGAGCATCGCGATAGTAGAAGAACCAGAGCGCGGACCACGCCAGGCCGAGGACGGCGAAAGCGTAAAAAGGCATACGCCAGCCGTAGCGCAGGATCATCCAGACCACGAGCGGAGGAGTGAGAGCGGCGCCCAGCCGTGAGCCGGCATGTGTGATGCCCTGCGCGAAGCCGCGTTCGGCGGGGAGCATCCAGCGGGACAGCGAACGCGTGGCGATGGGGAAGGCGCCGGATTCGCCCATGCCAAAAATGAACTGGATAGAGATCATTGAGGCGGCGTTCCAGGCCAGCGTGATGAGGGAGGTGAATATGCTCCACCAGGTGACGATGATGGTGAGCGCCCGGCGCGGTCCGATTTTGTCGCCGATCCAGGCGCCGGGGAGTTGGAAAAGGGTGAAACCCCAGCGGAAGCTGGAAAGAATCCAGCCCATGGTGATGAGCGAGAAGCCGAATTCTTTCTGGATCAGGGGCCGGGCCGACGCCATGATGGTGCGGTCCATGTACGTGATCATGTAGACCCCGACGGTGAGCGCGAGGACAACGTGACGCGCGCGTGTGGGACGAAGGGTGGAGATCTGATCCGGTGGCGTCGGCGTGGCGGTTTGCGGGGCAATGGGCATCATCGACATAGACGATCGGGGCCGGAACGATCCGAAGGGGCATCATAGCAGAGCGATGGGGGCTGGCGAATGGGATTGGGGACTCGGGGACAGGGATTGGGGGTTGGGAGTCGGGGATTGGGGGCCGGGGGCTGGGATTGGGGGTTAGGGATTGGGGTTCAGGCACAGCTTACGCACTACGGCCGGGCGGGAAGCAATCGAGGCATTCTTTGCGGGGACGGTGAAATTTCGCGCCGCGAGCGGTGAACGAAGCAGAATCAGGACGGCAAGACGCGCCTCGGCAGTGATTTTGATCGAAAAAATGCTAGGTAGGCATAAGCACAGGCGAGAGCAAGGGTTGGTATCAGCTTCTTCCCTACCAAATAGGCGCCCTGGAGTCCCTCGTCGCTAAAACCCACAATCTCGACAAAAACGAAGCTCAGAACCAATAGGCCGGCAGATATCTTCGGCCACCAAAACGCCGTGATTGCGAGTGGCAAAACGATGAAGAAACCAAAACCGAGGGCTACAAGGTCTTTAAGCAGACTCACGCCGGTTGAATTGAGAGTGAAGCTTCCAGCGAGTCCGCGAAAAAGAGAAACCACACCCCATACGATACCCATCAAGAATATGAACATCGCGGTGCCATCATCGAGAAACCTACGCTCGCCTGACATCACACCCCCCGCAGCTAGCTTACGACAAGGCGATTCGCTTCCAGGGCGGGCCGATGACGCCCGGAGCCACTCCGCCCACCGTAATCCGTCCGTAAGCGGCGTGCGCGTATTGTGGCGCACGCGCCCACGCGTGCCGCGTTCACACTCGTGTGAACGCCATCGAGGCCAGAACAAAACGTGTTCGCATGAGTGCGAACACGGCACGCAGGAGTGCGTGCGCCACACCATGCTTGCACCGATCAGGTGGCTTGGGCTAACAATTCCAGAACCCGTTGTGATTGGCTCTCCAGCCGAATTGCGCGGGGCTTACGGACGGATCACGGGCCCGCTGGGTCGGCGCTCCGCGCCGCAAACGCCGATTATCGATACCTGATAAGCTTGAGGCGGTTGTTTGCCCGCCTTGTTCAGTCAGACATGGATCTGCCTGGGTTTCCCGGGTTTAGCATTCTGGGTCGAGATTGGAGCCTTCGATGTCGTCGAGAGTTAGCAGTAATGCCGCCCGTTTCAACAAGATCAAGTCGCGGAGAAACGTAAAACGCGCGAAGATGCGCGTGTTGCGCGCCGAGGTTGCTGCCCGCAAGGCGCTGCCGGGTTCCGCGATTGAAAAGCTGAAGCCCTAAGAGCGCGCGTCATTGAACTAGCATGGAACTGAAGAAACACTCCCACGGGAACCTGTACCGTGCCAAGATCGCTCCGTTTAGCGGGCCCACCGAGTATGGCGAGTGGTTTCCGAGCGAAGCGGCGCTGCGCTCGGCGATGAAGGAAGTGGCGCGCGACATTGGCAAAAAATATTATTGCGAGACCAAGGCGATGGCTTGCGCCGAATGTGAAGTGGATGAAAAGCCGAAAGTGATCGCCGCGCTCTAGCGGACCTGCTGCCTCTGCGTCGCCTGGGAAATCCGGTAGCATCGATATAGGATGACGCCCACAGTTAACCCCTCTGCACGAGTCGCGAACACGGCCTGGGTACGAGCTTTGATGACGATTGCGCTGGCCCTGGCAGGAACGCTGCTGCTCTCGAACCTGCCGCCGATTCCGGACAAACTACATGCTGCTTTGAGTTCGCTTCCGCTGGCGATAGCGGGCATCGGCTACGCCATCCTGCAGTTCCATTTGGCGCCGGCGCGTGGCGCATTGCTCAAGCGATTGCTGCTCGCCGCGACGTTCGTGTTGTGGGCCGTGGATCAGCTTCTTCCTTCAGGAAGGCTCGCGACCGTGATCGGCGATGCCGTGATCGCCGCCTACGTCTTGGATCTGTTCTGGCTTAGCCAGGAGCAGATGTCGGCCGCAAACTCAAATCCGGAGTCGGCGGATGGATCTGCCTGACGCAAGTCCTTCACCTTTTCTCCCTATCTGCCGATAGAACAGACTGTGGAAGTATTTGTCGCGCGGCAGCCGATCTTCGACCGCCAGCGTCAGCTCTATGGCTACGAGTTGCTGTATCGCTCCGAAAAGGCGAGCAATCAATTCGACGGCACGGAAGCTTCGCTAGCCACCAAACAAGTGATCTCAAACACGCTGCTCTCCATTGGATTGGAGAACATTCTGTGCGGCAAGAAAGCATTTCTGAACTTCAATCACCGCTTGTTGAGCGACGGGCTGCACCTGAGTCTTCCGCGCCAGGCCACGGTAATTGAAATTCTCGAGACTGTGGACCCGACGGCCGACCTGATCGCGCTGTGCAGCAGCATTCACGAACAGGGTTACACCATTGCGCTCGATGACTTTGTCGACAGCCCTCAATTTGAACCGCTGACTCGTCTGGCTCAATTGATCAAGGTAGACATGCGATTAACCGGAAGAGGGGAGCAGCAGAGGCTGCTGCGCACGTACCGGCCGCGCGGCATCGCGCTGCTGGCCGAGAAAGTGGAGACTTACGAGGAATACGAGTGGGCGCTGGCTGCCGGCTACGATTATTTTCAGGGCTACTTTTTTGCACGGCCCAGCGTCATTCAAAGCCAGAAGGTTCCGGCCTCGAAACTCAATTGCCTTCGCTTGTTGAGCGAACTGCAAAAGCCGGATCTGGATTTCAAGCGCCTGGAAGCTCTCATCCGCGGCGACGTAGCGCTCACCTACAAGCTGTTGCGTTACGTGAACTCGGCGCTGTTCGCCAGGCGCAGTGAAATTCAGTCCATTGAGCACGCGCTGATGATCGTGGGAACCGAGGACGTTCGCCGCTGGGCCGCGCTGGCCACATTGCCAATGCTCGCGACGGACAAGCCGGGTGAGCTGGCAAAGCTTTCCATCGTGCGGGCGAGGTTCTGCGAGCGCTTGATGCAGCTGGCCGGAATTACTCAACAAAATGAAGCCTTTTTGATGGGCATGTTCTCCCTGTTGGATGCCCTGATTGACCGGCCGCTCAATGAAGCGCTGCTCTCGGTAAGCGTGGGTTCACACATTACGGAAGCGCTGCTAGGAACCGCGCCCGCCGACGACGTGCTATCGAAGATCTATCGCCTCACTCGCCGCTATGAACAGGGCGATTGGGACGAGGTTGAAGAGCTCTCCCGAGGTTGCGGCTTTCCTGGATCGGCCGCCGGCGATGCTTATGTAGAAGCTACGCTGTGGGCCGAACGCATGCTCCACGCAGCGAACGATTGAGATTGCGCCAGCGCAGCCTGATAGATCCAGTGGCAACTCGCTAGGTGCTGCCGTAGAAATCTACCACTGGCCGGCGTCAATCCGCTCACACTCCTCGTCAATTGCCTGGATCATTTCCCGGGCAGAAATGGAGTCAATCGAGGATGAGAATTGGCGAAGCGCTGAGCCGCGCTCTCCTGCCTGCGCCGAAGCGATGAGTGAAGCCACGAACAAGAGTACCCGCTCTTGCAGTTCAGCGGGGAGCGTCTCGACGTGCTTGGCGATCTCCTGTCCGATGTTCATCTACCGATTCCGCTCCCTTTTTAGGATACACTCCCTCAATTCGGCTTCCTGCCGGGCTGCCGCGCACGGCGGTTTGGCCGGCGCTGACTCTGTGAAGATGCACGGAGCTGTAGATCACTCAATAGCTCAAACCGATTCGACTGGGCTTGTCTGCGTAAATACGGACCGCGCTTCAGCATAGGCCCAATCGAGCCATGGGAGGAGCGCCTGGATGTCTGAGGTCTCTACCGTAGCGCCGCCCCAGATTCGCAGCCCCACGGGCGCGTCGCGATAGGACCCGATGTCATAGGCCACGCGCTCCTTCTCCAGCTTCGACACGATGGCCTTCACGTGCGTTTGTTGGTCGCCGGTGGAGAGTGCATTGAAATCCCGGTCAATGATCTTGAGACAAATGGAGGTGCTCGATCGCGCCGCTCTGTCTTCGGCCAGGAATGCGGCCCAGGACGATTTGGCGACCCAGTCTTCGATACATTTCAGGTTGGCCTGCGAACGGGCGATGAGCGCGCGTAATCCGCCGATAGATTCGGCCCACTTCAAGCCGTCCAGTGCATCCTCCACACAGAGCATGGAAGGCGTGTTGATGGTCTCGCCCTCGAAGATCCCGCCGATTAGTTTGCTGCCCTTGGTCATCTGGAAAATTTTCGGCATTGGGCGATCGGGAGCGAACGTTTCCAGCCGTTGGACCGCCCTGGGACTGAGCGCGATCATGCCGTGCGCACCCTCGCCGCCCAGCACCTTTTGCCAGGACCAAGTGACCACGTCCAGCTTGTCCCATGGAATGTCCATCGCAAAGACGGCCGACGTGGCGTCGCAGATGGTGAGCCCGGGCCGGTGCGCGGCGATCCAGAAGCCATTGGGAACCCGCACGCCGGAGGTGGTGCCGTTCCAGGCGAAAACGACATCGCGGGCCGAGTCCACTTGACCGAGATCAGGAAGCTTGCCGTAATCGGCTTTGATGACACGCAGGTCTTTCAAGCGCAGCTGGCTCTTACAGTCGGCGGCCCAACCACTGCTAAAGCTCTCCCAAGCCAGGACGTCGACGCCGCGCTCCCCGAGAAGCGACCACAGCGCCATTTCCACGGCGCCGGTGTCGGAGGCGGGAACAATGCCGAGCTGGTAGGAAGCAGGAATGCCGAGAATCTTTTTGCTGCGCTCGATGACGTCCGCGAGTTTATTTTTGCCGATTTTCCCGCGATGGGAGCGGCCAACGGTGGCGTCCTTGAGCGCGTCAAGATTCCAGCCAGGACGCTTGGCGCAGGGGCCGGAGGAGAAACAGGGATTGTTAGGAATTTGAGCAGGTTTCATTTGTTTACGGCTCAGCCTACTTATGTAGCTCGGTGGGCGGCGGAGGCGGTGGTGCTCCAAACGGAGGAGGCGGCGCTGCGGCAGGTGGCATCGGCGTTTTTCCGTCCAACTCGAAGACAAAGAGCATGGGCGGAGTATCGATTTTTGCATCCGTCGCCGTCGGGCCGGGGGCCATGGCGGAACGTCCAAGGCCGCCCATCAATGCGACGTACTGTTTGCCGTCGACCATATAGGTGATGGGCGGAGCCATGCCGGTGCGCCCGGTTTGAAGCTCAAACAGTTTCTCGCCCTTGTCGGCGCTGTAAGCGAGAAAGCGGCCATCGTTAATCACCTGGAAGACAAGATTGCCGGCCGTGGTGACCACGCCGCCGCCGATACCGCCGCCGCCCGGCGTGCGCCAAACCAGTTTCTGATTTACGGGGTCCCAGGCTTGCAGGACACCGCGCTCTTTGTCCAAAGGTGGAGGCCCGATAAAAGGCATCGAGTTGGGGCGGGCAGTCAGAAAAGCCTCCGCGAGTCCGGTGTCGCCATAAGGATGGGGAACCACTTTGTCGCCCGCGGCGAAAGTCCAATTTCCATAGGTGGTGGGAATGTAGACCAGACCGGTGGAGGGATTGAATGCCATGGGCGCCCAATTGTGTCCGCCGCCCGCGGTGGGATAGATGGTGATGGGATCCTTATCGTAGACCGCTTCTTTGTTGATGAGAGGACGGCCCGATTTATCGAAGCCATGCATCCAGTTCACCTGCGTATAAGCTTGGCCTGAGATGAACTCGCCAGTGATACGATCCAGAACAATGAAGACGCCGTTCTTGGGCGCCTGCATCAGCACTTTGCGCGGACGTCCGTTGATGGTAAGGTCCGCCAGGATCATCTGCTGAACGTTGTCGTAATCCCAGTTGTCATTCGGCACCGCCTGATAGTGCCACTTCAGCTCGCCGGTAGATACCTTCACGGCCAGTATGGACGCGGTGTATAGATTGTCTACATTTTGCGCGCCGCGAAACTTCTGCGTCCAGGGTTCGGCGTTGCCGGTGCCGACGTAAATCAGGTCGGCTTCCGGATCGTAGGCCATGCCATCCCAGACCGATCCGCCGCCGCCCATTTTGTAGAAATCGCCGCCCCAGGTTTTCGCGGCTTTACGCATGGCTTCATTTTCATAGCCGTCGGCGGGATTGCCGGGGACGGTGTAGAAGCGCCACGCGCGGCGGCCGGTTTCCGCCTCATAGGCGTCGAAGAAGCCGCGAATGGGATGGTCCCCGCCCGAGACGCCGATCAGCACCTTGCCGTTGGCCACGCGTGGCGCCATGGTGACGGAGTAGTAATCCTGCGGATAGGCCACGCGCGATTCCCAGATCACTTTGCCGGTAAGCGCATTCAAAGCTTCCAGGCGCCCATCGATGACGGGCGCGAAGAGCATGCCGTTATAAATCGCCAGGCCGCGATTGACGATACCGCAGCAGACTTTGGGACGCACCGCGGTTTGATTCACCTCCGGGTCCCAGCGCCAAAGCTGCTTGCCGGTGCGGGCATCCAGAGCGAACACGACGCTCCAATTGGTGATGCCGAAAATGGTGTTGTTCCAGACCAGCGGCGTACCTTCCTGATTGCTGCCGCCGGCTCCGAGCACGTAGGTCCAGGAGAGGCCGAGCCGGCTGACGTTCGAAGCATCGATCTGCTTCAGCGGGCTGAAGCGCGTCTCGCTCAGGGATCGCCCGTAGCTCAACCAGTCGCCTGGGAGCGTGTCCTGGGATGTGCCGGCGTTCCTGAGAACCTTGGCATCCACGTTTACGCGCGGAGCGGCCGGTTGCGCAAGCGCCTGTTCGAAGCCCAGTGACGTGACACCGATAGTGGTAAGAACCAGCGCTCGACCTATGCGTGCAGCGACCCCGTGTTTTAACCTGCCCATGAACAATCTCCTTCGAGCGGTCACCTGCTTCGATTCTGCAGCGACAATTCGACCTGCGGAAGCGGGAAGTGAGCTTTATTCAGGCTATCAGATGGATCGCTAGCGTGCGTGGCGCACGGTCATAGCGTGCCGCTTTCACAATCGTGTGAACGCAATGAATCAAAGACCCAGCGTCGCCATGAGTGGCGACGCGGCACGCACGAGTGCGTACGCCACGAATGCGCGCGCCACGATATGCTGAGAGCTCTGCACTCCTGTATAATCAAGAACCCTATGTGACGGTCGATGTATGCGGTATTTAGCGGCAATATCGTTGGCTTTGCTATCCAGTCTGGCTGGCTGGGCGCAGGAGCTCGAACATCACACCATCAAGTCAAACGTCGAGTACCGGCTTAGCAGGGGCGATCTGCCGAAGCTCTCGTTGGGGGTCGAAAGGCCAAAGGAAGTCGAAATCATCGACGGCCGCGAAGAGCTCTTGCAGCAGTGCCTGACGGATTCTGATACCTGGTCCGAAGACCCTCTCGTGTTTCGGCTGGCACATGCGCATGCCGCGTCTATCCAAAGCTGCCGCGAGAACCGATCGCCCTCCATGCATGTCATCTTTCGAAAAGTCGGCGACGCGCCGCTCGAGGCCTGGGTACATTTCGACGGACATGGGGCGCAAACGTCGGAAAGCCGTTTGGCCCATTTGGGCGAGTTCCTGTATCACAAGATCACACTTCAGAACAATGACCAGGACCGGATGTTTGCAAATCTCGAGCGGTCGTTCGCAAACCCGCTCGGAATTGTTGCGGCCCCGGCGAATCCATTAACCGTACGCGACCGGCTCACGCTCTTCAGTGACAAGACGGTGACCAGGGTGCAGCCATACGCCGCTACGCTAATTTCTTCCGCCGCGTTGCTGCTGCTTAGTTCCAACCGTATTTGGGGCACAGGCACAGACGAATATACCAACCATCTGCTTGCCAGTTTCAGCCAGCGGCTGGTGACGTACGGAATTCAGAGCGGCGCGGCGGCTGCCCTGCACGAAGATTTGCGCTACAGACCATCACTCAGCCGCAATATCTGGAAGCGGAGCGGGCACGCGCTGCTTAGCACGCTGGTCTTGGAAACGCCGCGCGGTAACGACGTAGCGCTGGCCAACTTTGTGGCTGCATTTAGCAGCGCGGCAGTGATGAACGCCAGCCTTCCGGGCCGAGAAACCTCGAATCATCCCGACATCTGGCGTCTCGCCGGAGAGAATCTTTTGGGGTTTGCCGAGGGCAATCTGTGGCACGAATTTAAGCCCGACGTTCTGCACTTGCTGCGGCACCCGTTTCATCCCACGCGGTAGCGCGACTCGAACCGGCGCGCGCCCGGAGCGGGCCTGAATCGATTTTTCAAAAAGGCTCAAGAACGCCGTTGAAACGATAGCCCACCCAAGGCTCGGTGGTGACCAATTCGGGATGGTCGGGATCGGATTCGATCTTCTTTCGCAAATTGCGGATGAAGACGCGCAGGTAATCGACCTGATCGCCGTAGTCGGGGCCCCAGACAGCTTGCAGCAGCTCGCGGTGAGCCACGGCTTCGTTGGCGTGACTAGTGAGATAACGCACCAGGTCCAACTCCTTGGGCGTCAGATGGCTGGTACGGACGCCGTTGAAGGCCGTTCGGCCCGAGAAGTCGATCACCACTTGGCCCACGCGAATGCGAGCGGGGGAGGATTGAGTAGAGGCAGGAACGCGGCGCAAAGCGGCTCGAATCCGCGCCAGCAGCTCGGGAGTGCTGAAGGGCTTGGTGACAAAATCGTCCGCGCCCGCGTCCAGCGCCTCCACTTTGTCGGCTTCGATATTGCGGACGGTGAGCATGACGATCGCCACGCCGGCGCCGGCACGGATCTCGCGGCAGGCAGCCAGGCCGCCCATGCCCGGCATGTTCATATCGAGCAGCACCAGGTCGGGATGGTAATCGCGCAGCTTCTCGAGCGCCTCTTCGCCGGTCTTGGCGTCGTCCACTTCATATCCGGCGCCGGTGAGAGTGGTCCGCATGATGCGGCGGATCTGCGGTTCATCATCCACCACCAGGATGCGTCCGGCGCTCACTGGCGCGTCCCTTTGGCATCCAGGGGTAAAGTCATCCGAAAGGTGGTTTCACCGGGACGGCTGTTCACCGAAAGTTCTCCATGATGGGCTTGGACGATGTTGTTCGCGATGGCCAGGCCGAGGCCAAATCCGGGAACTTGATTCTTGACGGAAGGGCTGCGATAAAAGCGCTCAAACAAATGTCCCTGTTCCTGTTCCGGTATGCCCGACCCATGATCGGTAATCTCAAAATTAATCACATTGTCGCTGTTGGACAGGTGCACGGTGACGGGAGAACGCGGCGGCGAATATTTGAGCGCGTTGTCGAGCACCTGCTTGAGCGCCAGTTTGACCAGGCGGCGGTCGAGCGCGAGTTGCGGGAGCGATTCCTCGGCGCGAATCTCCACGGGCCGGTTGTCAATCTGGGTGTGCAATGATGCCACCAGGTCCTCAATGAGCTCCTTGGGATCGGTGAGCTCCCGCCGAACTTGAATATGGTCGGACTCCAGGCGCGCCATATCCACCGCGTCGTCGATCAGGGATTGCAAGTGCCGCGCCTCTTCATCCGCCACTTCGAGCAGCTCGGTGCGGGCTTCGATGGGCTGATCGGGCAATGACAACAACGACGTTGTGGCGGCGCGGATGGAGGTGAGCGGCGTCTTGAATTCGTGCGCCATCGCGTCGATCAGCGTGGTACGAAGCTGCTCGCTGCGGCGCGCGGCCTCCACTTGATGGGCCAGGTCCTGCGCGCGGGCTCGCTCCAGTCCAATGGCGATGAGATTACTGATACCCTGCAAAACCGAGTCTTGCATGAATTCACCGGGAGTGGCAAGAGTGATGGCAAAGCTGGCAATGGGCTCCGAACCCAGGCGGACCGCGGTGATCAGCCGCTGGTGCTCGGGATCGAAGAAGGATGTGCCTTGCGAGGCGGCATCGCGCAACTGATCCTCCAGGCCGTCTAAATCGGAAGGGCCGGCGCGGTGGATCTCGCCGGTGCGCCGGTCATAAAGCACCGCGGCACGCAGACCGAAGACTTCGGCCAACTTGCGCGCCAGTTGTTTCGCGACCGGCTCCACCGGGTCGATCAGGAGGATGCCACGGCTGAAGGTATAGAGCCGTTCGATGTCGCGCTGGCGATCCACCGCATCCAGTGCCTGTTTTTTTACGCGCGCCGAGAGCCGGCTGGTAATGAGCGCGGTGGCGAGAAAGCTGAAAAGCGCCACCCAGTTCTGCGGATCGGCAATGGTGAACTTTCCGATGGGCGGCAGAAAAAAGAAGTTGAAGGCGAGCGTGGCCGCGACGGAAGCCACGGTTGCTTCGACCAGTCCCCAGGTGCTCGCGAGCAGCAGCACCAGCAGCAAATACGCGAAGCCAACGCTGGTGGGGTTGTGCGGAATGACGGAATAGGCGGTAAACGTTACCACCGTTACGCCCGCCAGCGAAATGAGCAGACGCAGCGCAAGCTGAGTCATAGAAGCACTTTCAGGTAAGACGCACTTTCAGGTAAGACGCACTTTCAGGAAACTCATCCCCGCTTTCGGGAAACTCATCCCCGCCTGTTATTCTAGCGCTGCTATTGGAGCGCCGCGCCTATTTCCCGGCATACCTGATGGGATGTGGCGGGGGCGAGCAAGACGCCGTTGCGATAGTGGCCGTAGGCGAGCCAGAGCCGGCTGGCGGCGCTATTCAATGTCACGCGTCCGATACGCGGAGCGTCAAAATCGGTGGCGGGGCGGAAGCCGATCCACGCGGATTCCGGCTGGAGCGACAGCAAGGCCGGGACCAGGGCGCCCGCGCGCGCGGCAACGTCGGAAACAATTTGGGCATCGATTGTGCGATCGAACCCGGCGTCTTCGGTGGAAGAGCCTGCGATGGTGAACCCGTCCGCGCGCTGCAGAACGTAGGTGTGATCGTGGCGCACGGTGGCGGCCAGAGATCCGGCTGGGAGCCGATAGCCGAGCAGATGGCCTTTCATCGGAAAGGAGCGCGGGAGCGGGTAAGGCTGGCCGTGGATGGTGACGTCGATCGCGCCGCTCCAAGCGCCCGCGGCCATGACGGCGAATGGAGCCTGGATGACTCGGTCTGGGATGGAAACATGGGCACATGTAGCATCGGCGGCGATCGACTTTACGCGCGACTCCTCCTGGATGGTCACACCGCGCGCGAGACAGGCCGCGCGAAGAGCGGTCATGAGACCAACCGGATCGATAAGGGCTTCGTTGACGTAGTGGATGGCGCCAATAGCGTCCGGCCGGACCATCGGGACCAGGGCGCGGAGTTGGTCGCCGGTAAGAACCGTCGACGGAATACCTGCCGTTCGCTGAAAAGCCGCGCGCCGGGAGAGCGATTCAAGCTCGGTGTGGGCGAGGGCGATCTGGACCGCGGCCATCTTGCGAAATTCGACGCGCAGGCCGCTGTCGGCTTCGAGCGCGGCAACGAAGTCCTGATACTGGGCCAAGCTGCCGATGGCGAAATCGAGCAAAGGCGACGGCTGGTCGAATTCGCCGCCAGGGGTGAGCATGCCGGCCGCGGCGGAGCTGGCTTCGGAGCCGATTTTAGCGGCATCCAGCAGCAGAACGCGCCGGTTATCGCGCGCCAACCGCCAGGCGATGGAGGCGCCGATGACGCCGCCGCCGGCGATGATGACGTCGTAGTCAGGCGCCACGCCTATCGCCGTTCATGCGCTTCGTCGCGGGTAAAGCGCTGGGAGGCGTCAATCGAGCCTCCGAGGTCGTCGGGGAGGCGCTTCCATTCTTCGTAGGCGCGCCAATACGCCGCTTGCTTTTCCTTTTCGAGCACACCGCCGACGAGCTTCGAAACCGAGGTGTTTTCGTCGGCAGCCTTCCTGCGCGCCCATTGGAGGAGTTCGAGATCGAGGGTGATTGTGATTCTCTTGGGCACGTGGTCAGTGTACCGCGACCGCGACAGCGCATAGGAGTTGTTTGCGGCCACGGCCGAAGTTTAGCGCTGGGGTGGCTGCTCGGTTATTCAGCGGGCAAGCCATCAGACTGAGTACCGGCGAAATCCCGTGCGATGGCTTCGCACTCCGCTTGGATCTGCGGATTGGCAGCCATTTCCTGCATGGCGGTCTCGAATTCTTCGTCGTCGTTGAAGGTTGACGACATAAAAAAGGCGGACCTCGAAAGGTCCGCCTTCAGTTTTGCGATTGGCGCGATTATTCGGCCAGCGTCGGCTCTTCCCCGGGCTCTTCCGTCAACCCGCCCGCGTAGACGCTGCGAGCTTCGTCTTCATAACCGCCCAGGTCGCCGGCGAGCGAAACTTCTTCCGCGATGGGCTCTTCCTCCACCACGTCTTCGCCCGCGATCTTGACGCCGCGATAGTATTCCATGCCGGTGCCGGCGGGAATCAGCCGGCCCATGATCACGTTTTCCTTCAGGCCGCGCAGGTAGTCCACCTTGCCGTTGATAGCGGCTTCGGTGAGCACGCGCGTGGTTTCCTGGAAGGACGCCGCCGAGATGAACGAATCGGTGGAGAGCGACGCCTTGGTGATACCGAGCAGCACCGGCTTGCCGGTCGCCGGACGGCCGCCCGCATCCACCACGCGTGCGTTCTCTTCGCGGAACTTGAACTTGTCCACCACCTCTTCAGGCAGGAACTCGGTATCGCCGATATCGTCCACCTTCACCCAGCGCATCATCTGGCGCGAGATCACTTCCAGGTGCTTGTCGTTGATGTTCACGCCCTGCAGACGGTAGACTTCCTGGATTTCGTTCACCAGGTATTTCTGCAGTTCCTTTTCGCCGAGCACGGCCAGGATGTCGTGCGGATTGCGCGGACCGTCCATCAAAGGATCGCCCGCCTTCACCCGCTCACCCTCCTGCACGTTGATGTGCACGCCGCGCGGAATGTTGTAATCCTTCTGCTCTCCGTCGTCGGCGGTGATGCTGATCTTGCGCATGCCCTTGGCCACTTCGCCGTAGCGCACGATGCCGTTGATCTCCGCGATAATGGCCGTCTCGCGAGGCTTGCGAGCCTCGAAAAGCTCCACCACGCGCGGCAGACCGCCGGTGATGTCCTTGGTCTTGGTTGTAGCGCGGGGGATCTTCGCGATTACGTCGCCCGCGTGTGCGTCCTCCCCATCGGTCACCATCAAGTGAGCGTGGGTGGGCATCAGGTAGCGTTTTTCATCCGATCGCGACCCGCCGTCGGGCCGCATGATGACCATCGGAATGCGCTTCTCATCGATCGAATCGGTCACCACCCACTGCGACATGCCGGTGATTTCGTCCACCTGCTCCTGCAGTGTAGTGCCTTCCGTCAGATCCTTGAAATGAACCTTGCCGCTGACTTCGGTCAGGATGGAGAAGGTGTAGGGGTCCCATTCGAGCAGGATGTCGTTGTTCTTCACCCGCGCGCCGTCTTCAAACAGCACCTTGGCTCCGTACACAACGGGGTAACGTTCCTTCTCGCGGCCCTTGTCGTCGATGATGGCCAGGATGCCGTTGCGGTTCATGGCAATCAGCTCGCCCTTGGCGTTGCGCACCGTGGTGACGCCCAGGAATTTGACGAAACCGTCCGAGTTGGCATCCTGTTTGGATTGCTCGCTCGATCCGGTGGCCGTTCCACCGACGTGGAAGGTACGCATGGTGAGCTGCGTTCCCGGCTCGCCGATGGACTGCGCCGAGATGATGCCCACCGCTTCGCCGCGTTCCACCATCCGGCCGGTAGCCAGATTGCGTCCGTAGCAGAGCTGGCACACGCCGCGCTTGGATTCGCAGGTCAGCACCGAGCGGATCTTCACGCGCTCGATACCGGCGGCCTGAATGGCGCCGGCCAGATCTTCGGTGATTTCTTTGTTCAACCCGACGATCAGGTTGCCTTCGTAATCAAACTGATCTTCGAGCGCCACGCGGCCCACAATACGGTCGCGCAACGGCTCAATGATTTCGCCCGATTCGATGATGGGCTCGACGTAAATCCCGTCGCTGGTCCCGCAATCGGTCTCGGTGATGATCACGTCCTGCGCCACGTCGCACAGGCGGCGGGTGAGGTAGCCGGAATCGGCCGTTTTGAGAGCTGTATCCGCCAAGCCTTTGCGCGCGCCGTGCGTGGAAATGAAGTACTGCAACACGTCCAGGCCTTCGCGGAAGTTGGCGGTAATGGGCTGCTCGATGATTTCGCCGGAGGGCTTGGCCATCAAACCGCGCATGCCGGAGAGCTGGCGGATCTGCTGTTTCGATCCGCGGGCGCCGGAATCGGCCATGATGTAAATGGGATTGAGGTAACGACCCGTACGGTCGTCCTCTTCCATGGATTTGAACATTTCCTCAGCCACGCGTTCGGTGACCTTGGACCAGATCTCAATGATCTTGTTGTAGCGCTCGCCCTGCGTGATAGCGCCTTCCTGATATTGCTGCTGGACTTCGATGACCGCCTTCTCGGCGTCGCGCACCAGCTTGGGCTTCTCTTCCGGCACCACCATGTCGTCGATGCCGATGGAAATACCGGCGCGCGTGGCATAGAGGAAACCGAGCTTCTTCACTTCGTCCAGCATCTGGACGGTGATGGTGAGCCCGTACTTCAGGTAGCAATACTGGACCAGCTGGCTGAGGCCCTTTTTCTTGAGCAGGCCATTGATGAAAGGCATCTGGTCCGGCAGCACGTCATTCAGGATGACGCGGCCGACGGTGGTGTCCATGTACTGCTTGTTGAACTCGATGGGCTCGGTGTGCAGGACGTTCTGATTGTCGAACGCCTTGATCAGATCGATCACGCGGCCGGTGTAGCGCAGCTTGATGGGCGAGAGCGTTTCCACTTCACCCATTTCGAGCGCGATGAGAACGTCGTCGGTGGATGCGAAGGTGCGGCCTTCACCCTTGGTGCCGGGGCGCGCTTTGGTCAGGTAATAAAGACCCAAAACCATGTCTTGCGTCGGCACTGCGATAGGAGCGCCATGCGCGGGCGACAGGATGTTGTTGGAAGCCAGCATCAAAGTGGAAGCTTCGATCTGCGCTTCGGGCGACAGAGGAATATGGACGGCCATCTGATCGCCATCGAAATCGGCGTTAAAGGCGGTGCAAGTGAGCGGGTGCAGCTTAATGGCCTTGCCTTCTACCAGAACCGGCTCAAAAGCCTGAATACCCAGGCGATGCAGCGTGGGTGCACGGTTCAGCAGGATGGGGTGATCCTTGATGACTTCTTCGAGAATGTCCCAAACCACGGGGTCCTGTTGCTCAACCAGTTCCTTGGCTTGCTTGATGGTGGTGCAATGACCGCGCTGTTCCAGGCGATGATAGATGAACGGCTTGAACAGCTCGAGCGCCATTTTCTTCGGAAGACCGCACTGATGCAGCTTCAGCTCGGGACCAACCACAATGACGGATCGGCCGGAATAATCCACGCGCTTGCCGAGCAGGTTCTGGCGGAAGCGGCCCTGCTTGCCCTTGAGCGTATCGGAGAGCGACTTGAGCGGGCGATTATTGGCGCCACGCAGAACGCGGCCGCGGCGGCCATTGTCGAACAGGGCGTCGACGGCTTCCTGCAGCATGCGCTTTTCATTTCGAACGATGACGTCGGGCGCGTGCAGCTCAATCAGCTTCTTCAAGCGATTGTTGCGGTTGATCACACGGCGATACAGATCGTTCAAATCGGAAGTGGCGAAACGGCCGCCATCCAATGGCACCAGCGGACGAAGCTCGGGAGGGATGACCGGGATTACGTCCAGGATCATCCACTCCGGCTTGTTGCCGGACTTGCGAAAACTCTCGACCACGCGCAGGCGTTTGGCGTACTTCAGCTTTTTCTGCTGCGACACCTCGGTCTTCATGCGCTCGCGAATCTCGAGACTCAAAGATTCGACGTCCACCTTCTTCAGCAGTTCCTTGATCCCCTCGGCGCCCATCATGGCGACGAACTTCCCGGGGAACTCCTGATCGAGCGCGCGCTTGCGCTCATCGGTGATCACTTCGCCGCGCGAAAGATCGGCCACTTCACCGGGATCCACGATCACGAAAGCTTCAAAATAGAGGACGCGCTCCAACTCGCGCAGCGTGATGTCGAGCAGGTATCCAATGCGGCTGGGCAGGCCCTTGAAGAACCAGACATGTGAACAGGGGCTGGCCAGTTCAATGTGGCCCAGGCGTTCGCGCCGCACGCGCGACAGCGTTACTTCAACGCCGCACTTGTCGCAGATGACGCCGCGGTGTTTCATCCGCTTGTACTTTCCGCACAAGCACTCCCAGTCTGCAATGGGGCCGAAAATACGGGCGCAAAACAGCCCGTCGCGCTCCGGCTTGAAGGTCCGGTAGTTGATGGTTTCCGGCTTGGTGACTTCCCCATGCGACCAGCTTCGTATCTTTTCCGGAGAGGCGAGGCTGATCCGGATGGAATCAAAGTCGGCGATCAAATTTGCTCTATCGTACGGAGAGGATCGGTACATTATTTCTCCTATAAAACCTTAGAATTCAGAAGTCAGAATCCAGAAGTCAGAATCCGGTCAACGACCATTCTGGATTCTGAATTCTTGGATTCTGGATTCGTCAACTAATCTGCCGCGAGAGCTGTATCCAGCACTTCGCGCGGCTTCTTCATCAACTCCACATCCAGACACAGAGACTGCAATTCCCGGATCAGGACGTTGAATGACTCCGGCACGCCGGGCTCGGCGGCCGCTTCTCCCTTGACGATCGCTTCGTAGATCTTGGCGCGTCCGTAAACGTCGTCGGACTTGGCGGTCAGCAATTCTTGCAGAACATAAGCGGCGCCGTATGCTTCGAGCGCCCAAACTTCCATTTCCCCGAAGCGCTGTCCGCCAAACTGGGCCTTGCCGCCCAACGGCTGTTGCGTGATGAGTGAGTAGGGACCGATGGACCGGGCGTGGATCTTGTCGTCCACCAGGTGCGAGAGCTTGAGCATGTAGATGTAGCCCACGGTCACCGGCTGTTCGAAGGCCAGGCCGGAGAGCCCGTCCCAAAGCTGGACCTTACCCGAAGTCGGCAGGTCGGCCTGCTTCAGTTGCGCCTTGATGTCCTTTTCGGTGGCGCCGTCGAAAACCGGCGTTGCGAAATGGAGGCCCAAAGCGTGCGCCGCCCAGCCCAAGTGCGTTTCGAGAATCTGGCCGACGTTCATACGGGATGGAACGCCCAGCGGATTCAAAACGATTTCAACCGGCGTGCCATCGGGCAGATACGGCATGTCCTCTTCAGGAACGATGCGCGCGATGACACCCTTGTTGCCGTGCCGGCCGGCCATCTTGTCGCCGACCGAAAGCTTGCGCTTCATGGCGATGTAGCACTTCACCAGCTTGATGACGCCGGGGGGCAACTCGTCGCCCTTGCGGAGCTTGGCGATTTTCTCTTCGGTGATCTTTTCGAGCACCGCGATCTGGCGCGAGGTCATCTCCTCGATTTCGTCGATCTGCTCGTTCAACCGCACGTCTTTGTTGGCGAACTTGACGCGCTTCAAATCGCGCGCGCGGAGTTTTTCCACCACGTCGCGGGTGAGGTTCAGTCCTTTAGAAACGAGCTTCTTATTGGTCTTTTCGTCGTGCAGGTCGGCCAGGACTTCCTTGCCATCCAGCAGATCGGTGAGGCGCTTGGCGCGCTCGTCGTTCAGAATGCGTTTCTCGTCTTCTAAGTTCCGGTGCAGCCGTTCGATCTGCCATTCGAGAATGGCCTTAGACCGCTCGTCCAGATCCGCGCCCTTGCGGGAGAAGACCTTGCAATCGACCACGGTTCCTTCGATACCCGGCGGGCAGTAGAGCGACGCATCCTTCACGTCCCCCGCTTTTTCGCCGAAGATGGCGCGCAGCAGTTTCTCTTCAGGCGTCAGTTGGGTTTCGCCCTTGGGCGTCACTTTACCGACCAGAATGTCGCCCGGCTTCACGGTGGCGCCGATGCGAATGATGCCGCTTTCGTCTAAATTACGCAGGAACGCTTCGGCGATGTTCGGAATATCGCGCGTGATTTCCTCGGGACCGAGCTTGGTATCCCGAGCTTCAATCTCGAACTCTTCGATGTGGATGGAAGTGTAGTAATCTTCTTTGACCAGCTTCTCCGATACCACGATGGCGTCTTCGAAGTTGTACCCGCGCCAGGGCATGAAAGCCACCAGTACGTTGCGACCCAGAGCCAACTCGCCCATGTCGGTGCAAGGACCGTCGGCCAGCACGTCGCCCTTCTTCACCCGCTGCCCCTGAGCCACAATCGGCTTCTGGCTGATGCAGGTGTTCTGGTTCGAGCGCTTGAATTTGGTGAGCTGATAAATATCGGCGCCCACTTCGCGCGACAACTGTCCTTCGTGCGCCCCGCCGCCTTCCACGCGGACGATGATGCGCTCGGAATCCACCGAATCCACGACGCCCGAGCGTTTGCAGATGACCACCGCTCCAGAATCGCGAGCGGTGACGTTCTCCATGCCGGTGCCCACATACGGCGTTTCTGCCCGCAGGAGCGGTACGGCCTGCCGTTGCATGTTCGATCCCATGAGCGCGCGGTTGGCGTCGTCGTTTTCGAGGAACGGAATCAAACTGGCAGCCACCGAGACCAACTGCTTGGGACTGACGTCCATGTACTCCACTTCGTCCTTATGCTTCAGCACGAAGTTGCCGGCCTGCCGGGCGTTGACGAGCTCGGGGACGATGTGGCCCTTTTCGTCGAGCTGAACGTTGGCCTGGGCGATCAGGTACTTGTCTTCTTCCCAAGCCGACAGGTAGTCGCAATGGGCTTCGAGTTCAATGGGCTGCTTCTTGGCGCCCAGATCGCGATTGGCTTTGTCGACCTCGTTGCGGGTTAGAACATCGCCGACCTTATAGGACGAATCGCCCGGATTCAGAATGCGGATTTCATCGATCACCGTGCCCTTGAGCACGCGGCGATAGGGGCTCTCGATGAAGCCATACTCGTTGATGCGGGCAAAGCAGGAGAGCGACGAGATCAATCCGATATTCGGACCTTCCGGCGTCTCGATGGGGCAGATGCGGCCGTAATGCGTGGGATGCACGTCGCGGACTTCGAATCCCGCTCTTTCACGAGAGAGCCCGCCTGGTCCAAGAGCCGAGAGACGGCGCTTGTGCGTGATCTCCGACAGCGGGTTGGTCTGATCCATGAACTGCGAGAGCTGGCTCGAGCCGAAAAACTCGCGGATGGCGGCCATTACTGGCTTGGCGTTCACCAGGTCGTGCGGCATGGCCGTCGACATTTCCTGGTACACCGACATCTTCTCTTTAATGGCGCGCTCCATGCGCACCAAGCCGATGCGGAACTGATTTTCGAGCAGCTCGCCCACCGCGCGAACGCGGCGATTGCCAAGATGATCGATGTCGTCGACGGCGCCAATGCCGCGGCGCAGCTTCAGCAGGTACTTGATGGTGTCGATGAAGTCCTTCTGATCGAGCGTACGTTTGTCGAGCGGCGCGGCCTCGATTTTGTCGTACAGCTTGATATTGAACTTCATGCGGCCCACGCGCGAAAAGTCGTACTTGCGCGGGTCGAAGAACATGCCCTGGAACAATTGGGTGGCGGTATCGAGCGTGGGCGGATCGCCGGGACGCAGCTTGCGGTAGATTTCGAGCAGCGCGTCGTTCTGGCTCTTGACCGGATCTTTTCTGAGCGTGACCGAAACCACGTTCCCCACGTCGTCGCGCTCGGGGAAGAACACCTCGAACGACGTGATGCCGTTGTCCATCACCTTATCTACGTTGACGAGCTCCTGGTTCGCTTCGACCAGCACTTCGCCGGTAGACATGTCGATCACGTCGGCGGCGATGTAAGCTCCCTGCAGATCGGTGCGATCCACTTCAACTTGCTCGATTTTGGCCTTGAGAATCGCCTCGAAGAGACTTTTCGTGATCTTGCGTCCCTGCGGAACGATGGTTTCGTTCTTTGTCGCGATGGCCTTGGAAAGCTTCAGGCCGACCAGGCTGTCGGAGACCTTCCAGAACAGCTTCTTGTCCTTGATGGCGATTTCGCTGACGTTATAGAAGGCCTTCAGAATCTCGGCGTCGCTCTTCAATCCCAACGCGCGCAGGAAAACGGTGCCGTAGAATTTGCGTTTGCGGTCGATACGAACGTACAGCAGATTCTTGTTGTCGTACTCGAATTCGACCCAGCTTCCACGGTAAGGAATGATTTTGCCGAGGAAATAACCCTGGGCCGGAACCCGCTCGAAGAACACGCCGGGCGAGCGGTGCAACTGCGATACGATGACGCGCTCGGTGCCGTTGATGATGAAGGTGCCGTTGTCGGTCATCAGCGGAATTTCGCCGAAGAAGACCTCTTGCTCCTTGATATCCCGGACGGTCTTGACGCCGGTTTCGGCGTCCTTATCGTAAACCGTCAGCCGGATGGTCACCTTGAGGGGCGCAGCGTAGGTCATGCCGCGCTCTTCGCATTCGGCCACGTCGTATTTCAGCTGCAAACCCACCGGGTCGCCGCAGCGGTTGCAGAAGGTGACGATATTCTTATTGAACGTTCCGCAGCGGTGGCAGAGCACGTCGCCGACATGGAACGGATCGGTCTTGATGGTGGCGCCGCAACTGGGATTGCGGCAGGTGGAACGCAGGTGATGCAGCCCCTTCAGGTTTCCGCACTTGCACTCCCAATTGCCAATGGCGTAATCCACGAACTCCAGCTGGCTTAACCCGCGGAAGTCCGAAATCGGAAAAACAGAGTTGAACACGCTCTGCAGGCCAGTGTCTTCCCGTTCTCCGGGAAGCAGGTCCATCTGCAAAAACCGCTCGTATGATTTCTTCTGAACTTCAATCAGATTAGGGATCGGGATGGAAGTCTTGATACGGGAGAAATCCATTCGCTCGCGCGTAACGACGTTAGCCAGATTTTCCATTTTTACTCCTACGGCCGATGGTCTCTCGACTCATTCGAAGAACAAAAACCGCTGCCGCCTTCCCGCCTCGGTTCAAGGACGCCTCGGCCCGGATTGCGAGCCAAAGGCTTGAGGGGAAGATCGAACGCGGGACACTAGACAGCCAGCATCGGAAGACCGTAGCCATACACGCCGGGTGAGGCAAAAATGAGCATGGCAAAGCCCTGTGCCCCTCTCAAGAGAAGGCACACCAAATCCACAGGATGTTTGGTTCACAAGAGCAAGAATCCGGGTCGGTCTCCGGCCAGTAACAATATAACTTTAACAGACCGATCTAACTTTCGTCAAATCGGGCCTTAGGGCTGGACAAATGGGGCCACCCGCCCCAATGGTTCCAATAAGCTACAAACGCCGCCGGGTGACGGGCATCCAGCGGCACAGCAGCCAAAAACAACCGCGACAGCGGTTATTTTACTTCGACCGTGGCACCGGCATCGGTAAACTTCTTCCGGATGGTCTCGGCTTCTTCCTTGTTAACGCCCTCTTTGATCGGCTTGGGCGCGCCGTCCACCAGATCCTTGGCTTCCTTGAGCCCCAGGTTGGTGACTTCACGCACCGCTTTGATGACGTTGATCTTGTTCGCGCCGGCCGCGGTCAGGATCACGTTGAACTCGGTTTTCTCTTCGGCAGCGGGTGCAGCCGCCGCTCCGCCGCCCGCCGGAGCCGCCGCCACGGTAGCCGCCGCAGCCGAGACGCCCAGCTTTTCCTCGAGCAATTTAACCAGCTGCGATGCTTCGAGCAACGTCAGCCCTTGAATCTGTTCCGCAATCGCGTTGATGTCCGCCATGATCTTGTTTCCTCTACTCCCTTTTCAATTCTGCTTATTGTGAAAACTTGTTTTCCTTGACACCCTGATCGACAACCACCGCCAGGTTGCGCCCCACGCCTCCGAGCGTTGTGACCAACCGCTGCGCCGATGCTTGAATCAGGAAAAGAACCTTCGCTAAAATCTCCTCGCGCGGTGGAAGCGCGGCCAGCTCTTGAATCGACTTAACGTCGATCGCGCGGCCTTGCACCATCCCAGCCTTGAAGGTGAAAGTCGGATTGGCCTTCGCATAGGTGGTCAGCGCTTTAGCCAGCGCCACCGGATCCTTGTTGGTGTAAGCCATGGACGTCATGCCCACTAGATGCGCCATGAGGTCTTCCGCCGGAGTTCCTTGCGACGCCTTCTCCGCCAGGTTGTTCTTGACGACCCTGTAATCTCCGCCCGCGCCGCGCACTGATTTGCGCAGTTCGAAATCCTGCTGGACGGTCAGCTTCTCGAAGCTGGTAACGAAGATGTTCTGCGCCTTTTCGAAATCCTTCTTCAGCGCTTCCAGATCTTTTTCTTTGTCCGATTTCTTCTTCATGGTGTACTCCGTCAGATCTGCTTCGCGTTGAAGGCCGTGACGTCCAGATGGACGCCCGGGCCCATGGTGGAGCAGATGGTCACGCTCTTGACGTACTTGCCTTTGGCCGCCGCGGGCTTAGCCTTGATGACGGCCTGGATCAGGCTGTCGGCGTTTTCCAGCAGCTTGCTGGTTTCGAAACTCACCTTGCCGCAGGGCACATGGATGACGCCGGTCTTGTCGACGCGAAATTCCACTTTACCGGCCTTCACTTCCCGCACCGCGGTTGCGATGTCGGTGGTGACGGTCCCGGTTTTGGGGTTGGGCATCAAACCGCGCGGTCCGAGTACCTTGCCGAGACGCCCGACCGATCGCATCATGTCCGGCGTGGCGATGACGGCGTCAAAATCGGTCCAGCTCTCGCCTTGAATTTTGGCCACCATCTCTTCGCCGCCGAACAAGTCGGCGCCGGCCGCTTCCGCCTCGCGCAGCTTGTCGCCAGAGGCGATTACCAGAACTTTTTTCGATTTACCCAGACCGTTGGGAAGAACCACGGTGCCGCGCACCATCTGGTCGGCGTGCTTGGGATCCACGCCCAGGCGCATGTGCAGCTCAACCGTTTCGTCGAACTTGGTGAACTTGACCTTTTGGACTAGAGGAACCGCGTCGTTGAGGGTGTAGGGGCGTTGCTCTACTTGTTTGGACGCAGCTTCGAACTTCTTACCGTGTTTCGACATACTCCCTCATTGGTGCAGACGGCAGAGACTAAACCTAAAGACCCCTGCCTCCCACTGAGATTTAAGATGTATTGCGTTTTAGCGCTTCTATAACGTTACCAGACTGAAACAGGGTTTGTCTACTGCTCTGCCCCACTGGCTCAGTGGCTATACTGTGAAGACGGATCGCGTCTCCATGGTTTCAATTTTTCCTCCCAATCTTTTTCCTCCCAATCAAGGTCCTTAGCGATTCCATGAAAATTTCTGTCTTTCGTTCGTTCGCTATAGTTTCGGCGCTACTGATTTCGCTCTGCCCAGCGGCTTGGGCGCAAGTTGCTGGTTCCACGCTCGCCGGTTCGGTAGCCGATCAGCAGGGCAAACGCATCCCGCAGGCCAGGGTGCGGATCACACAAACCACTACCGGACTGCAGCGGGAAGCAGAAACGACGTCGCAGGGCAATTACGAACTGGTTGACTTACCGGCGGGAACCTTCTCGGTTCAGATTTCGAAAGACGGATTCTCGACTTTTCGAGCCGAGCGCGTGGAGCAGATCGTGGGGCAGACCCGGACGCTGAACGCGATTCTGGACGTGGCGGGAGCGGTTCAACAAGCCACCATCACCGAACCCCTGGTGCAGCTCGACAGAGTTGACGCTAAAGTGGGCGCTGCCGTGGAGCAGGAGCAGGTGAACGAGCTTCCGATCAATGGGCGCAACTGGGCGACATTGACCTCGCTCGTTCCCGGCGCGATCGACAACGGAGCGGGCGATCAGCGGACCATCCGCTTCGCCGGCCACGGTCTGGATGACAATAACCTGACGCTGGACGGCGTGGACGCTACCGCTGTTTACAATCAGGAGCAACGAGAGTACATGCGGCTGAATGTGCCGTTGGACTCCATCAACCAGTTTCAAGTGCAGTCCCAAAATTTCGGAGCGGATGTACAAGGCGGCACAGCAGGCGGCCAAGTTGCCGTAGTTTCCCCATCGGGAACCAACACATTTCACGGTGATCTATTCGATTACTTCAGGGACGACGCTTTGGAAGCACGCACGCCCTTCAACGGGCCCTCGGCGAATCCGTTCTTGCTGAACCAATTCGGCGCCGGCTTCGGCGGCCCCATCGTGCACGATAAAACGTTCTTCTACGCCAATTACGAAGGCCTGCGGCAGAGGCTGGATGGCACGCAGATCGGTTTGGTGCCCAGCCCGAGTTTTCTGGCGGAGGCCGCTGCGACATCGCCCGCGCTGCTGCAGATCCTGAACGCGTATCCGCTGGGGACGTCACCCACGTCGAAGCCGAACGTTTGGAATTATGTGGCGCCCGGCAGGCAGGTGGATAACGAAGACTCCGGGATGATCCGGGTGGATCAACACTTCTCGGACCGGGACACGGCGTTCCTGCGCTTCAACTCCGATGAGGCGGTGGAACGCACTCCCACCGGAAATCTCGCGGCGTTAACCGGGATCGACACGAAATTCAACAACGGGGTGGCCGAGTACATGCACGTCTTCACGCCTACGCTGGTGAACGACGTAAAGTTTGGAGTGAATCAGACGTTATATCACACGGCGAATCTGTCGCCGGTTCCGTTTGGCGTCAGCGTGTCCGGATTCAGTTCTCTGACCGGCGCCTCTACTACCGATTACCCGTCCAAGAGCTTCGACCTTATCGATGACGTGGTGTGGTCCAAAGGGAAACACACGCTGAAGCTCGGATTCGAGATCCGCTGGCTGCTGATGAATCAGGGTACGTCGCAGAACGGAACCTTGACCTATACTTCAATCCCAAACTTCTTGAACAACGACATGGGGACCGCATCCTACACCGCGATCCTTCCGCTGGTAAGACAGCGCAAAACACAATACTGGGGTTACGTTCAGGACGAATGGAAGGTCACGAGCAATCTGACGGTCACGGCCGGGCTGCGCTACAACTTCTTCAATGCCTTCCACGCCATCGACAATGACGATGTGCCATTCGATTTTGGCACCTGCGGCGGCTATTGTCCCAAGACCTATTCGTTCTTCCATCCGCGGTATGACGACTTCGACCCGAGGCTGGGAATTGCATGGTCCCATGGCGACACGGTGGTGCGGGTGGGCGCCGGCATTTACCACACCGACGGGCAGGAGGACGACCAGAATCTGCCGATCTCGAACGTCGTGGATCGCTACTCGTTCAGTAACACGGCATTCCCGGGGCTTTCTTTTCCTTTGACGCCGTATCTGATTTATGCGGAACAAGGCGGCTTGGGAGTGGTATCGCCGCGCGACCTGGATCGCAACCGCAAGGACGATTACGTCGCCGCCTGGACTGCATCCGTTCAGCAGAAGCTGCCCTGGAACATCGTGGGAACCGCATCTTACGTGGGTAATAAAGGCACCGACGTTTTGACTACCACCTACGCGAATCTCGTAAATCCGGGAACGGGTGTCGCGCCCTATCCGGCATTTGGTCCGGTTTCATGGCGCGGGGACGTGGGCAACAGCACTTTCGAAGCCTTGCAACTGAATGTTCGTAGGGCCTTCCAAAACGGAGTCTTGCTCTCGTCCAACTTTATGTGGTCTCACTCCATCAACGACGGGAGCATCGGCGGGGGCGAGTCCGATACGCCGCAGGATTCGTTCTGCAGGTCCTGCGACAAAGGCAGCAGCGATGACGACGTACGGCTGATGTTCAATCTTTCCGCTGTGTATCAATTGCCTTTCGGCGCTGGCAAGCCGTACGCCAGCAATCCCGGCCTGGCTCGCAGCATATTGGGAAATTGGGAATTGAGCGCGATCGGGACGGCACAATCGGGCTTGCCGGTGAACATCACCGTAGATCGTTCCAATGGGTCCGTTCCGGGTCTGTTTGCCATCAGCGGCGAGGAGCGGCCCAACTACGTTCCTGGTGTTTCGCTCACGCCGCCCGGCGGATCCACTCCCAAGGACTGGATTAATGCCGCCGCTTTCTCTACGCCCACTAGCCAGACCTTCGGGGATCTGGGGCGCAACGCGTTCCGTGCGCCGGGGATTTCCCAATTGGATCTGGGTCTCTCGAAATACGTATCGCTCACCGAGCGAATCAGTTTGCGTTTGCGCGCCGATGCCTTCAACGTGTTCAACCGGGCTCAGTTTGGAGCGCCCAACGCGGACGTGTCCGCCGGCAACTTTGGGGTGATCACCACCACAATCAGCAATTACGCGACGGGCCGCGGCACGCCGCGCGAGTTTCAACTGTCGGCCAAAATCTCGTTTTAAGAATCTGCCGTGATGGGCAGGTTCTTAGCCGAAGGCTCCATACAGAACGATTAGTGGCGAAACTGAGTAGTGATGTCCTTGGTCTCGTAGACCTCGCAATTCGCGCGCTCATGGATGATTTGTGGTGGGCCTGGACGCGCCCGCAGAATTCTGTCCGGCATCACCCAAGGCTCGATGAGGTCGTCTGGGTCCTCGATGGTCATCTGGTAAACAATTTCATCGCCCTTCCGAGTCAGCTTCTCAACGATGTGCAGGTCGGCGGAATGAACCAGGCCGCCGCGTCCGTACCAGGTGGTATCGGTGAAGTTGGTGGAATCGATCACCAGCGTGTCGCCCTCCCATTTACCCATCGGAAGCCCGTAGTAAAAGTCTTCGACCGTTTTTTGGCGCGCTCGGCCGTCGGTCGGGATGTCGCGGTATTCGAAGTTTCCGCCGCCGTAATCGCTACTCCCTCCATAGAAGAAGATGATGTCAGTTGGCGACTGGACAATGCGGTTCGGAGTACCCTGCCGCGGGAGTCCCAGCGGCTGACAGGTCATGACTGGATCGTACTTGTTCGTCCACTGATCGAGCTCCTGAATCTTGTCCCAAAACTGGGGTTTGTACATGGGATGACTCGGCCCAAAGCGCGAGGGCGAGATCCACTCATAATCCACCCAGAAGTTGTCTTGCGCGGTTGTGCAGCCGACGCCGACGTTGATGCCCCCACCCGGCACCTGCGTTGGACCACATCGGCGGGTGCCACTACCCGTAATTGCAAGAGGGGGACGATCCCAGTTTCCTGTCATATCCGGATGTCCATCGGCCATCCGCGGGGTTACGGCGGCGGCTGCGGCCTGCGTCGCCGGTGCGGCCGATGCGTACGTATTTAGTGTCCAGTTGGGAGGCTGATTGGTTGGCTGGATCGCCGCCCGGACGCTTGCCGGAACCGGCATCACGACATACATCTGTCCCGTTTCCGTCAGCGTCGTCGTAATGTCGCGGACCACGGCGCCGTTCTGTTTCTCGATCATCCTGCCCGCATAGAACGCCTCCGCCGGATTCAGGGGATTGTTCCAGTCTTTATAGTTGCTGTAGGTGAACTCGTAAGTCTTCGCTCCCTGCTTCACCACCACGCGCTCCGCCATGAACTTGTCGTTGAGCGTCGCGGTTGCAATCGCATTGGGAACGCCGGGAATCGGGAACGTCACCACGGGCTTATTGCCCTCCCATGCCACGGAGGTTTTCCCGGCCATCGCTACGTCAGCAGGTACCCGTTGCGGCCTGGGCGCCATTTCCGGTGGATCGCTTATCCCCGCCATCGCGCCCTTGAACGCACCCTGAGGACTGGCCCACAGGCGAATCATCCGTTCCTCGACAGTGGCGGGCATGGGCGTCGCCTTGCCTTTACCGGGAACGAGTTCGGCACCGGGAATGTCTTCGTTCCAGGCATACGCTCCACTGAGGACTTCGACGTTAGAGCACGCCTGGCCATTGGGCCGAGTGCCCGTGTACTGAATCCGCTCGCCTGACGTCTGGTAGCTGATGCTGGTTCGATACTTCGTTAGGTTGCAGGGCTGCCCGTCCACTTGAATGGTGCCCTTGCCCTGGTACTCAAGCGTCATGATCAGGTCTCGCTCCTCGCTGCTTCGGAGCATGCCCATATACCAGGCCCAGTTGAAAAGGACTGCTTTCAGGTCCTTCGCACCGGGTGCCGGGGTGTACTCCGGCCCGCGGGGTCGACCTCTGCGGCCGCCACCTGGTCCACCGCCTTCGGCGCCCGCACCCGGGCCACCCTGAGCCGGCGCCGCAGGTGCAGAGCCTCCTGCTTGTGCAAAGGCCGATGACGGGTCGCTGACCGCCAGGGCGACTGCGATCGCGATACTTATCCCAAAGATCTTTCGTAGAACAGGCATGATGATCCCCCTTCTTTAGTCGTTTCTTTAGTCGTTCGGGTTACCAGCGAAGATCGGGATCACGCGCCGGTCCGGCAGGTCTCTGGTCGACGACCCGTCCTGATTCTGGAACACGAGGGCCAAAGTTCGCTTGATCATTTCGATGTACGTCCTCGGTTGCCGATCGGCTGAGAATTCTATCACGATTTGTTACTGCCTCGCTTTGAGCCTTGACACTGCTCTGGGATAGCGACCAGCCACCCCAGATTGATGAGACCTGATAATAGAATTATGGACGAACGCGAGGCGATGCGCCGCTGGGTTGAGACCTGGAAGGAAGCCGGGCCAGCCCTCGAGGCCATCCGGCGAAAAGAAGTGAAGGAACTCGACACACTGGAAACGATTGCCTGCCTAGAAGGGGCTTTTAACTACGCCGTTCGCAACGTCCCTCCGGATCCCTCGTCAGGGCTCGTCGAACTCCACGAGTGGCTGGCTAAGCTGCCTCGATGAACGATCTCTTTGAGGTTGCCCGGCAACTTCAGGAATTCTGCGACTCGCGAGGCTGGCGATCGTGCTTCATCGGCGGATTAGCGGTTCAGCGCTGGGGCGAGCCGCGTGTCACTCGTGACGCCGATCTTACGGTGCTAGCAGGTTTCGGGCATGAGGAACGGATAATCGACCCGCTGCTGGAGAAGTATGCCGCTCGGATTCAGGATGCTAGAGAATATGCCTTACGCCACCGCGTGCTCCTACTCGTCGGCGCTGGAGGGGTGGGCATCGATGTTTTATTGGGCGCTCTCCCCTATGAGGAGTGCCTCATAGATCGGGCTACGCTGTTCACTGCCGCGCCCGGGGTCGAGCTTCGCTCCTGCTCCGCCGAGGACCTAGTGGTTTTGAAGTTGTTTGCAGGCCGTGCACTCGATATTCGCGACGCAGAAGGGGTTGCGCTCCGAAACGGGAGTCGACTCGATTGGTCCTACATTGAGGAACAATTGCGACCAATCGCTGAAGTCAAAGAAGATCCGGGAATGTTGAAAGAGTTGGAGAGGTTGCGCGGGCTCTAGACTACGTCCACGCCCATGCTGCGCGCCGTCCCCTTGACGCTGCGTACCGCCGCCGCGACGTCAAAGCAGTTCAGATCCGGCATCTTGATCTTGGCGATCTCTTCGACCTGTGCCTCGGTGATCTTGCCCACCTTGTTCTTGTTCGGCTCAGCCGAGCCTTTGGCCAGATTCACCGCGCGCTTGATCAGCACCGGCACCGGAGGCGTCTTGGTGATGAAGGTGAAGCTGCGGTCGCTATAAATAGTGATGACCACCGGAATGATCAGGCCTTCCTGATCCTTGGCCGAAGTCTTAGCGTTGAAGCCCTTGCAGAACTCCATGATGTTCACGCCCTTGGGACCGAGCGCGGTTCCCACCGGCGGCGCCGGCGTAGCCTTACCCGCAGGGATCTGCAGCTTCACGTAATCGGTAATTTTCTTTGCCATGTTGTCTCGTGTCTTCTATCTCAATGCTTCTATAACTTTTCCACTTGCAGGAAATCCAGCTCCACCGGGGTGTTGCGGCCAAAAATGGTCACCAGCACTCGCAGAGTATTGCGCTCCGGATTGATTTCGTCCACCTTGCCGGAGAAGTTGGCGAACGGACCATCGTTGATGCGCACCATCTCGTTCTTCTCGAAGTTCATCTTCGGACGCGGGCGCTCGGCGGAAGTCTGCTGCCGGAACAAAATCGAATTCACTTCGTCGGCCGTCAGCGGCACCGGGCTATTGCCCCCGCCGACGAACCCGGTGACGCGCGGCGTGTTCTTCACCTCGTGCCACAACTGATCGTTCATTTCCATTTGCACCATCACGTATCCGGGATAGAGCAAACGCTTACTGGTGACCTTTTTGCCGCCGCGCAGTTCAACCACTTCTTCGGTCGGAATCAGCAGTTCGCCGATCTGGTGGTCAAAGCCGAAGGCCTGAGCGCGGCTTCGCAAGGAATCCGCCACCTTTTGCTCGAACCCCGAGTAGGTGTGGATGATGTACCAGTTCTTGCCGTCGGCAACGGCGGCCGCCGCGGGAGCAGCTTCAGCCGCATCGGGAGTCTCGGCAGTGTGCCCGTTCTCTTCTGGATTGTTAGTTTCTTCGTCCGCCATGGGCTCTCTCACTTACGTCTCTCTCACTTACTTGGTGAACGCGTTAAACAGCTTGTTGATGAGACTCAGGAAGATCTGGTCAATCACCGCGAAATACGCCGCGAACGCGAACACGGCGATAATCACCACCACCGTGGTGGCGCGAACCTGCTTCCAGGAGGGCCACGTCACACGCTTCATCTCGGTCTGCAGCTCTTCGAAGTAGTTCTTCACCCCGACGGGCCAACTGGACGCCCGCTGGATGAAACTCCCCTCGTCGCCTTCCTGAATTTGTGCGGTAGCCATGTTCTTTAAGATTTCCTCGCTCTGACTGAGATGGCAGGGGCAGAGGGATTTGAACCCCCAAAGGCGGTTTTGGAGACCGCTGGTTTACCGTTAGCCTATGCCCCTACTCGGGCAGCTTCTACATTCAGTCTACTTGATTTCTCACTCTTACTTAATTTCCCTATGTGCCCGATGGCAACGGCAAAAGGCGCAGAACTTCTTCAACTCCAGCCGCTCGGTCTTGGTCTTCTTGTTCTTGGTCTTGCTATAGTTCTTGCGTTTGCACTCGGTGCATTGCATTGTAATGATTTCGCGCATTCCTTCGCTCCCTTCGGTCGCAAGAAGCCAGAATCCAGAAGTCAGAATCCAGAATGCCGACGCTCAACCATTCTGAATTCTGAATTCTCGAATTCTGAATTCTTCTATTCAATAATCTCCGTCACGGTTCCCGCGCCCACCGTCCGGCCGCCTTCGCGGATCGCAAATCGCAATCCCTTGTCCATGGCCACCGGCGTAATCAGCTCGATCACCAATCCCACGTTGTCGCCCGGCATCACCATCTCGGTCCCCGCCGGCAACTCCGCCACACCCGTCACGTCCGTGGTCCGGAAATAAAACTGCGGCCGGTATCCCTTGAAGAACGGCGTATGACGCCCGCCCTCTTCCTTGGTCAGCACCACGATCTCGCCCTTGAACTTCTTGTGCGGCTTGATCGATCCAGGCTTCGCAATCACCTGCCCGCGCTCCACGTCGTCTTTCTCAATACCGCGCAGCAGCAATCCGACGTTGTCTCCCGCGCGCCCTTCATCCAACAGCTTCTTGAACATTTCCACGCCCGTGACCACCGTCTTGCGCGTGTCCTTGAAGCCCACGATCTCCATTTCCTCGCCGACCTTGCAGATTCCCTTCTCGATGCGCCCCGTCACCACCGTGCCGCGGCCCTGAATCGAGAAAATATCTTCCACCGGCATCAGGAACGGCTTGTCGATATCGCGAGCCGGCATCGGAACATACTCGTCCACCTTCGCCATCAGCTCGTCCACCGACTTTTCCCACTTCTCTTCCCCGTTCAATGCTCCGAGCGCGCTCACCCGCACCACCGGCAGATCGTCGCCCGGGAACTCATACTTGCTCAGCAGTTCGCGAACTTCCAGCTCCACCAGTTCCAGCAGCTCGGCGTCGTCCACCATGTCCACTTTGTTCAGCGCGACGACGATCGACGGCACGCCCACCTGGCGAGCCAGCAGGATATGCTCGCGCGTTTGCGGCATCGGTCCGTCTGTCGCCGCAACCACCAGAATGGCGCCATCCATCTGCGCCGCGCCGGTGATCATGTTCTTGATGTAGTCGGCATGGCCCGGGCAATCCACGTGCGCGTAATGCCGGTTGGCCGTCTCATACTCCACGTGCGCCACCGCGATCGTGATACCACGCGCCTTTTCTTCCGGCGCATTGTCGATCGAATCGAACGAGCGGAACTTGTTTTTCGGGTTGTGCTTGGACAATACCTTGGTGATGGCCGCCGTCAACGTCGTCTTGCCATGATCGATGTGCCCGATCGTCCCGATATTCACATGCGGCTTGCTGCGGTCAAATTTTTCCTTCGCCATGTCAGAACCTTATCTTGAGAGCCCTCTCGTCGTAAACCTCGTCGTAAACCTCAATGAAGAAGTGGAGCCGTTGACCGGGATTGAACCGGTGACCTCGTCCTTACCAAGGACGCGCTCTACCAGCTGAGCTACAACGGCCGAAACCTTTTCTGGTGGACAGGGGAGGATTCGAACCTCCGTAGCTCGCAAGGAGCGGCAGATTTACAGTCTGCTGCCATTAACCACTCGGCCACCTGTCCAGAACCCAAATCCCTCCCGCCTACGTCGTCACACGGCAACCCGCTTGTTTAAGAGGACAAAGTTGAAATCGGCGGAGGGACCGGAATCTACAAATCCATCAAAAATTTTAGCACAAGACGCCCCACGGCGTGGAGACAATTGCACCGCGCGTAAAGACGTCTCCTAGACAGGAATCTCTACTTGCTCCGCGACAGTGGTCGGCTCCGGAATCGCATATCCGAACTCACGCATGCATTCCAGATGTCCTTCGATGGCTTCTTTCATCAGGCGCCTGGTGTCTTCGAGCGTTGCCGCCGCACCGATGCATCCCGGCAAATCTGGGACATGGGCGCTGTACCCGGTGGATGTTGGCGAGTACAATACGGTGTATTTCATTTCTTCAGCCCCGCTTGTTTCAGTATAGCCGCCCGTGTGCCAGGATCGAGGTCCTCGGAGGGATGACCCGCAATCGTAACGATCCCTACTTTGGAGGGGTGGTGATAGTGCCTATGACTTCCGCGAGTCCGGACGATCCTCCAGCCGTCAGCTTCGACCAGCTTGATTACCTCTCTGACCTTCATGCAAGCTATTTGGTTACCAATTCTTAAGTCAACCGGACGGTGCTCGGAAGGAATTAGTGCGAAGGCAATCTCCAAAAGCGCTCATTTTGTTGCCGGCGTACTTACGGTCTAGCTGCCGTTAACTGCCCGGCCGCGTTGTCCGAGGCTTATATGCCTCTCACGGACGGCGCCACGTGGGGTTATCACTCTTGTCTGTTCCGCGCCCGACCCATGGCTCGGCGTCTTAGCCAACAAGATCACTATCTCCTTGTCGTCATCGATGCGGCAGAATGATCCGAGCCCGATTGGCGCCGAATAAATATCTTCCTGGCCTTCCAGTTTTTTGAATTGGAGGCCCGGATGCTTTGCTTGCAGGCAGATCGGAAAATAAGCGCCAGAATTTATTTGTGACCAGCGACCGCACTTAAGGGAGATCGCTCAATGGCAGCGTCTTGCCCCGCTCGTCTTCG
Source organism: Bryobacterales bacterium (assembly GCA_963781905.1). Lineage (GTDB taxonomy): Bacteria > Acidobacteriota > Terriglobia > Bryobacterales > Bryobacteraceae > Palsa-89. Next base: position 1,193,677 of record CAWAHZ010000010.1, read on the forward strand.
CGAAGGGCCTCTCGTGCCACGCGGCGGATCACATCACGCTTCTCGACAAAGCGTTTCTTCCAGGCTTCTTCGTCTGCCAGCGAAGCCAAAATCTGAGCCGCTATCGCATCTTGCTCCTCTGGAGGCAAGGCGACCACCTTTTCCAGGGCTTTCTCCAGGAGCGAGGACATACTTACCTGTTAACCCCGTCGCCCCGAGCGCTGGCATCTGTTTCCGTTAAGTCTGACCCAGAATACCGCAAACAAGTTTCGCCTCCGCGCCGGGGTTAGAAAGACCGGCGTAGTTGATACAATCGTTCCGCATGGGAAGCACAAAGGGCCTCTACCGAGAAGAGTTCCCGCCTGGCACTTACGTACAAATAGCCGATATAAAACGACTCGAAGAGTTCAAGAGGACATGGCGGCTTCATAATCCGATCACGGATGAGCAATTATCATTTGCCTCCAATCAGGGTAGCGTCAGCTCCGTGGCGTTCTACCACGGGGGCGACGAACTTTACGTGATCGAGGGTATTCCGGGCATCTGGCATGAAGCGTGTCTCTCCTTGGCGGAGAATTGAAAGAAGCCCACTACCCGAGCGCTAGTGCCCGCCCCGAAACAGCGAAAAGAGCTCGATCACCAGGATCGCCACCACCATCGCCTCCAGCACGAACGCCCGCGCCTGATGGAACTCGTTCGTCATGAACTCGTACAATTCACCCGCCGTCCGCAGCTTCTCTTCCACCAAATTGCGATAGTCGGTGACGCCTACGCGAGCGGCCGCGATCTTATAGGCCCGCGCATAAAACATGTCGCTCAGGAACTTGATCGCGTTATCGGTACGCTCGGTCAGCTCCCGCACGTCCAGACGCAGCGTATTCAACCGCTCGGCTTCGCCCGCCATTCTCCAGCGCCGGAACAATCCCCCGCGATGCTCCAGCGTCTTATAAACATTTTCCAGAACGCGCGTCAGAACATCGTCGTAATGCCGGAACTCGAGCAACTGCGTGTTGGCGTATTCGAGCAACTGAATAGTCGGCTCGGCGCCCTCCATGGTGTCGTAAACCAGCGCCGCCACCCAGCCAGTGACCAGCAAATCGGTCGGATAATACGACAGGCTGCTCTGCAGCACTTCCCGCCGCTCGCTCTCCGCCAAGGGCTGCGATTCGCCGCGCACAATCTGCGCGATCTGCTCTCCGCGCCTGGCCAGCATCACCGGAGCCGTCAGCGCGTGGCCATCTTCATCCAGCGCCTCGCGCAAATGGATGATGTAGTAATCTTCGCTCAACCGTGCTGGATAAGCCTGCACCAATGCCGGCGCCGCGCGCTCCAAGCGCGACTGGATTAGCTCCGCCGTCCGCCGCTCGATCTCAGGCGCGAGAATCCAGCGGTTCGACAGCCGGATCAATTGCTCCCAATCCGCCTCAAATTCCATCTTCAACTCGACGCTGGCCACGCCGTAGTCGAAGTACTTGATTCGAGCCTCGAACTTTTCGCCGCTCTCGAGCGCAATGGGCTCCGGGTACTCGATAGCCGGCGGACGCTCGAAGCGCACGTACTCCGGCGCCGGATGCTTAAAACTGGGCTGCGGCCGCGCGGTGTCCGCACCCACCAGATCACGCAGTTTCTCGATGCGGATCTCCTCGGCCACGTCGTATAGCACGAACACCCAAAACGATCCCCGCAGCGGAGCCATCCCTGTATTGTAGGTGCCCGCGCGCCGCTAATTTTTCGCTGTGTAGTCCAGGTCGATATTGCCGAGATTCGGTAAAGACGCCGATTGTTCCAACGAAAGAACAATGGAAGTGGAAGGGAATGTCCAAAGAATAGTTCGGATGAGGCGAAAATTCTCCCCTCGCTTGGTCTCCTCATTCGCTGGGTGGCCGTACTTTTGGATGAGCGGAGTCCGGAGCGTATCGAAATCCTGCGATCCGGCCCCCGGCGCGGAACTCGCCAGCCCGAAATGGGACCATAGCCGAACGGAGGCAATCTTTTCGCTGCCCTGTCTGGCGCCAATTTGCACGCCCATCTCGACCTCGCCCATTTTGACCGGCTTAAGGTCGAGCAGTATCCAATTGTCCTTGCTCTCAGGGGGAGCTTCGATGTGGTAGGCCGAGCGGACGTCGGCGATCGTCATGCCCCATTTGATCTGGTCCCAGCCATCGACGTCTTTAGGTTTGCCCTGTCCGAACAAGGAGACCGCAAGCGCAGCCAACACGGCGATCCGGAACGCGTTCATGCCAGCTCCTCTTTGGCGCTCCAACGCGGCAATGCCAGGCGCTCCACCGTTGCTTACTCGCTAATTCACGCCCGACATCAGCTTGACTGTCGGCTTGATCAGTAACGCCAGCACCACCGCCGCTCCGAATGAAATTGCGGCGACCACTCCGAACAATGTCGGCAGCGGCATCGATTCATAAAGTGACGCCGCAGTCCCCGCCAGGTAATCGCCGATGCTGATCGATACGAAGAACAAACCCATCATCATACCCGCCACGCGCGCGGGCGCCAGCTTGGTCATCGCGCTCAAGCCTACCGGGCTCAGGCACATTTCGCCCACAGTTTGCAAAAAATAGGTGCCCAACAGCCACCACGGCGACACCAGTGCCCCGGTCAACGTGGCCCTGGCCGCTGGAACCAGAATTGCGAATGCAATGCCTCCGAATATCAAAGCCAGGGTAAACTTGGCCGGGCTGGACGGCTCCCGCTTGCCCAACGCGATCCACAGCCAGGCGAAAATCGGCGCCAGAATCATCACGAACATCGCCGGCACGAATTGGAACCAGCTAGCCGGGAAATCGAATCCGAAGACCACGCGATTGGTGCTGCGCTCGGCAAAGAGACTGAGGGACGAGCCGGCCTGCTCATAGGCTGCCCAAAACACCGCGGATGCGACGAACAGAACCAAAATCGCGCCCGACCGTTTGCGCTCCGTCACAGACCAACCGCGGCCCAACAGCAACCAGGCGAAGATTCCCACCGACACGATAATCAAGACCAAGCCAAGCCCCGTGGATACGCTTTGCGCGGTGAGTTCCAAGCGGCCCGTCCCGGCCAGCAATCCAATCGCTCCCAGAACCAACGCAGCCGCCACGGCACTCCAGCCAACATTGCGCTTGAGACGCCTGCCGGCTTCCGGGCTTTCCGGCGCAACTGGATGGAGTCCGGCGTCCCCCAGGGTCTTAGCGCCGAACGTGTATTGGATCAGCCCCAGCAACATCCCCAAACCCGCCAGACCGAAACCTAGCCGCCATCCGATCCGCTCACCCACCCATCCGATGGGTAGCGGCGCAATCATGGCTCCCAAATTGATCCCCATGTAGTAGATGGAGAAGCCCGAATCGCGCCGGCGATCGCCCTGGGAATAAAGCTGTCCCACCATGGTGCTGGCGTTGGGCTTCAGCAGTCCGGTGCCAAAAATCAACAACCCCAGCCCGGCATAGAATCCTGCCACGCCTGGACTCATCAGAAAAAACTGTCCCGCTATGATCAGAATTCCGCCATACAGCACCGCTCGCCGTTGCCCGAAGATGCGATCGGCAACCCATCCGCCCGGCAGGCTCATTAAATAAACCATCGCCGTGTAGAAGCCGTAAATGGCGCCCGCTTTGACCACGGGGAAACCCAGGCCGCCCTTAGCCACGCTCGCGGTCATGAAGAGGATCAGGAGCGCGCGCATCCCGTAATAGCTGAAGCGCTCCCACATCTCGACGAAGAACAGCGTGGCCAGCCCGCGCGGATGCCCAAAAAAGCTGGTGTCCGAACGGATGCCTTCAGTCGTCGTGGTCATCTCTTAAGCTGTAACGCTAGCATGGAAAGAATCCAGAAGTCAGAAGTCAGAATTCCGCCCCTCACCCAAGCTTCCTCAAACGCTCCTCGGAAAGTTTTCGGAATACGGCATGCGGATCGTTTTTCAAGCCCTTCTGGCTGGCTTCGAGCATCTGCTTGGCTTGGGCGCTCTTGCCTTGGGACTCGAGACAAATTCCAAGCGCCGCCTGAATCTCAGCGATGCGCCACGCCGCAAGCGCAAACGGAGCCGAGCGCGCTGCTTGCATCGCACCCTCCAGCGCCTGCTCCGCCTCATTCAGCTTTCCGCTGGCGGTGAGCGCCTCTCCCAGCCACACTTGCGCCAGCACCACCGCCGGGTGCCCAGCCGAATATGCTCCTCGCCGGATTTCTAATGCCTCGCGCAACAGAGGCAGGGCGCTCGCCGGATCGCCTTCGAGTATCCGAGCCTGGCCCACTTGAAGCAGCGCCGACGCCACGTTCGGAGTCTTTTCGCCACCCAGCTTTCGCAGAGTATCGAGCGCCTGGCGCGCCTCCTGCTCCCCCACTGGATATCGCCCGCGATCGATTTCAAGCGCCGAGTGATTCAATAGAATCTGCCCTCCCATGAAGCTTTCGGAACCCACCGTCCGCTTCACGATGGCGAGCGCAGTGCTGAATTCGCTCTCCGCTCCCTCATAATCCCCCTCAGCCTCCAGCACACGCGCCACCGTGTTGCGAGCCGCGGCAACCTGCGGATGATTGGCTCCTTGATTCTTGATCCTTAGGGCAAGATGCTCGTTCGCGAAGGGCTCGGCTTTTCGTGCCTCGCCTTCCTCCAGGAGCACGAACGCCAGGTTGTTCAGCGGATATCCCAAATCCGGATGATCGTTTCCGTTCACTCTGCGCCGGATTTCTATGGCTTCCCGCAGCTTGGCTTCGGCCGCGGCGTAGTCGCCAAAATCGATCCGATCGGTTGCGTAATTGCTTAGGCTGATGAGGTAATCGGGACTGTCCGCCCCTTCTGTCCGCCGGTTAATCTCGGTTGCGTCGCGCAGCAGATCGGCAGCTTCCGGATAGCGGCCCTTCCGCTCCAGCACCAGCGCCAGATAGTTGCGCGCTTCGGCTCCCACATCGGGACCGTTGCTCGAGTAGATCTTCAAGCCCTCCCGCAAGGTTGGCTCCGCTTCGGCGTCTTTATTTTCAAGATACAGACACTCGCCCAGCGCCGCCAAGGCCCAGGCCAGCTTAACGTCATTCGGACCCACGCCTTTTCGCCGCATCGCCACCAAGCGGCGGAACATCGGCTCGGCCTTCTGGTATTGGCCCTGATCCCGAACCAGCGTGGACAACAGTTCCAGGCTCGACGCCGCTTCCGCGCTCGTGGCGCCGTGTGTCTGGACATTCAACTGGAACGCGTTTTCCGCCATCGGCAGCGCCCGATCCGCCATGCCGAGATTGCGGTATGCCGAAGCGATGTTGTCGAGCATGGATGCACGCGCTTCCGGTTCACCCGCCAGATCGTGATCCAGGCGTTGCGCGCCCTGATCCAGCAAGTCGCGCGCCGTGATGGTTCTTCCGCGCGCTACCTCGGGCGTCGCCGCCTGGAACATGCTCGCCAGGAACTGCGCCTCGCGCTGTGCCACGGTTTGCTCGCGCGTCGCGCGTCTGGCCAGCAACGCCATTCCGATGCTGACCCCGATCAAGCCCGCCACGGCCAGCACTCCGGCCGCGACGCCGAACTTATGCCTCCGAACGAATTTTCCAGAACGATAGCCCCACGCGTCCGTCCTGGCTCGAACCGGGTAGCCGTCCAGATAGGCCTGAACGTCGGCCGACAGGTGCCCCACCGAAGCGTAGCGCCGCGCCGGTTCCTTGCGGATGGCCATCAATACGATTCGATCCAGATCGCCCTTGAGCCTGCGCGGATCGAGCGGCGCAGCGTTTTGGTTCCGCGCCCTGGTAGCGCTCGGAGGGTCCGGCTCCTGCTCACAGATCATGCGAGCCACTTGAAACTGATCTTTGCCCTCGGTTTGAAACGGGCGCATCCCAGCCAGCAATTCGTATAAGAGAATGCCCAGGCCGTAGACGTCGGTGGCCGTGGTAACCGCTTCGCCGCGAATTTGCTCGGGGCTCGCATACTCGGGCGTCATCAGACGCTCGGCCGTGCGCGTTAGCGACGCATCGCCCGCTTCCGGATCCAGCATTTTCGCGATGCCGAAATCCAGCAGCTTCGGTACGCCGTCGGCGCTTACCAGGATATTGGCCGGCTTGATGTCGCGATGCACCACCAGATTGTTGTGCGCGTATTCAACCGCCGAACAAACCGCGATGAACATGCGCAGGCGCTTCTCAATGGGCAGGGCCTGAGACCAGCAATACCGGTCGATGGGCGTTCCATCGATGTACTCCATCACCAGGTACGGCGCGTCCTGCTCGGTAACCCCGCCGTCCAGCAAACGCGCGATGTTCGGATGATCCAGGTTCGCCAGGATCTGACGCTCGGTGCGGAATCGGCCTAGCATCACGGGACTCGATCCGAATCCGGAGCGCATCACCTTAATGGCTACGCCGCGCACGTATTGCTGGTCGGCGCGAACGGCAAGATAGACCTTGCCCATGCCGCCCTCCCCGAGGGTCTTCAGCACGCGATAGGGCCCAATGCCGCGCCCAATGTTCGGGTCTTCGCCGCCCGCCAACTGTTCGGCGACGGCCTTCAATGGTCCAACGATGAATCCTTGAGTCTGCTCGAGCGACGCAAGCAGCGATTCCACGTCTTTGCGCAGGTCGAGATCGTTACCACACTCTGCATCCAGATACGCGGCGCGATCGGCCGGTGGCAGGTCAGCCGCCGCCTGAAAAATGGCCTCCAGCCGATGCCAGCGGTCAGGTTCGTCAGCGGGAGCGCGTACACCGGTAGCCATGGCGCGCTCTAGGAAGGCGATGACGACGATTGCGTCAATTCGCGATGCAACCAGGCCTTTGCCATTCTCAATTCGCGATGCACGGTAGCCGGCGACAGATTCAGAGCCAAGGCGGTCTCCTCGTAGGTCATCCCTCCGAAGAACAGCATCTCAATCACCTGGCCCTTGCGCTCATCCTGAGCTTCCAGGCGGCGCAGCACGTCGTCCAGTTCCACCACTGCATCGGGCGCGTCCCGGCCCACCATGAAGGCTTCATCCAGGGGAACCTTTTCGGCGCCGCTTCCACGCTTCTGCCGATGGTTGGCCCGAGCGTGGTCTACCAGGATGCGGCGCATCACGCGCGCCGCCACGGCATAGAAATGCACGCGGTCCTCAAAGGCAACGTCGGAAGCCACCAGCCGGACATAAGCCTCATGAACCAGCGCTGTCGCCGCCAGCGTGTGCCCGGGCCGCTCGGCATACAAGCAATTGGCCGCCAGCTTTCGCAGGTGATCGTAGACCAAAGGGATCAATTCGTCGAACGCGTCCTTTTGGCCGGCGCTCAAGTCGTGAAGCAGCCGCGTGATCAATTCCTTTTGCGGCAACAAGCGCGATCCTCCTCCCCTCCGGCGAGCCGGACCTATCGGCTGGGTTTCTCCGCCCCGGCAAAAACATGTTCGCCGCGCGTGAGGGAATCCCCGCTGAAATAGCGCTCTACGTGTTGGGTGGACATGAAAAACAAGACGCCACCACAACTTCTAAAGTATAAACTTCGCAAAACAGAAAGGAAACTCCAATGAACTTCTCACGCCTCGTCGCGAACATCCCAGCCAATGGGAACCGCAAGACAATTTCTCCCGCATCTTTTCCCGCACGCTGGATGGCCAAGGCCGTACACGCGGCCCTTAGCCTCAGCCTGCTGGCACTTCCTCCGGCGTCTTTGTACGCTCAGAGCCCGTTCCTTCCACCGCCGCCCGCCACGGTCTCCACCGTGCCCTCCAACGGCGATGTGAACCCGTATGGCGTGGCCTTTGTTCCGCCTAGATTCGCGTTTGGTGGGACCATCCAGCCCGGCGATATCCTGGTTTCGAACTTCAACAACAGCGCCAACCTGCAAGGCACCGGCACAACCATCGTCAGCGTCACCCCTAGTGGCAAGACTGGGCTTTTCTATCAGGGCAAGACCGGGCTCGGTTTGACGGCCGCTCTGGGCGTAGTGCGGACAGGCTTCGTATTCGTCGGCAACATGCCCACCTCCGACGGTACTTCCGCAACGGCCAAGCCAGGCTCGATTCTGGTGTTGAACGATCGCGGAATCTTGCTGGGCTACCTGGGCGGCCAATCCACCGTAAACGGGCCCTGGGGCATGGCCATCAACGATCAAGGTCGGCAAGTGCAGATCTTCGTTTCCAACGTATTGAATGGGACCGTGGTCCGGTTCGACCTGTTCATCAACGAACAGACCGGCTCCATCTCGACCATCGACACCGTGGTGCTCGCGAGCGGCCTGCCCCATCGCCCGGATCCGGCGGCGCTGGAGCTTGGACCATCCGGCCTGGCCTACGATGAGCGCAACGACATCCTCTACGTTGCCGAATCAGCCGACGACACCATCCGGGCCATCAATGGCGCGGGCTCGCTGACCTCGGCTGGCAGCAACTCGGTGATCTACCAGGACAACACTCACCTGCATGGACCATTGGACCTGGTGCTGGCGCCCAACGGACACCTGCTGGTGGCCAACAGTGACGGCAACAATGTGGATCCAAACCAGCCCAGCGAGATCGTCGAGTTCAACACTGGCGGCGAGTTCGTCACCCAGTTCTCCGTCGATCCCAACAATGGCGGCGCGTTCGGCGTCAACACCCAGAACGTGGGCGGCGCAACCCGGTTCGCGGCGGTGGATGACAATCAGAACGCTTTGATCCTGTCCACCATCATCCCGACCAGCATCTCCGCCAGATAGTTTGTTCCCGCCTGCTTCCCTCCCATCTTGTGGCCATCGGCGCGTCCTGCCCGGTGGCCAAAGGAGACAGAAGTCAGAATTCAGAAGCCAGAATCTAGGATTGCTTGCCTCACCGTTCCAGTAGCTCCGGTTCCCATTCTGACCTCTGAATTCTGGATTCTGTCTTCTGGATTCTGTCTTCTGGATTAAATTCTTTCTTCCCCCACTCCCTCTGTAACAAGGTTGCGTCTGAGAACCGTCATTAGTACGATAGGTCCTTCGTCCACATTTAGGGAGGAATAGAACATGAAGTTTTGGTCGAGCCGGTTTACCCTGTCAGTCGCTGCAATGTCAGTGCTGGTGAGCGCGCCCGCGTTGTTCGCTCAGGCGGGGAACCCCGCGAAGGGGAAAACGGCAGGGGAAGTTTTTAAGAACGTCACCACCACGCCGCTCAAAGGGCTGACTGTCGACGATTTTATGGGAAGCATGGGCGTCATGGCCGCCGCGCTTGGGTTTGATTGCGCGGACTGCCACACTGGCGCCGGCACCGACAAGGTGGTTTGGGAAAACGACACCAATCGAAAGAAAATGGCCCGCAGGATGACCGAAATGGTGGCCACCATCAATAAGCAAAACTTCGGCGGTGTGCCGCTGGTGAGCTGCTGGACCTGCCATCACGGAAAAGACGTCCCTGCCACCACCATCGCTCTGGACAATCTCTATGGCCCTCCCAATGAAGAGAAGGACGATATCATCGCGAAAGACGATTCTCAACCGCCGGCCGATCAGATTCTCGACAAATATATCAATGCTCTGGGCGGCGCCGCGAAGCTGAGCACGCTGAAAAGCTTCATCGCCACCGGAACGCAAGGCGGTTACGTACAGGTGAAGGGCGGCGGCCAGTTCGAAATTTTCGCCAAGGCTCCCGATCAGCGCACCGTGCGTGTCACCTATAAGGACGCTCCAGACCGTGGCAACCAAACTCGCGCCTTCAACGGAACCATCGGTTGGACCACCACGCCACGCGCTTTGTTGGGAGAATATGAGGTCACCGGTACTGAGCTCGACGGATTCCATTTCGACGCCGAACTGGCTTTCCCCGGACAAATCAAGACCGCTCTCACCGATTTGCGCGTCGGATATCCCGACGTCATCGACGGCAAGGACGTCCTGGTGGTGCAAGGCCACGGCCCCCGAGGGCTGCTGGTGACGTTGTACTTTGATAAGCAGACCGGCCTGCTGGTTCGCGAGATTCGCTTCGGCCGGACGCCGATTGGCCGCGTGCCTTCGCAGGTGGACTACTCCGATTACCGGGCGGTGGACGGAATCAAGTTCCCCTTCCAGTACAAATTCCAATGGCTGGACGGGCGCGATACCTACACGCTCACGGACGTGAAGATCAACGTCCCGATCGACGAGTCACGCTTCGGCAAGCCATCCTCGGGCTCGGATCAGTAGAAGTGTTTTAGCGCGCACTCTCAGATTGTTTCGTAGAGGACGAGATTAATTGTTTGATCTCGTCCCTTCCGATCGCAAGCCGGCTCTGGATCACCCCGTCTGTCGCCACCAGCAGCGCCGCCGGCGTCGCCGAAACGCCATACCTCTCAGAGTGTTCGAAGCCCGGCTGTAGCAGCACCCGCGACGCTTCGAAATCCTTCAGCTTCGCCAGATTCTCTTTCGCACCGCCCCGGCTGATCAAGATTATGTTGAGTGACCGATCGTGCTCTTGCATCCAGGCATTAAGCTGGGGCAAAATCGCACGGCACGATTCACAGTAGGGGCTGGAGAACACGATGCAAATCGTTTTCCCTTCCTCGCGCAGCGATTGCAAAGAGCGTGTCTCGCCAGCCAAGGTGGGCAGCGCGAATTCGGGCGCTCGCGTACCAACCGGCCATCCAGTCCCCACCTCGAGTATTTTCTGCAACTCGGGGCTGTGTTCCTTGCGTTTGGCAACCACTTCCCGAACGTTGGTTTCTTTCTCGCTCGTCTCCCATCCCAGATCGAACTCCGGTTCACTCTCGGCGCTCTCCTCGGCCGGTTCTTTGTGCCGCAGCGCCCGAAAGGTCAGAAAGGCCATCACACATCCTCCGATGATGAAAAACTTGCGCTCGTTTTCACCGGCCGACGCCAAATGCCCCCACAACGATGGACCCACCTGCCCTGCTCCCTGGAAAACCAGCCAGCCCGCCAACGCTATGAGGATTCCATTGCGAACCAAAGTCTTCCAACCGACGGGAGCCGAGTGCAATTGGCCGAAGCAATGGCAGTCCGGCTTGCGCCCGCGCGCTAATGTGATGCCGATAGCCAGCACGAAAATGCCGAGCAGAGCGAGCGCCGCGCAAGCCCCGTACCAGGCGCCAGCCAGGGGAACCAGCGCCACGCCGATCGCGATCTCCCCTATGCACAGCAGCACACTCAGGGGTCGCGCGAGTGCGCCGGGCAGGCCAAAATCCTTCAGGCCCTGAATGGCGCCTTTGGGATCACCGAGCTTCGCGATACCGGCCAGTAGAAACACGGCCGATAGAAGAAGCCTCGCCAATAATAGAGCAAGTTCCACGCCCACTCTCCCGCCAGTATACACTTGCGATCACATCGCGACGATCGCTCTCGTTGGCATGAATCCATGAACTTACGCCGAAGCGTATACGCGAACCCAGCCCGCTCCGCGTATCATTTTTGCGGATGACATCAGCACGCCGCGTCTACTCAGCGCCGATCGGAATGATCCTCGCGCTCTCCACGGGCTGCCTGGCCAGACACGCTTCGATCGTTGTGCCCGCGGCGCCATCCGTCCCCATTGCGGCCGATATTTACAAAATCCGCGATTACCAGCCGAATATCGCCGCATATAACGCCGCAATTGTTGAGCTGCTGGCCGCCGACCCAGCGGGATGCGCTCCAGTGGCCGCGTGCGCTCGCGCTAAGTATTACCGTGACACCATCACTCACGACTTTATGGGTGACGTGGATTACGCGTACGGCGTCTACGCGAGCGGCCTGTACACCCAAAAAGGAGCCTACGCTATCGCAGGCGACGTCTTGGCCGCGGGTCTTACCACCGCTTCCGCAATCTCGCTGGTGCTCCGGACCAAAACCATTCTTTCCGCCATTGCCACTGGGATGGCGGGAGCGAATTTGTCGGTCGACAAAAACCTGTTCGCTCAACAGACCTTCGCGGCGCTCACCATCGCCATGCAGGCCAGGCGGGATCAGGCTCGCGCGGAGATCGGCAACAATTTGGCGCTGAATGTTCTGGACTACCCTCTGGCCGCGGTCCGGCGAGATCTTATTTCGTACTTTTATTCGGGTTCCCTGCCGGGCGCGCTCGAAGAGATCCAGGAGGAAGCAGCTAAGGCTTCCGTGTCAATCGTACCCACCGCGCCAGCCAGGAAACTGCTGGATCATCTCCACTAGGCCGCCCCACTTAGGCTAGTTGCCGACCGCACAGTCCCTGCAAAATCTCGATCGGCGCATTCTCCCGCCCCGCCAGGCTCTCGCGCCCTACGATCACGGTCTGCTCCAGCGCATATTGTCCCGACAACACCGCGTGCGGCACCACATCGGTGAACACCATCCAGGTGGAGTCCGGCGGAAACTCAAAGCGGTACTTCGCGCAGCTCTGCTGATATTCCCCGTTGAATTTCAAATAATCGTGGAAGCCCAGCATGAACCGGTCATACGCCGAACGCTTCGCCTCCACTCCGCCAAACGCTCCCAGTACGCGGCTCGCGAACGATCCCTTGGGATGCATGGCCAGCGCAGGCAGCCCTGCGTCGCTCGCATACCTCGGCGCCAGCGCGCCAAATGGATCGGACGTCATCCACACTCGCGGCTTGGTCTGGTGAATGTTGGTAAAGAACCGCAGGATCATGTCGCCGCGCGTGGGGCGAGTAGGAAAGGCGTCCACGTGCAGCAGATCGTTGCGTTTCTTGGTCGGCAGGTCGCGCCCCTCTTCCTCCTGTGGCCGGAAGCTCGCGAAATCGATGCGCGCCTTTTCCATATAGCGCGGCAGCAGCCGCCACAAAAACGCGAGCGCCCGCTCGGAGTAAGACCGCATCACCGCGCGCAGCTTCTCTGGATCGGAAACCGCCGCCGGATCGAACCCCGTCACCTTGTCTTCCGCCGGCCGGTACGCAATGTTCTTATGATGGCTGCTCGACGAAAGTCCGGTGCTGCGCAACACCTCGCGCTCGGCTTCCGGCAGCTGGAACGGCGTCCGCGGAAAATACAGAATGTTGCCGCGCTCCAGCGCCAAATAATTTTCCTCGCGAGGCCGGATCTCAGGGACGGTGATTAGCTCCACAACGTCTATATTAAACTGCCGGGCATGTTAAACTCCCGGATTGAGCACGCGCGTCTCCCTGTTTGTCACCTGTATCGTCGATCAGGTTTTCCCCCAAGTGGGCATCGCCATCACGCAGGTGCTGGAGCGCCTCGGCTATCAAGTCGATTTCCCCAAAGCGCAAACCTGCTGCGGCCAGCCCGCGTTCAATAGCGGCTATACAGAGGAAGCGCGCACGATCGCCCGGCACTTCCTAGACGTGTTTCGAGATTCAGAAACCATCATTGTGCCTTCGGGCTCCTGCACGTCCATGATCTCGCACCATTTTGCGGATATCTTTGAGAACGACCCCCAGCACCTCGCCGAAGCCCGGGCCCTTGAGCCGCGCGTGTTCGAATTCTCACGCTTCCTGCTGGAAGTGGCCGGCGTCGAAGATGTAGGCGCGCGTTTCGATGGGGTGGTCACGTATCACGACAGCTGCCACGCGTTGCGTGAACTGCGGATCAAAGCGGGTCCGCGAAAATTGCTTTCAAAAGTTCGGGGTCTCACGCTCGCGGAAATGACCACTGCCGAAGAGTGCTGCGGTTTCGGCGGCACCTTCTCCATTAAGTTCCCCGAGGTTTCTGGCGCCATGGCACGCACCAAGATCGATTCCATTCAGCAAACCGGCGCTTCGACCATCGTTTCCATCGATTCCAGTTGCTTGATGCAACTGCAAGGCGCCATCGATCGCGCAGGCCTGCCGATTCGAACGCTGCATCTGGCCGAGGTTCTGGCGTCCCAATGAGGCCTTTGAAAAGATGAAGGCGCCGGAAGCTGACATCCAGCAAGCCATCAACGATCCCCGGCTGCAGTTAGCCATCTACACTGCTACCGGCCGCGTGATGGATCTGCGCGCGAAGGTGGTGAGCGACGAGGCTCTGCCCGATTACCAGGCGCTCCGCGAAGAAGCCAATGCCATCAAAAAGCACACCATCGAGAACCTCGCTTACTATCTGGAACAACTCGAATCGAACGTAGTGGCGCACGGCGGCAAGGTCATCTACTGCCGCACCGGCCAGGAAGCAGCCGACTTCGTGCTCGATCTCGCGAAGCAGCGCGGCGTCCACATGCTGGTCAAATCAAAGTCGATGACCAGCGAGGAAATCCATTTCAACGAGCGATTGGAAGAGCACCAGCTGGAAGCCGTGGAAACCGACTTTGGCGAATACATCCTGCAGCTGGCCCACCAGCGTCCCTATCACATCGTTGCTCCCGCGCTGCATCTCACCCGGTTTGACGTGGCGGACATTTTCACCAAAGAGTTGGGCATCGAACGCGAAGAAGTGATCGAGAACCAAACCAAAATAGCCCGCAATGTTTTGCGCCGGAAATTTCTGGAGGCGGGCATCGGCGTCAGTGGCGCGAATTTCCTGGTCGCCGATTCTGGCGCCGTGGTCATCGTGGAGAACGAAGGCAACGCGCGCCTCAGTACCTCCGCGCCCAGGATTCACATCGCTATCGCCGGTATCGAAAAGGTGATTCCGCGCGCCCAGGATCTCGCGGTTTTCCTGAATCTGCTGGGCCGCAGCGCCACCGGCCAGCCGCTCACGGTCTACACGTCTTTTCTTTCAGGACCACGCCGCGGCGCGGAAATCGATGGTCCCGACGAATTCTACGTGCTGCTCCTGGACAACGGCCGCACCAAGTTGCTGGCTGATCCGGATAAACGCCAGTCGCTCTATTGCATCCGTTGCGGCGCGTGCCTGAATCATTGCCCGGTGTATCGCAAGATCGGCGGCCACAATTATCCGTGGGTTTACTCGGGCCCCATCGGCGCCATCATCACGCCTCAGTTTCACGGCATCACCGGCGACACCTGGCTGCCCTTCGCCTCCAGCTTGTGCGGCGCTTGCGCCGAGGTCTGTCCGGTCAAGATCGATATTCCGAAGGTGTTACTCAAACTGCGCGCCGAGGTAGTGGAAGTCCAAAGAAGAGAGGGCTCGGGCGGTTGGGAGCGCATCGCCTTCCAGCTTTTCGCCTGGATCGCAACTCATCCCCGAATCTATTTGTCGCTCGCGACCCTGGGATCGATATTCTTTCCGCTGGTCCCGCACCTCGGCCCGCTGAAGAAATGGGCCAGCCAGCGCAGCGTGCCTGAGCCCGCCAAACAAAGCTTTCACCAGTGGTGGGCCAGCCGAAAGCCAACATCATGACTGCGCGCGAGCAGATCCTCGGCGACATCCGAAGGGCTTTGAAGGGGGCCGCGGGCCAGCCTGCGCTCATTGAGGCAGCCTCTCGTTCTTCCCTTGAACAGCTGCCGGCCCCCACACTGCGAATCCCTCGAGGGGACCGCAATCTCTATGCTGATCTCTTCGTCCAGAAGTTCGAAAACTTGGGAGGAAAATGTTTTCGCGTGCGCAATGCATGCGCGGTTGTCCCCGCGATCGCAGAACTGTTTAGCCAAAAGAGCGCCGTGGCGTCGAATTCGCCTTTTCTACGTAAGTGTGGAATTACCGGCCTCCCGCAGGTCCACGCCGGCTTCACCGAACGGGATGACTTGAAGGAAGCCTGCGCCTCCGTCGACATCGGAATCACCAGCGCCGATTACGCGCTGGCCGCAACCGGCACTCTCGTGATGATCTCGAGCCCGGACGAAGCGCGCCTGGTCTCACTTCTCCCGCCGAGCCATATCGCCATCTTTCCCCGCTCGCGCCTGCTGGCGAATCTTGACGAATTGCTCAGCATTCTTCCCCGCCCCGCCGACCAAACCAGCTCCATGGTTCTCATCACCGGGCCGAGCCGCACCGCCGACATCGAGCAGCGTCTGGTCCGCGGCGTTCACGGTCCCGGCCAGATCTTCGCCGTCATCATCGACGAAGAATAACGTCGACGGAGAATAATCACTCGGCGCTGGCCGGAATGCGGATCAAAACATAAGCGATTGCGGCGAATCCGATCAACGACAACCATCCTCCCCAGGCCGGGGCAAAGCTAAATGTAGCGATGGCCGGAATTCCGGTGAGAAAAACCACCGCGAGCAGAATGCCGACGATGGCTTCGCCCGCAATCAGTCCCGACGCGAGCAGCGTGCCCTTTTCCTCGATGAGCAGCTTTTGCTCGGCGCTGCGCCTCTCGGTAATCCGGTTGAGAATCCATTTGATGAGACCGCCGACGAAAATGGCCGACGAGGTACTGAACGGCAGATACATTCCGACGGCGATGAGCATGGGCGAGCGCGCGCCGCACAACAGCAATGCAATTCCGAAAGCCGCGCCGATTCCAAGCAATCCCCAAGCCATTTGCCCGCCAACAATTCCTTTGGCCAACTGCGCCATCAATCCGGCCTGCGGTGCAGGGAGCGCCCGGCCGCCGATCCCGCCGGTGTCGAGGTTGGCCTGGTGCAGTGCGATGATGGGTCCCATCAAGAAGAACGCTAGCAAGATCACCGAAATGATTTCGACTACTTCCATCTTCCACGGCGTGCCGCCGAGCAAATGGCCGGCTTTCAAGTCTTGAATCAGCGATCCTGAAACCGAACACGCCACGCACACCACGGCTGCGACGCCGAGCACGGCCGCGACGCCCGAGAGTCCGGTAACGCCGATGGTCAGCATCACCAGCGCCGCGATGATCAACGCCGCCAGCGTCAATCCCGAGAGCGGCTGGTTGGAGCTGCCGACCAGTCCCACCAGATAGCCGCCGACCGCGGACAGCAGGAAGCCGGTGACGGTCATGATGACAGCAGCGATGATCGCCGAGACGATCCCGTGCGTGAAGTAGTAATAAATGGCGGTGATCGGGATCAGAAGCACCGCGGTGCAAATCACCACCCAGCGCGGGGGAATGTCCTGCTCGGTGGGATCGATAGTTTTGGCTTCGTGAGTGGCGGCGGCGGATGCGGTGAAGATTCCGCGCAGTGAAGTCCACAGTGACTCGCGCATGGAGTACATCGTGCTGGCCGCGCCCACCAGCATGGTGCCGACGGCAATCGGCCGCACCACATTGAACCAAACCGTATTGGCCGCCACGGCCGGATCATTGGTCCCGATGCGGCGCGGAAGATCGGGATCGAAGAACAGCAGCAGCGGAATCAGAATCCACCAGGCGATGATGCCGCCGGAAACATTGATGGACGAGAGTTCGGGACCGATGATGTAGCCGATACCGATCAACGCGGGTGACAGGCTGGGCGTGGACCACGGGATGCCGCCGAAGTGTGTGACATCGCCGATGGGTTTCTTTTCGAGATCGAAATGCTGGATGAGGGAGCGCGGGAATTTGAGAAAGCCATCGATATATTCGCGGAAAATCTGCGCGCCCTTTTCGTCGGTGAGGATCTCAATGAGCCCTCCGAAACCCAGCGCGCCGAAAATGTAGCGCGGGGCTTTGCTCTCGGAAGCCTCGCCGGATTTGACGATCTCGTAACTCGCCACGCTTTCGGGCCACGGCAGCGGCGCGTCAACGCACAGGGGACGGCGCAGAAGAATGATGAAGAACACACCGATCAATCCGCCCACCAGCAGGATCAGCGTGGCTTCCCAGTAGTGCGATCGCAGATCGGTCCACAGGCGCTGCCCGCCGATATCCACCATCATGAACGCGGGGATGGTGAAGATGGCGCCCGCCACTAGCGCTTCGCCGACCGACGCCGCGGTGCGTGTGATGTTCTGCTCCAGAATGCCGCCGCGAAACGCCGGGATGCGGAACAGCGCCATCGCGATCACGGCCGCGGGAATGGTAGCGGCCACAGTCTGCCCGGCTTTCATTCCCAGATAGGCGTTGGCCGATCCGAACACGAACGCCAGGAAGATGCCGAGCGACACCGCCTTCACCGTCATTTCCGGGGGCGGTTTTTTTACGGGCTGGTTTGCGGGGAGCGACACCTCCGCATGTTACCGCAGGCGGGCAAAGTGTACGCGAAGGGAAGCAATTTTCCTGGAATCGCGTCCATGTAATAATGCCTCAAGACATGCAAGCTACCGCAACAGCGGTCGACGATCGGCCACGTCAGGAAAGGGGCGCGGGGCTCAGCACTTACATTCTGGTGGCCTGCGTCGCCTCGGCCAGCCTGGGCTTGGAGCTGATCCAGACCCGTATTCTGTCGTTCCTGTATTACAACCACGTCGTCTATCTCACCGTAACCATCGCCCTGTTGGGTTTCGGCATCTCGGGAGTGTTCGTCAGTTTGTTTGCGTCCCGCTGCGCGCGGCCGGAGCGTATGATCGCGCTGCTGGCAGGCGGGTTCGCGATTTCGTCGTTTGCCTGCCTGGCAGCTGTCAGCCGCATCCCGGAGTATTTCGCCGACGCGCCCACCACGGCCAAACTCATCTTGTCGTACATTGCATTGACCATGCCGTTTCTGTTCTCCGGCGGCGTGCTGGGATGGGTGTTCATGCTGCGCGCCAAGGCCATCGGCCGCCTCTATGCCGTCGACCTGGCCTGCAGCAGCGGCGCGGTGATGGCGTTCCTGCTGTTGTTGTGGCCGCTGGGCGGCGATTGGTTCGTATGGTTGTGCACCGCCGTGGCGCTGGCGGGTTTCCTGGTATTCAGCCACAAAAGGATCGAGAGTGGATGGCGATGGGGCGTGCTGGCGGTCTGTTTGCTCTCTATGCTCGCGGTCAACAGGCATCTCATCGGCCAGAAGCCGGAAGCGTACAAAACCCTGGCGCGTGCCTATCAGTCTGGAGTTACCACGGCGAAAGTGGAGGCTACCGAATGGACGCCCATCACACGCATCGATCTTTGGTCGGACTCGGTTCGCGACCTGGCATTCGGCACCCCCTCGCCCGATCCCGCCGATTCGAAGATGATCACCCAGGACGCCGACGCGTTCACCATGCTGTGGGGTCCGCATCATGTCGGATGGGCGCTGGACCAAGGCCGCCGCGGGAATCTCATCAGCGCACTTTCGCTCACCTATCTGCTCAACAAAACACCGGAAGATTCGCTGATCATCGGCGTGGGCGGCGGGCTCGACATGGTCACCGCCCGGGTCTATGGCGCGAAACACATCACCGGCGTTGAAATCAACCAGGCGACGGTCGCGCTCGACAACGGCCCCTACAGCGATTGGCTGCAATGGCCCAAATGGGACGGCGTGAAACTGGTCCGCACCGAGGGGCGAAACTATCTTCGTTCCAAGCAGAACAGTTACGACACTATTGTGATGAGCGGTGTCGACACGTTTTCCGCTCTCAACTCCGGCGCATACGTCCTTTCTGAGAACTATCTGTACACGGTGGAGGCGATGCAGGATTACCTGCACGCTTTGCGCGACAACGGAACAGCGGCCATCTATCGCTGGTTTTTCTTTCAGGGCCCACGCGAAAGCCTGCGGCTGGCCGGCATTTTCCGCGAGGCGGCCGAGCGTGAGGGGATCGCGCACCCCGAGCAAAACATCATGGTGGTTTCAGAAGACCTCGGCTGGAGCGGCTATCGCTGGGCCGCAACTTTTGTGAAAAAGAGGCCGTTCACAACAGGTGAGGTAGATGCAGTGGCCGCGGCCATCGCCTCCAACCCGCGCCTCTCCATCGTTTACATGCCGAAGGTGTTTGCGCCGGAGATCCAGGCAAAGAAGGAGAGCCAGGAGGCCGATCGGGATGCAGCGACCCGCTTTGCACGTAGCGTCTACAACCGCATGCTAACCGCACAACCCGGCGAACGTGCAGCCTTCGTCGAGGATTATCAGTTCCGTATCGATCCCGTGCATGACGATCGCCCTTTTTTCTTCGAATACTTCAAGCCCGGCGCCCACCTGGTGGATCCGAACACGTTCAGCGTGGATCTGAACACCATCCGTGGCCCCGCCGGTTACTATGTTCTGTACCTGCTGCTCGCCATCTGCACCGTCATCAGCGTGAGTTGCATTCTGTTCCCGCTGTGGATGTTTCAGCGGCGCGGACTCAAGACTCCCGGCGCGGTCCCGCTGGTCTTGTTCTTCGTCTGCCTCGGCGCCGGATACATGTTGTTTGAAGTGGGCGCCATGCAAGTGTTAAACGTATTCATCGGCGATCCAGCCTATTCGCTGGCCCTGGTGTTGGCCGGGCTGCTGGTAGCCAGTGGAATCGGTGCTGCGCTCTCCAGCCGGCTATCGCATCTGCCCGCGGTACGGGTGATCACCATTGCCACCGCCACCATCGCCGCAGCCATGCTGGTTTGGCTCACCTGGACTCACGCCCTGCAGCCACACGCCATGCAACTTCCGCTAGTTGTTCGTGCCGCCATCACGTTGGCCGGCTTGTTGCCGGTGGGCATTCTGCTCGGGCTGCCATTTCCAAGCGCGGTGAAGCAAGTGGAGAAACTGAATCCGAACTTTATCGCTTGGGCCTGGGGCGTGAACGGCGTCACCAGCGTGCTCGCCTCCATTGTTGCCATCGTGGTGGCCATGCGGCTGGGTTTCACCGTCGTAGTGTGCATCGCCGCCGCCACTTATTTGCTGGGGATGCTTACCTATCGCTGGCATTCACACGCGCTGCGCTCCTAGAGGCCTGTCGCAACCAGATCGTTACTACCGCTTCCTCCGGTCACGGCTCCGCTAAGCACGTCGAATACTGAGCCGTGACCGCAGGGAGCGGTTGGCCCATGCTAACGAACTCGCCGCGACAGGCCACTAGAGAGCAGTAAGCGGCGAGCCGCCAGCGGCTCCTCTTATCGACTGAAGATGTCCTCGATGCGGAAACTGGCCGCGGGCGAGGCCAGTGGGCTAGCGGTTTCGTCTTCGCTATAAACGCTGACGGAACGGTACAGCCCCTCACGCGGCTCGCGATGCACGATCAGTCGGCGCGCCGCGACATCGATGACCCAATATTCGATGATTCCCGCACGGGTAGAGTTCCGCCTTCGCGGTCAGATCCAAGCCTAACGTAGAGTCGGAAATCTCGATCACCAGGCGTAGATCGCCCGGTCGCGGATTGGCATCTTCGTATTCCCGCGAGGGCTTCGCGAGCACGACCAGATCGGGCTCCGGCTCGTTCGTCGGGTTATCCTCGGGAGCGACATCGATGGGGGCCTCTGGATTGACAAACTGTGCACCGAAAGTTCGCATCAACCAATCTTGTACGGCGACAAGGGCATTCACGCGGCGACGTTTTTTGCCCAGCTTGCTGATCAATTCTCCATCCACCAGTTCCAGCCGTTGCTGATCCCAGAGTCCCGAGGCTTCCAGGGCGACGCATTCAGCGCGAGTCATTGCGCCGGCTTCTCGGGCATCTTGAAAACCGCTGCGTCCAGCGGAACGTTCGCGGCCATTTTCTCAATGGTGATTTCCATCGCCAGGCGTCCGTTCACCAGTTGCGTCAGGCTGAACGGCATCAGCACGCCCTCCACCGGTTTGTAGTTGGCGATCTTCGACTCGTATAAGATCTCCTGCCCCAATTGCGTGCGCTTGCCCTCCGTCTTAATGGGCAGGAAAGTTTTGGCGTCCAGATAATCGTATTCCACCGAGCCGCTCTTCTTGGTGAGCTTGAGCTTATACACGGCCATTCCGTCGATCTCTTCCTTGTCCACGAACTGGATGGCGTTGCCCTTGGATTTGTAGTCCACCAGATTGCCGCCGATAAAATCGGACGATTCCTGGGCGGCGCGGGTGTCCTCTTCAGACGATTCCCTGGGCCCGGAGCCGGCCATTGGATTGACGGTCCAGGCCGTCATCCCGTCGAAGGCCTGCACGATTTTCTGGCCTTGAAACACGATCTCTAGACGCAAGAGATTGGGGCGCTTCACCTGAATGATGAGCGGCGCTTCCGTTTGTCCCAGGATGGAGGCTTTGCCGGTGACGACTAATGTTTGAATGGCATTGAGCTTAGCCGCGCCTCCCAGGGCTTCGACATGTTTTTGAATAATCTGATCGGCGGTGAGCGGCGTTTCTTCCGGTGCGCCTTCGAGCAGCAGGGCGGAAACGGCTAGGGTCGCGATCAGGCTGGAGCATCGCACGTCCTCATCATAAAGCATGAGTGGGAACGAGCCTACAGCAGGCTTGCCGCCAGCTCTTCGAAATTCCGCGGAGTCACCAAATGAAACCGCAACGACAGCCGCGTGAAGCTTCGTAGCACACGCGTCAAATCGTCGGTCGGGATCTCGGGGCTGGCGAGAAACATATTGCCGGACGAAATGCGAAACGGGAGCACACGCCAGTCACGCATCACACGGCGCGGCAATGCGCGTGCCACCTGGCTGCTGATGATCCACGGCTCCAGCCGTCCCGAAGGCAGGCTTTGCTGAAGGCTGAGCGCTTCGTAGAGTTCGTCTTCCGTAATTACACCGCGCTCCACCAGATATTCGCCCAGGCGCATTCCTCTCGGCAGATTTTCCAGCGCCCGGCTAACGGCCGATTCCTCCGCGTACCCCGAGCCAATCAGGATCTCGCCGAGCTTGCGCTTGTGCTCCACCAGCGCGCTGCGCGAAGGATACGCGTGCTCGGTTTTAATCCATTTAAGCGGTTCATGGCGAATCCGGGCTCGCACATAGGAGCGGACGGCATTCCAGGTGGCCCGGGTGTTGATCCAATTGCCAAGTAGCGCGCGCAGCGGAACAGCCAGAGCGAACAGCAGGCCGTAAAATCGGGCGCAGCAGGCCATTCGAACACTGCTTTGGATCAGCAGGATCGCGAGCGTTGCTTCGAGCAACCAGGGATGCAGCGAGTATTTCGCAAGTCCCCAAGGAGCTCCGGCAAATCTCGCGTCAATCCAGGTGAGCAGGCCATACAGAAAAATGACGTTGCTGAGCAGGCTCAGCGGATTTCCAAGCAACCCCTTGCGATCCCTCCAGAACCAATATTTTTCGGACCAGCTTCCGCGCCACCCGTTGCGCTCCCAGCACTGCAGACCGATGCCCAGTATCCATCGGGAACGCTGCTTGATGGCATCGCGTGCGTTCAAAGGGAACAACTCGCGCGTGGCCACCACCGTGGCGCCCTGCTTCTTCGTTCCAAACATGTTCAGGGGCACAAACATCTGCTTCGACCCTAGCCGGTGAAGACGCAGCCCGTTTTCATAGTCCTCCGTCAGGCAAGTGGGCTCGAACACCAGGTTGTGCTCGGAGTTGGCCAGATTTTCGAGCGCCTCTCGTGTGAATCCGGTGCCGACGCCGTTGGAGGGAACAAAGCTGCCCATGAACTGACGCACCCGCATGTCTTTGATCTGCCATTCGGCAAACTCGTCGCAATAAACGCCGTGAACCACCCTGCGCACGGGCATGGCGAGCGGCAGCACGGGAATCTGCACCATGTCGTAGTCGCCGGCGTAGGCGTTGATCAGGGAGAAAGCCTCGGGATGGATGAGATCCTCGGCATCGTGCGTTACCGCGATGTCGAAACGCGTGGCATGATGCTCTTCGAAAAGCAGCATGCGCTGGTAGATCCAGTTGAGGCAGTCAGCTTTGGAAGTGGGGCCATTGTGCGGGCAGACGGCCAGATGGACATGCGGAAAGCGTGTTTCGAGATCACGAACCGCGTCGAGCGTCGGGTCGTCGTTCGGGTAGGCTCCGATAAAGAAATGATAGTTGCCATAGTGGATGGCGGAGGCGTTGTGCTCCACCATTCCGGCAATTACCGCGTGCTCGTGCCACAGCGGGACAAATACGGCGATCCGCTTCTCCACTCGGTGCTGCTGGTTTAATAATGATCCAGCCGAATTCGCCGGAAGCCGCCCCAGCAACCAGGCCCAAAGGAAGATGGCATCCAACGCCAGGTCGTCCAAGCCACTGATCAGAATGATCCACGCCAGCGGGAACAGGCAGCGAGCCACACCAAGATCGACATCCGGGTACACCTGTAGAGAAGTGGCCGGGACGGCGAAAGTTCGCACAGATTGTTGCAAAGACGGCGTCTATTTCATATCCAACCCGAACCGGGATAGTTTCATTTGGGCCTTAGTGTGTTCTCCCGACTAAATAGCCGTGGGCCTTCTGTCGATTGAACGCAACATGAAGCCTCGACCGCGCGTAACGATCGTCCACTTCGTTCTAGTACTTAGTCTGGCTGAGTTTGTCCCCCTAAGCCATGTTGCGATGGCCCAAGGTTTCGACAAACCGCAGGCAGCTGTTCCGGCCAAAGAGAAGACGCTGCTAGCCGCGGTGAGCGATGCGGCGCAGTGGAAGCCGCTGGACCCACGCGTGGCGAAGGCTCATGAGGAGCTCGCGGATTTCTATTCGGCTGAGGGGCGCTATGCCGAGGCCGAAAGGGTGTATCAAAAGACGCTGGAGCTGAAAGAGGACATGCTGGGGCGGGCGAACCCGGCGATCATTCCGGCGGTGGACGACGTGGCGCGGGTGAGCTTCGCGCAGATGAAATACGATCAGGCGGCGGATCTGATCGCTCGGGAATTGCGGATCATGGAGCGTGAGTATGGGGACGATGATCCGAAACTGGTGCCGTCTCTGGAGCAGGTGGCCAGAGTGCTAGAGGCGGCATCCAAATATCCCGATGCGGAAAAGTTCTTATCGCGGGCCATCGCCATTCGCGAAAAGGCCTCCGGCGCGGAGAGCGCGGAGTTAACGCCGGATTTGAGCCAAATGGCGCGGGTGAAAGTGGCCAAGCACAATTTTCCCGAGGCCGAGGGGCTGTATCAGCGTGTGCTGAAGATCCAGCAGACCAAGTTTTCTCCCAATAGTCCGGAACTGCTGCCGACGCTGGACGCAATGTCCGCGCTTACCCTGGAACAGAATAAAGACGCCGAGCCGCTGCTCAAGCAGACGCTGTCCATCCGGGAAGGCAACCTGGGGCCGAACCACGTGGAAGTCGCAAGAAATCTGGACAAGCTGGCAGCCATCTATATCGCGCAAAAACGTTTTGCTGAAGCGCAAAAGGTGAGCGAGCGCGCGCTGTTCATCTGGATGAAAGAGCTGAAACCGCACAGCAGCGAGCTGGCGGAGAAATACGAGAGAGTGGCCGAACTTTATGAAGCGCTGAATCGGCCGGTGGACGCCGAACCGCTGGTGCAGCAGGTGTTGACCGCCCGCGAGAGCGATACGGTGGCAAGCTTGAACACCCTGGCCGCCATTTATGTGAGCAAACAGAATCTCACCGGGGCTGAACCGCTCTACCGGCTGTCCCTGACCATTCTGGATAAGAAAGGCGTCTTGACCGGAAAACGGCCCTTGTTCCTGAGCAGCAGCGAAGACAATCTGGATTTGCTGGCGCAAACCGCGCTTGATTACGCTGAATTGCTGAAGAAGATGAGGCGCAAGGGAGACGCCAGCAAGATCGAGGCTCGTATTCGCGCTGTCACCGGGAAGAGCGCAGCGCCGCCGCCAAAGAAGAAGGCTTAGCGCGAGGTGGCAGCGCCGGAGAATCCGGCAGCATGTTGCGGGTTGGCATCCGGGCCGTGAAAAAGCTTGTGCTTGATATCGGGCCAAAATTCTTTTAGCACCTGCGACGCGGAATCGATGCCGATCTGCACCCACCAGGTTTCAATGTTGTCGCCCACCGTGCGCTGATCCGGCGTGTAGGCATTCGAAATAGCTGTGCCGGTGGCATTGCCGAGGATTTCCGAAAAATTAAAGCGCGTGCCGCCGGCATCCGTCTTCGTCACGAAAACGCGCGTTGCGGCGTACCACGTTCGTGACCAGAACGGACCGTAGCCTCGGCGAAAATACCTCGGGTCCTCGTGCAACATGACTGGAAAGAAGCCCTCCGTCATCATGTTCCCGATGGCTTGATCGGCGTACTCCACGCCCACCCGCCGGCCGTAACCCGCCCAACCCTGACCAAAGGACGGATTCTGGTTGGTCAGCTGCCCATACCCTGCCAGGAAAGCCGCCAAGCCAACCAGCGGATAGTCGAACGAATCCTTGGATGCAATGGTGAGCTTCATTCTCGGACTGATCGGCATGTAGACCGAAGTCTCATTGGCGGTCCGGTAGTTAGGAAGCACGCCGAAAATGCGCTTGTCGGGAGGCGGGGGCTCGGTTTGCGTTTGGCCGGGCTGTGTAACAGGTTGAGTAACGTCAGGCGGCGCTGGCGCCGAGGGAGTCGCGTCTTGGCCCACTGCCGCGAAGCTACACGCGAGCAACAACGTGGGCAAGGAAAGGTGGTTGAAAGTCATGCAATTTGGAACGGAGAAGCCGGAAACCCGCCGCGATCTTGTTTTATTGTACTAACCTCGCGACGCGCGGCGATAGCGTTCGTTACAGACTTTACGAAACGTTAATCAAACTTAGGATGGCGGGCGCGCCTCTCAGGGCGTCCGTGATGCCGTGTACGCGACGATGTCGAGCATGTCCTCTTCGCTCAAATTCGCGACCACGGGCTTCATCAGTTGAGTCCACGTACCATTGCGCACGCCTTGTTTCATGTCGTTCATTTGCCGCATCAGGTAGCTGGGCGAACGGCCCGCAATCCCGGGCACCGGGCCCAGGCCTTTCAGGTCCGCTCCATGACAAGACGCGCACTGCGTGGTTTTCGCGTTGTTCTTGGTCACCAGAGCCTCGCCTCGTTTGATGCTGCCGGGAGGCACGTAAGCGAAGAAGCTGGAGTGCGGATCGCGCAGCACTTCGGTGGCTTCTGCATTCACCGGCGTCTCGAGAATTCGTTTGCCGAGAGGCTCTTTTTCGTTGCCCTCGACCAGGAACATGCCGTTGTTGTTATGCGTCTTCGGCACGGTGTTGGTTTCGATCACTTTAATCCAGGGAGTCCATTTCATGGATCCGAAGTATTCGGCCGCCGCCTTGATTTCATCGTCGGTCATGTTCTTCGCGAACTGGACCATGAGGTTCGTATTGTTCTTGCGCGGCTCGGCGCTCTTGCGAAGGCCGTTGCGGAAATCGTACATGGTCTGGATGAAATAGGAAACCGGCAGCCCTGCCACGCCCGCATTCTCCTGGCGTCCCTTGCCGTTCGGATAATGGCATAGGCCGCAAGCCCACACCTCGGGTTTCTTGCCATGCGCCACTACGTCCGGCATGGGCGGATGCTCGCTTGGATACCAATCGGCCGGGCCATAGCGATCCGAGATCTGCGCACGGGTGAACGCGCCGCTGCTGCCTTCCAGATGTTTAATGCTGGTATCGGGCGCAGGTGCCGCAGCCCCGGCGGGCGCGGCGGGCGGGATGGCGTAAGCCCACGGAACCGGCTCAGTGGACGCGGCGAATGCAAGTACGGCGGCAATGGCGACAATGAAGATCCCGAACATGTGTCTCATCGAAACGCTCCTTTTGGATGCTAGTTGGGGATCATATCATGCTGCGATTCGCGGCGGGGTCAAGGCGGCGGGTCAAGGCGTTTGGACCTTGTGCGCCTGCTTGGGATCGATCGCCTCGAAGTGTTTCAAGTTCCAGGTGTAGATGATCTCGGCCTTCACCTTCGCCGCGCAGCGGAGGAGAAGCGCGTCATAAATGCGTCCGCTGCCGAATCCGCGTTCCGCTGCCCGATGGATTGTCTCAAGGTATTCGTCCTGATCGAGAGTGACAAGCGTAAAACGGTCGTGCACTTCCTGAACGAAAAGAAGCGCCTGATCGGGCGGGAAAACCGCCTTGACGGGCAGTGCCGTCATGGTGGCATAGACCTCCGCCAATGTGTGCAGAGCGCAGGAGGATTTCTTTTTGTTGGCAGCGGCGATCCGTTTGAGACTTGCGTCGTGATCGCGATGGCCGCGCCAGAAGGCAGCGACGAGAACCGAGGTGTCGAAGAACTCCTTCATCCAATCAATTGGCGCAGGCGTTTTTCGCGTTCACGGTCGATCACGGCGGTCACAGAAACCTCTGTTGGCTCGCCCTGGTATACCCAGACGCCGCGTTCCTTTTTCACCAGAGCCTTGGGGCGCATGGGGCGCAGCGTAATCTGTTCACCTTCACTCTCAAGCTCAAGAGTATCGCCCGGACCAAGATGCAACTCCTGGCGTAGTGGCTTCGGGATCATCACCCGTCCGGCATTGTCAAGCGTAAGCTTGGTGGTCATATTGGTAGCTAAAAGTGGGAAAACCCACTTCTCAACCCATCGTACGACAACAGCGCACCCGGCGCGTGCTAGGTTGACTGTATGACGCTTGAGGCCATCAAGGAAGCTATCCAGCATCTGCCGGAGAACGAGAGGCGCCTGCTTGCCGGCTGGTTTGACGCGATGGAAGAAATGGCGTGGGATGAAGACATGCAACGCGACTTCGCTCCGTGTGGCAAGGGTGAACTGCTGACGAAGCAGATCCAGCAGGAAATCTCCGAAGGCAACGCCCGACCGCTAGAGGAAGGTCTTGCGAAACGCCGCCTGCCGCAGTCTAGCCCAGTGATAAAAGTCGACGGTCAAAGCTGAGCGGCTCAGTCCACTCGACTGTCGCTGCGAATCCATCCGCTTCGGGCAATAAAACGAAATTGTATTCGCGCGGAACAATTATCGAAGGGACACGAAGGACGGGCCAGCCGTAGAAGGCATCCTGGAATCGGGCTGCCGTGAGCTGATTTGCACCGATGAGATTTGCGCCAGGGCGCCGGTATACTCTTCTACCGTGAAATCGGACCGCCATCACCACATAATCAGTCGGCACTTCCGATTTGTCGACGTGGACCAGTACTTCCAGCACGGCTAGCGCGATGCTCTGCGACGTATATACTGCGGGAACACCTGGAGGATTAAACCGTCCCCCATACCGTTGAGCTCCTTGCCCGGCAAGACCGGCATAAGGGCGGCGCGCAACGCGGTAGGTGGTCACATATAGACGCCGTGATCGATACGAACCAACTCCGCCTCAACCTGGACAAGATCCGACTCGATGAGCTGCGCCGGCGTTTTTCCCTGAAACAACGGATTGGGCCGATTCATCCAATGCTCCGCTTTTTCGAGCGACCCGAACGTGGCCAGGGCATGTGCGGCAACGGAGTCCCGGGAGATCTCGTCGGACGTAGCGTTCTCACCCATCAACCGCCTGACGCGTTTCTCCGAGGAGTCGGCTTTGTGTTTCTGCCGGGAAGCTCTGCCCGTACCATTCATAAGTTTCTGGCCAGCCCCATATCTACAGCATACTTCTAACCACGACGGATTCCAGCCGTCACGGCGGGATAAGATTGAAGTTCGGGTCTCCATTCGATTTCTATGAAGGCCAGGGTACTTAAATGAGAACGCCCGCATGCATGACGCTCTTATTCGTTGTTTTGGCATTAACCAATCTGTCAGCCGACCCCCCTGGCCCTGCGAGAACCCTTCGTCTAAGCTCCGACTGCGCTGATGTAAATGAGACAGCCGCAGCGTATCTCAACAGCCACGGCATCTCTACGCGTGAAAGCCGCGGAATGCTTACCGCCGCAGGCTCTCCTTTTGCCAGTCTCTTAGTACGAACCGCCCCAACAAGAAGCGGCGATTTGAAGCCATGGACTAGTGCCCAGGGAAATAAGATCAGCGATTTCGCAGTGTATTGGACGTATGCCGACAGAAAGGACACGGAGAAAATTCCTTTTGGAGTGTGGCACCTGCGCCTGGGTCGCTACTGGCTGATGGGTGAATTGAAGCTGATGCCAGAGGACCAAGACCAAGGCGCATGCAACGTCGACTTCAAGCTCAATTTTGAAGCTGGAGGCGCGAGCATGGTGGGATTTCTTGGAGTCGATTCCCGATGGAGCTATGGCAGCAACGGCCGCATGGAGCGCCAGTATCTGGACGGAATCGCCGCCGAACTGGATCGTCGGAAGGCGTCCGCAACCGTAAAGTAAGTGGATCTATCCCCCCTTGACCAACTCCAGAAAAGCTTTCGCCGCGTGGCTCAAACTTCGCTTCGCCGGACGCACCAACCGGATCTTACGATCTACCGACAGCTCCTTCACCTTGATCTCCCGCAGCGCGTCCTGCGCCACGTCCTGCTCCACGCACATGTGCGGCAGAAACGCCACGCCCTCATTGCGCTGCACCATCAGGCGGATAGTCTCCACCGTCGGCATCTCCACATCCATATTGAGCTGCACTTTGTGCCGCTGGAACTCCTTCAGCACCACGTCGCGATAGGGCGATAGAACATAATGCGCGATAAATGTCTCCATGCCCAATTCGTTAATCGACACCTGCCCGCGCGTCGCAAACCGATGCTGCGGCGATACCACGAACGCCAGGTGATCGGTATAGATCACCATCGAATGCAATCGCTCGTCCTCCGGGTCATAACTGATGACACCCAGCTCCAGATCGCCGTCGATCAACTGCGATGGAATCTTGCTCGATAAGGACCGTCGCACTTGCACTTTCACCTTGGGATATAGCCGCCGATAGCGCTCGATGTGCCCCAACAAATACAGCGACGTCGATTCGTTCGCGCCCACAATCAGCCGACCCGCCGAATTGTCGCGCAGCTCAGACAGCGCGTTCTCCAGATCGGCCGACAGGTTCTCAAACCGCCGCGCGTAGTCATAAACAATGCGCCCGGCATCGGTCAGCAGCAGCTCTTTCCCCGACCGGTCAATCAGCTTCTCCTGTAAATCGGACTCCAGCTTCTGTACGGCGAGCGAAATGGCCGGCTGGGTCCGCAACATCTTCTCCGCCGCGCGCGAGAAGCTCTTCTCCGACGCCACGGCCAGGAACACCTTCAGTGGATAGAGTTCCATAAGCGATCTTTATGCTATGATTGTAGCTTATTCTGATCGCTTGAATTATAAATTTGCCAAATCCGTGCTTCGCCTCCATAATGAGTAGCGTGAACTAAGGAAGTACACAGGGAGGACTTATGGCCAATCGAGTCTACATCTTCGACACCACCCTCCGGGATGGTGAACAATCGCCGGGCTGCAGCATGACCGTACCCGAGAAACTGCAACTGGCGCGCAAACTGGTGGAATTGGGCGTCGATATCCTCGAAGCCGGGTTCCCGATCGCCTCCGATGGGGATTTCGAAGCGGTGGATGCGGTTAGCCGTGAGTTCCCCTGGGTCCAAGTGGCGGCGCTCGCGCGGGCCAACACATTGGACGTGGAGCGCGCAGCGGCATCGCTCAAGCATGCGCGCCGTCCCAGGATTCACACCTTCCTCGCCACCAGCGAAATTCATCTCAAGTACAAGCTGAAGAAATCCCAGCAACAGGTTCTAGATGAAGCAGTTGAGGCGGTTGAACTGGCTCGCGAAATATACCGACGACGTAGAGTTTTCGGCCGAAGACGCGCACGCGAACGGATTGGGATTACCTGGAGCGGGTTTCGCGCGCCGTGGTGGCCGCTGGCGCCCGCACCGTAAATCTGCCCGATACCGTCGGGTTCTCGGTGCCTGAGGAATACGGTGCGCTGATCGGACGCATGGTTCGCGCTTTAGGTGACAGCGCCATCGTTAGTGTGCACTGCCATGACGACTTAGGTCTCGCCGTGGCCAACTCCATCGCGGCCGTACAAAACGGAGCGCGGCAGGTCGAATGCACCATCAATGGAATCGGCGAGCGCGCGGGCAACGCGGCACTGGAAGAGATCGTCATGGCGTTCAAGACACGCCCCGACAAGCTGCCGTTCGAAACCAAAATCGTGACCGAGCACATTTACGCGGCCAGCCAGCTTCTCGCCCGAACCATTACGTTTGGGCCGCAACCCAATAAGGCCATTGTGGGCGAGAATGCTTTCGCCCACGAAGCGGGCATCCATCAGGATGGAATGCTGAAGGATCGCACGACATACGAGATTTTCGATCCGAAGATGGTCGGCGTGCCCGAGAGTAAACTGGTACTGGGTAAGCACAGCGGCCGGCATGCGCTCAATAAGCGAGCCGAAGACCTTGGCTTCGTTCTTTCAAAAAGCGAACTCGACTCGCTCTACCATCGCTTCACGGCGCTGGCGGATCGCAAGAAGGGCGTGCGGAACGAAGAGATTGTGGCGCTGCTCGCCGAAATGGTAGGCGAAAAAGCCGCCGCCGCGCAAGATTAGGAAATGCAACTTAACATAATGATTCTCCCCGGTGACGGAATCGGCACCGAGGTCACATGCGAGGCAGTCAAAGTACTGCACAAAGTGGCGAGCAAATTCCATCACCAGCCCGTGCTGCAGGAGGGCTTGATTGGCGGGATTGCCATTCACAAAACCGGCGGTCCCCTGCCCCAGGAAACCATCGACCTGGCGCTCAAGGCCGACGCCACTCTGATGGGCGCGGTGGGTTTGCCGGAGTTCGACAACATCGCTCCGGACAAACGCCCCGAAATAGGCCTGCTCGGTATCCGCAAGGCGCTGGGCGTGTATGCCAATCTCCGGCCGGTGCGATCGTACAAAGCCCTGCTCGATTCGTCGCCGCTCAAGAACACTCTGGTCGACGGCGTCGACATGATCATTGTGCGGGAACTTACCGGCGGCATTTATTACGGCACTCCTCGCGGAATCTCAGGCGCCGGCCAGGACGAACGCGCGGTCAACACGCTCTCCTACACGCGGCCCGAGATCGAGCGCGTTTCGCGCATAGCCTTTCACTTGGCCCGCAACCGCCGCAAAAAGGTCACCAGCGTCGACAAGTCGAACGTCATCGAGACTTCGCAGCTCTGGCGCAAAGTGATTATCGAAGTCGCAGAAGAGTTCCCCGACGTGGCGCTGGATCATCTGCTGGTGGATACCGCCGCGATGCAAATCGTTTTGAATCCGCGCCGCTTCGACATCCTGGTCACTGAAAACATGTTTGGCGATATCTTGAGCGATGAGGCAGCCGTGTTGGCCGGCTCCATCGGCATGCTACCCTCCGCATCCCTCGGTGACAAGAAACCATCCGGCGCGTGGCTGGGCCTGTACGAACCCGTGCATGGCTCGGCGCCCGACATCGCGGGACAAAGCAAGGCGAATCCGTTCGGCGCCATCGGATCGGTAGCCGCGATGCTCGAATATAGTTTCGGGCTGAAGGAAGAAGCCGCGGCTGTGAATCGGGCGGTCGAAACGGTGCTCAACTCCGGCCGTGTGACGGCGGATTTGAAGCCGGGCGGCAAGCCGTCCACCACCTCAGAAGTAGGAGACGCAGTAGCGGAAGCAATATGAGTAAACCTCGTACCATCATTGAAAAGATCTGGGAGAACCATGTGGTCGCGGAGCGGCCGGACGCCCCGGCGCTGCTCTATATCGACTTGCACCTGGTACACGAAGTCACCTCGCCGCAAGCCTTCGACGGACTGCGTTCGCGCGGCCTCAAGGTGCGGCGTCCCGATCTGACCATCGCCACCACCGACCACAGCACGCCCACCACTCCCCGGGGCCTTCCCATCGTGGATAAGATCGCTGCCACGCAAGTGGAGAAGCTGATCCAGAATTGCAAAGACTTTGGCATCCACTGCTATCCGCTCGGCAGCGACAAGCAAGGCATCGTGCATGTGATCGGGCCGGAACTGGGATTGACACAGCCCGGCATGACCGTGGTCTGCGGCGACAGCCACACTGCCACGCATGGAGCCTTCGGCGCCCTCGCGTTCGGTATCGGAACCAGCGAAGTGGAGCACGTGCTGGCCAGCCAGTGCCTGCTCAACAAGCGTTCGCACACCTATCAGGTTCGAGTGGATGGGGCGCTCCGGCCAGGCGTCTCGGCCAAAGACATCATCCTGGCGCTGATCGCACGCATCGGCATCGGCGGCGGCACAGGTTCGGTTTTCGAATATTGCGGATCGGCCGTCCGATCGCTCTCGATGGAAGAGCGCATGACCGTCTGCAATATGTCGATCGAAGCCGGCGCCCGCGCCGGCCTTGTAGCGCCCGACGACGCCACGTATCAATATGTCGCGGGCCGCCAATATGCGCCGAAGGGCGCGGCGTGGGACGCTGCCGTCGCACGCTGGAAGCAATTGCCCACCGACGAGGGCGCAACCTACGACAAAAGCATCGTGATCGACGCGGGATCGCTCGAACCCATGATCACCTTCGGCACTAATCCCGGGATGGGCATTCCCATTCGCGGCGCGGTGCCGAATCCATCCGACATCACCGATCCGCTGGAGCGCGACTCACTCGCCCGCGCTCTGGTTTATATGGACCTTCCGCCCGGCAAACCGCTGCTCGGCCATCCGGTGAATGTGGTGTTCATCGGAAGCTGCACCAATTCGCGCATCTCCGATCTGCGGACGGCAGCCAGCATCCTGAAGGGCCGCAAAGTAAGCCCGAACGTCCGCGTACTGGTGGTGCCGGGATCGCAGCAAGTGAAAGAACAAGCGCAAGCCGAGGGCCTGGATCAAATCTTTCGCGACGCGGGCGCAGACTGGCGCGAGGCCGGCTGTTCCATGTGCATCGCCATGAACGGCGATCAGTTGCAGCCCGGCGAATACAGCGTGTCCACCAGCAATCGCAATTTCGAAGGCCGCCAAGGCAAGGGCGCGCGAACCTTCCTGGCCAGTCCGATGACAGCCGCAGCGTCGGCCATCGCCGGCAAGGTCAGCGATGTGAGGGAGTTGCTCTAATGGAAAAATTCACCCCGTTTGAAAGCCGCATGGTGCTGATCGCGCGCGACAATATCGATACCGACCAAATCATCCCGGCGCGATTCCTGAAAACTATATCCAAGGCCGGCCTGGGCGACCAGCTTTTTTACGATTGGCGCTACGATGCTGAGGGCCAGCCGAAGCCGGACTTTGTATTGAACCAACCAGAGTCGAAGTCCCGCCAGGTATTGCTCGGTGGCGATAACTTCGGCTGCGGCAGTTCGCGCGAGCATGCGCCCTGGGCGCTTACCCAGTATGGCTTCCGCGCCGTGATCAGCACTTCATTCGCAGACATCTTTAAGAGCAACTCACTGAAGAATTCCCTGCTCCCGATCGTGGTCCCCGCCGACGTGCACGCCGAGCTGCTGAAAAACTCGAACGCGCCAGTCAAAGTCGACCTCCCGTCCCAAACCCTGACGCTCGCAAGCGGCCGCAAAGTCGAATTCCCAGTCGACAGCTTCGCCAAGCATTGCCTGCTCGAAGGTATCGACGAGCTGGGCTACATCCAGCAACAGGAACCGGCCATCGCCGCGTTTGAATCGGCGCACCCGGCCCTGATCGATACACGGGCGTAGCGGCCCCAAGAATTGGTTGGGGGAATCGTCGGGCGATCACTCGGGTTTTTGCAAGAATGCCTTTCTCTGAACGCGCTTGCCGTGTAGCACTCTCACGATGACAATCTTTTTCGGCAGCGCGCGATAGTAGATCAGATAGTTTCCCATGGGGAACTTCCGCAGGTCTCCCGGCGGTAACTCCGGCATGTTCACCCCAGCCCGGGGGCTTGAACCAATCGAGGCGAAGGTTTCGCGAAATTTCCTTAGGAAGCCGGTTGCGGTGTCCACACCGCCTCGTTCCGCGATATAGTCCCAGATGCCGTCCAGATCGGCGCCTGCTTCGCGAGAGATAAGATAGCGCCTCACCCGCCTGTTACTTTCCTTTTAGCCCCGAGACGCTTCTTACCCCGTTGAACGATGTCATCGAAATAGCGCTGAAGATCTTCAGGTGTCTGAAGCTCGGTGAAGTGGCCGCCTTCGATGGAGCGCAGCCCTTCGAGAACCGCGTCCCGAACGTTGTCGGGATCTACAATGCTGGATTGTTGAGCGACCATCTCCTCCTGTTCCAATTTTCGAAGCGCCTCCCGCACCACTTCACTCGCATTCGAATACCGGCCGCTCTTTACCTTTTCGCGAATGAACTTCGAGAAATGGGATGTGATGGAAACATTGAGCTGCCGGGTATGGGTAGACATATGTCAATCTATTATACTTTTTGACATATCCCGGGACTGGGTGCCAGCGACGGCCGGCCCCAAAATGCAACACTGGGTGCATGGCGCGCGGTTGGGAAAGCAAGGACGTCGAATCCCAAGTTGAAGCCGCCGAGGCACGGGCGGCTTTGGCGAAGCTGACGAAGCTAACGGCCGAAGAAGTGGATCGCAAGGGGCAACTCGAAAGCCTCCGGCTCTCTCGCAAGCGCGTCCTGCACGACATTGAGACGTCGAAGAATCCCGGTTACCGGGCGACGCTCGAAGCTGCGCTCAAGCATCTGGACGACAAAATCGCTCTGCTCACATGATCGCGCGCGCCCTTCTTCTCACCGCCCTCCCTCTCATGGCGCAAAATTTTCCGATCGATCACGTCACGGTGGCCGGCAAAGATCTCAAGGCCATGACCGAAGCCATCCGGGCCGCCACGGGAATTACGGCCGAGTACGGCGGACCCCACTCCAATCACGCCACCGAAATGGCGCTGGCCAGTTTTCCGGACGGGTCTTATCTAGAGCTGATCGCGATCCAACCCCACGCCGATCCTGCCGCTTTAGCCGCGCACTATTGGCACAAATTCATGGAAGGCGACGCCGGCCCGTGCGCCTGGGCGATTCGCCCGGCAACATACGCGGACGAAGCTGAGCGGTTGCGCAAGGCCGGAGTTGCCGTTACCGATTGGCGCCGGGCCGGCCGCAAACGCCCCGACGGCGTGGAACTCGATTGGGAGACCGCGCAGGTTGGCCCAACCAATGGCGGCTTTTTTCCATTCCTGATTCACGATTTCACGCCGCGCGAGAATCGGGCGTTTCCGAGCGGCAAGCCAACCACGAAAGACTTCACCGGCATCGAGAAGGTCGTAATCGGCGTTCGTGATCTCGAAGCTGCCATTGACCAGTATCGGCGAGCATATCTTTTGCCCGCGCCTTCGCGACAAACCGATACCGGCTTCGGCGCGAAGCTCGCGTTCTTTCCCTTGACGCACGTCGTGCTGGCGAGCCCGCTTTCGCCTGACTCGTGGCTCGGCGATCATTTGCGGCTATTCGGCGATGCGCCCTGCGCATTCGTTCTCGGTACCGAGCGAGGCGAGATGGGGCGTCACACCATCCCCGCCCCCAACTGGTTCAGTGATATTCGTTGGATTGCCTTATCGAAACTCGGCGGGCGGCTCGGCATCGAACAATGAGGCTCCTCGTCCTATCGCTCGCGCTCGTCTCAGTCGCTACTGCCCAGCTCCAAATCAATCCCCGCATCGCAGCCGAAATCGCCAAAATCAAGACCATCGACAACCATGCGCATCCCGCCCTACCCGCTCCGGGCGACAGCGAGTACGACGCCCTCCCGGTGGAGCACATGGACCCGTACACCGAGCCCATCCGCACCCGCGCCGGTTCTCCGCTCGCGGCCGAAGCCTCGCGGCAATTACTCCTCAACTCTCATCCGCGTGACGACGCCTATCCCAACTGGGTTCTCGACCGACTTGGCATCGAGACCATGCTCGCCAACCGCGTCGCCATGGGCCCGGGCCTGGCGCCGCCGCGCTTCCTCTGGGTTCCTTTCGAAGACGCGCTGATGTACCCGCTCGACAACACGGCTCTCGCATCCAAGAATTCCGATCGCAAGGCATTCTTCGACGATGAGGATCGCCTGCTACATCGATATCTCAAGGAATGCGGCTACGACAAGCCGCCCGCCACGCTGGGTGAATACCTCGAAAAGATCGTGGATCCGACGCTCGAACGCCACAAACGCGGAGGAGCTGTTGCGATCAAGTTCGAAGCCGCGTACCTGCGCTCGCTGGATTTTGACGACGTCCCGCGCGCTCAAGCCGAGGATGCCTACGCGCGCGGCCGGAACTACAAAAAGCTGCAGGATTTCCTCTTCCGGCACATCGCCGCCCAAGCCGGACGCCTGGGGATGGCGGTGCATCTGCACGTGGCCTGGGGCGCGGGCGGTTATTTCGACATCGCGGGAACCAATCCGCTGCTGCTGGAATCCGCGATCAACGATCCGCGCCTCCACCAAACCAATTTCGTCCTGTTGCACGGCGGCTGGCCGTACATTCGCGAAATCACGGCGCTCCTGACCAAGCCCAATGTCTACGCCGATTTCTCCGCCCAAACATTGATGAATTATCCGCGAGCGGTGTCTCAAGTGTTGCGCGAATGGCTGGAATTCGCGCCTGATAAAATTCTATTTGGAACCGACGCCTATCCTTATTCAGGAGAAAGCGGCTGGGAGCAGTCCGCCTGGATCGCCACCGACACCACTCGCCAGGCGCTTGGATTGGCGCTCACCGGGATGGTGAATGACGGAGAAATCACGCTCGATCGCGCCTTGGAACTTGCGCACATGGTTCTGC
The DNA here is from genome assembly GCA_963781905.1 of Bryobacterales bacterium. Lineage (GTDB taxonomy): Bacteria > Acidobacteriota > Terriglobia > Bryobacterales > Bryobacteraceae > Palsa-89. Next base: position 1,231,474 of record CAWAHZ010000010.1, read on the forward strand.
ACGATAATGCCGCCAAACTCTATCGGCTGAAATAACATCCCAGGCGCCGCCTGAGAGCTTTCGCGCAGCCGGCCGGTGTCAAACGGCCTAAGTGCCGCTGATAAGCAGTACGATATTCGCCCTACCTCTGACTCAGGTCTTTCGCTGAGAAGCGTTGACCAGGTAAAGAAAATATTGCGCCCAGCGATCACCCCAAGTCATGGCGCTAGCCAAATCTCGCATATTATTCCTTTGTTATTAGCCGAAATGTATGGCAGGCAAAGTGCTTCGTATTGTCCGTAGAGGTTTTCAATGGCATTAAGCACACAAACTTCGCGACGAAAGTACTGGCGGCGTCTGGGCGGCATCCGGAACAGCTTGCTGCTGCTCAGCGCCGCTGGAATCCTGCCCACCATTTGTGTTGCTATGGCTGGCTATTTTACGATCAGCCGCCTCACTCAAAAGACAAATGCCATCGTCGCCGCCACGTCTTCCCTGCGCAACCACTGGGAAGGCGACATGATGCATGACGACTTGCGCGGCGACGTGCTGGGAGCCCTTCTGGCCAAGACGGATCAGGAAACGGCCAAAGAGTGGACTAAAGTGGTCTCGGACGCAAACCGGCTGCGCGAGGCGGTGCAGCGGAATCGATCGAACCCGGCTCTGGACCCTGCGGTACGCGCCGCCTTCGACAGTCTGAATCCGTCGCTCGAGGCTTACGTTCACGAAGCGGAGTCGATGGGAAAGCTCGCCGGTGGCGAGAGACCGGACACGGTGCAGCGTTTGGCAGTGTTTGAGAAATCGTTCGAAGTTCTCGACCGCGAGCAAGACCGGGTGAGCGCCCTGGTGGAGGCCAAGGAGAAGGATGCCGAGCGTGACAGTGTGCGAACGGCCGCGCTCTCAAAACTCCTGCTGCCGTGTTTTACTTTGCTGTCCCTTGCCGGCTTGGCCGCCATTTCGTGTCTGCTATCGCGACGGCTGTCGCGCCCGCTCAGCGCCGGCATGCAGACCATTCTGGCGAAATCCAACCTCATCGCAATGTTTGTAGGCGACGCCCGAGGTTTCATCCGGGAAGCCAACGACGCATACCTCGAGTTGCTCGGCCACACCCGCGCGGAGCTGGCTGCGGGAACCGTGCGTTGGAGGGAAACCATGGCGCCGGATCAGCCTAATCTGGCTGAGCAGTTCCGCCAGCAGCTGATGACGGAGGGAGTGACAGCGCCTACGGAAGTGGAATACGTCCACACCGACGGACACCGGATTCCGACTCTGCTGGGCCTCGCGTCGCTCGATTCAAGCGAAGACACCGCCATCGGCTTTGTTGTTGACTTGTCGGGGCGTAAGCTCGCCGAAGAGCAACTCCGCAAGAGCGAACAACGCTTGCTGGCGCTGGTGGATTCGCTCGATGACATCGTGGTCGAGATGGATGCCGAGGGAACGCTCCTGGACGTTTGGGCGCGCACGGACGAATTGCTGCCACGCCCCAAGGCCGAGATGATGGGGCAAAATATCGCCGCCTTAGTGGGCGACGCCGTCGGGCAATCCTATCTCGATAAACTCCAGGCTGCTCTCCAAACTGGCGGCTCTCAGGAATTCGAATACTCGTTCAGGCGTTCCAAGGACCCGGATACGTTGCGCTGGGTGATGGTTCGCATTCATCCCACCCGCTCCGGCGCCACGGCTGGAAAAACAGCCTGCCTGGTGGTCAGCGAAATCACCGCGCGCAAGCAAGCTGAAGAGGAGCTACGAAAAGCCAAAGAGGCGGCCGAGGCAGCCAATGTCGCGAAGAGTGAATTCCTGGCGAACATGAGCCATGAGATCCGCACTCCCATGAACGGAATTCTTGGAACCTTGGAGTTGGTGCTCGATACGCCGCTCGATTCCGAGCAGCGCGAGTGCCTCGGCATGGCCAAGACCTCGGCCGATTCGCTGCTCGCGATCCTGAGCGATATCCTGGACCTTTCCAAAGTGGAAGCCCGGAAACTGGATCTCTGTTCAGAGGAATTCCGGCTGCGTGAAACAGTGGAAGGCGCGGTAAAAATTCTGTCGGCTCGCGCGCGAGAGAAAAATCTCAAGCTCAACTACCGTATCGATGACACCGTCCCGGACGCGCTCATCGGCGACGGCATGCGGTTGGGGCAGGTGTTGCTCAACCTGGTCGGGAACGCCATCAAGTTCACCAGCCAGGGCGAGGTTGAAGTGCAAGTCGGGTTGGAAGCGCGCAGCCCCGGCCGTGCTGAGCTGCATTTCATCGTGCGGGACACCGGACTTGGAATTGCCCCCGACAAGCAGAGTCTGATCTTCCAGGCCTTCTCCCAGGCCGACGGCTCCATGACCCGGCGGTTTGGCGGCACCGGGCTGGGGCTCACCATCTCCTCGCGTTTGGCGGAAATGATGGGCGGACGCATGTGGGTGGAAAGCGCCCCGGGCCAAGGCAGCCAGTTCCATTTCACCGCAATCTTCGCTGCCCCGGCCAATAACGTGGTGCCCATCGCCAGAACCGCTGCGCCCGTCGCCGCGAATAGCCAGCATAAGAAAATTTTGGGAAGCCTCCATATTCTGCTCGCCGAAGACAACCCAATCAACCAGCGCGTCGCGGTGAGGATTCTCGAAAAGCATGGCCATCAAGTGGCAGTAGCGGGCAACGGGCGGGAAGCTGTGGAAGCACTCGAACGCGGGCCGTTCGATATGGTCCTGATGGACGTGCAGATGCCGGTGATGACGGGGCTGGAAGCAACCGCAGCCATCCGCACCAGGGAGAAATTGAGCGGCGGTCACACGCCCATCATCGCTCTAACCGCCGGCGCCATGGAGGGCGATCGGGAGAAGTGTCTGGCAGGCGGAATGGACGACTACATGGCCAAGCCGTTTAAGACCGAAGTTCTCATGCACGTGGTGGAAGCCCACGCACCCCAACCCCTGGGTCTGATGGAAGTATCGGGCTGAAGTTTGTCGGGTTGAAGTTTCGTAAACCGCCCACGCGCTTGCTATCCTAATAGGTGACGGATTTCCCTCCGCACTTTCACCCGTGAAAATTGGTTTTGTAAGTCTCGGATGCCCCAAGAACCTCGTGGATACAGAGGTAATGATGGGCCATTTGGCGGAACGCGGGCATGAGCTGACGCCTGAGCCGGGCGACGCCGAAGTCCTGGTGGTCAACACCTGCAGCTTCATCGATCCGGCCAAGCAGGAGTCCATTGACACCATTCTTGAGATGGCCGAGTACAAGAAATCCGGCCAGGCGCGCCGGCTCATCGTCGCCGGATGCATGGTGGAACGCTATCGCGATCAGATTCGAGACCAGCTTCCCGAAGTTGACGCGCTGGTCGGAACCAACGAACTGGCCAAGATCGTGGCCGTTTGCGAGGGCCTGGAGCCAGATAACAATCCGCTCCAGCCGTACCTTTATCACGACCTCACGCCGCGCGTTCTCTCCACCGCCAGCCACTTCGCTTATATCAAGATCGCCGAGGGTTGCGACCATCCCTGTTCCTTCTGCGTCATCCCGCAGTATCGCGGCAAGTTTCGCAGCCGGCGTTTTGAATCCGTCATCACGGAAGCTACGCGGCTGTTTGCGAGCGGAGTTCGCGAGATCAATCTGATCGGCCAGGACACCACTTCGTACGGCGAAGATCTCGGCATGAAGGATGGCCTGGCAAGTCTGATGGCGCGCCTGGCGCAGATTGAAACCGAGCGCGAGAAATGGATCCGGTTTCTCTATTGCTACCCCAATCGCATCACGCAAAAGCTGCTCGACACCATCGCCGAACATACTGCGCTGGTGAAATACATCGACATGCCGCTGCAGCATGCCAGCTCTAACGTGCTCAAGCGAATGAAGCGCGGATCGCATGGCGATTTTTTCCTCAAGCTGCTGGAGCGCATTCGCGCCACCATCCCCGGCGTCGCCATTCGAACCAGCATGATCGTCGGATTTCCGGGCGAGACCGAGAGCGATTTCGAGATCCTGTGCGATTTCGTCAAAAGCGCGCAGCTCGACCGCTTGGGTGTGTTTTCATACTCGGATGAAGACTCGAGCGCGAGCTTCCATCTGGATGCCAAAGTAGACGGCCGCGCGATTCACAATCGCAAGCAGAAACTGATGGCCATCCAGCGCCGCATTTCCAAGGCGCGCAATCGCCAGATGATCGGCCGCGAAGTGGATGTTTTGATCGAGGGCCCGTCCGCCGATACCGATTTGTTGTGGCAGGCGCGCATGTCGACGCAAGCTCCGGAGATCGACGGCTTCTGCTATGTGAACGATTTTGCAGGCGCTGGGCCGCGGCGCGGCGAGATCCGCCGCCTGCGAATTACCGAAGCGCACGATTACGATTTGATCGGGGCATTAGACGTGGAGTCCGAAGGTCCCTTGCCGGTGGCCGCGGCCAATGCTTTTCCGATACTCTCCGCAGCACGATGAAATGCCCCATCTGCAAAAAAGAAGTTTCTCCTGACGACCCGTTCTTCCCCTTTTGCTCGGAGCGCTGCAAGATCATCGATCTCGGCAATTGGGCCAGCGAAAAATATGTGATCTCGTCGCCCGCCATGCCGGAAGATCCCGACGGCGAAGGCGAGAACACACAATAGACGAATGCCTTCCGGCGCATTTCTGATCGCCACCTGGTTTGGCTGCGGCTATGCGCCCAAGGCGCCGGGCACGGCCGGTTCGCTCGCGGCATTGCTCATCGCGATCGCACTCCATTCGTACGGCGGATATGGGCGATGGACGCTGCTGTTGTTAACCGCTCTGCTTCTCGCGCCGGGAATCTGGTCGGCCGGAGTAGTGGCCAAGCGGATGAACAAACCCGACCCCCAGATTGTCGTCGTTGACGAAGTGATCGGCCAGTGGATCACGCTGGCTGGCGCGGCCACGTTCAACTGGAAAACATACCTCGCGGCGTTCGTGCTCTTTCGCCTGCTCGACATGTGGAAGCCGGCGCCCGCTCGCCAATTCGAAAATTTTCCCGGCGGCTGGGGCATCGTCGCCGACGACGTGATGGCTGGTGTTTACGGCGCGCTTGCTATATTCGTATTAGATCATTTACATGTCTTTACTTCTGGCTCCTAAGATTTCCTATGCCTTCTAAAAAGGACTCGAATGGCCGACCGCACATTTCTACTGTCACCCCGGAAGCGGCCATACCGGGCGGCGAGTTTCAGATCCGCGGCGCAGGCTTGGCGAAAACCGAACGTCCGCGCGTCACTATCGGAGACATGGAAGCTCCCATCGTCATCGGATCCGATTCCTGCGTTATCGTGCGCGTACCCGAAGGCGCATCCGCGGGCGATCTCATAGTCGCAAACGGAGCCTTAAGCAGCCAGGCCTGGACCTGCGACATCGGAATCCAGATCGCCGAAAATCTTTATCCGGTCGGCAACCCGGCTGTGGATACCTTCGGCAACATCTACGTCACCTTCAGTGGATCCCGCGGCCAGAAGACGCCCGTGTCGGTCTACAAGATCGATCTGAACTACAACTCCAAACCCTTCGCCAGCGAAATCATGAACGCCACCGGGCTCGCGTTCGACAAGGCCGGCACGCTCTACATTTCCAGCCGCTACGACGGCATCATCTATCAGGCCACTTCGGCCGGCAATGTGTCGGTCTACGTGGAAGGGATGGGCGTCGCCACCGGCATCGCCTTTGATTCCGAAGAGAACCTGTACGTCGGCGACCGCAGCGGCACGGTGTTCAAAATCAGCCAGTCGCGCCAGATTTACGTTTTCGCCACGCTGGAGCCTTCCATCGCCGCGTACCATTTCGCTTTCGGAAACGACGGTTACTTGTACGTCGCCGGCCCCACCACTTCGAGCTTCGATTCGGTGAATCGCATTTCGCCGGCCGGTGAAGTAGAAACTTATTATCGCGGCCTGGGCCGCCCGCAAGGTCTGGCATTCGACGCCGAAGGACGCTTGTACGTCGCGGCGTCGCTGGGCGGACGGCGCGGAGTGGTGCGTTTCGATCATGACCGGAATCCGGAGCTGTTCCTCTCCGGCCCCGGAATCGTAGGCCTGGCCTTCACGCCCTCACGCGCCATGGCGGTTTCGACCAACAACGCGCTCTATCGCGTGGATGTCGGCATCGCGGGCGGACTTCTTTCTTAATGCCGCCGGGTACCCAGAACGCCGAGATCATCGCCGTCGGTTCGGAATTATTGACGCCGCAGCGGATGGACACCAACTCGCTGTACCTGACCGATCAGCTCAACGCTTTGGGTGTCGAGGTGGTGCGCAAGACAGTGGTAGGCGACGAACGCGAACGGCTCACCGACAGCATACTGGGGGCTGCGGCGCGATCGCAGATTGTGGTGCTCACCGGCGGCCTGGGACCCACTGAAGACGATCTCACTCGCGACGCCGTGGCCGGAGCATTGGGTCGCGCAATGATTTTTCAGCAGGATATTTGCGACACCATCGAAGCCCGTATTCGCGCCTTTGGCCGCAAGATGGCCGAGATCAATCGCCGCCAGGCCTACGTCATCGAAGGCGCGGAAGTTTTGCCCAACGCTCGCGGCACCGCACCAGGACAATGGATCTCGAACAATGGCGTGGTCTTCATGCTGCTCCCCGGACCGCCCGGAGAATTGAAGCCCATGTTCGAAGGGCAATGCCTGCCCCGGCTCGAAAAACTCCTCCCGCCGCAATTCATCCGGACGCGTTGGCTGCGCACGGTGGGCATGGGCGAGAGCGATCTCGATCAATTGATTTCGCCGGTCTACAAGCGCTACACCGAGATCGCGACCACCATACTGGCCGTCTCGGGCGAGATTCACATCCATCTACGCGCCCGCTGCGCGACAGCGCAGGAAGCCGAGAGCCTGGTGGCGCAGGCCAGCGCCGAGATCGAGCCGCTGCTCGGCGATCGCGTCTATTCCTGCAATGGCGATTCGCTGGAGCAAGTGATTGGCGATCTACTGCGCGCGCGGCATGCCAGCTTGAGCGTGGCCGAAAGCGCCACCAGCGGGCTCTTGGGTGGAAGAATTACGGCCGTTCCCTCGGCATCGGATTATTTTCGCGGTGGATTTATCACCTATTCCGATCAGATGAAGATCCGGCTGCTGGGAGTTCCCGCTGAGTTGATCGCTGAGCACACCGCTGTAAGCGAGCCGGTGGCAAAAGCGATGGCCGAAGGCGCGCGAGCGGGAACCGGGTCTGACTATGCACTGTCCATCACCGGCTATGCAGGCCCGGATGGCGCCCAACCCGGCCTGGTGTTCATCGGCCTGGCGTCGCCGGATTCGAGTGAAGTACGGCGCGTGCAGTGGCCGGCCGATCGCGAGCGTGTGCGCGCGTTTTCCACCAACATCGCGCTCGACATGCTGCGGCGCAAAATCCTCAGCGCACCCGAGTGAGGCACGCATGCCTTTCCAGGTCTTAGAATCGCCAGCCGCCAGTATTCTCAGCGCCACCAGTGGCTACATCGCGCAAGCCGGATTCACGCACTCTTTGACGCCTGCCCGTAATTGTACTTTCGGATGCAGTTATTGCTACGTTCCCAGCCTGCGGATTTATGGCGGCCTGAAGCCGGATGACTGGCGGCATTGGGGACAATTCACCGCCTTCAAGAGCAACGCGCCGGAACTGTTGCGCCGCGAATTGCGCGAGCATCAGATCATCTACTGCTCACCCCTGGTGGATCCTTATCAGCCGGCCGAGGAGACCGGGCTTCTCATGCCGCGCATCCTGGACCAACTCTTGTTGCGTCCTCCCAGAACCTTCGTCATTCAAACCCGCGGCCCGCTCATCGTTCGCGATCTCGCGCGGTTGGTTGAGCTGGCGCGGCGCACCACCCTGCGCGTGAGTTTCTCCATCACAACCAACCGGGAATCTGTTCGCAAATTATATGAGCCGCACTGCGCGACCATCGATTGCCGATTGAAAGCGATCCAGGAGCTGCGTCGCGCGGGAATCAGCACCTTCGCGACGCTCGCGCCCATTCTGCCCTGCGATCCCGAAGAGCTGGCGCGCATGGCGCTCGAAGCGACGGACCAGGACATCATCGGCGATCCTCTGCATGTCCGATCGGTCAAGCCGCATGGTGCAACCACGCGCGAGACGGCCCATGCCATCAGCGAGCGGCACGGTTTTTCGGATTGGCTGGAACCCGCCTTTCAGCGCGAAGCCGCCCATCGCATCGCGACAGTGGTGCACGGAGCGCACAGAAGATTCGCAACGGGAACGGAGGGTTTTGGATGGCTAGCACAATAACCACGCATTCTGTTTTAGAGCGATTAGGTATCGCATCGTATGACGGCGCGGGCGCCGCGATCGCATCGCACAACCCCGCCGACGGTACCGAGCTCGGACGCGTCGCGCTCGCCTCCGCCGAGGATTACGAGCGCACGGTCGAGAAAAGCATCGAGGTGTTTCATCGCTGGCGAATGTTCCCCGCCCCCAAGCGCGGCGAGATCGTCCGTGAGATCGGCGAGGAGCTGCGCCGCCACAAAGACGACCTCGGCACGCTCGTCACCCTGGAAATGGGCAAGATTCTGGCCGAAGGCAAAGGCGAAGTGCAAGAGATGATCGACATTGCGGACTTCGCGGTCGGCCTTTCGCGCCAGCTCTACGGCCTCACCATCGCGAGTGAACGGCCGGAGCATCGCATGCTGGAGCAGTGGCAGCCGTTGGGCGTGGTGGGCGTCATCTCAGCCTTCAACTTCCCCGTAGCCGTCTGGTCCTGGAATGCACTGATCGCCGCCGTCTGTGGCGACTGCGTCATCTGGAAGCCCTCGCTCAAGACGCCCTTGACCGCGGTTGCCGTCCAGAATATCTGCGATCGCGTGCTCTCGCGTCATGGATGGTCGGGCGTCTTCCAACTCATCATTGGCGACGACGCCACCATCGGCAAGCGCCTGGTCGAAGACGCCCGTGTTCCATTGATCAGCGCCACCGGTTCCACTCGCATGGGTCGCATCGTTGCCGAGACCGTGGCTCGCCGGCTCGGCCGCACGCTGCTCGAACTGGGCGGCAACAACGGCGTCATCGTAATGAACGATGCCAATCTCGATCTTGCCCTGCGCGGCTCTCTGTTCGGTGCGGTGGGCACGGCCGGCCAGCGCTGCACCAGCGTCCGGCGCCTGTTTCTGCAACGCGGTATCGCCTCAGAAATGACGCGCAAACTGCAATCCGCGTACGGTCACATTCGCATCGGAAATCCGATGGATGAAAAGACGCTGATGGGTCCGCTCATCGATCGCCAGGCCGTGGAAGCGATGCAATCCGCTCTCACTCGCATCAAAGCAGAAGGCGGCGAAGTGATTTATGGCGGCGAAGTCATCGACGGCTGCTACGTCAAGCCGGCCCTGGTAAAGGCCCGCGCGGATATGCCCATCGTGCAGGAAGAAGTCTTCGCGCCCATCCTCTATCTGATCGAGTTCGACACTCTCGAAGAAGTGATCCAATGGCACAACGGGGTTCCGCAAGGCCTTTCGTCGGCCATGTTCACCACCAGCCTGATCTCGTCCGAAACCTTCCTCAGTGCGCGCGGAAGTGACTGTGGCATCGCCAATATCAATATCGGCACCAGCGGCGCGGAGATTGGTGGCGCCTTCGGCGGAGAGAAGGACACCGGCGGTGGACGCGAATCGGGGAGCGATGCGTGGAAGGCTTACATGCGGCGTCAGACCGTGACCATCAATTGGTCGTCGGAACTGCCGTTGGCCCAAGGCATCGAATTCGAGATTTGATTATGACTCGCTACGCGGGGTTGACGTTGGCCTTGGCTAGTCTCGCCACCGCTCAAGCTCCACTCCAAAACAGCGGCAAGCCAATGCGCGTGGTTTACGAGTGCACGGAGGCCGACATCCAGGCCGCGGGCCTCGGCTGCTCGGAAGACGATCCCTGCCCCGTCTATCTGGAGCTTTCGAATGTGGACGCGATCGGCAACAAGATCTTCGTGACCGGAAATCTTCACACGCCCATGGCGACGCTCTACTCCATCCTGCTCGGGTCCGAGGACAACGGGGCAACATGGACGGAACCGCATCCGCGCCTGCACTCTTCGGGCCTCGACCAGATTCAGTTCATCGATTTTCAGAATGGCTGGATTTCCGGAGCCAACTTGCAAGGCGCGCCGCGCGACCCGTTTTTCCTGATTACCAGCGACGGCGGCAAAACCTGGCGCACGCATCCTATCTTCGACGAGACCCGCGTCGCGGCCATCGAGCGATTTTCGTTCGATTCGCCGGCAAACGGAACCGTCGCTATCGACGCCAGTCTCGACAACGGCAAGCACGAAGAATATCGAACCGACAATGGAGGCGAAAGCTGGGCCGTGGCGAAGGTTTCTCCAGTCAACCCGAAGCCAGCAGCCGGCTGGCGGGTGCGAACCGACGCCGCCACTCATAGTTATGTCATCGAGAAGTCCGAGAGCAATCACTGGCAAAAGATCGCCAGTTTCCTGGTGAACATCGCGAGCTGCAAGGAATGAAAAAGACGGACCCCATCGAATTGGAGCTCTTCCGGCACCTGCTGGTCTCCATCGCCGAGGAGATGGGCGCGGTTCTGCGCAAGACTTCTTTCTCCGCGAACATCAAAGAGCGCCGCGATTATTCCTGCGCCGTCTACGATGCCGAAGGCGAGACGGTTGCTATGGGCGATCACATGCCCGTGCATCTGGGCGCCATGCCGCTTTCGGTGCAGCACGCCACCCAGGCTTTCACTCTCGAGCCCGGCGACGTCGCCATTCTGAACGACCCCTTTCGCGGTGGCACCCATCTTCCAGATATCACCGCCGTCTCGGGTGTATTTCTCAACGGAAGCCGCAAGCCTTCGTTCTACGTTGCCAACCGCGCGCATCATGCCGACGTCGGAGGGATGAGCCCAGGCTCGATGCCGCTGGCGCGCGAAATTTATCAGGAAGGAATCCGCATTCCGCCCGTACTGCTGGTCCGCGCCGGCCGCATGGATCGCGAACTGCTTGACCTCATCCTCTCGAACGTGCGAACTCCCGTGGAGCGTGAGGGCGATCTTCTCGCCCAGCTCATGGCCATCAAACGCGGTGAACAGCGTTTGCTGGAATTGACCGCGAAGTACGGCCTGCCAGCCTTGCGTCGCAATATGACTGCACTCAAGGATTACAGCGAGCGCATGATTCGATCGGCCATTCGCCGCCTGCCATCGGGCACCTATCGCGCCGAAGATTATCTGGATAACGACGGCATCAGCAACCGTCCTGTCAAAATCGCGGCCGCTGTCAGCATCCAAGGCGATCGCGCCGTGATTGACTTCACCGGCTCCGACCCTCAAGTGGAAGGCTCGGTGAACGCGAATTACGCAGTCGCGGTTTCAGCCACCACTTATGTATTTCGCTGCCTGGTACGTGAAGATATTCCCTATACGGCCGGCGTCCTGCGGCCGCTTGAAGTGATCGCACCCAGTGGTCTGGTGGTGAGCGCTCAGGCCCCGGCGGCCATGGCCGCGGGGAACGTCGAAACTTCGCAGCGCATCACAGACGTGATTCTCCGCGCGCTGGCGAACGCCGCGCCCGAACTGATTCCAGCCGCAAGCTCGGGAACCATGAACAACCTGACCTTCGGCGGATGGGATCCTGTGCGCGGCCGCGCTTTCGCTTATTACGAAACCATCGCCGGCGGAATGGGAGCGTCCGCGGTGTCGGACGGCTTGAGCGCCACGCACACGCACATGACCAATAGCTGGAATACGCCAGTGGAAGCCTTCGAACACTTGTATCCGCTGCGCATTCGCGCCTACCGGATTCGTTCTGGTTCGGGCGGCGCGGGAAAACATCGCGGGGGCGACGGAATCGTTCGTGAATATGAATTTCTCACTGCCGCGGACGTGACCATTCTCTCGGACCGCCGCGAGCGCGGCCCGTATGGCTTGTTCGGCGGTAAGCCCGGCGCGCGCGGGAAGAACTCGCTGGTCAACGGCAAGCGCACCATCTCGATCCCAGGAAAATCGCGCTTCGAAGTAAAGCCTGGCGATGTGCTGCGCATCGAATCACCCGGCGGTGGCGGCTACGGAACTCCGGCCTAACTCGCCGCCGATTACACTGAAGTTTCATGGCCAAGTTCAAGTCCGCCGGCGGCAACAAGAAGACATCCGAAAAAGTAAAATCGGCACGTGCCGCCATCCCCTGCCTGGTTCTCGTAGCGTTAGGGATCGCGCTCATGTGCGTGCTATTCTACTTTTCCCTGCAAGCCGGCCTTCCGCAGTGAGGTGCAAACCCAAGTGAGATCGAAACCCAAATGAGAACCGACCATCGACAACCCGATCAGATGCGCCCGGTGCGCATCACAAAGAACTACCTGACGACCGCCGAGGGCTCCGCGCTCATCGAAGTTGGACACACACGCGTCCTGTGCGCCGCCTCGGTGGAAGAATCGGTGCCGCAGTTTCTGCGCGGCAGCGGGCGTGGCTGGGTCACGGCCGAGTATTCCATGCTCCCGCGCGCCACCGCGACGCGCACGCCCCGCGAAGTAGCCAAGGGCCGCCAGTCCGGACGCACGCTCGAAATCCAGCGCTTGATCGGCCGCTCCTTGCGATCGGTGGTGGACACGGCCGCGCTCGGAGACCGCAGCGTGATCGTCGATTGCGACGTCCTGCAAGCGGACGGCGGTACTCGCACCGCGTCCATCACGGGCGCCTACGTAGCATTGGTACTGGCCCTCCAGAAACTGGTCCAGTATGGCAGTCTGAAATCGCTCCCCATCATTCAGCCGGTCGCAGCCACCAGCGTCGGGATCTCTAAAGGCGTTCCGCTTCTCGATCTTTGTTACGAAGAGGACTCCTCGGCCGAAGTGGACATGAACCTGGTGATGACCGGCTCCGGCCGTTTCGTCGAACTGCAAGCCACGGCGGAGAAGACGCCCTTCGATGACGAGCAGCTGGGGCAAATGCTAACTCTCGCACGCCGCGGCATCGCGGATTTGTTTGAAATCCAGAAGGCGGCTCTCTCCTCTTGAAGCTGTATTGCGCCACCACCAACCCCGGCAAGCTGCGCGAGTTTCAAATGGCCTTCGACGGTTCGATCCAGGTGGAAGTTTTGCCCCGCCTCGCGTCTGTCACGCCTCCCGAAGAGACCGGCCTGACGTTTGAAGAGAATGCGGCCCTGAAAGCGCAATATTATTCCAAACATTGCGACGGCTATTTGTTCGCCGATGATTCGGGCCTGGAAGTGGATGCGCTCGCTGGCGCACCCGGCGTCTACTCCGCGCGCTTTGCCGGCCCTCACGCAACCGATGCCGCCAACAATCACTTGCTCATCTCCCGGATGCAGGGCATCGCTAACCGCACCGCTCGATTCGTCTGTGTAATTGCTCTGGCCACACAAGGGTGCCTGGTCGAAACCTTTCGCGGTGAAGTGGAAGGCCGCCTGCTCGACGCGCCTCACGGAGACACTGGATTCGGATACGATCCGCTCTTCTTCTACCCGCCCTTTGACTGCACATTCGGAGAAGCGCCGCTTGATCGCAAGATGGAAGTGAGCCATCGCGCCGCAGCGCTACGTCATATGAAGGCCTATTTGTTATCCGAACAAAGGTTACCCTAAGTCAGGAGGAAAACGACGATGAATGTCAGCAATCCGCTGCTCGCCGCAATGGAAGCCGATGAACACCGCGAGCTGGGCGGCGTTCAAGTGGATGTCACCCGCACCGGCGCCTGCCGGGTGAAGCGCCTGATCTACCCACCGGGCTTCCATTGGGCCAAACATTTGAGCGCGCTGATGGGCAGCAAGTATTGTATGCACGCCCACGTGGGATTCATGGCCCAGGGCCAGATCAATGTCCGGTTCGCCGACGGCTGCGTCGTGGAATACAAGGCGCCTCAGTTCGTTCAAGTGGAGCCCGGACATGAAGGTTGGGTGGTGGGCGACGAACCGGCCGTGCTGATCGAGTTCGATTTCGAAGGCGACACGCTGGATCGGCTAGGCGTACCGCAAGTCCACAAGCATGGGTGATTGAGCATGGGTGAACCGGATAAACCGGCGAATAGCCCTATTGAGCCACTGCCCGGTTTAGAACCTTGGCTGCGAGGTCCGCTCGCAGGCGTCCATCCGCTAGTCATGCCCACCTTGCACGCTTACGCGCAGGTTCGCGAGGATCTCGCCCATTGGACCCGCGGGCTCTCCGACGCCGCCATCTGGTCTCGGCCGCATGGCCTGGCGCCGGTAGGTTTTCAGCTCCGGCATATCGCAGGCAGCGTCGAACGGTTGACCACCTACCTGCGCGGCCAGAAGCTTACGCCGGAACAATTGGCCGCCATCCCTCGCGAGATGGACCCCGGCCCTGGACGGCTTGAATTGCTCGCCGAAGTAAACCGAGCTCTGAACCAATCCGAACAAGTGATCCGCTCGCTGAACCCAGCGAGCTTTGCCGAGCCAAGAACGGTTGGCCGGAATCATTTGCCGACCACGGTCATCGGATTGGTGGTTCATTTAGCCGAGCATACCCAGCGACATGTGGGCGAGTTGATTGTAACGGCCAAACTTGCCCAAAAGTAGCGGGCTGGGCGTACTAGGCCGACCCCCAGTTGATGTAATCAGAAGAACCGTTTAGACTTCAGACTTGCACATTCCTGAAGCGGACTTCGAAGATTTGATCCGCACACTTTCGGAGGCCCGATCGCGCGCCACCGAACTAGCCACATCTATTAGTGCGCGTCTCGGAACAGAACACAGGCTGGCTGTTCTCGCAAACGCCGCCTCGCTCCGTATCGAGAGCATGCTGCGTGAAGTTCGAAGCTCCGCCATGCAGGGCGGCGACACTGCCGGCGGCCTCGCGGAATTGCAGGGCGCCTTACACACTGAAACACAACCCGTAACCCCGGCGCAGGTAAATCCGTCGGATCACATACCATCGGGGATGGAAGCCATGACCGCTTTTGCCGCGCAAGCTGGATTGGAGCTCGAACACTGGCTCCCGATGTTCGTCAACGACCTTAATTCGCAAGTGCGAACCTCGGGCGGAATTACATTTGAACTCGCCGAGCGTTTGCTGCAGCAACGGAAAGACGATTTTCTGAGAGACTTTTTGATAGCTCGCAGAATGTATCGCACTTATCCCCACCTATTCCCGGAGATTCAAAACGAGCTGCCTCCTGCAGAGGGTCAGCCGATTCCGCAGGGAGGTGCATCATGATAGCCGGGGTTTTGAAATGATAATCGACGCCAGAGAGTTGAACGATTTAACCCGCAGGGCCACCGACCTGATGTCGGACACGGCCGACGTGCCACGAGTTTTGCGGAACCGGCTTGGCGAACAGCACCAGCTCGCGCAAGCCGCCCAGGAAATGCAGGGCAGTATCGAAAGTCTGGTGCAGGAACTGCGTTGCTTCGATATCTCGGCCCAGCCTGCCGCGGCCGATACGTACGACGGATCTTGAATAAAATACTGACCACCACCATCGGAGGTTTTTGTGGGTAATCAAATCTTAGACGAAGAAAAAACCCTGGCGCGCCTGCAGACGTTGATGCGCTCGGAACATTGGCTTGCTACGTACGTCAGCGATCTGTTGAGCGCGCATGACCTCTCGGCGGGCATCGATTTTAGGACCGCGGAACAACTTCTCGCGGCTGAGAAGGAACAATTCGAAAAAGACTTAGCCATCGCCCGGCGCATGTTGCGCGTTTATGGCAAGCAGGTGATGGCGGAGAATATGGCGCAAACCGCCTACGCTCCGAGCAACTCCTAAAACTAATTTAGCCCCGGGCGCCTTAGTGCAACACCGTGATGGGAACCCACGCGTCGGTGTTTTCCCACAGCACCGACAGCGTTCCCTTGTTCGCCGGCGCCCCGACGGCTGCTGATTGCACTTCGATCTTGAGCGTTTCCACAGGCGACGGAAGTGTCTTCACATTCATCTTCACCCGCGCGAAGTCCTGGCTCTGGTCGTAATCCAGATGGAACTGGCCGGTCTGCTTGTTGATGATGAGCATCCATTGCTTGTCGCTGGGCAGCGTCCAAATGCTATAGCTGCCCTTGGGGACCTTCAGACCGTTGATGTCCAGGTCCGCTTCCGTGGTGATTTTCGTCGCCCAGTTTGCTCCCGTGCACCACACCTGACCATAGGGCACCAGACCGCCCATCACTTTGCGGCCGTGCATGGATGGCGCGTAATAATCAATCGAAATGTGATCTCCATCAATCACCGCTGACGCGCTGGCCGGCGGGCTGGTGTAGCGTTGAGCGGAAGCGGTGACGGCCAGGGCAAGCGCCGCGAATCCGGCGAGGAGTGACGTGCTCAATCGGGTCATGCGATTCTCCACGCTTATGTTACCGGATTACTGCTGTGCGCGGAACCGCGCCACCGCAGCCCGCTCTTGCCCCGCGAGTTCCTCTGGCAGCGCCACATACCCGAGCGCACCCGCCTCCCGCTGTCCCGAGGAAAACGCCCAGTCCAGGAACGCCGCCAGGCGCTCGCGCTTGGCCCCGGCCGGCATCTTGGATGAAACCAGCAGCCAGGTGAACGAAGCGATCGGATACGCGTCGCGCCCCGGCCCCGGGCTGCGCATCGCAGCGCTGATGCTATCGATGTCCGGCCGAACGAACTTACCGGCCGCGTTTTTCACCGCGCCATAGCTCAGTTCGTTCCTGAGCGCATAAATGAATTCCAGGTAGCCGATAGAATACGGCGTGCGAGTCAACGCGCCAGCCACGCCATCGTTGCCTTTCGCTGCGTGTCCCACCGGCCAATGGAGCGTACTTCCCGATCCAACGGCCTCACGCCACTCAGTACTCGTCTTCGAAAGGTACTCGCTCCACACATAAGTGGTGCCGCTGCCGTCGGACCGATGAACCACAACGATGTCCGCCGCCGGCAGGCTTACGCCTCTATTGATTTCCTTGATGCGCGGATCGTTCCACTTCGTGATGCGTCCGAGAAAGATCCCCGCCAGCACCTCCGGCGTAAATCGCAGATCGCGCGCCAGGCCTTGGATATTGTAGGCCGGAACCACGGCGCCCACCACGGAAGGAAACGTCTGAATTCCCATTTGGTCCTGAACGTTCTTGTCGGGCAGAATGTCGGACGCCGCAAAATCAACCTCGCCCCGGCGCAGCCGTTGAATGCCTTCGTCGGACCCGACCGCTTCATACGATATGCCAATGCCCGATGCAGTTGCCTGACTCGGTGGACCTGCTTGAAATGATTCGATCCATTTTTGGTAAATCGGCGCCGGAAACGTCGCACCGGCCCCGCGCAGCGTGACTCCCGATTGTCCGCAAAGAACCAACGGCAAAAAGCCAACGGCGAGAAGAGCGATTGGTCCCTTGCACGCTGCCATCAATGCCGCCCCTCTTCGGAGTAGCTCGCCAGCAAGTGCTTCACTACATCTTTCGAAAGGTCGTGAGCGATGTTCTTCGAGCCCGAATGCGGCGTCGCCAGATAGGACCATAACGTGACGCCTTTGCGGTCCTTCAGTTCCACCGAAACATACCCGCCATATACCGGCTGGCCATTGGCTGGCGATGTGCCCGCGCGCGGATTCAAGCTGTAGTAGCCTTTCAGCCAAGTGTCGCCGCGGCCCGCCAACGTCGCATCGGCTTGATCGGCGGAATCGGCCAAACTGAAGATTTCCGACCGGCGCAGCTCGGTTCCTAAATCCTTTCTGATTTCACGCAACTCCGGCTTGTCACCCAATTGAGCGATGAAGATTCGCTTTACCGACCGCAGAGAATTCGCCTCCTGCCCGCATAGAAACGAAGCCACGAAAATCCAGAGCAACGGCGCGCAGCGATTCACGAATCAACCATGTTGACACCGTCGTTCGCCCTGAATATAACGAGACGGTTACAATGCTGCGAACATTTGGTTTCAGTGGCCATTTTTCGTTGACACCTCGCGCGCCGATCCCGCACCATGGGACGTTTGCGCGTATTTTCCCCCGTTCTGCTGTTCTGTTTCCTGAGCTCACTCGGCGCCCAGGATGTTGTCCAAGACGCTCCCCAGGGTGTTCCCACACCCGCGCCGGACACCGGCTCGAACGATTCGTTTTGGAGCCGGTTCTGGATCTCCGGCCAAGCCAATTTCATCCGCCAGCAGCACGGCGATTTTCCGGCCGCATATAGCGGGCCAAACAGTCTAAATCCCTACGCCGAACACGCCACCTCTCGCGTGCTGACCCTGTACACCGGATTTCAAATCACCAAGAACCTGGAGATCCTCGCGGATGTCGAAGAAGCCGGCGGGGGCGGCCTCAGCAATGCGCTGGGCGTTGCCGGCTTTACCAACCTGGATGTGGTCCGCAATCCTTCGCTCTCGAAAGCGGCCTATATGGCGCGCGAGATGTTGCACTATACGGTCCCGCTCAGTAGCGAATCCGGCGAAGCGACCCGCAATCCCTTGTCGCTCGCGTCCACCTTACCGGTGCGCCGTCTCGAGTTTCGCCTGGGGAAAATGAGCACGGTGGACTTCTTCGATGTGAATTCCGTGGGCAGCGACAGCCACTTGCAGTTCATGAATTGGACGCTGGTAAACAACGGCGCTTTTGATTATGCGGCCGACACGCGCGGCTACACATACGGCCTGCTGATGGAATATTACGACCGCAACTGGGTGTTCCGCTTCGGCGAGATGCTGATGCCCACCGTCGCCAACGGAGTTACGCTCGATTGGGACATCGCTCGCGCCCGCGGAGAAAACTGGGAGCTCGAATTACATCACGAGCTTTTTCCGCATCGAACAAGTGTCCTGCGTCTGCTGAGCTTCGTGAACCACGCCAACATGGGCAGCTATCGCGAAGCCATCGCAGGTTATCTCTCCGGCCAGGATCCGGTTCCCAACATCACCGCGTATCGCGAGCAAGGCCGCGTGAAATACGGCTTCGGAGTCAATGTCGAGCAGCCCCTCACCAGCCAATGGCGGGCCTTCGGACGTCTCGGCTGGAACAACGGCTCCACGGAATCGTTTGCCTACACCGAAGTGGATCGCACCGCTTCTCTCGGAACGGACCTGATCGGCAAGTTATGGCATCGCTCCAACGACAGGGTCGGCGCGGCCTTCGTGACGAATGGAATCTCCGGCGATCATCGCGAATACCTGGCTCTGGGCGGCCTGGGTTTCATCTTAGGCGACGGCGGACTCACCTACGGACTGGAGAAAATCTTCGAAACTTACTACACGGCCCACATCTGGCGAGGCGTTTCTTTCGCTGCCGATTGGCAGCACGTTACGAACCCTGGCTACAACGAAGCTCGCGGACCCGTTTCCGTGGTGAGCTTTCGGATTCACATCGAGGACGCGATTCCGTTCGACAAATTCGGCGCGCATTAGCGCTCGGCTCCCCGCTCCTTTTCATACACCGCCTCGAAAAACGCGAGTTGCGCTCGGTTCGGCGCCGGACCAATTGCAGCCTGATCGCCCAACACCATCGGCCGGTCATTCCCCTTATCATCGAACGCCGGCCACTTCGGCAAACTTTTTCCGTTCGGATCGCCATTCGTCGCGAAGTTCACCCAATAAGACGACAACATCCCGGACACTTGATGATCCAGATCTGTCCAGGCGCGCGGCGCGAGCAGGTTTCCGAAAATATATTGGGCTTCCGAACCATGCGTGGCGCCCGACCCAAAGCCTCCGCGCGAAGTGGCGCCAACCGGCGGCGGAGGCTGGTGCGTAAAGTAATAGAGAAACGCCTTCGATTGTCCAGTCTTGGTCTGCGCGCGGGCCCAAACGCGCATCACAAATGCCAGCTCATCGCGAAATGCCGCCAGTTGCGACGCGTTCGCTTCTTCATCCGTCCCCGCTGGATACAACTTCAGGAACGCATCCGCTTGATCGCCGTAGCGCATCCGCGAACGCTCCATGAACTTCTCGGCGGTTGTCGGCTGCAGAAAAAACGTTCCTTCGTCCTGGTTCGATCCAACCAGTAACGGCACATCGTTCTGCTTGTGCCCGGCGAAAACCGTTCCGACGTCCTCGGGCAAAAACCATCCGTCGATCACCGGCCCACCCGCGCGGCCAGCCTTGAGCAAATCTTCCGCCGGTTTCGCGCGCAGTTGATCCAAAGTTGGCGCCTGCAGCCCTTCGGCGATCTTCACGCCCGCCTGCTCGGCTTCCGCCAGCGTCCGCGCAGGCGTAAGAGAAAGCCCCATCCACGCCCCGCTTTCGCCCACCGCTCGCTGGAACAACCCTTTCGCGCGTGGCGATCCCATCAGATTTGCGATACTCGACGACCCCGCCGAATCGCCGAACACTGTCACGCGTTGCGGATCGCCCCCAAATGCTGCGATATTTTTCTGCACCCATCCCATCGCCGCCGCTTGATCCATCAGCGCATAGTTTCCCGACGCGTGATGCTCGCTCTCCTTGGTCAGATCGGGATGCGAAAAGAATCCAAACACGCCCAGCCGGTAGTTAATGGTGACCAGCACCACGCCCTTCTTCGCCAACGCTTCTCCGTTATATCCAGGCGTCGATCCCGATCCGGTTTGATACCCGCCGGGATGAATCCACACCATCACCGGCCGGCGGTCAGTGGCCGACGACGACGCAGTCCAGACGTTGAGGAACAGACAATCCTCGGACATATGGGGAGCACTGGTCGCGCCGCGCGCTGCCGGTTGCATACAAATCGCGCCAAATTGATCCGCCTTCTTCACACCATCCCAATGTGCCACCGGTTGCGGTTCGCGCCAGCGAAGATTGCCGACTGGCGGCGCAGCATACGGAATTCCGCGAAACACCCCGTCGACACCGGAGATTAGCCCCGAATCGAGTTGCACCGTCGCTGGCGCAGCTGCCAACGATGCAGCAATCCAGAAGATTGTGATCCGCATGGAAACTCCTCGCCGCCCATCATATCGAAATGTGCCTGGTCCCCAATCCCCAACCCCGCGTTGGCGAAAGCCGACGCCGCCTGCTACGCTTGCGGCTTATGCCCGCCAGCGTCTCGCGCCCCGTGAAGTGGACCATCTGCGCCGTCGCCGCCATGGGCTTTCTTTTCGACATCTATGTCGTGCTGGTGGGCCCGCTCATCCTGCAACCCGCCCTCACCGAGCTCGGACATTTGCGGCCCGGCACGCCCGAGTATCGCGACTGGGCCGGCTATCTCTTCTGGATTCCACCGCTGGTGGGCGGCTTCTGCGGCCTGTGGGGTGGATATCTGGCCGACCGTCTGGGCCGCCGCCGCATCCTCACCTACAGCATTCTGGTCTACGCATTCTCCGCGACCGCTTCCGGGCTCGCCGCGAGTCTTGAATGGTTGCTGTTCTTCCGCACGCTCTCCTTCGCCGGTACCTGCGTCGAATTTGTCGCGGCCGTGGCATGGCTCGCCGAGCTTTTTCCAAATCCCAAAACTCGCGAGGCCGTCCTCGGCTACACGCAAGCATTCGCTTCCGCCGGCGGCGTGCTCACTGCCGGATCGTTTTACATCGCCAATCGTTGGGGCCTCACCCTGCCCGCCATTTACGGAAGCCACTCGGCCTGGCGCTACGCGTTGATCGCCGGCGTTGCGCCCGCCATTCCTCTGGCCATCATCCGGCCATTTCTCCCAGAATCGCCGCAATGGGAGCAGCAGCGCGTGGCAGGCACATTGAAGCGCCCCAGCGTGCGCGAACTGTTCAGCCCCGAATTTCGCCGCGTAACCATCGTCACCGCACTGCTCTTCGCCTGCGCGTATGGCGCTGCATTCGGCACCATCCAGCAATCGCCGCAGATCACACCGGGCCTTCCGGAAGTGGCGCAACTGGCGCCAGCCGCGCGCGGGCAAGCCATTTCGAGCGTCCAAGGTACCCAGGAGTTCGGAGGATTAGCCGGACGCATTGTGCTCGCGGCGCTCGCTCTCGTCATCGTTAGCCGCCGTCGGCTGTTGCGCATGTTCCTGATCCCCGGCCTAGTGATAGTCCCCATCGTTTTTCTTTATATGGCCACGCACAGCCTGGAAATGTTCCGCATCGGCATCTTCTTCGCTGGATTTACCACGGTGGCGCAGCTCACCTTTTGGGGAAATTATCTTCCGCGCGTCTATCCGGTGCACTTGCGCGGAACCGGCGAAGGATTCGCGGCGAATGTCGGCGGGCGCATGCTGGGCACATCCGCGGCGCTGGTCACCACGCATCTGGCGGCCCTCATGCCCGGAAACTCGCCGTCCTCCCGGCTGACCCACGCGGCAACCGTAACCGGCATCGCCGTCTACACGCTGGCGCTGGCCCTCACCTTTCTGCTCCCGGAACCGCCTGCCGACCTGCCTGAATAAACTCGCATCTGCAAGAATGTTTCCGAATCTGTCATGATGAATAATTCGCGCCCAGAGCGTACCTGGAGGCATTCCATTG
Source organism: Bryobacterales bacterium (assembly GCA_963781905.1). Taxonomy (GTDB): domain Bacteria; phylum Acidobacteriota; class Terriglobia; order Bryobacterales; family Bryobacteraceae; genus Palsa-89. Next base: position 1,253,688 of record CAWAHZ010000010.1, read on the forward strand.
GCCGTAAGTGCACAAACTCTACTCTCATCCGTTGAACCGTTGAACCTGGCCTACGACCGCGAGCGTCTGGAAGACGTCGGCTTCATGACCTGCATGACCCTGGTCCTGCTCGGCAACTACGCGCAGACCGGGCATTTCGGCGGACCTCTGGCCTACACGCCCTTCAATGTAGCCGTGCATCTGGCCGGTCCCGATTTCGGCGGCCTACGCTACGACTATCGGCGTCCCAAGCATCCCTATTGCGATAAGTTCATGCTGGCCGGCGGCCACACCATTCCCACCTGCTACGCGCTTTGGATGATCATGGGCGAAGCTCTCGCCCGCAAATACAAGGCCACCGGCGACAAGCGTTATTACGTGGACCCGCACGTCGCCATGCTCGGCATTGACGCGCTCGGTTTCCGCCGTGGCGCCGGCGCTATGGCGACCATCCTGCAGGAAAACGGTTTAGTGGATCATCCGCTCTTCGCCGAAGCCAAGGGACGGGGCATCCGCGCTCTGGCCGGGCACGCGGAAAGTACGGACCTCACCAACGACGTCAATGGCGGACCCTCCGGCATCGGAATCGCAACCGCTGCCGGCAAGGCTGCGTTTTGGGATATGGTCGGAGCGCCCATCTCGGGAAAGACGTCCGGGCCCAAGATCATCGCCTTCGAAGGCGAGTTCGCCATGACCGAGGGTCACGCCCAGGAGTTGAAAACCCAAGCTCTCGCATTGCAGGTGGGCAAGCGCCTCCGCGTGATGTTCTCCGATAACAACGCGGGCATCGACGACTCGCTACAAGGCGGCGTCATCGCATCCAAGTACGACACCTACAACTTGGTGGAGCAGTGGACGTCTTACGGCTGGAACGTCTTCACCCTCCCGGACGGAAACAATTACGACCAGGTTGTTTCAGCGCTCAAAACCATGGAGGACTGGGATGCCAACGATCGCCGTCCCATGGTGGTGCTCGGAAAAACCATCAAGGGCTATTGGCCCAGCGTCTCTCACGGAAAAATTGCCGGGCAGGATCAAGTGGTAGGCTATCCCAGCCATCCCTACGCGATGAAAATGAACTCGGAATATTTCGTCGCGCTTGCCCAGACATTTGAGCAGCAATATGGCGTGGAGTTTGTGGGCATTCGCCAGGGAGCAGTCAGCGATCCGCGAGAACGTCTCATCCAGTTCAAGGCCAATATCGACATTGCGATGTCCGTTCTGGAACGCAACGGCCTGGGCGACTGGCTGGCCGGCCGTCTGGTCGCGATTGGCGATACGGTCAAAGACGAGACCAAATTGCACTTCGACGTGCAGCATGACCCGTTTCTCGACGATCGCCTGCGCGTGGCCAATCTCCCCGTCGATCCGCAAAAGGTGACCGTCAAGAATCGCATTTCGGGCGCCGAGAAATCGGTCTCGATCGCTCTCTTCCGCAAGCCCGGCGAAATTGCCGGAACGCGCCGGGGGATTTCGGAAATCATCAAGTGGATGAACTACGTCACCGACAGCCGCTTCATCACGCTGGCCGCCGATCTGTCGGAATCCATCAACGTGGAACACGGCAGCCTGTGGGGCCACTATGATCCGGAAACCAATCCGCTCGGCACGCGCATCAAGGCCGCCATCCAGGAAGCCGGCAACGTCTCCACCGCCATCGGCCTGGTCAGTCAAAGCGCTAGTGTCGATCCGCAAAAGTTCTCCGGCGTCTGGGCTCTCAGCGGAACTTATGGCGCGTTCACTCCGCTGATGTACACTCCCGCCCGCGTCTGGAGCCAGCAGAATCAGGACAGCAAATTCCGCACGGGCGTGTTGCATATTCTGGCCGGACATTCCGGGCCCGAGACTGCGGCTGACGGCCGCACTCACTTCGGCATCTTCGCCACGCAAGTGTGGAAGCTCTTCCCCCGCGGCCAGACCATTCATCTGAATTTCTGGGATTATAACGACGTGGCGGCCGGTTATTTTGCCGCTGCCGAGATCGCCGCTCGCGACCAAAAAGTCGGCATCATCAGCATCGAAGTGGCGCGCCCCGATTTTCCCGTCGCCGACCGTTCCAAATTCGCCGATACCGATCTGAAAGCCGCCGCCAAAGGCTTTTACGTGATTCGCGACTTCGCCCCCGGCCAACCCAAGCACGGCTATGTCGTTACGCAGGGCTCCAGTTCAACCGTGAATCTAGTGTCCATTCTGCCCCGCCTGGAGCAAGCCGGAATTAACGTGAAGGTAGTGGCGGCCATTAGCGAAGAATTATTCGATCGCCAGCCCGAATCGTATCGCAATTCCGTATTGCCTCCCGAATCCCGTTACGATCTCATGGTGGTCTCCACCGGGACGCGCCGCATGTGGCCTCTGCGCGACGTCGGTCCGCTCACTGACGCTTACTCGCTCACTTCCGATTGGGACAATCAGTGGCTCACCGGAGGTCTGGAACCGGAAGTAATCGCCGAAGCGCATCTCGACAAAGAATCGATCCTGAAAGGTATCGAGCGTTTCGCCCACGCCCGCACGAAACGCATCACCCAACAAAAATCATTGCTTCACGACTGACCTGGGTTGCATTGTGGCGCACGCACTCCTGCGTGCCGCGTCGCCACTCTTGGCGACGCCCGCTCCTATAGAATCATATCAATGAAATCTTTCCCAATATGCTGCGCCATTTTCTTCTCCACCGCCATCGCCGGATTCGCTCAAACGCCCGCCCCGCTGGCCTTCGAAGTCGCATCCATCAAACCCGCCGGCGCCCTGGACCCCCTGGCAATCGCGCAAGGGAAAGTGAGTGTCGGAATGAAGGTGGACGGCGCCATCTGCAACATCGGCTCGTTCTCTTTGCGCGATTTAGTTCGCACCGCCTATGAAGTGAAGGATTACCAGATCTCCGGCCTCGACTCTCTCGGCGCGGCCATGAGCGCGCAGCGATTCAACATCCAGGCCACTCTTCCCGAAGGCGCCACCGAAAAGCAGGTGCCTCAGATGCTCCAGACTCTTCTCGCCGAACGGTTCAACCTGGTAATTCATCGCGAGACCAGGGACCAACCCGTCTACGCGCTGATGGTTGCCAAGGGCGGGCCCAAACTGAAGGACGCCGAGCCCGATCCGTCCGCTCCCGCCGACGCTGCCCCTGAAACTCCCGACGCTCCCAAGAAAGGCGAAACCGTGTTGGGTCAAGGCGCGAACCAGGTTCGCATCAGCGGCAACCCGACCGATGGAAAAGGCATGGTGGTGAAGGGCGGTCCCATGGGCCAAATGCATATGACCATGGCCGACGGCAAGCTGCACCTGGAGGCCTCGAAAATGACCATGGCATCGCTAGCCGATGTCGCCACCAACTTCGTCGGCAAGCCGGTGGTGGATATGACGGAATTGAAGGGAAATTATCAGGTGGCGCTGGATCTCTCCATGGACGACATAAAGAACGTCGCCAGAGCCGCCGGTCTGAACATGCCCGGAACACCCGGCGGCAATGCTGGCAACGCCCCTGTGGATGCCTCCGACCCATCGGGCTCAAGCATTTTCGCCTCTGTTCAGCAATTGGGCCTGAAACTCGAAGCTCGCAAAGCGCCCCTCCCTTTCATAGTTATCGATCACTTCGAGAAAACGCCCACCGAGAATTGAACCGAGAGTTCTAGCTTGCCACCACTGTGCCAGGGGCCCCAATCCCCAACCCCCAATCCCAACCGTGAGCGCCAGCGAGCCGGTAAAATGGACCAATGACCACGGCGTCCCCAGCAGCCGGCATCAGCCCGGAGTTTATCGATCAGATTCGCACCAAGCTCGCCCGCACCACAGTGGAGCATTACATCAACGGTCAGTGGACCGAGGGCGCGCGCGGCGAAACTTTCGAGACGCTCGACCCTTCCACCAACCGCGTGCTGGCTCGTGCCTGGCGCGGCCACTCCGAGGACATCGATCGCGCGGCCCAAGCGGCTCACGCGGCGTTTCAAAAGTGGGGCCACGGCAAAGCCAAGGACCGTAAGAAGTTTCTCCTCAAGATTGCCAGCCTGATCGAAAAGCACGGCGACGAGCTTGCCACCATCGAATGTCTGGACGCCGGCCAAGCGCTCAAGATCGTTCGCGCGCAAATCGCCCGCACCGCCGAGAACTTCAGTTTCTACGCCGAATACGCCGAAAAAGCCATGGACGGCCGAACGTATCCGGTGGATCACGATTGGCTCAACTACAGCCTGCGCGTCCCCATCGGCCCGTGCGGCATCATCACGCCCTGGAACGCGCCCATGATGCTCTCCACCTGGCGCATCGCTCCGGCGCTCGCCACCGGCAACACGGTAATTTTGAAGCCGGCCGAGTGGTCGCCGCTCACGGCATGGAAGCTCGCGCAGATCTTCGAAGAGGCCGATCTGCCGCCCGGCGTCTTCAACGTGGTCCAAGGATTCGGCGAAGAATCGGGCGCTCCGCTGGTTGCTCATCCATTGGTCCCTCTGATCACGTTCACCGGCGAAACCACCACCGGCTCCATCGTCATGAAAACCGGCGCCGATCAGTTGAAGCGCCTGTCGCTTGAGCTGGGAGGCAAATCGCCCGCTGTTATTTTTGCCGACGCCGATCTGGACCGCGCTCTCGACGCCACCATCTTCCAGATCTACAGCTTCAACGGGGAACGCTGCACCGCGAATTCTCGCGCCTTGATCGAAGAATGCGTCTTCGACGAATTCACCGCGGCACTGGCCGCTCGCGCCGCGCGCGTCAAAGTGGGCAGCCCGCTCGATCCCGATACCGAAGTCGGCCCACTCATCCACCCCGAACATCGCGACCGCGTGCTGGGCTACATCGAAAGCGGCAAAAAGGAAGGCGCCAGGCTTCTGGTGGGTGGCGAGCGCGTGGGTTCAGAAGGAAACTACGTCTCCCCCGCCCTGTTCACGGGCCAAAATCATATGCGCATCGCGCAGGAGGAAATCTTCGGCCCGGTTCTCACGGCAATTCCATTCAAAGACGAAGCCGACGCGCTCATGCTGGCCAATGACGTAAAATACGGCCTCGCTTCCTATATTTGGACGGGCGACGTCACTCGCGCGCACCGCATGGCGCTGGCGCTCGAAGCGGGCATGACCTGGATCAACAGTCACAACGTGCGCCATCTTCCCACGCCTTTCGGCGGCGTCAAATTCAGCGGCACGCATCGCGAGGGCGGTGAGCATTCCTTCGAGTTTTACACCGAGCTAAAGCACATTGCGGTGCCGCTCGCGTCGCATGCGATTCCGAAATTTGGAAAAGGGTGACTGGAAAATCATGACCTTCCCCCGTGTAATTCGCGTTGGCCACGTGGTTCTCTCGGTTGCCGATATTGCGGCTTCGCGCCACTTTTACGTGGACCTGCTCGGCTTCAACGTGGTCCATGAAGACGATCGAGCGCTCTACCTGCGCGGTGTCGAGGATCGGGAATGGAGCTTGAAGCTGGAACTCGGTGCCGTGCCAGGCGTCAAACAACTGGCTTACAAAGCTGGATCGGAAGCGGCGCTCGATGAAATCGCCGCCATCGCAAAAGCCGAAGGCCTGCCCTATCGATTCGAGACGGAGCGCGATCGGCCGCGCCTCTTGCGCCTCGAAGATCCTTTCGGGTTTCCGATCGCCTTCTATTACGAATCCATCAAACATCCCTGGCTGCTGCAGCGCTTCGATCTGCACCGCGGCCCCGGCATCCAGCGCATCGATCACATCAACGTGCTGTCGCCCCAGGTGAAGCAACTTTCGGATTGGTACCAAAAGCATTTGGATTTTCGCCTTACCGAATCCACCGAGGACGACACCGGCCGCATCTGGGCTACCTGGATGCAGCGCAAGGGCCACGCACACGATCTGGCCACCACCAACGGAGCCGGGCCGCGCCTGCATCATTTCGCCTATTGGCTACCCGATGGCGCACGTATTTCACAATTGTGCGATATCCTGGCTGGCGCCTTTGAAGGCGACCGCATCGAGCGCGGCCCCGGCCGCCACGGCATCACCAACGCCTACTTCCTGTATCTCCGCGACCCCGATGGTCACCGCATCGAGCTCTATACCTCCGATTACCTGAGCGTCGACCCGGATTTCGAACCCATCCGCTGGCAGTTGCACGACCCTCGCCGCCAGGCCCTGTGGGGCGGCAACGCACCCAAAAGCTGGTTTCTCGAAGGCAGCCCAGTGGCATCCTTCGATGGCGGCTGGGCCAAAATTGAGGAGTCCGAGCTGCAGGGCTTGCCCGCCTACGTTCGCTAAAACCAGTCGAAAGTTTCTGCGTCCTCGTGGACCAGGCCCCGCGTATCCTTCTTTAGAAACGATGCCGACGGCTGGCTCAGCGACGGAAGCGACAGCGGAGGCGGTATCGGGAATGGAGTTCGCCGAGGTGCTGCGCGCCAATCAATCCATGGTGTTCAGCCTGGCCTATCATTTTCTCCGGGATCGCGGCGCAGCCGAAGAGGTGGCGCAGGATGTGTTCCTGCGGCTGCATCGCAAGTTCGGCGATTTTGAAAGCTCGAAACACCTGATCTTCTGGCTGAGAAAGGTCACCAGCCATCGCTGCATCGATTACGCCCGCAAGCGCGGATCGCAATTCGCGATTTCATTAGAGGAAACTGCTGAGCCGTCGGTCCCCGAGCAGCCAGGCGATCCGTTGTTGAGCCGCCGATTGCGGCAACTGATCGCAACCTTGCCCGAGAATCCGCGCATGGTGATGGTCCTGCGCTATCAGGAAGACCTGATGCCGGAAGAAATTGCCGCGCTGCTGGAGATGCCGGTGCGGACCGTCAAGAGTCATTTACAGCGTTCGCTCACAATCCTGCGGGAGAAGATCGAGCGAAGCATGGGAGACATTCGCTGATGGAAGATTTTGAGCGCCAGGAAGATTTTGAGTGCCAGCTAAGAGACGCGCTGGCTCGCAAGGAACAGCCAGCATGGTTTGAGGCGAAAGTGCTGGCTGCGGTTGCACCGAAGCGGTCGAAATTAAGCTTGTTGCGTTGGGCCTTAGTGGCGTCCCTGGCCGTGGTGATTCCGGTTGCCGTCTGGACGGACCAGCGGGAACGAGCCGCTGGGGAAGCCGCGCGCTCCCGGTTACAACTCGCCCTGAGAATCACAGTCACGAAACTGTCGAAGATTCAAGAGACGGTAAGAGCATCCACGGAGGACGAATGATCAGAGCTGCTTTGTTTATGGTGCTTGCGCTCGCATCGCTGCGCGGGCAAGAGCTGAAGATTCCCGCCAACCTGGATCGTCTGGCGGCCAAAGCCAGCGAAGTTGTCGACGTCACCATGGATGCGAATCTGCTGCAGTTGGCCAGCCGGTTTCTGTCAGACAAGGATGCCGATGACGCCAAGGTAAAGAAGCTGATCGCCGGCCTGAAGGGCATCTACGTCAGGAGCTTCGAATTTGAGAAGGCCGGGGAATATCAGGATTCCGACGTGGAGCCTATCCGCGCACAGCTTCGCACTCCGGCCTGGTCGCGGATTGTCGGGGTGCGCAGCCAGAAATCCGGCGACAACGCCGAGGTGTACATAAAAACGGAGAACGGAAAGATCGGCGGCCTCGCGATCCTGGCCACGGAACCCAAGGAGCTGACCATCGTCAGCATTGAGGGGACTATCGATCCCGATCAGTTGAGCGAACTGGGCGGGCACTTTGGAATTCCGAAGGTCGACACAAAGAAGGAGGCGGGGCATGGGAAGGACCAGTAAAACCGCGCTCAGCATCATCGCTGCCTGGATGCTTTCCTGCGCGGCGTTACAAGGCGCCCAGCGCGGCTTCGATGAGATTGTCCGGGTGATTTCGGATCAGTTTCATACGCGTCCGCTGCACATCCCGTTCTTCGGCCTGGTAAACGCGGCCACCTTCGTGGCTCGTCCGGCCGGCGTGAAACATCTCGACCTGGCCCTGTTTGAGAACCTGAATGTGGGCGACGAAGGTGAACGGGATATCGCGAAGGCAATTCTGATGACGGACGGCGGCTGGCGCCCATTTGTGAAAGTACACGGGCATGCGGAAACCATCCTGGTCTTCATGGCGCAGGATCGAGGCGATTGCCAGCTGCTGGTGGTAGCTATCGAATCGGGCGAAGCAACCGTGGTGGAATTGAAACTGAATCCGGAAGGTTTGCAGGAGTGGTTGCGCGATCCCGATACGGCCGCGGCCAAGAGCGTTTCACGCTAGCCATCCCAATTGCGCCCAGTTCGCAAACCAGGTCTGGATTGTTTCCGGCTCCAATTCACCCGCGCTATCCAGAGCCTCTCCAATGGTCCGGCCCTGGCCGATACCTTGGAGCAGAAGGAATTCGCGTGGCTCCAGCCTGCGGTAATAGACAGTGAATTCCAAGCGATGCACCGCCAGGAAAATCCTTTGTGGTTTTAGGCGCGCATAACGACGCACGATGTGGCGTCGGGCCGGTTGGCTGATGGCGTTGCTGGCCGCGCCGTGCTCGTCCGATTTCCGGCTTCGAGCTTTGACGCGCAACTCGTCAACCGCATATTGCAATTCTAAAAGACGGACGTAGGGCTGTAGCGCGATGGCCATTCGAGGCCCGAGCTCGAGCAAGTCTTCCGGGCCAAGAGCCTTTCGCTCAGGGCTATCAAAAGTCTCAATATGCGCCCATTCCAGCCGGATCATGTCGAGCGCCAGCCCAACCTTCTGGCCTCCGAACTGGGGATGCTCCGTAAGCCAGCTATCGAGCCGCGAGCCGAGGTTGCGCAGGGTAAAGGACTGGGAAGGGCAATCGGTCAAATAAGCTTTCGCGAGCCGCTCAAAAGCGCGATCGCCGAGCACTGCCCGCAGCCCGGGAAAATCCTCGCTGAATGAATCCAGAATGCGATACCAATACTGGCGGTGATAAATGTTGAGCCGCTCGGTGGAAGTGAGCCGGTCGTTCGGCTTGACCAGCTCATTGGCCTGCGCGCTGACGGACGCCTTCAAAGGGCTCATCACCGCGCCCGCAACACGCCGCTGCAGTTCCAGGAGATTCATACTGGAACCTCGACGAACCGCTCGGCCTTTCTCGCCTCAGCGTGGACTTCGTCGAAGGAGGGAATGCGATCGTCCCATTCGAGCAGAGTGGCAGTGGAACCAATACGCCGGATGGCGTGCTCGATACAACTTCCAAACCGGATCGAGCACCGGATGATCGTGCGTATCGAGAATGTATTTCTCGAATTTCGAGTGGCCGGCGATATGAATCTGTGCCACGCGATCGGACGGAACGCTGTTCACATAATCGTACGGGTCGAAACGGTGATTCTCGGACGAAACATAGATGTTGTTCACGTCGAGCAGAATGCCGCAATCGGCGCGCTCCACCACCTCGTTCAGGAACTCCCACTCGGTCATTTCGGAAACGTGGAATTCGGCGTAGCTGCTGACGTTCTCGACAGCGATGGGAACTTCCAGGAAATCGCGCGCTTCGCGAACCTTTCGCGCCGTGATCTCGGCCGCTTCGAAAGTATACGGCATGGGAAGCAGATCGTGCGTATATCTGCCATCCACGCTACCCCAGCACAGATGATCGGTCAGCCAGGGAGTTTTAGTCCGCTTCACCAGCGCTTTCAGGCGCCGCAAGTGCTCACGATTGAGCGGCTCGGCGGAGCCGAAATACATGGACACGCCGTGTTGCACGACACGGTATTGTTCCAGGATCCGATCGAGAATCGCGAGCGGACGCCCGCCATCGATCATGTAATTTTCCGAAATGATTTCGAACCAATCCACCGCCGGCTTGCGTTCCAGGATGTGCTGGTAATGCGGAACCCGCAGGCCGATCCCAATCCCGTAATCGGTGTGTCCGTTGAATCGATTGGCCGGCACGGATTTATTGGTAGGAAAGGGGCACGGTCTCTACGCGCCCCGGAGTTGCAGGTTGTTACTTTTTGGAACCGTCGGTGGCGCAGCCGCCCTTGCCCTTGCACGAGTTTTTGCCCTTGCAACCGTTGTCACTCGATGAGCAGCCACCCTTGCCTTTGCAGGAATTGAGGCCTTTGCAAGCGTGCTTTTCCACTTTGTCGTTGGCGGCCTGGCCAGCGATTGAGCTCAGGGTGGAGGCTCCGCCGTTCGCAGTGGCCGCGCGAGCCACGGTTCCGCTCAGCAGCCCGGTGAAGGCCGCGGTGAGGACCAAAGAGCTTCTTGAAATCTTCATGACATTACCCTCCTTATGTTTATGTTTCCGATAGCCTACGCGGTTTGAGCGAGTTGGGCACGAATGGCCCTCATCTGTTCGCGAGTGCCGGCGGTGCGTTTACGGCCGTCTGGCGTGGCGTCGATCAGCTTTTCCAGATTCGATGCGAATTGAGGTCCAAAAGCTGCCCTGATTTCGCCCAGGATCGGCTCGATCTTGGCAAAGACCCCGATGTGTTCCCCATTGGTGTCGGTGAAGAGATCCACGCTGATGACTCCCCGATTGACGAGCGCCGCAGCCATATCCCAATACGTGATCACCATGCGCACATGACCGCTATGCTCGCCGAAGATCGCGGCGGAAAACTCCGCCATGTTCTGCGGATTGAACTCGCGAAAATACCAGTCGCGAGCCTTGCGCATGGTTTCCTCGCGACGCAACTCATACAATTTCAGAATAAGTCCAGCTTCGTCTTGAATCGACATAGAATCGCTCCTTTGCGAATCACCCTTATGGAAATCGGCGCTACAGGGCACCGTTGCCCAGTTTAGCAGGTAGCTATAGAGCGATGAGTTGTTCGATCTGCTCGCATTGGAGCAAGCGTTCCGATTGGCCATCGGAGGAGAGCCGCGTGATGGACGCGCCATCGGAATGGAGCACGTCGCCGCCGGGCGCGAGATCGAATGCGAGCACACCGCGCGCGATCACTTCCTTCTGGCCGCCGGGCGCGGAACGGATCAGCTCCCAGGATGACGGCACGCGATTCTGCACGTCATCCTCCTGCGACTGCGCCATGCGAGCTGCCGCCAGATTACCGTAGATGAACATCTGGCGCGGATCCATCTGCTTTTGCACCGCGCCCTTGTTGGTAACCAGCGGCTTGCCGCTGTACATCATCGAGAAGAAATTGAAGTATTGGAACAGCGCGCGAGCCATGCGGAACGGGAACATCGCGGCGTCGTTCAATGAGCCGAGCAGGCTGGCTTTCGGGATGCTGGATTCGTAGGGCTTTCGAATGTAATAGAGGGAGCCGTCTTCCGCTTGCCGCGGCTGCAGCAGGTCGCGGTCACTATCGGACGCCAACTCCTCAAGGTCGCCGGAATCCAAATCCAATTGCTGGATAGCGCAAGGGCCGAGACCGGCGAAACGGCCCGCCGCGTCGCGGCCGATACCGGCGCTTTGAAATACGATGCGGCGCTTCGTTCCTGAACCCTCCTGGCCCGGAACCCACTGGGGAAACTGATCGAAGGAGTCGCCTTCGGTGACTTCGGAAAAATCGGTTCCCTGCACCGGCAGCACGGCGATGTTGGACCGCATGTTGTCCTTGTGGAACGCGGACGCAGCGAGAGTGCTGCCATCGGGATGGAGCGCCGCGTGCCGAACGCGAAAATCGGCGGTGTGAAACAAACGCGTCTCCACGCCTTCCGCATCCAGCAGGAAAATGCCGCTGACGGCATCGGTTTCCATCGAGTACAAGAGCCGGCCGGATTGGCCCGCGGTTAGACCAGTCAAAAGTACCGGAACATGGTTGGCGATGTTGGCTTGAGCGGCCAAGGCATGGCCCGTGAACATCGCGCCCCGGCCTTGCGTCTTCCAGGCGTGACGCCGTTCGATGGAGGCAGCACGCTCCCGCACGGTGCGTTCGAATTCGCTTTCGATGAGCTGTGTTGCGCCGTTCTTGCGAACGTACAGTTTGCGGTTCGACAGGAATGCGACGGCCGTTTCAGGCATACCAATATATCCTTCGGCCGCTCATGGCCGATTCCGCGTAAGGGGAAGCGCTGAGTTGAGCTGAGTGGCTGGAGATCACATGCCGAGCAAGTTGGAAGCGCGCCGGTTTCGGGACTAGTGGCTCGAAGGTACCATGGCCGGCATGGTGGGGCTGTCAACGCCCGCTGAAACATTATTCGCTTGTTTTGCGACGAATCGTCATTGACCTAAATGTCATGTGATGGTATAAGAGTCTATCCATTTTCATTTCCTTGGTGGACGCAAGGAGGTATTATGTCCGTGGCGGCACGGCCTCTCGATATATCGGAGTTTCCGACGGAACGGCGGTCCCGTCAACGCTTCCCGCTGACGCTGGCTGTTGAATATAGGTTATTGGGCAAGGGGGAGCGTTGCGGATCCGGCAAGACCCGCAACATCAGCAGCGGCGGCGTGCTGTTTGAAGTCGCCGATTTACAGCCTTTTTCCGGGTTGATCGAATTGATGCTGAGCTGGCCCTGCGTGCTGGACGGAGCGTGCGCCCTGAAGCTGATGATGAAGGGACGGGTGGTACGAAGCGAAGGCCGGGGCATCGCGATAGAGTCCACTCAATATGAATTCCGCACTGCCGGTCTCGCGAGCGTTATGCGGGCGCAGGATCTGAGATTGCTGACTCTCGCCCCGTGATTCCGAGCTCCGGTTCTACCCTAGTCCTCATCATCGATGAAGATTTAGGATTCCTGATGTGGCTTGGGGAGTTGTTCGCCGAATTGGGATGCCAGGCGATGCCGGCATTGCATTGCCGGCAGGGGCTAGCCCTGGCCAAGCAGTTGAAGCTGCCCATTACGATCCTGATCGCGAATCCGGAATTGCGCGGCTACCAGCAAATGGTCCGGCTACTGACGGCAGCGAATCCCGGCTTACGGGTAATCCCGATACGCGATTCAACGGCTGATGGGAAGGGCGTTCGAAGCGATGGGAGCGGCACGGGAGCGCAGAGCGTACTGGAGCGGCCTTTACCCTGGGAAGAGATTTCCCGCGCGGAATGGCTGGCGAAAATTCGCAAGCTGCTTTTTCTGGCCGCGGGCAGTTAATCGCGGGCGGGCCGGTCTACGGTGCATTTTGCCGGAACGCGCGTTCTGGTTTTAGGGCAGGCTCCGGCTTCGCCGCGGGTTCCGTCCTTACTGCGTAGAAAGCGATACCGGCCAGCATGGACAGGCCACTGTACAAAAAATAGAGCAGATGCAGGGGCACGGTGCGGATGGCGAACGGCCAGCCGCGCAGGCGCGCGAAAAATCGATAGAGCGGAAGGTTCAATATAATCGCGAGCAAAATCGCGAGACCGGCCAGCATTGGAAACCGCAAGGCAAGCACCGGCGCGAGGCAAACCAGGGCCACGCAGAAGCGCTGTTCCACCCGCAGGTTCAGATCGTTCGGCATTGCGCCGCTGCGGAGCATCAGCAGGGTCCAGGGGATGGCGCGATCGAAAATGTCGGTGCGCAGCAAGCCCGCCAGGTTCCAGCGCTTGAGATGCTTTACCTCGATATCGGGGTCCAGACGGATGCACCCACCGGACCGGCAAATAGCGGCGCCGAACTCGATGTCCTCCACCGACGGCCGCGTCCAGTGTTCTGGAAAGCCTCCGGTTTGGAGAAAGAAACTCCGCCGGATGGCGCCGCAGCCGGTCCAGAATGTGCTGGCATCGCGACGGCCGTGATGATGGACAAAGGAATGGAACAGATTTTTGTACTGCGAGAGGAAGTTGGGCTCCGACGGTTCAAAATCGTAAGAGCCGATCACGGCGTGGATGGAACTGTCCTCGGCCAGTGCGCGCACGGCCTTGGCAATGGTGCCCGGTTGCACGCAAACATCCGCATCGATGAACAGCAGGATCTCTCCTGGAGCGGCGAGCGCCCCGATATTTCGCGCCCGCGCCGGGCCCCCGCGAGCGCCCAATTCGATGACTTGCGCGCCGGCGCGCCGGGCAATCTCGACGGAATGGTCCGTCGATCCATCGTCGACCACGATGCATCCGCAGGACTCATCGGTGGTACGAGACACTGCGTCCAGACAGGCTCCCAGGGTGCTCGCCCCGTTGAAGACCGGGATGATAACGGAGACCTGGCAGATCACGCGATTAAGGTCATAAATAGCAATTGACAATCAATCATACACTGCCCGGCGAACGTGCGCGACGCAATTTTTCAGGCAATTTTCAGGGATCGCCACCCGGCTGCCCCGTCGTAGACTGGGATGACGCATGCCTCAGAGCCTGCCCGTTACCGCGGAAACCATTCGGCCCTCCGACGCCCGGGGCCGGAGGATGCGCTGTCTGCTCTACGCGCTGGCGGCGGCGCTGGCGGTAATTTCCTGGCAGGCCGCTACGGTGCACTTCAACTACAACGGTAACTGGACCGCGCTATTCATGACGGGAGACGTGCGGCCGATACCGCCGGAACTGGCTGCCCAGACCTACCGATTTCACGGGTCGACGGGCTATGACGGCCAATTCTACCGCTATGTGGCGCACGCACCCTGGTTCCGGGCGGATTGGTTCACCTACTTCGACTCGCCGCGACTGCGCTATCGCCGCATCCTGGTACCTGCGCTCGCGTGGCTGCTGGCGGCGGGGCAAGATCAGCGAATCGACGCGGTGTACATAGGGCTGATCATCGGATGGATTTTCCTGGGCACCTACTGGCTGGGGCTCTTCGCGGTAGAAGAAGGACACAGCCCGGCGTGGGGATTGGGCTTCCTGCTACTTCCCGCTACTCTCACCTCCATCGACCGCATGACGGTGGATGTGGCACTGGCGGCGCTGTGCGTGGCCTTCCTGCGCTACGCGAAGAAGCAAGCTCTGGGGAAACCGGCGGACGCAAGGCTTTACCTGGTGCTGGCGCTGGTTCCCTTGGTGCGCGACACAGGCGCACTGCTCATCGCTGCTCAATGCGGCTACGATCTCAGCAAAAAGCGCTGGAGGAGAGCGGCCGGGTTCGCAACGGCGATTCTGCCTACGGCGGCCTGGTATGCCTGCGTCTTCAAGTACCTCCCTTCGGTCTCGGCGCATTCCGACCGGTTGTATTTCCTGCCCAAATGGCTATTCAAATATCCGGCGATCGGCATTTTCCTGGAGTTGTTCAGACCGGCGGTTTATCGATTCGGCCCCTGGCTGAACCGGACATTGCAGTTTGCCGATGCGCTCGCCCTGTGCGGATTCCTGGCGGTAATCACCATAGGGGTTTGGAGCCTGCGCCGACGTCCCTGGGACTTGGAACAATGGACGATCGTGTGCTTCCTGGCCCTGGTGCTGGCCACGAGCACGCCGAGATTCTGGGCACAGGTGTATAGCTACGCGCGCCCCTATTCGCCGCTCATCCTATTAACTGCGCTCGGGCCGCTGCGCCGGCGCGCCTGGTGGGCGCTTGCGCCGATGTCCGCGATGGCACTGCGCGTAGCCATTCAGATGACGCCTCAAGCCTGGGGCATCCTGCGGGGCCTCTTGTAACCGGGTACTGGTACGATCACGAACTGTCGATTAGTACCTGGGTGGAATTGCGGGCTGATCCGAAAGTGCCAAACTCGTTATAGGAAGGTGAGTCCACCTCTTCTCCACGCATATAATGAGACCGTCGGAAAGTAAAATGAGAAACCTCGTCAGCGTTTTGTTGGTGGTTGGTTGTATGGCATCGATTTCCGGATGCAAGACCTCGAAGCAGGGATACGTCGCCAAGGGCAACAAATTGTTCGACGCGGGTAAGTATTCGGAAGCGGCGATCAATTATCGCAAGGCAATCCAGCAGGATGAGCACTACGGAGAGGCTTTCTACCGGCTGGGGTTGACGGAGATCAAAGAACAGAACTCGCGCGAAGCGTTCGACGCTTTATATCGAGCGGTAGACCTGGAGCCAGCCAATTTCGATGCCAAGGAACAGTTGGGCAGCCTGGGGCTGGAATATTATCTGCTCGATTCACACAAGCCGCAATTCTACTACGACCTGGTGAAGCAGACGTCGGATCAATTGCTGGCCAAGAATCCGAAGTCTTTCGAGGGGATACGAGAAAAGGCTTACCTGGCTTTGACGGACGGAAAGCGGGAGGAATCGACAGCCCTGTTTCGGCAGGCGCTGGAAGTGAATCCGTCGGATCCGAGTGTAACCACTGCTTTGATCCAGAACCTGATTCTGAGCGGCCAGGGCAAGGAAGCCGAGAAGCTGGGGCTGAACCTCATCGCGCGGCAGAAATCCTACGGGCACGTTTACACCGTGCTGTACCAATGGTATTCGAGGGAAAACCGGCCAGCCGATGCGGAAAATATTCTGAAGACCGAAGTGGCCAACAATCCCAAGGAAGGCGCCTCCTTACTGGAGTTGGCCGCTCATTACAATCGAGTCCAAAAACAGGCTGAGATGCAAGCCACTTTGGAGCGCCTGCTGGATGATCCCAAGGATTTCCCGCAAGCCCGCCTGTGGGTAGGCGACTTTTATGCAACCATCCGGAAATATCCGGAAGCGGCGCGGTATTTCGAAGAAGGCGCTCAATCGTCCAAGGATGCAGAAAAGCTGGTGTATCAGAAAAGAGCTACTGATGCGCTTTTGGCGGAGGGAAAAGGAGCCCAGGCCTCCAGCACCGTGGACCAGATCGTGCGCGAGAATCCAAAGGATCAGGATGCACGGCGCGTACAGGCCAACATGCTGCTGACGACGCGGAATCCGGAGAAAATCGAGGCAGCCGAGCACACGCTGCAAGACCTCTCCAAGCAGAAGCCCAATGATGCGTCGCTATCGTTCGAACTCGGCCGTGCCGAGCAGTTGCGGGGCAATCTGCAGGCGGCCAAGGCCCAGTATGTGCAAGCTCTGAATAAGAATGCGCATTACCTGGAAGCCCGTTACGCGCTGGCGGAGATCGGGCTGATTCAGAAGCAGCCAGACCAGACACTCCAACAGGCGAATGAGATCCTGAAGGCCGTGCCCGACGATCCGCGCGCCAGGCTGCTGCACGCGCAGGCACTGGCTCGCAGCGGAAACTTCGCCACGGCCCGGGTGGAACTCACGCGCATCACCGGGCAAACGCACAGCAAGGATGTGCAGTACGGGTTACAGGCTCAGATGGAATTAGGGCTCCTGGCGCTGTCGCAAAAGAAGTACCAGGATGCCGAGCAGGCTTTCGGCAAACTTCGTGAAACAGGAAGCCCGCAAGCCATCGCCGGGCTAGCGACGGCGTACAGCGCCCAGAAGCAATACGACAAGGCCGTGGGAGTGCTGAATGAAGGGCTGAAGAGATCGAACAACTCCACACTGCTGCTGAACCAGCTCGGCAGCACGGAGGCTTTGGCGGGGAAATACGATGCTGCCATTGCTACGTTCCAGAAGGTGGTGGCCGTTGATCCCAAGTCGGCGCACGGGCACCTCGAGTTGGCTGACGTTTACGCTCTGCGCGGCGACGATAACGGCGCCTTGCCGAACTATCGGGAGGCGGCGAAGTTGGCGCCGGCAGACGAGGGCACTCAGTTGGAGCTGGCCAAGGCTTTGAACCGGGCGGGCCGCTTGGACGAAGCGCGAGCGCAATACCAGAGCGTGCTGACGGCACATCCCAACGACGCGATGGCTCTGAACGGCATGGCCTTCTTTATATCGGAGAACGGTGGAAATCTGGATCAGGCCCTCCGGTTCGCGCAGCGAGCGCTCCAGACGGCACCCGGGCAGCCGAGTTATACCGACACGCTCGGCTGCGTATATCTGAAAAAGGGACTCAAAGATAGCGCGCTGCAGGTTTTTAGCAACCTGGTGAAGAACTACCCCCTTTACTCGACCTTCCGCTATCATCTCGGCCAGGCCATGCTTGAGACGGGCGACAAGCAGGGAGCCAAGAAAGAGCTGGAGGCCGCTCTGGCGCAGCATCCTTCACGGCAAGACGAAGCGCGCATCAAAGAGCTACTGGGCAAGATCAGCTAGGCTTGGCTCATTCGAAGCGCAGATGTGGGTACAAACAAAAAACGGGCCCCGCTTTGAAGCGGGGCCCGTAGGATTCAAAAAAGAAATGGAGAAGGCTACTAGCTCTGCGCTACCTGACGCCGCTTGAAGAATACGAAGCCAGCCAGGAGTCCCAGACCTAAGACGAGCGATACGGCGCGCGGCTCAGGTACGGTGGAGTACTCGTTGAGGAATGAGGAAGTGGCGGCAAGTCCACTGGTCCCTGTTTGCAAGGTCAAGTCCTTGGTAATGGTGAGCGAGGAAACCGGGCCACCGAGGTCGGTGGAACTGAGACTCACGGCGTTGGTATCGCTGGTGACGGGCGCCTCCACAAAGAGCGAGCACGCATCCTCTGGACCGCCGCAGAAATTCTCGGTGTACAGAGCAGTGCCCGTACCGCTGGTGGTGACGTTGCCGAAACCCATATAGATGTCGTCGATCAGCACACCGGGGTCAGCAGTCACGGTGAACCCAACCATCACGTCCTGACTCAATCCATCACCGCTGACGAAACCCGAAGGGTCAAAATCCAGACCAGGGCCATCAGGACTTGTAACCGGAGTCACGCCGACGCCACTTGCAGTAAGCGGATTTGTTCCGCCCGTGTTGAAGCTGAAGGCGCTAAAATCGAGGTCTCCAACGGAACAGGTGAACCCAGAAACGAGATAGCTGCTCAATGCTGCTGTTGCGCAGGGGGTATCGGCAGCAGCGGGCAGAGCCGCAAGGCCCAGCGCACCAACCGCAAGAATCATATATTGTCCAAATTTGTTACTCACTCACGCCTCCTAAAGATTATCCGACGATGTTTTTATCAGTTCAATTGCTTCTCCATCTTAGGGCCTCTCATTAGCGAATACAAGGCCTGTCGCTCGATTACTGTACTAGTACGAGGAAGCGGTACTCTTTCTGGCTGAGCAGGTTACAGCGTCTCATGCGATGTAAGACTGTTTCAGTAAGACACATAACGTTGCGAGGCGCCTTATTGGACGGGGGACTGGACCGAGCCCGAGGTTCCCGAGCCGTTGCTCACTGTGGCCGAGACCGACGCGATGGCCTGGATGGGGGTTTGGTTCTTGCCTACGGCGCCGGTGAGTGTAAAGGGAAGCGTGATCTGGAATTGGCCGCCAAACCCTTGAGAACTAACGCTTTGGAACCAAGACGCCGAAGGGCCGGTAAGATCGAAGGGGTACGATGTGGTGGTCAGGCTAAAGCCGGAAGCGGGAGTGAAGGTCACCGCGAGAGAAGTCAAGCTGCGGGTGGTAGAGTAACCAAGAATCAGAAGTGTGAAGCCGGTTGCACTTTCGCCAGTCACCTGTAGGCTCTCCAACACAGGCGCTGAGGATGGGATGGTGAACTCCAGGGTGGGGGGTGAGTTCGGGGTGACGTCGACCCCGGCGGTGGTTGAAAAAGTGGGGGCGAGCGTGACGGTTTCGGCGACGGTGCCGGTTTGTAGCAGAATCTGGGACCCTTGCCCGGCGAAGTTAGCGCTGGTACTGCCGGCCGGGATCACGAAATCGACGGTGCGGTTGCCTGTGGAACTGCCCGTTGAAAATTGAACGCTGGGGTCCGATCCAAAATTGCCGTTGGTGGTGAGAGTCAGCACTCCATCGAGGTCCACGGAATATGGATCCGCCAAAGTGAGACTGACATTGCCCTGGGATGCCGGCGCGACGTTGCCGCTAGGACCGCTGATGGTATAGGAAGGTATGGAGGGTGGAGTTTTGCCGGCGCCACCCAATATGACAGAGGTGTTGTTGATTACGAGCGTTTGTGTCACAGGACCAAGCGCGGTTGGGGTGAAGGTGATCGGAAATGTGGTGGACTGGCCGGCCATGAGAGAAATCGGCGAAAGGGACGGCACTGAGAAGGGCGGCAGAGTAGCAACCAGCGACAGCGTAGTGGTGGTTGTTCCGGAATTCATGACGGTGAACAGCACCTGTTCCGATTGGCTGATGTTGAGAGAGGGAAAGACCACTTCGCCGCTGGTTCCGAGCGTCACGGTCGCGCCGCCCGAAGCATAGGAGAAGGTTAACTGTGCTCCCTGCCCCGTGCCTGCCAGGACGAATGTATCGCTGCCAACCTGCAGCGTTCCTTTTTGCGGACCGACCTGCGTAGGCGTGTACGAGATGGTGAAGTTCTCCGTGTCGCCAGGCTTCAAAGTCGGAGGGACGGTTGGCTGGGTGGTGATGGCGAATGGCGGATTCGGGACCGCAGCGATGGAATTGATAGTGCCATTCGCGTTCCCCGAATTCGTGACCGTTACGATGACCTGGCTGGAGGCGGGAGTGGTTCCCGTGGTTGCGAGGGGCACGGAGGGTAACGTGATGGTGCCGCCTGCGGCAACCGTGGTGGGCGTTGTTCCGGTGGAAATATAAGTGTACGTGTAGGTAGAAGTGGCGCCCGTGCCAGCGAGATTGATGGTATCCGTGGTGCCGTCTTGAAAGGTGATGGTGATAGTGGCCTTATCGGTTTCCACTTTTGTCGGGTTGTAAAACAGATCGATCGGCAAAGCCGTATTGGGCAACAACGTATAAGGAGCGGTCGGGGAAATTAGCGGCGTTCCTCCCGTTTGGAACGGACTCGTCGCGGGCGGGCCGGTGATGCCGGTAATGTACGCTGGGCCAGTGCCGACATTGTTGATTTGCAATCCGCCGGTTGCCGTCGTGTTGATCAGCGTGGCCGGGAAGGTGATGGTGCCGCCGGAAGCAATGGGAAGAAGATTCGGGGTTGTCCCATTGGCCGGTGTAATGAAGTAGCTGAGCGAAACCGAGGGTGCGAAACCTTCAAACAGCAGAGTGATGGAATTGGTAGCCGTACCGCCACTGGAACTCGGTTCGGTGTACGGAATAATTACCTGAGCGCTCGCGCCGCTGGAGTTGGTGGGCGTGTAGGTCATGGTGAAGGTGAAAACCTGGCCCTTGGTCAGCACGAGCGGGAACGTTTCCTTGGCGGGGACGGTAAGCGCGAATTGGACTGAGCCCTGCGTAATCACCGGTTGGTTGGCAATGGTTGCCTGGGTTGATCCTATGTAGGTTGCCTGGATGGTCACCGGGGTAGCAACGCCCACGCCGGTGGCTGCTACCTGAACCGTGGTGTTATTCGTGATGGTCAGCGGATTACCGCTCGCCGGAACCTCCAACAAACTAAAATCGATGGATTGAGCGGATACAATGCCGGCGCTGAGCACGGCCAGAATCAAAACGGAGCGCACTACGGCGTCCTCCCGGCGACGGCGATGCTTTTACGATTGGGCGTCCGCAATTGAACCGCTGGGACGAAATAGGCTCCAGGTTGAGGAGTAGCGGCAAAGAGCCAGAGCGGATTCACCGATTGAGAACGGGACGCCAGCACGAAACTGCCGCTGCCGAATGAGTCGAGGCAGGTGGGTTGGAAACTGAGCTCGACGTCGGTGATGGTCTGCTGAGTGGCGATGTCGAGAACTCGGACTAACCGATCGGTGCCGCCGGCTACATACAGCACCTGGCGATTTGCGGAATCTACTAGGGACTGAATCGCAATCGGGTTTGTGATTCCAGAGAGCGCCAGAGTCTGAAGTCCGCGGCTGCTGAGGGTCACAGCGGTCACCCGAGCCGTGGCTGCGTCCAACGCGTACAGGGTTTTGCCATCGCTCGAGAAAGACAATGACATCGGCTTTGCCATCGAGACCAGAGGCGTAAACTGGCCGCCAGTGGATTCGAACACTCCGCCATTGTCACCGCTGACGGCGAGCACGATCTGTTGGCCTGCTGCGTCGACGGCCATGGTGGTCAGGGAACCGCCCAGCGATGCCAGGTCGTCGAGCGTGCCTGCGAGAGGTGCAGTTGGAAATCCAGCGATAGTTTGAAACCAGCGTCCTGCGCGGGAGTAAAGGATGACGAGCGATCCATTCGCCGACCAAACGATTCGGTCGGGATACGATGTGACGCCGGGGATGACCGTGGAGACTACTTTGGTACCGAGGCCCGAAACCAGGAAGCATTTTCCCCGCTCGAAAAGAATGCCGTAATTCTGGCCGGGAGCCACGGAGGCGAGGTCGACATTGTTGAGCAACGCGGGACCGAAAGAAGCGGCTCCGGGAAAGCCATACACCGCGCGAAGGCTGCGCGTGGGAGGGTCGAAAGTAAGCGCCTCCACCGGACCGCTTAACGAGGTCTGCTGGGCTGGAAGGCAAGTGGCGTAGATCAGGCCGAGGACAAAGAGGAGTTGGGGGCGCATAGAAAACGCTAGGGTGCTCCGACGCCTGGAGTTCCCCCGGGAGAGATGGTAACCGTGGGGCCCGATTTGGAACTGCTACCCCGAGTGCCAAAGTATACGCCGAGGCCGACCGCGAGGGCAGCTCCACCGATTACTGCGACCTTAAACCAGCGGTGGGACCACAAACTTTCGTGAGCACCGGCCTTCTTCCCTTGGTTCACAATGTGCGCAACGTTGCTCATCGAGACCGTTGCCTCTCCGACCTGGTTGCCATAGCTGGCACTCACGTGGACTTGAAAAGCTCCCACCTGGCCGTTGGCCATCCAGTTCAAGGCAGGCGCCTGACCGGTTCCATTGGTTCTTACCGTGACCGAAGCTTTTCCGCCGGGGAAGGTGGCGCTGGGCCCGCTAATGGGGAAGCGAAACACCACGTCGGCACCGTCCATGGGCCGTTCGTTTTGATCCACCACCTGGACGACCAGCGGCGCCATGACGTGCGTTTCGAGATCGTTCATCTCGCCGTTGCCGGCCAGTACGCGGACCTTCAGGCTCTGCTCGACAGGCAACTGCGCAGGCGTTTGAGGCGGTGTTGCCGAAGGGGTGGCGGCTTGCGGAGCGGGTGCTTGTGGAGGAGCCGCAACCTGTTCGGCTGCCTGGATCTGCGCAACCACAAGGAGCACCGCCAAAGCTTGCGGCAGCCAGCGACGCCTCAGCCTTCTGCTTCGAGGGTTGGGCATGAACAAATAGTCAGTGTACCATTCAAAGTTCTCTCGCACTTATTGGGAGACGAGGAAAAGGATGTACGGCAGAATGGGAAGCGCGACGGCTTGCAAAGTGGTCCAGAACGCGCGCGTGTAGGAACGCGGGATGTAGACGACATCGCCGGCCAGGAGGGGGACATCGAGATCCTTGCCTTGCAACAGACGGGATACGTCTACCGGGATGACAGCGCGGCGGCTGGTACCGACGATGGGGCGCAGAATGCGTACCTCGCCCTTCTTAGCGTCCTTAGTGAATCCACCGGCCTGCGTCAGCACCTGCAGGATGGAAATAGAGTCGCGTTCTCCCAATTCGACACCGCCCACCTTGCCAACCTCGCCATTGACCCAGACCAATTCGGAGCGGCCCACCGAGATCTCGTCGTAAGGCTGCAGAAGTATGTTCTCGGCTGGGCTGAGACTCTGGCGCAGACTGCCGAGGCTGATCTCCACCGTGCTGACCTTCTTTTCGGGATCCACCACGGCATCGGGCAGTGGAATAGGACCATATTCCTCGCGGCGGGTGATCTTGATATGGCGATCGGCAGTGGGCTGCAGACCTCCGACCGAGGCCAACATCTCAATGAGGGTGCGGTTCCCTTGCAAAGGATAAGCTCCGGGCCTGGCGAACTGTCCGACGAAGAAAACCGGCTCCATGCGGGTTTGGACGACGCTGACGAAAACCTGCGGCTCACGAATGTATTCGCGCAGACGCTTTACAAGGTCCGCTTCTAATTCCTGCAGCGTCATGCCGGCCGCATGGATGCGACCGAGGAGCGGCAGATTGACGTTTCCATCGGCATCGATGCGGAATGGTCTCTTATCGATTTCCTCCGCTTCCGGGGCGCTAATCTGAATCTGGTCGCTCGGTCCCAAGACGTAATTCGGGCGAATGGCATCGGGGGGGAGTTGCTGGACGGGCGCTTGTCCGTTTTGCGCAGCGGGATTGGGCGCGCCGGCCTGCGGTTGCTGATTATCTCCCTGAGGAGGCTGGGCCACCGGTATAGGCAGGGGCTGCTGAGCAAGAACTGGGACGCACAGCGCCAGAGCAAGCGGCACCTGGAACAAACCAGTCACCTGGAACAAACCAGTCACCTGGAACAAACCAGTCACCTGGAACAAACCAGTCAAACCAAGCGAGGCAAATCGTTTGCGAGTTTCACGCATACTCTTGGTATTTTAACAGGATTTCGGGCAATCCTAGCCCGTTATTTACGGCGGCCCAGCTGGGTAGACAAGGTCTGAATGGGACGAATGGAGTGCCGATCTACTTCGGCGGAGACGGAACGCTGGAGAAGGTTGACGGATACAACCAGGCGCGTTTTCCCCTTCACCTCGACGAGAATACCTTCGAGACCGGAGAGTGGCCCACGTTCGATGAGCACGGACTGGCCTACCTGAAGATAAGGATAAGGAGTGACGAGTAATCCAGACCCAACCATGGTGCGGACGCGCTCAATCTCGGCGTCGGGAATATGCTCGGGCGATTTGCCGAACCCCACCACATCGACAACGCCGGGCGCGGTGAGAATGGGTAGCCGATCGTGTGGGTCAAAACGGCAGAAAAGGTAGCCGGGGAATAAGAACTGATCAATCTGCTTGGTGCGGTCCGACCAGCGCTTTTCGACTTTGTAGGAAGGTGCGAATTCCTCGTAGCCGCGCTCGCGCAAGTGGGTGGCGGTGATTTTCTCGTACTTGGAGCGCAAGCGTAACGCAAACCAGGGGTAATTCTTAGGATCGGTATCTATTTTGGCCACGTCCCGCTTCTAAACCCACATGTCGTGTAACCAACTCTTACGTTGACGGATCGGCAAACATTTGTCAACATTCAGCTTGACCCACTATTACTTTAGTACTATAATGCACCTTGCCGTTCCATTACTTTAGTACTATACGTTCCCTTGCACTCGGCGTCACCTGGCTTTACCTTTACCCACTTTTTTCTTATAGTACCCCTCCCCCACGTTGGGTCTAGCAGAACGCAGAGAGAACGAGTAATAGCCTACGTGCAAACCTGAGTACTAACTAGGGGGAACTCGTGATGGCCATAAACCCAGGTTAGTACTATCTTGGGCTTTGTCATAAGCAGCACAATGCAAAGCAAAACCCTATCCGTTTTATTATCAATATGTTCCTTCGCATTCTCGGCTCGCGCGGCTAGTCCCGACTCGTCTTCGGGCACTGGCTTGAACCCGCCGCAACCCACCGACCCGAGTGGGCCCGTGACGTCCGGTTCCGCTAGGACGCCAGGTAATATTTCTATCCGCGTTACACCTGGGTCCACCATTCTCCGCCCCGGGCAATCGAAGGTGTTTGAGACCGCGGTGGCAGGAACACGCGATCACCAGGTGCGATGGTCGCTGAGCCCAAACCTTGGGAGCATGGTCAAGGGCGTGTACACGGCGCCATCTTCCTTTGTTGACGATTCGAAAGTCACTATTTCGGCGACAAGCGTGGCAGATCCTACCAAGACGGCAACCGCTACGGTCTTACTGGTACACCCCCACGGGCCGATTATTCCCGCTCGCAGGCACGTGAGCATTTCAATCACGTCGGGCGCGGCCACGCTTGCGGCCGGCCAATCGGCACAATTTATCGCCGAAGTGGAAGGGTTGGCCGACAAGAACGTCAACTGGTCGGTAACGCCGAACGTCGGCGTGATACTGAACGGGACTTACACCGCGCCCGCCAACATCGCCGCGCAGGAAACGATTATGGTGACCGCCACGAGTGTGGCTGATCCGCTGGAAACCGCATCAGTTCCTTTGGAATTGATACCGCCCAGCAAACCGGGCACGGGCCCTGGATCTGTGAGCGTCAGCTTATCGCCAGGAAGTGCGTCGCTCATCGGAGGCCAAAAGGCGACCTTCCTGCCGGCAGTGACCGGGAGCTCCAACAGCGCCGTAACGTGGTCCTTGAGTCCGCAGGTGGGGACTATTTCCAACGGCATTTACCAGGCGCCGACGGTGATTGCGAGCCAGCAGACCATCACGATAACCGCAACGAGCGCGGCAGATTCAACAAAAACCGCGACCGCCATGGTGTCATTACAACCAATTGCAGTGACGCTTGGGCCAAGCTCGGTGTCGGTTGGCGCAGGGGCTTCGGTGGCTTTTGACGCTGCGGTTACGGGCGCCAGCAATCCCGCGGTTAGCTGGTCCCTCAATCCAGCACTCGGGACCATCATGAACGGAATCTACATGGCGCCCGCCAACGTTAGCACCCAGCAAACCGTGACGGTTACGGCCGCGAGCGTCACGGATCCGACCAAAACCGCGAGCGCGAGCATCACCCTCATGCCGCTCACGATGAGTCTGTCGCCGGCGTCCGCAAGTCTTACGGGAGGCCAGACCGCTGCATTTACCTTCACCATTACAGGGATCGCAAAAGCGCCGGTAACGTGGACACTGAACCCGCAGGTGGGGAGCATTGCGAATGGCGTGTATCAAGCGCCGGCGGTGATTGCGAGTGCGCAGAGCGTGACAGTAACCGCGACCAGCGTGGCGGACGCATCGAGAACGGCAACCGCGATGGTGTGGCTGACGCCGGTGGGGGTGACGGTTGGACCTGCAGCGATATCGCTGGGCGCGGGCGCCTCTGCGAATTTCTCCGCAGCAGTAACAGGAACCAGCAATGCCGGGGTTACGTGGTCTCTTAATCCGGCTGTGGGAACTATCGCGAATGGAAAGTACACCGCGCCAGCTTCCATCAGCAGCCAGCAGACGGTGACGGTTACAGCGACCAGCGTGGTGGACTCGACCAAGAGCGCAACGGCGACCGTTACGCTGAGACCGGTTGGCCTCAGCTTATCGCCGACCAGCGTGACACTGAACGAGGGCCAAAGCGCGACATTCACATCGGCGGTGGTGGGGACGAGCAACACAGCCGTCACGTGGTCACTCAATCCACAGGTTGGGAGCATTACGAACGGCGTCTACCATGCGCCCTCTGTTCTCTCGAGCCAGCAGACTGTGACGGTGACTGCAACCAGCGTGGCAGATTCTACAAAATCGATGAGCGCCGCGGTATCTTTGGTGCCGATCGGCATCACGCTTTCGCCACCGACGGTGTCACTGGGCCCGGGCGCGTCCGCCACTTTTGCCGCATCCATCAGCGGGACCAGCAATAGCGCGGTGACGTGGTCGCTCAATCCTGCCGTGGGCACAATCGTGAATGGAGTCTATACAGCTCCGGCCACGATCAGCAGCGCTCAGACGGTGACCATCACGGCGGCAAGCGTTTTGGATTCGACCAAAATCGCGACGGCCACCGTCACGCTTATAGCGCTTAACCTCAGTTTGTCGCCGCAGAGCGTGACGCTTAACGAAGGCCAAAGCACGACATTCACGCCCGTGGTGAGTGGCGCGTCGAACCCGGCTGTGACGTGGACCTTGATCCCGCCGGTGGGAACGATCAGCAATGGCGTTTATCATGCGCCGTCCGTGCTGGCGAGCCAGCAGACCATCACGGTAACCGCGAGCGTAGCAGGGTCGAGCAAGATCGCGAGCGCGACAGTGTCGTTGATTCCGATCGGCATCACGGTGGGACCCACCGCGGTGTCGCTGGGCGTTGGAGGGTCCGCAAACTTTGCCGCGTCGGTCACCGGGACCAGCAATAGCGCGGTAACGTGGTCACTCCATCCGGCAGTGGGGAGTATCGTGAATGGAGCCTATACGGCGCCGGCGTCCATCGGGAGCCCGCAGACCGTGACACTTACGGTGGCGAGCGTAGAGGATCCGACAAGAACCGCAACCGCGACCATTACTCTTACTTCTGTCAGCCTCAGTTTGTCGCCAGGGAGCGCACTGCTCGACGGGGGCCAAAGCGCGACCTTCACGCCACTAGTAAGCGGGAGCTCGAACGCGGCGGTAACGTGGTCTCTGAATCCGGCGGTAGGAACGATCACCAATGGCGTCTACCATGCGCCTGCGATTGTCGCCAGCCAGCAGACCGTCACGGTGACCGCAACCAGCATGGCAGATTCAACCAAAACATCGAGCGCTACGGTTTCGCTGCAGCCCATCGCCGTGACGGTTGGGCCGGCTTCGGTTTCGCTGAGCGCGGGAGGCGGCGCGGCGTTTGCCCCGACAGTTACAGGAACGAACAATCCCGCGGTTACGTGGTCACTCAATCCGGCGCTCGGGACGATCTCGAATGGAATTTACGCCGCGCCCGCTACCATCGCCAGCGCACAGACCGTGACGGTAACGGTGGCAAGCGTAGTGGATCCGACCAAAACGGCTACGGCGAGTATCTCGTTGACGACCACTGGGACCAATACACCGCCCCCCCCACCACCACCGACCACGGTGACTTTACCGGTGGAGGTGCTCGGGCAGAACGGAACCACGGTGTCCAGCTCAGTGACGGTTCCGAGCGGGTCCAACCTAACCGGTCAACTCACGCTTGCCATGCAGATCCACGGATTGCGCAATGGGACTCAGGCGAGTGTGCAGGTGAACAATTCCGCCTGGCTACCC
This sequence comes from Bryobacterales bacterium, assembly GCA_963781905.1. GTDB lineage: Bacteria > Acidobacteriota > Terriglobia > Bryobacterales > Bryobacteraceae > Palsa-89. The sequence continues at coordinate 1,281,862 of CAWAHZ010000010.1, forward strand.
ATCAGCAGCAGCACCGTCACACTGTTGGGGAATGCCAGCGCGTATGGCGGCATCGGCGGGGGGTTCGCCACCCTTTCGATGACTATGAACTTACCGAGCGGCGTGGTTCAAAGCGGAACGAACACTATTAATTTTCGATTCAATCAAACTGACGGCAGAGTCAGCGGTTTCCGCGTGCTGGCTTTCAATATCCAATCAGCCAGCGGGACCCAGCTCATTCCCACGTCGACTTTTGTGCAGGACGATCCCAACACGTGGCAGCCACCGTCCAGCGCCGCTTCCGATATAGCGGCGGGACAGACGCTATGGCGTACGGCTGCGTTGACCACTCCTCTGACCAGCGGCGGGACCCGGCCGATTCTCGCGCATTGCATGGACTGCCATACGCAGGACGGGCGCGATCTGAAGTACTTCAACTATTCCAACAACTCGATCCAGACTCGGGCCGTGTTCCATGGGTTGACTGCCCAGCAGGGCAATCAGATCGCCAGCTACATTCGCACACTGAACGTGCCGAATCCCGGCCGGGTGTGGAATCCGCCCTATCAGCCTGGCCCTGGATTGGATTCGCAGCCGGTGAGCAACTGGGCGGCCGGCGCCGGACTGAGCGCGGTGCTCAACTCCGATGCCGACATGATCGACGCCATCTTCCCGTCGGGTTTTCAGAGCTCGGTGTTCGCGGCGACCTCGGATCTGAACCAGCGCGAGCTTCCTTTAGCGGTGCAGCTGCCGGACTGGAACCAGTGGCTGCCGGGAACTCATCCCATGGACGCATTCGGCGCGGCGTTTACGAGCAACGGTTATAACACCGTTTATCAAATTCTCAGTTCCAGTCTTCAGGCAAACGATCCGGCGGCGTATATCGCGCAGAAGTCCAACATGAATGAATGGTTCAGTGCCTTCTACGGATTCTACAATCAAGAAGGGAACCCCATTTGGAATAATCCGACAACGGGATGGACTCCAGCGGCAGTGGACAACATGTACTCGCTGGCGCAGTGGGGACTGGTGAAGACCTGGGAGCTGAACAGCCAGTTCCAACTCGAAGGGTATTCGCAAAACATTTTTGGCTCGCAAGCCGACCCGCGCGCCTGGTACAGCAACATTCCGTTCTTTGTCTCCCCGCATGAATTGAAGATGCCTAATACGGGGGTCACGGGGCTACGCAACGGAACCGGGGCCGAATACATTTACTTGTCGTACATCTGGTACAACCTGCAACTGATTCTGAACGATTCCAACGGGAAACAGTCTTATCAGTATCCGATTGACTGGTCCTACGTGTATGGGTTCGTGCAGAATCTGGGATCGCTGGTCTCACCGCAAGGTGGAATCCAAACCATGTGGATGATCAAGGGTCTGCAGGTAATGCAGCAACTCGGAGCCGGGCCGCAATTGTCAGGGAGCGGCTGGCAACCTTTTGTGGCTCAACCCTCGTGGCTGGTGACGCCGGAGTGGAACTCGACCGTGTGGACGGGAGTGGACGCCACCACGCGCACCGCCATCGCCACTGGAATTGCAACGTCCTGGCTGCAGCAAGTGAGCCAATTCACTCCGCAACAGTTTTACGCCGGCGGCTGGACCACTGCGACAGCGGTACCTGTAGCGGGCGGCAGCGCTTACGACAACGTTTTCCCGGATTGGGTTTGGTATATGATTCCGCGATTCGGCTTTCTCGGCGTGAACCAGACGCTGGTAAACCAACTCGCCGCGTGGGCTGAAACGGTTTGGCCGAGGGCAAACTGGACAGCGGACGCTAACGCCACCTGTAGCTGGCAGAATGGTAAACCCAACTACATGATTCAGTGCAGCCAATAGCGGCGACGAAACCGGTTCACCGTCTTGGCTCTGGAATTGAGGCAAGCGCCCAGGTCAGTACCAAAAGAAGGATGAGCAGGAGCCAACTTTGTTGCTGTAAGACCACTGCGCCCCAAACCGGCTGTGGAATCGCAAACGGCGCACCAGCGTAACCGGAAGCGATGAAAAGCGCCGGTAAAGGGAAGGCCATGACGAGGCACAAGGCGATAGAGACCAACGCGGGGGCCTCGCGCCAGCTTGATAATCCTGCCAGGGCCCAGACGAAGACAAAGACCAAAACGGCCGCATCGTAATAGCGATGAGCGATCAGGACGAGGCCCAGGACGCAGGCCGCGGAGAATGCGGTTGGGTCGGCCAATAGATCCGCGCAATTCCGTCCGCGTTTCCAGAGAAAGAAGCAGACCAGCATACCGATGGCGGCGAGCAAAAGCGCGACTGCGGCCGAATTGCCCCCGAGCCTGTGGATGAGGGGCGAAGCATTCACCAGTTGAAAAGCCAGGGGGTTGGTGGGAGCCGGATCGTAAACGCCGCCGGGACTGGATGCGAGGCTCACATTGTGGAGCAACGAGCCCGCCCAAGAGACGCCGGCCCAGTATAGGCGAAGAGAGGCAATGCCCAACAATCCAGAGGTCACCGCTGCGACTACGGCAACGGGCTTCCAGCGCCTCTGAACCAGATAAAGAATAATAACCGGAGCCGCGATTTGAGGCTTCAGGGACGCGGCCAGGCCGATTAAGATGGCCGCGAGAATTACCGCATTCCGTGCCTCGGCCACGATGGCCAGGGCCAAGATGGATGCCACCACAACGGTCAGCTGGCCTTTGGCGATGGCAGTATGAATGGGGCCAAATGCGAGGATGAACGCCGTAGCACAAGCGGCCTTGGCAGGCGACAACTTGCCGGGCGCATAACGCGTGAGGGCCAACACCAGCACCGCAACGGCGATCAGATTGATCACCAGCCAGGCCCAGCGTACGTGAGCCCAGTCCAGCAGGGCGAGTGGGGACAAAAGAAGATAGGTGGCCGGTGGATAAAGGGCCAAATCCAACGAATTTGAATTGTCCGGTTGGTTATGGTTCGCCTCCAGCCAGGCGGCCTGCAAGGCAGAAGCGTCATAAGGATTCTTGCCGGCGTCGAACTCCCGGGTGGAAGCGTAGACCACCGCAAAATCCCCGGTGTCCGAAAGAGCCCGACGGAACCCTCTGACTCCAAGCTCCGCGGCGCCGGCCAGGATCAATGCGATGAGCAGCGTCCAGACGATCCAATGGCGCGCTGAGCCCCGATTGGCGGGGGTATTCACGGTTTTGTGAAATCGGTGTTCGGAGTCACTGCACTCAAGAGCTCTTTTTTTGTTGATTCCAATGTTGATTCCAACAGAGTCTCGATCGGCAAAGAGCTTTGGCTAGATTATATCTGGTTGCAGATGTCGAAAGAGAGGCTTGTATTCATGCTTTTTCGCTGCGCGATTCTGGCTGGGGCGATTCTTGCTGGGATAGTCGCGTGCGCCGTAAAGGCTCAAACCCTGGTGGACTTGCGCACACAGTCCAAGAGCGTGGACTTCAGCTCGGCGAGCACTACAAAACCAATGAAGACCGGGACGCCGCTGCCCGCGGCGTGCGGCCAAGGAGAAGCGTTCTTCCTGACCACTGCGCCGGCGGGTTCAAATTTCTATTTGTGTACAACGCAGAATTCCTGGACGCTGCAGGCGGGCACCACAGGCCCGACCGGTCCGACGGGTCCGACCGGTCCGACCGGGCCGACGGGAGCGACTGGAGCTGCTGGATCGGCGGGAGCAAACGGAGCGATCGCGCATATTCAGAACAGCGGCACGAATCTTCCGGTGGAGGCCACGTTGAATTTCAGCGGCGGTGGATGCACGGACGATCCAACCAACAGCAGGACCGATTGCACGGGCAACGGGATCTCCGGATTGAACATCGACGTGAACGGGACGGTGCAAGGTAGCGAGGCGACGCTCAACCTGATTTCGGGCACCGGGATCATTCAGGCGTGCGCCAACAATAGCGGTGCGAACCGCGTAGACTGCACGCCGACTTTGGACACCTCGTACGCCCTGAGCCGAAGCACGGATCAGGGGGGGACCGATCACAGTATCATCGCGACGAGCGGCGGCGCGGGATCTGCATTTGTGGCGAACGGCAGTCCCACGTTCACTGCGTACACTGAAAACCAGACGCTGAGTTTCATCGCGAGCGACGCTGCGTGCACGGCGGGCGCCACGCTCAGCATCGACGGGGTAGGGCCTATCGCCCTCAAGAAAATCGTGGGCGGAACCCTGGTGAGCATTGAGGCCAGCGATTGTCTCGAAAATGTTCCGATCCTGCTGCGAGCGTATGGCAGTCCGGTGAGCGCATTTATTCTGAGCCCGGATGGCACGGGCGGCGCCGGCTGGGTTTCGAATGTAACCGCGCGGTCTTCGTCGCAATCGAGCGTGACGCTGGCTGCTCCCGGACCTGGGCAGTACACGTTGAATTATTACGCCGATCAAAACGGCACTTGCACCACAGGCGCTAATTCCGTCTCTTTTACGTTTAATTGGACGGACGGGACGAACGCCCGGACGATTACCACCGGCAGCCTGACATTGGGTTCGACGCAATCCGCGGCTAGCGGCTATCTGGCGGGGCTGACGCCCATCTACGTCGGCAGCGGGTCTGTCACTTACACGTCGACGGTTTCCGGCAGCTGCACCACCGGCACTTCCAGCTATGATATCCACGCTGCGTTGGCGAGGTTGCAATGAAAATTATTCGGATAGCGGCGCGCCGTCGGCGCTTGATATCGTGATGGCTGGGTGACCGGGGAAAAATAGCATTCCATGAAAATGACACGATGGGCGCCAATCGCCGTTGTTCTGGTAGCCGGCAGCGGCGCGTGTTTCGGCCAGACCTGCACGATCACCGGCCCCGCGAGCGGCCAGCTGATCCTGGGCGCGCAGCCGCTGCAGCTGACCGCGACCGTTTCATCGGCTCCGACGGCGTACAAATTGATCTGGAGCGTCGACTATCAACGTTGGGCGGTTGGGTTCGCTCGCGATTCACATCCGCCCGAGAACGACTTTCGCGACTCCTGGCAAGGACAGTGGACCGTGACCTGGTACACCGGGCTCAACGGCGACGGCCCGCACACCGTCTCAGGAATCCTTTACGACATCTTCGGCAACACGCTGGCCACCTGCCCGGCGGTAGCGTTCACGGTGAGGGTGGAAGGCATGAGCAACCAGTCCCTCAATGCGGTTCCGACCAGCGGGAAGGGCAAGCTGGGGTTGCTGACGTTTGATGGCGCCAATCGAGGCGGCAGTCCCTATATCGACGGATACCAACTACCGAATCCTGGCAGCCCTTCCTGCGGCGGCGCTGGAGCAACCAGTCAAACCGGCGGTTCTCAGATTCCCAACTTCAATACCGCATGTTTCCCCAATGGGGCTCACCAGATCTTTTATCCCTACAACCTCAGTCTGCTCGCCGACCCATACCTGATCCCGCAAAACTTCACCAGCTCTAACGTGAGCGGAAACAATATCGCGATCGCGAACCACTACTCGACGCAGGGTAGCATCGTTACGTTTTCCAATACGGGAGGCGCGCTACCGGCGCCGCTGGTCCCAGGATGTCAATTCTACTGGGCGACCAGCGCGAGCAACTCGAACACGGCCACGCTTTCGGTTACCGGCGGCGTAATTACCGTCAACCTGAGTTCGGCCTGCGGACTAGCGCCGGGAACTGCCGTCTATCTGCGCAACATTCAGTCCACCAGCGTGACCGGTCAAGCGAACTGTGACGGTTACTATACGATGGCGACGGGCGCGGGCACTTCGTTCACCGTCACTGCGCCGCCAAACTGCCCGAACGGCGTCTCGGCGACCGACAATCTGGAAGTGGACATCAACCCTTACTTCGTGCAATACGTGGACGCCGGCCACATCGCGGTGGCGGCCACGGCAGCTGGGCCGACCATCACGCTTAGCACTACTGGATCCGGCACCAGCACAGTGCTGCAGCGTATCCGCTCGCCCTACTGGACTCCCTCCGGCAACAATGGCGAACCTGGTCCGGGACGCGACTTCGCGCAATACGGCGGGCCAGCTTACATCCAGCAACTCGTCACGTTTTCCAACGGAACCACGCCCATGGAGATCGAGGTGCCATATTGGGAGATGCACCTGATCGCCGGCGCATCCACCCGCAGCACTTGCCCGAAAATCAAGAATACGGACCTCACACTTACCACCATCGCCTGCAATGCCAGTGGGCTGACCTACACGGAAGTGAACGATGGCGTTTTATCGGGGGTCTGCTCGGTGGATTCATCGGGCAATGTCACGCCAATCATGGCCGGCTGGTGTCAGGTTCTAGTGGCTTGCGCGGCGTGCGCGTCCGGGGGCGTGTCACTGCCGCCGGTGACCGTTTATATCCAAGTGCACTCCGGCTCCATTACATTTCCGCATTTCACGCACAATGGCAGCATCGCCACCGCGTTCAGCCCCGGCAATTCATTCTTCCCGCTATCGGCCTGGCAACTGAGCATCTCAGGCGCAACGGCGTATCAAACCAACCCGGGCGCCCGAACTCTTTGGTACGGCCCCATGATGCAGGAATCGAACCTGAACACGGCGATGATATCGCCCGATCCCAGCGGTGTCGCGTTTGGCGACCCGGCCAGCACGACCTGCGTTTCGCCATCCTGGCCAAGCACGTTTCATGGCTACGAATCGGCGTTCGCCGCGCAATATGGGATTTATTTTGAAACCGACACGGAAAGCACACAATGGGGCGCCAATGGCCCCGGATGGCTGGCGGCCTTTCTGAACAATATCGGATATAACCGTCAAAGTTGTTTTTCCGGATGGCTGAGCAGTCTGGTCAGCGAAGGGCGCACCTATCGGACCTTCAGTTACGACGAGCTGAATCAATACATGGCCGGGAACTACCCGTTCCGCACGCCGAATCTTGGCTCGACGAATTTTCCGAGCGTGGTGGCGAGCAGCGGGGTTGCGACCTATAACGTAGCCGAGACGTTCACGGGAGTGTGGAGTCAATCGGCGGGCACCGGTTCCTGGATCAAGATGGCGGGCGCGGTGACGAACACCTGCTTGAACGGCTGGTTTCCAGTAACCGGCATCGCGACCACTACGATCGACGGAGCTGCTTATCCTGTCAGTTTCACCACGCCGACCACCTGCGCTAACGGCACCTACACGGAATCAACGGCGCAGCTTTATCATTATTGGGCAGGAGGAGGGATTGGCGAAAATGCCGGCATCCTTCCGAGGCTGGCGGGAACTAGCGCGGCGGATAGTACAGGGGGCACCACTCAAAAATGGGACTCAACCTATTTCACCCAGATTGTCGTGAGCGGAGGCGTGGCGGAGTTTTACGCGCAAGCGCACGGCATCGCGAACAACCAAGCCGTGCGGGTGCAAGGGTCCGGCGCGGGCCACAACCTCAACACGGTGAAACCCGTCACGGTGATTGACGCGAACCACTTCAGCATCGCTTACAACTCCTCGGTTGAGGCTGTTCCTTCCAACGGGACTTACACTTCTTCCACCGACCCCAGTCTCTATTTCACGGTGGATGAGAACTTTCCTCCGACGCCGTTCATCGCTCTGCGCAACATATTCACGAGCGTGACCGGCCATCCAGCCACTACCTGGTCTGCGATCGGATTCACTTTCGGCCTGGGAAATCCGGGCGTGTACAATTGGGCCGGTAACCCCGCCGGCGAGGACGCGGCGAACGACTACATACCGCAGCCTCCCACGCCGATTTATGGTCCGGACGCGAGCGTTTGGCAATGGGCGAATTATTCACAATCCAGTTCCGGGCTGGCCACACGCGCTTATCAGCTGCAACCACGCGCCATGCTGTGGGGCGCCGGGCCAGACTACTCGCAGTATTGCCAGAGCTTCCAGTTCAACCCGGCCTGCGATCGTCCCACGCAGCTCGATTGGCGGCCGGAGACTTTGGTGGCTCAGATGGTGGCGATGCTGACGCTGAATGTCAGCGGTCTGCGGCTATACAACTTCGTGGGGGACATGACCGACATGTTCAATCTGGATTGCTGCGGCGGGCAGGCGCGCGGCACCGGAGTTTCCAAGGGAATTAATCCCTTCATTTCGCCGAAGCAATGGTCCGCGATGGCGCACACCAATGCGCTCATCAAGCTGCGCGAGGACACTGAACTGCAGCCGCCGGCCAACAAACCTTACATGGGTCCGTTTTTCCTGACCGACGCACATACCAGCGCCACCTACGGAAACGAACTGAAGATCCTGTGCGCATCCGAGATGCCGTATGGCACGCAGACGGTCGCAATACCGGCGATCAGCGGCGGATCGGTGTTGAAGTACATCCTGACCGGATACTCGCTGAGCGTGAAGTTGCTGAGCGGCAACCCATCGACGGACACGGACGAGTTTTGCAGCAGCCCGGGCCGCACCACAACTTACGTGGCGCTGCCTGCGACACCGGCCGTGAATCCGATCGACAACATCACGTTCGCGCCGCCCAGCCCGCTTCCGTTCGGAGCATCCAAGTTCCTGCTGCAGGTTGGCTATTATCCGCGCGCGATGCAAGACGATCCAGTAACTAATTGCACGGCGGGGTGCACCATCGGCATCGACCATCACAACACCGCAGCCTGGTATCGCGTGATCTACGCCGATTCGAACAATCTACCGCTGAGTGTAGGGGACCCGGCAAAGATTCCGAGTCAGGGGCTGAACTGACGACAGGCCGGTGACGCGGGCTTCATTCGTTTTGCAAATGGCGCAAGTACTTCGAGTAGATCCGAAGGATATCCCGAAATGCAATGAAGAAATCGATGCCTTTGACTTTGGAACCGCCGATGTCTTCCCAGGAGTTGAGCGGGAACTCGTAGATGCGTTGGGAAGCGAGGGTGGGCGATCGAATCTGCGAGAGATAGCGCGCGAGAATTTCAACGTCGAAGATCCAGCGGGTCATGAACGGATCGGCAAACAAGGCACGAGTCTCCGGCCGAACGCGAAATATTTTCGCACCGCACTGGGTATCGTAGATGGGCATCCGCAGCATGACGGAGACCACGGTGGCGAATACCCGTCCCAGGTAGTGGCGGCCGGCGCGGCGGTGCACCTGACGTCCGAGCAGCTTTACGCGGGCGCCAAACACCATGTCGAGATCGGGCCGCGCATCCAGGACGGCCAGGAACTCGGGAATCGCGTTGAGGGGCGTGGCAAGGTCGGCATCCCAAAATCCAACCGACGCGGCGTTCTGTTCGAGAGCGAAGTTGACGCCCAACCGAACCGCTTCCGCTTTGCCCCGGTTGACGGGAGCCCGCAGCAGGAACACGCGGTCCGGGTTTTTCGCGCGCAGGCTCTCAATGCGCTCCACCGTGTTGTCGCGGCTGCCGTCGTCCACGAAGATGAAGCGGATTTGGGAGCCCGGCAGGAATCGCTGAAACTCATCCACCGGCAGCCGCAGCCCTTCGTTGTAGCAGGGCACGACGATCATGCAATGCGAATCGAGCGCGTGGGGAACGGGATTCATACCGGCGAGCCGAGCAGCATCCGGCGGGCCTTGTTCACCGCTCGCCGGTAGAGGCCAGCGGCGCGCAGCAGCCCGGTGTCGGCGGCCAGCAGCCAGGGCGGGTAGCTGTGGTGTCTTTGGACGTATCGTTCCAGCTCGCCCAACTGCTCTTCTTCTCCGTGGACCAGATCCTCGCGAAATTCGAACGATCCGCCCCAAAACAACCATTGGGCGGTTTGTTCCTCGCGAAGTTTGCGAAGCACGGACTTGGGCAAGGAGTAGCGCCAGTTGTGAATGCGGTGAAACTTCTGCAGAAAGCGAATGGAATTGGCGCCGGCATCGATCTCGATCAGCCAGCGGTGATGCGAAAGGCCGGTGATGCCCGGCTCCATCCCCCGGCAGGTTTCCCAAAGACGGGACGGCACTTCGATGTAGCCGGCCTTGCCGATGCGAATCATTTCCGAGCAGACCCACAGCGGATCGCGAATGTCCTCCAGGGTGTGCGAACAGACCACGAAATCCAGCTCCTTGTCGCGGAACGGATACGGTTCCTTGGCGCAGATATCGCGGGCGATCCAAGTCTCCTTAGTGAAAACTTCGACCGTGCCGCCGATGGGCGGAATCGGATTGTTCCTGGCGAAGGTGCGGTTGTAGAAGCCGCGCGTCTCGTAGGGCCCGAGGTCCAGCACGTAGTTCGCCCGGTTAAACGGATGCGCCCAGCCCCCGATGTCGAGTACGACATCGCCGGGCTTCAGTTGTTGCATCACGATCGCGGAATTCTTTTGCAGCATCGGCTTTCCCTAGTATCAGGCCTTCCCTGTCCATGCGAGCACGCGAGTTCGCATGGCGGACGAAAGCGTAGCCGTGGCGCCCTGGATGTAACCGCGCAGCGGCGTGGTCCATACATAGGGAATGACAAGCAGCAAATAAACCGCGCCGACCAGCGAGGCCGAGACCGCCAGATGCAGCACATCCGGCGCACCCAACCAATTGCGAACGGCGAGCGCCACCGCGCCGGCGACGGCAAAGCGCCAGAGGTACGGAAGATAAGGCCGTAGCACTTCGGCGATGGAGATCTGGAGTGTCTTGGCCAGCAGAAATATGTCGGTTGGGACGGAGACCAGGGCCGCTCCGCAAAGGAATCCGAATGCGACGCCGGGGAGCCCCCAACGCCCTACCAGGAGGAACGCGATGGCCACGCTGAAAGCCCCATCCACCAAAGCTCTTATCGAGAGCAGCTTCTCATGCCCGAACGCAAACAGCGTAACAGCCAGCGTATAGTCTGCCTGCCGCAGGAGGAAGGTCAAGAGCAGGATGGCGGTGAGTTGCATGCCGCCGAAGAGGTGTTCTCCGCCCTCGTGACGCAGCCACAAAGTGACGAACTGCCGGTTGATCGCGAGGATCACACAAGCGATGCCACCGGCCAGCAGGAGCATGGCTTGGGTGAGCGAAGTGGTGGCCTGCAGGATTCGCTCGCGCGATTCGCTGGTTTTCATATGGCTCAATCCGGGCAGAGCGACACTGGCAAGAATCTGGGGCTGATTCTGCAGGACTGTAATCAACTTGCTGGTGGAAGAGTAGACAACCACGGTGGCCAGGCTGATAGAACGGCCCACGATCAACAGATCGCTGCCGGCCGACAACTGCGTGGCCACCTGATTCACATTGACCCAGAATCCGCGCGCGAACCAACGCCAGCGCATAGGCCCGGCCTGGCGCCACATCTCAGCCGACAACAGATCGGGACGCAAGCGCCGCAGACGAATGAACGCCACTAAGTCGTGCCCCATCTGCTGCAGGCACCAGCCGCAAGCCAAGGCGTAGAACCGCGCGCCCATCAGCAGCATCACGATCACCAGCGCCGTAGAGATGCCCCATAGCGCAAGCCTTAACTGGCCCAGAAACTTCAAATCCTGCAAGCCTTGCAGCACGGCCGGGAACATGCGAAGCGGGTAGGAAATCACGAATACGGCCAGGATCAAACCGATGGGGCCGCGCAGTCCCGGATCGTTCGCGGGGCGAAGGATGAACAACGCGAGCGATGCCAGCGCGATCACTACCGTTTGCGCCAGCACCACTTTCAGGGTCTGGCCCACCACACGCGCTACTTCGCCGGAAGCTTGCTCGGAGTGTTCCAGGCCGCTCGCGTGAGCCACATCCCGGGGAGTGACCACGATGACGCCAAAATCGCACAGCAGCAGGAAGTTCAGGACACTGAGTCCCACCAGCCAGATGCCGTAATCCCTCACTCCCAGCGTGTGGATATAAAAGGGAGTGAGCCACAGGCCCAACAGCATCAGGGAGGCCTGATAAATGTAGGCGAAGACCGCACCACCGAGGAAAGACCGGCTGCGAGACATTATTGCGATTCCTGCCGAAGCCAGCCGGCGCTGGCGAGATGGAATTTCACCAGAATGGTCCCGGCCATTTTCTGATATTCGGAGAACAAAAGATGGCGCTGCTCGGGTGTTTGCCACCAGGCACGGGGATCAAAAACGTTCTCGGCCGAGCTCTCCATTCGAAAATCGAATTCGGGAAGGAACAGGCGAAAAACCTGCACGGCGCGGCGGGAATGAAAATTGCTGGTCACCAAAATAATATGCCGGGCGCCCAACTGGTGAAAGATGGGCCCCATTTCGCGCGCTTCGTCGACGGTAGATTGAGCACGCATCCTTATCGGAAGGAAGAGGCTGCGCGCGAAGCCGTGCTGGACCGCGAAGTCCACCGACATATTGCCGACATCCTGCCCCTGGTAGCGCCCTCCGCTCAGGATGACGCGGGGAGCCCAACCTTCGGATCCCAGGTTGGCGCCCAGGAGCACACGGCTGCCCCAAAAGTCACCAGCCAGAACGTAGATCAGGTCGGCGTGCTCCAGCGGATCGGAGATCACCAGAGACTCACCGAGTTGGGCGAGAAGCTGCCGGCGAAATGCCAGCAGCGTCAGGGTCAGGAGGATCGCGGCCAGGGCGGAAACGCTCAGTTTCAAATCCGCGGCCTTAAATCCGGACGTTCCAAATCCGCAGCACGCCCAGCCCGGGAAAGCGCTGTTGCACCTTGAGCGTGGTGTGCAACTGTTGCGAGATGGCGGCGATGAAGGCTGCATCGTCCTTGGACTTGTTGAGCCAGTAATCGCTATCGTCACGGCCAAAGAGAACGATCTGGACCATTTTATTGTGGTCCAGCAGTTGGAGCAGCTGGGCGCGGCGAACGTCTGTGTTCGCGTCTCCCAGGTCCAGGTCCACCAGAGTCCGCTGCCCGTGGAGCTCGTTTAGGAACTTCACTGTGGCAGGCTGATCGGTCATGACGGGCAGCGCCGGATCGGTGTTCGAGTACACCGAGTTCACCACCTCCTCATGCAGCTGGGACCAAAGCTCGCTGCGCCAATTCACTACCAATCCCGCGACTGCGATTCCGGCGAGCCAAACGGCGACCGCGGCGCGCGAAAGGCGATCCAGCCGCAACCGGCGGTCGGCGCTCCCGGATCGAGACAACGCCTCAACCCAGCGCGGGCAGGTGTGAGCCATCGCGAAGGCGATGATGGGAATCACAGGTATCAAGAACCGCAGCGACAGCACCCACTGTTTCAATCCTCCGCTGGGAGCTCCATTGTAGTTCCAGAAGACGAAAATGCCGACATAAACCACCACGGTAGAAACCAGTTCCATCCAACGCTTACCGCGATAAAAAAGCGTGAAGATCAGCCCACCGGGAACCAGCACCAGGAGCGCGGTCAAATACATGATCAGATTCGTTCCCGCGAAGAGGCCCGACAATCCATAGACGTGTTCCTTCACGAATAGCGGGTTGCCGTATACCAGTTCGGCGAGCACAGGCCGCAGCGCGATGCCCGCCAGCCCACCGAGAACGATGGCAACTACGTGGCGCTCCCGGCGCAACAAAGCTCCGGCAAAAAATATTACAAAGAGCACGGCATTGGGTTCTCGAAGACAGATGGATGCCCCGGCCAAAAAGCCCGCGGCCAGACGCGGCCAGGGAGCGCGCTGGCCGTCCGCCCAAAACAGCCACAACCCGGCTGCCACCAGACAGGCGCTCGGAAGGTCGCTCATGCCGGTGCGCGCCATCACCATGGCGGGCAGATAACCGAGCACCAGGAGCGAGTAGAGCGGCGAACCTCCCGAATCGGCGATCCAGCGGGCCGTGAACAGCGTACACGCCGAGATGGCGAGCAGGCCCAGCAGAAATACGCCGCGCCATCCAGCCAGCCAGACGAAGGGCAACATGAACGCCGAGGTGCCGGCCGGATAGTCGCTGGGATGGATTGTTTGATGCTGGCCGGTAAAGGCATCGACGGTGTCCACCGTGGCACTGCCGTGAGCGAACGACACGGCCTGACGGACGTAGGACACTTCGTCGAAGTTAGTAAGAGCGCGGGGATAGAAGCACAGAAAACCGGCGGCGTAGAGCAGGATCAGAATCCACACCGTGCGCATCTTTCCGGTGAACCAGCCGCTGAACCAGCCGTCCACGCGCGGTGCGCCGGCGCTGGTTCCAACCGAGACCGCGAGCTGCCTCAGGCCGGGATCGTCACTGATTCTTGGGGAGGGTTTCACCGCAAACCAGGCTCGCCGTTTGCGATGACGCTCTCGTAGAGCGAGAGTGTGCGGCGAAGCATCGTATCGAGGCTGAATTCCCGCCTGGCGCGGCGGACACCGGCCTGGCCGAGAGATTGGCGCAAGCTTTGGTCGTCGAGCAGCCGGTTGATGGCCGCCGCCAAAGCGGGTACATCGCCGGGAGGGACGGTCAATCCGGATTCGCCGGCGAGCGAAACAAACGGGACACCGGAATCGAGGCTGGTGTTCACCACGGGAAGGCCGGCCGCCATGGCCTCAATCTGCACGATTCCGAAAGCTTCGCTGCGCGCCACCGATGCCAGCGCAAACAGATCGGCGGCGTGATAGTAGGGCATCACCCCGGCGTTGTTGATTTCGCCCGCGAAGACCACCTTATCGGTTACGCCCAAGCGGGCGGCCAGGCTCTGGAGCTCACTGCGTAAGGGGCCCTCACCAACGATCACCAGCTTGCCACGCACGTCGGCCATGGCGCGGATCAAGACATCGAAGCCTTTGTAATAGACCAGGCGCCCCACGCTGATCACCAGGCGATCGCCCAGCCGTTCGCGGACACTGCGCACCGCGTCCGGGGAACATTGCTCAAACTGCGCGGTGTCGATGCCATACGGAATCACGTGGCAGCGGTCGCGGAAAGCCTGGAGCACGGGGGAAGTTGCGAGATAATTCGGCGAGGTGGCGATGATGGCGGCGCTCTTGCGCAGGGCGGCATTGAGGAAGGGCTCAAACAGCCGGCCGAGAACCTTCTGCTTGACGGTATCGCTATGGTAGGTGACTACCAAAGGCCCGCGATGGCCGCTCGCGAGATAGGCCAGCACGGCGGCGGGATTGGGCAGGTGGATGTGAACCAGGCCGGCGCCCGAATTCCGAATGCGGGAAACCATGCCGGGCGAGATAGAGGTGGAGAAGGCGGTGATGAGCGTGGCGAGGCGCGCGACGGGCACCGAATCCACCATCTCTTCCACCGTGTTGCGATCTTCGCTCGAGACGATTACGCGCACGTCGGCGTGATTGCGCAGCGCTCCGCACAGAGCCTGCAAGTGGGTTTCAATGCCGCCCATGTGGGGCGGATAAAACTTGCCCACGTGCAGGACGCTGAGTTTAGCGGCCGCGGCACTTCGCGTCTTTTGAACCGCTTCCACGGGCTGGTCCAATTCCAGATTCATGCGCAGCTCATACCGGGGAACTCATACAGGTGGCGAGCTCATACCAAGGTCGGGCTCAGCTTCAGGAACAGCTCGCGATTCTTTTCAATCCAATCGTAGAGCAGACCCAAGCCTTGGGGGCAGGTGATCTTGGGGCTCCATCCGAGCTCGGCCTTGGCGCGGCTGATATCGCTGATAAAGCACTTCTGGTCGCCGGGTCTCCAGTCGGCGCTGCCGGCCCGAATCTTGGCGCCACTGCGCTGCTCGATGAACGCCAGCAGATCCCGCAAGGACACCACGTTGCCGGGGCCTCCACCGACGTTGAAGGCGCGGCCGGCGGCTTTGTCGGGAGCCGC
This sequence comes from Bryobacterales bacterium, assembly GCA_963781905.1. Taxonomy (GTDB): domain Bacteria; phylum Acidobacteriota; class Terriglobia; order Bryobacterales; family Bryobacteraceae; genus Palsa-89. The sequence continues at coordinate 1,297,299 of CAWAHZ010000010.1, forward strand.
GAAAGCCGCATCATAGGCGTCGAGAAGATCGTCGATGAAAAGGATGTCGCGCACCTGTTTTCCGTCGCCGTAAATGGTGATGGGACGGCCGAGCTGGCTCGCGATCATAAACCACGCCACCCATCCCTGATCCTCGGCGCCGAACTGGCGGTAGCCATAAATGCAGGATTGGCGGAAGACCGTAGTGCGCAGCCCGTAGATGCGGTGATAATCGATGACGTACTGGTCGGCGGATCCTTTGGAGCACCCGTAAGGGGAGTGGAAATCGAGACAGTGCTCTTCGGAAACGCCGGTAGGCAGCGATTGATAATCCCAGCGGCCGTTGCGTTCCACGGTGCCCACGCTGGTCATCTCGCCATAGACCTTGTTGGTGGACGCATAAATCAACGGCGCGCGCATGCTGGACTCGCGCATGGCTTCGAGCACGTTGAACGTGCCGAGCGCATTGATTTCGAAATCTTCCCTGGGATCTTTGACCGAGGTGGTAACGGCAACCTGCGCGGCCAGATGCAATATCTGATCGGCATCGCGATGTTCGCGAAACACGCGGCTCACGTCGCCCGAATCCCGGACGTCGATCTGATGGAACTCGAGCGCACCACCGAGCGAGCGCAGCCATTCCAGGTTCTCACTGACGCCATCGCGAGCTAGACTGTCCACCACAACAACCTGGTGCCCGCGGCTCAAGTACCGGCTACTGGCGTTGCTGCCGATGAAGCCGGCGCCTCCCGTAATAATGGTTTTCATGGATGCCACTCCTTGGATACTATCGCGCGGAAACTGTTACAGGCCCTTCGTGATGCAGCGTGGAGGAGAGCAATTCCATGTCGGAATGCACCATTTCCTTGACCAGGCTCGAGAAGTTCACGGTGGGCTCCCAGCCCAGGACTTTCTGGGCTTTCCCGTAATCTCCGATCAGCAGATCCACTTCCGCTGGACGGTAGACCGCCTCATTCTTACGGACGAAATCGCGGTAATCCAGGCCCACTTCGCCGAATGCGAGCTCGCAAAATTCACGGACGCTGTGCGTCTCGCCGGTAGCGACCACGTAATCGTCGCCTTCCGGCTGTTGCAGCATCAGGTGCATGGCGCGCACGAAATCGCGCGCGTGCCCCCAATCGCGCTTGGCCTCCAGGTTGCCCAGAAGCAGCTCGGATGCCAGGCCCAGTTTGATGCGAGCCACACCGTCGGTGATCTTGCGGGTGACAAATTCAAATCCGCGGCGGGGGCTCTCGTGATTGAACAGAATGCCGTTCGAGCAGGGAATATTGTAAGCTTCGCGATAGTTCAAGGACAGATAGAAACCCGCGACTTTGCTGACGCCATAGGGGCTGCGCGGATGGAACGGGGTAGCCTCACGCTGCGGCGTCTCGCGGACCTTGCCGAACATTTCGCTCGATCCGGCGAAATAGAAACGGCAATTGGGTTGCACCTCGCGGAGAGCGGCCAGGACGTAATGGGTCCCGTTAATGTTGGTGGCCATGGTGGAGAAACCATCGGCGAAGCTTTCGGCCACGAAGCTCTGAGCGGCTAAGTGATAGCACTCATCGAACTGTTGCTTGGTGAATACGTGGAACACGCTGGCATAGCTGTCCAGGCTGGCCGGGTGAATGTGAATGCGATCCAGGCAGTTCTTCAGGCGGCTAAGACGCTGCTGAGGCTGCTCCAGCGCGACGCGACGCACCAGCCCATGAACCTCATAGCCCAAATCCAAAAGGTGTTCGGCAAGATAGCTTCCGTCCTGCCCCGTGATTCCCGTAATGAGCGCTTTCTTTTTCATTGATCCCTTTCCAAGTCAAAAAGTTCAGCCGCCGTTGATGGGTGTTTATGCGCGGCCATTTGGATTCCCTGATAACACTTGTTCGTACACGCGCGCGGTGCGCGCGGCATTTTCCGACCACGAGAAACGAGCGGCGTTGGCGAACGCCAGCTCCCGGTCAAAGTCACGCTTTTGAAGACCGTCTTCCGCCGCAAGAGCACCGACCACTGCGTCTCTCCAACCTTCGATGTCTCCTACCGCGCGATAGGTGGCTGCGACGCCGCCCACCTCGCGCAAAACCGGCAAGTCACTCGCGATCACCTGGCAACCGCACGCCATCGCTTCTATAAGCGGCAAACCGAAGCCTTCCGCCTCAGCGGTATGGACCAGGAGGCGCGCCCAGCGATAGGCTGCGGCCAGAACCTGGCGACTCAGCGATCCTAATTCGACAACGGCGGATTCCACTCCCAGCTGCCGCGCCAACTGCCGCTGCTCAGCCGTGAGCTTCTCGCCTATCCGTAGAAGGCGAACATTCGCGACGTTCCTACGAACCTCGGCAAGCACGCGAAGCAACAAATCCAAGCGCTTGCGAGGCATAGAGCTCCCGACGTTCAACAGCCAGACCCCCTCTGAAGAATCTATCGGCAGAAGGCGGCGAAATTCAGCATCGGCCACCGGATCTTCGAGCGGCGAACAGGAGGGATGAACGCCATTGGAGATAACGGTCACACGGTCAGGAGGGTGCAAGCCAAGGCGCAAAATCTCATCGCGAGTGGCGGCGCTGACGGCGATCACGTGCGCGGCCTGACGGAAGCCGCTCAAAACCCGATCCGTCATGGCGCGAAACCAGCGTGGACGCGGTTGGCGCTCTGGCTCCAGCACACAGCGGAAAGTATCCAAGTCATGGCAGGTCACCACGGCCCGGCCTGGAGGTAAGTCATGGATTAACTGTGAGTAGCTATGGTCCACTAAATGAAAGAGATCGAACTCTTCGAGCCGGAGCTTTAGGTGCCGGCGATAGTCGACGAAGCGATTGAGCAGGCGGTCGGCATTGTGGAACGCCGGCACCCGCCCCATCCCTGGGAGCCGTCCAAAACGTGGCTGGAGCGGCGGGCAGATCCGGGTGACCTCCAAAGTGCCCAAATGCTCGCGCTCCAGGTGTTCCAAGACCATGGAAGCCACCAGGTCCATACTCGGCCAGTGCTCTTCGACAAAATCGCAAACCAGGCCGATGCGCGGTTTCCCAAGCGCAGTCTCGGGCATGCTTCGAACGTCGGCCTGGGTCTCAAGCATCGGATCTGGTCAGAATGGCGAAAAGACTGAAGCAGGCTTTCTCTCTGAAACTAAAGGGGAAATTCTGAGTAAGGCGCTCCAATTGATAGCATCCCCAGCAGGCCGCTGGAGTGGACATCATGGAAAGCCGGACGTGGCCGGTAACCGCGGGAGTGCCCCACAGGACCATGCGTTCGACCGCGAAGCCAGCCTCTTGGGCCAGGCTCGCCATTTCCTCAGGAGTAATCAAAAACAGGTGCCCGTCGTCATCCGGCTTAAACTGCTGCTGTTCTAGCGCCGTGAAATCCTTAATCTCGGAATGCGTGGGCAGGTTGTTGCGAAAGTAGGCGCCGTTCGGCGTGGTGATCAAGACGCGGCCGCCGGGCGCGACGAAGCGCTTGAGTTGCTGGAGAAATTCGACGGAGTGGGCGACGTGCTCCAGGATTTCGCAGGCAATCACCAGGTCGAACTGGCCGATTTTCGCCGGATCCAGGTCAAACAGATTTCCGGGCAGGCAGCGGATGCTTTCGGCGTTCGAAAAATTGGCCACGGCGTTCGCCAGATTTTCGGCGCGCAGGTCGTTGGCGGCGGCTTGGACTCCTTTAGCCGCCAGACTCGCCGACAATGCCGCGTCTCCGGCTGCTACTTCAAGAACGGTCTTGGGCGCGAGCGCGGACGCCTCGAGCAAAGTCATCATGGCGCGCATGCGGCCGTACGCCCAATAGGAGGGCGGCCAGCCACTGCCGTAATTCCAGCCCCACTCATCGTCCTTTTTGGAAGCTCCGTTGCGCAACGGACGAATTTTCGACAGGCCATTGCTGCAGACCGAGCGGAAGAGCGCATAGTCGGGAAACGCCGCTTTTTGAGGACTAAGCTGGGGCATGAATGGTTTCTTCGGGCGCCCGCCGCGCGGAGCCCAGAACAGCTTCGAGCGTGACTTCCAATTTCGAGACGTGGGCGGCAAGCGTAAAGCGGCCAGCCACCTCGCGGGCTCCTCGAGAAAGATCGGCGTAATGCGACGGGTCCGACAGAGCCTGTGCGATGGCGGCCGCGAGCCCATCGACCGTGGGCGGATTTCCAGGCGCGAGTTCTCCGGAATAACCGGGAATCAACCAGTCCGAGATTCCACCGACATCAAAGGCCACAGCCGGCAATCCTTGCGACCCGGCTTCGATGCCCACCAGGCCGAACGGCTCCGGCCACAGGCTGGGAACCACCAGCAGATCGGCCTGCTCGATCAACTCGGCTTTCTTGCTGCCGCTAACGTAGCCCGGAAACTCTGCCTTTAGCATTTGGCGGTTGGCAAGGTCCTGGAGACTCTCGCGTGCGGGACCGTCGCCCGCGATAGTTGCGCAGAGCGGCCTGCCGAGGAGCCTTTCGGACAGCGGGATGGCCCGGAGCAGTTCGGCCGCGCCTTTGAGCTTGGTGAGCCGTCCCAGGAACAGAAGATGGCCGCCGGTGCCGGTTCTCGAGGGCGCATGGAAGTGAGCCTCTTCGGTGGGATTGGGCAACGCCGTGAGATGGATTTTGTCCGGGGCGACAGCGTGCCGCAAGTACTCTCGGCGCATGTGAGCGCTGGCCACCAGGATGGCGGCATACTTGCTGAACTGAGCGTTGCTTTCCGCTGCTCGCTGGTACATCTTCCACATGGTTACCGGATTCAAACCCCCGCAGCGGCGCGGGTGATAAAGAGTCAGGCAGGCCGGGCCGAATTGCCGATCGCACGGCCGGGGAGTTGGGAACGAATGGCATTTCTCCTGGCTGATGCAGGTACCGACGTAATTGTGCGCGTAGAATACGGTGGGGTATTGGTCGAGCAGAGCGGACTGCAATTGGGCGTCTTCCAAGCCCTGCGAATACACCACGTCCGGCTTCCAATCGCGGACGAAACCGAGCCCCGCATCGACGCCCGATTCTTCGGTCCCGCAGGATCGAAGATCGAGGCTGGATGGATCGACGCGCTCCTTGCGAGGATCAAAGCGATATTCGTACAGCAGCGCCAATGGATGCCCGCGCTCGGCCAGGTGCGGAAGAATCTGCTGGAGGTATTTTTCGACGCCTCCCACCATGTTGCGGTGGGAAGTAGCGATCAGGATGCGCATGGCACGCGTTCAGAAACCGTGGGATGGAGCGCGGCGACGGTATGCGAAATATCGAAGCGCTCCTCATAGAGCCGGCGAGCGGTTTGGCTCAGCCGGGCGCGTTCGGCCGGATCCTGCAAGAGTTCGCGCAACAGTTCGACAAAGGCCTCCGCATCGCCTGAAGGCGTAAGACCCACCGCTCGCGATTGCTCCCAGATGGGCTCCGTTACTTGGCTCGCGGTGGTGATGATCGGCTTGCCATGCGAGAGACCGACCATCAGGCTGGTGCGCCGCGTGGTGGCTCCGTCGGGATACGGCTGGATCAGCAGATCGCAGGCCGCAATGTGATGCGAGAGATCGTCAGAAGCCAGAGGGCCGGTAGCATACAGACGCTGCTCCAACTCGGGATGCTGCTGGATCAAGCGATCGCGAAATTCCCGGCTGTGGAGGCCCATAAACAAAAGAGCCTGGTCTGGGAATTCGTCGCGCGATTTTCAAAACGACGGGTTCGAGAACCGAAAGCACCGGCGCACCGTAGGTTCCAAAATGTCCTAACAAGAGGCCCCCATCGGGGACGTAACGGCGACGGAGCGCGAGAACTTCCGCGGCGTCGCGAGCGACGCGAATGTTGCTCGGAACCGGCAGCCATTGAAAGGGAACGCGCCGGCCGAAGGTGTAAGAGCGCCAGCGCCGCTCGCACTCCGGGATGGAAACCCAAACGCGCGTGGCGGCTCGCAACAAAATCACGGTCATGAGGCGGTGAACCAGCGCGGCGCCGTATTGACGCCAGGAGCCTTCAAAAGTGAGAAAGGCCTCATGCACCATAATCTCCAGGTTGTCACCGTGCTTCCTGGCGCGACGCCAGAGCCAGATGCAGAAAGGCACATTCATCGATCGGCGGCCGTAGCCGTGCGGCACATACTGGACCAGGATGCGGCGCGGGGCGGCGAAACGATCTAGCTCAATGTCGGCCGCGCGCAGATCGGCGGGTGTAAATTGCCCGAGCGCGCGATGGACGTGAACGGAACCGGCGGGAACGGGCGCAGGCGCGTTACCCGGACACCATACATGCACCTCTCCGCCTTCCTGCGCCAGGCCCTCGGCCACTTGCGCGGTATAGTCGCTCACACCTCCATGTTGCGGAGGATACTCGGGCGTGATGATGTGAAGCTCGGAGGTCATCACGAACGCGCGCTATAAATATCCAGGCAGCGCCGCACCACGGCGGGCCAGGTGAATTTCTCCAAAACGTGACGCCGGGCGGCTTGCCCCATGGCGCACGCTTCGGCGGGGTGATCGCGAATCCACAATAGTTTCTCGCGCAGCGCTGCGGGGTTGTTGGGAGGAACGATGAAGCCGGTTACCCGATCCTCGACAACTTCCGGCATGCTGGCGACGTCGGTGCAGATGGCGGGCGTTCCGCAGGCCATGCCTTCCAGCAGCGTTTGCCCCAGCAGCTCCGGCACGCTGGTCTTTTCGCCGTACATGGTTTGATAAACGCTCGGCAGCACTACGCATGTGGCCCGGCGATAGGCCTCGATCATTTGTTCGTCGGAGCAAGCGGTTCGAAACATCACTCGTTTGCCTTCGGCCAAAGCGCGCAGATCGTCGAAGTAACGTGGTTCGGTGGGACGCCCGATGATCTCGAGCGGCATGTCCGATGGAACGGCCTTGATGAGATCGTCGATGCCTTTGTGGGGCAGCAGCCGGCCGACGAAAAGAACGCTGCCGTCTTTTCGAACCTGTTCGCAGGGCGAGAATTTGGAGGTGTCCACGCCGCCATAAATTACGTGGGCCCAGGGCTTGCCCGAGTGACCGAAAACGTTGCGGCTATATTCGCTGATATGCAGGTGCCCGTGATACCAACGGTCGGTGGAGATGTATGCCGACACATCCCAACCGCCGCCGCCCAGATCGCTGACAAAAACCTTGCGGCCGGTGAGGCGGCAGGCGAGCGACGCCAGGCTGCTGGCAAGAATGTGTTGCTGGTGGCAATGGATGACGTCGGCTCGGCGGATTTCCGCGAGCAGAGACGCGGCGATGGGATTGGCGCGCTGACCGCGCACATAGGAGGCGGGGCCGAGCACGTGCACCGGCAAATCACCCAGCTGCTCGGTCCGAGCGTGGTCGCCGAAAGCCGCGAACAGAGTGGGCACTTCGGCCGCCATGTGCTTAGCCAGTTCCAGCGAGTAACGTTCGGCGCCACCCACCACGCCATTTTCGCCGAATATGGCGGGCGCTATATGCAGAACACGCATGAGCAATCGATGGGCTTCATCTGGGCTTCTTTGCAATGGCGAGAATGTTATCGCTGTATCGAAGACCCTTGAGCAGCCCGAAGCTCGCCTGCTGCCAACTCAGCGCGGGATGGCCGGGGATGCCGCCGGAATTGGTGAAGTGAAAATCGGGAGTGGCAAACGAAGCCTCCTGGAAGATCCTCGTGAGATCCTTCGGAAGCAGCGCGGTGATATGGGCGGGATAGCCGGTTTCGCCAAACGCCATAAAGTGTCCCCGAACCAGAAGCGCGATCAGGGAGCGCCAGCTTTCGTTGTTGGGCGTGGTGACAATCGCAGTGCCGCCCGGCCGGAGAAGACGAAAGATCTCGCGGATCATGAAGCGCGGATTTTCCAGATGTTCGATGACCTCGGCGGCCACTACGACGTCGAATGCATCGTCGTGGCCGGCGAGCGCGACGTTCAAGTCCTGCTCCATCCACTCGGCCTTCCCGTCCAGATCCGTGGGGACGGGCATGATATCGGTGGCGCTCACGGAATGAAAGCGGCCGAGCGCGATCAGACGCCGGGTCAACTGCCCTACGCCGGCTCCGTAGTCCAAGACTCTGCCCTGGAGGCCGCGCTCGGCGATCACGCGTTCAATCATGGAGTAAATCGCGTTCCCGCTGGTTCCTCCGCTGAGTTCAGCGGCCTTGGTGCGATGTTCGAGAATAGCTGTGGAGGTTTGACTCATGGAAAGTTCTCTAAGCAAAAGTTCTCTAAACAATGGATGGCGTGCGCGCTCCCAGTGACACCGGCATTGCCCCCGGGCGCGCAATCCTGGCGGCTACTCTCGCGGCCGCGCCAGCCGGGCGGACGGACGTCCAGCCCACGCACAGCAGGAACATAAAGGTATTCGGTATGGAAGAAAGCATGCCATTCCCAATGGCCGCAGTCACAAAAGTAAGGACGCACAAATACCAGGCCATGCGCCGCCCGGTGAGCCATTCATCCTTGGCGAACCCGGCCCGATTGGTGACAAACCAGATCACGAAGCCAACCCATAACAGCAATCCGACCACGCCCTGTTCAAGCAATATGCGGCAGTACTCGTTCTCCACTTCGACCGGCCGATTCACTTGAGAGGCCAGAAAATACGGAATGCTGGTGCCTCCTCCACCGAGTCCGTTGCCCATCGGATACTCGACCAGGACCTCCCAAAACGTGCGGTTGACGCTGCCGGCCACCCGGTCTTGTACGCTCTCGGTATCCAGTTCCTTATATCTTTGCCAGCGTTCATTGTGCATCGCGCTGTAGATGACGGCGATAATCGCCACGGCCCAAACGACGCGCTTGAGAGGGCCCAGCTTTCCACTCACACTCGCGATCACTACCAACAGTGCAGCCATGAGAATGCCCTGGCGCGTGGCGGCCATTAATACGCCGACGAAAGCGGCTGCCATGCCGACCAGGAGCAGAATCTTTCTCCAGCGCGCCCCGGTGCTGAGCGCCCAAGCGCCAAACAGGATGGGCACCGTAAATACCATGACGCCGGCGTAGGTATGAGCATTCTGGAAAATCGCGGGAATGCGATTGGCTCCCGAGGAATCGATGCTGTTGTACATCGTCATGGTCATGGGCCCGTACGGAAAGAACGGCTCGATACCCTTGAGGGTCTCCGCCACGCCGAAGCCCAGGGCAATCAGGTTCAAGATGGCCAGGCCAAATGCGAGCGGACGTAAGTCCTCGCCGCGCAGACGGGTGCCGAGAAATACGGCGGGGAGAAAAAACATATTGCCGCGCAGACCTACGATCGAAACCAAGAGCGGCTGGAAAGGCAACAGCAGCATCAAGAGGGGCCATCCCATGAGGATGTACATCCACATATCGAGCGACGAATGTTTAGCCGTGGCCTGTTTCTTGTGGAATCCAATGAACTGGGATGCATAGAGCCCGATCAGCGCCGCATCGAATATGAAATGGGAAAACGTGGAGGCTAGATTTGCGCGGACAATACCATAGGCGTATCCGGCGGCGAGCACTACCAGGATTCCAGCGCCCAACGATCTGCGTCCTACAAAAAACGCGAGCAACAGGCCGACAATGCATAAGATAAGGGCGATCATGAGTTGAGGCTACTCACTAGCCTTTCGGAGACGGGCAGCGTCACCGGACGATTTTCGACGATGGAGACAAAATCGGAGGCCGTATCGCGCCAGCTGCGGCTGCGCAGCCACTGGCCGAAGGGTTGGAAACGCGCCCGCCATTGTTCCTGGTTCGATCGCCAGGCGAGCAAGCGCTCCACAAGATCGCGCGCGTCTTCGGGATCGGGAATCAGCAGCGGCGCGAAACTGTGGTCGTATTGCTCGGCCACGCCGGCCGAAGCGGAGACCATGGCGGGAACGCCCCGGCAAATGGCTTCCTGCACATTCAGGCCGTAAGATTCGTATCGAACCGGGCTGACCAGCAAGTCGGCCGCGGCGAGCACACTCTTCACCTGGTCCGTGAACCCGAGCAGGCGAATCCGATGGCCTAAGCCAGACTGCTGTACCTTGGCCTGCCATTCGGCTTCCGCGGGGCCAGTGCCGGCGACCATTAGATCGACATCCCAATCGGGCCGGGAGCATAGCTCTTGAAACGCACGAAAGAGCACGTCGAAGCCCTTACGATCGTCAAATCCAAGACCGCCGACAAAGACCGCCAGGCTGCGCGCTTCGGGGACGCGCAGTAAATGCCTGGCAGCCGCCCGCTCCTCCGTTGAAATCGGACCCCATGCGGGATCGCTGCCCAAGTAGACGGTGTGGACGCGCGCCGGATTCACGCCGAAATATTTCGCCAATTCCTGGGTGGTGCGTTTGGAATTGGAGATGATCAGCCGGGCCCGTTGGAACGCCGCCTCTTCGGTACGCCGCGCGCGCTCGGCAGCCACCGCGTCCTTGAGACGGTAGGCTAACGGTCCGCGTTTTGGACCAGACCAGGCGCGATGAACGTAATGCGCCCAGTTGATTCCCGGCCACACACAATTCCCGCCATTGACCACTACCTGCGCCGAGGGATTTTCCCGGATGGCCTGACGCGCCACTTTCCTTCCACGCGCGGCCAGAGCGAACTCGCCCAGGAAGAATGAATTCGCGGGCCGAGCCACCAGGTGCACGTTCGCGAGCGGATGCTGCGCTAACAACGGGTCTACGCTGTGGGTAACGATATGCACAGGAGTGCCACGCTCTAATAGATAATCGGCCAATGCGAGATTGGCTTTATCCATTCCACCTTTTTGATGGAGCCCGGCAGCGACGATAACCCAGGGAGCGTTCATAGGGCGCGGTTAATTCCTGATCACACCCAGCAGGGCGGTGTGCAGATCGGGGATGCGGCCGCCGGGGTCGCATAATTCGCGGGCGCGCTCGGGACCATGCTGCCCCAGGCGCGAGCGTAATTCGGACGAATCGATCAAGCGGCGCAAGGCTGCCGCCACTTGCTCCGCGTTTCCGGGAGGCGCGGTGAATCCACAAGACTCGTCGATGATTTCCTGGGGCCCGCCCATGGCTGTGGTCACCACCGGCAGTCCGGCGGCGAGCGCTTCGATGAATACAATTCCAAAGGGCTCGGCTCCCAAATTGGGCTGGCTGAAAATATCGGCCGCGGCCAGCAGACTGGGAACGTCGGAGCGCTGTCCCAGGAAACGCACGCGATCGCCGATGCCCAGCCGGACGGCCTTTTCCTGGATCTCGCGCATGTATTCCTGCTCCACGGGACGCTGTGCGCCGCCGACCATCCAGCAGATCCAGCGCGGATCGTCTTTGAGTTTCGCGAGCGCGTCCAGATGCAGATGATGCCCCTTCCAGGCTTCCATGCGGCTCACTTGAATGATGGCCACGGTGTCGTCGGACGCTCCCAGCGCCCGGCGGATTTCAGCGCGGCAACTCTTCGCGTCAACGGGCTGCGTGGGCATCACGGGATAAAAAACGATTTTGCAAGGCGCGCCGGGAAACAACAGCGGCAGCGTCCCGCGCGTGAACTGGCTATTGCCGATGATGAGGTCGGGCGGCACGCGGCTGGCCCAACGCTCCAGCCAATGGCTACCGTTGGCCGCGTCGTGGGCCCAGAAGGCCAGGGGCGCACCGGACTTACGCGCGGTACTTCCAAACATCGCCATGGGCCAAGCCATGTGGCACATGACGACATCGAACTTCCGTTCGGAGAGCAGCGCGCGAAGATTCGCGCGAGCCGACCAGACGGTCCAAGGTTTGCGTGTGCGGACTTCGCCGAGCTGATGCACCGTGACGCCGGTTTCCAAAAGTTCGTTACTGAGACGCCCTTCGAAACTGAGCGCGTACTCCGGCTCCATGGACGGGCACAGATGGCGGAAGCGAGCGAGCGCGACCAGAGCGGTTTCGACGCCGCCATAGAGGTTGCCGCTGCTGACGTGAAGGACTCTCACTGGATTCAAACCACCAGGCGTCGGCACGAGTGCCGACGCGGCACGCAAGAGTGCGTGCGCCACAATGATCTCAAAGCGACATTGCGCACGAGTGGGTGAGGCACTTTGTTATGCCACGGCGCGCAGCGGCGTGTCCCGCTGCAGCGTATTGTCCAGAGCCGTGCGGGCCCACAGTTCCAGGACAAACAGCGTCCAGAGCTGCTCGCTCCAGTTGCGCTCGAGGCTCGAATGCTCCCCGATCATGCGAGTAACGGAATCCGGACGAATCCAATCGCGTTCCACAAACGACCGGCTCTGGAGCACCGCGCGCATGCTCCCGGCCAGTTCACCGCGCAGCCATCCGGAGATAGGCATTACGAATCCGCGCTTCTTGCGATAAACGATTTCAGGCGGCACGTAGCGCGCCGCAAGCTTCTTCAAAAGATATTTGGTGTTGTACCCGCGCAGGCGCAGAGAGGTGGGAATCAGGGCCGCGAATTCGATCAGCTCCTTGGACAACAGCGGCGACCGCGCTTCCACGCTGTGCGCCATGGTGGACACATCCATCTTGGTGAGCAATTGATCGGGAAGATAGGTCTTGAAGTCCAGACACAACACGCGATCGACCTCGTCCGAACCATCCGCCTGCTCCCAGACCGCTCGATAAGAATCGCTCGGAGCAGTGGACGCGGTTTCCGCGCGGAAGGCATCCGTATACATCAGATCGCGGTATTCCTGAAAACCTCGTTCGTAGAGGAAGGCTCGATAGCCATCAAACTGGCCGGCCTTCGCCAGCAGGCTGGCTTTCCTCAGCATTCCGTTTTGAGCACCGGAAAACCAGTCGCCCACGGAGCGCCGGATCCGCGCTGGAACCAGCTTTTTATAAGGCGCGGCGGCGCGCGCGACCACCGGCCGCGAGTAGCCGCCAAAAAGTTCGTCGCCGCCATCGCCGTTCAACACCACGGTCACATGCTGCCGCGCATACTTGGCGACGTAGTAGGTGGGAACCATGGACGGGTCGGCGAAAGGCTGGCCGTAATGCCAGATGATCTCGGGCAATGTTTCCAGAGCGTCCACCGGCATCTCGTGTTCGTACAGGTTGACGTTCAAGTGCCTGGCCGCCGCACGGGCGTGCTTGCGCTCGTCGAACACCGGGTCGGCAAACCCGATGACGACGGACTCCACCGGCTGGCGCAGCTCCTGCGCCATGAGAGCGACCACGAGACTGGAATCCACGCCTCCGGATAAAAACGCGCCCAGCTTCACGTCGCTCATCAAGCGCTGGCGCACCGCACGCCGCAGACGGGCGTCCAGCTCTTCGAGAAGATCTTCTTCCGACAGCTTTAGTTTGGGCGTGTATTGGACGTCCCAATATCTTTCGACCTTCACCTTCTGGCTGTCAATATCGAACGTGAGATGGTGCGCCGGTGGCAATTGCTTCACGCCCTGGAATACAGTCAGCGGCGCGGGTACTGCCTGGTAAACCAGATACGCGTCGATAGCCTTGGGGTCAATGGCGGGCCTGGAACGATGCAGTTCGAGGATCGAGTTCAGCGTGGACGCGAACAACAGGCGCCCTGCGACGTGGGCGTAGAACAGCGGCTTCTTCCCTGCCCGATCGCGAGCCATATGAACGCGCCGCGCGCGTTTGTCCCAGATCGCAAACGCGAACATTCCATCGATGCGCCGGAGCAACTCTTCCCATCCCCAGGCCCGGTAGCCGTTCAGCAGCGCTTCGGAATCGGTTTGAGAGTAAAACCGAAAGCTCGGCTCCAACTCCTTGCGCAGCTCGAGGTAGTTATAGATCTCGCCGTTGAAGACTAAGACCGTGTTGCCGTCCTGGCTGACCATGGGTTGATGGCCGGCGGGCGAAAGATCGATGATGGAGAGCCGGCGGAATCCGAGCGCGGCGTGGTCGTCGGTATAAACGCCCCAGTCGTCCGGACCGCGGTGAATCATCAGATTCGCGGCGCTGACGATGCGCTCGGTCATCTGTGCTGCGTTCGGGCCGATGGCTCCAAGAATTCCACACATATTATTGGGTCACCGCCAGTTGCTTCTCGGGTTCTGGCGCGGCTTGTCCACTGAGCTTCCGATAGAGAGGAATCAATTGCGCCGATAGGCGGCCGCGTTCGAAGCGGCGCTGGGCGGTGATGCGTCCGGCCCGGCCCAATCGCGCGCGCAATTCGGGATCGCGCACCAGTTCCAAGATTCGCGCCGCAAGAGCTGCGTCGTCGCCCGGCGGATGGGCCAGCGCGTCATGGCCTGCGGTGATTAACTCGGCAGCTCCTCCCGCGGCGCTGCAGATTACAGCGCGGCCGGCGGCCATCCCCTCGGCAATGACACGGCCGAAAGGCTCAGGCTGGGTGCTGGCGTGGACCAGGATGTCGAGCGACCGAATGGCACAGGCGGTATCGGCGACGTATCCGGTGAATCCTACTTTTTCGGCGATTCCCAATTTCGCGGCCAATGCCCGCAGCTCGTCGAGCGACCGTTGGCTGCTCCCGGTTTGATAGATCGCGCCGCCGATCACATAAGCGCGGATGGGAAGATCTTGCGGCAGCCGGGCCAGCGCTTTGAGGAACACGGCATGTCCTTTCCAGTGCGCTAAGGTTGCCGCCAGCCCGACGCGAACGGTGCCTTGGGGAGCCGGCTGCAGCCCGGCGAGCGCATCCAGATCGGTTTTCTCACCCAGCGGAGAATAGCGCTTCAGATCGATCGCGTTGTAGATGCAAATCGTCTCGAGCCCGGAGCCGCAGACCTTCCGAACGTCGTTCGCGACACTCAGCGAATTCCCGATGGCCGCGGTAGCGCGCTTGGCGTGCAGGCGGAGCAGCCACTTCATCAAGGGACGCGTGCTCACATAATCCCGAACATGCCAGATCAGAGGCGCATTCTTGGGATGCGACTTCGCGCGACTACACCAAGCACCGAGAACGTGCATTTTGAATCCGTTGGTATGCACGATGTCGGGCTCTAATTCCGCAAGCGTCCGGCGCAGCTGCCTGGCATAGCGGATAGTTCCGGCGGCGGCTGTGAGACAGGACCAGAGCGCTCCGATAGATCCGCTGCCGGAGTCACCCAAGCGGGCCAAGGCCGGTGGAAACGGAGCTACGATCACTTCGACACCGGCCGATTTCGCTTGATCGACCAAGGGACCATCCTCACCCAGCACCAGCCAAAACTGCCACGATGGCTCGGCCGCGCGCATGCTGGCGAGCAAATCCATGAGGCTCATTTCGGCGCCCCCCATTTGGCCGCACGGATTCAGATAGACGATACGCATTGAGTGCCCGAAGGCATTTGAGCCGCCGCTAATTCGCCCGCTGGAAATCCTCGGAGAGCGCGGGAAAAACCACCTTGGTGAACTGCTTGCACTCCATGAGGGCCTGATCGGCATCGTCGGATTGCACGGGCTGCACCAGCCGGACCAGGCTGACGTCGGACCGCTTGTACTTGATCAGATCCGGCAGCAAGCGCAGTTTGCCCTGGAATTCTTCGGCCCACGCATTGCGGTCGTTCTGATACCAATACAGCACCAGGATGTGCTGGCCGGCCTTTTCGAGCAGGAACTTGTTCACGGGAATCGCGGCGTCGCGGCCCGGCACGGGAAGGTTGAGGATGGCTCTCTCCCGCACCAGCCATCCGCTGCCAGGCAGGCAGACGGAAGGAGAATGCGGACCATATCCGCTTTGAAGAGACTTGAAGTAGGCGACAAATAAATTGACCGTGCTGCCCGATGTTGTGTTTGCGTAGTCTCGCAGAATGTAGGCATCCGGCCGCAGGTATTCCTGAACCCCGGGGTCCAGAGATTCTTCGGAAATAGTTCTCCATCCGCCCAGCTGGGCCGGCACGTTGTCGAGCTTCGGAATGATGATGCTCTCTTCCGGGATGGAAAGAACATGCAGCACCGCTCCCTGCGCGGCCAGGATTAAGACCGCCAGCAGCAGCCAAAGCTTGAGGGATGCGCTGAGGACACTCGGTTTCGATTCAGGCCTCGGGTTCGATTCAGGCCTCGGGTTAGATTCAGACATGTCGTCCCTCCCTCAGCTTGTAGAAACGCAGCAGCGCCAGGTGAACGCCAATGCAACCCAGTGCGGCCACCACCACGCTGACGTATCCAAATGCTTCGTGCGTCGCGCCGCTCACCCAGGCATGGTTATATTGGCCGGCAACTCCGGTGGCGACGATGCGCACCGCGTTGCCCAAAATGGCGATTGGAATCGCGAACAGCAAAATCCAAACCCGCATGGACTTCTTTTCCACGAAAAAATAGTTGTAGAGCACGCACATGAACAGGATGGCGACCAGAGAGCGAATTCCGCTGCAGGCTTCTTCCACCGAGAGCTTGATCCCCACCATTTCGAGGATGTTGCCCTCGCGCAGCACCGAATATCCCAGCGCTTCGAGCGCGCTGGCGCCCAGCGCACTGGCCAGCATCTGGAGGCGCAAGGTGAGATTCTCAAAAACGAAATTCGGCGGGGCAATCATCAGAACCAGGGTGCACAGCGGGTAGACCAGCTCCTTTATCATTTGTAGGCCGTAGACCAGCGCGATGGATCCCACAAACGAGATCAGGAACGCGGTCCGGCTGACGAATACCCATTGCCCCAGTGCTCCCAACAGAGCCTGCAATGCGCCCCAAGCCAGAAGGGCCAGGCCCCAGAACGATGGATGCAAGGGAACGGCCGCCAGCTTATCCCGCTTGGCCCACGCCATATAGGCAGCGGCGGGAATCACCAGAATGCCGTGCTCCATATAGGAGTGCTCGTCAAACCAGCTCCCGTACATTCCGACCAGGATGGGCCAGAACGCTGCCACCAGCACGGCGCCGAGCACGATCGCTTGAACAGAGCTCGACTGATTCCGGGCGGCCAGTTGGTGGGGCTTTGCGAAGCTCGCGCCTTGCGGGGAATTATGTCCGACTGGGGTCTCCATAATCGTAATAGTATTGCCGCCGGCGGTCGGAGCTGAGATCGTAGTCCGTCAGCACCGTACCGAGCAGCGCCAGGCCGTCTTCCTGGATCAGTTGGTAAGCCTCCATCGCGGCTTCACGCTGGGTGACGCCGGACCGGAGAACCAGAATCAGCGCGTCGGTGAGCGACGCGACGATACGAGTGTCGGCCACGCTCAAGATGGGTGGCGCATCCACGATGACCATATCATAACGATCGGCCAGGGTATCGAGGATGGTTCGCAGCCGGGGCGAATAAAGCGCTTTGGAGACGTTGTTCGGAGTAACGCGATTGGGAAGAATGGACAAGCCGGGGAAGCCGGTAAACACGCCCATTTGTTCCGGAGCATAATCCATTAAAGGAGTATCGTCGCAGAGCACGTCGATCAAGCCCCAGTCATTGGGCAGGCTGAATTTCCGATGCAGATGAGGACGGCGGAAATCGGCGTCCACCAGCAACACTTTGCGGCCGGACTCGGCCAAGGCGATACCCAGGTTCTGCACCACGGTAGTCTTGCCTTCCGCGGGTCCGGGGCTGGTGATCAGAATCATCTTTTGGCTTTTCGCCGAAGCTTGATTACGAAGAATGGATGCCAGCGTTCCCCGGAACGACTCGGTGATAAACGCGGGGCCGCTCTGCCAGGTGGCGAGCGCGGTGCCATCGTCGTGCGCACGATCGATAACCAGGTCCTGCGGCAGACGGCCGTTGGCCCTCGAAAGCGCGTTTCCATTGGTGCCGAGATTGGGGATGACACCGAGCTCAGGTGCGTTGAACATACGGCGCGACGCGCCCGGAGCTTTGATGCTGCGATCCATCCGCTCTCGCAGAAATACCAGGCCGCCGGCCAGCACCAGGCCAAACAGGGTGCCAAAAGAAATATTCAGGACCGGCTTGGGTTTGTAGGGCTCTTCGGGCGCGGCAGCGAGCTCCACGATCCGGATGGGACTCACCGGCACCGAGCTGTTGAGGTTTGCCTCGCTCTGTTGCACCAACAGCATTTGGTACTGCTGGTGCTGCGTATCCACTTCACGCTTCAGGGAATTGTATTGCGCCGTCTTTCCGGCCAGCGACCCTACCCGCGACGATTGCGTGTCGTAAGCCCCGATGAGCTGTTTCTCCTGGCTGCGCGAGGCTTCGTAATCGGTTTTGATGCGCCTGAGGGTGCTCGCGATCTCGGCGTCATAAGCCTTTTGCACGGATGCGATCTCAGCGTCCACTTTCTGCACTTTCTTGTCTTTCGGCAAGTAGGTGATGTCGAGCACGGCGCGGTCTCTCTTGAGGGTCTGCAGTTGCTGCTGATAGTTGCGCAGCACATTATCGTCGAGCACTTCGCCCAGGGACTCGGGCGGGTTCTTCACCGTCAGTTCATAGCGCGTCTGGCGCGCAATGCGTTCGGATTGGATCTTCGCAAGCTCGCCCTTGAGCTGGGCCAGTTTCTGGTCGTCCAGCGTGGCGGCGTCCTGTCCGGCGAATAAGTTCCCCGAGGCCGCCGAGAAATCGCGCAGCTTTTCTTCGGCTTCCTGCACCCGCGCCTTGGTTTCCTCGATCTGCGCTTCCAGCCATTCACTGGTCTTCTGGGCAGTCTGGATACGCGAATGATTGTTGTCGTCGACAAATTCGTTGGCCATGGCATTCAAGAATCCCGCCGCGACATCCGGGCTGGTGGATTCGCAGCTTAGCTCGATCAGCCGGGTACGCGTGACGGGACGCGCTTCGAATGTCTTGGTGGCCGTGTTGAGACCGATCCGCCTGGTTTCCAAAGGATCCTGGGTCAGGGGATGGATGCGCTGGCGCAGGCGCGAGAAGATGTCGCCTCCCGTGGGAGGCAGCGGCACGGTTTCCGATTGCATGCGTTCGGCGCCCCGGCGCAGGAAACTGTCGCTATGCAGCAGGTTCACCTGGGTTTGAATGTCAATCTCGGTGGTCTGATCGTTGTTTTGCATGCCGGCCCTCTGCGGCATGGCGCTGTTGCTGTTCTGCACCTCCATGTACAGCAACGTTTTGTACATGGGAGAACTCAGGACAATGGAGATAAATCCCGCCGCCGACCCGACCACAACCGAGGCCAGCAGCAGCGGCCAGTATCGGCGCAGCAGCCCGAGAATATCGAAGCGCTGCGCGCCTTCCTGCTCGTCGACGGCATTCGGCAAAACATAGGGGTGTGCGATGGGCGGAAACACGGGATGTTCGTCGCGCACCAAGCCGTTCATAGGATCTTCCGGACCACTGGAAAGGAGGCGCATGGCTATTCTTCTCCCTGGCCGGTCTGGTTCGATCGAGCAGTGTCCCAAAAGAACCGGTCCGCGCCGACGGGCAAGGCTGCCACGGCAGCTTCCTTGCTTTGGCTGGAGAGCAATTGTAGCTGTTCGGTAACCGCGGCAATCAGACGCTCCAGCACCTGCATCTTTTCTTCAAGCTCGTTCCCGTCACGCTGACGCTGGCCTTCGGCAATCAGACGTTGTACAGCGTTCCGCGCCAAGTCTGACACGCTGCGCGCGCCGGCCTGCTCGCAGACGCTGACAAATTGGCGAAACTCGTCTTCCGACACTCGGAAATAGACTAATCGCTCCCTGGGTTTCAATACAGCCACGGAATACCTCCTCAATCGATCAACAGACACACAAAGCGCGATCTGGACAAGCTACCGCTTTTTCGGTCCCATTGTTTGGGGCTCCGCAAAGGTTGCCAGAACGGCTTCGACTGCTGTGGTAGCACGCCAGAAATACCTCTTGAATTGCTGCTTTTTACAAACGTCAGCGTGCTTCCTGGAGTATGGACGATCTCAATGACAAGTGTCAATGAACTCGATGACCTACGGGGTCCCTAGGTAGTACCAGTACCGGCAAACTTCATGACAAAAAAGGAAATTTGAGAGAAACTGGTAACGATGCCGGTTCGTCTGACCCTCGTTTTGTGCCTGCTCGGGGGCCTGGGGGCCTGGGCGGCGCCCCAATCCCAACCCAAGCCAAAGGCGAGTTCGGCTCCTCAGGAGTCTAACCTCGAAAACTGCCTGCATGGACTGTCCGGCTGCGACGTTTCCTCGCTCAGCCCGGACGAAATCAAGCAAGTGGCGCAAGTGTCGGCGAAGAGGAACCTGGAATCCTGCATGGAGGGGTCGACGCTCTGCGATCCAACACGGCTGACCCAGGCGGAGGCTACCGCAGTCCAGACGGCCCGCTACCGGCGGAACTTAGAGAAATGCAATACCGGCTCACCCACCTGTGAGCCATTGCTGTTGAATCCGAAGGACGCGGCAACGTTTCACAAAATAGCCCAGCAGCGAAACTACACCAAGTGCCTGGATGGCTCCCCGACCTGCGATCCTACGGCGTTGACGCCGCCCGAAGGCAAGGCGGTCGAGACGGCCAGCCTTCGCCGCAATTTGGACCGGTGCAATCAGGGATCGTCCAACTGCGATCCTCTGCTGCTTACTCCGACCCAAGCGTCCGCGGTACGGGTGGGGGCGACGCGGCGCAACCTGCAGCATTGCGAAGACGGCCTTTTTAGCTGCGATCCGACGGAATTGACGGAGGCTGAGGCCAAGGCGGTGCGTAGCACGTTTGACAGGCGGAACCAGGCGTCCTGCCGGGACGGACTAGCAAGTTGTCAGCCCCTGGAGCTACGAGCCGCGGACCTGAATGCCTCCAAGGCCGGCTTTCGAAGCCGAAATGTGGAGGCCTGCAAGAGCGGTCTTCCCGCGTGTGATCCCTCTTTGCTTACGGGGCCTGAAATGGCATCGGTGACAGCGGCGTTTCAACAGCGCCGGAGCAGGTTACGTTCGCTTACCAAATAGAATGCTATGTTGCTCAGCTACTGAAAATCCATCAACTGGATGTCGTAAACCAGATCGCCCGCCGGGACCAGTCTATTCGTTGGGTGGCTCCCATAGGCCAAAGCCGCGGGAATCCAGAAGCGGGCCTTTTCTCCCGCAACCATATATTGCAAACCCTCGCGCCATCCCGCCAACGTGGTGCCCAGGACGAAAACGGCCGGATGTCCGGATGTCGCAGTGGATTCGAATAACATCCCGTCGGCCGTCCATCCCGTGTAGTTCAGCGTTACGCGGCTGCCCGGGCCGGGATGTTTGGTTCCTGTTCCGGGCTGAAGGACCAGAATGGCTACGCCGGAGGGCGTTTTGAATGCGTCGGGAGGAGGAGCCTTCAGATTATTTGGCTTTTCGGCAGCTTTGAGGATGCGAACCAGTTCCAGGTCGAAGGTCAGATCCACATTCGGCGGCGGATCCTCATGAGGCATGTTCTTGGCGCCGTGATGGGCAACATGGGTGGCGAATGCCAGTTCCGCCGGCAGCCAGACGCGGCGCTTCTCCCCGGGCGCCATTGCCGTCAGCGCCTCCATGATTCCGGGGATAGCGGCTGCCAGGCATTGAGTGTTCGTTTCACCGTGAAGACCCGATGTCGAGAAGAGAGACCCATCTCTCTTCCAGGCGGTAAACCTGACGATTACGCAATCATCGCCGCGCGGATGGTCCGTTCCCGATCCCGCCTGGAGCACGGTCATCGCCAGCCCCGAATCCGTCCGAATGGCGTCTTCGGGCGGCGCGCCGACGTCCGGTGGGGCGTCCGCTTGCGCCAGCGTCAAGGTGATGAACGCCGCGCAGAGTGCTCTAACCACCGCCGGACTCGCTGCCCAGCGTGTAGAACGTGGCCGGGCTGCTCTGATTGTTGTACTCGGTCGCGATCCAGTCCGCGGAGCGAACCGTATTCGACACCCGGATTTCGTCGAGCGACCCGAGCATGATGTCGCTCGCTCCGTCGAGGTAGCTGCCGATGGTGCAGGCGTTGAGCGTGACCTGTAAGGGTCCTGCCGGGACGTGTGTGAACGCCAGCGTCCCGTTGCGGTAAACCGTGTCGGTGGTCCCGTCGAAAGTAACCGTCAGGTACGACCATGATCCGTTCGGAATGGTGGTCGAGGAAGTATAGTCGTCACTGAAATGGTCGATAGTGATGTCGTTGTTCTGATCGATGCCGAAGAACGTGCCTTGGGCCGTCCCGCCATTTCCGTACGACAGCAGCTTGCTGCGATGCGTGTTCTGCGTCGGGTTCATCCAGCCCGAGATGGTGTACACGTTGTTCCCGGACGAGAAGTTCGCCATGCCGCACGTCAGGGAAGAGCTGTTTCCGTTGAAGCCGGCTCCGCCTGATATTTCTCCGCTCGCCGCCGTGGCTCCGTGATTGGTGAGCGTATTAGCGTTCACAGTCGAATCATTCAGCCCTACCGCGACCCCGTTCCCCAAGTGGTACACCGCCGCATAGTTGCCATTCCACACTCCTGGCTTGTTTTCCTGGCTGGTCACGATGCTCGAGTTGCCATAGAACAGATAGATCACTGTGTTGCTGGTATGCGAGACCGTCGGCACCTGCACCCAGGCGATGAATTGCCCGGTGGTCCCGTTGTAGGACTCGATCTCATGATTCAGCTTTTGCGTTCCGGCCGCGTCGGCGGTAAAGATGATGTCGTATCCGTTGGCATTCGCGACATGCCCGCCGTTGGCCACGGTCATCAACAGCGGACGGGTGGTTGAAAACAGCACCGGGAAATTCGTTTGATTGGTATTCGGGACCTGACTGCTCGCGATCGTGATGGTGCGCGAGTAGCTGTAGCCGTTGACGCTTACCGGATTATTGGTCAGGCTGAAGCTGGCAACCGCAGCCACGCCCGCTACGCTGGCCGTTACCGAATAACTGCCCGCCGTACCGTTGGCGGTGAGCGTGGGCGCTGTTGCCACTCCATTGGTATTGGTAATTACCGTGGCCGTTGCCGATCCATTGCCCGATCCAGCAAATGACGCGCCCGCTCCGCTCGCCGGCGCGGTGAACGTGACCGTCGCTCCGCTCACCGGATTATTACTGGCATTTGTTACCGTGGCCTGCAGCGCTGTGGCAAACGTAGCGCTGATGTTCGCGCTTTGCGGCGTGCCCGCGTTCGAGGCAATAGCGGCCGGAACCGATGTGCCAGACTCGCTGCCCAGCGTGTAGAACGTGGCCGGGTTGCTCTGATTGTTGTACTCGGTCGCGATCCAGTCCGCGGAGCGAACCGTGTTCGACACCCGGATTTCGTCGAGCGACCCCAGCATGATGTCGCTCGCTCCGTCAATGTAACTGCCGATGGTGCAGGCGTTGAGGGTGACCTGTAACGGTCCCGCCGGTACGTGAGTGAACGCCAGCGCCCCGTTGCGGTAAACCGTGTCGGTGGTCCCGTCGAAAGTAACCGTCAGGTACGACCATGATCCGTTCGGAATGCTGGTCGAGGAAGTATAGTCGTCACTGAAATGGTCGATGGTGATGTTGTTGTTCTGATCGATCCCAAAGAACGTGCCTTGGGCAGTCCCGCCATTTCCGTACGACAGCAATTTGCTGCGATGCGTGTTCTGCGTCGGGTTCATCCATCCAGAGATGGTGTACACGTTGTTCCCGGACGAGAAGTTCGCCATACCGCACGTCAGGGAAGAGCTGTTTCCGTTGAAGCCGGCTCCGCCCGATATTTCTCCGCTCGCCGCAATGGCTCCTTGATTGGTGAGAGTATTGGCGTTCACAGTGGAATCATTCAACCCCACCGCGACCCCGTTGCCCAGGTGGTACACCGCCGCATAATTGCCATTCCACACTCCGGCCTTGTTCTCCTGGCTGGTCACGATGCTCGAGTTGCCATAGAACAGATAGATCACTGTGTTGCTGGTATGCGAGACCGTCGGCACCTGCACCCAGGCGATGAATTGCCCGGTGGTCCCGTTGTAGGACTCGATCTCATGATTCAGCTTTTGCGTTCCGGCCGCGTCGGCGGTAAAGATGATGTCGTAGCCATTGGCATTCGCCACATGCCCGCCATTGGCCACGCTCATGAACAGCGGACGGGTGTCTGAGAACAACATAGGGAAGTTACTCTGGTCCGTATTCGGGACCTCACTGCTCACGATCGTGATCTTACGCGAGTAGCTATAGCCGTTGGCGCTTACCGGATTATTGGTCAGGCTGAAGCTGGCAACCGCAGCCACCCCCGCTACGCTGGCCGTGACCGTATAACTGCCAGCCGTACCGTTAGCCGTGAGCGTGGGCGCCGTTGCCACGCCGTTGGTATTGGTCACTACCGTGGCCGTTGCCGATCCATTAAATGTTGCTCCCGCTCCGCTCGCCGGCGCGGTGAACGTAACCGTCGCTCCGCTTACCGGATTATTATTGGCATTTGTTACCGTGGCCTGCAGCGCTGTGGCGAACGTAGCGCTGATGTTCGCGCTTTGCGGAGTGCCCGCGACTGCGGCAATGGCGGCTGGAATAGATGCATTGCCGGACTCGCTACCCAGAATGTAGAACGTGGCCGGGCTGCTCTGATTGTTGTACTCGGTCGCGATCCAGTCCGCGGAGCGAACCGTATTCGACACCCGGATTTCGTCGAGCGACCCGAGCATGATGTCGCTCGCTCCGTCGAGGTAGCTGCCGATGGTGCAGGCGTTGAGCGTGACCTGTAAGGGTCCTGCCGGGACGTGTGTGAACGCCAGTGCCCCGTTGCGGTAAACCGTGTCGGTGGTCCCGTTGAAAGTTACTGTCAGGTACGACCATGATCCGTTCGGAATGCTGGTCGAAGAAGTATAGTCGTCACTGAAGTGGTCGATGGTGATGTCGTTGTTCTGGTCGATCCCGAAGAACGTGCCTTGGGCCGTCCCGCCATTTCCGTACGACAGCAGCTTGCCGCGGTGCGTGTTCTGCGTCGGGTTCGGGTTCATCCAGCCCGAGAGGGTGTACGCGCTGTTCCCCGACGGGAAGTTCGTCATGCCGCACGTCAGGGAAGAGCTGCTTCCGTTGAAGCCGGCTCCGCCCGAGATTTCTCCGCTCGCCGCCGTGGCTCCGTGATTGGTCAACGTGTTGCCGCTCGATGTGGAATCGTTCAGCCCGACCGCGACCCCGTTCCCCAGGTGGTACACCGCCGCATAGTTGCCATTCCACACTCCGGCCTTGTTCTCCTGGCTGGTCACGATGCTGGCGTTGCCATAGAACAGATAAATCACCGTGTTCGTGGTGTGCGAGACCGTCGGCACCTGGACCCAAGCGATGAACTGCCCGGTGGTCCCGTTATAGGACTCGATCTCATGATTCAGCTTTTGCGTCCCGGCCGCGTCGGCGGTAAAGATGATGTCATAGCCGTTGGCATTCGTCACATGCCCGCCATTGGCCACGTTCATCAATAACGGATCGGTGCTCGAAAACAGCACAGGGAAATTCGTCTGATTGGTATTCGGGACCTGACTGCTCGCGATCGTGACGGTACGCGAATAGCTGTAGCCATTGGCGCTTACCGGATTGTTGGTCAGGCTGAAACTGGCAACCGCAGCCACGCCGGATACGCTGGCAGTGACCGTGTAATTGCCCGCCGTACTGTTGGCCGTGAGCGTGGGCGCTGTTGCCACGCCATTGGTATTGGTTATTACCGTGGCCGTTGCCGATCCAGAAAATGATGCGCCCGCTCCGCTGGCAGGCGCGGTGAACGTGACGGTGGCTCCGCTCACTGGATTATTACTGGCATTTTTTACTGTGGCTTGCAGGGCTGTCGCAAACGTTGTCCCGACCGTCGCGCTTTGCGGCGTACCCGCGATTGCGACGATGCTCGCCGGGATTCCTTGGGCGGCATTCACCACCAGCGTTATCGTGCTCGTCTGCTGCAATGTGCCCGAGGTCCCGGTCAACGTTACTGTGTACGTGCCGGCTGGGGTTGATGCCGTAGTCACCAGACTCAGCGCGCTGGTACCGGCGCCGCTCACCGTCGCTGGATTGAAGATGGCGGTCGCGCCCGTCGGCAAGCCGCTCGCGCTCATAGTCACCGCTCCCGTGAATCCATTGAGCGCCGCTACCGTGGCGGTGTAACTTCCCGTTCCTCCGGCCGTTACGGTAGCCGAAGCAGGCGTTGCCGACAGTGTGAACCCGGCGGCCGGATTCGCCTGTGGACCAAAGATTTCGAACTCGTAAATGCTGGCCGGCGGAGCGCCGGACTGCGTGGGCGTGATGATGTTCAGCAGCACAAAGCGGGCCGTGGTGGGCGTAATATCGTTGGTCGTGATGCTGTCTTGATTGCCGGTCACGTTCACCACGGTGGTGAAATTCACTCCGTCCGATGAAATCTGAATATTGTACGCGGCCGTGTTGAGAGCCGGGTTTTCTCCGCCCGCGCCCGCGTGCTCCAGAACAAAGCGGGAAATATTCAGAGGCGATCCCAGATCCACCTGCAGCCAGGGGTTCGCCGCAGAAGAGCACCACTTGTCGCCGAGGCCGCCGGAAACGCTGCCATTGAAGGCCTGGCTAGGCCCTTCCGACGAAGTACAGGGCGTACTGCCGGTGGCGGTTTGGTTCAGCGCCAGATCCTGCGAACTCTGCCCATCGGATTTCAGCCCGTAGACCTGGACGAACCTGGATAAGGAACCGGCATACACCTTTCCGTTGGCAACGATGGGAGCGCTGCCCTTCGAAAAATTAAACAGATCGTCGCCCGGCCCCGTGCTGGACCACAGCAGATTCAGATTCTCCGCATTAAACGCATAGAGACTGCCTGGAACGGTGGCTTGGTTGGCGTCGCCGTTCAGAGGCACGGTGGCCCAAACGACGCCCGTCCCCGACTGCGAGCCGGTGGCTGAAATCGTCATCATCCCGCCTGGCATCCCCTGAGGGGGCAGAATGGAGCCGGTTGCCAAAGGGGTGGTGTTGAGGATTTGGGTAGCAGGAACGAGTTGATAGATGTGAATAAAATCGTTCTCGCCCCACACGTACACGTTGAGGCCCGAGGGAGCGATCCAGGTGGGGCTGGCATTGTGGATGTGATGCGTGGCGCTGGGGCGAATGGTAGTGTCTACAGCCTGGAAAACCTGGGGGATCTGAACGTCTCCCGCAGCCTCATGTCCCAGGCTGTTGGTATTCAATAAATACAGCTTTCCCTCTTTACCGCCCTGGATGATGAGGCTGGTGCCGGGCAACATAGTGGGGCCGGCGGATCCGAAATCGAGATCCTGAGAATTGAGCGTGGCGTAATCGGAGGGTGCGAAATAATCGAGTTCATTGATCGCGCCGGGCGCAAGCTTGACCAATGACTCGCCGAAATCCGTGGTTCCGTCGAAGGTTCCGTTTCCAGTGGGGAAATACGCATTTCCCGCCGTGTCGAAGGCGGGAGCGGCGCCCGCCATCCAGATGCCGGCTTGGGATCCGTTGGGTGTCGTGTTGAAGATGCCCGTCACCGCGAGCGTGGTGCTGTTGTAGGCCACTACCCAGCCGTTGTAACCGCCAAAATCGCCGTAAGACGCCCAAGCGACATAGACCACACCTTGGGAAAGAGCCAATGCAGCCCGCTGATTTTGTGTAGCGGCGTTGAAGCGTACGTTCGTGTTTTCAGGCGCCGTGGCCTGGATGATTTGGGGGCTGTTCGGCTGATCGACGCCGGTGAGGATGCTAACGGCATGCAGGCTTTGTATGGTAGTTCCGTTCACCACCGTGCGCGTCACGAAATACATGACCTGCGCGGCGCCGTCGATGACGGGAGTGCCGACGATTCCGATGTCGCCCCGGTAATCGTTGTAGCCAGTGCCTCCGCCTACTTCGGTGTTCGAGGACGGTTGCCCAGTTCCGTTAAAGTTGCTGAACCAGAGCGGCGGACCAAGGGTGTCGGCGTCGAAGGCATAGACGCTATTATTCATGGTTGCGGCATAGATGACGTTGTGCGTTCCACCTGCGATCTGTAGCCCGGAAACATACAGAATTCCCGCGTAGACCTGATCGTCCACGGGAAGCATGAAGAGCTTCCCGAATTGACTCGGATTCACGTTAGTAACGTTCAGAATTGTCTCGGAGAGGTTGGCCCCGGTCCGCTGATTGTTGTAGTTTCGGGTGAGAACACTGACCCCTTGCCCAAGAGCAAGCTGGCCGCTAAGGAATAGCAGGGAAACAATAAGAGGCGAACGATATTTCAACCGAAGGTTCCGACGCATAACGAGACTTACCGTGTGCCTTAGCGCTGCAGGCCCAGTACCCTTAGGCACTCACTGCCTATCAATCGGCGACCAGCGAGCAAAACTGGAGTACGACTTGGCGGTTCCTCTCCGACCAGCAGGCCATTCCGAGCCGGCGACGGCGTTTCGTAACAAGTTATCCGTCTCTTCGAAGCGTTACCATCACGATACTGAAAAGACTTGGGCCTGTATAGCCTTCTTCAGTTATATGGGTACTAGTCGATAGACGAGTACCGGCGAGTGAATTCAAGATCCCGTGATTTACTTGTGCTGGGTTTCCCAGTCGTATTGAATCTGGGGATCGTCGTAGCGGATGCGGCCCTCATCCTGCGGGTCATACAAACGATCAGTCAGGTAGACCAGCATGGCTGGACTGGTTCCAATCACCTTATAACCGTGTGCTATCCCTGGTGGAACCAGCAGCTGCCATCTCCGCAGCGCTCCAACGTACAGCGTGTTGCGGACGCCGAAGGTAGACGAATCGGCGCGCAAATCCACCAGCACGGTTTGTAGCATGCCGTCGAGCGGCACCCAACAGTCGGTCTGGTGCTTATGGAAGTGAAAGGCCTTGATAGTGCCGGGATAGCTCAGAGCCGCCGAAATTTGCGTCGTCTCTTTCGGAAAGCCCGCGGGAAGGCCTTGGCCGATGCGCGCGATCTCCAGAAAATAGCCGCGATCGTCCGGCCATACGGGATAGGGATGGATGCGCACGCCCGCGATCAGATCGTTCGAGTCCGGAGTAACGATGACCTTGCCGATCCCTTTTTCGCAAGCCGGTGTGGCCAGCCGCATGGCCAACGGTTCGGAAACCGCTTGTTCACGTGTCGCGGAACTCATCAACTGCGTGCTCCGGTTTTCCTGGTGTCCGCAACCAGGTTCGCGGCACGCAGCAGCGAATCGAACGAGCCAGCGTCAGTCCACCAGCCTTCCAAATGCGCGTAGGTCATGGAACCTTCGCGAATATAGGCATTGTTGACGTCGGTGATCTCCAGTTCACCTCGGCCGGAAGGCACCAGCTTCTTCACCTTGTCGAACACGGTTTCGTCGTACATGTAGATGCCGGTGACAGCGTAGTTCGATTTGGGAGCTTTGGGTTTCTCTTCGATGGCCACGATGTGGCCGTCGCGAATCTCGGCCACGCCGAAACGCTCGGCGTCGGGGACCTCTTTCAGCAGGATTTTCGCGCCGGTTTTCTGCCGCTGGAAGTCTTCCGCCATATGCCGGATGCTGCGCTCGATGATGTTGTCGCCCAGGATCACGCAAATGGGGCCACCGTCGGCGAAATGCTCGGCCAATCCCAAGGCGTCTGCGATGCCGCCCTCACCCTCCTGATAGGTGTAGTCCAAGTGCTTCAGACCAAATTCCTTGCCGTTCGCCAGCAAGCGGAGAAAATCTCCCGAATTCCGGCCGCCCGTCACCACCAGGATTTCCCGGATGCCTGCATCCACCAGGGTCTGAATGGGGTAGTAAATCATGGGCTTGTCGTAGATCGGCAGCAGATGCTTGTTGGTGATCTTGGTAAGCGGGAGCATCCGGCTGCCCGTTCCGCCCGCGAGAACGACGCCCTTCATTGGCACACCTTGGGAGACACCATGCGAGACACCTTGAGACACACCTGAAATTGTTGAAAACGCATCAAGTCTCCAGTATACATTCCGAAAATGTGTGTTACTGAATCAGCTATCAGCTGGTGGAGATTTCCCGCAGCTCTCGGGTGCGGTTGGCATAATTCTTGTCGTGGTAGCTCTGATATTCGCCGCTCCGAACGTGGGCGATCCACTGGGGATTATCGCGATACCAATCCACTGTTGCCTTCAAACCGCGCTCGAAGTCCATCTGCGGCTCCCAGCCGGTTTCGCGCGTCAGCTTTTCGCTCGATAGCGCGTAGCGCCGATCGTGGCCCGGCCGGTCTGTAACGTACTCAATCAGGCTGGATGGTTTGCCCGTGATCGCTAGAATCTGCTCCACCACGGTTTTGTTCGGCAGCGATCGATTACCGCCGATATTGTAGATCTCGCCGTCGCGGCCCTTCTCGAGCAACGTAAGGATGGCGCGGCAATGATCTTCGACATACAGCCAGTCCCGAATCTGCATTCCGTCGCCATACACCGGAAGCGGCTTATTGTCGAAGGCGTGGGTGATCATCAGAGGGATCAGCTTCTCCGGGAACTGGCAAGGGCCGTAGTTGTTGGATGCGCGCGTCACAATCACGGGAAGCTTGTAGGTGGTGTGATAGCTGAGGGCCAGAAGATCCGAACCGGCCTTGCCCGCCGAGTAAGGGCTGCTGGGTTGCAGGGGGAACCGCTCGTCAGCTTCCAGCGGGGCTTCCAGGCTGCCGTACACTTCATCAGTGGAAACGTGGATGAAACGCGCCACGCGCTGCGCCCGCATGGCCTCGAGCAAGTTGAAGGTTCCACGGAGATTCGTTTCGAACACCGGTTGCGGCGCGAATATACTACGGTCGACATGCGATTCAGCGGCGAAATGCACCACCGCCTCCGGCTTCACTTCATCGAAGACGGCGCGCAGAGCTTCCAGATCGCAAAGATCGGTTTTGAAGAAACGATAGCGCGGATTCTCGGCGACCGACGTAAGATTCTCCAGGTTGCCGGCGTAGGTGAGCTTGTCGACGTTCGCAATATCGAATGATCGGTTCTGGATGGCGAGGCGCACGAAGCAGGAGCCGATGAACCCGGCTCCCCCGGTTACGATGATTCTCATGTTCTTTATATTGTAAGCCAGCGTCCACAGAAGTGCCGGTATTCGGCACCGTGCCTCGATCCGCTAAAAGGACTCGCCCACCAGTTCCTCACTTTTCTTCCATAGCGCTTCGGCAGTATTTGGATCGAGAGCGTATCCGCGAACTCCTTCGCTCACGGGGCTGATGGGCACGTCGTCCGGGACAACCTCGGCGACGTGGCAATTCTCGCAATAACGGCCGCCGATCTCGCTGGCCGGGGCAACGACAGCGGCCCAAACCGACGTTGCGGCTCCCTGCGGGATGGTCTTCCATAGGAAAGGCGCCTGGCCGCCTGTCGTGAGCTGCTGACTGATCTGCTCGATCATCTTTTGTATGCTTCCGGGCTCCATATGGCGTCCCAACTCAGTTTGTATAACTCCTGGATGCACGGCCGCGGCCCGTACGCCACGCTCGCGATGCCGTTGGTCAAAAGCAACCGCAAAGAGGATGTTCGCCGTCTTCGACCGGCCATAGGCAACAAAGGGTTCGTAGGGCGTGCGCTCGAAGTTGGGATCCTGGAGATCGACGTTAGAGAAGCGGTGACCCGCCGAAGACAGGTTGATCAGCCGTCCCCCGCCCGCGATGAGCGGCGCAATCCGGTTGACGAGCACAAAGTGGCCCAGATGATTAATGCCGAACTGTGTTTCGAATCCGTCCGCGGTATGCCCGAACGGTGTGGCCATCACCCCCGCATTGGCGATGACGACGTCGAAGGGTTTTCCTGCCTTGAGCAGCGCGTCAGCGCAGGCACGCACGCTCTTGAGACTGCCAAGATCCAGCGCAACCAGTTCGAAGCTTCCGGGCGCCGCGGCGTCCTTTCGAACCTGCATGGTAGCGGCTTCAGCCTTGGCCAAATCCCGCACCGCGCCCACCACCTGGGCGCCGTGTGCCGCCAGGGACCGCGCAGTCTCGACACCGATTCCAGCCGAAACGCCGGTGACAAGGATCCGTTTGCCTCCGAGATTTGCACCGGACAAAACATCTTCCGTGGTTGAAGTTGCACCAAACATGTTGGCCTCCGCAACTAAGTGATAGTTGGAGACCCTCTCTGGTTGCGAAAATCTATCGGCCCCGCGAAGGAGCGAAACCTGGTAAGCGTCGCTATTTCTTCTCAGGCAGCGCAAATACGTACAGCGCGTTCCCGTACGACGGATAGTGGACCTCGGGAGCCAGAACCGTTGGGACCATGCGGGGGCTGCCGCCGCCCAGTCCGCTCGAGACCGCAATGTACTGCCTGCCTGCGATGCTGAACGTCAGCGGGAAACCCTGCGCCGACGTTCCCAGGCGCGTCTCCCACAGCACCTTTCCATTCTTGACGTCGATGGCGCGGAACACTCGGTCCATGTCGCCTACGAAGGCGAGTCCGCCGGCCGTGGATAGTACGGCGGTCATGAATGGGGAGCGCTGCTCGATTTTCCACATTTCCTTCAGCGTTTTGACGTCGTAAGCCGCCAGCTTGCCGACGTTTCCATTCGATCCAGGCGACTCGTAGAAGCGCCGGTTTGCGCCGCCCGCGCTGCCTCCGCCTGCCTTCAGCTCGATTTTTTGCGCCAGCATTTCCTGGCAGCTCTGAGCCACTGGAATGATCAGCTGGTTAGTTCCCGGGTGATAGCTCATGGCGTGCCAGTTGTGGCCGCCTTCCGACGTCGGGCAGCTTTGCACCCAGGTACCGAGCTGATTCTCGACGATGTCGTTGCGATAGTGCGGCTCGCCGCTTTCGGGATCGAACGACTCGTAGATGTTCTGAAATACCGTCTCCTTGTGACCGAGATATTTGCCGGTCTTGCGGTCGTTCTTCCACAAGATGCCCGCCTTGCCGGCGCTGAAGACCAGCTTCTGACCGCCGTCGTCCACGAGAACCCGCTCGAACACTTCGTCCAGG
Source organism: Bryobacterales bacterium (assembly GCA_963781905.1). GTDB lineage: Bacteria > Acidobacteriota > Terriglobia > Bryobacterales > Bryobacteraceae > Palsa-89. The sequence goes on from CAWAHZ010000010.1 coordinate 1,329,620, forward strand.
TCCAGCGATTCACCCGGAGCGTGCGAAAAATACCAGGCCAGTTTTCCGGTGTCGGCGTTGAGGGCCACGGTTGAATTTGCAAACAGTGTCGCGCCGTTCCCGGACTGACGGCTGGCGCGCATCCAGGGCTTGGACTGAGCAACGCCCCAGTAGGTCAAATTGAGCTCGGGATCGTAGCTGCCGGTGATCCAGGTTTCGCCGCCCGCGCGGAACAGATTCGGCAGCTTGCCCCAGGTGTCGCCACCGGGCTCGCCTTCCTTCGCGATGGTGTAAAACCTCCAGGCCTCTTTTCCGGTTTGGGCATCGTAGGCGCTGATGAAGCATTTCTCTTCCTGATACTTGGCGCATCCACCCAGGCCTTGCACTACCTTGCCATTGATCACGATGGGCCCACTGCTGGTGCTGTAGTTGCTCTGCTTACGATCTCCAATCACCGTGTCCCATACATTCTTGCCGGTGCGCGCGTCCAGCGCATAGATGTGTGCGTCGCTGGTGGTGACATAAACTTTGTCTTGGTAGATGGCCAGCCCGCGTTGAGAGCTACCGGTAGCCGTAGCGCCGACGCGATTCTCCCAGATGAGATCGCCTTTGCGCGCATCCAGCGCCTGCACGATGCTGCCGGGGTTCATGATGTACATCACGCCGTTGTGAACCACGGGCGCCGGTTGATTGGTGCCTTCGTTCATGGCCCACACCCACTGGAGTTCGAGATCCTTGACGTTCTGCGTGGTGATCTGATTGAGCGTGCTGTAATTGTTCGCGTGATAATCGTGGCGGATCATCAACCAATCGCTGGGATCTGGATTGCGCAGCATGGCGTCGGTCACCGGCGTGTAATTCTTCACTTCACCGGCCACCGTCAGCCCGCGGGGAGTTTGCGGAACGGGTGCTTCGGCGCGGCCACCGAGTGGCTCGCCAGCGGCGTTTTGAGGGACCCGTCCAGCGGCAGGCGCTTTGATCTGTCCGGTTGCGACCGAACGAATCACCACCTTCGCGGCTGACGTGAGCGGCTGGCGCCCGGGCTGCGCGCCGTTGAAATCGAGAATGAACGCGGTGACGTCGACATACGCCGCCTGGCCCAAGCTGCCGGGATTTCCGGGAGGCATCGCGCCCTCCAGAAAAGTAATCAGGTCGCCGGTGGTGCGGTCGCCCCAACTGCTCATAAAGAGTCCGCCCGCCAAGGCCGAGGCGCTGTTGAGACCGCTCAGATCGGCTGCGTGGCAACCGGAACAATTGGCCTGATAGATGGCGCGCCCGTTAGCAGACTGAGAGGCCGTGTAAGGACCGGCGGGCTGTTGGGCCATCCCAGCTTGCGTGCAAACCACGGCCAATGCCGACGCACAAAAAATCTTTCTGAACACTAGTTCGTCTCCTATTTCAAAAGCCAGCCCCACAGAACGCCGTCAGGGGCTTTCTCGGAATGAATCTCGACGTAGAACCCGCCTTTTCGCAGGCTGGTCAATTGCTGGGGAGTCAGATCGAATGATCCGGTGATGGTTCCGCTGGTGGCCTTGGAAATCGTGAGATCGCCTATCGCCGGCCCCCTCACACCGGCGCCCACCGAGCTGTGCAGGCTGGCCGTGGTAGCCGCTGTGCGCAATCCGTCGAAGGAAGCCGTGATCGCAAGCGTTGTACCTGTAAGCACCGCGGTGGCGGAGCCCGAGCCTGCCAGGTCGGCACGCGTCCTGGCGTCGGCCGGCATTGCAGAGAGGCGCGCCTTGAAGGTTTGCTTGGTTTGCGCGGAGAGTGAGAGTCCCAGCCCGCTGAAAGCGATCGCCAGCGCCGCAACCACAACTCGTGAGTTCAGTACCATTCCGGCTTTTCATTCTATATCGAAGTGGCTGGCCGCATTCGACAGCGGCCCGGGCGTGAACTGTTCTAATCTTGTCGTCATATTGCCCACCGATATCACCGGCCTGCTGCGGAAGTGGACCGCGGGCGACAAGTCGGCCATCGAGCAGCTCACCCCGCTGATCTATAACGAGCTGCGCGGTCTGGCTCACCGTCATCTGCGCCGCGAACGGCCCGACCATACGCTGCAGAGCACGGCCCTGGTCCACGAAGCCTGGCTTCGCCTGGTGGATCAGAAGCAGGCCAACTGGCAGGATCGCGCCCACTTTTTCGCCGTGAGCGGTCAAATGATGCGCCGCATTCTGGTGGACCACGCCCGTGCGCAGCAGAGGGACAAACGCGGGGGCGGCGCGCCGGTGCTGGTCCTGGACGAAGCCATCGATATCCCGCATCAGCGCAGCCTCGAGCTGATTGCTTTGGACGATGCCCTCGACGATCTGGCCAGGCTGGACGCGCGCCAAAGCCAGGTAATCGAAATGCGCTTCTTTGCCGGGCTCTCCATCGACGAAACGGCCGAGGCGCTGGGGATCTCCAAAGCCACCGCCAATCGCGATTGGGTCACCGGGCGCGCCTGGCTGCTGCGCGAACTGGACCGTCGGCCAAGCGCGCAGGAATAAAACCTTTTAGTCAGGGGGCACTCGTGAGATTTTTCGCCCCGCCGCGTCGCGTATCCATATTGTAGGGATACATACGGTATCCCATATTGAAGGGATTATGTTAGATTTAGCCCAAATGGAGGATCAGGAGGCTCGGCAATGGGAGCGCGTGCGCGATATTCTGGATGCCGCTCTTGCGCTTACGCCTGATCTTCGCCCCGGCTATCTCGCCGACGCCTGCGGAAGTGACGCCGGCCTGCGCGCCGAGATTGAATCGCTGATCGCGGCTTCCGAGCGGAGCGCCTTCCTGGATCGCGATCTCCTGCCCTCGCTCACGCCCACTCTCAATATGACGGTGGCCCAAACCGGGCGCACCATCGGCAACTACAAGATTGTCGAGGGCATCGGCAAGGGCGGCATGGGGATGGTGTTCCAGGCCATCGACACGCGGCTCGGCCGCACCGTAGCGCTCAAAGTTATCTCCGACTTACGCGGCGCCGGTGACGAGAAAATCCGCTTCTTCCGCGAAGCCAAGGCGGCCTCGGCCCTCAATCATCCGAACATCGTCACCATCTACGAGTACGACACGGACCATGAGGTGGACTTCATCGCCATGGAGTACATCCGGGGCAAAACTCTGCACGCCGTACTCGCCGCCGAGCGCCCGCCCATCGAAACCCTGCTGGGCTACGCGGTGCAGGCCGCGCGCGCGGTTGCCGCCGCTCATACCGCGGGCATCGTGCACCGGGATCTCAAGACCAAGAACATCATGGTGACCGAACAAGGCACAGTCAAGGTGCTCGACTTCGGCCTCGCCAAGCAGACCGGCATCGGAGGCCCTGAAACACAGTCGGGCGCGGTGCTTGGTACACCGGCGTATATGTCGCCGGAACAAGCCAAGGGCCAGCCCGCCGATTACCGCTCTGACATCTTTTCATTCGGCGTCATTCTTTATGAGATGGCCTGCGGGCAACGGCCATTTGGCGGTCCCGACTTGCCGTCCACGCTCTACGCCGTGGTTCATCACGATCCGCTTGCGCCGGACAAAGTGAATCCCACGGTCCCGAGCCGGCTCGCGCGATTGATCGCCCGCTGTCTCAGCAAGAACCCGGAGGATCGGCCGGAGTCCGTGGAGGTGGTGTGCCGCGAGTTGGTCGCTGTCATCGAAACGTCCGCCGCGGACGTGCCAAAGCCGAAACGAGTGTGGCGCCGGACAGCGATTGTTGCGGGAGCAGTGGCCGCAATCGCGGGGGCGCTCGGAATCTGGCTGCCTCGGCCCGATCATTCCCGGACGCTGACTTACGCGATCACCTACACCATCATTGCCCAGCAGATGACCGATGGACGCCCCGTCGGTGCGGAGTACGTCGCGTCGCAGTCTGACACGTTCCACAATGGGTGGCGATTCCGCTTGCGTGTCTCCTCGCCACAGCCGAGTTACTTCTATTTGATCGACCGAGGCCCGGGCGCGAACGGCGTGGATCGTCTCTGGGTTTTATATCCACGCGGCACTGCCACCACCGCCGCTCAACAGCTTGTCACCGGCTGGTACGATTTCGACCAAAACCCAGGCACCGAGCGGCTGTGGATCGTCGCATCCCAGAGGCCGCTTCCGCTGCTGGCCGTTTCCGGCGAGATCCGCGATCCCGCGGACTCCCGGCGTATACTCGATTACCTGACCAAATTGCCTCCTGCGTCTGCCTCTGCGACCCAGGACGGCGTCCAGTTGCGTGCCGCCGGAGACGTGCTGGGCGCTAAGTTAGAGCTTCGGCATCAATAAACTAAAACAAGGAGAAACCCTCATGCCGTTTCCTGCTCAGTGGGGACCTTACCCCTTCAGCATCTCTTCAGATAAGATTTTCAGATTGCTTACTCTCACCCAGACCACTGGCTCTTGCCCCAACGTCCCAACTGGCACGCCGTACACGGTTTTGGTCGCCCGCGACGACGGCTCCAAGCCCACCGATCGCGGCAAAGTAATGCTGGACGATAACGGCGTAATCCAGGGCTTTTGTAACCTTCTCGGGAATAAAATCGGCGGCCACCTCTGGAAAAAAATGACCGGGCAGTTCAACGCGGACGGCAGCCAAAGCGACGGCGAATGGGGCGACGACAGTCAACCGGAAATTATTATCAGCGGGACGTGGGCCGCGGGCGGCGGCGGAGAACCCTTTGGCCACCACCACGAGCACAAACACGGACAGCATGTCTGAAACGGCGCGCTGCGTGTTGAGCTGATCAATCACCCAAAGGAGACACCCATGTCCTATCTACCCTTATTCGGCCCCACTTCGTTTGACATATCGATCAATGGCCACGACTTGAATCTCTGCATCAAGCTGGTGGCCTCCACTGACCCTCCCGACGGGACCTACGCCCTGTGCGTGGGCGAGCCCGGCGATGACGGTTGCTCGGATGCAACCACGCGCGAAGTTGCCAGCGTAACTCTGGACGAGGAAGGCGCTATCCAGACCAGTGATTTCGGCGGCAACAGGTTTAGCGGCCGGAACTGGCAATCCATGTCGGGAGCGTTTAACACAGACGGAACCGGCGAGGGCACTATCAACGACGATGCCAACCCCACGGGTATCAGCGGGACATGGGCTGCGGGTGGCGGCGGCCAACCGCCTCCTCAAGATCCCGATGGCAAACACGGTCAACACGCCTGAGCTGGCGAGAGTATGTTGTCAATTGCACGATTCCCGGACGTTATCGCTACTATTGCGATGCTGCCGGGAATGGTGTGGGCGCAGGCTTCCGTTGGGGATATTGCCTGGCGTCCTGGCGTACCCATGGAGCGGACCATCGACAAATCCGGCTCGGACACGCTACGCATTCCGCTTGCCGCACATCAGTTCGTGCGAATCGAGGCAACGCAGAAGGGCGTCGATTTCGCCGTCACGCTGCGCGATCCCCAGGGGCATGAGCTGATGCGCGCCGACTCCATGAACGCCAGCTATGGCCCTGAGACCGTCGTGTCAGTTATCGAGTCCGCAGGGGATTACACGGTGGAAGTGAAGGCAGGCGATCCGTCCAATCTCCCGGCACGTTACGAGTTGCGCGTCGTCGAGCTTCGCGAGGCCAAGCCGGGTGACCAGGACATGGTCGCAGCGCATCGAGCGTACGGCGAAGCCATCCAGCTTTGGGCTCAGCATACGGCGGAAACACGGCGCGCAGCGATTGAAAAACTGGAAAGCTCGCTCGACTTCTTCCGCAATTCTGGCGATCGGTACATGCAGGCGTTGGCTTTGTTCAGTCTGGGCACTGCGGTGGCGGAATCTGGCGATTATCGCAAGGCTGCCACTCTTTTCCAGAGTGCCTCGGAAGTGTTCCATGCCCTTACCGCGACGCACGAAGAGGCCGATGCCATTAACAGCCAGGCCGGCGCGTTCGATGTCCTCGGTGAGCCGCAACAAGCGTTGCGCCAATATGAACAAGCGCTGAACCTATTTCATGCCACCGGCGATCAAGCGAACGAAGCGATCCTATTCAGCAACATTGGCTGGACACAAGGCACGCTGGCGAACTGGCAGGCCGCGCTCGACGACTACCGCCAGTCACTCGATCTGTTGCGCAAGTCCGCGAATGATCAGTGGAAGGCCCATGTGCTGGCGAACATGGGTGTCGCCTACCGCCAACTCGGCGACGCGGATCAAGCTGAGACATTTTTCAATCAATCCCTTCCGTTGTGGAAGCAAATTGGCGACCGGCGCGGTGAAGCAACCACGCTGGATGCGCTAGCCAACATGTACATCGACCAGAACGAACCGGCCAACGCACTGCCCATTCTGGAGCGTGCGGTAGCTGCGTGGCGCGCGTCCGGAGACAAGCGCGGCCTCGCCGAAGCTCTCGCCTTCACGGCCCGCGCACGGACGAATCTCGGCCAGTTCGAAACGGCTCAGACCTCGGTGGCCGAGTCGCTCGACCTCGCCCACGCCGTTCGCGACCGTCACCTCACCGGAATCGCGTTGGTCGAACTCGCCCGCACTGATCTGCTCGCCGCCCATCCCGACAAAGCAGCGGAAACCAGCGAACAGGCACTGGTCGAATTTCGCGCCATCGGCGACCGTACCGACGAGGCACTCTCACTTGAAACCATCGCTCGCGCCGAAAGTGACCGCGACCATCTCCCCGCCGCACGCCAGAGCATGGAAGAAGCCCTGCGTCTCACCGAACAAAATCGCGGCGCGACCAATAGCGACCAGCTGCGCGCCTCCTTCTTTGCCACTCGCCAGGATTCCTACGCGTTCTACGTCGACCTGCTGATGCGCATGGGCGACACGGAGGCCGCGCTCCAGGCCAACGAACGCTCGCGAGCCCGCAGCCTGCTCGACATGCTGGCCGCATCCGGCACCGACATCCGCGAAGGCGTGGACCCGAAGCTTCTCGCTCGCGAGCGCGATCTCTCGGATCGCCTGAACGCCAAGGGCTCCCGGCTCCTCCCGCTGCTCGGCCGCAATGTTCCCGAGAATGACGCGCAAGCCGCCGCACTCAGCGCCGAAATCCGCGATCTGCAGTCGGAATATCAGGACGTGGAAACGGCCATCCGGCGGGCCAGCCCGCGCTACGCTGCTCTCACCCAGCCCCAGCCGCTCACCCTGGCCGAGATCCAGAAACAAGTGCTCGATCCCGATACGCTGCTGCTCGAATATTCGATAGGAGAAAAGACCAGCTGGCTGTGGACCGTCTCGATGGATCAGTTGCACGCGTTCCGGTTGCCGTCGCGCGCCGCGATCGAAGAGCAAGCCACGCGCGTTTACCAGCTTCTAGCCACGCACCGTCCGGATACGGAGCTCGCGCCCGAAATTCGCAAGCTGAGCGATATGGTTCTGGCTCCCGCGACATCCGTGCTTGGCGAAAAGCGCTTAGCCATCGTTGCCGATGGACCGCTGCAGCGCATCCCGTTCGCTCTGCTGGCGGCATCGGAACGCCCGCGCGAAATCGCGATGCTTCCTTCGGCATCCGCCATCGCCGCGTTACGGACGCAAACCGCCGGCCGCGCACCGGCATCGAAGCTGCTCGCGGTGTTTGCCGATCCCGTCTTCGACTCGTCCGATCCGCGAGCGCATGGCCAGCCCGTTCTCTCGGCCCAAACGCAAGTCGCGAACGCCTCGCGCCTGCTCGAACACCTCGCCGTGACACAAAGCGGCGGCGACGCCCATCTGCGCATTCCGCGCCTGCCCTTCACTTCGCAAGAGGCCGATGCGATCCTCAACGTGGCGCACGATCCGTCGGATCTGAAAGCCACCGGCTTCGACGCCAGCCGCGCCGAAGCGCTCAGCGGCGTGCTCGGCCAATATCGCTATCTGCATTTCGCTACCCACGGCTATCTCGACACCGAGCGCCCGGAGCTTTCCGCGCTGGTGCTTTCGCAATTCGACGAGCGAGGCCGCCCGGTGGACGGATTTCTGCGCGTCAACGATATCTACAACAGCCGGCTCGCGGCGGACCTGGTGGTGCTCAGCGCCTGCCAGACCGGCCTCGGCAAAGAGGTGCGCGGCGAAGGGCTGATGGGGCTCACCCGCGCCTTCCTGTACGCCGGTGTTCCGCGCGTCATCGTTAGCTTATGGAGCGTCGACGATCGCGCCACTGCCGAGCTGATGGCGGCGTTCTATCGCAGCCTGCTGCGCGATCACAAGCGTCCGTCCGAAGCGCTGGTGGCCGCGCAACAGGAACTGCGCAAGCACAAGGAATGGCAATCGCCGTATTATTGGGCTGCGTTCGTGCAGCAGGGAGACTGGAAATGATCGATCTTCGCCGTTTAGCCATTGGAATTCTGCTCGCGACTATCTCGCTCGCCGCCAGCGACAGCGATCAGCAGCGCGGCATTGTTCCCGAAGACGTCGTCCAGGCTCGCCCACCCGCCGGCACTCCCTCGCCGGCCAAGGTAAAGCCTAAGTACAAAGCGCTCGATCCTCAGGTGGTGGCGTCCTTGCGCCATCCCTCGGCGGCCAGTGAACTCGGCGTGACGATTTGGCGTCTTCGCCCGGCATCGGCCGCTGACACCGGCGCGCGAATCCTGGTCCAGGAAGCCAACGAAACCGCAGAGTGGATCCCCGAGCGCGTGTCGTCCACCAGCCGGCTCCACGCCGGTGATCGAGTCCGCCTGACGCTTGAATCGCCCGAGCACGGCTATCTCTACGTCATCGACCGGGAACGTTACGCTTCGGGCGAACGGGGCGCGCCCTACCTCATCTTTCCGACCACGCGCACGCGCAATGGCGACAATAAAGTGACGAGTGGTAAGCTGATCGATATCCCATCTCAAAGTGACCGGCCCAATTTCTTCACGCTTCGCCGCAGCCGGCCGGATCAGGTGGCGGAGGAACTGACGGTGCTGCTGACAAGGGAGCCACTGGACGGAATCACCATTGGCGATAATGCGATGGCGCTTTCGAATGCTCAGGTGGCGGGCTGGGAAAAGCAATGGGGCACGGCCAAACCTGAGGTCTTCGAACTCACTGGAGGCGCGGGAAAAGCTTGGACGCAAGCCGAGCAGGACGCCGCAGCCCGTGGAACACGGCTGCTCACCCAGGAAGATCCACCCCCGCAGACCGTGTATCGCGTCGCCGTGAAGCCCGGTGCGCCGCTGGCCGTCGAACTCCGTCTGAGCTACGGGACGCGTTGAAACTCTCCGAAATTATGCCGCCTTTCACAACCACCATAAAAACAAGCCCTGCTGGATTCCCTTATGCCGAATTTGAAGCGCGCATCGCACGGCGCGATTTCCGCGACATGACCAAGGACGTTCTCCCGACGCCCTGCATGATCGTGGACGAAGCGTTGTTCCTGCGCAACGTGAAGTTCATGGCCGATCAAACCGCAGCCGCCGGCATCGCGCTGCGCCCGCACGTGAAGGTTCACAAAAGCGTGGATGTGGCCAAGGTCCAGCTCGCGCACGGAGCAATCGGGCTCACTTGCGCCACCATTGCGGAAGCGGAACTGATGTCCCGCGCCGGTCTTCAGAACGTGATGTGGACCAAACAGCCGGCCAGCACCAACGCCATCGAACGCGCGATAGCGCTGTCCATCGAAGATCCAACCTTTCTGTTCGTGATCGACGACCCGCTGGTGTTCCACTGGGTGCAGCAGGCTGCCGTTGCCGCCGACGCCCAGGTGAGAGTGCTGGTTTCCGTTTTTACAGGAATGAGCCGGCAAGGGATCGAAAACGGGCAGCCCGCCCTGGAGCTGGCGCGCAAGGTTGCCTCGTCCAAAAACATGACGTTCGAGGGCATCATGGCCTATTCCGGCGGCGCCGCTCATACCAAGACCTTTGAGAACCGGCGCGAGCAATCGGCCAAGGATCTGGCCGGCCCCCGAATGACGGTGGATCTGATCCAGAAGTCCGGAATACCAGTGAACATTTTCTCGGGCGGTTCCACCGGCACATACAATATGGATCACGAGAACGGCCTCACCGAGCTCGAAGCCGGCTCCTACGTGTTCATGGATGAACGATATTTCATCATCGGAGGCAAGGACGATCCCGATACGTTCACCGATTTCGCCGGCGCTCTCACTGTCCTCGCCACCGTGGACAGCAAGCAGCATCCCAACCAGGCGACCATCGATTACGGCAACAAGGCCGGCGTCCGGCCCACCGACAAAGTGAAGGGAATGCCGGGGCTTACGGTGGGCAGCCAGGGCGCCGAATACGGACTGCTGAGTTGGAAAGGTGGCGATAATGACATCCAGCTCGGCGATCGCGTGGAAATCTATTGCACCGTTCTGGACGATAGCACCAGCTATTACGACCGCTATTATGTAGTGCGCGGCGAACAAATTGTCGATATTTGGCCCATCATGGGACGCGACACCGGGCGCAGCGGCGCAGCCTGGCGCTAGCGCATCTCACTTGCTTTCAATCTGATCGGACCACAACCAGGCTGCGGCTCGAGTGGGCGCGTAACTAAAGAGGGGTTACGAGACCACAGGGTACTATTACGTCTGCACCTTTTCTTCATTTCGACCCCAGCCTACAATCGTCTGGTACCAAGAACAAATTAGCGTGGTACTAAATCAGCCGTAGTTTGCCTGATATGGCGGCGAGCTGGTTCGCAGTAATTGCAGGGAGGTAAATGATGACTCTGTCCACTTCGACGCTTCTGACTCCGGGTGCCTCCGAACGAGCGTACCTTCAACATGAAGTCGACCGCACGGTCGATTCCCTGATTTCCTCGTTGCCTGAACCCGGGCGGCTCTCTGCCGATCAGCGGCGGGGGATCATCGCGCGCTATACCGCGGTGCTTGAAGGCAACTTCATTTACTGGATGACTGGCGCGTATCTGGCCGTTCGATCGGAAGAAAGCCGCCGCATCATCCTGGACAATCTTCACGAGGAAGTGCGCGACTGCCATCCGGGCATGCTCCGCAAGTTCGCCTTGTCCGCCAACGCACTGCCCAGAGATTACGACGCGCAAGCCGTCTATCAAGACCTGACCAACGTCCGCCTGTTCATCGGCCGGCTATCGGGAGTGCCGCTGGTGCTGACCATGGCGTTCTTCGAAGGATTCATACAAAAATTTATGGATTTTCTTGCGAAAGTCGCCATCGAACAAGGTTCCGCTGAGTTAGAATACACTGATGTCCACGGCGTCTGCGATGTCGCTCACACGGACGGACTGTTCCGCGCACTCGCGGCCGAGATGGCGATCAACCCACCGAAACCAGGAACGGATCTCTTCGAGGGAGTTGATTTGCTCACATCCCTGATCCACAGCATCCTACCGCCGGCCGCCAAGCAGCATGGGCTGAAGTGCCACGCTTGCGCGCTGCGCCTGGAATCAGCGGAGGTATAAGCCGGTGAGTGCCGCTGTCGAAATGGAACCTGCTGAGCAGGCCGGATATTTCGAGGTTCCGAGAGCACACCTTTATACGGTGCTGCATGGAGCCGCGGAACCATCGGCGCGCGTTTTGCTGGTGGGACCTTTTACGTCGGAACGGCACTTCTCCTACATACCTTGGGTTCGCTGGGCTCGATACCTGGCGGCCAGAGGAATGGAGTGCCTGCGATTCGACTATCGCGGCATTGGGGAAAGCACGGGCGTTTTCGAGGAACTGAGCTTTGACGACTGGCTGGAAGACGTGGAGCTGCTCGCGGCCTGGCTGAAACGCCGTTCGCCGGACGTGCCACTGCTGCTGCACGGTCTGGAAATGGGCGGCATTCTGGCTGCGAAGGCTTTCGAAACCGGAATCGGCGACGGCTTGTTATTATGGTCCCCTCCCGCCAATGCAAATATTGCGTTTCGCGGCGCGCTGTTGCGCCGGGTGGCGGTGGACCACGCCTTTAAATATAAGGACGAGAGAAAGCCGGTATCCGATTATATCCGGCGATTAGAGGACGGCGAAAGTTTGGATGTGGACGGATACGAATGGTCGGACAGACTCTGGAACGAATCGTTCAGATTCGAGCTGCCGGCCGGTATCGCGAACCAATCGGATGAGGCTATAGCGTTCCAAAAGCCCGTTCGAAGTGTCAAACTCGACGGGCGCGCGGCGCCTTTGGTGAAAGGCTCGTCGGTAGGCTACGAAACAATTAACCGGGATCTCAGCGGTTTGTTTGCCGAGAATCTCGACTGGATCAGAAGCGCGGTAGCGACAGCACAAGAGAGGCAGCCGTGAACCCAGCCATTGAAACGCGAGAGGTGATCTCGGTCACCGTGGGCGGAAACTGTCTGTGGGGCACGTACCACAGATCTCACTTTGCCAGACGGTCTTCGAGCGCCAGCTCTGGTGAAGCCAACCGTGTCGGAATTTTGTTTCTCAATCCTGGATTCCTGCCCCGAGCTTCTCCATCCGCGGTTTATTGGGCGAACTCCTTTGCCAAGTGCGGCTATCCGGCTTTCCGCTTCGATCTGCCCGGGCTGGGCGACTCTGAAGGCGATCTTCCAGACAAGATGCTCGATTTCGTGAGCGCCGGCGGATATGCTGCGTCGCTGTCCGCGATCGTCAAGCAATTGGTGGAGCGATTCAGCCTGTCGGGAGTGGTAATCATGGGGCTCTGTGCGGGCGCGGTGACCGCGCTCTTCACGGCCGGCATCACCAAAGAGTGCAGCGGCGTGGTGTTGATGGATCCCTATTTCAACGTTCCGCCGGACCGTCTGAAAATACAAAATGAACTGAGCCAGTGGGCCACCTGGACCCGGCTGGGCGCTGTGGCGAGCGAAATCTATCATCGCCTTCGCTATGTGGGCCTGCTGTTGAGTGGAAACAAACTTCCGCGCAATGCGAATTTTCCACTGCTGCGTTGCTGGAAACAATTGACGTCGGCCGGCACGCCCATTCTGGTGCTCAAAGCTCCCGCCGTGAAGAGCCAAGGCCTGAAGCCGAGGACCGGGGTATTCGATTATCTGGCTTACCTGCAGGCCTCATCCGGACGCCGCAGCCGGGTTGACGTTCACTTCCTCGAAGGAACCAATCATTCTTTTGCGGATCACGAAGGCTGCAGAGCGGTTCGGCATCACACCATGCGATGGTTGAAGGATTGTTTTCCGCCTGTCACGTCCAGTAAGGTGGCTGTGCTCAAGAAGCCGGCCCTGCAGCACGCCGAGACCGGACGCAATCATTATGCTCCGGCCGACCAGTTAGCTCTTCACAGGCATTAGCGAAAAATGGTTATGTCGATTCGAACGGAAGTCATCGCGCAGTTCCATCAGGTAGCCCAGGAACAGGACAAACAGTTAGCGCCCCTCGTGGACGATCTGGCGTTCCTCGATTCCGGGCTCGATTCGCTGTGCTTCGCGATCATCGTGGCCAGGCTGGAGGATGTGCTCGGAAGCGATCCGTTCAGCGCCGCCGAAGACGTCGGCTTTCCCGTGACACTGGGCGAGTTCATCCAGTTTTACGAAAATGCCGCGAAGTGAACCATCTTCGCTCTGGAGCGCGGTAAGCGCTACCGAAAAGCTCTCCCAGCGATTTCTCTCGGGCGCGCGCTGCGACGTAGCGTTCAGCGATCTGGCACGGGGCTCCTGCCTGAGCGGCCGCGCCGAAGAGCTGCGTGGAAAATCAGTCTTGATTGCCACCGCGGATCAGCTCTCAGCTGCATTGGCGCTCCTGGAGCTGGATGGCATCGCGCGCCGCCTGGTGCTTTGGCCCGCTGATCTCGCGATCGAGCACCTGGGTTTCGTGATGGCCTCGGCGAATGTGGATGCCATCGTTTCCGATGGGATGGATTTGGGACCAGACGCCATCGAGGCTCACGTCACATGCACCCCCCAGCTTGTGCCAGCGACATGGGATCGCACCGCCACTCACGCTACCGAATGGATTCTGCTCACCTCCGGCACCACCGGGCGGCCGAAAATGGTGCAGCATAGTCTCGCCAGTTTGTGCGGAGCAATCCAAGGGCAAAGCGGATTGGACGGCGCTCACGTCTGGAGCACGTTCTACGACATTCGGCGCTATGGCGGCTTGCAGATCTACTTGCGTGCCATGCTAACCGGCGGATCACTGGTGTTGTCGAGCGCGCAAGAGTCGACAGCCGAGTTTCTTTCACGGGCAGCCGCTCACGGCGTAACCCACATCTCTGGCACTCCATCCCATTGGCGTTGCGCTCTGATGAGCCCGGCCGCCTGCCAGATCGCCCCCCGCTATGTTCGTTTGTCGGGCGAGATTGCGGATCAATCTATCCTCGACCATCTGCGGTCTTTTTATCCGCAGGCCGAAGTTGCGCACGCCTTCGCGTCCACCGAAGCGGGCGTAGCGTTCGATGTTCGCGACGGACTGGAAGGTTTTCCGGCTAGCCTGATCGGGCTGAACAGTTGTGGCGTCGAGATGAAGGTGGAAGAGGGCTCACTGCGGATCAGATCTTCGCGAACGGCGGCCAAATACATGGATGCTCCACGAACCCTGGCGGATCAGGACGGATTCGTCGATACGGGCGACATGCTGGAACTGCGCGCAGGCCGTTATTATTTCGTCGGCCGCCGCGACGGGACCATCAACGTGGGCGGCCAGAAAGTTCATCCCGAAGAAGTGGAAGGCGTGATCAACCGTCACCCGCGGGTTCGTATGTCGCTGGTGCGGCCGAGGAAAAATTCGGTGCTCGGTGCGCTGGTGGTGGCTGAGGTGGTTCTGGAGGACGGCTCAGGAGTTAGCGGAGTGGAGAATGAGATCTTAAAGATATGCCGTGAAGCGCTGCCGCGCCACAAAGTTCCATCGTCCATCCGATTTGTGAACCAACTGGCCGTGGCCGCCAACGGCAAGATCGTGCGGCAACATGCGTAATGTCATCGTCACCGGAGGAAGCCGTGGACTGGGTCTCGGAATCGGCCGCAAACTCTCGGCGTCCGGCTACCGGGTGATCGCGCTGGCACGCAAAGAGACCGACGCACTGACTTCGGCAATGGAAGAAGCTGAACGCGCCAATGCAGGGTCATTCCATTTCGTTCCTTTCGACCTGGCCAATATCGAAGAGATCTCACAACTGGTGAAGAAATCGAGGAAGCAGTTTGGTCCCATCTACGGCCTGGTCAACAACGCGGGGATCAGTTTCGAAGGGGTTCTCGCGCTGATGCCGAATTCCAAGATCGAGCAACTACTGCGCGTGAACACGCTGTCTCCCATAGTGCTGACCAAATACGTGGTGCGCTCCATGGTGGCCGATGGCGGAGGGCGAATTGTAAATGTAGCCTCGATTTTGGGCTCTACCGGCTACAGCGGTCTTTCCGTATATGGCGCGACCAAAGCTTCCCTCGTTGGTTTCACCCGGTCGCTGGCGCGTGAAGTGGGGCGCATGGGCGTGAACGTGAATGCCGTGGCGCCGGGTTTCGTCGACACGGATATGACTCAGTCGCTCACCGGAGAGCAGCGCGAGAAAGTGGTCCGGCGAAGCGCATTGAAGCGTCTGGCCGAGGTGGAAGACGTAGCGAACGCGGTGGAGTTTCTGCTCGGCTGCAAATCGAAGAGCATCACCGGCACGGTGCTGACCGTGGACGCAGGGAGCACCGCATGACGGAAACTTGTACCGAGAAACGCCAGAAATCGCCCGCGCAAGCCTGGGCCCGCGCTCTGGAGTTGACTACGCCCATCGCCAAGCGTCCCGATCGCATTTTCCCCTGGGTGATTGAGGAACGTGCGGCGCAATTCTCGGATGCGCCGGCCCTGCTGTCCGAGCGCGAGTGCTTCAGCTACGGTGAGCTCGCCCGACGCGCGAATCAATACGCCCGATGGACCATCGCGCAGGGCATCCGCAAAGGTCACTGCGTCGGCCTGCTGATGGGGAACCGGCCGGAATTTATGGCGTGCTGGCTGGGCATCACTCAGGCCGGGGGCGTGGTGGCGCTGCTCAATACGAATCTGACGGGCCCGTCGCTGGCCCATTCCATCAATCTGGTCGCGCCCAAACATCTGATTGTGGCCGAGGAATTCATCGACGCGGCAGCCAGCGCGCTACCGAACCTTGCTGCGCCTGTTGTGGTCTGGGTGCATGGAGCAAGCGAGGCTTCGTTTCACCGGGTAGATCGCGACCTGGAGCGAAATCTCGAGCAATATAGCGGCGAACGTTTGATCCATTCCGAGCGGCGCGCGGTAACCGTCGACGATCTGGCGCTCTACATTTACACCTCCGGCACCACCGGTTTGCCCAAAGCTGCCGGGGTTACGCATGGCCGGGTGATGCAGTGGACACACTGGTTCGCCGGTCTGATGGACACCGGACGAGAAGATCGTCTGTACAATTGCCTGCCCATGTATCACAGCGTGGGAGGCGTGCAAGCGCCCGGCGCGGTTCTGGCCGCCGGCGGATCGGTGGTCTTGCGCGAAAAGTTTTCGGCCAGCCGATTCTGGAGCGATATCGTTCAGTGGGACTGCACGCTGGTTCAGTATATCGGCGAGCTTTGCCGCTACCTGCTCGCGACCGCACCTGCTCCACCAGAGACGCAGCATCGCATCCGTATGGCCTGCGGAAACGGACTGCGCCCCGAGATCTGGGACGCGTTTCAGGATCGCTTCCACATCCCGCTCGTTCTTGAGTTTTATGCCGCCACCGAAGGCAACGTCTCTTTATTTAACGTAGAAGGCGAGCGGGGAGCCATCGGCCGCATCCCCTCTTACCTGGCGCACCGCTTCCCGGCGGCTTTGATCCAATTCAATGTCGAGCAAGGCGATCCCGTTCGCGACGAACAGGGATTCTGCATCCGTTGTAAACCGCAGGAAGTGGGAGAAGCCATCGGCCCGATTCTCAACGACAGCGCCAACATCGGAGGTCGATTTGAAGGCTACAGCAGCCGCGACGCATCCGAGCAGAAAATTCTGCGCAACGTCTTCAAGCCCGGAGACGCCTGGTACAGAACCGGCGATCTGATGCGCAAAGACACGCGCGGTTATTTCTATTTCGTCGACCGCATCGGTGATACGTTCCGCTGGAAGGGCGAGAACGTTTCCACTTGCGAAGTATCCGAGGCGCTTTGCGCATTTCCCGGAATCGAGGAAGCGATTGTTTACGGCGTGGCCATCCCAGGCGCCGATGGCCGGGCCGGCATGGCGACTCTGGCGATCGACAGCGAATTGGATCTGGCTGCGCTTCGCCGGCACCTGGCTGCGCTGCTCCCGCACTACGCGCGTCCTTTGTTCCTGCGAATCCGCAATGAGATGGAAGTGACTGCCACTTTCAAGTACAAAAAGGCTGACCTGGTGCGCCAGGGATACGATCCCGCCGCCACTTCCGATGCCATCTATTTCCTCTGCGCCGAGCGGGACGCGTTTATCCGGCTCGAAAGCGCTGTTTACGATCGCATCCAATTGGGTCTCTTGCATCCCGGACGCCGCGAACCGCATAGTTTTGGCCCAATCCAGCCGATACAAGCTCATGGGAGCCTCGATGCAGACCCTGCTTAAGAACATGCGGAGCGTGGTCGAGGAGCTCAACTGCGAGATCGCCGACGGTCCCATTTTTCCTCAGGTGACACCGCAGGAGATCCGACATCATCTCGCGCGCTATGACTTCGCACAGCCGGTAACGCTCGATTCTCTCTGCGTGGATGTGGATCGGATGATGCGCACCTGGCACGTGCAGGTAACTCATCCGCGCTATTTCGGCCTGTTTAATCCGAGTGTAACGTTTGCATCCGTGGTCGCAGACGCGCTGGTCGCCATGCATAACCCGCAACTCGCTACCTGGCGCACGTCGCCGGCGGCGAATGAGATCGAACGGCACACACTGGCGTGGCTGGCATCGAAGTTCGGTTTCTCCCAAGACGCGAGCGCGAGCTTCACCTCGGGCGGTGCGGAAGCGAACCTAACGGCCGTGATCGTCGCGCTCACCAAGGCCTTCCCGGAATACTCGGAGGCTGGGCTTCGGCATCTGGATGGAACACCCGCGCTCTACGTGACAGCCGAGGCAAATCACTCCTTCAACAAGATCGTTCACATGACGGGCTTGGGGCGTCGCGCGCTGCGGGTGGTGGCGACGGATAGCAATCTAAGGATGGACGCCGCCGATCTGGCCCGGCAAGTGGCCGCGGACCGCAAGGCCGGCTTCATCCCTTTCATGATTTCCGCTACCGCCGGGACCACCGCGGCCGGCGTAATCGATCCCCTTCCCGAGCTGGCGCGCTACTCGAAATCGGAGAATCTCTGGTTTCACGTGGACGCCGCGTGGGGCGGCGCTGCCATTCTCTCGCCACGCTTGCGGGACTCTCTGGCAGGCATCGAAGCGGCGGATTCCATCACCTGCGACGCGCACAAATGGTTCTCGGTGCCGATGGGAGCCGGGATGTTCTTTTGCCGTCACCCGGAAGCGGTCACGGCATCGTTTCACGCCGAGACTCCCTACATGCCGGCGGAAACGCCTGGATCGGCGCCCGATCAGTACACTACTACAGCGCAATGGTCGCGGCGCTTCATCGGCCTGAAGCTGTTCCTGTCGCTGGCCGAGCGCGGCGAATCCGGCTATGTGGAAATGATCGAACACCAGGCCCACATGGCCGACGTGTTGCGCGAACGTTTGCGACGAACCGGCTGGCGGATCGTCAACCAGACGCCTCTGCCGGTGGTATGGTTCAGCCGCGATGGGCTGGACGCGCAGCGTGTTGTGGCCGCTCTTCAGAAGCGGCAGATCGCGTGGATGTCGGCGGTAGAGTTCGACGGGATATCCGCCCTGCGGGCCTGCATCACAAGTTTTCGGACTACCGAGCAGGATATCGAATGCGTGGTGCGCGAAATAAACCGGCTGCTGTAGCCCAAGAGGAAACTGATGCGCAAAGAAACCATCGCCATTCACGCCGGCTACGAGGGAGATCCGACCACCAAAGCCGTGGCCGTCCCGATCTATCAGACCGCCGCGTACGAGTTCGACAGCGCGGATCACGGCGCGGCGCTATTCAATCTGGAAGCGGAAGGATATCGCTATAGCCGCATCAGCAATCCGACCGTTGCGGTGCTGGAGCGGCGCGTTGCTGCGCTCGAGGGTGGCCTCGAAGCGCTGTGCGTGAGTACCGGCCAGGCGGCTCTCACGTATGCGGTGCAAAACGTGAGCGGGATGGGATGCAACATTGTCTCGGTTCCGCAGCTCTACGGCACCACCCACACACTCTTCAATTACCTTTTGCCGAGTCAGGGAATGAACGTTCGCTTTGCGGAATCGGATCAAGCCGACGACGTTGAGCGCTTGATCGACCATCAAACGCGGGCGGTCTATTGCGAAACCGTGGGCAATCCCGCGGGAAACATTTGCGACATCGAAGCGCTCGCGCGCGTGGCGCACAAACATGGCGTGCCGCTGATCGTGGACAATACCGTGGCAACGCCCATCCTGCTGCGCCCCATCGAATACGGCGCCGATATTGTGGTGCATTCGCTCACCAAGTTCATGGGCGGACATGGCACAACCATGGGAGGCGCCATCGTCGACAGCGGCAAGTTCCCGTGGAAGGAGAACGCCGGGCGTTTCCCCATGTTCAGCCAGCCTGACCCTTCCTATCACGGGTTGGTTTATACCGATCACTTCCAAGATGCCGCCTACATTGCGCGCTGCCGCAGCGTCTTTCAACGAACCACCGGCGCCGTGCTGTCTCCTTTGAGCGCGTTCCTGTTGCTGCAGGGCATCGAAACGCTACCGCTCCGCATGGAGCGGCATGTCCAGAACGCGAGAAGCGTCGCGGATTTCCTGCGCAGCGATCCACGCGTGGAGTGGGTGAACTACGCCGGATTCTCCGACAGCCCTTATTATGCGCTGGCGCAAAAGTACCTGGCTGGACAAGCCTGCTCTCTACTGACCTTCGGTGTGCGCGGAGGGTTCGAAGCGGCGAAGGATTTCTACGACGCGCTGGATCTGGTGAAGCGTCTGGTCAATCTGGGCGACGCGAAATCGTTAGCCTGCCATCCGGCTTCCACCACCCATCGGCAGATGTCGCTTGATGAACAGCGCATGGCCGGAGTAAGACCGGAAGCCATTCGCTTGAGTATCGGGATCGAACATATTGACGACATCATTGCCGACCTGGACCAGGCGCTGCAGGCGGCAAGTTTGCAGGAGCACTCCGCTCAGGCCGCGCTGCTTTTCGGGGAGGCGCGCTGATGCCGGTCTGCTTCGGCCCCAATGGATCGGGCAGCTGCCTGGACATCGGCCTGGTCAACAACATGCCTGGCAAAGCGCTGCAGGCCACCGAGCGCCAGTTCCTGACGCTCTTAAATTCGGCGGCTCGCAATGTTTCAGTGCGTCTGTGGCTCTACGCTTTGCCGGACGTTCCGCGAACGGAGGGGGGCCGGCGCCACATCGACAGCTTTTATTCCGGCATCGACCAGCTTTGGGATCGCCCGCTCGACGGTCTCATCGTCACCGGGATGGAGCCGCGGGCTTCCAACTTGAAGGACGAACCGCATTGGGCCAGTATGACGAGACTGATCGATTGGGCGGAACGCAACACCCGCTCCACCGTTTGGTCCTGCCTGGCCGCGCACGCCGCGGTGCTCCATACCGACGGCATCCTGCGACGCCGGTTGAGCGAGAAGCGCTTCGGACTTTTCGAGTGCGATCGAGTTTCTGATCATCCGGTTCTTGCCGGTGTCCCCTCCACCCTTACCGTGCCGCACTCCCGCTGGAACGATCTGAGAGAGCAAGAGCTCAGCGCCGCCGGCTATGCTGTTCTTACGCGCGGCCGGGAAGCGGGCGTCGACATGTTCATCAAACAGCGGCAGAGCCTGTTCGTTTTCCTCCAGGGGCATCCGGAGTATGACGCAAATTCGCTGCAACTCGAATATGCACGGGACGTCGGTCGTTACCTGCGGCGCGAGAGCGAAAATTATCCGCCGCTGCCACACGCCTACTTCGACCGGGAAACCGAAGTTGCACTCACGGCCATCGAAGCGCGCGCGGTGCGTGATCCCCGCGAAGAATTGCTAGCCGATGTGAGTGCGCTCACCGGGCGAAATCGGACCAATGCGTGGCATTCCCCGGCCATCCGTATCTACGGCAATTGGCTGACATACATCAGCGCCGCGAAGGCGCATGCCACTGGCAAATTACGGCGTGATCTTGAACACCACTCCGTAGCCACCTGAACCGCCGTTCTTCGTCGTGCCGTATAGATTGCCTTGGGCGTCAAAAACGAGATTGCTAAAAGAATAGAAGCCGTCGTTTTGGCCGGTAAAGACATACAGCGGGGAATAATTCCAGCTGCTCCCCGACGGCGTCAGCTTGTACACGGTGCCAGAGGAGTAAGTGCCATCGCAATGCGTGGTGGCGTAAATATTGCCCGACGCGTCCAGCAGCACGTTGCGATACGTTCCAGAAATTCCGCTGCCCGCCAGAACGTCCAGGGTCTTGAAAGTCCACGTGCGGTCAACATTGGACAGCTCGAAAACCGTACCCCCGCCATCGCCGCCACTGCCGCCGTCCGTGGTGGTTCCATACAGGTTGTCGGCGGAATCGAAAACCAGGCCGGCATAAGGCGTTGCGCCATCGGTTAGCATCGCAAAAGAATGCAGGATGGTTTCGTTCCAGCCAGACTCCAAGTCTTGCAACCGGAAGACGGTGCCGTATCCCGAAGTTCCCCCCGCTGAGGTGGTGCCAAAGATAACTCCCTTCTTGGTCAGGGTTATCCCAGCCGTTGGATTTTTTCCGTCAGTCCCGTTGCCGAAGCTGTGCAGAACTTTTTCCGTGCTGCCTGTTAGCTCGAATACGGTTCCACCGGCATAGGCTCCTCCGTAGTAGGTGGTGCCGTAAAGATTGCCAGCAGTATCAACAGTCAGTTTCGACTGGGGATTCGATCCGTCGGTGCCTCCGCTGAAGCTGTACAGCACGGATTCCGCGCCCGCCTGTGTGACTTTGAAAACCGCGCCCGCTCCGGCGGACCCTCCAGAATAAGTGGTTCCATAGAGATTGCCAGCGGCGTCAAAGATCAGACTTGAGTTAGGATTCGCGCCGTCGGCGCCGCCGGTGAAGCTGTAGAGCACCTGCTCGGCGCCGCTTTGGCTGATCTTGAAAACCGTTCCCGCCCCATGCTTCCCGCCCACGCTGGTGGTGCCGTAGAGCTCCCCTTGGGGCCCAATGATGAAGCCAGCCAAGGGATTGCCGCCGTCGGCGCCGCCCGTAAAGCTGTAGATTACATTGAAGGTCTGGGCCGGGGCCGGAGGCGCAGCGAAAGGCAGTGTTCCGAGCGCGACGGCCAGGAATACCGCAGATCTGGACTTAGATGATTTCAGTTCCAAATTAGAACTCCTTCATAATTCAACAAATCAGCCTAACATTCGGCTACCACCCTACGCAACTGGTGGGGAAACGCTCTGTTGCGTTGTTATATGACGCGAAACGTGGAGATTTGTGTCAGCCGTTATCGAACGTGTCTCACACCACCAATACCTGGTGATCGGGACACTCCAGACGTACATGTTCGTACAGCGTGTCCATCAAATCGGCAACGCCGTGTTTGGCGAGAAAGGGCAGAATCGAGTAATAGCGCTCTTGCAGATGCTTGTCGGGGAAGATCAGCCCGGACGTGTAGCTGGCATCCGCCCCGGCGCGCTCGTTGCGTTTGAGGGTTTCGCGCGCGGTTTTATGCTCGATCTTCGAAAGCTGATAAAGGATTTTCGCTGAGCTCTTGCCGACCGCTGCCGCCAGTGTGGCATCGAACTCCGTCAGATTGTCACGCAGCCGTTGCACCGCATGCGAAACCGTCCCGCGAATCTCAGCGAACTCCTCGGTTAACGCCGGTGGCACCAGTTTGCGCGCGATGGCATCGCGGATGCCGTCCCCACCGTGAAAGAACTCCGGAACGGTCAATCCATAGCGATCCATCAATTTGGCGGTGCGCGCGTCCAGCAGCGTGAATCCACCGCGCGAGACCATCACGGGCATTCGGCCCAGCAATTCGCGATACAGCACCTGGGACTGCGCCATGTACGCCAATTCCGCCGGCCCCCCGACGTAGGCGATGGTTGGCAGCACATAATCCTGCACCACCGGCCGCAACAGCGCATTGGGCGACAATTGTCCGGCGCGGCCGATCAACTCGGAAGCCGAATATTTCTTCTCGCCCGCGGATTTGTCCTTGGTCGCGTATTCGCCGTTCTGCCGCCGCAAAGTCGCCCGGCGCTCGCCATCCAGCAGGAATACCAGCGACGTTTTCGCCTCCACATGCACCTGCGCGTGATAGCCGGCTGCTTCCAATTGCTTGCCGCGCTCGATCAGCTTGGCGTGCAATCCCTCGTCTTGCCGAACCGTCTCCTGCAATAACGGAGCGGCCAAACGCCGCACGGATTCATCCAGAGGATCCACAAAAAGCAGACCGCGGCCCGCCAGCAATCGTTCGAGCAGCGCACGGAAGGCCCGGCCGAACGTCACGCCGGCCGGATATGCCGCCCGTACCATCTCAGCCACTTCTTCGCCGTACGGGAACCCAGCCAGGATTTCGCGCAGCTGATCCACCGGCGGCGCCGCGATGGGAATGCCGCCTACTGGCCGCTCCGCTTTGCCGCTCGCGTTCACGCTGAGCTGAACGGGCTGATGATCCGGACCGAACACGAAGGTGTGATTCACTTCCGCCACATCGTGGTCTTCGGTGGCCAGCCAGAACATCGGCACCGCGGGAATGCCCTGCTCGCTTAATTGAGACGCCAGCCGAACCGCGGTCAGGGCTTTATAGATGGTATAGGCCGGCCCCGAGAACAACCCCACCTGCTGTCCGGTGACCACGGCGACCGTTCCCGAGCGCGCCAGCAGATCGAGCGAGGCGCTTTCCCCGTTGCTCGCCCGCAGCGCGCCTACCAGCGCAGCTCGGCGATCGTCGGGATAGGCCAGTTGCTTCGCGGCCGCGGCGTAACTCCGGGCGTCGTGCGGGTTGTGGGAATAGAACCTGGCAACCCTGTCGAAATGGTATTGAAAATCGGAAAACAGCGCCGAGGTGTGCGGGATTTCAGTGTGTCGAAGACAGGCCGACTCCATCATGCGCAACTTTCCAAGGGTAGCAGATGCGGCAAGCCGGCCCAAAGTCGCACCTATTCAGGGACCTCGGGACTGTTTCAGCTAAAATCAAGGTTCTACCACCCAATGGACGATCAGGAATTCAAGAACCGCGCCGACCATACGCTCGAAGCGTTGTATCGGCGACTCACGGCCGCCTCTGAAGGCGCGGACTTCGAGGCGGATTTCAATAGCGGCGCACTGGCCATCGAGTTCGAAGAGCCGCCCGGCAAGTTTGTCATCAGCCCCAACGCGCCCGTTCACCAGATCTGGGTGTCGGCGCACTCCAAGAGCTTCAAGCTGGACTGGAACGATGTTCAAAACGATTTCGTCTTGCCGGCGAGCGGCCAGACGCTGACACAACTGATCCAGGACGCCATCGCTAAACAACTGGGCGAAGAAGTTTCCCTGTAAATGCCGGGTGTCTACATCTCCTATCCTTTTTGCGCGCAGAAGTGTACCTATTGCAACTTCGCGTCGGGAGTTTTTCCGCGCGAGTTGGAGCCCAGATATGTGAATGCAATTGTTTCCGAGATCGCGCGGCATCCTTGGCCGTGGCAGCCGGAAACGGTATACCTGGGCGGCGGCACGCCCAGCGGGATGGCGTCCGACGATCTGGATCGAATCCTGAGCACGGTTCCCGGCCGCGGATATTGGAAAGAAGCGACGCTGGAAGTTGCGCCGGGCGGGATCACGCTCGATCGCGCAACGGCCTGGGTTCGTGCGGGAATCAGTCGCGTCAGCCTGGGCGTGCAATCTTTCGTACAGCGGGAATTGGCGCGTACCGGCCGCAAGCACACGGCGGAGATGGTTGAGAACGAAATTGGCACCCTGCGCTCGGCGGGCCTCCACAATATCAATATCGATCTCATCGCCGGCCTTCCCGGTCAAACGCGCGAGTCATGGGCCGAATCGTTATCGTGGATCGAGCGCTTAAACCCGCCGCATGTTTCCGTTTACATGCTCGAAATCGATGAGGATAGCAGGCTGGGCAGCGAGGTACTGTTGAATGGGAAGCGTTACGGCGCGCCCGACGTCCCGAGCGACGAGCTTACGTCTGAGTTCTATCAAGCGGCGGTGGAGCGCCTGAGTTCCTTGGGGATTCAGCGTTACGAGATTTCCAACTTTGCGCGGCCGGGCTTCGAATCGCTGCACAATCTCAAGTACTGGCAATTGGAGCCCTACGCCGGATTTGGCGCGGACGCGCATTCCTTCGACGGCCTGGTGCGCGGTCAGAACATCGAATCACCCAGCGAGTACGTCGAGCGGATCGAGAGCGGCAAATCAGCCCGGAGCGACGCCACGCCCGCCAATGCCGGCGAGGAGCGCTTCTTCGTGGGGCTGCGCCTGACGCGCGGTATTCAGCCGCGAGCGGAAGAATGGGTCAAGTACGAACAGCCTATCCGGCGCTTCATTGACGAAGGCCTGCTGGCGCGCGAGGGATCCAGCTTACGGCTCACCGATCGCGGCGTGCTATTTTCAAACGAAGTCTTCGCGGAATTCATCACCTAAGATCTAAAGCATGATTGACCTAAGAAGCGACACTGTCACACGCCCCACGCCCGAAATGCGGCGCGCCATGGCTGAAGCCGAAGTTGGCGACGACGTTTATCGCGAAGACCCCACCATTAACCGGCTGGAGAAACGCGCGGCGGAAATCATGGGCAAAGAGGCTGGACTCTTCGTGCCCACCGGCACCATGGGCAATACCATCGCGGTCAAAATGCATACCGATCACGGCCAGGAGGTGATCACCGAATCGCGTGCGCATCTGCTGGATTGGGAGCTATCGATGCTGGCCTGGTTCTCGGGCTGCCTGATTCGCGCGGTGCCGACCACGGATGGCATTTTGCACTGGAAAGACATCGAGCCGGCCATTCGTCCGGCGAGCGCGCACTGCGCTCCCACCACGCTGATCGAAATCGAGAACACGCACAACATGGCGGGTGGCGCGGTTTATCCCCTGGATGTTTTCGAGGACATTTGCGCGAACGCGCACGCGCGCGGCATCAAGGTGCACGTGGACGGCGCTCGCATCTTCAACGCCGCTTGCCATTTGAATCGTCCGGTTCGCGATCTGGCAGCGAAGGCCGATTCGGTGATGTTCTGTTTGTCCAAAGGCCTGGGCGCGCCGGTAGGATCCATGCTGGTGGGAACGGAGGAAGCAATCAGTCGCGCGCGCGGTTACCGGAAACGCCTGGGCGGCGGAATGCGGCAAGCGGGCGTGCTGGCGGCAGCGGGATTAATAGCACTCGAGGAGATGCCGCACCGGCTGGGCGAAGACCATGCCAACGCGCGGTACCTCGCGACCGAACTGGCAAAAATGCCGGGCGTCCAGATGGACCCGGCGCGCGTTCAGACCAACATCGTGATCTTCGACATCACCGCTACCGGCCTCGCCACCGCCGAACTGACGGGCGCGCTCAAAACGCGCGGCGTCCTGATGAACGGTATCAACGGACGCCAGATGCGCGCCGTTACCCACTTCGATGTTTCGCGCGCAGCAATGCGCCACCGCCATCGCGGCCATTGCCGACGCGCTACCGCAACGCTGAAACTCCCCACGCAATCGCTAAGAATTACGTCAATCTTCCAGTGGACCTTTCGCCACACACGCTGAAGCTTTGTCTGTTGCTGCTGTGCTGCTCTGGCGCCGGACTGTCCCAGGGGCAGGCCCAGGATGCGGCGGCTCCGGCCATATCCCCGCCGCCCACCACACAACCTCCGGAAGCGGAGGCTCCCGGCATCATCCAGGGGACGGTGCTCAGTGGCGCCACGGGATCGCCCTTGCGCCGGGCGCAAGTGCTGCTTCACCCCGCGGACTCCAAGGGCGCGGCCTTATATCAAACCACCGACGAGAGTGGCGGCTTTTCTTTTCCCAACGTCGCGCCCGGGCGTTACAGCATCACGGTGCAGCGGGATGGTTATCTGCCGCTATCGGCCGGCCGCATCGGCGACTACAAAATGCCGCCCATCTTCACCCTGAACTCCGGCCAGACTATCGACTCGTTCGTGTTTCGCATGACGCCTTCGGGCGTGGTGAGCGGCAAGGTGAAATTCGACGACGCAGAGCCCGCGGTCAACGTCGCCATTCAACTCTTTCGTTCGTTTTATGACCGCGGCCGTCACGAATACGCCGCGGCAGCCAGCGCGCGCACCGACGATCGTGGCGAGTACCGCGTGCATGGCCTGGAACCGGGCTCGTATTACGTCGCGGCTTTGTACCAGGCGCCGCCGCGCCCGGCCGGAGCCCAGCAGGAGATCCGTAAGGATACGCTGGGCAATCCCCTGCCCGAATTAAGCTATGCAGTGACGTTTTTTCCTCAGGTACAAAAGATGTCCGACGCAGTTCTGGTGAAGATTGCGCCCGGCGACGAAGTGGCGGGCATCGATATTTTCCTCACCCTGGTCCACACCGTCCACATTCGCGGCCGCGTATTCAGCGCCCTCAAAGGCGACGTTATCGCCAGCCCCAGCGTAACCTTGCGCATCAACGATTCCGACAACACGGCATCCGTCACCGCTCCCATGAGCGTCCGTCTCGACAAAGATCAGACCTTCGATATCGATGGCGTCACCGCCGGCCCTTATCTATTAATGGCGTTGGGAAGCGAGGCCGGCGTCTCGCTCACAGGCCGCACTCCGATCAATATCGGCGATGCTGACGTGGCCGATGCGGATGTGATCGTCAGCCCCCAGGGTCTTTGGACCGGTAAGATTCACGTCGATGACGACGACAGCGCGTTGCCAACTGGCCTGACGGTTTCACTCCAACCCCGCCGCTCCACCGCGTCGCCCACGCAGGCCGCCGTGTCGGATAACGGCGAATTCTCCATTCCATTTGTTCCCGACGAGATTTACGATCTGTATGTGCTGAACGGGCCGGACAATTCCTATCTCAAATCGGTCCGCATCGCCAACTCGGAACGGCTGGTCCAGGGCCTGGAGGCGCCGTCTGGCGATGCCCCTCCCGCGCTCGACGTGCGGCTGAGCACGCAGGGTGGGCAAGTGTCCGGAAGGGCCGTGACGTCCGATCCCAAGATGGTGGCGAGTGGCGCAACCATCGCATTAATTCCCGACCCGGCGGCTGGCCGGGTGCAGGCTTATCAATTGACGCATGCCGACGAGTACGGCAACTTCCTCCTAACGGGCATCGCTCCTGGAAGGTACACCCTGGTGGCGTGGCTGGATTCGGCTCCCTGTGAGATTTATAATCCAGACGACTTGGCGGCGTGCCAGGCGCAAGGCGCCAGCGTGAGCGTCGACGAAGCGGAGCAAAAGAGCATTCAGCTCACCGCGAACTGATCTAACTGTCCGATTGGCAACGGCAAAGCTTAAGAAATCATTAAGACCGGGGCTTGTCCGGGAACCTCAAGCTTTTCATAGCATTTGTCGATAGACTGTTGCGTGCCAGACACTACGGGTGAATTGGCTCAGCGCGCTGACCTGAGCCTGCAGCAAGACGCCGATATAGCGCGTCATTCGCTGTCCGGCATCTGGGCCGGTCTGGGTCTAGTGCAATTCGCGCTGCTGGCGGGAACTTACTCGCGGGTTCACGTTCAGGCGGTGACGCTTTTCGCCGTCACCACCATGGGCGCTTACCTGGTGCGATTGTTCCTGATACTTCGAAGAAACGGCATTTATCCTCACCATCCCCGTGCGTGGCGATTGGCCTTCAGCGCGACGCTGGTGTGTTTTTCGAGCGCCTGGGGATTATTGAGTTGCTATAGCAACATCGCGGACGGTTTCTCCTATTGGAATTCGCTGCTGCTGGCCTTTTGCATCATCGGGATCAGTTTTGGAGCCATCGTTTCGCTCACGCCCAGGCCGCTATATCTCTATTGCCACGTTTTGCCCCTGCTGGTGCCGCCCATTCTAGTGGACCTGTGGCTCGGCGGCCAGGCCTACGGCATGGCTGTCATCAACTTAGTTTGCCTCGCGTTTCTGCTGGCGCAAGGCAGGCAGTTGAGCACCCAATACCGGAAAGCTTTCGAAGACCGCCGGCTGCTGGAATCGGCCAAGAAGATGGCCGAAGCCGCGAATGAAGCCAAGGGTCACTTCCTCGCGAATATCAGTCACGAGCTGCGTACTCCGATGAACGGCATCCTCGGGATGACCGAGCTGGCGCTCGACACCCAGCTGAGCGATGAACAGCGGGATCTGCTCGAAACCTCACGCGACTCCGCCATCTCACTCCTATACCTGCTGAACGATGTACTGGATTTCTCCCGGATAGAAGCCCGGGGCATTCAACTCGACTCCCTGACCTTCGATCTGGCGAAGCTGGTTTCGGAAACCACTCAAGCGTTTGAGGCACAGGCCAAACAGAAGGGCTTGTCGCTCACCTGCGAAATTTCGCCCGACGTTCCCCGAACGGTCGCGGGAGATCCCGCTCGCCTGCGCCAGATCCTGGTGAATCTGGTCGGCAACGCGTTGAAGTTTACTCCCGCCGGCAGCGTTGCGGTTCACACTACTTTGGAATCGAGCGATGAGCGCGAGATCCGGGTGCGGTTCGCGGTTTCCGACACGGGCATCGGCATTCCGGTGGAAAAGCACAGCGTTATTTTTCAGCCCTTCGCGCAGGCCGACGGATCGATGACCCGAAAATACGGCGGCACCGGCCTGGGATTAAGCATTTCCATGCGTCTGGTGGAATTGATGGGCGGCAAAATGTGGCTGGTGAGCGAACCTGATAACGGGAGCACGTTCCATTTCTCGGTGTGCTTCGCGCGCCCCGAAAGTGAGCCACAGCCAGCAGCGGAGTCACACGCCGTCTCAAAAAACTTCGCGGCTGTTATCTCTCCTCTTTCGTGAGGCTTCGGCAACCAGGGCGGCAGCGGCAGTCCCGCAATCATCGCCGAAGCTTTGCATTGACCCTATAAAGTCGTACCAGAACTTCAGCGGAATGCCGGAAAGCTATTTCCCCAAGCCCGGTGCGGACTGGCTGGCGGCGCCCGATGAACGCACCCCGGGCTTTTTTCCCGTGTTTGCCCGCGTATCGGTTGCCATTCAAACTCTTTTGCGCGAGCGCGTCCCGTCGCACTATTTCGTGGACCCGCGGGTCTTCGCCAATAGCAAGACAGCCTATCCGATGCTGGTGTATCGCGCCAGCCGCCCGTTCCGGGGCAAGATGCGCACCGAGCTGACGTACGACATTCTGCATCCGAAAACGGTGGCGATGTTCTTCCGCACGGTGCGGCCTGTTCTGGGCGAAGTGCTGGAGGCGGCGAAGGCCCGGCTGCTGTCCGACGGATTGACCGAACTGGCCGCGCTCTATGAGCCAGCCCGCGCCAACGCCATCCTGGAATCCGTGCAGCGATTGAGCAAAAGCCGGAAGTGCCTTTACGTCCTGATCCGCGCGGAGAGCGTGCTGGTGACGACACTCATCGACCTGGCCGGCCTGGGAAATCTCCCGATAAGACAGCAGGCCCGCCGGATGGCGTCGTTCGAAAAGAAGTGGAGATACCAACTGCGCCGGATGTATCCTGCAACGGATTTTACCTGGCTGGCTAGCGAACTCCTGGAGACCGCCACGCAGGCGCTTACGCAAACCGGCGCGCCGCCCGAGCCTGTGCTACTGGATGAACCCTAGCGTGTGCAGCGTAGCCGCCGGCTGACCGTCCGTTTCAAAGGTGCCGACATCCACAACCGCCTTTTGGTGGCCTCGGACCAGGGCCACGCCGTAAGGCGCGGTGGCGAACTTGAAGGTACCTCTGAGCAGTTCCAGATCGTTTGAGGTGCCCGCCTTGAGTCCGGTGTCATGCAGAAAGGAAGCGGCGAACTGCGGCGTGTCGATCGGAACGGACACTACATTCGTGTCCTTCCAGTTCAGCTTCGCCATCTTGCGCGCGGCCGCTTCGCAGTGCGTGCAGGTGGGATCGTAGAAGAACAGGAAGGTGTTCCCCTGTTGCAACGAGAGTGGCTTGCCGTCCACGGTGATGGATGCCGGAGCCTTCAGACCGGACTCGCGCGCCGAATTGACGCCGAACGAAACGCCCGCGAACACCACCACGGCTCCCAGTATGACCAGCGCCCCGCGAAGGTTTTCAGAATTTCGCGACCAAATTCCAGCCAGCGCGGCCATCAACAGCATGGCTCCGTCCTCAAAGAAAAACGCGGGCCCCACCGCTCGCTTCACCAGCGGGAAGCAGGTGCAATCCTTGCCGAG
The DNA here is from genome assembly GCA_963781905.1 of Bryobacterales bacterium. Classification (GTDB taxonomy): domain Bacteria; phylum Acidobacteriota; class Terriglobia; order Bryobacterales; family Bryobacteraceae; genus Palsa-89. Next base: position 1,360,632 of record CAWAHZ010000010.1, read on the forward strand.
CAACGCGGAGTAGTTCGCGCCAATGTAGATAATGAAGACCACCAGCAGCAGGCCGAGCAGCCAGGCTCCCCAGCGGCGAAACCGCGGCACCAGGATAAGCACCGCTCCCAACATTTCACCAACGCCCAGGGCCAGCGTGCCGGGCAGCGTGAGCGCGGAAGCCACGCGGAATTCCGACAGGGCCTGGGACCAGACGAATGGATCGGTCAGCTTCCAGGCTCCCGAGACGAAGAACAGGATGGCCAGAAGCACGGCGCAGACTCCGCCGATGGCTTTCTTCCAGGCAGGCAAATCAAGGCTGGCGATACCCATGCCTAAATCGGCCGGGTTCGCGGTGGTGTCAGACATATGCTCCATTTTACCGAAATCCAGGGGCCTTAGACGGGCGGGTGGGCATCGAAGAACTGGCGGGCGACCTCTACCGTCCGGCTAATGTCGAGTTCGCTGTGCGCTGCCGACAGGAATCCAGACTCGAATTGGGAGGGCGCCAGATAGACTCCCCGGTCCAGCATCCAGTGGAAAAACTGGCCGAAACGTGCGGTATCGGCGCGCTTGGCCGATTCCCAGTCCGTCACCGGTTCGGGGGTGAAGAAAAACGTGAACATAGATCCCACCCGGTTCACCGTGATCCCAGGCCCAGGGTTCGCCGTCAGCTGAGCGGCGCGGCTTTCGATCACTTCGTAGACCTCGGGGTGCGCCTTCAGGTAGCGCAGCATGGCAATCCCTGCGCTCACCGCCATCGGATTGCCGGATAGCGTGCCGGCCTGATAGATGGGACCGGTGGGAGCGATCTTGCTCATGATGTCCGCGCGTCCGCCGTAGGCCGCCAGCGGCATCCCGCCGCCCACGATCTTGCCAAGCGTGGTCAAATCCGGCCGGATGCCAAAGCGCTCCTGCGCTCCGCCCAGCGCCAGACGGAAGCCGGTCATCACCTCGTCGAAAATCAGCAGCGCACCATACCGGGTGGTGATTTCGCGCAGCGCTTCCAGAAACCCGGGGATGGGCGGCACGCAGCCCATGTTTCCTACCACGGGTTCGACAATCACCGCCGCGATCTGGCTGCCATGGTCGCGGAAGGCGCTCTCGACGGCTGCGATCGAATTGAAAGGCAGCGCGATGGTGGTGGCCGCGAAGGCCTCAGGCACTCCCGCCGTATCGGCAATCCCGAGCGTCGCCATCCCAGACCCGGCTTTCACCAGCAACGAATCCACGTGGCCGTGATAACAGCCTTCAAACTTGATGGTCAGGTCGCGCCCCGTGAATCCGCGCGCCACGCGCAGCGCGCTCATGGTGGCTTCGGTCCCGGAGCTCACCAGGCGCACCATCTCAATGGAAGGCACGCATTCACGAATCAATTCGGCCAGTTCCACTTCCCGCTCGGTGGGCGCGCCGAAGCTGGTTCCGATGGCGAGAACCTGGCGCAAGGCGTCCATCACCGGCGGAAAACAATGGCCCAGAATCAGCGGCCCCCAGGAGAGCACATAGTCGATGTACTCATTCCCATCGACGTCAAAAATATGAGATCCATCACCACGAGCGATGAACGGAGGAGTTCCGCCCACGCCGCGAAACGCGCGCACCGGGGAATTCACGCCGCCGGGAATCAGCTTCTGAGCGCAGGCAAATAGTTCTTCGGATCGGGGGCGATTCATACCGTGGCGCACGCACTCTTGCGTGCCGCGTTCACACTCGTGTGAACGCCTCCGGCGCCCGGCAAAAACGTGTTCGCATGAGTGCGAACACGGCACGCTGAAGCGTGCGCCACATCCAGCATCTATGTTTCCTCCCGAATCACGCGCCTCCGGCGCCCGGTATAGACACATCCGGCATCTATGTTTCCTCCGGAATTACGCGCTGCAGGAACACATTCATCAATACTTCCTGCAGCGTTCCATTTAAATTTCGAAACAAACGGCTCTTCAAGCCCAGATAAGGCTGGGTGCCGGCGAACAAATCCTGGATCAAGACGCGGAAGCGCGGACTGCGCCGGATGAAATCCACCATGCGGGATGGCACTGCGCTGAACAGAAATCGGCCCAGGAAAACGCGCTTGGCGAGCGTGGCGCCGAACTCCAGATCAGCCGTGAAGTCGCGCTGCAGCAGATTGCGGTACGCTTGTGCGCGCTCGGCCAGCGATTGCGAATCGTTCAAAACCACTTCGCTCGCCAGATCGCCGGATCGCATGGCGTAGTACAAGCCTTCGCCCGTAATCGGGTCCACCAAACCGCCCGCGTCGCCTACCGCCAGCCACCCTTCCCCCGCCAGGCGATTATTTTTCCAACCGGAATGTTCGAGTGAAGGAAGCATGTGCCCGTAGAAGGTGGCATCTTTGTATGAGATGCCCTTCTCGGTCATATACCGCTCCAGGCGCGCTCGCAACGCCTGCGCCGGCTGTCCTTTTCCACAAATACCCACAGAGAGATGCCCGCAGCGCGGGAATACCCAGATGTAGCCTTCTAGATTTGGCAGGAACTGGATGTCGATGTGATCCTGCGCGCACGGCACATAGTAGCCGAGTGCGTACATGGTGTCGGCCGCGGTCCATTCGGTCCCCACGTTGCGCAGCGAATTGCGGGCGCCGGTGGCCACGATGCAGAAATCGGCATCGATCTCGCCGTGCCGCGTCTTGAGGCGCCATCCACGGCCGCCGCGCTCCAGGCTCAGCACGCGCGTCTTCTCCAACTGCGCCCCGGCTTGTTCCGCTCGCTCCAGCAGCATGCGATTCAGATCGATGCGCGAATAGATCAATAGGGGACTGCTCAAGTCCATGTGAACGGCCCCGGCCGGATGAGCCGCGAGACAGGTCTCATGGATGATCTTCTTCGGCACGTTGTTCTCGAGCAAAAACGGATACCGTGAGTAGGCCTTGTAAGTCAGCCCTCCGCCGCAAGGCTTTTCCCAGGCGAGTTTTTCATCCAGGACCACAGTCTCCAGACCCGCTCGCGCCAACCGCTCCGCTGCGAAAGCTCCAGCTGGACCGCCACCGAGGACGGCAACTCGTTTCATTGGGATATTCTCACTTTTGCTGACTGGTCGAATCAGAGCTCACTGCTGGATGTCCAGGCGGCAAGGCCTGAGTCCCTCCGGGCGCTGGAACGCGCGGCATTCCGTCCAGTGCTCCGGGCAGATTTCCTTGCCCAGCCACGCTGTTCTCGCCGGGTCCATTGGCCCCATGCGCGGCGTTCGATCCGGTGCGGCCCTTCACCACCCACTGGCCGTCCTTGCGCTCCAGCACGTACTGCATGGTCATTCCGGCCGCCGGCGAGCTATTTCCTTTGGCCTGAAAGTGCACCTGCGCGGTGGCTTCGCCCTCACGAAAGGCCACGGAGGCTACGCTCACGTCCATCGCCAGTAAGTCTGAACGCTTCGACAGGTAGTTCATTACGCCCTGCCGCACGGCGTCCTGGTTCTGGATGTCTTTGCCGCAGCTCACGAGCAAAACGAGGGTCAGGGCAGACGCCGCGATGAAAGTCGGACGAATCACATATCGATTATAGCGGCAGAGAGCGAAACGCGGCGCGTTCCCGTTCGTCGATGGTTCTGAGAAACGACTCGGCTTCCGCGTACCCCGGCCGTAGCTTCAGCGCCTGGTTGAAATCCTGTCGCGCCCGCACCAGATCGTGCTGGTACAACAAATGATAGGTGCCCGCAAACAGATGAGCCCTGGCATCCAGCGGCCGCATACCTACGATGCGTTCGGCAATTTCGGCGGCTTCGTCGTACATTTCGAGTTGATGATATTCCGCCGCCAGAAAATCGAGCCGCGTATCGTCGGTTGGATCGGCGGCAATCTCTTCCTTCAGGACCTGGATGTACCAATGGTTCCTGCGGCGTCGCGTTACGGGGTCTGACGCAAAATTATGGTCGATGCGGATGCCGGTTTTGTCGAGCCGCCCGCCGGCCTCAAGGATCGACCGGTCGATGGTCTCATGCACGCGGCCGTGATATCGATGGTTCGTCCGGTTGGCAAAGAGCCGCACCAGGTAGTCCCTGGTGACTTTGGCAGAATCCGTCCAATGATTGTGCCGCTCCACGAAATACCCGGCGTTCTCGTTCTGAGCGATTAGCTTCTCGATCAGTGGCGCGCTTGCCGGATCGAGCGTTTCATCTGCGTCCAGAATCAAAATCCAGCGGCCCGTGGCATGCGCGATGGCCTGATTGCGCGCGGCCGCAAAATCGACCCTCGTAAAATCAAAAGGAATTACCTGCGCCCCAAAGCCGGCGGCGATGCGCGGAGTGGCATCGGTGGAACCGGTATCGACGACAATCAGCTCTCCGGCCAGGTCCCGGACTGAATCCAGACACCGCGCCAGATTGCGCTCCTCGTTCTTCACCAGCATGCAAAGGCTGAGGGCGTGCGGCATTCTCCTCCGATCATAAAACGATCAGGGGAAGGCGAGCGCTCCAGCTTTGGGTTTCGCGATCAGTGCCCGGACCGTTGGCACGAGCTCGTGAGGAATGTTCATGACGGTTTCGGTAGGCTGAACGCCTACTTCATCCTCCGCGAAAGCGTCATCCTCAGTCTGCTCCTCGTAATGAGCGAGCACGCGGAGCACCTTCTTTTCATCCCAATCCGGGGGAAACTTGCCTTCGCTCATTGTTGCTTCTTCCTTCTCCGCCTGCGAAATGCCACGAGGGGCTTTCCAGTTAGATCGTACGCTGTGATGACAAACACGCTGTCCGGCTCCGGGTCGGGAACATAGATGACACGCAGGTACCTGCCCGATGCTGTTCAACCGAGCGCAATCCTGGCACCTTCGCGGCCGGGCCGATCCTCACCCGGGTTATCGAGGACCTCAATGACCTCGTTTTCGTTCACTTCGTGGCCATTCTAACGCCCTTAGCGGCTCACCGGTTCACGCTGTAGAAACGCTAGGGATTGAAATTGTTGTGCCTGTGGGAACCTTGGATCACCGATCCGTCCCGATCGTTGTCGGACGCGAAGGAGACGGACGGCGGTGGGCGGATATTGAGTCAATGCCGGGAGCGATGGCTTACGGCGCCACTCGCGACTCTGCCATTGCCGCAGTACGTGCTCAGCTCTGCGAGCCGCTGCTGATTGCATCGAACACCGCGAGGGGACCCCCGCTCCGTTTCCTGTGTACGCCAAGGTTCTGGTCAGGCTTGCCCCCTCAGGGTTGTCGAATCGAGAAGAGCGTCCAGCTTCAGGGCAAATGTCGCCCGGGCCGGCGCGAAGTTGTCCGAAATCACCAAGTAAGTTAGCTCGTACAGTCCTTCGCCGCCTATGCGCGGGACGAATTCGGTCGAATCTGAAAACACATTGAACTGCAACCGAGTTGGAAGGTCATGCCGTATGTAGAAGGCGTCGAAGCGTCGGGCCGTGCCCGCTGGTATATGGGCGTTCGGCAAAACGTACCCGGCCCACTTGATCTCGACGGCGTTGAGAGGGATTGCTGTCAACGGATCAACTCTGTTGCTCTTTCGAGGTATACATAACAGTTTGTGGCCGTTTTTACGGTGTGACGATTCCTTACGCTTACGTGAAAGAACCTGCCCAGGTCCCTCGTTCCGAAAAACTGGGCGTCTCCGTGCTGCAGTGGATCGCGCTCAAGGGCGATTTCGTTTCTCCAGCGGGGATCCCAACGCCTTGCCTGAACCAGGCCGGCGACTACGTTCGGAAGCAAGTGCCGGTCCGTGAATTGGGTGGCGTTGCTGGAGAAACCGAATTATTCCGTCGTCGTGCTTAACACCCAGCTCCTGGAACGCCAGCACGGGGCATTTCCAGGAAGGATGCTAATGCCAGCTCTTGGTGAGAAAAGAGCGAGCCACGATACTGTGGGGGCTCGTGGCCGAGGAGCTGCGCTTGAAACCCACGAAGATAAAGTATTCCGACCTGCTGAGCTGTTCAAAAATGTTCTCAAGACCGCGGAGGGACTGCTCCAGCACGGCGATATACGGATCGAATCCAAGCTCGCGAGCCGCGCCGCCACCCCCGAGGCGACAGTAACCTCGTCGGACTCCTTGCTCTGACCACAGCTGATAAACACACGTGCGCGAAGCTCTTCTCGATCGTCGGTCATGATTTCAGTCACCCTCCGGCCGCTGTCGATTTCTTCGAGGCCCCCGCTCTTGTCGCTCGGTCGGCGCCTGAGTTCTTTTCGAGCTCGATTACCTCTTTGACGGTGATGCCAGGGCTCACGTCATCATGTGGGCGCACAAGGCCTATTAGCTTGTCCGTCTCCTCTATCCGCCCAGTTCTGCGCAAATGAGGTTCTTTTGTTTCTTCTCGAAGTGTTCCCGAAGCTTGAGCAAATCGGAAAGTGTAGCGTCCGGAATGTTAAGTTCATCCTCGCCAATTCGCACGCGCCTAGGTATGCACCCGAAGCCGTCGAAGCTGAGCTGGGCGCCGAGGGAAATGCGATCGGGGAACGTTGGCCGCTCCAGTCTTCTTGCGCTAACCATTGATACTTTGTATTCAAAGTTCCGGCCGCTCTCCTTGCGTGTCACGACCCTCAGATACGCAAGCCTTGCGATGACCCGCTCGACCGTTCGAACTGGAAGGCCACTCCAGACAACCAGCTTGGAGCTCTTGAGAACCATGCCACGTCGCGCGGCACCCTTCTCCAGGGAGGATTTCGACGACGAGCATTCTCGTTGCGGGACAGATTGCGCGCAAAGACCGAGAAGAACATGAGAAACACCTTTCAGCGGCACGCCGACGCCCTCGGCTTACATTCCTGTTGAAAATGTACTTGGATCCGGGCCGACAAGCAAGGGGAGAAATGTTCTCCACTGATCGCAACTTCCGCTGTGGGAATTTCTGTGGAAAACTGACTTCCTTAAGCTCGGCCGTATGTCTTTCTCTGCCAGGAGTTTGTGGGTACCCGTGGGCGTGATTCCCACAGGGCACGGACATCTCCCCTAAGTAACGTTTGAAACATTATCAGTGCAAGATGGCGCCGCCTGTGCTAAAAACAGAAGTGCCTGAAATTGTCATGTGGAAAACGGATTTCACCTTCCAGCAAACAAAGGACTTACCGCCAAACCCGTTATCAACAGGCTTTCTACAGATGTTCAACAAGGTTTTTGCTGGCTTTTGGCTCGTATGATCAAAAAAGCGGATGTGGGAATAGTCTAGAAAAGTTGGCTTATGGCGACAGCTTCTCCTGACATCGCGCTGGAACGCGGACTCCCGGCAAATCTGGACGCCGAACGCTTCGTCCTGGGCGCCATCCTCATGGACGACGCGCTCTACATCCAGGTAGCCGGCACGCTCGAAGCCGACGACTTCAGCCTGGAGAAGCATCGCCGCATCTTCCTCCGCATGGCCGAGCTCTACGCGCGCGGCGACCGCATCGACCGCGTCACCATCGCCAACGAGCTGATGAAACAGAACCAGCTCGAATCGGTGGATGGCATCACCTACCTGGTTTCGCTCGACGAAGGCCTGCCCACGCTGGCGAACCTGGAAAGCTACGTCGACATCGTCAAAGACAAGGCGATTCTGCGCCGCATCATCTTCACCTCGCGCAATCTGATCGACCGCTGCATCATCGGCGAAGAGGAGCCGGACCAGATCCTCGCCAGCGCCGAAGAGAGCCTGCTCAAGCTGGGCGACGCGCGCGCCGGCGACGCGCTGGTAAATCCGAAACAGATTCTCGACGAGTTCGAGGGCGGCATCAACGCCTTTCTCGATCCCAGCAAGCGCATCAAGGGACTCAGCACCGGCTTCCTGAAGCTGGACGAAATGACTGGCGGCCTGCACGAAGGCGAGTTGGTGATTCTGGCTGCGAGGCCGTCGATGGGCAAGACCGCGCTGGCGCTCAACATCGCGCAACACGTGGCGATGTTCCCGGAAAAGAAGCAGACCGTGGCCGTGTTCTCGCTCGAAATGTCGCGCGAGAGCCTGCTCACCCGTATGATTTGCGCCGGCGCGCGCGTGGATCAGCAGAAATTCCGCGCCGGATACCTGAATCAAGATGAGCGCCGCCGTCTGGCACGCACCGCGTCAGACCTGGTGCAGGCGCCGCTCTTCATAGACGACACCTCCGGCACCCATATCATGGACATCCATGCCAAGCTGCGCCGCTTAAAGAGCGAACACGGCCTTTCGCTGGTGGTTGTGGACTATCTGCAATTGATGAGCGGGCGCGGCCGCGCCGAAAATCGCAACCAGGAAATCAGCACCATTTCGCGCGGATTGAAGCTGCTGGCGAAAGAATTGAGGGTGCCGATGCTGGTTCTTTCCCAGTTGAGCCGCGCCACCGAGACGCGCCCTGGCGATCACCGCCCGCAACTGAGCGATCTGCGCGAATCCGGCTCCATCGAGCAGGACGCCGATCTGGTGGCTTTCATTTTTCGCGAAGAAGTCTACAAACCGGATCGCGAAGACCTGAAGGGCATGGCCGAGCTCTTGCTTTCCAAACAACGTAACGGCCCCACCGGCCGGGTGAATCTGGTGTTTCTCAAGGAATTCACAAAATTCGAAAATCGCACGAACGATCTGGGCAGTGACGACTCATTGCCCGAATAACGGCTGGAATCACTACGCCGCCGCCGACCGCACCTTCCCTGCAACGTCGTGCCGAAACCCCTTGGTCGCGAAAATGCCCAGGACGATAAATCCCGCCAGCAGCACCAGCTGGGCTACCAGGAACGGCGCTTCGGTCCCGGTGGGAGCCAGTTCGTGCAACGCCGGCACCTTCTCGAAAAGCTGCGCTATCAGGACGAAGCAGTTCAGGTACAGCGCCATGGTGGCGCCCACCGCGTAGATGCTGCGCCACGCGCCGGCCAGATGAAAGGCGTAAAGAGCGGCGATGGTGACGGCCAGCACCACCATCGAAACGATCCCGAGCTTGATCCCCGGCGTCACCTTCTCAAACGGGAACATGAACCCGGTGACGCTGGTCAACACGGTAGTCGTCAGAAACGTCCCAGTTAAGCCCAGCCGTTTGCCGCCCACCAGGCCGAAGATCACCACGAATCCGGATGCGATCGCGATCAAGCTAATCAGCACGTGTACAAAGGTGAATGTCGAGAGAGACATGCCTAACATCATGATGCGGCTCCTTTCAGAAGCGCGAGTCGGGGCCAGAGCGGCGCCCGTACATTGAACTTTACGTGAACGTTGCCGCGAAAACATCCCAAGATGTGGCGTTTCTCAGGTACCACCGAAGACGCGCGAACCGGTAACACTTTTGGGGTATCAGTAATGATTTGTCAAACTGCTAAAGGATTCCGCCCCTGCGCCGATCATAGTAATGAAGGCACTTATGGGATCTATTGCCTCAGCCAACGCTTCTTCGTCCGGCAGTACCGGGTCGAGCAGCAATGGTCTTACCGATCTGCTCCAGACGCTCAGCAACGAGAACTCGCCGCTGCTTTCGACTCTCTCCTCGCCCAGCATCCAGACGGCGCTCGAAAACGCCCCCGCCAGCGACATCGTTGAGATTTCGGACCAGGCCATGCAACTACAGGCTACCGACGCTCTGTTTGGAATCACCAGCTCATCCGATTCGCCTACCGATAACCTCTTCTCGGCATTGGCGGATTCGAGCTCCAGCACAAGCTCATCGGCTTTGAGCTCCTCGCTCGATCCGGGATCGTCACTCGCCGATCAACTGGCAGCCTATCAAGGCAACATGCAGACGCAGGAAGCCCAAACCCTCTTGGGCAATACCAGCACGCCGAATTCGCTGTTCGACGTCTTTGCCTGATCTCGCGCTTTACTTCTTCGGCGCCGGATTTTCCAAATGCGGAATATCGTTCGACGCCACGCGCTTCTTGAATTTCCAGTGGCCGTCCTCACGCACCACCATGTCGTCGTAGTGGCCGCCATAGAGGATGGAAGGCGTGTTTTCCTTGGTGGTCACCACAAACGCCCAGCGCGACCAGACGGTACCCGTGTCGCCGTCGACGTCAATCGCGAAATTAGTCAGCAAATGATAGGTTGAATTCGGCTGCGGCGCCGGCGTCGCTCCGATTTCTTTGTCCATCATCGCCTTGATCGCTGCTCGACCTTTGGCCGTGCCGAAGCCGCCCGTCCATTCGCCGTCCTTGGCGAAGAGGCTCGAATACTTCACGAAATCCCGAGCATCCAGCGAGCGCCCATAATCCACCAGCAGCATCCGGATTTCCTCCTGGTCTTCGAGCCGCTGCACCCGCGCCGCGAGCGACTTTTCCTCGGCCTGCACCAGCATCGCCCCGCCCAGCCCGATACACAAGAGTATTCGTGAAATGTTCATGGTTCACCTCCACGAGAGTTTATCATCGCGGGTTAAGCCGTCGCCCAGCATAAGCAGCAGATTCTCCTCGAGCGGCCGCGCAACCATCTGCAGTCCGATCGGCAATCCCTCCGGCGATACACCGCATGGCATCGACAAGGCCGGGAAACCAAGCAGGTTGAAGGCTCGCGCAAATCGCGTGGTCAGCATGCGCGTGTTGTACTGAACGCCGTCGAGGGGGATCTCGGCCTGTCCAATGCGCGGCGCGGTGATCGGCGTGGAAGGCGTGAACAGACAATCGATGGTCCGAAACAGTTTGTGAAACTCGCTTAGAAACACCTTGCGCTGCCGCTGCGCATTCACGTAATCCACCGCCGGAACCAGCGAGCCCTGATCCAACATGGCCAGCACATCCGCTCCGAAATCGCCCCGCCGATGGAGTTGCGTCTGATACACCGCCGACGCTTCCGCGAGCAAGATCACCAGTCCCGCCGTATTCAATGCTTCGATATCCGGCACTCGGATTGGGATAACCTGCACGCCCAGTTGTTCCGCCCGGCGCGCCGCCTTGTGAACTGCGTCCTTCACCCCCGGTGCAACGGTGTCGAAATAGAAATTCTCCGGGAGCCCCACGCGTATCTCGTGAAGCGACTCGGGAGCGGTCTTTGGCCGAACGGAATCCAGCATGGCTTCGAAGGCTAAACGTACGTCGTCCACGGTCCGTGCGAGCGGACCCACATGATCCAAGCTCACCCCTAGCGGTTGCACTCCGCTGCGATCGATCAAGCCATAGGTTGGCTTCAGGCCCACCACTCCGCAGAACGAAGCAGGCACGCGAATCGACCCGCCGGTGTCGGTTCCGGTGGCAACGAACGCCATCCCGGTAGCAACCGCCACGCCCGACCCGCCGCTCGATCCTCCCGGCGAATATTCCGGATTGCGTGGATTCCGAATGGTCCCGAAATGTGGATTGTCGGATGTAATCCCATACGCGATCTCGTGCAACCCGGCCTTGCCGATCATCACGGCGCCGGCCTCTGCCAGGCGCTCCACCACCGCGGCATCGCGATCGGGCACGAAGCCGGCGAAGAGCTTCGACCCCGATGTGGTGCGAATGCCCTTGGTCCACATCAGGTCTTTGTGGGCGATAGGGATTCCGTGCAGCGGTCCCCGGTCGATACCTTGCGCCAGCTCGCCATCCAGCTCTTCGGCGCGGGCCAGTGCGGAATCGCCCGTCACCGTGATGAAAGCATTCAGAGTGGGATTGAGTTTGCCGACCTGGTCCAGGCATTCCTGGGTCAGCTCCACCGACGACACACGTTCGGTCCGCAGCGCTTCGCCCGCTTCGGCGATGGTCATCATTGCTTGCGATCCTCATCGGGACTGTAGGCGAGCGCTGAATCGGCCGTAGACGCAAGCCGCGCGGTATCGAGCCGCAAAGCTTCCAGAAGTTGATCCACGCGCGCCTGGGCGCGTTCCAGTTCTTCGGACGGTATGTCGCTTTTCACCCTCTCAGGGTAGCGGCTCCGAACGCACTGCGCAGGGCCGCACTCCGCAAAGGCTGGATCGTGCCTCGGACTGAGGTAGACTAACGAAACCCATGCCAGCCGATCCTAAATTCCTACGCGAGCATTACGCATCGCTCTCCGACGACGCGCTGCGGGCCATCAATCGCGCCGATCTTGTCGACGCCGCGCAGAGCTGCTACGACGACGAAGTGAAGCAGCGCAATTTGGCTTCCAAGCTGCGTGTCAGGGCGCCGGTGGAAGAAGCTGAAGAAGCTAATGAAGCGGAGCCGGAGGATACGGAAGCTGATGAATACGTAGACGACGACTCGGAGCATCCGGACTGGCTGGAAGACGCCGCTGCCGTCTATTCACGAGCCGACCTGCCCGGCAACACGCGGGTTGCCGACGATCTCGCCGATGCGCGCGACGCTTTAGAAGCGGCCGGAATTCCTTGCCATCTGGATTTCTCCGAGCTGCCCGAGGAACAAGACGCCTCACCGCCAGCGACCCATATATGGCGGCTCCTGGTGCCAGGCAACCTCAATCTTCGCGCCACCAGCGTGCTGGAACGCGACATTTTCAACCAGGAATTTGAAGGAAGCTGGCAGGCGCACCTGGAAACGCTGTCGGATGCCGAGGTGCGCCAGATGAAACCGGAGGTCGTCTTCTGCGGCTTGTTCGATAAAGTGGAGCGCGTCAAGAAGGTCTATGAAGACGAACTGGCGCGGCGGAAGCTGAAGATGTAGCCACAATCCTAACCTTCGCCCTTCATTCTGCCGATAACTCAACCGGCTAACACCTTATGTCAGAAGTGTCTGAACGCCGCAAGAAGACTCGCCAGAAACCCGGCCGAGCGAGCGAACCCATTTGGGTTCTGCTGTTCGACGTCCCTGGATCCGCCGCTGAAGTGCGCGCCAAAGTAGTGGATTCGAGCGATCTCGGTCTCGGCATAGAGACGGACCGCGCGCTCGCGCCCAATTCGCTGCTGACAGTAGAAGGGCAAGTTGGCTACCACGGGTCCCACGGCAAAACGCATGCCCGCGTGATCGATTGCAAACCCTTCCACGGCGTTTTCCGTACCGGGCTGATATTTGAGAACGGGACCGCGTCCCAAAGCGCTAACGGCTCCGCCACAGCGCGCTCCACCGAAGAAGTCCCGGATTATTACGAAGTGCTGCAGATCAGCCCCAATGCGGATCCGGACATGATTCACCGCGTCTACCGGCTGCTCGCCCAGCGTTACCATCCCGACAACACCATTACAGGTGACGAAAAGGAATTCCGCATCATCACCGATGCGTACAAGGTGCTGAGCGAGCCCGAAAAACGCGCCGCTTACGACGTCAATTTGCACGCTTATCGCCAGGTCCGATGGCGCATTTTCGATCAACGCCAGGCGTCCGTAGGCAAGGTGGCGGAAAAATCCAAGCGTAAAGGCATCCTGGACCTGCTTTATACCAAGCGCGCCAACGAGCCCGAAAAACCCACCATGAACCTGCATGAGCTGGAGGATCTGCTCGGCTGTCCCCGCGAACATCTCGAATTCAGCCTCTGGTATCTGAAAGAAAACGGGCTAATCGCACGCATGGACAATGGCCGTTTTGCGGTAACTGCCAAGGGCGTGGACTGGGCGGAGCAGGAAGAAGCGGCTGAGCGGCTGCGTTCAGACCGGTTGCTTACGGCAGCGCCCTACGCGGAGCCGTAAAGGTTTTTCCCCGAACTGCAAGCTGTTCTTCCCGGACGACAGGCTACTCTTCTTGGGTGACAGGCTACAATGTCAATAATGGTTGCGGCCCCGGTGACGCTTTCCAAACTCAATGAGTTGGAGGTGTCGCTGAATTCGGCGATCCGTGGCAAGCCCGAAGTGGTCCGGCTTTCGATGGTCTGTCTGCTGGCTCGCGGCCACCTGCTGATCGAGGACGTCCCCGGCGTCGGCAAAACTACGCTCGCGCAGGCGCTGGCGCGGTCCGTGCATTGCAGTTTTCACCGCTTGCAGTTCACCAGCGACATGCTGCCGAGTGACGTGCTGGGCGTCACCATTTATAACGCGCAAAGCCAGGAATTCCAGTTCAAGCCCGGCCCGGTATTCACCAACTTCCTATTGGCTGACGAAATCAACCGCGCCACGCCGAAAACCCAATCGGCCCTGCTTGAAGCGATGAACGAAGTGCAGGTCACCATTGAGGGGCGTTCCCACCCGCTCGAGCAACCGTTCATGGTGGTGGCCACGCAAAATCCAGTGGAGCACCACGGCACTTATCCGCTGCCGGAGAGCCAGCTCGATCGCTTTCTGATGCGCATCCGCATCGGCTATCCGGAGCGCGACGCGGAACGGGAGATTGTGCGCGGGCCGGAGGGGATTCGTTCCGAAAATTTCGGCCCGGTGTTGTCCTCCCCAGAGCTGCTCCGCTTGCAGGAGCAGGCTGGTCAGGTGACCGTGGACGACAGCCTGGTGGATTACATGCTCGCCATCGTCGAGAAAACCCGCAGCCACGAGACGCTGGCGTTGGGCGTCAGCCCGCGCGGATCTCAAGCGCTGTATCGCGCGGCCCAGGCTCTGGCGCTGGTGGAAGGCCGCGAATATGTGATCCCGGACGACATCAAGCGCCTGGTGATTCCGGTATTCGCGCACCGCATCGCGATCAACGCCCGCACCTCGCTGTCGCAACGCAGCACCGAGCTGAGCGAGCGGACGCTGCAAGAGATAATGACTCTAGTTGAGGTTCCTTTGTAGCCCACGCACTCGTGCCTGCACTGTCACTTAGTTTTTATGCCCATCCGCGCAAGCAATACATTGCATTGCAGTTTTGTTGTATTCCCGCCAGGCGTCGAGAGGAGTCTCGACGCGGCAAACACGAGTGTTCGCGCCACAGGTAGCGCACGCACTCTTGCGTGCCGTCTCGACACTCGTGTCGAGACTCTGAAAATCCATGGCTTGCAATGCGTACGAAAACTAAGTGACATTGCGCATTCGTGCGTGCCGCGCGGGCACTCGTGCCTACGCTCCTGAAAACTAATGAAAACTGCAATCATCGGCCTGCCCATGGTAGGCAAGACATCGTTGTTCACCATCCTCACCGGCGTGCATGAAGCCACGCGCGTCGGATTGATGGAAGCTCGCGTGGGCATCACCAAGGTGCCAGACCCGAGGTTAGACGCTCTGGCGAAGATCTTCGAGCCGCCCAAAATCACGCAAGCCACCGTAGAGTATCTCGACTTCCCCGCGATCTCCAAGGAAGCTCTGCGCGACCCCAGTTATCTCGCCAGTATGCGCGTGGCCGATGCGCTGGCCCACGTGCTGCGTCTTTTTCAAAGCGACACGGTGCCGCACGAAAAGGGTTCCGTCGATCCGGTGCGCGATCTCGAAGACGTAGAGATCGAGCTGATCCTGAGCGATCTGGTGGTGGTCGAAAAGCGCATGGAACGCCTCGACAAAGATCGCAAGAAGATCAAGAGCGCCGATCTGGATCGCGAATTCGCATTGCTGGAACGTTGTAAAACCACACTCGAACAAAACGTCGCGCTGCGCACACTGGAGCTGACGCCCGACGAAGAAAAGCTGATTCGCGGATTCCAGTTCCTCTCTCAGAAGCCCATGCTGTTCGTCCTGAACATCGGCGAAGAGGATGCCGGCCGGCTGCACGAAATCGAAGAAGAGTATCGTAAGGGTCCGCTGGCTGGCCGCACCAACACCGCCGTTACCGCCATCTGCGGGAAGATCGAAGCCGAGCTAGCCGAACTCTCGCCGGCGGAAGCCCGCGAATATCTGACCAGTTACGGACTCAAGGATTCAGCGCTCGATCGGCTCATTTCGGCCACATATGCATTGCTCGGTCTCATGTCCTTCCTCACGGCTGGCGAAACCGAAGTCCGCGCCTGGACCATTCCGATGCATAGCCGGGCACAAGAGGCGGCGGGCGCCATCCACAGCGATTTCGAGAAGAAGTTCATCCGCGCCGAAGTGGTGAACTGGCAGGCGCTGATCGATCATGGCGGATACCCCGGCGTGCGCGAGAAAGGCCTGCTGCGCCTGGAAGGCAAAGAGTACATCGTCAAGGACGGGGATGTGCTTGTGATCCGCCACGGCTGATTTCCCGCTCGTAATGCGGCCGTTGCGACCATACGAGTGCAAACGCCGCCGCCAGCAGACATCCCCACGCGAACCAATCGCCGTAGTTGGTGTAGAACGTTGTGCCGCTGCGAAAAGCGAAATGCACGTGTTCCGCCAGCTCTTGGTACAGCGGCAGGCGTACGTCGATATGCCCCGCTGGGTCGATCACCGCGGTGATCCCATCATTGGTCGAGCGGATCAGCCAGCGGCTGTTTTCGACCGCCCGCATGCGCGCAATCTCCAGGTGCTGCTCGCGCGCGGCGCTGTGTCCGAAATAGCCGTCGTTCGAAATATTCACCAGCAGATTCGCGCCGCCCTTCACGAACTGCCGCACTTCATCGGGGAAAGCCGACTCATAACAAATGAAGACGCCCAGCCGCTGCTCGACGCCTGAAGAGACCATAGGAAAAACCACGATGCGATTTCCAGGCACGAAGTCGCTGATCTCCTGGGTGATGCGGTTCACGAAGCCAAAGAGCTTCGGCACGTACTCGCCGAACGGAACCAGGTTGATTTTGTCGTAACGGTCCACCAGCTGGCCGTCGGGCCGCAGCAATACGGCCGAATTGAGCGGATCATTCCCGGCTGTCTCCGCCACCGTCCCAAAAAGAAAATAAGCATGATCGGTTTGCGCCAGTTGCATCGCCTCACGGTGAAACGCAGGATCGCGATAGTAATAGAACGGGCCCGGACTCTCAGGCCAAATGATGAGTTGCTCCGAGCCGTGCAAGGAAGCGTCCAGCGATTCCTTAATCAAATGCTCGCGTTCCACGCTGAAAGCGGCAGGCGTCCAATCTTGGTCGGCCGGCAAATTGGGCTGAACTACTAGCGCGGTCTCGGTGGGCGTTTCGCGCGCCGGTAAACCGGGCAACAGCAGCAGCGCGGGGACCACGGCCAGCCAATACAGCTGCTTCCGCCCGCGCCTGAGAATGAGGAACGCGACTACCGCCGACATCAGGGCGAAAAGAAACGAAAGGCCGTAGACGCCAACCAACGGAGCCACGCGCAGCGGCAAGGGCATGTCAATTCCCGCGTTGCCAAGCGTCAGCCATGCGAAGCCGAACGTCCC
This sequence comes from Bryobacterales bacterium, assembly GCA_963781905.1. Lineage (GTDB taxonomy): Bacteria > Acidobacteriota > Terriglobia > Bryobacterales > Bryobacteraceae > Palsa-89. Next base: position 1,377,504 of record CAWAHZ010000010.1, read on the forward strand.
GTGCGTGCGTTCGATTCCGGTCCACAATGCGGCGATGGCAGGAACGCCGTAGCGCGTATCGATAAGAACCGCGGCCAGCAGACTGAACAACGCCAGATGCAGCGCCTTCAATACGCAAAAGAGCACGAACGTTGCCCAGCCGCCCCAGCGCCCCATGCCGCCGTGGACTTCCAGTACAAATTGGATCCAGTAGCAGATGCCGAACCAGTAGACGATACCGGTAAACTCGCCCAGCAGAAATCGCCAGAGCGGCCGCGGTTCCCATGCCAGCGCGAGCAGCAGCGGAACAAGGGCGATGGGAGCCAGCCACGGCAATCCGAATCCTGGAACAATCAAATTAGGGTAGAGGAGAACGAGCAGCATTGCCGAAAGCAATGCGAGCGAGAAGTTGCGGATCGCGGAATTCAGCCTCAATACTTCCGCATGATCGGATTCTTGAAGCCCGCCGATTCCAGTCCGGTCCTGGTCTGTGCCTGCGCTGGTGCATCGGGGAGCGGCCCAACCAAAACGCGGAATATGCCGTCCTTCGGCGCGGGCGCGAGAATGGCGTGGAAGCCTTTCTTGCCCAACGCTTCGGCGATGATCTCGGCGTCTGGACGCGCAGTGGCCACCACCTGCCAATACTGGCCGCTCGATGGCTCTCCCGCTGCTGCGGCGTGAACTGGTGGACCCGACGGCGCTGGTGATGGGGATGGTTTAGGCTTAACGTCGGTGGCGCGCGCGGCCTGCGGTTTCGGAGCGGGTTGCTGGGCGAGCGCCGGCTTGGTGATCTCGGGCGGCGACGATGACGCGTTGTCTCCCGCGGCGGGTTCAATGGCGGGTGGGGTGGTGGCTGCGTTGGCGGGCGTGTCCGTGGGAGTATCCGGGTTGGAGCCATCCGAGTTGTCGGCATCGTGCTCCGGCTTGGATTTCGCATTCCGCGCAGTCTCTGTCCCCACAGGCGCCGAGTTGCGGCCCACCACGTAGCCCATGGAGAAGAAAACTCCCAAGAGGATCACCACAATCGCAAACACGCTGAGCAACTGGCGATTTCCAAGTACTAGCTCGAACTCTCCCTCGTCGTTCTTCGGCAAAATGATTTAGCCTTCCTGTAACTTCCCCGCGTCCTTGTTCCCAGCCAAATTGTGCAGAACTGTTCCTAAAGATGAGAGTATATCGACCGGCAAGGGGAAAACAACCGTCGTGTTTTTCTCCGCTCCGATTTCGACTAAAGTCTGAAGGTAACGGAGCTGAAGAGCCGCGGGCTGGCGCTGGATCACTTCCGCCGCCATGCCCAGTTTCTCCGCCGCCATGTACTCGCCCTCCGCGTGGATGATCTTGGCGCGCCGCTCGCGCTCGGCCTCGGCCTGCCGCCCAATGGCCCGGATCATTTGCTCGGGAAGATCCACCTGTTTCACCTCGACCACCGTCACCTTCACGCCCCAGGGCCCGGTATGCGCGTCCAGCACCGTTTGCAGCCGCAGATTCAGCTTCTCGCGCTGGCTCAGCAATTCGTCCAGCTCCACCTCGCCGAGCGCGCTACGCAGCGTGGTCTGCGCCACTTGCGACGTCGCGTACAAGAAGTTGCTCACTTCCAGAACCGCTTTGGTCGGATCCAAGACCCGGAAATAGACCACTGCGTTCACTTTCACCGTCACGTTGTCGCGCGTGACCACATCCTGCGGGGGCACTTCCATGGCTTCGATCCGCAAAGAGATGCGAACCATTCTATCGATGGGAGCGAAAACCAGGATGACGCCCGGTCCCTTGGGTTGCGGCAGCACGCGCCCCAGGCGGAAGATCACGCCACGCTCGTATTCGGCCAGAATTTTGATCGACGAGAGCAAATAAATTACGACGATCAAGGCAGGAATCAAGATAGTGATGTCAGGCATAGGAGCTTTCCGGAGCCATTTCACTATACACCCGGCTATCGCGGCACGCCTCCGCGTCAGGCGTGTTTTTGCGTTTTGTGACGCAAACTTTGGCTGGACTGCCAGATCGATTCGGGATGGTTCACAGCTTCCACAATCGCGGCCGGATCGAGCGAGAGCGCCGGTGCCGCTGCGATGGCCCATGCCTCGCAATCCGGGAAGCGCGCAGCGTGCGCCAGTTCGATCTCGCGAATGTTGCCGAGCGCGCAGGACACTGCATCCACGAGCGCCGCCAAAACGGACGGGCGTAAGGCATCGAAATCGCGTGACAACGCGGCTTCGGACCGCGGTTGAGCGATGGGCGCGAGGTCGATAGTGAGGCTGCGGTTCGAAAGCGAGGGTGTCGGGCTCCAGGCCGATCGCGCATCAGCCATAGGCGCAATCTCCACAGGCGCAATCAAAATGATGGGCCGTGCGATTTCCGTCAGCGTGTTGTCACGGGAATCGGGCTGCGCTGTTTCGATAGCTTCGCCGGAGGAGACGCCGCACAGCGCCTCCGAGATCTTGGGCGGAATACGATGGACGTTGTCGAAGACCAGTATCCAGTTGTGCAGGGCGAGTTGCATGAGCTCGCGATCACGAACCGGGAGCCGGCGCAGTGGAGCCGACGAGGGGTCGATCAAACTGCGTAGCGCGCGAGCCAGGGTGGATTTGCCGCTGGCCGCGGGGCCCCGCAGTACAAGGATGGGGTAGGGTCCGATGGGGCGAAGCGCGGCCATGAGCCAGAACTGGACTAGGGTGAGAGCCGTGGCTGAGAGGTTGAAAAGTGTACCAAGCCCCAGCAACGGATTGGAGCTTAGGGATTGGGGATTGGCCAAAGGCGATGCGAGAGGAAGCATGCCGGAGGATTGGCGGAACGAGTGATGAAGATTATCAGTGATGCTCCAGCCCTGGGATGTAATCTCGACAACTTCGCCTGCCGCATTCGCCAAGTCTAGAAATACTTTGGATGGGACGAAAGGATCGCCTTCGAAGCTGACGCGAGGATCCACCTTCATAGCCGGCAATTCTCCGGATCGGGCGCGGGCTTCGAGCGTCCGGAGTACCGCCCGGAGCGCAAGGGAAGACGGCGCAGTCTCGAATTCAGCGTAGTAGTTGGCAGTCAGCCAGTCCCGGAAATCGGCCGAACGAAGTGGCAGGATGCGGCAGGAATCCACACTGGACGGAACAACGGCGGAGGGCTGGCCGCCTTGGGACAGGAACGGAGTGGCCGCGCGGGCGTGATACAGGAGAGCCAGCGCCTGGTCGGATTGGCGTCGACGCTGGGCCATCGTAAGTCGTCCGTCGTCTTGAGCGTAGCTGCAAAGGCCATCATTTGATGGGGATGCGTTGGGAAGTGCTTGAGAGTGTGAGTGAAAGACCGGGGGTACTGCGGTCATCGGCCGTACTGAGGACCTACCGAATGGCCAGAACCGAATAAGGCTATTCCGACCTGCATTTCAAGGATTCCCCTAATTTCGCGTACCCCCTTTACGGGATAGGCTAGATACATGATGAAGACGGTACATGAGCTAAGGTTTGCGTACCTTAACGTGATCTGTCGCTTGCAGATATGGCAGGACGATCACGGGCAGGACTTGATTGAATACGCTTTGATGGCGGGTTTTGTAGCAGTTGCGGCCGGGGCGATTATGCCTGGCGTGTCCAGCAGCATCAGCAAAATCTTCAGCAAAGTAGGCAGCGTGATGAGCGCGGCTGCCAGCTAACGGTTCGAAATCAACGCTGGGCCATCGCGAGAAGGTGTGCACTCGCGCCTTGAATCGAAGGTTCTTCTTCCACTAAGGACAGAAAACGCATGATTTCATTGCGCTCTGCGGCATTGGTCCACGCTTGAGGGAAAGACGGCGTGCACCACACCGGGCCTTCAATCGCAAACAGGCGCACGCCAGGAAACCCTGCTTCCCTAACCTCGGCCGCCAGCTCTTCGGGGCGATGGAAATAGGCGGTGGTGAAGTAAGCGGGATTACCGGTCGGATTGCGATGCTGGCCCGATGCCAGATCGGCTGTCACAATCTTCCGAAAATCAGCATCCTGAAACGCACCGCTGGTGAGCCCGTCGATGAGAGACGCGAAGCGGGAAATCGCGGCTGCAAACAGCACTCCACCGGGCTTAAGAATCCGCCGGGCTTCCCGTAGCGCACCCAGCCGCTCAGTTTGCTCGGTGAGATGGTACAGCGGACCGAGCAGGAGCATGGCGTCGGCCACGCTGCTAGGAGCACTCAGCTCGCGGGCGTCGCCCAAAGAAATCGACGAAAGCTCAACTCCCTGGGCCGCCGAACGCGCCCGTGCCTGTTCCACATGCAGCGCCACCGGATCGATCAAGTGAACCTGATAGCCCTGCGATGCCAGCGGAAACGCATAGGCGCCGCTTGCGCCGCCGACATCGAAAACCACCGCGGGCAGTGCGGGAAGATAGCGTCGAAGAATATCTTGCGTTCGAACGCGTTCCAGCTCTCCCTGGGCTGCCTCTAAACGCCCGCTCTCGGCGCCCTGCCGATAGTGGTCTTCGATTTCAGGACGGATCAGATTCACCCGCACCTCCGAACAAATACTCGAAATAATGTTAGCTTGGATGAAGACGTTGCTTGCTATGTCTTCCTCGCCGGAAAAGACCGAAGGTCAGCAGCCAACGACGGAGCCTACCCAAACCGCCGCAGAAAAACAGCCTACGCGTGGACTTCAGATGGAGGCGCGCGTTACCTCCCACACCTGGGAGATCGGCCTGTCGGCTGTCGTGCACGACTTCACGCCAGGCGAAGTGATTCTCATCGTGGACGACAAACTCGCGGCGGGTACCCACGTCATCATTCAGCTGAACACTTCCTCTTTCGAGGGCGTCATCCTGTTCTGCGAACCCAGCGGCAGCCGATACGAAGCTCATGTTTCCTTCGACGACCTGGATGCAACGGGACTGCGCCGGACGCCGCGATTTCCCGTCAGCATTCCGGCCCGCGTGTTCTCCGCCTCGATTGATGTCCCGCTCGAAGGCAAGATCGTCGACATCTCCGGCGAAGGTCTAGGAATGGAGCTCCCCGAGCCGCTGCCGATGCTAGCTAACATCGCCGTGCAGAGCGAGGAAAACACCGCGCTCGGGGTGGTCCGGCACTGCCGGGAGCTTTCTTCCGGCGTCTATCGGATCGGCGTTCAATTGCATCACATCGTCAGGAAGGACCTGGATTTGGAAAAGGCTTTGGCCGAATCCGGCTGGATGGGCAAGCTGGGCGCGCGCTTTGGGCGCAAGAAAGCGGAACGTCCGAAGGGCTGGAGTTAACGCCCCCTAAAATGCAAAAGGCCGCTCATTGCTGAGGGCCTTTTGCGCATTCCCGATTTGCGGGGCAAAACACGCATTCCCGATTGAACGGGCTACATGACAGCTGTAAGCTTTCTGTTGAGGAAAGTCAAATTTACTTGCCCTTGTCAATAAGAGTCCTCTTTACTTCCACTTCCGCCTGCTTCCAGCTTTCCATCCCCAACGCGTGGAGCACCGCGATTCTTACCAGGTGCAGGTCTCCCTTTCTGATCTGGCACCGGTTGTACCGCCCGTTGATCATCACTCGATCCAGCCGGTGCGATCCGACGCAGGTCACCATATCGGCCTTCGCCAAGACAGACTGGACATGATCGAAGAAATCATAGCCGCGGGGCCGAAACTCATGGTGGTGCGGCTCTGGCCGCGACGGGGGAGTCTGCTGACCGGCACCACAAGATAGGTGCCTTGGAAATACATCGCGTGAGCGAGGCGACAGAACGCTGACCCGCCGCACCTTGGTCATCTCCGGTGCAATAAACCCAATAAAATCGCACATCAGGACATCACCCGCGTCCGGGACGAACGTGATCGCCATGAGCCCTCTCGTGCCAGGTACTTCGTGAAGAAAGACAGTGATCGCTTCGAGAAAAAGATCGCAGCAAATCGGAGCCAAAGGCCACGAAGCGCTGGTAACCTCCCACACCGCTGTGTCGCCCCTGATAAGATAACTCCCAAGTGAACATCACAGAACTGTTCATACGACGTCCGGTGATGACCGCTCTGGTCATGATGGGCATTCTGCTATTCGGCATCGTGGGCTATCGCTCGCTGCCGGTCAGCGATCTCCCGAATGTCGACTTTCCCACGCTCCAGGTGCAGGCCAACCTGCCGGGCGCTAGCCCGGAAACCATGGCCGCGTCCGTTGCCACCATCCTCGAACGGCAATTTTCCACCGTGCCCGGCCTCGATTCCATGTCGTCCTCGAGCGTTCGGGGCAACACTAGCATCACTATGCAGTTTGTGCTGGAACGCAACATTGATGCCGCGTCGCAGGACACCCAGTCGGCCATTGCGGCCGTGTCCCGCCGGCTGCCGCCCAATCTTCCCGCGCCTCCCAGCGTCCAAAAGGTGAACCCGGCCGACCAGCCCGTGCTCTTCATGGGCCTTAACTCGCAAACCATTTCGCCGCGCCTGGTGGATGAATATGCGGAGACGCTGATCGCTCCCGCCATCTCCAGCATCAACGGCGTGTCGCAAGTGAACGTGTTCGGAACGGCCAAGTTCGCGGTGCACGTGCAGCTGGATCCCAACAAGCTCGCCACGCGCGGCATCGGCATCGACGAAGTGGAGAATTCCATCATCAGCCACAACGTCAATCTGCCTTCGGGTACGTTGTGGGGACCGCGCCAGGCCTTCACCGTGGAAGCCAATGGACAAGTGATGAACGCCGCCGCTTACCGGCCTTTAGTGGTCACTTACCGCAATGGATCGCCGGTGCGTTTAGAGGACCTGGGCGATGTGATTGACGGCGTGCAGAACGACAAGGTCATCACCTGGCTCAACAACACGCCCTCCATCATGTTCCAGGTGATGAAGCAGCCCGGCACCAACACCGTGGAAGTGGTGGACAAGGTGCGCGCACTGTTTCCGCAGTTTCGCGCCCAGCTTCCGCCCGCCATCAACATGGACACCTTGTATGACCGGTCTCAGTCCATTCGCCAATCCGTCGACGACGTGAAGTTTTCGCTCGAGCTGGCCGTGGTGCTGGTGGTGATCGTGATTTTCCTGTTCCTGCGAAATTTTTCGGCCACGCTGATCCCGAGCCTGGCACTGCCGCTTTCGGTGATCGGAACATTTGCGGCCATGTCGCTGCTCGGCTACACACTGGATAATCTCTCGCTGATGGCACTGACGCTGGCGGTTGGATTTGTCGTGGACGACGCCATCGTGGTGCTGGAAAATATTGTGCGCCACATGGAAATGGGCAAGTCGCCGTTGATGGCCGCGCTGGAGGGCGGGCGCGAGATCGCCTTCACCATTCTCTCCATGACGCTGTCGCTGGCGGCGGTCTTTATTCCGGTCTTTTTCATGGGCGGTATTCTGGGCCGTTTGTTTCACGAGTTCGCCGCCGTCATCATCGTCGCGATCCTGATTTCCGGCTTCGTCTCGCTCAGTCTGACACCCATGCTGTGCAGCCGCTTCATGCGTCCTCCCAGCGAGAAACACAACGCCTTGTATCGCACCTCCGAGCGATTCTTCGACGGGATGCGCGATCTCTACGAGTGGACGCTGCGCGTGGTCATTCGCCATCGCTTTGTAACGCTTATGGTGGCGGTGGGAACGTTGGTTGCGACGGTCCTGCTGTATGAGGTTTCGCCCAAAGGCTTCATCCCCAACCAGGACACCGATCAGTTGGGCGGCGTCACCGAAATGCCGCAAGAGGCATCCTTTCAATCGATGGTGCGGCTGCAACTCAAAACGGCCGCGATCGTGGGGGCCGATCCGAACGTGGAGGCGTATTTTTCTCTGGTCAACGCGCAGGGCGGAGGCCAGGGCACCGGCAATTCCGGCCGTTTGCAGTTGCGCCTGAAACCGCGGGCACAGCGCAAGCTGTCGCCGGAACAGATCATTGAGGAACTGCGGCCCAAGCTGAACGTAATTCCCGGCGTCCGAACCTACCTCCAAAATCCGCCTCTGATCCGGGTGGGTGGGCAGCAGACGCGCACCGTGTATCAGTACACGCTGCAGGCCCAGGATCTGGACGAGCTGTATCGCGTGGCGGGCCAATTCGAAAAACGCATGAAGGAAGTGCCTGGCCTGTTCGACGTTAATAGCGACCTGCAGATCGCGAGCCCCACGGTGAAAGTGGATATTGATCGCGATCACGCCTCTACCATGGGCGTCACCGCCGACAAGATTGAGGACGCCCTTTACGATGCCTTCGGCCAGCGCGAGGTGTCGGATATCTACACTCCGACCAATGACTATCAGGTCCTGCTGGAGCTGTTGCCGCGCTATCAGATGGACCCGGCTGCGCTGCATCTGCTGTATATCCGATCGGCCAACGGCAAGCTGGTGCCTCTGGACGCGGTCACCAAGCCGCACGACACCGTGGGACCGCTATCGGTGGCGCACCTGGGCCAGCTTCCATCCGTGACGCTGTCCTTCAATCTCGCTCCCGGCGTTTCCCTGGGCGATGCCGTGGACCGCATTGGCAACGCTGCGCGCGATACTCTTCCCGCCGATATTCAAACCTCGTTTCAAGGTGTGGCGGCGGCCTTCCAATCGTCATTGCAAGGGATGGGTATGCTGCTGGTGATGGCCATCCTGGTCATCTACATGGTGCTGGGAATTTTGTATGAGAGCTTCATTCATCCGCTCACCATTCTTTCCGGGCTCCCATCCGCCGGATTGGGCGCGCTGGCCACGCTGCTGATCTTCCACGATGAGCTAAACATTTATTCGTTTGTCGGAATCATCATGCTGATCGGTATCGTGAAAAAAAACGCCATCATGATGATCGACTTCGCTCTCGAAGCACAGCGCACGCAGAATATGACGCCCACAGAAGCCATCTCAGAAGCCTGCCTGGTGCGCTTCCGGCCTATCATGATGACCACCATGGCCGCCCTGGTGGGGACCCTCCCGATTGCTCTGGGCTTGGGCGCGGGCTCGGAAGCGCGCCGCCCTCTTGGACTGGCGGTAGTCGGAGGGTTGGTGGTTTCGCAAACGCTGACGCTCTACATCACCCCGGTGTTCTATATCTACATGGAGCGCTTCCGGGGATCGTTCGGGAACATGCGCCGAACGAAGCAGCAGTTCGAAGCACGTGAGCCGGCAGTAACGGTTTAGTGATCTGAGAACTATCAGCCCACAACGACGCACTTCAAGTCGGCCGGTGTCCCGTCGGTAGGCGTAAAATCGAAGCATGGAACTCGTCGTCAACCAAACGCGCTACCGGCTGGTTGTTGACCCTGGCCGGATGCTGCTCTGGGTGTTGCGCGACGAACTGGATCTCACCGGCACAAAATATGGCTGCGGCGAAGGCGAATGCGGCGCGTGTACGGTTTTGATTGACGGCACGGCGATACGGTCCTGTGTGACACGCGTGTCGGCGGCGGCCGGCAAACAGATCACCACCATCGAAGGTCTGGCGCAGAACGGCAAACTTCATCCGCTGCAGGAAGCCTTCATCCAAGCGGAGGCGTTGCAATGCGGGTATTGCACTCCGGGCATGATTCTAGCGAGCGTCGCGTTGCTCAAAAAGACGCCACAGCCCACCGAACCCGAAATTCGGACCTCGCTCGAAGGCAATGTTTGCCGCTGCGGGACGTATCCCCGCATCATTGTTGCAGTAAAAAGTGTTGCCGCAAAAAATGCCGCGGTTCAAAAGGCTGCGGGGCAACATGCCTGAATTCGACCTGGAACGGCGCGACTTCCTCAAGTTCTTCAGTGGCGGCCTGGCGCTTCTGCTCACGCTGGATGGCACATCGTCCGCACAGGAACCCGGACGCGCCGCGGCTCAGCGTCCAGACGCGCGGCCTCCGGAGTTAGCTGCCTGGCTGCACATCAGCGAAGACGGCTCCATCACCGTCTACACCGGCAAAGTCGAGATGGGACAGAACATCCGGACCTCGCTGGCACAGGCCATGGCGGAGGAGTTGCGTGCACCCATCAGCCGCAGTGCAGCTGGTGATGGCCGACACTGATTTGACGCCCTACGACATGGGCACCTTCGGCAGCCGCACAATCCCGTTGATGGCGCCGCAGATGAGAAAAGTGGGCGCGGCGGCGCGCGAAGCCCTCATCGATTTGGCGGCAGGCAAATGGAAAGTGGATCGCGCATCTATCACATTGACTGGCGGCAAAGTGAAGAACAACATGAGCGGCGAATCTGTCGGATTCGGTGAACTCACACGCGGCCAGAAGCTGGTGAAGACCGTCGACGGCGCGCAGGTTACGCCCGCGGCCGAGTGGACGCTGCAAGGCACGTCCGTGCCCAAGGTCAAGGCCCGCGATATGGTGACGGGCGCGCATCGTTACACATCCGATCTGGTTCGTCCCAATATGTTGCATGGGCGCGTCTACCGGCCGGCAGCGTTCCCGGCCAAGCTCGCCTCGCTCGATGCGAAAGAAGCCGGCGATATTCCCGAGGTTTTGGTGGTTCGTGATGGCGATTTTGTTGGCGCCGTGGCGCCGGACGAGGCCCTGTTGCGCAAGGCCATTAACGGGATGAAAACCGTCTGGTCCACCGAGGCTCAGCCTTCAAATGTTGCTCAGCCTTCAAATGTTGCTCAGCCTTCGAATAAGGATTTGTTCGGCTCCCTGAAGAAAACGGCCGCCCCTCTACACCCAGACGTTGAGCAAGCCTTGCAAGCGGCCGAACATAAACTCGAAGCCACTTACACCATCGCGTATATCGCGCATGTCCCCTTGGAGCCGCGCGCCGCGGTCGCCGAATGGAATGAGGGAAAACTCACGGTATGGACCGGCACCGAGCTCCCCTGGGGTGTTAAAGGCGAACTGGCCGACGCGTTCAAGCTGCCGGAGGATCGCGTGCGCGTCATCGTTCCCGACATCGGCTCGGCGTTCGGTGGCAAGCATACCGGCGAAGCTGCGATTGAAGCGGCGCGCCTCGCGAAAGCGGCGAATGCGCCGGTGAAACTGATTTGGTCGCGCGAAGAAGAATTCACCTGGGGCTATTTTCGGCCGGCCGGCGTCATCGACATTCGGAGCGGCATAACCAGGGATGGTTTGATCACTGCCTGGCAGTGCGACAACTATAATTCCGGGCCGGAAGGGCTGGACACACCCTACGACGTCGCCCATCATGCCTCCGAGTTTCACGCAGCCGCCTCACCTCTGCGACAGGGTTCCTATCGCGGGATGGCGGCAACCGCAAATCATTTCGCGCGCGAATCGCTCATGGACGATCTGGCATCCGCGGCCGCGATCGACCCACTGGAGTTTCGCCTGAAGAATCTAAAGAACGCGCGATTACGTGCAGTGTTGCAAGCTGCGGCGGACCGCTTCGGGTGGGGAAAAGAAAAGCCCAGCGCGGATCACGGCTTCGGCCTGGCCTGCGGCGTCTTGAATGACAGCTACGTGGCGATGTGCGCTGAAATTTCCATCGTCCCCGCCGCCTTTCAAGGCGCCGAAGTAGAGCCCGCTCCTCCCAACGTGAGGATTGATCGCGTGCTGGCGGCATTTGAATGTGGTGCGATTATGAACCCCGAGCATTTGAAAGGGCAGATCGAAGGTTCGGTCATGCTGGGCATCGGCGGCGCGTTGTTCGAAGCCGTGCAATTCGACAACGGCCGAATCCTCAACCCGCATCTCGCCACGTATCGTGTGCCGCGCTTCAGCGATCTGCCAATCATCGAGACGGTGCTCTTGAACAGAAAAGATCTTCCATCGGCCGGAGCGGGTGGAACGCCAATTGTGGCTCTGGCGCCCGCCATTGGCAATGCCATCTTCCAAGCCACGGGAAGCAGAATTCGGTCGCTACCAATGGCGCCCAAGGGATTCGTTAAGTCCCTGTGACGGACGCCAACATTCTCGAGCATGTCGCGCGGCTGCCGCACGCCCGAGCCACGTTCAAGCAATTAGTTCGCGAACTCGGCGCGAAACTTACATCGCGCGATGAACTGGAGACTGCCCTGGACCGGCTGATCGAGCGCGGACAACTGATTGAAGTTCGCTCTGGCCATTTTGTAGTCACGCGGTTGAGCCGCGAATACGCAGTCGGCCGCCTGAACATGCACCGCGACGGTTACGGCTTCTTGATTCCCGACCATCCCATTGAAGGCCTGCGCGGTGACGTTTATATCCCGCGCGAATCGGCGCAGGCCGCCATGCATGGCGACAGAGTGGTGGTTCGCATCGCGCGTATCGAGCGGGATGGCCGCGCGGATGGCGAGATCGTCAAGGTGCTGCGGCGCGCTCACCAGACCGTGGTGGGCGAGTTTCGCATACGCAAGCGCGGCAACTTTGTGGCGCCGCATGACGAGCGCATCCGGCAGTGGATCCAGATTCCGGAAGGGATGGAAAAGCCCTCCGCCATGCTGAGTCGCGATCGCGTAGGCGTAACGCCAGTGGAGGTGAAGTCGCCCGAAGACCTGGATGGCATGATCGTCAACGTGGAAATTCTCGAATTTCCCGAAGATGGCGGCCAAGCCGTGGGGCGTGTTATCGAGATCCTCGGACGCCCCGACGATTTCGGCGTAGATGTCGAGATCATGATCCGGAAGCATCACATCCCGCATCATTTTCCAGCAGAAGTTTTGGAGCAGGCACAAGGCTTTTCTAACGTCATTCGGCAGGATGAAATGGCCGGGCGCAAGGATTATCGGGCGCTGGACATCGTAACCATCGACGGCGAAACGGCGCGCGATTTCGACGACGCGGTTTGGGTGGATCGTTTACCGAACGGCAATTATGCACTGCAGGTGCACATCGCCGACGTCGGCCATTACGTGAAACCTGGCAGCCCGATCGATGAAGAAGCTTTCCTGCGCGGCACCAGCGTCTATTTTCCGGATCGCGCGGTTCCGATGTTGCCGCTCGAGCTTTCCACCGAAATCTGCTCGCTGAAGCCCAGCGTCGATCGGTTGGTGCTTTCCGTGGAATTGGAGATTGACCGGCGCGGCGATATCATCGCGCAGCAATTTGGCCGGGGCGTAATTCGCAGCGTGGAACGGATGACTTACACTGCCGTGCATGCGCTGCTGGAAGGCGACCAAGCGAAGCGACCAGGCAGCGAGGCTCTCCGAGAGCGATACGCGCCGCTCATCGCGCGCTTCGAATTGATGCGGGAACTGGCGCTGGTGCTGAACCAAAAGCGCATCCGGCGCGGCGCCATCGATTTCGACATGCCGGAGCCTTTGATCGAATTCGACGAATTCGGCGAAATGGCCGGCGTCTCCCGCAGCCCACGCAACATCGCGCACCGGCTGATCGAGGAATTCATGCTCTCGGCGAATGAAGCCGTGGCGTCGCACCTTGAGCAGGCGGACATCGCCTCGATCTTCCGCATCCATGAGAAGCCCGATCCCAAGCGGGTAATGGAGTTTGAGGAGATCGCCACGCATTTCGGTTATTCATTGGGAATTGGCGCAATTCCCATAAAACGATTCCGGACCCAGCCCATGCGCAGGCGCGATGGCAAGATGGTGCGCAAGGAAATCGTGCTCGCCGAAGACAGCGTGGCGATTTCGTCGCGCAACTACCAAAAGCTGATCGCGCAGATTGAGGGGAAACCGGAAGAGCGCATCCTGACTTATCTGATGCTACGCTCGCTCAAGCAGGCTCGTTATAGCGCCGAGAACAAGGGACACTTCGCGCTGGCGTCTCCCAGCTACACCCACTTCACTTCGCCCATCCGGAGGTATCCGGATCTGATCGTGCATCGGCTCTTGGACGCCTCATTCGATGGCACGCGCGATCTGATCGCACCCGAACGCCTGGAGCTGATCGCGCACGATTGTTCGGAGACCGAGCGGCGCGCCGCCGATGCCGAGCGGGAACTGGTGGAGTGGAAGAAGGCACGCTTCATGGAAGCCAAAGTTGGCGAGGAGTTTCGTGGCCTGATCACCAGTACCACCAGGTTTGGTTTCTTCGTTGAGCTCGAGAACCTGTTCGTGGAAGGACTGGTACCCATCGATACATTGCCCAACGATCGATATATGTTTCAAGAGAACACCCGCAAGATTGTCGGGCAGCGAACCCGGCGCGAATTTTGCATCGGCGATACGGTGAACGTTCTTTTGGAACGTGTCGATCCGGTGGAGCACAAGCTGACGTTTTCGCTGGTGGAGCGGGAGCGGACCCGCAAAAAAGGCCGCCGTTAGCGCGAAGCCGCCGCCGACGCACGCATGGGAAATCCCTGGGACGCGAGCGACTCAAGCAACTGTTCGTGAATCCCTTGCTCCAGCATGTAGTACATCCGGCCGTCTTCCTCCACCACCACCGCTAGTTTCTTGGCAGCCCACAGCAGACAGAGCTGCTGTTCGCCGGGCGTCAGCAAGGAGGCGTCCACCCTGGCCATGCCGCGCGGGCCGGGAGTGAGTTTGCGCAGGAAATCGCGCGTGAAAATCTGGTGATCCAGGCCCTCCAGCGCCGCGCCAGCCGAGATCCAGCGGTGTTCCATGGAGCCGAAGAAGTACGGGCCGGTGGCGAATGCCAGCAGAAACACGACCACGTCGATGAAGGCGGCCAACATCAAAGCAAAGATGTGCCGAGCGGTGGGAGCGGTGAACAGCTCCTGGAACGCGACGAGAAGATCTTCCTGCCCGGAGACGGTGCGGTCGACGAAATCGCCGTAATCCGGAATGGGCGGTTTGACGAGCTGGCCGGAGTGAAGCGTCTCCCCGATATCGTTCCATGGAACTTGGTCATAAACCTGTCGATAAGCTTGCAGCTGCTTTTCGGTGGCATCGAGCGGCCGCGTGTTTGAAACAAAGCCAGCCAATTCCGTTTGCGAGCGGTCCATCCTCGCCAGGGATTGTTCGGCCAGCTTGGTGTAGCGATCGAAGGCCGAGTAGCGGATGCCCGCGCCCGCGCCTTCCTGGTAATTCTCAGCGTAGGTCTGGGCTTCGCGCGCGACGGCTGCGCGAACGTTGGCAAGGTAGGGATCGGCATCCTGGGCGCGAGAAATCAGGCCGTGCGTTTTCTCGGCTTCCGTCATCTCCTGGAGCGCGAGGACATGCTTTTGCTGTTCTCCGATGGCGGCCGTCAGCAGTTTGCCGGTTTGTCCGGCGGAGCCATTCAAAGCGTCATAGAGCTTGCGCTCGATGCTGGCGGGCCGCTCACGCGCGCTGAACCAGGTATAGAGACTGGTGTAGGAGAACGCGATCGAAACGATGGCCGTAACGACATAGACACCGATCAACAACGCGCGGCGGCCCAAGTGACGCGTGACCGAAGAAGCGGCGCCGAGTGACGAGCTGAAGCCGATGAGCCAGGCCACCAGCACCAGCGCGGTCTGCAATCCGATGGACGCCAGCACCGAAAACCAGACCGACAGATACAAGCGCATCCCTTCGAACGTGGTGTACCAGGAAACAACGGAGAGCAGGCAGCTCGCGACGAATAGAGCCTGCACCATGGGGCGGCTGACGCCTGCAAGATCGTTCGAAGAATTCGAAGGCGCGAATGGCATTAGCGCAATACTCCTTGTGAAGAATTACGCGATTGCCACCACGCCGGTTCCAACTTATTCAGATCGCAGGGCGGCAAGCGGATCGCCACGCACGGCCCGGCGCGCGGGAATATAACTGGCAACGAGCGCGATGGATCCTAAAACCAAGACGGCGAAAAGTAGCGAAAGGCCGTCGCCAGTGCGGACGCCATAAAGCAAACCCACCAAAGCACGGGAGAGAGCCAGGTAACAGAGCAATCCAGCGGCGAGTCCGGCGACGGTCAAGACCAGAGCCTGGCCGAGAATCCATTGGACGATCTCGCGCGGCGAAGCTCCGAGCGCCATGCGAATACCAATTTCCTGCGCGCGCTGCAAAGTAGAGTAAGAGACCACGCCGTAGATCCCCACGCCCGCGAGCAGCAGCGCGATGGCGGCAAACAGCGCGGCCAGAAGGGAGTTGAGACGAGGTTTGTCGTTCAGGGCGGATATCAGCTCCTGCATGCTGGCCAAGCCTGCGATGGACTGCCGGTTCAAGCCCGGTTCGCGAAGGAGGGCTCGCAATTCGGGGGCAATGCTCGATGGATCGCCGATGGTGCGGATCAGCACGTGAATATTGGGCCACGTGGTCTGAACATAGGGCAGATAAATTTCAAGCGATTCGTCAGCGGTGCGCGTCAGATAACGAATATCGGCCGCAACGCCGACGATTTCGCGCGTCACTTCGACCACGCTCTTGCTCGGGCTCGCGACCATGAGTTTGCGCCCGATGGGATTTTGGCCGGGGAAATAGCGCCGCGCGAGCGACCTGCTGATGATCGCGACAGCAGGGCCATCCGCGCCGTCGCGGGCGTCGAATTCCCTGCCCTGCACCAACGGAATTCCGAGCGCGCGAAAATAGCCGTTATTGATCAGATTGCAAGAGGCGGAAGGACGCTGGGAGAGAGACGGCGCGGCGTCAGGCACACGAAAATACTCGCCAGTAAGCACAGCGCCATCCAGCGGCATATTGGTATTGGAACCAACTGAGCGGACGCCGGGTATAGCGCCGATCCGATCGAGCAGCGACCGATAGTACACCGCTATGGATGGCGCGTTCGGAAAGTCCGTGGCCAGGAAAGACGCACGGAAAGTCAGTAGATGATCTGAAACAAATCCGCGATTTTCGTTTTGGAGCCAAAGCAGGCTGCGCGCCATCATAACGGCTCCCGCCAGCAGCATCAAAGAAAGCGCCACTTCTGAAATCACGAGAATGTTGCGCGAACCGCGGCCACGGCGAGTATTGACGGCGCCGCGCCCCGATTCTCGAACGGCCTGGCTCAGATTGCCCCCAAGAAGCTGGCGCGAAGGAAGCAAACCGAACAGCAGGCCCGTGGCCGCAGTGACCGCGACGGTAAAGACCAGCACGCGAACATTCAGTCCGGCGTTGCCCAGACCGGGGAGTTCCACGGCGCGCAGAGCGATGAGCAGGCGCAATCCGCCCCACGCCAGTGCTATTCCGGCGAGACTCCCGGCGAAGGCGAGCAGCGTGGTTTCGGTAAGCAAAGGGCGCAATAATCGCAAGCGGCTGGCGCCCAACGCTACACGAATGGCAGCTTCCTTGCGCCGGGCTTCGGAGCGCGCGAGCAGCAGATTCGCAACGTTCACGCAGGCGATCAACAGCACCATACCAACAGCGATGAGCAAGGCCGCGACGGTAGCTCGAAGTTTGCCGGTGCCGTAGTCCTCAAGAGACGCCACATTGGCGGACCAGCCGTGGTACAGATCCGGAAACGCGGCCTCCACACGTTTGGCGATCACTTGCATTTCTCGGTTCGCCTCTTGGATCGTGACGTGGGGATTCAGGCGGCCAATGACGGCCATGTTGTTCGATCGCAAATTCGCAGCTTGGTCCAAGGAAAGCGGAGTCCATACTTCGACGCCGCGCATGGCAAGCGATTCGTCGAAGTTCGGCGGAGCCACACCGATGAGGGTATAAGGCTCGCCGTTCAGGTTTAGTGAGACTCCGAGAGCATGCAGGTCGGCGGCGAACTCCCGCTGCCAGAGACTGTAGCTCACCACCGCGACATGATTATGGCCGGCTTGTTCTTCCCCCGAGCGAAATTCGCGGCCGAGGACGGGCGAGAGGCCGAGCGCGGAGAAGAATCCTCGCGAGACCTGCGCGCCGAGCAATTGCTGGGCTTCATTGCCCCGTCGAAAATTGAAATACACGTTGTGCATTCCGAGCAATGGATGGAAAGAACGGGCTTGCTTCAGCCACTCCCGATAGACCACGCCGGAGACGGGATTCTCCTGGCGATTCGGTGGCGTTTGCCAGACCAGAACCAGACGGCTTGGATCGCGATAAGGCAGCGGATGCAGAATTACTGCATCGAAGACGCTGAACATGGCGGTATTCGCACCGATGCCGAGCGCCAGCGTCAGGATGGCCGAGATGCAGAACCCCGGCTGCTTCGAGAGCGAACGCAGGGCGTAGCGGAATTCCAGCACTTACCCAGAAATGCTATCTCATTTCAGAGGTAAGTGGAGATTATTCCTCTTCTTCTTCCTCGCCGGTCTTGGCGGCCTTGGCGGCGGCGACGATTTTGTCGGCCTGGAGTTGAGGCACGTAATCGTAATGATCGAACTCCATTTGATAAGAGGCGCGGCCCTGCGTCATGGAAATGAGATCGTTTTGATACGTGAGCATTTCAGACATAGGCACCTGGGCGCGAATGATTTGCGTGCCGCCCTTGGTGTCCATGCCCTGAATGCGGCCACGGCGGCTGTTTAAGTCGCCCATCAGATCGCCCGCATATTCCACCGGCGCCTGAATATTCACGTTCATGATGGGTTCCAGGATGGCCGGCTTGGCGGCCTGCATTCCTGCCTTGAACGCTTTGCGAGCGGCAAGTTTGAAGGCCATTTCGGACGAATCCACGTCGTGATAGGAACCGTCATAAACCGTCGCCTTGAAGTCCACCATCGGGAAGCCGGCCAGAAATCCGTTGGCAGCGGCTTCCACCAGCCCCTTCTCCACGGCGGGAATGAAGTTGCGCGGGATAGCGCCGCCGAAAACTTCATTGGCGAATTCGAACCGGCCTCCGCGCGGGAGCGGCTCAAAACGAACCCAGCAGTCGCCGAACTGGCCGTGGCCGCCGGTCTGCTTCTTGTGGCGGCCCTGCACTTCGGCTCTGCCACGAATGGTTTCGCGATAAGGAATCTTGGGAGCGTGCAGCTCAACATCCACGCCGTAGCGCTTCTTCAAACGGCTGACGATCACTTCCACGTGCTGCTGGCCGCTGCCCGCGAGCAAAAACTCCTTGGTCTGCGGATCGCGATAAAAGCGCAGAGACTGGTCTTCTTCGAGGATGCGCTGGACGGCGTTGCCGAGGCGGTCTTCATCCTGGCGGCTCTTGGCTGAAATGGCGAAGGCGATGGACGGCTCAGGCAAATGAACGGCGTGATAGGCAATGATAGACGGCTTGTCGCAGAGCGTGTCGCCGGTGACGGTTTCTTTGAGCTTTGCCACGGCGCCGATGTCTCCGGCTTTGAGCTCAGTGACCGGCTCGATGGTCTTGCCTTCCAGAGAGCCGACGTGCGCCAGCCGCTCGGTTGCGCCGCTGCGGGCGTTGACGAGATTGGCATCGTTCTTGATAACGCCCGAAATCACCTTAAAGTAAGTGACACGGCCGGCGAAAGGGTCGGCCACGGTCTTGAAGACGAAGGCGGAGACCGGCGCATCGTTCTTGATGGCGCGCTGGACTTCGCTGCCGCCGTTCATGGTGCCGGAGATGGGCTCGTGCTCGGTGGGCGCGGGAAAGTTCTCGATGATGAAGTTCATGAGCTGATCGGAGCCGACATTGTGCAGCGCGGAGCCGCAGAGCACCGGATAAATGCGGCGCTCGCGAATGGCCTGGCGCAGGCCATCGATGATGTGCTCCACCGGCAGAGTTCCCTTTTCAAAGAACTCTTCGAGCAGCGCGTCGTTGCCTTCAGCCACCATCTCGACCAGCACTTCGTGCGCCTTCTGCGCGGGCTCTGCGAGATCGTCTGGGATCGGGACTTCCTTGCCCTTGCCGTCGCCATCGGCGGTGTAGGTGTAGGCCTTCATGCGAATGGTGTCGACGATGCCTTTGAAATCCTTTTCGGCGCCGATGGGAAGCTGGGCGGGAACGGCCAGGCGGCCGAAGACACTCTGCACGCTGGCTAGCGCGCGGTCAAACGAGGAGCGTTCGCGATCGAGCTTATTTATAAAGATGGCGCGAGGCAGATTGAACTCGTCGGCGAAGCTCCAGACCTTTTCCGTTTGGACCTCAACGCCCGCGACGCCATCCACAATTACCAGCGCAGCGTCGGCCGCGACGAGCGCAGCTTTGGTGTCATTCAGAAAAATATTAAAGCCGGGCGTATCCAGAAGATTGATTTTCTTCTTGGCCCATTCGGCGAAAGCCACGCCGGTGGAAATTGTTATTTTGCGCTGCACCTCCTCGTCGTCGAAGTCGGTGACGGCGTTGCCTTCATCGACGCGGGTGAGCCGGTTGGTGGCGCCGGCGGTGTAGAGAAAGCCTGAGGTCAGGGTCGTCTTGCCGCTATGACCGTGACCGATAAGGGCAATGTTGCGGATGTCGGAACCTTCGTAAACTTTCACGCTGTGTCGCTCCAGTTAACAAGATTGTCAAGATCGGATCTTATCACAGGGCAGATGTCCGGAGGACATCTGCTGGGCCGGGGCGATGTCCCTTGGACATCGCTGGGATTGGGGATTGGCGCACCAGGCACGCTGAACGAGGATCGAGGGGCTGAGGATGCGACTGGGAATCGGGAGGACGAGCTGGAATGATACGATGTAGCTACGGATGTGGCCACAAGCATGAAGACTGCACAAGTTCGCGAACTAAAGAACAAGACCTCTGAGTTGCTACGGCTAGCTGCTAAGGAGGACATTGTGATCACGTCCCGGGGTAAGCCCGTGGCCTGCCTGATCGGTATCCGTCCCGAGGACATCAGTATTCGTAGGCGCAAGCCGATCGTCGGCGATTATTCCGACGAGCGGTACCGCAGACAAGCCCTCCGAACATTGGCTTCGATCAAGAAGGGGAAACCGGATAAAGGCAAGAAGTGGATTACCCATGAGGAGCACGATAGCGTGCTTTACGGTGAATTGCAGGAGTGACTTTCGTCGACACGGGCGCGTGGGTTGCTTTGTTCGTCGAGGTGGACGTGCATTACGCGTCGGCACAACGATGGCTGGGTTCCAATAACGATCATCTGGTCACGAGCGACTACGTTGTGGACGAGTCCCTGACGCTGATCGGGGCGCGGTACAAAAGGCAGACCGCGCTTGAGGTGGGACAGGCATTGTTTGGCGAGCGCCTCGCGGAATTGCTTTTCCTAGCCAAGGATGACATAGCCCAAGCTTGGGCGATCTTCCGATCACACAGCGATAAGGGATGGAGCTTCACAGACTGCACGAGTTACGTGTTGATGCAACGTATGGGTATTTCGAGCGCTTTTGCGTTCGATCGGCACTTCTCGCAGATGCGAGGGATCCGGCGCGTGCCGAACTGAGTTCGAACCGATTTGGGCCAGTCACAGCGGGGTTGTATGAGAACAATCCGGCCCGTCGTGCACACCACAGGCATGAACAAGACCAAAGGCGGGTTTCAGCCGGCGTCAGACCTGCTTACAGACAAGGGCCACGCTCAAACTAAAATTGAACGATGCCAACGAAAACTGATTGAAAAGAATCAGCAGCTACGCAGTTACTACGATTCGATTGGGCGCGCCCAGCGTGACTGGATGGAGACGATGGGTGCGGATGGTCTGCCCGCCGATGAACTTGAATGCCTCAAGGTGGATTTGGCCGAAGAAAAACCATGGGCAGCGTTTCCCGTCATCGATCCCACCGTCGAAGATCAGATACTGAACGATGTTGCAGCACTTGAGCGGCAGCTGCGAAACATGCGGCAGCGGCCTGGGCCGTAGCCGAACTTTAGATATGCTACTCCTCGAAAGAATCAGCTTCAGCGATGCCCTTGACGGCTCTCTCTATGAACGTGTTCGGGCACGAGTGCATGCGCCACGCCGTGCCTGGAAACCCAATCGCTAATCGCCAACCGCCAATTACTTCCCCAACCAGTGCAGCGGCGCGGTGGTCAGCCAGGGGACGTAGGTGATCAGGAGCACGGTGGCGGCCAGGATCGCGAGGAATGGGACCGTGGCCCAAATGATGGTGCCCATCGGTTTCTTGAAGCGGTAGGCGGAGAGAAACAGGTTGATGCCGACGGGTGGGTGCAGGTAGCCGAGCTCGAGGTTGGCGATGAAGATCACGCCCATCTGCACCGGATCGATGTGATAGGCGGCGGCGAGCGGCTTGAGCAGCGGCACCACCACCAGGATTGCGGCGAAGATGTCCATCAACGCACCCACCACCAGCAGCGCGATATTGAGAAGCAATAAGAAAAGATATTTGGACTGGACGTGCATCTGCACCCAATCGATCAGGCGAGAGGGGACTTCGGCGTCGACCAGGTAATTCGTGAACCCGAGTGCCACGCCCAGGATTAATAAGATGCCGCCGACGATGGTGGCGCATTCGACAAAGACTTCGCGATAGTCGCGCGAGAGCTTGAGGTCGCGATAGATGAAGCCTTCGACGATGAAGGCGCAGAAGGCGGTGAGGGCCGCGGCTTCGGTCAATGTTCCGAAACCACCAAAGAGCCCGACGATCATGATGGCGGGCAAGGCAAGCTCCCACTTAGCGCTCCAGACGGCCGCGGCGGCCTCACGCGCGGAGAAGGGTTCGCGAACGGCGTCGCACTTGATACCCATGCGCACGCCGACAAAAGCGATGGCCGAGATCATGACGAGTTCGGGGAGAATGGCGCCGGTGAAAAGGCGATCGATGGGCGTTTGCGAATAGACGCAATAAAGGATAGCCGGAACGCTGGTGGGAAACAGCAGGCCGAGGGAGCCGGAGGAGGTGAGCAGGCCCATGGAAAAATTTTCCGGATAGCGGGTCTTGATGAGCATCGGCACGAGCAGGCCACCGAGCGAAAGGATGGTGAGACCCGAGCCGGCGAAAGTGAAGACGGTGCAGATGGCGACGGTGGCGATGGCGAGTCCGCCGGGGATCCAACTGAAAAGCGCGGTGAAGACGCGGAGCAGCCGCTTAGTCGCGCCCCCTTGCACCATGAAATATCCGGCCAGCGTGAAGAGCGGGATGGACGGGAGCAAGGGAGAGGCAACCAGGCGGTACATTTCGACCGGGACTGATGCTACCGGCGTGCCGCTCGACCAGAAGAGCAGGAGCGCGAGGCCGCCGAAGACGGCGAAGATCGGGAGACCGACGAATGTCGCGAGGGCGAGGAGAGCGAACGAGAGCGGGAGGATGCCGGGCAACCCGGTGGGGATCGCGTAGCCGAACAAAGCTGGGATGAAGAGACCGAGGGCGGCGATGGCGCGGCTGTACCAGCGATCACTTGCGTTCCAAACGGCGCGCAGCGCAATGACCGCGAAGCCGACGAGCATGATGGCCAGCGCGGTCCATTTAGGAAGGCCGGGGAGAAGGTAGCTGCCGGATTCGCGTTCGCTCTGGACGAAAACCCAACTCGCATAAGCGAGACAGGTGGAGACGGCGGCGAGCGCGGCGCTCCAGAAAATTTTCGCTGGGGCGAGCCAGGATTCGGGGAGGAAGGTGGAAGAGGAGAGCCCGAGCAGGCGACCGGATCGAGAGGCCAGCATGCCGCCCAGCATGCCGATCCAAAGCGTGAGCTGTTGCACGATAACGGCCGAGCCGGGGATGCCGGACCAGCGAAACTGCCGCGCGACCATTTCGATGACCGGGAGTGCGGTCATAAGAGAGAGCGCGACGATGGAGAACGAGTCCTCGAAGAGTTGCAGCGGCGTAGCGGGTGCGGTGTTCTCCGGAGGAAGAGTTGCGCTCACAGGGTTGGGTGGTGAGTTTTTCGATAGTCGTCGCGCAGACGCTTCACTTCATCGAACAGGTCGGGCGGGACGGCGGCGCCGCGCAGCTTGGGCCAGATACTCTCGGCGAGTTGACGCCATTCGGCGACGGCCTTAGGGTCGGCATGCACGACATTGAGCCCGAACTGCTGCATGAGGGGAATGGAGCCCGCTTCCGATTTGCGGATTTCGTCGCGCAGCGCGACTCCGGCGGTGTGCGCGGATTGCATCATTTCCTTTTGGACGGGCGCGGGGATCTTGTCCCAGACGTCCTTGGTGATCACGGTTGCGCCGACCAGTTGGGCGAAGTTGATGTCGAGCATGTTCTTCGCGCCGCCGAACCATTGGTTGCTCAGAGCCACCAGTGGAGGGGCTTGAAATGCGTCGATGAGGCCGGTTTGCAGGCCGGTGAGGATGTCCGTGGCGGCGAGCGAAACGGGCTCGAATCCGTTAATTTTATAGAGCTGGAAGGTGGCGGTGTCGCCCTGCAGAACGCAGAGTTTCATGCGGCGAATGTCATCGGGACGGGAGGCGGGCTGCTTGGTGAAGAAATGAATCCAGCCGGCGTCGCCCCAGTTCAGAACGATGAAACCGCGCTGGGCGAGGCCTTTTTCGAGACGCTCCGCGATGTGGTCGCGAACGTAGTCGAGCTCTTCATAAGAGGAGAGCATCATGGGAATTTGCAGCGCGGCCACGTCGGGGTCGATGCCGCTCAGGCCCGCCCCCGAGAGCGCCACCGCTTGCAGCTTCTTGATGCGAAGCTTCTGGACCATTTCGGGTTCGTCGCCCTGCTCGCCGCCGGGATATATTTTGAGCTCGATTTTTCCGCCGGAAGCTTTCTTCCATTCTTCGCCCATGTTGATGAGGATCTCGTCCCAGCGCGAGCCTTTGGGAACCAGGGTGCCGAGGCGAATGATGGTGGTTTGCGCTGGGAGGGAGAAGGAAAGAAGAAGACCGAGGAGCGCTGCGCGGAGCATCACATGAATAGTAACGCAGCAGAATCGCCAGGCGTTCGCGGTTTGCATCAGATACTGCATCAACTACTGCGCGAAAGCGCGTTCTGTCATTATAGTGAGTGCATGTTCTTCCGCCGAGAGAAACCTCACGAACTGACATTTACCGAGCGCATTGATGGTTTGCGGAAGCTCGGCTTCAGCACCAGTCCCGCGGGATCGGGCAAGGCGCAGATCATTCGCGATGGCATCGGCGCGATTATCGAGGACCGTGGCGCGGGTGAGCATCCGCGCGTTAACAAAGCAGGCCTGGTGCTGGGCGATGAGATTGGCCTGTTGGTGAATCGCGGTTTTCAGATGTTTTGGAAAAGTCCCACGGGACGCACCGCGCCCGCTCTTGCCACGCAGCTCAAAGCTCTGCACGCGTTTGAAGAAGACTTAAAGGAAGGGCTGGGCCTGACCAGCTTGTACAACCAGAGCCTGGGCACCACGTCCGATCTGCATTTATATGATAGGGTGCAGCACCGCGATCAAGGCGACGCTGACAAGCCCTGGGAACATAAAGCGGTCACTTCGTAGCGTTGGATTCCGGCTGGTCCTGGTATTTCGAGTAGAGCTCGAAGCTCTGCTTAGCCTCGTCAATTTTCCCTTGGTGCCGCAGAACGGTTCCGCGCAAGGACAAATACCTCGGAAAAATCAGCGAAGCAAAAAGGGGCTCGCCAGATGATAGCGGCAAAGGGTACGGGTCCAGCAAGCTGGCCGCCTGGTCGATTGCCCCGGTTTCAACGTACGCCCACGCGAGCAGCGTTCGCAGCTCGCCATCCACGGACGGATTGGTTTCCCGATACCCAGCCAGCAACAACGGGATCGCCTCTCGGAACTTTTTCGCGAACAGTAGCGCGAAGGCGTCGCCCGCCCCGCCCGAGGTAATGTGCAGGCACAACCCGGCGATGCGATGTGCCTGTGGACTGCGGGCGCGCATGGCAGCTTCATTGGCCAAGTCCGCTGCCGCCTTGCTGTCGCCCATTTCCAACTTCCAGATCGCAAGCTGACTGAACGCGAACGCCTGCAGATCGCCATCCGACGCGGACGCAAGTTTCTCCATTTGAGCCAACCCCTCCATTTGAGCCAACCCCAGTGTGCGCCGGCCGGTGAGAAAGTTCCATTGCGCCATTTGATAACCAGGGGCGCCGCTCTTCGCGAGCAGCGCATCCGCTCCGGCGCGATCGCCCAGCATCAGGCGCGCTTCGGCGGCCTTCACCCATTCCGATGGATTCTTCGCGGCCGCGCGCTCAAAATACTCCTGAGCGGCCTGGAAGTCACCCCGCATGTAACTCACTTCGCCAGCCGAATCGAGCGCGTTGGGATCTTCCGGTGACAGCTTTTGAAATTGCGCAAGCGCCTGGCGCGCGCCGCTCAAATCCTTCGCCCACGCCAGCGCATAGCCGAGCTGATTCCAGATTTGCGGATCGTCCGGATCCAGACGCGCGGCTGCCCGATATTCCATGGCCGCCGGCTGGAACTCGCGCCGCGGAAGCGCATCTCGGCGAGATCGACGAAGATGTTCGCGTTGGCCGGAGTAGCCTGAGTGAGAGACTCCAACGCTCTGATCCGGCTAGCGGCGTCTCCACTCGCCGAAGCTGCGACATATTCCAAATTGGCCCGTTCCATCTGATCTGGATTGGCTCGCTCTCCGGCTTCGACCATTTGGCGGGCGCGCTCGCGATCCCCGGTCTCGGCCAGCAGCTTGGCGCGGTCCAGAAATCCGGCGGCAAAGCCAGGGTCGGCGCCGGTGGCTTGTTCGAGCGCCCGCTGCGCGTCTTGCGCATCCCTGGCAGCCAGCGCCTGACCGTAAAATCGAAACGCATTCTCATTGCTGGTGCCGAACTTGCGAGCATCCGGGCTCAGCCTGCGCGCCAGTTCATTGGCCAGGGGCAGGAAGCCGGCCGAAGCTGGTCCATCGATCTCGAAGTTCTCGACCGCCCTGGAATTCACCAGTTCCTCTAGCGTGGCGCGAATGCCGATGCGTCCATTTCGTTCGAAGAAATATCCCTGCAGCACGCGCGACGCTTGCATGGATTGCGCGGCGGATAACGAATCCACCTGTTTCGCGAAGATATTCCTGGCACCGGCCAGATCGTAGGCCACTACCGCGGCTGCGGCACGGCTGGGCCAATCCAATTGCGCATCGGAGCTGAGATTCTCGATCGGCATCACGCCGAGGCGCTGGACGGAAGCGGCCCGCGAACGGGCGCAACCATTCAGTATCAGGACCGGCAGTATCAGGATCGATTGGAGAAGAATTGTGCTGATGACGAGGGCTTCGGCGCGCCTACAAAACACGCGGCTCGCTCGCCATCAATTCCTTGAATTCGGGAAGCTCTTTCATCTGCGCGAAGGCCGGATCTTCCTCGATCTTCTTGCGTTCCTTGAAGCCCTCTTCGAGCGCCTTGCGGATATATTGCAAGGCTAGATCGCTCCTGCCTGCCAAAGCGTAAGTGTGCGCCAGGTAGTAGTGAAACTTGCCTCGTTCCCCCACGCTGCGCTCCTGCAGCAAGACACCTTGCGTGCTGCGATGTTCAAAAACATCCGGGTCCAGCATCAGCGCCTTTCGCAAGGCTTCCTGCGCGCGCTCCACGTCATTACGGGAAAAGTAACCCATCGCGAGATTACTCCACACAGAGGCCGAGTCCGGGGTCATGCGGAGCGCTTTCTTATATTGACCAATCGCGCGCCGGTAGCTTTTCTTGGCGTAATAGATGGTACCGAGGTTGTTCACGGCTTCCGAGTACTTCGGATCTACGCGCAGCGCCTGGCGGTAATATTTTTCCGCGCTGTTCAATTGGAGCATCTGATGATACGCGATGCCGGTCTTATTGAGCATCACCGCCGACCCCTTGGAATGGTCCGCATACATCTCGGCCGCCTCCCGGTACCTCTTTTCCGCCATGAAGATGTCACCGCGCATCTCCGGCGTCAGGTCCACAGCGGTCTTTTTGGGAGCGGGCGTGTTCAATCCGGTATCGGATGAGTTGAGGAAACCGCTGGAGGGCGGCGTGGACGAGGCCACTTGTCCGTCTGCAGCGGCGAGAAACGCGTGCGTGGTCGCTAGGCCAATTGCCACTAGCCAATAACTGGAAACCATGGTCACCTCCCCGGATCATGCTTTCACGGAAGGCTCTGACGATCCCGTCTCAGAAGCTTTAGCTCCTACATTATCACTTTCGGCAAGAACCGATTATTTGAATATACCCCGAAGGCGCTCGAAAAAGCCCTTATGTTTCTTGGGAGGCTGGGGCTGCTCTACCGAATCGGGCGTGGGCGGCGCGGTTTGGGCGGCACGCTGCTGGGGCGGCACGGCAAAAGAGTTGGCGGACGCGGCGGGGTCTGACGGCCGAGCCGGCTGTCCAGTCTCCCAGCCAGCCACGCGGGTTCCACCGCCGCCGTGCAATTGGCATTGCTCCACCGGTTGCGTGCCGTCGACAAAATACTCGGTTCGCACCCTGGGGCAGGCGGGGGTTGCCAGCTGGCCGGAAGCCGGATCGATCTGCACGCCCACCACTCCGGCAGGCGCTTCGAATTCGCTGACGTTGCGGTATTCCCGGTGCTCGTGAGCGCGCTTCATAAACTCGGCCCACACCGGCAACGCGGAATGCGCGCCTTCCAGATTCAATTCGCGGTTGTCATCGAATCCCACCCACACGATGCAGATCAGCTTGGAGGTGAATCCGGCGAACCAGCCGTCGTGCGACGTTCCGGTCTTTCCCGCTATGGGGAAATTGATGCCTCTACTCCAGACGCTGGCGCCCGTTCCGCTGCGCACCACTTCCTCGAGAAGCTGGTCCATCAAAAACGCCACGCGCGGATCCAGCACATCGCGATGCTCCGGCTTGTTGTCGAAAATGATGGAGCCATGGTCGCTTGCGATATCGGAAACGAAGTACGGCTTGGAGTAAACGCCGTGATTGTCGAAGATGGTGTAGGCGCCGGCGATCTCAAGCGGCGTCACTTCATAGGCGCCCAGCGCCACCGAAGGCGTGGGGTGAATCTCCACGTTCATTCCGGCGCGCCGCGCCAGGTCCACGATATTGTCGTAGCCGGTGGCTTCGGCCAGCTTTACGGTGGCGACGTTCAAGGAGTGCGCGATGGCATCTTGCAGCCCGATGTTGCCGAAGAACTTGTGCTCAAAATTGCTGGGCTCATACGGCTTGCCGTCGTAGTAAAACGTGGTGGGCTCGTCCAGGATCATGGTGGCCGGCGTGAACACCTGCCCGCCGTTCGAAAGCGCGCTGTTCAGCGCGGTGGCGTAGACGAACGGCTTAAATGACGAACCTGGCTGGCGCTTGGCCAGAATCCGATTCAGC
This sequence comes from Bryobacterales bacterium, assembly GCA_963781905.1. Lineage (GTDB taxonomy): Bacteria > Acidobacteriota > Terriglobia > Bryobacterales > Bryobacteraceae > Palsa-89. The sequence continues at coordinate 1,406,066 of CAWAHZ010000010.1, forward strand.
TGGCTGGTGCCGTAGTTCCGGCCGCCGATGAGAGCGCGTACCTCGCCGGTCTGCGGGTCCAGTGCGATGAGGGCGCACTGCGGATCGGGATAGCTTGGATCCTTCTTTTTTCGCCTGGCGATCAGCTTATCCGCCTCTTCCATTCCGATGCGCACCGCTTCGGCGGCATCGTGCTGCAAGTTCGGATCGAGCGTGGTGTAGATGCGATAGGTATTGGACTGGAAGTTGTAATCGGGGAACTTGTCGAGCAGCGCGTCGTTCACCAGGTCGACGAAGAAAGGCGCCTCGGTGGATTCCATTCCTTGCTTGCCCAGCTCCATGGGCGCTGCGCTCGCGCTTTCATACTCGGCGTCGCTGATGTAATCGTTCTCGCGCATCAGCTTCAACACCACGTTGCGGCGTTGGCGGGCCCGTTCCGGCCAGCGGAAGGGATTGGTGAAACTGGGCTGCTGAATCAGGCCGGCCAGGGTGGCCGCTTCCGGCAGGGTCAACTTGCTGACGTCCTTGCCGAAGAAAACCTGCGCCGCCTCGCCGAAGCCGCGGATGCCGAAACTTCCGCGATGGCCCAGCGGGACCTGGTTCGCGTAGTATTCGAAAATCTGCTCCTTCTTGAGCTTTTGCTCCAGGTGCATGGTGATCAGCACTTCGGGAATTTTGCGCCGCCAGGTTTTGTCGCTATCCAGCCAGAAACTGCGCGCGAGTTGCTGGCTCAGCGTGGAAGCGCCCTGCGCGTAACGATGCTCGCGCACGTCGACGTAAGCTGCTTTAATGATGCGGATGGGGTCGAAGCCCGAGTGCTGGAAAAAGCGCTTATCTTCGGCTGAGACTACGGCGTGGACCAGCACCGGGGGAATGTCCTCATACTTCACCAGCCGCCGCTTCTCGCGATTCTTGTCGAACAGGTTGGAGATCAGCTCGGGCTCGAGCGTATACTCGGTGCGGTCCGTATTGTCGGCCAGCGAAATAATTTGCCGAACCTTGTGGCCGGTAAACTTAATGACACCCTCGTCCCGCTTGAAGTACGAATCGGGGCCAGGGTATACGTCGATCTCGTCGGGCTTCAAAGTGAAGTAGCCCATGCGGTTGCTGGATGATTCGCTATACCCGCTGCGCCGCAGGTCGGTGGCAATCTCCTGCGGATCGGCGACATCCCCAACGTCCACGGTGCGGGGCGCAGCGAATAGCATGGATGTGTTGGCGAACGGGCCGGCCGCGAGCTTCGATTCGATTAGCCGCGAGTACTTCACGTAATAGAACGTGAACACGGCCAGACCGGTAGTGAAACCCAGCACCAGCAGAACGAGGAGAATCTTGCCAATCGGGTGCATCGCAAATCGCACCGCTTTGGCCTTTTTAGGGACCTGGACTTTTACTGCCACGTCATTACCATCTTCGCACGCCTCGCCCCTCTGGGCATCTAGACGGCCTACAATGGAATTAGTTCCATGAGCGCCACGGCAATAGTCTCGGTTGAGGACTACCTTCGCCGCACGGAGAAACCCTACTGCGAGTACGTGGACGGCGTCTTGAATCCCAAGCCGATGCCAACCAAGTTGCACGCACTCGTTCAATCCTTATTAATCGTCCTGCTCCGACAGCAAGGAGCGGAGGCCCTTACTGAGCTGACTCTTCGTTTGAGCGCGACAAAATACTTGATCCCGGACGTTACCGTTGCACCTGACTTCGAGGGTCCATACCCCACCGAGCCCGTTCTCCTTTGCGTGGAGATTTTGTCTCCCGAGGATCGCGTGGGCGCCACGCTGGCGAAGTGCGAGGAATACCACGCCTGGGGCGTGCCGTTCTGCTGGGTTATCGATCCCGAGAAACAAACCGCCTGGCAATATAACTCGGGCTCCGACCCAGAGAACCTCTCACGCGCCGGCGCCCTCACGGCTGGCGTACTGAGCGTTCGTTTGGAAGAATTGTTCGCCGGGCTTCCTCGTTAGCCGTTCCCCTGCAGCAGCCTTATAATTGAGGAAGAGTTCCATGAGCGCCACGACCATAGTCTCTGTCGAGGACTACCTTCATCGCACTGAGAAACCCTATTGCGAATACCTTGACGGCGTTTTGTATCCCAAGGCGATGCCCACCAAACTCCACGCTCTAGTTCAGTACATGTTACAAGTGCTGCTCCGGCGGCAAGGCGTGGAATCACTGGCCGAAGTTCGCGTCCTGCTTAGCCCAACCAAGTACCTAATCCCCGACGTAATCGCCGCGCCTGAAATCCAAGGTCCATATCCCACCGAGCCCGTTCTCCTTTGCGTGGAGATTTTGTCTCCCGAGGATCGCGTGGGCGCCACGCTGGCGAAGTGCGAGGAATACCACGCCTGGGGCGTCCCGTTCTGCTGGGTCATCGATCCCGAAAAGCAAACTGGCTGGCAATATCATGCCGGAAGCGATCCAGAGCATATCGCTCACGGTGGCACGCTTCTCGCCGGCGATCTCAGCGTTCCGCTCGCCCAGCTTTTCACCGACAAAACCTAGCCCCCAATCCCCAACCCCTGTCCTCGCTTCCTCACACGCTCCAGCTTCGACGCAACGTTCCTGAACCGCTCGTAGTGTCTCCCAGACACTACCCAGCGCTATAATGAAGCATGTTAAAGCCCACGGAGAAGATTTGGCATAACGGCCGTTTGATCGACTGGAACGATGCCAAAATCCACGTCCTCGCCCACGTCACCAGCTACGGCAGCTCGGTGTTTGAAGGCATCCGTTGCTACGCCACGCCCTCCGGGCCGGCCATTTTTCGGGTGCGCGAACACATCCGCCGTCTGCTCGATTCCGCCAAAATTTATCGCATCGAAGTGAAGCATACCGTCGACGAACTGGCCGACGCCATGAGCGAGCTGGTGCGCGTCAACAAGATGGACTCGTGCTATTTCCGTCCACTGGTCCTGCGCGGTTACGGCGACGTCGGCGTGCTGCCTTTCGGGAACCCGGTGGAAACCTACATCGCCTGCTGGGAGTGGGGCAAATATCTTGGCGAGGAAGCGCTGGCCGAAGGCGTGGATGTGTGCGTCTCCAGCTGGACGCGCATCGCGCCCAATACCCTGCCCGCGCTCGCCAAAGCCGGCGCAAATTACATGAACTCGCAGCTCATTCGCATGGAGGCGCATCTGAACGGCTACGCCGAAGGCATCGCGCTCGACACTTCCGGCTATGTGAGCGAAGGTTCCGGGGAAAACATTTTTGTGGTTCGGGACGGCAAGATCTTAACGCCGCCGCTTGGTGCGTCCGTCCTGCCCGGCATTACGCGGGACTCGGTGATGCAGCTCGCCCAATCGCTCGGCATTCCGATCACCGAGAGCCTTATCCCGCGCGAGATGCTATACATCGCCGACGAGGTGTTCTTCTCGGGCACGGCCGCCGAGATCACGCCCATCCGTTCGGTGGATCGCATCACGGTGGGGAAAGGATCGCGCGGTCCGGTGGCTGAAAAGCTGCAGAAGGCGTTCTTTGGCATCGTGCATGGCGACGCGCCTGACAAATTCGGCTGGCTTACCCGCGTCACAAACCCCGAGGCCCGCATCACAAAAAACGAGCCCGTGACGGTTTGAGCCACGGGCTTTCAAGCTTCTCCGGAAAAACTTCGGACTTAGCGGAAGGACGATCCGCAAGTGCGACTCCGACGGCCACCTCCCCCGAGATTAACCGCCGGAATCGCACTCGCGAGGGATCATGCATTCTGTTTTAGCAGGCGTTTCGGCTTCGCGCCAGCTTTATTTCATAGTGTTTTCGCTGTTTTCAACAACTTTTATCCACTCATTAACTCTTGTACTTAGCGTTCTAAGGCCTGTGGGAAACTTGTGTATAAATCGGCGTGCAAATGAAATGTAACGGTATCGACGTTTCGAGCGGAGCTTCGGTCGAAGTATCGTTCGAGCGGGCCATCACGATCGTGGACCACCTGATCCGGCCGCTGAATGATGGCATCTTCATCGCGCCCGGCTGGATTGATCTGCAAGTGAATGGCTTCGCCGGCGTGGACTACAACTCGGCGGCGTTGACGCGCGAACAGATCGCGCGATCCATCCGCGCCCAGTTCGTGTGCGGAGTGACACGGCTTTATCCCACGGTGATTACCGGGTCGCCCGAGAACATGACGGCGGCGCTGCGCAATTTGGCGAGTGCGAAAGAATCCATTGCGGAAGGAGCTCCGCCCGGCGAATTTTCAGCAATGGAGGCGTTCCATCTGGAAGGCCCGTACATTTCTCCGGCCGACGGCCCGCGCGGCGCTCATCCGGCCCGCTGGGTGCGCCGGCCCGATCTCGACGAGTTTCAGCGTTTTCAGGATGCTGCTCTGGGCCATATCCGGCTGGTGACGCTTTCGCCCGAATGGCCGGAAGCTCCACGCTTCATCGAGAAGATTGTGGAGAAAGGCGTCGTCGCGAGCATTGGCCACACTCGCGCTTCGGCGTCCCAGATCGCCGACGCTGTCAGCGCCGGAGCAACGCTATCCACGCATCTGGGCAACGGGACCGATGTGATGCTGCCGAAGACCTCCAATTACATTTGGGAGCAGCTTGCCGAGGATCGCCTGGCGGCCAGCTTTATTGTGGATGGATTCCACCTGCCACCGCCGTTCCTGAATACCGCGCTGCGCGCCAAGGGGCTGGAGCGGTCGCTTCTGGTGACGGACGCGGTGATGCCCGCCGGCTGTCCTCCCGGCGTTTACAAATTGGGGGAAGTGGACGTCGAGTTGAAGGAAGAAGGGAGTGTCCGATTAGCTGGAGGCTCGCGCCTGGCTGGTTCCGCGTTGCGTATGGATCAAGCCATCGGGAACGTGATGCGGACCGCGGGGCTTAACCTGAGCGAAGCGGTGACGCTCGCCACTCGGAATCCCGCGCGTGTGGGACGCGTCCCTTATCGCCAGCGTGGGCTGAATCCCGGCGATCGCGCCGATCTGGTCCGGTTTCGGCTGGATGAATCTACCCGCCAGTTGACGATCCTCGAAACATATCTCAATGGCCAGCGAGTTTTCGAGTTTCCTTGAGAAAGCACCCTGTGTTGAACTACAGACTGGCCGGTGTCCTACTTCTTTCTGCTCTCTCTCTTTATGGTCAGAAGCGGTCTGTCGCGTTCGTTGATGTCACTGTGGTGCCGATGGACAGCAATCGCCTCGTCCCCCACACTACAGTGCTTACGAAAGATGGCCGCATTACCGATATCGGCCCCGCCCGAACGTTTATCGTCCCGAAAGGGGCGCAGAGCATCGACGGCCGCGGCAGGTTCCTCATGCCCGGTCTGGCGGACTTGCATGTCCACCTTCACCTCGTAGGCGGTCGAACCGCTGGACTACTGACAAATCAAGACTCCGCTACGCTGTTCATCGCCAACGGCGTCACCACGGTTCGGAACATGTGGGGCAGCGCGGAGACGCTCGCGTTCCGCAGTTCCATTGAGCAAGGCGCCGTCATCGGACCGCAACTCTACACCACCGGCCCCATCACAGACGGAAATCCGCCGGTCAGGCCATTAAGCAGGGTTGTGGAAAGTGTCCCTCAGGCTATTGCCGCCGTGCAGAGCGACAAGAGGGACGGTTACGACGCCATCAAGGTCTATAACAGACTAGCGCCGGATGTGTATCAGGCGATTATCTCGACTGCACGGACCCTCGGCCTGCCCGTATACGGCCACGTCCCAGATCGCGTCGGAGTGGAAGGGGTCCTCAAGGCACATCAAAGCTCCATCGAACACGTCGAGGGCTACTTGGAAGCCTTGGACAACGACAATTCGCCGGGCAAGGCCGCTGAGCTTGTTTCTGAAACCGTTCAGGCTGGTACGTGGAACTGCGTAACTCTCGTCTTCTATCAGGGCGCCGTTCCCGCCGATGAAGCTTCGCGATTGCTCGCCAAGCCGTCGATGCGGTTTGTGCCCCCGGGCCTAATCACCGTGTGGAAAAGCAACCCGCAGCTGTCATCACTGACGCCATATCAGTTCGGCCGTCTTCGTCTTTACGACCAGAAGCGAAACGAATTTGTGAGGGCGCTTCATGAGGGCGGCGCGAAGGTCCTGTTGGGTACCGATACGCCCAACCAGTACATAGTGCCAGGATTCTCGGTCCATGAAGAGCTGCGTAATCTCGTGGATGTTGGTTTCACGCCCTATGAAGCCATCCGGGCTGGAACACGTGACGCAGCCGAATTCCTTGGGGCCCAGAGGCAGTGGGGCACCGTAGCGCCGGGTTTACGGGCTGACCTGATCCTCCTGGAAGCCAATCCGCTCGAAGATGTGGCCAACCTCCGCCGGCGGGTGGGCGTTATGGTGAAGGGGAGATGGCTATCCGAGGAGGAACTCAATGCGTCGCTGGAGCGCCTGGCTTCCTCGTACTCGCGTGCCACCCCAGCTCGTTGAGTCAGGACTCCGGATTCAAGACGGCCACGTACTTCAGATTCCGATACATCTGGCGATAGTCCAGTCCGAAACCGACCACGAACCGGTCCGGAATCTCAAAACAGCGGTAATCCAGAGGGATTTGCACGATGCGCCGCGGCGTGCGATCAAGCAGGGTGCATACCGCGAGCGATTTTGGATCGCGCGCCGACAAGTGCTGCAGCAGGTAGCGCGTGGTGAATCCGGTGTCGATGATATCTTCCACCAGCAGCACATGCTGGCCTTCGATGCCGTCGTCCAGGTCCTTCGAAATCCGGACCATCCCGGGCGCGGCCCGCGAGGAGCTGAAGCTCGATATACCCAGAAAATCCACTGTCACCGTTACGGTGAGCTCGCGCGCCAGCGCCGTCAGAAAAAATACCGATCCCTTCAGCACACCCACCAGCTTGAGCTCGCGGCCTGCATAGTTTTCGGAGATCTGCGCGGCCACCTGCCGGATCCTGCGATGGATCTCCTCTTCAGTGAAGAGGATGCGCTCGATGGCCGGCATGGTCAGCGGGCCAGACGTTCCGGCAGCCGGTATTTCATCACCAGATCCTGCACGTCCTTTTGATAGAACACCTGGATGTTCACGTGGGGATAGATAGCGCGCAGCAGCCGGATCTTGCGGTTCTTCCTGGTCACGTTGGCCTGCTTCATGGTAGTCAGTTCCACATACAGATCGAATTCGGGCAGGTAGAAATCGGGAGTGAAGGCTTCGGACACCTTGCCGTCCTTGTCCCACTGCAATGGAAAACTGCGGGGTTCATAGTCCCACGCAATGCGGTAGAAGTCGAGCAGATTGGCGAACACCTCTTCGCTCGGGTGGCCGAACGCCTTGCGCTCCACGTGAACCCGATCCGGCGGCACGATTCCATATCGAGCCAGTTGCATCCGGACTTGAAACTGCACCTCGGCAGCGGACGCGGGCGAAAACGGCTCGGCGTCCAGCAGCCCCTGCGACCTGACGGCGGTGACCAAAACGTCCACCATCTCGGCCGCTCCCATCGCTTGGGCGTTCACCACCAGGTCAAAGCTGGTGGCGGGGCTCGTCTTCTGCCCAAACCGTCGCTTCCTAAGCTGGGAGTTGCCGGCTACCATTTTTCGAAGATATGTTTTGGCGGCGGCGCGGCTGAGCTGCCGGTCGGCAACCAGGTTCGCCAGCCGGACGGACTCCGGGGCCACCACGTGAAGGCGGAAAACCCCAGGGAGATCCCGAGCGAGCATCTCGGCGCCAGTGCAGCACACTACTACGTGCCGGTGGTCCAATCCCAGGCTCGCCAGGATGGAAGCCGCGAATGGCCGCCAGGTCTGGCCCGGCGTGTGGCTCTGCTCTCCAAATTGGGCGGCGATCATGCGGTCCAGGTCCGATTCGGTGACCAGTTCGCACTCCAGGCGCTGCGCGGCCATCCGGGCCAGCTCCGCATGCCGGCATCCCGGTTCACCCGATACCGCGATGAAAGCCATTCAGTAGAATCGTAGCGCACCGGTCGTCTTCGGTGAGGTGCTGGGGTCTGCTGCCGGGGGGCCGCGGTTCTTAGAACCTTCGGGCCGTAGCCCGGTGCAGTACCTCGGTGACAAGCACTCCAAATGAATTTGGAGCTACAGTATTGCCTGTAGCCGCCGATCAACAAAGTAGCCGAGCAAGGCTTGGTATGTTAGGTGGCTTACTATTAGGCCTGGAAGAATAAGCTTGACCCCGGATGACGGTCTATACTAGATTCAGAGTTCTGAGATTTAATAGATCGTTACAAAATTACGGATCTTGATGACCTTCAGTTACCGCCCGACGGCGTTTATCGCCGGTTCAACCCTGTTGCTCGCACTGCTGAACAGCGGTTGCGCCACCACCAAGCAGCAGCCAGCTTTCAAGCTTTCTTTCCTGCCTTCCACTCCGGTCCCGATTGAACCAACCTTTGAAGCACCCCCTGCAGTCGCCCTCAACCTTTATTCCAGCGAGTCTCCCGATTTAGTGCAGCGAACATTAGCCACAGCCTCACGCCAGGCAGAGGTAAACAGCCGCGTGGCCAACGCCCGCGCTCATCTGGAAGAAGGCAAGCGTTTCTACCAACTCGGTAATTTGGATGCCGCACGGCATGAATTCGATGCAGCCCTGGATGTGCTTCTTTCGGCCCCGGACACTCTTCCGGACCGGCCACGGCTGGAGAGCGAGCTCGACCAGATCGCGGACACCATCTACCATTACGACCTGGAGGGGCTGGGCGCGGCGGCCAGCGAGCAGCCGGAAGTGGTTTACGACAAGTCGCCGCTCGACAGCATCCTCGACATGACGTTCCCCACCGACCCCAACCTGCGCCCCAAGGTCAAGGAAGAGATCGAAGCCACCGTCTCCCAGCTCCCGCTTCAGGAAAACGACGCGGTTTTGAGCTATGTTCACTACTTCTCCACCGAACGCGGCCGTAAAGTTCTGCTGGGGGGATTGCGGCGGTCTGGCCGGTACCGTCCCCTGGTGCAGCGCATCCTCGATGATGAAGGCGTGCCACAGGAGCTGATTTACCTGGCACAGGTGGAATCGGGCTTCCTGCCGCGCGCTCGTTCCAATAAGCAGGCGGTCGGGATGTGGCAGTTTGTTCAGTTCCGCGGGCGGCAGTACGGGCTGATGCAAGGTCCGGGGACCGATGATCGCCTGGATCCCGAGAAAGCCACCCGAGCGGCTGCCAAGCATCTGCACGATCTGTACGCCATGTTCGGGGACTGGTATCTGGCGATGGCCGCCTATAATTGCGGTCCGGGCTGCGTGCAGCGCGCGGTGGAGCGCACCGGCTACGCGGACTTCTGGGAATTGCGGCGCTTGAATGTTCTGCCGCACGAGACCGCCAACTACGTTCCGTTAATTGTGGCTCTCACCATCATGGCCAAGAACCCCAAGGACTATGATCTGGAGAACCTGGACGCAGATCGCCCGATGGAATACGAAACCATCGATCTGGACACCCCCACCAGCATGGCGCTGATCGCTGACGCGGCCGACCGGCCGGTATCTGAGATCCAGGATCTGAACCCGGCGCTACTGAAGGGAGCCGCTCCAGCCGGATATCAAATGCGAGTTCCCAAGGGATCCATGGCGACGGTAAAGATGGCTCTTGATCTGGTACCCGCCAGCCATCGGGCGGACTGGCGAATTCACCGAGTAGTGGCGGGCGAAACGCTGGCCGAGATCGCACACCGTTATTCGACACCCTTGGCCGCGCTAACGTCTGCTAACCAGCGCGCAGCCCTGAACGAATCGGCCAGTGAAGCACCGGTCGCCGGGGACATGCTGGTGGTGCCGGCGGCCTCTCACGTCGCGCGCACAACCGCTCGGGCCGTGCCCGCCAGCTCTCACGGCAAGGTGTCGCGCAAGGCTCTAGCCGCGCGCCGCACGCCCTCCACTTCGGCGTCAACCACCCCGGCGAGAAAAGCTCACACCTCCACCTATCACACCGCCAGCCTCACCGCCAAGCATCGCGCCTCAGCCAACTAACAAGGCGCCTGGCTCGATGAGAATCGCCCGCAATCGTTAACGAAAGATAGGCGATTTGTTTCGGCAAAAAGTGCGTAGTTGGGTCTTGCCTTCCAAAGAAAACGAGTTATTCTAGGGTGTGGTTAGCCCAACAGGAGGCACGAATAATGGTTGATAGCTTGCGCTTCACAGCGGATGACGACGACGATTTCGGATACGAAGAAGAGCAGATCGATGTAACCACCGAAGTCGGCGAGTACGGTCCCGAGGATGAAGACGACGACGAACTGACAAAGCCGGTTCCCGAGCCGGCTCACACCACTCTCCCTGCGGTCTCAACTCCCATGTCTCCGGCCGGCGAGGCGCCGCCGCAAAAGAAGCCGGTCAAGAAGGCCACGGCGAAATCCGCCCCAGCCCCGGCCAAGCCCGCTCCTGCGGCAAAGGCTCCCGCCAAGAAAGCGGCTGCCCCCAAACCAGCTCCGAAGCCAGCCCCCAAACCAGCAAAGAAAGCCGCGGTGAAGAAAGCCGCGGTGAAGAAAGCCGCTGTGAAGAAGGCTGTGGTGAAGAAAGCTGCGGTGAAGAAGACAGCGGCCAAGGCTGCCAAAAAGGCGCCAACCAAGAAGAAGGCTCCCGCCAAGAAAAAAGCGCCTGCCAAAAAAGCGACAAAGAAAGCGCCCAAGAAGTCCAAGGGCGGGAAGAAGAAAAAGTAAGACCCGCTAGAGATTTCCAGTGTATCGGGCCACCGTGGCGCATGCGCTAGCGCTGCGGCGGCCCGCTGCCTCCGTTATTAAGCCTTCTCTTTGTTGACCACCGTCCGGCAGCGCTCGAAGAGCTGCAGAAGAGCCTCGGCATACTCCTCGGGTGTCTTCGATCCTTTGCCGGCGAAACCAGCTGCGCTGCCTCCCTTGCCGTAGCCCGTGGTCACGGCTACGAACTTCATCATCTCCAGAGCCACCTCGTCGGTGTTGCGTGCGGGGGGCGCGGCGTTGGAACTGTCTTCAGGCATCAGTCATTCATCCTTGTCTGTTTGGTTTGGTCTGGTTGGGTTGGTATGGTGGTTTGGTATGATCCGCCGTAGCGGCAAACCTTTAGTGTAATCGGTCTTCACGGATGCTGGTGCAAGCCACACGCCTGATCCGCAAGATGCGCGGAGGGGCGCAGGCGCATTTGCTGGAATGCGACGATGGCCACTTCTACGTAGTGAAATTTCGCAATAATCCGCAGCATCGCCGCGTCCTGATCAATGAATGGATCGGTTCCGTTTTTCTCAATTACCTCAAAATCTCGACACCGGAGGCGGCCATTGTGAGCCTGTCGGCCGCATTTCTTGAAGCCAATCCCGACATCTACATTCAATTAGGTTCGCGCCATCAGGCGGTGGAAGCGGGCTGGCACTTCGGGTCACGCTATCCGGGCGATCCCGGCAAAATCATGGTCTACGACTTTCTACCCGACGTCTTGCTGGACAAGGTGGTGAACGCCGGTGAGTTCCTGGGCGTGCTGGCCTTCGACAAATGGATGAGCAACGCCGACGCTCGGCAGTCCATTTTTTTCCGCGCCCGATTGCGCCAATGGCCACTCGCGGCCAGCGAATCCGCGCCGCGCACCGGCTTCGTCGCACTGATGATGGACCACGGTTACGTGTTCGACGGCCCGCATTGGAAGTTTCCCGATTCGCCGCTGCAAGGTCTCTACTTCCGGCCGAGCGTTTATCAACACGTGCGTGGCTGGGCGGACTTCGAGCCGTGGCTGGATCGAGTGGTGTACTTTCCCGAGGAGATCGTGGATGCGGCGCTGAAGCAGATTCCGCCCGAATGGGTGGCTGAAGACGCCGGCGCGCTGCAGGCCATGCTCGAAAAACTGATGTCGCGCCGCCGCCGCGTGCCCGATCTGATCGGCGATTCGAGACACGGCCGCGTGAATCCTTTTCCGCAATGGAAATAGCGGCGCCGATAACCGCGCCCTTGTGATACCGTTTAGGGTTTGAGTGCGTGTCCCTGGATGAAACCGAACCTGGATGTTCTGAAGCCCGAAATCGAAATGTACCTGGAAGAAGCGGGGATGGCCGTGTTTTACGGTTACCCCCGGCCGCTCGAAACCGCGCCGGCGGTTTATTGGGATTGCGATCAGTATCCCGACTATCGGCTGTTCGTTCAAGCCGCGCGGGCAGCGGGAGCGAAGCTGATGGTTTTTCATCAGCGCGAGTTTTTCACCGAGCAGATCGACGATGCCATCGAAAAGCTGCACGCCTGCGAATTGCCGCCTCAGGAATCCCGCCACTTCGAAGAGCGGTTGAGCGATCTGCGAGGGTACGAAGGATCGGTTTGCGCCATTGAGCTGTCGTTCGATCACGAGGGTCGCGTCTATCTGTTCGATCTCCGGACCGAGTGGTTTGACGAATTCTCGGAGATGCAGGACGAGATCCTGCTGCTGGTCCCGGATCCCGACGATACGGACGATGACTCGCCGATCGGCGGGTATTTTTCGAGGAACTGAAGCGCGACCGTGAGGCAGGGTGCTCGCTGGATAATTCCGACCATCGATCCGAAGGCGGCCCAGGAGCTGGCCTCTGAACTGGGCGTGCAGCCGGTCACCGGCCGCGTGCTTCTTAGCCGGGGATTGAGCGATCCCGCCGCTGCGCGCCGCTTCCTGACGCCCGACCTGGAACATCTTCACGATCCGCTGTTACTGACCGGGATGCGCGACGCGGTGGCGCGCATCCAATTGGCGATTCAGGCCAAACAGAAGATTCTGATCTACGGCGACTACGATGTCGACGGGACCGTATCGGTGGTCATTTTGAAGAAGGCCATTGAGATGGCGGGCGGCGAGGCCAGCTTCCACGTTCCGCATCGTTTAAGAGATGGCTACGGCATGCGGGCCGACGTGATCGAGCGCGCAGCGGCCATGGGCATCGCACTGATTGTCAGCGTGGATACTGGCATTCGGGCTTCCGAAGTGGTGCGGGATGCACGCCAGCGTTCGATCGATGTCATCGTCACCGATCATCATCTGCCGGACGCGGAACTTCCACCTGCTCTCGCGGTGTTGAATCCCAATCGGCGGGACTGCGGATATCCGGACAAGAACCTGTGCGGCGCGGGCGTTGCGTTCAAGCTGGTGCATGCGCTGCTTCGGACGCTCGAATGGCCCCAGGACAAGCTGGCGCGCGTGATGAAATCGTTCCTCAAGCTGGTGGCCATCGCGACCGTGGCCGATGTGGTGCCGCTGGTGGGCGAGAATCGCGTGATCGTGAAGCATGGCCTGGATGGGTTGAATCAATCCAAGAACCCCGGGCTGCGGGCCATCCTGGAGCTTTCCGGGCTGATGAATGGCCGCTCTCCCAGCGCGCGCCAGGTGGCGTTCCAGATAGCGCCGCGCATCAATGCGGCCGGACGCATGGACGACGCACAGAACGTGATTCGCATGTTCCTGACGGAAGATCCTGAGCAAGCACGCTATCTTGCCTCGCAGCTGCATTCGCTCAATGAGGAGCGCCGCGATACGGAGAAGCGAGATCGTGCGGCTGGTGCTGGCCGAATGCGAGGGCGTGCCGGTGACCGACGATCAGACCGTGCTGGTGTTTTCCGGGCGTCAACTGGCATCGCGGCGTGGTGGGCATTGTCGCCAGCCGTTTGGTGGAGCGATTCTACCGCCCCGTTTTCGTGCTGAGTGAAGAGGACGGGCAAGCGCAAGGGTCGGGCCGCAGCATCGCGCCGTTTCATCTGCTCGACGCGCTGGAATCGATGCCCGATTTGTTTAGCCGCTTTGGAGGTCATCGTCAAGCCGCGGGAGTGAGTCTGGCGGCGGAATTAGTCCCCGAGTTTCGACGCCGCTTGAACAGCTATGCCGGGACGCGGCTCACGGCCGCCGATTTTCAGCCGCAATTGGCGATCGATGCCAGCGTCACTTTGCGGGAACTCACCATCGGGACCGGCCGTGGAAGAATTGCTCGCGATGGCGCCATTCGGATTCGGAAATCCGGCGCCGGTGCTAGCTATCCTGGGGGCCGAAGTGGCTGGAGCGCCAGTGGTGATGAAGGAAAAGCACCTGCGCGTGCACTTGCGGCAAGACGGCCGCAGCCTTTTCCCGAAGGCCTGGAATTTCGCGGAACGCGCCGGGGATTTTGCCCTGAACGCGCCCATCGACGCAGCGTTTGCAATCGAAGAAGACCAGTATGGCGCCGATCGCGGATTTACGAACTGGGCCGCGGTGCTGCGCGATGTCCGGCCAGCGAGCTAGCAATCGCCGCCGCGAATGCCTCAAACAGCTTTCGATCCGCGTCGCTGACCAGCACGCGATCTTCCGGGTGCCACTGTACCGCGACGACGAAAGCTGCGTCCGGCTTCTCAACCCCCTCGATGACACCGTCCTCGGAAATCGCGGAAACGGCCAGCCCGCTACCCAGGTTCTCGATGGCTTGATGGTGCCGCGAGTTCACATCCAACCCGCCCGCGCCAACGATCTTTGCCAGGCGCGTATCGGGCGCAACCCAAATCCGGTGTGCCGATGGATGCTTGCCCGGTTCCGCATTTCCCGGCTTCTGGCGATGGACATCCCTGGTATCCAGGTCCTGGACCAAGGTGCCGTGCAGGGCGACGTTCAGCACCTGGAGCCCACGGCATATCGCGAACACTGGAAGATCGGCCTCGAGCGCCTCTTGAAGAAGGCGCAGTTCCAGCACGTCTCGCTCATCGTCGGGCGTGTCGGATTCCCGGATGCGCTTCTGACCGTAGTGCACCGGATTGATATCGCTGCCGCCGCTGAGCAGCAGACCGTGCAGGGAGTGGAGCGATTTGGGATTGCGCACCGGTTCCATACCTGCCTCGCACAGCGCCCGCTCATAGGGCGCGATTCTGGCCTCAGTGGCTCTGGTCCCGAAAGTGGCGGCGACGCGCATAGTGCTCATGCGGCCGCCTGCAGGGCTTCCCCGAATTTGCCGAGGAACATCTCGACGCATTTCTCGTTGGCCATGGGCCCCATCAATCCGATGCGAAAGATCTTGCCGGCCAGCGGACCGAACCCGCCCGCGATCTCGATACCGGCTTGCTCGAGCAAATGCTTGCGGACCTTCGCGTCGTCCACGCCGTCGGGAACGCGGGGCGTGTTCAGGTGCGGGATTCGGTAACCCTCCGGCACGTGCATTCGCAACCCGAGACGTTCAAAACCGCGTACCAGCGCCAGATGCGCGCTGCGATGACGCGCGAAGCGCTGTTCCAGGCCTTCTTCATGGATCAAGCGCAGCGATTCATGCAGCGCATAGAACAACGTGGCCGACGCGGTGTGATGATACTTGTGCCCGTCGAAATACTCGGCCAGTAGCCGCAAGTCGAGATACCACTCGGGCACCGGAGTCTTGCGCGCGTGCAAGCGCTCGACGGCGCGTGGGGATGCGGTGAAGGGCGCGAGGCCGGGAGGACAGCTCAAGCCTTTCTGCGAGCAACTGTAGGCAATGTCGATGCCCGCGTCATCGATTGAGACCGGCACGCCGCCGAGCGACGTCACGCAGTCTGCGATGGTCAACGCGTCCACTTCGCGCGCGGCTTTGGTGATGGGCCGGGGGTCCTGCAATGCGCCGGTGGAAGTCTCGGCGTGGACGAAGGCCAGCACGGACGGTTTCTCGCGCTGAACGAACTCGGCCACTTCGTCGTAACCGAAAATCTCGCCCCATGGCTTTTCGAGCAGCACTACGCGCGCGCCTTGCCGGCGGCCCATCTCAGCCATGCGGCTCCCGAAGAATCCACAGCCCAGGATGGCGAACTTGGAATCCGGTTCCACAAAATTGGCAATGGCGGTCTCCATACCAGACGATCCGGTTCCGGACATGGCCCAGGTGAGCGGATTCGAGGTTCCGAAGGCAGACCGAAGCATCTGCCGCACCTGATCCAAAACGCCAACGAAATAGGGATCCAGATGGCCCACCAGCGGTTTCGACAGCGCTTCATAGACGCCCGGTTCCACCATAGTCGGGCCGGGACCGAACAATATTCGCCGGGGCGGCTGCAACGTCGAAAATTGCATTACAGAATTAGCTTAACAATTGCCGTTCTGGCACGTCTGATAGGTGTGGGTAAAATAGATTCACATATGCGCAAAGCCGCAATCGCCGCGCTTCTGGCCGGTTCGCTCTCCCTCCAGGCGCAGACCGCGCCCAAACCTCTTCGGATTCCGATTGAACAGTACAAGCTGGATAACGGCCTCCGCATCGTGATGTCGGTGGACCATTCCGCTCCAACTTATGGGATATCCATCACCTATAACGTGGGCTCCCACAACGAGCACGCCGGACGCACCGGATTCGCGCACCTGTTCGAGCACATGATGTTCGAGGGATCGGAAAACGTCGGTAAAGGCGAGCACATGATTCTGGTCGAAAATAACGGCGGCAATATGAACGGCACCACCACGGAGGATCGGACGAATTATTTCGAATCGTTCGCTTCCAATCAGCTGGATCTGGGGCTGTTTCTGGAATCGGACCGCATGCGTTCGCTGGCGGTGAACCAGGCGAACCTGGACAATCAGCGCAACGCGGTGCAGGAAGAGCGCCGGCTGGGCGTGGACAATCAGCCTTACGGCGAAACATCGGAAGTATTGCAGGGCCTGGTCTACGACAACTTCGCCAACAAGCATTCGGTGATCGGCTCCATGCAGGATTTGAACGCAGCCACCATCAAAGACGTCCAGGAATTCTTTCGCATTTACTATGCGCCGAACAACGCCGTGCTGACCTTGGTGGGTGACTTCCAGCCGGCCGAAGCGCTGGCCAAGATCAAGAAATATTTCGGCGACATTCCGGCGCAGCCCGCGCCCCCGGTCCCCGATCTGGCCGAGCCCAAGCAGACCGCCGAACGGCAGAAGACCATCGAGGATCCCTTCGCCCAGGTGCCGCGCCTGGACATTGCGTTCAAGACGCCTCCTGGAAATACCGCCGACGTTTACGCGCTGGACGTTCTTTCCACCGCGCTGGGCGGGGGCCAATCCTCGCGGCTCTATCAAAGCCTGGTGAAAGATAAGGAGCTGGCCGTCAACGTCTTCTGCTATATCGAAGAACATAAGGGGCCGTCGACGTTTAATGTTGTGGTGCTGGCGCGGCCGGGCAAGGATCTGAAAGAAGTAGAGAAGGCGGTGTACGCGGAGCTGGACAAGGTGAAATCCGAGCCAATCGCAAGCTGGGAATTGCAGAAGGTCCACATGATGGAGCGGCGCGAAACCGCGCAGGAGCTGCAAAGCACGCTGTATCGCGCCTACGTAATCGGCGAGATGGCGGTGATCTACGGCGATCCGAACCTCATCAACACGCGCTTCGACAAGATCCAAAGCGTGGGCACCGAAGATATCGAGCGCGTCGCGAAAACGTACTTGACCGAGCAAAATCGCACGGTGGTGACTACGCTGCCCAAACCCAAAGGCGAGACCGCGAAAGCCGCAAACTAGGAGCCACTCATGAAATTCCAATTCCCAATCTCTGTCCGGTGGTCCCTGGCGCTGCTGGCGGCCGCCGGGCCTTCCCTTGCACCAACGTCCAGCGCGCAGGTTCCCCAGGATCCAGGCTCCAAGGCGATTCCGTTGAGCAAGGTGGAGCGCAAGAATAAAGCGCCGGTGTCGAGCGAGATTCTGCGCGTCCGGATTCCCAAGCCCACCGAGATCACGCTACCGAACGGGCTGACGGTGATGGTGCTGGAGGATCATCGTCTGCCGCTGGTAACCGCGCGGCTGACCATTCTGGGCGCGGGCGCGTTGAACGATCCGCCGGATGTGCCCGGCCTGGCCAACGTCACCGCCGCGATGTTGAAGGAAGGCACCAAGACGCTGTCGAGTAAACAGATCGCCGAGCAGACCGATCAGCTGGGCGCTACCATCGGAGCGCAGGCGCCCTGGGCATCGGAAACCGCGACGTTCACCGCATCCGGCTTGAGCGATAATGCCAGCCAGTGGATTGCGCTGGCATCCGACATCCTGTTGAATCCGTCGTTCCCGGAAGGCGAATTGAACAAGCTGAAGCAGCGCATGAAAGTGCAGTTGCAGCAGCAACGCTCGACGGCCGGGTTCCTGATGCAGGAACGCTTCAATCGCGCGGTTTATGGCGATCATCCCGCCGCCATCACCTCGGCTACAGTTCAGGCGCTGGATAAAATCACGCCCGCCATGCTCGCCGAGTGGCACGCCACTCGATACCTGCCGGAAAACGCCATTCTCGGAGTTGCGGGCGACATCACGCCCGCGGAAGTAACGAAGATGTTCTCGGCTCTCCCAGGCTGGAAGGCGGGTACGAGCAAAGCCGGCCTTCCCACGGCGACCAAGGCCGCCAGCGGCCGCAAGATTTTTCTCGTCGACCGGCCGGGCTCGGTGCAGACCGACGTCGAAATCGGCAACATCGCCATCAGCCGCCTGGATGCGGACTACGTTCCGATGGTGGTGATGGATCGCATTGTTGGAGGCGGAGCGGCGGCTCGTTTGTTCATGAACCTGCGCGAAGTGCACGGCTACACGTACGGAGCGTACAGCCAGCTGGTGGCGCGACGCTACGCGGGACCTTGGATCGCGCAAGGCAGCATGCGAACCGACGCCACGGGGGGTGCGATGACCGAGTTCATGAACGAGATCAACCGTATTCGCGATCAGCCCGTGCCTGAAAAGGAACTCGAAGAGGTGAAGCGGTCTATCGTCGCGAGTTTCGCGCTGACGCTGGAGCACCCTAGCGAGTTGTTGGATTATGCGATCGCGCTCAAGGTCTACAATCTTCCCGCGGACTATTGGGATACTTACCCGGCCAAGATTATGGCCATCACGGCCGAGCAGGTGCAGCGTGTGGCGCGCAAATACATCGTGCCGGACGATCTGCAGATCGTCGCGGTGGGCGACGCCAGCAAGCTCAAACCGGTGCTCGATAAATATGGGTCGGTGCAAGTGTTCGACACCAACGGCCAGCCGAAGGCCAACCCGTAGTACCATCTCCGAATGAGCTCTGATGCGCAAGGCTGGCCCGCGCTGGTAGGCGGCGGGCTGATGAACATTGCTCTGGGCACCTATTACGCATGGAGCGTGTTCGTCCCCGCGCTCGAGCGCGAATTCGGATGGACCCGCACCCAAACGTCAATGGTGCCTACCATCGATATGGTGATGGTGGCGTCGATGTTTGTGGCGGCGGGCTTTCTGCAACGCAGAATTGGACCGCGACCCATCGCCACCATCGGTGGCATCCTGTACGCGGGCGGGTTGCTGCTCGCCAGTTGGACGCATTCTCTGCCCGTGCTATATCTCACCTGGGGCGTGATGGTGGGCGCCGGCATCGGCTTTGGCTATCTGGTGCCGATCACCGTCGGCTCGAAATGGTTTCCGCACCATCGGGGACTGGCCAACGGACTGTGCATCGGAATTTTCGCCGCCGGCTCCGGCATCTTTGGGCCCCTGGCGGGCATGCTACAGGAACGCATCGGCTGGCGCGCCACCTTTCAGATTCTGGCCGCGGTCTTCTTCGTATTCACTATGGCCGGCGCGTACCTGCTGAAGGATCCGCCGGAAGGGTACACCGGCCCAGTTAGAAAATCCGCCGGTGCGGGACACGCCGGCGCGCATCACGCCGATGTCACCACCTCGCAGGTGCTTCGAAGCCCGCTCTTCATGGCGCTGTGGGTGGCATACGCGCTGGGCACCACGGCCGGCACCCTGGTGATTAGCCAGTTAGTGCCTTTCGCGCGATTGTCGGGTTTCAGCGCGAAGACTGCCGCATTCGCCATTACAATCGGCGCCATCGGCAGCGCTACGGGGAGATTTTTTTCGGGTTGGTTGTCCGATCATCTGGGGCGTTTGCACACCTTGCGCGCCATCATCGTCACCTCCATGGTGGCCACGCCCATGCTGTATGTTTGGCGGCAGGACATCCTCGCGTTTTACGTGCTGCTGTTTTTCGTTTATTACTGCTACGGGACCCAGTTGTCTGTTTATGTCCCCCTAGCGGGCGACTTCTGGGGGCCCAAGTACCTGGCCACAAATTATGGATTGCTATTGATGGCCTGGGGCTTTGCCGGCGTGATGGGGCCGATGCTGGGCGCGCGCGTCTTCGTCAGCACCGGCGCTTATCAATATGCGTTCTTCGGTTCAGCCGGATTGGCGTGCGCCGCGCTGGTGATCCTGAGCCTGGTGCGAACCCCGCAGCCTGTGGCTGTTGCGCCAACACCGGCCTTGGCCACTGGAACGTAGGCGCGACGATTAGAATCTCGGCAGGCGTCTTAGCAGCGCGTAGCTGGAGCCGTGGCCTGGAAGATCCACCGCGTGCGCCGGGCGCCAATTCCAATCCATCGCGCCGACGTAGCGCGCGCTGTTGCGATCTGCACCCATCAAAATAATGTACAGCTTGCGCTGCGGATAGCCGAGCAACTCATATTGCTGCTCCGTGCGCTCCACCGCGGGCCGGCCCAACACCCGCACCACGGCCGCGTAATCGTCCTCCGGCGTCAATGGCAAGTCCACCTGAACCACGGGAGCGTAGAAGGCATGCGTCCCGATGACGCCGCCACGGAACAGGCTGATGGCGAGCACACATCCAGCGACGCCCAGCGCAACGCCCGCCACCGCCACTTTGCCGACGCGTGAGCTTCGTTCACTCTCTAATCGGATGCCGACCACCGGAGCGCGCCCGGCTTGCGCTTGCGCCCAGCGCGGACGAGGTCCGTCACTCACCACACTCCCCACCGCGCGCGGCATTTCGATCACACGGCGCTCGGCCGGCCAAACCACGCCCGCTCGATACTCCAGCTCCGCGAGCAGGCCCACGATCATCACCGGCGCGTCGACGCGCGAAATCTCGCCCAGGTAGCGTCGGGGCACGGAGACCTCTTCATTGGTTTTCGTATTGCGAACCAACACGTCGGACCAGGTGGCGCTTCGATAAATCCATTCGTTATGTCCGGCATTGAGGATGGCGGGATAAAACGAGAAGGGGCGGCTGCCGAGCTGCGCAAGGGGCGGCGGAATCGGCGGGACAGCCATGCTTTATTTTAGCCCTCGGCTTTAGCCGCCGGGCGCTGGAGGCGGAGGCGGCGGATCGGGCGGATGAGGTTTGCGGTGAAAGAATTTCTCATGAACGTCCGGCCAGAATTCCGGCAAAAGATTGCTGAGCCCACTCGCCAGGATACTGGTCCCAAAGCGGCTACCGACCTCTTCGGCGCTCACGCTGCTGTCGGGATAATATGCGTTCGACAGCGCGATACCCATGCCCATTCCGAACACCCCCGAATAATTGAATGTGCTTTTTCCCGCGTCGGTGCGGGTGACAACCACGCGACTCAATGCGTAGCCCACGCGGTACCACAAGCTAAACTCCGGTCCCCGCCGGAAATAGCGCGGGTCTTCGTGCAGCAGGGAGGCGAGCACGGCATCGGAAAAAAAGTTTTGCGTCGCGATGTCGGCCCACGCCGCGCCGAAGCGCTCGGCATATGGACCACTGCCGTATCCATACTTCGGATCGCCGTTGTAGGTTTGCGAGATCCCGGCTCCGGCGGCTGCGCCGGCAGCAGTACCAGGGTCGAAGGTTTCCTTTTCGAACAGAATGAATTTCTGCTTCACCGTAAGAGGTTCGACCTTCTGCTCGGGATTCTCGACGGTGAGAAAGTTCGGGAGGATGCCGAGAATTCGATCGTCGTTGAGTGGATCGGGCGCGGGTTGTGACGAAGACGGTTGTGCAATAGCCGGTTCTG
Source organism: Bryobacterales bacterium (assembly GCA_963781905.1). GTDB lineage: Bacteria > Acidobacteriota > Terriglobia > Bryobacterales > Bryobacteraceae > Palsa-89. The sequence continues at coordinate 1,427,600 of CAWAHZ010000010.1, forward strand.
AGGACGCCGGCTGCGGCGGAGGAGTCTGTGCAAGAACCAAGGCGACGGGAAAAGAAGAAAGGATCAGAAGCACCGCGACATTTGCGAGCTGGGTGTGTTTAAGGCAAACCTTCAATCATCCTCCACCTGGAGTCCCCGCACGGCATTACATGAGGGACGACGGCCACGCTATATGGTTACACGGAAAGTAATCGGCGTCGCGGTTGTAATAGAATGAGCAGTCATGAGCGCGCTGCCCTCTTCGCCGTCCCCTCGAAAGCAGTTTCGGAATCGCCGCAATTTTCTCAAATTTCTGGCGGCCAGCCCGCTGTTTGCTTCCCTGCCCGCCCGCGCCTTTCAAACCCACACGTTGGACGAAATACTGGCCAATCCAAAAGATGCGCTGGACGTGATGGACTTCGAAGCCGCCGCTCGCAAGGCGCTGCCGCCCGCGCATTGGGGTTACATGGCTTCGGGCGTGGACGACAACGTGACGCGCGACCTGAATCACGAAGCTTACAAACATATACAACTCCGGCCGCGCAAGCTGGTGGACGTCAGCAAGATCGACACGCGCGTGGAACTGTTCGGAACCATCTGGGACAGTCCCATCTTCCTGTGTCCGGTGGGCGCGCAAGGAATGTTTCACGCCGACGGAGAGATTGGCGTGGCTCGCGCCGCGCAAGCCAAGAAGGCGTTGCAGATTCTATCCACCGTTACTTCGCACAGTGTGGAAGACGTGATCAAGGCTCGGGGCGGGCCGGTTTGGTACCAGCTCTATGCCATCTCGAACTGGAGCTTGACCGAAAAAGTGGTCAAACGGGCCGAGGACGCCGGTTGTCCCGTGGTGGCGTGGACCATCGACCTGCTGGCTGGCCGAAACACGGAGACTGCATCCCGTTTCAGGCGGATCGACAATCGACAGTGCGCCGATTGCCACGGCGAGCCGTTCGGTTCGGTGATCCGGCGCCCGATGTTCGACGGCCTGGACATGAAGGGCGCCGGCATCAATTCGCCGGCCTTCAACTGGGAATATGTCGATCGATTGAAAAAGGCCACCAAGATGAAACTGGTGCTGAAAGGCATCGAGACCCGTGAGGACGCGCGCCTGTGCGTGGAGCATGGCGTGGACGGCATCCTGGTTTCCAATCACGGCGGGCGCGCCACCGAGACCTATCGCGCCACCATCGAATGTCTGCCGGAAGTGGTGGACGGCGTGGCGGGCCGCATCCCGGTGATGGTGGACGGCGGAATCCGCCGGGGCACCGATGCTTACAAAGCGCTGGCATTCGGCGCGCGCGCAGTGGGCATTGGACGGCCCTATATCTGGGGCCTCTCGGCGTTTGGACAGCCCGGAGTGGAGAAGGTGATCGATATTCTGCGCGGCGAATTCGAGCTGACCATGAAGCAGTGCGGCGCTCGGACGCTGGCCGAGATCAGCCGCTCCACCGTGGTGTACCGCGAGTCCAATTCGTAAACTTGCCAAATGGGGTGGTCGTTGCTGGTTAGAATGAGGGAATGCCCGCAGAAGAGAAGCCGGCGGCCAGCTTCGAGACCGGACTCCAACAACTCGAACTGATCGTCAAGGAAATGGAGAGCGGCGAGTTGCCGTTGGAGCGCGCGCTGGAGCTGTTTGAGAAAGGAATGCAGCTGAGCGAGAGCTGCCGGAAACAATTGGAAGAGGCCGAAACCCGCATCGAAATGCTGATCCGCAAGGGCGACAAAGTTCAGGCCGAGCCTTTCCGTCCGGACAAGCAATGACGCTGCCCGAATACTTGACGCGGCAACAGGCGCGCGTCGACGCCGCACTCGAGCGTTGGGTCCCGCCCGAATCCACGCTGCCCGAAGCCATCCACAAAGCGATGCGCTACAGCCTGTTTGCAGGCGGAAAACGCATTCGCCCCATTCTGTGCATGGCCGCCGCCGAAGCGGTTTCGGACCTGGCGGCCGGCATTGAATCCTGCGCCTGCACGCTCGAGCTGATCCACACCTATTCTCTGATTCATGACGATTTGCCGGCGCTCGATAATGACGATCTGCGGCGCGGCGTTCCAACCTGCCACAAAGTTTTCGGCGACGCCATGGCGATTCTGGCCGGCGACGCGCTGCTTACGCTCGCGTTTCAAGTGCTGGCGCAAATGGACTGCCCGGACCATCGCAAGGTGGCGCTCATCGCGGAACTCTCCACCGCCGCCGGCACCGTGGGCGGCATGATTGGCGGCCAGGTTTGTGATATCGAAGGCGAAGGCCAGAATCCCGACGCGGCGCTGCTTGAGGCCATCCATCGAGCGAAAACCGGCGCTCTGTTGCGAGCCAGCCTGCGCATGGGCGCAATCTACGCGGGCGCCGATGACGAGCAATTGCGCGCGCTCTCCTGCTATGGTGAGCACGTCGGGCTGGCGTTTCAGATCGTAGACGACGTGTTGGATGTAGAGCAGTCTTCAGAAGCCCTGGGCAAAACCGCGGGCAAGGACGCGCAACAGCACAAGATTACCTTCCCCGCCGTATACGGGCTGGAGCGATCGCGGGTGATGGCCGAAGAGGAAAGGCTCGCGGCGCACCTGGTGCTGCGTAATTTTGACGATCGCGCCGAACGCTTGCGCGAACTGGCCGATTTCATTGTTCACCGGCGTGCCTGAACCACGTCAGCGGCTGGATCTGTTGGTAGTGGCGCGCGGCCTAGCCGAATCGCGCGAAAAGGCTCAGGCGCTGATCCTCGCGGGCCAAGTGCTCGTCAACGGGCAAAAGGCCGGCAAGGCCGGGGTGAACGTGGATGCTGCCGCAAGCATCGAACTGCTGGCCCAACCGCGCTACGTCGGCCGAGGCGGCTTGAAGCTCGAAGCTGCACTGGATCATTTCTCGATCGATCCGGCGGGCAAGATCTGCCTCGACGTTGGCTCCTCCACCGGCGGATTCACCGATTGCCTGTTGCAGCGCGGCGCGGCACGCGTCTATGCCATCGACGTCGGCACGGGCCAACTGGATTGGAAACTGCGCAACCATCCGCGCGTCATCGTCCAGGAACAAGTGAACGCGCGCTATCTGACTCGCGAGCAAATCCCGGAGCCGATCGCGCTAGCCGTTTGCGATGTCAGTTTCATCTCCATCACAATGATCTTACCGGCGCTGGCCGTCTTGCTGGCGCCAGACGCCGAAATGGTTATCCTGGTAAAACCTCAATTCGAATTGGATCGGGACCAGGTAGGTAAGGGAGGAATTATTCGCGACCCTGCATTGCACCATCAGGCGTGCCAACGAGTGGAGACCGCGGCACGGCTGCTCGGCTTTCACACCGAGATCATTCCATCCCCGATACTGGGCGCGGAGGGCAACCGGGAGTTCCTCTTACATGCCAGACATTAAGGTAGTGGGTGTATTCTCGAAGCCCGGCATTCCGCACGCGTCCACCATCTTGCTGGAGTTGGTGGCGTGGTGGAAAGAACGCGGCGTTGAAACGCGGCTGGACCATGAGTCGGCGCGTTATCTCAAGAGCAACGCCGGACTCACCCGGGAACAGGTCCCGGAAGGCGCGCAACTGGTGATCGTGCTGGGCGGCGATGGCACGCTGTTGGCCGCGGCCCGCGCACTGGCCGGGCGCGACATTCCGATCCTTCCGGTGAACCTGGGCGGTTTGGGGTTCCTCACAGCCATCACTCTCGACCAGCTCTATACGGAGCTCGAATGCGTGCTCTGCGGCGAGCAACGCCTGGTTCCGCGGCGCATGCTGCATGGCGAAGTGGTGCGCGACGGCAAGACCGTAGCGTCCTACGAAGCATTGAACGACATCGTAATCGGCAAAACGCAGATCGCCCGCATGATCGATCTTGAAACCTATGTGGACGGGCAATATGTCAGCACCTTCAAAGCGGACGGGCTGATCATCGCGACGCCCACCGGCTCCACGGCCTATTCACTGTCCGCCGGCGGACCCATTCTGTTTCCAGCCGTCGCCGCACTTTGCATCACTCCGGTTTGCCCGCACATGCTGACCAACCGGCCCGTTCTGGTTCCCGACTCGAGCGTTATCGAGATTATTTGCAAGGCGCCGCGCAAGGAAGCGTATCTCACAGTGGATGGGCAGGTGGGTGAGCCGCTGATGGAAAACGATCGCGTGGTGTGCATGAGCTCCGAGCATCAAGTCCACTTGATCCGGCCTCCGAAAATGTTTTTCTTCGACGTACTGCGGCAAAAGCTGAAGTGGGGCGAGCGGTGAGGCGACGGAAGGGGACGGGTTGAAGAAGCTGTCGCTGACGGTGTGGATCTTCATCGCCCTGGTCTTGGGAGTGGCGATCGGCGCGGTCTTTCCCAACGTCGGTAAAGCGGAGTGGATGACGTCGCTCGCCACGGTGTTCCTGCGCCTGATCAAATCCATCATCGCGCCTTTGATTTTCGGCACTCTGGTTTACGGCATCGCCGGCACTGGCAGCGTCAAAACCATGGGCCGGATCGGCATCAAAGCCATCGTGTATTTCGAAGTTCTCACCACCATCGCGTTGGTGCTGGGATTGGGCGCCGTCAACTTGATACGTCCGGGCGAAGGCATGACGCTGGAACGCGCCGCCGGAGAAACTGGATTGTCGCAGGCCGGTCCCACGCTCTCCGGCACCTTGGAGCACACCTTTCCCGTCAGCGTCATCGACGCCATGGCGAAGGGCGACGTACTACAAATTGTTGTATTTTCGTTTTTATTCGGCGCAGCCTGCGCGGCCATTGGCTCCAAGGCGACGCCGGTGGTGACATTTTGCAAATCGCTCTCTGAAGTGATGTTCCGCTACACCAAATACGTTATGTACCTGGCGCCCATCGGCGTGGGCGCGGCGATGGCCAGCACCATTGGCAGCAGGGGCCTGGGCGTTTTGCTGGGACTCGGGAAACTCATCCTCACCTTGTACGGAACGCTCGCCATCTTCGTCTTCGGAGTGTTGGGCGCCGTCGCGATGGTCGCGCGAATTCCGTTGCGCGCCTTTATCCGCGCGGCTCGTGAGCCGTTCATCTTAGCTTTCTCCACGGCGTCGAGCGAAGCCGCGCTGCCATTGGCGCTCGAAAATATGGAGCTGATGGGGGTGCCTGCGCACATCGTGGCGTTCGTGTTGCCGACGGGCTACAGCTTCAACCTGGACGGCAGCACGTTGTATCTTTCGATGGCCTCGCTCTTCGTGGCACAAGCCGCGGGCGTCCACATGGCGCTCAGCCAGCAGATCCTGATGATGCTGACGTTGATGCTGACCAGCAAAGGCGTAGCCGCGGTGCCGCGCGCGTCGCTCGTGATCCTGGCTGGAACGCTCGCGACGTTCGGACTGCCGCTGTCAGGCGTCGCGCTGCTGCTGGGCGCGGACGCTCTGATGGACATGGCACGCACATCGGTGAACCTGCTTGGCAATTGCATGGCCGCCGCGGTGGTGGCGCGCTGGGAAGGCGTCGACCTTGCTGCAACGGTGGGGCATTCGGAACAATCGGCCGCACAAGTCTCGACCTAAAATCAATTCGCTCGACTTACGCGACATGTCAAACCAATATGATTTGATACTCCGGCAGGACGGCGTAAAGTAGTGGCCGACCGAGCCGGTGAGCCCCTTCGAGTCCTCTGAAGAGCAGCCCTCCGACACCGGTGGGGCCGGATCAATCTGACGGGCGCGTCTGCTTGGGCCCTCGCGTTCTTAACGGAAACATGAAATCATAGGTTCAGGGACGGTCCTTATGCCTTTACAGGAGAACATTGACTGGTCGCAATGCCCGTTAGTTGAAGTCAAGCCGGGCGTTCAAGGCGGCGCCCCAGTGCTGCGCGCCACCCGCTTGCCTGTCAGTGCCATCGTTGACAACTTCGACTACGGTGTGAGCATCGCTGAAATCGCGGAGCAGTTTGAAGTTCCGCAAGACTTCGTCGAGTCGATCTTGGCCTACGCCAAAAGTCGCCGCGTTGCGCATCCTGTTTGACAAGAATGTTCCGGTCGGCGTGCGCCGCTTCTTGCCGAAGCACATGGTTCAGACCGTCGTGGATCTGAAATGGAACCCCCAGCTCGAAAATGGTGAGCTTCTTAACGCTGCTGAAGCGGCGGGCTTTGACGTGATGATCACGGCGGATCAAAACATCCGGTACCAGCAAGCTCTGACGGGACGAAAGCTGTCACTGATCGTGCTTGGATCCAATATCTGGCCGATAGTGCAAAAATACCACGAACCAATCGCCGCCAAAGTTGACGATGCGACGCCTGGAAGCTACTACTTCATCGAGATGCCGCTTCATCCGAAAGCAAACCACTAAGAACCGGACCGCAGCGATCTCGATCTGCCCAAGACCGAGTTCGGTATCCCCAAAAATCGCCGAACACTTTGAAATTCCGCCGCACTCGGTCGAAGCGACCCTGGCCTGGGTTACGACCCAGCGTGCCGGGTGCCCCAATCCCTAATCCCCAACCCCGGCGCGGCGTCACGTCGCGCTACGCGGCGACGGTCACGCCCGCCTTCGCGTACCACGGCTTCGCGGGCTTGATCGCGGCGTTCACTGCTTCAATATTTTTCACGCCCTCGGTATTGAGCCAATCCTCCAGAGCCTTCACGCCCTGCTTGCCGTAAATCGGAATCCCGTCTTTCCACGTCGCGCGGCCGCACAGAACGCCTGAGTAGTCCGTGCCCGCCTCAGCCGCCATCGTCAGCTCTTCGACGAACTGCGCATTGCCCACACCCGCGCTGAGATAGATGAAGGGCTTCTTCGCTAGGTCCGCGGCCTGGCGAAACAGCTCCAGAGCCTCGCCGCGCGTGTAGGCCTTCTGGCCTTTGTAAACGCTGCTACCTTCCACGTAATTCGCGTTGATCGGCACTTCCACTTTCAACACGTCGATCCTGTACTGAGGCTTCGAGAACTCTTCCATGCACCCCATCACCACTTTCGGCTTGAGCTTGGCGAATTCCAGCCCTTTCTCGTCGCCGCCCTTCGGATCATACCCGACGAATTCGCAAAAAAACGGAATCTCCACGGCCTCGCATTCAGCTCCGATCCGTTCGATGAACGCATGCTTGATGTCGTTCACCTGCGCGTCGTCGAAGGGCGAATAATAGAGCAGAATCTTCACCGCGTTCGCGCCCCAGTCGGCAATGCGCTTGCCCGATACGTGTGGCAGCAGATCGGGCAGGCGGCCCTGCTTGGTATTGTCGTAGCCGCTCTCTTCGTACGCCAGCAGCAGACCTGCATTGGAGGAACGCGCTTTCGCGGCGGGAAGGCCATATTCAGGGTCCAGCAAGATGGCACTCGCGTGCGGCGTCAGGACCTTCGACACGGCGACCTTGAATTCGCTCATCATCTCTTCAGTCACCTGATCGGCGGGCACGCCCTTGGCCGACGCGATGGACTTTTTCAAGCTGCCGCGTTGATCCATGGCAGCCGCCGCGATCACCCCCTGCTTGTTCGCGAGCGCCTTCATGTGACGCACTTTGCCTTCCGAGAAACTCATAACGCCGCTTCCTCCATCTTTCGATTCTCGCTCATTCTCAAGGTCATCGCGCCGTCGCGGCGGTTGGTCCCAGCCGGCGAAAATATGTTTGCGCGCGATTCACATCTTTCAAAATTTGCGCCTTCAGCGCTTCGGCACTTTCAAACTTGCGCTCATCGCGCACCCAGTGAAGAAACTCCACCGAAATCTCTGCGGGGGTCGCGCCTTCCAATGCCCGCAGCAGATAGGTCTCGATGGTGAGCTCGCGGCCGTCAAAGGTTGGCCGATATCCGACATTGGTGATGGATGGCCACTCGCGCGAGCTGCCCCGTTCGCGCGTTCGCGTCACATACACGCCATTCTTCGGCAACACTTCGGCCTGGGTATCGAGATTCAGCGTGGGGACGGTCTGCTTCGATCCCCGGCCTTCTCCCGGCACTACGACGCCGCTCAAAGCGTAAGGCCGTCCGAGCATGCGGCGCGCAGTGGAGACATCGCCCTCCGCGATCGCACGCCGGATCTGGCTGCTCGATATCACGCGTTGGCGCCACACCACCGGCTCGATAATCTCGGTCTCGAAGCTGAAGCGGCTGCCCAGCTCTTCGAGCATCGCCGCATTCCCGGCCGCGCGTTTGCCGAAATTAAAATTCGCTCCCACCAGCACGGCGCGCGCCTTGAGTTTGTCCACCAGAATCTCGCGAACGAAGTCCTCAGGATCCAGCGCCGCAATCTCGGGAGTGAAGGGCAAAATCAGGACCTCGTCAATTCCCTGCTCCGAAAAGATTCGTGCGCGTTCCTCCACTGTGGTCAGCAGTCTGGGCGCGCTCGCGGGCGACACCAGCTTCGCCGGATGAGGATCAAACGTCAGGACGGCCGACTTCCAACCTTCCTCCCGCGCCCGCGCAATCACTCTTCGCAGTATTTGCTTATGCCCGCAGTGTACGCCGTCAAAATTGCCGATTGTCATGGAGCACGGACCGAAATGCTCCGGCGTTTGCGCAAGGCTTCGGTATATCATCTGTCCACTTCAATTTCCAGCCCGTCGTAGGCCAGGCGGACGTGCGGCGGCAACCGTTCCTCGGTACAGGCATGGCCCAGGTCGTGACAGATGTGAGTGAAGAACGCCCGCCGCGGCGCGAGCTTCTCCACCGATTCGAGAGACCGCGCCACCGTCGAATGCGTGGGATGCGGCTTGTGCCGCAGCGCATCCAGAAACAACACATCCAGGCCGCGCAGCAGTTCCATGGACTCTTCCGGAATATCGCTATGGTCCGTTAAATACGCAGCGTCGCCGAAGCGGAACCCGTACACTGTCCCTCTGCCGTGGTTGAGACGAACCGGCGTGAACTCGAGCCCAAAGAGATCGATGGGCGCGCCGTTGAAAGTGTTGGTCACCAGGCGAGGACGCGAACTCTCGGTGTCGCGTTCGTCAAAGATGTAATGGAACGTTCTTCGAATGGCGCCGATGGTATCTTCCGACCCGTAGATTGGAATCACGCCGCCTTGCCGGTAGTTGAAGGGCCGCACGTCATCCAGGCCCATCACGTGATCGGCATGCGAATGCGTAAACAAAATGGCATCCACACGTTCCAGGTCGGAACGCAGTGCTTGATAGCGGAAGTCGGGCGTGGTGTCGATCAGAACGCCGCGATCACCGAATTTTACGTGCACGGAGGGCCGCAGACGATGATCGCGGGGATCGTCGGAATGGCACACCGCGCAGCGGCAACCGATCATCGGCACACCGACACTGGTGCCCGAACCGAGTACAGTGATGCGGATGGAATCCGTCACTTCGAATCCATCGCGCCCGCGCCGGCCTGCTCTTCATTTGGTGGTTCTGGCTTGGGTGGGTCTTGCGAGGGACTCTCGGGCACTGCCTTCCTGCTCTCCATCGCCTGCACGAATCGGAACCGCAGTTCGGTGAGCGCATTCTCTATCAGGCGCTGCTCTTCGATGTTCACGTTGCCGCGCGTCTTTTCCTGCAGCATCGCGAGCATGTCGATGGTGTGGCGCGCAATGCGAAAGTCGGGTTCGGGCCGGTCCTGCTCTTCGCCAAAGTGGTACATGCCAAGGTGCATCTCGGTCTGCGCCTTCAGCGAAAGGATCAAGAATTCAAAGGTTGCCGGCGGAAGTGGGTGTTCCTGGTCGCTCATCCTTACCTTATTTTAACGGTGAAACGCCCTATATTGCATGGATACAAATTTTTGATTGGACCGCCGCCGGCTTTTCGTTTACTCTCGAAGTGTAAGACTTGCCCCGTGGGCGCAGGCTTGCTCGTGGGGTTCCAGCAGTAGTCCTCGAAGACATCTTTCATTCCTCGGTGAAGTTTTCCTGACCGCCAGTTCTATTGCCGCGCCGATGTTTCCGCGCGCACGGCGTTCAGGCCAGCAACATTTCCTCAAACGACTTAAAGGAGTCTATAAATTATGAATACTCGATTTTTGAAGATTGCCGGTTTGCTCGGCGCGCTAGGCGTGTTTACGCTCGCGGCCGACGCGCAGACCTCCATCGCCAAGGTCAGTGTGCCTTTTGAATTCGCGGTGAGCGGCGCTATGCTGCCGGCCGGCGAATATACGCTGGAAGCCCCGGATCTTTCTGGAGTGCTTTTGCTCCACGGTTCCACCGGGAATTCAGTCGCGCTGCTCACCACGTTCTCCGCAGCGGTTCCGAACACAACCAACGCCAAGTTCATTTTTGAACGCCGAAACGGCGTGGCGTATCTCTCGTCGGTGGAGTGGCCCAATCAAAGCGCAAACGTGATATCTGTGTTTAAGCACGTCACGAAGGGAGCTGTCGCAGCCACGCTCCGCTAACAAATCCTTCGGCCGGCTTTCCCCATCGAGAGCCGGCCGTTCCCACCCCCCGTTATTGCCGGGCCACCAGCCGCTAAGCCGTGCCGGCGTGCGCCAGACTCGCGAGGAAGAGCGTGAGTAACGTGATCCAAATCGCGGCCGAAATCACACCTGGAATCAGCTTGCTTGCGTCACACTTCATATTTTCTTCCTCCTGTCTCCTAATGCGCAAAAAACCGGACGCTTCGCTCAAACTTTCTCGAATCCGCCCGGACAGCCGCTTTTCCAGGGCGCTCGCGCACGGTTGAGCAGCGCCGGTGAGGAAGCGGTCCTTCCTTTGCTAGACTGAAACTTCCACCCACCGGAATGGCACAGGGTCCAACTACAACTGGAGAACGTTTTGAGCGCCTGGTCGGCATCATGGCGAAGCTGCGGGCTCCCGGCGGTTGCCCTTGGGATCGCGAACAAAACTTCGACACCATCAAGCCGTATCTTCTCGAAGAGACCTATGAGGTTTTCGATGCTATCGATCAGCGCGATTGGACAGGGCTAGCCGAGGAGCTCGGCGACTTAATGCTGCAGGCCGTCTTCTTCGCGCAGATGGCGTCGGAAGAAAGCAAATTTCGCATCGACGATTCGCTGGATGCGATCTCGGAGAAGCTGATCCGACGGCACCCGCACGTTTTCAGTGACGGGACAGCGAAAACATCCGACGAGGTGCTGCGCCGTTGGGACGAGATCAAAGCCGACGAAAAGAAGGGCCAAGGAAAGCCCCAGCTCGGCCGCCTGGATTCGGTGCCGCGCCAACTTCCGGCGCTGGTGGAAGCGCAGCAGATCAGCTCCAAGGCCGCGGGTGTGGGCTTCGATTGGGAGAACCCGGAACAAGTCCTGGACAAGCTGGATGAAGAGCTGCGAGAGCTGGCGGAAGCGCGCGCTGCGGGAACACGCGAGGAGATGGAAGGCGAGATCGGCGATCTGCTGTTCGTGATCGTCAACCTGGCGCGAAAGATCAAGGTGGATCCCGAGCAGGCATTGCGAAAGACCAACGCGAAATTCCGCAAACGTTTTGCCTTCGTCGAAAGCCACGCCACCTTGCCCGGCGCCACGCTCGAAGAGATGGAGGCCTGGTGGCAAAAGGCCAAGGCGCATGACGCTCCCAAATGAATATTGAAATTCGCAAGCTCACCGATCGCGAAGATCTCAAGGCCGTGGTGAAGTTGCAGCGCCAGATCTGGGGTTTTGAAGACGTCGACCTGATTCCGCTGCGGCTGTTCGTGGTGGCGTCCAAAATTGGCGGGCAAGTTTATGGCGCGTTCGACGGCGCGCACCTGATCGGATTTTGCATGTCGATTCCCGGCCTCAAGCCCGGCGGCAAGACTTACCTGCACAGCCACATGCTGGGCGTGCTCCCCGATTATCGGAATGCCAAAGTGGGCCGGGCTCTGAAGCTAGCGCAGCGTGACGACGCGCTCGGCCGCGGAATCGATCTGATCGAATGGACCTTCGATCCGCTCGAAATTAAGAACGCATTTTTCAATATGGAGCGGCTGGGCGCCATTGTTCGCCGCTACGTGCCGAACCAATACGGGACAACCAGCAGCCCGCTGCACGGCGGCTTGCCCACCGATCGCTGCATCGCCGAGTGGTGGCTCTCGAGCGATCGCGTGAAGGCGGTCCTAGACGGCCAACGTTTCGAAGGGAAACCGGTGGAAGAACGGATCGCGATTCCATCGGATATCGCAACCATCCGCGCTAACGAGCCGGCGCGTGCACGCGACATTCAACAAAAAGCCAACGACCACTTCCGGTCGGCCTTCGATCAGGGACTGGCGGTAATCGGCTTTGAGAAATCCGAACAAGCCGGAACTTACTTAATAGGAAAATGGGAATCCGCTTAGATAAAATCACGCTGCGCGAAATCCGCATGCCGTTGCTGCATTTCTTTGAGACCAGCTTCGACCGGATCACGGAACGCCACATGGTGCTGGTGGAGGTGGAAAGCGGCGGCATTTCGGGCTGGGGCGAGGTCACGGCGGGCGAGAGTCCGTTTTACAACGAAGAATGGACGGAATCCTGCTGGTTGATCCTGCGCGACTTTGTTGCACCGCGCGTGCTTCGCCACCACTTCGAGAGCGCGGCAGACGTCGGGGCGCGGAGCGCGCATATCCGCGGACACCTGATGGCACGGGGCGGCCTGGAAGTCGCGGCGTGGGATCTGGAAGCGCGCATGCTCGGAAAGCCTCTGTATCAGCATATTGGCGGAGGTGCGAGAAGGGAAATCCCTTGCGGAGTTTCGATCGGCATCCAGGATTCCGTTCCGCAACTGCTGCAGAAAATCGAAACCGAACTCGCGGCAGGCTATCAGCGCATCAAGATGAAGATCAAGCCCGGCTGGGATGTGGAAGTGGTGCGCGAGGTGAGAAAGCGATTTCCCGGCATCCTGCTAATGGCCGACGCGAATTCGGCTTACACGCTGGCCGATGCCGAACGCCTGAAATGCCTGGACGAATTCGACCTCATGATGATCGAGCAGCCGCTGGCGCACGACGAGATCATCGATCATGCGAAGTTGCAGGCGCAACTCAAAACGCCCATCTGTCTCGATGAATGCATCCGGTCTGCACATCAAGCCCAGCAAGCCATTGCCATGGACGCCGGACGCATCATCAATATCAAGCTCGGACGCGTGGGTGGATTCGCCGAAGCCAAGCGCGTACACGATGTCGCGCAGGCAGCCGGCATCCCGGTGTGGTGCGGCGGCATGCTGGAATCGGGCATCGGACGCGCGCATAACATCGCGCTTGCCACCCTTCCGAACTTCACCCTGCCGGGCGATGTTTCCGCCAGCAAGCGTTACTGGGCGCGCGATATTATTCAACCTCCCGTGGAAGTTTCTCCCCGCGGAACCATCGCGGTTCGCGATGAGCCCGGCTTCGGATATGAACTCGATCGCGAATTTCTCGATTCCATTACCATCCGCCGGGAATCCATGGTGTAAATGTCGGAGTTTCTCCAACTCCTGAAGAGCAACCGGAACTATCGTTACGCCTGGAGCGGGCAAGTGGTCAGCGAGATCGGCGACCATTTCAACAATGTCGCCGTGTTTAGTTTGGCGCTCGCGAACACGGGTTCGGGCCTGGTGGTCACCGGCATCATGCTCTCGCGTGCGATTCCGGCTGTAATGGCCGGGCCCATTGCCGGAGTGATTCTCGATCGGCTGGACCGCAAGCAGATCATGATTGCGAGCGACCTGATCCGCGCCGTGGTCGCGATCGGATTCATTCTTGCGATTCCGCGCTCGGACACCTGGCTGCTCTATTTGCTCAGCGCACTGCTCATGTTCGCTTCGCCGTTCTTCACGAGCGGGCGTTCAGCTATCCTGCCTACCATCGCGAACAAAACGGAGTTGCACACCGCCAACTCGCTCACGCAAACCACGCAGTGGATGACGCTGACCATAGGGGCGTTCCTGGGTGGCACCAGTGTCACGCAGTTTGGCTATAAATTGGCGTTCGCGTTTAACGCTTTCTCGTTTCTGTTTTCGGCGGCGTGTATTTCGCGATTGCGCGTGGAACGCGGCGATTTCCGCGCGGAGCGCACCACGCTGGCTGAAGACAAGGTGGTGCGGCCGTGGCACGAATACACCGAAGGCCTGCGCTACATGCGCGCTTCGCCGTTGATCCTGGGGCTCGCGTTAGTCGGCGTGGGATGGGCGTCGGGCGGCGGTGCGGCGCAGATCCTGTTCAGCCTGTTTGGCGAGCTGGTGTTCAATCGCGGACCGGCTGGGATCGGCTACCTCTGGGCCGCGGCAGGCGTTGGATTGCTGGTGGGGGGCACGTTCGCGCACTGGCTCGGGAAGCGGATTTCGTTCGGCGCCTACAAGCGGACCATCAGCATTTGCTACGTGATCCACGGCGGTTCGTACGTCATCTTCAGCCAGATGCGCGATTTTCAGCTGGCTCTTCTGTTCCTTGCGATCTCGCGCGGGGCCATCGCGGTGAGCTCTGTTCTGAACATGTCGCAACTGCTGCGGCACGTATCGGATCAATTCAGGGGCCGCGTGTTTGCGACCATGGAGACAATGCAATGGTCGACGATGATGCTGTCGATGGCGGGCGCGGGAGTGGCGTCCCAAACCTGGAGTCCGCGGACCATCGGCGCCGTTTCAGGACTGCTTAGTTCGAGCACGGCTTTCTTTTGGCTGTGGGCCAACTGGACTGGCCGATTGCCGGAGCCGGCCCGGGAGGGCGTGGAGCCTGAAGAAATCGAAGTACACGGCGATCCGGTGGTCTAAATGGAGAAGCGCACAGTACTGGTGACAGGCGCGGCCAAGCGCATCGGACGCTCGATTGCGCTGCGGTTGTATCAAGCCGGATATCAGGTAGCCATCCACTATGGTGGCTCGGAAGAAGACGCGCGGGCGACGGCTGAAGAATGCGGATCGGCGCCGCTGTTCCAGGCCGATCTGGAAAAGGTAGACGAAATCCGGCGTATGTTTCGTGAAGTGGAAGAGCAACTGGGATCGCTGTACGGCCTGGTGAATAACGCCGCACGTTTCCGGCGCAAGGATCCGCTTGAGCTCACCGAAGCCGATTGGGACTTCATCCATAACGTGAATCTCAAGGCCACTTTTTTCTGCTGCCAGCAGGGCGCGTTGTTGATGAAGAAGACGGGCGCAGGGCGCATTGTGAACCTAAGCTCGCTGGGCGGTATCCGGCCCTGGGACATGTACGCGCATTATTGCGCTTCCAAAGCCGGTGTCATTATGCTGACCCGCGCGCTGGCGAAGGCGTTTGCGCCCCAGATTACTGTGAACTCAGTAGCGCCGGGCGTGATTCTGGCATCGAGCGAAGATCCTCGCGCGCAGGATTTGATTGCGGCCACGCCCGCGCAACGATCAGGCACGCCGGAGGAGATCGCCGACGCGGTGCTCTACTTTATTAGCGCGTCGAACTTCGTCACCGGACAAGTGCTGGCGGTGGATGGCGGGCTGAGCCAGAGGTGACCGCTCCCTGTGGTCGCGGCTCGGTTCGGGTTCAGTCCACCGCGATTTTGGTGCCCTTTGCGGCGTGCTTCGACAAATGGTCGATGCGGGCGTCCAGCATGCTTCGCATCCCCTTTAAAATTTCGACGCGAGCATTGCGAAAATGTTCGCGGGTGTCCTTGGGCCAGACGTGATCCATCAGTGCCTCTATTTGCGGCGCGGCGATGTCGCAAAAGAAGCAGCCCGCATGTTGATGCGTTTGTTGTTCATCCATACTTCACCTTCCTTGGTCACCCTTTCCTTGGTCAGCCTTCCTTCATCTCCACTGTTAACATTTTATTCTGCAACGAGGCCCGCGTGGGCGTGAGTGTGGCCATCGACGTTGGCAGCCCGATATGCCGGCGCAGCGTTCCGATTTCGACCACCAGTTCATCGCCCTTCTTAAACAATCCGATCTCGCCCTTCACCGCGAACGGCAGGCGCAACCGCACTTCATAATGCGAGTTGACTTTCTCGAAGGTGTACGGCACCTCGGTTCGCACTACCGCTGCAGGATCTTCGCCTGTGCCATAGAGCACGTCGGCCAGTTCGATCAAGCGCTCGCGCCCTAGCACTTCGTGCGTGAACAGGGGGACGCGCTTCATAGCCACCGGGTCGAAATATTCTTCGATTTCGTCCAGGATCTTGGCCTGCGACGCCCGCCACTGGTCGAACCACGTATCGGTGACGGCTTCGGGAAGCACGCGATTGACGATGATATTATCCACGGTCAAACCATGCAGCGAAAAATAGACGAAGGCGCGCTGCGTCTCGCGCAGGACCATTTTTTCGGGATTGGTGACCAGCCGAACGCTGGTAATCTTCGGATTTTCGAGCAGCTCCGCGATGCCATCCAAGCGTCCAAACAGCTCTTTAATGTTGCCGAAATAGCTGTCGGGCGGCAGTTCCACCGGCGAAATGCGATTTGCCACCGGCCGCACTGCCTTGAGGATTCCGCGCTGGAATGGAAAAACGTGCTTCATGTACCACTCGAGCGTGGTGGGCATGCTGACGAAACGCATGGACTCGGCAGTGGGCGCGCAATCCAGCACGATCACCTGGTATTGTCCTTCGCGACGGTACTGATTCACGTACATCATCGCGCTCAGCTCTTCCATGCCCGGCAGGATGGCCAGCTCCTCGGCTTCCACGTCGCTGATGCCGGTGGTCCGCAGCACCGAAACGACGTAAGTGGAAATCTCGCGCCAGTGCCGCTTGATCTCCTTCTGGATGTTGACCTCCTGGATGGAGAGGTGCTCGTCGATGGGCAGCGGATCGTTGGCTCTGGCCTGGAACAGGCTGCTTTCCAGATCGAAAGCGTCGGCTAGGCTGTGGGCCGGATCGACGCTCATGACGAGCGTACGGTAGCCGAGGCGCGAAAGTTGCAGACCGGTGGCCGCGGCAATACTGGTCTTGCCCACGCCTCCTTTGCCGCTGAAGAGCAGGATGCGCATGACACTATAGTAGACAGAATTCAGTAGACAGAATTCAGAAGCCAGAATTCAGAAGCCAGAAGACGGAATTCAGAATTCAGAAGGCAGAATTCAGAATGAAGGTGGTACTAAGGCCCGAAAAAGGTTCAAAGGCCGGCTTGTCGCCTCGATAAGGGAATTGTGAGCCGATTCGTAGACAACGCCATGCAGATCCTGGATGCTGCTGAAAGCGCTGTCCAATCCGGCCACACTCCCACGGACATGACCATTCTCATCACCGCCGAGGGGGGGATTCACATGGTGGCCGATTCGGATTGGCCGCTGGATTCTCTCCAATCGCAGCATGGGGCGAAAATGGCCTACCGGGTGAGCCAGAGCGCGTCCGTTGTACGCGTAGAAGGACGGGCAGATTCTCGCACTTGTCTGTTCGAAACCGTAAAGCCTGAACGGGCCGCCCGCCTTCTTCTCAACAGTTCGCACGGTTATTGGACCGGTCCACGGTTATTAGCTTCGTAAAGACCGCTTCCTATGGGCGCGGCTCAGTAAGATTTACGAAAAACGTCGCGGAAGTGGGTCACTACCGGCGTCCTCGAAAACACCACGTTCACTACATCGAGCCGTACCTTGTCCCACGGGACTTCGGCATGGCGCGCGTACTCCCGTGCGGCGCGGATCAGGCTGGATTGCTTTTCGGGACCGATGGCTCGGTCGGGAGCGCCATATTCGTCCGACCTCCTCGACTTCACTTCGATGAAGACCAACGTGTCGCCTTCCCAACCGATCAGATCCACCTCGCCTGCGCCCGACGCCATGCGGTAATTTCGATCCACGATGATGAACCCAGCCCGCTGCAAGAAGCGGTGCGCGACATCTTCTCCATGGCGGCCGAGAGCATGATCTTCGGTGAGACGCCGTTTCCGGCCGTGATGGCGGAGAAGGTCGGCGAATCTGTAGAGCCTGGCGAGCATGCCCACAGGAAAAGTGGATGCATGGCGGCGAAGATCTCCGGTGAAGTTTCCGCCCTCAGGGCCGGGCGGAAAGGCTTTTTGGGAGATCGAGAACCGGATTGCCGCCCTGGAAGAAGTGGACGGGCCGGATGTAGAACGAATGCCACAGGGTTGGCATGATGGGCCAATCCTCCGCGCGCGTGATGTGGTGGAATCCAAGCGTGTACCATCCAACGATGTCGGTGTTCGCAATCGGCCGGTTGGCCTGGGTCCAGGCGCCGAGGCCATCGGTTCCTTTCGAGCTGATGGGGTACGTGCCGGCGGCGTATCGTTCATTTTCGTTGTAGGGCGTGACCCAGAATTGATGCTCGGAGAAGGCACCCACTTTTTGTGGGGGATCGTCGGGCGAGAGTAACGACTTGGCCGTTGCGCCCGGCATCACTTCATAGGCGCTCGGATAGTTGAGAGCGCCCTTCACCGATGGATTCATGAACATCCACATGGACGGCTTATCGAGCTGAATGTCGAGGATGGCGTCTTTTTCGTTCGCTGCGACGCTGGGTTGCGCCACCCAAATGGATTTTCGCATGGGGTCATTCGTAAGATGCTGCAGCACCATGCGCTGCGTCATGAAACTGTTGTTGGGTCCGTCAACATCGAAGTCCAGGCGAAATGAGAAGAAATGGTCGTGGTTCACGCCCATGGTGTGCGGCCCGACGTACTGGCCATATTCGGGCTCGGTTTCGTGATCGGGAGCCTTCTCCGCAAGCATGTGTTTCGTCTCGATCACTCCGGTGGCTCCGACGGCGACTTCGATGCCACCGACGGGATCGAAGCGCCAGTCCATGATGTAGTCGTAATTGCCGATGGTCGCCGCGGAACGCAGAACCAGCTCGCGCGTGGGGCGGCCGTAGGTCTCGCCATCTTCGGTGTGGCGCCAGGCGGCCGATTCCGGATCGCGCTCGAAGAGGCAGGCCTGGTTTGAATTGAACTTCGGCGAGCCGTTTTCGTTGACCGTCAAGCTGTCGAACCAGGTTGCATCGGCGGGGCAGTCAAGCCCGGGACGAAGCGGCGCCAGGAAACCGGTAGCGAAGAATTCACCGGCATCCACAAAGACGCGATTGTTCCACCCGTTGGATGGCTCCATATAGGGGACGAACAACTCGCTGACGCTGGCTTCATAAAGAATGGAGCGAGGCTGGCCATGGTCGACGAAGCGCACCAGGTTGAGGACCGTGCCGAGGCGCGCATCGATACGGACACGAAAGAGCCAGTTCTGCCAGGAGATCTCACCGTTCTCGATTTTGTAACCGGGACCGGCCGGTTGGGAAATCGAGATGGGCGTGGTGTGCGGGCGAGGATTTTCCGGAATCCCTTCGTAATCGATGTTGCCTCTCGGAACCGGAACCACTTCGGTGTCCACCACTTTGAGGACTTTCCTGGTAGCCATGTTCACCTGCAAAGTGAGGCCCTCGATGGTGCGCCCCCAACTGTGATAAACGCCGTGCCTCTGGGCGCACGATCCGAATCCCATTCTTTGTGTAGCCTGCTCGGGGATGGACTGGTAAGCGCCCGGAAGCACGATACACGATATGGTTCCCAGGTCGGTGATGCCACGCTTCTTGAGAGCTTCCACTACTCGCGGATCGCTCTTGATGGCTTCGTCCTCGCCGAACAGTTCGCTGCCAAGGATGGGGGCTTGGACGCCGGGCAGCTCTTCAAAACTGACTACCTTTTTTCCCGCGATGTCCACTCGGGCGGCCAACGTTTTTTCACCGCGCAAGAGCACCACGTCGGCCTCTCGCGCGAACGGCTGGCCGAAACGATAGCGGAGGACGGCCGATTTGGACGGCGGATGGAGCAGTATGCTCGCAAAAAGCGTATCCGGAGTGATTCGGCCCGCCTGTTGGAGAGTATCGTAGACGGTCCAGTATTCGGTCTTCGTCAGGCTGTCGAGCGGGTGCGTCGGGGATTGGGCGCACATTTCGACAACGATGATGAGGAAGAGAGAGAGAAGCCGCATGGATAGATCTCCTGGAGTGGGATCACAACAGTATAGCCTGAGGAGCGAAAGCGACCCATTTTTCTATTACAAGGTGCTCACGCCGTAGTCGGCTATCATTGAATTCGTGCGCAGTTCCACACGTCATGACCCGACAACGGGACCAGGCCAAGTTCGATGAGCCTCTCGAATGAAGTGGGCGCCGGCGTGGATGGTTTGTCGCAGCTGCGCGCTTTAATGGCTTCGGGGCGAAAGCCCGGCATCATGGTGGCTCTGGACTTCGACTTTGTGGAAGTGGACACGGGCAGAGCTGTGTTTGCGGGCATACCAGACGAGCACGCGTACAACCCCATCGGCACGGTGCATGGCGGCTATACCGCGGCGCTGCTCGATTCCGCCTGCGGTTGCGCCGTGCACTCCCGCCTGACGGCGGCGCAGGCCTACACCACGCTCGAGCTGAAAGTCGCCTATCACAGGCCGATCACCAAAGAGACCGGGAGGGTGCGTGCGGAGGGGCTGGTGCTATCGTTCGGGCGAAGGGTTGCGTTCGCCGAGGCCAAACTGACCGACGCGCAGGGCAAGCTGTATGCGTCGGCTACCTCGACATTGCTGGTGATCGACCGCTGACGGGCAACTACTCGTTAATACCGCTTCCTCCGGTCGCGGCTCGGCTAAGCACGTCGGATACTGAGCCGTGACCGCAGGGAGCGGTTGGGTCATGCAAACGAACTCGCTGCGACGGGCAACTAGCCTTCCAAGAGTGTCGCGTGGGCCAGCCGTTCCAGATGGGCGGGCAGTTGCCGCTCGATTTCCTCCAGGGCTGCAGCATTCCTCAGGCGCGCGAGATCCTCCGCGATCTGGCGATGAGTGCGCGAGCCGTCCAGCAAGTGCATCAGTTGGCGCCCCGTCTGGTCCAGCTCCATGATGTGAAAACAAGCGTTGACTACGCGCGGCGAATGCATCGCCTGGTAGCGTGCCAGGCGGCTTGCGGACGGCTTGACCGACACAACCGGGTGCGACGGAAAACGATACACGTGGAAATCGGCGAATCCGCTCAGCACCATGCCGGTGAGGATGTCGCGCAGGTCGGATTCATTGCCGGCCGGGGGAATCAGGTCGGCGAAGGTCAACTGCCGCGGGTACACTTTGCTCAACGCCCCGGCTACGTTACGAACGGCATCGTGCATCGCCGTGATGCGAACGTTTCGCAGTCCCTCCAGCTTGCCGTCCTCGCCGGTGCGGCTGTAAGAGGAAAACGAAAACCGCTCCAGGCATTCTTCGAGCGGCCGGTGTTCCAGCGTCTGGCTCTGGTGGCAGAGCAGGGTCTGGCGAAAGCGCCTGGCTTTCAGAAAATCCATGTATTGTTCGCGCTCGATCACGCCGCCAGGAAGCTGCTTGAGCTGGCCATGCGGATCGAACATCTCATACGGCTCGGCGTCTCCCAAATACTGCAATCCGTGCCGGCCGGCATGCGACGCGAATTCGTGAAAGTACACCGGGTGGTTGAACTCGGCGAGATCGTCGTGGAATAGCCAGCCGTCTTCCAGTTGGAGCATGGTGGCAACGTCACCCTCGAGAAGCGGACGCCAGGCATCGGGAAGAGACTTCGAAGCGGCCATGAACTGCAGGCTCCAGCGGGCTTGCCGCAGAAGCTCCCCGTTGTCCTGAATGTCGCGGGTGTGAAACAGCATGAGATTCCGCAGAAGCTGACGAACGTAGGCGCCGGGGAGAGCGTTATAGCTAATGAAGGCGACGCCTGCGGGCGCCAGGCGTTCCTTGCATACGCGCAACAGGGCTTCGCGAACTTCGGCCGGGACCCAGGAGTAGACGCCGTGCACCGCGATGTAATCGAACTCGCCCCACTCCTGGCCGATGTCGCGAAGATCGGCAGTGCGCAAGGTCAGATTGCCGATGTCGAGCGCGGCGCGCATCTTTTCTCCAGCGGCAATGGGAACTTCAGCCAGGTCGACGCCCACGAAGCGGCTTTGCGGCAGATGATGCGCCAGGCTGACGATGTGGCTGCCGTTGCCGCAGCCAATTTCGAGATAGCGGCAGCCATCCGCCGGAGCAGGGTGCATGCCGAAGAGGCGTGCCACCGCGGCCATCCGGTCCGGATGCATGGCGATCCGCGCCACGGTTTCGTACGGGATCTGGTTGTAGGTGCTTTGGGGCACGGCTCAATTAGCATAGAATAAATGGTCGAATAACAGGCGTCCTCAAGATCCGAGGCAAAAGGGGGGCAGATGCGCAAAATCGCGATGATCCTGTGCGTGATGAGCGGTTCTCTCGCCGCGCAGTGGCCGAATCACCCCACGCAGGGAGTGCCACGCAAAGCCGACGGCAAGCCGGACCTCATGGCCCCGGCTCCGCGATCCGCCGATGGCAAGCCGGACCTTTCCGGAGTGTGGCGGGTGAAGCAAGGAACCTATCTGGTCTACGTCACCGCGGATCTCAAACCGGAGGAAGTACGTCCGTGGGCCGCGGCACTGTACAAACAGCGCGCCGACGATTATCGGAAGGATTCAGACGGAATCGCCTGCCTGCCGCCTGGTCCGAAAGCCGGCATCTCGGGACTCGCGTTTCCGATGAAGATCGTTCAAACGCCGAATCTGATGGTGGTGCTTTACGAATATGAGACCATCTTTCGGCAGATTTTCACCGATGGCCGCGCGCTGCCGGATGATCCTAATCCGACCTGGATGGGCTATTCAATCGGACACTGGGAAGGCGACACGATGGTGGTGAATACCGCTGGTTATAACGATCGCACCACGCTCGATCTGGGCGGGCATCCGCACACGGAAGCCTTGCGCGTAACGGAACGATTCCACCGCCGCGATGTGGGCCATATCGATCTTCAGGTCACTCTGGACGATCCAAAGGCATACACCAGGGCTTGGACGCTTCCCGTGGAACTCGATCTGGTCCCGGACGGAGACCTGATTGAGTATTTCTGCGAGAACGAAAAAGACGCACGGCATCTGGTGGGAAAGAGCGGGGAGGAAGCGCGCGTTGCGAGCGAGATTCTGGCGCAATACGCCGGCACTTACGATGCGCCTGGAATCTCCGGCGGGGCAGTGATCTCGGTAGAGGACGGCCATCTCACGATTAATACCAGCGGCGGGGGAAACATCCCGTTGGTCGCCCACAGCGACAACAACTTCACCATGGAAGGAACCGGGATGGAGTTCGTCAGGGATGCCAAAGGATCGGTCATGGGAATGATTCAGCACTGGGTGGAGGGCGACCGGTTGTTTACCCGCAGAAAATAGCTACTCGTACCGCAGCGCCTGTGTAGGCGCGATGCGGGACGCTCTGCGCGCGGGCACATAAGCCGCCAGCATGGTCGCGAGAAACATTAAGGGCACGACCACCAGATAAGACACAATGTCGACTCCGCCCGAGTCGAACACCATGGAATTCATGAGGCGCTCGACGGAGAAGCCCAGCGCCAGCCCGATCGCCGTTCCCATGGCCACCAGCATCAGCCCCTTGCCCATCACGGCGCGCAAAACGTCAAAGCTTTCCGCGCCCAGCGCTATCCGGATACCAATCTCGCGAGTTCTGCGGCTCACGTTATACGCCACCACTCCGTACAAACCGGCGATGGCGAGCAAGAGGCCCACCACGCCCATGGAGCCCACCAGTTTTACCGCGATGCGCGGCCCTTCCACGGCCTGGTTCCGGTAGTATTCGGCGTAAGACCGGGTGTCGAGCATCGGCAGATTGGGGTCCAGCGTGCGGACCACGTCCTTCACGGACTGAACCAATTGCAACGGATCGCCGGCCGAACGCAGCATCAAGGTCATGCGCGGGATAGGATGTTGCGCGAGTGGCATATACACAAAATCCGCGGGCGCGTAGGTGGACTGATTCTTGATGGTCTCGGCGACGCCCACGATCTGAACCGGCGTGCCGGTGCTGCTATCCAGCCGGATGTGCTTCCCGACCGCATCGGCGCCTGGCCAAAAATGTTTCGCGAACTGCTCATTCACGATTGCGACGCGCGGCGAGTCCGCGCTATCGGAAGCCAGGAAACCGCGGCCATGCAAAATCGGAATCCCCATGGTCTCGAAGTACCCTTCGTCCACCGTGTCCATGGTGGAATTGAAGTTTTCGCGGTCGCGCGGGAGTTGGAAACCGTCCGGCACAAATGCGACGCTGTCGAATCCGTCCTGTCCGAGCGGAACATTCTGGGTGAGAGCTACGCTGCGCACTCCGGAAGTTTTCCGCATGCGCTCCGCCAGCAGCTTGTAGAACTGCTGCGTCTGAGCCGTGCTGTACTGCACCAGACGTGGATCGAAGCTGGTCATCAGCAGATGGTCCTTCGCGAAACCGTTTCCATCCAGCGCGCTACTCTCGAAACTCCGGAACATCAGGAAAGACGCCGTGAGCAGCATGAGGGACACGGAAACTTGTGCCACCACCAGCGCGTTGCGGCCCCACAGGCGTTTCGGTCCCGGCACGTCGCCATCCGCCGACTTGAGCCCGTTCACCAGATCCGTTCGCGTCGACTGCAAGGCCGGCACCAGGCCGCATAGCAGCGCGCTCAGAAGGGTCAACGCCAGGCTTGCTAGCAGCACACGCGCGTCCATGCGGAACGGCATGCTGGTCGGAAGGTCGGTCATCAGGACAACATTCTTGAATGTGCGGAACCACTCCACGACGCCGTACCCGATGGCGATCCCCGCCAATCCACCCAGACACGCGAGAATCAGGCTCTCGGTCATCAGGAGGCGGATGAGCCGGAAACGCCCGGCGCCAATCGCCAACCGTACGGCGATTTCGCGCGTTCGCGTCCGGGCTCGGCTGAGAAGAAGTCCCGCAACGTTGGTGCACGCCACCAGCAGGACAGACAGCGCGAGCACCGCGAAGATCACCCCGAATTTCCAGTTAATATCATCATCCCGGGTCCGCATTTGGAACTGGCTGTGTACCGTCGCGCCGCGGCTGTGATTGAGCTTTGGATACTCGCGCTCGAAATCCTTCGCCAGAACGGCGAGTTCATTCTGCGCCTGATGGAGCGTGGTGCCGGGTTTCAAGCGGGCGCTAATATTCAACTCGCGATCGTCGCGGTCCTCGAAGAAATTCCTTTCGCGATTGGTGGAAAACACGCGCGCCATCGCGAGCGGCAGGTAGAAATCGGGATCGCCCGAACACGTCCATCCCCGGAAAGCCGTCGGGCGCAACGCCAATCACGGTGAAATCGACGCCATTCAAGCGAACCTGTTTACCGAGAATGGAAGGATCGCCGGCGAATTCCTGCCTCCAGAAGGCCGGACCGAGCACCACCACGGCCGCACGGCCAGGCACCTGATCTTCGTCCTCACGAAAACCGCGACCGAGCGTCGGCTCCACGCCGAGCACGTGGAAGTAATTCGCGGAAACCAACTTTCCGCCCTTGACCCTCGGCGTAGCTTTGGGGCCGGCGCTAAAGCCGACAGCTTCCATATCCGCGTCTGCGATTACACCGTCGTAGCTTTTGGTTTTGCCGGCGATGTCGAGGTATTCGCGATAAGAGAAATAGTCGAAGCTGTTGTCTTGTGTGGTGCTGACCAGCGTGACGACGTTTCCAGGATGCGGGACGGGGTAAGGCCGGAAAATCATGGCATCGAGCAGGCTGAAGACCGCCGAGGTCATCCCAATTCCGAGCGCGAGCGTGAAGGCCACGGACGCGGTAAGCCCCGGCGTGCGGCGCAGGCTGCGAATGGCGTAGCGCGAGTCGTCCAGAAAATCCGTCAACCAATGGATTCGCCGCATGTCCCTCATCTCCTCTTTCCGTTGCTCCAGCCCGTCCATGGCGCGCAGCGCCCGATAGCGCGCCTCTTTCGGAGAAAGCCCCTGGGCGATACCTTCCTCGATTTTGTGCTCCAGGTGGAACTGCAGTTCTTCATCGAGCTCCTGTTCCACGTGCGGGCGGCGCAGAATGGATTTAAGCCGTAATGGCGCCGTGAACCACCAGTGCTCCCATCGCATGCTTTCTTAGGCCTCCGAGAGTTCGATCACGTGCGAGATGGCGGATGACAGGCGCTGCCAGTTCGCCGTCTCCGATTCGAGCTGCTTGCGGCCCAGGCGGGTGAGCGAATAAAACTTGGCCCGCCGATTATTTTCCGTTTGCTTCCATTCGGCCGATATCCAGCCTTCCTGCTCCAATTTGTGCAACGCCGGGTAGAGCGAGCCTTCGCTGACCTGCAGCACGTCGCCAGAGATGGACTTCAAGCGGAGGCTGATGGCCCAGCCGTGCAAGGGTTCCAGCCCCAGCATTTTGAGGAGCAGCAAGTCGAGAGTGCCTTGCACCAGGTCGTTCGGTTTGCTCATAGCGGTTACCGAGATGAGTATACCCGAGCTTCCCTCGGTAAGCAAGAGGAAACTGCGTCGCCGGTCGGGCCGGGGGGTGGCCTATTTCCTTTTAGCCCCGCAAGGCTCTAAGATTGTAGAGCTACGGGAGGAGCCAGACAGGCCCATGTCAAGTCGTTCGTGCCTGCACCATGTGGCGGGGGCATTGATTTTAGCCGCTGTCGCACCAACATTATTCGCGCAGTGGCTGGATTACCCCACTCCGGGGATACCGCGGACGCCTGACGGCAAGCCGAATCTCACGGCGCCCGCGCCGCGCACAGCCGATGGCAAGCCGGATCTCTCGGGAATGTGGGGATGGATCCCGTTCGGTAAGCCTTGCGGCGCACATTGCGGGGACTTGCAGATCTCGCCGGAGTTCATGAACCTGGCCAACACCCTCAAGCAGGGTCCGCCGTATCAGCCGTGGGCGGCCGAGCTGGTGAAGAAGCGGAGAGCGGACAACATGAAGGACGATCCCAACGTCCGTTGCATGCCGCGCGGGGCTTTAAGGATTTGGACCGACGATTATTACAAGAGGATCATTCAGATTCCGGAACGTCTGATCGTCCTGACCGAACGCAACATGCAATACCGGCAGATCTTCACCGATGGCCGGCCGCTTCCGCCGGATCCGAACCCGACTTGGAACGGATACTCCGTGGCGAAGTGGGAAGGCGACGCGCTGGTGGTCCACACCATCGGTTTCCGCGACGATCTGTGGTTAGACTCCTACGGGAATCCGCTGACCAACTCGGCCAAAGTGACGGAGAAGATCCGGCGTCCTAATTTCGGTACGCTCGAAATCGAGATCACGATCGACGATCCGAAGGCCTACACCGCGCCGTGGACCGTAAAGCTGAGCGATCCGCTGGTGATGGATAGCGAGCTGCTGGATTATTATTGCCTGGAGAACGAGAGGGACTTTATTCACATGGTAGGGAAGTAAGCCACAAGGCTTAAGCGCTCGCCTCACTGTGTCCACTTCCGAGGCGGATATCCCACAACCGAACACCTGACTCCCGTCTCGGTCCGCGCCCGCATTTTGTTCGGGTGCTTTTCCATTGGTACGAAAGATGCCATAACTATTGTTATGACCTCTTTCTGGCAGGATGTCCGGTATAGCCTGAGGCAGCTCGGCAAATCGCCCGGCTTCACCGCGGTGGCCCTGGTCAGCCTGGCGCTCGGCATCGGGGCCAACACTACCATCTTCTCCTGGATCAACTCCACGCTGCTGAATCCTATTCCCGGCGTGGCGAACACGGGCGAATTGGTCGCGATTTCGCTCGGCACCAACCCTCAGAACCCTTTCCCGCTCACTTATCCGGACTTTGTGCACCTGCGCGAAGGCGCGCGCAGCTTTTCCGGCCTGGCGGGCAATTCCATGACGAATGCCGTCAACCTGACGGGCGCCGGGAAACCGGAGCGCATTTGGGGAACAGCCGCGACCGCCAATTATTTCGATGTCCTGGGCGTGAAGCCCATCCTGGGCCGCGGCTTTCTGCCGGCGGAAGACAAAACGCCGGACGGCGCTCCGGTGGTGGTGATCAGCTATCGTTTTTGGCAGACGCATTTCCATGGCAGCGACACCATCCTCGGCCAGACCATCAGCCTCAACCGGCACGTATTCACCATC
This sequence comes from Bryobacterales bacterium, assembly GCA_963781905.1. Classification (GTDB taxonomy): domain Bacteria; phylum Acidobacteriota; class Terriglobia; order Bryobacterales; family Bryobacteraceae; genus Palsa-89. The sequence continues at coordinate 1,455,178 of CAWAHZ010000010.1, forward strand.
GTCGGCGTAGCGCCTCCGAATTTCCAGGGCAGCCAGACGGGCCTGCGGTCCGATGTGTGGGTGCCCATGATGATGGAGCAGGCGTTCCTTCCCAATGGCGACCTGATTCACGATTACCACTATTTCTGGATGCCCGCCCTGGGACGATTGAAGCCGGGTGTTCCGGTGCTCCAGGCGCAGCAAGAGCTCACCGTGCTGATGCAGAGCATGGTGCAACGCTACCCGGAGGAGCACAAGGGTCACGAAGCCGTGACGCTGTCGCCGTTGTGGCGCGGGCCGTTCGGCGCCAACTCGTTTCTCTCCACGCTGCTGCCGATGTTGCTGGCTATCTCGGGCGTGGTGCTGCTGCTGACCTGCGCGAACGTGGCGAATTTGTTGCTGGTGCGCGCCGTCTCACGGCGTCGTGAGATCGCCATCCGTTTGTCCATGGGGGCCAGCCGCCGGCGTCTGCTGCAGCAGCTTCTGATCGAGAGCTTGATCCTGTCGCTGGCAGGCGGAGCGCTCGCCGCTCTGCTTACGCTATGGACCTCGGGCAGCTTCCTGCTCTTTGTGCCACCGGTGGACATGCCAGTCAGCCTGTCCATGCACACGGATGGCAGGGTGCTGCTGGCCACTCTCGTGATTTCGATTGTCACCAGCGTGGTCTTCGGAGTGCTCCCGGCGCTGCGGGCTTCCGGCATTCAGCCGGCCGACGTACTGAAGGAGGAGACCAAGGCTTCGGCCGGCGGACGGAATAAAGGACGCTTGACCAGCGCGCTGGTGGTAATGCAGATTTCTCTCTCTCTGCTCTTGTTGATCTGCGCCGGGCTGTTCATTCGCAGTTTCGTCAACGCCGAGCAAGTGAAACCCGGGTTTAACGCCGAGCACGTTCTGCTGGCTTCGTACGATCTGTTTTCGGCGGGTTATACGGAGGCTAGCGGAATCCAGTTTAATCGCCAACTCATAGAGCGGCTCCGAGCGCTGCCAGGCGTGGACGCCGTGACCGTGGGAAACCGCGTGCCGCTGGGCTTTGGAGGAGGCTCCACGAGCGTCAAGCCGGAGGGTTACCAATGGCAGCCGCACGAATCGATGGAGGTTCATGAGGAAATGGTGGGCCCGGACTACTTGCACACCTTGCAGATTGCACTGGCCTCGGGGCGCGACCTGAACTCGCGCGACACGGAAACGTCGCAGCCGGTGGTGCTGATCAACCAGGCTTTCGCAGACCGCTACTGGCCGAACCAGAATCCGCTGGGCAAACGCATCGTGACCGATATTTCCGATAAGACCTTCCTGGTCGTGGGCGTGACCAGGAACACCAGCATCTCGGATATCAAGGCCGATCCCGCGCCGTTCCTTTACCTTCCGCTGTACCAGCTTTATCGCGCGCAAATGACGGTTCACGCGCGCGTCGCGGGCGATCCCAAGGCTTTCGCCGCAACGCTTGAGAATACCGTTCACCAGCTGAATTCCGAATTGCCGCTCTATGACGTGAGCACCCTCAAGGACACCATCCAATTGGCCACCGTACCCACGCGCATTGCGGGCACGTTCGTCGGCGCTTTTGGATTGCTGGCGCTGGTGCTGGCCGCAGTAGGCGTCTATGGCGTGATTTCGTATTCCACCCGCCAGCGCACGCAGGAGTTGGCGATTCGCCTGGCGCTGGGCGCGGAGTCCCGCGAAGTTTTCCGCCTGGTTTTGAGCCAGGGATTGCGCCTGGCGCTCATCGGCATCTCCATCGGCCTGGTTGTTTCGATTCTGCTCACGCGCTTCCTGAAGGACTTGCTGGTCGGCGTGACATCCACGGATATGCTGACGTTCTCCATGGTGTCGGTCCTTTTGTGTCTGGTGGCTCTGCTCGCGTGCTTCGTTCCGGCGTGGCGCGCTACCAAGGTGGATCCCATGGCCGCGCTACGATACCAGTAGTGGGCGAGGAAAATAGCGGCGGCGAATTGCACTAAGATAGCGGAGTGAGGTGCGGATGAATAAGCCCGACGCAGTTACCAAGCAAACGCGACGTCGACTACTCGAGACCACCGCCTGGGCCGCCGGCGCGGCAACATTGCTGGGCGATAAGTCCAGCGCACAAACGGCGGTCTCTTCCAATGATCAGGGCAATGATCAGGCGCCATGCATGCGCTTTTTCCCGTCCGGTTTCCGCAACCAGCGAATCAAAACCTCGGGCGCCGAGATCAACACGGTGATTGGCGGCTCCGGTCCGCCGCTGCTGCTCTTTCACGGCGCGCCGCAATCGGTGATCACATGGCGGCTCATCGCGCCCGATCTGGCCAAGGACTTCACGCTGGTGATGTGCGATCTGCGCGGCTACGGCGATTCCAGCAAACCCGAGGACCAGCCCAAGCATGCCAGCCAGTCCAAGCGGCCGATGGCGCTCGATGGCGTGGAAGTGATGGAACACCTCGGCTACCGCCAGTTTCAAATGGTGGGCCACGATCGCGGCGGGCGCGTCGGCCGGCGCATGGCACTGGATCATCCCGATCGTGTGCAGAAACTGATCGTGATGGACATCGTGCCGGCGCATTATCTCTATTCGCACGTCACTATCGAATTCGTGCAGGCCTATTTTCATTGGTTCAATTACCTGCGGCCGGCGCCTGGTCCGGAGAACGATCTCAAGGCGCAGAACGATGCAATGCTCGCGCGAGCCAGCAACGACGTGCAGCGCGAATACCTGCGCAACAATACCAACCCGCTCACCATGCATGGCATGTGCGAGGACTATCGGGCGTCCGCCTCTATTGACCTGGAGATTGATGCGGCGGACATCCAGGCCGGCAAGAAAATCCAGTGCCCGTTGTTGACGCTCTGGGCGGCCAACGGCGCCATGGGCAAGCTGTATGACGTGCTCGCCATCTGGAAGGAAGAGGGCGTGAACGTCAGCGGCAAAGGCCTGCCCGGCAATCACTCTCTACAAGAGAGCGCGCCCAAGGAGACCCTGGCGGAGATACAGCGCTTTCTGCGAACGTGACCGGCCGCGCGGCTATTTCTTGCGCTTTTGGCCGTTTACGTTCTCGTCCACCCAGTTCATGATGACATCGGCCACTTCCAGATTGTTGGTGCCTAGCATCATCATGTGCGTGGTGCCTTTGAACACCGGGTTTCCGAGTTCGTCCAGCTTGATGTAGTCCGCCTTGGTGGTTCCCTTGCCGGCTGCGCGGCGCGCGTTAATGGCATCCACGGTCGTTTGGCAAACCGGGCTGGTGGCCGTATAGTCGCCTTTCAGAGCCATGTACGGGATCTTGTCGAAGTCCTCGGCAGTGAGCCCGCTGTTGGGCAGAGAGCACGAGCCCTCGATGGTAATCAAGCCCTTCAGCAGATCCAAATGCCCGTGCTCCTTCAGAATTCGCGCCATGTGATGCCCCATGATTCCGGATTGCGAGTGCGTAACCACAATGGCTCCGCCCAGCTTTTCCACCAACAGCGCCAGATCCTGAGGCGTCCAGGTATTTGCGGGTGCGATCTGTTTGGGATCGCAGGTTTCACAGGTGGAACCCGGTAGCGTGGCCTCCGCATTCGGAACTAACTGCTTGTAGTAATCGAGAGCGTAATCGTCATTGGGTCCGGAGGGCGCCGGGCCAATTGCGCCGGCGCGCGCGACGATGCGCTCATCCACGGCGGTGAGCGGGTACGCGGGACGATAATCGTTGCCATGGAGCTTCGCATCAGAGGGAGGGTCGCCGGGATCGCCGTGGCGTATCAGCGTGCCGTTGAGAATGGTAGAGCCGGGAGGCACCAGATGGCCGAACCAATTGGTCCATGCGCCATTGTCGGTAATCCTGCCAAACGCGGGAAGCAAGGCTTCGCCATGCGGGATGTCACCGCTCTTGATGGCCGCGGCAGCTTCATGAATGACGGATTCGTCGAAGCCGGAACGTCCACGCCCGGCCTGATCCACCAGATAAACGGAGACGCCTTTGCGCACAAAATAGGGATACCAGCCTTCGCGGCCGTCCGGTGTCGACTCGAGACAAGCCGCGGTGTGAGACGAGCCGTGCACCATGATCACCGGCGGCATGTGCGCCTTCTTGCTCTGCGGAATTTCGAACTGCACGTACATCTGGCCGATGGTGATCTGGCTCGGAGCGGCCGTCTGATTCGGGCCAGGCACGGTGGCGAAGTTGGTGACCTTCTGCACGCCACCGATGAAGAAGCTGCCCTGGTCTTCGATTACCAGCGGTTTGGTTAGAAATTTCTTTTGCTTGATCTCGGGGCTGGCGGCATTCATCGCGATGGCCGCGAGCAGACAAGCAAGGGATCCAATCACCATTTTTTTGGTCATGGCTACCTCCTGTGGTCCCAATTATACGAGCGTTCGCGAGCCAGGGCCGGGCTAGCGGCTGGCTGAGCAGGCTCTAAGCTTATGAGCTACTTGGCGGGCGTCGGCATATGAAAGCGGCCGAACCAAGCCGCCTTGCCGATTACGTGGCCGTCCATGGCCTTCAACAAGTCCCCAAGCGTGGTGTTGGCCGGCAAATCGAGCTTGGTGTCCAGAGCATAGAACTCGAACACATAATGATGGATGGGACCGGGGCCCGCGCCGGGGCCGAAGAAGCCGGGAGTTCCGCGCCGCGCCGCGATGCCGGGGCCATTGCGTGTGCCGTCGGGCAGATCGCCTGAGCCCAAGCCTTCGGGCAAGCCTTTGGCGCTGCCTGGAATATTGAATGCCGTCCAGTGCAGAGTATCGGCCGTGGTCTTGTTGGTGGAATTTTCCACGTCGTGAAAAATCACGGCGTAGGTCTGCAACGCTTCCGGTGCGGGAATGGAATTGGGGCCGAGATTCCAGTGGAATTCGAAGTCCGGTGACTTGTTGTCGCCGCGTCCGGAATATTTCATGGGGACCTCGCCACCATCCGGCCACGCGGTGCTGGTAACCGACAGGTTCGGACGCGGTGGAGGAGGGCCTCCGGCCGGCGCCTGCGCCATAACCATTGCGCAGGATGCGACAACCGCGATTCCTGAAAACAAAGCTCGTTGCTGTATGTTCATTCTCATGTTCCTCCCGATGAATGCCTAATAAGGCGCACTTCCGGCTGCTCGTAACGTTTGCACGACAGCGTCGTCACTAGACGATAACACTCTCGCTATTCCAAAGTGAAGACCACCAGCGTTCCGCCGAGATTGGTGTAATCGGCGAGCGAAGCGGTGAGGCCCACCGCACCCAGCCCTTCGCTGCCTTTGGTGAGCCCTTCGGCAAGACCAATGGCAGCCCATCCGCCGACGCCAGTGAGAACCGCTACGTATTGCTTGCCGCCGTGCATGTAGCTGATGGGATTTCCGATTATGCCGGACGGCGCGTGGAATTGATAAACCACCTTGCCGTTGGCTTGATCCACGGCCTTGAACCAGCCATCCAGCGTTCCATAGAAGAGGACGCCGCCATCGGTGGTCAGCGGTCCGCTATAAACCTGGAACATCTCTGGCACGGTCCATTTCGTCTGGCCGGTCACCTGATCGAATGCGATCAGCCTGCCACGGACACCTTCTTCAGCGGGAAACATGCTCAGCGTCGCGCCGACATACGGGAATCCACCCCGGTACTTGACGCTGAATGCCTGGTAATCCATGCAGATGTGATTGGTGCCTACATAGAACAGTTTGGTCTTGGGATCATAGGAAGCCGGTTGGTGATTCTTGGCGCCCTGAGCGGCCGGACAGATGCCTTTGACGTTTACATCCTCGGTGGGCACTTTGTCGGGATTCAATACAGGACGGCCGGTCTTCAGGTCGATTTCCTTGGCCCAATTGGTGGACGCATCGAATTTGTTCGCCTTGAGAAGCTTGCCGTTGCGCCGATCCAGCACGTAAGCAAAGCCGTTGCGATCGAAATGCGTGATCGTCGGGACCGCGTTACCGTCGATGGTACTGTCGGTGAGAATGCTCTCGTTGATCCCGTCGTAATCCCAGGCATCATGCGGAGTCATCTGGTAGGCCCAGGCGGCCTGTCCGGTATCGGGGTTGCGAGCGAACAACGTGGTGGACCATTTGTTGTCGCCCGGCCGCTGCGAGGGATTCCACGTTCCCGGGTTTCCGCTGCCGTAGTAAACCAGGTTGAGCTGAGGATCGTAGGTATACCATCCCCAGGTGGTGCCGCCGCCGAGCTTCCACTCATCGCCGCGCCAGCTCTTAAGGCTGGAGTCCTTGCCGACCGGCGCTTGGGTGGCCGCGTCGATGGTCTTGTCGGCATCCATCAGGGTGTCGGCATCGGGACCCACGCTGTAGGCGCGCCAAGCCAGCTTGCCGGTATTCAGATCGTAAGCGCTCAAATGGCCGCGCACGCCGTACTCACCGCCGGAAATGCCGACGATCACTTTGTCATGCACCACCAGCGGAGCGATGGTCATGGTTTGACCGAGCTGAGGATCGCCGTTCTTTGCATCCCACAGCACCTTGCCGGTCTTGGCGTCGAGCGCGTAGACATGCGTATCGAGCGTGGTGACCAGAATCTTCCCGTCGGCATAGGCCACACCTTTGTTCACCAGATCGCAACAGGCCACCGAGGGTGAATACTTGTCCTGCTCGGGAGAGAACTTCCAAACCATCTGCCCAACCTTGTCCAGGTCGATGGCATAAACGAAGTTGGGATAGGAACTCTCGAAGTACATCATGTTGCCCACTACCAGCGGCTGGCCCTCCTGCCCGCGCAGAGTGCCGGTGGACATGGTCCAGGCGACCTTCAATTTTCCGGCATTGCGGGTATTAATCTGGCTCAGTTTGCTATGGCGGATGCCGCTATAGCTGCCGAGCGGCAATACCCATTGGTTAGGATCTTGAGAGGTTTTGTCCAGATCGTTCTGGGCAAGGGCGCTTACAACAGATGTTGAGAGTGCAACTGCTACGCTCAGCCATTTCATGCAGTTCATTTCAAATCTCCTTTGATCAGTACTGCTAGTCTTGCCCGGACGGCGGCCTGCCTGGGGGCACCAGGTCGAGGCTTCGTCCCTTTACATAGCGATAAATGTGAACCACGTCGTCTTCGGTGAGAAATCCGGCCCAGGATGGCATACCCTGTTCTTTCTTTCCCGCCATTGCTATCGAGAGGAAATCGTGTTGCTTCATTCCGACCGTCAGCGACCTCCGCAGATCGGGCGCCAGCTGGCTGCCGGACGCATCCGTGCCATGACAGCGATAGCAGTAGGAATTATAGAGCTGATATCCATGAAAAACTTCTTTGGTCACCTTGGGAGCTTTGTCTTCCAGGTACATCGGGAAATCCAAGCTCACCGTGGTGCCGTCTTTCAGCTTGTAGTCGTACTGCTTCGCTTCGCCTGTTGTGGAGGCGGGCTGCGCTGGGGCCGATGTGGCCAGAGCCAGGATCCACCGGACGATGTCTTTGCGCTGCGCATCCGTCAGATCGGGATGCGGCGTCATGCCGCCACCGCCGTCGCGAATCTTCGCTGCCAGCTTGTCGGGTGCGTCAGCTTGTCCGGCATAGCGTTTGGCCACGGCGGAATAAGCCGGCCCCACCACTTCGCGATCGGTGGCATGACACGACGAACAGTCGCTCGCCTGGATCAATTTTTCTCCGTCGTCGGCGGACGCCGGCACCGCCAGGATCGAAACCAGCAGGAGGCCAGTGAATCTGCTCAAGGCTGCCGGTCCTTCTGATGTGAGTCGAACAGCCGCACGCCGCTTTCCTCCAGGATCGAAGTCAACTCGGCTTGATGTTTTTCGATGACGTCATCCAAGCGCTTCTTGAAGGCCTCGTCGTTTTGGCGCACGCCCATCGACATGGGGAAAGCATACTGCTCCGGCGGCCCCAGAGCGCGTTCATTGGGGACCGTCACCACTTCCAGGGCTGGATAGTCGCGCAGGAAAGCTCCAATGGCCGGTTGCCAGGTGATCAGCACGTCGATGCGTCCGTCCTTCAAGGCAGCCAGCATGCTGGCGGGCGACTCGCCATCGTCGTTGGCGACATCGAATGGACTGGCGCCTGCGAGCAGGCCGCGCATCTTCAGCGCATCCTCGGCCGGAGTCTCGCGTTCAAATCCAACCTTCAGGCGTTTGAGAGCCGGAGAATCCATGCTGCTGATGTCGTATTTCTTGCTTTTGTCAAAGACGAAAACGTAAGACGAAACGTAATAGGGCCGCGTGGTGAGCTCATCCCGGCTGCCATAAGGAAGGCTCATGACGACATCGCACTTCTTTGCGTCGAGCGTGGTGGATAAGAATTGCGGGAACCCTCCGCGTCCGCGATAACTGGCCCAGCTGTATTCAACGGTTTCACCGAGGGCCTGCGCGATGGACGCGGCGATCTTATTTTCAAAGCCCGCGCCGGCGCGGTTGGAATAAGGAAGGTAGTCAGGATCGGCACACACCCGCAGCGCTTCGGCGGGAGCCGGAATTACAAACGACCAGAGACCTACCATCGCCAAGGGAATGGCAACGGTTGTGAGCTTCATGGCTTGATCCCCGGTAAGTATACACCCAGTGACCCGAAGGCATCTGTATACGACGGCGATTATTCGTAGCGCAGCGCTACCGTCGGATCGATCCGCGCGGCCCGCCGCGCCGGCAGGTAACAAGCCAACAACGAAATGGCGACCAAGAGAATCACAGCCGATGAAAACACCAGCGGATCGACGCTGCTCACCTTGTAGAGCAAACTGCTCAGCACCTTCCCTACGGCCAACGAGAGCAGCAGCCCGATGCCAGCTCCGATAGAGGTAACGATCAGCCCTTCGCGTAAAATCCCGCGCAACATGTCGCCGGCGTTAGCACCCAGCGCCATGCGAATGCCGATCTCGCGGGTGCGGCGTGACACGGTATAGGCTCGAACCCCATACAGACCCACCATCGACAACAGCAGCGCTACTGCGCCAAAGATGGCGAACATTCGCGCGCCGGTTCGCACGATCCAAAGATCGTCGCTGGTGTCCAGATGATTGCGCAGTGTCTGCAATGTCAACACCGGCAGATGGCTGTCCACTTCCCGGATCTGGCCGCGGATGGTTCCGAGCAAACCCTCCTCCGCTTCCCCGCCCCGGGCTGCCACTTTCAGATGGATGTACATGTCGGATTGGTATTCCTGGCCGAACGGCACATACAAATGGGGCTTGGACGCACCTCCAAAAACGTCGTCCTGAACGGTCCCCACCACGCCCACCACTTCGGCTTCCTCGGTCTTCGATCCTTGGGACAAAACCATCCGGATATGTTTGCCCACGGCTTCCTCATGCGGCCAGAGCTTGGTGGCGGCCGACTGGTCCAGAATCACGACGTGGGATTTCGATTCGTCGCCCGTCTCAGCCGCTGCAAAGGACCGCCCGCGGAGCAGCGGAATTCCGAGCGTCTGGAAGTAGGCTGGCCCCACGATGTTGAACGAACTCGGCACCAGTGTGCCCTTCGCGGCGGAATCGGCAGGCGTGGGAGGTGCATCGCTCGACCGCTGAATGTCGCGCCCGAGCGACACCATTCCAAACGGAACGGTTCCCGCCACGCTGACGCTTTCCACTCCAGGGATGCTTCCCAGGCGCTGCAGCAGCGTGCGGTAGATCTGGCGGCCATGCGCCTCATCGTAACCCGCCATACTCGCATCCACCTCCACCAACACCCCGTTGTCCAACTGGAAGCCTGGTTCTACATTGGCTGCGCGTTGAGCGCTCCGAATGAAAAGGCCCGCTGACGTCAGCAGGACCAACGACAGCGATACCTGGCTCATCACCAATACATTTCGGCGGGAGAAGAGCCGCCTCCGTTTTCCGCTGGCCACGTCTTCGTATTCGCCATCCTTCAGGCCGGAACTAACATTTGCCTTGGACAGATTCCAGGCCGGCGCCAATGCGAACAGCAAGGTGCTGAACAGACAGAAAGCCATGGTGGCCGCGAGAACGCGAGCATCCGGACCGCCGGTGTAGACCAGGTTCAAGGGCAGCGCGTGGTCGATGGAACGGACCAGCGCGCCGGTGCTCCAGTTCGCTACCAAGAGACTAGCCGCACCACCCACCAGCGCCAGGATCAGGCCTTCGATGAAGAGCTGCTGCACGATGCTCCCTCGGCCGCCGCCCAGCGCCAATCGAATGGCAATCTCCTTCCGCCGCGCAGCACCCCGCGCCAGCATCATGTTGGCTACGTTCAAAGAGGCGATCAGCAAAACCACGCTCGCCATCGAGAGCAGCAAAAGCATGGGAGCGAGGACCTGGTTGTCGTTCCCCGGTCTGGTGGAAATGCTTAATCGGGGGAGCGCTGCAACGATGAACGTGCGATCCTGGTTTTCGCCGGCGCCTCGGGATTTCTCCATCGCGGAAGCGAGCGTGGCAAGTTGTGCACCGGCTGATTTCTGGGTAAGCCCGGGACGAACCCGTCCAATGAGAACGAGAGCGCGGGTGTCGCGCTCCGCGAGCCGCCGTCCGGTGCCGTCAAAATCGTTCGTCATCGCGTCATAGAGGCTCAACGGCATGTAGAGCTCCGGACTGAGCAGCGCGGACGTCCCACTGAATCCTTCGGCCGTAATTCCTACCACGGTGAGTATTCGGGAGTTGATGCGCAAGGTCTTGCCCAACAGGTCCGGATCGCTCCCGGTCTTCTTCCAGTAGTTGTAGCTCACGATCACCGCATCGCTGCTCGATCCGGGCCGCTCCTCGGCGGCGCTGAACGCCCTTCCACGAAATAGCGGGATTCCGAAGGTAGCGAAGTAGTTGGAAGAGACAACATCGGCGAAGGTGCGCCGCGCCGTTTCCCCTTCAGAAAGTCCCACCATCGCCAGGCTGTGCGCCATCAGGCTGCTGAAGACCGCGTTGCTCTCGCGCAGGCCGGAGTATTCGGCGTACGAAAATGCCCGGTAATCATCCGGATTATGGACACTGCGGCTGTAGACCCCGACCAGTTCCTCGGGTTTGTGAATCAATAGAGGCTTTAGCAGTAAGGTATTCACCAGGCTGAAGACCGCCGTATTCGCTCCGATCCCCAAGGCCAGTACGATCACAGCCGTCGCGCTAAACCCAGGCTTGCTTGCGAGCATCCGAAGGCCGTATTTAAGATTCCGAAGCAGAGTACCCATTCGTCCCCCTCTTAGCCGTTCAAAAGAGTAACGCAGACGCGAAGGAAAAGTTCAGTCAGATGTCGGCTACGGGATGAATGCGCAATCTTTGTTATGGTTGAAACTTATAGACTTGAGGCGCTGAAAAAAATGTCCAATCGCAAAACCCGTCGTGACCTGCTAGCCCTTACCGGAGCCGGCCTAATCACCCCAGTGCTCGGCGCGCAACCGAGCGTCCAGCAACAGAAGAACCCCTCAACATCCGCCCCTGAACTGGTGGTCTTCAACGCGCGGGTCATCACCGTCGACTCCCGCCAGCCCCGCGCCGAGGCGTTCGCGCTCAAAAACGGCCGCTTTCTCGCGGTCGGCTCCAGTGCGGATGTCCGCAACCTGATCCAGCCGGGTACGCCCACCTGGGACGCGCAAGGCGCCACCATTGTGCCGGGCTTCATCGACACGCACAACCACGCCGGGGGAACCACTCTGCTCTATGAAGTGCTGGTCGGCAATCCCTTCGAAGTCGAGTTCGTTACCATCGACAGCATCATCCAGAAGCTGCGTGAGCGCGCTGCACGGACGCCGCCCGGCGTTTGGGTGGAAGGCTATTTCTTCGATGACACCAAAGTGAAGGATGGGCGCAAACTCACGATCCATGATCTGGACCAGGTCTCGAAAGACCACCCTGTTGCGGTGCACCATCGTGGCGGCCACACTTCCTACTACAACTCCAAGGCCTTCGAAATGGCGGACGTCAATTCGAAGACGCCGAACCCGCCCGGCGGTACCTTCGACAAGGACTCTACGGGCGAGTTGAACGGCCGCGTCACCGATGCGGCGAAGAGCGCGTTCTTCAAGGTTGGAAAGCGCCAGACCGTCACCGCGGAGAACAGCGGCTTGGACGATGCCCCGGTGGACTCGCTGGATCGTGAGATCGCCGGCCTGGTCTATATTTCTAAAATGTTCGCCCGCTATGGCGTAACCACCGTGCACCATGAAGGCGGGAGTCTCCCGGCCATGCAGAAGGTGCGCGCTAATGGTGATCTAAGGCATCGCATTAGCTATGAAGCTACCGGTAAGGAACTGGACGCCATGCTTGCCGCCGGCCTCCAGTCCGGGTTCGGCGATGAATGGATCCGCCTGGGCGCCACCAGCGAACATACCGTCGACGGCTCGTTCTCCGAACGCACCATGGCCCTCAGCGTCAATTACCCGGGCACAAGCTACCGCGGCAATGTAACTACGACACAGGATGCGCTGAATGCCTGGGTCGAAAAGGTTCATCGCGCCGGCGTGCAGCCGAACTGCCACGCCAACGGCGACGTGGCCATCGACATGTACTTAACGGCTGTCGAACGCGCACAGAAATTGTTCCCTCGATCTGACGCCCGCCCGAAGATCACCCACTGCACGCTGATCAACGACAACCTCGTGCGCCGTATCAAGGCCCTCGACGCTGTTCCCTCGCTCTTCACCACTTATGCCTACTACAACTCGGACAAATTCGCATTCTATGGCGAGGATCTGATGAAGCGCTGCATGGCGTTTCGAACACTCCTGGACGCCGGGATACAGGTGGCGGCTGGCTCCGATTTCAGTCCGGGCCCCTTTGACCCGCGCATGGCCATCCAGGGCATGGTGACCCGCACTGGCTGGGACGGAAAAACCTGGGGCGCCAACCAGAAGATCTCGCTCGACGAAGCCATCCGCGTCAACACCCTCAACGGAGCCTACAACTCTCACGAGGAAAACATCAAAGGCTCGATCGCTGCCGGCAAGCTGGCAGATTATGTTGTGCTGGCCGAAGACCTGTACTCGATTCCAAGCGACAGAATCAAGGATGTCAAGATTGTTCGTACCGTGGTCGGCGGCCAGACGGTCTACGAAGGATGATGCCGGGCAAAAGCCAACCACAACGGGTTCTGGACTTGGTAGTCCACCGTCACCTTATCGCTGCAGGGTATGGGGTGGCGCGCGCACTCCTGCGTGCCGTGTCGAGACTCATCTCGACACAAATTCAAAGCGTTCACACGAATGTGAACGCTGCGCGCAGGAGTGCGCACGCCACAATACGCTGCCAGCTCTTACGGACGGATTGCGGCTAAGCGTTGACCTTCTTCCCGGCCAGACCGGTCTGAGATACACTGTTACAAATCGAAGAATTGTTCGCGGGCTGATAGCGTTCCAAGCGTGGGAACGCGGGGTGTAGGGTACCGCGCGTAGATAGACAGCGTTTTGGGGAAACGCTCCATGGGTCTTCTGCCTCTTGATTTGCAGGCCGGGCCGGCCACCGAGCCCGCCGCTTTTGACATCGACCAAGTCGACTTGCCAGGATTTCGCAAGGCCGTCGCTGAGATCGCGAAAACCGGCCTTTCGGAGACCGTGGCGCGTGACCGGCTAGGGCTCTCCGACGTCGCGGAGCTCCAATGGAAATGGCTGCCCATGTACCGGCAAGAGCGCCTGGTGGAGCGCGATGCGCTGGCGGTGGCGATCGACCTGTTCATGCTGCAAGGAACCGTGCCCGCACGGGAGCTGGACCGGCTATTTAGCAACCCGAGCCAGGATATCCTGCTGAGAACCGGCCTGCTTGCGATCGATTCTTCAGGATTCACGCGCGCTCGGGCCTCGCTCTATCCCGTGGCCGATCGCCTGATCTTCTCCGATCACGCCTGGCACAAGCTGCCCCATCCCGGATACAAGACCGTCCCCTCAGACCAGGTGATGTTCGTCGGCAAGGACAGCCGCTGGCTGGCGCGCGCGACGGTGCGCAGGCCGGTTCGAACGGCTCTCGACCTATGCACGGGCTCAGGCGTCCAGGCTATTCTGGCGGCGGCTCATTGTGAGAGGGTGCTGGCCGTGGACATCAATCCCCGTGCGGCTCGCTGCGCCCGCTTCAATGCCCAGGTTTCAGGCGCCTCGAACGTCGAAGTCATCCTCGGTGATCTCTTCGATGCCGTGAACCCAACCCAGCGCTTCGATCTCATCACGGCCAATCCGCCATTTGTTCCCTCGCCCGTGGATGAATTGCAATTTCGCGACGGCGGCCGGTCCGGCGAAGCGATCCAGCGGCGCATCGTCGCCGGGCTGCCGCGCTATCTGGCTCCCGGAGGCATGGCCCAAATGGTGACTGAAGTCGGAGAGCGCGAGGATGAGCCGATCGTGAATCGCGTGCGCGAATGGCTGGAGGGCGCGCCGCTTGATATTCACATTCTTCGGCTGCGCGTGCATACGGCGGCGGACTACGCCATCGGACACGGCAGCGGCGACGGAGATTTTGGTTTCTATCTGGACTCGGTGGGTGCCTGGGCAGACAATCTCAGAGCGCACGGATATGTGCGGATTGTCTCCGCGCTCATTGCTTTCCAGTGGAGCGACCCGGCGCTCGGGCCGCCATGGGATCGCGTGGACGAATCCCAACCGCCGCGGCGGGAGGCCGGCCCCGAAGTGGAGGCGGTGTTCTGTGCGGAACGGACGGCGCGACAACCGAATCGGGAGCAGGCGCTGGATCGTGGCTCGGTGAGGCGCGCCGGACCGGTGGCTTTACAGGAGTCGCAAGTGCTCGGCGCCCAGATAAACACGCCGGCGCGCGCCACGCTGCTCGGGCAGGCGCTCTCCGTGGAGCACCAACTCGATCCAGTGGAGCGCGAGATTCTTCGCCGCCTGGAAAAGCCCGTGGCGGTGTCGGAATTGCTGGCAGTGGCAGGCGGGTCTGGCGCGGCCGAAAACACCATTCGGTCGGCAATCGAATCGCTGCTGCGGCGCGGGCTGGTAACGGTTTCAGGCTAAGATTTTCAGGCTAAGATAGAGATTAAAGATGGGCGAGACGCAGATCCTCACTTTCGCTTTGGCCGCAGTGCCGACTATGCTCACAGTACTGGTGGGTATCCTCATCAATAATGCGAGGCTGAATGACCTTCGCGACAACATGAACACGCAATTCAGCCACGTGAACCACCGTTTCGATGAAATGCGGGACCTCTGGCGATCGGAGCTTTATCGCGTGGAGCAAGTCCTCGACGCCCGCCTCAAGCACCTTGAAGAACGGGGCTGAACCTCAGGCTTACTTGAGGGCTTCAAATTCGAACTCCATCACTTTCCCCCGCACCACGTAGCACAGATAGTGCTCCCAAAACTTGCGGTAACGCGGAAAATGATTCACCAGAAACTCAAAGCCTAGCCAACGCCAGAATGCGAGCAATTTTACGTAAACCTTTACCTGGCGGAAGCGCGCCGCGCTGTAATAGCCGAAGCCGCCGTGGTCCTCGCCGAAGTAACGGAATGAGAAGCTGTTCAGGTGCCAGCGATGGGTGGGATCGCAGAACGAGCTGAAGTCGGTGTAATGCGGGGTCGCCATGAATAAACGCCCGCCGGGCTGCAGCACGCGATGGAATTCCTCCATGGCGCGGATCACGTCCGAGACGTGCTCAATCACATGAATTGCGCGTAGTTCAGCGAAGGAACTGTCGCGAAAAGGGTATGGAAAACGATCCAGATCGCACAGCACGTCGGCGCGGGTATTGGCATTGCGATCCACGCCGATGGAGCCGGGATATTTGTTGATGCCGCACCCGACGTCGAGAATTCGGGCAGCGGCTGGGCGAGTCCTGTGGGACGACGCTACGCCAGCTCCTTGAGACATCCCTCCAGTGTATCGACAGCGAAATCGGCTTGATCGCGCGTGATCACCAGCGGCGGGCATAGCCGGATGGCGTTGCGGCCGGCGCCCAGCACCAGCAGACCGCGCTCGAACGCCATCTCCTGGATGCGATCGCGCAGCTCTGGCGCGCGTTCTTTGCTCTGTTGATCGCGGACCAGTTCGAAGCCAATCATCAGCCCCAGGCCGCGCACGTCGCCGACGTTCCGGAAATGCTTGGGCCAACGCCTGAGCCGGTCGAGAATGTGACCGCCGATCTGTGCGGCATTGGCGATCAATTCCTTCTCGAGTAACTCAATGGTCGCCAGCGCCGACGCCACGGCGACGGGGTTTCCGCCAAAAGTAGAGGCATGCGCGCCCGGACCCCAGTTCATAACTTCGGCGCGCGCGATCATCGCGCTCAGCGGCAATCCGCTCGCGATGCCCTTGGCGGTAGTGAAAATGTCGGGCGCGACGCCGAAATGCTCGGAGGCCCACATCTTGCCGGTGCGTCCCATGCCGCACTGCACTTCGTCGAAGATCAGCAGGATGCCGTGACGATCGGCCAGACGCCGCAGCTCCTGGTGGAAGGCTTTCGGTGGAACCAGATAACCGCCCTCGCCTTGGATCGGCTCCACGACGATGCCCGCTACTTCTTCGGCCGGAAGGATGGTTCGGAACAGCTCGTCCTCGATGAAGCGAACGCAGCTTACTGCGTAATCATCCGCGCTGACACCTTCGGGACGGCGATAAGGATCGGGAAAATGCGCGTGGTACACGCCTGGAACCAGCGGTCCAAAGCCTTTGCGCTGCACCACCTTGCTTCCCGTGAGCGAAAGCGCGCCCATGGTTCTGCCGTGAAACGACCCTGTAAATGCGATGAACTTGTCGCGGCCCGTATGATAACGGGCCAGCTTCATCGCGGCTTCCGTCGCTTCGGTCCCCGAGTTCCCGAAATACACACGATGCGGCCCGGTACCCGGCGCAATGGACGCCAGCTTTTCCGCCAGCTGCACCATGTTCTCGTAATAAAAATCGGTGCCCGACATGTGGATCAGGCGCTTGGATTGCTCTTCGATCGCTTCCACAACCTTGGGATGGCAATGTCCCGTGGAGGCTACGGCGATCCCAGCATTGAAGTCCAGGAATCGATTCCCATCCACATCTTCGATCATTGCGCCTTCCCCGCGCGCAGCCACCAACGGATAGCAACGGGTGTAGGACGGCGACAAAACCTGGCTGTCGCGCTCAATGACATCGGTGGCGCGGGGACCCGGCAGGGGCGTCAAAATATGCGGGAGGTCCAGACGGACCATTTCTTTAGTGGGCATTCTCGTTTCCTCTGAACAACGGTTCTGGGTGGATGGAAATGGGCCGCGAAAAAAGGAAAACTAGTCGGAGCCGAACAAACTGGGGCGGGATGTTGCTGGTCGCGACATGAGCTTGCTAGTATTATACCAATTTAGTATCCAAGACGAGCCGAAAAGATTACTGAGGTTCGTCATTTACTTGAGAGGCGGAGGAACGTAAATCGTGAAGAAGACATTGATTGCATTGCTGGTGAGCGGCCTGGCCGGCTTTGCCGCGTTTGGCCAGGACACCGCGAAGGAAGATATCAAGAAATCGGGCGAAGAAGTCAAAAAGGCTGGCAAGGCGACCGGAAAGGCCACCAAAGAGGCCGGGAAGGCTACCGGGAAAGCCTCCGAAGACGCGGGCAAGGCCACTGGGAAAGCCACCGAGAATGCGGGCAAGGCCACGGGGAAAGCCACGAAAACCGCCGGCAAGGCGGTAGTAAACGGGACCAAGAAGGGCGTCCATAAAGTGGCCAGCGGCACCGAGAAAGGCGCCGACAAAGTGAAAGAGAAGACTGAATAGCAGTCCATCCATCCCACCCGGCGGCCGCGCTACAATTGAGCTTTCCCGCTCATGGTGAAGGCTCTTCCAGACATCTTGGCCACAATTGTCGAGCAGAAGAAGCTCGATCTTGCGGTCCGTGACGCGCGAGTAGAAGAGCGCGCTGAACGATCCGTCACTCATCGCAGGGACTTCCTGGCCGCCTTAAACGGCCGGACGCCGGCAGTGATCGCCGAGATCAAGAAGGCATCACCGAGCAAAGGCATCCTGGCGACCGAGTTCGACCCGGCTTCCATTGCGCGCTTGTACCAACAAGGCGGCGCGGCGGCGCTGTCGGTGTTGACCGATGAAAAACATTTCCAGGGCAGTTTGTCGGATCTGGAATCGGCACGCGCTGCGGTCGGGATTCCAGTCTTAAGGAAAGACTTTACTATCGACGCGTATCATGTTCATCAGGCGGCGGCTCACGGCGCCGACGCCATCCTACTGATCGCTGCAATTCTATCTGAGCGCCAGATGCGCGACTTTCGCGAACTGGGCGAGCATTACCGCATGGCGGCGTTGGTGGAAGTTCACGACGAAGAGGAATTGAAGCCGGCCATTGCGTCCGGCGCGAGGATCATCGGCGTGAATAACCGAAACCTGCACACCTTTGAAGTTTCACTTGAGACTTCGCTCGATCTGGCTGACCAGATTCCTTCCGGTGTCGTGCGCGTCGCCGAGAGTGGGATTCATTCTTCGGTGGACATAGAGCGGCTTCGTGCAGCGGGTTATGAGGCGTTCCTGGTCGGCGAGCATCTCATGAAGTCCGGCGATCCGGTGGCTGCGTTGCGGGCCCTGCTTTCATGAGGGTGACGTCATGATGGTGAAAATCTGCGGCATAACGAATCGCGAGGATGCCCTGGCAGCCGTCGAGGCTGGAGCTTCGGCCATCGGATTCAATTTCTATCGCGAAAGCCCTCGATACATTTCACCTACCGGCGCCGCGATGATCGGCGAGAAGCTTCCGGAGAACGTGTGGAAGGTGGGGGTGTTCGTCAATGAAGCGCCGGACGCAATTGCGAAAATCGTTCTGGACGCGGGGCTGGATGTCGCTCAGCTGCATGGAAGTTCCGATGCGCGCGGTGTTCGCATCTGGCGAGCGATGTCGCCCGTGGATCCCGTCGCTCTGGCGTTGTTTGGGGACCTGGAGGCGGTGCTGATCGACACTCCCTCCAACAAAGCGTTCGGTGGGACCGGAGAGACCTGGGATTGGACCCAGACCCCGGATCTTAAACCCAAGATCATCGTTGCGGGCGGCCTGGATGCCAGTAACGTCCGGACTGCGATCGAACAGGCCCACCCGTGGGGCGTCGACGCCTGCTCAAGAATCGAGAAATCTCCAGGCCTGAAAGATCACGATAAGATGCGCCGATTCATTCAGGCAGCGCTCAACAGTTGAACATGTCCCCAGTCCCCAACCCCCAATCCCCAGCCCCAGACCCTCAAGGCCATTTCGGCCCTTATGGGGGCCGCTACGTTCCGGAAGTGCTCATGGCGCCGCTCGAAGAACTGGAGCAGGCGTATCTGGAGGCACGCCAAGATCCAGCGTTTCAGACCGAGCTGAAAGATCTGCTTGCCAATTACGCCGGCCGTCCCACGCCGCTCTATCATGCCAAGCGGCTGAGCGAAATGCATGGCGGCGCGACGATCTACATCAAGCGCGAGGATCTGTTGCACACCGGCGCGCACAAAATCAACAATTGCCTGGGGCAGGCCCTGCTCGCCCGGCGCATGGGCAAGCAGCGCATCATCGCAGAGACCGGGGCCGGTCAGCATGGCGTGGCAACCGCCACCGTATGCGCTCTGTTTGGGCTCGAATGCATCGTCTACATGGGCGAAGAGGACATGCGGCGGCAGCGCTTGAATGTCTTCCGTATGCGATTGCTCGGCGCGAAAGTAGTGGGCGTATCGAGCGGCAGCCGGACGCTCAAGGACGCCATCAGCGAGGCCATGCGCGATTGGGTGACCAACGTGCATTCCACTTATTACCTGCTCGGCTCGGCGTTGGGCGCGCATCCTTACCCGATGATGGTCCGCGATTTTCACCGCGTCATCGGTGACGAAACGCGCCGCCAGATTCTGGAGCGGGAGCGGAGGCTGCCGGATTCGATTTTCGCCTGCGTGGGCGGTGGGAGCAACGCAATTGGGATGTTCCACGCGTTTGTCCCCGATGCAGGCGTGAGATTGATCGGAGTAGAAGCCGGCGGCACCGGCGCCGAGCTGGGCGCGCATGCCGCGCGATTCTCGGGCGGATCGCCGGGCGTGCTGCATGGTGCGCATAGCTACCTGCTGCAGGACGCCGACGGCCAGATCGCACTGACGCATTCGATTTCGGCCGGCCTGGATTACGCGCTGGTGGGTCCCGAACATGCCATGCTGCACGATCAGAAGCGCGCTGAATATTGTTCCGTCACAGACCGCCAGGCGCTGGACGCCGCGCGGACGCTGGCGCGCATCGAAGGAATTATTCCCGCGCTCGAATCCGCCCACGCTGTGGCCGAAGCTCTGCGGCGTGCGCCTGCCGCCCCAGGTGAGCTGTTCGTGATTAATCTTTCTGGACGGGGCGACAAGGATACCGACATTTACCGCGAAAATCTGAAAGAGCTCGATGAGTCTCACGAGCAGTGATGCAGACCAGAATCAGCCGGCTCTTTGAGCGCTTGCGCGCGGAAAAACGTCCGGCGCTCATCGCCTACATCGTGGCCGGAGATCCATCGCCGGCCGCAACGCCTGAACTAGTTGCTGCGCTCGAACGCGGCGGCGCGGACTTGATCGAGCTCGGTGTTCCCTTCTCCGACCCCGTTGCCGATGGCCCCGTCATTCAACGCGGCAGCGACCGTGCTTTGAAGGCTGGAACCAAGCTCACCACCGTTCTCGACATCGCATCCCAGATCCGCAAACAATCCGAAATCCCATTGCTGTTGTTCACCTACCTGAACCCGGTGCTGCGCTATGGTTTGGAACCACTGGCGCGCGCAGCGGTAGCCAGCGGCATCGACGGTTGTCTGCTCACCGACCTGAGCGTCGAAGAGGCCGAGCCGTACATTCACGTGATGCGCCAGGCCGGCCTCGATACGGTCTTCCTGGCCGCGCCCACCAGCAGCCAGCGGCGCCTGGAACTGGTGGCAAAATACTCCACCGGCTTTGTTTATTTGGTGTCGCGAACCGGCGTGACTGGTGAACGCAGCGATGTTTCGGGCAGCGCGGCACCGCTGGTGTCTGCGATGCGAGCCATCACCAATCTCCCGCTGGCCGTTGGATTCGGCATTTCGACCGCGGATCATGTGCGATCCATTGGCGCAGTCGCCGATGGCGTGGTAGTGGGCAGCGCGTTCGAGCGGGTCATCGAAGAAAGCGCCGAGGAAAAAGCTGGCAGCCCCCAACTTTACAGCCAACGTGGAAGGCCTGGCCAGAAAACTCGCCAGTGGTTTACCATCGAAGAACCAATGAGCCCGAGGCAGCAATGAGCATTGAAAAGCTCGCGGATTGCAGGCGGCAGATCGACGCGGTGGATGTGAAGATCGTCGAGTTGCTCAACGAACGGACCGCCATCGTGCATGAAATCGGCCGTATCAAACGGCAGTTCGCATTGCCGATTTATGAGCCCAAGCGCGAGGATCAAGTCTTCGAAAACGTGACCAGCCACAATCCCGGGCCGTTGACGCCGGAAGCACTGAAGCGCATTTTCGAACGTATTATCGACGAGATGCGCACTATCCAGCAAAAGAAAATGAGCTGAAGCGGTAGAATAAGATCATCGATGAGTAACATTCAGCTGTATCTCACGATCGGGATTCCGACCCTTGCCATACTGGTCGGAATGTTAATGAACGCGGTTCAATTCAGCTCGATCAATGCCCGCTTCAGTAGCCAGGATGCCCGATTCAGCGGCTTGGAGACGCGGCTGAGCAATTTGGAAACGCGGTTCGATGGGCGCTTCAACAGTGTCGACGCCCGGTTTAACAACCTGGAAGTGAAATTTGACACTCTGATTGGAAAAGTTATCGAACTCGACAACCGCGTCACCCGCATCGAAGCTAAGCTCGACATCCGATAGTTTCTTCCGCCCCGCCGGCTTGCATGGTAAAACTGTGTCTATGATGCGTCTCGATCTCCAATTCTTGTATAAGGGAGTTGAGCCCCTGGAGGGAAGGTAGATGGTCAACTGTCCAAACTGCGACGCCGTAATTGACGTGGACGAAGATGAGCTGGATGAGGGTGATACGCTGACCTGCGATGAGTGCGGTACCGATCTTAGCGTGACCGGGTTGGATCCCTTGGAACTGGAAACAGAGGAAGACGAGGACGAAGACGAGGAAGAAGAGGAAGACATCGATTACGACGAGGACGAAGATGAGGATGAAGAGGAGGAGGAGGAGCCCGAAGAAGAGGATTGGCATTAGCCAGTGGGCGCTCCCCGCTCTGCTCCTGGTCTGCCTCCTTCCGCTCCGGGCGGCGCCCAAAAAGAAGCCGGCCCTGGATACTTACGCGATCATCAGCGGCAGCGTTTTCACGGACGGTGGCTTTGCTCTTCCCGGCGCCGGCGTGACGGTGGTTTCCGAGGTTCCCGGCGACGGATCGTCGCCAAAGAAGACCAAGCCGATTGAGATGGTTTCCGACGCTCGCGGCGAATTCGTGGTCAGAGTCCCGCCCGGTCCCATGCACTACCTTGTATCTGTGAGCGCCAAGGGTTATCAGAGCCAGCAAAAGACCGTAAGCGTCCAGGATCAGGAGCGCGTTGAAGTAACCTTCCAACTGGAACCACAGTCGAAATAAGGGGTGAAGTTCATGCCCGTCCGGGCCGCGTGCATCGCGATGGTATTGTTCTTTGCGGTATTGCATGCCCAAAAAAACGACGACACCACCACACGGATGGTAGAGGGCATGGTCACCAACGCCCGGAAACAGCCGGTAGCCAATGCGGTGGTGCAATTGAAGAACGCCAAGACGCTGCAGATCCGCTCGTTTATCACCCAGGGCGATGGCAACTATCACTTCACCGGGCTCGCCACCGACGTGGAATACCAGGTTAAGGCCGAACATGAAGGCTCCGTCAGTTCCTGGAAAACTCTGAGCGTGTTTAATAGCAAGAAGACCGCAGTGATCAATCTGAAACTCAACAAGTGAAGGGAGGACTCATGAGTTAGATGAGCATGAGTAAGATGAGAATGATGAGAACAATGAAACGCGCATTCGCCTTCGTGTTTTGCCTGCCTCTTCTCGCCACTGGTCCACTCGTACCGATCAATGAAGCCGGCTTCCAGAAGCTGGTGGACTCGCACAAGGGCAAAGTGGTCCTTTACGATTTCTGGGCCACATGGTGCGCTCCTTGCCGCGCAGAGTTTCCGCAACTGGTGCTGCTCGAAGACAAATTGCGTTCCCAAGGCTTGGAAGTGATCACCATCTCCGCCGACGACCAGGAGCACAAAGCGGCCGCCGACAAGTTCATCCAGATGTTCCGCGTCACAGGCCCGGCTTACCGCAAACAGGCCGACGACGACGATCGTTTCATCAATGCCATTGATCCCAAGTGGAGCGGCGCTTTACCCGCGCTGTTCCTCTATGACAGGGCCGGCCACAAGGTGCGATCGTTCATTGGCGAAACCGATATGGCCGTGCTCGAAAAAGCCGTTCGCAAGCAGCTGTAGTGTCTCGCGCGGATTTGGGGAAACGCTGGTGGAGCGCCGCGGCTCCCGTCGTGATGCTGCTCTGTGCCGCGTGGTACGGATACGACAGCTTCTTCGAGAAAATACCCCACAACACACTCAGCGACTTTCGTTGGTACTACCTGGCAGCGCAGCACGTGTTGCATGGTGAGTCGCCCTATCTGTCGTCGGGCTACATTTATTCGCCGTTTCTCGCGTGCCTGCTGGCACCGCTCGCGAGCCTCAATTATGTTCCGGCATTCTGGGTTTGGTTTCTCGCGTCGCATGCGTGCCTGTTGTGGGCCGCGTGGCTGATCTGGCGCTATCTGGGTTCAGACCGTTTAGCGGGATGCGTGGTCGCGCTCGTTTGGGCACTGGGAGCGGCAGCCGGCGAAAGTCTTGCGTTGGGGCAAATCGGCCCCGAATTGACGCTTCTGCTGGCGGCGGCATATACTCTGCAGGGGCGCGGGCAGGCAGCATGCGCCGGAGCGGGATTCGCTCTCAAAGTGATCCCAGGCGCACTGTGCGCGATTTTTGCGCTGCGCCGTGACTTCCGTTCCATCCTGCGCGCCGCCGTAACTGCTTTCATCTTGACGGCGCTGCCCTGGGCGTTCGTCGCTGCTTGCTTATCCGGGCCAAGCACGCCCGCGCGCGCCGACTATCTCACCGGCACGCCGTCGGTAGTCAGCTGGTCTCTTCCGTCCATAGCGCTGCGGATCTATGAACCCTTTTATGTCGACGAACCCATGCCCCAGGATTGGATTACCGGCAATGGACTCGAGGATCTGAAGCTGTCGCGCGAACAGCAAATGGTTTCGCTCGGCGTGTCGTTGATTACTTTGATAACTGGATGCCTGATCCTTGCGATCAGGGTTCGCGGCAGACTGGACGCCTGGCAGGTTCCTCTCGCGAGCGCTGCAGTCATCGCACTCGCGTTGGCGGCGTCGCCAGTCTGCTGGACCCATTACGAAGTGCTGCAATATCCGGGCGTCGCGCTGCTCCTGGTCCACGCCGCACGCCGAAAACTTTGGTGGCTGCTCGCCGCCGGCGCCGTCAGCGCGGCCTTCCTTTACCCGGTTCCGGTGGATGTGCTTCGAGCTTATTATGAGCGCGGCAACGCCTGGCCGAATTCGCCCTGGGTAATGTATTTCTGGACTTCGGTTCCCGCCGTCGCGTCCCTCGCTCTGTTTGGCCTGATGACGCGACAAGTTACCAAATGCGCTTGACAACAACTGTGGTGCATGATAACGTCCCCATTGGTATATCAGTTAAATCGTGGATACGAAAAAGTTTTTCGCGGGGATCTACGGCCCATGGCGAGCCGACCAACGAATCGCACTATAATCAGTGGAGAGGTGTAACAAATGAGAGCTAAGTTTTATGTACTCGTGGCCGGCCTTGGTTTGCTCGCCACTGCCGCGCCGATTATGGCGCACCATTCTTTCACCGCCGAATACGACGCCGCCAAGCCGGTGGCCCTCACCGGCACGGTGACTAAGGTGGAGTGGATGAACCCGCATGCCCGGTTTTATATCGACGTGAAGGATGATTCGGGCACCGTCACCAATTGGGAACTCGAACTCGGCAGCCCCAATGCGCTGATGCGCCTGGGTTGGACGCGCAATTCGCTGAAGCCCGGCGAGGTGGTTTCGGTGGAAGGTTCTCTGGCCAAGGACGGTTCCAAGCTAGCCAACGCGCGCAAAGTCACGCTCGCCGACGGTCGCAAAGTTTTCGCCGGATCGGCAGCCGATACCGAAGATAAAAAGTAGCGCGCGGAGCACACATGCGATCAACACTAGCCGTCTTTGTCGTCGGCGCCGGGCTCCTCCTAGCGGCGTCTTTTCCGCTCGCGGCGCATCATTCGTTCGCCGCCGAGTTCGACGCCAGCAAAGCCGTCACATTGCAGGGGACCGTTACGAAGTTGGACTGGATGAATCCGCACATCTGGATTTATCTGGACTCCAAGGACGATAGCGGTACCGTTGCTCATTGGCAATGCGAGGGCGGTCCGCCCAATACTTTGACGCGCAACGGCTGGAGCAGGGATTCGCTCAAGGTGGGCGATCAGGCCACCGTGGAAGGCTTCCGCTCCAAGGATGGCACCAATACTTGCAACGCCCGCTCCGTCAAGCTTCCCAGCGGCAAGAGCGTCTTTGCGGGTTCCAATGACGACGGCGCGCCCAAGCGTCAGTAGTTGTCCCGAATAGCCCCAACCGAGCCGCCATCCAGCCGCGCAATAACAAAGCTCCGGCTGGGTGCCGTGTTTAAGGGCCAAGAGAGCGGTTTAAATAGGAGATCCCCCGTGCGTATTCTTTCGATCACTGCCGCATTTCTGGCGGTTTCACTGGCTCCCGTGCTGGCCTTTGGACAGGGTTTCACCGGTGACCTTAACTCGAAGCCGCCAGCCACGCCGGCCTCCGGCCCAACGCCGCGAACTCCGGACGGCAAGCCGGACTTCAGCGGTCTGTGGCAACGCCCTTATGTGCCCGATATGTCCAAAACCACCAAGAACCAGATCGGCACGCCGGAGTTGCCATTCTCAGAAGCCGGGATGAAGCTCTGGAAGGCTTATGACGCCGCCAACGGCGACTACACCGGGAGCTGCCTGCCCTTCGGCTTGATGCGCTCCATGAACTCGCCCGATCCGATCCAGATTATGCAAAATGCCAAGTACATCGCGCTTCTTTACGAGCAGAATACCTGGTTCCACATCATTCCCATCGGCAAGCAACATGTCAAGGACATGCGGCCTACCTGGTTCGGCGATTCCATCGGCAGCTGGGATGGAGACACCTTCGTGGTGGATACCGTCAACTTCAACGGCCGCACGCGCCTGGATACCATCGGCCATCCGCACAGCGACGCCCTGCATGTCATTGAGCGCTTCACGCGCCCCGACATGAACCACATCGGCTACGAAGTGACCATTGACGACCCCAAGATTTTCACCAAGACCTGGACCAACAAGCGAGTCTTCACGCTGCGGACGGACTGGGAAATCATGGAGTACTCGTGCGAAGAGAACAACAAGGATCTCTACGAGGGGCACATCAAGGCGCCGCCGCCTCCTCAGTAAAGGCCGTCCAGCCGCGGAGGAGCCCCTAGTTTGTGAGTGCGAAAGACGTACAACACTTAGTAGGTAAGTAGGTAGTTAGACTTCCGACCATACAAAACTTACCGGCACAATTTCCTCAGTATCCCTAGTGTTTTCTAAGGTATTGGCCTTAGTGCCCGTAGCTCCTTTGGAGCAGCATTCGCACATGGCGAGCAGATGTTTCGGAGAGAACCATTCACGATTCCACATCGATTTGGCGTCCAAAGCGACAATCGCAAACCAGCCCAAAGTGGCATCGTACAGGCTGCCTTTGATGACACCGAACAGATCATGGTCCTTGATAGCTAAGGAGATGGACGTTCCCAACATCGGCTTCTCCTCCAGCAACACTACGGCGCACGTAGCTGAGATCTCTTCCAGATTCGCTGTCGTTTGGCGGATCTCGCCCGGCTGCTCCTCATAGGTCACTGTTACAAGTTCAGAGCATAGGTACTGACAGGAGTGGTGCATACCCTAGACTATTGCACCTGGCGTACCACTTACTTAGCCAGGCTGCTGCTGCGGTACTAGGAGAACGGTGGCTTCGGCGTCGGCCGCCAGCGCTTCCCTGCCCAGGATGCGGCGATGCATGCGCCCGACCATATAAATGCAGATGGCGAGCACCGCCGGACACACCGCCAGCACCGCAAAGATGTCGCGTACAGGCAGGCTGGTGGAAAGAACAATTCCGCCCAGAATCGGCCCCGCCACCGAGCCGACCTTCGCGATGGAAGTGGCCCAGCCAGCCCCGTTGGCGCGATACGCGCTGGGATAAAAGATGCCGCAAATGCTGTGCATCCCGAAATGTCCGCCGATCAGGAAACCGCCCGTAATCGCGCTCAGCACCAGGAATTCGACGTGGCCCATGCCGACGAAGGTCGCGGTCAACAGGAGAATCACGGTCATCACCGGCATGATGGTGATCGCGATAGCGCCGCGCTTGTCGGTGAAGCGCATGAGCAGCAGCCCGCCTACCGCGCCCATCGCCGAATAGAGTGACGCCGCCGTGGCTGCTTCTTTGCGGCTGTATTTGAGCGCCTCAAAAACGACGGGCGTCCAGTTGACGATGAAGAAAACGGCCAAGGAACTCGCGATATAACCGAGCCAGATCAAGGGTGTGATGAAGCGCAGTTCGCCGCGGAACAAAAGCGACGGCTTGAAGCGCTTGTTCAATTGGCTTTCGTCGGTCACCACGAAAGTGGCGTCCGCGGGAATCAACTTTGCGGGCGCAATACGCCGGACAATTGGTGCGATGCGACCGGCGCCCAGCCCTTTACTGGCCAGGAAGCGGATGGATTCCGGCAGAATCGCAAACAGAATGCCCGCGCATAATAGGGAGAAAGCGCCGCCCAAGACAAAGACCGATTTCCATCCGAACTTGGGAATCAGCCAGATGGCGATAGGACCGCCCAGCGCCGTGCCGAGCGAATAGCCCATCATGATCACCGTCACGATGGTGGCGCGATAGCGCTTGGGAGCATATTCGATGTTGAGCGCCCAGGCCAGCGGCAGCATCCCGCCGAGCGGCAATCCGTCGATGAAGCGCAGCGAAAATAGCGACCAGTAACTGTTGGCGAGCGCGAAACACATGGTCAGTATTCCGAACAGCGCCGTCGCGGCCACCACCACCGGACGCCTGCCGATGCGATCGCCCAGGTAACCGAGCGCGAACCCGCCCACCATGGTCCCAAACAGCCCCATGCTGAAGATGTTGCCGAGCTGGATTTTGCTCAGGTGATATTGCGCGCCGAAGTAAGGCGCGGCGAAGCTGATGAGATTGCTGTCCAGGCCGTCGAAGAAGGTGATGATCCAGGAGATGAGCACCAGGCCGATGAGGAAGCGGCCGAGCTTCTGCTGCTCGATGACCTGGGAGACGTCTACGGTGTTCAACGGTACTACGATATCATCGTCTTCAGTATGCATCGGCTCCTCGAAATTCTCGCGGCCGCAGCCATAATAGTGGCGGCTTTTTCATTGAGCGCGCTCCCCGGCCTGGCTCGCCCGGAGTACGGGCGCAGGACGCAGAAGGAGTGCAACTTCTGCCATCCCAAGGATTCCTGGAATCTGAACGACGCCGGCAAGTATTATCGCGACCACAAGTATTCGCTGCAAGGCTACGTGCCACCAAAGACGGATGGGAAGTCGGGGAAGAACTAGCGTCAGCGTCACCCCTCTTCCCGTATTCCTCGTATTCCCCGTATTCCCTGTATTCCTCGTATTCCTAATTCTGGCTTCTGGCTTCTGAATTCTGAATTCCTCCCCCACATCCCCCGTATTCCGCCGCCCGCTGCCCACTTCGGCTCCCGGAACAGGGCATGATAGTCGATGAGAGAAGAATGACGCTTTCTCTGGAGCACTTGACGCAGGCCAACGCCCTCACCGATCCCGCCGAAGTTCCATCCGGGCCGCTCGGGGCCGATGAACTGAGGAAAATCGATGCCTACTGGCGCGCCGCCAACTACCTGTCCGTCGGACAGATTTATCTTTTCGACAACCCGCTGCTCACCGAGCCGTTGCGCTTGGAACATATCAAGCCCCGGCTGCTGGGCCATTGGGGCACCACGCCCGGCCTGAATTTCGTTTATGCGCACTGCAACCGGGTGATCAAAAAGTACGATCTCGACATGATCTACATCTGCGGTCCCGGTCATGGCGGACCAGGCATGGTGGCGAACACGTATCTGGAGGGTTCGTATACGGAATTGTTTCCAAACATCACCCGAGACGCCGAGGGCATGAAGCGGCTGTTCAAGCAGTTCTCTTTTCCGTGCGGCATCCCCAGCCACGCCGCGCCCGAAACGCCCGGCTCCATTCATGAGGGCGGCGAGCTGGGTTACTCTTTGTTGCACGCCTACGGCGCGGTGCTCGACAATCCCGGCTTGATCGCCTGTTGCGTGATCGGCGACGGCGAAGCGGAAACCGGCGCGCTAGCCGCCAGCTGGCATTCCAACAAATTCCTCAATCCCGAGCGGGATGGCGCGGTGCTTCCGATTCTTCACCTCAACGGCTACAAAATCGCCGGGCCCACGGTGCTGGCGCGCATCCCGCGCGCTGAATTGACGGAGCTGTTGCGCGGCTACGGATATCATCCTTACTTCGTATCCGGCCACGTTCCCGAAGCCATGCACCAGACCATGGCGGCGGCGCTCGATTCCATGGTGGGAGAGATTCAGGCCATCCAGAAAAACGCGCGGGAGCGTGGCTTCTCCCAACGTCCGTTATGGCCCATGATCGTGCTCGAATCGCCCAAAGGCTGGACCGGACCGAAAATAGTGGATGGCGTCGAAGTGGAAGGCACGTTCCGAGCCCATCAGGTTCCGCTTACCGATCTGGCGACAAAGCCGGATCACTTGCGGATGCTCGAAGAATGGATGAAGAGCTACCAGCCGAGGGAGCTGTTCGATGGCAACGGTACATTGATGCGGGAGTTGGCCGAGATGGCGCCCAAGGGCACGCGGCGTATGGGCGCCAATCCGCACGCCAACGGCGGTCTGGTGTTGCGGGACCTGCGCCTTCCCGACTTCCGCACTTACGCCGTCCAGGTGCCCAAACCCGGCCGGGACGCCGCCGAAGCGACGCGTGTGCTGGGAGACATGCTGCGCGACATCCTAACGCTGAACGGTTCCACTCACAATTTTCGGATCTTCGGACCCGATGAAACAGCTTCGAATCGCTTGAGCGCTGTGTTCGAGGTGACGGACCGTGTTTCCACGGCAAACATTTTTGACTACGACGAACATGTCGCGCCGGATGGCCGCGTGATGGAAGTGTTGAGCGAGCACATGTGCCAGGGGTGGCTCGAAGGCTACTTGCTCACCGGACGGCATGGCTTCTTCTCCTGCTACGAGGCTTTCATCCACATCGTGGATTCCATGTTCAACCAGCACGCCAAGTGGCTGAAAGTCTGCCGTAACATTCCCTGGCGCCGTCCCATTGC
This sequence comes from Bryobacterales bacterium, assembly GCA_963781905.1. Classification (GTDB taxonomy): domain Bacteria; phylum Acidobacteriota; class Terriglobia; order Bryobacterales; family Bryobacteraceae; genus Palsa-89. Next base: position 1,485,355 of record CAWAHZ010000010.1, read on the forward strand.
TTCTCTCAACTATCTGCTCACATCGCACGTATGGCGTCAGGATCACAATGGGTTCAGCCATCAGGATCCGGGCTTCCTCGACCATGTGGTCAACAAGAAGGCGGACGTGGTTCGCGTCTATCTGCCTCCCGATGCCAATTGCCTGTTGTCGGTAGCCGATCACTGCCTGCGCAGCCGCAACTACGTCAACGTGATTGTGGCGGGAAAGCAGCCGGCGCTGCAGTACCTGGATATGGACGCGGCCGTGAAGCATTGCACCGCCGGCGTCGGCATTTGGGACTGGGCCAGCAACGATCAAGGCGCGGAGCCCGACGTGGTGATGGCGTGCTGCGGCGATGTTCCTACGCTCGAAACTCTGGCAGCCGTGGACCTGCTGCGAAAGCTGGTGCCGGATCTCAAGATCCGCGTGGTGAACGTGGTCGACCTAATGACCCTGCAACCCGCGAGCGAACATCCCCACGGGCTGAACGATCGCGATTTCGACGCCATTTTTACCGCGGACAAACCAATCGTGTTCGCCTTCCACGGCTACCCGTGGCTGATCCATCGTCTCACTTATCGGCGAACCAATCACGCTAACCTGCACGTGCGCGGCTACAAGGAAGAAGGCACCACCACCACGCCCTTCGACATAACCGTGATGAACGAACTGGACCGTTTCCATTTGGCGGGCGATGCCATTGATCGCGTTCCGCGCCTTCGGAGCGTCGCAGGTTATCCCAAGCAGGTATTGCGCGATCATCTGATCGAACACCAGCTCTATGTCTCACGGGTGGGCGATGACCTGCCGGAAATCCGCAACTGGAGGTGGCCCGCGGCATGAAAATCCTGGTCCTGAACGTCGGTTCCAGCAGTTTCAAATGCTGGTTTCAGGATGTTCCAGATGGACCATTTCCGTGGGGGCGCGCACCACAGTGGAGTGCTAGTGAGGACTCACCACCTGCTTCGCTCGAGACCGCGCTCAAGGCGGGTCCTTCCGAAGTTGATGTCGTTGGCCATCGCATCGTACACGGCGGCGCGAAATATCGCGAGAGTGTTCTGATCACTCCGCTGGTTCGTTCCGCGATTGCAGAGCTGGCCGAGTTCGCGCCCGCCCACAACAAGCTGCAGCTTGCGGCCATCGAGACCGTGGATCGCGTCTACGGAACCAAAGTACCTCAGGTTGCCGTTTTTGATACTGCATTTCATGCCACGCTCCAGCCCGCAGCATATGTATACCCCGGGCCTTATTCCTGGCTCGACCAAGGAATCCGGCGTTACGGATTTCACGGCATCAGCGTTCAATACTCTACGATGCGCGCCGCCGAGATTCTGCAGGTTCCTCCGAATTCGTCCAGGCTGATTGTCTGTCATCTTGGAAACGGCGCGTCGGTCACCGCTGTCGCGAACGGCAAAAGCGTGGATACCAGCATGGGATTTACACCGCTCGAAGGCATTATGATGGGCACGCGCTCCGGCTCCATCGATCCCAGCATCCTGGTTTACCTGATCCGGCACCAAAGCTATAGCGCGGATCAGATTGATGAAATTCTCAACCGCAAATCCGGGCTGCTGGGCGTTTCGGGAATCTCTGGCGATATGCGCGAGATTCTGGAGGCCATCGAAAAAGGCAATGCACGGGCGCGCCTGGCCTACGACATCTTCGCGCATCGGCTGACGCGCGAAATCGGCGCGATGCTGGCCGTATTAGGCGGAGCGGACGCCATCGTCTTCACCGGCGGAATTGGCGAACATTGTGCACCGTTGCGCGACCAGGTGTGCCGGCAGCTTGCGTTTCTCGGTCTGAAATTAGACGCAGCCAAGAATCAGCGCCCGAATCTGGATCAAAATATCGCTGCACCCACTTCGGCGGTGCAGGTGCTGGTCATTCGTGCCGACGAAGACTCGGAAATTGCTCGTGAATGTCAGCGGCTCCATTCACCGCCACCGGCTCATGCGTGACGGTGGAGCGGCCCTTCGGCAGCCGCAGCCAAAAGAGCGCTCCGCCTTGCTGGCCTGGCGCGTCGTCCGCCCAGATATCGCCACCGTGATCGAGCAGCGTCTGACGGGAAAGAGCCAAGCCCAGCCCCAGGCCACTCTTCTTGCCCTCGGTTACAAACGGCTGGAACAGACGGCCTTGCAGCGCCGCGCTGATACCCGGCCCGGTATCCTCCACGCGGACCATGATGTTGTCGCCGTGAGCCTCTGCTCCAATGGAGATGCTGCCGCCGGAACGCATGGCTTCAATCGCATTCTCAAAAAGATTGGCGAACACGCGCTCCATGCGAGCGCGCTCCATGGGACATTCCAAGCCGTCTGCAACGCTCAGTTCCAGCGCAATGCCGCGCGCGTCGGCGGATGGCGCCACCGTATTCCAAGCCGCCGAAATCACCTCCCGCAAGCTGCACATCTCGCTGCCGCTGGATGTGCCGCGCACCACGTCCAGCAACTCCTGCAGCATATCCTGGATGCCACGCGATGCGCGGTAAATGTTTCGGGCCAGACGCTGCGTCATTTCCTGCGACATGGCGCTGTCCATCATCATTTCGGCGCCGGCGTAGATGGCCGCCAGCGGGTTGCGGAGGTCGTGCACTATGGATGTGGAAAGCTGTCCGATGGTGGAGATGCGCTCCCGCCGGATGAGTTCCTGGCGCGCCTGGCGGATGGATTCGCACATACTCTGGAACGTGCCCGCCAGCCTGCCCAGCTCATCCTGGCTCCGAACATCGATCCGGTAATCGTAATTCTGCTTCGCGATTTCGGCCGCTGCGCGGTCCAATTCCGCTACCGGCCGCATGATCTTGCGCGCCACAAAATAGGTGGTCAACAGCGCCGCAACCAGCGCCAGCAGCCACAGCGCGACGATCTCGCGGCGCAATGCGGCCAGCCGCTGCCGCGCCCCGGCAAGAGAACGCAAAATAAAGAGCTGCCCCACCGGAGCGCCGCTGATGTCGCGTAGCGGAGTGGGTACCGCCAGATAACCCGGGATTTGAGCCGGGTTCAACAGCAACTGCGGCATGACGGCGGCTGTGATGTCCGGTGTCAGCGTCGAAGTGACCACACGATTGCGCGACACGAACACGTACTCGCTGCCCCCGGTGGAATTTTTCAGCGTCTGCGCCACGCCTGCATCCACGCGATAGCCGGCCACCAAAGCGTTCAGCAGCACCGGCCCACTGGTCGACTGGACGTAAACCGGGGTAACCACCACCTGGAACAACTCATCCCCCTTTTGTACAAAGCCCGAAGCCTGCCTGGGAAATTGCGCCAATGCCGCGCGCACCATCGGCAGGTCGTCGTTGGGCGCGAACGAACCAGGCTGTCCGAGGCTGGCGACCACGCGGCCCTGCCCGTCCGCCACCAGGAAAAATGCGTCTTCCTTCGAAATTCTGGACCACAGCTCGCCGGCGGTGTCGCGAATAGTAGCTGCATCGCGGGTGCTGAACGCGGCACGTACGTCCGACATGTTGCTCAGGATTTCGCTCACTGCGCCCAGCCGGTTCGCCCGCTCTTTCCATAACGATTCATAGGCCTGAAAGCTGGCTTTGGCCTCCTCTTCCACGCTGGCATAGCTGGCACGGACAACATCGCTTTGCACCAGCCACCCGGCAATGGCAAATGACAATGTCATCACCAGCGATGTGGGAATCAGGATTTTCCATAACAAAGACAGTCTGGAGAATCTCACGGCTTCGCACCCAAATAGCCGGAATCGTTGGCCGGCGGATAGTCCTTCCCAAACTTATTTTTGTGCGGCACCTGCAGATAGCCGCTTTCCGATATTGGAACCGCGGGGAGTTCGAGCGGGCCGTCTCCCACCTCGACGGTGCGGGTGAGCGCCTCCAAAGTCTCCTCCGTGGCGCGCTCGTGAAATACGTGCTCACGATACGATCCCGCGGGGACATGGGCGATCTCGAAGCTGCCATTTTTTGCCGACGTTGCGAAATACGGCGATTTCAGGACTACGATCACGGCACTCATGGTGGGATGAATATTGCAAAACACCCGCACCACACCTTCGCGGCGGAACGCTTGAGATCTGGTGGTGCCGGGCGGGTACAGGACCAGATCGAAGACCTGCCCGTTGTAATTGGAAAAGGCATTGTGGAAGATGGGATCGTAATTGGGGAAATCCACCACGGTTCCCACCGAGATGGCGAGCACATGAGGGCTGAATGTTTTGTTCTTCTGCACCATTTGCGCTCGCGCCGCGGCGGCAGGAATGACGGGCGCGCCGGCCGGCGGCTCCAGCCATACGACAACTCCGGAGTAGTCAGTGTGCCTGCGCACGTTCGGATCGTGCGAGGACAGCAATTCCACGCGCCCCGAGACGGTGGCCGCGGATGCTACTACCAGCGCGAGAGCCGCCAGCGCGAACGCTCTAAAACAAATAGCCGACTGCCAGATCATAATGGTCGTTCAAACGATTCCCCATACCCAGATAGTTCGTCCGCACTTGCCCACCCTCCAGACTCACGATTACATTGGGTGCGATGCGGTACATCAGATTACTAAAATAACCCTGATTCTTTCCGATATAACCATACGCCAGGTCCGAATTGCGGTCATCCTGCTGGCCGCCATAGAGGTCCCAGGCCAGACGCGCCGTGATAGGCACGCGGATTTGCGCCCACCCGCCCGTACTATGCACCGCGCTCACGTCGCCTTCATAATTTTGCACGATGAATCCTTGCGGCAGTGCGCCCAGGGTTGCCACGTTCTGGCCGTGATAAAACATTCCCGAAAACTCCAGATACGATATCGGCCGCAGGAACCAATCGAAGGAATAAAGCTCGGAAGGGACGAGAGTTTCAATCACGCGGTTTTGACTGAAATGATAGCCGCCCGCGACTTCAACGCGATCAGTATCGCTCCAGCGATGCCACAACTCCAACCGTCCTTCCGCTCCGGGCCTCGAGTATTCCTGCTGCGATGGGGTTGTCATATAGGCGTCGGGATTGGACGGGTAGTCCAAGGAGCTGGTGACGAAAACGCCGCCCTGTGCGCGCAATCCGGTGTTTTCGCCCAAAGAGAAGCGCTGCTCCACGCGTGCCTGGGGTTGCCACAACCACAGGTTCCCCGCCCCGGTGAGCGGCGAGTAACCGACCTGGGCCAACGAATCGGGATTGCGCGGCGAAATGAGCGGCTTATCCTGTCCGAACATGACGCTGGTATTTTTCCAATCGATATTGATGGCCGCGGTGCGCAGCCGCACCAGGTGATCGAGCGACGTGGTGCTGCCGCCAAAGAAATCCATGTAGAGCGATCCGCTAATTTTTCCATTCCAGAAAGTCTGCGGACCATGGAACAAGAAGCCCAGCGTGCTTTGCCGCAGGGTGCCGTCACCGGTAAAGGATCCGGGAGTGGAGGATGCCACTAACGGGTTTTCCATATTTCCATTGAAGCGGCCATTGACTGAAGCGTTGAAGAGCGCCATGCCGGTAATCTGGATGGGAAACTTTTGAGAGGCTTCCACCTTGGTTTGAGCCAACTCGTCGATTCGATTCTGGTCCACCGCCTGGCGCTCGGCTGCAGTCTCCGCCTGGGCCGGCGTGGATTCGGTGGAGGGTTTGTCGAGCCGGGAGACTTCCTGCCGCAATGCCCGCACTTCTTCGAGCAACGCTTGATTGTCTTTCTCTAACTGATCCAGCCGGTCCATAATGGCCTTTACTTGCGGGGGGCTTTGGCCAAAGGCGGCCGAAGACATGGCCAGCACCAGTAGAAACTTAATCAATTTGCGTTCCATTTCCGAGAAGCTGCTCCAGTTTCTCCCGCACCAATGCGGGTGAATAGGGTTTCGCAAAGACCGCGTTGACGCCGCGCCGGCGCAAGCGATCGGAAACATGCGGGTCGGTAGAGCCGGTAATCACGACAATCGGCAAAGCAGCGTGCCGGCCGTTGGCGCGCACCTTTTCGATCAATTCGAAACCGTCCATGCCGGGCATGTGCAAGTCGGTAACCAGCGCGCGAATATCATCATGGCGGCTTTCCAACAGCTCCCAGGCCTGCTCCGCGCTCGATGCCAGCAATATTTTCAAGTCGTGGATGGAGCTGAAAATTATCTCGAGCGTTGAGGCGCAGGTCTCGGCGTCCTCCACAACCAGCACCGCTCTTCCTTCGTTTCCATTCTTCACGGGAGAAACCTGTAACCGACGCCGTGTACGGTGAGGAAGTGGCGGGGCGAGTTGGCATCGGCCTCCAGCTTTTGACGAAGCCGGACCACGTGCGCATCCACGGTGCGGGTATTTGGAAACGATTCGTAGCCCCAGACGGAATTGAGAATCATATCGCGCGTCAAAGGCCGGTCCGGATTCTGGAGAAAATAGGTGAGCAGATTGTATTCAGCGGGCGTCATTTTCAGCGGATCGCCGCGTTTGGTTACAACGCGCCGTTCGAAATCCACCGCGATGGTTCCAAACTGCGCAACTTTCCGGGCATCGGGCGAAGTCCGGCGCAGCACCGCTCGTATGCGGGCCAGAAGTTCGCGGGCGCCAAACGGCTTGACGATATAATCGTCGGCGCCAATTTCGAGCAGCAGTACTTTGTCCACTTCCTCGCCGATGGCGCTCAAAACAATGATGGGCGTCTTCAAATTGGCCGCACGAATTTGCTTGCAAATCTCTGTGCCGTTCATTCCGGGCAGGCGCAAATCCACCAGCATCAAATCCGGCTTCACCGAGAGGGCGCGTTCAAAACCGGTTTTTCCATCGGCGACGAGAATCGGGGAGAAGCCTTCCTGCTCCAGCATGATGCCAATGGTGTCGCGGAGGCTCTCATCGTCGTCGATGACAAGAATGGTGGTCATGTATACAGGGCTCTATTAAATCGTATCGCGACCGAGCGTTGGGGCCTGCATACAAAGGCCCGTAAATGCCTGTTTTTACTAAACGTTTACATCTCGGCAACGACTCAGACCGGGCGCTCCGGGAAGATGGGAGAGAAGAAGAGGAGCCAGTGTGGACGTCTCGGGAGAAACGCTTCGGCTGCGCAACATCGGCCCATTTACGCTCAGAGAGAATCTTTACGCGAGCGGGATGTTACTCGCGAAACACTCGCATCCGCACACCTATATCACGTTCGTAATTGAAGGAGCTTTTCGCGAACGCTACGCAACACGCTCTATTCTGTGCCGCACGGGAATGATTCGATACCTGCCGGCGGGTGAAGTTCACGAGAACGAAATTCAGGCGCGCTCGCGATGCCTCCACATCAGCGGCGATACAGCCTGCTTCGAGCAACTACGCCAGCAGTCCGCGGTGCCCAGGCGGCCGGCTGAGATGAGCGGGCTTACCACCACGTGGCTGGCTAATCGGCTGTATGCCGAATTCTCCCGGCAAGACACGGCGTCCGAGATGGCGATCGAGGGATTGGTACTCGAGATCATGGCCGAGGTTGCGCGATCGGAAGCAGCCGATCATTCCCTGTCGGCCCCCCATTGGTTGAAGCAGGCCACTGAAATTGTGGAGTCACGATTCCTGGAGCGGCTGAGTCTGACGGAAATCGCTTCCGAGGTTGGAGTGCACTATGTGCATCTATCGCGTCAGTTCCACAAATACAACCGCTGCACGGTAGGCGAACTCATCCGCCGGCGTAGAGTTCAATACGCGTCGCATTTGCTGGCGCACTCGCGCACGCCTCTCGCCGAGATCGCGCTCACGTGCGGATTCTCGGACCAGAGCCACCTGTCGTTCCTCTTCAAACGCTACATGGGACTGAGCCCTTCGAAGTTCCGGAGCCTGGCGGGAATGGATTCGGCGTCTGCGCCCGAAATCGATGGCGTCGCAGACCAACGCCGATCGACGCCGATACAAGAAAAAAAGGTAGTCGGCGCGGGGCGGGGCTAGACCAAACGCGTGTGGATGATCATCCCGCGCGTCAGCGTTCGATGCACGGGACATTGGTCCGCGATTTCGAGCAACCTGGCACGCTGTTCCACTGTTAGATTCCCGGCGAGCTCGATATCCCGATCAATGCGGTCCAGCATTCCTTCCTTGGTGTCGCAATCCGCACAATCCTCCGCATAGATTCTCGAATGCCGCAGCCGTACCGTCACATCGTCGAGCGGCCACTGTTTGCGCCGCGCGTACATCCCGAGCGTCATGGATGTGCATGCGCCTAACGCGGCGACGAGCAATTCATAAGGCGAGGGCCCCGTATCGGCGCCACCTTGATCCAGCGGCTCGTCAGACGCCAGTTCGTGCAAACCCGCGCGAATAGCCTGCGAGAATCCAGCCGCGTTCCCGCGAACCACAACCTCGGGAGCAGCCGCGGCCATCAGCTCTCCAGTTCGCCCGCGGCAATTTCGTCGACGTAGCACCAGATCCAGCGTTCGCCTGGTTCGATGGATCGCATCAGCGGATGGGAGGTTGCGTGAAAATGCTTGGTGGCGTGCTTATTCTTCGAGGAATCGCAGCAGCCCACCTTGCCGCACTCCAGGCACATGCGCAAGTGCACCCACGAATCTCCCATCTTGATGCAGTCCTCGCACACGTGCTTGGACGGTTTCGTAATCGTAATTTCTTTTAAGTGTGTACAGTGTTTCGCCATGATTACCCTTCGTGGTTACCCTCCGATAGCCGCTTGATTTTCACTGCTTCTATCATCTTCACTGTTTCTTTCAAGAGCCGCTCGATCCCATTTGGCAAGGTTCGCCCCGGCTTCATACGTGGACTGCAAAAACTTCATCAGTTCCGACTCCGGCGCTGGTGCGCCGCGGATGTCATCGTACATGAGAAGAAACTCGCCCATTCCCTGGTGATAAAACGCGGACTTGGGAGCTACCGCGTAAGTTTTGAATCCGGCCGGCTCGGGCGTAGTGTATGAGTAGAACGCAGGGCCGGGGATGTCACCGCCACCAGGCCAGAATCCGGCGCTGCTCACCTCGTGCGAATACGCTTCCTGCATCATTTTCTGGTCATGCGAGTCGGACCGGGGCGGAGCGATCCGGCCTGAGAAGCGCGTCACGGCGAGGTCGAAGCTGCCCCAGAAGAAATGAACCGGACTGCACTTGCCAATGAATCGCGTGCGAAAGTCCTTCATCACTTTGTCCACCGAGATGAGCAGGTGATGGAAGCGCTCGACAGATTCGCGATCGTACGATTTGTGCGTTATATCTTCGGTAAACGGGATCGGATTGGGCACCTCGCAGGGCCGGACATTGATCTCGACGTCGATATTTCGCGAGGCCAGGGAGCTCATCACGTCGTCGTAAAATTCAGACACGGTGCGCGGCGCGAGATGGATTTTGTCAACCTCGCCGCGGCTGGTTTCGATCGTGAGTTTGTGATCGATGAAGTCGAACTCCATCTGAAAGATGCCGCCTGGATAAGGGATGGCCGAGGTGGTGAGCCCGCGCGCGCTGACATAGAGCGTCGCGTTCCAATAATGGTTGATCAGTGGCGTCAGCGTCATGCGAATCTTCCCGACGATCTGGGTCCACATGTGCAGCGTGTCGTAGGTGTCTTGCCAGGATGCTAAGGGAAGTTCCGGCCAAGCGCCGGGATTGGGATCCATAACTTCAATTCTACGCGGTCGTGATGTGCCGCTGGTAAGTTAGAAAAGCAACTATGCGAACTCAAGTTGGAATTGTCGGGGCCGGGCCGGCCGGGCTGATGCTCTCTCATCTGCTGCATTTGGCGGGCATCGAGAGCGTCGTGCTGGAATGCCGCAGCCGCCAGTACATCGAAGATCGGGTGCGCGCCGGTGTGCTGGAGCAAGGGACGGTGGACTTGATGATTCAGACCGGCGTCGGCGAGCGGCTGCGTCGCGAGGGATTGCGGCACGATGGCGTTTGGTTCAGCTTCGGTGGGCGGCGGCATCGGATCAATTTGTCGGAGCTGACCGGTGGCCGGGCGATCACCGTTTATGCGCAGCAGGAAGTGGTGAAGGACCTGGTGCAGGCGCGCATCGGCAGCGGTGAACCGATGGTGTTTGACGTCGAAGATCTTTCGGTGCACGATCTAAATTCTGAGCTTCCGAAAATCCGCTACACGAAAAGTAGTGGGCGCGAGGAAATTGTTTGCGACTTCATTGCCGGCTGCGATGGGTTCCACGGCGTCTGCCGGGACTCGGCACCGGTGGGCGTGATCACGCCGTACGAGCGTGTCTATCCGTTCGCGTGGCTGGGCATTCTGGCGGAGGCGGCGCCCACGTCGGAGGAGCTGGTCTACACGTACAACGAGCGGGGGTTCGCTCTGTTCAGCATGCGGTCGCCACACATCACGCGGCTGTATCTGCAATGCACGCCGGACGAGGATTTGACGCAATGGCCGGACGATCGGGTATGGGAGGAGCTTTGCGCGCGCATGCGGACGGAAGACGGCTGGGCGCCCGCGGTGGGTCCGGTGATTCAAAAGGGCGTCACAGGAATGCGCAGCTTCGTAATTGAACCCATGCAGTATGGACGGCTGTTTCTGGCCGGCGATGCCGCGCACATCGTGCCTCCCACGGGCGCGAAAGGACTGAATCTAGCGGTTTCGGACGTGCGCGTGCTCTCGCTCGCGCTCGAAGCTTTCTACAAGTCTGGCCGCCGGGATCTTCTCGATGAGTACTCCGCGACATGTCTGCGCCGCATCTGGAAAGTACAGCGATTCTCCTGGTGGATGACATCCATGCTGCATCTTTTCCCGGGCGGCGACGGGTTCGACCATCGGCGGCAGATTGCGGAGCTGGATTACATCACTAGTTCCCGAGCTGGAATGACGAGCCTGGCGGAGAATTATGTGGGGCTTCCGATCGAATAGCGTGGCTCAGTATAATGCGAAAGAGGCTGTTATGTCCCACCGCCTGCTGGTAATTTGCGCTGCTGCGACGCTTTTCGCCGCCGACAAGAAGCTTCCCATCGACGAGACGTCGAACGATCAGCTGGCTATTTCGGTTTCGGCGCCGCTCGATAAAGATCAGATCAGGCAGGAGCTGGGGTCTGACCTGGGCGACGACATTGTCGCGGTCCGGCTGACCGCACGGCCGGTGAGCGACAAACCGGTTCAGCTGAGCCTGGATGACTTCCTGCTGATCTCGGGCAAAGACGGCCAGCGCTCGCAACCTTTCGCGCCGGGGCAACTGGCCGGATCGGATAGCCTGACCATGACTCCTAACGGAGCGCGCAGGGGACTGGGGGATCATTCACACCGGCCGAGCATCGGATTGGGCGGAATCGGAATCGGCTCTCCCGGCACACCCCCGCCTGCCCCGGATCTGAAAGCGGAGGAAACGCGCAGCGAAAAAGAGAATCCGCTGCTGGCCGCGCTCAATGCGAAGACCTTGCCCGAGAAGGAAATCACAGAGCCGACTTCAGGTTTGTTGTTCTTTCAGATCGTCGGAAAAGTGAAAGCGAAGGATCTGGAATTGCACTACAAAGGACCGGCTGGTCCGATGGCCCTGCGATTCAGGCCCGAGAAATAGGCCGGCCCGGCACGCCACACCGAGACGGAAGGTTTCCCTGTTTGTAGTGGTATATTCTGTATCTGAATCAGAACGACTTAGGGAGAAGCATTGTACAAAGCGAAAATAACTGCGCTCGGCTGCTACACGCCGCCAGGAGTGCTCACGAATCAGGATTTGGAACAGATGGTGGACACCAACAACGAGTGGATCGTCCAGCGCGTCGGCATCCTGCAGCGGCACATCGCGCCGCCGGAGATAGCAACCTCCGATATGGCGGTGGAAGCGGCGAAAATTGCGCTCGAGCAGCGCGGGATTGATGCATCCGAAGTGGATGCGATTCTGGTGTGCACAGTAACGCCCGACATGCTGTTTCCATCCACCGCTTGCCTGGTGCAGGACCGGCTGGGTGCAAAGCGAGCCTGGGGTTTCGATCTGGTTGCGGCGTGTTCGGGTTTCATCTACGGCTTGACTACCGCCGCGCACCTGGTCTCCGCGGGCTCCCACAAGAAGGTGCTGGTGATTGGCTCCGATACCATGTCGCGCATCATCGATTACACCGATCGTTCGACGTGCATTCTGTTTGGCGATGGCGCCGGAGCGATGCTGGTGGAACCGACTGAAGACGGCGAGACCGGGTTCATCGATTTCGTCAATCAGATCGACGGCTCGGGCGGCGACTATTTGAAGCAACCGGCTGGTGGAAGCCGCATGCCGGCGAGCGCCGAGACTGTCGCACAAAGGCTGCATTACGTGAAGCAAGATGGCGCGCAGGTATTCAAATACGCGGTCCGCAAGATGGAAGAATGTTCGCGCGCGCTGTTAGAGCGCAATCATCTGAAAATAGAAGACGTGGGTGTGATGATTCCGCATCAGGCCAACCGGCGCATTATCGCGGCCACGGCGGAGCGGCTGGGCATCAACTGCGACCGGGTGGTCATCAATATCGATCAGTACGGAAACACTACTGGCGCCACCATTCCCCTGGCGACACGCGACGCGCTGAGCGGCGGGAAGCTCAAGAAGGGGGATCTGGTGCTGTTCGCCGCGGTGGGCGCCGGCTATACGGTGGGCGCGAACCTGTGGCGCTGGCAGATGTAGAGATGGATACGCGAAAGGCCTTAGTGTTTGGATGCCGCGGCCAGCTGGGCATGGAGCTGATGACTGTCCTCACGGAGCGCGGCTATCAGGTGACGGGGTTAGACCGTTCGCAGGTGGACATCGGCGATAACGCGCAAGTGGAGCAAGCTTTCACGCGCGAAGATCCCGCGATTGTCATCAACGCGGCCGCGTATAATCACGTGGACGTCGCCGAGAAGGAGCCGGCGCCCGCGATGCTTGCCAATGGATTGGCGGTGCGCAACCTGGCGATGTGCTGCCGGCAATACGACGCGAAGTTCGTGCATTTTTCGACTGACTACGTGTTCGACGGTACGGCCGGCCGCGCGTACAGCGAGGAAGATGCCACGCACCCGCTGGGCGCGTATGCGGTGTCGAAGCTGGCCGGCGAGCTCTATGCGCAGGCGTACCTGGATCATCCGTTGATCATCCGCACTTCGGGCGTGTTTGGCCCGGGTGGGCTGAAGACGGCGCGCGGCAATTTCATCGAGTTGATGTTGCGGCTGGCGGCCAATCAGCAAAGTGGCCCGAATCCGCAGCCCATTCGGGTGGTGGACGATCACGTAGCGTCCCCAACTTACTCGCCGCTGCTGGCCGCGCGTTCGGTAGACATGCTGGATCGCGGCCTGACCGGAGTGTTCCACGTTGGCGGCGGCCAGGCCATCTCGTGGTTTGATTATGCCTCCATGATTTTTCGAATCGCCGGAGTGAATCCTGAAGTGAAACCCACCAGCGAGCGCGAATTCCGGACCGCCGCGCGCCGGCCCAAGTACTCCGCGCTGTCGAACGCGAAGATGGAACGCTCCGGCATCGAGCCGTTTCCGCCGCTCGAGACCGCGGTGCAAATGTACATGGAAGCGCGAGCGCGGCAACATGCGACGATGAAATCGGGAGGCTGAATGGCTGCGAAGAAGTTACTGATGCTGGTGGGCGACTACGTGGAAGACTACGAAGTGATGGTGCCGTTCCAGGCGCTGCTCATGGTGGGACACACGGTTCACGCAGTTTGTCCCAACAAGCGGGCCGGCGATGCGGTGCGCACCGCCATCCATGATTTCGAGGGCGACCAGACCTACAGCGAGAAGCGCGGCCACAATTTCACTTTGAACGCCACATTCGACGATGTCCGGCCGGAGAACTACGACGCGCTGGTAGTTCCGGGCGGGCGCGCCCCCGAGTATATCCGCCTCAACGCGCGGGTGCTCGAAATGGTGCGTCACTTCGCCAGCGCAGACAAACCGATCGCGGCCATCTGCCACGCCGCGCAATTGCTTGCTGCCGCGGATGTGCTGCAGGGCAAGACTTGCAGTTGCTATCCAGCCGTAGGACCGGACGTAACACGCGCGGGAGGCACGTTCGTGGATGTTGCGATGGATCAAGCGCACACTTGCGGAAAGCTGGTGACAGCGCCCGCGTGGCCCGCGCATCCGGCCTGGCTCGCGCAGTTCCTCAAAGTGCTGGGAACGCGCATCGAGCTTTAGAGCGCTCGATGACGCATCCCGCATCCCCAGAAGCGGCTCATTTTGGTATCGTCGCGGCAGCCTGGTTAGAGTGCGCGCTGACGTCTCCCAGATTATCCACGGTTGAACAGACGTAATACCAGGTTTGACCAGCTGACACATTCTTATCGGTATAAGTGAGACTGGGGACCGGTGTGGAATTGAGTTTTGTGTACGGGCCTCCGGAGGTGGAACTGCGGTAGACGTCGTAGCCAACGACAACCTGGCCGGGAGCTGGATTCCGAATAGTTCCCGCTCCCCACGTGAGATCCACAAGGTGCGATGCGGCGGTCGCCGTGAAGTTTATGCCGGCCACATTCGCATCCGTTACGCTGGTGGATCGGCTGGTGGGACTAAAAGTGTACCCGCTAAGAGTTGGAGCGATACTGTAGTTCCCCGGCTTCAAGCTGCCAAAGCTATACGCTCCGTTGGCGGACGCCGTAGTTTCAGCACTGGAGGCTCCCGAGAGAGTGATGGTGGCCGAAGCCACTCCAACGTTCCCGGAAATACTGTAAGTGGCCTCCGGGATGTTCACGGTTACAATCACGTTCGACGCCATACCTCCATATGAAGCGACAATGGTGGCCCTTCCATTGGCCACGGCAGTTACAAGCCCGGTTTGACTTACCCGCGCCACGGCAGCATTGTTGGTGGCGTAAGTTGCGTCGGCGGTGACATTCTCCGAGCTTTCATTGGAGTAACTGGCTTCCACCTTTAGTTGTTTAGTGGCTCCCGCGGCAGTCAGCGAAAAGCTGGCAGGCGTGGCGATCACATCGGTCTCCTTGAGGGCTGCCGTTGCTATGAAATTTACAGAAGCTAAGCTCGTGTTGGTTATCGTGACGACATTACTCGGAGGACTAAAGGTGTAACCACTGAGGCTGGGCGTGAGCACATATTTTCCAGGCTTCAACTCGCGGAAGAGGTAAGCCCCGTTTGCATTCGCGGTGACGGAGACGGTCGCCGTGCCGGTGAGGTGCAGGGACGCCGAGCCGATGCCCGTATTTCCAGAAATCGAATGAGCGCTGAGCTGTGCAGAGCACATCAAGGCGAGCGCTACGATGCCTGCCAAGCATACAGCCCTCCTCATTGTGCGGCCTCCAGGGGCAGACGGTTGTTCGAGCCTGCCACCGGTGCTTCATCTCCGAAAACGGAAATCCCCTTCCGCTCCAGATAAGCCAACAGCAGCCCGACCTGGGTGTGCACGCCGCGCTTCCGGTAAAGGCTCATGGCGTGCACTGAGATGGTATTGACCGAGCGGCCGAAGATGGCCGCGACATTTTCCTGCGAATAACCACGGCACAGCAGATCCTCGACCTGTAGCTCTCGTGGGGTCGGCCTGTCGTCCACAATGTTGGGGCGACGCAGCGCTGAATGATTGGACTTACTGGAACTGCGATGAATTAGCTTAAGATGACGCATTTCGAGTGTGCTCCCTCCAGACAAACTTGTCCTTCGTTGTTAAAAGTGTCGAAGCATGCCGCCGATCGCTGCTAACCGCGAAAAGACACGTGTGGCGCGAGAGACCGAACCACAAGTGATTTCGTGGACGAACGGAGGTAGGTAATCCGGATACCTAGTAACGCATCCGGACGATCACGCACTTAGACTGCGACTAACGTTGTCAGTATGCAGTGACTACAAAAAGCCTTTCACCCTGGTACTTTATCAGCACAACTCCTAGTACTTACTTCGGTAATGTACCGAGAATATCATCGGTCGATTGTTGGGTCAACCACACAATTTACGACATTTCTTAGCGTTTAATGATAAAGTCACTGCGTCGAGATGCCTTTGTCGTCCTGCCTTCTGTAATGTTTGGGAGCCTGGGCGAATCGCCGTTGGAAGGCACGAACGAAGCTGGAGTGGTGGCCGTACCCAACAGCGCTAGCAATTTCCTTGATAGAGAGGTTAGTGACTGTTAGAAGCCGCGCGGCTTTTTGGAGCCGCCGCTCCGTCACCAAGCTGCCAAGTAGAGTACCCGTCTGCTGCTTGAACAGTCTTTGCAGGTGTGCCGGACTGAGCGATACTCTGAGCGCCAGGTCGCTGATCGAATACGACGGCTCAGACTCGATCATTTCCACTACCTGGCGCAAACGACGCTCCTGAATTGCGGGCGCCGAAACAGACGGCGCTTCCGCGGAGGTCTCAGATTCTGAGTTCCAAACAACACGTGTGGACGAGGGTTTCATGCAGTGCTCCCAGGACCGATTTAATTCGCGAGTTACTCGAAAGTGAGAACCCGGAGGAGGAAAAGGCAGAAATGTAAAAGGTGATGCTAGCACGCTAACCGAGGGCTGTAAAGCAGTTTGTGGATTTATGCTACTCTGCATATTTCCTGCAATGTTCCCGGAGGATTCGTGCGCTGGTATTATCGAAAACTTCCTGACGGCCTGGTGATCGCGCAAGCGCGTCCGGAATTCGCAGTGCAACTGGAAGAATTGCAGCGCACTTGTTTCCCCACGCTGGCTGAAGAAGAGCGCTTCAAAAGCTATCACTACATCAAACACATGGAACTGTTCGACAGCGGGCAGTTCGTGGCTTTGGACGGCGATCGGGTGATCGGCGCAAGCAGCACGCTGCGTCTGGACTTCGACTTCGAGCATGTGGATCATACCTTTGGCGAAATCATCCAGGGCGGTTGGCTTACTTCGCACCAGCCGAACGGAGCCTGGCTTTACGGAGCGGACCTCAGTGTGCGCCCTGAGTACCGGGGACGAGGAATCGCCACCGCTCTTTACGCCGCGCGGCAGGAAGTGGTTTGGAGGCTGGGGCTCAAGGGACAGGTGACCGCGGGGATGATTCCCGGTTACGGCGCTGTCAAAGAGAAGATGACGGCCCAGGAATACTACGCAGGCGTGCTTTCCGGCCAGATCCGCGACTCCACGTTGTCGATGCAGATGAACGCTGGATTTGAGGCGCGCGGTCTACTGGAGAATTATCTCAACGATCCGGTTTGCGATAACTACAGTGTCCTGCTGGTGCTGGACGCAACGAAGAACGTAAAAGGCGCAGACAGAAAGAATGCTATGTCTTATATTCGATTGAACACGGAGATACCCGGCCCAAAAGCCAAGCAATTCCTGGCACGGCGCGCCGCGGCAGTTCCCGCTGGACTTGCCAAAGCCACCGACGTAGTGGTGGAACGCGCGGAGGGCTCGCTGGTCTTTGACGTGGACGGCAACACGCTGATCGATATGGCGGGCGGCATCGGTATGCTCGCGGTGGGCCATTCGCCCGCGCCGGTGGTGCAGGCGATCCAGAAACAGGCGGAGAAGTTCATTCATCCCTGCTCGCTGGTGACGACCTATGAGCCGTATATTGCGCTCGCGGAATTATTGAACGAAGTGACGCCGGGAGATTTTCCAAAGAAGACGCTGTTTGCCAATAGCGGCGCGGAGGCCATCGAGAATGCGGTGAAGCTGGCGCGAAAATATACGGGCAGATCCACCGTCATTTGTTTCGAAGGCGGCTATCATGGCCGGACGCTGCTGACTCTGAGCCTGACCAGCAAGTACGGCCTTTTTAAAAGCGGCTTCGGCCCCTTCGCGCCAGAGATTGTGCGGTTGCCGATCCCCAACACTTATCGCACTCCGGCGGGCATGACGGCGGAGCAATACGTCGATTTTGGCATCCAGCAGTTGGAGCACGCTTTCACCGCGCAAGTAGATCCGTCGGCCGTGGCAGCGATCTTGATTGAGCCCGTTCAAGGCGAGGCCGGCTTCCTGCCGGTGCCTCCGCGATTTCTACAACGCATTCGCGAATTGAGCGAGCGGCACGGCATTGTGATGATTGCCGACGAGGTGCAGTGTGGATCGGGACGAACTGGACGCATGTTCGCCGTAGAGCACTATGGCATCGTGCCCGATATGATCGCGTCCGCCAAATCGCTGGGAGCGGGCATGCCGATTGGAGCGGTAACGGGGCGGGCAGAGATCATGGACTCGGCGCACCTGGGAGGCGTGGGCAGCACTTACGGTGGCAGTCCGGTGGCGTGTGTGGCGGCCATTGAGGCGCTCAAAATGATCCGGCAGCCGGAGTTTCTGGCGTATGCCAATCGCCTCGGAATGGTGATGCGCGAGGTGCTGGAAGATTGGAAGCGGCAGTGGCCCGTGGTGGGCGACGTGCGCGGCCTGGGTCCCATGCTATTGGTGGAACTGGTGACGGACCGTGAGACCAAAACGCCGCTGCCGGCCGCAGACACGCTGGCCGTGGTGCGCCACGCGGTAGCCAATGGCGTACTGCTGATTCGGGCCGGATTGTTCAGCAACTGTATCCGTTTTCTGCCGCCGTTGAATATGCCGGAGGACATGCTGCGCGAGGCGCTGGCAGTGGTGTGCCGCGCAATCGAGGCCACTGTAACGGCGGACCAGATGCATGCGGTTGCTCCCCGCTAACGGCACTGTCACACTAATCGAAACGGATGGCCCTGGCGCCGGGTCTTACCTTATGTGCGCGCCGCCCGCAGGTTAGTCGAACAAGAATCCGAGATCGTCGAGAGCGACGTACCCGCGCGGCTAGACCGGCTTCCCTGGAGCGGATGGCATTGGCGAATCGTCATCGCTCTGAGCATCACGTGGCTGCTGGATGGTCTGGAAACCATGCTGGGCGGGGCGTTGGTTGGAATCCTGAAAGATCCGCGGACGCTGCACCTCAGCGATTCCGAAATCGGACTCAGCGCGACGGTGTATCTGGCGGGCGCCGTCACGGGCGCTCTGCTATTTGGTTACGCTACGGACCGGTTAGGGCGCAAGCGCCTGTTCTTCATCACGCTGGGTATTTATCTTTTGTCGACAGCGGCGACCGCGTTTTCCTGGAATTTCTGGAGCTTTTGCCTGTTTCGCAGCCTGACGGGCGCGGGGATCGGGGGCGAGTACGCAGCCATTAACTCGGCAGTGGACGAATTGATTCCCGCGCGCGTGCGAGGGCACGTGGACCTGATCATCAACTCCACGTTTTGGATCGGTGCGTCGCTCGGATCATTCGGTTCGGTGCTGCTGCTGCACATGAAATCGGTGCCGCCCACTCTGAGCTGGCGGTTCGTGTTCGGCATCGGCGCGGTGCTCGGCCTGGGCGTCTTGCTGATGCGGCGTTCCGTCCCCGAGAGCCCAAGGTGGCTACTGATCCACGCGCGCAAAGGCGAAGCGGAGCGGGTGGTCGCCGAGATCGAGCGGGAGGTAGCCGCGGGGGGCGAATTGCCCACGCCGGAAGGTACCATTCGTTTGCGCGTGCGCGACCACACGCCGTGGCGCGAGATCTGGGATGCGATGACGAAGCAATATCGAGAACGCTCTGTACTGGGATTCTCACTCATGGTGTCGCAAGCGTTCTTCTATAACGCAGTGATGTTCACCTATGGGCTGGTGTTGTTGCGCTACTATCACGTGCCAGGGGAATCGATCGGCTACTGGCTATTGCCGCTCTCGATCGGGAATTTTCTGGGGCCGCTATTCATCGGCAGACTGTTCGACACGGTGGGGCGCAGGCAGATGATCACGCTTACCTACTCCGCGACCGGCGTTCTGCTGGCGATCGCAAGCTGGCTCTTCCTGAATGGCTGGCTTTCACTCGCGACGCAAGCCATCTCCTGGAGCATCATCTTTTTCATTGCGTCCGCGGCGGCGAGCTCGGCCTACCTGACGGTGAGCGAAGTGTTCCCGCTGGAGATTCGTGGGCTCGCGATTGCCGTATTCTATGCCTGCGGAACATTGATTGGCGGCGTGGGCGCACCGGCGCTGTTCGGTGCACTTACGGAGACAGGATCGCGGCTGATGCTGTTTTGGGGCTACATGGCTGGGGCGGCGTTGATGGTGGGTGCCGCAGCAATGGAATGGAAGCATGGCGTGGCAGCAGAACGGAAACCGCTGGAATCCATTACCGCGCCGCTTTCGAGCCGCTGACGTCGGGAGTTATTGAACGGCCAGAGTAATGGGCTCTGATGAAGTCCATCGGCATTGCTTTGCGATGGGCTCGCCTTTCCTTCAGCGAGACTACCCCAATTTACCAGCCTTTTTAAGGGCAGCCCCAATTGTTGCAAGTGGCAGCAGGAGAGATAACGGCGCATCCAGCAGCGGCATCGCGCCATAGCTCGCGTACCATCCGGCCACCCTTTCATTCTTGGCGTCGATGACAAGCACGACGCCGCCCACCTCAGCCGCCGCCATCAAGCAGCGTCTACCTGCCGCAAGCAGGAGTTGCCCGCCAATTCCCTGCCCTTGCAGCTTTCGATCCACAGCCACCCGCGCCAAGCGGAAACCTGGAATGTCGTGGCGGGCCGATCCGCGTTTTACAATCTCAGGCGTTCTGGCATATTCAACCGAAGCCGGGCTCAGGCTGTAGAAACCGAGAATGGTTTTGTTGTCCGCATCTTCAATCGCAAGAAAGGTTTTTGCGCCGCCAAGATCATGGCTCTTGCGGGCGTAACGGCGCAGGAACTCATTCAGCGCCTCTTCGCCGCAGTCGAACGCGTCTCGATCATGTTTCTTGCTGATCGGCTCTGCATGCCATGAGGCCACGATTACGACCGCTTTGGCAGCGCCCGCGCGGCGACCAGCAATTTCGCATTCGGCTTGGGGGGATTTTCCAGCAGATCCAGAACGCGCAAGCTATCCCGCCCGGACAGTTTGACGTGATCCGCCTTCTCGATAACGGCCTTGGCCGCAAGCAAGGCGTGACGAAGGACAAAATCTGTCAGGTCAGTATGGTTCAGCGCAACAGCACGCAAGAGCAGCGCTTTTTCCTCAGCTCGAATTCGCAATTGCATCCGGCTGTTGTCCTCAACGGCGATTCTCGGCATGGCGGCGACTCCTGTTTAAAATTCCTGTACACATTCAAATAGTACACCATTTGGATGCCTGGGGCGGCGATGACGGAGTTATTGAACGGCCAAAGTAATGGGCTCTGATGAAGTCAAGGTTCCGATGCGTAGCTGGACGGGCACCGCGGAGCCGGGCGACAATCCGGCGGGAACTTGCGCGTTCACCTGCAAGACGCCGGAGACCAATCCGGGAGCCGCGCCTTGGTAGTTCAGCACGCAGGGAAGGCCGCCGATCGTGACCGAGACCGGCGCGTTGGGCACGGGCAGTGGCGCGGAGGCGAGCATTCCATCGACGCTCGCGGGCGTGGTTACTCCGGCGCCGGTAGCGAAGATGCTCACCCAATCACCGCGCAAGGCCGGGTTCAAGGCGGAGTTCACGCTTCCATCGCGTGCGTTCAAGATCGCGCCCTGGCCTTGGCCGGAGCCAGCGATGCTGAAGATGCCGGGTGCGGTGCCGGCCACTTGCAACGGTAAAGTGTTCGAGAGCACGCCCAGATACTCTACCTGGAGCTGGGTCACGGATTCCCCAGCCACGGAAAAAGGAACCACCGCGTTCACCTGCCCGGCGGAGGCATAGAGCAGAGGCGCGGGCACACCGTCGAAAAGAACTTGCAAACCTTCGAGCGAATTGGCCACTAAGCGTGGATTCGTGAGAGCGAGCGAAGCCGGCGTGGGAGGGCCGATTGCCGAACCGAACAGCGATACGATTTCTCCCGGAGCCACCGGGCCGGATTGAAACGTGGCGCCGCTCACAACGGCCGCGATGTAGGGCGCCGTATTGGCAAGGCGCAATAGCGCCGCACCGTAGCCGGGAATGGTTACCTGCATCTGCGCGGCCGGCGAGACCGGTTGAAGTACGGGGCCGCCCGGCGGCGTGGCAGCATCGAGCGTAACCAACGTTGCGGAAGTAAAGTTGGGAAGAGCCGAAAGATCGAGCGCGAAAGTGCGGGAAACGCCGGCGCCGTTATTGTCCGTGAATAGATTTTGGACGGCGTGATTGGACATGAGAATCACCATCGAGCCATCCGGATTTCGAAGCGCCATGGTGCGCGTGTCCAGACCGTACAACCCGCCCGTGTGAGTGATCCAAAGGCAGCATCCCGAAGTGGTGGTCTGGAGTATGTCCTGACCCGGCGGCGAAGGCAGCCAGTGGGAAAGATAATAATCGACCCAATAGCTCAAATAGGGGTTGCCCGACGAATCGGTCTCGCCAAATTGCGCGTTGGAAGAAAAATCCCAGTGGTAGAGAGCCTGCGCACCGGCGTTGCCGAGCGTCTCAAACACCAGCGAACGCCAGGCGGCGAAGAACGGACTGGTGCCGCGCGGGTCCAGAACGAACGCCGTGCCGTTGCAAGAACTCAAACCATTGTCGAGTGCATAGTCGGCGTTGACGTTGTTCTCAGTGACCCAAACCGGAGCGCCGGCTAGTTGCGGCTGAGTGGCAAGCTCCGAAGAGATGTAGCTGACCTCGGTTCCAAACTTGAGAACCGTGGGGAAAATCGTGTCGTCGCTGGTTTGTTGGTTGCAGGTGGAATAAAAATGTGTAGCGAGCGCGTTTACGGGAGCGGTGACGCCGGAAACAAAAGTGGGCAGGAAGCTTTCCGCGTCGGGAACCCAATCGGAAAGCTCGACTGCGGCGAATTTGATGGACGGATCCACTTGGGCCATGGCCGGGACCATGGTGTTATATAGATCGACGTAGGCTTGCGGCGTGAGACCGTTGCCATTCGGCTCGTTGAAGATTCCCCACCAGGTGATGGGGTACGGGCTGGGACTTTGGAAATGAGTGCCGCCGGCATCGAAGCCGCCGGTGTTGTAGTAGCTGACCAGATTGGCGCTCATGCTGGCGAAGTCCGCATAGCTGGTGGGAAGGATATCGCCGTTCGAATCGCTCATGAAGGCAGGAGCGCCGGCGATTTGAAATTCGGGACTGTGGTCGCCGGAACTTTGGATAGGCGGAAGGAAGGCGTCGATCTGGGAGAAATCCCAAACGCCGGGACTGGTAAGCGGGTCAAGGCTTGGGACCAACTGCATCCGAGTATGCTGCGGCTGGAGCGCGTTCAGAGCCGGTAGAGCGAGCGGCGTCTGGCTGAAGAACTGATAGCTCCAACTGGCGAGTTGAAACGAGGTGGACATCGCAAGCTGCAGGCGTCCGTTCACACCCACCGAGGAATTGACCTGATTGCTAATTTGAACGTTTACAGTCGAAGATTGGGCAGCGCCGATGCCGGCGCACAGCAGTAACGTTACAGGCAGGGTAAGAAACGAAGAGCGGCGCCGCATGCTTAGCTTTCATCTTAGACGTGACCTATGATTTTTTCGTTCCAGCTCAGAGGCGTTCCACGCTGCGCGATTGAAATAGGCGAGTCTGCTACCGTGACCTCATGGAAGTGAGTACGACTCTTTGGAAGTGAGTAGCTCCGCAAAGCGACTGTTGCCGTGGCTGGTGGCAGTCGCGTTCTTCATGGAGTCGCTCGACACCACCATTCTCAATACTGCCGTGCCAACCATCGCCGCGGCGCTGAAGGTGGCGCCGTTGAGCATGAAGGCAGTGTTATCCAGCTACACCTTGAGCCTGGCGGTGTTCATCCCGATCAGCGGCTGGATGGCGGATCGATTCGGGACGCGGCGCGTATTCGCATCGGCCATCGGTCTCTTCACCCTGGGTTCATTGCTCTGCGGCATTTCGAACAACATCCATGTGCTGGTGGCGTTTCGTATTCTGCAAGGCTGCGGAGGCGCGATGATGGTGCCGGTGGGACGGCTGACGATTGTACGGACGTTCGCCAAGAGCGAACTCATACGCGCCATGAGTTTCGTCGCGATTCCCGGTCTGGTT
This sequence comes from Bryobacterales bacterium, assembly GCA_963781905.1. Classification (GTDB taxonomy): domain Bacteria; phylum Acidobacteriota; class Terriglobia; order Bryobacterales; family Bryobacteraceae; genus Palsa-89. The sequence goes on from CAWAHZ010000010.1 coordinate 1,508,987, forward strand.
GGCCCGATGCTGGGCCCTATCGCGGGCGGCCTGATCGTCGGATATTTTCACTGGCGAGTCATATTCTTCGTGAACCTCCCGATCGGACTCATCGGTTTGTACCTGGTGTATCTGCATCTGCCCGACTATCGCGAAAAATCGAACCCACTCGATATGATCGGCCTCATCCTCTTTGGCTCCGGCATCGCGCTGCTGTCGTATGTGCTGGAGGTGTTCGGTGAACATACGCTGGGAGTGGGCGAGATACTAGGGCTGCTGGCAATCTCAATCGTGCTGCTGGCGGGCTACGGGCTGCATGCGGAGAGAATCGCGTTTCCATTGCTAACTCTCAGCCTCTTTCGCATTCGCACCTTCCGCGCGGCGGTAAGCGGCGGCTTCTTTACGCGTCTCGGCCTGGGCGGAATTCCGTTCATCCTTCCCCTGCTCTACCAGGTTGGAATGGGATTCACTCCCATTCAATCCGGTCTGCTGATCATGCCGCAGGCGATTGCCGCGATGAGCCTGAAGATGACCATGCCGGGGATTATCGCTCGCTTGGGTTATCGCGGCGTCCTGATTTCGAATACCTTGATCCTCGGCCTGCTCATTCTGCTTTTCGCCACGATCGGCGTGGGAACACCGGTGTGGGAGATCGCCGCGCTGGCGTTCTGCTACGGGTTCTTCAGCTCGCTGCAATATACATGTTTGAACACTCTGGTCTACGCCGATGTGAACACAGAGCAAACCAGCAACGCGAGTTCCATCGCTAGCACCACGCAGCAGATGTCGATCAGTTTTGGCGTTGCAACGGCGTCGCTGCTGACGGCCCTGTTCATCCCCGATCGCTTTCACTCGGGCGCAGCAGAGATGATTCACGGGATTCACCGCGCGTTCTTCGTCTTGGGAGGAATTACGGTCTTATCCACCATTGTTTTTCGTGGACTAAAGAGCGCGGATGGCGCCACCACCAGCCAGCATAAAGTGCTGGAGCACGCGGGTTGAAAAAAATAGAAGTCAGAATTCAGAAGCCAGGATTCAGAAGTCAGAATTCAGAACGTCGTCAGGAGCGCAGAGCGGCCACCGCTGGAATGCGCACCGCACGCCGGGCGGGGACCCAGCAGGCGAGCAGCGCGACCAAGGCGAGAGTGACGGGGACGCCAACGAAGGTCAGAGGATCGGCGGGCGAAACGCCGAACAGCAAACTGGCCATCAGGTGCGTCGCGCCTTGCGCGGCGATCAATCCCACGACAACGCCAGTGAGCGTAAGGACGGCGCCGGGCCGCAGCGCGATCAGCAAAATGTCGCGCGGCTCAGCGCCCAGAGCCATCCGAATGCCGAACTCCTGCGCCCGCTGGCTGACGGCATAGGCCATGACGCCGTAAATTCCAATGGATGCCAGAAACAATGCCAGTGCACCGAAGACCGCCATCAAGGAGAGCGAAAACCGGCGGCGGCCGAGTGAATCAGCCATCATTTCCCGCATAGTTCGCACGCCATAAACGGGAAGATCCGGATCGATATCCTGAACGATTCTTACGACTGCTTGCTTGAGCCCGCTTGAGTCCGCGCCACGCAGGAAGATTGCCATCTCGTTGGCTCCAGTTTGATAGAGCGGGCGGTAAAAGCGGGGCGCGACAGGCGTATCCAATCCATGATCACGCACGTCTCCCACCACGCCGACAATCTCCCAGTCGACGTCAATTGATCGGATAGTTCTGCTCGCTCGAAACCGCAATCGCTGCCCCAAATCGTGACCAGGTAAGTATTGTTTCGCGAAGGATTCGTTGACGATGACCACGCGCTTGGATTTGTCCGTATCCGCTTCGGTAAAGAAGCGCCCGCGCAGCAAAGGCGTTCGCAAGATCTGGAAGAATTCCGGGCTGACAGAGGCTAACTCGGCGGCGCGTTGCTTCGCAGCGGAATCGGACTGGTCTGGCAGCGAGAATGCAGTTTGATTCCTGGTATTCCTCACCAAGGGGACGCTGTTGTCGCCTCCCATCGCGGCTTCTTCAATTCCAGGCAGAACCCTCACGCGGCGCAATATCTCGCGGGTGAAACCGGCTATCGCCGGGGCTGTCTGATAGCGGTTCATCGCGGGATTGTTCGGATTCGGAATCCAAATGCGAGCCACCATCAGACCATTCGGATCGAAACCGGGATTCACTCGGAGCGTATTCCAAAAGCTATGCACCAGGAGTCCCGCGCCGCTCAGCAACACTACCGACAAGGCGATCTCGGTAGCCACCAGAGCGCTCCGAAAACGGTTCTGCCGCAGGCTGGAAGTGCCACCCCTGGTACCCTCCTTCAGATCGCGATTCGGATCCGTGCCGGAGGCGTGCAATGCCGGAGTCAAGCCGAACAGAATTCCCGTGGCGAGCGAGAGTACACAGGCCAGGATCACCACTCGGGTATCGAAGTGTACCTCCGAGAGACGGGGAAGGTCGGAGGGCATCAGCGCGAGCAGCGACCCTTTGGTTAGCGCTAGAACCAGCATCGCGGCCGAGCCACCGATTAACGATAGCAGCACGCTCTCGGTTAGGAGCTGCCGTACTAACCGGATCCGCGATGCTCCCAGGGCCTGTCGAATGGCCAACTCGCGCATCCGAGCCGACGAGCGCGCGACCAGCAGGCTGGCCATATTGACCGCGACCATCAGCAGCACGAATCCAACGGCGGCCGCGAGTACCACCAGCGTGGGCCGAACGCTGCCCGTGAGGGTTTGCTCAACCGGTTCAAGCCGCAAGGACCATCTGGACGCGGCCGGATATTCCTCAGGATAGGTTTGAGCGAGCCGTGCGGCCAGGGCGTCCAAATGTTGCTGAGCCTGCTGAATGGTCAACCCCGGTTTCAATCGCGCAATGGCGCCCGGCAGGAGGCGCTGTGCACGTACCGGCGGCGTTGGGAACGGATCGGCGGCGAAGCCGCAGGCGACCCAAAATTCCACGTCACCAGTTAAAGTCTGGCCGGGATGCCGGAAATCGGGCGGCATGACGCCGACAATGGTGTAACCATCCTCATCCAGTCGAATCCGCTGGCCCAATATACGCGGGTCGCCACCGAATTGCCGCTTCCACAGTCCATCGCTAATCACGACCGATTCGGTGAAGCCCGGCTGCGCGTCGCGCGATCCATATACGCGCCCTAGCTCGGCCTGAGCGCCGAGAAGCTGGAAGTAATCGGCGCTGGTGCCGAGCATTTCGATGCGCTCGGTGTGGTCGCCCCCGCTCAGCGCCGTGCTCCCCGCAATAATGACGCTGATGTTCTCGAAGACGCCGGCGCGATCGCGCAAGTCCTCCCATTCCGGCTCGGACATGCCGACATCTTTCGCGCCCGCGCCTTTCAAATCGTCAAAGACGCGGACCAAACGCTCGGGATGCTGGAACGGAAGCGGCCGCAGGAGCACGGCGTTTACCACGGTGAAGATGGCGATGTTCGCGCCGATGCCGAGCGCCAGGGTGAGTACGGCGACGGCGGTAAATCCTGGAGCTTTCAAAAGACTTCGACAGGCCAAGCGCAGGTCCGCGAAGGTCTGTTCCAGCCAAAGGATAGAGCGCTCCTCGCGATGCAGCTGCTTGGCCTGCTCCACACCGCCGTAAGCGCGCCGGGCTTCCATACGGGCTTCTTCGGGACTCATGCCACGCCGCACGAACTCATCTTCGAGTAGCGTTAAATGCGAAGCTACCTCGCGATTCAATTCGGAATCCGCGCGACCGCGACGGATGAGGTTATAAAGCTTGGCAAACAGACGCCTGACGTACCGCATTTTTGTACGCTCCTATCCCAGCAGCTTCTCCACCAGGCCGGACAGTTGACGCCAGCGCTCAGTTTCCGTTCCCAGCGCCTTCAATCCGGCTTTGGTGATCGCGTAGTATTTCGCTTCCCGGCCGTTTTCGGTCTTATCCCATTTGCCCTTGATCCAACCCTGCTGTTCCAGACGAACCAAGGCCGGATAGAGGGTGCCCTGATTGAGCTTCAACAAATCCCCGGAGACTTGTTCCAGCCGCGCGGCGATGCCGTAGGCATGCAGCGGACCCATGCTATCGAGCGTGCGCAGGACGATGAGATCGAGGGTCCCTTGCAGGACCTGAATACGCGATTTGCCTTCACTTGACAATCCAGTGGAACCTCTGGAATTCAGTCTGGCGCATGCTCACTAGATTGTCAAGTGGAGATTGTGGGACGGAATGATCGCGGCGCGATTCCCGGCTCGGTTACGCTAGAGGAGTGTTGAAACATATTTTGCTCCTTTGTGTTAGCGCGGCTGCGGCATTCGCCGAGGTGCATCCGCTCACGCTGCGGCAAGCGTTGGAAATGGCCCTGAAGGATAACCCCGATTTGGTGCTGTCCCGCCTGGACCAGCAGAAAGCCGACGCGGCTGTTCGCATCGCCAAAGATCCGTTCGCACCGAAGCTTTACGCCGGCAGCGGACTGGCGAAAGTTTGGGGTTACCCCACCAGCATCGAAGGCTCCGCGCCATCCATCATTCAGACGCGCACCGACATGTCGTTGTTCAACCGGCCGAAAACATACGAATTGGCTCGGGTGCGCGAAACGGCGCGCGGCGCGGGGATCGACACGCAGTCCAAGAGCGATCAAGTGGCTTATCAGACTGCGACGCTGTTTCTGGATGCGCAACAACTGGACCGCAGCAAGCAATCTCTGCAACTGGAAGTAGAGAGCCTGGAGCGAGTGAGCAGCACGGTGGGCGCGCAAGTGGAGGAGGGACGCCAGCTCCCCATCGAAAGCAAGCGCGTGGCGGTAGACCTGGCGCGCGCCGGCCAGCGGCTAGCGGCGCTCGATGGCGACCTCGATTATTCAGAGGCATCTCTCGCGGTGGTGCTCGGCTATTCAGCGGCGGATCGCGTCCGGCCGCTGGGAGAGGAGCGCGCAGCTTTTGAAATCCCGGCGAGCGAACAAGCCGCAGCCGAATTGGCTTTGCAAAATAACCGGGAGATTCGCAAGATCGAGTCACAACTGCAGGCCAAGGGTTTTGAAGTGAAAGAGGCCGAGGCGACGCGCCTGCCGGTAATTGGCTTGGTGGCCCAGTACGCGCTATTCGCCAAGACGGATTATCAGGATTACTTTACCCGGTTCCAGCGCAATAACGGCGAGTTGGGCATCTCGATTCAAATCCCGCTGCTGACAGGATCGGCTGCCAAGGGGCTGGCCGCGCAGGCGCAGACCGACATCCTGGAACTGCGGACGCAAATGGGGCAAGTTCGCAACCGGATCCAACTCGATACGCAGAAGAGCTATCAGGAATTGCAAAAGGCGACTTCGGTGCAGAACGTAGCCCGGCTGGATCTGGATTACACGCGCGATCAGGTTTCGCTGCTTCTGGCGCAGCTCGGCGAAGGGCGCGCCACCCAGCAGCAGGTGGACAATGCGCGGCTTACCGAACAAGAGAAGTGGATCGCGTTCTACGACGCGCAACACGCGGTGGAAGCGGCGCGGCTGGATGTGTTGCGGCAGACGGGGACGTTGCTGGCGGCGTTGCGCTGACGGGAGCGCGGATGGGCTGAGAGTTTTCTGTATGCTTACGCACTAGGGAGTGTGAAACCCGCGCGGTTACTGCGTGCCCTGCTCGCCGTCTTGCTAGCCGTGTGGCTCGCGGGCTGCAACACCGATCCGAAGGTGGCCAGCAAGAGGTATGTTGCGAACGGCAATAAATACTTCTCACGCGGTCAATACAAAGAAGCATCCATTCTCTACCGCCGTGCGCTCAGCAAGGACCTGCGGTCGCCCGAAGCCTGGTATCGTCTCGGGCTGGTGAACGCAAAGTTAGGCGACTTGCCGGAGGCGCGCAAGGATTTTAGCCGCGCGATGGAACTCGATCCAGCCAATGAAGACGCAGTGGTCCAGCTGGGCGATCTCGATCTGGCGTTTTATCTTTTAGACCCGCCCGGTGGCAGGGTCTTCCTGGCCGATCTCGCGGAAATCACCGGGCGCATATTGAAGAAGGATTCGCGATCCTTCGATGGCCTGCGCTTTGCCGGAAACATCGCCTTGGCCCGAAACGATACTTCCGGCGCAATCCTCAAATTCCACGAGGCGAACCTGGTGAAGCCAGACCAGCCGGACCTGACGCTCACCCTGGTACAGACGCTGTTCGCCGCGCGCCGGGACGAGGAAGCCGAGCGCCTGGCCAGCGCGCAGTTGGATCGACTAAAAACGTTCGCGCCGCTCTATGATGCCCTGTACATACACTATCTGCGCGGCAATCGGACGGAGCTGGCCGAGCAGGTGCTGGAGCGGAAGATCGCCAACAATCCGCGCCAGGCGGCCGGCTTGATCCAACTCGCGTTCCATTATCTGCTGTTGCATCGCGTAGCGGACGTGCGAACTACCCTGGAACGCCTGACATCCGATCCCAAAGCATTTCCGGACGGACGCCTGGAAGCCGGCGACTTCTATGTGCGTGCCCGCGATTACCCCGCTGCGATCGCGCAGTATGAGGAGGGAGAGCGGCAGAGCGGATCCGAGAGTTCTAAGAAAGCCCGCCTTTATCGCAGGAAGATAGCCGAGGTGCTGGCCACGCAGGGCGCGCGCGATCAAGCGGGGAAGATGGTGGCGGAGCTGTTGAAGGAGGATTCGAAAGATCCGGAGACGCTGGCGCTGCACGCTGCTTTGTCGCTGGAAGCGGCGATGGCAGCGGGCGACCCGCGGCAGTTGAAGTCGGCGATCGGCGAGTTGCAGCCGTTGATCGCCAAGATGCCACGCAACGCGGCGCTGCATTTCAACCTGGGCCGGGCCTACATGGCGGTGAACCAGGATAAGGCGCGGGAACAGTTGGAGGCGGCATTGCGGTTGGATCCGCATCATGCGCCCGCCAAACTGGCATGGGCGGAATTGGCGCTGGCGCGCGGCGAACCCGCACGAGCAGTGCAGGCAACCAGCGAGGTGTTGAGCGAAGATTCCACGAATTTAGCGGCTCGGCTGCTCCGCGCGAGAGCGCTGCTTAACATGGCGGAAGCCGAAAAGGCGCGCGAAGAGCTGGTGACGTTGCTCCAGATGTATCCGGCATCGGATGAGGGACACGAACAGCTCGCCGAATTGGATTTCCGGGACCATCGGTACAAGGACGCCGAAGAGGGATTTCGCGCGCTGCTGCAGGCCAACGATAATCGGAGCGGATCGGGCCGCTGGGCTGAAGGCGTCCTGAAGAGTGAGATCGCACAGGGCCAGTTCGAACAGGCGATCCAGTTCGCGAGGGACGACGTGAAGCGCCGGCCGGACCGGGCCGATGCCCGGCTGCGTCTGGCGAACGCGTTGGTTGCGGCGGGGAAATATGGGGCAGCCGCGGCGCAATTCCAAATGTTGATCGACAAGAATCGCAATTCGTCAGAGCTGTATCTGCAAATGGGTGAGACCAAGTTACATGGCAACGACTTTGCCGGCGCACTGGCGGCGTTCCAGACGGCCCGGCAACTGGCGCCTTCCGACTCCCGCCCGGTTCTCGATTTAGCGTTGTTGTATGATCGGACGGAGCGCTGGGAGCAGGCCCGCAAGGAATACGAAACCGTGATCCAACTTCAACCTGAAAACGCGACGGCTCTCAATAACCTGGCATATCTGGAAGCTGAAGAAAGCGTGGATCTGGATCAGGCGCTCGCGCACGCACAACGCGCACAGCAAAAGCTGCCCGGCAACCTGGATGTTCAGGACACGCTGGCGCTGGTCTACATCCGCAAGAATCTTACCAATGACGGCATTCGCATGCTGCGCGACCTGGTGTCCCAGAGACCGGACAGTGCTCCGTTTCATCTCCATCTGGCGCTGGCACTGTATCAAAAGGGCGACCGGTCGTGGGCTAAGCGAGAGCTCGAAGCCGCCCTCCGGCACCAACCGAGCGCGAAAGAGGAAAATAAGATACGGGAGTTGCTTGCGAAAGTTGGATAATTCGATCCCTCAGAATCTGCCGGGTCGCCGAAAGTGACGGCCCTGCGCAAGATAGATTGGTCAGCCGTACCTTACGTCCTGCCGTTCGCGGTCTTCATGGGATTTGTCGAGCTGCAGAAGTATGTCCCTCTTCCCCCCGATTTTGAATTCCTGGTTCGCGACCTGCTTCTAGCGGGAGTTCTGATTGGCTTCTCGCGCCATGTGATTCAACTGCATCCGTTCCATCGGCTGGAGAACGTGGTGATTGGCGTGGCAGTGTTCCTGATCTGGGTGGGGCCGGATCTGTTGTTCCCCACTTATCGCCAGCATTGGCTGTTTCAGAACGCGATACTTGGCCGGTTGAGCGCCAGCACGATCCCCGAAAGCGTCATCAAGGCGCCGTGGGTGCTGTGGCCGCGCATTTTGCAAGCCGTGGTCTTCGTGCCGATCCTAGAAGAACTGTTCTGGCGCGCATGGCTGATGCGCTGGCTGATCTCGCCGCAGTTCGAGAAGGTCCCGCTGGGCGCTTACCAGGCCGGTGCATTTTGGATCACGGCCGTATTGTTTGCCTCTGAGCACGGTCCTTACTGGGATGTTGGCTTGATCGCAGGCATCGCGTATAACTGGTGGATGGTTCGGACGCGGAGCTTAGCCGATTGCATCCTGACACACGCGGTTACCAATGCGTGTTTATGCGGTTATGTGGTGGCAACGCGGCATTGGGAGTACTGGCAGTAGCCGCGCTTCCCGAAACGCTCTAGCGGTCAGAGAGACGTTCCAGAAAACTCCTGACGAAATCGCTCTCCAGCATCTTCAGGAACGTAGTCGGCTCATCGTCTTTCCGCGCTACCGCTGCTTCCGGGCCGCCGATGCTGCTAGCGCAGAGACTGGAAGGAATCACGTAGCCGGGATCAGGCAAAGCCGGCACGGTCGGCCGATAGGTATCCCACAAGACTTCTATCAGATTTCCGACATCGTTCGAGGTCTCACGCGCAGCTACGGGCGGCACGTCAAACACCGACTCAATCAGCTTCAACACGGAAGTGTGATCGAAGACCGAGTGGTTCACTCGCGGACTGCTGGGGTTACCGAGCGTCCAGGGAGAAGCGACGATGCATGGCACCCGGATGCCGAGAAGCGCCTTGCCGTCCACTAAATCCGGGTCCACGCCATTGGGCGCCAACGCGCGCGGCGGAGGCACGTGATCGTAGAATCCGCCCCACTCGTCGAAATTGATGATCAGCACCGTATTCGGCCAGTTCGGGCTGTTCGAAACGGCTCGAAAGGTCTTGGCCAGAAAGGCATCGCCGTTGCGGACATCGGAGAAGGGATGATCGTCGTCGTCCAGATTATCAATGGTCGTAAAACTTGGATCTACGAAACTGACGGCTGGCAGAGTTCCCGCCGCGCACGCCGTTATGAAATCCGAATATTTCGAACAAATGTCGAGATACTTCAGTCCCCACAGAGCCAGGAATGGAAGATTATTGAAATAATACTGGTGGCTGACACCCTTGGCTGCCAGATGGTCCCAAATGGTGGGCAACTTGGATATCGAGAAACTGTCGTCCAGACGGTCTGTAGCTCCGGCGTTCTGAAAGATGCGGTTGGGAAAAGTAGGCGCGAGGATCGAGGGGAAATATCGATCGCAAGTGGTGTAATGGCGCGCGAGCGCAGAGCGGAAGGGCAGATCCTGCTCGCGGTAATATCCGATCGCGTTCAGCTGATTCGAAGTGTCCAAGAGAAACCCGTTCATTTGGCCGTTGTTCACCTCGATGCGGCCGCCGGAATAGCTGTGATCCGGGTCGGTGTAGGAGCACCCTGTGAAGTCCGGGCCAAGCTCGAAAGTCTGGTTGAGCCCTCCGGACGGATTCGGAAATTGCAAACCGGCCTGTTTGCCATCCGCGTTGGGCAGCCAGCCCAGCAAGTGATCAAAGCTCCGGTTTTCCATCATCACCAGCACCACGTGCTGGATGTCTGGCTGGTTCGCTGCCGAGGCCAGTTCGGTCAACAAGGGCCCGCTTGCCGCCACGGCGCCGGTCTTCAAAAAGGTTCTACGATTCATGGGTTCGTCCTCCCGCTGCGTTCAGGTGTGAAAAGCCGATTTTTGGACGTTTCACCCGGGCTGGAACGTTCATGAATTTTCAATTTCAATTTACCGGACTGCGCAGCGCTGGGGCCTCAGGCTGAAACCGGCTGCGGCGCAAGGTTTTCCGCGGCCGCCACTACCAGAATATCGAAGCGGAACGTGGAGCCTTTACCCGCCACGCTGTGAACGTCGATCTTCCCGTCCATCAGCTCGATCAGCTGTTTGGAGATGGTGAGTCCCAAACCGGTTCCACCGAACTTTCGAGTCAGCGACCCGTCGGCCTGAGAAAATGGTTCGAACAAGGCCCGTGGGTTAATATGTTCCGGGATTCCGATACCGGTGTCCGAGACTTGAAAAACGAGCCGAAGCTTGCCTTCGGCACAAGGACCTCGCGTTACCTTCAGGACCACTTCGCCTTTTTCGGTAAACTTCACCGAGTTCCCCACCAGATTGGTCAGAATCTGGCGAATTCTTGCGCGGTCAGCCCGCAGCGTAGCGGGCACATCGCCGTCCACCGAGCAAATCAACTCAATTCGCTTGCCTTTGGCCTGCGGCGCGAATAGCTTCATTATTTCCGCAAGCAGTTCGCGCAGACTGAAGTCCTCTTGATTCAGGCGCATGGCATTCGCCTCAATCTTCGAGAAATCCAGGATGTCGTTGATCAGCACCAGCAAGGTCTCCGCGGATTGCAGCACAGTTTCGGCATAATCTCGCTGCTCCACATTGAGCCCGGTATCCAGCAGCAGCGTCGACATTCCGATGATCCCGTTCATGGGGGTTCGCAACTCGTGGCTGACGTTGGCGACAAACTGGCTCTTGAGTCTGGATGTTTCCGTGAGTGCGCGATTCAGCTGATTCAACGCCTCCGCTCGTCTTGCGGCGTTCCGCTGCCTGATCCAAAGGAAAACGATGATGAACGCGGCCAGGGCCAGACCGGCGGCAGCCAGAATCCTGCCGTAGGGCGGCAGGGGCGCGAAGCGGAAGTCCGAAATGCGGTCCGGCACGAAGTCGTACTCGAGCGGAAGGCTCGGGTTCTCTTGATACTTCCTCACAAACCCCGCCATCTCCACGTCACCGCCGGCGATGAACCGCTCGCCGAAAGCGCGGTCATGGAACAATTCCTCGCGCACAAAAACGCGCATCTTACCCGACCGGTCGTTGAGCCAGGCGCCGTGCGCCATGAAGTCACGCGGCACCAGGAGCCGTCCCTCCACCCGCACTCGTCGCGCGTAAAGATGCCCCTCGTTAATCTCCCGGATCAAAGCGTCTTTCACGGGCGGTTCTGAAGCTTGACCCATGCTCAGGGCCGACGTTACACGGACCTCTTCGCCTCCTTGGTAAGTTGCAAGCTGGCCCTCCATTCGAACGCGTTCTCCTGCCTGAAAACGGCCGCAAAGGATCGATTCAGAGGAAAACAGTACGACAGCGGCCTCGCCGGCCTGGACATAACCCAGGCAAAATCCTTCGCCTACCGGAAGGGGAGCCGAAGACAAGACGCCTTCGATGGTTACATTGCGCCCTAACAGCGGAGGCGCAGGCTCTCCTGGATGAGCCACGAGCGACTGGATAGGGACGATTTGCGCGGACAGGGCTACGGAAGGGACGATGACCAGTAGGGCCATCGCGATGCGGATTACCTTTTTGCCTCCTCGCGTTGTCATGAAAGGGACGCCAGGCCTTCCGTCCGGCCCAATCTAATATCGGAAGACAAGCGCCCGGAGTGTACCGTGGACCAGAAAAAACCCATGTTTCGGCGCGCCCGGTTTTCGACCGATTATGCAATACTGGTACGGAAATCGCTGAAACTGGAGGTTTCCATGAAGATGCCAAAAGTCCGGACGTTGCTGGCGGCGTACGTTGGCTTGATCCTGACGACGGTCCCGGTGCTGGCACACCACTCCTTCTCCGCCGAGTACGACAGCAAAGAAGTCACCCTGACTGGCGTGATCACTAAGGTCGAGTGGACCAACCCGCATATCTACTTTTACATCGACGTGAAGGATGCGAGCGGGAATGTCGCGAATTGGGCCGTGGAAGGCTACCCTCCGAACACTTTGAAGCGGACCGGGTTCACGCGCGATGACCTGAAGGTGGGCGATTCGGTGACCGTTACTGCTTACCCGGCGAAAGATAGCGCCAACCGCGTGGCTGGCCGGGAAGTGACCTTCCCAGGGGGCGGCAAGAAGTTTGCAGGACCAGCCGCGGCAAGCAGGCCTTGATATGAAAATCCGATCAGGGCGTGTCATCACCATTGCGTGTGCGATAGCCTGCGTGTCGGCAGCTCTCACCTTCGCCGCGGATAAACCGATTCCTCGAACCGCCAGTGGCAAGCCCGATCTTTCGGGAGTGTGGCAAAGCGGCGGGGTCAGCCTGTATGGCGAACCTGGGCTTTCCACCGTTAAGGTTGCTCCTCCAGTGAATCCGCCACCGAAGCGCGAGCCCTTGCCTTATCAAGCATGGGCTGAGACCAAGACCAAAACGTTCACTGCCTCGGACGATCCGACGCTGGGCTGTCTGCTTCCAGGCGTTCCGCGCATCACGAGCATGCCGATGCCGTTTGAAATCGTCCAGACGCCGAAAGAGGTGGTGATTGCCTACGAGTCGTACCACGCTTTTCGCATCATTCCGTTCAACGACAAGCTCCAGCATCCCAACGATCTGGTTCCCACCTGGATGGGTGATTCGGTAGCTCGCTGGGATGGCGACACGCTGGTTGTGGACGCTACCGGTTTCAACGACAAGACCTGGCTCAGTGGGACGGGGAGCTTTCACAGCGAGGATTTACACGTGGTGGAGCGCTTCCAGCTGAATAGCGACGACACCATTACCTACACCGCGACAGTTACCGATCCGAAAGTCCTGACCAAGCCTTGGACCACTGGCGCGTTATTGCGGCGTCCGCCGAACACACGCGTGGAAGAGTATGAGTGCATCGAGAACAATCAGGACGCAGCGCATATGGTGAAGAAGTAGCGGGCTAGCGCAAATAGCGCTGGTGTTCCTTGAGAATGCAGCGGTCGATCACCACTGCAAGTCCGGCGGCCTTGGCTTTCCGCGCCGCCGCCTGATCGATGACGCCTTCCTGCATCCAGACCGCGGCAGCTCCAATGCGGATGGCCGATTCCACCACCGGCGCCACCATTTCCGAGCGGCGGAAGATGTCCACGATGTCGACGTGCTCGGGAACGTCCTCCAGGCGAGCGTAGCTTTTTTCGCCCAGCACCTGCGATTCATTCGGATTCACCGGAATAATCCGGTATCCCTGCAGCTTCATATACTCGGCGACGCCATAGGACGGCCGGGCGCGCTTGCTCGAAAGGCCAACCACGGCAATCACGTGGCTTTTACGCAGCAGGTCGGGGATTCCGTGCATATGGGCTATCGCTCCTCCATACTTAACAGCTTGCGGAAGCGCGCTACCTCGGCGGGCGTCAAGTGACGGAACTTGCCCGGTTGGAGCGAACCCAAATCGAGAAACCCGATCTTAACGCGCTTGAGCTTTTCCACCAGCCGGCCAAAATGTTTGAACATGAGACGAATCTGATTCTGCCGCCCCTCGATTAATCGTACTTCGTACCAGGGGTTCTGCGCGCGCTGGAGCAGCTTCAGGCCGGCCGGCGCGGTTTTCTTCCCGCTCAAAGGAACGCCTTCGCGGAATTTTTCTTCCTGGTCCGACGAGAGCTGGCCGTTGGTCTTCACCAGATACGTTTTCGTCACGTGGCTCGCGGCCGAGGTGATGCGCTTGGCCAACTCGCCGTCGTTGGTGAGCAGCAGCAGCCCTTCGCTGGCGTAGTCCAAACGGCCCACCGGATACACGCGCGCCTTCACCCCGCGCAGGAGATCCATTACCGTGGGCCGGCCTTCGGGATCCATCACGGTCGACATGCAGTCCTTGGGTTTGTTCATGGCAATGTACACCGGCCGCTCCGGCGCGCCCACTCGCTTGCCATCAACTTTGATGTGGTCGTTTTCCGGATCGGCCTTGGACCCGAGCTCCGTGATCACCGCGCCATTTACCGTAACGCGGCCTTCGACAATCAATTGCTCGGCATGGCGGCGGCTGGCTACGCCGGCGTGGGCGAGCAGCTTTTGCAGACGTTCTTTCCCCCCTGCTTCGCGTGACATCTATTCCGTCACAGACGGCTCAGGCTGCTCAGCCGCTGAAACGCCCGCCGGCTGCTCCGGACTTTCTAAATCGTCGCCCATGGACAACCGGCCCAGATCCTCAAACTCCTTCAGGGTAGGCAGCTCGCTCAAATCTTTGAGACCGAACTGCACCAGGAATTCCTTGGTGGTCTTGTATAGAATCGGTTTGCCCAATACCGTCTTGCGGCCGGCGGTGGCGATCAGTTTGCGATCGATGAGCGTTTTAATCACGCCCGCGCCTTGCACGCCCCGGACTTCCATCACTTCAGGCGCCGTGATGGGTTGTTTATAAGCGATCAACGCCAGCGTCTCGAGCGCAGCGAGCGATAGTTTGAGCGGCGGTTTAAGGTTCCTGACGAACGAGCGTATGGCCTCATGATGCTCGGGCTTGGTGGACATTTTGTATCCACCGGCCACTTCGCGAATGGTCAGCCCATGCTCGGGCTTGTTGTACTCGGCGGTCAGTTCTTCGAGCACTTGTCCGATCCGGGCGGCCGGCTGTTGCAGCGCGGTCGCGATCTGATCGGCTGACAGCGGCTCATCAGTCACATAAATCACCGCCTCGACCACGGCGCGGAGCTGTTCGTCAGGCAGTTCAATATTTGAGGTTGTGACACCCGGGAGTAAATCGGTCTCGGGGTCTATTTGTACTTCGGTGGGTTCCATTTAAACTTAGCTATATTCCTAACTGTATTCATCCTCGATAGTGACGAGCGATTGGCCCAGCACTTCATCGAAGGTACGCTGCTTCTTCAGTCCAATGTCGCCGAAAGCGTCCTTCTGGGTCAACATCAGCGCCTGGCGGCGCACCAATTCGAGCATGGCGAGAAACAGGCAGATCATCGCGCGGCGGCTGCCCTGACGATCGAACAGCTCGGCGGCGGAAAGCGACTCGCCGGTCCGAAGCTCGCCGAAGACGCGCTCCAGATAGCGGATCATGTCGGGTATGCTCACGTCCTCTTTGCCGACTTCGTAGACGGGCCGATTCTTGGCGCGCTCCAGGACGGTCTGAAGAGTTTTCACCAGGTCGAAGATCGAAACGGCCAATTCCGGCTCGTCGTTCTCGGCCAAAAACTGCGCCATCTGCGGGTTCGACCAGGAAACGTCTTCCACCATGCGCTTTTGCTGCAGCATCTCCGCTGCGTTCTTGAAGCGCTCGTGCTCAAGCAGACGATCCACCAGCTCCTGGCGCGGATCTTCCTCGGGAGAGATTTTCTCCAGTTCTGGATCTTTGGGGAGCAGCAGGCGCGACTTGATGTGGATCAAAGTGGCAGCCATGTAGACGAACTCGGAGCTCAGCTCGATATCCAGCTCCATGGCGCGCTGCACATACTCAAGATATTGCTGGGTGATGGAGGCAATCGGGATATCGTAGATGTTGATCTGCTGCTTGCGGATCAGGTCGAGAAGCAAGTCGAGCGGACCATCGTACTGCTCCAGGTGAAAATTGAGGGGCGACGCCACTGCTTTATAGAATACCAGCCAAGCAGCTGACAGATGGTTGTGGATACCAGATGTCGATGCGTTGAGTGAAATATAATCAAGGTTAGTCACTAGTGGGATTTTGCTAGAGAGTGGCATCGTATTGAAAACGATAAACATCAGCGCCGACATTCCGGACAGCCGTGAGCTTCACATCATACTTCCGGACGACGTTCCAGCAGGCCCTTCTGAAATAATCCTGATTGTGTCGGCGGCGAAGCCTCATGGCAGTTCGACTTTAGGGGCACTCGCGGAATCCGAGTTTTTCGGGGTTTGGGAGGGCCGTCAGGACATAACCGTGTCAGGGCTCAATACCCAGCAACCGTATCCGCGCTGATAGGACCTGCGTTCACCGCCATGATTGTTATTTGTTAAAGTACAGCGTCACGTCCACGGTGTGATTTGCGGCGTTAGTCTTGGTCTCCGACCGCGAGGACTTCAGGCCGTCAAAGACGCCGCTTTCCTTCACGCGCGCCAGGAAATGATCCGGATATTCCACGTTGAAGGGCCGCCCCGGTGCAATGCCCCACATCTTGCGAATCTCCGGCTCGCTGATGATGTCCAGACCAACCATATCCAGCTTCCCGAGGGTGTAAAGCGCCCCCGGCTCGATTTGAAATTCGATCGCCACGGTGTGCTCCATATCGTCCACGTCGCGCGCCACCTTTGAGCTGGCGTCCAGATAGCCCTTGCGCCGCATGTCGCTACGAATCCTCTCCTGCGCGGCCTTCACCTCGTCGAAGTTCACGGTCTGATTGGTCTTGAGCTTCGAGAGGTCTTTCCACTCCGAACGCGAGTAGTCGGCGCCCACGAAGCTCACGCGATCGAGCTTGTAGGCGGGACCCGGCGTCACTGGAAATGTCAGCGTAAGGCCATCGACATCCTTGGCCGGCGCGATTTCGATTTTTCCAAACGCCACCCGCAGCAACCCGTGGGCCTCGTAAATGGGCCGGATGGTGTTGTCCAGCAGTAGCCTTACTCGCGGTTCCGAATACGGAACGCCGATCGCTACGCCATACATGGCGGTTTGTAAAACACCCGCTGGAATCTCGCCCGTGCCGGTGAATATCACGTGCGCAATGGAACCGGGCCCTTTGGCGGGACGAAACAGCAGCGCCAGGTCCTCGCCGCCATCCGCACTCAATTTGCCTGATAACGGCTGGCGATAACCTTGCCTGCTGAGGAATTCGGAAATCCACGCGACGTAGCGATCCGCCACCACCTTGGTGGCCGGAATCTTCTCTCCAAACAATGGATCCTTCTGCTTGAGCCAGGCGCGAATCTGGGCGTCGGAAGCCGGCAGATCCTGAAAACGGATGGGGTAGACTTGCGCGACCTCCGCCACTATATACGTCGCGTCGTACCCTTCGGCATCCTGGGACGGTGCGTACCGGTAGCTCACCTTATCGAATGCCCCGGTTGCCTCCAGCTTCTGTTGCGCCGCGTCGAATTCAGACTTGCCCGCCTTCTGTCCGGTGTGAAGACCGGCTACCGCCAGAATCTGCTCAGCGCTGTAATTGCGATTGCCTTCCACCGTCAGATTTTCAACGGTATAAGCACTAGGGGCGGGGCCGGGATTGGACGCAGGCGCCGGCTTGGGACGTGGGTGGGTCTGCGCGGAAATCACGCCAGAAGCGAGCCCGAGCAACAACGCCAGCGCCGGTTTCATTCAATCTCAATGGAAACGAACATCAGCCGCCCGGAGCGCTCGATCTGCATGGCCACTTCGTCGCCGGGCTTGAAATCAGCCACCTTTTTCCTGAGCGCGTCCACCGTCGCCACGGGAGCCTGGTTCACAGAATAAATGACGTCTCCGGGCTGCAGTCCGGTTCCAGTGGTGAGATCGGTGGCGCTCGACCCCGCGGCTACCACCACGCCGTAAGAGTTGCGCAGGCCGGGGAGCATGGCGGCTACATCCTTGTCGATACCGATGGCCAGGATGCCGAGCTTCGGCACCAGGTTATCCTCCGGGTTTACCAGGTCGGCAAAACGCTGCGGATCGTCCACACTGTCGATCACCGGCACATCGATGCTCAGCTGGTCCTTGCCGCGCAGCACTTCGAGCGTAATCTTGGCTTTCATCGGAGAGCGATAGATGTATGCCTCCAGTTGCCGCGCGTTGCGCAGTGGCGGCCGGCCGTTGACCGTCAACACCACATCTCCCACCTTGACACCGGCTTTGTCCGCCGGACCCTCCGGGGTAACATCACCCACCAAGACTCCCCAGTCCTGCGTGAGGCCAAGGCCCTCGGCAAGGGGCGGATTGATGGTCTGCACAGAAACGCCGATCTTGCCGCGATGCACGTGCCCTTCCTTGCGAAGCTGCTTGTAGATGGTGTTCACGATGTTGCTGGGAATGGCGAAGCCCAGTCCCTCGCTGCCACCGGATTGGGAAAGGATAAATGTGTTGATCCCCACCACACGGCCCTGGGCGTCGATCAGCGGACCTCCGCTATTGCCGGGATTGATGGGCGCGTCGGTTTGGATGTACGCCAGAAAATCGTCGGGATGAAGCTCGCGTGAGGTAGAACTCACGATACCCATGCTGACCGACCCTTCCAGCCCCCTGGGGTTCCCGAATGCCATTACTAACTCGCCTTGACGGACCGCGTCCGAATTGCCGAGCGCCAGATGACTAAGACCCGTGCGATCGATTTTGATAACGGCCACATCCATCTCGCGATCCAACCCAATGAGCTTCGCGTCCAACAGCTTCACTTCCGGCTCGAAGCCAGGGGCGCGGCCCGTCCGGCGCACCACCGATAGCCGGACTTGGATACGGCGGGCGCCCTGGACTACGTGCGCGTTGGTAACGATGAAGCCGTCGTCGGACAGTAGGATCCCTGAGCCGGTACTGCGTTGCCTGGAGAGCAGCGCCGCCGTGTTGCTGGTGTCAGACTCGTCGGCCGTCACGTAACCGGTGGAAAAGATCTGCACCACGGCTGGACGGACTCGATTGACCAAGCCTTCGAGCGAGAGGCTCAGCTCACCCAGGGAAACTGGCGGCGGCTTGACGTCGTTTGTCGGCGCGCCGTCAGGTTCGGGCTTCTTGTCTTGAGCTGGTAAAGAAAGAGCCAGTGCAGTGAGCAGGAGGAGCGGAAGCGAGAGCGCGAGTTTTCTCACACTTCCATTTTCCCGCATGTTGAGGGCCACATCATGGGCCTGGTATTTATAACAGGTGACCGCGAGCTTTTAGGGCAAACGCGCGCGCAGGTTCTTCACCGCCCGCAGCCCCTCTTGCGAGACGTCGGCATCCGTATCCTGGGAAAGCGCTTCCAGAGGCGCAACGGCGTCCTGGCCGCCGCTAGCCGCAAGCACTTGCGCCAGGCCGGTCTTCTCGTCTTTGGTAACGGCTGGCTCCTTGAGCACCGGATAGAGCGCCTGGCGGACCGCGGGATCGCGCGCCAACTCGGTCAGATAAGCGCGCGAGACGCCCCGATACGCGCTCGAATTCAAATTGTCGACCAGATAGCGCAGCGCATCGAATTCGCCCATGCCAAGATGCCCAAGATTCACCAGCGCGAACGCCATGGAGAGCCGCGGCTCGGTCTTATTTTCGCCGCCGAACACGCGCTCCAGCTCGGGAACGTCCGCGGGATTCTTCAGCCGCCCCAGACCCTCCGCCGCCGCTTCGCGAAGCCCCTCGTCCTTGTGATTGAGATACGTGACATAGACGCCATGCAGTTGCGGATCCGGCATTTGGGCCATGGCAGTAAGAGCGGCACGCTTGACCTTGAAGTTGCGCGAACGGTCCAGGATATCGCGCAGCTCATTCACAGCGGCGTGATTCGACAACAAACCGGTGGCTTCAATGGCCGTCACTTGAACTTTTTCCTTAAGATCATGAAGCAGAAAAGCGATTTGCGGGCCGGCGCTCGGATCGCGGATCTTTTCGATCGCCACCAGAGCCTCATAGATCACGTCACTATCCTTGGACCGGATGGCCTGCTCCAAGTCAGGAAGCGCCTGGCGGCCTCGCAGAATGCCCACCGCGCGCGCGGCATTGGCGCGGGATTCCATACTGGCGCCGCCACTGGCGACGCGGCCAAGCGCCGCGATCACTTCCGGGCGAGGCTCGATATAAGGATCAATCACCTGATCGTTGGTGTCGGTAAATTTGGCCTTGACGGAAGATCCAACCCTCCGCAGCGACGCGGTAAGCCCGGTCTTCACGTAACCGGGCACGTAGAAGTTCACCAGGCCGTCGGTGGCGCGAATCTGGATTTCCGGATCGTTGTCGGCGGTGGCTTTGACCAGCGGGTCCAGGCTGCGCTGGGTCCCGATGTCGACCATCCCTTTGACGGCTTCCCGGCGCACATCCACGTCCGGGTCCGAAAGATAGGTCTCGAGCTTGGGGATTATTTCCGACCCGCCGCTTTTGGCGTACTCGCGAACCGCTTTGGCGCGCGCCTTAGCCTCTTTCGCGTGATTCCCGTCTTTCGAGTCGGCCGGCGGCGGCGCGGCTGGTGCTTGAGCGGGCGTTTGAGCGAACAGCGAAGCCGCTGCCAGCGCCAGGCATCCCAACCACAGATGGCGCCGATTCGAAAACATAAACCTCAGCGAACGAACTCCACGGTGACCTTCTTGCTGATAAGACCAGCCTCATAGCCCATATCCAGCAGCTTTTGCGCCGCCTTCGGCACCAACTCGCCACAGTCCACGGTGAAGTGATTGACGTACATGCCTACAAATTTTTCGGCCAGCCGGGGTTCCAGATCGCGCGCGAATTGCATCGCGTAGTTGAGCGACTCCTCGCCGTGATCCAAAGCATACTGGATACTCTCGCGCATCACGCGGCAACACTCGCTCTTCAGGTCGCCTGGAAGCGATCGAAGCAGCACGTTCCCGCCCAGAGGCAGTGGCAGATCGTATTCATTCTTCCACCAGCGGCCCAAATCCACGACGTTGTGGAAACCGCTCTTGCCGTAAGTCAACTGTCCCTCGTGAATGATGAGACCGGCATCGACGGAGTGTTCGGCCACCGCATCCAGGATCTTGTCGAATGGAACGACCACTTCTTCAAAGTCCGGCTCGAACAGCCTCAGCGTCAAGTACGCGCTGGTCATTTTTCCCGGAATCGCGATCTTCTTGCCCTTAATTTCTTCGGGAGCCATGGGCTTCATACTCGCCAGGATGGGACCGTACCCATCCCCGATGCTGGACCCGCTCGCCATCAGGACGTACTTGTCGGCGATGTAAGGATAGGCGTGATAAGAAATGGCAGTCAGCTCGTAGACGCTCTCGAGCGCCTTGCGATTCAGCGTTTCGATGTCTTCGAGAACGTGCCGGAAGGAGAGCAGACGCGACCGGACCTTCTTGGTCGCCAGGCCATAAAACATGTAAGCGTCGTCGGAATCGGGGCTATGCGCACAGACGATTTCCGTTACGGAGGTGGATGCCATAGGAGAGCAGACCACCACTATAGCAGACGCGCTTGATGGTTCCTTTGGCGTTAGCAGGCCGTGTCGTTAGCGAGCGAAGGACTTGCCCGAGCCGGCTATTTCGTCTGCAGGCTAACCAACTCGGGATGCAGCGCCGCCAGTGCCTGCTCCAACTGGAGCACACCGTCCTGCGCGCCCGTCAGATCGCCGCTGCGGCCCTGTTTTTCCAGGGTAAATGCGGCTTCAAACGCACGGTTCGCGCCGAAGGTGGAGACGGAACCTTTCAAGCTATGAGCGGCATGCTCCAAAGCTGTGGCGTCGCGGCTGGCTACCGCTCCCTTGATTTTTTCGAAGGTGGATGGATAGTCATCAAGGAACAATTCGACCACTTCTTTCAGCAACTCGACGTCGCCGCCCACTCGGCTGAGTGCGAGCGATTCGTCCAGTTGCTGGAGTTGCGTCTCCACGGAAAACTCCTCGGATGTCAAATCAGCGTTCATGGAATTGCCTCCAGGCAGTAAGGATTCGGGCACCACGGTCTCAGGTACCGCGGTAACGGGCACCACGGTTTCAATCATTCTCATCAGGTCCGGCACGTGCACGGGCTTAGTGACATAAGCGTCCATGCCGGATGCGAGACAACGCAACCGGTCCGATTCGGCGGCCTGCGCAGTCATCGCGACGATGGGAACGCGGCGCGCTGAACCACGCTCCTTCTCGCGAATGCGCGCGGTGGCCTCCAGACCGTCCAGGCCGGGCATCTGGACGTCCATCAGGATCAGGTCGAACTGGGGTTGAGACCCGTCAAACGCCTCCAAGGCGTCCAACCCGGAACCGGCGATGGTAACCGAATGTCCCTCGCGCTCCAGCAGCCGCGCGGCCAGGCGTTGGTTGACGCTGTTGTCTTCGGCCACCAGGATTCGCAATTTTCGTTTGGCGCGGTGCCCGGAAACGGAAGCCGCCGGCGAAGCCTCCCCGGTTTGGTCGGGCGCGGGTAGCTGCAAAGCGAGCGTGAAGTGAAAGGTGCTGCCCTGCCCTAATTCGCTCTCCAACCAGATGCGCCCGTCCATCAGTTCCACCAAGCCGGAGCAAATGGACAGCCCCAGACCAGTGCCCCCGTACTTACGCGTGGTGGACCCGTCGGCTTGCGTGAACGGCTCAAAGATCGCACGGTGTTTTTCCGGAGGAACGCCAATGCCTGTGTCTCGAACGCTAAAATGCAGGCTGACTCTGGATGCTTCGAGCGATTCAGCCTGCACCGTCACCGAGACCTTGCCTTGGCCGGTGAACTTGACGGCGTTGCCGGCCAGATTGCGCAAAACCTGGCTGATGCGCAGCGGGTCACCGATCAGGCGGTCGGGCGCCTGGTCCTCAATCACAGATTCAAAGGCCAAACCGCTCGCCGAGGCCCGCAGCGCGAGCGGCCGCAGCACGTCCCGCACCAGCTCACGCAGCGAGAACTCCACGCAATCGAGCCCGAGCTTGCCGACTTCGTACTTCGAGAAATCCAGAACATCGTTGACCAGGCTCAAAAGCGCTTCGGCCGACGACTTCACCAATTCCAAGTACTCGCGCTGATCGTTTTCGAGCTGGGTTTCGAGCGCCAGGCCGGTCATCCCGAGGATGCCGTTCAGCGGTGTGCGGACCTCGTGCGTCATATTCGCGAGAAAATCGCTCTTCGCGGCGCTGAGGGCTTCGGCGCGATCGGCCATTTCACGAGCTAAGCGGCCGGTTTCTTCCAGATTCCGATTGGCCGCCAGCAAATCCCGGTTCGCGGCTTCGGCGGCCTCCTTGGCATGCGCGAGCTCTTCGGCGTTTCGCCTTTCCGCCGTCACGTCCCGCAGGATGCAGAGCATTTGAGCAGGCTGACCGGGAATATCCACCCGCAGCACCGAATTCTCGAAAATGCCAGATCGCCCGTGTGTAAAATGCAGCTCCCGCTCGAAGTGATGCTCCCTGGTATCGGATGCGTAGCGCGCGCGGTAATATTCCCGCAGGTTCTCGCGCCACTCGGGATGAAACAGGCCCGTTATGTTCATGCCTTCGAGCGCACTCACTTCGGTGCCCAGCAGGGCAGCAAAGGCCGCGTTGACTTTCACGATCATGCCGCCGGCGTCAGTCAAAAACATGGGCTCGCAGGATGCTTCCCAAATGGTGCGGAACCGTACCTCCGACTTCAGCAATTCCTGGCCGGCGCGATAACGGTCCGTAATGTCAATGCCGGTGACGATGTAATGCTCGGCATCGCCATTCTCATTCAGCATCGGCACGTTTGAAAACGAGATCCGGCGCGGCTCGCCGGATTTGGCGATCCATTCGTTCTCGAAGGCAGACGCTGCCCTGGACGTAATGCCTCGTTCCAGCCGTTTCCGGCTTTGCTCCCGGCCGTCCGGACTTACCAAGACGTCGAAAAACACTTTGCCGATCAGCTCGGCGCTCGAGTACCCAGTCACCACCTCACACTCGCGGTTGCAGAAAACGATCCGCCCGGCGGTGTCAAATACCAGCACCAAGGCTCCACAGGTTTCGAGAACGGCGGTGATAAAATCTCGTTCCTTAATCAAGTCGCGGTGCACGCAGATGTCCTGATGGCTTATCGGCATTTACGACTGGATTCTTATTGGTACCGATTGGGGCGGAGGTCCCCTCAAAGGCGCGCCCACTCGCTGCTTTCCTAAGGCGTTCGCCTCATTGTCGGATCAGGCCGAAAAACGCTAGCCTGGAATCGTGAAGAAGTGCCTATTCGCCGCGTTAGCCTTTTCGGCATGTCTCCCGGCCCAACAATCCAACGTGAGCAGTACCACGGCGGTGGATGTCAACGGGAACGTGATTGCCGACGGTCCGACGATTTCGCAAACCAAAACGGCGAACAGTTCCGAGACCTTGGTGACCACGCAGTCCATTAACGGCCGTACGGTTCCGATGGAACAGGTGGAAGAGCGGGTACTGCGGAACGATGCCAGCGGCAAAGTTACCGAGCGCATCATCCGCAGGTACGATCCGCAAGGCAATCCCCTGCCCCCGGCGCGCGAAACCATCGAGGAAGAAAAGCGGCCCGATGGAAGTTCCACCATCCAGAGCACCACTTACCGGACGGACATCAACGGGAACATGCAGGTGACCGAAAGGTCGGTGACGGACACGCATAAGAATGCCTCCGGTGAAACTTCGGAGACGGTGGTGCAGCGTCCGACGGCCAATGGCCTTGAGACCGTAGAGAAGCAAAGCCAGGTGGTCAGCAAGCAAGGCAAAGACTTCCAGGCCGAAAGCTCCACCTATCGGAGCGATGGCAATGGGGGGTTCGTTCAAGCGGTACGCCAGACCACCCAGCACACGGTGCAGGGTTCGGAAGTTTCCGAGAACAGCGCGGAGTACGAGCGAGGTCCAAACGGCGATCTTCAGCTCCACGGCCAAACGGTGACCAAGACCGTTACACGGCCGGATGGCTCCAAAGATGCGGTGATGAACGTATATTCGCGCGACGTTCCGGGCACCGTGAGCGGCAACGAATCGGGACTAAAGCTGCAGGAACAACAGGTGATTGAGAGCGCGCCGGGTCCGGGAAATACCGTGGTTCAAACCGTGAGCGTGCGCCGGGCGTCCGTTGCCGATCCAGGAGCGCTGGGGCCTGAGCGCGAGCTTTCCCGTACCGTGTGCAAAGGCGATTGCACGCCACCGAAAGAGTCGCCCGACAAGTAAGCGGCGAATCGAGCGGACCCGGCCTAGCCGTGGCCCAGTTTCATGAGCCAGCCCAGGCCGATCAAAGCCGCCACGAAATAAGCGAAACAGCGGACACCATAACGCAGCCTTTCCGCGTCGGTGCGTTTGGTGATCACACCCAGAACTACCGAGGAGAAAAGGGCAAATAATATCGAAGCTTCAAAGTGCGAAAGATTCATTTTCGGCATGCGGCTTATTCCTTCTCGCCGGTCGCGATTTCGTAGGCGTCCACCATAGCCAGCACGTTCAGCAGGCCGGCCGCCACCAGGAACTTGGTTCCATAATCATGCACGTGCCCGGCCATATCGGGCTGCGCGTATCCCAGCCAGACCGTCAGCAGATAGAACAGGCCCGACGCCAGATCACCGACGAATCCACCGCAATAGATGATGGTGGTGAGCACATCGCCGGTCTGCGGTTGGAACATGGTGCCGCGCATCATCAGACCCAGCAGAAACATGATCGCGACGGAGGCCAGCAGCAACGCTCCGCGTCCCGGCCGCTTGAGCAGGAAATGACCGCCTCCGGGGACCAGCCAGGCGAGAAAAACAACGCCATACCATCCGCGCGCGGGCGGCGCCTCGGCCTGCGCCTTTACGTTAGTCGCCATCGCCTTTAGTGTACCCGATCTTTAGAACTGTCCCGAAGGCGCTGGAGAGGCCGGTAAACTTGCTTTCCGCTAGTTCTAAGTAGTTTGGACGTGGGGTCATGTTGTCGTGCGCAGATGAGACAAGTTGGCCTGAAACAAGAAGCGACAAAAATGCAACCGATTCATTCTTAGGCGGTTATGTTGTGGCGGCTAGCGTGCTTTCATTTCCGCCATCATGCCAGATTACTCGCTGAAGTATTCACGACGTGCAGCGCGAACCGCGTTTCTAGCCTTCTTTTTACTCGTTGCCAGCCGGGCTTTCGCCAACAATGCGAAAATCTCACCGGATCTGCAAAAGCTACTCGCCAATCCGTCGAGCAACATCAATGTGATTGTGCAGTACAGCACCCCTCCGCAGCAATCTTCCGGAGGCCTTCTGGGCAGTCTTTTGGGCGCTGTAATCAATCTTGTCGATGGGGTGCTGAACACCGTCTTTTCGCTCATTCCGGCTGTATCGGCGACGCTGCATCCTGCCGATGTAATAGCGGTGTCCAACCAGGCGAACGTGACCTACATCTCACTGGACCGGCAGTTGGGCGCGACGCTCGACTATTCAGCTGGCGCCGTGGGCGCGCCGGTGGCCTGGAGCTATGGGCTGAACGGAAGCGGCGTGGGCATCGCGGTGATCGACAGCGGAGTCTACAATCACCCGGATTTGAACGCGGCGAACTCGTCGCACAGCCGCGTGGTTTACCGGCAAAGTTTCATTGGGGGAGAGCTCAACGACGATTTCGGCCATGGAACTCACGTGGCCGGCATCGTCGCGGGGAACGGAAGCTCCTCCGATCAACCGGGGGCCTTCCGCACCTTCAAAGGCATCGCGCCGAACGCCAACCTTATCGACCTGCGCGTGCTCGATCAGAACGGCGCGAGCAGCGACAGCGTGGTGATCGCCGCCATCCAAAAAGCGGTGCAGCTGAAGAGCCAGTACAACATTCGCGTGATTAATCTTTCGCTGGGCCGCGCGGTTTTCGAAGGCTGTTCGCAGGACCCGCTTTGTCAGGCCGTGGAAGCGGCGTGGAAAGCCGGCATCGTGGTGGTGGTGGCCGCGGGGAACGAAGGGCGCGCCGGATACTCGACCATTCTTTCGCCCGGCAGCAGCCCGCATGCCATCACGGTGGGTGCCATGAAAACCGAGAACACGATGGCGACCAGCGACGATCTGATCGCGAGCTATAGCTCACGCGGCCCGACCAACGTAGACCTGATCGCCAAGCCCGACGTGGTGGCTCCCGGCAATCTGGTGGACTCGCTGCTCGCTCCTGGATCCACGCTCGCGAGCGAATATCCGGGGAACATTCTTGCGGCTTCGGCCTATACCACTGCCCCGGCTTCGGGAACGCCGCTGTATTTTTGTTTGAGCGGCACCAGCATGGCCACTCCGGTGGTTTCCGGCGCCGCGGCGCTCATGATCGAGGAAAATCCGGCGCTCACTCCGGACATGGTGAAAGCGCGTCTGATGAAGACCGCTTCGAAGAGCTTTCCACTGAAGAGCACCGCCACCGATCCGGCCACCGGCGATACCTACACCGACTATTACGACATGTTCACGGTGGGCGCGGGCTATGTGAACATCCCCGCCGCTCTGAGCGATCAAGAGTCGGTGAACGGTTCGGCGCAGTCGCCCCAAATCGTCTACAGCTTGTTGTTCAGCACCCCGTTCTTGGTACCGAATCTGACTGAAGCCTGGTGGAGCGCGCCGAACTGGCTGCCTGGCGTGGTGTGGGGTCCATCCATTCTGGTTCCCGGCCCCTTGGGAATGACGGCCGTTGCGGGCAATAATTCCGATTGGGGCACGAACGCCGCCTGGGGCACCAATGCCGCCTGGGGCACCAATGCCGCTTGGGGCACCAATGCCGCCTGGGGCACCAACGCCGCTTGGGGCACCGACACGCAGGGAGAGCAATAGCGCGGGGATGTCAGGATGACGGCGAGCCAATCCCAGGTCTGGCGCGGGCGGGTTGCCAGGTACCACGTGTTCCTGCACATCGCGCTGGGCCTGGGCGTCCTGGTCTTCGGCCTGTCGAATTGGAATTGGATCGATCCACTTCGCTTCGCGTCCTTTGTGGCCGCCGCGGCCATTGGTTCTGTTCTCAAAGTGCGCTTGCCCGGTTTAACCGGAACCACGTCGGTGAGCGCACTCTTCGTTTTGATCGCCCTGGTCAACCTGAGCGTCCCGGAAGCTCTTGCGGTTGGAACCATTTCGATGCTGGTGCAGTGTACCTGGCGGACGCAGAAGCGGCCCCGCCCGATTCAGGTAGCATTCAGCGTCTGCGTGCTGGCCATCGCCGTCTATATCACGGCTTTCGTGTTCGCCTTCGCGCGCCGCCATTTCCCCGAGTTAATCAGTCTCGCGCTCCTGGCTCTTACTTACTTTTGCGTGAACACCTTCCCGGTCGCGGCCATTATCGGCTTAACGGAAGGCGGGCGCATCCTCAAGGTTTGGAGCAGTTATCGATGGACGCTCGCCTATTACACGGTGGGCGCATCCATGGCTTGGGTGATCGGCACGCTGCCGCATGGCATTCAATGGGAATTTCCGATCATCTGCTTGCCTCTGGTCTATCTGGTGCACCGTTCCAATCGAACGCATTTGGTGCAGATGGAGCAGGAACGATCGCACATGCAGAAGGTGAACCAACTGCATTTGCGAACCATCGAAGCGCTGGCGCTCGCGATCGACGCCAAAGACCACACCACGCACGACCATCTGCAGCGAGTGCAACTCTATGCCAACGAGATCGGCAAGGATTTGCGCCTTTCCGAGCTGGAGTTGGAAGCGTTAACCGCCGCTGCAGTGCTGCACGACATCGGGAAATTGGCGGTCCCGGAATCCATCATCTCCAAACCGGGCAAGCTGACGCGATCCGAGTTCGAGAAAATGAAAATCCATCCGGTGGTGGGCGCCGAGATTCTGGAGCGCGTCGAATTTCCTTACCCCGTGGTGCCGATCGTGCGTGCGCATCACGAGAAGTGGGATGGAAGCGGATATCCGTACGGACTGAAGGGTAACGAGATCCCGATTGGCGCACGCATCCTCTCGGTGGTGGATTGCCTGGATGCGCTGGCATCGGACCGGCAGTATCGCCGGGCATTGCCCTTGGATGAAGCTATGGCGAAAGTAGCATCGGAAGCCGGGACGGCGTTCGATCCCGATGTGGTGCAAGCTTTGCAGGCACGCTACCAGGAGCTGGAGGCGCGCGCCAGGACGAGCGAGGCTCCGGCGCCACCGCCGTTATCGGTGGATATCAAGATCACGCGCGGCAGCGCGCCCGCGGCCGGCTTTGAGACTGAGGCGCCCACGGTGAGCGCAGCGCAGCACCCAGTGGCGCAAGCTCGCACCAACCGGCGAGTGCAGAATGAGTCCAAGAGACCCGATCTGCCGGCGCCGGGCCTTTGTTCCTTGCAGTGGGAAGAGACGCTCATGGTGGCATCGCGCCGCATCCGGCGCATGATTTCCTACGACGCCATCGCGCTCTGGGCCTGCGAGGAGGACTTCGTACGAGTGAAGTTCGCCGATGGCGAGGAGCGAGCGGAGTTGGAGTCGCTGTCCGTCCGCCAGGGGGAAGGCTTGGTGGGCTGGGTGGCTGAAGTTGGAAAACCGATCCTGAATGGCAATCCGGCTGTCGAGCCGGGATACGCCAAGGAGGGCGGTAAAGCCGGCCTCGCCTCTGCGTTGGCATTGCCGTTGACAAACGCCGGACGCGTGGTGGGAGTAGTTGCGCTATATCGCCGGGAACGGGACGCTTTTGCGCCCGACGAATTAGTCGAACTGCTGGAAACATGCGCGGCGCTGGCCTCTCTGCTGCTGGATAGCGATGGCCGCGATGCCAATCAGCCGGATGCCGAGAAGCCCGCAAATAATCTCGTGGAGATGGCAGCCGCCATCCGGCGGGATGGTCCCAGCCTGGTCAGCAAGTAGATCTCCCTCCAACATTGGTTTGCTGTAACATCACGTTTGGGATGAAAAACGAAACGGCATTCGAGATGGCCGCGTCCAGCATCCGCTTTGGTGCGGGCGTTACGCGGGAAGTCGGCATGGACCTGGCGGATCTGGGCGCGCGCAAGGTGCTGGTGATTACTGACCCGGTGGTGGCCGATCTGGCGCCGGTGCAAACAGTGCTGGAATCGCTGGAGAGCGCAGGCGTCGGCTTCGTGCTCTACGACCGGGTGCGCGTGGAGCCCACCGATGAATCGTTCCTGGACGCCATCGCCTTCGCCAGGCAAGCGCCGTATGACGCTTATGTCGCGGTGGGCGGCGGATCCGCCATCGATACGGCCAAGGCCGTGAATCTGTACGTCACCTATCCGCCGGCTGATTTCCTGGATTACGTGAATCCGCCGATCGGCAAGGGCATTCCGGTCCCTGGTCCGCTCAAGCCTCTGTTTGCCATTCCGACCACGGCGGGAACGGGCAGCGAAACCACTGGCACAACCATTTTCGATCTGATTCGCATGCACGCGAAGACCGGAATCGCGAACCGGCGGCTGAAGCCGACCCTCGGCCTGCTGGATCCGGATAACACGCGCAGCATGCCGTCCCAAGTGGCCGCTTCGAGCGGGCTGGATATCCTGAGCCACGCCATCGAGTCGTTCACCGCGTTGCCCTATACCGGGCGGCCTCACCCGGATCGGCCGCTGGTGCGCCCGGCGTACCAAGGCTCGAATCCCATTAGCGATGTTTGGTCTTTGCAGGCTTTACGGATGGTGGCAAAGTATATCGTGCGCGCGGTGGAAGATCCATCCGACGATGAGGCGCGCGCCAACATGCTGCTGGCGGCTTCCTATGCCGGTGTCGGATTTGGAAATGCAGGCGTACATCTGCCGCACGGAATGTCGTATCCTGTGTCGGGCAACGTGAAGAGTTATCGATCCCCTGGTTACCCAACGAGCCATGGATCGGATCATCCCCTGGTGCCGCACGGATTCTCGGTGATCTTGAACGCGCCAGCCGTTTTCCGTTTCACAGCTTCCTCGAATCCCGAGCGCCATATGCAAGCGGCCGAAGCGCTGGGGGTGGATGTTGCGCGTTGCCACCAGGAAGACGCCGGACGCATTCTCTCTGAGCGCATCACCTGGTTTATGCAACGCCTGAAAACGCCCAATGGACTGCGGGAGATCGGCTACACGTCGTCCGACATTCCGAAGCTGGTGGAAGGCACGCTGCCGCAGCATCGAGTGACCAAACTCTCGCCGCGTCCAGCCGGACCGGAGGAATTGAGCACGTTATTTGAGAGTGCGATGGTGGCTTGGTGATGATGATGACTACTTCCCGCCGCGAATTCCTGAAAGCTTCCGCCGTTAGCGTGGCTGGCGCGACACTCGCACATGCCTCCGACCCGGCGCTAGGATTGATCTTTCCGGTGGCCCGCCCGGTTCCGCCAGAGGCGCTCGCGATGTATCCCACGGGCATTCGGTTCATCAACGCCGAGCTGGGATTGAAGACCATGACGCCGGAAGGCTACGACACAGTGATCGATCGCATCGGACCGGCCGGCGAAAAACTCGCCAGGCAAGGCGCCAGCGCCGTGGTGCTGATGGGCACCTCGCTCAGTTTCTATAAGGGCGCGGCGTTCAACCAGCGTTTGACGGAAACGCTGAAGAAGGCGACCGGGCTGCCATGCACCACCATGAGCACCGCAGTCATTGAGGGGCTGAGGACGGTGGGAGCGAAGAGGGTGGTTGCGGCCACCG
This sequence comes from Bryobacterales bacterium, assembly GCA_963781905.1. Lineage (GTDB taxonomy): Bacteria > Acidobacteriota > Terriglobia > Bryobacterales > Bryobacteraceae > Palsa-89. The sequence continues at coordinate 1,540,005 of CAWAHZ010000010.1, forward strand.
CGTACGACGATGAAGTGAACCGCCGCTTGCAAGCGTTTCTCAAAGAGTCGGGCTTCGAGGTGCTCGGCGTGAAGGGCCTGGGCATCGAGAAAGTGGAAGACGTGGATCGAGTGACGCAAGATGGCTTGCTCAAATTTTGCGTTGGCGTGCGCGAAACGCAACCGGCGGCAAATGCAATTCTGGTATCTTGCGGGGGCTTGCGGACGCTCGAGATCCTGGCGCCGCTAGAAGCGCAAGGTCATATTCCCGCGGTCTCGAGCACGCCGCATGCGTTGCGAGCCGGCGTCCGGCTGCTGGGCTTAAGCGGACGCGCACCGGGCTTCGGGGCGCTGCTATCGAAAAGTTAGAATTGAACAATCACGAATTCAGGAGGATGTCACACGTGCGTTGGCCGATCATGTCTTTGCTCGCTGTATCCTGCGCCTGGGCGCAAACCAGCGCGAACAACCCTTTGGTGGCTAGTTCCAAGGTGTTCTATTCGAATGCCAAGAACGACATCTTGAAGTCGGCGGACAAAATGGCGGAAGATAAGTACGCGTTTAAACCCACCGCCACCGTCCGAACATACGGGCAAGTTCTGGCGCACGTCGCCGACGGACAATACGAATTTTGCGGCGCTGCGGCGGGCAATCACGACCAGAAGAACATCGAACAGACCGCGAAAACCAAGGCCGATATCGTGGCCGCGTTGAAAGCGGCGTTCGCGTACTGCGATGCCATCTACGCGGGAATGACGGATGCGAAGGCGGCCGAAATGATCCCGGCCTTTGGCGAATTCAAAGTTACGCGGCTGGGCATGCTCGATTTCAACGTTTCCCACACCATGGAGCACTACGGCAATTTAGTAACCTACATGCGTATCCAAGGCGTGGTGCCGCCCAGCAGCGAATCGCAGCGTTAGGTTAACCCGCCCGCGGCCGGAACGATTTGGCCCGTGATCCAACCCGCATCGTCGGAAGCCATGAAGGACACCACGGTTGCGATATCGCGCGGCTGCCCAACCCGGCCCAGCGGAGTCCTCGGCACCAGCATGGTCTTAAATTGATCCCAGTTGGGCATGGACTGAGTACCTTCGGTTTCCACCGGGCCTGGAAGCACGGCGTTCACACGGATTTTCCGCGGGCCCAACTCCCCAGCCAAGCCTTTCGTGATGACATCGAGAGCCCCCTTGGTAGCGCTATACACGGAACCGCCCGGAGGCGGAGTCTGCGACGCCATGGAACCGATATTGATGATCGATCCTCCGCCGTCGCCAATCGCAGCGGCCGCGGCTTGCGTGGCGAACAACAATCCTTTGACGTTGAGATCGAACATCCGGTCGAAGTGGGCCTCGGTGATTTGGTCGAGCGGAAGAAAATCGTAGACCGCCGCGTTGTTGACCAGAATATCGATGCGCCCGAACTCCGACACCGCGCTGGCAATAAGTTGTTTGGCCTCGGCCGGCTTACTCACATCCGCGCGCACCGCCTTGGCTTTCCCGCCCCCCGCTTTGATCTTGGCGACTATCGCGTCAGCGCCTTGCGAACTGGTGGCGTAATTGACGATGACCGAAGCACCGTCCTTCGCCAGTTCTTCCGCAATCGCGGCCCCAATTCCCTTCGATGCGCCTGTAACCACTGCCACTTTGCCTGATAGCTTTGCCATCTGAGTCTCCCTTTTGTGTCGATCAAGATGTTTCGACAACAATCCATCCGATGCCGGCGGCCGGGATTTGGATTCAGTGCTGCTTAATCCAGGTGGCAGAGCTTGCAGGACAACTGAAGGGCGGCGGAATTGTTGCCGACAAGTGCGAGGCGCGGTTCAGTCACCAGGCTGGGCGAAGCGGCGGCGCTCACGTCCGTCGCACGCGCTACTTCCCAGGCCCGTATCTGTGCGGGATTCTGGCAATGCAGGCCCATCGGCTGGGGAGCATTGTCGACTGCAGCGCTCTGGTCACCAGCCACGGTCTGGCCGGCTGGCATCCTGGATAACGCTACGGCCGCTAACATCACAGTGGCCGCGGTCGCCCACACCAGCCCGCGACGGCTTTCCCGCGGACGCGATAAGCGGGCCGACTGCACGCGTGACCACAGCTCGGGCGGCGCAGCCACTTCGCACAGCTCGCGCTCGAGCTCAGGCTCTAACCAGGTATTCATCGCCACGGCGATAACCTCCGCTCCAAGATTTTGTGCGCGCGATTCAGGCGCGATGCCACCGTGCCTGGTGAACAACCCAGAATCTTCGCGATCTCGTCGTACGACAAACCTTCGGTGTATCGCAGCACGATCACGATGCGATGCTCGGGCGCCAGGCGCGCCACCACGTCCTGTATCCGCTGCTCGTTTTCAGCGCGCAACAGCCGGTGCAAGACGCTCTCGGCCGGCGCGCACACCGCGCCGAGCAATCCGTCCAGGAAGGGAATCATGCGGCGCCCTCGGCGCTGATCGTCGATGCAGCTATTCACCACCAGCCGGTACAGCCAGGAATCGAAGCTGGCTTCGGCTCGATAATCGCCGATGCGCGACAGCAGCTTCAGGAACGTATCCTGCGCGATGTCCATGGCCTGGGCAGGATTGCCCGAATAACGTAACGCGATGGAATAGACGCGGTCCTGATAAGCCTCAAACAGCGCACGAAACGCGTCGGCGTCGCCACGCTGGCAGGCTTCAATGACCTCGCGATCGTTCGCGTCCAACACCATGCCATTGGTTTGGACGGCCGAGCGTGCCGAATCCTTCCCGGTTTTCCAGAGCATTCGTTTTCCTATATGCCCGTCTGAGAGTTCGACTGGCCAAATGCTTGATCCCGCGCTAAGTCCAGCCACTCAGGAGCGCTTCGCCTCGCGCCGAATTCCCTCTGCGATCCACATCCGTAATTGCGTCTGGTACCCGACCGACTTCCTCGCGGCAATTTTCTTCGCGGCCTCGATCTGTTCCGGGACCAGCCGGATCGATATGGGCGATTTCGCTTTGGCGTGTCGTTCTTGGATCATTTTCCTCAGAGCCGCGGAAGGCTTGGATCGTTTCTCTTCGGGCAACTGATCCCATACTTCAGCCACCGAATGCGTTTCGAGATACCCTGCAGCAGCCTCGTCCGAGCGAAACTTAGGAAGAAGCACTTTGGTTGACGTCGGTTTTTTCTTCATTGCAAATCACCTATTTGCGGCGGAATAGCCGCTTTTCACTATCATCCATATCGCGAGCCGTGATCACGCGAACCATTCCTTTCCCTATTCTGCGGAACACGACCAACGACAATCGGCCGTCAAGAGTCTCGCCCAACGCGATGTATAGCTTCTGACGGGCACGTCTGACTTTGTGTTCGCCTGCAAAGACTTCCTCCACCTCTTCCGGACTAAACTGGTGCTTCGCGATGTGGAGAATGTTGTCGTCGTCCCAATCAAAACCGGAAATGACCACCTGAGCTTAGCGTAGCAGATTGTATATACGATTCGGTACGCCAGGCACGGCAGGCGATGTTATCGTTCTTTCTATGTCTACCAACGGGCACCTGTGCGGTTTAAGCCCGCCAAGCTGTTAGGATCGATCTCAGTGGAAGAGCAACACGTTTATTCAGCCATCGGGCAGGATGGATTCGAGCGGCTGGCCGACGCGTTTTACCGTCAGGTTCCCGGCGATGAGGTGCTGGGGCCGATGTATCCCGCGCAAGATCTGGAAGGCGCGAAGCAACGGCTGCGCGATTTCCTCATTTTCCGCTTCGGCGGACCTCAGACCTATATCGAGCAGCGCGGCCATCCCCGGCTGCGCATCCGGCATGCGCCATTCGCCATCGGACAGACGGCGCGGGACCGCTGGCTCCAGTTGATGACGCGCGCGCTGGACGAAGCAGCCCTCCCCGAAGAACCCCGCCGGATTCTGCAGTCGTTCTTTGAATCCACCACCACGTTTCTGCAGAATCGGCCGGGAACTTGACGCTCCTGCTAAAATTAATCCGTGCCTTACTCTGAAGTTCTCATTGCCCCCATGCGCTCCGACCTTACCCGTCACGGCGTCGAAGAAGCGCGCACTCCCGCCGACGTGGATCAGTTCATCGCACCCGGCAGCGGGACGGTGTTGATGATCGTCAATTCGGTGTGCGGTTGCGCCGCTGGCCGCGCGCGCCCAGCCGTTGGCATGGCCCTCAAACACTCCGCGCGACCGGCCAGAGCTGGAGTGGTATTCGCAGGCGCCGATGAAGCAGCGGTCGCCCACCTGCGCAATATTCTGTCCCCCTATCCGCCGTCGTCGCCTTCCATGGCGCTGTTCCAGGACGGGAAGCCGGTGTACATGATTCATCGCAGCGATATCGAGCGCCGCGAACCAGGGGAAATCGCCAAGCTGCTGACGGACGCCTTCGATCGCTTCTGCGCGACGAACGCTACTTCTTCTCAGCCGGCGTAAGCAGCGAGGGGAGCACCGGCTCGGCATAGCAAGATACGATGCTCTGATTGCCTTCCCGATCCACGGCCTTCACTCCGATCACGATATCGTCGATGGACACATCGGGCATGGTGTAGCTGGTCACGTTTCCCACCCAGACCTCGCGCTCCCAGACCGGCGACGTGGTGGAACGTACCATCACCGCATAACCCGCCAGGTCCGGCTCCGTATTCGGCAGCCAATGCAGCACGGCATCGTAACCCGATTTGCCGCGCGTCAGCAGCGGCACGTGTCCTCCTTTGTTCGGCCCGGAGCCCCAGGTCCAATTGAGCGCCGGAGGAGCGGGCGCGAGCGCCAGGCTCGATAACACGGCGGCGTTGATTCGAACCACGCGCGTAGTATATGGAACAGACGTATTTGCGAACGTGTCGCTGGTGGTGTGCTGATGGTCGAAGTATTCGCTGGGGGTGGTCAGCCGCACGGCCGCAAATCCCTGTTTGACGAACGAAGTGTGATCGCCGCCGCGCAGAAACCGGTCGGCACGAAACACCATCTGCACCTGCATGGATGGCACATATCGCTCGGCGATCAGCTTGGTGTAGCGGGCCAGCTCGCGCGGCGTGGAATCATCCGGACTCGCCGAGAACACCCGCAGCACGTTGGTCGACGATCTTCCGTTGCCCGAAACATCGCTGCCGATGATGTCGTTGTTCAGCACCGCTTCAATCCGCATGCCGTCTTTCTTGGCCTGCGCTGCGTAAACCTGGCTGCCGCTGAGCCCCACTTCTTCGGCCGCGAATGCCACGAACACGATCGTTTTGTCGAACTGATAGCCGCTCATCACGCGCGCCAGTTCCATCACACCGGCCGTTCCGCTGCCGTCGTCGGTGACTCCCGGTGCGATGGTCTGCGCGGCAGTGGCCTCAAAATCCAAGGGGCCTTGTTCGCGCTCCGGCGGAAGAATTTTGAGATAGCGCCGCTCTTCGCTTTCATCGATCCCTTGACGGACCCCTTCGGTGACGATCTGCTCTTGGCCGGTGTATGGCTTCCGAACCTGCGCCAATGAATCGTAGTGCGCAGTCACAAGCACATAGCAATCCTTCTGGACCGTGCCCGGCAGCACAGCGACGATGTTCGACAGATCGACATCGCGAATCACCTGGCCCTGGCGCGCGCCCTTCTTAATGCTGAAGTTTTGATAGCTGACCTCGAGCCGCGGGCTGTAGCTCTGGAGTTCATCGTGAATCCAGCGCGCGGCCGCGCCGATCCCGTGCACCGGGTCGTCCTGCGCCGACAGGATGTAGCGCGTCCCGAAGCCCTCCAGCTTTTTGAGGGTCGCCCCAATGCGCTCCTCCGAGACCGCGCTGACGATCTCGGTGATGGTTGGATTCAGACGTGTTGGATTCAGACGTGCCTCCGGCTGCTGTGAAAACAGCCGGGCGGCAAACAGCGCGCCTAAGCAAAATACAGCTGACGCTCGCGTCAACGGGCTACGGCCTTCGGCCCTTCTCGGCGCCGTCCCAATGTTCGTCGGCCTTGCCGTCCACGAACCGCCAGGTGTCGAACCAGGTGGTGGTGTACTTTTCTTTGGTTGTCGGATCGGTCATCTCTCGCACCGTGGCTACCGTGACGTAGTCGCCTTCTGCATTTACAAAGACCACCTTCGCGCCCATGTGCTCGGGAACCGGCGTCGGCTTGCGCGCCGAACTGAAGAACTTCACTACGCCGTCGCGGCCCGACTTCACATTGGGATTGTGCTGCAGATATTGCGGCGTCAGCCACTTGTCGGCCTCGTCCCAATGATTCGCTTCCAGCAGATCCTTTTCGATGTGATACGCCGCCTGTTTATTGCGGTCGAGCTTCTTGTCCTTGCTGTGGAACAGAGCATCGGGGTCGGACGCGGCCACTACGGGCTCCTGCGCCCCCAGAGGCGCGGAAGCCAGCAGCGCGGCAAACAGGGCAGCCAAGCTAAATTGGATTTTCATGCGTACCATGTTTAGTCATCGCAGGGGCGCTTGTCAATTTCCTTCGTAACGTTATGTCCCTGTAACGTTACCATCCTGAACTAAGCAATTCGCCTGAGTGCAACTTTTCGGGCATTTCGCGACACTCCTGAGCATGAGCGGTGTTCTTAGGAAGGGGCGTCCATGAGATTCTTGGGGATCGTATTGATAGCGGCCTGCCCGGCGTTCGGCCAATCGACCAGCCAGCAAATGTCCGCGAGCGCTGCCGTGCGCTTTCTCGATCAAGCCTCTTGGGGTCCGACGCCAGCGTCCATTGCTCAGCTACAACAAATGGGGATCGGCAATTGGCTGAACACGCAATTTGCCCTGAACACATCGAATATTCCGGACCAGCCACAGCTTGATTCCACCGGTGAGCCGAACCGCGACATGCATCCGGTGCAGGCGGCGTTTTTTCAGAATACGCTAACAGGGCAGGATCAATTGCGGCAGCGAGTGGCGTTCGCGCTGAGTCAGATGTGGGTAGTCTCGTTTACCGGAGTCCCCATCGCCTATGCGTTTCCTCCCTACTGGCGGATCTTTCGCGACCATGCGTTTGGAAACTATCGCGACCTGATTCAAGCCGTGACGCTCAGCCCGGCCATGGGCCGCTATCTGAACGTGGCGAACAATAACAAGGCGAATCCGGCGAAGAACACATCGGCCAACGAAAATTATGCGCGCGAGCTGATGCAGCTCTTCACCCTGGGCCTCACGCAATTAAATCCGAATGGCACACCCGTGCTGGATCAAAACAACAACCCGATTCCTACTTACGATCAGGCCGTGGTGACCAACATGGCCAAGGTCCTTACCGGTTGGACCTATCCCACCGCACCCGGAGCCAGGCAAAAAAACAACAATCCCCAATATTTTTTTGGACAGATGTCTGCCGTTGAATCCGAACACGATACCACCGCGAAGATGATCTTCAGCAACATCACGATCCCGGCCGGACAGACCGCCGAACAAGACTTGAGTTCACTGCTGGATGCTTTGATGGCGCAACCAAGCATGGCGCCTTTCGTATCACAACAGTTGATTCAACACCTGGTGACCAGCAATCCGAGCCCGCAATACGTCGCGCGAGTCTCGAGCGTATTTCAGAACGATGGCAACGGAGTGACGGGGGATTTGCAGGCGGTGATCACCGCCATCCTCACCGATCCGGAAGCGCGCGCGGGCGACGACGAAACCGCAGCGTCGACCAACCCGACGTTCGGCCACCTGCGTGAACCGGTTCTGTTCATGCCGAATCTGCTGCGCGGCCTGAATGGGACGCTCACCGCGAACAGCGCCATCTACAGCAACACCTCCCAACTCGGTGAGAATTTGTTCAATGCTCCGAGCGTGTTCAGCTATTTTTCGCCGCAGTATCGAGTCCAAAGCGGATTGCTCGCGCCGGAGTTTCAGATCTATACCACCCAAACGGCCGTGGATCGCGCCGACATCGTCAACTCGATCCTATACGGGACCATCGACAAAGGCACAACGGTGAATCTTGCGCCGTTCGTGCAACAAGTGAGCAGCGGGGCTTCGCTGCTTAGCTATATCGGCGCGCTATTCCTGCATGGTTCCATGTCGCCGGCGCTGGTGGAGGAGGCAACGGATGCGATGAACGCAGTGTCCACATCCAAGGGCGCAGGCGCAGGCCGCGCTCTACGTTGTTTTGACTTCGAGCGAGTATCAAATCATTCATTAAGGGTTGGCATCAGGAGGAGCAGATGATTTCACGACGTGCTCTTATTCGAGCAGGCGCGGCTACGGTGGGAACGCTCGCTCTGCGTCCCTTCGGCTTGCTTCCGGCCATGGCGCAGAGCAGTGCGAACTATCGCGCGCTGGTGTGCGTGTTCCTGTTTGGCGGGAACGATTCGAACAACACGGTGATCCCGATGGATGACTCTAGCTTCCAGGCCTACACGTCGATTCGCGGCAGCCTGGCGCTATCGGCCAGCGAGCTGACCCGTACCGTGTATAGCGTTTCGAACGCGCCGTTTGCGTTTCATGGAATGCTGGCCGAGCTGGCCAGTATGTTTTCAAGCAAAGAACTGGCGGTGGTGGCGAACACCGGTTCACTGGTGCAACCCCTGACGCGATCGCAATACCAAGGGTCGCAGGCGCCCATCCCCCTCAATCTGTTCTCGCATTCCGACCAGCAGTTGCAGTGGCAGACTGCCATGGCACAAGGGAACAGCCCCACCGGATGGGCCGGGCGCGTGGCTGACTATCTGGTCTCACAAAAGATCAATTCGTCGAACTTTCCCGCGTTCCTTTCCGTGGCGGGAAATGCGCTGGAAGGCCAGGGTGTCAGCACGCTGCCGGTGGCCATCGCACCGGGGCAGTCGCTCACGCTGAAAGCGGCCGGTGGTGCGGCGGCTTCCGCGTCGCGTTTGAATCCTCTGACAACTCTGCTCACTTCCGACAACGGGCTTTCGCTGGTGCAAGCCGCGAACAACACCATGTCGAACAGCATGGCGGATGCCGCGGCGTTGCAGGCGGCGCTCGCGAAGACCACCGCGCTCAAGACCCAATTTCCCAATACCAATCTCGGCTCGCAGTTGCAGCAGGTGGCGCAGATCATCCAGGTGCAATCGTATCTGGGCATGAACCGCCAGATCTTTTTCTGTTCGCTGGGCGGATTCGACACCCACGCCGGCGAACTCGAAACTCACAACAATCTTTATCCACAATTGAGCCAGGCGCTGGCCGCATTCTACTCGGCCACCGAGGAACTGGGGATGGCCGACAACGTGACCACGTTCACTGAGTCCGATTTCAGCAGGACCTTCCAGCCCACCACCACCGATGGAAGCGATCACGCCTGGGGGAGCCATCATCTGGTGCTGGGCGGCGCGGTGCGGGGCGGGCAAATCTACGGCGAATTCCCGGCCTTTGAGCTGGCGGGGCCGAACGACACCGATACGCGCGGACGCTGGATTCCAACCACGTCCGTCGATCAATATGGCGCGACGCTCTGTTCCTGGTTTGGGATTCCCGACAGCGCGCTCGCCACCGTATTTCCGAACTTCGCGAACTTTGGATCGCAAAAGCTGGCGTTCTTCGGTTAACGGATCACCGCACTTCGCGGATCACTTCAGGGCAATAGGAACTTCGGCCACCGTATTCTCCCAGGCGAGTTGCAGTTTACCTTTATTCGCGCCCACGCTGGACAAAGTCATCTTGTAAGTTTCGATCGGCTTGGGCGGCTTGCTCATGTCCATCTTCACGCGACCCAAGTCGTGGCTCTGATCATAGTCCAGGCCCCATTCGCCAGTCGCTTTGCTCACCACCAGCTGCCATTGCTTGGGATCCAGGTAAACGAACAGCGTGTAGTCGCCTTTAGGAACCGAAAGCCCGCCGATATCGAGATTGGCATCGGTGTGCAGGGCGGTAGCTTCGTTGGCTCCGGCGCGCCACACGTGCCCGTAAGGTTCCAGGCCGCCGAAGATTTTGCGCCCTCGCATGGACGGAGCGGAATAGTTGACGCGAATCACCTTTCCCGCGATAGTCACGGACGTTTGCGCAGGAGGGCTCTGTTGCGCCATCAGGACTGCCGCGAACAATACCGTGATTCCGAGTCGAAATGCTTTTACCACTCGCGTCACCTCCAAGGCGTGCTCTGGAACAAGCATAATAGAAAGTCCATGGCGACCGGATTGAAGGGCAAGATTGCGATTGTGACGGGTGCAAACCGCGGCATCGGACGTGCCATCGCGGCACGCTTAAGCCGGGAGGGCGCACGCGTGGTGCTGTGTGCCCGGGATGCGAATTTGTTGGCGCAGGCCGCAAAGGAAATCGAACACGCGACAGCGCTCTCAGTAGATCTACGCGAGGTGGATGCCGCAAAACGAGTCGTGGATTTTGCGCTCCAGACCTACGGGCAGGTCGACATCCTGGTCAACAACGCCGGCGCCACCAAGCGTGGAGATTTTCTGGAGCTGACCGATGAAGACTGGGCCGATGGGTTCGCGCTGAAATTCTTCGGAGCCATGCGGCTCACGCGGGCGGCATGGCCGCACTTGAAAGCGCAGGCCGGCTCAGTGTTGAACATTTCGGGCGTGGGCGGCAGAATGCCGGGACCGCTGTTCACCATCGGCGGCTCGGTGAACGCGGCGCTGCTTTCGTTTACCAAAGCCATGGCCGACATTGGGATTCGCGACGGGGTGCAGGTGAACGCCGTCAATCCTGGCAGCGTCCGCACCGAGCGCTACCGGCGCATGCTGGAAGCAACCGCGAAGTCGCAGGGGACTGATGTGGAAACGGCGGAGCGCAAAATGATCGAAAGCGCCCGCACCACGCGAGTCGGAGAGCCGGAAGATATCGCGTCGCTGGCCGCGTTCGTTGTCAGCCCCGAAGGGCGGTTCCTGCAAGGCTCGCTGATCGATATGGACGGCGGCGCCACAAAAGTGATTTAGCTATTTCGACTGGGTCAGGCTTTTGTACGCAGCCTCGACGAACATATCGGCGGTCCAGAACGCGCCCGGCGTGTTGTAGCGAGGATCGTAATCGAGGGTCGGGCGCGAGGCTTTGATCTGCTCCAGCGTCATGCCCTTCTTGATCATGGCGCGAATACGGTCGCGCACAATGGTCACCATGTCGCGATACTCCAGCAGATCGAACTCATCGCACAGCCGGCCGTGGCCGGGAATAATGTAGGTGCCGCCTTCTTCGTGGTGCGCGGGAATCGCAAGATCGAGAATGTGGTTCAATCCGTCGATTTCACCCTGCAGACTGCCGCCGTTCTTCAGATCGATGATCGGGTAGCCATTGGTGACGAAGATGTCGCCGGTGCTGACCACATCCGAGCGGCGGAAGAAGGCGATGGTGTCGCCATCGGTATGCGCGGCCGGGGGATGGAACATCTGTACCGCTTCGCCGTTGAAGTAAACCTCTTTCTCCAGGCCCAGGTACGAGTCGGTGGGCCAGGCGCTCTCAGGATAGGCCTTCCCGCCGTTCGTCGGAACGCTCATTCGGTCAAAAACATTTTGATGCGCGATGATTTGAACGCTCAGGGCCGCGGTCTCGCCCGGTGTGTTGATCAGCGCCACCTCGCGCGCCGAACCGCCACCGGTCTTGGCGAGCGTTTCATTCCCGCCCACGTGATCGGGATGTACGTGCGTGTTGATGATATAACGGATCGGCTTGTCGGACAGCGTGCGAACCGCCGCGATCACCTTGTCGGAGAATTGCGCCAGGCCGCTGTCCACCAGCAGCACGCCTTGGGCGCCCACTTGCACGGTAATGTTGCCGCCCGCGCCCACCAACATGTAGACATTGCCCTGCACCGGCAGAATGTGAAGTTCGGAGTCCTGGGGTTTCGGCTGGCTCTGCGGAACGGCAGGCGCCGGCTCAATCTTCGCCGTACCCAGCACCTTGCGGTACTCGGGATACATGGTGGCTTCGCCGCCCATCACTGCGGCGTGCGGCAAATGTTGCTTATCGGCGTATTCGAAAAAGAACGGATTCTGGCCCGGAAGGTAGTTCGGCACCTCGCCCGTGGGCCGGGTCAGGATCTCCTCCACCGATTCGCAAGGCCAAAGCCATCCGCCGAGCTCCTTCTCGTCCAGAAGAAAATCTTCGGTCCGAATCAGCGGTTCGGTCAGATAAACCGGATCGTTCAGGATGGTGACATGCGTCATGATATTTCCGTGCCGCAGGAAATGCTCGGTCATGGTGGACTGGTCGCTCTCTGGAAAACCATTGCGCCGCACCCAGCCCTGCTTGATGTGCGTGGTGTAAACGGTCAGCACGTTGCCTTCCCACTTGCCGGTTGAAAATCCCATAAAGGTGTGCGCGGCATAGTCGGGCGGGTGCGCACGGCCATCCATCCAGATGGTGCGCGTCTGTTCGTAGGTGCTGATGTAGTTCTTGATCGCGATCACTTGCTGCGTGAACGGATCCTTCTCTTCCCAGATCCTCAGATGCAGGGGCCCGTGATAAATGTACGGCGAAACGTGGACGCGGCACTGGTGCTCGGGCAGCGTGAGCCGCGATGCGTTCCAGCTCTCGGCGAAGGCTCGCGCGGAAGCGTTGATAGGAAGCCCGGCAAAATTTCCCAGATCGGGGCCGGGAATCCGCTCGTCGTAGTCCTCGTGATGCAACGGGCTCCACTCGCCGGAAAACTGGTCCTGTGCGTAGATCGGAGCAAGTGTAGCAGCGAGCAGCAACGCAGCGCCCGCCATTTTCATGAACGTTAAATTCCTCATAACTAGCTCCTTCGGAGCATATAACAATCTGCATGCAAGCGGGTGCAACTAGGGCTGTGAGTAAGAAGAGGTCGAGCTGCTTGCCAGGTGGACAGCGATCGTTGAAAGCGGTTCGGCCGTGCCCAGCAGCATCATGCGATCGGTGAGCCAAGCCGGAACGCGGCCGCTGTCCGACATGAGTGGATTTAAGTCCGCCACGGAAAACGTCGGCGGCTAAATGGCCAATCCCGCGAGCGGCAGCGAGCCCGAGCCAATCCCGCGAGCGGCAGCGAGCCCGAGCCAATCCCGCGAGCGGCAGCGAGCCTGAGCCAATCCCGCGAGCGGCAGCGAGCCTAAGCCAATCCCGCGAGCGGCAGCGAGCCTAAGCCAATCCCGGCGAGCGGCAGCGAGCCTGAGCCAACCCCAGTGAGCGGCAGCGAGCCTGAGCCAACCCCAGTGAGCGGCAGCGAGCCTGAGCCAATCCCGCGAGCGACCGCGAGCCTGAGCCAATCCCGCGAGCGACCGCGAGCCTCGGCCTACTTCACCGGCAGCGACGACTCCCGCCCCGCCGGTAAATGCTGATCCGTCGCATTCAGCATGATCGCCGCCATCGCGTAATCGCCGATGATGGTCGCCAGTTCCAAAGTTCCCTGTTTGCCGAACATCTCAACCGCTCTGGCATAAATGTCGGAGTCAATCCTGTGCCGGTGGAACGAATCGCGGGCGAAAGTGATGAGCATCGTGTCGCGGTCGGAAAGACGGAGGACATCCCGGTTGTACTTGATAGTGTCAATCACGGCATCCGGCACCTTGGCCTTGCGCGCCGCCATTTCGTGACCGCTCCATTCGTACTGTTGATCAAATTCTCGGGCCGCCACCAGAATGGCCACTTCGTAGTCGCGAGGCTGCAGCACGCCGTGAAAGCGCAGATATTGATTCAGCATCTGGATGGATTCGGCAACCTTCGGGCTGATGAGCGAAATGGCGGCTGGCCCGGTGGGCGTCACGGTCTTGCCTTCGCCGCCAGCCAGCAGGTCGTAGATGCGCTTGCCGTCTGCATCCAAGTCTTCGCGCTTTACAACCGGAAGGCGCGACAGCGATTGCGGGTCGACATCCTTCGGCAAAGCCCCCGCCGTCCCCGCCTGAACGCTTGCAGTCTGCGCCTGAACGACCACCAGCGTACCTAGCCCCCAGACCCCAATCCCCAACCCCAGCGCGAGCCGTAAAACGAGAGCGTTCATTTTCCGCACCTCCAGGCGGTAGGATATCAAGACTGTTCTCGACTTTGCAGTACAATGGCTCTTGCTTTTCGCGTCACGCGCACGATGCGGGAGTAACTTGACCCTTATCATGAACGCCAACTCTGCATGCAGGTAGTAATTCGATCGTCGTTATTGCCCATCGCGGCGCTACTCAGCGTTTGCGCGTTCGGCCAGGGCGTGGTGGGTGAGTTCATCCCCGATGTAGGAATGGATCTGTCCGGCAATTGGAATCCTCTGCTTCAGGAGGATTTCCTGGAACGCATTCCCGGGCCTGAGCTGGTGAATTATGCCGGTCTTCCTATCAACGAAGGCTCCCGGCTGTGGGGAGAAAGCTGGAATTCCTCCCGGCTCACCATGCCGGAACATCAATGCCAGGTGCACGTGGCGCCCTACATTTATCGAGGCCCGCTGCAATTGCGGATCTGGGACGAGAAAGATCCCCAATCGCAGAAGATCATCGCCATCAAGAACTACATCAGCACCTACGAACAGACCCGAACCATTTGGATGGATGGCCGTCCGCATCCTCCACCCTGGGCCGCGCATACCTGGATGGGCTTCTCTACGGGCAAATGGGAAGGCAACATTCTGACGGTTTACACCACCCACATCAAGCAGGGCTGGGTGCGGCGCAATGGCCTGCCGGAGAGCGACCAGGCAACGCTGGTGGAGCACTTCATCCGTCACGGCGATCATCTCACGCATGTCAGCATCGTCACCGATCCGGTGTATCTCAGCGAACCTCTGGTGAAGTCCGAGGACTACATGTTTAACCTCAATGCCGGGGGAAACTGGCTGTATCCCTGTGAAGAGGTGGAAGAAGTGGAAGGGCGCCCCAGAGGCGCGGTGCCGAATTATTTACCCGGCCAGAATCCGTTCATCACCGAGTACGCAAACATGTACCACCTACCGTTGATCGCGACTTTGGGTGGACCCGAAACGATGTACCCGGAGTTCGAGAAAGTGGTGAAGAATCCCCCTCCCGTTCCGACCAATCCGTTCCAGCGGGATGAGATCGTACCCATGCCGGTGAAGGACGAAGCGCAGAATCCTGCGCCGACGGACGGCGAGGTTCACATTCTTCCGGTGCAGGGCGACCTGTACATGCTGGTGGGCGCGGGCGGCAACATCGCGGTACAAGTGGGCGAAATGGGTGTGCTGATGGTGGACACGGGTCTGGCAGCCACCGCCGACAAAGTGATCGCCGCCATTCATAAACTGGCCCCCGGCAAAGGGCTGCAATACATCATCAACACGCACGTCCATCCCGATCATACGGGCGGCAACGAAAAGCTGCGCGCGGCAGGCGTCACCATAACGGGCGCCAACGTCACCGGCGACATCGCGGATGCGTCGAAAGGCGCCGCGATTATCGCGCACCAGGCGGTTCTAGACCGCATGAGCTCGGCTTCAGGTAATCAGCCCGCGGCTCCCACCGGCGCATGGCCCACCGATACATTCCTCGGCGATCGCAAGACGCTATGGTTCAATGACGAATCCGTGGAGATTCTGCACGAGAAGGCGGCCCACACCGACGGCGACAGCATCGTGGTTTTCCGCCGTTCGGACGTGATCGCCACCGGCGACATCTTTGTCACCACCGGCTATCCATTCATCGATATCGCGCGCGGCGGCAGCATCCAGGGTGAAATCGACGCGCTGAACAATCTGATGGATCTCGCCATCTCCAAGCACGACGAAGAAGGTGGCACCTACATCATTCCCGGCCATGGACGGCTGTGCGACCGTTGGGAATTGATCGAGTATCGTGATATGGTTACTATCATTCGCGATCGTATTCAGGCCGACATTAAGAAGGGCATGACGCTGGAACAGGTGAAGGCGTCCAGGCCCACCATGGACTATGATGCCCGGTATGGCGCCGAAAAAGGATTCGGCACGACGGATCAGTTCGTGGAGGCGGTCTACAAAAGCTTGGGTGGAAAGTAAGGTCCTGCATGCAGGATTCAGCAGGACGGTATATTATGAGATTTAGCCAAAGGGAGCAGGCCAAAGGAACCCATATGAAACGAACACTGTTGTTCTTAGTTGTCGCCGCGGCATCCGTGTTGAGCACGCAGGTCAATGTGTATGCGCATCACTCATTTGCGGCCACTTATTTTGAGGATCAGACGGTCACCATCAAAGGGAAGCTGGTACAGTTCCTGTATCGCAACCCGCATTCGTTTGTGCACGTCGAAGCGCCGGATGACAAAGGCGAGATGCAGGTCTGGGCAGTGGAATGGGGTGCCGGCGGCCAGTTGAGCCGCGACGGCGTCACCCGTGAATCGCTGAAGCCGGGTGATGTTGTCGAAATCAAGGGCAACCCGGGCCGCAACCCCGATGACCATCGCATTCGCATGCAGAGCATCACCCGCCCATCCGACGGCTGGAACTGGAAAGGCGTAGTTCAATAATTTTGGCCGATGACGTCGGCCTGGCTGCACCGCGACCGTCAGGGAGCGTTTCTCAACATGCTCGATCACCTACCGAGACGTAGGCTAGCGTTCAGCCTCGTGCTGGCTGCTGCCGTGAGTTGGCCTGCGTTCGCGCAGGTGGACTTCACTGGCGAATGGGCTCCTTTGTATCACGAAGACGGCCCGGAACGTCTTCCCGGCCCCGAACTCGGCGACTACACCGAGCTTCCCATCAATGCCGCCGCGCGCATGGCGGCCGACACCTACGATGCAGACCGTATCTCGGTAGTTCCGGAATATCAATGCCGGCCGCATGGTGGCGATTACTCCATGCGCGGCCTCGGAAACCTGCGAATCTGGCGTGAGATCGATCAGACTTCCGAGAAACTGGTGGCCTTCCACACGCACCTGCTGGCCTGGGACAGCGAGCGCACGGTCTGGATGGACGGGCGTCCCCATCCGCCCGACTATGCGCCGCATACCTGGCAAGGTTTTTCAACGGGCGTGTGGGAGGGCAACATGCTCACCATCACCACCACGCATCTGAAGACCAATTACATGCGCCGCAACGGCGTTCCGCGCAGCGACAAGGCGGTCTTCACTGAGCATTGGACGCGGCACGGCGATTACCTGACGGTGGTGACCGTCATCGAAGATCCGGTCTATCTGACAGAACCTCTGGTGCGCAGCGACAACTGGTCTCTGGATCCTGGCCAGAACATCGGCATATTCGGATGCGAGTACGCGCCGGAAGTGCCGCGGCCGGAAGGAACCGTGCCGAATCATTTGCCGGGCCACAATCCATTTCTGAAGGAATTTGCCAATTGGTACGGTTTGCCGTATGAAGCCACTCGTGGCGGGGCTGAAACTTTGTATCCCGAATACCAAAAGAAAATCGCCAACGAATATCATCCGCCGGACCACTGCCAGCGCTACTGCAAATGCACCTCGCTATTCGACTGCAACGTCAACTCCAAATGAATGTGTTCAGTCGACTCACCGTGGCGCACGCACTCTTGCGTGCCGCGTCCCCACTCTTGGGGACGCTCTTGTGCCTGGCCCAAAGCCCTGACACCGCCAAGCTCCTCATGGCCCCCGTCCAGGGTAAGGTCTACGTCCTCATCGGCGACGGCGGCAACATCACCGTGCAAGTGGGCAAGGACGGAGTAATGCTGGTGGACACCGGCTTCGCGGCGCTCGCTCCCAAAGCCATGGTTGAGATCCGGAAGTTATCCGACGGTCCCATTCGCTGGATCGTCAACACGCACGTCCATACCGACCACACCGGCGGGAATGCGGAAATGGCCAAGCTCGGTATGACGCGCGAGTCGGTGGGTGCGCCCAGAATCGTCGCGCAGTCTAACGTGCTGAATCGCATGAGCACGCCCGCTCCGGGCGAGGCCAAGATTCCCGAAGCGGCTTGGCCCAACGATGAGTATTTCCTGCCCAGCAAGGATTTCTTCTTCAATGGCGAGGCCGTGGTGGTTTATCATGTGCCGGCCGCTCACACCGACGGCGACAGTATCGTGTTCTTCCGCCGATCCGACGTGCTGAGCACGGGAGATGTTTTTACGCCTGGGAGCTATCCGATCATCGACCTGGCGCGCGGTGGAAGCGTAAAGGGTGAGATCGACGCGCTCAATCGGATTATTGATATTACGGTTCCGGCGAAGTATCAGGAAGGCGGGACATTGGTGATCCCGGGGCACGGACGTCTTTGCGACGAAGCCGACGTGGTGGAGTACCGCAATATGCTGACCGTGATCCGCGATCGCTTCGTGGACATGATCAAGAAGGGCATGACACTGGAGCAGGTGAAGGCCACCCAGCCCACCTTGGACTACGACACGCAGTACGGCGCAACCACTGGATTCTGGACGACGGACATGTTCATCGATGCCGTGTACAAAAGCCTGAGCGAGAAAAAATAGATGACTCGACTCTTGGCCGCTCTCACGCTCGTCCTGCCCGCGTCGTTGCTCGCGCAAGGTGTTCCGCCGCCATCGGGGATCGGCCCTCTCGGCGGATCGCAGCAGGCGAAATCCGCCGAGGCCTCGGCGCCTGCCGATTTCACGGGCTATTTCGTCTCGGTGGTCACTGAGGACTGGCGCTGGCGCATGGTGACGCCCATCAAAGGCGATTTCGCCAGCATCCCTCTGAACAATGAGGGCCGGCGCATAGGGAACGCATGGGATCCCGACAAAGTCACGGCGGCGGGTGAACAATGCAAATCCTACGGCGCGCCCGCCATTATGCGCGTACCGGGACGCGTCCACATCAGCTGGGCCGACGAGAACACGCTCAAAGTGGAAACCGACGCCGGCAAGCAAACCAGGTTGTTTCATTTCACCGGCAAGCCGTCAGCCAATGAGAAGCCTAGCTGGCAAGGATACTCAGCCGCGAACTGGGAACGTCCCGTGCGCGGATCGGGCTTACCCGGCTTCGGGCTTGGAGCTACCCGCGAAGGCGCACACGGACGCGCATTGGAAGTAGTAACTACCCAATTGCGCGCCGGGTACCTGCGCAAGAACGGTCCGCCCTACAGTGAAAACACAGTGCTCAAGGAATATTACGATCTTCACAAAGAGCGCAACGGCGACACTTGGTTTACGGTGACCACGGTGGTGGAGGATCCCACTTATCTGACCGAGCCCTTCGTCACCAGTACGGATTTTAAGAAGATCCCCGACGGGGCAGGTTGGAGCCCCAGCGTTTGCACGGCAAAATGATATGGTAAGTAAACCCGAGGTGAAGCAAATGATCCAGAGATTCCTCACTCACGGCGCAGCGGCCATCGCGCTCCTGCTGGCGCCGCTTGCGATGCAGGCGCAATTTGGCCCCCCGCCGCCCCAGGCTCCTCGCCCGGCGAAACAAATCGCACCCGAGGATATCACCGGTTACTGGGTGTCGATCGTCACCGAGGACTGGCGCTGGCGCATGGTGACTCCCGCCAAGGGTGACTACACCAGCGTTCCGCTCAGCGCGGCCGGGCGCAAACTGGGCGACACCTGGGATCCCGACAAAGATATCGCCGCCGGCAATCAGTGCAAAGCTTATGGCGCTGCCGCCATCATGCGCGTGCCGGGCCGCGTTCACATCACTTGGGTGGATGACAACACCCTGAAGATAGAGGCCGACGCCGGCACGCAGACCCGCATGTTCCACTTCAACGCCAAAGCACCGGCCAAGGAAGCTCCGAGTTGGCAGGGATATTCTGAAGCCAGCTGGGACGGCCTGAGGCCCCCTCCGCGTGGCCGTGCCGCGGCTGCTCCCCCTCCGCCAGGTGGATCGCTCAAAGTGGTCACCACTGATATGAAGGCAGGCTATCTGCGCAAGAACGGCGTCCCCTACAGCGCCGACGCGGTGCTGACCGAATACTACGATCGCACCAACGAGCCCAACGGCGATTCGTGGCTGATCGTCACCACCATCGTGCACGATCCGGCCAATCTCTATCAGGACTTCGTCACCAGCACGCACTTCAAAATGGAGAAGGACGGCTCAAAGTTTAGCCCATCGGCCTGCGAAGCTAAGTAGCCGCATGTGTTTTTCAGCGGCGGCGAACTTTGTCGGTAGTTCGGCTCTGGGCATAATCGGCGCCGTTACCTTGACGAAGGTGAAACACAGACGCGAATTGCTTTTCGCCGCCCTGCCTATGTTGTTCGCCGTGCATCAATTCATCGAAGGCTTCGTCTGGCTGGGACTGGATGGGATTCTCTCGCCCGCCGTGGCGCACGATATGGGCGCGGCGTTCATGCTGTATGCGCAAGGTCTGCTCCCTTTCTTGCTGCCACTGAGCGTACTGCTGTTCGAGCCTGACGCCAAGAGCCGCAAACGCATGCGGCCGTTTCTCGGGCTCGGCATCGCGACGGCGCTTTATATTTTGTGGGCGTTAACCGCGTACCCGTTGCAGGTGTACGTCCGGGAAAACAGTATCGTTTACATCAACCAGGCAACCAACAATACCGCGGTCGCCGTCCTGTACGTGATTGCAACGTGCGGTTCGCTCTTTGTTTCAAAGATCAAGCCGATGATCATTTTCGGCGCGGCCAACCTGGCGATTCTCCTGATTGTGATGGAGGTCAAACGGTACGCATTCACGTCATTGTGGTGCGCATACGCGGCTATAGCCAGTCTGATTATCCTGGCCTATTTTTGGAGAAGCAGCAGCCACCGCCCGTTCTTGTACGCGCTTCCACTCTGACGCACGGCCCCAAGTGTGACGCACTGCCGCGCATCGTGATATTCCCGGAATTTTTCCATCCGTCGTCACGTCTAATTCCCAACTGTTGGAGGAGACTACTTGAAACTGATCGGCGTCCTTATGCTCGGCGGCATGCTCGCCACGGCACAAACTCACCAGCACGGGCCGCCGGAAAACAAGAGGATCGACCTTGCCAAGCTTCCCGCGCCGCAGCGCATCGAAGGCATCGGCCAGGCCCATATTCCGATTACGACCAAGTCCCCGCAAGCGCAAGAATGGTTCGACCAGGGGCTCGCCCTGCAACACTGCTTCTGGTACTACGAAGAGGAGCGCGCTTTTGAGGAATCCGTGCGGCTGGATCCGGACTGCGCTATGTGTCACTGGGGGCTGTTTCAGGCTCTCGATTCCAGTGGCGATCACGATCAGGCGTATGGCGGAGCTCGCGCGGGCGAAGCAGCTTGCGGCATCGGCCTCAGATCGCGAGCAGCGCTATATTCGCGCCAGCAGCGAGCAACAGGACAAGAAGGGCGAGGAGGCTACCCAGGCATTCATCAAAGAGATGGAGGCGCTCGAAGATCGTTATCCCGACGATCTGCAGGCCAAGCTGCTTCTGGCCGCGCAGCTGATCAACGGTTACGACAACCAGGGCGATCCCCGCCCGGGCGCGCTCTATGGGCAGGCGCTGCTGCGAAATCTTCTCCAGCAGTATCCTTCCAATGCCGCAGCCAACCACTACTGGATTCACGCGGTGGAAGGGAGCGATCATCCCGAGTGGGCGCTCGAGAGCGCCGAGAAGCTCGGAAAGCTGGCGCCAGGCTCCGGTCACGTGGTCCATATGCCCGGCCACATTTTCTATCGCCTGGGCGATTATGAGCGGGCGCGCGAGGTGTTTCTCCAAGCGGCGCGTGTGGATCAAGAGTACATGGATCGACAGCACGTCAGCCTTAGCGACGACTGGAACTTCGCGCACAACTTGAGCTACCTGATCGCGGACTGCGCCGAAGCCGGCCGTTATCGGGAAGCGCTGCAGCACGCCTCCGCGTTAGAGGGAGCCTCGGACAACCCTGACCAATCATCCAATCCCGGCTTCTACATTCTGCAAGTGGGCAGTTCCGCGGCGCGGCTCGCCCTTCGATTTGGATTGTGGGACGACGCCATTAAGCGACCGATCGGCTTCGGCGTTCCCGACGCCCAACTCAGCGTTGCCGCGCGCGGCTATCGCGACGGGCTGGTGGCCTATGCGCGAGCGATGCAGGCGGCCCAAGCCGGCCAGTTGCCGGAAGCCGAGCGGCAGTCCGATACGCTGGATGCCCTGCTCTGGCGGCTGTCCCAGCAGAAGGTTGAAGATCAAGCCAAGAACATCCGCGACAAAGTGGTCCGAATTCTCGAGACCGCGTCGCTCGATCTCAGAGGAAACTTAGCCGGCTACCGGGGCGATGTCGATCAAATGCGGGAATTGCTGGATCAAGCGGCCCAGAAGGAGAAGGAACTCGGCTACTCAGAGCCGCCGCAGTATTCGCGGCCAGAGCTCGAATCCTTGGGCCATGCATTGATTCGCGCAGGAAAATATTCGGATGCTCGCGAGGCGTTTCGCAAAGAACTCCATGACCGTCCCCGTTCCGGCTTCGCGCTGTACGGAATCGCGCTGGCTTTCGACCGTGAAGGCAATCGCGCTGACGCCGCCCAGGCCTATCGTGAATTTCTGGATACCTGGAAAAATGCCGATCGCGATCTTCCGCAGGTCCGGGCGGCGGAGAGCCGGTTGCAGGCCGTTAATTAAGTATTGACTTATATAAGTCACTAACGATATCATTTGTTCGTGACTGTTGATGTTCTTCGCTACATTGGAGCTGTAACACGCGAGGTTCAGAATCGCGAGCATGACGGGCGTCCGGCTCGCGTGATGGTGGCAACCTGCGCGTACGACACAACCCTGGACGACCTTTGGGACGCCATCACCAATGCAGACCGCATCCCGAGATGGTTCCTGCCGATTTCAGGCGATCTGCGCCTCGGCGGACGCTACCAGTTGGAGGGCAACGCCGGTGGAACAATCACCGCTTGCGAACCGCCGCGCCATCTGGCTCTCACCTGGGAATTCGGCGGGCAAGTAACCTGGGTTCGGGTTCAACTCCAGGAATTGTCAGACGGTGGAACGCTGCTGCGTCTGGAACATATCGCACACGTTCCGGACGAGCTTTGGAATCAATATGGACCAGGCGCGGTGGGGGTGGGCTGGGACCTCACGCTCATGGCACTTGGCCGGAATCTGTCAACAGGTGAGTCGAAAGACCCTCAGCAGGCCGCGGCGTGGCAGAAGTCGGAAGAGGGCAAGGAATTCATGCGCCAAAGCAGCGACGAATGGTTGAAGGCGTCGATAGCTTCAGGAACCGATGCAGCCGCCGCCGGGAGCGCGGCGCACCGAACTCTGGCATTCTATACCGGCGATGCACGCATTTGACGTTCTCGGCGATCCCGTTCGACGCCGCATTCTGGAGCTGCTCGCCACCGGTGAACAAGCCGCCGGTACCCTGGTGGACGCGGTCCAAAACGAATTCGGTATCTCCCAAGCGGCAGTCTCCCAGCACTTGAAAGTCCTGCGTGAAACCGGCTTTGCAGCTGTTCGCGTGGATGGAGCGCGCCGCGTTTATTCGATTGAATCCGCGCCGTTCCAGGAAGTGGATTCCTGGATGGGCCAGTTTCGCGGCTTCTGGGAGCAGCGCCTCAACAAACTGACTTCCGAGATCGCGCGCGGAAAACGCGAGCGCCGCCGTTAAAACGCTCAGATCCCGGTCCGCTCTGTCCGGTTCCGAGACGCTTTCTCCCGCAAGCGGACATGCCCAGGCCGCGCTGGCCTGCTGGTTGGCTGATAAGCTCAGATATCGCAAGAACTTAGCTCAGAAGAAGTAACGGAAGGATATCTGCCCTCACCGCAAACAACATGCAAAATCTCTGGCAGGACTTGCGCTACGGACTGCGAATGCTCGCCAAATCAGGCGGGCTCACGGTGGTGGCCGTGCTCACGCTGGCCCTGGGAATCGGTGCGAACACCGCGATCTTCTCCGTGATGAATGCCCTGTTTCTGCACCCCCCAGGTATTGCTCATGCCGAGCGGGTGGTCGCGCTGCGCGTCCGCTACAGCAAGCTCGGTCTCCACAATATTGCCGTCTCGGCCCCGGATTTTGCGCAGGTGCGCGACAGCAAGAAAATCTTCTCCTCCGCCGCGATGGAAACGCCCGCTGCCTTTAATTACACCGGCGGGGAACGGCCGGAGAAACTGCAGGGCGCGCGCGTTTCCTGGCAGTGGTTCGATGTCTTGGGCGCCAAGCCGATCGTCGGCCGAGTCTTCACATCGGAGGAAGATCAGCCCAACGCAAACCGTGAAGTGGTGCTCGCTTATGGCGCGTGGCAGCGTTGGTTTGGGGGAGATCCGGACGTTGTGCGGCGCAACATTCAACTCAATGAGCAGCCCTATCGCGTGATTGGCGTCATGGGCCCCGCGTTTCAATGGCCCAATCAAACCGAGCTCTGGTCGCCGCTGGGCCTCGCGCCGGATGAGTTTTCCCCGGACAATACCTTCAATGAGAACTACTTTGCCGTGGCCCGCCTGCAGCCGAACGTGAGCGTGTCGGAAGCCAGCGCATACGTCAATATACTCTCGCAGCGTGTCATTGACGATCCTCGTTCGACGTTCGCGAAGGACTCGCAGTGGGGCATGTTCCTCATGCCGGTCACCGATTTTGTTTTTGGCAACTTGCGAACGCCGGTCCTGATTCTCGCCGGAGCGGTAGCTTTCGTGCTGTTGATCGCCTGCGCGAACATCGCGGGGCTCTTGCTGGCGAAAGCAACCGCGCGCACCAAAGAACTGGCTGTCCGCGCCGCGCTGGGGGCTTCGCGCAGTCGTTTGATGGCGCAGACGCTGAGCGAAAACGCACTGCTTGGCTTGCTGGGTATTTTGGCGGGATTGCTGCTGGCGCAACAGGGAATCAACGCTCTTCTATTGGCCGCGCCTGCCAGCCTGGCCACGGGTGCAACCTTCCCGATCGATGCGTACACACTACTATTTACAGTGGTAATTGGGGTGGGGGCTGTCCTGGTCTTCGGCAGCGTTCCGGTCTGGCACATGTCGAGGATCGATCCCTACAACGCGCTTCGCGAATCTGGCCGCTCGTCTACGGGAAGCCGTGGACGCCAACAGGTCCGTTCCCTGCTGGTGGCCGGAGAACTGGCGCTTGGTCTTGTGCTGGTCGCTGGGACGGGACTTCTGCTGAAAAGTCTGGCGCGCATCAACGAAGTGAATCCGGGCTTTCAGCCTCAGAGCGTAATGACGGCGGCGCTAGCGCTTCCGGAAAAACAATATGACACTCCCGAAAAACAAATTGAATTCTTCCGCGCCGTTTTGGATCGTCTGTCGAGCGCGCCAGGGGTTAGAGCCGCCGGAGCGGGACGTCCCGTGCCGTTTGCGGGAGGAAATTCCTCCGCTTCATTTCGGATTGAAGGCCAGACAGTGCGCAAGGGCGATCCCGGGCCGCACGGAGACATCCGTTACGTCACACCCGGCTATTTCATTGCCTTGGGCATTCCAATTCTTAGGGGCCGGCTGTTCACCGATGACGACCGCCTGGGCTCGGAGTCCGTCGCGGTGATTGATGAAAATCTCGCCCGTGAATACTGGCCCAATCAAGATCCGATCGGAAAGCGGATCCAAAGCGGCAGCCGCGATTCGTGGACCAGCATAGTTGGGGTGGTCGGGCACATCCGGTTCAATCAACTTGCCGGAGAGGAAACTTCCTCCGGGGTTTCCCAAAGTTCATCGAAGGGCGCCTATTATTTCCCCATCTACCAGACCAGGGCGTCTTCAGGCTTTCTAATTGCGAAATCCAGCGGCGATCCGGGGTCGCTGGCCGGCGCCATTCGCCAGGCGGTTCATGATGCGGATCCCAACCAGCCGATGTCAGACCTGAAGTCCATGGATACGCGCATCGCCGAATCGCTCGGACCCCAGAAATTCGCCGTGAAGCTGCTGGCTGTGTTTGCGGCGCTGGCGACTCTGCTCGCCGCCGTCGGACTATACGGCCTCGTCAGTTACAGCGTGACGCAACGGACTAACGAGATCGGGCTTCGGATGGCGTTGGGCGCCGAGCCTTCACAAGTTCTGCGCCTGATACTGCGACAGGGGGCCAAGCTGCTGCTCGCGGGCTCCGCCGTGGGCATCGTCGCGGGACTGGTGCTAGTGCGCGCCATGCAGAGCCTGCTATACGGCGTGAGCGTCGCCGATCCGCTGTCGTTCGTTGGCGCTGCGCTGCTTCTGGCGATTGTCGCGCTAGTGGCCTGCTACCTCCCGGCGCGGCGCGCCACGCGCGTCGATCCCATGGTGGCTCTGCGAGTGGAATAGTTCCTATTACTTGCCGCCCAGGCTCTTGTACGCGGCTTCCACGAACATGTCCGTGGTCCAGAAGCCGCTGGTCGAGCCATACACTGGATCGTAGTCGCGCGTGGGACGCGCGGCCTTCACCTGTTCCAGCGTCATGCCTTTTTTGATCATGGACTGAATGCGGTCGCGCAGGATGGTCACCATTTCCTGGTAGAACACCACGTCCGCCTGATCGCATAACCGTCCGTGACCCGGAATCACCATCGTGCCACCCTCCTGCTTACCGGCTGGAATGGTGAGCGCGATCAATCGGTTCAGCGCGTCCACTTCACCCTGCAGGCTGCCGCCCCTTGCCAGGTCGATGATCGGATAGCCGGTAGTGACGAAGATATCGCCCGCGCTCACTACGTCCGACCGGCGGAAGAAGACGAAGCTATCGCCATCGGTATGCGCAGCCGGCTGATGGATCGCCTGGATTCCCTCGCCGTCGAAGTAAAAATCCTTTTCGTCCGTGAACGTGTCGGTGGGCCATGCGCCTGAAGGATAGGCCGCTTGATTACCATCCTTCATGCTCATGCGATCCAGAAGCGTCTGATGCGCGATCACCGTCGCGCCCTTGCCAGCGTCCGCGATGTCGCCGGTAACGTTGCCTCCTACAATGGTGCTCCCCAGGCTGGCGATCTTTTCGTTGCCGCCGGTATGATCGGCATGCACGTGCGTGTTGATCACATAGCGAATGGGTCCGTCCGATAGCTTCCGGATGGCCGCCGCCACTTTGTCGCTCATGTTCGCAAGACCAGTGTCCACCACCAGCACGCCTTCCTTACCCACTTGCACGGTGATGTTCCCGCCCGCGCCAGAAAGCATAAAGATGTTGCCTTGCACGTGCTGCGTGTGGACTTCACCATCGTTTTCGCTGGCCGGGCGGATGGCATTCTGCTCCGTGGCAGGCCCGGCGTCGGTGGCTGCTATGATCGCGGCCGCGTCCGTCGGAGCCGTTTTCATCGCCAGCCGGTACTCGGGATACATGGTTTGAGCCCCACCGCGTGTGGCGGCGAACGGCACCTTCTCGCGATTTGCAAATTCGGTGAGGAACTTGTTGTCGCCCGGCAAATGATTGGGTACCGTGCCTCTGGGCCGCGGCACTTCCACCACTGCCTCACAGGGATAGGGAGCAATCTCCTGGCGTGCGTCGTACAGAAAATCGGTAGTCCGAACAAACGGCTCCGTCAAATAATCCGGATCGTTGATGATCACCATCACGGTGAGACGGTCGTTATGCCGGAACAAGTGTTCGGTGACGCTGGCATTCTCGCTGCGCGGGATTCCATTGCGCCGGATCCAGCCTTCCTTCAAATGCGTGGTGGTGATGGTCAGAACGTCGCCATCCCACTTTCCGGTGGAAAATCCCTGCCAGGTGTGAGCGGCTTCAGCCGGCGGATGTGGCCGGCCATCCATCCAGATGGTTCGCTCGGGCGCCTGCCAGGAAATGTGCGTGTGATACGCGATCAACTTCTGCGTGTCACGGTCCACTTCCTTCCAGATCCGCAGGTTCGCCGGACCACGCCAGGCGTAATCGGAAGGATGCGGGCGGCACTGATTCTCGGGCAGCGTGAGCAGGGACGCATCCCAGCTATCACCCCGCAGGCGCGCGGCGTCGTTGATGGGCAACCCAAGGTAATCGCCGATATCAGGCCCCGGGATGCGCTCCAGAAAATCCTCGTCGAACTGCGGCGCCCACTCGCCCGTGGGGTCCATTTGCGCGAACCCCGTCTTGACCAACCCTGGCACACCGGCCACCAGAGCTGTCAGCAAAACCAGCTTGGCATTTCGCATCGTCACACACCTCGCGTAGCACTCAAATGCTATCACGCAGGCGTCGCCAAGGCTTGCTGGAACCCCACTCTCATGAACAGAATCATGACACTACAACGAACAAGGCGCCGGCCCGGGTGTTCATCGGGTGCCAGCGCCCTGCCCTTCAAATCAGGCGATGCGAACTAATATCCGAATTCGCTACTAAACGTAAACAGGTCGAGAAGGTTACTGATCGCCGGCCTGTTGACGGGCACGTACGGATTGGTTTCCGTCGTGATCGGGTTCGGAAAATTGTCGCGGCTGCTGGTGGTCACCGGAGGCAAAGACCAGTTGGCCTCGATGAACTTGAGGATGGAAACGTGATCGGCGTAGTTGTGCGAGATGTAACCCGGCGTGGTGTAGGGCGACACAACCATCATAGGAATTCGCGTGCCGTCGCCGAAGAAATCGAGCGCCTGGACATAGCCGGAGTCGTAATAACCGCCGCCCTCATCGAAGGTGATGAAGATCGCCGTGCTCGCCCAGAGACTCTTGTTGGCCTGTACCGCCTCCACGATCTTCTGCACGAAGCCTTCGAAGAGATCCAGTTTCGAGGACGATGGATGCCCGTCCACCAGGCCGCTTGGCTTCACGAAAGAAACGGCTGGCAGCGCTCCAGACTGAATGTCGGAGTACAGATTCGCAGTGTCCTGAATGTGGGCCGCAACGTTCGCGGGGTTGGCCATGATGGAAGTATCGTACTGAAACGGGTTGCAAATGTTGCAGTACTCGTCGGTATTGGCCCCAACTGCCCCATAGTTGAGCTGATAGGGATCCGGCACATAATTGTTCCATTGATCGCCGTAGTACTTCCAGGACACGTCGGAGGCGATCATCACGTCGCCAATGCTGCGCGTCGATGAGGGCGGAATCGTGAATACCGTGTTGTTCGGGTTGGTATCGGTGAACGCATTGCTGCTGTTGCCAAAGTAGCCCGGATTGTAGTTATTCAACAGGTAGTAATGACCCGGTTCGCAGCGTGAGGGGATGGGTGGGTTGAGAGACGCAAGGTACTGCAGAACCGGCGCGACTCCGGGCTGAGTGGCGTCCGAGCAGTTGGTGTACGATCCTCCGCCGTACGAGGGCGAGCCATAAGAACCACCGCCGTAACCATCCTCGGCGTACCAGTTGTTCGTGCCAACCGCCGGATTCGGATTTTCTACTTCATCCACCGTGCCCGCGTTGGGCGTTCCCGGTACCACTGTTACGTTATGCGGAGGCTCGATAGCATTACCCTTGCCATCGCTGAACCAGATGGCGTCGCCGTGACCCAGCATGATGTGGTTTGCGCCGGTGCCGCCGTTCACGGACTGGTGAAAGTTGTCGCTCATCGCATAGCTGTCCGCGAGCATCTTGAAATATGGCGCGTCGCCATTTTGGACATTGTAGAATCCCATGGACGTGGACCCTTCACCAGTGGTTGTCCCGCTAGCCGAGTATTCTGTGCTGAAGGTGGAGGCTTGTGCCGAGCCATTGGTGCCGGCGCCGACGGTGACTTCTACCCACGGGAACAAACCGGCATCGCAACCGGAGGGATTGGCCGAGGTGGCGTTGGCCGCGTTGCAATCCAACTGCTGCCACATCTGGTAAAAGCGGTGGACCGGGCTGGCGGCGTAAGAGTCGTAGGTAAATGTCGTACCGTTCGTCAATTGAAATGGACCCGCCGGTAACGCGTTGACGTTCGTAATGCGGGTATCCGGCGTCTTGGACGCTAATCCGCTTCCACCGGAGACTAAATATTGATAAGAACTTGAGCTCAGACCATTCTCCGATTGCTGAGCCAGGGTGAGGCTGTCGCCTGTAACGTAGGAATCCTTGGGACCTCCCGTCAGCGGTGCGGGCAGGACATTGTTCGGAAATGGAGTTTTGGCCGGGCTCAATACAAACGCGTCGGGCGCTTCGTCCGTAGCTGCGCTCTGCGCGGCCTTGGAAAAGTTCGGCCCGGGAGTTCCGTCCGCGTTTACGATCCCCTCGGAGAGCAGGTTCCAAACCGTTTGCCCGGCTGCGGGCTGGTACGTCGCAAAGACATGGTCGAAGCTCCGGTTTTCGCCGATGATCACGATCACGTGTTTGATCGGCGTGCGGGTTGCCGCAACGTAGGCTTGCGATGTCTGGGCGTTCAATGTAGTGCCGGCTACGAACTGCAAAAGCGCTAGGGATGCCAGCGCCATGCGCAGGCCGTGAAAGGCATTTGATGCTGCTTGTCTAAAGGACATTCATTCTCTCTTTTCTGTGGCGGTTTCTAACCAATGCCGTTCAGTATTAGTCACCAAAGTTGCATCGCAATGTTCAGTGCGTGAATTTCGAATTACAATCAGGGGACTCGAAGCGCAGCTGGTTTCACGGCATCTGCCGGCTCCACGCGAATCAGCCCCATCATTCCGCCATCCTCGTGTTCCAGCAGATGGCAATGGTATGGGTAAGTGCCTGCGGCATTCGGATCGCGAAAATCCATTCGCAGTTTGACGCTGGGATAGACGAGCATATTGTCCTTGTAGTACGGGACGTTTACGGTATCGCGGAGAAACGGTTCGTTAACGGGCTTCCCGAGATAATCGAGCAACAAGAAGTGCAGTTGATGAATGTGAAACGCGTGCAGTTCGTTAGACCGGTTCTCGACGATCCAATCTTCCACCGTTCCTTGCTTGGCGATGATGTCGGGCAAACCGGATTCGGGATTGAATATCGCAGGCGTGTGACCATCCACTGTGATGTAAAATTCCATCGCACTATTCGGATTCTTGGGATCGCTCAGCTTTTCGGAGAAGTACAGTCTTCGGGTGCGCACCGGAGTGACATTTCCCAACCATGGCACGGTCGAAGCAGGCAGCTTCGCGGGAGATGCTGCCAGCACCGATCGCGGCTCTGGCGCGCCAGGGGAAGCTTTCACGGTGGCAAGGGCGCGATTGGGATCATTTTCACCGCCAGGTCCGGTATCCACGGTTCGCGTCACGAAAAGTCCCGTGACTCCCAGCGGAGGTCCCTTAACGATAAATTCCACCCGCGCCCCCGGCGGCACTCCGAGGTGGTTTTGCCAGCTGATAAAATCTCCCGACGTCCCATTGTGGTTGAGAGGGACGCCATCCAATGCCACCAAGCCAAGCGACTGGGGCACGCGGTTAAATAGAAGAGCCAGATTCAGATACGTAATCGCCGACGCATTCAACACGCGCCACAGTTGCCGCTCCTCAGGTTTCATTTCGATCGCAGCAGTCGGATAGTTGGGGTATGGCACCGGCACAAAATTGATGGAAAGATCTTTGGCCGGTTTACCAAAGCCCGTGCCATTGTTTATCGCGTCTCCGTCATGATCCAGCATCAGCTTGGGCAGCACCGGCTCCGACTTGGAAGGCGGCGCATTCGGGTTGAGCAAATCCTGATCGCGAATAATGAGCACTCGTTCCGGCAATCCTGCCACTTCCTTATTCGCGGCTTCGATTCCTTCGACTATCAACGCGCCCGATGCTCCGCCCAGAACCTGCGCCTTGCTGAATCCGTGGATGTGGGGATGGTACCAATACAATCCAGGCGGCTCGTCTTGCGGAATGCGAAAGCGATACTCGAAGGGCGGATCGCGAGGACTGATTGATGTCTTCAGCACATCGTCCTGGTGGCAAACCGAAGGAATGGTCAAACCATGGAAATGAAGATTGGTCGAGGTCGGCAGCATGGCGCCGCTCGCGCACGAGTCTCCGCTTTTGTCGGAATTCATTTGCGCGTGAATATGGGCAGCTGGAACGGTTTTAGGATCGAGGTCCGTCAAATCGTTCTTCAAGTGGAGGATCAGAAGATCGCCCGGCTTCAGTCTCAGATTGGGCGATTGATTGCCGTTCCCGTCGACGTAACAGTATCGCGTGGAGCCGTCGGCCTGAGTGGAATTGCGAATCGTCAGATCCACTTTCAGCACCCCGTCCCGGCTACGCAAGTCTTCTGGTTCGGAGACCGCACTCCCGGTGGCTGGTCTGCTGCAAGTGCTACCCGGCGGCTCTGTGGCGCGCGCAGATGTCACAATCGCAAACGAAATAAGAATCAGCTTGGTCAATACAGCATGGCGCACGTCCGCCTAGTGTCTTACAGCGAAGTGAATTGCGCATGAATGCGATGTTACGTCTTGATGACGCTCCGGCCAGGTTCTTATCGCAGCACGGTCGCGATGGCCGTAACCCGCTCATCGAACACGCCATTGGCCGATAGCGGTTCCAGGGCTTCTCGCATCGCAACTTCAAAATCCGGACGACGATCACCCAGCGCCTCAGGCGACGTGGTGGATAAGGAAAGCGCACGGCCGATAAGATCCGGGATGCTAACCTGATGCGTCTCGGTTACTTCAATTTCGTCAGCCTTCTGGAATCGCGTGCCGCCAAACCAGTCATCGAGATTGATGTGATACCGGCTCTCGTCCGGATCCGACGACCATGCCCGGCGGATTTCGTGGAATTTTCCGGTCCATCCCTCGGCCGCCGCGCTATATGTTCTGGTGCCGCAAATCGCAATCCAGCCATTTGCATCGACGATTCTCTCCAGCACCGCGATGGCCTCTTGACGATCGAACCAATGCAGCGCGCGGCCGATGGTCACGGCTTGAAAGAGCCCGATATCCGCGGGTAGATCCTCGATTCGCGCCTGCATCAGATCGACATGCACTCCGGCTCGTGCCGCCTCCACACGGGCGGCGGACAACATCTCCGTCTCTACGTCCACTCCCAGGCACGATTTCGCGTAGGGGGCGAAGCCGATGGCGAGCGATCCCGGCCCGCAGCCAATATCGATCAGTCTTTCGGCGCCCTGCAGACCCTCGCGCCGCGCAACCTCTCGAAAGAAGCTCGCGGGATAGGGCTCGCGATAGCGGGCGTAAAAGGGAACGGTGGAATCGAAGCGGCCCACATGTAGTCCATCGGAATTCTAGCAAAGCCGGGGGCCGAGGTGGCCTGCGCTATGCTTTCGAGGAGGCCCGGCATTCTCAAAATTGTTCACATCGATACCGGCAAAGATTTTCGCGGCGGCCAGGACCTCTTGTTGTCGCTGGCGCGTGGATTGAAGGAGCGGGGCCACGCCCAGTTGATCATTTGCCCGCTAGGCAGCCCGCTCGCCCAGCGCGCGGCAGGAGAAGGGCTGGAAGTGATGGCACTACCAGGGGCCGGCACATTGCGTTCGCGTCTTCGTGACCAGCAATTCGAAATCGTGCACGCGCACGACGCCCGGGCGCAAACCATTTCCTTCCGTACATCCCTCGGCCTTCCACTCCGGCGCGTGGCGAGCCGCCAGGTGGCGTTTACGCCCCGGCATCCGATGTTCCATCGCTGGAAGTACGGCCGCACGTGCCATGGAGTGATCGCGAACTCGCAATCGGTGCGACAGGTTCTGCTCGCGGCCGGTGTGGCCGATTCGCACATCGAAGTGATCTCGCCGGGCATCGAACTCCCCAAGCAATTACCCAGCCCGGAGTTACGTGCCCAGGCGCGTGCGCGCTGGGGTTACGCAAGCGACCATTTCGTCATTGGACACGCTGCCGCGTTCACTCGCGAAAAAGGCCAGGACGTCGCGCTCCAAGCGGCGCTGCTGTTGGCTCCCAGGCTGCCGTGCGCACGAATGCTGCTGGCGGGCGAAGGGCCGGAGCGATCCGAACTGGCGCGCCAGGCTTCCGGCATGGTCCAACTGCCGGGTTTCCTCGACGACTTGGACCACTTTTACGCCGCGCTGGATCTCTACATCATGCCCTCGCGATCGGAAGGTTGGGGTTTGACCGCACTACGCGCCATGGCATTCGGGCTGCCGGTGATCGCGAGCAATGTCGGCGGGTTGCCGGAATTGGTGGAGCACGCGAGATCTGGCTGGCTGGTGCCACCTGAATCACCTGAGGCGCTCGCCGGCGCGATCATAGATGCCGCATCCAATCCCGCGCTCTGGTCCGAATTCGGCCGCAACGCGCGGGAGCGTGCATTGCAGTTTTCTATTGAGCGAACTGTCGAACAGACCGAGCGGTTTTACCTGCGCTTGCTGGCTTCTCCGCCTTAGCCTCTTTAGCATCGGCTGACCAGATAGCCACGTAACCGCACCCCATCACGGCCAGAAACATCGCGAGCACTTCGCTGTTGTTCAGATTCCAGGAATACCAGCCGCTCACCAGCACGCTCGCCATCACAGCGATTGCCGCGTGCAGCGCCCATCGCTCTTCGGCGTCCGATGGCAAACGTCCGAGCGCGCGTGCGCAGTCGAAGAGCGCCCACCCGATCATCCAGAGCAGAGCGAGCGTGGTCGGAATACCGCGCTCGGCCGCGTACTGGATGTAGTCGTTTTCGAGATGACCGTAATATTGTGACGCTTGTGGCCGAGGCATATCCAGCCGGATATAATTCTGATATTGACGGGACACCTGTTCCGGGCCGACGCCCAGCCAGGGATGCGCCTTGATCATCTCCCAACCGATGCGGCGCAGCTCCGCGCGATGAGCGTTGGAGTCGGTCTGGCCCTGGTGAGGAGAAAGCGCCGAAATGGCCCGCTCGCGGATATCGAGGGGATTCGCGACCAGTAGCACGGCGATCAACAGCGGGACGGCCGCCAGCGCCCATTTCCTCCAGAACCAGATCAGATATAAGGCGCCGCAGAGCGTTCCCAGCCACATGCTGCGCGTCCATGCCAATCCCAAAGCAATGCTCACCGGAACAGCAGCTGTAACCAGCCACCGAACGCCGCTCCGTTCCCTGGCGAAAAATAGGAGCGCAGCGATCACGAGAAGCGCCATCATCAACTCCGCGCTCAATGTCATCCAATGGCCCATGAATCCGGTGATGCGCGCATCTACGTAGGAATCGTAAAAGTTCTGATGTGCGAGTTCAGCGGCGCGGTATTTTTCATAGAATTGCTTGAGCGCCCAGAGAGACGAGAGCGCGGCTGCGGCAGCCCATCCGATGGCAATTGAGCGAACCTCCCGGACTCTTCGAACCGCGCTGGTCACCAGAAACAGCATCAGGTAAACGTAGAATTTCCTGACCTGCGGGAGGCCGTCGCGGATGTGCCCGGACGCGAAGAGCGACCCGAGCGTCCCGAGTAAAAAGAGAGCGAGCGGCAACCAGACCGGCGGCACACGCCAGCGCCGCATAACGATCAACGCGATCAGCGCCGCGGCCATCAATACCTCGAAAACCCGGATCGAGACCAGCGTCGTGACCGCCGCCGCACCCACGAGGCAGAGCAGCAGGTTGTCTTTGCGAAACTCCATGGGCCGATGCCATCATGATACGGCCCTTAGCGACGGCCATGTCGAGGGCATGCGCTCCTGTCTCGCGATCGAACTCGGTTAAGAGTGCCCGCGTCCGATGGCGTCGAGTTCCGCGAGCACCGCGGGAGGAAGTTGCAGGGTCGCTGCCCTTAGATTCTCGTGAAGATGTTCGGTGGAAGATGTCCCTGGGATCAGCAGGATATTGGGTGAGCGATGGAGCAGCCAGGCGAGCGCCACCTGCATCGGCGTGACATTGAGTGACGCCGCCGCCTGGTTAAGCTCCGATGATTGCAACGGAGTGAACCCTCCCAGCGGAAAGAATGGCACATAAGCTGTTCCCTGCCCCGCCAGGTCGTCGATGAAGCCATCGTCATCCCGGTGTGCCACGTTGTAATAGTTCTGCACGCAGACGATCTCGGAAATCTTCCGAGCCTCGGCGAACTGCTTAGGGCTGACATTGCTCAGGCCGAGATGATGAATCAAGCCCTGAGCTTTGAGCTCGGCGAGCACCGACAACGGTTCTTCGATCGATCCTTCCGATGGCCCCATCATTCCTCCGACGCGAAGATTGACAACATCCAGCCTCTCGAGCGCGAGGTTTCGCAGATTGTCGTGAACGGCATCGATGAGGTCCTGACGAGAAAGAGCATGATTCCAGGACGCGTCCGATCCCCGGCG
The DNA here is from genome assembly GCA_963781905.1 of Bryobacterales bacterium. GTDB lineage: Bacteria > Acidobacteriota > Terriglobia > Bryobacterales > Bryobacteraceae > Palsa-89. Next base: position 1,575,562 of record CAWAHZ010000010.1, read on the forward strand.
AGCACCCACCTTGGTAACGATCACGAGCGAATCGGGATACGGATGGAGCGCTTGCTTAATAATCTGATTCGTCACGTGGGGACCGTAATAATCGCTGGTATCGATATGGTTCACGCCCCTCTCAACTGCCTCTCGTAGAACAGCAACCGCACCGTCAATGTCCCGCGGAGGTCCGAACACTTGTGGACCGGCAAGTTGCATCGCGCCGTAACCCATACGGTTCACGGTGGTCGAATTTCCGCGGAGTATGAAGCTGCCACCCAGGTCCGTCTGCTTGGTCATTCCGTTTCTCCTATTTTCTTGTGTTCACTGCTTGCATGAGTTGAGCTTACCTGTGGTTAGATGAAGAAAGCCTCGGGTTAGGAGTTCGCATTTGCCGCAACATTCCCATGTACTCTTGGAGCCCCGCAAATCGCCGGTGCAAGCGCGCTCGGCTGCCAGCGTAGGCGCAATTCTCGAAGCCACCATTCAGGTTTTGCTGAGCATAGGCCAGGAACGGTTAACCACCACCAGGGTAGCGTCGCGAGCCGGAGTGTCGGTCGGAACTTTGTATCAGTACTTTCCCAACAAAGGCGCGCTCCTGCAGGCAGCCTTGAAACGGCACCTCGACGCGGTTGCCGACGCAGTGGAACAGGTCTGCCGGGAGCAGAAGGGCAACTCTCTCGATCAGATGGCTACGGCTCTCGTCACTACATTCCTGGACGCCAAGATGAAAGATGCGAAAACGAGTGTCGCTCTGTATTCGGTGAGTTCCGATCTGGACGCCGGCAGGATCGTCCAGCACATGGGAGTTCGTTCCAATAAAGCCATCGCCGGAATGTTGGCAACGGCCCGCGAACCCCTCACCCGAGACCCGCAGCTGGTGGCCTCGATGCTGCAGATCAGCATGGCTGGAGTGAGCCGGAGATTGCTCGAATCCAACGCGCCGGAGAAGCAATTCGACATTTTTCGGCGCGAACTTGTATTCTTTGTCAAGGCTTACCTGAAGGCATGTTCCACGCCAACTCCAACGCGAACCCCGCATGACTGACGATACCGTCCTGACCGTTGAGGACTTATCCGTCACGCTAGACGGTCTGCCCGTCCTTCAGAACGTCTCCTTCAGGCTGAAGCAGGGCGAGGCACTGGCTGTCATCGGACCGAACGGCGCCGGCAAGACTGTTCTATTTCGGGCTTTGCTGGGACTGGCTCCACATGCCGGCCTGGTTCAATGGGAGCCGGATGTCAAAATCGGCTATGTTCCGCAGAGATTCTCGGTCGATCGCTCCGCTCCCATCTCGGCCATGGAATTCTTCTTGTTGCAATCGCCCAATTTTTGGCGTCCCAGCACAGCCTTCACCAAGCAACTGGACGAAGAGCTGAAGCTCATGGGCCTGGATGGGCGCGTCCTGCGCAAAGGGCTGGGAGAATTATCCGGCGGCGAGACGCAGCGGGTACTGATTGCATCGGCGTTGTTGCAAAAACCCAGCGTGCTGCTGCTCGACGAGCCGACAGCCGCCGTCGATGCGGGGTTCGAGGAGACGGTCTACGCGCTGCTCCATCGGGTCCAGATGGAGCGTGGAACGGCGCTGCTCCTCATTTCGCACGATCTCAGCGTGGTCTACCGCTACGCGCAACGGGTGTTGTGTCTCAACAAGAGCGTGGTGTGCCAGGGCGCTCCGGTGGATGCCCTGAATCCGCAGGCGTTGGCGACCCTTTACGGCGAGGCCAGCTTCTATCATCACGAGCACTGATGCTAACTGACTGATGCTCACTGAAATGCACGCCGCCCCACACACCTCTTTTTGGATTGCTTTACTGGTCGGGATCGCCTCCGGCAGCGTAGGGCCCTTCATCCTGTTGCGGCGAATGGCGCTGGTGGGGGATGCACTTTCTCACGTGGCTTTACCTGGCATTGCGCTGGCGCTCATTTATCGCCTGGATCCCTTCTACGGAGTCATGGTCTTTTTGATCGGCGCCGCGTTTCTGGTTTTCTGGCTGGAAGGCCGGAGCCGCGTGCCGCCGGACGCCATTGTCGGACTCCTGTTCACCGCTAGCCTGGCGATCGGAATCCTTATGATTCCGAATGCCGATGTCATCGAGTCCCTGTTCGGCGCGTTTCCCATGCTGTCTTTGCCACTGTTGGGGGCCATCCTGGTTACCGCGCTAGTGTTATCCGCGCTGTGCTTCGCGCTCGCCAAGCGGTTCCTGTTCCTGATCGTTTCGCCGGACCTGGCGAAAGTGCATGGCTTCGGTCGCGGTTACGATTTGGCGCTGCTCCTCATCTTCGCCATGATCGTAGCTCTGGGAATCAAGCTGGTGGGAACCCTCTTGATGGGTGCGCTCACTATCATCCCGGCGTCTATCGCCAAGAACCTGGCGCAGAGTATGCGGCGATACGTGATCCTGTCGGCCATCCTCGGCGGAGCGATTTCTGTCGCCGGGGTGTGGCTGGCCGAGAGCTTCCGCTTCCTGCCGGGTCCGGCGATCGTGCTGCTGGGCGTCACCATCTTCGTGCTGAGCCTGCCATTCGCACGCCGCGGCATGGCTTGACAAATTCCTCTCCCGCCCCTACAATCAGACTAGTCAGACCAGTTTAGATCAACCGAGGGCCAATTATGAAGACATTCAGAGACGAAACGACCCAAGCCGGCACTGTATGGCAGGTGCAAACAGCCAAGGCACGATTCAGCGAGGTCTTTCGTTTGGCGCGAACCGTTGGCCCGCAGCGGATTACGCGCCAGGGCAAGGAGGGCGTCGTGATGATTTCCGAAGAGCAATATGAGCGGCTTACCGCCAAATCGCACCAACCCAAGAGCCTGGTGCAGTTCTTTCGGGAATCGCCGCTGGTGGGCATCGAACTGGATCTGGAACGCGACCAAGACCCAGGACGTGACATTGATCTTAAAGTATGAGCGATCTTGAGGTATGAGCGATCTTAAGGTATGAGCGGCTACCTGCTCGATACCAACTGCGTTTCCGAACTTGTCCGGCCCAATCCGGAACCGCGCGTCCTCGAGTGGGTGGATTCCACTGATGAGGCCATCCTCTATCTGAGCGTTCTCACCCTGGGAGAGATTCGCAAGGGGCTGGCAGCGCTGCCCCAGGGCAAACGTCGCACCCGCCTGGAAACGTGGCTGGAAGTGGACCTCCAGGCCCGCTTCGCGGGAAGAATCGTCCCCATTGACTCAGCCATAGCCGACCGCTGGGGTTCCATCGCAGCCGAGGCCCGGCGCAAAGGAAAAGCCCTGCCAGTCATCGACGGATTGCTCGCGGCTACCGCGCTTCATCACAATCTTACCGTTGTTTCTCGCAACGCCAGCGATTTCCCTAGCGCTCAAGTGCTCAATCCCTGGGAAGCGTAATTCGCTTCCACTCACCTTGAGATAAGCGCCGTTCGCGGTCACCTGCAAATCATTTGCTGATTTTTGTTGACTTGATTGGAGGCTTTTTATAATATGAGACCAATCTAGTCGCATATCATGCTGCCTCAATTAATCGCTGAAAACAAAAGGCTTTCCATCGCGCTTCGACGTACTCCGTTGAAAGTGCTGCTTCTATTCTGTTTCTCCGGCTGTATCTTGTTTGCAAGTGACGGCGGTAGCCTGTTGGGCACCGTCACCGATCCCGCCGGCGCTGCCATATCCGGCGCCAGGGTGTCGGCGACCGAAACGTCCACAGCCCTGAAGCAAACCATCACCGCCGACGACCGGGGCTTCTATTCATTCCAGAGTTTGCCCGTCGGGCGCTATGACGTTGAGGTAGACGCGGCGGGGTTCAAGCCTATCCGCCGAACCGGCGTGGTCATCAACGTCGACAGCAAGGTGGTGGTGGATGCATCTCTCGCGATTGGCGAAAGAACCGATGCCGTGACCGTCTCCGAATCGGCCGCGCACGTCGAAACCGTCGACACTCAACTGGGCGAGGTGATTACCGGCAAACAGATGACCGCCGTTCCGCTGTTGGGCCGCAGCTTCACGGACTTGCTGGCGCTTCAATCCGGCGTAGTTCCGGTTACCTCCATCACCTCCGATACGGTGCAGGACGTGGGCGCCAGCGCGCTTTCTCCCTCCGGCGATTTGAATCCAGGCACCATTTCGATCAACGGCCAGCGGGAATTTGCCAATAGCTTTGTGTTGAATGGAAGCGACGTAGAAGAAGACGTCAATATGGGCGCTGCGATTGTTCCCAACCTGGATTCGATCGCCCAGTTCCGGATTCTCACCAGCAACTTCGACGCGGAGTACGGCGAGTTCAGCGGCGGCCAGATCGAAGTGGTCACCAAGTCGGGAACCAACCAGTTCCACGGCGACGTCTTCGAATTCCTGCGCAACACAGATCTGGATGCCCGCAACTATTTCTCTCCCACGCGCGGCGCGTTTGATCAGAACCAGTTCGGAGGAACCTTCGGCGGCCCGATTCGGAAGAACAAGGTCTTCTTTTTTGCCGACTATCAGGGAACCCGATCCACGCAAGGCATCGACACGGGCGAGATCCCGGTTCCATCGCTCCAACAGCGCACTGGTAATTTTAGCCAGGTGGCGAGTTCTTTAGCCGGAACCGTGACCGGCTCTTACTGGGCCAACCAGCTTTCGCAAAAGCTCGGCTATGGAGTCACCGCGGGCGAGCCCTATTATTTCGCCGGATGCACCAACTCCGCGCAGTGCGTTCTTCCAAACGCCGTGATTCCGCAAAGTGCGTGGTCCGCGCCGGCAACCAATCTGCTGAAATATATTCCCGCACCCAACAACGCGAACAGCACCTTTTCGACTTCGTCCTACAACCAGACGTTGAACGACGACAAAGGAGCCTTTAGGCTCGACGCCACTACGCGCTGGGGCATGTTGTCGGCTTACTACTTTCTGGACGGCTGGACCCAGAACAATCCCTATCCGGTGGCGCAAGGTGGCGCCAATGTTCCCGGTTTCAACGCTCTGAATTCCGGACGAGCGCAGCTGCTCGCTTTGGGCGATACCAAGACGCTCAGTTCCACCGCAGTGAATGAATTCCACTTCAGTTTCATGCGGGATGCCATCGACCTGGGCCAGCCGGTGGGGGGCGTCGGCACCAGCCTTGCGTCGCAGGGCTTCGTGGTGGGTGAGAATACGCCTGGAATTGTCGCCTTGTCACCCAAAACGGAAGGCGTGGAAAGCGTCGACTTCAACAACTTCTCGATCGGCACCAATACCAACGAGCTGAAGCAGGTGAACAACACCTTCCAATGGCGCGACAACTTTTCCAAAGTAGTGGGAACCCACACCATCACAATGGGCGGCGAGTATCACTACGATCAGGTCAATACTAATCCCATCGCCCAGCTGAACGGCAATTTCCTCTTCTTCGGCAGCGAGACCGGTGTCGATTTCGCGGACTTTCTGCTCGGCATCCCGAGCCAATACAACCAAAGTCAATTGCAAGCCTTTTACGGCCGCAATAAGTATGCCGGCATCTACGCGCAAGATAGCTGGCGAGTGACGAAGAACCTGACTTTGAACTATGGGCTGCGCTGGGATCGCATCGAACCCTGGTATGAGAAATACAATCAGATCGCGACGTTCGAGCCGGGCCAGCAGTCGGTCGTTTTCCCTACCGCTCCCGCCGGCATCCTGTTTCCAACCGATCCGGGGGTATCGCGCACGCTGGCGCCTCCTGGAAATCGAGACTTCGCGCCACGCATCGGCTTGGCCTACACGCCCGACGGTGGCAAAACCAGCATCCGAGCCAGCTACGGCATGTTTTACACTGCCATTGAGGCGCTTGCGATCGGGGTTAGCAGCGCGAATTCGCCCTACGGAACCACTTACACCAGTCCCGCTCCGCCTCTGTTCTCCACACCATTCGTAACGGCGTCCAACGGTCAAAACAACGGTCAATATTTTCCGGTTTCGCTGGCTCCGTTGAACACCAGTGCCAGCCATCCTGACGGCAGCATCGATTGGTCCCAGTTTGAACCCGTCAGCGGGATACCAAACTACGTCACCAGCAACAAGATCCCTTATACCGAGCAATACATGCTGTCGATTGAGCGCAGCCTGGGAATGAACACGGTGCTCAGCGCCAGCTACGTGGGATCTCAGTCCCATCACTTACTGGTGCTCGAAGAGGCCAATCCCGGTAATCCAGCGCTGTGCCTGTATCTCAGCAATCCGGCCAACCTGGCGCCGGGCCAGACGCCCTGCGGTCCATTCAGCGAAAGCAACGTTTTTGTCACGGCATCCGGACAAACCATCAATGGAACCCGAGGACCATTGGGCCCCAATTTTGGAAGCGACACGCTCGAAACCACCATCGGCAACTCCAACTACAATTCTTTGCAAGTCACGCTGCGCCACACCAGCGGGCCGCTGCAATTGCTCGCGGCTTATACCTATAGCAAGTCCATCGATCAATCTTCGAATCTGGGCGAAGAGGTGAATCCGCTCAATCCCTCACTCAGCAGGGCTTTGTCGGCATTCGATATTACGCAGAACGTCGTAGTGAGCTACAACTATCAGCTCCCGTTTACACATCTCTTCCATGCTACGAATCGATGGACGCAAGGCTGGGAACTTTCGGGAATCACACGCTTCAGCACCGGCTTACCGGTCACGCTGGTGAATTACGGCGACAATTCTCTGTTGGGCGCCGAGCCGAATGGGATTAACAACTACGGCGTCGACGAGCCGGACGTTGCACCGGGTTCCCTCAATCTGAATCGCAATCCCCGAAATGGCCAGGCGTATTTCAACGCCGCGCTCTTCAGCAACAACGCTCTCGGCACTCCCGGCAACGCTTCGCGCCGCTATTTCTACGGCCCCGGAATGGAGAACTTCGACGTGGCGCTTCTGAAGTCCCTGCGTCTCACCGAATCGACAAACCTGCAATTCCGCCTGGAAGCCTTTAACGTTTTCAACCATGCTCAGTTTTTTGGACCGCAAGCCGTCGACGGCAATATCAGCAGCGGCACGTTCGGCCAGGTGGTAAGCGCCGCCGCTCCCAGGCTGGTGCAAGTCGGCGCGAAGTTCACATTCTAAAGGGGCTAAATATCCATGAAAACCGTATTGATCGCTATAGCTGTGTTCGCGGCCGCGCACATCAGCGGTCTTGCTCAAAACAGCACATGCCCACGATTCCCGGCGGGAAGTTCCATCACCCAACCCCAGGATCTGTTCAGCGAACACGGTGTCCTGCGAATTAATTTCAGTTACGAGACCACTGTCGACCAGTACGGCAACACTCTCTTCTGCTTCATGACCAGTAACCGCAACCAGTCGCCCACGTTGCATGTTCATCCTGGCGACCGCCTGCTGATCAACCTGAAGAATAATGTCCTGGCGGCGCCGGCATCGGACGCGACGGCCGCCATGGCCGCCATGCCAGGAATGGCCGTTTCAGGAAGACCATCCAGCACCTGCGGCGCCGTCACTATGACGGCAACTTCGGTCAATATCCACTACCACGGCACCAACACGTCGCCGACTTGTCATCAGGATGAAGTGATCCACACCATGATCAACTCCGGACAGTCATTTCAATACGACGTGCAATTTCCACTGGACGAGCCGCCTGGACTTTATTGGTATCACCCGCACATTCACGGTATCTCCGAAGCGGCGGTGCAGGGCGGCGCTTCCGGAGCCCTGATCGTGGAAGGAATTCAAAACATCAATCCCGAGGTTGCAGGGCTGCCGCAACAGGTGCTGGTGATCCGGGACAATCTGGTTCCGGGCAATCCAGATCCCGGAGGAAACATCCCGTCCTGGGATATCTCGCTGAACTACGTTCCCGTCCCATCGCCGGCCTTCACACCCGCCGTGATTCAGATGAAGCCCGGCGAGAAGCAGCTGTGGCGAGTATTAAACGCGGCCGCGGACACCATCGTCGACCTCGAACTTCAGTACGATGGAACGCCGCAGCCGCTCGAAGTGGTCGCGCTGGACGGCGTTCCCACCGGCTCTCAGGACGGCACGTCGCGTGGCAAGAGAATAGTTCAGACCGACATTCTGCTGGCGCCGGCCGCGCGCGCGGAATTTATTGTGACGGGCCCTGCTTCGAGCGTTCAGAGCGCGACCCTGATGACCCTGAATGTAGACACGGGTCCAGATGGCGATAACGATCCCACTCGGCCGATAGCCGCGATTCAAGTTTCAGACGATGCTCCCGAGCCGCCAGTCACAATCCCCTATTCCTTTGGACCGCCGCATCGCCAGCGCTTCGCGGAGTTGGATCGCGAGAGACCCACGGCGCAACGTACCCTCTACTTTTCGGAGGTTATCTCGGACCCGAGCGATCCGAACAGCCCGACCAATTTTTTCATCACCGTGGATGGCCACACTCCCGTGCTTTTTAGCCCGGATAATCCCCCGGCCATTGTGACCACGCAGGGAGCGGTGGAAGACTGGACCATCGAGAATCGCTCCATGGAGAATCACGAGTTCCACATCCACCAGATTCATTTCATGCTTCTGGAGCAGAATGGGGTTGCCGTGAACAACGGCCAGTTCCTCGACATGATTCAGGTACCGTATTGGTCGGGCACCGGACCTTATCCCAGCGTGAAGGTGCGCATGGATTTTCGCGGCCCGCTGGTCGGAGACTTCGTGTATCACTGCCACATCCTGGGACACGAGGACAGCGGCATGATGGCGATCATTCGCGTAAAGCCACAGCACGCGCAGCGAGGCCACCCTTAAGCCATCCGCCTTCAAGTATCATGTTCGATGGGAGAATCAGTGAAGGTGAAACAATTTCTATTGGTGATGTCGTTCGCGGTGCTGGCGTCCGCTCAGGTGCCGGCCAACATTGAAGCGCAATTGGTGAAGATAGGACATATTGTGGATCCGCCTTGCACCGCGAAGCTCTACCGGCCTTTCATGCCGGCCAACGATATCAGGAGCAGCACGACGCCCCTGTATCCGGGCATCACCGTAATGCGTGACACCTCTTTCGGCTCGAATCCAAAAGATGTCGTGGATATCTTTACCGCGGACAAGGGTCCGGCATCGCGTCCGGTTTTGATTTACGTCCCCGGCGGCCCAGGCAACAAGATCGAACTTCAGGATAAGGAAGCGAACGCGTTCTATGACAACATCGGCCGCTGGGCCACCAAGAATGGGATGGTCTACGTTCAAATGCAGCGCCATGGCGGGCCGGGCTGGGATGCCGGCGCAAAAGACATTTCGGCCATGATCCAGTGGGTGGAAGCGAATATTTCGAAATATCATGGTAGTCCGGACCGCATGTTCATTTGGGCGCACTCGGCCGGCAACATGCCGCTCGGCACGTACATCGGACGGCCGGAGCTGTACGGTCCCAAAGGAGTGGGCGTGAAGGGAGTGATCTTCATGTCTCCAGCCGCGTTTGATATTGCGCCGCTCGAAGTGCCGCCGCCTCCGCCCGGCACGAATCCGTTCGCGATGCTCGCCGACGCCGGCAAAACATGCGGTGTAAAAGGAGGAGCGTTTTCCTCCGAAGGCGCGCTTCCCGGACGAACCGAGGGGCAGCCCGGTGGACCCGATGCGCCTTTCGCAGCTCCTGCTGGTGGAGCGGGCCGCCCTGCCACTGCTGGTGCGCCCCCAGCTGGTTTCGGTGGCCCTCCGGTGGACGCCGCGACGCGCCTGGCGAGATCCAGCCTTCCCGAGTTGAAGAAGACCTCGGTGAAAATCATTCTGGCCGACGCCGAGCTCGATCCGGGCGTCGATGCGGCCGGGGTGATGCCGTTCAACCAGATGCTGCACGACGAACTTTGCAAAGCAGGCCCCGAACACTGTCCCACACTGCTGGTGTTCAAGGGCGAGAGCCATATGTCGGAAGTGTTTTCGGTCGACACTCCGGATAAGACCGTTTCAGGGCCGATCTTGGCTTGGATGAAAAAGATCAAGTGATGAAAAAGATCAAGTAAATCGTGTCCTCCGCCTTTGATCTGGACGCCTATCTCGATCGCATCGGCTATCGAGGACCGCATACCGCGACACTCGACACTTTGGAAGCCGTGCATGCCTTGCATCCGGCCGCAATTCCGTTCGAGAATTTGAATCCGCTAGTGGGCTGGCCGGTCGCGCTCGACATCCATTCGCTGCAAGCGAAGATGGTCTCGGGCGGCCGCGGCGGATGGTGCTTCGAGCACAATGCTCTATTTCGTCACGCCCTGGAAGCGTTGGGATTTTCCGTGACCAACCTGGCGGCCCGTGTGATCTGGAACGTGCCGCCTGGGAGCCCCGTGGGCGCGCGCAGCCACATGCTGCTTCTGGTGGATGTGAACGGCTTGCCCTACCTATCCGACGTCGGATTCGGCGGCAATGTCCTGACAGCTCCCCTGCGCCTGGAAACGCATATAGCGCAGCCCACCCCGCATGAGCCGCATCGCCTGCTGCCGCTTGAAAACGGCCTGGTGCTGGAAGCCTCAGTGGGCGGCGAATGGAAGCCCTTCTACCGCTTCACGCTGGAACCCCAGTTTCCCGCCGACTACGAAGTTTCCAATTGGTATCTGTGCCACCACCCCAGTTCGTTTTTTCGGCAGATGCTGATCGCCGGTCGCGTGGACGGAGAAGGCCGCTACGCTCTGCGCAACAACGCGCTCGCCATCCATGGCAAGAACGGAACGGAAAAGCGAAATCTCCCGGACGTTGCGGCCCTGCGCGCGTGTCTTGAAGCCGATTTCGGCCTGCGCTTGCCGGACTTACCAGAACTGGCTGCTGGACTGGAACGCGTGTGCCAGACGCCCATCGATCAACCCGTCTAGGTAGCCTGGAAATTATTCACGGCACCGGGATTCGATAGATGTTGCGATGCGTGCTCACCAGCGGGTAGGCGTATACAGAAGGGTCCGAACTCATGAACGCCCGCGCTTGAGGGATCTGGCGCGCGGCAGGGTCGGGGGGTTCCGTGACGCGAAATCGAAAACCGGAGGCTGGAACGGGCGGGAGCACTTCACCTGGCCGGAGCGGGATCACGTACGTATGGAGGGTCCGTGCGGGAAACAGGAAGAGCCACTTCCCGTCCCGGGACCAACTGACCAGCGGCGGGGTTACGCCACGGTCTTCCGCGCCTCCGGAGCCGCAGTTGGTACACACCCGAATAGCTGGGCCACCCGACGCAGAATATACGTTGACGTCGGTCCCCGCCCACGCGGCAACCCATTTACCGTCGGGCGAGATGGCGTAGAGAAAGACCACTCGATCCGGAATGATCTTGTGCAGGCCTGTGCCATCCGGCTTGATCCCCTGCAAGTACATGTCTCCTTCCTGCCCGCCGACGAAAAAGATATCGCCGTCCGGTGCAAAGAGAGCGCGAATCGAGTCCCGATCGAAAAGGCGGCGCGGGGATGAGCTTCCGTCGATGCTCGCGATCCAAAGCGGTGAGTGCCCGGAACTGTCCGAAGTGATGAAAATCACCTGCTGGCCATCCGGCGACACGTCATAATGTTCCATGAGAAAATCCGGCAACAACCTTTGTCTCTTGCCTGTTTCCAAATCCGTCTGCCAGAGTTCGCCGCTCACAAAACGGCTGTTCGCCTTGGACCGCTGCAGATAATACAGCCGCTTCCGATCGGAAGAAAAGGAAGGAAGATAAGAGTATCCTTCGAACGTGATCTGGCGCTCGCCTTGCGTGTCATGCACCCACAACGTGCTCTGGCTCTCGCCGACGGAGGTGACAAACGACTTGCCGTCGGGCGTTATCGATATCCCTTGCTCTTCGGTCGCCGACGAGGTAACTTGCTGCGGCGGTCCATTCGGAAAACGCTGGCGCCAGATGTGATATCCGTTGCCGGTGTTGGCCGCGAAGTACATCCATTTTCCGTCCGGCGACCATGCTACGTCGGTACACTGCGCAGGCGAAGGACCCACACGGTGGCCGGGCGAGCTTCCATCCAACGGCACAATACGGCACGGCAGCCAACCGCTGGCCGTCATCTCCACCACCAGCACCCACTTGCCATCAGGTGAAAGAAACGACCGGTGAGCCATACCGTTCGAGTCCGCGGGAAGATAAACGCTTCTTTGTTCGGACCGGCTCTCGGTAGCGGTGAAGATTCCCATGTGGATGCCCTGACCCGTCAGCGCGGAATACATCACCCCGGGCGGCCGTGCGCCGCTATGAATCCAGCTCAAACCCTCCGCATTCGCGAGCATTCGCACCGGCTCACCTCCCAGCACCGGCACCGACCAGGTGTTCCAGTTGCCGGCCGTGTAAGCGATTCGCGAACCGTCCGCGGAGAAGCTGACGGGCCCCATCTTTCTCCCGCCGTCTTGCGTCAGCCGGACTGGCTCACCATCCGGCAGCAGCTTCACGTAAACATCGCCCGGACCTTCAAAGGTGTTCTCTCCGCGGATGAAGGCCAGCATGCGGCCATCGGGCGACAGCGTGGGAGACACCGCCGAATCGGAGAAATTCGTCAGCGGGACATAATCCAGCCGCGCCGGGGACGAGGATTGCCGCGAGAAAAACCACCAGGCGCCCGCTGCCGCCACGATTGCGATTGCACCCAACGCGCCGGCGTACAACCATTTCCTGCTACGTCCGGCAGGCGCAGCCAGTCCCTCCCGGCTGGGACGCTGAGCGCTGCGCAAGTCCGCCACCAGCTCGCGCATCGACGCATAACGATCCGCGGGATTCTTCTCAATTGCCTTTCGAACCAAGGCGCGCAACTGCTCCGGAATGTCGCCGCTTAAGGGCGCGGGTGTTCCGTGAATCACCTGCTGGATTAATTCGAGATTCGTCGGTGCCACGAAGGGCCGATGCCCGGATAGAGTCTCGTAGAGTACAACGCCAAATGAAAAAATATCGCTGCGCTTGTCGAGCGTCTGACCGGAAGCCTGCTCCGGCGACATGTATGCGAGGGTGCCCACCACTACTCCTGCCCGTGTTTGTTCCACATCGATGGTCTGTGTCGCGTACACGGACGGCAACACTCCTTCGAGCTTGGCCAAACCGAAATCCGCGAGCTTGGCGTAGCCGCTGGTAGTGACCAGAATGTTGTCGGGCTTGATATCGCGGTGCAGAATGCCGGCATCATGGGCCGTTGCCAAGCCATCCGCGACGCCGGTGAGCAGTTCGGCCGCATCCTCCCAGCTCCGGGCTTGCCGTTGAGCCCAGCTCCTGAGCGTACCGCCGTCGACAAATTCGGTTACCAAATATTGCCGGCCTTCGAATTCGCCCACGTCATAGACGGTGAGGATGTGCGGGTGATTCAACGACGACGCCATTTGCGCTTCTCTCTGAAAGCGCCGTCGGCTGGCTTCGTCGGCCAGATCGGCGGAAAGGAACTTGATTGCTACCGGGCGGTGAAGTTTGGTGTCGTGGGCCCGAAACACAACTCCCATGCCCCCGGCGCCGATGGCGGCTTCGATTGTATATTGCCCAAGCTGTTGGCCGGGAGCGAGCGGCGGCGTCGGCCCGAGCTGGGGTCCGTCAGGAAGCATCCCCTCGTATTATTGCTTATTACGCGGAGTTGGCCTGGGCGCAGTTGGTCTGGCAGACAAGCTACTCGCACCTGAGCGCCACCACCGGATCTACCCGCACAGCCCGACGCGCGGGCAGGTAACAGGCGACGAGCGCCACCAGCGTCAACAGAATGGCGACGGCGGCGAATGTCAACGGGTCATGCGCGGTGACCCCGAAAAGCTGATTGGCCATGAGCTCGGTTAACCCGAATGCACCGGCCAGGCCGGCGGCCACGCCCACCAGCGCCATCTTCGCGCCCTCGCCAACCACCATTCGCATCACATCCCGGCTTTGCGCACCCAGCGCCATCCGCACACCGATTTCATGGGTGCGCTGACCGACCACATAAGAAATCACCCCGTAAATTCCGACGCAGGAAAGGGCCAGCGCGAGCGCGGCGAAGATGCCCAGAAGAATCATCGAGAGTCTGCGCGCGGCCAGGGAGCCGGCCAGCACGTCGTCCATGGTCTGTACGCCATAGATCACCTCGCCCGGGTCCGCTTGCTTCACAGCGGGGCGAACCAGTTTCATGATCGCCGTTGGATCGCCCGCCGTGCGTAGCACAACGGCCACCACGCTCGCCACCATCGGCATGAGCTTCTCGGGAAGCTGCATGAACGGATAGTAAAACTGCGCTTCGAGGGCCGATTTCGGGTCGCCGCCCGGCCCCCACTGCTTCACGTGGCCCACCACGCCGACGATTTCGGCTTGCACGTTGAATTGCGTCAAATTGACGCGCTTCCCGACCGGATTCTGGCCCGGGAAATAAGTGCGCGAAAAAACATCGTCGATGTCGATCACAATGGGCGCGTTTTCGTTGTCTTGCGGAGTGACGAAGCGGCCCCGCTCGAGAGTGATTCCCATGGCTTGCTGGAACCCCGCTTCCACCAGATAAAACATCGCCTGGGCCATTTCGTTGTCGTTGGCGGGCTTGGGCCGTCCTTCAATCCAGAAGGGCAACGACGAATCATGAATCATGGGGCGGGAGCCCAGAGTGACGGAAACAGCCTGGACGCCGGGAATGGAGCGCATATTCTGGTCGAACTGGCGCAGGCGTGCGCGGGTCTCGGCCGAAGTGGTGTCCGCTGACGACGGCATCGACAAATTAAAGGTGATAGCGTGGCTCGAAATGAATCCGGGATTCACGCGCCAAAGCGCGGACAGGCTGCGAAGCATCAGCCCCGCGCCGATCAGAAGCACCAGCGCGAGCGCCACTTCCACACTCACGAAGACGCGCTGCAGGCGATGACGCGCCCCACTCAATCCCCGGCCGCCTTCCCGAAGCACCTCCTGCAAATCCACCTTGGAACTTCTGAGCGCGGGCGCCAGGCCAAAAATAATCGCGGCAAACAAGGATATCGCCATGCTGAAAAGCAATACACGCCCGTCGAGCGAAATTTCCTCGGCACGCGGCAATGTGCCGGGCAAGGTGTTGAGCACTGCTTTGGTGGCGCCCAAAGCCAGCAGAAGCCCGAGCGCTCCGCCCAAGCCCGCGAGTAAACCACTCTCGGTGAGAAGCTGGCGGACGATGCGCATGTTCCCAGCGCCCAAGGCGGCCCGAACCGCGAACTCGCGCGAGCGGCCCATGGAACGCGCCAGAAGAAGATTGGCCACATTGGCGCACGCAATCAGCAGCAGGAAGCCGACCGCGGCCAGCAGCACCAGCAGGAACGGCTGGACGTTGCCGACGATGTCTTCTTTCATGGAGACCAGATGAATGCCCAGATCCTTGTCGGCCACCGGGAAGGCAACGGCCAGATTGCGTGCGACGAGGTCCATGTCGGCCTTGGCCTGTGGCAGCGTAACGCCGGGCTTCAGGCGTCCGACGATGTGCGCGCTCACTGAAATGCGGCGATCGCGGAACGACGGATCGTTCCACTGGCCAATGGGAGTGTAGACGTCGCGGTCATGCCCGTAAAAAGTGAAGCTCCCGGGAATAACGCCGACCACGGTATAGGACGTGCCATTGAGCGTCAGCGATTTCCCGATTACGTCAGGCGAAGCGCCGAATTCCCTGCTCCAGAAACCTCCGCCGAGAATCACCACCGGCGCGGCGCCCAACTGATCGTCGCCGGCGAGGAATGTCCGTCCAAGCACGGGATTCACGCCGAGCGTGGAAAAGAAGCCCGCGGAAATCATATAGCCGCTCAGGCGTTCTGCCTGGGCCAAAGCGGTGAGGTTGTAATCCTCATTGCGGTAAATGGCCATGGATGAAAACGTCTGCGTGTCGCGCTGCCAATCCAGGAAATTCAGATAAACCACCGGGCCTTGATCCACTCCCGGCGTCTTTTGATAAACAGACACCAGTTGCTCGGAATGCGGATACGGCAGCGGGTTGAGCAATACGCCATTGACGACGGAAAAAAGCGCCGTGTTCGCGCCGATCCCTACCGCCAGCGTGAGTACAGCGACCGCGGCGAAACCTGGCGATTTCCCGAGCGTCCGGATGGCGTAAAGTAAGTCCTGCAAGAGCGTTCTCCTCAGTTTGATTATCAGGTTCCAGTCTTGACCGGGATACTGGGCTGCCCTATCGATTCGCTAAAAGAGTTGGGCGGTGGAGAGTTGAAGTCGACTTGAAACGATATGGATGGCATGGACCAATCCGAGGGCACGGCCGCATCCATCTGCCACACGCCGATGGTGCCGGGAGCGAGTCCAAAAAAGTAGAGTTGGACCGGTTGCCCGTAGTTCGCGACCACCACGCTGATGGGCGTAGTAATCCTGGATAGCGGACTGTTCGGGGTGACGGCCCCGGTGGCTACCGGCGGATTCACGGCGCCGCCTCCGGTGAGATAAATATGCAGGACTTCGCCAGGAACGGCCGGATTTTCATCGGTTACCAGCGACTTAAAATCAGTATGAATCGCGATCGGAACGGTTCCCGTGGCGGGTTCGGCGGGCGCCAGTGGAATGGCTTCCGGCAGGAATGGGCCCAAACTGAGCGGCGTGGCGTCATCAAAGTACGGAGCGCCGCCTTGGGGGATGATCAGGCTGCCGGCAGTGAGCGGAACTTCCCAGGGAATTTGAAACAGAATCGATGTATCCGACGCGCTAAGAATCACGCCAGGAAGGCCGCCGATGCTAACGGTCGCGTTGGCCAGCCCTATGCCCTGCACGGTGGCTAGCGAGCCCGGAGTGGTGGGCTGGACGTTGGCAATGGTCGGCGTGGGTTCGACCAAAGTAGTTGCTGCCCTGGTAGCCGTATTGATGCTGAGAATCGAGTAATCGCCAGTGATCGCAAATACCGTGCTGCCGTCACCGGAGAGCGTTACGTCCACCGCCCCGGCGCTAGACTGTGCGAGTTGCGTCCAATCGCTTCCGTCGATCCGGCTATAGAAGACTTGCGGTGTGGACCCGATGGTCGAAAGGTACGCCACCCACTGGCCATCCGCGCTGAGCGTGCCCTGGAATGAATCCCGGTCATCGGGCCCGAGCTCCTCGGTTTGCATGCTGCTCAAATTCAGCACGAATAGCCGCCGGGGGCTCTGGGTTTCATAGAGGATGGTTGCGGCGCCGTCATCAATGCCGGCTGCGCTTACGTTTGAGGTGACCAGCGTTGAGAGCAGCCCGCCTTGGATCAGCTGCAAGGAATTATTAACGGTGAGCGCCGTGGTTCCGTCCGCCGCAATAGAAACCGTACTCGGCGCGAAGTTGCCCTGAAATAGCGTGGTGGGCCCGGCTTGATCGGTGAGCACGAATTGAGGGTCGAATACATTGCCTGAGCTATAGGAAGCCAGATAGCGGCCATTTCTGCTGATGCTGGCGTTCCCTCTCACGAGAGAAGATTGGCCCGTGACCGTATTGAGCAGCGTGCTGAGATGTTGTTCGGACAGGAAGCAAGAACTGCCGTCGCCGCAGTACATCGTGCCGCGATAGATGACCAGGGTTCCGTCGCCAGTGACTTGGGGATCGTCGACAACATACGCGTTGGTGGGTGGAACCGGGCTGGTTTGAGCTACCTCGGCCACCAGCGCGGCTCCGTTCGCATCGATGCGGAAGATTTTGGACCACAGGTACTGATTGGTCCCACGCTCGGGAAGTGGGCTGGCGAAAAAGAGCTGCGATCCATCATTCGTCGTGCTGAGCCCGGAAAATTGCGCGTGCGACCGAGGCGCCATCCATGCCAAAAGCGCAAGCATTATTGTTGTCCGTGCCACGACTCAGATGTTCCGAATTACCTGATCCATTATCGCTCGCGATTCTAGTTCTTCGGCGCTGCGGCGCGCTGGCGGGCTTCTTCGATAAGGGCTGCAAATCGTGAGTCGGAATGCAGCGAGGCGAGGTCCCGGTCGCCACCGATCGCATCCGGGTAAACAAACCCTTTATCGATCGCTTCGCGCAAATAGCGAAAGGCCTCCTCGCGGCGTCCAGCAATAGCCGCGGCGCAGGCAAAATTGTACCAGGCGAGCTTCACCACCGCGTCATTATTCTTCTCGGCAATGGCGACGGCTTGCTGAAAGATCCGCGCGGCGACTTCGTATCGGCCTTCGCGAGTATAGGCGATCGCCAGCTCTTCCATGTCCGAAACGAGATTGATGTTGTCGGGCCCATATACACGTGATTTTGAATCCAGGATTTCGCGATAGAGCTTCTCGGCATCCACGTACTTGCCCTCTTTGAGATGCGCATACGCGAAATCGCCGAGCGCGTCCAGAGTGTTGGGGTGCTGGGGGCCGAAGACGCGCTGTTCCACGGGCAGCGTTTGACTGAGCAAGCTCTCCGATTCGGGGTACTTCGCTTCTTCGATCAGCACCTTGGCCAGTTGATTGGTGACGAAGAGCGTGGCTGGATCTTCCGCACCGCGAATGCGCCGGTCAACATCGAGGACTTCGCGCTGCAGCTGCTCCGCCTCCGCATAGTGGCTCTGTAACTCCAACGCATTGGACAGACGCAATATGGTTTGCAGGGTGTTCGGGTTCTCGGGTCCCAAGACACGCCGTTCCAACGCCAGGGTCTCACGAGCGAAGCGCTCCGCACCCTGGAAATCGGACTCTGCGAAAAAGACGTCACTCAGATAACGCCGCGTCGTGAGGGTGTCGGGATCGTCGCGCCCCAGCACTTTTTCCTGGATCGCCAAGGTATCCTCCAGCCATTTGCGAGCCTGGGAAGCGTTTCCGGCGGACATCATCGTTGAACCGAGAAAACTCATCGATTCGAGAGTCTTGCGATCCTGAGGGCCGAGCGCACGGCGCTGGATATCAAAAGCTTTCTCGGTCAGCTCGCGGGCGCGTGGATAGAGCCCCAATCCCTGATAGCTTCTCGCCATCGCATCCAGCAGATCGGCTTGCACCCGTGGCTCGCTACCGAGCATCGAGCCGATTTCGTTGGCGCTCTTATCGAGGATTTCGCGCGCCGTGATGCTGTTGCCGCGGGCTACGCTCGGGTCCGACACCTTAAACATGTCGGTCATGAAACTCGTGACGCGGTCTGCCCGGTCTCTCTCACGAGTGGCCCGGTCGCGCTCGCTCCTGATCCGCTGCAGTTCAAATGTCTGAGCCACGGCGAAGGAGAACAACAGTACGCAGGCGGCGGCGGCAACGGCAACGCCAATCCGATGACGCCGGATGTACTTGCGAGCACGGTATGCGGCACTCGCCGGACGAGCCATCACCGGCTCGTTACGCAAATACCGTCCGATGTCGGCCGCCAGCTCCGATGGCATGGAATACCGCCTCGAACGATCCTTTTCCAAAGCTTTGAGCGTGATGCAGTCTACATCGCCTCTGAGCTGCCGGGTGAGCGAAGCACGATCGGAGCCGCGATTTTGCGCAGTGACGCTGGACTGTTCACCGAGCGTTCGCAGCCTGGTACTGGGAGCCGGCGCATCCTCATCCCGCAGCCGCCGTAAAACATCCTCGAACGACAAATTCCGAAAATCCAGCGGGAGTGTACCCGCCAGCAGTTCATACAGCACCACTCCCAACGAATACACATCGGTGCGCGTGTCGACATCCACGCCGGTGGAGTCGGCCTGTTCCGGGCTCATGTATCCCGGCGTCCCCACGATGGCGCCGAGGTGCGTATACAAGGTCTCGGCCGTTAGCTGTTGCGCGGTGGCTTTGGCGACGCCGAAATCGATGATCCTGGGCATTGGTTTTCCATCCACCTCGCCCACCAGGATGTTGGATGGTTTCAAGTCGCGATGAATAATGGCTTTCTGGTGCGCATGCTGCACGCCTTGGCAGACTTGAATGAAGAGCTCCAGGCGCTGGCGCGTAGTCATCTTGTGCTTGTCGCAGTACTCCGTGATCGGAATACCAACCACGTACTCCATCACGAAGAACGGGCGCCCCTGCGGCGTGGAGCCGGCGTCGAAAACTTTCGCAATGGCCGGGTGGTCCATCAGGGCCAGCGCCTGCCGTTCGGATTCGAATCGCGCCACTACTTCGCGCGTGTCCATTCCGGCTTTGATCAACTTGATGGCGACGCGCCGGCGCACCGGCTCCCTTTGCTCAGCCAGCCACACTTCGCCCATCCCGCCGCGGCCGATTGGCCTGAGCAGATGATAGGGACCGATATCCAGCGCTTCGATCGTCCCGCCGGACGTGATTGCCTGGGTAACTTCGGTCTCCGGTTCGTTAGATCCGGATTCGTGAGGCGACACTCTTAGACACGCCTCCTTGAGCGATAAAATCTCGAGCGAGCGATAAAATCTTGAGCGATAAAATTAAGTCTGATTCTAGCTCAATCGTGTCTCGTTCCGAACGTTCAAATTCCGAAAACGAACACTCAATCGAATGGCGTCGAATGTAACGGCCATTGTTTCTATCAGGCCCGGAGGCAACAGACTTGCGCAAGTATCCTGATTAAGTTTGTCTGAAAGGGGAACGGTATGATCGAGAGCATAGTGGCTTTCCTCGGTGAGCTGAAAGTCGGCGCCCGCTCCCTGGCGCGCGCCAAAGGCCTCACGGTTACTGTAGTAACCACGCTGGCCCTCGGAATCGGCGCCAATGCCGCGATGTTCAGCCTGGTGCGCGGCGTGCTGCTGCGCCCGCTGGTGAATCGTGACGAGGATCGCCTGGTCTACATCCGGCAGAGTGCGCCAGGCGCGGGCAGCGACAATGAGGACTTCTCAGTGCCGGAGATCCAGGACTTGCGCTCCCGCGTGAAGACGCTGAGTTCATTCGGCGATTTCTCCACCGTTGGGTTCACCATGATAGGGCTGGGTGAGCCGCGCTCGGTTCAGGCCGGGGTGGTGGGAGGATCGTATTTCCAGGTGATGGGTTTGCGCCCGGTGCTCGGCCGGTTGCTCGATGCGCAGGACGACGGTCCGAATGCGGCTGGGGCGGTGGTATTGACGTATCGTTTTTGGTCCGGTGCGCTCAAGAGCGATCCCTCCGTGATCGGCAAGAAAATCCGGCTCGATTCGTTCATCGATGCGCGCCCAGCCACCGTGGTGGGCGTTTTGGAGCCATGCGTTCCGTATCCCCAGGACACGGAAATTATCGCCAACATCGTCACCAGCGCGCATCATCTTTCAGCCACCATGGTCACCGGGCGGATTCACCGCATGACCGAATTGTTCGCCAGGCTCGCGCCGGGTGCGGATCTGGAACAAGCGCGTGCGGAGTTGCGTACGGTGTACGGGGCCATGAAGCGGGAGCATCCGGAGGCGTATCCGGCCAAATCGGACTACCGGATTAGCGTCGTGAAACTGCGCGATCAGCTGACGTCGGGAGCGCGGACCATATTGCTGGTGCTGATGGCGGCCTCGCTGCTGGTCTTTGTGATCGCCTGCTCCAACGTCGCCAACCTGATTCTCGCGCGGACCGTGCGCCGCGAAAGCGAGCTCGGCATACGCGCTGCGCTGGGGGCCACCAGCGGTGCTTTGCGTCGTACCCTGTTGGCCGAAAGCCTGCTGCTGTGCGCCGTGGGCGCAGCCATCGGCGTACTGATCGCGGAACCTCTGGTATCCGTGCTCGCGCGATACGCTTCCCGCTATTCCGTGCGTGCCCTGGACCTCACAGTGGATTCGAGCATGCTCTGGGTGGGGATGGGACTAGCCGTGGTTGCAGCCGCGCTTCTGGCATTCGTTCCACGCCTGCCGTCTTCGGGAGGCGCCCAGGGATTCGGTCTTTCCACCGGGGGCCCGCGTGTTACCAGCGCCGCGAATCGAAAATTGAGAGTCTTCGCCGTAGTTCAAATCGCCGCCTCGTTCGTGCTGGTGGCATCGGCCGGCGCATTCGTGAAAACGCTCCTTTCGCTCGAAGCTGCCCAGACGCCTTTCGACACCCACCAGGTGCTCGCAGTGGATGTGCCGGTCATGCATGAGGGAAGAACGCCCCGGCAAATAGTGGATTATTACCGGGAAGCAACGCG
This sequence comes from Bryobacterales bacterium, assembly GCA_963781905.1. Lineage (GTDB taxonomy): Bacteria > Acidobacteriota > Terriglobia > Bryobacterales > Bryobacteraceae > Palsa-89. The sequence continues at coordinate 1,597,282 of CAWAHZ010000010.1, forward strand.
GAGAATCCGTGAACTGCCCGGTGTGCAAAACGTCGCGGTCGGCTCGGCCGTTCCGTGGCGCACCGACAGTCGCTTTGCCTTCCAAATCGCAGTCGATGGCCACGTTCCAGCGCCGGGTGAAGAACATCCGCGTGCAATGGTTCGGATCATCTCGCCCGGATTTTTTGCAACGCTGGGCTTGCCTCTCATCGAAGGACGGGATTTCAACGATGCCGACCGCGACGGTAGCGAGCCAGTGACGATTATCAGCCAGAGTGTTGCACGGCGGATGTTCCCCAATGGCGATGCGTTGAACCATCATCTGATGTGGGATGACCCAATCCTGAAATTCGTTCCCTTGGTGAACGCCGCGCCGCAGCGCATTATCGGCGTGGTGGCGGACATGGACGACGTCAACGTTGTACCGGTTCCCACCATGACCATGTATTGTCCTTTCGCTCAGGAGGCAGCCATGGGAGGAGGGGGCCTGTTCGTTCACGTGAGCTCCAATCCTTACGCTTTGGTTACACCCATCACGCGAATTATGCACAATATGTCCGGGGACCAGCCCGTGGAACACGCCGCCACACTGGATGACGTCCGTACGGAGGTGCTCTCCTCGGATCGGCTCAATGTGGTCGTGTTCAGTGTTTTCGCCGGAGTAGCGCTGCTCATTGCCGTGGTCGGCGTTGCGGGCGTTCTAGCATTCTCGGTGAGCGGACGGACGCGGGAGTTCGGCATCCGGCTGGCCGTTGGGTCGCAGCGGCGGCATCTGCTTTCGCGGGTGGTGGGAGAAGGCGCGTTCATCGGAGTTGGCGGACTTGTGCTTGGCTTTGCGTGCGGCTTTGGGCTGGCCCAGCTGGCCGGCACTTTTCTCGGAGATCTGAAGCTGCCGGGCGTGCTACCTGTGGCCGGTTCGGCTTTAGTTCTGCTCATCGCTGCCATAACAGCATCTGTAATCCCCGCGGCGAAGGCTGCGAGAGTGGATGTCGTGCAAGCGCTGCGTAGCGAGTAAGCCAAGGTCTGGATTTTCGATCCTGCATTCGATTAACATCAGCGAGGATCGTATCATCCGAGCATGATTCCACAAGAGAAGCTTGCCGCTGTGATCGAGGGCCTGCACGAGGCCTTCGGGGTAACCGAGTTCGAAGACATATCGCGGATTACCAAAGGGCACACCTCGTCGCTCGTCTTTCGCATCATCGTGCGCGGATCGCCATACTTATTGAAGATCATCACGCGAACCGAGGACCCGACGCGGCACTACACCAGCATGCGGGCGGCGGCTGACGCAGGCTTGGCGCCACGTGTCTGGCACACCAACATTGAGGACAAGATTTCGATCACGGATTTCGTGGAGGCTGAACCTCTTTCGGTATCGGAGGCTCGGGTCCGGTTACCAGCTTCGCTGCGGACGCTCCATTCGCTACCGCCGTTTGGCAGAGCTCCTTATAACACCACCTGCACGTTCCTGATCGACAAAGGACCGATGCTGGATGGATACCTCCAGAAGTTTCAGGCTGCGAACATTCTTCCCAAAGCCGAAAACGAGGAGTTCTTCGCCCGGTATGCGGAATTGGCGGCGGTCTATCCGCACGACGATGCGGAGATGGTGTCGAGCCACAACGACCTGTTCAAGCCGGACAATATCCTTTTCGACGGACAACGCATATGGCTGGTGGATTGGGAAGCTGCTTTCCTGAACGATCGGTATGCCGACCTGGCTGTGGTTGCGAATCAGGTGGTCACCAATGACCAAGAGGAAGCGGCTTTTCTTGAGGAATATTTCGAGGTCGCGCCCAATCAGTACCAGCTAGCCCGGTTCCATCTCATGCAGCAGATCGCCCACTTGTTCTACAGCATGGCTTTCTTGAGCCTAGGTTCGTCAGGCCAGCCGATCGATTGGATTGGTCGAGTGCCCGAATTCAGGGACTATCAGCGGCGCATATGGGCAGGCGAGGTGGACCTGGCGGAGAAAGACGTGAAGATCGTCTACGGGCGGGTTCATTGGGAGCAGCTTATGCAAAACGTGCGGGAAGCTCGATACATCCAGGCATTGAGAATTGTTTCCGACAGAGTCTTGCGTGCAGATGTTGATCGGGATGCACGCAGAGTTATAAACTAGGCATGCAAATGCGACTCGAACCCATCTTGATCCCCAGTGCGCTAATGGCACTCGCCCTATCCAGCCAGGCGCAGACCCAGGGAAGTTTCACAGCGGCTCAAGCGACTGAAGGCCAATCCGGGTACGCGCAGAACTGCGCCGGATGTCACGGATCGAGCTTGGATGACGGTGAGTTCGCTCCGCCGCTGAAGGGCACAGCCTTTACGGCGCAATGGGGTGGTAAGAGCGTCAGCGATTTATACGACTACCTGCGCACCAAAATGCCGCCGAGTAACGCCGGTGGACTGGGCGCCGGAACCTATCAGCAGATCACAGCCTTCGTTCTTCAATCGAATGGCGTGCCGCTGGACGCGAAGAACCTTCCCGGCGGCGAGCCGAGCGATGCTAACGGAAGGCCCAGAGCCGCGGCCAATGCCAGCCCGGGCGGAGGACTCTCGCCGTTCGCCAGCCTGATTCCCGCGCCGCCCAAATCAAATCCGCTCGACAAACTTACCCCGGTAACCGACGCTCTCTTGCAAAATCCTCCCGCCGGCGACTGGCTCACCTGGCGCCGCACTTATGACGACCAGGGATTCAGCCCGCTGAAGCAGATCAACAGATCGAACGTCGGGCAGTTGCGCTCGGTCTGGAGCTGGTCGCTATTCCCGGGCGCCAACGAAAACACGCCGCTGGTCCACGACGGCGTCATCTTCGTGCACAGTTCCGGCGATCATATGCAAGCTCTGGATGCGGTGACGGGCGACCTGCTGTGGCAATATTCGCGCGATTTACCGAAGCCTAAGGTGGGCTTCCTCAACCTGGTGAAGCGCAATATCGCCATCTATGGCAATCACATATTCATGGATACCTCGGACCTGCATGTAGTGGCGCTGGACATGAAGACCGGCGAGGTGGCGTGGGATCACGAGATTCTGGATCGGGAGAAGAATCCGCGACAGCAAATGACCGGCGGTCCTCTCGTGGCCAAGGGCAAGGTAATCGTCGGCACCGTCGGACAGGGCCCGGGCGGCAATATGATTGTCGCGCTGGATGCCGTCACGGGCAAGGAAGCCTGGCGTTTTTACACTATCGCGCATCCCGGTCAACCGGGCGGCGACAGTTGGAACGGCCTGCCGCTCGAAAAGCGCAGCGGCGCATCGGTATGGACCGCCGGCAGCTACGATCCCGCGCTGAACCTGGTCTTCTTTGGGGCGGCGCAGACCTACGACACCGGTCCGCTGGTGAATGCATCGAAGGAGCCCGGCATTACCAACGATGGCCTGTACACCGACACCACGCTGGCGTTCGATCCAGACACCGGCAAGCTGGTCTGGCATTACCAGCACGTCGCCAACGATCAGTGGGATCTGGACTGGGCGTTTGAGCGCCAGTTGATTAATCTCCCGCTGAACGGCGCGACCAAGAGGATCGTGGTGACGGCGGGCAAGGAAGCCTTCTATGACGCGCTGGATGCGGCCACCGGCAAATATGCGTTCTCGGTGGATCTGGGTCTGCAAAACGTGATTGCGTCGGCCGATCCGGTAACCGGCGCAAAGACCATTAATCACGCGGTGGTGATGGGCGATGGCGAGACCAAGACCGTCTGCCCGCACGCGGGCGGCGCCAAGAGCTGGATACCTGGGGCGCTGAATCCAGACACCAAGATTCTCTATGTGCCGCTGGTGGAGTCCTGCATGGATCTGATTCCGGTGGCTAAGGGTGAGCGTGGATTCCTTACCTCCGGCGTCCGCGTGACCATCCGGCCGCGGCTGGATGGCGACGGCAAGTATGGGCGATTCGAAGCCATAAATCTGGAAACGCGCAAAGTGGTCTGGACCGATCGCCAGCGCGCGCCGCAGACCACCGGCGCTCTGGCCACCGCGGGCGGCATCGTGTTCGACGGTTCGCTCGATCGCTACATTCGCGCTTACGACGAATCGAACGGCAAGGTGCTTTGGGAGACGCGCTTGAACGACGTGCCGAGTTCCTGCCCGATCACGTACATGGTGAATGGTAAGCAGTACGTGGCCGTGGTGGTGGGCAATGGGGGCGCACATGCCGCTACGTGGCCTCCGTTGGTGCCCGAGATCAAGAACCCGCAGGGCGGGGGCGCGGAGCTGTGGGTGTTCGAGCTGCCCTCGAAACCGTAATCTCGACTAATGGCGCTTGGTGACTTCCACCACGCCGCGGTCGCCATCCACCTTCACCCAATCGCCGGTCTCGATCACGCTGAGCGGATCTTGATCCAGCTCCGTCACCGCAGGCACCCGGGTGACCACCGCGCCGAGAGCGATCTTGGTTGTCATCTGATTGAACACCATCGCCAGCGGCGCCGATTTCGTGAGACGCGTCATGTGAAATGCATTCGACCATCCCGACGATCCCTTGGCGCCCGGAAACACCAGCACCTTGTCTTTGAAGCTCTGCCCGCGCAGCTCGTGCCGTGTCTCGATGATGGTTCCAGTCATCGGATCGATGCCGCCCCATCCGGAAATCGTTTCGTGCGTCACCAGCGCTTCCCCCTCCGCGCAACCGCCAACGATGCCGCGTCCATGCAGCACGATCATCGCGTCTCCATTCAGGGCAACCCGCAGGGCAACTCGCCCGCCCAGCGCCCGGTCACGGCCGCGTGGATGCAATCTTCGGTGGTGCCAAACCACGCTTCCACGCCCACCATCGCAGGCAGATAGTGGGTCTGTTTCGCCGAATCGAGGGCCACTACCTTGGTGCCTTTGGGCACGGCGCGCGCAATCGCCGAGCAAGTATCGGTCATCACCACGCCGCCGGCGTCCTCGATCAGCCTGGTGAACCCGCTCATATCGGCGACGGTTTTCACCGCGCGCGAGGTGAACATCCACAGATGCGTCTTGATCTTCTTGCCATCCAGCAGCCGGGCCACTTCGCGGAACTGTTCGATCGACGCGTGAGGGCAACCCAGCATCACATAATCGACATTCGGGTTGCGCCCATTCGCGTTCAACGTTTCATACACGCGACGGCGTTCCGCATCGCCATATTGGATGACCACGGGCTTCCGTCCGCCGAGCGCCATCTCCAAAGTCTCGGCCTCAGGCGTCACGCCGGCGATATGGTACATCTCCACGCCGCCCGATGATGCAGCGGCGGCGCCGAAATGTTTGTGGCGCAGTGGATCGGCCTGGCGGATAGCGCCTGTCAATACAGGAATGTACTCTCCCACCACGTCGCCGATGAAATAGCCAAGCATGCCCCAATCCATCACGCTCTCAACCGGCGTTTGTACTTCGACGAGGTGTGTGGCGTGGCGATGTTCATCGCGATGAAAACCCCAGTCGGGAATCTTGCCGGTGAGCATCGCGGCGCTGGTGCTCTCGCGGCCCTCCGTATTGGTGCGCGCGCCGATCACGGAATTGCAATAAACAACCGCGGACGATTCCATCCAGGCGCAATGCTCGCCTTTCACAGGCAGATTGCCCGCCAGATACGGTGTGCAGGTTTTCATGATGCGGACGCCGTGCCGCGCCAGTTCCGCTTCGTCGGCACGCTGGTGTTCCATCGCCTCCGGGCTCATCCCAAGTTCCGACCAATGCGCAAGATCCATTCCGCCCTGCAAATGGCAGCAATTCCCTGAACCCGCGGGGACAGTCATCACTTCGGCTGCATCCAGATCGTAGAGGGAAAAGACCGCTTCAAAGCTTCCATTGCCCGCATGTTCTTCGAAATATTTGTGTAGAAATAGGGTCGACGATCCGGGTACGCCCGCAATGTTGTGGGTGTCAACGAAGCGATCCGCCCCTAAGGCGTTCGCGTAGCGCACCAACAATTCCATTGCTTTTTGTTTGGCGACGCCACCCGCGCCATCCAGCATGGACTTTTCGTCATCAGCGAGGAACATCGCTTGGTCAACTAGCCGCGCTCTTCGATGTGCTTCAGCCGCGCATCGAGCACTTCTTCCACTCGCCGCAGCTCGGCGCGCCACAGATCGCGCATGTCGTCGAAGCGCGTGTTGATGCCGTCCAAGCGGGTATTAACGGCGTCGAAGCGTGCGTCCATCCTTGATTCCACCTTGCCGATCTTGGCGTTGAGGTAGGCGATAACAAGCCCTATCAACGTGGCGTTAAACAGCATCGGAATGCCAACCAGAATATAAACCTGTTCGTTGGTCACCGAAATCAAGTGTTCCGCCTGGCACTATTCTCTCACACGGCATCAATCATCCACGTTCGCGGCCAACCTCTTCCGCAGCGCCTCCAGATCAATATCATGGACGCTTCCCTTCCCCGCCAGATCCAGAGCATGCGCAGCGGCAGCGCCCATTGCGATGCACGGCCCCATCACGCGTACGCTGGACAACGCCGTCGCATCGCCATCGATACAGCGCCCGGCCGCCACCAGATTGTCTATTCCCAGCGGCGTCAAACTCCCGAGCGGCACGTAGTGCACATGGTCTGCGTCGAACGGCTCCCAGACATAGCCTTCGGCGTTGTGATGTTGCTCCAGCGGCCAGGCGGTGCGCGCGATGCTGTCGGGAAATTTCACGCCCTGGCGCACCTCGTCCATGGTTAGGTGATGGCGCCCGACAATCCAACGCGTTTGCCGGATGCCTGGCAACCCGTAGGAACGCACGCGCGCTTCTCCGAATGCGGCGGGAAATTCGGACCGCAGAAACTTCATGGTCCGGTCCGCTTGATCCTTGCCTTCCAGGCCCGTCTTCGATGCTCCAAACGGATCCATCGGATTCTCAATGTGCGTCATGTTCACTACCGCCGTCGCCCGCCCCGGAAAGCTCATCGCGAAGCCATCCCGGCGAATCATCCCGTATTCCGCCCCGCGCTCACGAATGCGCTCCGACATATCGGCACGGCTGGGCTTACACGCCTCATTGAAATTCTCGATCACGATCATTTGCGACCCGTAAATCACGCCCTCGGCCGGCTCGCGGCACTCCAAACCAGCGCCCCAAACAACGGCGGCATCACCGGTCGCATCGACGAATCCATCGGCACGCACCAACACGTCTCCGTAACGCGTAGACAATTCCAGCGCGGTGATCCTGGACCCTGCGCGCTGAACGCTCCGCAAAATCGCTCCCAGCAGTGGCACGATATTGAGATCGAGCACCTGCCGCTCCACCCAGCGGCCCAGCGCGACCTCGTTATACAACGCGTTCAACGACACGCCGCCCATCACGACGTGCAGATCGCCAGTGGCGCTCAAATCGCGAATGATATCGTCGGCGATCCCGTGCGTCAGTTGTTTGTTCCGCGGCGGATTGCCGAACAGTCCCACGATCATTCCGATGATCGAGTTCACGGCTTGACCGCCCAGCGCGGGCAAACCATCGATCAGGATGACCTTCCGCCCTAACCGCGCTGCTTCAATCGCCGCTGAAACACCCGAGATGCCCGCGCCGACGACGCAAATGTCGGCTGAATGATCGAGCGGCAAAAGTGCCCCGCTGCGCCCGGCATGGTTGCGCCGGACAATGCGCGTCTCGGGACGAAAAGGCTTGTCGAGCATCCGCCCGCCGCTAGGATCCCGTTTCTTTGGGTCCAGTCTTGTTTGGACCAATCTTGAGCGCGCTCTTCAGGAACACGAAACGATCTGCCCACTCGTCGATCTGCTTGGTAGTCGGCTTCCCAGCCCCATGCCCCGCGCGGGTTTCGATGCGAATCAGAATCGGCGCCGGACCCTCCTGCGCTTGCTGCAACGTGGCCGCATACTTCAAGCTATGGCCGGGCATCACGCGATCGTCATGGTCCGATGTGGTGATCAGCGTGGGCGGATACTGCGCGCCTTTGCGAATGTTGTGTAGTGGCGAATACGCTCGCAGCACCTTGAAATCTTCCGGATTGGCCGAAGAGCCGTACTCGCCCACCCATTGCGTCCCGAACCCGAAGTTCTGGAAGCGCAGCATGTCCATAACGCCCACCGCCGGCATCGCCGCGCCGAACAAATCCGGCCGCTGGTTCAACACTGCGCCGATCAACAAGCCACCATTGCTGGCCCCATAAATCGCCAGCTTGGGCGTCGACGTATATTTGTTCGCGATCAGCCACTCACCCGCCGCAATGAAATCGTCGAACACGTTCTGCTTCTTGGCGCGCATCCCCGCCTGGTGCCAGGCCTCGCCATATTCGGAACCGCCGCGAATGTTCGCCACCGCGTACACGCCGCCCATCTGCATCCATTCCACGTAGGCCGGCCGGAAGCCAGGCGTTTCGGGGATGTCGAACCCGCCATAGGCGTAAAGCAGCGTCGGATTCTGCGCATCCAGCTTCAGCCCTTTTTTGTAACTTAAGAACATGGGAACGCGAGTGCCATCTTTGCTCGAATAGAAAACCTGCTTGGTCTCGTACTGCGACAAATCGACGGCCACCTTGCTCTGTCGAATCCGGGTACTCTTTCCAGTCTCCAGATCCAGGCGGTAAACACCCGGCGCAATGGTGAAGCCGTCGAACCCGTAGAACATTTCTTTGTCGTTGAGCCTCGCGCCAGACCAGCCAGCCGAGCCGATGCCCGGCATCGCGATGTCCTGTGGAGCCTTGCCATCCAAGCCCACCAGCTTCGCCACCGAATGCGCGTCCTTCATGTAGGAGAGCAGAAGTTTGCCATCGGCGATCTGCGCGCCATCCAGCGTCTCGGCGCCCTCGGGAACAATTTCTTTCCATTTCGCGCGCTCGGGATGCTCGATGTCCATCGCGATCACGCGGCCGCGCTCGGCTCCGTCGTTGGTCTTCAGGTAAAGCGAGGAACCGATCACGGCGATGGGGTCATACCCAAAATCGGCGGATGGAATCAGCATCATCGTTTTCGGGCTCGCCGCGTTCAGATCCTGATAGGCGAGCAAATTTTTCCCGGGCACTCCCGTGTACATGTAGAAAAGCAGATATCGGCTGCCCTCCATCACCAGCGGTTCGATGCCCCAATTGGGATGATCCGGCCGTTCGTAAACCAGTTTGTCCGCCGATTGTGGATCGCCCAGCTTGTGGAAGTAAACCTTTTGATTGAGGGCCGCAACGGTGAGCAACTTTTCCGGAGGAGGCTCGGGAAAGCGCGTATAGAAAAACCCGCGATCGTCCGCCGCCCATGAAACTTCTTCGGCCTTGGTCCACTGCGACCAGATCCGGCAAATCCTTGCCGCTGGCCACGTCGCGCACGCGCCACTCTTTCCAATCCGAACCTGCCTGCGCCACCGCATAAGCCCACAGCTTCCCGTTCCAGCTGGTCGACGCGCCCGCCAGCGCTGCCGTTCCATCCTTGCGATAAGTGTTCGGATCGAGCAGCACGCGCCCCGGCCCGGTGAGCGAGTCCGTGACGTACACGACGGACTGGTTTTGCAGGCCCGAATTGTGGAAATAGAAATAATGATTTCCGGCTTTGTAGAAACCGCCGAATTTCTCGTAATTCCACAGATCGGTGAGCTGCTTCTTGATGGCGTCGCGCCCGGGCAGCTTCGCCAGATAACCAAAGGTGAGTTCGTTCTCCTGCTGGACAAACTTTTCGGTGGACGCCGCGTCGGCATTCTCCAGCCCGCGATAGGGATCGGCGATCTTGACGCCGTGATAATCGTCCACCTGATCGCCCTTGGGAGCGACCGGGTAATTGAGCTTAGTAACGACTCCGGCGCCAAGCAGCAGCGCAGCGCTCACGAGCAGAAACAGGATTGTTTTCACAAAGGCCTTTCGGCTTTATTGTCGCAAACTCGCCGTAGCTCGCAGGGAGCATATCGACTCAGCCAGATTTGTTAGGTAAGCTTATGGGAAGCATCCTAAAAAAATGACTGGATCCAACCGGAATTTCGAGACAGAACGCACTCGGCGCTTTCGCGCAGGACCGCTGACCGGTAGCGAGCAGCGCACCATCGCCAACATCGAAGAATTTGGTTGTAGCGTGCTTCAGGTCAAGGGCAGTAGTGCAGGCCCTGGATGGTCCTACACTCTGGGCGTTTACGATACCTGCGACACCCCAGAAATCATCACGGTTGGACTTCGAGAGGAGACAGCGCTCTTTCTACTGAACGAAGCCGCAAGGCGGTTGCGCGCTGGTTCTAATTTATCTGAAGGACGTCACCGCGAAATCTTGGGCGACGTGGAATGCGTGTTTCGCCCAGTTGATCCAAAGTGGGTGAAACACTTAATGGGCTGGGCGACATGGTATTACGGCGGCGCCGATTTTCCGGTTCTTCAGGCCGTTTACCCGGACCGCGAGAATCGCTTTCCGGAAGAGGCTGGCTTTGACGAGACATTTCGCCAGCCGCTCATGCAGTCTAGCTCCCAAATGACCATCGTCGAAAATGATTTCTGGGCCTCGGCCGATCCTGACAGCAGCCTGCTCAATTGGAAGTTCCCCGATCCGCCGCATACGCGGGCTTTCCTATCGGAGGCTGTTCATACGGGTATCGAACCTGTCACCTACGTTTCGCACGACCTTGAAGATGGAGCATGGCAGTTTCTCGGCGACAGCATGGCTGGCGACGCCAAACCGATAATTTCCTGCCTTCACCATCCGATCGATGAAGATCCCAGCTTGAACGAATTGGTAGATCTACCATTGGGCTGGTGGGCCGAGCGCGTCAAGCCGGGGGATCCCTGGGTTCGTCGACAGCACCTAGCCTGAAAAAACTTCCGGATGAAAGCTTGACGCCGCATTCTTATCCACCCTATACAGCGCCCATGCGCTTGCCAAATCCTGCACCACATGCCCCAGCGATTTGTATACCGTGATCTCGTCCGCCGATCGCCGGCCTTCCGCTTTGCCCGCCAACACCTGTCCGATCTCAGCGACAATGTGGTCGTCACCTACCAAGCCCGCCGCCTTGGCTCGGAGAAACTCAGCGCCTTGTTGCAGCACGCCCTCCCGGCTGTCGGCGATGAAGCGCGAGCGAACCACTAAGTCGTTATCCACCTCCGCTGGACCCTTGAAACCGGAACCCACCACGTTCACGTGAGTACCCGGCCGCACCCAGCAGCCCTTCAAGATTGGCTCGGATGCCGCCGTGACGGTACAGATAATGTCCGCCTCACTCACTGCTTCTTCCACGCTTGCGGCGGGGACCACCGGCAATCCAAGCTCTGCCTGCATGCGCTCCGCGAAAGCTCGTGCGCGTTCCATCCCCCGTCCCCACACCACGATGGATTCGAGCTTGCGCACTTTGCCGATGGCTCGCGCGTGAGTGCCGGCCTGTTCGCCGTAGCCCAGGATCGCGAGGCGCCGAGCGTCTTTGCGCGCCAAAGCATCTGTCGCAACCGCGCTGGCCGCGGCCGTTCGGATGGCAGTGATCTCGCCGGCATCGGCTACGCATACCGGCGCGCCGGAATCGGGATCGAATAGAATCACGAGGCCCTGGTGGGATTGGATCCCCTTCGCGAAATTGTCCTGGAAGACGCTGATCAGCTTCGCTCCGAACGGACCAACTCCGCCCATCGCCCCCGGCATAACGCCGAACAAACGTCCGTTTGACAAGGGGATGATGGACCGCAAAAGCTGCTTCGTTTGGCCGCTCGAAAACGCGATCATGGCATCGCGCACAATCGGAATACACAGCTCATAGGTAAGCCTGCGGGCCACTTCTTCATGATCGATGAATCGCATCAGGTTCCAGCATAGTGTATACAACCAGTGCCAAACCCAAACCCGCCGTCCCCACCCATGTTCGGCCCTGATTGCGCTGGCCCTCTCATTCGCGTCATAATGCGCGTGAGCGCACCGTTCGCACGTTAGGCACCATGGTCGGCAAAAAGATACTTCACTACCAACTAATCGACAAGATTGGCGCCGGCGGAATGGGTGAGATTTACAAGGGACAAGACAGCCGGCTCAATCGTCTGGTCGCAGTAAAAATTCTGTCACCAGGCCTTTCGACGGATCCTGAACGCAAGCGCCGTTTCTTCCAGGAAGCGCAGGCGGCGTCGGCCCTCAACCATCCCAACATCATTACGTTGTATGACATTGTCTCCGAAGGAGATGTGCAATGCCTCGTAATGGAATACATTAGCGGCAAAACGCTGCGGGATTTGACTCCCGCCGGAGGGCTAGAGCCGGCGCAGGCACTGCAATACGCCGCGCAAATCGCGAGTGCCCTCACTGCTGCTCACTCTGCTGGCATCATTCATCGCGACCTAAAGCCATCCAATATCATGGTGACCATGTCGGGCCTGGTAAAGGTGCTCGACTTCGGTCTCGCCAAGTGGGTGGATGCGGGAATGTCCGGCCACACCGGCGACGAGAACACCATGGATACGGCTTTGACGCGCGAAGGGTCCATCATCGGGACGGTGAGCTACATGTCGCCCGAACAAGCCGAAGGCAAACGCGTGGATGTGCGATCCGACATTTTCTCGTTCGGTTCCGTGATGTACGAAATGCTGACGGGCCGGCGGGCATTCGAAGGGCGATCCGGTATCTCTACGCTCTCCTCAATCTTGCGCGACGACGTTAAACCAATATATCAAGCGTCGCCGGATGTTCCGCCCTTGCTCGAGCAGATTGTGCTGCGCTGCCTGCCGAAAGAACCCTCGGCCCGGTGGCAATCCATGAAGGAGATTGAAGGAGCGCTGCTGACGTTACAGCGGCAGTTAGATCCCCAGGGCCACTTCGCCTCGCCGGTTCCGATTGCAGCATCTTCGCCCGTGCTGCCCTCAGCGTTCCAGGCCGCAGCCTCCGCGCCCGGGGCTATGGCGTCGGTTTCCACGGAATCAGAACCGTCATTTAAAGCCGAAAGGGCGCAGCCGCCTGAACGCGCACCGATGCCGAGTGTTACGGTTCCTGTTAATGGGCCCACCAAGACTGACCCAACCAAGACTGATCCAAGCAAGACTGGCCCGGCGACCACTCCGACAAAGACTGATCCCGCGAAGACCTCAGGGAATCGGCCTCCGACCAAAGCCCCCAATGGGGTGAGGCAGCCTCCTATCGCGCCGTCGCGCGTCGGCCCTCGGCGATCGGGAACTTCTCCCAGAATGTTGGTGCTGATTCTCGGTCTGATCGGCTGCGCTCTGGTCGCAGGAGCCGGCATCGGCGCCTGGTATTGGTGGAAGAGCCATCAGGCCGCGGCCGTCGCAATTGCAAGCGTCCCTCCGGCGGCCGCAACGTCCTCAGAGCCTGCTCCAGCGACAGCGACGCCAGCGGAAACTCCTCCCGCAGCGACGCCTCCCTCTGAAACCGCCCCCGCTATTCCTCCTGCCAGTGCCGCCAAGGATGCCCCCAAAAGTGCGAAAGCGAAGCGCGCGCCAAAACCAAAAGTGGATAAGCCTGTCGTGGTTCTTCCCACCATACCCACACCGGTTGCACCACCGGCCGCACCTGCGCCCACGCCGGTTGCCACTCCGGCTCCGCCACCGCCTGCGCCGCCCAAGCCGCTGATTACGACACCAGTAATGGTGAGCGATGCATTACCATTCGTGGTGAATCTTGACCAAGATGTTCCCGTCGATGCCTCCGAGGGGCAGGCGCTACGCTTCAAGGTGACCGAAGGTCTGCTGGTGGGCGACAAAACGGTGATCGCGAAGGGAGCCACGGTGATGGGCGCCGTGATGGGCGAATCTGGAAAGAAGAGGTTTCTCGGCATCGGCGGACACAAGCTAACGTTTCGTCTGACCCAGGCCGAGGCTGTGGATGGCAGAAAACTCGCTGTGCGGGCGATAGCCGGCAAGAGCGAAGACGGTCTCGCTACGCGCTCATTTGAAACTTCCAAGGGCTCGAAATCCAAGGGCTACGCTGCCATGCAGGGCGCTATCTACATCGCCTACATCGATGGCGATCAAATCGTGGCTGTTCGCAGGTAAATTCAATTTCCTATTCCGACAAAATGAATACTTCGCTTAGTAACGACGCTCTGGATATTCTCTTTCACCAAGCCCGGACTCACAACGCCTGGCTGGATAAACCGGTCAGCGACCATCTGCTGCACCAACTGTACGAAGTGATGAAAAACGGGCCTACCAGCGCCAATTCGAACCCGGCGCGCATCTTATTTCTGCGAACCGCCGAAGCCAAGCAGAGGCTGCTGCCCGCCTTGGGTCCGACGAATGTGGACAAGACCATGAAAGCGCCTGTGACCGCTATCGTAGGCTACGATTTGAAGTTCTACGAGCACACCCCGAAGCTGTTCCCGCACAACCCCGCAATGCGCGATAACTTTGCCAACAATCAGAAGCTGGCCGACATCACCGCGTTTCGCAATAGCAGTTTGCAGGGAGCGTATCTGATCATTGCCGCTCGAGCGCTGGGATTAGACTGCGGTCCGATGTCGGGTTTCGACAATGCTAAGGTGGACGCGGAGTTTTTTTCCGCATCGGCGGGTAATCCGCCAGCATTCATCGATGTGAAGTCGAACTTCCTGTGCAATCTCGGCTATGGCGATGCGTCGAAGCTCTTCCCGCGGAATCCGCGCCTGGCTTTCGATGAAGCCTGCCGGTTGCTCTAGCGTTGGCTGCCGGCGGCTGGCGTCGCGGCGGCGATATTGGCCGGTTTCGCCATCACTTTTTCAGGATCCGTATCGCGCGGCACCACCACGCCCACCCACGCGAACAGCATCTCATCCCAGCTTTGATCGCCCCAGCGGATGGTGGCCTTCGGGTCTGGATTGTACTTGTTGTTCACCGAATTGTCCCAGTGCGCGAATAGCTCAATCTTGGTGCCCTTGGGAATATCGAGCGGCTTTTGCTCGAAGTAAATGGTCTGCCAGCTGAAGTCGTAGTGCGGAACGCTGACCAGCGTTTCGTGCTCGCCGTTGGGATAATCCAGGCGAATATCCATGTCCTTGCCGCGCAGATGCATGTGGGGCTGCGAGTAGATCAGCTGCACCGGCGTATCGAACTGCGCCACCGTGTGACCCGCATAGTTCGCATCGCCGGGAGGAATGGTGAAGTCCGCGCCGGCCACCGGCACCGTCAGCAGCCGATACTGCGGTGGTTCCTTGGCCAGCACAAACCCGACCTTGGTTTGATCGGTGGCCGGTTTGCCGTTCGTAGTGTAGTGCATTTCGAAAACGATGTCGGATCCGGCAGGGATCAGTTTGGCGGCTTTGTGGTCCAGATCGAAATAGTTCTGCGGCTGGATGCCGGGCACATATCCCAGCAGCCACTCATTGCTCACATTTACACTCGGGTCCACCGGCGCCGGCAACGCGTCACCGCCATCGGAGCGCTTCGGAAGCACATAACCTTCGCCGACCTTGGCGTCCTTCAACCACTGCGATCCCGGCGGACGAATGTGTACGCTGCCATGATGCACCACCGTCCGGTTTCCAGGACGAACTTCTGCGTCGATCACCCAAGTGTCCTTCGTGAATCCGCTCGGAACCACGAAGTAGGTATACTCGATGGTGCCGCGCCCGGGCACGTTGTACGGCTTGGGCATTTCGATCACAACATCCGGTTTGATATTCCAACCGTCGCGCCATTCAATGGGCGGCGGCATGTCCTTGGCATCGCCTTCCGGTGCACCTGCATCCACCCAGGCGGCCAAAGTCTGGACGTCGGCTTCAGTGAGACGGCGGTCATTCGCGAAGTGGCCGAAACGCGGATCGGCAAACCAAGGTGGCATCTTCTTGGTCAGCACCGCTTCCTTGATCGACTTGGCCCAGGGCCGCGTGCCCTCGTAGGTGAGCAAAGCCATGGGGCCGATCTCGCCGGGACGATGGCAGCTCTGACAATTCTTCTGCATGATGGGAAGAACGTCTTTGTAATAGGTGACGTTTGAATACGGCGCCGCTGCTAAGACCGCCGCCCCCGCTATCAAACCAGACCAAAGATATCGCATGCTGCTTCTCGATCCTCCGTTTGTAAGCGAATATATCACAACGCTACTACGATACGATGGTTTTGCATGCAAGGCAGTTTCTTTGCCGATCAAGCGGTCAAATTCTCACAGGTGCCGGCTTTTCGCGCGGAACATTTTCCGTATGCGGGACCCTATCCATGGCTCGATCGGCCGGATGCCTTGGATCGCATCGATGAAAAGCTGAGGGCTGGCGAGTTGACGGAAGAAGAGGCCGAGCAATGCTGCTCGTGGTCTCGCGACGGCTATATCATCCTGAAGAAGCTGATCGACGATCCTACTTTGGATACGATTTGGAACGCCTATGAGAGGGCGATTCGCGGTGGCCGCATTCGGCTGGAAGCTGAGCCGGCCGGTGACAACGATCCTTATCCCGGCCGTTTTCTCAACCCGCACAAGAAGTCCGGAAGCCTTTGCCGTGTATTGAAGCACGCCCAGTTGCTGCGCTGGATTCGCTTGTTGATGGAGCGCGAGCCGAAACCACTGCAGACCATCCTGGCGCACAAGGGCTCCGAGCAAGGCGTGCATTCCGATTCGATCCACATGACCACTTATCCGCTTGGATATTTGTCCGCTGCGTGGATCGCGTTTGAAGATATTCATCCCCATAGCGGGCCGCTGGTCTACTATCCCGGCAGTCACAAATTGCCATACGTGTTCAGCAAAGACGTCGGCCTGGGTGAGTTCGATTTGAAACGCGAGGGCTACGGCCCTTATCACCAGAAGTATGAACCCTACATCCAGGATTTAATCGCGAAGCACAAGCTGGAGGCGCATTATTTCCATGCTCGGAAAGGCGACACCTTGATCTGGCACGCCAATCTGCTGCATGGCGGATCGGCGAGGATGGATCTTCAATATTCGCGGCGTTCGCTGGTATGCCACTTTTTCGTCAAGGGATCGTTCGTGTATCACGATCTGGCGGCAGCGCGGTCGCGCGCGCAATACATGGGAACATGCTTGCTGCGGGATGATTCGGGCGCGCTCTTGGGCATCGGACGCAAGAAATGAGTTAGCGAGCCGCCGGCCTCTATTGCGGCCCTGCCGTGTCATGCCTGTCGATCAGCACCTTCCGCGCGTCGATGTCCTTATCCACGATCACGGCAAACCAGCCTTCCACCATCTCTTCCCAACTCTGATCGCCGTGCGGAACGGCAACGTTGGGATTCGGATTGTTGGGATTGTTCGGCGAGTTGTCCAGATGTGCGATCACCTGCATCCTGGTGCCCTTCGGGATCGGCAGCGGCTGCGCTTCGTCGTAGCCGATTTGCCACTGGAAGCTGTAGTGGGGAACCTTGATAATGGTTTCCGATCGGCCGTTGGGATAGATCAACCGGATCTCCATATCTTTACCGCGCAGGTGCATGTGGGGCTGCAGCCACACCAATTGGGTATCCAGAGCGAACGTCCCCTCGGCACGGACCTCGTAATTGGAATCACCCGGAGGAATCGTAAACTTGGTGGCGTAATCCGCCAAAGTGAGATAGCGGTACTTAGGCGGATGCTTCACCTCCGTCAGTCCGATCCGGGTAAGATCGCTACCCGGCTTGCCGTTCGTGGTGTAGTGGATTTCGAGCACCAGGTCCGACCCGGCTGGAATCAGCAGTGCCGAATCGCTGAGCGCAAAGTTCTGCGGTTCAATGCCGGGCACATAGACGGCTAGCTGGGTGTACCTGCTGGTGGAGTCCTCCTGCTCCTCCTGCGGATTCTGGATCCCGCCCGCCACACCGCTGGGAAATCCATTCGCATCGCGCTTATACGTCACCGGAACGTAAAACTCGCCAGGCTTCGCCTCCTTTAGCCAGGTGGATCCCGGCGGCCGGATGAACGCCTGCATATGATGCACGTAACCGCGGTTGCTGGGAAGAATTTCCGCCGCCGATACCCAAGTGTCTCTGGTGAAACCGGTGGGAATCACCACCTCGGTATATTCGATGGTCCCCCTGGCCGGAATTTCATAGGCTCGCGGCATGGCGAACACGATGTCGGGACGGATGCTCCATCCCTCGGCCGAGAACTGGCGGGGCGCGGGCTTGTCTTTCGGATCACCCTCAGCAGCTCCGTCGTCTACCCAAGACCGGATGGTCTCGATTTCCTTCTGCGATAACCTGCGCTCTTCCTCTTCCAGGAAGTGACCGTAGTTCGGGTCCGCAAACCAGGGCGGCATCTTCTTGCTCAGCACCGCGGCTTTGATAGCTTTCGCCCAGGGCCGGGCCTCCTGGTAAGTCAGCAGCGACATGGGACCAACCTGGTTGGGGCGATGGCATTCCTGACAATGCTGCTGAACGATGGGAAGCACGTCCTTGTTGAAGGTCACCTGATTTGGAGCAGCGGCGGCTACCGCGGCCAAGCACAAGGGCATCAACAATAGGCGCATAGGGCGATTCATTTAAGCGTGATAATATGTTCGCACAATGATCGGCGAATCCACTTATAGGGGCGTCCTAATTGCGGCGCTTGGCATGACGATGGCTTGCCTGGCGTTCGGCCAGATCCGCGGATTCAACGGAACCTGGAAATTGAATCTTGCGAAAACCACGGGGCCGCACGCCAAGAGTGAGATTCTGACCTTCGATGTCAGCGCGGATCACGAGCACTACAAAGTTGACGAAGTGGAAACGGACGGCAGCCTGTTTAAGACTGAGTACACGGCCAAGTTCGACGGTAAGGCTTACCCCAACAAGAATCTTGTAACCGGCGAAATAACGTACGTCTGTTTGAAGAAGATCGACGATCGGACCGAGGAGTTCGAGAGCCGCGACAAGCCGAACGGCCCGGTGACTTACAAGTATCGGCGTGTGCTGTCGCCGGACAGCAAAACGCTGACGTCGTCCATCATCAACGCCCGAGGCGTCGCGTATTCCGTACGCGTGTTCGAAAAGCAATAACCCCGGGCAGCGCGAGGATCCCGGTCAAGAGAGATTATCGGACTTGGCTGGTTTCGCCACTGGCGAGGGCCAGTTCAGTGATGCGAAGCCCAGCCTTCGTGATCCGCGACGGGTATAAATCTTTCAATCGTTCCTCGTGCGGCGGAATTACGCGATGGACGTCGCCGCCCACGCTTTTCACCATCTCTTCAGCAGTCATGATCACGTTGAACTGGCTGCCGGTGGCGAGACCGATGGGAATGTACTCGGGGTCTTTGGGATCGTGTCCGCGCAGGTTTTCGTAGCCATAGGCCAGATCGCCGCAGAATACGAAACTGTCTTGCGAATTCGTCGCCAGGTCGTTGCGCACCGTGACGTACATCGATCCCCAGGTGTGGGTGTCGAATGCGGCGTGAAGATCCACGCCCGGGAGCACGTTCTCACGATCGCCATCCACCGCGACCAGCCGGCCTTGCCGGGCCAGGTCCACCGCGCGCATGATGTCCGCCGGATCGATGCCCAGCATCAGCCAGCGGAACCGTCGATGCAGCGACATGCTCCAAACCCATTTCGAAAGCTCGCGCTCCTGCAGATAGAACGTGGCGTTCGGGAAGTCCTCGATGTTGCCCATGTGATCGAAATGGCAGTGGGTGATGAAGATATTCGAAATGTCCGCCGGTTGAATGCCAATCTCACCCAGCACTTCCTGCGGCGGATGCCATCCACGAACGCCGTAGGTGTTGGCCAGCACCTCGCCGTGCGCCTTGTGGTTGTAACCGACATCCACCATCGCGAGCTGGCCCTGGCCCTTGATGACGACGTAACAATAAGGCAGCTTGCGCGTGCCTTGATTGTGCATACCGTAGATCAGGCCGCTCTGCGGATAGTTGGGAACCGCGGCATATTCCATCACCCACAATGAGTACGCGCTCACTGTACGTGTGCTCCTCCACAGCAGGCTCGCGCATAAGAGACTTTTTCGAAGCCGGGGAGTGAATCGGCGGCTTGTTCGAGTTCGCCGTATCCAGCGCGCAGCGGGATGAGAGTGCGATCCACGTTCGGGCTGCGGTCCGCCTCTTTCAGAGCAATTGCCAGAAAGGCGGCCGCTCGCGCCAGATGCTCGTGATGACTCCGCGCACGCTCAGTGGGAGAAGCGCGCCGCAAGGCGTCATCGGCTTCTCGAAAAAGTTCGCGGGCCGCGCCGAGCATCGGATGATCGGGCGCCGCTTCTTTCGATCCGGCGGCGGCCAGCACTAACAGCCCCGCAAGCTGCGCTGCCACCTGCTTCAGGTCTTCGAAACATCTCTGATTTTCGACAATGTATGCCGCCGTTCGGTCGTCTAGCATGACCAGATCAGACTATCGCATTACGAACGGATTTGGCGCGTTGCCGGCGATGTCGATCCAAACGCTCTTGGTTTGCAGATAATCGCGGATGGCCTCGATGCCGCTCTCGCGTCCAATCCCAGACCGCTTGTATCCGCCGAATGGCGACATATAGCTGACGGCGCGATAGGTGTTCACCCACACTGTGCCGGCCTCCAGACGCTCCGACATCACGAGCGCTCGGCGAATGCTCTGCGTCCAGACGCCCGCAGCCAGACCGTAGGGCGTATTGTTGGCGATCCGAATGGCTTCTTCCTCGTCGTCGAACGGGATCACGGATAAAACCGGGCCGAACACCTCTTCGTTCGCGATGCGCATTTGAGGATTCACGTCAGTGAAGATGGTGGGCTCAACGAACCACCCGGACCCGCATTCCTCGCGTTGCGCCGGCGCGCCGCCCAAACGGCAGACCGCGCCTTCTTCCTTCGCGATCCGAATATAATCGAGAATCTTTTCATATTGCGGCCGCGTGGTGACGGGGCCCACTTGCGTTGCGGCGTCCAGCGGATTGCCCATGCGCGCGGTCTTCGCAAGAGCGAGCAGCCGTTCCACAAACTCCGCATGAATGGGCCGATGGATCAGCGCGCGCGAACCTGCGATGCAGGTTTGGCCGGTGGCCGCGAAGATCCCCGATACCACGCCCTTCACGGCTTGATCGAGATCGGCGTCGTCGAACACGATGTTCGCGGACTTTCCGCCGAGTTCGAGCGTCACGGGCTTGATGCCGCGCGCCGCCAGTCCGTAGACATGCTCACCGGTCTTGTCGCCGCCGGTGAAAGCCACCTTGGCGACGTCCTGATGGGTGATCAAAGGCTCGCCCACTTCGTTGCCGAAGCCGGTGATGATGTTGACCACGCCCGGCGGAAAGCCCGCTTTCTCGAAAAGCTCGCCAAACGCAAACGCCGAAACGGACGAAAATTCCGACGGCTTCCACACCACGGTGTTGCCAGCAGCGAGGGCCGGCGCAAGTTTCCAGGTGGCAAGAAGCAGCGGCGAGTTCCACGGCGTGATTGCGGCCACCACTCCCAGCGGCTCTTCCCGCGTGAAGTTGAACACGCCCGGCTTGTCGATGGGAATGACGCGCCCTTCGATCTTGTCGGCCAGGCCACCGAAATAGTAAAACCATTGCGGGATGTAATTCAGCTGGCCACGCATTTCGGCGATCAGCTTACCGTTGTCGGTGGATTCTATCTCCGCCAGCCGCTCGGCCTCGGCTGCAACCAGCTCGCCAAACTTGTGGAGCAGCGCACCGCGCGCGGTTGCGGTCAGCTTGCGCCACTCGCCATGAAACGCGCAACTGGCCGCGGCAATGGCCTGATCCACATCGGCCTTGGAGCCTCTCGGAACTAGCGCCCAGGGTTTCGCCGTGAACGGATTCACTGACTCGAACCATTCACCGGAGGCGGGATCCGCCCACTTCCCGCCAATCAACATCTGATGCTTCTTCAAGCTGTCAAACCTCCTAAAATACCGACGTCTTCTTGCTGTTCCAGGGTATCGATCATTTCCTCGATGGCCCCGGCCTTGGTCCCGCAAGCGGACCGGAATCGCGCTCGAATCTGCTCCGGCGTGGCGGGAATCACATCGTCGAGCCGGCAGCGGGCAATCCCTCGCGGCGACTTCACGATCACTTCCGATCCCTGTGCGCCTGGATATGCGGCGCTGAATGCCGCGTCGATTTCGAGCCTGGTGACGCGAACCAGCCGGTTGACCTCGGGATCGTCAAGCAAACGATAATTCGATTCCTCAATCGCTCCGCACGCGAGCGTGGCAGCCACGCAGTACTGGATGCTCATCTTGGCTTGCAGGATGCGGTCGAAATGGCCTGCGTAATCACAACCCGGATATTCCACCGCCGCCGCGGACGCTTTCACCACGATGGATTCAATGTCGCTGCTCCGAAAGCCATCCTGCATGCTCACTTCGAGCGCGGCCTGGCAAGCAGTCTGCGCGTAATTGCACGCGGGCGCCGGCTTGTAATACACAGAAAGAATCTCGAACGTCCCATTGGAAAATGGTGCGACCTGCGCGATGCGATCCCGCTTGTTGAGGCCCGCGAAAAGCCCGGCGCGGCCGTCTAGCGCGCTTTCCGACGCTCGAGCTCCGAGGCTTGAGAGTTCCACCGCGGTGACTGCGTTGCGCGCCGCAAATCCCGGATGAAAGAACATCTCGTCACCGCCGCAGTACGGCCACTCGTTCAGGCCTCCCGTGGCATTAGCCGCAAAACCCAGCGCACCCACCGTGGCATCTTCATCCAATGCGAGCAATCGGCTACCGGCCATGGCGCCCGCCAGGGGTCCGGTGATCCCGGTGGGACGAAAGCGGCGAACCATTTCCTGATCCATGATGGCCCTGCCGACCGACGCACCAATTTCATAGCCGCACACCGCGCCCAGGATGAAATCGCGCCCGCTCGCCCTTTGCTTCTGCGCGAGCGCCAGCAGCGTGGGGAAAATCACGACGCCCAGGTGACTCACCGCGCCGGTGTGCATATCCTCGCGCACCAGCCCGTGACCGAGCGTTGCATTCGCGAATGCCGCTTCGGCGGGCGAAGTTTTTACCGGCGTTCCGATGACGGTGGCTTGCCCGGTCGCGGCGCTTGCCATTCGGATGGCCTGGCAGCCCCATGGCAGATCGCGCGCTTCAAAAGCACATGAGAGGAAGTCGAGCAGGCCGATCTTGACCTTCGCGATCACCTCCGGCGGCAGATGATCCATGGTCAAAGCGCGGGCAGCGCGAACCATGTTACGCGAGAGACTCATTTCCAGCCGGTGGTCGAGTCGTTGGGAACGTTGACCATCACCGCTTGCACCTGTTGGATCTGTTTGCCGGCAATCTTGAACATCTCCGAGATCAGAATCCCACCCATCTGACCGTTCATGTTCGCGTGCATTAATACCAGGCCGACCACGATGCCATGTTCTTCGTCGACTACCGGGAAACGCCGGTGATCGATCACCAGACCTTTGAAAATGCCCTTGTCGAGCTGCTCGGCGCCACTCATCGCCGGGCTACCCAGGACGGGAACGTTGGTGGTCTGCACGCCGTTCTCGAAGCGGTTCATAGCAGGCGCCAGTGGCGCGGAATGATAGTCCTTGGTTCCTTCCGTTTGAACGGCGGTGAAGTAGGCGCTGGCATCGTCAATGAGCTGCGAGCGCACCGGCCGCTCGGACTCCTTCACCGGTTCGCCATAAAGAGCGGGGGCCGCGGTCATCTTTTCCGGAGCGAAGAATCCGGCTTGACCCTTCCGGCAGACCAGCGTCTCCGCTTCACTAATTTTCCTGGCCTTCACTTTCAACCGGACGAAAAATGTATCGAGTTCCCCGTTCTCCGCGACCACGGCTTGAGCAGCCGCGTCGCCAGCCTGCGGATCAAGCGCGTACAGCCGGTAAGTGCTGGCACCCGCGGTCTTCCAGAAACCCTCGCCCAGTTTCAACTCCCTCCCGTTTTCAGTGAACTTCACTGACGCTGCGACCGGCAGATGCGAGGGATCGTGCTTCGCCATCGCGTCGAGATAAGAATCGACGATGCCCTGCAAGCAGGCGCGATCGCAAGGGGCGGCGGGCAATGCAGCCGCGGTGATGGCAACTATCAGCAGAACTCGTGGGATCATCTCACCCTCCTGTTTACCATACCCGATTACGATAGACTCCAAGTGGTGAGCGACATCGACGTCAGTCCGGCCCAGCAGATCAGCCCCACGGCATCGGCCAGAAATTGGATGATGTGGGTGCCATCCGTTGCGATGATGTTGTCGAGCCTGTTGTCTTATGTGGACCGGCAGGTGCTGGCCGTGCTTTCGCCGATGATCCTGCGCGACACCGGCCTGACCGCACAGGCGTATGCCGACGCGCTCTCGGCATTTTCGATTTTCTACATGATCGGGAACCCGTTGTTCGGTTCGTTCCTCGATTTCATTGGGCTGCGCAAAGGCATGTTCGTGGCGGTTTCTTTGCGTGCCGTGGCCAGCACGGCGCACGCCTGGATGTCGGGCTTCTGGGGATTCGCCGTGGCTCGGAGCGTCCTTGGCTTCGGCGAAGGCTCGGCTTTCCCGGCGGCTCTCAAAGCTGCAGCCGAATCGTTGCCACCCAATCGGCAATCGCGCGGAACGGCTATCGGATACAGCGGCGCGTCTCTCGGCGCCATCATTACTCCATTGATCGTCACGCCCATTGCGCTGCGCTTCGGCTGGCGGTCGGCATTCCTGGTCACCGGCGCATTGGGCGCTTGCTGGCTGGCGATGTGGGCCATCATCGGACGGCCGCCCTATTTGGCCGAACATCGCCGGTCGTCCATCAAAGTGGCGTGGCCGAATTTCCTGGAACGGCGTTTGTGGCTGGTGGTGTCGAGCTTCGGGCTGGGCGCCGTAGCACTGGGCCTGGTTTCCTACATGAGCCCGCTGTACCTAAGCCGGGTGTTTCATCTGTCGCAGGCCGAGCTCGGCAAAATCCTCTGGATTCCTCTGGTGGGCTGGGAAGCCGGATACTTTTTCTGGGGCTGGATCGCGGACAAATTAGTGACGCGAGGCCACAAGCCGACCGGGCTATTCTGTATGCTTGCTCTGCTAGCACTACCCACTGCGCTGGTAACCCAAATCAACTCGTGGCCCATCGTTCTCGCGCTGTTCTTCTGGGCGACATTCATTGCCGACGGCTTTGTGGTGCTTTCGTTGCGCGTCGGCTCACATTTGTACCCGCGCGATCAGACCGCCATGGTGGGAGGAATCGGATCGGGATCCTGGTCGGCGGTTCTGGCCCTGATACTGCCCGTCTGGGGCCGCTGGTTCGATCTGAACTGGTATGGAGCGGTCTTCGTCTCCGCCGCCTTGTTCCCTGCCCTCGGCACGGCTTTATGGTTCTGGCTCAGCCGTCCGGATGCGTTGTGGCGCGAGGCGGCGCTACGAACCGATTAGTCAGGCCAGTGGCGCAGACCTATATTCCCATTTCCTGGAATACTTCGCGCGCCAGGCGGAAACTATCCACGGCCGCGGGCACTCCGCAGTAAATAGCTACTTGCAGAAACACTTCCTGGATATCGTTCTTCGTGAGCCCGTTGTTGATTGCGCCTTTGACATGGGCTTTCACTTCATGCGGCCGGTTCAAGGCCGAGATCATGGCCAGATTCAGCATGCTGCGCGTTTTGCGATCCAGGCCCGGACGGCCCCAGCACTCGCCCCAGCAATAGGTGGTGACCAACTCCTGCAGCGGCCGGTTGAAATCGTCCGCCGTCGAGATCGCCTTGTCCACGTATTCGGCGCCCAGCACCTCACGGCGAATTTTCAGGCCCTTCTCAAACATCTCTTTTTCCACTTGCTCTCCTTTGAACTTACTTCGATTCCACTACTACGCCGGCCCAATCTTCCATCACCTTGATCAGCTCGGTCATGTCGGCATCCACGCCTTGGCTGGCAGTTCCAATCTGAAGCATCTGGCGAACCGCGCTTCCCACTACCATCGGAACGCCCATCGCTTCGGCTTCCTCCATACACAGCCGGACATCTTTATTGAGCAGGCCGATGGCAAACCCGAAATCAAACTTACGATTCAAAACACAGCGCGGGATTTTGTCCATGGTGGCGGTGTTGCGCCCGCTGCCCGCGTTGATGACGTCGATCACCTGCTTGGGATCCAGTCCGGCCTTGGTCCCCATGACCACTGCCTCCGACGAAATCGCCATAGCAGTGGCAGACAGAAGATTGTTCAGCAACTTCATGGTCTGTCCCTGGCCCGGCAGCTTGCCGACGTGAAAGACTTTGCCGATGACTTCCACCACCGGTTTGATGGTCGCGAACGTTTCGTCATCGCATGAGACCATCACGGCCAGCGTTCCCTTCTCCGCGCCGGCCACGCCTCCGCTGACAGGCGCGTCCACAGCCACGATGTTCTTCGCTTTCAGCCCTTCGGCCACACGCTTGGCGTAAGTCGAGCCGGTGGTAGAAACATCGATGAAGATTTTCGCGCGGGTGCCTTCAATGACGCCCTGGGGCCCGAGAGCCGCGGCTTGCACGATGGGCGGCGTGGGCAGACTGGCCAAAACAATTTCAGCCGCCGATCCCACCGCGGCCGGCGAATCCACTCGCTTCGCGCCCAAGGCCTCCAGCGGACGCATGGCGGCGTCGCTCTTGTCAAAAATAGTGAGGCTGTTTCCGGCCTCTATCAACCGGCGGCACATGGGACCGCCCATTCTTCCGACGCCGACAAAGCCGACGTTCAACTGAGCCATTAATAGATTCTCCCTGCTCCAAAGCGGTTAGGATATCACGCGCTGCTGAAACCACGGTTTCTGTCAGCGCGCAGGCGGAACATCCAGGCGCACGACGATGCCTTCGAGCTCAGGACGCAAGGCCGGATAATATTGCATGACCAGCGGATCGTGCCCCGGTACGATGTGGTTCGGCGAATCAGCCAGGCGATACAGCGTCTTGTAACCTTCCAGCATCTCGGCCACGCTGTACACCACTGGAAACGCCCGATCCTGCTCGAAGTTGGAGTACAAATGCGCAGCGTCCGCGGCTAAGACCATCCAGCCTCGCGCGGTCCACACGCGCAGGACCTGCAAGCCGGCCGTGTGCCCGCCCACGCGATGCAAAGTAAGGCCCGGCACAACTTCGGATTCACCGTCATGAAACACGGCGCGGCCGCTGTAAACCTTGCGAACCATTTCCAAAGCGTTCTCAAGATCGTAGGCCTCGCGCAAAAAGTGGTGGCACATCGATCGGCCGGTGGCGTACGCGATTTCGCGATCCTGGACGTGGTAGCGCGCTAAAGGAAATCGGTCCAGATTCCCGGCGTGATCGTAATGCAAATGGGTGAGGATCACATCCGTGACTTTGTCCGGATCGATATTCAGCAGCCGTAGCGCGTCTACCGGGCTGCGCAGATGCTCGCGCTTGCGGCGGGTGGCTGACTCTTCGGAGAATCCAGTGTCAACCACAAACATGCAGTCGCTACGGCGCAGCACCCAGACAAAATAGTCGAGGTCAGGCCCGTATTCATGCGGATCGGCCAGGATGTAGCTCTGTCCAGGGTGACGATTTCCGAGATGACCGTAACGAATAGCAAAGATTTCAAATGGTTCCATAGCAGCCGGATCGATCATTATAATGGACAATGCTCCGAGGCAAGTGCGCGCTCATCACTGGATCTACGCAAGGGCTCGGTTTGGCGACGGCCAAGCGATTCGCAGCGGCTGGATGCAACGTCATTATCAATGGCTTGGGCGATGAGCGGGCGATTCATGGGATGCGGGCTGAGATCGAGCAGGAGCATGGCGTCAAGACCATGTATTACGGCGCGAATCTCGCGCAGCCCATCGAGATCGAGCGGATGATTGGGGCTAGCCTCGAGACCTTCGGCGCGATCGACATTTTGGTCAACAACGCGGTGGTGCGTTACGCGGCGCCGGTGGAGCAATTTGCGGTTGGAGAATGGGACCTGGCGATGGCGGTCAACCTGTCGGCTGCATTCCACACCATCCGGCTGGCGCTGCCCGCGATGCGCCAGCGCAATTGGGGACGGATCGTGAATGTCTCATCGATTTATGGCTTGATCGGCACCAAGAATCGCATCGGCTACGTCACTACGAAGACGGCGCTCATCGGCATGACGCGAGCGGTAGCGCTCGAAACCCGGGATCAAAACATAACTTGTAACGCGGTGTGCCCGGGCGTGGTGGAGACGCCGGTGCATGCCAACACGATCGAACAAATGATGGCGACACAAAACATAACGCGAGCTGACGCAGAACAGCGGTTTCTTTCGAGCCGACAGCCGGGCGGGCGGTTTATCGCGGCCGAAGACGTGGCCGGGATGATCCTGTTTCTGTGCGGGCCGGAAAGCCGCGACGTCACCGGAGCGGCGCTGCCGATGGACGGCGGATGGTCGGTCAGTTGAGCGCGCCGGCGTTGGCATTATCCGCCATACTGGCGCGCTGGGCCGCGGGCATGACGTTTGCGGATTTGCCGGACGACATCATCGCCGCCACCAAGCTGCGCGTGATGGATGTGATTGGCTTGGCGCTGGCCGGCGCCGAAACGGAATTCGGGCGTTCTGTTCACAACGCGGCGCTGGCGCTGTCTACACCCGGGCCGTGCCGCATTCTCGGATTCCCAGATCGCGTGGGCGTCAGCACGGCTGCGTTTGCCATCGGAGCATTCTCCCAGGCGCTCGAATTCGACGATACGCACAACGAATCGATTGTTCATATGAGCAGCCCGGCCGTCGCAGCCGCGCTGGCGCTATCCGAATTCACCGCGGTCTCGGGGCGCGAACTGATCGCCGCCATCGCGATTGGCAATGAAATCTCCTGCCGCGTGGGCTCGGTATCCTCCGGCGAGTTGCACAAACGCGGCTTTCATCCGACCGGATTATTTGCGACTTTCGGCGCGGCTTATCTAGCGGGCAAGCTGCTGAGGCTGGACGCGGACGCCATGGCGCGGGCCGCCGGTATCGCCGGGAGTTTCGCCTCAGGGCTGCTCGAATGCTGGGTGGATGGTACGCAGACCAAGTTCTTGCATCCCGGATGGTCGGCGCAGAGTGGCATCACCGCAGCGCTGCTGGCGCGGTCTGGCGTGACGGGCCCAGCCCAAGTGTTCGAGGGACGCTGGGGACTTTTCGCTTCCCACGTGCAGGATTTGAGCGCGCATCGGGACTTTGCGCGCATCAGCGCCGGCCTCGGGCAACATTGGGAAAGCCGCAACTCGTCGTTCAAACCGTTTCCAGCGGCGCACGTGATCCATCCCTACATCAGCGCGGTGCTGCGGCTGAAGGCCAAGCACGGGATCCAGCCGGAGGACGTGGAGCGCATGGAGTGCCCCGTGACGGCCTTTATAGTGGGTATCGTATGCGAACCAACCGAAGAAAAGTTCGCGCCTGCGTCCGATTCGCATGGGCGGGTGAGCCTGCAATACAGTCTCGCTGAGGCGCTGTACCATGGTGCGCTGGGCAAGACCGCGTACAGCGTGGAGAGCCGCAAGAATCCTCAGATCCTCGCGCTGGCTCGACGCGTCGAGTATCGCGTCGACCCCGATTATCCGGGCCCAGGGCGCTTCAAGGGCGCCGCAAAGATCGTGCTTAAAGATGGCCGTGAGTTCGAAGAGGTGGAAGAATACAACCGAGGCTCGGCCGAGAACCCCATGACCTACCAGGAACTTCGCGCCAAATTCGACGACAATGCGGGCGGCTTTCTGTCATCAGAACAGCGGGAGCGCCTCGCTGTGGAAATCGGCCGTCTGGAGTCCCTGGCTGCAGCGAACGCTTTGTTTACCTAAATTTGACGTGCCTACTTATTGTGCTATCATGTAGGCATGAAACTGGAGACACAGATAGCGCACGTTCAAATCGTCCAATACACCATTCGCGGTGTTCCGGCCGAGGTGGATCGCGCGCTACGGAAGAAGGCGGCGCACCTGAAGATCAGCCTCAATCAACTGGTGGTCGACGAACTGACGCGCGCCACCATTGGGCGGGTCCGAAAATCGGATTTTTCCGAACTGGTGGGCCAGTGGACGCCCGATCCCGCTTTCGACGAAGTGATTGCCTCCCAGCGCCAAATCGACTGGGACAAGTGGAAGTGAGGTTGCACTGAGACGAGTGGCGCTCGACACCAACCGCCTCACCGATCTGTTTCAGGGCGACGCGGAGCTGGCTGACCGGCTGGGCGAATGCGATGAAGTATGGCTTCCGTTGATCGTCCTGGCCGAGATCAAGGCGGGATTTTACGGCGGCTCTCAACAACACCGCAACGAGGCTCTACTCCAGAGTTTTCTCGCGAAGCCCACGGTTGGAGTTTTGCTTCCGGCGCGGGAAACGGCGGAACGCTATGGGCGCCTTTTTGTCCAACTCAAACGCGCTGGAACGCCCATCCCGGACAACGATCTTTGGATCGCGGCGCTGGCGTTGGAGCACGATCTCATGCTGATCACCCGCGATCACCACTTCAACCTGATTCCACAATTGTTGCGCGTTTGAAGAACGTGGCGCAAGAACCAAATGGATTGTTAACCTGAAGTAAGTGTCATCCACAGCGCTTCCCCTTCCCTCTGAGAAAAACTGGCGCAGCCGCCTGGCGGCTTGGGCAGACGGAGAGTCCCTCCTCCAGTACGAAGACAAAGTCCTGCTGCTGCTCACGCTGATCATCGGCGCGCTGGTGGGGCTGGTGGTTGCGGCATTTATCTACGTCACCGAAGACCTGGGCGCCCGCATGTACCCGGCGGGAGGCGCGGCCTGGCGGCGTGTCCTGATTCCTACCGGCGGCGCGCTAATAACTGGTTATCTGCTCTCGCGTTTTTTTCCTAACGCGCGCGGCAGCGGCATCCCGCAGACCAAAGCAGCGCTGTTCCTGCGGGACGGCTACATCACATTGCGCACGGTGCTTGGGAAATTTAGTTGCTGCTCGGCATCGCTCGCAAGCGGCATTGCGCTGGGACGCGAGGGGCCGTCGGTGCAAGTGGGCGCGGGGATCGCGTCCGTACTCGGCCGGCGCCTGGGGCTGGCTCCGAACAGAATTCGCGAGCTGATTCCGGTGGGCGCGGCAGCGGCGCTGGCGGCGGCTTTCAATACACCAGTGGCGGCGGTCCTTTTCACGCTGGAAGAAGTGATGGGCGACTTGCACGCACCGGTGCTCGGCTCCATCGTCCTCGGCTCGGCCACTTCGTGGGTTACGCTGCACCTGCTGCTGGGCGATGAGCCGCTGTTTCACGTCCCTTCGTACCAACTAGTCAGTCCGATCGAATTCATCACATACGCGGTGCTCGGGATCGCGGGTGGCTTGGTTTCAGTAGCGTTCGTGAAACTGCTGCTGGGCATTCGCAAATACTGCATGGGAATGCCGCGATCGACAGAATGGTTCCAGCCAGCCATGGGCGGTCTGGCGGTGGGCTTGATGGGCTGGTTCGTGCCGGACGTCCTCGGCGTGGGTTATGGGCACGTGAGCGAAGCGCTCAACGGGCAGATGACGCTGGAGGTGATGGCCCTGCTGGTGGTATTGAAACTGCTCGCCACCACCAGTTGCTACGGAACAGGCAACGCGGGCGGTATCTTCGGCCCTAGCCTGTTTATCGGCGCGATGCTCGGCGGCGCGGTGGGTACCGTGGCGCATCAACTGGTCCCGGATTTCACTGGCGGCGTCGGCGCCTACGCTTTGGTGGGTATGGGCGCGCTATTTGCCGGAATCGTGCGCGTGCCACTCACGTCGGTGATCATGATCTTCGAGATGACGCGCGATTATTCCATCATCGTGCCGCTCATGATTGCGAACCTGATCAGCTTCTACATTTCGTATCGCTTGCAAGAAGAGCCGATCTACGAAGCATTGCAGCACCAGGACGGATTGCATCTTCCATCCGGGCTGCGGTACCGGCAAGGCCTGCTCATTGTTCGGGACGCCGCGGAAGCGGCGGTAGATGTACTTACCCGATCGGACCGCGTACAAGACGCGCTCCCCCATTTGAATGCGGATCGTAATGCGTGGCCGGTAATGGATAGCGGGCGTTTGGCCGGCACCATCACGCTGGCGCAGGTGGAGCAGGAAATGGCGGAAGGCCGCGGCGATCGTGTACTCGGAGAACTGCTTCCCGTG
This sequence comes from Bryobacterales bacterium, assembly GCA_963781905.1. Taxonomy (GTDB): domain Bacteria; phylum Acidobacteriota; class Terriglobia; order Bryobacterales; family Bryobacteraceae; genus Palsa-89. The sequence goes on from CAWAHZ010000010.1 coordinate 1,628,956, forward strand.
GATGTACCCAACCCCCTGCTAACGTCCGAGAATTTCCCGCACCTGCACATGGATCATCCGCTCGACATGGCATTGCGCCGCATGGCGCACAGTAAGCTCAACGTCCTGGCCGTGGTGGGGCGCGCCGATATTCGCGATTTGAAAGGCGTGGTCTCTCTCAAAGACATCCTGGAGGCGTATGGTGTCGCGGGAGAGAAAAGGCCGGCGCCGGCAGCGGCCGCAGAGATCCGCGCTACCCGCAGACTGGTGCCCGGGGTGATCGCCGCGGGTCTGGCGGTGCTGCTGGTTATTGGATTCCTGAATTACTACTACCGCTCCGCGCGCTCCGAACGCGCCGCGGAATATTACAAGACCGGTAACGAACTGTTCCAGCAGGACCGCGACGAGGAAGCGGTGCAGCAGTATCGCGACGCGCTATCGGCGGCGCCGGGAAACCCGCAATATCGCCTGGCGCTGGGGCTGGCACTAGTGAAGGCCCAGCATTCGGCGGAGGGGTCGGTATATCTCAGCGCGCTACTGAAGCGCGATCCCGAAAATGCGCCCGCAAATCTCGGGGAAGCCCGAATCGCGGCGGCGAATGGACAAATGCCGGATGCCGCGAAGCTTTATCGCCGGGCGATTGATGGTGTCTGGCCGGCGGGCCAAGAGCGGACCAGGATTGAAGCGCGCCAGGAATTGGCAGCGCTGTTGGCCAAGAGCGGGCAGATCAGGGAGGCCGCGGATGCCTTCCGTGAGGTGATCAAAGCCGACGATCGCGATGCGAATGCCTTTGCCGGCCTTGGCGAGGCTGATCTGGCGTTGGAGAATTATCAGGATGCGCGCAACGCTTTTGAGAAGGCCGTGGAACGGAATCCATCGGACGAAGCGAGCAAGAAGGGATTGGCGCTGAGTGAGAGCATCCTGGCGCTGGATCCGAACGCGCGCGGATTGCGGGTAGCGGTGCGTTACGAGCGGAGCAAGGAATTGCTGCGGGAAGAGGTGATGCAGTTCGAACAGTGCCAGCCCGGGAGCAATGCATCGGATGCGGCGAAGAAGGCGCTGGGAAGCCGTCCCAGCCGGGGCGCGCTCGAAGATTCAGCGGAGATGAATCTCTCACTCGCCGAGGATCTCTGGAAGCAGGGCCAGAAGCTGTGCGGGGCTAGCCTCAACAGCGGCGGGAGCCTCAACAGCTACGATGCGATCAATCGCCTTCTGGCCCGGCTTTCCAGGCAATAACAGAGCTAGTTGGCTTGCGCCTGCGTGATGTGAGCGCGGCGATTTTTCTGCCAGCAAGCCTCGTCGTGATCGGAACACACCGGCTTGTCCTTCCCGTAGCTGATGGTGGCCAGTTGATTGCCGGGCAGCCCCAGGTTTGACAAATACTCTTTGGTTTGCTTGGCCCGCGCGTCGCCCAGCGCCATGTTGTATTCATCCGATCCGCGTTCGTCGCAATGCCCTTCCACGGTCAACTTGAAATCCGGGTATTGCTTGATGATGTCGGCCAGCGTCTGCGCATCGGTCTTCAGAGCAACCTCGGCGTCCGGACGCAGCGTGTGCTGGTTGTAGTCGAAATAAGCATCCTGGATGCGGTTGAGCAGATCCTGGATGCGGGCGCGCGTGGCGGCGTCAGGCAGCCGGGATGCAGGTGTGGAAGCCACCTGCGCGGGCCGCGAATAATCCTTGGCCGGCGCTGGTTTGGATGCGACAACAGGCCTGCTTTGCTGCACCGGTACCGGCGGCGGAGGAGCCTTCGCTACAACCTTTTTCGCGCAACCGGCGAATGTCATCGAGAGCGCTGTCAGGGCCGCGCAAGCCAAAAATCGATATTTCATCCAAAGCCTCCTAAGCTTTCGCTCTTACAGAATACGGACGGGCAGCCAGACAATAGAATCCCGTTGGCACTGTATTTCCACTAGTGCATTGCCTTAATCCGGGGCCGTTACCGTACTACAGGATGAACGCTATTCCCGTGCCGAGCTGAAGGTTCTACCTTAGAGTGAGATGTGGTTTCGTCCCGCCGCCGAGCTATTTCCGCAGACTGTCCGCTACACTGAGGGAAGAATGCGGCAACGCCCGGGAGTGGTTCTGGTGGCGGGATTTGGCGGTCTGCTGCTCATCATGGCGGCCGCCGAAGCTGGGGCTTTGCTGTTCCTGAACAGCCTGCGCCACAACGACACTGCCCTGCAGGCGCGCTTCTTGGCGCGCAACCGCACGCTGGAGCGGATTCGATCGAACATATATCTGTCCGGCACATTCGTGCGGGATTCTTTGCTCGCACCGGAACAATCGGGGGCGCGGGCGCAACTGGCGACGCTCGACGGGCTGCGGCGCGATTCAGAAAGCGCATTGACCGGCTATGCCTCGGCGCTGGAGCCGGAAGAGGCGGCGCCCTTCCAGGATCTGCATTCCCAGATTGAGGCGTATTGGAAAGTGCTGGATCGCACTCTGGCTTGGACTGGCGAAGAGCGCGGAAAGTACCGCGACGCGTTCTTTTACGAGGAACTGGTGCCGCGGCGCACGTCGATGCTGCAGATTGCCGACCGCATCGAAGCGCTGAACGAAGAGGCGCTGCGGCGTGGCGACATGAAGCTGGGCGACCTGTTCGGACGGCTTCAATTCGGGCTGTTCGCGATGATCGCTGTGACGCTGCTGGGCGGGGTCAGCCTGGCCGCCCTCACCATATTCCATATCTTGAAATTGGAAGGCGAGGTTCAAAAGCGGCTGACGGAGAGCGTCCACGCGCAAGCCAGTTTGCAGGAACTTTCAGCGCGCTTGGTGCGGGCCCAGGAGGAGGAGCGGCGCGCCTTGTCGCGCGAACTGCACGATGAAGTGGCCCAAGCTTTTTCGGCCATCTTGATGGAAGCCGAGAATCTGCTGGATCTGGCATCGGCGCCGGAAGTGCGAGCGCATCTGGATTCCATCCGCGCGGTGGCTGAAAAAGGCATGAATGAGATCCGCAACATGGCGCTGCTGTTGCGGCCTTCCATGCTGGACGATTTCGGGCTGCTGCCCGCGCTCGAGTGGCAGGCTCGCGAGATCGGCCGGCGCACCGGGCTACGCGTGCAAGTGGCGAGTGAAATGTCTGGCGAGCTGCCCGAGGAGCATAAGACTTGCGTGTACCGCGTGGTGCAAGAAGCGCTCAACAATTGCGCGCAACATGCGCAGGCCAGCGCGGTGCAAGTTTGCGTGCGCCACGAAGCCTGCGAAATTTTGGTGACGGTGCAGGACGACGGCAGCGGTTTCGACCCCCGGCGCGTGCGCGGATTGGGATTGCTCGGAATGGAAGAACGGGCGCGGCATTTGGGCGGTAGCTTTCAGATCGACTCGCGGCCCGGTCGTGGAACTCTGCTGAGCGTGACGCTGCCACTGGCAGCGATTCCCGAAGCGCTTGAGATTCGTGTGCCCGCGCTAGAGCCCGAGTTGGTCTGGGACGGAGGCCTGGCGGATGGAGCAGATTCGCATTTTGCTGGCTGACGACCATAACATCCTGCGTGACGGAATGCGTTTGCTGTTGGAGCGGCAACCGGGATTCGTGGTGGTGGGAGAAGCTGCCGACGGTCGCGAGACGTTGCAGCTGGCCCAGGATCAACACCCCGACGTGGTGGTGATGGATATCGCCATGCCCAATATGAACGGCATCGAAGCCACGCGGCGGATCGTTGAAAAACATCCCAACATCGGAGTCGTGATTCTTAGCATGCATCACGACGAGAGCTATATCATCCGCTCATTGAAGGCGGGAGCGCGGGCCTACCTGCTCAAGGACGCGATGAAGGCCGAGCTGATCTCGGCTATCGAGGCGGTAGTTGAGGGACGTTCGTTCTTCAGCCCCAAGGTAAGCCGGATTTTGCAGGAAGACTATTTTCAGGCGCTGGGCCGCAAGGACGCCGACGACAGCTACGACTTGCTAACCGGCCGGGAGCGCGAGATCCTGCAACTGATCGCCGAAGGCAAAACCAACAAAGAAGTCGCCAACACCTTGAACCTCAGCCTGTACACGGTGGATACGCATCGCACGCATATTTTGCAGAAGCTGAATCTGCATAGCGTGCCGGAGCTGATCCTTTACGCGGTGCGCAAGGGAATCATTTCCTGATTGGTTATTGCGTAACCGTCAAATTGGCCGCTTGGCTCGGAACCCCTCCCACCGTCACCACGACTGGCTGAACGCCGAGCGGGGTAGTCGTCGGAACCACGTAGTTGATTTGCGTCACGCCCACCAAACCGCTCGGGATGCCGATGAAGGCGATGTTTGCGTTCTGGCCCCCTACGGCGACCGTCACCGGGAGCTGGGGCTGTGGAAGGTTAGCGGCCGGAGTGCCGGCAGCGGGCGTGGTTCCGTCCGCCAAAGCGGGAGACACCTGTCCTTCGCCGGTAATAAACAGCGTGGTGGTTTCGCCGCGCGCGGCGCTCGAGAATGGAGCGGCGGTTGCGCCGTTCGTCATGAAGATTCCGGGCGCGGCGGGCGCGATGACCAGGTTGTAATTGTTAGCGTTCAAATAAGGATTGCCAACCACCAGCGTCGCGTTTCCAGGCTGAGTTTCATAGGGGATCTGGATATTCACCTGATTCGGCGCAACGTAATACAGCGGCGTGCCCACCCCGTTCACCGACGCCTCAAATCCAGCCAGATACTGAGGCAGTGGAATGACGCCTGCCGACTGCGCGAAATCTCCGAACGCGCTGCCGTAGACACTCACCAGCATCCCTGGAGCGTAGGACTGTTTGCCCGACGCCGCGTTACTCGCCCCGCCAACCACGAGCGGCGTCTGTGGCCCTTCAAAAGGAACCGAGAGCGTCTCGGTCCATTGCCTGCCGCTCATATCCTCGCCATTGAAGACGAAGACCACATTGGCCGGAACGGCCAAATTCGTCAGGCTGAAATCGGCGGAGGAGGAAACGGATCCATTCGCTGGAATGGTCGCCCTGCCAAAGACGCTAGCGACGTTATAACTCACACCGTTGATGGTGAGGCTGGTCAGTGTGGTGGTTACTCCGGCTTCTTCGGTCAGCGTCAGGATGAAGGGCCAGCTGCCGCTCTGCTCATAGACGGGATTGGCGGGATAGGGAGAACCAGCCACCATTTGGAGCAGCGAAGGCACCACCGCGGATGCCGTCGGCGCCTGGCTGGTCCACTGGTGCACAAAAGTGTAAGCGTCCACGGAACCGAGACCGCTGGCCTGGTCATATCCGGAACCCGCGTTGTATCCGAAGATGCCACTGGTGCAATTGGGCGAGCCGTTGACGCACGGGACGCTGTTATTGCCAAACGTGAGATCGTGCAGCGCTCCCGCGGAATTTTGGGCCATCCGATACAGCGTCGGATTGATGTTGCCTAAACCCGGTTGTTGTTGAGCTCCGCTTGAAACCAAATATTCGTTCAGCAGAGTCACGATACCCGCCATCGTGGGCGCTGCAAACGACGTGCCTCCGTAGATCTGCTGGGAGCCGCTGGTGTAAACGATGTATCCGTCGTGATCCGGCGAGGCAGAGATGGAAAGATCGGGAACATTACGAAAGCCATTGTTCGGAACGCCCGGCCCGCTTTGCCAGACGGGTTGCGGAAAATACAGGCTGGCGCCGCCGCCGCCCGCGGAAAGCCCGATGCCGAAGCCGGTGTCGTTCCAGACTTTTTCGGGAATATAGGACAGCGCTGAAGCGCTATTCGCGGTGTTGTTATTGCTCCAATACGAGCCGTTGCCTTCGTTAAACTCGGTGCCGCCCATCGCGGTTACTTCGGGGACGCTGCCTGGGGCGTCCACCGAGAGGCCGTTCTCGGCGATAAAGGGGCTGGGGTCCAGGTCATCGCAATCCGCTGCTCCGGTGTCGCCGGACGCGGCCAGCCAGGTGATGCCTTCCGAGTTGGCTTGCTGCGCCATTTGGCGCTCACCCGGCAGATCGGCCAGATTCCCGTACTCGCAGACACCGTAGCTGATGCTGATCACGGGCGCATAGTCCTGGTCGACAGCGTCCTGCACAGACGTGAACACGTCGGGGGAATACACAAAAAAGATCATGGCATTTCGCGCCACCGCTCCGGACCACTCCACGTCCAGGTCGGCTTCCGGCAAATCGCTTTCGCTGATACCGGGATCGGCCTGCCCCGCTACGAGAATCTTCTGTAGATTGATCGCCGGTAGATTGAAGGTGCTCCGAAAGGTTTGAATGTCGGAAAGGTAAATGTCGGTCTGTCCGGCCACAACCAGCTTCTGTCCGGCGCCGTCCAAGCCAGCGGTGTAGAGCCGCGCGACGTCGTAGATGGTCGCAAAATCGTCCGGAGCGATGTGATGCTCCCCGTTTCCGGCATTATCATGTGGCGCCGGACTCATGCGTCTGCTGCGCGGCTTCAGCCGATAATTATTCAGACCGCGAAAGCTCAGCACGATGCCCGAGAGCGCCTCGGGAATGGAGGGATCGGTCGCATTCGCGTAATGTAACTCGCCCTTCTCCAGGTATTGGTGAATCTGGGTATCGAGCGCGTTTTCCACCTGCTGAGCCGTGCCGCTGAACTCGATCCAGGTGCGGCTGCGTGCCACCCGGTCCACCGTGAGGCCTTGCGCCGTGAGCCACGCGCTGATCTGGTTCACGTCATTTCGGCTCACACCGAAGCGCTCGGCATATTGCTCCGGCGTCAGCCATTTGTGGAAATCGGCCGAGGCCGGGTCGCGCTGAGCGGCCAGTAATTTTTCCAGCGAAGCTTGCTGGGCCGCCGAGGGCTTCAGGTAAATGGTCACACCCCGCATCGCGAAAGACCGAGAGACCGCGCCCTGGTCAAACTCCGGCCGCGCATGAGAAGGCACTTGACCCGTCAATACAACGGTTCGCCGGCTGTCAATCCTGGCGCCGATGCGATCCGATTGTGCTTGAAGCGCGGCCGTTAGCTCAAGCAGCAGGATTATGCCGGCGAGTACAAAGCCAGTAGATCGGAAGGAAGCGCGCATGGAGCGGGAATTTGATTTCGATAGACTAAACACGAATGTTGGGCGTCCGTAGCAGCGCCTTCATACTCGCGGTAATTAGCGTGGCCCCTCTGCTCACCGCGGAATCGCCATCGCCTTTTTCCGGCCGATGGGACTTGACCATTATCACATCGAAGGGCGCGTACCCGGCGTGGATGGAATTTGCCGATGAAGCTGGAACGCCCGCCGTCCGTATGGTCGGCCGAACCGGCAGCGTGCATCTCGTGAAGAACGCGCGGGTCGACCAAACTCACTTGACGTTTGAAGACGGTCGATCGCAAGCGATGTGGCTGCTGACTGTTCAGGATCGAAAAATTACCGGGCAAGCTCCGGATGGTCAACTGATCGGAGTTCCCGCGCCTGGACTGAAGAATAAGGCGCCCACTGCCTGGAGCAACCCTGCGCCGCTCTTCGATGGCCGCGGCCTTAGCGGATGGTTGCCCGACAATCCCGCGGCAAACCACTGGATGGCCGCAAACGGCGAGCTTCAGAATACGCAAGCGGGCGCGAACATCCGCACCACGCGCGATTTTGGCGATTTTAAACTGCATATCGAATACAACTGTCCTCCCGGCGGCAACAGCGGAGTCTATTTGCGGGGCCGGTACGAAGTACAGGTGGAGTATGAGCCGGCCGGCAAGAACGATTCGTTCCACAGCATGGGTTCGATCTACGGATTCATTCCTCCCGCCACCACGCTCGACCCGCGCCCCGGGCAGTGGGAATCCTACGACGTGACGCTCGTGGGCCGCACCGTAACCGTGGTTCGGGACGGTGTGCTCATAATCGACAACGCGGAAATTCCGGGCATTACCGGCGGTGCGTTAGATAGTCACGAAAGTGAGCCAGGGCCGATCTATTTGCAGGGCGACCATACGGGCGGATTGAAGTACCGCAACATCACGATCTCGGTGCCGAGGCGATGAATTCGCTACAGGCATGTCCACAGGCAGACAGAGACAGATGCCCAGCCGGCGATTGAATCCGCGATCAGCCTCCTAAACAAAAGCAAAATCGAGGTCCAGCGAATATCGGACCGTTGGCGCAAGACTTGCTCTCGGGAATGTCACTATGCAAAACGTCACTATGCAAAGGATCTATCGCGCAGCAGTTCTCCTTCTGATTGCAGGCTCCCTGGCCCTTGCTCAACAGGTTCTTACGCTCACTTCCGGTGCGCAGTTGCAGGGCAGATACGCCGGCGGGAAGGCTAACACTATCGAGTTCATCGACCAGCAAGGGAGCCGGCACAAGATCGACATCTCGCAGATTCAAAGTCTGGTGTTCACCGGCCCATTGCCGCCACCGATGGCTCCAACTGGCGCCGTCAGTTACGATCCGAATTCTCCAGCATCCGGCTTCGCGGAGCGCGGCTACGTGGATTCGGATGTCGAACCGAAGGGGGGCTGGAGCCGCACCTCCACGGTTCCCGCAGGCACTGAAATCCAGGTGCGAACCATCGATAAAATCGATGTACGAAAGCCCGATCCGCGGCAACACTTTCTCGCGTCCATTGAGCGCGACGTGATGGATTCGGACGGCCGAGTCGCCATTCCACGCGGTGCATCCGCGCACCTGATTGCTCGCGACGTGGGAAACGGCGAGATTGCGATCGACCTGCGCTCGGCCAGCGTCAACGGCCGGCGCTACCTGCTGAACAGCGTAAATATCACTGGCGTGCATACCCGTGACGGGCTTGGCGCCAACAAACGTACGGGCGCGTTTGTCGGAGGCGGAGCCCTTCTCGGCACGGTCCTGGGCGCCATCGCTGGAGGGGGTAGAGGCGCGGCCATCGGCGCTCTGGCGGGTGGTGCGGCGGGCGCAGGGACGCAGGTGCTGACGCGCGGTACGAAATTAGATATTCCTTCGGAGACGGTTCTCAGCTTCCGGCTGGACCAGCCCGTTAGTCTTTATCAATGACCTGCCCGGTATCAATGACCTGCCCGGTTATCAGTGAGCCGCGCCGTTACTCCACCGTCAGCACTACCGGCTGCTCCACGATGGAAGACTTATTGGCCGACATAAACGCCAGATGGTACCGCCCGGGCTTGATGCGCGGCACCTGAAACTTGATCTTGTCCGCGGTGGTCTCCATGACGGCAACTTTCGTGTCGTCTTTTCCGTCGGTAAGGTATACGTTAGCGGCGGTAGATTTATCGACGTTCTCGCAACTTGCGTTTATCGTATCCCCGGTTTTGGCGGTATCCGGATCCACGGCCGTGCATCTAGGTCCTTGAAACGCTACCAGCGCCGCGGCCGGGGTCAGCAACAAGGCAATCAACCACGTTTTCATAGGGCGCCTCCAGTGGCGAGAATTATACACCTTGCCGAATGCGTACTGGTGTCGTTGGGAACGGGTTGCGCAATGGGTGCGCCGCGAGCGCCCTGCGGGTAGACTGGGAGCATTATGTCGAACGTTGCCGAAACCTCCGTCGTTCCGCCCCCTCCCTTAACAATCCTGAGCGAAGAAGAGCGGATGTTCCAGGGCGTCATACGGCGCTTCGCGCGCGAACGCATCGCTCCTTATGTTCGGGAAATGGACGCCGCGGCCATCTTCCGCCAAGACCTGCTGCATGAGATGTTCTCGCTCGGGCTGATGGGCATCGAGATTCCCGAGGAATACGGCGGGCAGGGTGGCAATTTCTTTCAGGCCGTGCTGGCGGTTGAGGCGCTGGCGGCCGTGGATCCTTCGGCGGCAGTCATCGTCGACGTGCAGAACACCATCGCCAACAATGTGATCATCCGCTGGGGCACTCAGGACCAGAAGCGGCGCTATCTGCCGAAACTGGCCAGCGAGATGGTGGCATCCTTTGCTCTGTCCGAAGCGGGTTCCGGGTCAGACGCGTTCGCATTGGCAACTCGCGCCACCAAGCGCGGCGACGAGTTTTTCATCACCGGCCGCAAACTTTGGATCACCAATGCTGGAGAGGCTGGCCTGTTCCTGGTGTTCGCGAATGCCAATCCGGAAGCGGGCCATCGCGGCATCACTTGTTTCTTGGTGGAGCGCGATTTTCCCGGATTTCAAGTGGGCAAAAAGGAAGACAAGCTCGGCATCCGCGCATCGTCGACCTGCGAGCTCATTTTGGATGATTGCCGCGTCCCCGCGAGTAATGTGCTGGGCGAGGTGGGTAAGGGCTACAAGATCGCCATCGAGACCTTGAACGAAGGGCGCATCGCGATCGGCGCGCAGATGACAGGCCTGGCGCAAGGCGCTCTGGATCACGCCATAGGCTACGCCAAGCAGCGGCAGCAATTCGGCAAACCCATCGCCGAGTTTCAAGGTGTGCAGTTTGAGCTGGCGCAAATGGCGACGGAAGTGGAAGCGGCGCGGCTGCTGGTGTACAACGCAGCGCGGCTGCGCGATTCGGGACATCCTTACGTCACCGAAGCCGCGATGGCCAAGTACTTCGCGTCGCAGGTGGCCGAGGACACGGCCTCACGCGCCGTGGAGATTTTCGGCGGGGTGGGTTTCACTAAGGACTTTCCGGTGGAAAAACTATATCGCGACGCTAAAATCGGCCGGATCTACGAAGGAACCACGAACATTCAGAAGCTGACCATCGCCAAGCAGATTCTGGGATAAGAGGCACTTCCTCAACAAGCGTTACACTGAAAGATAAAGAGGCTCTATGCGTTTCGTGGTTACTTTTGCTCTGCTCACGGGCGCGGCGTTTGGCGCCACCCTAAGCGATCCCGACCCATCCCAAATCGACAGCATCATCGCGAAGTTCGCAGCCAAGGAAGCCGCGTTCGCAAAGGCGAGGAGCAATTATACTTATCGCCAGACCGCCAAGGTGATGACGCTCGACGACGGCGGAGGAGTCACGGGCAAATGGGAGGAAGTCACCGACATCATTTTTTCTCCCGAGGGCGCGCGCATCGAAAAAGTGGCCTACGCGCCGCCCAACACGCTCACTGCGATCTCACTCGATCCGGGCGACATGCAGGATCTCCGGGAGGTGCAACCTTTCGTGCTTACCACCGACGAACTACCAAAATATTACATTCGTTATCTGGGCCGGGAGCAACTGGACGAGATCTCTTGTTATACATTTGCCGTTAAGCCCAAGAAGATGGAATCGGGCCAGCGCTATTTCGAAGGGATCGTCTGGGTGGACGATCGCGACTTGCAGATCGTGAAGAGCTACGGGCGCGGCGAAGGCGCCAAGCAGGGAGACCATCAATATGGCAAGTTCGAAACGTACCGCGAGCAGATTGACGGCAAATACTGGTTTCCTACTTACACCATCTCGAACGCCACGCTGCATTTCCGCGACAACGATCAACGCATCAAGATGACCGTCAAGTACGAGGACTATAAGCAGTTCAAGAGCGACATCACTATCAAGTACGACGTGGACGATCCATCCAAGACGCCCGCGCCGGACGCACCGCCGAAAAAACCATAACTGGACGCGTACCGATATTGCAGCGGATCGCGAAGCTCCCGATTGACGATCTTCTGCCGTCCATCCGCGAGGCGCTGCTTCACTCGCCTAACCTGGTAATCGAAGCACCGCCTGGCGCTGGGAAGACCACGCGCGTACCGCCGGCGTTACTTGCGATGCTACCGGGACAGGTATTGGTGCTGGAGCCTCGCAGACTGGCCGCGCGATTGGCAGCCCGCCGCGTGGCACAGGAACTGGGTGAGAAGCTGGGTGAAACGGTCGGCTATCAGGTTCGCTTCGAAGAGATCGCGGGCGCGCGAACCAGGCTTCGATTTGTCACCGAAGGCATTCTCACACGCCGTCTGATCTCCGATCCATTGCTGGCAGGCGTGGATGCGGTGGTGTTGGACGAGTTTCATGAGCGCCATTTGGAGACCGATCTCGCGATCGCGTTGTTGCACCGCTTGCAGCGCACCAAGCGTCCGGAACTGCGGATGGTCGTGATGTCGGCCACGCTCGATGCCGCACCCATCGCGGCCTACCTGGGTGGCTGCCCCATCCTTCGCTCCGAAGGCAGGCTGTTCGAGCTTTCCGTGGTGCATCAGCCTTACTCCGCGCTGCCGCTCGAAAAGCAGGTAGCCTCGGCGATCGAAGCTCTCGTCACCGAATCGCCAATCGGTGACGTCCTGGTATTCTTGCCTGGCGCAGCCGAGATCCGGCGCGCCGAGCGCGAGTACCGTCCTCTGGCGGCAAAGCACGATCTGCTGGTGCTTCCGCTGTATGGCGACCTGTCGCCCGCCGAGCAGGATCGCGCCGTTTCCCCCGCCCCGCAACGCAAGGTGATCCTCTCCACCAATGTCGCCGAAAGCTCCATCACAGTGGAAGGCGTCACGGCCGTGATCGACAGCGGGCTGGCGCGCGTTGCGAGCGATTCGCCGTGGTCGGGATTGCCCACGCTCGAAGTGGCGCGCATCAGCAAAGCGTCGGCTACGCAGCGAGCGGGCCGCGCTGCACGTACCGCTCCGGGCCGCGTGATCCGGCTCTATACACTCGAGGATTTTCATCGCCGGCGCGAGCAGGATCCGCCAGAGATCCAGCGGCGTGAGTTGTCGGAGCTGTGCCTCACCTTGCGGGCCATGGGAATCGGCAACCCCATCGATCTGGATTGGCTGGACGCGCCGCCATCGGCTGCCGTTCATCGCGCCGAGGGTTTGCTGGAACGCCTGGGCGCCGCCGGTCCGCGGGCGCGCGACATGGCGCGATATCCGCTGCATCCGCGTTTAGCGCGACTGGTGATGGACGCTCGCGAACGTGGCGCGGGCGAGGAGGGTTGCCGTGCAGCCGCGGTTCTCAGCTCCCGGACCCGGACGCCGTCCTGCGATTTGATGAACCTCATCGATTCGCCATTCGATCCCGTCACCGATCGCCACTTCCAACAGATTCGCCGCATGGTCCGACCCGCCAAACCGCAGGTTCACGATCCGCACGCGCTGGCCCTTGCGCTGCTGACGGCATTTCCCGATCGCGTGGCGCGCCGTCGCAAGGATAATCAATTGCTCCTGGCTTCCGGAGGCTCGGCGATACTGGAATGCGAAGCCCGCGCCGAATTTCTGGTCGCTGTCGATATTGAAGATCGCAGCGAGAAAGCGTTGCCCCTGGTGCGGCTTTACTGCGCCATCGAGGCCGCCTGGCTGCTCGATCTTTTTCCCGATCGCGTGGCGGAACGAGCGGGCGTTGAATGGAATCGAGTTGCAGAGCGCGTGGAGGCGGTGAGCGCGCTGCTCTACGAAAACCTGGTGATCGATGAGACGCGCAGCGGTGCGCCCGATCCCGAAAAGGCCGCGGAGTTGCTTGCGGAGCGAGCGCTGGACGCGGGAGTGGAGCGTTTTGTCGACCGTGACGAACTCGATCAATTCCTGGCACGCGTTGCGTTCGCGTCCGAACATGCGTCGATCAGCCAAGTTCGATATCGATGCGGCCTTCCGTGAAATTTGTTCTGGATTGAAGAGCTTCGCTGAGTTGAAGAGCGCCGGGGCGTCGTTGATCCCTGCGTTGGAGCATCGCGCCGGGGCGAGACTGCTGAACGAAATTGCCCCCACGCGCGTTCGCCTGCCCAATGGCCGTCAAACCAAAATCAACTATGAATCGGGCAAGCCGCCGTGGATCGCATCACGCCTCCAGGATTTCTTCGGGCTGAGCGAGACGCCGCGCATCGCGAACGGAAAGGTTGCACTGGTGGTGCATTTGCTGGCGCCGAACAAACGCCCGGTACAAACCACCCGAGACCTGGCCGGCTTCTGGCAGCGCCTTTATCCGCAAGTGCGGCGTGAGTTGAGCCGCCGCTATCCCAAGCACGCCTGGCCGGAGAATCCCTACGCGGCCCGCATAGACTAGAATCATGCGGCGCGCGATTGCAGCACTGTTCTTGTTCGGGATTTCGTTCGGCTATGTCGAAGCCGCCGTCGTAGTCTATCTTCGCGCGATCTACGATCCCGTCCGGGCGCGCCTGCATCCGGAACGTAGCCCTCACGATTTGTTTCCGCTGATTACCTCCCAGCAACTCGCCGACGCGGGCCCCGAGAACCCGCGCCGACTTCTCATCGAGATTGGACGAGAGGCCGCAACCATGGTCATGCTGGGCTCTGTGGCGCTGGCGGTGGCAAGCAATCTGCAGCAATGGATCGCCGCGTTCGCCATCGTCTTCGGAGTCTGGGATATCTGCTTCTATGCATTCCTGAAGCTGATGATTCATTGGCCAGAATCGCTCAGCACCTGGGATATTTTGTTTCTGATTCCCCTGCCGTGGGTGGGTCCCGTTTGGGCGCCCGTGCTGGTGGCATGTTCGATGGTCGTGTGCGGCCTGATTTCTTTGCGAGCGGGCGGGATTCGCGGCCGGCTCCCGCATTGGAGCGGAGGTTTGGCCGGAGCGGTGGTAATCATCGTGGCATTCGTGTGGGACTTCCGCAACACCAGCGCAGGTGGGCTTCCGAACCCGTTCAACTGGCCGCTGTTCCTGCTCGGCGAAGCCATCGGACTCAGCGCGTTCCTGGCCGCGGCGTTCGCGCGAGATCCCGGCAACGCGGTATAACATCAGCATGTCCTCCAAGACGCAGGCGATCGTAGTATTGGCTCTCTCTATCAACATTCTCGTCGCTCAACCACGAACTTTCCCCCAGCCTCCGCCTCCCAAAGATGTCACCATCACCGCGATTCCCGGCATCATTGACGCCGGCGCGACATGGAAGCTGGTATGGCAGGGCGATTCGAACGCCGATGGCATCGTCGGTTACAAGAACGGTCTGCTATTCGCGCAGGAGCAAACCAATCACGTAAACATGCTCGACAAGAACGACAAGTTTTCCGTCTTCCTGTCGAATGGCCACGGCCCAGGCGCGGTCACCATCGGTCCGAAAGGCGCCATCATCGTCGACGAACGCACTTGCAGCGATCCCGGCGGCCACATGGGCGCCAAGCCGCAAGATTGCAAAGAGCCCACTGGAGTGGCGGCGCTGACACCCCAACGCAAGGTTCTCGCCGATAGTTTCATGGGCATGCCACTCGGCCGCGTCAATGACCTGATCGCCGACAAGAAGGGCGGCGTCTATTTCACCACCGGCACCGGCAGCGGCGTGTTCTACATCACTCCCAAGGGCCAAGTGATCGGCATCGGCGAGAAGATCCGCAGCAACGGTATCAACCTCAGCCCGGATGAGAAGACGCTCTACGTCACCAACGGTCCAGTCATCATGGCCTATGATGTGCAGCCGGACGGGTCCGTCAAAAATCAACGGGAGTGGGGCAAATTCGAAGGCGGTGGAAACGGCGACGGTATGGCGATCGATGCAACAGGCCGCGTCTTTGATACCGACACCGCGCACAGCGCCATCCAGGTGTTCAGTCCGGAAGGCAAATATCTCGGCATGATTCCGACACCGCGCACCGCCATCAGCGTGGCATTCTCCGGCCCCGGCAAGAAGACGCTATACGCGTCAATGCTCGGAGCGAAAGACGCTAACGGCCAAGAGATCAAGACTGCCGAGGGCGTAAGAAACACCGCCATGAGCATCTACAAAATTCAAACTCTGACGGAAGGCTTCAAAGGCCGGGCGAAGTAGACCACTTCCCATAGCTCGGTAACGTAAAATTCCCCTATGCGCTCGATCGCTATCACCCTCGCATCCGCGACACTCCTTCTCGCCGCAGACGTTGCCCAGGAAGGCGCGCGCTGGTGGTCACACATTCAAGTTCTGGCCGACGACAACATGGAAGGCCGCAACACCGGCAGCGAGGGGCATCGCCGCGCGGCCCAGTTCGTCGCTGGCGAGTTCGAACGGGCCGGCCTCAAACCCGCGGGCACGTCGGGTTACTTTCAGACCGTAAAGCTGGACGTCCGCTCCATTGACGAGCCGGCCTCCAATCTCGCACTGGTGCGCGACGGAAAGGCCATGCCGTTGACGCTGGGAGAGGATGCGTCGTTCAGCTTGCGCGCCGACCTTGCGTCGCACGTCGACGCTCCGGCCGTTTTCGTCGGCCACGGCCTGGTCATTCCCGAGATGCATATCGACGAGCTGGCCGGCCTGGATTTAAAAGGCAAGATCGCGGTTTTCATCAACGGCGGTCCGTCTTCGATTCCTAGCGCCGTGAAGGCGCACTACTCTTCGGCTGGCGAGCGCTGGAAGGCGTTCCAGAAGGCCGGCATCATCGGCATGGCGGCGATTCCGAATCCAAGGTCGATGGATGTTCCGTGGGAACGCGCAAGGTTGGCGCGGCTGAATCCAACCATGAGCCCGAGCGACAAGCGGTTAGTTGATTCTGAGGGCATCCAGTTTTTGCTTAACGTGAATCCAGCGGACGCGGAGAAGATTTTTGCTGCGTCCGGACATACCTTCGCGGAAATGCTGGCGCTCGCCGACGCCGATAAGCCTTTGCCGACCTTCCCGCTGAAGGTCGACTTTCGCGCCAACGTGAAGCTGGGCCACTCCACCGTAGAATCGCCGAACGTGGTCGCTGTGCGCCCCGGCAGCGATCCGAAACTGAAGAGCGAATACGTCATCTTTAGCGCCCACCTGGACCATTTGGGTATCGGCCAGCCCATTAACGGAGACCGCATCTACAACGGCGCGATGGACGACGCTTCGGGCGTTGCCTCGCTCATCGAGATCGCAACCATGATGAAGGAGCAGGATCTGCATCTAAAGCGCAGCGTACTTTTCATCGCGGTCACCGGCGAAGAGAAGGGTGAGTTAGGTTCCGGCTTTTTCGCGGCTTATCCCACGGTCCCGAAGAAAAGCATCGTCGCGGATATCAACATGGATATGTACCTGCCGCTCTTCCCGTTGAAGTATCTGGAGGTGCAGGGCCTGGCTGAGTCCACGCTCGGCAACGATATTCGCGCCGCGTGCGAAAAGGCGGGAGTGGAGGTGCAGGCGGATAAGGAGCCGGATCGCAATCTGTTCATCCGCAGCGATCAGTATAGTTTCATCAAACAAGGGATCCCGGCGCTCGCGTTCAAGTTCGGCTACATCCCCGGATCGGCCCAAGAAAAGGTTGCCAAGGATTGGCTGAGGAACCGCTATCACGCGCCTTCGGACGATCTGAACCAGCCCGTCGACAAAGCAGCGGCGGCTGAGTTCAACCGCATCCTGCTGGACGTGGGCGTGCGCGTGGCAGATGCGGCCGACCGTCCGCACTGGAACGGCAACAGCTTCTTCAAACGCTTCACGAGCGCTGAATAAGTTCAAGTTCACACCCGTTCAGCGCGGAAGACGATATACTTTGTGAGGAGCGCGCAGCGCGGGACGCGCTCGCCATGGATCGAAACTAATCGCGGCCCGCTGCGTTGTGCGCGATGATAACTGAGGAGATTTTGCAATGCCTGACGAAACAAAAGATTCCAAAAACACTGAATCCCGCGACGTTGCGCGGCGCGACTTCATGGTGTCCGTGGCCGCGGGACTCGCCGCTGCCGGCTCGGCTGCCGGAGCCTCGGTGGTTGAAACCGACGTCGAAATCAAGACGCCCGATGGCACCTGCGATGCCGCCTTTTTTCATCCATCCGGTGGCTCCCATCCTGGCGTTCTGATCTGGCCCGACGCTTTCGGATTGCGGCCTTCCATGCGCGAGATGGGCAAGCGTCTTGCGGCTCAAGGCTATTCCGTCCTGGTGCCTAATCCGTTTTATCGCATGGGCAAGGCTCCTTTCTTCACCGATGCTTCGACCGTCGATTTCGGGAAAGAAAGGGGCAAGATCTTCCCCCTCATGGGCTCAGTGACCGCGGATGGTGCAGCGGAGAAAGACGCCGTTGCTTACATCGAGTTCCTGGACGCTCAGAAGCAAGTCAACAAGTCCAAGAAAATCGGCACCCAGGGCTACTGCATGGGCGGCCCCCTGGTGGTGAGAACCGCAGCCACGGTGCCCGATCGCGTGGGCGCCGGCGCATCCTTCCATGGCGGCGGCCTGGTAACCGACAAACCGAATAGTCCGCATCTGCTCGCGCCTAAGATCAAAGCCAAAATGTATTTTGGTATCGCGATGAGCGACGACAAGCAGCAGCCCGACGCCAAGGACAAACTCAAAGAAGCGTTCATCGCCGCGAAGAATCCCGCCGAGATCGAAGTGTACGGCGACGCGTATCATGGCTGGTGCGTGACGGACATGCCGAAGCAGGCCGATGGCGCACCGACCTACAACAAGCCGGACGCTGAGAAAGCTTGGGCCAAGCTGACGACGTTATATAAGGGCTCGCTCGCCTAGATTTGCGAGCGTTAGGTTTCCTCGCGCTTGGGCTAGACTTGAAAGGACCCCCCACGAGCGGGAGCGAACTTGTCTGCAGAGCAATTCGAAGCCGATTTCGAAGCCAGTGACGGCCGCGATCTAACCAACGAACCTTCCCCGCGCGCGGAGGACATCGAGACTCCGTTCTTCACGCGCACCCTCGGACACGTGGACTCGATCGCCGGCCTGGTGATCGGTCCCTATCATCTGCTGCAACTGCTCGGACACGGTGGCATGGGCGAAGTGTGGCTGGCCGATCAGAAGGAGCCGGTTCGGCGCCGTGTAGCGATCAAATTAGTCAAAGCGGGCATGGACACGCGCGAAGTGGTGGCTCGCTTCGAATCCGAGCGGCAGGCGCTGGCCCTGATGGATCACCCGGCCATCGCCAAGGTCTTCGATGCCGGCTCCACGCCCGAAGGCCGCCCGTACTTCGTGATGGAGTACGTCAGCGGCATTTCCATCACCCGATATTGCGATAAACACAAGCTCACCGTACGCCAGAGGCTGGAACTGTTTGTGCGCGTGTGTGAAGGCGTGCAGCATGCGCACCAGAAGGCGATCCTGCATCGCGATCTGAAGCCTTCCAACATCCTGGTCGGGGAGATCGACGGCATACCGGCGCCGCGGATTATCGATTTCGGCGTGGCCAAGGCAACCGCGCAAGGGCTCACCACCGATACATTGTTCACGCGCGTGGGAACCATCGTCGGAACGCCGGGCTACATGAGTCCGGAGCAAGCCGACTCGGCGGGAGCGGACGTTGACACGCGCACCGACGTGTATTCGCTGGGCGTGATTCTGTATGAGTTGTTAACGGGCGCGCTGCCCTTGGATTTCAGCACCACGCCTCTCGATCAGGTTCAGCAGAAGCTGCGCGAGGAAGACGCTCCGCGGCCCAGCACCAAGCTGCGTGCCATCACGGAAAAGTCCCGGGTTCCGGCCCAGAACCGCGCGGCGGATGGTCCCACGCTGGCGCGGCAACTGCGCGGCGATCTGGACGCCATCACCCTGAAGGCGCTGGAAAAAGATCGCGCCCGGCGTTATGCCACGCCATCCGAATTAGCGGACGACATCGGAAGATACCTGCGGAATGAGCCGGTCCGCGCCCGTGCCGCCAGCACCGTATATCGGGCTCGCAAATATGTTCGACGACATCGCGTGGCCGTCGGAGTGATCGCCACCGCCGCCGTTTTGCTGGTCGCTTTTGCAGTGGCACAAACGCTCGAATTGCGGCGCACCAGGCGCGAGCGCGATCGGGCGGATCGCGTGACGCAGTTCATGACCGACATGTTCAAGGTATCTGACCCGAGCGAGGCGCGCGGCAACGATATCCGCGCTCGCGAGATCCTGGACAAAGCATCCAAGGACATCGATACCGGGTTAGAGAAGGACCCCGAACTGCAAGCCAAGATGATGGACGTGATGGGTAACGTCTATGTGAGCCTGGGGCTACTGAACAAAGGCGAGGATTTATTGCGGCGCACGGTGGAGATCCGGCAGCGGGCGCTCGGTCCTCACAATCTTGACACCTTGCAATCGATGTACGATCTGTCGGGCGCGATGGACGACAGCAGCCAGTATGCCGACGCAGAGAAGATGGCACGCCTGGCACTGGAAGGCCGCCGGAAAGAACTCGGGCCGGCCCATCTCGATACGCTATACGCTAGCGTGCGGCTGGCCCTGATCCTGCAGAATGAGGGGCGCTATCCGGAAGCCGAAAAGTTAGACCGGGGGGTTTTGGCAATCGCGCGGAAAGCTTCAGGACCTCGTGGGGAACAGCTCTACAGGAATAGTTTGCAGAATCTCGCGATTGTTTCCGCGTACCAGGGTAAATATGCGGATTCGGAGCAGGCGTTTCGTGAGAGCCTGGAACTTGACCGCCGTCGGGTGGGGCCGGACCATCCGGACACCATGGCCGACGTTAGCAACCTCGCTGCCACGCTGCTTTATGAGCACCATTATCCGGAGGCTGAAAAGCTCTATCGCGATCTGCTTCCGAACTTGCGGCGCGTTTTAGGCCCCGAACACCCGCGCACCCTGCTGTCGGCGGGAAATTTGGCGCTGGTGCTGCACGACGAGCATCGGGAAGCAGAGGCCGAACAAGTATTTCGCGAGACACTCGAAGTCAAGCGCAAGAAACTTGGCCCCGAACATCGTTCCACTCTTGTCACCATGGGAAATCTCGCCGAGGTGCTCACCTCCGAACACAAGTACGCGGAGGCCGAACAACTGGCTCGCCAGACTTTGCAAGCGGAAAAGCGAACTCTGGGCCCGGATCACACCGATACGCTCGCCACGATGACGGCTCTGGGTGAACTATTGAAGGACGAGAAACGGTATCCGGAGGCGGAAGCGCTCTATCAGCAAACGCTGGACGGTTTGCGCCGCTCTGTCGGCCTCAATCATCCCAGTATGGCCGGCACCGCTTATGACCTGGGCGCCGTCTTCGCGCTGGACGGCAAGCGCGACGCTGCGTTTCAAAACCTGACCTTCGCGGCCGGGCACGCGCTTTCGGATGATTTGCGTCAGGGAATCGAAAAGGACGCCGATCTGAACGGGCTGCACGGCGATGCGCGCTTTGCTTCGCTGGTCGCCGCGGCAAAGCAAAAGCCCAAATAACCCGGCGAAGCTCTACGGCGTGGGAAGCGCCTTCTGATAAAAGTCCGCCATCGCACCGTGCAGGCTGTCCAGGCAATTCTGCTTGGTGTACAACATGTGGCCGGCGTCGCAATACGTCAGGCTGATGTGATTGCTCAGCCCGGGATCCAGGCCAATATGGTTCACCGTGTACTCCGTGGCGAAAAACGGCGTCGCCAGATCGTAATACCCGTTCGCGATCATCACCTTCAGGTTCGGATTCTGCGTCATGGCCTGGCGCAGCATTTCCGCCACGTTCACGTAGCGATTTTGGAAGTGTTCATAACTCCACGGCTGCACCTTATCCGTCAACACCTGATACGGTGCGTCGCTTTCGTACTTCAATTCCGTGCGGACATAATCGTTAAACATCGCCGTGAAGATACCTTGCACGGAAGCATAGCTCGGATCATACTCCGGCGAGTCACCCGCGGCATCGATGTCCTCGCCTTCCAGCCGGCTGTCGTAGCGCCCCACCGTCTTGCGCTCATCGCGCAGCAACTCCTTGGTGAATCGGGCCTCCGGCACGCGCAGGTTGGATTCTTCAATGTACTTCTCCGGTAATCCCGTTAAGCGGGCTAATTCGCGCACCACGCTCGCACGCTCGGCGGACGTCACCTTATCGCCCTTCATCAACGCGGCGTTGTATTCGTTGCCTGCGAATCGCCGCGATTCCCCGAGCGCTTTCTCCAGATCCGCCTGCAGATCTTTCGGGAGTTTCTTGTGGTACCAGGCGGCAGCCGTGTAGCTCGGCAGGAATAATGCGTAGGGCAGATCGTTCCCACGCGCAAATGCGATGGTTTCAAAATTGAGCACCGACGAAATCAACGTGATGCCGTTCAAATAGATTCCGTGGTTATCCAGCAGGTACTCGGAAAGCGCCGCGGACCGCGTGGTGCCGTAGCTTTCGCCGGCGAGAAACTTCGGCGACCCCCAGCGATCGGCCCGTGTGAGATACAGCCTGATGAACTCGCTCACCGATTCCAAATCGCCGTCGAAGCCGTGGAATTGCGCTTCTTTTTCGCCGGGCGCCGCGCGGCTGAAACCGGTGGTCACGGGATCGATAAACACCAGGTCAGTGAATTCGAGCGCAGTGTCCTGATTGTCCACCAGACGATAAGGAGGCTTGGGCTGCTCGCCTTCCGCGCCCATATCCACGCGCTTGGGTCCTAGCGCTCCCATATGCAGCCACACCGACGAGGATCCTGGCCCGCCATTAAAAGCGAATGTAATCGGCCGTTTTGCGACTTCCTGCGCGTCGTCGCGCGTGTAGGCCACATAGAACATGCTGGCCCAAGGCTTGTCGTCCTTCTTAAGAATCAGAGTGCCGGCCGTAGCGGTGTAGGCTAGCGCTTTTCCATTGATCTGAATGGAGTGCTTGGTCGTGGAAGTTTTTTCGACGGGAGGCGGAGCCGGCGCGGGTGCAGTGGGCTCCGTCGCGGCGGCCGGGGGCTTGGGATGCTCCTGCGCAAGGAGTATCGGAATTATCGACAAAATGGCAATTGCAGCGAGCTTCACGAATCAGTCCTTATGTTCATGGTAACTTGAATCCAAAGCCTTCCCATGCTTTTGCCCTTCCTGCACAAAATCGCCGCCGGCGAAGATCTGTCTGCCGTCGAAGCTCGCGACGCCATGCTCGTCGTTCTGAGCGGTTCGGCCACCACGCCGCAAATTTCCGCGTTTCTGATGGGCTTGCACATGAAAGGCGAGACTGCGGACGAACTGCTCGGTTTCGCGCGGGCCATGCGTGAGAAGACCACTCGAATCGACGCATGCCTGGGTGATCCCGAACCTTTGCTCGATACTTGCGGCACTGGCGGCGGCGCCGTATCGACGTTCAACATCTCCACCGTTGCAGCGTTCGTAGTGGCGGGAGCCGGTGCGCGCGTGGCCAAACACGGCAATCGATCCTTTTCCACGCAGTGCGGCAGCGCGGATGTTCTGGAACATTTAGGCATTCGAGTGTCGCAGCCGCCGGAGCGAGTGGCGCAAGCCATCCGAGAAATCGGAATTGGATTCCTTTTCGCTCCCGAGCTTCATCCCGCCATGAAGCACGCCCAACCCGCGCGGATGGAGCTGAAGATGCGCACCGTCTTCAACCTGCTGGGGCCGCTCACCAATCCAGCGGGGGCCACTCGGCAACTGATCGGCGCACCTTCCGCGCACGCAGCCGAGTTGCTGGCCAATGCGCTGTCTGGGCTGGGGCCGGAACGGGCTTTTGTAGTGCATGGCGACGGTCTCGACGAGGTCACCACCGCGGGGATCACTCTTGTGTTCGAAATCAGGGGTTCGGACGTACGATCGTTCCAGTGGACGCCCGCCGATTTTGGAGTCGAACCAGCCGGCATCGCGCATTTAGGGGGCGGAGATCCTGCGCGCAATGCTCGAATCGCAACAGAGGTCTTGAACGGCCAGGCGGGACCGCAGCGAGACATCGTGCTCGTAAACAGCGCCGCTGCACTGCTGGTAGCGGGGCTGGCCGATAGCCCGCTCGATGCCATGGAACGCGCCGCCCAATCCATCGATTCCGGGGCAGCTCGATGGAAGCTCGAAAAGCTCGCGGAGTTCAGCCGGAACTGGCCGGGGGATTAAGCACGTAATCGGCCAGCTCCAGCATATTGTCCACCAGCAGATCGGGCGGCTCGTCGACAAACGTTTCCGGCTGAAACCCGTACGATACACCGCAAGCTCTCACGCTGGCGTTGCGCGCGGTCCGAATGTCGACATAGCTGTCGCCTACCATGATGGTGCGGTCGCGAGACGCGCCGCTTTCGGCAAGCAGCTTTTCGATGCCCACGGGATCGGGCTTCTTTTGCTCGAAACTGTTCCCGCCGTAAACCTGGAAGAAGTGTTTCGTCAGGCCCAAGCCCTCCACAATGGAGCGGCTGAACCGCACTGGCTTGTTGGTGAGCACCGCCATCTTCGATCCACCCTCCAGCAACCTGTCCAGCGCCTCGCGCACGCCGGGGTAGAGCCGGGTATGATCCAGCATGTGCGCGCGATAATAGCTCAGGAAATATTCGAGCGCCCGCGCGACGTCGGCATCGCTCGCTTCAGGCCCCAGCGCCCGCCGCATTAAGACCGGTGCTCCATTGCCGACATACGACGACACCAGCTCTTCGGAAATTGGTTCCAGATTCATCAGCCCGCGCGCGGCGTTGACCGAATGCACCAGGTCGAGCTTGGAATCAATCAGCGTTCCATCCAGATCGAAAATCAGCAGGTTCATTCGTGCCGCAGCCCCTCCGGCTTACGCGTGTTGTGCGCGGACCAAACCGCCTTCACTTTGTCCTTGGTAGCGTAAAATTGATCTTTGATTTCGTGCGGCGTCATCGCCGCCAATACGTCGGAAACATCGATCACGTAGGGCAGGAACTTGGAATCCACCACCGACGGCGGAGGTGGCGACGGTGAGAAAGCGAGCAGCACAGTTACCATCGCTGCTGCAATCACGAAGCCCCGCACTATTCCGCAGGCGCCTCCCAGCAGCCGGTCCAGCCACGACAAGCCCACCCATTTGAAAAACTTCGCCAGGATGCGGCCGACTATGGCTCCCAGGATCAGCACCGCAAACAGGATCACGAAGAAGCCGATCAGATTGGCGATCGGCCGCGAGCTGACGTAATCCATCACGTACCCGGCCACGATGCCATAGAACCAGAAGCCTGCAAACATCCCGACGATCAACGCCGCAAAACCCACGCCCACGCGAGCAAACCCAGACGCCAGGCCGGACAACACCGAAGTGCCGATCACCAGGATCAAAACCAGATCGATCCAATTCAAGATGATTCTCCGGTCTTCACAGCGATCTCCCGGTCAGCACGCGATAGGCCTCGCGATATTTCTCGCTGGTTCGCTCCATCACGTCGGGCGGCAAGGCCGGCGCCGGAGGGCGTTTGTCCCAATGAATGGATTCCAGATAATCCCGCACGTATTGTTTGTCGAACGACGGTTGCGGCCCGCCCGGTTGATAGCTTGCACGTGGCCAAAAACGCGAGGAATCGGGCGTCAACACCTCGTCGGCCAGCACCAGCCGATCACCGTCGAATCCGAATTCGAACTTCGTATCGGCGATGATAATCCCCCGCGTCCCGGCATACTCGGAGGCGCGTTGGTAGATGGCTAGCGTCAGATCGCGGAGCTGGGCCGCCAATGGCTCACCGATTTGCCCCGCCACAGTTTGGAACGATATGTTCTCGTCGTGTCCGGATTGCGCCTTGGATGCCGGCGTGAAGATGGGCTCGGGGAGCTGGTCGCTCTCGCGCAGTCCCGCCGGCAGTTCAATGCCGCAGATGCGCCCCTCGCGCCGGTAGTCCTTCCATCCGGATCCTGAAACATAACCGCGCGCCACGCACTCCACCTCAACCATCCTGGCGCGGTGAACCAACATTGACCGGCCTTCCAGTTGATCCCGAAAGGGGTGGAATTCGCGCGGATAGTCGCTGACATCGGCCGAGACGAAGTGGTTCGGAACGATGTCGCGCAACTGTTCCAGCCAGAACAACGTCAACGCGGTCAGCACCCGGCCCTTATCGGGGATGGGCGTCGGCAGCACGTAATCGAATGCCGACAGCCGATCGGTTGCCACGATCACCAGGTATTCGCCGGCCGAATAAACGTCGCGCACTTTGCCGCGTGCGTAGCGTTCCACGCCCGCGAGATTGGTTTCAAAGATGGGAGCCAATATCTACTGGTATCACGACGGCGTAAGTTTTTCCACGTTACCCGTTGGTGTCCCACCTGCTATCAGCAGCTTATGAACGGCGTACAGCGTGCAGTGTGAGTACTGCGAAGGAGAAATTTTACCCTATGAATTGGGACAGAATTGAAGGCAATTGGAAACAGATGAAGGGCAAAGCTCGCGAACAGTTTGGCAAGCTTACCGACAGCGACTGGGACCAGATCGCCGGAAAGAAAGACCAGTTAGTGGGCCGCATCCAGGAACGCTACGGCATCTCCAAGGATGAAGCGCAGAAGCAAGCTGACGAGTGGGCGCGAGCACAATCCGATGCCGCGCATCAGGAACAGCAGAGAGAAACAGTGAAGCGCTAGATAAGTAAAACGGATCCCGCTTGGGTCCGAAGAGAGCCGCCTCCTGTTTTGAGCGGGAGGCGGCCTCAGCCGGTTGATGTTTCCAGCCAGACTTCAAGATATTCTAGACCGCGGCGCAACTGCTTATACTAAGGGAGTTGCGTCTCTCCATCCTGATCCCTGTCTACAACGAACGAACCATGGTAGAGCGAAGCCTCGCCCAGGTCTTGAACGCGCCGCTGCCGGAAAACCTCGAGCGGGAGCTGATCATCGTCGACGACTGCTCCACCGATGGGACATCGGAAATCTTAGACCGTCTGGCGGCCGCGGAGCCTTCCATCCGGCTGTTTCGCAAGAAGGTGAATGAGGGCAAGGGCGCTGCGGTCCGCACCGCGATTCGTGAAGCGCAAGGCGATTTCTGCCTGGTTCAGGACGCCGATCTGGAATACGATCCGTCCGAATACCCTACGCTACTTCGCCCCTTGCTCAGCGGCCATGCCGACGCAGTGTTCGGTTCGCGTTATCTGGTCCGCGAACAAACCCGCATCCTGCCGTTCTGGCACTCGATGATCAACAAGACCTTGACGCTGCTCTCCAACATGTTTTGCAACTTGAATCTCACCGACATGGAGACCTGCTACAAAGTTTTCCGCACCGATCTGCTCAAGAGCATCCCCATCCGATCGGACCGTTTCGGCTTCGAGCCTGAGATCACCATGAAATGCGCCAAACGCAAGCTGCGCATTTACGAAGTCCCCATCAGCTATCACGGCCGCACTTACGAAGAGGGCAAGAAGATCGGATGGAAGGACGGGGTGAAGGCCCTGGGCGTGATCTTCCGCTTCTGGCTGATCGACGATCTGTACACCGAGCCCTACGGGCGCGCCTTCCTGAACAACCTCACCGGCACGCCGCAATATTTGAACTGGCTGGCGCGCGTGTTGCGGCCCAACCTGGGCGACACGGTGCTCGAACTGGGCGCGGGTATCGGAAACGTTGCCAGCCATCTGATGGGCCGCCGGCTGCACTACGTGGCCGCCGAAAAAGATCCGCTCTACTTGCACGCGCTGCGCAATCGATTCCTGCGAACGCCCAACGTGGAAGTGCTGCAATTGGACCCGGAGTGCCCGGCCGATTATGAGCGCGCCGGCGGCCCCTTCGATACAGTCTTGTGCGTGAATGTTTTGGAGTATGTGGAAGATCCTGTCACGTTAGTCCGCTCCGCGGCTACTGCGCTAAAGCCCGGCGGATCGTTGATTGTCCTGGTGCCTCAAAGCCCGTCGCTTTTCGCCACGCTCGACAAGGCATTGGGACATCGCCGCCGGTTCTCCCAGGCGCAGTTGCGCGCGCTTTTGGATCAGAACGGTTTTTCCATTCAGGCCATGCATCAATTGAACAAGATCGGCACCGTAGGCTGGTGGTTATTCGGCAACGTCCTGCGTCGAAAACGGATCAGCAAAGTGATGCTCAAGATCTTCGACAAGACCGTGTGGTTTTGGCGGCACTTCGATAGCGTGCTGCCATGGCCCGGCTTGACGCTGGTGGCGGTGGCCACCAAACAGGCCGATTAAAATCCCCCGATTAAAACCCATATGACACGTTATGTCGTCACCGGCGGTGCTGGCTTTATCGGCTCAGGACTCGTCCGCGCGTTGCTCGCCCGGGGTGACAGCCAGGTGCGCGTGATCGATAACCTGCTCACCGGTCATGAAGCCAACCTGGCCGAACTTCGTTCCCGGATTGAATGGGACCGCTCCGACATTCGCGACGCTGCCGCTATGCTCGCCGCCATGGAAGGCGCCCACGTGGTGTTTCACCTGGCCGCCATTCCTTCGGTTCCGCGTTCCATCAACGATCCGGTTCCTTCGCATGAAGTAAACATTGATGGCACCTTCAACGTGCTGCGCGCGTGCGTTGAGGCCAAGGTCCAAAGGGTGGTCTACGCGGCTTCTTCATCCGCCTATGGCGACACCGCCGTGCTTCCGAAAGTGGAGAGCATGCTGCCGCGCCCCAAGTCTCCCTACGCGGTCCAGAAGCTCGTGGGCGAACATTATGCCAGCGTGTTTCATTCGTGCTTCGGATTGGAAACCGTGGCGCTGCGCTTCTTCAATGTTTATGGTGAGCGGCAGGACCCGACGAGTCCCTACTCGGGCGTGCTATCGCTGTTTATGAAAGCCCTGATTGAGCGCTCGGCGCCCACCATCTTCGGCGACGGTGAACAGACTCGCGACTTCACTTACGTGCAGGACGTGGCCGCGCTGTGTGTGAAGGCGGCCGCCGCGCCGGGCGTAGCCGGCCACATGTACAATGCCGGCAACGGGAATCGCTATTCGCTCAACTATATTTGGGACCTGCTGCAAAAGATCGAGGGGATCACTTTGCCAGCGCTCCATGGCCCTCCGCGCGCAGGCGATGTCCACGATTCGCAGGCCGACACCACCGCCGCCCGTCACGACCTGGGCCACGATCCGCAATTTTCGATCGAAGAAGGTCTGCGCAGGACGCTGGCCTGGTATCGTGCCCAATAAGACGCCGTGCTCGATATCATCCGCGACACCATTCGGAGAATACCGAAGGGCAAGGTGTCCACTTATGGCGACGTCGCGCGCGCCGCGGGTTTTCCCGGTTGCGCTCGCCAGGTGGTCTGGGCGCTGCGCGGTTCGGCGCGCGGGCTACCGTGGCATCGCGTGGTAGGAGCCAAGGGAAAAATCTCGCTGCCGGGCGAAAACGGCCTGGAACAACGCTTCCGGCTGGAAGCCGAGGGCGTGGTGTTCCACGGTTCGCGGGTGTGGATGGAAGAGCATCAACACGAATTCCCAGCAGTGCGGAAACGCCGCAAGAAGGTATCCTGAAAATATGCCGTTGCCTCGCATGCTGCCCGTGCGCCAGCATTTTCCCGATCGATCCATCCCCGACGTTCGCGCCGAGGCTTTGCGGCAATTGAGTGGGCGTGAATTCGGATCGCGCGTTCGAGCCGGATCCCGCATCGCCATCGGCGTCGGCAGCCGGGGCATCTCAAATATAGCCACCATCACGCGCGCGGCCGTGGATTATTGGAAATCGCAAGGCGCGCGGCCGTTCATCTTCCCCGCCATGGGCAGCCACGGCGGCGCCACCGCCGAAGGCCAGGCCGATGTGCTTGCGCACTATGGCATTCATGAAGCCACCATGGAGTGTCCGGTGGTTAGCTCGCTGGATGTGGTTTCCACCGGCGGCACTCCGGAAGGTATCGAGACCTTCATGGACCGCACGGCGTTTGAGAGCGACGGCGTCATGGTGATTGGCCGCGTCAAATGGCACACGGATTTCTCGGGCAAACTCGAAAGCGGCCTGTTCAAGATGACGGCCATCGGCCTGGGCAAGTTCGCAGGCGCGCAGCGCTATCACGTCTATGGTTACAAGCTCGGCCTGGAGCACGTCATCCGCACCGTTGGACGCCAGGTGCTCAGCTCGGGCAAGATCCTCGGCGGCCTCGCCATCCTCGAAGACGCCAATCACAATACCGGCCGTCTGGTCGCCGTACCCGCTGACGAGATGGAACGCACCGACGAAGAGCTGCTGTTGGAGGTCCGCGGCTGGATGGGCCGCCTTCCCTTCCCGCTCGACGTGCTGATCGTGGACGAGATCGGCAAGAACATCAGCGGTTCCGGCATGGACAGCAAGGTAGTCAACCGGAGCGTCCATGGCGAGTCCAACCCCTGGCCCGACGCGCCGCGCATCGAGCGCATCTTCATCCGCGATTTGAGCCCGCTCACCTATGGCAACGCCATGGGCCTCGGCATGGCCGACGTGGTTCATGACCGGCTACTCGCGAAGATCGACTGGGAGGCTACGCTGGTGAACTCGCTCACCGCGAACACTCCCACCGAGATCCGCACTCCGATTCATTTCCCGAGCGACCGGGAGTGCCTGGATCGAATTTCCACGGTGGTTGGGCGTGTGGATTTGTCGGAAGTAACTTACGGATGGATCAAGAATTCGATGGAACTGGGATTTCTTCGATTGAGCGAAAATCTGAGGGACAAAATCGGCGAGAATTCAAAGCTGGAAATCGTGGGACCGGCGGATGAAATAGATGCGGACGCTGAAGGTAACTTTACCGGATTCGCGTCCGTGGAGAATCCGGCGGGCGCGCTGGCTCACTAGCTCGTTACAGCGCGGTTGATTGTAGAAGGTTACTTTAGGAGGATAAGCGAGGCAGAGGGTAATCTCCTCGCCTACCCACCAAAAGATTGTGGCCCCAGTTTAGCTGGCAGCAGCTGACATCACACTGGAAACCTTGCTGAAGATGGTGCTGATGCTGGAAGAAACGCCAGGCATGATCGCGCCCGCGGCAACCGCGACGAAACCAGCCATCAACGCATACTCGATCAAGTCCTGGCCTCGAGTATCCTTCCACACCTTCAGTTTCAAAACCAAATTTGTGATCCGTGTCATTTTCTCTCCTCTCCCTAGCGAAAGATTCGTCCTTCGCTATTGGTAAGTTATCACCCAAAGCCGGTACGTTAAATCAGGGTAAGCCCCTAGAACGCACCTGAAATCGCCCCGTCGCCTGGGGCTGCAGACGACCTGTCATAGTACTTTCTTCCTGCCGTGGTTTAGAATGGCTCACTCTCGGCTTTCCAGCTATTTCCATCAACCAAATCCCGAAGCCGGCCAGCGCCAGGGTCATCAATTGGAGGTGCAAAAACTCAGCGAATGATTGAGTTACCCACGGAATCAAATACAAAGCTAGAAGCCACCCGCCGACCGCTTGGCGCTCGGAAACCACTAGGGCCATGGCGATCACCACCAGGACGGTGTCATAGATCGGCGTATATAGGTTAATTGCAAGAGTGAAGCAGATGGTTGCTGCCCAAAGCCTCCCGTCTACCACCGATCTATCGGATCTCCACCATGCCAGACCCAGCCAACCCACGGCGATAGCGCTCATTACCATCGAGGCGACCGCGGCTGCTGCCGGCCAATTCACAAACAGCAAATGGCAGAAGGCGAGAATATCGACGTATTTGGCATGATGCCAGGCCTCACCGGCCGCTGCCACCCCACTTCGGTTCATGCTCAATGCCGTAAACCATGCCCGGCAACCATCCCAGCCCACCGTCGCAATCGATAGCAACGCCATTGCGACCGCACCGGCGGCCAGCCCGCCCACCACGCGCCAACGGCGGCCTACTATCAGCATCAGTGCCGGAAGCGCCAGAAGCGTGGGCTTGAACAGGCATAGCGCCAGAACCAAGCCAGCGCCGACGCCTGAGATGATACGCCGGTCGTTTTTGAGGCACCAGAAGAACAGCACCCAAATGAAAAAGACCACCACCGATACCTGGCCGCCAATCCAGGTTTCAAACAGGAACGGCGTTACGGTGAGCGCGAGCAGAAAGCCGGTCTTCGAGTCTTCCGCACTCAGGCGCAAAGTGCGGAATAGTAGTGCCAGGGCAGCGCTATAAAGACCAGCCGAGAACGCCAGCCAAACCACGTACGCCCAGGCGTACGGCAGCAGTGCGAACGGCCGGAAGAGCGATGCGATGAAAGGCGCCTGCCCAAAAACCAACATCTGCGTCTCTGGCATGCTCGGAAGCGCCGCATGCTGCAGACTGGTGGCCAACGCCAGGTCATAAGCTCGCGCCGGCGCATACTGGTTCAAGATCTTGCCGATGGTATAAAACTCGACGAAATCTCCACCCAGCGGCCGTCCCAGGAAGGTCTTGCCGGCAAAGCCCAGCAGCACGGAAACAGTGCACAGAATCACGCCGACGGCCAGCGCCATCCACGCCATGGCATGCGCTTCGCGCCGTCCCGGCATTGGCCCCAGACAGCGGCGCCATTGCGACCTATAGCGGACCTCCCCTGCCGGCCGATCATTCATATAGATGAAATCGGACTCCCACGGCTCCCACGTTATAGGCGCGATGGCCGTGTTCGTCCTATCCCTCCTGTGGCTAAGCTGGATCGTCCTGCGCCGCTTCTCGATCACTTTCGATGAAGGCATCTTCGTCGACGGTTCGCGCCGCATCCTGTCCGGGCAGGTCCCCTACCGCGATTTCTTCATCGTCATGGGGCCCGGCACTTTCTGGCTCCAGGCGCTCGCGCTGCGCGTGTTCGGCATCACTCTAGCCGCCTCCCGCGCCATCCTGCTGCTGGATCTCGCGATCCTAGCCACCTGCGTTTTCTGGCTGGTCTCGCGCCAACTCGGCGTGGCTTACGCGGCTTGGACCGCGGCCCTGCTGCTGATTCTCGAAACTGCCAACCAGGGAATCATGATCCCCTCCCACCGCTGGGACAGCGCGGCGCTGGCCGTTCTCGCGATTACAATCTGCGCTTCCGAGCCTCGCCGCTGGGTCATCTTTGGCGCCGGTTGCGCCGCCGCTTTCGCCATGTGGACCACGCCGCCGATAGCTCTGGTGGGTTTCGTCATCCTGATATGGCTATGGTGTGAGGCTCGGTGGAATGTCCTGCCATACCTGGCGGGCGGCGCTACAGTCTCGATAGTCTGCGCGACAGCTCTGGCCGCCCAAGGTGGATTGCTGCCCATGGCCCGGCAATTTCTTTGGAACGGCTCCAATTACATGGGCGCCAACTTTCTCCCTTATGGAAGCCTGTTCGGCCGGGGGTATACGCAATTCTTCAGCGGAGCGACCATTTACGAACTGCCGATTCGGACGCTGGTGATGTTCGGGTTTATCGTTCCAATCCTGCTACCTCCAATTGCGGTGCTGTGCTTCCTGAAGTGGCGCAGATCGCCGTTTCTCCAGTTGCTCTTCCTGGGCGGCGCCGCGCTGGCCGCCTCCACCTACCCGCGCATGGATCTCCCGCATCTCACCTACGTGGCGCCCTTGTTCTACGCGCTGCTTGCGATCCTCGCGGCGTCCATTCCCTGGCCCAAATTGCGAGTCGGGGTCTTCGCGCTCGGCACGTTATTGCTCACCGTTTTTGCGTGGAGCGCCATAGCGCAGCACTCGCGCGAAACGGTGCTCGAAACTGGCGTCGGCGCCATCCGCGTACCTTCGGAAGACCTGGCTTTCGTGCGCGATTTAGAGCGCGAAGTACCCAAAGGCTCCAGTCTCTTCGTGTTTCCTTATCTGCCGATCGCGAGCTTCCTGACCCTCAGCCAGAACCCGACGCGCTATTCTTACCTGCAGCCTGGCATGATGACCGCGGCAGACGAAGCCACCGCTCTGGCCGAACTCCACCAGAACCCGCCGGCTCGGATTCTCTACTTCAATCTCAGCGAACGGGAGTTGCTCGAAATCTGGCCGGCGAGCGATGCTTCGCATTTGCGTTTCCGCGGCCTGGAAAAGTATCTGGCGTCGAATTATCAGAAGGTGCGCTCCATCCCGACGGCCAAGCGCACATTCGATATTCTCGAGCTCAAAGCTCGCACCGTGGCTACTTTGCCAGCCCCGCCTGCAAGCCTGCGCTCGGACCGCGGCTCAAGGTAATCCCCCCGTCCTCCTCCACCACCCATAGCTCGCGATTCGGATAATGCCGGATCAGTTCGGCGTCCTTCTCGGCGCCCAACGAGCGGGCCCAGACCACTTTGGACCGGTCAATGTCGGCATGGTTGTAGACTAATTCTTCGTAGTTCTGGTGAGTGCTCACCCTGGCCATGGTCGCCGGACCATAATGCACCAGCACCAGGTGTTCTCCCGGTTCCTTCTCAATCTGTTCTTCAATCACGGCGTGCCTGGCGTCCAGAAATGCGGTGGACCCGGTGAGACAGCGGTTAGCGGGCGACAGCATCCCCAGTGCGGTCGGCAGAGCAAATACGACCAACGCGCCCCACATCAGATAGGCGCCGTCCACGCCCGGCCATGCATTTCTCAGCGCGCGCAAGCCGCATGCGGCGAGCATGTAGACCAGGACGGCCTCTGCTGCGGCGTAGTGGGGAAATACACGCGTGTCCAACGCTGGACCCAGGTAGGCCGCGAAACCAAGAGCCAGCGCTCGCTTCGCCACCGGATCGCGCCACAGCGGACGCGCCGCAAGCAAGATGCACAGAGCGAGCGGCCAGCCAATCAGGAATCCCACAAACACCAGCAGATCCCACACGTGCGCCGTCAAGATTTGATGCTGCGCTTCGAGCTTGGCATCGCGATCCGCCTGCCAAAAGTCCCGCAGGAACGTATTGCTATAGACCGGAGCGGGCTGCTCGTGAACCGGCCACAGAAGCGGCGTCCGCAAAGCATATTGGTTGTCGTGCGCGACATAAGGCAATTGGAGCGCGTGCCCGGTGAGACGATAGTTGTAATACCCCATCCAAGCCCCTACCGGAATCAGCAGCAGAGCCATGGGCAGGATCGCTGTTTTCAGCACCAGGCTGCTCGAGGCCTTCGTTCGCACCCATTGAAAGACCAGCCAGGCCGAGCACACTACCGCGAAAACCAGCCCCTCGAACGGCCGGGTGTTCGCGAGGATCGCCAACCCCGCCGCGAAGGTTACCGCCATCGAAGCGCGCGGCCGCTCCACTAATCTGGGAACCGCGCCAATCAACAGCGCGCCCCCGATCGCCGCGCATGTGCCTCCCCAATAGCCTTCGGTCCAGTAACTCACGATTCCGATGTGCAGCACCGCGAGCATGCTTCCCCCGAGCGCCCACACCGAGGGAAGCCAGCCTTGCAAAGCCCAGCACAACACGCCGCACAGCAGCCCCATGCTCAGCCAGACACCCACCCATGGCTGGCCGGTCAGTTTTTGTCCGGCGGCCATCACCAGGCCCGAGAACGGCGGATATTTCGACGCGTATACCGGCCGCATCAGCTCCTGCATGGTCTCGAAGTGCTCAGCCAGGGGCGGTGTCGGATTCGCCAGCCGCCCGGAGGCGAAAGTATCGCTCGCCAGCAGATAACTGAATTCGTCCTGAATCGCGGGCCGGGGTACGGGCAGGATAGGAAGCAGGAGAGCGCGCACCACCAGCGGCAGCAGCCCCGCTACGAAAATCGCCAGTGTTTTTTTCTGAGAGAAGCTGGCAAATGCCGATTCGAGCGCCCAAAGCATCGCCAGAACCCCGCGCCTGCCACTGACCGGAGCGAACATTAAGCTAGCCGTATGTCTTTGAAGTCTTCGGTCAGCTCGAAGTTGGTGCGAACCGATGCGATGGTCTCGCCGCGTTGCTCAATGCGCCCGGGATGCACATGGCCCAGGTCTGCCGCCATGCGCAGGTAGCTAACCTTCTCCGGATCGATACCCATCACGCGGCAACAGGTGGAATCGACCGCCACCAGATCGCTCCCCATCACCAGCACCCCCACCGGCTTCGGTGTGCCCTGGATGGGCCCGTTGCCTTCCATGCCGATCACTCCGTCCACGATCGCGAAGGACTTGTGCCCAAACTGGCGATTCAGCGCCACGATGGATTCGGGAATCCCGTAGTAATGCAGTTTGTTCTTGGGCCAACCATACACCGAGCCGGGCACCACGCCAAAGAAATTTTTCATCGATAGCGTCGCCCCCGCCCAATGATGCGTCTTCATCTTGGCGAGCGATACGATCAGGTCCGCACCCAACACGGTGTTGGGGAAATAGAACTGTTGTTCATCGGCGAAGTTTTTTACCGGCGACACGTCGTCGCGATTGAGATCCGTGAAAATGCGCTCGAACTTCGGTATGGTGGCTCGATAGCGGGCATCGTCCGCCATATCCAGTGTGTCGCGCCGATGCCCCGGCCCTTCTCCGATCTTCACCTCCGCGGCGCCCAGCCTGTTAAATACTTCCACGGCCGCGGCGATTACCGCGGCATTGGTGTTGATCACGGTGACCGGGTCAAACTCCACCAGGTTGGGTTTCAGCAGGATTCGTTTGCCGCGCACGTCCAGCCCGCATTGCCGGATGCCTTCGAGCATACGGCTGACCAGGTCGTCGGAATACGACTGCGCCCGGATGATGGCCACCACGGAATTGCCCACCGGCCCATCCGACAGCTTGGGCGGCTTCTGAACCTTCTGCAGCTTGATACCGCCGTATGCGCCTACCACGGCCGCGCCCGAGAGCAAAGCGAATTTCCGACGATTCATGTCCGGTCTCCCGCCCAGAACAATTTATAGTTCCCTTCCGGATGCCCCAAGGCTTCGAGTGACCCGAGCATCACATCGCTGAATCCCCAGGCGGTCTCCGGCGGCGCAGCAACGTTTCTGCCATGGCAGCGCAGTGCGATTTCGAGCCAGGCTCTTCCGAGCGAAGTCTTGGCCTCTGCGCGAAAACGCTGCGCCAGATCGAGGGCCCCAGGATATTCATGTTCCTTGCGCCCTACCAGGCCCAATAGCGCCAGACCGGTGGTTTCCGGATACGACGGCAGATCGATATACAGCATATTCGGAGTGCCGTAGTTCCAGCCGCCATCGGTACAGCGCCGGCTCAGGACCAGATCTTCGCCATCCCGGACGCGGCTTTTCACCTCCGATGTCCGATACTGGCCTGCCACCTTTTTCAGTGCGACGAGCGTGTGCGCCGTCGGCTCAATCCACGTCGCATTCCCGTCGCGCCACGGCCAGCCTTCATGCGAAACATCCAGCCTGGCCTTGATTAAGTGCAGAAAGGAACCAGTGCGCGTCCACATGTTATGCTCCGCGCCCACCACCCGCAGCAGCCAATCCACCGATGCGCGCAAGCTGGCGTCATCCACACCCCGGACGCTGGCCAAAGTAACGGCGAGCGCCGTCACCCAGGTCCCGTCCTTTACTTCGCCGCTGGGCTGAAAGCTCCCGTCTGGACGCTGCCAGGACCGCACCAGTTTCCACGCCCGATCGAGCGCCTGGTCCGATCCGGTTCCATGCAGCGCCAGCATGGCGTATGTGGTGGGCTCGAGCCACGATCCTTTGCCCGGGAAATAGCTCCAACCTCCATCCCGGTTCTGGCTCGCGCGCAGAAACTCCAGACGAGATTCAAGATACACTCCGGCCACGGTGGATGATCGGCAAAAAGAGACTAAAGCTTTAGCTTCAAAAGCTTTAACCTGAGAAAGATCGCTCCAGGAGTTGGAGTATTGGAATAAGCTTCCACGCGCTCGAATCCGGCTCTTTGATAAAGGCTCAAGGCTTCCATCATGATGGGCAGCGTATCCGCATATAAACAATCGTACGAAACCGCCATCGCCCGCTCGATTACAGCTTCCAAAAGCCGCCGTCCCAATCCTTGCCCGCGAAACCGTGGCCGCAAGTACAGCCGCTTCACCTCACCCGACATTCGGTCTAACCGCCGCAGGGCGATCGTCCCGGCAGGCTCATGATTATGCATGGCAAGCAGGAGCGCACCGCCCTGGGCGCCGTAGACGCCGGGCAAGCCCTCCATCTCCTCACCGAATCCTTGAAAATCCAGCGGCAAGCCAAAGGACTCCCAATATTCGCGCCAAAGCTCGCGCACCATGGCTACATCTTCCGCCGATTCAGCCGTCCGAATGTCCACGTCTTTAGCTTAAAGTTTTCCATACTACCTCCGCGCTTCCACTCCACACCCACAGCGACTACATAGATATCCAAGCTGGACGGCGGCTTACGGCCGTAACACCAATTCTCACCAGCGGTAACGCCTTCACGCTGTGGTCTGACACCGATTTTATCGGATATGAAGTGACCCATTATGCTGTGCAAGGCAAGCAGGGAGGGCGTGTACGAGTGGAATTCAGCTCCGCCGAGGTTACTAGAGATGGCAAAACGGAAGCTCAGCTGCAGCCCATCGCTCCTCTGTTTCAACTCGCGCGCCATGTGAACGGAGTTGAGAAATGGGTGGACGCGCCCCGTTAGCGCGATTCACGTATTCCTTGTATTCCCCGTATTCCTCTTGTCTCTCTTGTCTCCCTTTTCTCCCCTGTATTCCTTCCGTTCCCCTCTTCCGCCCCCAATCTCTTAGTACCGATCGACTAGCCTAATACCGGCCGTAGTTTGCCTGTTCCGCTAGGTCCGACGGCTCAACAAAATAGGTACATTCGGGCCTTTGACCGAGCACGCGCTGCTGGCACAATCATGACGTGGCCGAGGAGGCAAAGCAGATGAAGAAAATGATCGACGCAAGCCTGAAATTGAAGATCTGGAAAGATAACCATGGGCAGGATCTCATTGAATACGCGCTCATGGCTGGATTCCTGGCTGCCGCCTCCGGTTTCACGCTGCCCCAAGTGGCGTCCAGCATCTCCACTATCTTTACCAGCGTGGCGGCCATGCTCGCCGGCACCGGCGGCACCGTTACGTCTCCCGGCGCATAGCGTCGGAACCGCGCGCGTTAGCAAACGGATCTTCGCGCCGCTAGAATCAAAACGTGCGGCTGAAAATTGTTCAAGTTGGTGAGCCGGTTCTTCGACAACGTGCCCGCCCCCTATTGCAAGAAGAGATCGCGCTCCCCGAAACGCAGCAACTCATCGTTTGGATGCACGAGACCATGCGGGACGCTCCCGGCGTGGGCTTGGCGGCGCCTCAAATCGGCTTGCCGCTCCAACTCGCGGTGATTGAAGACCGCCCCGAATATTCCAAGGACATTGCTCCCGATCGGCTGGCGGAACGCGAGCGCCAATCCGTTCCCTTTCAAGTCCTGATCAATCCGCGCATTGTCGAGCAATCCGAAGAGGACGTGGACTTCTTTGAGGGCTGTCTCAGTCTGGCCGGTTTCAGCGCCCTGGTGAAACGCTCGCGGCAAGTGGCCGTCGAATACTTGGATGAACGCGGCCAGC
Organism: Bryobacterales bacterium; assembly: GCA_963781905.1. GTDB lineage: Bacteria > Acidobacteriota > Terriglobia > Bryobacterales > Bryobacteraceae > Palsa-89. The sequence goes on from CAWAHZ010000010.1 coordinate 1,667,382, forward strand.
CGAGGCGCGTGGAGGCTCAGGGCTGGTATGCCCGCATCCTGCAGCATGAGATCGATCATCTGTATGGCCGCCTCTACATCGATCATATGGAGTCGCGATCCTTCATGAGCATCGACAACCTCAGCCGGCACTGGAAGGACATGCCGATCCAAACGGTCCGTGAAGTGCTTAGAGTCAACGAGTGCGAATGATACGCTTCTCGCTGCTACTTCTCACTTTCGCCGCTTGCTTCGCTCAGGATTCATCCCGCGTTTCTTTAAGCAATGGCGTTCAGCTCACCATCACCACCCGGTCTGATAACGCGTCGCCAGTAGCCTTAAAGACCAGCCTGGAGCCCGCCACGGGCAACAGTTTCTACCGCATCTATCGGGATGAAAACAACCTGGCGGTCTTCGCGTATGAGATGGAAGTGGCGCGCACGTCGGATGGCGAAAACTTTCGCGTAACCGCCAAGGCCGCCACCGAAGCTTTTGCCGCCAAATTCCCCAATGCCGACGGCGGCAAGCCGACGCCCACCCTTTCCGCACCGCTGGTATCTCCTCTGCTCCATTCGGGCGAACAATTCAGCATTCCGATCCCGTCGAATCCGGGTTTGGGCCAGAACTTGACTGATACAGTCCAGCTAAGCCTTGGCCAACGAGGCGCATTGAATGCTAGCGCTCAAACCTCGGCGCAGATTCGCCTGGCTGGCTTAAAGGTCTACATCCAGGGAAAGTCCGCCTCTCCTTCAGGCGCGGGCGCCGATGTGGCTGGCCGCTACGCTATGTTCTACATCCCGGGACACGGCGGTTATTTCTTCTCCAACGAGCCAGTGGATGAGAAGCCATTCGTCCAAGGTGCGGTGGTGGATGGCCGGCATCTTACCTTTACCATCGATAACGAGACGTACGATTGCACCGCCACCGCTCCGATCTTGATCCATGCCGACCGCGGGCAGTTGTGGGTGTATCACGATCCGAACTACAAGCCCGCCGGCAACTGGACAAAGTCCGATCTGGCAAATAGCAAGGATGAATTCTTCACCGCTGCCGCGGATTCCGTGCAGTGGTGGGTTAATTGAAGGTGGGTTAATTAAAGGTGGGTTAATTGAATGTGGATGAATTGAACCGGGATCTAGGCATACGCCAGGTGGTTCTGCTCGCGGCAAATCTCTAGAATCTCGCCCGCGAGCTTGATCCACTCTTCCACCAACGTAGGCTTCGCCCGGTACAACCGTACACCCAAATCTCGGATCTCTTGTTCATCCTTCGGGCTGGCCAGCGTGGTGAGCGCTATCACGTGCACGTGAGCCAGAACCGGCACCTGCTTGATCACCTTCAAAACAGCCGTCCCATCGTGCTTGGGAAGATGCAGGTCGAGCACGATGACACAAGGCTCCGAGTGCGGCAACGCCAGCCGCTGCCGGTTCACGAAATCAATGGCCTCTTCTCCGTCGCGTAGAACCTCCAGAACGTATTCCTCAAGGTGTTGGTCTAAAGCGTGACGCAGCAGAAAGACGTCGGCGGAATTGTCTTCCACAACCACAATCTTCGCGGGACTGGGATGTTTCGCGCTCAATTCAATCCTCCCTTCGCAAAGCAATCATTCTCACGTTAGATGCGATAATCGCGATTCTGTTACGTGCAGGTTATAGTTCGTTAATCGACGAAGAACGGCGTTTCCGCTTCGCCGCGCGTAACAATATCGAAGCGATAGACGGGGACGCTGGAAGCCCGGTTCCCATCTTCATCTTTCTCGCGGTGCGCCAACATGCGCGTGCGAGTTTCGGGATCGGCGACGCAGTCGAGCACTGGATCGCTAACAGCAGAAGGCTCTTGGGCGAAGAACACGGTGGTTACCAGCCTTCGAGTAAGGCCGATGGCCACGATCATCAGGTTCACGTGTGGGCGTCGCGCGGGATGCCCGGCAGCAGCGTAACCGTTACTCGCCCCAGGCATCACGGTACGAAATCTGTAACGTCCTTCGGCATTAGTCCGCGCGCGGCCCCAGCCGACAAACCCGGGATCGGCCTGGTGAAAGCGCGGATCCAGTGGATGGCGGAACACGCCGTTCGCGTCGGCCTGCCAGATTTCGACGATCGCATTCAAGATCGGCCGATTCCCTTCCTCTAGCACGCGCCCCGTCAGCACAATGTGCTGCCCTTGGGCTGGTGTCCCTCGAAAGCTAGTCAGGTCTTCGCAGCCGGTGACAAACTCGCCCGGAAAGAACGGACCAATGGTGCAGTAGGGTGACGTCGGCAGGAGCATTTAATCCGACATCCTAATCCAAGGCGGGAGTACGGCGTTTGCCGCGCAGCACGAAGTCGCGACGGAAGGTCAGAAAATTCACCGCGCCAACCACGGTGGGCGTGGTTTCGAAGATCAGCCGGTCGCGCGCCTCCGGATCCTCAACCGCATTGAGGAGCAGATCCACCTCGTTCAACGGTTCGCCCGGAAAGAAGATCTGGGTGATAAAACGATTCATCCAGCTTGGACCAAAAATGGAAAAGTGAATATGCGGCGGACGCCACCACCAGTCTGACTCAGTCACCGGATATGCGCCCGGCTTGATGGAACGAAATTTGTATCGCCCTTCGGCATCGGTAACGAAGCGGCCCAGCCCCGTGAAGTTGGGATCGATGGGTGCTTCGTGCCGGTCCATTTCATGAATGTACTTGCCCGCGGAATTGGCCTGCCAGATCTCGATCATTGAGCCGGCCAGCGGCGCGCCGTCTTCATCCACCACGCGCCCGGTTACTTCGATGTATTGCCCGATCGCTCGCGGCGACGACGGCGTCAAATGGGCCATATCTGGGCCCGTTATCCCCAGCCGCTCGTCGAGCGCCATCGGCCCAGTCAGCTCCGACAACGTGAGCGGACGCTCGATCAATGGCTGGGATGGGTTGCGCGTGAAGCTGCGCGGGTAATTCTTGATGTAGCGCGCGAGCTGCGTGTTTTCCTGGTAGGGACTGTACTCGATCTCGGAGCTTTCGGCCGCATCCGGTTTGAGCACTGTGGGTTCGGTTGCGTCCATATGGAAAGAAAACCGATTTTATCACGCCCGGTAAGATCATCCGACTCGCGCCCGAGTTATTGTGGCGTGCGCAATCTTGCGCGCAGCGTTCACACTCGTGTGAACGTTTAAAACAGGTGTTCGCAAGAGTGCGAACACGGCACGCAGGAGTGCGCCACACGGGCCCGGCGTCACAGCAGCCGGATATCCATTACCGTAATGTCGTCTGCCTGCTTGCCTCCGGAAGCGGCCATCCCCGCGAGCTCACCGGCCAGGCCGCTCTCCCGCGATCTTCCGAGTGACGCCACGGTTTCCGTCGCCCAATCGTCGTTTTCCATTTTCGCTTCGGAGAATCCATCGGAAAACAGCACCAGACGGTCGCCGCTCCGCATCTGGACCGACCGCTCTTCAAACCCGAAGTCCTCAAAAGCTCCCAACACCGTCGCGGTTGCGTCCAGCAGCTCAAATTCTCCACTGGCGCGGAGCAACACGGCGGAGGGATGTCCGCAGTTTACATAGCGGACAGTGCGCGTCTCCGGCTGGTACACGCCGTAGAACAGCGTGGCGAAATGCTCGGGGCGCGTCGATTCGAAGAACAGGTAGTTCACCCGCTCCATCAATCTCGCTGGATACTTCGCCAGTTCCTGCTGCCCGCGAATGGTAGCCTGCAGATTCGCCATCAGCAGAGCCGCTCCAATTCCCTTCCCGCTCACATCTCCCAGCAGGAAAGCCATCGCCCGGTGGTCTTTCTCGGCATGATCGATCTCGAAGAAATCGTACAAATCTCCACCGATTTCTCCGGCCGGCAGCGATGCGCATTCACATTCGATGCCAAACGCGCTGAAATGCGTTTGCGGCAGCAGCTTTTGTTGCACCTTGCGCGCGATCTCGAGCTCCTCATCCAAATGACGGGAGGGTTCGCGCCCGGCGTTCAGATGCTTTTGGACCACCGCGATGAAGCGGCGATTGTCCCACGGCTTCGGAATAAAATCGCAAGCTCCGCGCTGCATCGCCTCTACCGCCAGCTCGATGGTGCTCCAGCCGGTCATCGCGATAATCGGCACGTGACGCTTCTGGGCATGCAAGCTGTCCACCAGGCGCAAGCCTTCTTCGCCCGACGTGGTGTCCCAGGTGTAATTCATGTCCACGATGATGAGATCGTAGCCGCCATACGCAGCCGCGGCCAGCGCGGCGTCCGGTGATTCAACCGTCTCGATAGCGTAGCCCGCGCCTTTCAGCAACAGGCGCAGCGCTTCCCGGACATCCGGTTGATCGTCTACCACCAGGACTCTCTGTGTATCCACCACTTTCTCGATTGTTTCCTCAACCGCTTCGAGGGTCATGACCACCCAAGTGCAACTTTCCTGCCATGCTGAACCAACTGCAAGGCGAGCGCATTCAAGTATTTAACGAGCCCGCCAGCGAATCCAACGTTCGTTTACGAACACCACAATCGCGTTTTTGCCAACAGTCAACATGAAGCTGTCGAAGTGCTTCAGCTTGCGCCGTCGCCGTCTACGATAGCATTGCCCCCGCGATGAATGTGTGATTTACTAAGGATCGTTCAATTTGTATTCGGCAGGGAAGATCGAATGAAGCAGGCCCCCGTCATGGCTCTCTTGATCGCCGCGCCCGCGTTCGCCCAGTGGATCGATTACCCCACCCCTGGCCTTCCCCGATTGCCCAACGGCGAGCCGAATCTGGCGGCGCCAGCGCCCCGCACCCCGGACGGAAAACCCGATTTTTCGGGCGTATGGAACCGGCTCTCGCCCAAGTACCGCGTCAACATCGCCGCGGACCTGGAGCCTGACGAGGTTAAGCCTTGGGCGAAAGCATTGGTCGCGCAGCGTGTTGAAAACATCGGCAAGGATTCCATGGTCGCGCATTGCCTTCCTTTGGGCCCCCAATACGCAACCGACGCAGACAGCACCGGTGGAGGAATGATGAAGATCGCCCAGACGCCCGGGCTGATTCTCATCCTCAACCCGGATCTGACCTATCGGCAAATCTTCATGGATGGTCGCAAATTGGAAGCCTCGCCGAATCCGAGTTGGATGGGATACTCAGTGGGGCATTGGGACGGCGACGCGCTGGTGGTGGAAAGTTTCGGCTTCAATGACCGGTCGTGGCTGGATACCAGCGGCCATCCCCATACTGAAGCTCTTCGTATGACCGAGCGCTACCGGCGGCGCGACTTCGGTCACCTGGATCTCGACGTGACGCTCCAGGATCCCGCGGTCTACGCCCGGCCTTGGACCGTAACAGTGAAAGCCGAATTAGCGGCCGACACAGAACTGCTCGAATACGTTTGCAACGAGAATACGCGCGACCTGGAGCATTGGGTGGGAAAGGCGTCGGACGAAACCAAATCAGAGGTAAAGGTAGCTCCCGAGATTCTGGCGAAATACGCAGGCACCTATGTAGAGCAGCCGAAACTCTGGAGAGTGGTCCCGCGAGTTGTGAAGATCACGTTTTCCGACGGCGTCCTTTATGGCGACCTGGACGGAAGAGGAAACGAGCGGCAAATCGCACGCTCGGAAACCAACTTTTCCGGTTTCTCCGGGCTGGCTATCGAATTTATCAAGGACAGCCAGGGCGTGGTCACAGGTCTTTACGTCAAGCACGTGTCAGGCGATTACCGCTTCGCACGCCAGAGGTGATGCTCAGATGAAGTTATTTACCGTTACTCTTCCGATCGTTTTTATCGTCGCGCCATTGGCCGCCCAGTGGGTGAACATTCGCACCCCGGGAGCTCCGCGGACCGCCGACGGCAAGGTGGATCTCTCCGCGCCCGCGCCCAAGGCGCCGGACGGCAAGCCCGATCTATCCGGGGTTTGGGAGAGCGCGCCGCAATACTTCAACGACCTCGCGAGGGATCTAAAACCCGGCGAATTGCAGATGCTGCCCTGGGCGAAAACGCTGCAGGCTGATCGCGAGGGGCGAGATCACCGGGACGATCTCATGAACCGATGCATGCCGCCGGGCGTTCCCCGCATCAACATGACCACTTCCAACGGGCCCCATCCGCTCAAAATCGTGCAGACGCCGATGCTGGTGGTCCTGCTCTATGAGACTTCCGCCAATTCCACGTTCCGGCAAGTGTTCCTGGATGGCCGCTCCGTTCCCAAGGACGCACAGCCCACCTGGCTCGGTTATTCGGTGGGCCATTGGGATGGCGGCACACTGGTGGTGGACACTACCGGGTTCAATGGCCGCGCCTGGGTGGACACCCTCAAGGGCCATCCGCAAACCGAGTCCGCGCACGTCACCGAACGTTTTTCGCGGCGTGATTTCGGGCACATGGAAATCGAAATCACCATCGACGATCCCGGCGCCTACGCCAAACCGTGGCGAGCTAGCGTGCCTTTCCACATGCTCGCCGATACCGATTTAATCGAGACTTATTGCGAAAACGAGAGGGATTCAGTGCACGAAGGACTGCATTAAGCGCAGGCAGCCCCGGCTCGCATACCGCCGCAAGCCGGGGTTGATCGCGTCACTTCGTGCTGGGCCAATACACCAAGAGATTATAAGTGTTGACCGATCCGATCCCCGTGGCGAAATCCCACCCGACGTTCGTTACGAAGGAGGGCTCAATACTGGTTTTGGACGTGGAGAGGATGCCAATGGGCGCCTGGGCGTGGTAGCAATTGGTGAAAAAGCCGTAAACGCCCGAGGTGCATGCGCCATCGTTGTCACCCTGCGTAATATCGTAAAAGGCGCAGCTGTTCCCGATCTTGGGGACGCTGGTCGAATTGCAGTAGCCGACTTTTCCCTCGCTTGAGTAGGCAGCTTTGGCCAATGCGTAGTAAACGTAGTTTGGATTGCCCCACCGGCTGCCGGTATTTTCGTTGATCAGCGCCTGAATTCCGGCCATAATGGGCGACGAAATGGAAGTCCCACCCCAGCCGGACCACGTGCTGGGAGCGCCAGAGCAGCTAAATCCACCACCCACACCGAAATCGGGATTAGACCAGCACGCTACATAGTAAGCGTCCCAGAAACCGTTCGATGCGAACAGAGAAACGTCGGGGATATCGCGCACGCCGTCTGTCGGATTGCCGAGCATCCCGCTCTGCCAGGAAGGCTTGGGGTAGCCCTTGCAAGTTCCCCCCACCACTCCGCTGAATGCGGCGCCGCCGGTGGCGCAACCGCTTGGTCCGCCACTGCCGGCAATTGCGTTAAGCGTAAAGTTGAGCCCGCCGCTGGTAACTAGCGGGTTATTGCAAAGGGCCAGCGGGGGAAGCCCGAGGAAGGACGCGGCCAACCCTCCGGCGCACGAATCGTTCCAGGGAATCTCCTGGATGTACGACAGCGCGGAGTTAAAGTAAGTGCCGTTGGTGGGGCTCCAATAAAGTGTGGATGGGACGTTATCCGGCGTGTAGCCAAAATCCAGGCCGCCCACCGAGACGTTGAACGGCGTGGATGTAAATCCGCTGACGCCGATGCCGTGAGTGGCCTCATCGCCAAGGTCGGCGCTGGCCGAGCCTTCATCGCCCGAAGAGACGAAAATCGAGACGCCCTCTGTCACCGCTTGAGCGTAAGTGGCATAGTAGGTGAAATTCGCTGCCGCGCCGTTGATAGCCTCGGCTTCGCCATAGCTGATGCTGACCACCGAAGGCAATGCCGACGACGGCCCGTTGATGGTGTTCACGAGCGCGATCAAACCTCCGAAAGTTGTGCCGGTATCGGTGCACGCCGCTAGAATGATGGCGGCATTCGGAGCAGCCGCCGACGACCACTCCACATCCAGAGCGGCTTCAGAATCGTCGCCGTAGCCGGGGTCGGTGGGTAGCCCCTGGAACCCAGGGCTGGCACAGTTCAAGGAGCCTTTCGGACTCACTTGCTTCAAGCTCCCCGAGGGAAATTTCGTCGTCAGGCCGAAGGTTTCGCGGAACTTATCCCAATCCTTGGTCGAGTAAAGATAGGTATCTTCCAGAACCATAATCGATTGACCGGCGCCGGTGACTCCAGCCGCGTATACCGGATTAAAGTTGTAAATGGTGGCAAGATCCCCCGGGACCACTGCGTGGAAAGTGCCGTTTGAAGTGGTAAAGGTGTACTGTCCTCTTGGCACCAGCAGAGGGTGGGGGTGGAAGTTATGCATCGAGACGACGCCCGCTACCACCGGTTCCAAAGCCGCCGGAATCTTCGGATCGCTCACGTTCGCGAAGTGTTTGACGCCGTTCACCACCAGATTGTGGATTTCGGTGTGGAACGCGCTCCGCACCAGTCCGGCCGTGCCGCTGAAATCGATGCTCAGTCCGCTGACTCCGTGGACTGTAAATCCGCGCTGGTGAAGCCAGGAGGTGACTGCGTCCACGTCTTCTTGCGCCACTCCGTAATGTTCTAGAAACTGATCCGCGGTGAGCCATCGGTGAAAACTAGGAGATTTGGCATCGTGGAGCTCATCGATAAATTGCTTCATCGCCGCCTCGCGCTCCGGTGAATGTTTCAATTGGAGCAGCATGTGGTTCAGCGCAAATTCATCGGAGACAATTCCGCGATCGTTCAATGCCGTCGCTTCCGGGCGGGTATTGCCCGTGAGAACCGCAAGCTTGGCTTCATCCACCGCTCCTTGGATCATGCGGGCGGGCCGGCCGGTAGGCTCGGCATAAACGCGGGCGGCCAAACTGAGCAGCCCGAAAGTGAAAATCAAATATCCAGTTCTTGGCAGTTTTGCCATCTGGTTCTCCTCCCTGTTGCAGCGGGTAGCTGCAGGCGGAACTACGACTTTGCCGTGCGGCTAGTGACCTAGTATACGGCTAGGCACGAAGTACGTCTATGGAGTTCTGCACGCCCCACAATTCCAAGCGTACTGTTTGATTCGAAGCCACAACCCCTTGTGCCGCTAGGACTCGGCAACTTTCCGTACTTAGTACCCTAATTTCCCCGGAGCTAAGCGACGATACTTAAGTTGCTCGTAGCCATGGCCGGAGTACTGTCGGCCCGCGAAGTTAATAGGGACAGCGAGATTATGGGGAATTCAATGGCCAGTTCGGTTGCTCCGCTAACCGCGGTCGAGACCCCTGGCACCGTCGATCTCGGCCCCGAGCAGCCCTCCCAACAAGTCAGATCTTTCCACTTCGCCGTCACTTGGGTCACGCTCTTTGCGCACCTGGATCCGATCGAAGCTAGTGGTCCGCACACCCGCGTCGAACATCCCGCACCTTCACTCGCCCTGGTGCCCGTCGTAGCTCCCGCTCCTTTAATGGAACAACGCGCCACCGAGCAATTCAGCGCGTCGTGGGAAATGGTGGTCCCCAAGATGATTCGGACCAACGCGCGAACCTTCCTCCCCGCCGAAAGTTCGGAGCGCAAGAGCAAGACGCCGGAGCTGGTATGATCGCCCAACACTCAAACATTATTGAGATCTCCGTCAAACCCGGCGTTCAACCGCAGATCGACGCAGCCCTGGCCCTGCGCTCCGCCGGCCGCCTGGAAGAGGCGCTTCGAGCGCTCGCCAATCCCACCGAATACAATCCCTACCTTTACACCGTTCGCGGCGAGATCGAGTTTGCCCTGGGCCTTTTTCACGACGCGGCGTTGAGCTACTTCGCTGTCGTTCAGTCGGAACCGGACAACGGGGATGCGCATTACAATCTGGCTCTGTGCCTGCAACGCTCGGATCGCTGGGATGCCTCTTGCCAAGCCTTTGAACGCGCGCTCTCGCTCGACGCGGGGCGCGACGCTGCCCGCCTGGGATTGGGCGCCAGCTTACTTTATCTGAATCGCCTGGAGGAAGCGCTCGCCAATTTCCACGAGTGTTCGCCTGCCATTCACGGCGCGGCTACGTTCGGAAAGGCAGTGACTTTGCAACTGCTGCATCGGTACGGTGAAGCTGAGAACGCCTATGAAGCGCTGCTCGCGGCCGATCCGAACTCGGAAGAAACTTTGTCCAACCTGATCGCGCTCGGCATCGAAACCAACGACCTGGACCGCGTACGCGAATATTCGCAGCGCCTGCTCCGGGTGTCGCCGCAATCGCCGGTGGCATTTCAAGGCTTGGCGACGGTCGCGCTGGAACGGCAAAATCATCATGCGGCCGCTCGCTACTGCGACAGCGTGGTGCAACTGGCGCCCGATTGTTTGGAGGGGTGGCACAACCTGGGTGTCGCGCTGGACCGCATTTTGACCGCCTTCGACGCTCCGAAACCTGCAGTAGTTGGGCCGGCGTTAGCCGGCATGGGGGTGAACTAAATGTCTCGTTTGCGCGTTCGTATCGAATTGAACCGGAGATTGTCCGGAGTACCGCTCGACAAAATGGCCAGCGTGGTCGAAGAGACCCGCAAATTCTTCTATCTGCTGTCCGAGGATGTGCACATCGAAGCGGATCGCGGCGAGTGGCTGGCTTCGGATTTCGACGCCGAGTCGCTCAACTTCACCGCCGAATACGCCGGACCGGTTTCCGACGACCAGGTGCATGCATTCGGAGCCGCTTTTTCCGGCTCTACATCCCTGCGCCGCGACACCATCGCCCAGTTCACGCGCATCGCCGATTTTCTAGGCGAAGACGAATTGGTCGGATTCGGGCTTTATCAATCCGATCAGGAAACGGAACCCACTGAATGGCGCTGCCTTTCCAAACGCGACGCCATGCGCTTCGGCGACGAGATTAAGCTGCTGGCGCAGGCCGCCGGGGAGCAGTTGTCGGAGACGCAGTTGCCCGCGGTCTTGCCCCAGGTGATGAATGGAAGCGTGGCCGGACGACGTCTCTTCAAAGACCGCCGCGAGAGTGACCGGCGCGACCGGGAGACGCTGGCGGCCGATCCTTCCAAGCTGATTCGCGACATGGAATCCAATCTCGCGACGCGCATCGGCCTGCTCGAAGGCGAAGTGGCCGAGCAGACGCGCAAAATACAACAATTCTGCGGTAATCCAGACGTTGCCGAAGAAAGATTTCAGAAGCTGTTGTCGGCCATGGAAACCTTTTGGGCGCAAGCTCCCCGCCAGTTCCTGCAATTACCGGCTCCAGCGGCTGCACCCGCGCCGGTTCCAGAGCCCGCTCCCCCGCCAGTTCTAACGCCCGCTCCCGCGCAGGCCGAGTCTAAGATCCTGGAACAGGCTTCGGCACTCGCTCTGATCAGTACTCCCAGGCCAACGGAAATCAAAATCCCCCAGCCTGTTCCCGCGCCTATTCCGGCGCCCGCTCCCGTACAGTTACTCTTAAGCGCACCGGCGATCATCAGCGCACCCGCGCAAGCCGAGGCCAAGTCCCCCGATGCGGAACCCACTCCAGCGCCCACCCGTCCGGCGATCTCAACACCCCAAAAATCACGGCCGTGGTCCATGCTCGGCATTGCAGCCGCGGCGACGGCCGCCATCCTGCTCGGTATCGCATTTCCCGGGCTGCAACGCCAGTGGGTGCGATACGTGCACGTGGAAACATTGCCGACGGCGAAGCTGAAAGCGCCGCCGGCGCCGGCCCTGCCTTCGATCGCAACGGCTTCGATCCCGACGCCTTCGACCTCAACGACGCAAAAAGCGGAAGCCCGGCCAGCCCGGGAAGCCGTGGTCAAAACCGTAGCGGCGCGAACATCGGAACCCTTCGTCGGCCCGCACATTCCGCTCGACATCCCAGCGCACCTGAAATCGAAGATCCAGTCCGATGTGCAAGTGGACGTGTTGGTAGCCATCGACCAGGCTGGCAACGTAACCGGCGCTCACGTGGCGTCCACCAAGGGCGATCGCGCCCATTTGTTGGTGACGGAGGCGCTTCGCGCCGCGAAGCAGGCCCGCTTTCGTCCGGCTCGCGAAGGCGAGAAGACCGTAGACAGCAAAATGGTGCTGACCTTCGAATTCAAGCCGGAATTGAACGCATTCTAGCCATTCCCGGCTTGGAGAAACCGCTCCACGTTCGCCTTCACGGTCCGGCGGTCCAGGCCCATCCTGCGCGCCGCCTCTTCGTAGCTCCCGGTGATTCGATATACCCGCGCGGCGTAACGCGCCAATAATTCGTCCGCGCTCAACTGACCGGCGCGGAAGCGGGCGAAGAACTCATCATCAGCGCCGCTGTCCGAACCGGCTTGCGCCAAAGGCTGATACGAGCGCCGGATAATCACGTTTCGCACGCACTGCTCCAGTTCCCGATAATTGCCCGGCCACGCATAATCGGCGGGCAATTGCTTTGCGATCCACGCTTCTATTTCGGGCAGGCAGCGCTCCGCCTCGTCCCCCACCGTTCTGAGCGCCATATAGTGAACCAGCTCGCGGAGCACCTGGGGAGAGTCCCGAATCTGATCGGCCAGCGACGGCGTTTGAATTAAATCCGCGCAGAGACGATAGTAGAGATCTTCGCGGAACCGCCCGGCGCGGATCTCGGCGGGCAAGTCGCGATTGGTCGCAGCGATCAGCTTGCCATGAAAGTCGCGCAGCACGGTATCGCCCACCGCCGAAAATCGGCGCGTCTCCATCACTCGCAGCAGCTTCACCTGAATCGCCAGATCCATTTCGCCCAGTTCGTCCAGGAACACGGAACCGGAGAGCGGACAGGCTTCGAGCCATCCTTTGCGATCGCCGATGGCTCCGGTGAACGATCCGCGCCGGTGCCCAAACAACTCGCTCTCGATCAGCGTCGGTGAGAGCGCCGCGATGTTGATAGCGAGAAAGCTCTCGCCAGGCGCATCGGCAAATTCCATCCGCTCGGCGTCGAATGGCACGTAGCGCGCACCCGCAATGGCGCGCGCGATCAGTTCCTTGCCGGTTCCCGACGGCCCCGTGATCAAGGTGGGGAAATCGCCCATCTTCCCGTACAGCACGCGCCGGTACCGCCGCATGTCGTGTGTGAAGATGGATTGCCAGATACTGGCGCGCAAGCGCGCAGCCGGCATCGAGTTCCCGATGATGTTGTCGTAGATGTGATGAAACGCGCGCTGGATCTGCCGGAAGCACGCGAAAACATGCGCCGGCTCCAGGCCGCTCTCGAAGCGCACGCAGCATAGCCGGTTCCAATCCGCTACGAATTCACGATAGAAGCGCCACTTGCCGCGCGAGGCGTCAAACTGCGACGCCACAAACCGAGGGCGATAGCGCTCATAGAGCAGATAGTGGACGCTCTCTTCATAGGCGGTGAGCTCTTCCTCGCGAACCTCGGAGGCCGCGGCCAGGCGTGCGGGCAACACCTCCATCAACGCACCGAGCTTTTTGTAAATCGCGGTAACGTTCGGCGACTCCGCGTCCGGATCGCTCACCGATGCGCTCCACACCACGCCGCCCGGCACAAATTCACGGCCGAGCGCGGCCTTCTCGAACTTGATTCGCTCGGTAAGAAAAGGATTCCCGTAACCCAATTGAGCAACTGAAGAAAGGAAGTGCTGATCCTGCCTGGAAAACACGCCCATACATCTATTGTACATAGACATACATTTAACGAACAGATTAGATTGGCTAACGGGCTTTTGGCGATTGGAAAGAAAGAGATTAACAAACCGGCCTGTTTGGCCTTGAAAGTGCCGATTACATGACATGGCGACAACAAATCCAGTACGGCCGGAATCCAGCGGATATGCCGCTCTTCTGGGCGACACGGGCTTCCAATCCTTTCTCTGGACGCAATTCCTGGCGGCCTTCAACGACAACGTTTATAAGATGATCGTGTCGGTGGGTGCCGTCGAACTAGCCGCCAATCAATTTCTCGGCTCGCGTTATTTGGCCATCGCGGGCGCGGTTTTCGTTCTGCCGTTCCTGCTGTTCGCCGGATACGCCGGACAACTCGCCGATCGCTGCAGCAAGACGCGCGTTCTCCAGATCACCAAGGCTTTCGAAATCGTCATCATGGGCGTCGGCATGTTCGCGCTCTACGCGCGCAGCATCGAAATGCTGCTGGTGGTTCTCTTCCTTCTAGCGCTGCAGGCCAATTTCTTCAGCCCGGCGAAATACGGCATCCTTCCCGAGATGCTCCCGGAAGCGCAGTTGACGCGCGCCAACGGCCTGCTGGAACTCTCTACCTTCGCCGCCATCGTGCTCGGAACCAGCGTCGGATCGTTCCTCTTCGCACGTTGGAAAGGCGAGCCGTTGATCATGGGCGGGATGCTGCTTGGAATCGCCGTGGCCGGATCACTGACCAGTCTCTTCATTCGCAAAGTGCCCGCTTCGGGCTCGCGCTTGCCGATGCAGTGGAATCCTTTTGGAGAAGTGGCCACCGGCATCCGGCGTATTTATAGCGACCGTCCACTGTGGCTCACCGTCGCCGGCATCTCTTATTTCTGGTTTCTGGGCGCGCTCTTTCAGATGGCTGTGATCCTGGTAGGAACCGAATCGCTGCATCTTTCCGACACGCATACGGGGCTACTGGTGACGGCTTTGGCCGTTGGCATTGGCATCGGCAGCATCGCCGCCGGATGGCTTTCGGGCGACACGGTCGAAATAGGCCTGGTTCCCTTGGGCGCAGCTTTACTCGGCATCGCCGCCGTCCTCTTGGGTTTCGCGCATTCCTTCGCAGCCAGCGTGGTTTGGCTTTCGCTCGCGGGCGTCGCGGGCGGTCTCTTCATCGTCCCGCTCAACGCTTTCCTGCAAGAACACGCCGCGCCCGAAGAAAAGGGCCGCTTGCTCGCCACCAACAATTTCTTGAATATGATCGGAGTGGTGCTTGCATCCGGCGCGCTCTTTCTATTCCACGATCTTCTGCGTTGGACGCCGTCCCATATCCTGGCCGCCCTGGGCCTGTTGACATTGGCCGCCACGGTCTACATCGCATGGCTGGTGCCCGCGCCGCTGGTTCGTCTGATCTTGTGGATCTTGGCGAATGTCCTCTTCAAAATCCGCATCGTCGGCTCAGACAACATTCCCAAGCAGGGCACCGCGCTCATCGTTTCCAATCACGCCTCCTATGCCGATGCCATTCTGGTCGGCTGCGCCACTCCGCGCTTCATTCGTTTCCTGATGTGGCAGCCCCTGTACGACAACAAATGGCTGAATCCCTTCTGCCGTCTGCTCTACGCGATTCCCATCCCGACCAACTCGCCCAAGGAATCCCTGCGTGCGCTGCGCAACGCTCGCACCGAGCTCGAAGCTGGCCAGTTGGTCTGCATTTTCCCGGAAGGCGAAATCACGCGCACATCGCACGTCAAGCCCTTCGAGCGCGGCGTGGATGTGATCACCCGTGGCATCGATTCCACGCCCGTCATTCCGGTTTACCTGGATGGCCTGTGGGGCCACGCGCTGAGCTTAAAGGGTGGCCGTCCGTTCTCATCGCGCTTGAAGCTGCGCCACGAAGTGACCGTTTACGTCGGCGAACCCGTTACCGGCGATGTCGACTCCCTCAGTTTGCATCGTTGCGTGCTGGAGCTTGGAACCAAGGCCGCAGAATGCCGCAAGAGTGCGACCAGCACCTTGTCTCATCGATTCATCGCGGCTGCCAAGCGCCGTTGGTCGTCGGTCGCGCTGGCCGATTCCACGGGCGCGCAGCTCACCTTCGGCCAGAGCCTGACCGCCGCGCTGCTCCTCAAGAAATGGATTCTCAGTCATTGCTCCAGGTCGCGCTCTATCGGACTGCTGCTCCCCTCTTCGGTGGGCGGAGCGCTCGCGAACCTGGGCGTTACGCTGGCCGGCAAGACCGCCGTCAATCTGAACTTCACAGCCGGCGAAGAAGGCATGCGGCACGCGATCGCGAAATGCGAAATCTCGACCATCCTTTCCTCGCGCGCTTTTCTCGAAAAGGCCAAGCTCGCCGAACTGCCCGGCACCGTCTATCTGGAAGACCTGCTCGCCAAGTTCAGCCCTGCGTCGAAAACCTTCACTATGCTGGCTGCGCGACTGCTTCCCGCTCGGTATCTCGCCGGCGCAAGGAAGCCCGACGATGTCGCCGCCGTCATCTTCTCGAGCGGCAGCACCGGCACGCCCAAAGGCGTGATGCTCTCACATTGGAACCTGATCGCAAACGCGGACGCTACCGCGCAAGTCTACTCAGTGGATCACACCGATTGCATGCTCGGCGTCCTGCCGTTCTTTCACTCTTTCGGGTTCACCTATACGCTGTGGTTTCCGCTGCTCAACAGCTTCAAAGCGGTGTTCCATCCCAATCCCATCGACGCCAAAGCCATCGGCGAACTCGCAGGGGAGCACCATCCCACGCTCTTTCTCTCCACTCCCACCTTTTGCCTCGGCTATTTACGCAAATGCACGCGCGAGCAGCTCGGGAGCGTTCGATACCTGCTGGTAGGCGCGGAGAAACTGCGGCCGGCGCTCGCGAAATCGTTCGAAGAAAAGTTCGGCGTCACACCACTCGAAGGCTACGGCTGCACCGAAATGGGTCCGGTGGTCTCGGTCAACGTCACTCATCATGAGCGCTCGGCTTACAAGCCGGGAACAGCGGGACGGCCGCTGCCCTATGTCTCACTGCGGATCGTCGATCCGGAAAGCATGGCCCCGCTCGCGCCCGGAGAAACCGGGCTCCTGTTGGTGAACGGTCCCAGCCGCATGCTCGGATATCTGGGCGAGCCGGAACGCTCCGCGCAGGCACTCATCGATGGCTATTATTCCACCGGCGATCTCGCCTGTGTCGATTCTGACGGCTTCCTGCAAATCGTCGATCGCCTGGCGCGCTTCAGCAAAATCGCGGGCGAGATGGTGCCGCATCTGAAGATCGAAGAAACTGTGCATGAGATCCTCGGCGATCAGCCGTGCGTGGTGCTCGGTATCCCAGACGACCAGCGCGGCGAACGCCTGGTCCTGCTCTACACCGAAACGGAGACCGCTCCCAAAGAAGTCTGGCAGCGCCTCTCGGAATCGGATTTACCGAAACTCTGGATTCCGAAGCGCGAAAACATTTACCCGGTCGGCTCCATCCCCACGCTCGGCACCGGCAAGCTCGACCTGCGCGGCGCGAAAGCCACTGCCATCGAGCTCGCCAGCGCCTCCCGTTCGAGCGAAGCGGAAACGGAGAAGGTCAATGCGAATTGAACGCGTTCGTCCCCTGATGGCCGCTGCGGCAGCGCTGACGATCTCAGCATTCTTCCTTTTCGTGCCACCCATCGCGCAGAACCAGGCGTATCATTTTTTCGCGGATTCCCGCACGCTTTGGGAAGTTCCCAACTTCTGGAACGTGGTCTCGAATCTCCCGTTCGCGCTCGTCGGCATTCTTGGACTGTGGAAACTGCGCGACGCGGTCGATCGGGTCTTATTCACCGGCGTCCTGCTCACGTTCTTCGGATCGGCCTACTATCATCTCGCGCCCAGCGACGCGCGCCTGGTGTGGGACCGTCTGCCGATGACGCTGGTCTTCATGGCGCTGCTGGCGTGCGTCGTAAAGGCTAGCAACTCGCTGCTGGCGATCTTCCTTGCCTGCGGCGTCGCGAGCGTCTTGTGGTGGAATATCACCGGCGACCTGCGCTTTTACGCACTCGTGCAGTTCGGCCCGCTTCTGATTCTCATCCCCGCGCTGTGGTTCGTTCGCGACGCGCGGTATCTCACAGGAGTCTTGATTTTCTACGCTCTCGCCAAGCTCGCCGAATTCTGCGATCGCGCGGTCTTCTCAACCCTGCCCGTCAGCGGTCACAGCGTCAAACATGTCCTGGCCGCCATCGCCACCTATTTCATTTTTCGCTGGCGCGTCGCGGCTAGTAGCAAGGTCAACACCAGCCCGGCGTGCCAATTGGTCGAAGCTATTGTTAGCTAACGGAGAAAATCCATGGGCTTTCTCTTGTTTGTTTTTACGCTGGCGGGTTGGGCGTACCTCTACAATCGATTGCGCAACGCCGAGGATCGCCTCAATGAGGAACAATACGAGCGCAGCCGCAACAGCGAGATCATCGCTGAACTAACCCGCCGCGTCTGGGCGCTCGAGAAATTGCCGCAAGCGCCGCCGGTGGAGTCGCCCGCGCCGCAGCTCGCGCAGGAGCCCGCACCATTCACTCCGCTTCCCGCCGTGGTCATCCCGCCGCCTCCCGTAATTGCGCCGTTGCCTCAACCGGAGCCTTTACGCGAGCCAACGCCCGCGCCACTGCCGGTAATCCCAATGCCGGAATATTTCCGCGAGCCCGCGCCTGCGCTGCCCACCTGGCGCGATCAACTGCGCGAATCCATGGGCGGCCAGGAATGGGAGGCCGTAGTGGGCGGGAGCTGGCTCAACAAGCTGGGTGTACTGGTGCTGGTGATTGGCATCGCACTTCTGTTGGGATACGAATTCACGCGTGTCGGCCCCCTCGGACGCGTTGCCACCGGAATCGCGGTCAGCCTCGCCATGCTCATCGGCGGGCTGTTCATTGAACGCAAGCGCGCCTACGCGATCTTCGCGCGCGGCCTGATCGGCGGCGGCTGGGCCGCGCTCTACTTCACAACATACGCCATGCACGCGGTCGCGGCGGCGAAGATGATCGACAACCCTTACCTGGCTACGGTGCTCCTGCTGGCCGTCGCCTGCGGAATGATCTGGCACTCTCTCCGCTACAAATCGCAAACGGTGACCGGACTCGCCTATTTCATCGCGTTCGCGACGCTCGCGTTGAGTGAGAGCACGCCCTTTTCTGTGCTCGCGCTCCTGCCCCTGGCCGCGTCGCTACTCTATCTTGCGTATCGCTTCGAATGGAACCAGATGGCCGTCTTCGGCCTCTTCGCCACTTATGTTACCTGCGCATCGCGGCCCGATGTAGGCGCACCGCTCGCATCCACCGAAGCCCTCTTCGCGACGTATTGGCTGCTCTTTGAAACCTTCGATCTATTCCGTCTGCGCCGCAGCACGGCTCGCTGGACCATCGAGTCGTTCATTCTGCCGATTAACGCTTTCAGCTTCCTGGCACTGTCCATCGTGAAGTGGCAGCGCTCATCGCCGGAACATCTCTACGGATTCTTCGCCGCCGGCGCTGCTCTATACCTTGCGAGCGCATTGTTGCGCGCGCGTCTGCGGCCGCCATCCACCTTCGACCAAGATGCTGGCACGCTCGATCGCATCGCGGGCGGAAGTTACGAAGGGCCTATCACGCTCTCCGCGGCGATGGCTGCCGCTGCCATCCTGCTGCGCGCTTCGGGCGAATGGATCAACCTCGGCCTGCTCATCGAGGGCGAAATTTTGTTTCTCGCCGGATTTCAATTCGGCCAGAAATATCTGCGCCAGTTGGCCGGCGCTTTGTTTGCCGGATCTATATCGAGGGCCATGCTCGCGGAAATATCCGAACCTGGCTCCATAGTCCTGGCGGGGCGCACCTGGACGAGTTGGTCGCCCATCGCGGCTTTATCCGCGGCAGTCTTCTATTTCAACCGGATGCTGCGCGTGAGCGAGGGCGCACTCTATAGCACGGCCGCGGCGGGCTTGATCGCTATGGTTCTGGCTTACGAGACGCCGCTCCAATACCTCTCGGTGGCGTGGCTGGCTTTCGCCGCGCTGCTATTCGAGATTGGTTTTCGCTGGCGCCGGGCGGAGTTCCGCTACCAGTGCTACCTCATTGGAGCGCTCGGCACCGGCGCGGGTTTCGTCCTAAATTCGCTGGTGCTCGCGCCCTTCGGCGCAAAAGTTGACTGGCCTTTTCCCTGGCTGCCGCTCGCTATTTGCGCCGCTCTCCACTACGCCGCTACGCTCCGCATCAGCCTGAGCCAGGATGACCGGCTGAGCGACGGGGAAAAGAAAGCCTCGTGGATCACCGCCGCCTCCGCCGTTGGGTTTCTCTTCGTCATCGTGTGGAAGGTTGCGCCAGCCGACTATCTGGGCGCCGCCTGGCTGCTGCTGGGAGCGCTCATGTTCGAACTCGGCCTGCAAAAGATACCCAAACATTTTCGATGGTTGTCGTACTTTGTCTCGGCCGCCGGGTTCTGGAACCTGTTCTGGGTTCATGTGCTGGATGCTCAGATCGGCTCGTCCATCTCAGAAGCGATATCACTGGCCATCGCAACCGTGACCTGCTGTACCGTCAGCGCGCGAATTTTCCGCCCCCTGCCCGATCGCATGGACGATTGGGAACGCGAATGGTGCCGCGATCTGTACGCGGGCGCAGGATGTTTGTTCGCTATGACGCTGGTCTGGCTGAAATGTCCGCCGCCAGTGGTCGCGCTGGTTTGGACGGCACTCGGCCTCACGCTGTTCGAAATCGGCGTTCGCTTCTCGGCCTCGCGTTTCCGCCTTTTGGGACACCTGGTGGCTGCTGCGGTCTTCCTTCGATTGTTTACCTTCGATTTCGTGGGACTGGGCGATGCCGTCCACATCACGTATCGAACGTTCACTATCCTGCCGATCGTCGCGTGCGAACTATTACTTTTGGTGGCGCGATCAGCTGCAAGCCCCTTCGCGCGTCTATCTCTACACAGCGGCAGTTCTATTTGCCTTCCTTGCCCGCTTCGAATTGGGCCCTACCTTCGCGATCGTCGCTTGGGCTCTGTTCGGCCTGGCGCTCTTTGCAGCCGGCCAGCTTCGCAAAATCGTGGATCTGCGGGTGCAAAGTTACGCACTCGCTCTGCTCTCGTTCTCCTTCACCACCACAATGCTGGCCGCAAATCAAATCCACGTTTTCGCCGCATGCCTGGTGATCGCCAGCCTATACGCCACCCAGCTACTAGCGCCGCGCAATACCCGGGCCGTCATCGAAGGTGAAAGTATGGAACGCTACGCGCGCGCTTATTATTCGTTGCTCGCGATGCTTTTGCTCGCCATCCTGCTCTTCTACGAAGTCTCAGGCGGTACATTGACCATGTCGTGGGCCGTGGAAGCACTCGCGCTGCTGGGCGCCGGCTTCCCCTTGCGCGACCGCGTACAGCGCCTGTCCGGGCTCACGCTCTTCCTGGTCTGCGTGCTCAAGCTGTTCCTCTACGATCTGCGCGCGCTCGAAACCGTCAACCGCATCTTGTCGTTTATCGTGCTGGGATTGATTCTGGTGGGCGTCTCCTGGATGTACACTCGCTTCCGCGATCGTATCCAGCGCTACCTGTGACGCTCAGTGCGTCATCGCCAGGTAGCTCGCGGTAACCTCAAATCTGTGCATAAAGATGCCGTGCCAGCCAGCATGTGGTCGCGCGTTGCGCTCATCTCCCTGGGCGGCTTCTTCGAGTTCTACGATATCTTCTTCGCCGGCTACATTGCTCCTGGTCTGGTTCACTCCGGCATTCTCAGGCCAGCTACCGGCATCGCGGGTTTCGTCGCCGCCATG
Source organism: Bryobacterales bacterium (assembly GCA_963781905.1). Lineage (GTDB taxonomy): Bacteria > Acidobacteriota > Terriglobia > Bryobacterales > Bryobacteraceae > Palsa-89. The sequence continues at coordinate 1,688,441 of CAWAHZ010000010.1, forward strand.
TTCTCCGGGCTCTTCGTCGGAACCGCGCTGGTCAGCTTTGTCGCCGACCGCTTTGGCCGCCGCACCATCTTTACTTACTCGCTGCTCTGGTACACCGTAGCCAGCGTCATCATGGCCTTCCAGCACAACGCTTTCGGTCTCAACCTGTGGCGATTCATTTCCGGCATCGGCGTAGGCGTCGAGCTGGTTACCATCGATACTTATCTTTCCGAACTCGTGCCGCCCAACCTGCGCGGACGCGCGTTCGCCATCAATCAATCCATCCAATTTTGCGCTGTTCCCGTTGTCGCGCTGCTGGCGTGGCTGCTGGTCCCGCGCGCTCCGTTCGGCCTGGATGGCTGGCGCTGGGTGGTCCTGCTCGGCGCAGGCGGCGCGATCTTCGTCTGGTGGATCCGGCGTCGCGTTCCCGAAAGTCCACGCTGGCTTGCGCAGCAGGGGACGCCGGCGTCTGGTAGCTTCGCTGAAATGTGGCGGCCACCGTACCGCACGCGTAGCATTATGCTGATCGTTTTTCAATTGTTCCAGACCGTCGGCTACTATGGATTCGCCAACTGGGTGCCCACGCTGCTGATCAAGCGCGGCATCGCCATCACCAACAGCCTGCGCTATACCTTCATCATCGCCATCGCTGCGCCGTTTGGACCACTGCTCGCCGCCGGCATCGCGGACCGGCTGGAACGCAAATGGCAAATTGTTTTGTCCGCCTGCGCCATCGCCGTCTCAGGTCTTCTATTCGGGCAGATGAACGCCGCCGCGTGGCTCATCTTCTTCGGCGTGCTGCTCACGCTTTCGAACAACATCCTGTCGTTCTCCAGCCACGCCTATCAGGCGGAACTGTACCCCACGCGCATCCGAGCCCTGGCCGTTGGTTTCGTCTACTCGTGGAGCCGTATCTCGGTGGTCTTCAGCTCTTTTGTGATCGGATTTACGCTGGAACGCTTCGGAGTGCCCGGAGTTTTCGCTTTCATCGCGGGAAGCATGCTGATGGTAATGTTCGCGATTGGCCTGCTGGGTCCCCGCACAAACAACCTGCCGCTAGAAACGATCTCGAACTAGAAGCAGAATTCAGAAGTCAGAATCCAGGAATCCAGAATCCAAGGAATACCAGGAATGCCTAGCGGCCCGTGGTCAGGTCCCGCGCCCGGTCCGTCATTCCCTCTTCCCAACTGCTCCATCCCGATGTCATCCCGTATGGCGCGCGATCCAGCACCGCTTCAATTTGCCGCAGCTTACCATTCTCCACTTTGAACATTTCGGCGATCTCCCAGGTCCATGGCTGCGTCGGTCCCGCAACCACCGCCCGGCCGTTGGGCGTCTCAAAATGCCGCGTCTTGCCCGCCGAATGATCGAAAAAGGCGAAGCTGAACACCAGCCCGCGTTCCTGATCCACGGCCACGTAGCGCCGGTCGCGAATGCGCGTCACGAAATGCAGCAGGCCCGATTGAAATTGCTCCTTGCAGGTCCAGGCCGCCGAGTAGTTCGTGGCGGTCGCAGGGTCGGGCCGCGTCTGTCCCTCCTTCAAAGGGGCGTTAGTGGTCTGCATCCCGTTTTCGATGCGATTACAATCGTCCGCGAAAGGGTACACGCCCTTGCCGTCGTTCTGCTGCATTCCGGAGAAATACATATTCGCGGTCTTCACCAGATCCGCGCGCGACATGCGCTGCGCTTCGGGAACCGCTTCCGAAAACAAATGATTCGGCGTGCCGATCTTTTCCAGCCGCGCGGCCGTCTCCGGATTGCGCACTACGAACGTCTCCGCTTCCGAGATCTGCCGATTCTGCAATTTCAGGCGTAACGCGATCACGCCGGCTATCGGCTTGTCGGGCGCACGGCCCTCTTCTTTGATAGTTCCGATAAACGCCACCGCTCCAGCCTGCGGATCGTCCACGAACAAACGATAGGTCCCCTTGCCGGCCATGGAATTCCAAAGCCCGTCGGGGATCACCAGCTTCTGCCCGTTCTCGGTGAACTTCACGTTTTTCGCCAGCGGCGCCAGCTTCGGATCGTGCGCGGTCATGGCGTCCAGATATTGATCCACGAAGCCCTCCAGGCATGCCCGGTCACAAGCTCCGCTTTTTCCGCTGGCATTTTGTCCCAACAAAGCGCCGGCCAGCGCGAACCCCAAGACGCCCATTGCAATCAGTATTTTTGCCATAACGCTCCAGCCAGACATTGTATACCCGGCTCGCCAGGAAACCTCCTGAACCTTGATCTGCGCGCCTAAACTGTGGCCATGGACTCGCTCTCGCTAATCCCCGACATCACGGTCGAGATCGCGACACGAATGCTTCCGTCTGCTCCGCGCGCGAATGTCGAGACGAACCTTCCATTCGTCCTCAACGCACTGGCCGCGTCCGAACTCGCCGACAAGGCGATGGTCCTGATGTCGCTCGCCACCATTGGCGCGGAAACTGGATCGTTTCTGCCCATCAGCGAAGGCCAGAGTCACTTCAACACCTCGCCGGGCGGCCATCCTTTCGACCTCTACGATTCGCGCGCAGACCTCGGCAATCAGGGCCCGCCCGACGGCGAGCTCTTCAAAGGACGCGGCTTCATCCAACTCACCGGCCGCGCAAATTACGCGTTACACGGCGAAGCCATCGGCCTGGGCCATCAGCTCGTCGCCAATCCGGATCTCGCCAACCATCCCGGCATCGCCGCACGGCTGCTCGCTAGCTTCCTGAAGACCAACGAACAGAAGATCCGCACCGCACTCGCGGCCGATGATCTGCGCGAAGCTCGCCGTCTGGTAAATGGCGGCAGCAACGGGCTGGATGCGTTTGAGGCCGCTTACCGAACTCGGTTTGACGCTAGTTCCTTCTGAAACGCGCGCATAAGCAGGCGGAAGCATATATACTGAGCGGGAACGCGACATGAGAACCCGATTCTCACTCCTGCTAGTAATTCTCGCCGCGCATCTTCACGCGCAAGGAACTCGTCCCGAAGCTGGGCCGTTTAATGCCTCTCTCGCATACATGCTCCGCCGCCGGCGCAAGGGGTCGCAGTTCGCGCCGGACGCCTGTTCGAATCGAAATCCGGCACGATGCTCAAGAATCAGGTCATCCTCATTCAGGGCGACCGCATCACCGCCGTCGGCCCATCCGATCGCATTACAATTCCTTCCGGCGCATTGATCATCGATCTGAGCGGCGCCACCGTTCTTCCCGGCTTGATCGATCGCCACGTGCATTTGATGCAGGAACAGCAGCCTAACGATGCGCGCGCCGCTTTTTCCGGCTTGAATTACGCGCTCAAAGATTTGAACGCGGGCTTCACAACCCTACAGGACATGGGCTCGCCCTATACCTACGCCACCGTCGAGCTGCGCGATGCCATCAATAAAGGCCAGGTTCCCGGACCGCGCTTGCAAGTAGCCGGACCGCAATTGAATCCGCGCGCCGCTGGATATTATCCCGCGCCCTCAGTGGTCACCCCTTTTGGACAAACCGGCGGTCCCAACGCCTGGCAACTCTCAGGCGATGTCAACTCCCCGTGGCTGGCCCGCGCTGCCGTGCGCGAGCACTCCCACTACGGTGTGGATTGGATCAAAGTGTATGAGACGGAGGATTACGAAGGCGGCGGTTATCCCGATCCCTCAGGCTCAGGAGCCTTCACTCCCGATGGAAAGATGATCAACGTTCCATCGCTCACGCTCGAAGAGAATCAGGCTATCGTCGATGAAGCGCATCGCCGGGGTCTGCGCGTCGCTTGCCACGCGTATGGCGGCGAAGGTCTGCGCAATTGTTTGGAAGCGGGCGTGGACATGCCGATGCATGTCATCGTCGGCGTAACCGGCGCCGAGGGTCTGGACGACGAAACCATTCGATTGTTTAAGAAACCATTGTGGGACGGGACGCAACGCCCGGTCATGCAAACTCTCTGGGATCTCATCGGCGAGATGGAAGGCCGCGATCTCAAGGCCAGCGGCGGACACACCACGCGCTTCCGTCTCACCGAGATGAGTTTTAAACGGCTGGTAGCGGCAGGAGTCAAAGAAGTGTTCGGAAGCGGCGCTTACACTAATGGCCACGGCGTGCAGGCGTTCCAATTTGCTTATTACGTGAAGTGGGGGATGACGCCCGCACAGGCCTTGCAAATGGCTACCAGCTCAGCCGCGGAAAGCCTCTACTTTCAATTGGCGAAACAGGTTGGGAGCGTGGAAGCGGGCAAGTACGCCGACCTGGTGGCCGTCTCCGGCGATCCGCTGGCCGACATCACCGAAATGCAGCGCGTGAAATTCGTCATGAAAGGCGGAGTAGTATTTCGAAATGAGATCAAATAACATCAGCCGGCGGTCATTCGTCCTGGCGGCCACTGCTCTTCCTCTCACCGCTGCCAGCGCATCGCCCAGCCCTACCATGGCCAGGCTCAGCTCCTATATGAGTGAGGCCGGCAGCCAGCCGCTACCCGAAGAAGTGGCCGAAAAAACCAAGCAGCACATCATCGATACCTTCGCCGCCATGGTCTCCGGATCCGATCTCGCACCGGGCCGCTTCGCGATCAATTTTGCGCGCGAGCATTCTGCGGAAAAGATCGCGACTGTCGCCGCGTCCGATGTAGTCTGCGGCGCAATCGAAGCCGCCTTCGCCAATGCGATGCTGGCGCATTCGGACGAAACGGACGATTCGCACGCGCCTTCGGAATCCCATCCGGGCGCTTCCGTTGTCCCGTCGGCCTTCGCCACCGGCGAGCAATTCAACATTGATGGCTCGCGATTTCTGCGCGCTGTCGCGCTCGGCTACGACGTGGGAACCCGGGTCACCATGACGGTCGGCGTCGGCGGATTTCAAACCGCCACCCACATCAGCACCCATGCGCTCGCGGGCAACTTTGGGTCGGCCGCCGCTGCCGGTTGCGCCGCTGGCCTGAACCAGCAGCAAATGCGCTGGCTCATCGATTATGCATCCCAGCAGGCTTCGGGAATCAAAACCTGGCAGCGCGACACCGAACATATCGAGAAGGCCTTCCTGTTCGCTGGAATGCCGGCGCGCAACGGCGTAACAGCCGCTCTTCTGGTGCAGGCCGGGGCTACCGGCGTCGATGACGTTCTGTCGGGCCAGGACAACTTCCTCGCCGACTACGCGCCCCAGGCCGATCCCGCGAAACTAATCGAGAAGCTCGGCGAACGCTACGAAGTAACGCGCACCAATATCAAAAAGTGGACCGTCGGCTCGCCCATTCAAGCCCCGCTCGATGCGCTTGAGATCATTCTCAAACGGCGGCCCTTCGAACCCGATCAAGTGCAATCCGTCACGGTGCGGGTGGCCACCAGCGAAGCCGCGCTCGTCACCAATCGCGAGATGCCCGACATTTGTATGCAGCACATGATCGCGGTGATGCTGATCGACAAAACAGCATCGTTCAAAGCGGCGCACGACAAGCCCCGCATGCAAGATCCGGCGGTCTTGAAGCAGCGCGCGAAAGTACAACTCATTCCCGACGCCGAACTCGATCGTCTATTGCCTGCCCGCGTCGCGATAGTCGAAGTAACGCTCACCGATGGAACGCGTCTCACCGAAACCGTCAAGGCTGTCCGCGGTACCGCCGAAAATCCAATGCCGCGCGAAGAAGTGATCGCCAAGGTGCGGGATCTGATGACGCCGGTTCTCGGCGCGGAGCGCTGCGGCAAACTCATCGAGACCACGCTCCATCTGGAAAAGATTAAATCCGTTCGCGAATTGCGCCCTCTGCTGCAGCGAACTTGATATACTTTTCGCCATGCGCAAGAGCTCCGTCGTCCGATTGTCCGCGTCCGTATTGGTTTGCGGCGCATTGTTTACCGCCTATACCCAGTTTGGGAATCAGCCCTCGAAACTCAACACCATCAAGCTCAAGGACGATCTGTACGTCATCCACAACGATTTCGTACCCGGCAACACCACCGCGCTCATCACCAACGACGGCGTTCTGCTGGTGGACGACAAATTCGAGATCGACCACGCCGGCATCATGGCCGAGCTAAAGAAGATCACCGACAAGCCGGTGAAATACGTCATCAATACGCATCATCACGGCGATCACAGCGGCGGCAACGCCAAGTTCCAAGCCATGGATGCGAAAGTTGTCGCAACCCAGGAGGCTCGTGAGCAAATGGTGGTGGCCAACCAGCCGGGCCTTCCCGACATCGTGATTGAACATCACGCGCACATTTACCTCGGCGGGAAAAACGTTGCGCTCTATCATTTCGGACGTTCGCATACCAATGGCGACCTGGTGGTGCTGTTCCCGGCCGATCGCGTCCTGGCCGCCGGCGACATGTACACCAAGGGCGACGATGTTCCCGAGCTGATCGATTATTCAGGCGGCGGCAGCGCCGTGGAATGGCCCAGTACGCTGCGCTCGGCTCTGCAGCTCGACTTCGACACGGTAGTTCCGGGCCACGGGCCCATGTCCAATAAACAGGAGATGACTGCCTATCGCGAAAGCACCATCAGATTGGTTGCGCGCGTGCGCGAAATGAATCGCGCCAAGAAATCGAAGGACGATATCGCGAAGATGCTCAGAACCGAATTCCACTGGGCGGATCTGCATCTGGCGCGCGGCCTGAACGGAGTGATCGAAGAGGCGCAGTAGGAAAGAAGCCAGAATTCAGAAGTCAGAAGTCGGAAGTCAGAAGTCGGAAGTCAGAAGTCAGAATACGATCATTTGCAAAACAACATGCCAGTTGTGCAAGATAGATCATGCAATCCACCCGGCGGCTCTGGTTGTCGCAATGCGTGGGAGTGGCTGCGTTAGCAGAAGTTGCCTCGGCGCAGCAGCACGCGCATGAAGCCGTCCAATCCTCTACACCGCCTCCATTCCAAACCCTCGACGCAGTAATGGCCGCGGAGCTTGACGCCATCACGTCCCAGATCATCCCCTCGACGGATGGCCCGGGCGCGCATGAAGCCGGCATCGTGTATTTCATCGATCGAGCGCTCGCAACCTTCGACTCGGATCTGCGCGAAAGCTATCGCACCGGAATGGCTAGTGTGCAACAAAAGCGCAAAGAGCTGTTCCCCGACTCGGCGAGTGTCGCGGCGCTGAAGACTGCACAGCAGATTCAATTGATTCACGCCATCGAGAAAACCGATTTCTTCGAGCTGCTTCGCACGCACACCCTATACGGATTCCTTGGCAATCCCAGCTATGGCGGCAATCGCAACAAGGTGGGTTGGAAGCTGATTGGCTTCGAAGATGGCGGGGCTTTTCAACCACCCTTCGGCTACTACGACGCGAATGGAGGCAAGGGATGAGCGGCGCCACATTCCAGCCTTCGGATGCTGTCGATTTTCTGGTGATCGGTGCGGGTGCGGCCGGCGGCGTGATGGCCAAGGAGCTGTCGACGGCCGGCTTTCGCGTAGTGGTGCTGGAGCAGGGTCCCTATCTCAACGAGAAAGATTACAAACACGATGAGATCCGGTACACCTATCAGGCTGGGCTGACCAACGATACCAAAGTTCAGCCCATCACTTTTCGCAAAAGCGAATCCGAGCGCGCTCAACCGCTCAAGGCTATTATGTACGGGCGGCAGGTGGGCGGAGGCAGCGTCCACTTCACCGCAAACTATTGGCGATTTCATGAAAGTGATTTCGAGGAGCGCAGCCAGTTCGGCGATGTACCGGGAACGGGCCTGGCCGATTGGCCGATTAAATACGGGGATCTGGAGCCCTACTACACCAAGGCCGAATACGATCTCGGCATCTCGGGCCTGGGAGGCGCCAATCCCTTCGAAGCGCCGCGCTCGAAGCCCTATCCTTTGCCGCCAATGCCGGTGAAATCGTCCGGCGTTTTGTTTGAGCGCGCGACCAAAAAACTCGGCCTGCATCCTTATCCGGCGCCGATGGCGATCCTGTCGCAGCCCTATCAAGGCCGTGCGGCCTGTGTCCATTGCGGCTTCTGCGAGTATTTTGGCTGCGAGATGCGCGCCAAATCGAGTACTTTGGTTTCGGTAATCCCAACCGCCGAGAAGACCGGCAAGTGCGAGATCCGTCCCAATTCCTACGTGCGCAAGATCGAAACCGATGCGCAGGGCCGCGCTACGGGCGCGGTCTATTTCGACGCGAATCGCCGGGAAGTGTTCCAGCGCGCGAAGGCAGTTGTACTTTGCGCCAATGGCGCCGAAACTGCCCGTTTGTTGCTGATGTCGAAATCCAAGCGCTTTCCAAACGGCCTCGCGAACTCGAGCGGCCTAGTTGGTAAGTATTTAATGTGGGACACCGGTGGCCTGGCCATGGGGCTGTTTGAGCATCCGCTGAACGAATACAAAGGCATTCAAGTTACGCGCGTCATCCACGATTACTATCGCGCAGACCCCAAGCGCGGCTTCTACGGCGGTGCGGGATTGGATGCGCGCTTCAATTATTACCCCGCGAATTTCGCGCTCCAAGGCATGCCGCCGGACGCTCCGAAATGGGGCGCCGACTACAAGAAGATGCTGGCGACGTATTTCACGCACACCATGACAGTGCTGGCGCACATCAGTTCCCTGCCCCAATTGCGTAACAATATCTCGCTCGACCCGGATCTAAAGGACGCCTGGGGCCTGCCCGCCATGCGTGTCACGTTCGATTTCCATCCAGATGACGTCAAGACCCTGCATTGGGCGCTCACCAAACAAGTCGAGATTCTGGATGCGGCCGGAGCCAAGAAAACCTGGACGAGCGGCAGTACACTGGCGGAGAATACGCCGTCCACTCATTTGATGGGCACCTGCCGCATGGGCAACGATCCTAAGCAATCCGTGGTGAACCGTTTCAACTGCGCGCACGACGTGCCGAATTTGGTGATCGCGGACGGCAGCAGCTTTGTCACCGCGGCGCGGCAGCAGCCCACGGCCACCATCCAGGCGCTCTCTTATCGCGCAGCCGACTTCGCGATTCAAGCGGCCAAGCGCGGCGAGTTAGGCTGAGGTCCAAGGCGTGAAACGTGGAATCCACCTCGGGACTTCCGCGCAGAACGCGCTGTACGGCGGCCCAAAGCTGGATCTCAGGACCGGCTCTTCGTAAAGCAACACAAACAGGTGAAACAGCAGCCATAGTAGCGCGCCGTATTCCAGCACGCGCGAGTTCCCGAGCAGCAAGCCTTGCCCGAGAATTGCGCTGACCACCGCTACATACATCGGATTTCGGACATATCGATAAAGACCCGTGACCACCAAATGGCGGGTTGGGAAGACCGGCGCCGGCGTGCCCAGGCCTTGTACTGCGAATCTCCGGAATGAATCCAGCAGGCCGGCGATCCCGAGGATGATCAGAATGCCGCCGCCGATTCGGAAAAGCTGCATCGCAAAGAATGGAGCTTCGAGCCGCCATTGCGATATCCACCAGGGCACCCAGCCAGCCACGAACCCGGGCGCGATCACCAGGAATATCGCAGAGCCAAGGATCGCCGAGAGCTTCCTGCGCGGCGTTACTTCGAAAGCTTGTCCAGGCAGATATCCTCCGCCAGCCTCTCGCCCCCGCGGAACGAAAGAGTGCTGCTGGATGTCCAGGTTTTCGTGTAGGCACCGGGGTCGTCAATCACGACCTCGTATTTCATCGTTCCTGGCCCGGTCCGCGTGTATTTTTCGATCAGGTGCAATTGCTCGGTGTGCGGATGGCCGGCATCGTCCAGCCAGGTCCTGTCATTGAAGCCCACCGAGTCCACAATCAACGTGTCGCCTTCCCAGTGGCCAATGGAATGGCCCATCCAATCCGGATTCGGATCTTTCGGATGAGCGCGCCCGTCCATCCATACCTGACGCCAGATGTGCGCTCCGCCTTCGTACAGCAACACGATTCTGTTGGCCTCTTGCACCATCTGCAATGGACGCGCCATGAGCATGATGCGCGGAACGCCGGGAGGCAGGCAGCGCGAATCCGTGTCGCTTTGTTTCATCGCGTGGTTTTCTTGAAATTTCTGCCTGGCCCAAGGCTGGAACGGGGCATCGCCCTGAGGAGCCAGGTCCGCAACGTGAGCCGGCAACCACACGCCGCCGATTCCCAGGTCGTGTATTTGGGCCTGCGCGGGCACGACCGCCAGAACGGCAAGAAAATAGAAATGCTTCATTACTTTTTCGCGTTCCCGATCATGTGGATCGAGCTCTTCTCGTCTTCCTGACAGATCGATTCCATCAGTTCCATCCCCGGACGCCAGTGAATCGTATTGCTCGTGGTCCAGGGCTTGGTATACGCTCCTGGGTCGTCGATCGTCACCTCATACTTCAGCGTCAGCGAGTCGGTACGCGTATAACGTTCCGTGAGATGCAACTGTTCGGAAATCGCGTGACCTGCCTGGTCCAGCCAGGCGAGGCCGTTGAAACCGGTGACGTCTACCACCAGCGTGTCGCCATCGTAGTGACCCACGGCATCGCCCAGCCAGCTGGGCTTGAGATTCTTGGGATGAGTCCCCGCCGGATCTATGTTCACGATGCGCCACAAGTAATTGTCGCCTTCAAAGACGAACACCACCTGGTCTTTGGTCTGAATCATCTGAAACGGGTAAGGATCGAACATGAAGCGCGGCACGCCTACTGGCAGGCAGCGGGCTTCCGGGTCGTCCTTCGACAGGTTCTCCACCCGCTCGTTGTAGGTCTTGAGAGTCCAGGGCAGAAATGGAACGTCCACATGCACGTCGGCGCTCTTCACGCCCTTCCATTTGGTCTCTGCGATGTTGCCGTTGAAGCCGGGAAACCAGGCGCCGTTTCCGCCAAAATCCGGCCGGCCATCAGGCAAGTGCGGCGCAGGCCCGGCCACCGCTTTCGGCGCCTGGTCCGCACCCAGGTTGGGTGCATCCTTGTAGAACGGCCCAGGATCTTTGGCGAGCTGCGGGCTCTTCGGCACTTGCGGCTGCTGGGCGAAGCCTGAAGCGACCGTTAACAGCGCGGCTGCAACCAGCATCGCCCTAGAAAAACTCATGATGAACTAAATCCTATATTCAAATTGCATGATTGGTCAAACCTGTCAGCTTTCTCATGGACCAGTTTCCGGCGGGTTGATCGCCATGTATACTGGTCCCACCTGGAGCAGAACCATCATGCGTTTGGATTTCATTTTCTCCCGCGTATTCCTCGTATTCCCTGTATCCCTTGTATTCCCCGCGTCCCTCATTTTCCTTGTATTCCTGGCTCCCCAACCCGCCCTCGCGCATCACGGCGGGTCCGAATACGACATGAGCAAAACGGTGGAATTCAAAGGCAAGCTCACCAGCGTCGAAATGATCAACCCGCATTCCTGGATCTATTTTGACGTCACGGAAAAGGATGGAACGCTCAGTCATCATCGCTGCGAGATGAGATCGGTTCACGTGTTGCGTCGCTCGGGCTGGACCAAAGAAAATTTCCCGGTCGGCCAGCAAATCACCGTCGAAGCGTCCCCTAACAAAACCGATCCCGCTTCGTGTTATCTCCAGACCATCGTGGCCGCCGACGGAACTCGCATGGACCGCTATGGCCAATACGTCAAGGCTCCGCAAGGCGGCGTCCAGGAAGTGCGGGGGCCCATCGCGCCGCCCAAGCCTGACCGTCCGGCACGGCGTCCATCAGGCGAGCCGAACATATCGGGCGATTGGGCGCCGGTGCAGCTGGTGATGGTAAATGCAAAGGGTACCGGCGGCGGGTTGGTGCCGCTCGATAAGTTGACGGATTACAAGCCCGGCGATAAGCCAGCCATTTCTTTCGCCGAGGTCTCCCGCACCGGGCCGCGGCTCTATGGCGGAACCGGACTGACAGAGGCCGGCGAAAAAGCCGCCAAGGATTTCAAGCGCGAAGACAATCCCCGTTTCCGTTGCGAGACCACCAGCATCGTCTTTGACTGGACCTTCGATGGGCCGGTGAACCGGATCACTCAGAACAAGGATACGATCGTGCTGGAATACGGCCAGTTCGGCTTGAAACGCACCGTCTACATGAACATGAAAGCGCACCCGAATAGCGTCAAGCCAACCCGCACCGGGCACTCCATCGGACACTGGGAAGGCGACACTCTGATCGTGGATACCGTAGCATTCGCTCCAGGCTTCTTGAATCCGCCGGTGCGCAATAGCGACAAGCTGCACGTGGTGGAGCGGTTCAAGTTAGATCCCGTCAAAGTGGCGCTGACCCGTAGTTATGTCGTTGACGACGCCGTGTATCTGAAAGGCAACTACACCGGCTCCGACACCATCCTGGTGGCCGACGCTCCCTTTAATCCTGGAAAATGCAAAGAGTTGAACTTTATCGATTATTCGAAGGAGCAAAAGCGCAAGTAATATGCGTACCGCAATTCACAGCCTGATCGCCGCCGGCTTTGTAGTGACCCTACTGATGCCCGCCGCTGCGCAAACTTATCGCCCGCCACGCGCGCCCGACGGCCACGCCGATTTGAGCGGCATCTATGAAGCGCTCAACACCGCCAATTGGGATCTCGAGGATCATTCCGCTCAGCCGGGAAGCATGTGGCAGACTGGCGCCATCGGTTCGGTGCCGGCCGGCCCCGGCGTGGTGGAGGGTGGAACCATCCCTTACAAGCCGGAGGCACTCGAAAAAAAGAAGGCAAATTTCGCCGCGCGCCGCACCAACGATCCTGAAGCCAAATGCTACATGCCCGGCATTCCGCGCGCCAATTACATGCCGTATCCGTTTCAGATCGTGCAGACTCCGCGCGGCATCATGTTCGTCTATGAATTCGCCAGCGCGAATCGCCTGGTAAATATGGGCAAGCCCGAGGAAGCCGGCTCCGATACGTGGATGGGAACCAACAACGGGCATTGGGAAGGCGACACCCTGGTAATCGACGTCACGGGCTTAAATGGCCTGGCTTGGTTCGATCGCGCCGGCGATTTTGGCGGTAAACAATTGCACGTGGTGGAACGCTTCAGCCGTCCGGATCCGTTTCATCTGAACTACGAAGCCACCATCGAGGACCCCACCGTGTTCACCCGGCCCTGGAAGATCAGCATGCCGCTCTATCGCAAGGTGGAAAAGAACGCGCAGCTCTTCGAGTTCAAGTGCGTGGAGTTCGTCGAAGAATTGCTTTACGGACAATTCAAGAAACAGCCGGCCAAATGAACATGCGACTTCTCCTTTTGCTGACAGCAGTCGTAAGCTTCCTGCCTGCCGCTTCGGGCCAGACGTTCAAGACGGCGTGGGGAGATCCCGATCTTCAGGGGATGTGGCCGGGCAATACGGGCGTCCCTTTGCAGAGACCGGAGAACCTCGGAACCAGGACCACCCTCAGCGACGCCGAGTTCGCCCAAAAGGAAACTCAGGCGAAGAAGCAAGCGGAGGCCGATAGCCAGTCCACCGCGACCAGCGATAGCAAGGCAACCATTGGTCCGCCGTCCTATTGGGTGGAGCGCGGAACGCCTTCGCGCCAGACATCCCTGATCATCGATCCGCCCAATGGGCGCTTGCCGCCTTTGACCGCGGAGGAGCAGAAGCTTCGCAAAGAAGCGCGCGGCGGAAAAGGATTTCCAGGCGAATGGCGCGGCCAGGCCGATTCCTATGACGATTTGAACGTCTATTACCGCTGCATCACGCGCGGCGTGCTGGGATCTATCATCCCGGTGATCTATAACAACGGAAATGAAATTTTGCAGGCGCCCGGCCTGGTGATCATTCGCAATGAGATGATCCACGAAACCCGCATCATTCCGCTGGATGGGCGCCCGCACCTGAGCCCCAAAATCCGCGAATACATGGGCGATTCGCGCGGCCACTGGGAAGGCAACACGCTGGTGATCGAGACCACCAATTTCACCGACAAAGACGCCATCGGCTCCAACGGCGCGGGCTATCCGGGCGACCCCGGACATCACAGCGCGGATATGAAGCTGATCGAGCGGCTGACCCGCGTGGATGCCAATACGCTCAACTATCAGGCCACCATCGACGATCCCAAAACATGGACTCAGCCCTGGACCATCCTGATCCCCTTGAAGCGCGACGATAAGTACCAGCTATTCGAATACGCGTGTCACGAGGGCAACATCGCTATGGGTGACATTCTCAGCGGCGCTCGCGCCGATGAACATAAGGGTGACGAGCATAAGGGTGATGAGCTTAACGGTGATGAGGTCAAGGGAAAGAAGTAGCGGTCGAATTGGTATAGAATTGCTGGACAGGAGTGGGCGAATGCGATCTAGGCTCGCGATGCCGGCTGCAATTGCGGTACTGCTTTTGACGGTTGTCCCGGCATGGGCGCATCACGCGTTTCAAGCGGAGTTCGACAGCAGCAAACCGGTCCATTTGGTGGGCACGGTCACCGACATGGAATGGATCAATCCGCACTCCTGGATTCATATCGACGTCAAGAACCCGGACGGCACCGTCACCAATTGGATGGTGGAATGCGGCAGCCCCAATATTATGCTGCGCAGAGGCTTCACCAAGCGCTCGCTCGAAGTGGGCACCGAGCTCACCATTCAGGGATACCAGGCTAAGAACGGAACCAACCGGGCCAATGGCAGTAGCGTGACTTTCAAGGATGGCAAGAAGTTGTTTGTCGGCGGATCGAACCCTGACCTTCCGCCGGATCAAAAGTAGCGGCAAGGAGACTCGCATGAGAACCAGCGTTTTCGCGTTGCTCGTAACGGCGGGGCTTTGTTCCCTGCCTGTGAGCGCTCAAGCTCCAGCGGCTAAGGTGGCTACTCCGGCCTCGAAGACCAACTGGACGCCGCCAAAAACTTCGTGGGGCGATCCGGATCTCCAAGGCCAGTGGCCGGCCACCGCCAACATTCCCATGCAGCGCGCCGTCAGCCTGGGCGACAGAGCCGAGCTCACCGACGCCGAATTGGCGGAGCGGGAAAGCCGTGCGCAGAAGCAAGCCTCCGAAGATGGTGAGGAATTCTCCAAGGGAGCCAGTGATGTGACCATCAATCCTCCTTCTTATTGGGTGGAGCGCGGCAAGCCGGTGCGGCAAGCTTCGCTGGTGGTCGATCCTCCCAATGGCAGAATTCCCCCGCTGACTCCGGATGGGCAGGCCGCCGTGAAGGCGCTGAGAGGCGGACTCGGACCCGGCAGCCACTTCCCCGATAAAGTGGATTCCTGGGAAGACTTCGACATTTACAGCCGCTGCATCACGCGCGGCATGGTCAACAGCATGCTCCCGACGCTGTACAACTTCGGCAACGAAATCCTGCAGGCGCCGGGCTACGTGGTGATCCGCAATGAAATGATTCACGAGACACGCGTGATTCCCCTCGACGGGCGGCCGCACGTGGGCAAAAACATTTCCACGTACATGGGCGATTCGCGCGGGCATTGGGAAGGCAACACGCTGGTGGTGGAGACAACGAATCTGAAGCCTCAGCCAGGCGCAGGCGGTGGACTGTTTACCGACGCTGCGGTCTTGACCGAGCGCTTCACCCGTACCTCGCCGACTGACCTGAGCTACGATCTCACGGTGAACGATCCCAAGACTTGGACCAGGCCCTGGACCCTGCACATGCCCTACAAGCTGGACCCGAGCTACAAGATTTACGAATACGCCTGCCACGAAGGCAATTACATGATGCTCGATGCGCTGAGCGGCGCCCGTCAGCGGGAAAAGGCCGGCCAGTCGACCAAGGTAGATCGCTAAAAGTCCCCGGCCGAGCTGTGAACTACTCCTTCAACGCGTACGCAAACAACGCGCTGCCGGCTGAAATCGCGACGTACTGCTTGCCGTTCACCGCGTAAGACATCGGACCGGACGCGATGGCGCCTCCGAGCGACGCCCTCCAGAGCAGTTCGCCGTTACGGGCATCCAGCGCGTAGAAATATCCTTCGCGGCCGCCCGAGAAAAGCAAATCGGAAGCGGTGGTCAGGATTCCGGCGTCGGTAACATCGTTCATCTTGTATTCCCATTTTCTTTCGCCGGTCTGCGGGTCGATAGCACGCACTGCGCCGTAGCCTTCGTTGTCCTTGCGCGTATTGATCTTGGCTTGCTGCAACCCGCCGATCAGCGAGCGTGGCGACGTGCCAAGGTATCGGCGGCCCTCGGTATATTCAGCCGGCGCCTTGAGATAAACCGACGAGTAGTTCACCCAGGAAGGGATGTAGAACAATCCAGTACTCGGGCTGAAGGAAGGCGAATACCAGTTGGTGCCTCCCTGGTTTCCGGGAGTGATGACCGTTCCTTCCGCGCTCGGAAGCTTCCCGCTCACTCGCATGGGACGGCCCTTCTCATCGAAGCCGCTAGCCCAGTTCACTTCCACAAAAGGCTTGCCCAGCAGGAACTGGCCGGTGGAGCGGTCGAGCACATAAAAGAATCCGTTGCGATTGGCCCACAGCATCACTTTGCGAGGCTGCCCCTTCCATGGGATGTCGGCCAACACGGCCACCTGCACCGCATCGAAATCGAACTCGTCGTGCGGCGAGAATTGGTAATACCATTTCAGCTTTCCGCTGTCGGCATCCAGGGCGACCACCGAACTGGTGTACAGGTTGTCTCCCAGGCGGACATCGCCGTTATAATCCGGTCCCGCGTTTCCCACCCCCCAATAGGTGAGATTGAGCGCCGCATCGTAGGATCCGGTCATCCAAATGGATCCGCCGCCGGTCTTCCATGAATCTCCCGCCCAAGTTTCGTGACCGGGCTCGCCTGGCCCTGGAATAGTGTAGAAGCGCCACATTTCTTTACCGGTTCGGACGTTGTACGCCGCAATGAATCCGCGGATGCCGAACTCGCCACCCGCAGTGCCGACAATCACTTTGTCCTTGATCACCAGCGGCGCGTGCGTGATGGCGTAGCCCGATGCAGCTTTGGCGACCTCTGTGTTCCACAAAGGACGGCCGGTAGTGGCATCGAGAGCAATCAAATGCGCATCAATGGTCCCCATGAACAGCGTGTTGCCGACGATGGCCATCCCTCGATTCACACGCCCGCAGCAGGGGCGCGCCTGGGGCGACGGCGAGTAGGAATAATTCCAGAACTCGCGGCCCGTCACCGCATCCAGCGCAATGACGTCGTTGGGCGCTTGCACCGTGTACAGCACGCCATCCACCACTAACGGTGTAGCCTCGAACTTTTCGAGCGACCGCGCTTGAAACACCCATTGCTGTTCCAAATTCTTGACGTTTTCGGGCGTGATCTGCTTGAGTGCGCTGTGCCGCTGGCTCATGTTGGTTCCCGAATAGGTCAGCCAGTTGTTCGGCTCCTGATTGGCGTTCTGAATGCGATCGAAGGGCACCTGAGCGGAGAGAGCGCCGGCCATCAAAGCGAGTAGCGTGAGACTTCGAGTCATTATCTTTAAAGACCTTTCAGGGAGCCTAAATATGTGACAACATCCGCCAGTTCGTCGGAGGTGAGCTTGCCGCGGTAAGAGGGCATGGGCGAATTTTCGATGAAACCCGACTCGCGCAGATCGGGGCGGTGAAGCGAAACCAAATGTTCGCTCGAATCCAGGATCTGCACCGTGAACGTGTCGATGTTGAGAAGCCGGCCGGTGATGGTTTGGCCCTGCCTGGTGACCGCGCGATAAAAGCGATTCTGCGGCAGCACTTCCTCGTTCGGCTCGAGCAGCGAACGCTCCAGCTCGACAGTGCGGCGCAGCCCACCGATATCGCTCAAATCCGGCCCTACGCGCGAGCCGTTGGCGCCCACTCGATGGCATTGCCGGCATCCGCCCTTGCCTTCGAAAATCGCCTGGCCGCGAGCCGCGTCGCCATGGATGGGTGCACTGTGGCCGCTCGACCCAATGGAACGCAAGTACGCCAAAACTACGGTCGCTTGGGAGTCCCGCAGGTTGCTCGGCGGCATCGGCGTGCCTGGCTTGCCGTCCTCAATGATCCTGACCAGCGTGTCTTCTGAATAGGTTTGACGGAACTTGCCGTGGCTGAGGTCAATGCCCGGGATCTGGTCGCCTTCCGGGCCGTGGCAGAGAACGCAGTTGTCGCGGAACAGCCGCTGCCCCTCCTGGATGTCCGCGGGCGTGTATTCGTGCTGCGCGAGCAGGCCTGGGGCCCCGCAAACTCCAATCGCCAAAACGAAGCCAGAAAATCGAAGTGCCGACATAGGCATCCCCCTTTCGGGTTGGGCCTATCGTATCGCAGCGCTTCGGAGGAAACAATTCCAGCGCCTGGCCGTCCGATCTAACGAAGGGTTAATCTCACTGAACCATGGCTGAAACCAAAAGATGCGCTCACCCCGCTTGCAATTGCGTCGCTCCCGCCGACAGCAAATATTGCAGCCAATACTGCGACGATGCCGGTAACACCGAAGAGCTGGCTTGCAACTGCGGTCATACTGGCTGCGCCGAGGAACTCACGCACCGCGGATGATCATGCCGGGATCTGATCAAAATGGCTTCCACGCAGTGCTCGAAATACTGGACCGGTTGCTGAGCAAACCGCTGCCGGAGAAATGGGGCAATTGGAAGCTGGACCGGGACAAGCGAACCATCTATTACGATGGTCCTCACGAATATTGGTTCTCGCTCGGCCAGATGAACAACTCCGCCGAAGTGCTTGACTGGATTGTTCATCTTCACGAAGAGAAGTGGGCCACGCCGGAGGATATCGGCAATTTAGTGGCTGCTCTGGACGACATATTCGACCTGCAGAATAATGTCTGCGGCTGCGGAATCGAACACCGCTTCAATGCCCGGGAGCATCTCGCCAAGGTTTTTCCTGCCCCTGAGGAAAGCTCCGGAGCCATGCCGACGCGAATACTGTAATCCATGTAACTCTCGGAAGCTAATGGTATGATCTCTTAGGTCTTAGCGGAAGGCCGCACGTGAGCCTCCGTCCAGACCTGGGGAGGATCGATTTTGCCGACCGTCAACAGCAGGCTCGCTGAAGTCCTTGAGAAACGAGAAGCCGAGGTCACAGACCAGTGGATTGAACAGCAGCAGGCTATAGGGCGAAAGCTCACGGCCGCTGAGCGCGACCAGGCTACCCGGCAGTCCCGCGAATTTGTGCGCGCACTCAAAGGCGCTTTACAGCGCCACGCCAGCGACATCTCCGGACCGGATTGGGCTGCCGTTCGCGACTTCCTGGTGGATTTATCCAGCCGCCGAGCCAAGGACGGCTATAACCCGCGCGAGACGGCATCTTTCGTTTTTTCGCTCAAACAGCCGCTCTTTACGGCGCTCAGAGTCGAATTTGCCCAGGATCCGGCGCGCTTGGCGGACGAAGTATGGCTGGCCACGCTTCTCATCGACGAACTGGGGCTGCTCACCACCGAGGCCTTCCAAAAGTCGCGTGAAGAGGTCATCCTGCGCCAGCAGAAAGAATTGCTGGAGCTCTCCACTCCAGTGGTGCGGTTGTGGGAAAACATTTTGGCGCTGCCTTTGATCGGGACGCTGGACAGCGCCCGAACCCAGGTTGTGATGCAGAATCTGCTCGACGCGATTGTGCAGACCCGGTCGGACTACGCGATCATCGACATCACCGGCGTCCCGGTAGTAGACACACTGGTTGCCCAGCATTTGCTCAAGACCGTTGCCGCCGCGCGCTTGATGGGCGCCGATTGCCTGATCAGCGGCATCCGCCCGCAGATTGCCCAGACCATCATCCATCTGGGTGTCGACCTTTCCGAAGTAACCACGAAGGCGACGCTGGCGGACGCGTTCGATATCGCTTTAAAGCGCAGCGGCCACAAAGTGGTCCGCCAGGACGCAGCGCCCGTTAGCGCAGTGTCGAGGTGACCGTGGAGCGGATTCCAATCCTGAAGATGGGCGAGTTTCTGCTCGTCACCATTCAAGTGGATATGCACGACCGGCTGGCGCTCACTCTCCAGGACGATTTGACTTCGCAGATTGTCAAACATCGGGCGCACGGCGTGTTGATTGATATATCGGCGCTCGAAATCGTCGATTCCTTCATCGGACGAATGCTGGCCAGCATCGCCTCAATGGCGCATCTTCTGGATTCCGAGACGGTCGTAGTGGGGATGCAGCCGGCAGTGGCCATTACGCTGGTGGAGCTGGGGCTGCCGATGAAGGGAATCCGTACCGCGTTGGACGTCGAGAAAGGCATGATCGCGCTGCGCAGCGCGATTCTGGAAGCGGGGCACGATGGCGATACGAGTCGTATCCGCTGAGTCCATGCAGATTCGGGCCTCCAACGACATCGTCCTGGTCCGCCAGGCGGTGCGTAAGAAATCCATCGCTCTAGGCTTCGGGCTGGTGGACCAAACCAAAGTGGTCACCGCTTCGAGCGAATTGGCGCGCAATACTCTGGATTATGGCGGCGGGGGCACGGTGCTCCTGGAACTGGTCGAAAATGGTACCCGGACCGGCCTGAAGCTGACTTTCGAAGACCAAGGACCGGGCATTCCCGACATCGACCAGGCGCTCACCGACGGCTATACCACTGGAAACGGCATGGGCCTGGGATTGAGCGGCGCCAAGCGGCTTTCCAACGAATTTGAGATTTGGTCGAAACCGGGCGAAGGGACCAGAGTCTCAATTCTGAGGTGGAAGTAAGTGGCAACCGCTGTACGCATTGTTGTCGAAGAAACCAGCATCACCGCCGAGGCGCGCCGCACGGCTCGCGAAATGGCTCTCGAGGCTCGGGATGGAGGAGGGTGGCGCTGAACACGTAGCCATCGCCACCACCGAAGCCTGCACCAATCTGCTCAAACATGCCGGCGGCGGCCAGGTTCTGCTGCAAACCAGCACCGAAGGTTCCGATGCGGTGCCGTTGTTGGAATTGCTTGCGGTGGATCGCGGCCCTGGAATGAGCAACCTGGAGCAGTGCCTGCAAGATGGCTACAGTACCGGTGGCAGCCCGGGCCAGGGTCTGGGCGCTATCCAGCGGTTGTCGGAACAATCCGACATCTATACGGTGGCCGGAAAAGGTACCGCGGTGCTGGCTCGCTGGTGGCTTTCGGGTAATGGCTGGCATGCGGCACAGCGCATCGGCGCCGTGAATGTGTCCAAGCCCGGCCAGGAGGTGTGTGGCGACGCCTGGGGCTGCGCGCAGACTGGCGACGATCTCGTGATCATGGTTGCCGATGGATTGGGCCACGGCCTGGAAGCCAAGCTCGCATCCACCGAAGCCGTGCGGCAGTTGTATGAGAATCCCGATCTGCCGCCCAAGACGCTGTTGACGCGAACGCATCAAGCTTTGCGCAGCACACGTGGCGCTGCCGTCGCCATCGCCCACATCGACTCCCAGCGGGGCAAACTGACATTCGCCGGCGTGGGAAACATCGCTGCCCGCATCTACGACGGCTCCGTGTCGCGGCAGAATCTGGTATCGCTGAACGGAACCGCGGGCCATCAATGCGAGCGGATTCAGGAGTTCAATTATCCCTGGCCCGAAGAGGGCCTGCTGATTCTCCATTCTGACGGGCTTTCCACCTCCACCGGATTGGAAACCTATCCTGGCCTCGCGGCGCGCGATCCGGCACTCATCGCAGGCGTGCTCTACCGGGATTTTTGCCGGGGCCACGATGACGCTACAGTTGTAGTAATCAAGGCGAAATAAATGGCTGGCACTATCCTTACTCTGGCTATCGGTTCCGAGCGCGATACGGTCGCGGCGCGGCAGCGCGCACGGCAAATCGCCCGGCTGCTCGGTTTTGAAGCACAGGATCAGACGCGCATCTCGACGGCTGTGTCTGAAATCGCCCGCAATGCCTTCAATTATGCCGGCGGCGGCCGCGTGGAATATTCCATCGAAGGCCGCACGTCGCCGCAGTTGTTCATCATCCAGATCAAGGATTCCGGGCCCGGAATACGCAACTTATCGAATATCCTGGATGGCCAGTACAAATCCTCCACGGGCATGGGGATGGGAATCCTGGGCGCCCGGCGTCTGATGGACCAGTTCCAGATTGATTCGGCTCCCGGCCAAGGGACCACCATCTGGCTGAAGAAACTGCTCCCCAGCCGGACCCGCGTCTGGAACGGCCAGGATCTGGCGGGTATGGCCGCGTCCCTCGCCCGCGAGGGGCCGCAGGATGCGTTTCAGGAGCTGCAACACCAAAATCAAGAGCTGCTCAACGCGCTAGAGGAAATCCGCACGCGGCAGATCGAGCTCACCCGGCTGAATCGCGAATTGGAGGACACCAATCGCGGCGTGGTGGCGCTCTATGCCGAACTGGACGAAAAAGCGGACCACCTGCGCCGTGCCGACGAGCTGAAATCGCGCTTCTTGTCCAATATGAGCCATGAGTTCCGCTCTCCGCTCAATTCCATTCTGGCGCTGAGCGGACTGTTGCTCAATCGCTCGGACGGCGAATTAACCAGCGAGCAGGAACAGCAAACCGAGTACATTCGCAAGGCTGCGCGCGATCTGCTGGACCTGGTGAACGATCTTCTGGACCTGGCCAAAGTGGAAGCCGGTAAGGTGGAAGCCAAGCCAGTGGAGTTTCGCGTTGCGGACCTGTTCGCCGCTCTGCGCGGTATGTTGCGTCCGCTGTTTCTGAATCAGTCCGTTGATCTGATATTCGAGGATGTGGATCACATCCCGCCCATGTTCTCCGACGAAGGCAAAATCTCGCAAATTCTCCGGAATTTCATTTCCAACGCCTTGAAGTTCACCGAGCGCGGAGAAGTGCGGATTTCCGCCAGCCTGGCCGGCGACAGCCATGTCGTCTTTTCAGTGGCCGACACCGGCATCGGAATCGCACCGCAAGACCAGCAGCGCATCTTTCAGGATTTCGCGCAGGTAGACAGTCCCATTCAGAGAAGAGTAAAAGGTACGGGCCTGGGGCTGCCGCTCTCCAAACAACTGGCCATGTTGCTGGGCGGTGAAGTTTCGGTTCAAAGCCACCTGGGGCTAGGTTCCACATTCACGGTTCGAATCCCAGCGCGATATGAACCGCGCACCGAGATCGGGCTGCAGTCTGAATCGGCCATGGCAGTGGCCGAAGCCGATCCGGCCAGCTTGCCCGTGCTGGTGCTGGAAGACAAAGTGGAAATGATGATGATGTACCGGAGCTACCTGAAGAACTCCGGGTTCAACATGATTCCCGCTTCCACCATCCGGGAAGCGCGGGAAATCCTGGAGGCGATTCGTCCCCGAGTGATTATTCTGGACGTCGTCCTGCGCTCGGAGGATTCCTGGCGGCTTCTGGCTGAGCTGAAAACCAACGCTGGCACGCGCGATATACCCGTGATCATCGCCAGCACCGTCGAGGATCAGGCTAAAGCCTTTCATTTGGGTGCGGACGATTACCTTCTCAAGCCCGTGGAGCGATCTTCGCTGCTCGAACGGCTCACTGAGCTCACCTTCACCAGGAACGTTCTCATCATCGACGACGAGGAGCGCGACCGCTATTTGTTGAAGCAGCATTTTCGCGCCTCTCCTCTGGTGATTCAGGAAGCGTCCTCGGGGCTGGAAGGAATTCGACAGGCGGCCCGGGAAAAGCCGGACGTCATTATTCTGGACTTAAGCATGCCCGGCATGAGCGGATTTGAAGTGCTGGACGCCTTGAAAACCGGCCCGGCCACCAAAGATATCCCAGTGGTGATCTGCACCTCCCGCGTCCTCAGCGACGACGAGCGAAAACAACTGGAGGGAAAGACGGTGGCAGTGGTGAGCAAGCAGGGCCACGCAGAGCTTGCCGAAGTGATTCGTCGCGCCGTTCGGCCGGTGGGTCTTTCGGCCACGGCAAATTAGGAGCCATGACATGGATTCCCTAAAAACATCGGTACTCAACGTCGACGATTATCCGCCCGGTTTGTACGCGCGCACGAAGGTCTTGCGCCAAGCCGGTTTCGATGTCATGGAAGCAATCACCGGCCATCAGGCATTACAGCTGGTGGCCGAGCACAAGCCGGCCGTAGTTTTGCTGGACGTCAACCTTCCCGACATGCATGGGTTCGAAGTTTGCCGCCGCATCCGCACCGATCCTGCGCTGGCCGCCACCACTATTCTGCATATCTCGGCATCCAGCGTCCAGGAACAGCAGCAGGTTCACGGCCTGAACACCGGGGCGGACGGCTATTTGATTGAGCCGCTCGATCCGGCGGTTCTGGTTGCCACCATCAAAGCGTACCTGCGCGTGCGCCAGGCTGAGGGTGCATTGCGCCGCTCGAACGAAGATCTGGAGCGCTTTGCTTATCGCGTGACGCACGAGCTGAACGAACCGCTGCGCACCATCACCATGCACGGCCAGCTTCTGGAAAATCGGCTGCTGGGAACGCTCGATCCGGAGGCCTTGCAGTCCTTTCATTTTCTTCAGGAGGGCGTGCGCAGAATGCGGGCATTCATTGACGATTTGCTGCGCTATTCCCAATCCACGCATGCCGGCAGCGATGTCCGGCAGCAGAATCTGGAAGCGGTCTTCCACCAGGTGATGTATTCGCTCGGCGCGGCGATCGAGGAAAGCGGAGCAAAAATCACGCACGATGAGCTGCCCACGCTGGTCACCGATTCCAGGATCGAACATGTACTGCAAAACCTGATCGCCAATGCGATTAAGTATCGCCGCAAAGAAGTTCCGGCGGAGATTCATGTGTCGGCAAAACTCGAAAAAGAGACTTGGGTGATCTCGGTCCGCGACAACGGAATCGGCATCGAGCCGCAATATCGGCAATCCATATTTCAGGTTTTCCAGCGCTTGCATGGCCGGGACATTCCGGGCACCGGCGTCGGCCTGGCGCTGGCTCAAAAAATCGTCGAAACCAACGCCGGAAAAATGTGGGTGGAATCGCAGCCCGGCGTAGGCTCGGTGTTTTATTTTACGATTCCGCTCGCGGATGAACATTCCGCCGCCAACCGCGCTACGCGTTAATCCGCGCGGGCCTGCACTGGCTCAGCTCATTGGCTAAGCAAGCCGAACGCGGCCACTCCGTTCGGCGTCCCAACGTATACTTTGCCGTTGACGATGGTTGGCACCATGAACTTGTTGCCCGAGCCGAAGTTGTCGCGTCCTTTGGCCGCCTGGCTGGTGTTGTAGATCTCCTGCGCCAGATTGCTGGCCCGATAGGCGTGCAGCACGGCGGGTGAATTGTTTTCCACCGCCCACAGGATTCCGTCCGTATCGACATTCGCCGAGATGCTGGGCGTGGCGCCAGGATAAGGAAACGAAGTGCCAGTCGCCGATGTGGGAGTGGATGGGAGCAGCGCCTTGCTGAACTGAAACTGCTGTATGGGACCGCCCACTTCACCGAAATAAACGCTGCCGTTGTAATACGCCGGCATCGACCAGATTCCGCCCGGAAGCGCACCGTCCAACTCCTGATAAATTGCGCTATCGTTCTGCGGGCTGAACTTGCCCATGTTGTCGCGATCCACCAAATAAATATTGCCGTCCTTGCCCGCTCCGATCGCCAGATGCTGCACCTGGCGGCTGCTGTCGGTCATCTCCGGCAGGACCAACGCGCCACCCGAGCCCAAATCGACATCGCCGTTAGATTCGTTCGTGGTGTTGGACATGGTGAAGTAATCCGTTACGGTCAGCGTGCCGCTCGCAGCCGAAAGCTTGACGAAGGCGTTGCCGTAATCCCCGCTCGCGGGAAAGCCCTGAGCATCGAGCGTGGTATCAAATGTACCGTTGGCGTCCAGAAAATAAATGAAGCCGCCGGGATCGGCCGCAAGACCGGCGCCGGCTCCCCAGATGGCCCCTTCCCCGCCATTGGGAGTGACATCGATTACCATGGTCTTCGCCAGCGTGGTGGCATCGTATCCCATAATCCAACCTGTGTACGGAGCATCATCGCAATGCGACGCCCAGGCCAGATAGACCACTCCGTTCAGCAACAACAGTCCGGATCGTTCCTTATATTGTTTAGGATCGAAGTAAGCGAAACCATCCTGGCTGTCTTCGCCAGTCCCCGGATAAGTGGCTGTAATTTCGACGCCGGCGGCGACGCGCTTACCACTACCCAGGTGCACCTCCTGCAGCCGTTGATGATAGTTGCCCGACATGTCCTTACTCATGGCCACGGCGAAGATCGCGCCTTGCGTGGTGCCCGGCTCGAGGTAAATCACCGGCGTGGAGGTAATGCCGATGGTGGGGGTCACCTGGCTGCAGCCGCGATCATCGGAAGCCGTCTCGCCTGCATCGAGCAGCGACAATTTCCAGAGTTGCGCGCCGCTGTCGGCATCCAGCGCATAGAGGCTGTCATTCTCCGTCGCGACGATCAGCACGTTGTGTGTGCCCCGACTGGGGATCGCGACCCCGGCAACGTAAAGCGGTTGCGCGTCGACCACGCCATCGAGCGTAGCTTCAAAGAGCTTCCCGAAGGTGGCCGAGTTCACGTTGCTCGGCGTGAGCGTGGTTTCCGCAAGGTTGCTACCGGTGCGCTCTACATTGTTGTGATAGGTCAGCACATTGGTTTGCGCCACGAGCGGGAGAAACGGAGCTGCAAGGTATAAAGACAACGCCAATCGTAGGGACACGTCAGCCTCCTGATCATAGACGCGGGCCTTGAGGAGACTTATCGGCGAAATTTCACCTTACTCGGGGACGGGATTGGGCATTACACTGACAGAGTGTCGCGGACCATCCTGATTTCCTGCCTGGCTTGGGCTTCGCTGCTCGCGCTCGAAGGATGCAAGACCGCGCCGCGTGCCGAATCCCATCCTCAAGTTGGATGGCGGCCCATCGGATCCTGGTCGGGACGAGGGGACACGCAAACCGACTCCTTCAACATCGAGAGCACCGAGTGGCGAATTAAATGGGAGACCAAGGGCGCGGCGTCGCCGGGCGCCGGCACATTTCATCTGGTGGTCCATAGCGCCGTGAGCGGGCGTCCCATCCAGGATGCGGTGCAACACCAGGGAAACGGGCGCGGCGTCGCGTATGTGACAGAGGATCCGCGCTTGTATCATTTGGTGATCGATTCCGGCGGAGTGGATTGGACGGTCAAGGTGGAGGAAGCGGTAGTGGGTGAGGTTGAAAAACCGCGCTAGGTGACGCCTCGCTACGGGTGTATAATTTTTTCGACCTTCCATCGGAAGGCTTTGATTCGAGGTGACTTTTATGCCAGACAAGCGTAGTGTGGACGAGACACCGCGGGGAGTCTCCCGGCGGCAGTTGATCAAGGGAGTCATCGCGGCGGGCGCGGTGTCTTCGGGCGCATATTTGTTCCGCAGCTCGATTGTACGGGCCGATCAAGCGGCCGCGGGTTCGGTGGAGCGGCTGGTTACCCTCAACGTCAACGGCCAGCAGCGGCGCGTGGATGTGATGAAGCAGGAGACGCTGGCCACCACGCTGCGCTACAAGCTGGGGCTAACGGGCACCAAGCTCGGGTGCGACCGTTCGGAGTGCGGCGCTTGCACCGTCTTGATCGACGATGTGCCGCATTATTCCTGCTCGATGCTGACGCACACGGCGCGCGGCAAGCAGATCACCACCGTGGAAGGATTGGCCGGCCCGGACGGCAAGTTGCATCCGGTGCAACAAGGCGTGATCGACGAACAGGGCTTCCAGTGCGCCTTCTGCATGTCCGGCTTTATGCTGGCGACGGTGGGATTCCTGAAGGTGAATCCGAATCCGACGCGCGCCGAACTGGCCCATGGCATTTCCGGCAACCTGTGCCGCTGCCAGGATTATGACAAGATCCTCACCGCCATGATGCGCGGCGCGGAGAATCTGAGAAAGGTGACCTAAATGTCCGAAAAAATATCGCCTCCGAGCCATCCCAATTACAAACTGATCGGCCAAAACTACACCACGCCCGATCTGGTGGCCAAGGTCACCGGACGCGCTAAGTACGCCGAAGATTATCGCGCGGAGGGCATGCTGTTCGCCAAGCTCCTGTTGAGCCCGATGCCGCACGCGCATGTGCGCAGCATCGATGCGTCGGAAGCTCTGGCCATGCCGGGCGTGAAGGCCATTCTCACCGTCGACGATCTTCCCGCGCCGGCCGACGCGATGACGGACCTAGGGCAAGTGATTCCGGCCAACAAGCTGGGCGAGCGCGGGCTCACCAACGATCCGGTTTATCAGGGCGAGCCGATTCTCGCGGTCTGCGCCGTGGACGAATACACCTGCGCGGAGGCCATCGAAAAAATCAAGATCGATTATGAGCGTCTGCCGCACGCGGTGGATCCGCTGGTCACGCTGCGGCCGGGAACAGCCAACCCCCGGGTGGAAGGCAACGTCTGGGTTCGGCCAGTTCCGCCGACGGCAGCCAAGGGAGCGCCACCGCCGCCTCCGCCAGCGCCGCAAGTGCAGGAGCTCAAGTGGACCGAGGAGGATTTCGCGGCAGCCAAAGACGGCCAGCTTCCGATGGGCAAGCCGACCGATCATTGGTCCTACGGCGATTGGGAAGCGGGGCTCAAGAACGCGCACCTGGTTCTGGACGAGACTTTCGTAACGCCCAACACCAGCCACCAGACGCTGGAGACTCGCACCGCGATGGCTTACTGGCAAAACGGCAAGGTGTTCGTGCACTGCTCGACGCAGAGCACGTCGCAGACCGTCCCGGCTCTGGCGCGCTGGCTGCATATGGAGCCGAGCGATGTGGTGGTGATCAGCGAGTACACGGGCGGCGGTTTCGGGAGCAAGATCACCAGCTCGATTTCCGCGATTATTCCCGCGTTGTTGTCGAAGAAGACCGGCGCACCGGTGATGATGCGCATCAGCCGCGAGGAAGAACATTACATCGGACGCGCGCGCCCCGCCATCCATGGGCGGCTGAAAGTCGGGTTCGCTCCAGACGGACGGATCACCGCCATCGACATGTTTGTGATTTGCGATAGCGGCCCATACGATCCGCAGGGCGATGCCAACCAGAGCGGCCGCATGGTTTCGCTGATGTATCAGCCGCCGGCCATGCGCTGGCAAGGGCTTTCGGTATTGACCAACACGCCTCCGCGCGTATCGCAAAGCCAGCCGGGCGGATTCCAGGGCATCGTGTTGATGGAACCGATCATTTCCAAGGCTTCGCGCAAGCTGGGTATCGATCAAGTGGCCATTCATCGCATCAACATGCCGGAAGGCAAGGCGAACATCGGTCCGCCGTTGGCAAACGGGAAGCGGCTCTACGTCACTAGCGCGTTCATCAAAGAAGCGCTCGACAAGGGGCATGAGGCGTTCCGTTGGGATGAGCGGAAGGCTCTGCCCAAGCGCAGCGGAACCAAGGCGCGCGGCATCGGCGTGGCCACCAGTTGCTTCGTCGGCGGCTCGGTGGGATTCGACGGGTTGTTTGTTATTAGACCCGACGGGAAGCTTTACATCCAATCCGGGATCGGCAACCTGGGAACGGAATCGGTGAGCGATTGCCATCGCGTAACGGCCGAGGTGTTGGGCGTTCCCTGGGACAAATGCGTGATCACCTGGGGACATACCGGGCTGAATCTGCCGTGGGCATGTCCCTCGGGAGGCAGCCAGACCACGCACGCCATGACGCGCGCGGCTTACGTGGTCGCGCTGGATGCGAAGGATAAGCTGCAACAGATCGCGGCCAAGGATCATGGCGGCAAGCCGGAAGATTACGAAGTGGGCGGCGAACGCGTTTATCGCAAGGGCGGAGGCGCTAGCATGACGCTGGCGCAGGCCGCGAAACGCGCCGTTGAGCTGGGCGGCATCTACGACGGGCACGAGCTGCCGAAGGGCATCAACAAATTCACGGCGGCATCGGCCAAGGCGCTGTCCGGGCAGGGATTGCTGGCCGTGGCTCGCGATACCATGCCGCGCGACGGCCAGACGCATTCCTATGTGGCGGGCTTCGCCGAAGTGGAAGTGGATCTCGAAACAGGCAAGTATCGCATCCTGGATTATTTGGCCGTGGCCGACGTGGGCACGGTGATTCATCCGCGCGCGCTGGGCGGACAGGTGCTGGGGCGATCCATGCTCGGCATTGGCCACGCGATCGGACAGAAGTGGGTTTACGATCAGCACTACGGTCTGCCGGTTGCGAAACGGTTCCACCACACGAAACCGCCGACTATTTTGGACGCGCCCGAACACATGGCGTGGGAGGCGGTGGGCATTCCGGATCCCGAAACGCCAGTGGGAGCGCGAGGGATTGGTGAGCCCCCGGTGGGCGCGGGATGCATGGCGATTCTCAATGCGCTCTCGGACGCTTTAGGAGACGACGTGTTCCGTCGCGCTCCGGTGCTGGCAGATACGATTCTGGCTTCGCTCGAAGCGGGCCGGCCAATGGAAGAGGGCCTCACGGCCCACATATAAGGAGACGAACATGGCGATCATACGCGATATCATGCCGGCCTTCGAGCTCTATCAACCGGCCACTGTGGACGACGCACTGCGCCTCATGAACCAGCATGGTTCCGACGGCTGGGTGATGGCCGGCGGCCTGGACACTTTCGATTGGCTGAAGGATCGCATCAAGCGCCCCAAGGCGGTGATCGATCTGAGCCAGGTGAGCGAACTGCGCGGAGTGCGTGAAATGAACGGGGGGTTGGAGATCGGCGCCATGACCACCCTGACCGAAGTGGTGCGGCATCCGGTGGTGCGAGAGAAGTTCAGCATCTTATCCACTGGCGCGGAGGCCGCGGCGTCGCCTCAAATTCGTAACCAGGGCACCATCGGCGGCAACGTTTCCCAAGATGCGCGCTGCTGGTATTATCGCGGCGGATGGAAGTGCTATCGGGCGGGCGGCAACATTTGTTTCGCCGACACGCCGACGGCCATCAACCGCGAGCATGCCATTTTGGGCGCCGACCGTTGCGTGGCCGTGAATCCGTCCGACAGCGCGCCCGCCCTGATCGCGCTCGAAGCGCAGATGGTGATCCGGAACCAGAAGGGCGAGCGGGTGGTGAACGCGGAGGATTATTTCATCGGGCCATCCATCGACATCACGCGCATGACGGTACTGAGGCCAGGCGATCTGCTGACGGCCATTCGCATCCCGGCAACCTGGGCCGGTGCGCAATTCTATTTCGAGAAAGTGCGCGACCGCCAGGTGTGGGATTTTCCGCTCATGAACGTCGCTTCCGCCATGGTGGTGACGGGTGGGAACATCGAACGGATTCGCATCGTGGTGAATGCTGCCGCGGCTCATCCGCTTCGTTTGACCGCGGTGGAAAATGCAGTCAAAGGTCAGCCCCGCAATGCTGCTACCGGCGAGATGGGCGGGAAGATCGCGATCGCGGGCGCGGAGCCGCTGCGCTATAACGGGTACAAAATTCCGCTGATGCGGAACCTGGTGAAGCGCGCCATCAGTGGCGTGGAGGAGGTCAAGTGGGTGTAATCCAGACGGCGGCCAATCCATGGGGGCAGACGGTCCCCATTCATATCGCGTTTTATTTGATTTGGGTGTCGGCCATCGCCGGGCTCGCGTTCCTGATGGTGCATGCCATCTACGTGCAATTCATCGCGAGGAAGGAAGCGCACGGGGGAGCCGTTGCGGCCGGAGTGGTAGCGGGCGTTCCGGAAAGAGTGGCGCGGCACAGCCTGGCGGCGCGGCTTTTCCACTGGATCATGGCTGCGGCCATGCTTACGCTTTTGGTCACGGCGTTTCTGCCCAAGGTGGGCTATCAGTTTTCCTGGGTGACGTACCACTGGATCGCGGGGCTGGTGCTCACCGCGTCCATCATCTTCCATATCATTCACGCGTCGTTCTGGATGGACTTCTGGTCCATCTGGCCGGACAAGATCGACATCGAGGACGGCAAGCGACGCTGGCTGCGCGCCACCGGCAAAACGGCCCCCGCTCCGCGCAGATTCGCGAAATACCCGATGGAAAACAAGATGTACCATCTGATCATCGTGCTGGCCGGATTGAGCGTGATTTTGACCGGCCTGTTCATGATGAAGCGCGTGCGAACTCCGTTCTTCACGCGCAATCCGTACCTGTTCGGCGACATGACATGGGGCTTGATGTATGTGCTGCACGGGCTGGCGGGCGTGGGATTGATCGCGCTCATCATGGTCCATATCTATTTCGCACTGCGGCCGGAGAAATTCGTGATTACGAAATCCATGGTGTTCGGCGACATGCCGCGCGAGTATTACCTCGAGCATCACGATCCGGAGCGCTGGGCCGCGACCAAGTGAGTAATCCGCTTTCTGAGAGCTGCAGCGTTATCGAAGAATGCTATGAGTACATGCTGGCCTACGCCGGCCAAGGTGTGTCCGGCGAGAGCGATGGGGCGATTCGCGATTTCTTGAGCCGCGCCGCGCAGTCTTTGACGGGCCTTGAAAGCGCCTACTCGTCCTCCGTGCCTGACGCAGAGCCTTATGCAGCCTTTGGAACTGTTTTGGCACGAGACTCACGCGATGCCCTGGCGGCGGTGAACCTGGCGCTGGCTCAGCCGGCCATCAGTTCGCAACTGATCGACAATCTGAACGCGTCCATTCATCTGCGCGCGCTGTTGACGGATCTTTTCCTGATCGATGAGATTCTGAAGGTCAACTCGCAACCGTTTGCAACTCAGGAACCAGCGGCTGGGCAGGGTCAACCTTAAGCCAGAGCCAGGCGCCGATCGCGAGCAGCGCCGCCATCGGAATGAACGGCAGGTCGTAATTGCCATAGCGCCCCACCAGGTATCCAAACAGCACCGACGAGATAAGAGAGCCAATTTGCGAAGCAGTGTTCATCGCGCCCACCATCGCGCCGGCAAATGCGCCGCCAATATCCAGACAAACCGCGAACATAATCGGCTGCTGAAACGTGATTCCCGCGTAAGTCAAGGAGAGCAGGATCATGGTGGCCAGGCGCTGCCCGGTAAACATCACTGCCAGCGCGCAGAGCGCCGCCGTTCCCAGACCAGCGACACCGATGGAGCATCGACCCCACTTGAGGCCTATTTTCTTCACCAGCGCATTGCTCACCATTCCGCCGGTCAAGTTGGCGCACGCAGCCACGAAAAAAGGCAGAGACGAGAGCAGCAGATCGTTCTCATCGTATCCGCGTGCTTTCACCAGGAAAGTGTGGAACCAGGATTGAAAAAAGTAGTAAGTGTACACGTAGCAAAGCGCCACGCCCATGGTGGCCCAGAAGTTCGGCGAACGGAGAGCGCGGCCCCAGGGGAGTTTGTGGTGCGCCTTGGCAACCAGCCCGCGCGTTTCTTCCACTTCCGCCGGGGTCACCCCAACCTTCTCCGCGGGAGAGTCGCGAAACCAGCCGTACCAAATAACGCTCCAGGCGACGCCCAAAATTCCGAAGACATAGAAGGACTCGCGCCATCCGTAATGCACCTGGATGGGCAC
Organism: Bryobacterales bacterium; assembly: GCA_963781905.1. Taxonomy (GTDB): domain Bacteria; phylum Acidobacteriota; class Terriglobia; order Bryobacterales; family Bryobacteraceae; genus Palsa-89. Next base: position 1,721,383 of record CAWAHZ010000010.1, read on the forward strand.
CACCAGCAATGGAGCAAACGCCCCGCCCAACTGGCCGGCCATGAGGGTGATTCCGAGCGCCCGTCCGCGCTCATGTACGGGAAACCAACGAGCCACCACCACCGACGCGTTCGGATAGGCGCCCGCTTCGCCCGCACCGAAAAGGAAGCGCGTCACCAGGAGCGGATAATAGCCGGTGACCAGACCGGTGAGCGAGGTGAATGCGGACCACCACAGCACGATACGCGTGAGCACGCGGCGCGGTCCGATGCGGTCGCCCAGCGCGCCGCTCGGGATTTCGAACGCGGCGTAGGAGAGCGTGAAGATGCCGGTGACCCATCCCCAGGCCAGGGGACCAATGTGGAGAGCCTCCTGCATGCGCGGGCCAGCCACCGAGATGCAAACGCGGTCGAGATAGGTGATGACTAACAGCAGGGACAACAGGCCCAGCACCCGATTTCGGTACTTCGTTGGTGGTCCCTCCGGAAAGACAGGCTCTAAGTTAACACATGCCTCCATTTGCAAAGCGGCTGGCCGTGCGGCAGGATGGTAGTCAACCCTCCGATTTGAACCCATGAGCAAGAAGGTTGCGAAAACTCGACCGAAAGGGCCGCCCTCGTCCGGACTCTTTCTGCTTCTCAAGCCCTATCGATTGCTGGTGGCCATGCTGGTGGCGTTGACCATCGTAGGGAACGGCTTGAACCTGGTGGTGCCGAAGCTGATCTCGCACGCCATCGACGCGTACACCCAAGGGAGTTTCGTTCTCAAGACAGTGATCTGGCAGTTCGTAGTGGTGGCATCCGCGGTGTTTGTTCTTTCCTACGCGCAAAGCGCAGTGCAGATCTGGGCTTCCGAGCGAGTGGCGAGGGATCTGCGAACGCGCCTGGCCGCGAAGATCTCCGTGCAATCGTTCGCGGCGGTGGAGACCCTCACTCCGGCCAAACTCCTGACGAATCTTACGTCGGACGTGGATGCGGTGAAGGTGTTTGTATCGCAAGCCATCGCCTCTATCATCTCGTCCCTTCTGCTCATCATCGGGGCGAGCATATTATTGCTTTCGATCAACTGGCGGCTGGCGCTGGCCATCCTGGGCGTTGTACCGTTCATCTTTATTACGTTTCAATTGGTGCTGCGCAAGGTCCGCAGCCTTTTCAAGAAGGGGCAGGAAGCCATCGACTGGCTGAACCGCGTAATCAATGAGAGCATTCTGGGAGCAGCCCTCATCCGCCTGCTCAACACGCAGCAGATGGAATGCCAGAAGTTCCTGCTGGCCAACGCCGAAGCGCGAGACATCGGGCTGAGCATTTTGCGCTTGTTCGCCAGCTTGATCCCGTCCATCACTCTGGCGACCAATATTGCCACCGTCATCATCCTGCTGCTGGGCGGTCATTACGTGATTGCCGGCAGCATGAGCCTGGGCGATTTCACGGCCTTCAATTCGTACCTCGCGATCCTCATCTTTCCGATCATTCTCATCGGATTCATGGGCAACGTGATCGCACAGTCCTCCGCTTCTTACGCGCGGATCGGCGCGATACTCAACAGGCCGGAAGAGGAGAAACAAGGACGAATTATTACCGATTTGCGAGGCCAGGTGGCCATGACCGATGTCTCTCTTTCCTTCGGACAGAAGATGGTGCTGAAGAATGTTTCGTTCAACATACCATCGGGAACCAGAACCGCGATCATCGGGCCCACCGCCGCCGGCAAAACGCAATTACTTTATCTGCTGATCGGACTGTTGAAACCTACCTCGGGCGTTGTTACTTATGATGGCGAGCCGATCGATGAATATGACAAGGAAGCGCTGCACCGCCGGGTGGGCTTTGTCTTCCAGGACAGCGTGATCTTCAATTTGACGCTGCGGGAAAACATCGCCTTCAGCACCAGCGTCGAAGAGCAGGATATTGCCAAGTCCATCACCACCGCGGAGCTCGACGACTTTGTCGCCGCGCTGCCCGAAGGACTTGAGACGGTGGTCTCGGAACGAGGGACCAGCCTGTCGGGAGGACAAAAGCAACGGGTGATGCTGGCGCGCGCTCTGGCGCTGAATCCACAGGTGCTGCTGCTCGATGACTTTACAGCTCGCGTGGACGCTACCACTGAAAAAGCAATTCTCGACAATGTACACCGGAACTATCCCGGCATTACGCTGATCTCGGTGACGCAGAAGATCGCGTCGGTGGTGGATTACGATCAGATCATCCTTTTGATGGAGGGCGAGGTGCTGGCCACTGGAACGCACCAGGAACTGATGGATACATCGCCTGAATATGTCCAGCTCTACGATTCCCAGCGGAGCACGAGCCATTATGAAGTACAAGCTTGACACTCAGGAGCGTACCGGGCCCAAGCGGTCTCTACGGGAATCCGGCAAGAAGTTTCTTCCGCTATTCGCCGCCGAAAAGGGAGCGTTCAGCGCCGCGATGGTGGCCATTGTGCTCAGCTCGCTCGCGACGCTGGTAGCACCGGTCCTGATTATTCGGATCATCAATACCGACCTGCGGCTGAAGAATTTTCACGGACTGCTGATCTCGTCACTGGTCGTATTTGCGATCTATGTCGCGGGCGCCGTTGCGAGCTACGTGCAAGTGATCACCATGGGGGGCGTCGGCAGAAGAGTCCTCTTTCACTTGCGAAACGCGCTCTTTCTGAAACTGCAGGATCTTCCCGTGGCCTTCTTCAACGAGAACAAGGCCGGCGACCTGATTTCGCGCTTGAACAACGATACAGACAAGCTGAATATGTTCGTCGGCCAGGCGCTGATGCAGTTCGTGGGCAGCGTCTTCCTCATCACGGGCGCCGCCATCTTCCTGGTTAGCTTGAGCATTAAGCTCGGCCTGGCGGCCTTATTTCCGGCGTTCTGCGTGGTGCTTTTTACGCGAGGGACTTCGGCCTGGATCAAACGAAAGAATCGGGCTAGCCTGCAGGCGCTGGGCGGGATGAGTTCGGAAGTGCAGGAGAGCCTGAACAATTTCAAAGTGATCGTGGCGTTCAATCGAGTGGATTATTTTCGATGGAAATTCAACTTCTCGAACGAACGAAACTACAAGGCCTCTGTATCGGCTGGGATGGCGAACAACATCTTCATGCCCTTGTATGGCCTGGCCCATCACATGGCGACGCTCATTGTGATCGGCTATGGAATCTCGCTCATCGAGGCCGGGCAAGGCACGGTGGGGTTGCTGATCGGCTTTCTGTTTTACGTGAACAACCTGTACGGGCCCATGCGGCAGTTGGCCACGGTGTGGTCGTCGTTCCAGCTTGCAATGGCCGCTCTGGATCGGATCTCCGAGGTGCTGGCGCTGGAATCGGATATGCCGGTGGTGGACGCGGGGGCCAGCAAGGCGGAGGCCGTCCTCTCTTTCCGCCAGGTATGGTTCCAGTATCCGGGTGGAAAAGAAGTTCTGCGCGACGTCAGTTTTGAAATGGAAAAGGGTAAGGCCTACGCCCTGGTGGGGCCGACAGGCGGCGGCAAAACCACTACGGCAAACCTGATGGCCCGTCTCTACGATCCGACCGAAGGATCCATCCTGCTCAACGGGCGCGACATCCGATCATACAGCGCGGAGGAACGCACCCAGAAAATCGGCTTCATCCTGCAGGATCCGTTTTTGTTCAGCGGAACGGTGCGGGACAACATCGTCTATGGCAACGAGCCGTACAAGGATCATTCGAGCCAGCAGATGGCCGCGGTTCTGGAGGAAGCTAACCTTTCCACACTGGTTTCGCGCTTCTCCGAGGGTCTCGACACGGTGGTCACCACCAGCGGGAACAGCATCAGCCTGGGCCAGAAGCAACTGATCGCGTTTATGCGCGCTGCGCTGAGAAAACCGGAGCTGCTGATCCTGGACGAAGCGACCGCCAACATCGATACGGTGACCGAAGAACTGCTGCAGGAGATTCTGCTCAAACTGCCGGCCACCACTACCCGGGTGGTGATCGCGCACCGTTTGAACACCATCGACAACGTTGACCAGATCTTCTTCGTGAATTCGGGAGGCATCACGCTGGCCGGCTCCATGGAACACGCGGTCGACATGTTGTTGCACGAAAAACGGGCCAGCTAAGGCTCAGTCAACGGCTTTCGCGAGGAAGGCGGATGCGGCACGTAATCCAGCTTAAATTTGGCTTGCGTGGCGTCGCGATCCACCACCGCTTGTTTAAATTTGGCCTGGAGCGCTGGGCGATCGAGGCGGGCGCCAAGCAAATATACGCTGTCGATCTGGCGCGTGTTGCGAATGTCGTCCAGCGGATTGGCATTCAGCACGATAAAATCGGCGCGCTTGCCCTTGGCGAGGGTCCCAGTGTCGTGGATGCGTAGCACTTCGGTGGGCCGGGATGTGGATGCGATGATGGCCTCCGCCGGCGAGAGCCCCAGCCGGACATACATTCCGATTTCATGGTGCTCCGCGAAGCCGTACGCATACTTGGCGGAAACTCCCGCGTCAGTGCCGAGAACGATGCGAGCGCCGGCTGCGATGTACTTTGGGAAATTGTATTTGAGGTTCTCTTCGCGCCGTGCAAACTGCGCGCTGGGCGGCGCCGAACACGGGCTGGATGGCAGCCAGGTCTTCCCCGCCCTGATATCGGCCGCCACGCTGTCCGGCATAGACTGTTCGATGAATGGATTCGCGCCGTCACAAAGCTCCGAGCGATCGCCCAGGCCCATCACCGGCGCCCAATAAGGATGGTGCGCCTTAAGGATCGCGAGGAACTCGTCGTCAAGCTTTTCAGCGACCAAGGTGTGCACCAACACGTCGACACCGGCCTGCACCACGCCTTTCTGGTCTGCGAGGTTCGTGGCATGAGCATGCACCAGCATGCCGTGCTGGTGCGCCTCCGCGATCAGCGCGGTGTAAACTTCCGGGGGCATTTTCTTCATGCCCCCGCGGTGGTCGTCCCGATTGTCGACCCAGAACTTCAGCTCTTTGATTTTCAGCGCGGCAATTTTCCGCACGGCCGCAACGGCTTGCTCCGGGGTTGAGACCTCGTAGACCGCGTGTAAGGGCGTGGTGCCCTGGATCAACAGTGCATCCGGACCGCCTCCCGGCGGCGCCATGCCTGCGGCGAAAAAGAAACGTGCGGCTGGTGGAAATTTGCCGGCCAGCTGGTCCTGCTGAAGTTTGATCGCAAAAGCGGTGGGCTGCTCGCCCATCGAAAGAACGGTGCCGATGCCATAGAACGCCTCGCGCTCCAGTTGGTCGAGCATGTTCTCCGGCGTGTGGTTCTCCACGCTCCAGCTCACAAATCCCTCGTATCCCATGTGGACGTGGATGTTGTTCATGGCGGGAATGACCGTCTTGCCGGCGAGATCCACGTGAGAGGCTCCCGACGGCGCCTGAATAGACCCCTTCTGGCCGATCGCGACAATGTGTCCATTCTTGACGACGAACGCTCCGTTCTCAATGGGAGCGCTCGCATCGGCAATGATCAGACGGGCGCCTTCATAGATAACGGCGTTCGACTGCGAACGAGCCGGAATCGATCCGATTGTCACCACAAGTAACGCGATCACCAGCCGGGTCTGCATTTCGTTACGACCTCCTTCTCATAAGTATTAGGCACATTTAACCTCGGCGTACAGGCAAACACCTGAGCTGCAACCGAACCGATCAATGTCATGATGTTTTGCGTTCGGAGGGAACATGGAAATCTTAAACTATCGGCGAGGCATCCAAAACGCGGGGCGAACCACCGGCGCGCTGGCTTTACTGTGCTGTGTTTCCGTGGGAACTGTTCTGGGCTCTTCACTCACCATCGGTTCCGACAATGGATCGAGCGCGTTTCCGTTTGGCGGTCCATTTTATGGAAACACCGGCACCGATTATCAGGAGGCGTATTCCGGCAGCGATTTTTCAGGTCCGATTTCGATCACTGGAATCGACTTTTTCCTGGCCAACGGCTTCACTGGAAGCCTGTACGGCGGCACCTATACGTTGAGCCTCTCGGTCATCAGCTCCGATATCGGCAGCCTCAGCAGTACGGACCTGGCCGGCAATATCGGCTCCGACGATACGGTATTTGAGAGCGTCGCCTTGTCCGGCACGGCGCCCAATATGTTGACCTTTACGGGCGCTCCGTTTCTCTATAACCCGTCGGAAGGCAATCTGCTGCTCGATATCTCGATCGCGGGAGGAAGCGGCGGAAACGGTGTCGCATTTGAGGAGAACGAGGGTGGCGACTCATTGGCCCGATATCAGAATTTCGGCACCAACAATGGCGATGGATACGGCCTGGTGACCCAATTCGATTCTTCGTCGGGGGCGAACGCTCCCGAGCCCGGAATGCTGGCGTTGCTCGCATGCGGCCTCGCTGCCATGGCGGTGGCCGGACGCCTGCGGCGCCGCTCTAATTAAGGACCTCGGGCGTTTGTTCACACCGCTTCGTTCACATGGGTAAACTGAACTGACTGCTGTCTGAGCAGTTGGGAGCACCCATGGAAATCACCCCAGCGGTGACGCGCCGTACGCTGTTGCGCAACACCGCGCTTGGAACTATCGCGATGACGTCCGGCGTGGACCATCTGTTCGGGCAGAACCGCGCGGAGAGGCCGAACATCGTCTTCATCATGGCCGACGATTTGGGCTATGCCGACGTGTCGTGTTACGGGCGTCCCGATATCAGCACGCCGAACATCGATGGCCTGGCGGCGAAGGGCGTTCGTCTCACGCAGGCTTACGCCAACTCCGCGGTCTGTTCGGCGACACGTACGGCGCTCATCACCGGCCGCTACCAATACCGGCTGCCGATTGGGCTTGGAGGAGCCGCTGGCGGGACGTGATGTCGGCTTGCCGCCGGACCATCCCACCTGGCCGTCGTTGTTGAAGAAGGCCGGCTACGGCACCACGCTGGTTGGCAAGTGGCACCTGGGCCTGCTTCCGAAATTCGGACCACTCAAGAGCGGGTACGAACATTTCTACGGATTCCGCGGCGGCGCTGTGGATTATTACACGCACGCCAACCAATCCGAAGATTTGTGGGACGACGACGTGGCGGTGCATCAAATGGGCTACCTGACGGATATGCTCGGAAGCCGCGCCGTGGATGTTGTGAATGGATACGCGAAGGCCGGCCGTCCGTTTCTGCTGAGTCTGCATTTCAACGCGCCGCATTGGCCGTGGGAAGCGCCGGGCGACGAAGCGGAGAGCAACCGGCTGCGGTCCGCGCGCAGCTTGCGCGATTTCGACGGGGGCAGTCAAAAAACTTATCAGCGCATGATCCAGGAAATGGATCTTCAGATCGGGCGGGTGCTCGAAACACTGCGCGTGAATGGACTGGCGGAGAACACCATCGTCATATTCACCAGCGACAATGGCGGCGAACGATTCGCCGATACCTGGCCGTTTACGGGCCGGAAGACGGAGCTGCTGGAGGGCGGGCTGCGGATACCGGCCGTCGTCTCCTGGCCGGCGCGCATTCCGCAGGGCGGAACCAGCAATCAAGTGGCGATCACGATGGATTGGATGCCGACGCTGCTGGGTGCCGTGGGCGTCTCATCCGATCCGGCGTTCCCACCGGATGGCATCAGCCTGTTACCGATGCTTACCCAGAATGCTTCCCCGGTTGTGCGCAAGTTGTTTTGGCGTTATAAAGCCAATGCGCAGCGAGCCGCGAGAGACGGCGATTTCAAATATCTGAAGATCCTCGAAAATACATTTCTCTTCAATGTGGTTGAGGACCCCATGGAGCGAGCCAATCTAAAGGAGCGCCGCAAAGATATTTACGAGCGGATGGTGGCGGAGTGGCACGCCTGGAACGCAAGCATGCTGCCGGAAATCGATGAGAGTTCTACGGACAACTTCACCGGGGATCAACTGGCCGACCACATTGGGACCAAGCGAACGAGCGGCAAGGCGGACAATCCCGCAGTCCGATAAAATCGGGAGGCTCATGAAACAACGCAAGGCATCGCTCTGGCTGGCCGTCGCTCTGCTGCTCGGGACGCTGCCGGTAACGGCGCAAGAGCTTCCACGCGCTACTCCGGCCCAGGTTGGGATCTCCCAGGAGCGCCTGGATCACGTCATCCAGGTTCTGCGCGACGATACGGGCCAAGGCTTGGTTCCCGGAGCCGTCATCCTGGTTGCGCGCCATGGCAAAATTGCCGCCTTCGAAGCCAGCGGATTACTCGACCCGGCGACCAAGCGTCCCATGACGCGCGATGCCATCTTCCGTATCTACTCGATGAGCAAGCCCATCACGACGGTCTGCGCGATGATGCTGGTGGAAGAAGGAAAACTAGCGCTCGAAGATTCAGTGGCGAAATATATTCCGTCTTTCGCGCACCTGCAGGTGGGCGTGGAGAAGGCCGATCCCGCGGGCGGCAAGCCGACGCTCGAACTGGTAGCGCCGGTGCGGCCGATCAGCATTCGAGACTTGATGCGCCACACATCCGGCATCACGTATGGCTTCTTTGGAAACACGCTGGCGAAACACGCCTATGTGGAGGCTGGAGTCTTGCGGGGCGACTTCACAAACGCCGAGTTCGCCGAGCGCATCGCCAAGCTGCCGCTCTCCTATCAACCTGGGACAACGTGGGATTACAGCCATTCCACCGACATTCTGGGACGGGTGATCGAAGTGGTGTCCGGCAAGCCGCTCTATGAATTTGAAAAACAACGGCTGCTCGATCCGCTGGGCATGCAGGACACTAGCTTTTACGTGACCGACCCCGCCAAGCAGCCGCGCATCGCGGAGCCTTACGCCAATGACCGGACGTTTGGAATCGACGCCGCTATTGGCGATCCGCGCGTGGCGGGGAAATGGGAATCGGGTGGCGGCGGGATGGTGAGCACCGCATCCGACTATGCGCGCTTCCTCGAAATGCTGCTCGGCGGAGGAACGCTCGATGGCAAACGTTACCTGAGTCCAAAGACGGTGGCATACATGACGTCGGATCAATTGGAGGGCATTGTTCCGGGTCCCTATTATTTACCGGGGCCAGGCTACGGATTTGGACTTGGATTCGCAGTGCGGAGAACGGCGGGCGGCGCTCCGTTTGCTGGGTCGGTTGGCGATTACACCTGGAGCGGCGTGGGCGGGACGTCCTTTTGGGTGGATCCAAAGGAAGATTTATTCGTGGTGTTCATGATCCAGTCGCCGCGCCAGCGCACGCATTATATGAGCATCATCCGGAACATGATTTACGCGTCGATTGTGGAATAGATAATGAGCACGCATGCGATACAATGCGGTGCGATGGCTCGCAAAGTTTTGTGGACCGCGATGGCGGTCACGGTTGTATCGGCGATGGCTCAAACCCCTGCCTATCGCGCGCCCCAGGTGGCTGGTCATCCCGATCTGAACGGCATCTGGCAGGCGCTGAACGAAGCGAACTACGATATTGAAGGCCACACGGCGCGGCCCGCACTGGCGCTTCAACCTGGACCGTATGGTCCGGTTCCCGCCGCTCCCGTGCTCGCGATGGGCGCTGTGGGCGCGGTGCCTCCCGGCTTGGGCGTGGTGGAAGGCGGCCAGCTTCCTTATCGCGCTGAAGCGCTCGCAACGAAGAAGAAGAACCAGGAAAATTGGCTCACTTCAGACCCCGAAATCAAATGCTATCTGCCCGGCGTTCCGCGCGCCACTTACCTGCCCTACCCGTTTCAGATCATCGAAAGTGCAACCCAGATGGTTTTCGCCTACGAATATGCGGGCGCGGTTCGCAACATCTATCTGAAGGACCCAGGCCCGCCGCCGCTCGATTCGTGGATGGGGCAGTCCTTCGGCCGCTGGGAGGGTGAGACGCTGGTGGTGGACGTGAAAGGATTGAACGACCAAACCTGGTTCGATCGCGCCGGGAATTTCCATAGCGACGCGCTGCACGTGGTGGAGCGCTATAAGCGCACCAGTCCGGATGTAATTTCGTACGAGGCTACCATCGAAGATCCCAAAGTATTCACGCGACCCTGGAAGATGAGCATGGCGCTTTACCGGCGTCAGGAAAAGAATGCCCAGCTGCTGGATTTCAAGTGCGTGGAATTCGTGGAAGAATTGTTATACGGCCAATGGCGCAAGAAGCCGTTGGGCCATTAATTGGGGAGTTAGTTGAGGACATGATCGAAGAGGTGGTGCGATGGGGACTCGATTCGTTTCGTTAGCGCTGGCCTTGGGAGTAGCGGCGGCGTTCGGCCAACAGCGCACGCCGGACGGCCATCCCGATCTTCAGGGCACCTACGATCTGGCTACGCTGACACCGATCGAGAGGGCGGCTGGGGCCAAGGCAACCATGACGCTGGAAGAGGCGGCGAAGCTGGAGAAGCAGGCGGCCACGCTCAAGAAGCAGGGCGATGTGTCCATCCAGGGCGACCGGGCTGCTCCACCCAAGGGCGGCGACGGATCGGTGGGGCCGGCGGGAAACGTGGGCGGCTACAACACGTTTTGGCTGGATCCGGGTTCCAGCTACACCATTGTGGACGGACAAAAGCGAACGTCGCTGGTGATCGATCCGCCGGATGGCCGCGTACCTGCGTACACTGCCGCCGCAAAGAAACGCGTTGCGGCGCTTTTGTCTCGCCCGACGTCGGACGTGCAGGAGACTAACGATCCGGGCCTCGAACCGGCCGGCTCTTACGACGATCCGGAGCGCCGTCCGCTGGGCGAGCGCTGTCTGCTGGGATTTGGTTCCACTTCAGGGCCGCCCGTGCTGCCGGATTATTTCTACAACAATCTGCATCAAATTGTTCAGACGCCGGACACGGTGATGATTCTTTCTGAAATGGTCCACGACGCGCGCATCGTCCGCATGAACGCGCAGCATCTTCCGAAAACTATCCGCAAGTGGATGGGGGATTCGGTGGGCCACTGGGAGGGCGACACGCTGGTGGTGGACACCACCAATTTCACCGACAAGACGCGGTTTCGAGGATCCACCGAAGATTTGCACGTGGTGGAACGCTTTTCGCGCGTGGATGCCAGAACCATTCTTTACCGCTTCACGGTGGAAGATCCGGCAACCTGGACCTCAACGTGGACCGGCGAATACGCGTGGCCTGCCACCGACCAGCCAATTTATGAATACGCCTGCCACGAGGCAAACTACGCGCTGGGCGACATCTTGCGTGGGGCGCGGACTAGAGAGGCCGAAGAGCGGGCCGCCCCGCAGAAGAGGTGATCCGATGAAAACAGCGTTCCCGATTCTAGCTGCGCTCTGCGCGGCCTGTGCGCCGGCCGTGGCTCATCACGCATTCGGAGGCGAGTTCGACGCCAATCGGCCTGTTCTGCTCAAGGGTAAGGTCACCCGCGTGGAGTGGGTGAATCCGCACGCCTGGATCCATTTGGAGGTGACCAAGGCGGACGGCAGCAAGGAAGAGTGGATGATCGAGGGAGGAAGCCCGAACTCGCTGCTGCGGCACGGCCTGAACAAAGACAGCTTGCCGGCGGGGACCGAGATTGTGGTCGACGGTTACCAGGCGCGTGATCATTCGCTGCTCAGAGCCAACGGCCGCAATGTAACGTACCCGGACGGCCGCAAGCTGTTCCTGGGCTCGTCGGGGCCGGGTGCTCCGCCGGACAATGCGACGCCCACGGATAAAGCGAAGGCTCCGTAGACGCCTGTGCCATTCCTCGACAGTCAAGGCGCCAGGATCTATTGGGACGAGCGTAGCGTGGGTGAGCCGGTCCTGCTGATTATGGGGCTGGGCTATCCATCGGATATGTGGTGGCGCACGCGTCCGGTGCTGGACGGCCATTACCGGACCATCGTGTTGGACAATCGTGGCTCGGGCCGCAGCGAAGTGCCGCCCGGGCCGTATCCCATCCCCCTGATGGCTGCCGACGCAGTGGCCGTGCTGGACGCGGCGGGAGTGGAGGGCGCGCACGTGGTCGGCATCTCTATGGGCGGCATGATCGCGCAGGAGTTGGCGCTGGAATTTCCCAATCGGGTGCGATCCCTGATCCTGGGTTGCACGGCAGCGGGCGGCAAAACTGCGATCCGAGCTGAGCCGGAGGCTACGGAGTTGCTGGTGAACCGTGGCGCGATGACGCCGGAGCAGGCTGCGGTTGCCGCCATACCATACGTCTATGATCGGGACACCGCGCGTGATCGCATCGAGGAGGACCTGGTTATTCGCCGTGCGTGGTTCCCGAAGCCCGAGGGGTACCTGGCGCAACTGCAGGGGATCCTGGGGTGGGAGTCGTACAGCCGGTTGCCACGGCTCAACGTGCGGACGCTCGTGATTCATGGTGAAACCGATCGACTGGTGCCGTTGGGAAACGGAGAACTGATCGCAGGGCGGATTCCGGGCGCGAAGCTGGTGACGCTGCCGCACGCCAGCCACATCTTCCCCACCGATCAGACTGCGGCGGCGAATGGCGCGATCCTGGAGTTTCTGGCCGGGGCATAGGGCGACGGAGCTGGCGGACACTTCACGATCCATGTCCGACAACTGCTGGCGGCGCGGGTCGGCGCTTGGGTCTGCTAGTACCGTTCTGGTCGGGCCCTCGTGCCGTTTTCATCTACGGCTGCTGGACTGTAATTAGTGTCGTCGTAGCGGATTCTGCCCCGTCTATGGTCGCGACAACAGGATAATCCCCATTCGACAGTCCCGCTGGAATCTGGATCGCAATCTGGTATAGTCCCGCGTAGCCAGGAGCGAGCGCTGCCCCATACACTGTAGCGGATTGGCTGCCGACTTTTGCCGTCACAAGAGTAGCCGTGTTGTAGATCGCATTCGACGGCGTCTCCATCCCTGCCGGCACGGCTGGACTCACTGGGCCGAAACCAGTGCCCCAAAGAATAATCAAGTCGCCAGGCGCTGCCGGTACTGTCGTTGTGCCTGGGAAGGTTCCGTTCTTGACCGCTAGCGAAAAATCCTGATGCGTTGCGACTGCATAATTGCCCCACTGGAAAAGCGCTGGCTGTTCGGCGGCGATCTGCACCGTCACTGGGGCGGTGGGCTCACTCGCATTCTGGACAATCACCGGTACCGATCCCGGAGCGACATTCGGCGCAATCGCATTAATCTGCGTGGAACTAACGTATTCGATGTAGGCCAGCTGGCCGGCGACCGTTACGCTGACGCCATCCAGTGATGTTGGTAATGCTCCGTCGACGATGGACTTGTCCCACGTGTCGGTTTTCGATGAAAGATTCGTGCCGCTAATCGTCATCCACCCGTTGCTGGCGATTCCCGGCTGAAAGCTAGCTCCATTCACTACACCTCCAGCGGCGATGGCCGGCGCCGCTGGGTTTATAGTGAGCGTGAACGTCTGCGAACTGGTCGTTTGCTGGTCAGACACTTGAACCGTGAAGGCCGAGGCGCCGGGCGCATTGGGCGTGCCAGATATGGTTCCGGATGAGTTAACGCTAAGCCCAATAGGCAGCGTTCCAGAGGTTAGCAACCACAAATAAGGCAGGACTCCGCCCGTGGCGTTCAATTGCTGACTATAAGGAACGCCGACCGTTCCCGAAGGGAGAGTTGACGGGCTCGTAACCGTTAGTGGCGCAGGCCCTGTCAGCACGGTGGCAGCATCAGTAGCGATATCGTCTGTGGTGTTTGTCCCCAAACCGCCTGACACCACCGCCGTATTCGTTACGATCGACGGTGCGTCGGCGGCAATATTCACCGTGACGCTAATCGGCGGATAGCTCGCGCCTGGCAACAAGGTATCGGAACGGGAGCAAGTCAGAGTAGCCGCTGTACAATTCCATCCCACGCCCGAAATAGAAACAGGGCTAAGAGCGCTGGACAACTGGTCGACCACCTGAACCGATCCGACGGTGCTGATTACTCCTCCATTTTGAACCACGATCGAGTATGCAGCGCCCGTTTGTCCCTGCGCGAGATCGCCAGCATGGGATACGGCTATCGACAGGTTGGCAGAAAGGGTTGCGCCCAACAAAACCATGACGCTGCTGCTCGGGTAGTCGGAAACCACGACATCCGTCCGTCCATCGCCGGTCAGGTCGCCGATGGCGATCGGAACCGGGCCGGCGCCGGCATAGTAGGTGGCCTGTTGCTTGAAACTTCCATCGCCGTTGCCTAACAGAACACTGAGATTATTACTATCCTCGTTGATTACCGCGAGGTCTGCCAAACCATCTCCGTTGAAGTCGCCGACAACGACGGAAAGGGACCCCGAGCCAACGGGATAATTCACGGCGCCTTGAAAAGTTCCATCACCTTTTCCCAGCAGCACGCTGACCTGATTCGAGTCAAAGTTGGCCACCGCTAGATCCTGCTTGCGATCGTCATTGAAGTCGCCGACCGCCACGGAAACCGGAAACGATCCAACTGCAAAAGGGACGGCTGGCATAAGTGTGCCGTCGCCTTTTCCAAGCAATACACTCACTGATTCCGTGTCTCGATTCGCCACAGCAAGGTCAGTGACACCGTCTCCGTTAAAGTCACCGGCTGCCAAAAATAGCGGGCTTTGACCTGCGCCGTAGTTAACCGACGCCTGGAAGGTGCCGTCACCGTTACCTAGGAGGATACTCACGTTATTGGCTGTCGTATTAGCCACCGCAAGATCCTCATTTCCGTCCCCGTTAAAGTCTCCAACTACGACTGAATCTGGAGATCCTCCGGTGCGGTAGGTGACTTCACTCTGAAAGGTACCGTTCCCAACTCCGAGTAGCACGCTAACGTCATAGCCCCCCTGATTTACAACGACTAAGTCCGACTTGCCGTCGCCATTGAAATCTCCGACTGCAACGGCGAGTGGTGTGCCGCCGACAGCATAGTTCACCGGGGGCTGGAACGTGCCGTCACCATTGCCCAATAAGATGGAAATGTTCTGATCCAGCGTTGCAATAACTGCTAAATCGGGCTTCCCATCACCATTGAAGTCTCCGACTGCGGGAGGGCCCGGGGCATTGACGGTCGCAATTGTAGCGGCGGCCCTGAATCCACTCTGGCCCAATGACAGGATGTTCTGAACAAATGGGGATGACGTGCTGGGTTGAAAAGTTTCGTCACCATGGTAGAAAGCTTTTATCGAACTCTCCCCGAAAGGAAGAAGATCCGTCGTGAGAGTGGCCTGTCCATTCTTGATTGCGCTGACTCCAATTACTGAGATACCCTCGTACCACGTCACAACACCAGTGGCGGCCGGTGGCTGAATGGTCGCTGTGAATGTCACGCTCTTTCCTAGAATCGCCGGGTTCGAGGAGCTTTGCGCGGCGACGGTCGTTGGAGTCGACGCGCCTGCAACAGCGCTCAATGCAATTTCAAAGACGACGAATAACAGAACATTGTGCCACGGCGATAGGTTCGAACTATTCACATACGTGCGGGCCATGAGTCTCCTGTTGCACCGTTATATGACCATCCTGTCATCACACCGCGCCAGGTTCCGCAAAAAGTCTAGACATATCCTGTTCGGTGACAGAATCAAGACGATTTTAACTGATTGTATCTCCCAACAAACATCCAGCCTTGCGCTTGTCGTTTCCGGATTGCCTGGCCCTGAATTCGATTTCATCGAGCGCACGCATGACTCCCTCGATATGGGGATGCCTTTGGGGGACCTTTACCATACGGCACTGAGTACGAAGTAGCGTGGTCCGGCTACTTCAACTGGAACCGCGTACCTATTGCTTGACCAGTTCCACGCGGCGGTTCAGCGTGCGGCCAGCTTCGTTGTCGTTCGACGCAAGGGGTGCATAGGGGCCGTTGCCGAAGGATTGAAGCCGTTCGGCAGTCGCTCCATATTTCGTGGTAAGCATTTGCAGTACGGCGGCGGCGCGGCGCTTGGAGAGATCCACGTTGCTCGCCAGCGCTCCTACATTGTCCGTGTGTCCCACTACATATACTTTCATCGCCGCGTTCTGCTTCAGTAACTTCACCACTTCCTCCAGGGCGGGCGCGGACTCGGGCTTGATGTCCGCCTTGCCGGTATCAAACAGGATGCCATTCACCACGAAATGGCCGGAGTTGGTCAAGCCGTTGGACATTTCAGCAGCGCTAGCTACTATATCCTGTGTCAGCGCGATCTCCTTGACGATGTGTTCCCAAATTTCTCCATTGCTGCTGACCTCGAGTTGAATCCAGGTCTTGGCCATGTGCCCAACGATCTTATCGTGGTATTGGCTTTCGAAGACTATCGTGTATCCGGCGGTCCGCAGAGCGGTGCCCAAATTACGCGCGAGCTGAGCGTTGCTCGCGGTCTTGGGAGACCGGTATTCGAGGTAATGAAACTCACCCTCCACCTTCTTAGAATCCGCTCCGGGCATGCTGAAGGCGAAGGTATCGTCAGCGCTGTCCTTACAGTCGCTGATCACGCTGCCGGGGAAGCGGCTGATAAGCGGGGAATCCTGGCAACCCTTCTTGTCCTGCGCCATGGCGACCTGCAGTGTTATTAATATCGCGAAGCAAACCAGTCTCATCCTAACTCCTCTTCGATCCTGCCGAGAAGCCGATCATTCATGACGCTGATACCCCCACGACATACCTGCGAGGACCGCAACGTCCCGCGCAGAGGTCAGCGTTGTCGCACAGAGGGCCGTTGCGAGACAGATTGAAGTAGCCGCTGGCTTACTATCGACAGTTTTCTAAATATCCAACCGCAAAGGCGAGCAGCGCGGTAACCAAAATCAGCTACAACGGAGCCCACGGCGAATTCGAGACGTAGCCGACACCTTCAGGCAGATCAGGAGGCTTGGGTGTAGATCCCGCCTGGAGTTCTGTGGTGGAGTTCTGTGGTGTTGAGGCGCCGAGGCAACGGGCGGTTATAGCCGAGATGCGCCTCTGAGCTGGTAATCCACCATAACTGACTTGTGAAGTGATCAGCCCCCTCCAACTGGACGACACGCGACTAACAACGCCCGTGCCGAATATACCTCAGGCAGATAAGCGGGGGCTTAAGGGAATACGCGCCACCGTCCCTGGCGAGCAGCCGATCAAGCGGGACGCCTACCTGCTCCTCTACATTGCAACCATATTGCTCGAATGCGGGCTTAGGCCAGACGAATGCTATCGACTAAAGTGGGCCCAGTCCAGGACGAAGCCATCATTATTCACGACGGCAAGGGGGGATTCCAGACGGCGCGTCTCTTATACGCAGCGAGTGACGGGCGTATTGGAAATGCGTCGCGCCGAATCGGATTGGGTTTCCGTCGCGAAACGGCGAGCGGCCATGTTGTGAGGCCTCGACTCTGAAAAAGCACCACGAAGCCGCGATTAAAGCGACCAACGTATCACCGTCCGTAATTTACGGTGCGCCGAATGAATTTGGATTCTGGAGCCGGCGGAGGGGCTTGAACCCCCGACCCTCTGATTACAAATCAGATGCTCTACCAACTGAGCTACGCCGGCTGAGAGGATTGCGAAAGCTTGGAGCGGGGTACGGGAATCGAACCCGTGTAAATCAGCTTGGAAGGCTGACGCCCAACCGCTAGGCCAACCCCGCGCGTCAACAACGGCTACCGGAACCATTGTACGGAACAGCGCTGAACGCGGTCAACGCGTGCTTAGCCCACATGCCTTAGCTCACGGGCTTTAGCTTACAGGCGGACGCGCACCCGCGCGATAGATGTCGTGCAAGCGCAGCAGGCCCAGGCATACGCCGGTCCCTGGATCAAGCACCGGCAGCACCGAAATCTGCGATGGACGGTCCTCCATCATTCGCAGGGCGTCCTGCAAACGCGCATCGGGCGCGATGCTGGCCGGATGGGCCGTCATGACCGCCGATGCGCGGAGCTCGCGAATATCGTCGTGAGCTTGGAACGCGCGGCGGACGTCACCATCAGTAACCAATCCGATGAGCCGCCCGGAGGCATCCACCACACAGGCGGCGCCGTGCGGATAATGCGTCATCGCGATCACCACCTGCTTCAGCGAGTCATCCGAATGGGCTACTGCGATCTCATCGCGGCCATGCATCACTTCGCGAACCGTGAGGCGCAAGCTGCGGCCCAAATGTCCACCCGGATGGAAGCGACCAAAATCCTCCACGCTGAAATTCCGCGCCCGCATCAATGCCACGGCCAAGGCGTGGCCGAGCGAAAGAGCCACTGTGGCGCTGGCGGTGGGCGCGAGATTATCGGGACCGGCTTCGCGCTCAACCGATGCATCCAGGACAACGTCCATCTCCGGCGCGAGCGGAGCGCAGGGATTGCCCAGAATGCCGATGCGCCGCGAAGGCAGGTCACGCAGAAAGGGAATGATCTGCAACAGCTCCAAGGTGTTGCCGCTTTTGGAAACCATCAAGGTGGGATCGCCGGGCGAATACAAGCCCAGATCGCCATGCGCGGCTTCGGCGGCGTGCAGAAAAACGGCGGGCGTTCCGGTGCTGCAAAGGGTGGAAACGATCTTGCGAGCCACCAGGCCAGACTTGCCGAGGCCAGTGACCACCAGCTTGCCGGGCGCGGCGAGAATCATTTCCACCGCGCAGGATAGATTGCTATCCAGGCGCTGGGCGGCGCGTGCGACGGCGTCGGCCTCAATCTGCATGGCTTTTTGAGCAGCCTCGATCCAGAGCGAGGCCGGTGCATTTACATCCATAGGTTGATGGAACCATCATCGCATTGCGCCATCACCTTAGTGCGCCGAAGCGGCTTGTCGCTTGACGGACGCCTTCACTCCCAATGCCAGCACCCCGTCCTTGGTGACGATCGGTTCCACCGTCAGGATCACGAGACCCTTGGATTCGATCAGCTTAAACTTTCGCACCTCCATTTTTGCCGGCGAGCGAGTTTCAACTGCCTGACGTAAACAGCGCTGCATCGGCTCCCGGTCCCGCGGTTCCATGTAATCGAAGATAGATTGATCGGCGCCAGGTTTCAGGAACAGGGGCTGCCCCTCGGGCGAGACGGCCAGCAACAGATCGTGCGGTTCATCGAGCAGAGAGCGCAAGCTGTTTTCCAAGCTCTGGCGAATGTCCTGGCTGCGCAGCAGCGCTTCGACATCGGTGAGCGTGAGAATGGCGCCTTCTATCTTGCCCTCCGTGGTGGTAGAGGGGCGGATCTTCATCACATACGAGCGTCCGTTAAAATCCCGGACCGTCTGCTCGTAATGGTGCATGCCGGAGATGGCATCTTGAATCAACAGCGGAAGGTCGGCCACTTGGATCTTGGGCTTGATATCCGCGAGCGGCCGGCCCACGTCGCTCGGGATCAGGCTCAACACCTTTTGAGCCGCCGAAGTGAAACGCCGTATCCGCAAGTTGTTGTCGAGCATGACAAAAGCCACTTCCACGGACTCGATCAGATTGGTGAGGTCGCTATTCGCTTTGGCCAGCTCGGAGTTGCGGTTTTGCAACTCCTCATTCACGGTGATTAGTTCCTCGTTGGTGGCCTGCAGCTCCTCCTTGGCAGTTTCCAGCTCTTCGTTGGTGCTCTGGAGTTCTTCGTTACTGGACAGGATCTCTTCGTTAGCCGACTGCAATTCTTCGTTGGTGGCTTCCTGCTCTTCGATGATGGAGCGCAGATCGTCCTGCGCTCCGGCCAATTCTCCGCGCAGCGCGGCGAGTTCGCGGTCCGAACGAGCGCCGGATTTTGTCTTCTGGCGTGCTTTGCCGTTCCGAGCGCGCCCTCGGGCATTTTCGGGCGGCGAGGTGTCGAATAACACCAGGTAGTAAGGATCTTTGTCGCTGTGAGGCGCCGACTTATCGATGACGGGAGTTACCTCGATCGTCACCTCGGTGAGGCCGGAATCGCTGCGTACTCGTACGCCGGTCTTGCGAATCGGGCCGCCCGCTTTCTTAGCCTGATGGATGGCGGAACGCAGCTCAATGGCCAGCCCCTCGCGCGCCATTTTGATCAGGTTGAGCGTCGCTTGTCCGGGTGGCTGCTCCAGAAAAGGACTGGTGTGGCCGCGGAATTGAAGAACATCGAATGAGGAATTGATCAGAACTCCAGGCGGAGAGTACTTGGATAAAACGATGCGATCGGCTTCCTTGCTCAAATCTACTTCGGGTTGCGAGATGAGCCTTGGCTTGCGGACGCGAACCGGATCTTCCAGTAGTTCGGCTCGGCCAAATTCCAACCGCAGGGGCGCCGCTGTGAGGTGCTTGGAATAAAGCTTATGCTTCTTGTCGATCTGGCGGAACGCGTCGGAGCCCGCTTCCACGCTTTCCGAGCTTCCCAGCAGGAGATAGCCGCCGGGGTTGAGAGCGTATTGGAGCGCGGCCAGCACCCTTTTCTGCAGAGAGACGCCCAGATAGATGAGGAGATTGCGGCAGCTGATGAGATCCATCCGGGAGAACGGCGGATCCTTGGTGACATCCTGAACGGCGAAGATGCACAGATCGCGCACCTGTTTGTTGATTTGATAACCGTCGCTGGTCTTGGTGAAGAATCTTCGCAGGCGTTGTACGGATACATCGGCGGCGATATTTTCGGGATAAAAGCCGTCGCGAGCGACTTGAATGGCCAGCTTGCTAATGTCGGACGCGAAGATCTGAATGGACGGTGAGCTTCCCGACGATTGCACCGGCTCGAGCAGCAGCATCGCGATGGAATAGGCTTCTTCGCCCGTGGCACAGCCGGGAACCCAAACGCGAATAGGCAAATCGCCCCGGCGGTTTTTCAGCATATCCGGGATGACATGGCGCTCAAGGTACTCGAAGGTCTCCGGATCTCGGAAGAAAGACGTCACATTGATGAGCAGGTCGCGATACAGCGCTTCTACTTCGGCGGGGTCGGCTTCGAGGCGCCTCAGGTAGGCTGCCACGGTATCCATTTTGCTGAGAACCATGCGGCGCACAATTCGGCGGCGGAGCGTGGCGGGCTTGTATTCGGAAAAATCGACGCCCGTGGTGCGCTTCACCCATTGGAAGATACCGGAAAATTGCAATTCGGGAGTGGTCTGTTCTTCTTCATCCTCCTGCGGGCGCCGAACGTAAGGATGGCCGGCGATACGCGCCAGTTCCCGGGCGATTTGAGCGGGCGGAAGCACGAAATCCGCGGAACCGAACTGGGCGCTGGCGCTGCGAGGCATGTCGGGATACTTGGCGCTTTGCTGATCCTGCGCAAACGCAATGCCCCCTTCCGCTTTGATGGCTGCGAGGCCCAGCGTCCCGTCGGTGCCGGTGCCGGAGAGAACCACACCGATGGCCTGGCTCTTCCGCCACTGGGCCAGTGAGCGAAAAAAGGTATCGATCACCATGCCGTGATGGCTATCGTCGGGGCTTCGCGGCTGGATGGGCCGCGCGGCGAGGCCTTCATCCTGCACCTCGAGAGTGGCGTTGGGCGGAATTACGTAAATATGATTGGGCAGCAGCGGCGCCTGGCCACGCGCTTCCGTCACCGGCATTTTCGTCACGCGGGCGAGCAGCTCGCTCAACATGCTTTTGTATGTCTTGCTGAGGTGGGACACCAGCACGTAAGCCATGCCGGTGTCGCTGGGAAGGGCTTCTAGAAGTTCGCGGAAGGCTTCCAGTCCTCCGGCCGATGCACCTATGCCAACCACCGGAACGGGCGGCGCGGGCGCGGTGGAGGAAATGGGCTTCTTCGCTGGGGAAGTTTTCCTCGCGCTTTGGGCCGACTTCCCGGGCGAGATCTGCTTTGGCATCTTGCTGAAAGATTAAGTTTACTTAGGTTACATTACCAGACTTAACAAGCGGGCGGAAGCGTTTATTCAACCGAAATTGCATTATATTGACGCCACTGAATGCTACCACGCTCAGGGACGATTTGTATGCCCGGTGACATTCCAGGTCATTCCGGAAAGCAATCTCCAAGCAGACGGATGGAGATCACTGGAGCGAAGTCACCGGGCCAGCCTCGCAAGAGAGGCCGATGCTAGGCGTGAGGCGAGCCTGCCACAGCGGAGGAAGAATGGAAATCGGTTCGGTTGCAACTGTGATCGGCCTCGTGCCGGAATAGCGCCAGACGAGCTTTTTCGGCGGCCTCCCAAGATATCTTGCATGAGCGGCGGAGCAGATCGACTTCCGATTCGATTCCTAAACCAACGAGTTCCGTCATCTTGCGCACAAAATCGGCGTATGTGCGCGTAGTCTCCCGGTAGTCAGCGACCAGACGTATACGTTCCTGGCACATCATAGGGCCTGATCATATCACAACCCCGGTTGGGAGGGAAAATTTACCCTAAAGGAATGGCGGTTTCGGTCGATAAACATATCAAGTTCAAAATGTTACCGGGCCTTACCACCGTATCGCTGCCCCAGACCTACTGCCGGGCGTGCCATCTCTCCACGCGCTCGGACGTAGTGCGCTGTCTGCATTGCAATCGGCCGTTAAATCCGCCGTCAATAACTGGGAAACGTTCGCCCCGCAAGACGAAGCCGCGCCGGGTTCACTAATCAGCGTACTTCCTCGCGCCAGGAAGGCGCTCGCGGCCCGGTGGATCCTTTATTCGTAGCGCAGGGCCACAACGGGATCGAGCCGCGCGGCTTTATTCGCCGGCCAAATTCCAAAGAAAAGCCCAATCGCCACCGATACCACCACGCCCATCACTGCCGCCCACCAGGGGACCGAGGTCGGAAGCGCGGGAAAAGCCAGGCGGCAAGCCAGCGAAACGCTCCATCCGAACGTCATCCCGATCAGGCCACCTAAACCGGTGAGCACCACTGCCTCGGTAAGGAATTGCAGCACGATGTCGGCGCGGCGGGCGCCGATGGCCTTGCGAATGCCAATTTCGCGGGTGCGCTCGGTCACCGAAACCAGCATGATGTTCATGACGCCGATTCCGCCCACCAGCAGCCCGATGGAACTCATCACCACCATCACCAGGGCAACAATGGCGGTGACGCTGTGGAATTGTTCCACCAGTTGATCCGAAGTGGAGATGGAGAAATCGTCGGGCTTGTTGGGCGGAACGTGGCGCTGGATGCGCAACACGGCAGTAGCTTCGTCGATGGCGGCAGCCAGGCGGCCGGGTTTGGCGTTGACCATTAGGAGATTCTCCTTGGAAGCCGGGAACAGCTTGTGCATGCTGAAGTAGGGCAGGTAGATGGTGACGTCGTCCTGGCCGGGGAACGAATTTCCAGGCCGATTGGTGACGCCGATGACCTCGAATTTGTGACCGTTGACGTCAATCCACTTACCCACAGGGTCTTCACCGTTGAACAGGGCTCGCGGCACGTCGGAGCCGATCACGGCCACCGGCATGCGATGCTGATTTTCGACGCCGGTGAAAAAGCGGCCTTCCCGCATATCCACCTGGCCGCTCTCGATGTAGGATTCTTCCGTTCCTACCGGGTTGGCGTTGTACAGTTCATTGCCTTTGTACCGCGCGATGCTGATCTGCGGTCCGCTGCCGGGCGTATTCGGGAGCAAGTACGGGCTGACAGACTGCACCGACGGACACCGAGCGGCGATTGCCAAGCCGTCATCGTAGGTGATGGCCTTACGCCGGCGCATTTCGGGCGTGAGATTCTGAAAGGCGATTGGAAATTTGAAAATGATGGCGGTGTTGGTTCCGAAGCCGCGCATGACGTTAGTGACAGCGCCATCCAAGCCCGCAATGATGGAACCGACTGCGATGATGGTGCCAGTGCCGATGATCACGCCCAGAACGGTAAGGAACGAGCGCATTTTGTGCTCCCGCACGGTGGCCAGCGCGAGGCCAATTGCGGAGGTGAGTTCTACACGCGTCATCGTTGTAACCTTATCTTTATCTTTCTACCCGGAGGGCTTCAATCGGATCCAACTTCGACGCGCGCTGCGCCGGATAAATGCCGAAGAACAGACCGACGGCGGTAGATAGTCCCACGCCGATGAAAACCGCGGACACCGGAACCGCCATCGGAACCGAGGTGAAGTTTCGCACCGCGGCGGCAGACCACCCAGGCCAGCACCACGCCAACCAGCCCGCCCATGCCCGCCAGCATGGAGGATTCGACCAGAAACTGATTGAGGATATCCTGGCGGCGTGCGCCCACCGACTTGCGGATGCCGATCTCGTGCGTGCGCTCGCTCACCACGGCCAGCATGATGTTCATGATAACCACTCCGCCCACCACCATAAAGATGGACACGACGGCGACGGCAGTTGCGGCGATGGCGTTGGTGAGCTGGTCAAAGGCGCTGACCAGAGCGTCCGAGGAGAGAATGGAGAAAGTGTCGTCCTGTCCGGGCGCTTCGTGCCGCCGGGCGCGAATCAGCATGCGCATTTCGTCCTTGGCCTGCTCCAGCACTTTTTGATCGGCCGCGCGGGCGGCGTAACGAATGCCCGTGCGCGATCCATAAATCTGGAAGTAAGCGCCGATGGGAACGTCGACGAATGCATCTTGCGACTGGCCGAAGACGCTGCCCTTGGCCTCAGCCACTCCAATGACGGTGAACGGCCGGCCTTCGATCTTGATCTCCTTGCCGAGCGGATCGCCATCGCCGAACAGGTTGGTTTTCAGGTCGGCGCCGATAACGGCAACCGGCGAACGATGGCGGTCTTCAATGTCGGTAAAATAGCGGCCGGCGGCCACCTGGGTATCGCCGAGAGAGGCCCAGTTGGCGGTGCCGCCGTTCAAAGAGACATTGGTCAGCGTTTGGGATCCCATGGAGACGGTGACCGTGCGTCCGGCGCTCATTCCGAAATCGCTGACGAGGGTGGTATGGTCCTTCAAGTATTGGAACTCGTCCGGGCTCAGCTCCGGGTTCCTCTTTTGCATTTGCAGGAATTTCTTGGGATCGAAATTGCCGAGGAACGCGATTTTGACGATCCGGAAACCGTCGGAGCCCATGTTGGAGACAGTGTTGGCGATATATACGTCCATGCCGTGGATCATGGCCATCACGGCAATCAGGGTGGTGGTGGCCAGGATGATACCGAGCAGCGTGAGAAAGCTGCGCAGCTTGCTGGAGCGCAGCGAATCTAACGCTACCGCAGCAGCTTCGCGAAATGACGCGTTTTGTCGTGAGCTATGTGCCACCTTAATTGAGAGACGAAACCGGCTGTAACCTTGTTCCTTACTTCTTCCTCAAAACGCGCAAAACGGAGCACGGCGCGGAACAGTTCAGGGACAGCTTGGCGCGCGCCGCACCCTTTGCGCTTCTAATACCCAGTTTACGAGAACCTGATCCAGCCAGAAGCGCGGCCTCGTTTTCGAGATGAATCCGAGGTGGCCTCCGTGCTCCACCGCGATCAGGTGCAGGTTGGGATTCGCCAGAAACGCGGGGTGATCGTAGACGCTGAAAGGGATTAACGGATCGTCCTTGGCCTGCACCAGGAGCGTGGGCACGCGGACGCGGCCCAGAAACTGATTGGACGATTGAGTGGCGTAGTAGTTGTCAGCCGTGCCGAAGCCGAATGCCTTGGCAGTGAACCGATCGTCAAAATCGTAGATATTCCGCACCAGATCCAGGCCGCTCAGATCGAACAAACCGGGCGTGAGCCGCTCCTTGACGCGAATGCGTTCCTTGAGCCGGCTGACAAATCTGCGCGCGTAAATGACGTTGGAAGGTTTATCGAGCTGCCGGACGCAAGCGGCGAGATCGATGGGTGTGGAGATGGCCATCACGCCTGCAATCAGATCCGCGGCTGCGGCTCCGAGTTCTCCAGCCAGCTTCAACACCACGTTGCCACCGAGCGAAAATCCGGCCAGGAAGATGGGGGCGTTGGACGGGAGCTGGCGAATCACCGCAAGCAGGTCGGAAGTCTGGCCGGAATGATAAAGCGTGCGGCCACTCAAGTGTTCCGTACCGCCGCAGCTTCGCATGTTGAGGCGATGCGTGGCGCATCCGGATTCGAGCGCGGCCTGGGCCAAGCTGCGTGCGTAACCCGCGGAACTGGAGCCTTCCAGGCCATGCACCAGAACCAACTGTGCGATGGGTTCGGTGGCGGGAGCTTGCGAATGGACCAGAACCTGGACGCCGGGCTCCGTTTCGTAGAACTTCGCCTGGACGGGGAAACGCTGCTCGTTCAATTCGCGACGCCAGTAGTTGCCGGCGATGGTGAGCAGATGCGGATTTCGGAAGAACGGGACGAAGGGGCGCAAACCATCAGTTTAAAGGGACGGCGGGCGCGGAGGAAAAAGAGAGGGGACGGACAAGGGAACCGTGCCCCTCAAATCATGGACACAAGACGCTAGCAAGCAGCCGCTGACATCGTGGACGCGGCCACCACATAGCCGCGTCGCATCAGAGGCTGCTCCTCTAGCCAAGAGATATCGGCGGGCGGGATGGAAGGAATAGTGAGAACTTGGTACTAAGTAGGACGGCAAACACCTTAATTAGACCAGTTCAATCAGGCGCAGGCGGTGTCCAAAATTTTCTGAATCAAGGCATCGTAGGGCACACCGGCTGCGGCGGCGGATTGTGCGAAGTCGTCTTCACAGGCCAGCGATGGATTGGGATTGGCCTCAATCACAACCACTTCGCCGGCGGCGGTGAGACGCACGTCCACTCGGCCGAAGCCGCGGATTTTCAGCACCCGATAGACCTTCCGCGCCAGCCGGGCCAGTTTCGCGTCGACGCCCTCGGGAAGCTCGGTAGCGGGCCCGTTCTGGATGCCCCACTTCTTGCGATAAGTATCGTCCCATTTGGCCTTGAAGGTGGCAAACTTGGGCGTGTCCTCGGGAACATCGTGAAAAAAGATTTCGCGCGGCGGCAGGACCGTAAGTTTGCGATTGCCCATCACGCTGAGATACAGTTCGCGCCCTTCTATGTATTCCTCAATCAGCGCATCGCAATGAAATTTTTCGTGGATGAAGCGGGCGCGCTCGAGCGCCTCCTCCTCGCTCTTGGCGAAGGACGCCTTGGCGATTCCATCCGACGATTCTTCTCCCACTGGCTTCACAAACGCCGGATAGACAAAACGCCGCAGGCGCTTCAGCGGCCGCTGCTCGGTGGAGATGACAAAATGCGGAACGCGCACGCGATGATAGGCCAGCACCTTTTTGGCAAGCGCCTTGTCCTTACAGAGCATCAGACCGTCCGGGCGGGCGCCGGTGTATTTCACGCGCATCAGCTCCAGCAGCGCGGGGATGTTGGGCTCATGCGCGCGACTGGAGTGAAAGGACTCGGTGAGGTTGAAGACCACTTCCGGCGCGAAGTTCTTCAACTTTTCCACGATGCAGACCACGTCGTCGAACACCGCCAGCGTCTCCACGTCGTGTCCCAAGCGTTGCAGGCAGGCCAGCACGTCGGCTTCAGTGGGCTTGTCTTCTTCGTCCTTCAACTCTTGCGGAGAGAAGGTCTCGGCCGCCGCGGTGTGATAAGCCACGTCGAACAGCACCAGAACTTTCACGGTTACACAGACCTCTTGAAACGGCCGGTGTGCAGATGATTGGTTACCATCGCCGAAAGATACGCGGCCAGCTCGAAGGAAACGCGCGCGCGTTCGAGCGGCGGCGGAAAGGTGAGCTTGAGTTTTTGACAACGCTCAATCAATTTGCGCACCAGCATATCCACGGTGTATTTGTGCTGTCCGGTCCAGCGCACGATGGAAGCCACCAGCGCCGGCCGATTGCGGCGCATAACTTTTGCAGCGGACTCTCCGTTCGGCTCACCAACTCCGAATATAACGCGCAGATCGGCGTCATAAAAGTCGGGGAAGTCTTCAGCGTAAAGTTTGCGCCGCTCGGTGTAGTATCGCGCGAGCGTTTTTCTTAGGCGGCTGGCTTCATAGATGCGCCGCACGCGCTTCACTTTGGGCGGCGTGTTCCTGGCCTCTTCCATCAGGCAATGCACGAATTCCAGTTTGTCCAGCGCCTTCCAGCCGCGATACTGTTCGCGCCACTGCTCGGGCGTCAAGGAGAGCCAGACGGCGAAGGTCTCGGCGAAATCTTCGTCGGGATGAGCCTGGGCGTACCAGTTGGGCAGATTGCGCACGAAGCCCTTACTGTAAGGACGCGGCTGATAGGTTTCGGGAGAATATTCCGTTTCGGGGCTGCCGAAGACGGCATGCCAATCGTCGCGCGAGGAAAATCGGTAGGCGTGATCGATGGCGTGGCCGCTTTCGTGCCGTAACAACTGCTGGCACCATTCGGGAGTTCCGCCTTCCACTTGCAGCATCTGATGCATTTCAAGAGTCTTCAAGCGAGGATGCGCCAGGTAAAACGGAATCGCGATAGCGGGCGAGCCCTCCGGCGAAAACCATTCATCGCCCAGATAGCAGGGCGGACGAAACGCCAGGCCATGCGCGCCGAGTTCGTCGTAGAGCTGCGCGATGCGGCCCTCGAGCTCGCTTCCCGGAATCCGCGCGCCCAGATCGCAGATGCGCCGTTGAAGCAGTTCGTCGTCTCTTAGCGCCGGCCAGGGCGTAGCCACCGGCGCCGGCTGCTCGGCCGCGCTGGGCGGCGGGTCGTGTCGCTCCACGGACTTTATCCTAGCGCAGGTGGGCCTGAGACCATTAGTGAAGGGTTTCTATCCGTTTCGGCCAGTTCGTGGTACGTTGCAAATGAACTATGAGGCTATTCCCCAGCATTCTGTTGGTCGTTTTTCAGTGCCTGCTCACGGCTCAATCCTTCTTGAGCGGCGGCCTTTCTCGTTTTGCAGGCCTCGACACCTCCACGTTGACAGGCGATCACGGCCCGGCTTACTATGCGGCATTCCAAGGCCCGTACGCCGTGGCGCGGGACCGGGCGGGCAACATATACATTGGCGAGGAAGCGCGCATCCGCAAGATTGATACGCACGGAGTGATCACCACCATCGCAGGCACCGGCACGCCAGGGTACAGCGGGGATGGCGGGCCGGCCACGGCAGCCGAACTCAGCTTTGTAGGCGGCATCGCGTTCAACAGTCAGGGAATTCTGTATTTCAGCGACGACCAGGATCGGATCCGGAGCGTCGCTCTCGACGGAACCATTTCGCTAGTCGTGATGGACAGTGCCCTGGGCTTAGCGGTGGACGCGGAGGATCGACTTTATGTCGCCAACCCGAACAATGCGATGATCCTCGTGATCGGCACCGACGGCACGTTCTCCACCTTTGCGGGGACCGGAACCCCTGGTTACGCAGGCGAAGGCGGCCCAGCAATCCAGGCGCAGTTAAGCCGCCCATCTGACTTGGCATTCGATGCCGCAGGCAATCTTTACATCGCCGACGGCCAACGCGTTGCGAAGATCGATACTCACGGCGTGCTGACGCGTATCGCGGGCGACCCGTCACTGCCGCTCGGCACCCCAAGCCAGGATGAAGTGCTGGCTACACAATCCTCACTCAACGCGTTTTCTGTCGCCACCGATCCCCAAGGCGATGTCTTTGTAGCAACGCCGCGCGTGCGAAAAATCACGCCGGATGGAATCATACACGCCTTTGCCGGCGTCGAAACCTCCAACCAGCAAAATTTCAGCGAGGCTTGCGGCGACGCGCTCAAAGCCTCTGTTAGTGCGGTAGGGATGACAGCGGACACAAGCGGCGATGTATTCTTCATCGACCGGCTTTCGGGCCGCTTGGAAGAAGCCACGGCCACCGGCAAGATCAGCACCATCGCCGGCGCCGGCCCCAATCTCTTCACTGGCGATGGAGGACCCGCCATATCGGCAACCTTTGCGAATCCGCATGCGCTTGCGTTCGACAAGCAAGGCAACCTGTATGTCGCCGATACCAACAACAACCGGATTCGCAAGATCGACACCAGTGGCATCGTCAATACCGTCATCGGCGATGGCGGTCCCGTTTATGACCAGGATCCGCTGTGCCTGCCTGATCAAGACAAGTTTTTGCGAAATCCACAAGGCGTTGCGGTGGATGCGGCCGGCGATATTTTGGTCGCTGACACAGGCAAGAATCGTGTCTTGAAAGTGGCTCCGGATGGAACGCAAACCACGCTGGGGAGTCAATTCTCCGCGCCACAGGGCGTGCTGGCCGGCGCGGCGAACATTTTTGTTACCGATAGCGGTAATTCCGCGCTGAAGAAGATCGGCGCGAGCGGCGCCGTCCAAACTCTTTGGACCAAGGGGGCTTCAGGATCTATGGCCTCCGATGCGGCGGGCAACCTCTTCTTCCCGTCAACCTACACGGTCGAGCGGCTGTCGGCGGAAGGCGCCATCTCGCCCGTTGCCGGCACCGGCGAACTGAGCACCTCGGCGGCGCCGGGTTTCGGAACCGGCCCTGAGGAAATCGCGCGAGCATCGGCCGTGGCGCTGGATTCAGCCGGTTCGATCTATGTCGCCGATGAAGATAAAGACGCCATCTATCGCGTCAGCCAC
Source organism: Bryobacterales bacterium (assembly GCA_963781905.1). Taxonomy (GTDB): domain Bacteria; phylum Acidobacteriota; class Terriglobia; order Bryobacterales; family Bryobacteraceae; genus Palsa-89. The sequence goes on from CAWAHZ010000010.1 coordinate 1,751,353, forward strand.
AATTGCGCCCTCTCAGTGTACGATGGCGCTATGATCGAGGAGCCCACCGGCCTGGCGTTCGACGCAAAAGGCAGCCTCTACATTTCCGACGCTACCGAAAACGCTATTTGGATTGGATCGCCAACGCCCGCGCCGGCGAATGAAAAACCCACGCCCTATTTGGGCCGGACGGGAATCCAAAGCGCCGCGCCTGCGAACCTCGTCACCTTGATCGGTGAGCCGCCCGCACCGCCCATCGAAGCGCCGATTGCGCCGGGAGAATTGCTGCGAATTCGCGGTGTCTGCATCGGGCCGTTTGAGCCGGTGTTCGATGGCTTCGGTGTGGGCGGCGTGCTGCCCAGCAGTGCTGGCGACACTCAGATTCAGTTCGATGCTACCCCAGCGCCACTCATTTCGGTTTCAGCTGGCGAGATCCTCGCGCAAGCGCCCTTCCAGCTGGATGGCCAGTTCCAGGCAACGGTCGCGCTGACGTACAACGGCGTTACCATTCAATCGTCCATCGCGGTGCAAGCGGCCAATCCCGCGATCTTCACCGTGAGCAATCAGCCAACCGGACCGGCCATCGCCGCGAATCAGGATGGCACGCTCAATTCCGCGGCGAACCCGGCATCCAGGGGCTCCATTGTAGTGCTGTACGCTACCGGCACCGGCCAGACGGTGCCGCCGGGATCGGATGGCGCCGCACCGGGTGCGCTTTTGCCGAAGCCGAAGTTGCCTGTGCTCGCGACCGTGGCAAGCACCAACGCTCAGATTTTTTACGCAGGCGACGCCCCCGGATTCGTCGGGCTTACCCAATTGAACATCGGCGTGCCTGCCTCTCTCATAGGCGGAGGCGAGCAGCCGATCACGCTGCAAGTCGGCGCCTTCCCGCTGAATCAGAGCAACGTAACCATCTACGTCGCGCCGTGACAGGAGCCAAGCTTCAGCAAGCGGCGGCGCAACGCCGGGTCGCGTTGGAGAGCACGAACAAAAGCGGATTCGTTGGGTGCGTTCTTAGCGCGTTGAACGGCGGGCGGGAACGGAGACGTCCGCAGCGCCATGGCAGCGCGGCGGGTTTCAAAGTGATCCCAATCGCCCGCGCGTGAACCAGCCATCTCGTAAATCATCCAACCGGCGGCCAGACGTCGCAGCGTCCCAGCCGGGGTGCGATAGGCGGGGTTCGCGCGGAGCTTCGCTTCCTCGGTCAGCAAAGGCCTGGCCACTTCAGGGTTCGCGGGGCGAAAGCCGAGCTTCCGATAAAACCAAAACGCGCCGGACTGGATGGCCTCGTCGTTATGGTGACCCACTTGATAGGGATCGACCGCGAAGCAAGTGACCGGGAGCAGTTGGCGAAAAAGCCGCAGCAGGCGCGCGTAAATCCAGGCCGTCTCACCTTCCCGAAACGTGTAGTAGAGATTGAAGCCGACCTCCATGTGCTCAAACAACGTCAGGCATTCGATGTAGCCGATGGGGACGCCGTTCTTGAAGAACATCCCGGCGTGATAGGCGCGCAGGGTCAGCCGATGCTCTGGCGGCACGCCGCAAACGAACGCCTCAACTCCGCGGCCGAGATGGGCGCGAACCACGTGAGCGGGATCGCCATAGGTAAAACCGTGCAGTTCGCGATAGCGCATCGCGGATGTCTCGCGCGCAAAATCGAGCAGCTTTTGGCCTTCGTTCCGGCTTAGCTTTTCGACTCGGAGCGCGGGCGATTCGAGCTCGGCCTGGAGCGAGACATCGGCACGGCGTAGCAGCGGCCTGTCGTGATAGAAAAACTTACGCCGCCCCGGCAAGCGCCCATTCGTGCGGGTGGCCCTCCCATCGCCCAGTTCCCAGCGGACGAAGATTTTGGCCTGCGCGAACAGTTCCGCGTTGTCGATTTGTGACAGCAACCAGCGAAGGTCTGATCCCCTGCCCCGCTTAGCGGCACGAAACCAATCCATATAAGGAATGTTCGCCTCCACCAGCAGGTCTTCGTCCGCGAAAAGATGCAATCGGCCGAGCAGCGGCCCCAGCAGCGTGGCATCGTAACCGTCCCAGTCGATTTCGACAGATTTGGGATGATGCTCGGCCAGCCAGCGCGTGATGTCGTAGGTGAACCCCGCCGAGAAGGCAGTTCTCGCGATTCCAGAGACGTCAGGCTCTTCGAACGGCACAAGATCCACGCCCGCGCGCCGGAGTTGCGCAATTTTGTTCGGGATCAGTGCAAGTATCGCGTCCGCCAGCTCCAGTACTTTTGGATTCGGCGGATAGGCTCGATAAAAGAGCAGCGCTTCGTGGTAACGGATCAGCGAGGCGGCATCGGTAAAACGGGCGTGGCCCAGTTGCCGGAGCAAGCGCGGAAGCGCCGCATGTTCGTCCGTCCCAAAAGCGCGTTTGGACACCTCGAGCCGATTCAGATCCATCGGCAGTAGACTATCAGAAGCCATGAGATTCTTATTCACAGCCCTCACTTCTTTGCTCTTGCTGGCCAGCATTCCCGCCTCGGCGCAGGACCGACTCTACGTGGTCACGTACGTGGACCTGATGCCCAATTTCGCTGACGATGGAGCGAAAGTTCTCGAAACGTATGCAGCCGACTGCCGCAAGGAAAAAGGCATCGTCCGCTTCGAACTCTTCCACGATATCGGCCGGAAGAACCATTTCACGATGGTGGGAGCGTGGGAGAATCGGGCGGCGTTCGACGCGCACCTGGGAGCGGATCACACCCGGCAATTTCGAGAAAAGTTGCAGCCCATGTTGGGAAGTCCTCTGGATGAGCGGCTGTACAACATCATGCAATAGGCAAAGCTGTGCGCGGTCACTGTCCCCGTGCGCCGTCACTGCCCAGATGACAGTTCCTTCACTAACTGATACAGGAACGCCTGGCCTTCATAAAATGACGTGACGTTCATGCGCTCATCCCGGCCGTGGGCCCGCACATCGTCGCGATCGCCGAAGAAGCCAGACACACCGTAGGTGGGAATGCCTGCCACGCGCAGGTAGCGCCCATCCGTGGCGCCGGTGCTCATGACGGGAATGGTCAGAACGCCGGGCCACATAGTATCGCTGATGCGAGCCACCGCCTTAAGCACGTCCTGACGCATGGGAGAAGCCGGACCAACCCCGACGTCCCCTTGCACATGGATCGCAACCTGGTCGTCCCCGATGGCGAGCCGCAGCGCCCTTTGCACCGACTCAACGGACTCGCCGGGGAAGATGCGGCAGTTCACGTTCGCGGTGGCAAGCTGCGGGAGCGCGTTCAGCGCATGTCCGCCGGCCAGCTCGGTGGCGACGCAGGTGGTGCGCAGCATCGAATTCCAACGCGGCGAAACGGACGCAACGCGCTGCATGGCGTCGCGAGCGGCGTCGGACGAGCCGTCGGCAATCTTAACCAGATCGTCCTTTAACGCTCCATCCTCCACCTTCGCCATTTGACGAAAATAGGCGCGCGTCACCTCATCGGTCTTTAAAGCGAAGCCAAACCGGGAAAGCCGTTCGAGCGCAGTGGCCAGGCGATAAATGGCGTTATCCGGGACCGGAACCGAACTGTGCCCTCCCCTGTTATGCACCTCAAACTTGAAATCGGCATAGGATTTTTCGCTGACCTGGATATTGTTCGCGATCTTCTTGCCAGACACCATTACGCCCCCGCCGCCCTCGTTCAGGCAGAGGTCGGCCTCAATCAACTCTCGCTTGCTCTTGAGCAGCCAGATGACGCCGTTGAACGGGCCGCCGCCTTCTTCGTCCGCGGTCAGGGCGACGATGATGTCGCGCTCCGGCTTGAATCCCTCGCGCTTGTAGCGAATCAGGTTCGCGATCCAAACGGCGGCTTGGGCCTTGTCGTCGGAAGTTCCGCGTCCGTAATAGTAGCCATCCTTTTCGATGAACTGGAACGGATCGGTGCTCCAGTCCTCACGGTTGGCTTCGACCACGTCGGTATGGGCGAGCAACAGGATGGGTTTTAGTTGTCCCGTACCGTGATAGCGCACCACCAGGTTGGCCTTCTTGGGACTGGCGCCACCGACGAAAATGTCGGACTCGGGGAAGCCGGCGGAGCGTAATCGCGCGGCAACGGCCTCAGCCAAGGGAGTGGTGGATCCGGTGGTGTAACCCGATCGGACCTCGATCATTTCTTTGTATATTTCGCGCGCGAGCTGCCGATCCGCGTCGGGCGGCAGGGCGGCGGAAGCGGCTCCTAGAGCGAGGGAAGAGAGTGCTACCCACCCGGGCGCCTTACACCAAATCATGCGCGGATTGTAGCACGCCGGCCCTTAGGCGAACTCTCGCCGCAGGGCCACTCGCCGTAAGCCCAGGGCCTGGCGGGGATTGTTGGTGACGATGGCTTCGACCGTCGGGCGAGCGAAGAGCGCGCGCGTGAGGGACGGGTCGTCCACTGTCCAAACGAAGAGCGGCTTTCCGATGGTCTCGGCTTGGTCGAGGAGCGGATGATATGCGACCAGGAAGTCTACCTCAGCGCTCAGACACGCGGAGCGAACGGTGTCGTTCCAATCCGCGAAGATCAGGCCGGTTCGGATGCCCGCGTGGATGGTTCGCGTTTCGCGCAGCACGGGCGCCAGGAACGATGTGATGCAAAAATCATGCAACGGAAAATAGCGAAGCAGCAGGCCGATCGCGTCCCGCTCGCAGCCAGGCTCCTTGAGTTCCACGTCGAGCTGAATGCGGCCCTGCGTGAGCTGCAGGGTTTCTTCGAGAGTGGGGAACTCACTCGATAGATGGCCGATGGGATCGTGGGAAATCACAAGCTTGCCATCGCGCGCACGCCGGACATCGAATTCGATCATGTCGGCGCCAACTTCGATCGCCCGCTCAAAGGCCGCCAAAGTGTTCTCGGGAGCTTCGGACGACGCGCCGCGATGGGCCACCACTTGCATCAAAGAAACGCGGGTCAGCTGCCGGATTTCTTGGCTGCCGGTTTCACTTTCGCGCCGCCTTCGTTCAACAGCTTTTCCACTTCGTCGCGCATATGCTGCTCCTGTTGGTTATCGAAGAAGGCTTCATCCACGCCCGTGTATTGCGCGCGAATCACGCCCTGGCGGTCGATGAACACGACAAAAGGCACCAGCGGACGCTTGTCCTTCGGCCACTGCATATAATCCAGAGCCGACATCACTCCGGCCGTACCCACCGGCCACGGCACTTTGAAATTCGAGACGAACGAGGCGACATCCGGGTTTTCATTCAGCGCCGCAGCCACCACCGCGAATCCTTTGGGGGCCAGCGCGGGATAGATGTCCTCCAGAAGCTGCGTGGTCTTCTGGCAGTGCGGGCAAGTGGTGAGGATGAAGGTGAGGCACAAAACCTTTCCCCGGTAATCGCTCACCTTGATTTGCTTTCCGTCCGTCAGTTGGATGGAGTAATCGGGCGATTGCCGCGGGATTTGGGCGGCCTGCAAGTTAGGGAGCCAGAGAGAGCCGGCTCCGATGATAAGAACTGCAATTGTGAGTGCGCGCATAGCGAAAGTCTGAGTATACAAGAGCCTGCTTCAGTTTTGGTCTGCAGGCTTGATCCATGGAAGGTTGGTCCAGAATTCCCGCCCCTGGGCGGCGAATTCGCGGGAGATGTGCGAGAGTTGCGGCTCGATGGCATAAACCGTATCTTCCACAATTGTTCCGGCCGTGAAGTGCACGGCGGGGATCTCTGAGAAAGCGGCCATGGGCTGAAACAGGAGAAGCGTCGGTCCCGGCATGCCCGACGTCACTCGATAGACGACGGTGTTTTCGGCTATTGGCGCATCGTCACCCGCTTTCGTCTGAACGACCACCATCCTCAGGAAGCGCGCTTGCGCCAGGTTGATGGCGGCGACGCCCGAAGAGTCAAGGCGCTCGGCAAGAATCGTCCGCTGAGAAGCCAGCGTTTCGTCGATGCCGACCTGTATCTGAGCCAGATCAGGATGCGCCTGGTATAACGAACCGAGGGCCGCCCCCGCTTTCTCCACATCTTCAAATGAATCGTAAAGACCGAAAAGCAGGGCTTCGGGCGTTCCGGTGAAGGCTTGCATTTCCATCCAATAAATTGGGACATCCAGCGAATTACATGCGCGAGACATGGCGCGCTCCAACCGTTCGCGATGGAGACCCGTTCCGGGCTTGAATTGCTGGCGAACCAGCAGAAGAACCTTGGGAGGGGCGGCGGGCGAAGCGGCCGTGGGCTGGGCGCCGCACAGCGAGGCGCAGGCTAGAATGAGCAGGAACCGCGCAGGCCGCACGTCTTAGTCCTTACGAAGTTCATCGTCCAGATCGGTCATTACTTGCTCCCGCTTGCCATCCGCCAGATCTTTTTCCAGGCGGCGCAGCGCCAAGCCAACGATGTCGCGATGGTGCAGGCGCGACCCAACGGACTCATTGTCGCTCAACCGCAGCCACAGTTCATGCAAACGGTCGACATCTTCGGGCCACAAGCGCGGAGGATGCGGACCCAGGTTCACGTACATGGAAGGCCGGTCTTTCGTAATGATCTCGAGCGAGAACGCATGGCGCGGTTCCGGCTGGCTTTCCCACGCCAGGCCGATGCGGCGCGCCAGTTCTTCGGAGGTCATCTTTGCCGACACCCCCGTTACCAGGCGCGAAGCCTTCAATCGGGTGGCGGTCTGCACCACGGCGTCGAAGGGGTTCACGGCCGGCACCTCCAGCAGTTCCACCGGCTTGCCTTCCTTCTCGGCGATCTCCACCACGTGGCTGAACAGTTCCTTTTCGTAATCGCTAAACATCTGCTCGTCGGAAAGATCGTATTCGCCGGCGCCGGTGGAAATGGTTCGGACGGTCATCACGACAATATCGTGGCGGCGCAAGTTGATCTTTTCGAGAACCTTCTTCAGGTGCTCCATGTTGTGATAGTCGCGCACCGCCACCAGCACGCAGCCGGGCCGCGCATGCAAGGTTGCCGCGTTGACCTGCGGCTGATGGTCCAGGTTGAACTCTTCGAGCGTCTTATGTTCGGCCGTTAGTTTGCGTGTCTTTGCATTGATGTGCTCAGAAAGCGTGAACACGGCAAAAACAATCAGTGTGAACGCAACGCCGTAGATTGTGGCGTATTCCTTGGAGAAGAGATTGGCGATCGCGACGAAACCCAGGATGAGCGTGGTGACGCCCAGGCCAACCGGAATCTCGACGCCGCCGAGCCGAAAATTGAACGGGAATTTATATTCCTGATCGTGCCTCTGATAGCGCAGCGCCAACACGCCCAGGGATTTCAGGAAGAAGCTCCACACCACGCCAAACGCATAAGCTTCACCCAACAGGTACACATCCCCGCGGCTGAGCACGATGGTGACAAGCTGGAGCAGCGCAATCATGTTGACGATGCGGAAGGTGGTGCCGAAACGCTTGTGCGGCTTGCGAAACCAATCCAGCAGGACTCCGTCTTCGGCCACGCGATTCAAAACGCCGTTGGCGCCGATCATGGAAGTATTCACGGCGCCAGAGAGAATCAGTACGCCCACGATCACTACAAAAATGTGGAACGCCAGTTTGAGTAATTCGGGTCCCACCAGGCGCATCGCCAAGCCGCCCAGCAGGTCGTCCGAAAAGAGATTACGTATATCGGAGGGGCTGATGATCATCCCAGCAAAAACCGTGATAACACCGGTGCAAATCACCGCGTACCAGCAGACGATATTGGCGGTGATCTTCAGATTTTTCATCTTCGGGTAGGCGATCTCGCGATAAACCTGCGCCAGGGTTTCAAAACCGCTCATCGAAAGCAGCGAGTGTCCGATGGCGATCATCAAGGCGATGATCGGGATGGACGGGAAGATGGTGCCTCTGAACCAACCTAACGATTCATTGGTGAACTGCAGATTGCGTGGCAAAGGCGCGGGCGGAAAAGTAATATGGCCGCGTAGAATAATGGTCAGCGGACACCAGATCAATAGCGCCACCACCATCACGGTCGTGATCTGCATGATGCGCAGGGCCTTGCCGCTCGATTCGTGCATGCCCTTGGTGTTCTGCCACCAGAAGTACACCGTGACGATGACCGCGAAGAACGCGGCAAAATAATTCACGTTGAAGGGGAACGACTGCCCAAGCATCTTCGCGATTTCGTCCAGCAAATGGCCCAAATATTGGCCCGCGCTGACCACGCTGATAGGTCCCGTGAGAATGTAGTCGAAGACCAGAGAAGAGACCGACAGGCGCGCCACGAAGGGGCCCATGCTGTCCTTCACCACGATGTACACGCCGCCGCGCACGAACATGCTGCAGCTTTCCATGTAGACCGAGCGCACGGCGAAGCTGAATAACATGACGCCGAGCACGAACCAGGGCGCCGCGGGGCCGACGGCCGTCTCGGCGATACCTCCGGCGTAAAATGCCGACGATGCAAGATCGGCGAGAACGATGGAAGCGCCTCGCCAAAAGCTAATGAAGGAAAGAGCTACGGTGGTGGCCACCACCACCTTTGCGGTAGTGGATGATGGCTTGGTTACTTCTGTTGACATTATTGGGACATGTTCCAATGACTATTCTACTTGAGCCGGATATTCTATCTTACGATGATCGTATGGGCCTCAGCTTATGAGCCGGGCAGTCAGCCTGACCAGGGCAATCGAGATCGCGGCAGACTTACGCTCACGCGGCTTCCAGGCCTGGCTGGTGGGCGGATGCGTGCGCGATCTGATCTTGGGGCGCGAACCGAAGGATTATGATATCTCAACCGACGCGAAGCCGGAAGAGCTGCTGGGGCTGTTTCCAAAGGCTCAGCTGGTGGGTGCTCAGTTCGGCGTGGTGTTGGTGGATGGCGTAGAAATCGCAACCTTCCGCAGCGACCATTCGTATACCGACGGCCGGCATCCCGGTCAGGTGGTGTTTGAAACAGATCCCAGGCAAGATGTGCTGCGGCGGGATTTCACCATCAACGCACTGCTACTCGACCCCACGGTCCTAACCTTGTATTCCTCGTCTCCCCCGTATTCCCCGTATTCCCCGTATTCCCCGACTTCCCCGTCTTCCCCGTCTTCCCTGTATTCCCAGGTCGTTGACTACGTCCACGGCCTGGACGATCTCCGCTCCGGCATCATCCGCGCCATCGGCGATCCGGAACAGCGTTTTGAAGAAGACCACCTGCGGATGCTTCGAGCGGTCCGTTTCGCTGCGCGCTTCCGGTTTGAAATCGAGCCTGCAACCTTAGCCGCTATCGGGAAGCTGCATGCCAAGATTCTGCGCGTCTCGCCCGAGCGGATTCGCGACGAACTGGTCCGGATTCTGACGGAAGACGGCGCGCGGCGCGGGTTCGAATTGTTGGACGAATCCGGGCTCCTTGCTGACATCCTTCCGGAAGTGGCCGCGATGAAAGGCGTCGAACAACCGCGGGAATATCATCCAGAGGGCGACGTTTGGACGCACACGCTGATCATGCTGGAAGGATTGCAATCACCCTCCCCGGCCCTCGCCCTGGGCGTCTTACTGCATGATGTCGGGAAGCCGGGCACGTTTCGGGTGGCTGACCGCATCCGATTCGACGGCCACGTGGAACTGGGCGAACGCATTGCAGGCGAGATCTTGAATCGGCTGCGGTTTTCCAATGCTGAGATCGATCAGGCGATCGCCCTGATCGCAAATCACATGCGATTTTCGCACGTGCATCAGATGCGCGAGAGTACCTTGAAACGGATGCTGCGATTGCCCGCGTTCAGCGAGCACCTGGAACTGCATCGGCTGGACTGTTCTTCGAGCCATGGACATCTCGACAACTATGAGTTTGCGAAGACCAGGTTTGAACAATCGGCGCCCGAGGAACTGCGTCCGGCGAGACTGGTAACTGGCGATGATTTGATCGCGGCCGGCTACGCGCCTGGTCCGGACTTTTCGCGCATGCTGGAGGTGGCTGAAGACGCGCAGTTGGAGGCCCGCATTCAGAGCAAGGACGAGGGCCTGGAACTGGTGAGATCCACGTTCGGACCACCAGCGGGAGTATCCTAAGAGCAGGTATGGGAGCAGCAACTCTTGTCTCGATTGAAGACTACCTGGGTACCAGCTACTCTCCTGACCGCGAGTACATCGACGGCAGGATTGTGGAGCGGAACTTGGGCGAGAAAACGCATAGCTCGATTCAAGCAGTTCTCATTCATTACTTCATGACGCGACGTAAAGAATTGGGCATTAAGGTCTACCCAGAACAACGTGTCCAGGTCAGTCCCACCCGTTTTCGCATTCCTGACGTAACGGTCGTAAAGGTTGCTCAACTTCAAGAGGAGATTTTCAGGAACCCGCCTCACCTCTGCATCGAGATTCTTTCCAAAGACGACACTTTGGATTACATGCAGGAGAAGATCGACGATTATCTGCAATTCGGCGTCGCTTACGTCTGGATCATCAATCCCCGCTTGCGCAAAGGCTACGTCGCCACCAAGGCTGGCATGGTCGAAGCCCAATCCGGCATTCTCGAAACGGCCGATCCCGACATCCGAGTGCCCATCGCCGAGCTGTTTGACGTTGACTAGCCCCGGGGTCTTGCCCTCGGAATCAAGTATCCTGAAACCAGGTATGGGAGCAGCAACTCTCGTCTCGATTGAAGACTACCTGGGTACCAGCTACTCTCCTGACCGCGAGTACATCGACGGCAGGATTGTGGAGCGGAACTTGGGCGAGAAAACGCATAGCTCGATTCAGACTAATATGATTCTGTATCTTGGGCCACGGCTCAAGGAACTGGGCATCAAAGTCTATGCCGAACAACGTCTCCAGGTCAGTCCGACACGTTTTCGAATTCCTGACGTAACGGTGGTAAAGAGTTGCTCAGCCTCAAGGGGAGATCTTCAATGAACCCGCCTCACCTCTGCATCGAAATTCTTTCCAAAGACGACACCTTGGATTACATGCAGGAGAAGATCGACGATTATCTGCAATTCGGCGTCCCTTACGTCTGGATAATCAATCCCCGCTTGCGCAAAGGCTACCTCGCCACCAAGGCTGGCATGGTCGAAGCCCAATCCGGCATTCTCGAAACGGCCGATCCCGACATCCGAGTGCCCATCGCGGAGCTGTTTGACGTTGACTAAGGTGACATGGACTAAGGTCCCTTCTCGACCGTCCCTCTGTTAAACTTTCACCGTGCCCGCTCCAGCAACTCAGCAGGCCTACTCGCGCGAAGACGTTCGGCGGCAATTAGGCGTTTCCAAGCGTCAACTCGATAGCTGGGAGAAGCAGAATCTTCTGCCTTCGGGCGGGTCGTTCAGCTTTTCCGACATCCTGGCTTTGCGAACTCTGGTGGGTTTGCGGAAGAGCAACGTCTCCGCGGTGCAAATCCGCAAAGCCGTGCATGCCGTCCGCAGGCATTTTCGGGAATTCGAGAATCCGCTTACCGAGATCAAGATTTACTCGCAAGGCAAGAAGATCGAAGTGCAGTTCGCCGGCAACAAGAAAATGGAGGCCATCTCAGGCCAACTGATTCTGAATTTCGACCAGGCCGAGATCAGCAAGCTACTGTCTTTCCCCGGACAAGCCGAGGAATCGGAAGCCGCGCGGAAGGTGAAGTCGCGGCGCGAGGCGGAGCATTGGTTCGAAAAGGGGCTCGATCTCGAACAAAACGGCGCTCCGGCCACCGAAGTGATCGCCGCATATCAAAAAGCGGCGGAGATCGATCCCACATCGGCGGGAGCGCTGGTGAATCTCGGAACCGTGTATTTTAACGCCCGTGATTGGCGCCTGGCGGAGCAATTTTATCGCAAGGCCGTGGAAGTGGATCCGGAATATGCTTTGGCGCACTTCAATCTGGGCAATCTCTACGATGAGCGCGGCGACCGGACCGGCGCACTGAAGCACTATCTGGCCGCGATCGCCATTCATCCGCGCTATGCGGACGCGCATTACAACATCGCGCTGCTCTACCAATCCATGGGACAGCCCTTGAAAGCCGTGCGCCACTGGAAGGCATATCTGACCATGGACCCCGGGAGCGCCTGGGCGGCAATTGCGCGCCGGGAACTGGCCAAGATCAAGGAATCTGCTATTTTGCGCGGCCCGCAACGAGGCTGAGCCCGCCTTTAACATAACCTCTCGGCCGACGACGCCACATTTCGATGGAACTCGCCCCTAGTTCATGAACCGTCAGGCGTCGATTCACAGCTACCTGTGGGAAAATGATGACTGGGGGCATCTCCGAGAAGCATGGCGCAAACAATTGAAATCCCGGTTCCTGACGAGCTCCTCAGGCTTGTGGACGAGCGAGCCCAAAACGCTGGTCTGCCGCAGGAAGCGTACATTCGCGCGGTGCTGGTGAGCGCCGTCAGCGCGCGACCCTCCGTGGACGAGATCCTAGCCCCTTTTCGTACGCAGGTGGCCGATTCCGGGGTCAGCGACGTAGAGTTAGACCGCCTCTTCTCCGAAGCTCGCGACGAATATCACCGGGAGCAAGGTGTGCGGCCGGCTGATGAGCGGTGATCGTCCCAAAGTCGGCTGTATGTTCGACTGCATGATTTTTCTTCAGGGCGCCGCCCGACGCGAGAGCTCAGCTGGCGCCTCTCTTGCGCTGGTTGAGATTGGCGCAGTCATGCTGTTTGTATCCCGTGACATTCTGGTGGAGGTTCGCGACGTACTGGCACCCCCGCGAGTGCGAAGGAGTTTTCCAGTGTTGACAGACCAAATCGTGAAGCGATTTATTGCCGCGATCGAGGAAAGAGCGACGTTAGTTTCGGAAGTCCGCGAGTCTTTCAATTCGAAAGGGATCCGAAGGACGAGCCGTACATCAATCTAGCGGTCGCGGTCAAAGCGAGCTACCTGGTGAGCCGGGACAAGGATATATTGGATCTCGCCGACGCTTCTACGCCAGAAGGAGAACGTCTTCGGCGCTTCGCTCCGGATTTGCAAATTCTTGAACCAGGCGCCTTTCTTGCCGGAATCCGCGCCCGCCTACAGGCTCACCCGGGCTAGCCCAGCTCCTCGCTTTAGGAAAGTTCTTCGGCAAACCAGGCTCGCGCCAACCTCGCGACCTCTTGCAACGTGCCCGGCTCCTCGAACAGATGATTGGCGCCAGGAATTACGTCCATTGCCTTGACGCAATGCATTCGCGCCAGCGCCAGGCGGTTCAACTCCAGAACGACCGGATCGTTCCCGCCAACGATGGCTAGGGTGGGAGCGTCCACACTCTCCAGAGCGTCTCCGGCAAGATCCGGCCGGCCTCCACGTGAAACCACCGCTTGAATCAGACGCGGAAGGTCCGCGGCTGCTACTAACGCCGCAGCAGCGCCCGTACTCGCGCCGAAGTAGCCAATTCTAAGTTTGGCGACTTGGGGCCCTTTACGCACCCACTGGGTGATGGCAACCAGGCGATTCGCCAAGAAAGGGATGTCGAAACGAAGCTGTGATGTCTGCAGATCCACTTCCTGTTCGTCGGAGTTGAGCAGATCGATCAGCAAGGTGGCGAGTGACCCTTCGTTAAGAATATCGGCTACATATCGGTTGCGCGGGCTGTGTCGCGAGCTGCCGCTGCCATGCGCGAACACCACCAGGCCGATGGCCGCAGTTGGCAAACTCAGATAGCCGTCCAGATGAACGGAGCCCAAGCGGACCGTTACCGGCGCGTGTTCGATTGCTCGCCCAATGTGTGTCTCGGGGTTCACCCCAGGCGGGTGAGTCATGGTTCCTCCTAAGCCGGACGGGGCACGCTTGCCCCTGCTTCCAGGAATTGGCGCACTTCTTCATCGCTGGTTTGTGAGAAATCTTCATACCATGCGCTGACAGAATGAAAATCGAGAGGCGCGCTCACGCAAACCACTTGGTCGGCCTCTCTGGCAAGCTCGCGAGCCGTTTCGGCCGCTGCCACGGGCGCCGCGACGATAATACGCGCCGGGTTGCTCTGCCGCAGCGCTGCCATGGCAGCTCGCATCGTAGACCCTGTAGCCAGCCCGTCGTCCACGATGACGATGGTGCGGCCAGTCAACTCGGGAAGCGGCCTGTTGCCGCGGTAGGTTCGCTGTTGGCGCTCCATCTCCAACAATTCCCTATCGGCGACCGATTCCACCGCCGCAGGGGAGATCCCCAGATTTTCGATAACACCCATGTTGAGGACGCGCAGGCCCCCGCTTGCAATCGCACCCATCGCCAACTCGCGATGACCAGGCACTCCCAGCTTCCGGACCACGAACACGTCCAGCGGCGCGTGTAGCGCGCTGGCAACTTCAAAGGCGACGGGCACCCCTCCCCGCGGCAAGCCCAGCACCAGGACACCTGGATCGCGAGCATAGTCCGCGAGTTTTGCAGCCAGGTGCCTGCCTGCGTCCCGCCGATCGAGAAATCGCATCTCCATACCTCAGGCCCTATGCAACCGAAGAACCATTATCCACGCCGGCAAGTCCAGCCGCGTGTGGTGAGCGTGTATCCTAAGCGTAGAGGGTAATTTTGAGCAGGATCGTACTAGCTTTCCGTAGTTTCTTCGCCATTCTATTCACTGGAAAATTGCCGGCCGAGGTCGCGCTGGAGCTTGGCTTTTCTCCCAGGACGAAGCCGCAGCCGGCCGCCAAGCCCGCACCTGCCGTACGCGCCGCACAGCCCTCCGACGGGGCTCTTCAGATGCTGGGTATTTTACAGCGCGACTCGCGCCTGATCGACTTTTTGATGGAGGACATCAGTGCTTACTCAGACGATCAGGTGGGCGCCGCGGTCCGGGATTTGCACCAGCAATGCCGCGATTCCCTAAATCGCTACCTGCGCCTGGCCCCGGTGATCGATGGCGTGGAGGGGAGCCCTACGAAACTGGACACCAACGATCCAGCGACGGTGAAATTATTGGGTAACGTACCGGCCAACGGTAAGGCATCGGGGGGCTTGCTTCGGCACAAGGGCTGGAAGGCGGAGAAGATAGACCTGCCGCCGCTCGCGCCGGGATGGAGCGTATCCGTGATCGCGCCGGCCGAAGTGGAAGTCGAGTAGCCGGTTCGCGATGAACATCGGCATCGACCTGGGCACCACCAATTCCGCCCTCGCTTACATTCCCGAGATCCACGGAGAACTGCCGGATTATCCGGAAATCCAGGTGCTCTCCGTTCCGCAATACGTTGCGCCGGGCCAGGTGGAGGCGCGCCGGACGCTCCCGTCCTTTTTGTTCCTGGGTGACCAAACCTACGTCGGCGCTTACGCTCGTGAACAGGGCGCGCTGGTGCCCACCAAGTCGGTTCACTCGGCGAAATCGTGGTTATCGAATCCGGAAGTAGATCGCACGGCCAAAATTCTTCCTTGGGACGCACAGGAAGGCGGGCGCGTACTTTCGCCTGTGGATGTGTCGACAGCCATTTTGTCGAACATTCGCGATGCCTGGAACCAGGCGCATCCCGACGCACCGCTTGCGTCGCAAGACGTGGTGCTCACCGTTCCCGCTTCGTTCGATGAAGAAGCACGCGAGCTGACGGTCGAAGCCGCGCATGCCGCCGGGATCGAGAAGCTGACGCTGGTGGAAGAACCGGCGGCGGCGTTTTATTCCTGGATCGCCAATCACCTGGCGCAATCGCAGAAGAGCCTGTTCGACGGGCAACTGGTGCTGGTTTGTGACGTCGGCGGAGGCACCAGCGATTTCACGCTGATCAAAGTGCATCGCGATGGCGACCGCATCGAGTTTACTCGAACGGCGGTGGGCAAGCACCTGCTGCTGGGCGGCGACAATTTGGATCTGACGCTGGCGTGGCTGGTGGAATCGAAACTCGGGACGCAATTGTCGATTCGCCAGCGGACGGGCTTGCGCCGGCAATGCGCGGCCGCCAAAGAGCGCATGCTGGCGGATACAAATCTCAAGTCGGTCGAGATTACCGTGCTAGGCGCGGGATCGTCCCTGGTGGGCGGCACATTGAAGACCGAGATCACGCGCGAGGAAGCGCTGGAACTGACACTCGAAGGCTTCTTGCCGTTTTGCGGGATCCACGATAAGCCTACCGAGGAAAAGCGCAGCCTGTTTCGTGAGCTGGGATTGCCGTATGTTTCCGACCCGGCAGTGACGCGTCACCTGGCGGCGTTCTTGAGCGCGAACGAAGACGCCAAACCCGACGCGGTACTCTTCAACGGCGGATTCTTTATTCCCGAGATCTGCCAGCAGCGCGTGGCCGACGTGATGGAGCGCTGGTATGGGCAGCGGCCAGCGATTCTTGAGAATCGCGATTTGGACCTCGCGGTTGCAGTAGGCGCGGCTTATTACTCGTACGTGAAAGCCACGGGCGCCGGGCTGCTGGTGCGCGGCGGACTTCCCCGTTCTTACTATGTGGGCATCGGCGATAACGAAGCGGTCTGCCTGGTGCCGCGCGGCGCCGAGGAAGGCCAGACTCTGGAACTCGACAGCCAGGACTTACATCTGGTTGCGAATAAGCCAGTGTCGTTTCGTTTGTACAGTTCCCTGACGCGCGTGGACGATACCGTGGGCCAACTGATCGGAAACGCGGAGGCGGCCGATCTGCATTTGCACGCGCCGCTCAATGCCGTGATCCGCTTCGGCAAGACGGGCGAGCGATTGGTACCGGTGAAGCTGCGCGCACATCTGACGGCAGTGGGGACGCTCGAAGTGTGGGCCGATTCGAAGATCAGCGAGCACCATTGGCGTCTGCAATTCGAATTGCGGAAGACGGCCGGCACGCGTAGCGGCGGCAAGCCCGCGGCGGTGGTCAGCGACGAAGCTGTCGCGCAAGCTGAAGCTTTACTCGAAGCTGCGTTTCGATCCGGCGTCGTCACTGGTGAGGAACTGCCGGGCAAGCTGGAGCAGGCGCTGGCATTGGGGCGCAACTCATGGCCTCTCAGTGCCATCAGGAAACTGAGTGACCGGTTACTGGAACTGACCGAATGCCGCCGCAAATCCGCGGCGCTGGAGATGCGCTGGCTGAATTTGTGTGGCTTCATGCTTCGTCCTGGCTTCGGATTTCCCGGTGACGATTTTCGTATCGAGCAAGCGCGCCGCATCTATTCGGCCGGCCTTCAGTTCCCCAATCAAGTGCAGAATGAGATCGACTGGTGGATCTTCTGGGGTCGCGTGGCGGGCGGGCTAAACAAAAACCAGCAGGTGGACATCTTTCAGCGGCTGTCGCCGGTGCTGTTGCCGCGTGGGTCCAAACGGCCGAGGATCAATAATAGTCTGCTGCGCGAAATGTGGCGCACCGCCGCCAGCCTGGAGCTTTTGCCTTTGCAAACCAAAACTCAGCTCGGCGACGCGCTCCTCACGCTCGTGAAGAAGGGCGAGATGGTGGAGACCGGCCTGTGGTGCCTGTCGCGGCTGGGCGCGCGGAAGTTGTTCTATGGTCCGATCAATCAAGTGCTGCCGGTGCAGGCTGCCACGCGCTGGGTGGAGGCTCTGCTGAAAGTCCCGAAGGCGGAGGATGCGGTGGTGGCGATCGCGCGGCGCACGGGCGATTCCACGCGAGATCTAAGCCCAGCCAGCATCGAAAACATCCGCAAGCGCATTCCCGAGAGCCTGCTGCCGGCTCTGGAAGGCGAAACCGAAGAGGATCTCGGCAAGGTGTTTGGCGAAGAACTGCCGTCGGGATTAGTGGCCGCGGCTTCGTGACCCAAGCGCCGTGACCGAAGACAGTATCATCCAAAAGCTTCGCCGCCGTTCTCCGCTCATCGGTGACGACTGCGCGGTGATTCCGTCGCACTCCGGCCAGGATCTGTTGTTGAAGGCCGATCTCAGCATTGAAGGCGTTCATTTCACGCGCGAGAGGAAGGCCGAAGAAATCGGCGCGCGTGCAGTTGCGCGCAGCTTAAGCGATATTGCGGCCATGGGCGGAACGCCGCTGTACTGTCTGGTGTCGATCGCGCTAGCGCCTTGGACGGATGAGCGCTGGATCGATGGATTCTATCGAGGAGTCTATAAGTTACTGCGAAAAGCGGATGCGTCGCTTGCAGGCGGTGATATTTCGCACGCCGATCAACTGGTATGTGACGTGATACTTTGCGGTTCCGTCGCTAAAGGCAAGGCGCTGCTGCGTTCTGGTGCTAAACCAGGTGATGCGCTTTATGTTTCGGGGCGGCTGGGAGGATGGCGCAACAAGAGCGTCATCGTGCCCCGGCTGGAGCTGGGCCGCAAGCTGGTGGGTGTGGCGACGGCCTGCATGGACATCAGCGACGGGCTGGCGCTCGATTTGCATCGGCTGTCAAAAGCGTCGGGTGTGGCCGCGCAATTGGACCACGTGCCGCTGCTCAAAGGCGCAACCATCCATCAGGCTCTGCACGATGGCGAGGACTACGAACTTCTGTACACTGCGCCGCCGCGAGCGAAGGTGGCGGGCCTTCGCATCGGCAGCATTACGCAGGGTAAGCCCGGCGCGGTGCGCTACAACGGCAAGGTTTTGAAGCCCATTGGATATGACCACACCCGAAAAGATCCCGCCTGACAGAATCCCGCCTGACCGGATCATCGATCTGATCGAAGCGTTCCGCAGATCGAAAACAATGTTTGCCGCCGTGAAACTCGGCGTCTTCGACGGCGCGCGTCCCCCGGATTCGAAAGCGCTGGCGCGGTTGCTCGACGCCTGCGTCGCGTTGGGGCTGCTCGAAAAGCGCGCTGGCTCTTACGTCAATACGCCCGAGGCCGACAAATACCTGCGATCCGACAGCCCCGATGCATTGACCGGCTATATTCATTATTCGAATGACGCTCTCTATCCGATGTGGGCGCATCTGGAAGACGCGGTGCGTGAGGGCACGCCGCGCTGGCATCAGACTTTCGGATTGGACGGCGGAATCTTTTCGGGTTTCTTCCGCACGGACCAGGCGAAGCATGAGTTCTTGAAGGGCATGCACGGATTCGGACGCATCAGTTCACCGGCCGTGGCCGCGGCCTTCGATTTGAGCGGGTTTCATCGATTGATCGACCTGGGCGGAGCGAGCGGACATCTGGCGGAAGCCGTTCGGGAGCGATATCCGCACATGGAAGCGCAGGTGTTCGATCTTCCCGAGGTAGCCGCGCTCTATCCAGGCACGATTGCCGGCGATTTCTTCAACGATCCGCTGCCGCCGGCCGATCTCTACAGCGTCGCGAGGATTCTTCACGACTGGTCGGATGAAAAGGTTCACCTCTTGCTCGCCCGGATTTACGCCGCGCTGCCTGCAGTCGGCGGGCTGCTGATCGCCGAGAAGCTGCTCGAACCCGGCTATGTCTCGGCGCACATGCAATCGCTGAACATGCTGGTCGGCGCCGAGGGCCGCGAGCGATCGACAGTGGAGTACGAAGCGCTACTGCGCGCGGCGGGATTTTGTAAAATCGAAAGCCGTGTTACCGGCGCGTATCTGGACGCGATGCTGGCCATCAAATAGCGCGCGCGTTCACTTGCGCAGGTATGAGTCGTCCCCGCGCAGCCAATCCTCACGGCGCGGTGAAAACAAATCCAGGGCCACACAGTCCTCAATCGCTTCGACGCTATGCCGCACGTTGGGAGGAATGCGCACCGCTTCACCTGCTTTCATCACGCGCTCCACGCCATCCACAACGAACTTCGCCGAACCTTGCTCCATCATCGAGATCTGTTCATTATGGTGGCTGTGCTCCGGCACAACGCATCCTTTGCGGAGGTACATGCGCGCCACGGTCATGGTGTCGGCATGAATCACCTGGCGCGCGAGGGAAGGATTCAACTCTTCCTTCTCCACTTTGTCCCACACATAATGGTGCATCGAAATAATTAGATCACGTCGGCGAAGCTTTTGCGTAGCCGGTAGAACCAGACGTGCCCCAGGAAGAAGAGCGCCAGCGCGATGACCCACAGTTTCACCAGCGGCAGCAATTCCGGGGCGTGTCCTTCGAGAAACACCGCTCGATAACCGCGCACCAGCGTGTACAGCGGATTCTGGCGCATCACAGCCAGAACGGCCGGCGACAGATTGGTCGACTCTTGATAACAAATGGGCGTGATGAAAAACCAAATCGTCAGAACCAAAACCATTATCTGGCCAAGGTCGCGCATGTATACGCCGAGAGCCGCCAGGAACCAGCAGAGGCCTAGCGTGAATAGCAACTGCGGAACCAGCAGCACGGGCAGCCACAAAACCGCGGCGGGCACGCTGTGACGAATGATCAGCAGCGCCGCGATGAAGACTCCGGCGCCAAAAAGCTCGGTGACCAACCCAGCCAGCACATGGTTTACCGGCAACGTATCGAGCGGAAAAACCAGCTTCTTGACGAAATTGCGATGTTCCAAAATCACGGAGGCGGCGCGTCCCACCGGCTCTGAGAATGCGAGCCAAGGCAGCATCCCGGCGATAAAATACAGCGCAAAACCGGTGCGGCTCTGATCCGCTCCGTATCTGTTCTGCAGCACGATCCCGAAGACGAAGAAGTAAGTCGCCATCAGCAGCAGCGGGTTCAGAATGGTCCAGAAGAAGTCGCCAAATGAGCCGCGATAGCGCGCCAGGATATCGCGGCGCGCCATGGACCGGATCAGCCGGTGGTTCTGAGCAATGGTTCGGACCGGACTGGCGAATAGCCTGGGAAGCGCTGCCCGGATTCGCCGCCAGCGCAGCGATCGCAGCGTCGCCATTTCCTGCGCCACTACTTCCAGCCCGCCCTCGGACGCTTGTACCAGAATCCTCAGGAACGGCTCACCGCGCGCGTAGGCCCAGCTGGCGGGCGGCTGGATATGCGAGACGTAAATTTCATAAGCGCCGGCATCCGGCATTGGGATGGAGAGCTCAAACTTGGCAGCCTCGCCGGGCGCAACTTCGCCGGCTACGGGCGTCCATGCGCCTTCTTCGAGGAAGCGGTTCGATTGCGGATCGTAAAACTGCCAGCCCAGGGAGAAGTTCTGGTTGGTCCAGGTTTGGCGTGATTTATTTTCGATCGAAAGCGAAGCTTCGAGCACCAATCCGCGCGCTTGTACTCGAACGTCGCGGTAGCTCATTGGTACAGCCACGCGGGATAGCGTTCGCGAACGGGGCCGATCTTGCGGCCCACCGCGTAGATTCCGTCGCCCCGCAAATCTTCGGGCATTTCGTAGCGCGCGAGCAAATGCTGCACCCACTCGTGCTCGGGCTTGGGCTCATTGCGGAACGGCCCAGTCTCGAGCAGCGTGGTTTCGAACCCGGCGGAACGGAACAAATGCACGATCTCGCGCGCCGTATACTCGCGATTGTGGCGCGCCTCCGGTTCCTCGCCTTCCACGCGCGGCCGGATGTATGCGGGAAAGAATCCGGGATGGTAGCCGGCCATGATCGCGGAGATGGCGCGCAGCGAACCAATGTTGGGGGTGGTCAGCACCAGGTGCCCGCCAGGCTGCAGGATCCGGTTGATCTCGGCCATCATATGCATGGGATCTTCCGTCAGATGCTCCACCAACTCGCCGCAGAGGACGGTCGAGAAATAGCCGTCGGCGTAGGGAAAACGGTCCTTCTCGGCATCAAAAAGTTCGAGCGTGCAATGGAACTCACCGCCATCGCTCGACTGCACAGTGCGCCGATCCACCTTACCCGCCGGGCCGTAGTAACATCCCCGTACTTCCCCGTAACCGAGACGCGTTTCGAGCGCGGGCGTAATTTGCAGATACGATCCCATTTCGAGGATACGGTCATCGGGACCGCCGGGCGGTGTGATCGCGAGCGTTTTTTCGAAACGAGTGAGGTGCGTTTCCATGTAGCGCTTGGCGGCCGCGTCGGGCGCCCAGGAAAGAATATATTCCGGGTCGACGTGGACGGGCTCCGCGGTTTTGGCTGGCTCGGTATGGCTTGGCGGTGCATACCTGGCCGCGCCGTTCCCGTCGCCATTCCCCGCAACGCTCTCCAGAAAGTCCGCGTAGCGCTGCGCCACTTTGGACCAGGTACATTCGGTCTCCACCCATTCGCGCGCCCGGGCCCCCAGCGCTCTGCGCAGCTCGGGCCGGCTGACCAGCATATTGAGGTACTCGAAAAGATGATCCTCTTCGCTTGCGTCCACTGGGGCTTTCAAGCAGATGGAATCGGGAAGCTCACTGAAGGAACCAACCTGAGAGACCACCACGGCTTTACCGAGCCCCAAAGCGCGCATCAGCGTGCCTGAATTTTCGCCCACCGTGGGATAGCGCAGGTTGAGAACGATGTCGCAGGCCGCAACGTAACCCACAAACTCCTCAATGGGCCGGAATCCGAGCACGCGCACGTGCAGGCTGAGATCGAGCGATCGAATGAGCGAATCCAGACGTAGCTCGGGGTGCGGATCGCCCACCAGGATCATCTTGGCGGAGGGATGAACGCGCACCAGCCTGCGGAAGGCCCGCAACGATTCGGCAATCCGCTTGTATGGCTTTAGGAAACCGAAGATGCCAATAAGCGGCGTGGTTTCGTCCAGACCTAATCGCTGGCGAAAGTCGGAGCGGTTGGCATCGGGAATCCAAGCGCCATGCGGGATGCGAGCCACGGCGCCCGAGAATCCCGCACCGCGCAACTGGCTTTCAACGCAGTCGCTATGCACGATGGCGGCTTTGGACCGGCTGAGCAACTCGCGCAGCATCGGAACGCCCTCATAGTCGGGCCCCACCTCGAGCCGCCGGACGCGGCCGGCGTACGCCAAATCCTCGGGGTTGCCTTCCTGCTCCACGGCGCGAACGTATGCGTCCCAATCACCGCGCTTAATCGTGATGTCGGCGATCAAGTGATGAAGATTGGCTTCGTGCACTACCACGACGCCGGGATGATCGAGCGCCGTCTCATAACAAAAGTCGTGATAAACGTTGTTGCCCACCTGGTACAGCGCGACGTCGAAATTCTTGGGGTTAAACGCCAGGGGCTTGGACGAGAACACCTCAACGTCCACCAGCTTTTTCAGTTCGTCGAGCAGCGCAGCCGAATAATCGGCAATGCCACTGCGCGCGGGAGGCAGGGGGGAGAAGTAAGCTACTTTAATTGCCACGGAGCCGTCGGGGAGAGCTTACTTGCTCAGCTCCATTGAAAACGCGCCTAGCGCGAGGGGGACGCGCACTAGCGCCAGCGTACGGGCCCGGTCCTGCAGAAAGTACACATCGAAATCGATATTGGACGAAGGTCCGCTGACCGACGCCTTGACATGGTCCGCCTGCACCGATGAATTGCCGAGCTTCAAGCTTTCCGTGCCCGCCATATTCAAGCTGACCTCGTAAGGCGCGCCGAAAAACACCGTTTGGCGAGGAGGCATGCGGCCCTGGCTCAACTCCTGGCGCACGAAGTACAGGAACGCCAGAGCATCTTTCCCGCAGGGATTAGAGCTCATGTCGGACTGGCCGGAGTCTGACCCGCGGGTAACGGTGCCGGTTTCGGCATCGAATGTTTCCTTGTCGTCCACCTTCTTAGAACCGTGCGAGATTTTTTTCTGAAACTCCGACGAGCAAAAGATGCCGGACGCAGCTGACCGAAATCTGTCGCTTACCGCAAATCCGGGGACGCCGGCATCCACGTCGAACTGAAAATGCATCTGGGGCAGCGTCTGCCCGTTGACCACCTGCTCGGAACTCGAAGCGCTTAGCGTAGCCTCGCCCAAACTCACCCCGCTCGGCCAGTTGATGGTGTAGCGCAGCGTCTCATTGGGGAGCGTGGATTGAGCGATCGGCGCCGCCACCAGCGCCAGGGCCGAGAGAAGTAAGGCAGGAGTGATTCTGAAAAATGGATACTTCATAACCAACTACGTTATGCACTTCATCATGTGCTTCAACGGCGAACGACTGACTTCGACTTGCGGACGGCGCTCGAAACCTGGGACCTGTCGCCGGCCACGGCGTAATAAATATCCAAAGTCTTGGCCGCGCTGCTGGCCCAACTGAACGTGGCTGCCCGCTGCACTCCCAGACGTTCCATGCGCTGGCGCAACTCAGGATTCAGCAGCAGATCGCGCATGGCAAACACCAGATCGCGTCGCGATTGAGGATCGAAGAGCAGAGCCGCCGAATCGGCCACTTCCGGCATGGCCGATGTGTTGGAGCAGGCGACAGCCCTGCCACAGGCCATGGCCTCCAAAATCGGCAATCCGAAGCCTTCATAGAAAGACGGATAGACGAACAGATCGCACGCGCCATACAGGCGTCGCAGCTCTTCGTCGTCCACAAAGCCAGTGAAGTGGATGCGATCCGCGACTTGCGATTTCTTCGCGGCGGCGCGTACCGTTGGTGCGTACCAGGTCTCTTCTTTTCCGACGATCAAAAGATGATGCGGCAACTGCGGATGCGCGCCGATCAGATCCTCGAAGGCGCGGATGAGTCCCAGATGATTCTTGCGCGGCTGAAGGTCGCCCACGGTCAGGATGAAAGGCGCCTGCGGAGAGCCTGGGGACAAGCGTGTGTGCATTACACGATGAGCCGCTTCCCGAGCCACGGGGTGAAATACGGAGCTTACGCCATTTGGCAACACGACAACCTTGTCGTCGGAAAGCTTGTAAGCATCCAGAATGCGCTGTTTCGAAAACTCACTGGGCGTCAGGACGCACGAAGCGGCCCGCACCGTGCGGCGAACGGTTAAACGCAACTGCAGCGCACGGAAAGAAGTGAAGTATTGAGGATGCTCCAGGAAGCTCACGTCATGCACGCTGACCACGATAGGAACAGAGCAGGTGATGGGCGCAGTGTACTGCACATGCAGCAGCTTAGGCCGGTCTTCCGCCACACGGCGTGGCAGATCGTAACCCAGACGAACGAAGGGATTGACTGAGACTCGTCTTTTTTGAAACCGCTGGGGCAGGTCGGCGACTGCCTCTTGGCGCGAAATGTACGCTACAAACTCCGCTTCACGATCCAGCACCTCGAAACAATTCAGGAGATTCCTAATATATGTTTCATTCCCCGTTAAGTGCTGTCCGATCGCGTGAGCGTCTACGGAAAAGCGCATGACCTTCTCCAGTATAGAGGGTTCCCCTATTGAAAGGGGCCGTTCACAAATCGTTTACAGTCTTGGTAGCAGTCACATAATTTCATGTTACAAGGGTTTGTTACGCAGGTTGCCGCCGATTTGCGGATTGAACCTGCCAGACGCGGGATCTATGTCAGTTAGACTAGCATGCACCTCGATCCGTTTCCAATTACTATTTGAAACTTGTGATCGCTCACGGACTATCGAGGAGCTCGGCCAGCACCTTCCAAGCGATGGGCCAAGTGTATCGTTCCTCATAGAGCCGCCGGCCGGCTGCGCCAATGCGTTCGCGATTCACAGGCAATGCGAGCAGCTCCGACACAGCCGCGCTGAGGCTCTCGGCATCGTCGGCCAGGACCAGATGTTCGCGATCATGGAATTCCAGTCCTTCCGCACCCAGTGTGGTTGACACCACCGCCGTGCCGGCGGCCCAGGCCTCCAGAATCTTGATGCGTGTTCCACTGCCGGCCAGGAGTGGAACGACGGCCACTTGCGCTTGTGCGATGGCGGCCACAGCGTCCTCCACAAAGCCAGTAACCTCGATGCTCGGATCCCGGACCGCCAAATCGCGGATGGGTCCCGGATTCTTGCCCAGGATCTTCCACTTCAATTCAGGCCAACGGGATTGGAGCGCGGGCCAGACGTTGCGATGAAAAAAATGGACGGCCTGAATGTTCGGGGCGTATTCCAGGTTTCCGCTGAAGACAATCTCGGGACGGTCCGAGCGGGGTGGGGGAACAATCAGCGGAAGCGCGTTGGGATAGACCGTCACCGGAACGCCCGGGACAATGGCGCACACCAGGCTTGCGTCGCTGGAGGAAGTGGTCAGGACGCAGTCGAACTTAGGCAACCAGCGACGCTCCGATGCAAGCGATGCCAGGGCGAATCGCCGGTGACCCCACGCCAGCGGTCCGCTCTCAGCCGACGCCATGCTCTCATGCCATGCCGACTCGATATTGTAGAGGTCCACCATCACACGCCGCGCGTGCGCGCGCAC
Organism: Bryobacterales bacterium; assembly: GCA_963781905.1. GTDB lineage: Bacteria > Acidobacteriota > Terriglobia > Bryobacterales > Bryobacteraceae > Palsa-89. Next base: position 1,777,072 of record CAWAHZ010000010.1, read on the forward strand.
CTGATCGACATACGGCGCGCACCAGAAATGCTCGATGAATGCGGCTTCGTAGCGCCGGCCTGCAAGAAACCCGCCGATTTGAGATGCAAATCCCGAGAAACGGTCGATCAACGGCGGGCGATTTCGCGCCAGCCGCGATACATTGCGCAGGATGCGCGCCAGCGGGCGCTTGGAGTGAAATGGCAGTTCGACAATATCGGCGCGATCCAGCCGGCCCCCAGGAATGGCGGCCACCGGATCCGGCGATCCCGGCTCGCGAAAAAAGATTCCATGCACGGAAAATCGTTGGGCCAAATACTCGAGTATCGAAGCGGCCCGTATCGCGCCCCCTCCAATAACCGGATAGGGCGCTTCTGCCGCCAGGAACAGCGCTTTCGGTTTGGTTCCCGACGGCTTACTTCCGGAAGCGCTGGATGGCGTGATCATACACGGCTCTGGTAAGTCTGGCTGTCTTGCTCCAAGAAAATTCTCCGGCTCTGAGCAGAGCCCTCTCGCGGATGCCGCGCGCAGCTTCACCCTGCTCCACGGCCGATCGCAGGGCATCCATCCAGCCGGCATGGTCGCCGGTATCGAGCAGCAAGGCGCCATCGCCCGCTACCTCCAGGATCGCAGGATCGCGCGAGGCAAGCATCAACGCCCCGCACTGCATGGCTTCCAGCACCGGCAAACCGAACCCTTCATAGTAAGACGGATAGAGACACGCCACGGCGTTGGAGTAAAGAGCGGGGAGATCCTCTTCCGGCGTTAATCCGGCTAATCGCAAGCCGGGTTCGGGCGGGATTTCGGGAAAATCCGCGCGGCGCCGGCCGGCCAGCACCAGGTCGATGGGATGTTCGCGGCGCAGCTCACGCCACAAATCGAGAATCAAGCCGATATTTTTTCTCGGCTCCAGCGTGCCGACATATAACAGGTAGGGAGGATCATTCTGAGACGAATCAGGCTGAGACGAATCAGGCTGAGACGGCGGCGTGGGCCGAAAACAGGAACTGGCGGCGTGCGGCACTGCGATCACCCGATCGAGCTGCAGATGAAAGCGGTCGATGGCCGCGCGGCGGACGGCTTCTGAAGGCGTGATCACCATGGTCGCCAAACCGAGACGCAGCAGCATGGGCGTGCGATTGCGAATGCGATCGGATTCGCTGTGCCAGGCCTGGTTCAGCCACGGAGAAAGATCGTGCAGCGTCATCACGCTGGGCCGAAGGGGCAGATAGGGAACCGCAAAATCGGTGCCGTGAAATACGTTAATCCCGATGCGCGAGATCTCCCCCTGCAATCCCCAGGACCACCAGCGCCGTTCCAGCAGGTTGCGTGGTCCGTGGCCGGCGCTGAGATTCGCGCGTGCAAAAGGCAGCGTGAGCTTCTGATCGGACAGCAGCCAGAATTGGTCGCCGGGGAAAGTATCGCAGAGCGCTCGGGTCAACTCCTCGGTGTAGCGGCGCACGCCGCCGCTCGGAACGGTCAAAGGAGTCGCGTCCAGCGCGATCTTCATCATCCGATGATAATGTGTACCCGGACGATCGTGTGTACTAGGATTAAGATCGGAACAATTCATGGACGAACGAGCGTTTTACAAAGAATCCGAGACGAAGAAATCGGCGACGTTGCACTGCCCCTACTGCAAGGGCTCAGAGACGTACGATTTGCGCTGGCTGCTACGGAGCAAAGTAGAGCGGCTGCCAGGCCACGCCGACGAGCGCGACCGCGCGAAATTCAAAAAGGCCGCCAGCTATATGGTGCTGCTGGACGACAAGGTGATGTGTAAGAACATGCGCTGCCGCAAGCAATTCGAGATTTCGGGCATCAAGACCACGGCTTTCGTTTAGCTCGCTCCCGGTACGGCCTAGGTCGCGCGGAAGACGGAAGGAGCCTTGCTGCTCAAAGTGCTGGCCTCGCCGATTGTCAGAATTTATTCAAGCCTTCCGCTGATCGAGCAGCTCATCCATGACTTCCTGGCGGTAGCGAAAATTCGTCCGCTTGATCCGCTCGAATGCATCAGCCAGGTCAAGTAGGCCGCGGCGCTCTCCCCAGTCGAGTACCCTGAGCGTGCCGATCGCGCGAAACCCTTTGTTGCGCGCGACCCTCACTCCGTCGCGGTCATCCATGAGTACAAGATCGGCAGCAAGCGAAGCCGCCAACGCAAGCGCGGCCTTTTCTCCGTCGTCGAGACCGGCTAGAGATGCATCATCGAAAGGGCTGCCTGGATGTGCCTGAACATCCAGCCACGCCGGCGCAGCTAATATCCAGCTGCGCACGACATCCGGCGCTTCCATTCGTGCCAGCTCATCGCGCACGACGGAAGGAATAATCACTTTTTCGAATAAGGCGGGGAGGATTTCGCTGTGCCCGATCAGTACCAGGTAATGAATAGGCCCTGTGTCGGCGATGACGGCGCGCACCGGAATCAGAATCCGAGGCTACGCAAATCCTGGCGCTCACGTTCGAGATCAGCGACGGTTGGCAAATCCTCAATGACCGCATGCGCCTTGAGGAACCCGTCAAGCGCGGCGCGCGTTTCGTAGCCGAGTAATTGCCGGAGCTCCGGCTTGGTGAGGCGCCCGCTCTTGTATTCCTCCAGAGCAAACCCCTCCAGGGCACGGCGTGACAAATCGCCGCCCGCCGCGCTCAGTCGCTTGGCAAGATCATCGGGAATCTGGACGGTCACGTTCATAAAGCTCTCTCCCTAGGTTAACTCGGTTGGGCCCGAAGTCACGCGTCTAGAACTAAGGCGCCGGCCCACTCGAAGATGCCTATTTCTTGGGCGGCTCATCTGCCGCGCCAAACTTGACGCTCGAATCCGCCGTGAACTTGCGATAATCGTCGTAATCGACATCGTTCTTGATGCGAATGTTGCCCTCCCGCGAGCGAAGCTCGAAGGTCAGCGGAAGCAGATAGTCGCCGTCACCGATGTGCGTGTACTCGTAATCCAGCATCAGGCTGATGTCTTGAATCGGAAACGCCGGGGGAATTCCATCGGCGTGCAGCGTGATGCGGTGTATGAAGTGCCTGTGGTCGTCAATGAAGATCAGGCCGTGATAGGCCGTCACCAGATCTTTCGATTGCTCCGGAACCACGACGTGGTAGTCGGACTTGCCGACCGCAACGTTGTACGCGTAAACGTGCATCTTACGGCCGCGCAGCGTAAACCAGGTTTGCCAGGTGAACTGGGTCGCGGTCTCGGGCGCGAAAATACCCTTCATGACGGAACCGAACTCGCCCGAAGATGAGGCGCCGCCCAGTTTGCTGTGCTCGATACTGGAGGCGACGCCGTTGATCTCCATTACCTTGTAATCTTCGTGGTGTTCGAAATAGGCCAGCTTCTCCACGATAATGTCTACAGGCCGCCAGTCTTCGTGGCCCTGGACGTCGCGGCTTTGAAAGTCCTGGAAGCGCCGAGTGGTCTGGATGCAGAGGAAGTTCGGCAAGCTAAGCTCATGGTGGAAGGCGTAATTGGTGGCGTCGGCCAGGATCTTTTTTTGCTCGGTCGGGTCCGGCCCGGCCTGCTGTGCAGCAGGAGCGTACCTGGAGGGCCAACAAGCCGACAGGCAACAGCAGTACGGTGGAACAATTGCGGAACATACGGGCTACCAGCTTCGCGCCATCCAGAACGCCTTAGTAATGAATATAGAGATTCGAACCCTGACGACGCAAGATGCCGAGGCCTTCTGGCACTTCCGTCTCCAAGCCCTGGAACAGGAACCGCGTGCCTTTGGCGAATCCGCGGAAGAGCACCGGGCGACGTCAGTGGAAGCTTTCCGGGAGCGCCTCTCGGCCGCGGGCGACGATAACTTCGTCCTGGGCGCGTTTGCCCAGGGGAAGCTGGTGGGAACCGTGGGTTTTTTCCGCCACACGCGCGTCAAGGCGCGGCACAAAGCCGGGATATGGGGCGTGTTTGTAGTCCAGGAGCATCGCGGCCAAGGTATCGCGCGGCGCTTAATGAGCGAAGTGCTGGAGCGCGCTCGTTCGCTCGCTGGACTGGACCGAATCATTCTCACCGTGGGCGACGACCAAGTTGCGGCCAAGCGCCTTTATGCTGCGCTGGGATTCGCAATCTTTGGACATGAACAGGGCGCACTCAAGATGGATAACCTGTACATCGACGAAGACTACATGGTCTTCGTGCTGCCTCACGCAAGAAACATCCAGCGCTAAAGGTTTCAGGGAAATTTTTCCCGTCTAGAAATTCTTGCGTGGTCATCCAGCTCTCAACTGCCTGCCCAGATAGGAGCTAAATCACTGATTGCAGATAGGATAAAGGGTCAAGTGAACACAATCCCCCAATGGTACTGAAACTGCCATTGTGTATGCCGAGTGCCGCGGACGGCAAATTGGATTGGAAATCTTAGGCAACAAATCTTAGGCAAACAAGGGAGCTTACGGCAAAATGACACGAGAAGAATACGGTGCCGCTTACAAGAAGGGCTACAACCTGACTGTGCGCTTTTTGGTATCGCGCGGCTTGTCGTACGATTCCGCACAAGAGACGGCGCAAGCCGCTTGGGTGAAGGGCTGGGAACGCCTGGGGCAACTGCGTGATCAGAATATGGTGCTCACCTGGATGAACAGTATCGCGCTGAACATTCATCGCAGCTGCATGCGACGCGAGCCGTTCCTTCAGACGCTTCCCGAACTGGCGACGCCTCCCAAGGTGAATCTGGCGGCCATCGACGTCCGGCGCATTCTAAAAACCTGCAAGAAGAATGATCGCATGGTGCTCACGCGGCATTACCTGGAAGGTTACAAAGTCCAGGAAATCGCGCGCGCGCACGGATGGACCGAGACTGCCGTTCGCATCCGCCTGCTCCGCGCACGTCGCGCCGTGAACAAACGCTTTGCGGCCTAGCCGTCACAGAACCGAAATCCAGCTTAAATAGTAATACAGAAAACACTCAAACTCGCCACATAATATTTTTTGCAATCCTGGCGCAATTCGAGTTAGGATAGTGGGTCATACAGGACGAACTGGATGCCCCAGCTTTTCCACCGAAGCGCAAATAGTATCTCAAAAATAAGCCTTGCGGGCGCTGTCCTCGCAGCTGGCGGATTGATCGCCTTCGCCTACACGATGGACCGTGGCAGTTACATCACGGACGTCCACGTAGTGAAGGAGCAACCCGTCCCCTTCAGCCATAAACACCACGTATCGGACGATGGTATCGACTGCCGCTACTGCCATACATCGGTAGAGACATCCTCGTTCGCCGGTCTTCCGGCCACTGAGATCTGCATGAGTTGCCATTCGCAGATCTGGTCGAACGCGGAGATCCTGGAGCCGGTGCGCGCCAGTTACCGCACCGGCGAGTCACTCCAGTGGACCCGTATACACGACCTTCCCGATTTTGTATACTTCAACCACAGCATCCATATCAACAAGGGCGTCGGATGCGCCACCTGCCATGGCCGCGTGGACCAGATGCCCCTGATGTACAAAGAAAATACGCTTTACATGAACTGGTGCGTCAACTGTCACCGCAATCCCGAGAAGTATGTTCGCCCGCGCGACCAGGTGTTCAACATGGCTTATGAAGCGCCCGCGAATCAGGAAGAGCTCGGGCGCAAGCTGGTTCAGGAAAACCACATACAAAGCTTAACGGACTGTTACACTTGCCACCGATGAACGAGAAACCGGTTTCTGAGGAACTGACCCAAATCGGAGTGCGGCGCGAGCAAGTTCCTGGGCCAACGCCTGGGCCGTCAGATGCCGCGCGCAGCAGTCTTGACCTCGACAAGATTCGGGCTCGGCTGGAATCAGCCCAGGGACCTTTGTACTGGAAGAGCCTGGAAGAGCTGGCGGAGACCAAGGAATTTCAGGCCTATCTCGACGATGAACTCGCCGACCGAACCCCGAACTGGTTGGACGCTGACCACCGCCGCAATTTTCTGAAGCTGGCCGCCGCTTCGCTTGCCATGGCCGGTATCACGGCTTGCACCAAACAGCCCAAAGAGGTTATCGTCCCCTATGTTCGCCAGCCGGAGGAGTTCATTCCCGGCCTGCCTCTCTACTTCGCAACGGCCATGCAGATGGGCGGTGTAGGCACAGGTTTGCTGGCCACCAGCTATCTGGGGCGGCCTACCAAAATTGAGGGAAATCCCGATCATCCGGGAAGCCTGGGCGCTTCGGATTATTTCCACCAGGCGTCCATCCTGACGATGTACGATCCGGATCGTGCGCAGGCGGTGACCAAGAGGGGTTTGATCGATTCCTGGGTAGGGTTCCAGGGAGATGTTGCGTCCCGGCGTGAAGCGGCGCTGATCAATGGCGCGGGCCTTCGCATTTTAACCGAGACGGTGACATCGCCGACGCTCACCGCGGGCATCAATGCGGTTCTGAAAGACCTGCCGGGCGCGAAATGGCATCAATATGAAGTTGCTGGACGCCACAGCGCCTATCAAGGCGCGATGCTGGCGTTCGGCCGGCCGGTCAACACAATATATAACTTCAGCCAGGCGGACGTGATCGTTTCCATCGACGCCGATTTTCTGGCTTGTGGTCCCGGCAATCTTCGGCATGCTCGCCAGTTTGCCGACAAGCGCCGGGTGCAGAGCAACGTCACGCATACGCCGCAGCCCAAGGAAGACTGGCAGGAAGGCTATCAGGAAGGTTCCATTCCGGCCCGTACCAATCAATCCGCGCAATATATGGCGGACAATCAAGGGCCGGTGGTGCTGCCGGCGCAGGTGCAAGCCGAAGGCAAGCCGCCCAGCGAGACTGTGCTGAATCGGCTGTATGTAGTTGAGCCTTCTCCTTCTCCCACCGCCAGCATGGCGGATCATCACTTCGTGCTTCCGGCCGGCGAAATCGAGACTTGGGCGTCGGATTTGGCCGCTGCTCTGGGCTTGGGCGGGCAATCCAGCGGAAAGAATAAAGAAATAGCGGCCATCGCGAAAGATCTGCAGGCCCACAAGGGCTCTTGTCTGGTGGTCGCGGGTGAGTATCAAACACCGGCGGTTCACGCTCTGGCTCACGCCATGAACGCGGCGCTCGCGAATGTCGGCAAGACTATCAGTTACACCGATTCTATCGAAGGGAATCCGATCGATCAGCAGGATTCACTGAAACAGCTGGTTGCAGATATGAATGCCGGCAAGGTGGAAACGCTGTTCATCCTCGGCGTCAACGCGGTTTACAGTGCTCCCGCGGATTTGGATTTCGCCGCAGCGTTGAAGAAGGTCGCTTGGAAGGTTTATCTCGGCCAGTATCCCGATGAGACCGCGGTCGAATGCCTGTGGAATGTTCCCGAAGCGCATTATCTGGAATCCTGGGGCGATGTTCGCGGCTTCGACGGCACGGTGAGCTTCATCCAGCCATTGATCGCGCCTCTTTACGGCGGCAAAACGGCACTCGAAGTGATCGCGACGCTAGCCGGCCAGCCCGATCAAACAGATCATGATCTGGTGCAGGCCTACTGGCAGGGCCAGGCGAAGGTTCCCAATTTCGACATCTTCTGGCAAAAAGCGCTGCACGATGGCGTGGTTCCGAATACGGCATTACCCGCCGCGAACGTCACCGCGAAGATGCCTCCCGCCGCAGCGCCCAAAGCGGCCAGCGGCATGGAAGTGATTTTCCGTCCAGATCCAACCATCTGGGACGGATCGTACGCCAACAACGGCTGGCTGCAGGAGCTGCCCAAGCCCCAGAACAAGATGACCTGGGACAACGCTCTGTGGATCAGCCCCTCCACCGCGCAGCAGAAAAATCTCAATATCGGCGACGTCGTCGAGCTGAAGTATCAAGGGCGAACCGTTACCGGACCCATTTGGATCATGCCGGGCCACGCCAATAACAGCGTAACGGCGCATCTGGGTTATGGCCGAACGCTGGCCGGTCACGTGGGCAATGAAGTGGGTTTCAACGCGTATCTGGTGCGCACTTCTTCCTCGCCCTGGAGCGACTATGGCGCGGAGCTGAACAAGGTGAGCGGAAAGCACGAATTCGCCACCACGCAGCACACCCAGACCATGGAAGAGAGCGAGCCGATTCGCGTCGCCACTCTCGACGAGTACAAGAAGACGCCCCAATGGGTGGATCAAAAGGAAGACGACAGGGCCATCCCGCCAACCCTCACTTTGTATCCTGATTACCGCTATCAAGGCTATAAGTGGGGCATGACCATCGACCTGAACGCGTGCGTGGGTTGCGGCTCTTGCATGATGGCCTGCGTGTCGGAGAACAATATCGCGGTGGTGGGCAAGATCGAAGTCCTCCGCGGCCGTCATATGAACTGGCTGCGCGTGGATCGATACTTCAAAGGCAATTGGGACAACCCCGAGCTCTACTATCAGCCGGTTCCATGCATGCAGTGCGAGAACGCGCCGTGTGAGTTGGTTTGTCCGGTGGCCGCGACGGTGCATAGCGGCGACGGCATCAACCAGATGGTTTATAACCGCTGCGTGGGCACGCGCTATTGTTCGAATAACTGCCCGTATAAGGTTCGCCGCTTCAATTTCCTGCTGTATTCGGACTTCGAAACGCAAAGCCTGTACGGCGTGCGGAATCCCAACGTGACCGTCCGCAGCCGGGGCGTGATGGAGAAGTGCACTTACTGTATCCAGCGCATCAATGCCGCCAAGATTGAATCCGAAAAGCAGAACCGGCGCATCGCCGACGGCGAAATCACACCCGCCTGCGTCCAGGCGTGTCCCACTGAGGCCATCGTTTTCGGCGACATCAACGATCCCAAGAGCCGCGTGGCGCAGCTCAAAGCTCAAGCGCGCAATTACAGCTTGCTCGAAGACCTGAACGTGCGGCCCCGAACCACCTATCTGGGACGCCTGCGCAACCCCAACCCGGAGATCGGCAATGCCTAGCCTGAACACAGAAGAACTAGAGCCGAAAGTCATCGACCCCGGTCCTGACCATATCATTGCTCCGGGATTTAATAATTTAACCGTCACCGAGAAGATCGCCGGCGTCGTACTGAAACCAATCCAGACCACCCCGAAACAATGGTGGATCAGCCTGTTTCTAGCTTTTGTAGCCATGCAGGGCCTGCTGGCCGGCGCTTTCTGGCTGTTCTATAAGGGTGTCGGTGTTTGGGGCATTGTCATCCCGGTGGCTTGGGGCTTTGCCATCGTCAACTTCGTATGGTGGATCGGTATCGGCCACGCTGGAACCCTGATCTCTGCGATTCTGCTGCTGCTGAAACAAGACTGGCGTACCTCGATCAATCGATTTTCGGAAGCCATGACGCTATTCGCGGTGGCTCAGGCCGGCATGTTCCCGATCCTGCACCTGGGCCGTCCCTGGCTTCCTTACTGGCTGCTTCCCTACCCCAATTCCATGTGGCTGTGGCCCAATCCTCGCAGCCCACTGATCTGGGACGTATTCGCGGTTTCCACCTACCTGACCGTATCGCTAATTTTCTGGTTCATCGGTCTGGTGCCGGATCTCGCGACCATGCGTGATTTGGCCAAGCAGAAGTGGCAGAAGTTCATCTTCGGCATGCTGGGTATGGGCTGGCGCGGATCGGCCAAACATTGGGCGCGCTATCAGATGGCTTACCTGCTGTTGGGAGGTTTGGCGACGCCGCTGGTGGTTTCGGTGCACACCGTAGTGAGCTTCGATTTTGCGATCAGCTTGCTGCCCGGCTGGCACACCACGATTTTCCCGCCGTACTTTGTCGCCGGAGCCATTTATTCCGGCTTCGCGATGGTGGTGACGCTCGCGATTCCGGCCCGGAAGTGGTTCCACCTGGAAGATATCATCACCATGCGCCACCTGGACTGCATGGGCAAGTTGATGCTGGGCACCGGACTGATTGTCGGGTATGGATACGCCATGGAGGCGTTCATGTCGTGGTACAGCGGCAATCCACACGAAATGTTCATGTACTACAACCGCGCCACCGGCCCGTATGCCTTCTTCTTTTGGAGCCTGATCCTCTGTAATATCCTCATTCCCCAATCGCTGTGGTCGGCCAGGGTGCGGCAAAACACGACCCGCCTGTTCCTGGTGTCGATCGTGGTGAACATCGGCATGTGGCTGGAACGCTTCATCATCGTCATCACCAGCCTGGCTCGCGATTTTGTTCCGTCCTCCTGGGGCATGTACTATCCGACGCAATGGGATTGGGCAGTGTACATCGGAACTCTCGGATTCTTCCTGGTGCTGATGATCCTGTTCGTACGCGTGCTCCCTTCCATCTCGATCTTTGAGGTGCGCGAAGTGCTGCATCATCTGGCGCCGCACATTGCCGATGACGATGGTCCAGCGCCCGCGCCGGCGCACGGAGACTAATGGCCGTGGCGAATTCATTCGACTTGGGTAGTGCACGCACTCCTGCGTGCAGCGTTCACGCTAGTGTGAACGTTTTGGGATGCCCGCAAAGGTGTTGGCACGATTCCCAACACGGCACGCAAGAGTGCGTGCGCCACACTGATCGGAATAGACGATGACGGAAACTTTCGCAGATCGACACGGAGTCTACGGGGTTCTCGCGCAGTTCGAAACCCCCGAGCAGGTGCTGGAAGCCGCGAACCGCGCTTACGCGGCGGGCTATCGCAAAATGGACGCCTATACGCCGATGCCCATTGATGGACTGGCCGAAGCGGTCGGTATGGGTCGCAACTGGGTAGCGCCCATCGTTCTGTTCTTCGGCCTGTGCGGCGGTGCCGGAGGCTTTGGGTTGTTGTGGTGGATTTCAGTGATCGCCTATCCGCACAATGTGGCGGGCCGTCCCTTCAATAGCTGGCCGGCGTATATTCCGATCACGTTTGAATGTACCGTTCTGCTGGCAGCTCTTAGCGCCGTGATTGGAATGCTGGCGCTCAACAAATTGCCGATGCCCTATCATCCGGTGTTTAACGTGCCCGGCTTTTCCCGCGCCTCCATCGACCGGTTTTTCCTGTGCATCGAGGCGTCCGATCCGAAGTTCGACATGGCCAAGACCAAGGCGTTCCTGGAGCAACTCAATCCTGAAGAGGTGGCCGAAGTTGAAAAGTAGAGTCGTCCGTACCAATACATCCGCTCCCTTTGGTCACGGCTCAGTTCCCGTTTCCGAGCCACGACCACAGGGAGTGGTTTGCGGTGATGGGGCAATAGCTGCTTGCACTCTCGCGCTCGTTATGTTGCTAACCGGCTGCCGCCAGGACATGCAGGACCAGCCACGCTACAAGCCGCTCGCCGCCAGCGAGTTCTTCTCCGATGGACGCTCCGCGCGGCCGATGGTGGAAGGAACCGTCGCGCGCGGCCACCTGCGCATCGACGGGGCCCGCTATACGGGAAAGATTGACGGCGAGGACATCGACCAATTTCCGATCCCCATCGCTAAGGAAGATATTGAACGTGGCCAAACTCGCTTCAACGTCTATTGCACGCCCTGCCATGGGCGCCTGGGCGACGGCAACGGCATGGTGGTTTTGCGCGGCTTTCGGCAGCCTCCTTCTTATTATTCCGACCGCCTGGTGAATGCCCCGGTGGGACATTTCTACGATGTGATCAGCAATGGATTTGGCGCCATGCCGAGTTATGCGTCGCGCGTCGAGTCGGATGACCGCTGGCGCATTGTGTCCTACATCCGCGCGTTGCAATTGAGCGAGTCCGCGAGCGTCAATGACGTGCCCGCCGATCAGCGCCAAAGTTTGACTGTGGAGCCGTCACCGCGCACAGCCGGAAACTCGGGCGTGGCCGCAGGTCCCCAAGGAGTAAATCAGTGACCCCCAGCGATACCCTCCTCCCTCAAATGGAACGGGTGCAGAAGAGCGCCTTATTCGTGGGCGTGGCGGCGCTGGCGGTCAGCGTGATCGGGCTGTTCGGAAATGCCGCGCACTTCTGGCAATCGTATCTGTTCGCGTTCATCTTCTGGGCCGGCCTTACGCTGGGCTGCCTGGGTATCTTTTTCCTGCATAACGTGGTGGGCGGGAACTGGGGCGTAGCCATCCGGCGCCTGGTGGAAGCCGGCCTCAAGACATTGCCGCTGATTGTGTTGCTGGCTATACCGATTTTTTTCGCGCTCGGTTCCCTCTACAAGTGGACCGATGCCGGTTATCGTGCCGAACATTTCGCGGTCGGCCACAAGGCCGCTTATCTGAACCCAACCTGGTTCATCATCCGCACCTTACTGTACTTTTTGATCTGGATAGCCTCCGGATATCGCATCCTGGCAATGGCCAACGAGCATGATCGAACGGGCGATCGTGCGCTTTTCAAACGCATCAAAGCGCGCAGCGCTCCGGCCCTGCTGGTCTTCGTGGTCACGACGACATTAGCGTTCATCGACTGGATCATGTCGCTCGAGCCCGACTGGTATTCGACCATTTACGGCTGGATGTACACCGTCGGCCAAGTGCTGCTCACGTTTTCGTTTCTCGTCGCAGTGCTGGTGCTCCTCTCCAAACGCGAACCTTTCGTCAGTTTCCTGACCAAGCAGCATTATCACGACATCGGCAACCTGATGCTGGCCTTTACCATGCTCTGGGCCTATATGTCGTTCTCCCAGTTCCTGATCATCTGGGCCGAAAATCTGCCTGACGAAATTCCCTGGTACGTCCGGCGCTTCAGTGGCGGATGGGGCTACGTGGCGTGGACCATCGCCATATTTCACTTCTTCGTACCTTTCTTCCTGCTGCTGCTGCGCTTCGTGAAGAAGAATCCCACCCGCCTGCGTACGCTGGCCATCTGGATCATCATCATGAAGATCTTGGATGTATTCTGGATTGTAGAACCGGCGTTTCGCCAAAGGGGACTCGAGGTTTACTGGACCGATCTGGTAACGCTGATCGGCGTAGGCGGCGTCTGGCTGGCTGTTTTCATCTGGAATCTGAAGTCCCGGCCGCTACTCGCGTCCCGTGACCCTCGGGACACTTATTCGCTGCTCAAAGCGCACGGACATTGACAATGGAACACACCGCACATCACAGCCCAAACGGAGCCGGCCACGAACAAAGCGAGGTAAGCGTAAAGCTGATCGTGGTGTCGCTGGCCTTTCTGGCGGTCTCGACGTTTCTGGTCTTAGGGTTAGTGGTCGGAATCTTCCGCTATTTTTACGCCAGTTACAGCACGGCAGAGGCAACCCGGCTATCGCAGCCCGTTATCCCGCCGAAGCCGCGCATCGAAGTGGCGCCTTACGAGGAACTGCAACAATTGCGCGCCAAAGAAGATCACATTTTGAACTCCTACGCCTGGGTAGGACAGCAGGGGGGCGCGGTTCGCGTACCCATCGATAAGGCCATCGATCTTCTGGCAGCCAAGGGTCTACCCTCGCACAATTATCTGGACGACATTCTCGCCGGGAAGAAACCGCCGGCGCTGCCGAAACAAGGGAGTACTAATGCGAAGTAACGCGTTCTGGATAGCAGGCATGCTCGCGGCGGGAGCCGCGCTCGCCTCGGCCCAGCAATTTGGTCTCCCGGCGTCCAGCGTCCCCGCGATGGTGCAGGGCGTCGGCATCGACCAGAATCTGAACGCCCAGATCCCGCTGGAGCTGAAGTTCAAAGACGAGACCGGACAAACGGTGCGGCTGGGCCAATATTTCCGCCAGAAGCCGGTTGTGATGGCGCTGGTGTATTACGAGTGCCCGGGCCTGTGCGACCTGATTCTGAATGGTCTAAGCCACACCATGCAACAGATCTCCTTGAACGTGGGCTCGGACTATGAAGTAGTGACGGTCAGCTTCGATCCCAAAGATACCTGGCAGCTTGCCACGGCGAAAAAAGCCAACTACATCGAGAAGTATAATCGGCCGGGCGCTAAAGAAGGCTGGCATTTCCTGACCGGCGACCAAGCCTCCATCAAGAGCCTGACGGAAACCGTGGGATTCCATTACAACTACGATCCCATCAGCAAGCAATTCGCCCACGCCAGCGCCATCTACGTGCTGACGCCGGAAGGAAAGATCGCGCGTTACTTCTACGGAATCGAATACAAACCGCGCGATTTCCGCTTGGGGCTGGTGGAAGCTTCCGCCAACAAAATTGGCACACCGGCCGACCAGGTTCTGCTGTTCTGCTACCACTACGACCCGACCACGGGAAAATATGGAATGGCCGTTACCCAAGTCACTCGAGTGCTGGGCACCGCCACGGTGCTTTTGCTGGGGGGCTTCGTGTTCATTATGCTTCGGCGAGAGCGGCACGCATCGTCTGAAGCGCGGGGCGCCGGGAGGTTCAGTTAAGTTATGAGCGATCAGCTTCCACTGTGGCCAGTGGCCGCATCGGCGTTGGCCACCGAAGTGGATCATCTGTACATCTACATCACGCTGGTGAGCGTGGTGATGAGCGTGCTGATCTTTGGAGTTATCTTCGTTTTCGCGCTGAAGTACCGCCGCCGTGGCGATGAAGTTCCCGAGCCCATCCACGGCTCTTTGCGGCTGGAAATCACCTGGTCCATCATCCCCTTCCTGGTGATGCTTACGTTCTTCTGGTGGGGCGCCAAGATCTTCTTCTACAACGCCGTCCCTCCCCCCAACGCGATGGATGTTTACGTGGTGGGCAAACAATGGATGTGGAAGCTCCAGTATCCCGGAGGCCAGCGCGAAATCAACGAACTGCATGTTCCCACCGGCCAGCCAGTGAAAATCACACTCGCGTCCGAAGATGTGATCCACAGCTTCTTCATCCCCGCGCTGCGCATCAAGCACGATGTGGTGCCGGGGCACTATGACACCATGTGGTTCAACGCCAATAAGCCCGGCCGCTATCATATTTTCTGCGCCGAATATTGCGGCACCGAACATTCCGGAATGGTGGGATGGGTCACCGTGATGACGCCCGCGGACTATCAGAACTGGCTGGCGGGCGGCGGGACCAGCGGTACCATGGCGCAGCAGGGTGAGCGCCAGTTCGAGCAACTGGGATGCTCCGGCTGTCATTTACAGGACCGCGCCGGCCGTGGCCCGAGCCTGCGTAGCTTGTACGGCTCGCGCGTGCAATTGGCCGGCGGACAACCGGTGCTGGCCGACGACGCCTACATCCGCGAATCGATTCTGAACCCCAATGCGAAAACCGTGGCCGGCTATAAACCCGGTGTGATGCCGAGTTTTCAGGGCCAGATTAGCGAAGAAGGAATTCTACAGTTGGTGGTCTACATCAAATCGCTGGCGGCAACCAACACGCCCGGTACGCCAACGGCGTCCGTGCAAGGCGGTAAACAATGAGTACAGCCATACAAGAACCTGAAGTTCAGGAAACTCCGAATTATTTGAACGCCGAGTACGGCTGGAAGTCGTGGCTCTTTACCAAGGACCACAAGCGCATCGCGGTACTCTATTTGATCTCGATCAGCGTCATGTTCGCCCTGGGCGGCGTCTTCGCCATGCTGATCCGCCTGGAATTGCTGACGCCCGCCGGGGACTTGTTCAACTCCGACACCTACAACAAGATCTTCACCATGCACGGCGTGACGATGATCTTCTTCTTCCTGATCCCGTCCATTCCAGCTACTCTCGGCAACTTCCTCGTACCCATGATGATAGGCGCCAAAGATCTGGCATTCCCGCGGATCAACCTGCTGAGCTGGTACATCTACATCGTGGGCGCGCTGTTCGCGCTGGCCGCTATCGTCATGGGCGGCGTGGATACCGGCTGGACCTTCTACACACCGTTCAGCACCACCTATTCGAATACCTTCGTCATTACCGCCGCGGTGGGCGTGTTCATCGCGGGTTTCTCGTCGATTCTGACGGGGCTCAACTTTATCGTCACAATTCACAAGATGCGCGCCCCTGGCATGACCTGGGGAAGATTGCCGCTCTTCGTTTGGGCCAACTATGCAACTTCCCTGATCCAGGTGCTCGGCACTCCGGTGGTGGCCATCACGCTGGCGCTGGTGGGTCTGGAACGGGCTTTCCATATCGGCATTTTCGACCCGGCCATCGGCGGCGATCCCATTCTGTTCCAGCACATGTTCTGGTTCTACTCCCATCCGGCCGTCTACATCATGATTCTGCCTGGAATGGGCGTAATCAGCGAACTGGTGACGTGTTTTTCGCGCAAGGGCATCTTCGGTTATTCGTTTATCGCCGGATCCAGCCTGGGTATCGCGATCATCGGATTCCTGGTTTGGGGACATCACATGTTCGTAACCGGGATGTCGATGTACGCCGGACTGTACTTCTCGTTCTTGACGATGATTGTGGCCGTTCCCTCCGCCATCAAGGTTTTCAACTGGACGGCGACCATGTTCCGCGGCTCCATCAGCTACGAAACGCCCATGCTGTACGCTTTCGGCTTTATCGGCTTGTTTACCATCGGCGGCCTCACCGGCCTGTTCCTGGGGACGCTGGGATTGGACGTCCATCTCACCGATACCTACTTTGTGGTGGCGCACTTCCACTACGTTATGGTGGGCGGCATGGTGGTGGCATATCTCGGAGGACTGCACTTCTGGTGGCCGAAGATCACCGGCAAAATGTACCCCGAGGGTTGGGGCAAGTTCTCCGCCCTGCTGGTGTTCGCCGGCTTTAACCTGACGTTCTTCCCGCAGTTCATCGCCGGCTATCTCGGACAGCCGCGCCGCTATCACGCCTATGCGCCGGAGTTCCAGGTGCTCAACGTGATGTCGACGGCGGGCGCGTCGGTGCTGGGCCTGGGATTCATCATTCCCTTGATTTACCTGCTGTGGTCGTTGAAGTACGGCAAGCCGGCCGGGAACAATCCTTGGGGCGCGAAGGGTCTGGAATGGACCACGCAATCGCCGCCGGAGACGTTCAACTTCCCAACCACTCCCATCGTCACCGAAGAAGCCTACGCATACGCAAAACACGAGGAGGCGCACGTTGGCTGATACGCACGCGGTAGCAACCGAGCATTCGTCGCCGCATTTACGTCATCACTTCGATGACATGCAACAGCAGTTCGACTCGGCCACCTTTGGAATGTGGGTGTTCCTGCTGACGGAAATCATGTTCTTCGGCGGGATGTTCGGCGCCTATACCGTGTACCGCAGCATGTACCCGGAGGCCTTCGCCGCCACCAGTAATTTTATGAACCCGGCATTCGGGGCCGCCAACACCGCGGTTCTCATTGTCAGCAGCTTGAGCATGGCGCTGGCGGTGCGCGCGGCTCATCTTGGCCAGCAAAAGGTGCTGCAATGGATGTTGGTTTTCACCATGATTTTCGGTACCGCCTTCCTGGTGATCAAGGGCTTCGAATATCACGAACACTGGGTGGACATGAAAGTTCCCTTGATCGGCGGCCATTGGGCCTGGGACGGGCCGCTCGCTCCCCCGCAGTTCGCCCACCAGGCGCAGATCCTGTTTTGCTTCTACTTCTTCATGACCGGGTTCCACGCTCTTCACATGATCGTGGGGCTGGGAATCATGACAACCATTTTAGTGATGGCGCGGAAGGGAACCTTCGGGCCGGACTATTACACGCCGGTCGAAGTCTCTGGCCTGTACTGGCACTTCGTCGATATTGTTTGGATCTTCCTTTTCCCCTTGCTCTACCTGATAGGGCACACCAAAAACTTGGTCTAATATGCATCCTGTAACTCCAGTTCGCACCTACGTTTTGATCTGGCTCACGCTGACGATCATGACCTTTGTAACGTTCTACGTCTCGACCATCAACTTGGGTCAGTTCAACGTCATCGTCGCGCTCGCCATCGCCTTCTTTAAGATGATGCTCGTGATCTGGTTCTTCATGCACGTGAGAACCGATAATCCGCTGACCAAGCTGTTTGTCTTCGCCGGGTTCTTCTGGATGGGGATCCTGCTGGTGATGACGCTGGGCGACTACTTCTCGCGCACCTGGATGCCGGGCGGCAAGTTCTGGTAGAAGCTTAAGACACGATCTTCAAATTCCACCGGCGCGGCGGCATACGCACCCGTGTGCCCTGCTCCAGGAACCAGCCACAGTTCGGTACTGCGTGGATTGCTGGCCGCCAAAATTCGCGAATGTTCGGGCGGCGTCAACCGGTCATAAAGCCCATGGATGAGCAATACGGGCGTCTTCGATTGAGCGATTGCCGCTTCCGGTGACGCCTTGCGAAAATCCAATCCGTACCTCCAGCGGGCATAGAGGAATCCGCACCATATCGGAGGTAATGCCAGCCATCTGCCGATCTGGGGCGAAAAGGGCAACCTGGCCGCAACACGATCCTGCGCAATTCGCTCGAAGCTGGAGTATGCGCTGTCGGCCACGATGGCGTTGAAGCGTGTCTCGATGGGGAGCGATTGGATGAGCACCGCGCCGCCCAGCGATTCCCCCAGGCCAAATACCCGGAGGGGATGCTCTTCCTCCATCAGCCACGAAACCCAGCGATGCACGTCGTCCACTTCGAGCAGGCCGTAGGTGGCCAGATCGCCGCCGCTCTCGCCATGCGCCCGGCTGTCCGGCGCCAGCACCGTATATCCGTGCGAGAGAAACATACGGGCAAGCCCCACCTCGCTGGCACGAGAGTCAGCGATGCCGTGCAGGATCAAGACCGCATCGCCATTGGAACGGTCAGCCCGGAACAGCCAGGCACGCAACGCGATTCCGTCGCCGGCATGTACCTCGACGGTTTGAGCTTCACGATTGGAAGGGACCGGCCGGCGCGCCGGATGCAATGCGGCCTCGCACAGGACAACGCCAGCCATCCCGCAGAGGACGCAAGCGAGGATGGCGATCCCGCCGATGAGCCAGTAAATCCAGCGCTTCGCCATCACCACTAGCATCCTATATTAGAGGTGTGACCCGTCTTCGTTATCTTCCGTTCCTGATTTCGATGCTCGTTCGCCTCGACGCCGCCGAGTTGAAGCCAGAAACCGTCACTGCGTTCGACCGCTATGTGAAGCTCACCGAAGAAGGCTTTGCGAAGAATCAGGGCTTTGAAAACTTCCTATGGCTGGACCATCATCCCAAGGAAAAGACCATGGTCTGGCTCCAGGAGAGCGTGGTCACGCCCATGCAGACGCTCGATCATGGCGCCCAGATCGAGGTGCCAGGCGGCGTAATTCAACATTGGATGGGTGCCGTCTACCTGGAGAACGCCACACTCGAGAAGGTGCGCGACATAGTGCTGAACTACAACGACTATAAGACGTTTTTCAAGAATGAGGTGATGGATTCCAGGCAAATCAAGCGGGACGGTGAGCAGTTCGACGCCTTTCTGCGCTTCTACAAGAAGCAGGTCAGCGCCGTGGTGTTGAACGTGAACTTGACCGCGCGCTACACGCTGATCGATCCTACCCGGCTGTACATCGCCATCCATTCGACGCACATCGGCGAGGCCGAGCATCCCAAGAACAAGAAGAAACTCGATGAGGAGCGCGCTCCCGAAGACGCCGCCGGCTACCTATGGCGGCTGAATATGTACTGGCGAATCTTCCAGGCCGACAATGGCGCCTACGTGGAACTGGAAGTGTTGTCACTGGCGCGCGAAGAAGGCGGGCGGATCAACCCGTCCCGCTTCCTCACTGGCTTTCAAGCCTTCCCTCACGACTTAACGCAGGACATGATCGACAGCTTGCAGCAACTTTTCCCGCACCATCGCTAGCGATAGCTACTCGGCCTTGGCGGTCTCTTTGATCTCTTGACCCGGTTCGCCGCCGGCTTGTTTGATAATGGCGGCGCTCGCTTCGTGCACCGGGCCGGGAGCGCCATTGTAGCCGCCCTTGCCCATGGCGAGATCGAGCGCGGTGAATCCACGCTTGTTGCGGGCATTCACATTAGCGCCCTTTTCAACCAGGTACTTCGTAATGGAATCAGCGCCTCGTTTGGCGGCTCCGTGCAGGGCCGTCTCGCCTTTATCGGTGGCGGTGTTTACATCCAAGCCGAGCGACACGCAGAGCTTCACCGCTTCGAGCGCTTCCGCTTCGGTTCCCTTGATATGGTCATTCCAGTTAACTCCGGCGGCTACCATCAGCGCCGTCTGATTGTCTTTGCCCACCAGCTTGGGATCGGCGCCTTTGTCGATCAACAGGTGCATCAACTCGACATCGGCGCTGCGAGCGGCCCGCGTGAACGCCGTTGCGCCCGCGCCAATGGTCTTGTCACCCATATCCTGCGCATGCTTCTCAATGGGCGCCGGAGCGGTGAGCTGCGCATTGACGTTGACCTTATGGTCCAACAGGGAATGAATGATATCCATACTGGTGGTTTTGTCGGTCTCTCTGTGCGCCGGGCGCGGCGACCAATCTACGTCGTGCATTTCGACGGCGCTATACAGGGCAGTCCGTCCGTTCTTGGCGGCGATGTTGAGGTCCGCGCCGCGGTCTATCAGGAGCTGGGTGAGATCGTAGTGTGTGTTCAAAATGGCCAGAATGAGCGCGTTGTTTCCATCCGAATCCACTGCGTTGATATCGGCTTTAGCGTCCAGCAGCGCCTTCACCGTTTCGATTTCGCCTTGACGGGCGGCGAACAACAGTGCGGTTAATCCGCCGCGCGCGATGGGCGCATTGGGCGTGCCCGCTTCCATCTTGGGCAGAGTAGGATCGCGATCGTACGAACGGAGGTTCAAGTCCGCGCCATGCGCTGCCAGAAGGCTGACGATTGCGGCGTGTCCTTCAGCCGCGGCCCACATCACAGCGGTTTGTCCGCGGAAGTTTTCCTTCACGTTCACTTCCGCGCCATGCTCCAACAGAACTTTCACGGCGTCCACATTGCCGTCGCGCGATGCCTTCATGAGAACTGTTTCGGCTTGCGCAGTGACCAGCGTATTGGGGTCCGCGCCGGCTTTGAGCAGCTTTTCGATCAGCGGGCCGCTGCCGATGCGCACGGCTTCCGACAACGGTGTCGCTCCGTAACGGTTGATGGCGATAGCACTCGCGCCGTCGCTCAACAATGCATCCACGGTGGCCAGATCGCCCCAGTGCGCGGCCCAATGCAGGGCCGTGGTGCCGTCGGCTTCCGGAGCATTCACATCCACGTGCTGCTTCAGAAGGATGCGGACGGCATCGGCGTCCTGATTCTTCACCGCGTCCACGAGCGCGGTATTGCCGTTGGTGGCGGCGAAGGCGGCAACCGACAACATCGCCGTGAGTGAGAGCTTACTGAGGCGTTCGATTCGCATGGTAATCCCCTAGACTTCCGACAGAATGCCGGTGCTGTCGCCGATGTGGTCCTCATTCAACCCGGCTTTCAGCAGCGTGGTGGCCAGCAGGTTGGCCATCGGAGTGTCTTCCGGATACTTGATGTGACGGCCGCCCTTCAGCCGTCCGCAAGCGCCGCCCGCCACAAATACCGGAAGCGGCGAGTGATTGTGCATGTTGCTGTTGGACATCGAGCTTCCAAACAGCACCAGCGAGTGATCGAGCAGCGTTCCGTCGCCATCCGGAATGGCCTTCAGCTTGTCCATGAAGTAGGCGATCAGGCTGACGTGATAGGTGTTGATCTTGGTCAGCTTTTCGAGCTTCTCGGGATTGTCCTGGTGGTGGGAAGTGGCGTGGAACGGATCGGGCACGCCAATCTGCGGGAAGGTCCGGTAGCTCACTTCGCGCGCCATCATGAAGCTGGAGACGCGCGTGATGTTGGCCTGGAAGGCCAGCGCCATCAGGTCGAACATCATTTTCGAATGCTCCACGTGATCGTCCGGGATGCCGATGGGCGCGGTGGGCACCTTGATGCTCTGGCTGTTCTTGGCTTCGGTGAGCTGGATGCGCCGCTCAATCTCGCGCACGTTGTCCAGATATTCGGCCACACGATTGCGATCGTTGGCCGGAAGGCCGCGCTGCAAGTGGCTCACCTGCACGGTTACCGCGTCCAGAATGCTGCGCTCGCGCTGGATGCGCTGCAAGCGCTCCGTGGCATTGGAACCGTCGCCAAAGAGGCGATCGAAGACCACGCGCGGGTTGATTTCCATGGGGAGCGGCGTGGTAGGCGTGCGCCAGGAGATGGTGTTGGTATAGGTGCAACTGAAGCCGACGTCACACGCGCCGATCAGGCCCGTCATGTCTTCTGTAGCCAGTTCCAGCGAAGGCAACGGCGTATCCTGGCCGATATGCTGCGCGGCAATCTGATCCACCGTGGTGCCGGCGCGAACGTCCTCGCCTTCGGTGCGCTTGGGATGGATGCCGTTCAAAAAGACCGAGGGAGAACGTCCATGGTCGCCACCGCTGTCGCCAGGGCCTAGCGGGCCTGCCAGCTTATGCGCGAGATTGCTGACCACCACCACCTGGTCGCGATGCGCCGCCAGCGGCGCTAAGGTGCGAGATAGTTCGAAGCCCGAGCCTTCGGCGGCGGGGGTCCAGTTGGCCATCACAGCGCCGTGCGGAATGTAGCAATAAGCCAGCCGCATTTGACTCGCGGCGC
This sequence comes from Bryobacterales bacterium, assembly GCA_963781905.1. GTDB lineage: Bacteria > Acidobacteriota > Terriglobia > Bryobacterales > Bryobacteraceae > Palsa-89. The sequence goes on from CAWAHZ010000010.1 coordinate 1,799,239, forward strand.
TCTTTGAAACCGGTGTCTGCGCCGCAACCATCGAATCGAGAAAAGGCAGGCTCAGGGTAACACCCATGCCGCGCAGGAAGGTGCGGCGGGGAAGATGCTTCTTGGTGATGATCATTGTTCCCAATCTCCTTTATAAAAACTGGCACTCCTAACGCTGAATGCTGGCGGTTACGGAAGCGTTCTCGCCGTCCGTGCCTTTCACTTTCATTTGGAACGGCGTACTCTTCACGATTCCTAAAACGATGGACGACAGCTTGTAATCATTGTGCGCGGCCTCGCGGACAATGGCGCGTATGGACGGCATGTCGTAATATTGGACTCCCCGGCCCAGCCCGTAAGTCAGTAGTTTCTCGGTGAACACCCCGGCGAAAATCTCGGGCTTGGCGATAAGAATCTCGCGCAGCGAAACCGGCCCGTCAATCTTCGCGCCGTTGAACATTACCCCCGACGGGTCGATCTTCGCGCCTTCGTCGGTAGCCCGCCACTGGCCCACTGCGTCGAAATTTTCGAGCGAGAAACCGATGGGGTCCATCAGTTTATGGCAGCTCTTGCACGGCTCGTTCTTGCGGTGCTCTTCCAGGCGCTCGCGCAGCGACGTCAATTTACCCGGATCGGAGTGGTCCTTCAACGCGGGAACGTTGGGCGGCGGTGGATTGGGCGGCATCCCGATCAAATTCGTGAGTATCCACTTGCCCCGGTCAACGGGCGAAGTGCGCGTCGGCAGCGACGTCACCGTCAGAATGCTGGCTTGTCCCAGCAAACCGCGGCGCCGGTCGTCCGCAATGGTGACGCGGCGGAAATCGCTGCCGTAGATGTTCGGGATTCCGTAATGCCGCGCCAGACGCTCGTTGATGAAGGTGTAATTGGCGTTGATGAGATCCATCACGCTGCGGTCTTCACGGATGATGTTGCCGATAAACAGATCCGTCTCCTGCTTCATGGCCTGGCGCAGGTTGTCGTCGAAATCCGGGAAGGTTTCAAAATCGGGATTGATGTTTTTCAGGTTCCGTAGATAAAGCCATTGGTCGGCGAAATTATCCACCAGCGCGTTCGACTTCGGATCGGCCAGCATGCGCTTCACCTGGCCTTCGAGAACGGCGGGATCGTGCAGCTTGCCGAGGGTGGCCAGGTTCAAGAGCTGGTCATCCGGGCCCGTGCTCCACAGGAAGAACGAAAGCCGCGAAGCCAGCTCCACATCGTTGATGCGGTACGCGGCCCCGGCCGCCAGGGCGGGTGGATCGGGCTCGAAGCGGAACAGAAATTCGGGGCTGGCCAGGATCAATTGGATAGCCGCTTCGATTCCGGAATCAAAGGAGCCGCCTTCGTTGCGGCCCTTTTGATAGAAGGTGAGCAGCGTTTCCATATCATTATCGGAGACGGTCCGCCGATAAGCCCGGTGAGCCAGGGTGCCAATGATTTTCTTGGCGCAGGGCAGCTCGTCGGCCTGGCCAGTGGGGCGGCAAACGAAAATCAGCTTGCGGCTGGGAGTATCGCCAGGCCCCGTGGATTTCAGCGGTCCCTGGATGGTCACCCGGTCCACGGCCGGCAACCCGCGGAAATCCAGAGGATCCAGATTCGCGCGTTCGAATGGCTGGAGGATGTTGTCATCCTGGGACTCACCTTCGGCCAGGAAGGTTGCCACTACGCTGCGCGGGCCAGCCTTCACTGGAACGTGAACGGTAAGGCGCGCATCGATCTCCGCCGCCGATTTTCCGGAATTGCTGTAGCTGAGCTCTTGTTCATCCTTGCCGCCGATGGTGGCCAGCTTCACGCGTCGGCCGTCCACGCTGATCTCCACCTGGTGCAGCTCTTCCAGGCCCTTGATTACGTCGGCCGTGGCTCGCCACAAGCGAACTTTGATCACATACTCGCCATCCAGCGGGAAATAGTGACGAATGGCCAATCCGCCGCGCGTTCCGAGCGGAAGGCCCTCCATATGGCCGTTCTGCGAAAGGTCGGGCTTGGCGCGATAGGTGGCCGTGTCCGCTACGATGGCGGGATCGCCAACCGCCAGACGGCTGAGATTCCAGGATGCCGACATGTAGCGTTCGAGCAGCGACGGCGAGGTTCGCAGAACGTCTGCAATGTCGTCGAAACCATAGCTCTCGTCGTCGGCCGGAAGCAGCGGCGCGGGATCTATTTCGAGGCCGAGCAAATCACGCACGGAGTTGGCGTACTCGGTGCGATTCAGCCGGTGCAACGTAGCGCGTCCGGGGTTCGGATTGGTGGCTGCGGCGCGGTCGATGGAAGTGGTCAGCCACGAAACCAGAGCATTGACGCTGCTTTGATCCGGCCGGGGCATTCCTTGCGGAGGCATCGCGCCCAGACTCAGCTTATGGATGACTTTCTCCCAGGTTTCTGCGCCCGCCGGAATGTTCGTCAGGTCCGCCGACTGCAACGAAATCCCGCCGGTCTTCAGCTTATCGCTGTGGCAGACGACGCAATATTTGTCGAGCAGGGCGCGTTCGGCGGTTACGGTTGCCGGACTGGCCGGTTGTTGGGGCGGAGGAGCGGCCTCGATGCATGCAGAAAGGACAAAGGAGCAAGTCGCAAGACAAACAATGTCTTTCCCGGACAAGTAAACCCTCCCACTGCCGCCATGGCAGTGTGTATCAAATATGTCAAAAAATCGTCTTGCATGCAAGGGGGTGGCGCTTGAGGAGAGAGCTGCATGCAACGTCGATCGTTTACACTGATCCTTTAGACTGATGCCGGGAGCGCTTCATGTCCGCTAAGTCCACAATGGAAACCACTATTTTGATTCTTATCTCCGAGCCTCTGGTGCGGCAGGTGATACGGGAAGCCCTGGAACAGGCCGGATACCCGGTGGTGGCAACGGGTGACCTGGGAGTCGCCGTGGATCGGATGAGCGAATCGAAGCCGGATTTACTGATCATCGCGCCGTATGTGGAGACCATGTCGGGGCACGAGGCTGCCAAATACCTACAGTCGCGCTGGCAGAGTATGCGCATCCTTATGGTGGCCGGACTGCTGGCGGACGATCGGATACAGTACCGCGCGGAGCTGGACAAGATAGAGACCTTCCCACCGCCTTTCACCGCTCCGCAATTGCTCGAAAAGGTGCGGGCGATGCTAGCCGAGCCGGTGGGACAATAGAATTAGTGTTCGAGACTGTCAAAGAGCAACTCACGCGGCGGCGAGCCTTGCTGCTCACGCCTTTCGCTTTTGCCGGGCTGGTCGTCCTATGGGCGCGCAAGAGCCGGGATTCGGAGGATTCGAGCGGCGCCGGCGGGTGGGGCGAGGACGTTACCATTGTCGAGTTCAACGATGCGGGGAAGAGCCTGGGGCCGGCCAGCGTCAAGAAGGTGACCCACTCCAGCGGAGAATGGCACAAGCAACTGAGCGCGGAGCAGTATTATGTGACGCGCCAGCAAGGAACCGACGTGGCATTCAGCGGGACCTACTATCAGATGCACCAGAATGGACTTTTTCGCTGCATCTGCTGCGACAACGCCGTGTTCAGCTCCGACACCAAGTTCGATTCGGGCACAGGCTGGCCCAGCTTTTGGGCGCCCATCGCCGAGCAGAACGTCCGTACGCGGTCTGATTTCACGTTGCTGGTCAAACGCACGGAAGTGCATTGCACCCGCTGCGACGGGCACCTGGGTCACCTGTTCAACGACGGACCCGAGCCCACCAATCTGCGATACTGCATGAACGAATCGTCGCTCAGATTCATCCCTCACGCTTGAACTTGGAATATCACAATATTGTTGTCATCGGCGCCGGACCCGGAGGTTTGGTATTCGCTCGTGTACTCGAAAAGGCGGGATTGGATATTGCCGTCTTTGAACGCGAGCCGTCGCGCGACGGCAGAACACAGGGCGGCACGCTGGACTTGCACGTAGAGTCCGGTCAATGGGCGCTGGAGCAAGCCGGGTTGCTGAATGAGTTCCGAGCCATCGCGCGGCCCGAAGGCCAGGACCTGCGCATCGCCAACAAGCATGGGAAGTTGCTGTGGGATGAAATCAGCGAACCGGATGTCATGAGCCGGCCCGAAGTGGACCGTCCCCGTCTTCGAAAAATACTTCTCGATTCATTGGCTCCGGAAACCATTCGCTGGAATTACAGTCTCAGTTCGGTTGAGCCCGCGGAAGGGGGAGCCGGTCACGTTCTGCACTTTGAGAACGGTAATTCAATCAGGGCTGGAGTGCTGGTGGGCGCCGACGGTGCCTGGTCGCGCGTTCGGCCTATGGTCTCCGATGCCAAACCCGCATACACGGGTGTCAGCTTTATCGAAATGGGCATTTCCGATGTTGAAACCAGGCACCCGGAAGTCTCCGCCAAAGTGGGACGAGGCAGCTTCTTCGCATTGGAAGACGATAAGGGCCTCATGGCCCAGAGGAACGGGGATGGAAGCGTTCGAATCTACGCCGCGTTTAGAATGCCGGAGGACGGCTTTGCCGCGCTTGGGATTCGTTTCGCCGATCCGGCTGCGACACGTTCGGCGATCCTCGCTCAATTTCAGGATTGGAATCCCGCGATCACGAGCTTCATTCGCGCCTGCGATGACACTTTCATTGCGCGACCCATTACCGCTCTACCGGTGGGCATCCGCTGGCCGAGCCAGCCGAACGTCACTCTGATTGGCGATGCAGCGCACCTGATGTCGCCGTTCGCGGGCGCGGGAGCGAATCTCGCGATGCAGGACGGTGCTGCGTTGGCCCTCGGGATGGTGGAGGCGCCCGACCCGTCTGGCGCCATTGCGGCATACGAAGAGAAGATGTTCGAGAGGGCTGAAGAAGAAGCGCAGCGTTCCGCGGACGGGCTTGCGATGTGCATTTCGCCGAATGGGTCCGAGCGATTTGCCACCTGGATGGAACGTGTCCAGGCTCTACGGTCTGCTCCGAACGTCGTCCCGCATGCGACATAATAATTCACATGCTTGCATTCGCCGCTCGGCTGCTGTTGGTTTTGATCGGCTGCACTGTAGCCTTCGCGCAGACTGAGAGCCCGGTTGTCGGTATCGGGCCGTTCCTGCACATCGTTTCGGACCTGGATCAATCGCTCGCGTTCTATCATGACAAGCTCGGCCTGGAAATCGCCGGCCCGCCCGGAGAGCACAAGTTCACGGATAATCCAGCGGTCGCGAATTTGTATGGTGTGCCCGGCAAACAATTCCGCGCGGCCGTGTTGAAGATTCCGGGATCAGCGATGGGAATCGAACTGGTGCAGTGGGGCGAGGCGAGAACGCCGAAGGCAGGGCCCCGAGCCGTCACCCTGATGCTTCACCGGCCCGGTGCAATTCGCACGAAACTCGACGACCCGGATGGATTCCCAGTGGAAGTGGACCCGTCTGTTACTGCGGGAGCGGCCCTCGTGATCGGCGTCAGCGATCCGCACAAGGCCGCAGCGCTGTACGAAAGCATGCTCGGATTGAAATCGGACCAAATCCGATTCACTTCCGCGGGTAACAAGGGCCTGGACGTTCCCTTTCCCACCCCCGGCCAGGGAATGCTTCGTTTATTCGTGCGCAACATCGACGCGCTGACGGCGTCGTTGAAGAGCGCGGGATTTTCGGTAATCACCACCGGTGGCGCACCGGTCACTCTGCCGCAAGGCCAGCGCGTGATCATCCTGCGCGATCCGAACAATTTCTTCTTGCAACCGATGGAAGCCCCTCCCAAGTGAAGCGCAGGACGTTCCTTCAAGCGGCTGTCGCTTCGTTAGCACAAGGACAATCGATAGCACAAGGACAATCGATGGCTCGGTCCGTTCAGACACCCATTCTCGACATCGCCTACGAAGAGAGCGGCAGCCCGCAAGGATTCCCGATTGTCCTGCTGCACGGCTTTCCCGATGACGCCCACGCATTCGACCACGTCGCTCCGCCGCTGGCGAAGGCTGGACATCGAGTGCTGGTGCCGTATCTGCGGGGCTACGGACCCACACGATTCCGGGACGCGTCCGCGCCTCGCATGGCCGAGCAAGCTGCGATTGGTCAGGATTTGATTGATTTCGCCGACGCTCTGGGCCTGGAGCAAATGGCGCTCGCTGGATACGATTGGGGCGGACGAGCGGCAGCCATCGCGGCGGCTCTGCATCCCGAGCGCGTGCGTGCCATCGTGATCATCGGCGGCTACACCATCCAGAATGTTTTCGCTTCGCCGCAGCCTGCGCCCCCCGAGGTGGAACGCGAGTTTTGGTATCAGTGGTATTTCAATACCGAGCGGGGGCGGTTGGGACTCGCGGCTAATCGGCGCAGCCTCTGCAAGTTCTTGTGGCAGATCTGGTCTCCCGGCTGGCATTTCAGCGACGAAGAGTACAATCGCACCGCGCCGTCATTCGATAATCCCGATTTCGTCGACGTCGTAATTCATTCCTATCGTCATCGGAATGGAAACGCACCGGGCGAAGAACGTTTTATGCAAACCGAGCGCGAGCTCGCGAAGCGGCCGCCCATCGTAGCGCCGTCAATTCTTTTATATGGCGCAACCGATCCCCTGGCGCGTCCCTCCTCTGAGGTAACGCCGGGCGAGCGCAAGGTGTTCCCCGCCCTGGTTGCGCGTCGCGTGATTCCCGGCGCAGGGCATTTTCTTCCGCGCGAAAACCCGGAAGCGGTGTCGACTGCTTTGCTCGAACTGCTCAAGACCTAAAACCGCTTCCTTTGGTCGCGGCTCGGAATCGGTACATCGGCACACAGGCGCTTACCGAGCCGTGACCAAAGGGAGCGGTCTTTTAGGCGCGCTGGAACATTTCGAACGGCTGGAAATCGCCGTTGAGCAGTTCGCGCGTGTCTTTCAGTCCCAGCCATCCCGCGATCATCGTCGCGTACACTCGCCGAAAGTCAGTGGTGAACACCAGATTGTCGCCAACATCCAACTTGGTGAGGCTTGGGATGGTCCCATATTGACCGCCCTTCACCTGTTTTCCGGCGACGAACATCAGGTTGGCGGCGCCGTGATCCGTTCCCAGGTTGACGTTTTCGGGCACGCGGCGGCCGAACTCCGAGAAGACCATTACCACTACGTCGTCAGCGCGGCCGATGCGCTCCAGATCCTGCATGAAAGCGGCGACGGCATCGGAGGCATAGGTCAATAGCCTGCGGTGCGTATCGTTCTGGAAAACATGCGTGTCGAAAGCGTTGTTGCGATAGGCCGTGTAATAAAGGCGCGTGGGCATGCCTGCCTCGATCAGCGCAGCCACCTTGGGCAGATCGAGCCCCACCACGCCGTAATCCACCGGCGAATGATATTTTGACCACGCCTCGCGAACTAGCGCCGAAGCTTGCTTGGCGCTCTGTGCGGTGTCCAATAGGAAGCGGCGTGAGGGGTTGGTGATCTTCTCGTCCACTATCGGCGACGGCAGCGCCGCGCGCTCGTCAAAGAAGACATCCTGCGAGAATTTGTTGGGATCGTCGAATACCACCGGCACATGCCGGCGGCTGCGCACGGCGAGCGATTGCCGCGTGTCGATATTCACCAGAAAATTGGGCGGCGCATCGGGCGCCATGGCATCGGCCAGGCGTCCCACCCAGCCATACTGTTCGCCGCTGTTAGGCGCGGCGGTGTGCCAATAAGCCATGGACGTAAAGTGCGAGAAGGATGGATTCTCGTATCCGCAGCCATGCACGATGGCCAGCTTGCCGTTCTTGTACAAGCGCTCGAAGCCGGCCATGCCGCGGCTAAATCCGAAATGATCGTCGATGGGCCGCAGATCTTTACGCGCAATGCCGATGTGCGGCCGGTGACGATAATACGCGTCGTCGCCGTAAGGAATCAGCGTATTCAGCCCATCGTTGCCCCCGGAAAGCTCGAGCACGACCAGTATCTTTCCCTTAGCTTGGCCCTGAGCCTGGCCGTGCGAATTGGCCTGGTTCGAAAGCGCCGCCGCGGCCTGCGCGAAAAGCGGCATGGGAACCGCTGCCGCGCTCACTCCGATGCCGTACATGCCGAGGCGCAGCAGATCGCGCCGGCTGGATGCGGAAAACGAGAAATGATTTTTCTTCATGCGAGGCTCCCCACTAACCCAACTGGTACTCGGGCTGGCTCATGATCAGGTGCAGCACCAACCGCAACGGATCTTCAAGATAGGTTTGCGCGGCGGAAATATCCGTCGTGCCAAGTTCTTTATCGAGGAAGGAAATCATCTTTTGGCGGGCCTCCGCACCGGGTGGCACGCGCATGAAACGATGAATCATATAGTCCACCACCTGCGAGGTGTTGGCCAGGTGCTGATCGAGCACCATGCGCGACAGATTGATCTGCGCCGTATCGCGCGGAATCGGCTTCACGCGTTCGATGGCCATCTGCCAGCCGCGAAAACTGCCGTAACGCGTGTTGAAATCCTCGTCGCGGTCGGCAGCCATGTTCGATTCGGCAAGGTCGCCGCTCTTGCCATCGGGCTTCGTGGCGGAGGTGATGTCCTGGCCTTGGCGGATGCGGTCGGCAACGCGGCGCACTTCCGGATCCGCTGTGTACCGGTCCGGCGGGAGGAAATTGATGTCGGGAAATAAAACGTCGCGGCCGAAATTGGCGCGCTCCAAAAGCAGGCCGGGCGTGATCCAACTGGTGCCGCCGGCCCAACCGGCTACCGTGGGAGGAGCAAAAAGGCGCTGGCCCAGCACGCCCGTGGCGACGTTGAAATCGGGCACGCCGGGAACATTCGCCAGACCGAGCTTGCGATAAGTGGAGACGGCCAGTTCCACCGGGCTCTTAATCTGCGTGCCCACCGACGCCGGACTATAGAAATCGCGCGAGAGGAAGATGGTTTCGAGCAGCGGAGTGATTTGATAATCGTGATCGCGCAGCACAGCGCCCAATTGCTTCTGCAGCTCGGGCGAAAGATCCTCACGTACAAAGAAACGATAAATCTTGCCCGCGATGAAATCGGCCGTGGCGGGCTGCTGCAGGATGATGTCGATGACGTTCACGCCATCGAAACGGCCGGTCTTGCCGAGGAACGTCTTTTCACCGTCGTCGTGCTGGTCTTTATTCACCACGAACTTGGTGTCGACGTAATTCCATCCGGTGAAAGCGCGCGCGGCCTCGCGTATGTCAGGCTCCGTGTAATGGCCCACGCCCATGGTGAACATCTCCATGATTTCGCGCGCGAAGTTCTCGTTCGCGGCGCCTTTCACGTTGACGCCCGCGTCCAGGAACGTGAGCATGGCCGGATCTTCGGCCACGGCCACCATCAGGTCTCTGAAGTTGCCGGTGCCTTGATTCTCGAATAGCTGCAATTGATCCAGAAGTTTGCGATAGTCGCGGACCTTGGCTTCGTTGACCGCGAAGTGGCCGTGCCAGAACAGGGCCATCTTTTCGCGCAGCGGCTGAGGACTGTCGAGCATTCGATTCGCCCACCAATAAGCGACGCGGTTGGTCTCGAGCGCACTGGCGCGCAGCCAATAGAAAAATTCGTTGACCACTGGCTGCAGCCGCCGGCTGCCTTCCGGCTTCACTTTGATCCCGAGCGCTTCCCCGGTCTTCTTGGCTTCATCGGTAACGGCGGGACGGCTGGGAGGAAACGGCTCAAGCCCGGGGTCATGAATTCCCGAATGATCAAAGGGCGGAAGGCGGCTGGCATCGGTCCCTTCGAAACGCACCAGCCGAGCGACCGCCTGCGCGGGCGTCAGTTTCGCCAACGCCCGGATTTCGTCCGGCGTCCCACCGAAGCCGGCACGCTCCAGCAGGTGGGCGGCAAAATCATAGTTCCAATCCGCGGGCGCGATGGGTTTGAGATCGTTCTGCCAGGCGGCGGGTCCGGCAGCCTGCGCACGGGCCGCGGACGGATAGATGGCGATGGCCACGGCGGCCGCGATGAGAACAGCCTCGATTCGTCGAAGCATGTGCGAACTCCTTCAGGTATCTAAAGAAGATGTTCCCACGAATGGAGGACGGATGTCATTCGGCACTCATACTAGGTGCTATGAAATCATACTAGGTGTTATGAAATCCGATACTTCCGGCCTTACGCGCCGATCAATGTTAAGTACTGCTGGGTTCAGTACCGCGGGTCTTGGTTTAGCCGGCATCGCAGCAATGCCCCGCGCCGCCGATGCCGCGGAGTGGAGTGCAACCGAAAAAGCAAATGTTCAAGTGGTGAATGACTTTTGCGCGGCGTGGCCGAGCCACGATCTCAGCCGGGTTATGTCGTTCTTCGCCGATAATGGCGCTTACCGAATGTCAGAAGGTCAGGAGCCGGTGAAAGGCCGGCAGGCTGTGACGGACCGCATCAAATCTTTCCTCGATATGGTCCAACGCTTTGAGGTGATCGAAACATTTGCCAAAGGCCCGATGGTGTTCAACGAGCGTCATGACCACTTCACCGGCGGGGGCCTGAAGATGTGGCATGGTGTCGGCGTGTTTTTCCTCAAGGACGGCAAGATCGTCGAATGGTATGACTATACGATCTCCATGGACCGGGCCTGATTCGGGACGGCTTCCATCTGCGGTTCGGTGGCATTTATTATAAGATGGATTCGGCCGCAAATTATTGATCCAGCGATAGAATTAATATCGATGAAGCGTTCTATTCCGGTCACCGCGCTTGTGTTTCTCATCGCCTCGCGAGGCATGGGGCAGACTTCGGCCGGGACTGCACCAGGCATACCGGATCAATATCACGCGATGCTCGCCACCTACTGCTTCACCTGTCATTCGACGCGCGCGAAGATGGGCGGCCTGGCGTTGGAGAGTCTGGATCTGGCGGTGGCGCCCGATGACGCGCGCACCTGGGAGAAAGCCCTGCGCAAATTGCGCGGACACTTGATGCCGCCGCCGGGAAATCCCCAGCCGCCGCGAAAGGACGTGGATTCCTTCGTTACCTGGATGGAGAACACGCTTGATTCCCACCCCAAAGGCCCCACCGCCGGCTACGTGCCAATCGAACGCCTGAACCGCACTGAATACGCCGCAGCGGTGAAAGATCTGGTCGGTGTGGACGTCAATCCAAAGGACGTGCTGCCGCAGGATATCCAGGTGGACGGCTTCGACAACATCGCCGACGCGCTGAGCGTTTCACCCGCATTCCTCGACCAGTACATCGGCGCTGCCCGGCACGTTGCGAAGCTGGCCATTGGCGATCCCGCCGGGCATGTCTCGAATGTGAAGTACTTGATCTCGGCGCTTCAAAATGGCGATCAGCCGTTACCCCTGGGCACGCGCGGCGGTGTGCGTTTCAAGCACGATTTTCCGACCGACGGGGAGTATCACATCAGCCTGCTTGACCTGGGGCTGGGCTTGTACACCAGCACCATGGAAAACGAGAGCACGCTGGTGATCATGATTGACGGCAGAATCGTGTTCCGCAAGGCCATCGGCGGCCCCACCGATCAGGCGCTGGCGGATCGCAAGGCAGCCGAGGCGCGAGCCGCGATCATGGATCGCTTCTCGAAAATTCCTGTCACCGTCGAGGCCGGTGTGCGCGATATCGTGGTGGCATTCATCGACCGCGCCGACGTGGAATCAGACGAGAATGTGGCAGGCGGATTCGGCGGGATCGGCGTCTTGGGCTTTGGCTCCGGCAATGGCCGCATGGCGCGACTGGCAGACGGCATCGAAATCGTGGGACCGTTCCAGCCTGCCGGGGTTTCAAAGACTGCCAGCCGTTCGCTGATTTTTGTGTGCGATCCCCGGGGTGTTCAAGGTGACAAGAAGAGGCCGATCGGGGAGCAGGCGTGCGCCAAGCAGATTGCGGAGCACCTGGCGCGACGCGCCTTCCGCCGGCCGGTTACCGCCGAGGATGTGGACCTGTTGATGCCCTTTTATGAAGCCGGACGACAGAATGGAGGCAGCTTCGACCAGGGGATCGAGCAAGTGGTGGCGGCCGTTCTGGCTAGCCCGGATTTTCTCTACCGCGCGATTCGCGGACCAGGCAACGCATCTCCCGGCGCCGAGTTCGCTCTCACCGATCTCGAACTGGCTTCGCGCCTTTCGTTCTTCCTGTGGAACACTGGTCCGGATGAGCAATTGTTGAACCTTGCCTCGGCGGGCGGCTTAACCAAGCCTGGCGCCATGGAAAGTCAGGTGAGGCGCATGCTGGCGGACCCGAAGGCTTCCAGCCTGGTCACCAGTTTTGCGATGAAGTGGCTGAACCTGACCACTCTCGATTCGGTGCAGCCCGATCCGAATCTATTTCCAGGGTTCAGCGAACAACTGCGCCACGATTTCTCGAAGGAAGCGGAGGATTTCATTAGCAGCATCCTTCTCGAAGACCGCAGCGTCCTCGAGCTTCTCACCTCCGACCATACTTTTCTGAATGAGCGGCTCGCTCGCCACTACGGCGTTTCCGGCGTCTTCGGCCCGCAGTTCCGCGAGGTTGCACTGACCGAGAAAGAGCGCGACGGCCTGCTGGGCAAGGCGGCGGTGCTGATGCGGAGTTCGTATGGGGACCGCACGTCCCCGGTGTTGCGCGGCGCGTGGGTGCTGGACAAGCTCATCGGCACCCCTCCCACGCCTCCGCCGCCGAACACCGCGACTGACCTTTCGCAAAAGGCGGGCGAGCTGCCCAAGACGGTCCGTGCGCGGCTGGAGCAACACCGCGATAAGGCGAGCTGCAACCAGTGCCACGGTGTCATCGATCCCACGGGTCTGGCTCTCGAGAATTTCGATGCGATCGGCGAGTGGCGGACCACGGACCGCCAGGCCAAGGCTCCCATCGACGCCAAAACGGTGCTGCCGAATGGCGTTGCGATCGACGGTCCAGTGGATCTGAAAGCGCAGCTTGTCGCTCGGCCGGCCACCTTCGCCGAGGCATTTACGGAAAAGCTCATGATGTACGCCATCAACCGGCAGTTGGAATATTTCGATATGCCGCAGGTTCGCGCCGTCGTCCGCGCGGCCGCGAAAGACAATTACAAGTTTTCTTCCATTGTTTTGGGAATCGTGAATACGGATGCGTTTCGCAAGCAGGGCCCGGCAGCCGCTGGGAAGCAGAGCGTAGTTACGTCGTCGGCGAGCCGCTAGGAGATCACATGTTCATCACCAAAAAACACATCGCCCGCAGAACGGTATTGAAAGCTGCCGGAGTGAGGCTCGCGCTGCCGTTTCTGAGTGCCATGGTGCCCGCGGGGACGGCGCTGGCCCAAACGGCTGCGGCTCCCAAGACGCGGGCAGCGTTCTTCTACATCCCCCACGGCGCCATCATGTTCAACACCTCGCACGGCCCCGCCATGGACAAATGGACGCCGAGTGGTTCGGGCGCTGACTTCAAGCTCAGCCCGATCCTCGCTTCACTCGAACCATACAAAAAGTACGTAACGTCGTTCGGCAACCTCGAAAACGCGGCCAGCGCGGGATCGGTGCATACCTTCAATCCCGCGACCTGGTTGAGCGCCACGCGTCCCGATACCGGCGGCCCCAAAGCGCACATGGCCACCACGCTGGATCAAGTGATCGCGAAATTTATCGGCCAGGACACGCCGCTGCCGTCTTTGGAACTGGCTTCCGAGACCACCGTGCAAGTGGCGGCGGGCGGTGGCGGATCTTACACCACTCTTTCTTTTCGCGATGCCGATTCGCCGCTGCCGATGGAGTACAATCCGCGGAAAGTTTTCCTGGAGCTGTTTGGCGAAGGCGACACGCCGCAGGAACGCGCGTCGATCAATCACCAGACCGGCAGCCTGCTGGATCTGATCATGGACCGCACCAAGAAGCTCCAGAGCGAACTGGGGAGCGGTGACCGTGCCGCGCTCGACGGCTATCTGGACAGCGTTCGCGAGATCGAGCGCCGCGCCAAGATGGCAAACTCGAAAAGTCTTGCGGACATGAAAATTCCGGATGCTCCGGTGGGGCCGCTCGACAAGTTCGATCAGCAGGTGAAGCTGATGTTCGACCTGCTGGCGCTGGCGTTTCAGGCCGACCTCACCCGTGTGGCCTCCTACATCATGGTGGCTGAAGGCACCAACCGCACCTACAACCACATCGGGGTTCCGGATTCGTTCCATCCCGTGTCGCATCACGCCAACGATATCGAACGGATCAACAAGCTGGTCAAGATCCAAACCTGGCACGTCGAGCAATTCGCGGCATTTGTGAAGAAAATGGCGGAAACTCCCGACGGGCAAGGAAGTTTGCTGGACCATTCCATCTTCATGTACGGATCGAACATGAGCAATAGCGACCTGCATAACAATTATCCGGAGCCGAATATTTTAGTGGGGGGCGGCTCGGGGAAGATGAAGCTGGTGGGCCAGCACCTGCTGCTGCCGGAACGTACCCCGATCGCAAATCTTCACCTGACGCTGTTGCAGAAGGTGGGGTTGCAACGCGACAAGTTCGGCGACAGCACCGGTACGATTGCGGGGGTGTAGCGATGCAAGCACTGGGAATGTTCTGCACGCCGTGGCGCACGCACTCGTGCGTGCCGCGTTCACACTCGTGTGAACGCCCAGAGCCAAAGGTTTCACCACGGAGGGCCGAGTGAATCGTCGAGAGCTACTGAGAAGTGGCGCGGCGGGCGCGCTAGGCCTGTGGACCGCACGCCGGATATTCGCGCAAAACCGGCTCAGCGAGAAGATCGCGGTACTGAATGCAGGCGGCGCGAACGTGCTGGCTCTCACAACCGACGATGGGCTCGTGCTGGTGGACAGCGGCGCTCCGAAGAGTTTCGATGCCCCCGCCAAGGTTAAGACCCTCTTTAACACGCACTATCACTTGGATCAGACGGGCAACAATGAAGCCTTCACAGCAGCCGGCGCGAAGATCATCGCGCACGAACGCACGCGCCAGTGGCTGTCGACCGACTATTGGGTTCCCGCCGAAGATCGGTACCAAAAGGCCCGTCCCAAAGCCGCTTGGCCCACCGATGTTTTCGAAACCACGGGCTCTTTAAAGGTGGGTCTCGAGCAGATCGACTACGGCTACCTGCCATTGGCCCACACCAACGGCGACATTTACGTTTATTTCCGAACTTCGAATGTTCTCGCGGTGGGCGACGTCGCATCGCCCCTGCGCGACCCCGCGCTCGATTATTTTACCGGCGCCTGGATCGGCGGCCGCTTGGATGCCATGGATGTTCTGTTCAAGTTCGCCAACGAGGAGACCAAGATTGTACCCGCGTATGGTCCCGTCATGACGCGAACCGAATTCAAAGCCGAACGCGACATGATGGATGAGCTTCGCACGCGCCTTTTCAAACAAGTTCGCGAAGGCGAAGGACCACAGGAGATGCTCGACGATGGCCTTCTGAAAGGCCTTCCGCGAACGTGGAAAGATCCGAACAAATTCGCGTATGACGCAGCCAAAGGACTGTGGGCTCATCATGACAAAATCGATCCCAACGTTGTCTAGAATCCTCACACTTCTTCTCGCCGCCGCCACTCTGCCGCTCTGCGCGCAAACGACAAAAGGTTCTCTCGCCGATCTTATTGAACAGGGAAACCGCAAAGCCGCGCTCGAACAGATTCGCGCCGGAGCGGATGTAAATGCGGCTCAACCCGACGGTACGCGCCCGATACAGTGGGCGGTCTACCATTTGTATTACGAAATCCTGGACGCGCTGATCGCGAAG
Source organism: Bryobacterales bacterium (assembly GCA_963781905.1). GTDB lineage: Bacteria > Acidobacteriota > Terriglobia > Bryobacterales > Bryobacteraceae > Palsa-89. The sequence goes on from CAWAHZ010000010.1 coordinate 1,814,710, forward strand.
AAAGCGCGAGTGGACGTCGCCAATGAGTTCGGATCCACGCCGCTGGCGGAAGCCGCCAAGCTGGGCGACGCGCGGATGGTGAGAACGCTGCTGGATGCCGGGGCACAGCCCGACAAGCCCAATCAGGACGGCGAGACCGCGTTAATGCTCGCGATTAAGACCGGGGAACTGCCGGTAGTGGAAATGCTGATCAAGGCCGGCGCCAATGTGAATGCGAAGGAAACGTTTCACCATCAAACGGCGTTGATGTGGGCGGCCGATGCGCCGAAAAATCCGGGCGAGATCGTGAAGCTGCTACTTTCGAACGGCGCCGACTTCAAGCCTCGTGCTCTCACCAGCGATTGGGGGAGCCAGATTACCTCCGAGCCACGCGCGCAATATCGCCCGGTGGGCGGGCTGACCGCGCTCCTATACGCGTCCCGCAGCGGCTGCTATGCCTGCGTAGAAGAACTGATCGGCGCGGGCGCCGATGTGAATTACCCGACTCCGGAAGGCGTCACCCCGTTGCTCATCGCGCTCGACAACGACCGTAATGACGTTGCCAAGCTCCTGCTCGATCGCGGCGCAAATCCCAATCTTTGGGACTGGTGGGGGCGCACCGCGCTCTACATCGCCATCGATCGGAGGGAAGCCGTAATCGCCCCCTTCCGTAGTGCGCTCCTCACAATCCGTATCCCCACTGCTCCCCCTCGGCCGCGTGCTTCGGCCGGTCCGCCGGTCTCCAGCCTCGAGATGATCCATGCGCTGTTGGCCGCGGGCGTGGATGTAAACGCGCAGCTCAATATGCATCGCCCCAGCCGTGGCGGGAACAGCGGACGTTTTATCGAGGAGTTCTACAATACCGGGTGCACGCCTTTGTTGCGCGCCACCATTTCGAGCGACGTGGAAGTGGTTCGAATGCTTCTCGACCAGGGCGCTTCTCCCAATATCAGCGGGATGGGTCTCACACCGTTCCTGATTGCGGCGGGCGTGGGAACCGGCGGCCGGGGAACTGGCCTGGCTTCTTCCACCAGCTCGGGCGGGCCGGCCAACACGGCGATCATGGATCTGCTGCTCGAACACGGCGCCGATGTGAACGCGCAGGTCACGGGTACGCTGACGTATTCCTATCGCATTTCCCGCGCGCCCTCCGCCACCGAGGGGATGACGGCGCTGCACGTGGCGGCCCAGAAGGGAAAAGCAGATGAAGTGCGATACCTGCTAGCGAAGGGGGCCAAAACCGACCTTCTCGATAGCAAGGGCCGCAAGCCCATCGATCTGGCGGGCAGCGAGATTGCGCGAGCCGGAGCAGCTCCCGTACCTGCCGCGGCTGTTCGAAATCCTGGTGGCTCGGGTGAACCTGCCTCTAGAGAGACCCGAGCGCCGGGAAGCAGCCCCAGCGTGGGAGGCTCAGCAAGCGCTGCCGAAATTCGCGCCCTTCTGGGGAACACAGCTTCCCGGTAGCTCTAAAGCTCAGCGTGAGGCGAGACGTCGGAGTGCGGTATCGATCGGGAGGAACAGGCGCCCGCTCGCGCCGTGCAGAAGCGTAAAGCCATGATGCTCGTAGAAGCGTTGCGCCGCTTCGTTCCCGGCATCTACAACCATGGCGAACACCCCCATCTCCGTCCGCGCGGAGCGCTTCAAGGCGTCCGCCAGCAGAACGCCGCCGAGACCCAGCCCCTGCTGAGTGCGTGCACCGGCGAGCCTGCCAAGCAAAGCCGCCGGAACCACTGGGTAGCGCGGCAGTTTCTTAGTAAGCTGCGGGGAAAGAGTATCCAAGGCGATGCTGGTTGCGCTCAAGGTGTAGTATCCGGCGATTTGTCCCGAATCGTAGCGGACAGCGACAAAACAGGTAGCGATCCGGCGCCGGACATCCTGGGAGGCTTGCGTCTGAAAATATCGATCGAGCGCGGCGGAGCCACTCACGAATCCGGTTCGGTGGTGCTCGTCCGTGAGCGGTTCAATCCGAAAGGTCTCGCTCACTCACTTCCCGATGAGATTCCGGTGACGCGCGAAAGCTTGCTTCAAGGCCGGGTTCAGTTTGGGCGGCCTCGTCAGAAGCTTTACGAACTGCTCCTGCGCCTCGCGCGACAGCCGAATGACCTCTACTTCGGATACCGTTTTTTGCGCGGCCTCCTGGGCGGCAGCGACGACAAAATCGCTAACCGAACGCCCCTGGATTTCCGCGGCGCGACGGACGACTGCAAGCGTTTCAGGTGCGATGCGCGCCTCCAGGCGGGCGGTGCGGTTGGGGTTTTGCTCTGGCATCCCTAAGCTCCAGTTCGATCACTAACAATGTACGTCATTCCACCGTACAAATCAAGGTACGCAGATCGTCGTTCACCTAAGGAATTGTTGGAGGCGCGGACCGGAGTCGAACCGGTGAATAAAGGTTTTGCAGACCTCTGCCTTACCACTTGGCTACCGCGCCGGTATCGGGTTGGGCTTCACTGAAACCACCGGGCTTCTCTTCGCACCATACCGCGCGGCGCTCGCCGAAGTCAATTCCGCGCCCAGCCGGTGCGCTTCGTTATCAGACGCCGGAACCACCGGCAACAGCAGGCGCGACGGATACTTGCCCGAATGATAAACGGTCTGCTGCGCCTTCTTGAGAATCGTTTCGTCGGCGAACGCACGGCCGGTGTTGGGGTTGCGGTCGAATCGCGGGAAGTTGCTGCTGGACACTTCGATGCGGATCGCATGGCCGGCCAGGAACACGTTGCTGGTCACGCCCACGTCAATCGTCATCGGATAAACCTTGCCCGGCTCGGCTAATTCAGTCTTTTCCAGACCACCCCGATAGCGCATTCGCAAGATGCCATCGGTCAAATTGCGCGCCTCGCCGTTGGGAAACACATCCACCAGCTTGGCGGTGAAGTCGGTGTCCAGGGCCGACGTCGATGCATAGAGCACGAAACGAATCGGCCCGGTCACTTCCAAGTCCTGCTTCAACGGAGCGCTGGTATAGACCAACACGTCTTTGCGCTTCTCCACCGGCCTCTGATCGATGGGTCCCCACGGAATAATCTTCGGATCGCAACACACGGCGCCACCGAGCGTCGGCACCGGATTGCGGGGATCATAGGTAAACGAATCGGCGGAAGTGTCCAGCGTCTTCGCCCGCTCCGGTTTCCATTGCAGGACGCCTCCGCCATTCACGGCATTGGCCGCATGTTCACTGGCCAGATACAGCGCCGTGGTTCGAGCCCGAGCCAGCGGCCAATCCGGCTCATCCCGCCAGCGATTCACGCCCATCACGAAGATATGCACCGGCGCTTCATCCACCTCGGCCCGCACGGCGTGCCACTTCTCCGGAGAAAATCGCCGGGCGTCTTCGGCTGAGCCCTTCAGCCAATGATCGAACCACTCGATCTGATAACTGCGGATGGGAGAAGAAGAGTCGTCTCCGTAACTCACACCCTGAAACGGCGTTGACATGTTGTGCGCCCAAGGGCCGATCATGATGCGGTGTTTGTCGTCCAGACGGCCGTACAGCTTGTGCAACGCGGAGAATGCATCCAGATCGCTTTCCACGAAATTGTCGTACCAGCCGCCTACCGCGAAAACGGGAACATGCACGCGATCGATGTTCTCCTGCACGCTCAAATTCTTCCAGAAAGAATCATAGGTCGGATGATTCAAAATAGTCTGGTAAAACGCGAGCGTCCGGCGCGTGGCGGCGCGATCCACGGTGCGCAGCGGAAGATGGTTAATGTAATCCGCGAATTTCGGCTTGGCGCTTCCGGGCGCCGTCAGGTTCTGCGACATCCACAACAGACGGTGGCCCAGCTTCATCGCTCCGCCCTCGGAATAATAGCGGTCCAGATATTCGTCGGATCCCGAAACCACCGGAAAAATCGCCTTCAGATGCGGATTATCCAACAGCGCCACTTGCCACTGCGCGATGCCCACGTAGGACCCCCCGATCATGGCGACTTTGCCGTCCGACCAGGGCTGCGCCGCGATCCAGTTCAGCGTGTCGTAGCCATCCGGGCCCTCCTGGTTCAGAACGTCGAACACGCCGCCCGATGCGTAGCGGCCGCGCACGTCCTGCATCACCACCGCATAGCCGTGGTTCATAAAGGACTGGTAGCCCGCCGGAAGGTCCCCACCTTTGCCATACGGAGTTCGAATCAGAACCGTTGGGAATCTGGCGCTGCCGGCAGGATGGAAAACATTGGTATCCAGCCGCACGTGGTCGCGCATCGCCACCGGCACGTGGAGCAGCTTTGCGTAGGGCGCCGCCGGAGGCGTAGAGGTGGCCAAAAGCAGCCACGCGCACGACAATAAAAGTGCAGTTAGTTTTCCCACCACAACCGGCTTCCCTTACGGACGCGGCTCTGCAACCAATAAGTTCGATTTGCTTTTATGATAGCAGTCCGTTAGCGCGCGCCAGTAGAGCCCGGCCACGTGAGCGGGGGAATGATGCTCGCCGATGTACTCGGCCGCGCGCCGGCCAATGGCGCGGCAGTCGTCGGGGCAGCTTGCCAGCCAGACCAGATATTCGCACAGCATTTCTTCTTCGGCCTGGCCGGGATCCACTCGCACGCAGGCCGCTTCCGGAAAACGTGAGGTCTCATCGCCTGCGCTCACCAGGACGGTCTTGCCCAGCCCCATCAGCCGGATCGCGATGCCGGAGGTTTCACCCGCCATGGGGTAGCGCAGGTTGATGCAGGCATCCACAGCCGAGGCGCACACCCAGAAATCGCGCTCGTCAAGATAGCCGATCCGCAGTATTCCGGCGTCGTCGCGCAGCATGGGTTCTACAGAACGGGCGAGATCGGTGGAAACAAAATCGCCCGCCACCAGAAGCACGATGTCGGCCGACCGGCGCGCGCGGTGGAAGGCTCTGAGCAGCGCCAGCAAGCGCTTGGATTCGCGCAGGTGTCCGAAGACGCCCACCAGGAAGGTATGCGACGCAACCCCCAGTTCGGCGCGCCAGCGAATCACTTCAGACCGTGCTGGGAGATCCTCCGGCAGGGCGAACAGATGCGGTATTTCGTGCACGGTGGTGCCGCGCACGTGCTCCTGCACCAGGGCCGCCGCCCGTGGATTGTGAACGATCACGGCGCGCGACCGCTCGGCAACGCGTTTGATCATCGGATAGCGGAAGTACTCCGGATCGGCGGCCGAACGCGAGCGCCTGCGCCACAACTCGCGCGCCAGATCTTCGCTCCAATGCCCGTAGTTATAAACGAACTCCGCCACATACTCCCGTTCGTTCTCGCCACCCAGGAAGAAATGATGCAGCACCGCATCATGCAGCACCGCTACGCCCGGTGTTTTGAGCGCGTGTCCGTATATTTCGCCGTGCAACCGGTTATTGCCCAGATGATAGAGGGGGACATCGGCGTCACGCGCGTTCACCTTCACCGCACCGAGCGGCGCAAGAGCACGCAGCAGTTCCGCGGAATAATCGGCGACGCCCGAGCGCGCCGGTGGTAGAGGCGAGAAGAAACCGACAGTCAAGTTTTCCTGCGCGGACCAAAAAGAGCCGTCCCCACACGCACCATGGTCGCGCCCTCCTCAATGGCCACTTCAAGGTCGTGCGACATTCCCATGGACAGATGTTGCAGGCCGTTTTCACTGGCCAGTTCGCGCAAGCGCGCGAAATACGGCCGCGATTTTTCCGCGTCCTCAGACCATGGCGGCATTGTCATCAACCCCAGCAACCGCAAATGCGGGCACCCTCGAATGGCCTCCACCAGCGCCGGCACCTCTTCAGGCGCGGCCCCAGCTTTAGCTGGCTCGGTGGATAATTTTACTTCAATTAAGACCTCAATACCAGGGGAGGGTCCACGCCCGAGCACATCTCCGTCCAGCCGCCGGGCGATTTTTGCGGCGTCCACGGTGTGGATACAATCGAAAATCTCCGCCGCTTTTTTGGTTTTATTGGACTGCAGATGGCCAATGAAATGGTAGCGGGCGCCCGGTGCAACCGGCCAGTTCCTCCCGTTTGGTGTCGAACTCCTGCACGTAATTTTCGCCGAAGTCGCGCAGTCCGAGCGCGTAGGCGTCGCGAATCGCAGTGGCTGGGAACTTTTTGGTCACAGCCAGCAGCAGGATGTCGGTGCGTTTGCGGCCGGCGCGAGCCGCCGCGGCGGCCATGCGAGATTCCACTTGGTCTAATTTTTCTTTCAGCAATTGTCGATCAATAGGTTAGCGCAGTGACCGAAGTGGTTGGGACCGAAATCCTCCGCGCCGTCGAGCGCTTCCTTGCATCCAGCCAGTATCCCGTGCTGTGCGAGCCGGGTGAGGAGTGGCTGGCGATTACACCCGAGAATTTTGTGCTCGAAGTGCGCGGCGCCTGCGTCCAGTTGCAGGCCTGGGACCAGCGGCGCAACCTAGTGCGGCGCGTCACCGCCGTCGAGCGGGAAACACGCGGGAAACTGGCGCTGAAAGTGGCGCGCTTCGGCAAACCTCAGGGCACCCTGGAACTGATGGACCGCGGCCGGGCGTTGCGCGACAACGTCCCTCAGAGAACAGCCCGGCTTGGATTTCGCGAGCAGTTTCGTCAATTTCTCCGCCGCCAGTTCCCCGCTTACAAGCTTGCGGATTTGACCACCGAGGCCGATCTGGAACACACGCTCTCGCCGGCTTATCCTCGAGCTTTACTGCGGCAGGGCGCGGCGGCATGGGCAGCCATCGGAGCGCCGCTCGATGCCAGCCGTCCCGATGGTGTCCTCACTTTCGGCCTGATCTGGCTCGACTATCTGCGCCAGCGCGAGCCATCGCTCGCTTTGCAAGGCTTGGCTCTCTATCTTCCGTCGGCCCATGCCAAGACCACCTGCCTGCGCTTGTTGTTCCTGGACCCGGCCGCCGCCCAGTATCGCGCCTTCGCTTATGATGACCAGGGTCTGGAGCAAGACATCGATCTTCTGGACTACGGAAATCTCGATACCCACCTCGGAAATCTCGATACACACCTTAAACCGCGGCACGGGCGCGCGCTCCCGCGGCCTATCCGCACCGATGGCCATAACCCCGAAGCATGGCTCGAATCGGTAGTACGCAGCCAGATTCAAGAAATTGATGCGGCCCTTCTGCCGGCGCCCGTGTATGGTCAGGTACCTGCGTTCGCGGCCCGGGACCGGGGGGTGATGGACCTGCTGGCCGTCGATCATCGCGGGCGGCTGGCGGTAATCGAATTGAAGGCGTCTGAAGACGTTCACCTGCCTTTGCAGGCCCTGGACTATTGGATGCGCGTCCAATGGCATGTCGAACGCAATGAGTTCCAGGCCAAGGGTTACTTCCCGGGCCGTGAATTGATTCGCGAACCCCCGCGGCTGCTGCTAGTGTCGCCGGCGCTCGACTTGCATCCCTCTAACGAACGGGTGTTACGTTACTTTTCGCCGCGGATTCCGGTCGAACGAATAGGCGTAGGATTAGAATGGCGGAAGGAGCTGAAGGTGATGTATCGCTCTGGAACGCCGGGCCCGATCCAAACCGGAAGCCAAACATGTCAATCCAAGTTTTCGACCACGTGAAGGACGCGATCCGTAGTCTGGATCCGGAAGACATCCGCAAGCACACCGAACGGCCGCTCCGCTTGGTGCTCTACGCTGACCATGAGCGACAATACCGCGACATGGAGGACTATTTCGTTCCGCACGATCTTTCCGCGGCCAAACGGGCTCAGGTTCGCCGCTTAATTTATCGCGCATCCCAAGACGCTGTCGCGCCGGCCAAAGGCGACCTGGAGATTTACTTCGACCCCTCCCACGATTTGAACGCCCAGGAATCCGGCGTTTTTGGATTTAATCCGGAAGCCCCAACGAGCACCATGCATGCGATCCTTCACCAGCGGCCGGATCTGGCGGTACCACTGGCCTTGCATCTTCTGCCTTTTCGCCAGGAGGTGTCGCGGCGCATGGTGAAGAAGGTCGCCAAGGAGAACGCTCTCTTCTCGTTGGCAACTGCGTTGCCCGACATCGTACCGTTCATTTCCCTGCCCTGGGCGATTGGTGAATTCGCTTCCGACACCGCGTTCCTCACCGCGAACCAGATCCGCATGGCCTTCCTGCTGGCTGCGGCCAACGACCGCGATGTGGGCTATCACGAACAGCGCGGCGAGATTGCGTCCATTATCATGGGCGCCTTCGGTTGGCGCGCGCTGGCTCGCGAGCTGGTGGGCAAAATCCCGTGGGGCGGCGGTCTGATTCCCAAAGCGGCCATCGCTTATGCCGGTACTCGAGTAGCGGGCCTGTCGCTCGAGCGTTACTATCGCATCGGGAAAGCCTACACGCGCGCCGAGCGCCGCACCGCCTATGAGGATGCTTTGGAACGCGGCAAGCACCTGGTAGGCGGCCTGATCGAAGGCTTTCAGCAGCGTGGTACTCGACGGAATTCCTAACAAGCAACCAGCCAGCCGCGTCGATACGTCCAAAGTCCTGAAGGCTGATTTACAGTCACGCATTTTGTATTCACGCGGGCCTAGTTGTGCCTTCCGAAGTTGATAATTTATATTGGTGCGGGAGGATCTTATGGTGCTTCGTTTGGCTATGATTGGCGGGATTACATTCAGCCTTTGTTCCGCCGATACGCTCACCCTCCGCAGCGGAAGCGTGGTAACGGGCCAATATGTAGGCGGTGACGCACGCCACATTCGCATGGCGATCGGCGATCGTGTGGATACCTTCAACGTGGAGGACGTAGGCGATCTGGAATTCGGTGGAAATGCACCTCCGCCGTCGCAACCACCCCCTCCGGTCCAAAATCAAAGCCAACCTCAGGGATTCGCACCGCAGCAGACGCCTCCGCCCGTTCCGGTGGCCGGTATCCAGATTCCTGCCGGAACACCGATTACCGTTCGCATGATCGATGCGGTGGACTCCAAGGTTGCTCACCTGGGTCAAACCTTTCGCGCCAGCGTGGACGAACCGGTGGTGATCAACGGTCAAACGGTCATTCCTCGCGGCGCCGACGCCATAGCCAAGCTGGTGGAGGACCAGCAATCGGGCAAGTTTGAAGGAAAAACCATCCTGACTCTGGCCCTGACCGATATCACCATCAATGGACAAATGATCGACACAACCACCGGGGACGTCACCCGGGCCAGCAGCTCACGCGGTGCGCGCACGGCGAAGGTAGTGGGCGGCGCTACCGCGCTCGGAGCCATCATCGGCGCACTGGCCGGTGGAGGTAGAGGCGCAGCCATCGGGGCGGCTTCGGGAGCGGCCGTCGGCGGAGGCGCCGAGGTTCTCACCAAAGGCCAGCAGGTGAAGATTCCCTCTGAGACGCGCTTGAACTTTACGCTGCAGCAGCCGATTCAGTTTTAGCCAGTTGCGGTTCCGGCCGTGCAAGATTATAGGTTGAATGGGCTTTTTGAGGCATCGTAACGCGCGCGGGCGGAATCCAACACAACAGAGAGGGGAGTTGTGTTAAGGAATCGTAACTGGTACATTAGAAAGACAGGTCTTATCAGTGCTGGGCGTACTATTTTGGGACTTCAGAGGAGCATTTTGAAGCCAGTTCTCACGGCTATACTCGCTGTAACTATCTGTTCTCCGGCGGCCTTCTCCGAACCGAAAGCGCCCCCCATGCCAGAGGAACAGATGGTAAGCCGGTACTTGGAAGCCACCCAGGCCCAACAAAGTGCGTTGCGCGGCGGCACCGAAGAGATAGATATCGACGCTGCTGTCCCTAAGTTCAAGAAGCGGGGCAAGTTACACGCCTTGCGCAGCATTTCGAAATTGGGCAAGATCACCTACAAGGCGCTGGGGTTTAGCGGCGACAATGTAGTGAAAACTGAAGTCATTGCTAACTACCTGAAGGCCGAAGTAGAAGCCGCCAAAGGTCCCTCCGATGTCGCCCTAACTCCTCAGAACTACAAGTTCAAATTCAAAGGCACGTACCAGTGGAATGGCCGCGATGTCTATGTCTTGCATGTGAATCCGCGCGCCAAGAAGGTGGGGCTTTTCAAAGGCGAATTGTGGCTGGACGCCGAGACCTATATGCCGGTCCGCGAGTCGGGCACCTTCGTGAAATCACCTTCCTTCATGTTGAAGAAGATGCAGTTCGTGCGCGACTATGACCTCCAGAATGGCGTTTCGCTTCCGCAGCGCACCGAGAGCCGCGTGGATACGCGATTCTTCGGCCAAGTGCAGCTGAATATCAATTATTTGACGTTCTCCAAGGACGCTGCGCAGGCTGGCGCTGAAGACGCCGAAGCGGTGGCCGACAGCGGAGCGGATGAACAGCAGTAACTTCGGTCCACTTTAGGTTTCGCGCTTCAACCTGATAAACTGGCATTTTAGCCGGAATAATCTGCTCAAGAGTTGTTGTTTGTTGTTGTTAGCCGATAAACACCGTAAGCTGAAAGGGTCCATGAGAACGCTATTCCTAAATCCACCTTCCTTTGAAGGCTTCGATGGCGGTGCTGGCTCGCGCTGGCCGGCGTCGCGCGAAATCGAGTCCTATTGGTATCCGGTGTGGCTGGCTTACCCTGCCGGGATGCTCGAAGACAGCAAGTTGGTGGACGGCCCGCCGCACAAGTTCAGCATCGAGCAGACGGTGGCCATGGCGAACGATTTCGAACTGTTGGTGCTGTTCACCTCCAGCCCCGGATTCAACGTCGACGTCCGAATCGCTGAAATGATGAAGGACGTAAACCCGAAGATGAAAGTGGGTTTCGTTGGACCGCCGGTGACCATTGAGCCGGAAAAATCGCTGCGAGCTTCCAAGGCCATCGACTTCGTGGTACGCCGCGAATTCGATCATCAGATTGTGCAGTACGCCAAGGGCACACCGCTTTCCGAACTTCCCGGCGTCAGCTATTGGAAAGATGGCGACGTGGTGCACAATCCCGAAGGCGGGGTCATCGAAAATCTGGACGAACTGCCCTGGGTGACCAAGGTCTACAAGCGCGACCTCGATTTCAAGCGCTACAATGTTCCGTTCCTGCTCAATCCCTTCGTTTCGTTTTACACCACGCGCGGCTGTCCAGCCATGTGTACGTTCTGCCTGTGGCCGCAGACACATTCCGGACATCGCTGGCGTTTGCGATCGTCGGACGATGTCGCGGCCGAGTGCAAGTACACGCTGGAAAATTTTCCCGGCCTCAAAGAGATCTTCTTCGACGACGACACCTTCAACTATCGCAAGGCGCGCGCGATTGAGCTGTCGAATAAGCTGGGACCGCTGAATTTCACCTGGAGCTGTACCTCGCGCGTCACCACCGACTACGACACGCTGAAGGCGATGAAGGACGCCGGCTGCCGATTGCTGATCGTGGGCTACGAATCGGGCGACGAGCAAATCCTGAAGAACATCAAGAAGGGCGCCACCATCGATATGGCGCAGCGCTTCACCGAGAACTGCCACAAGCTCGGGTTGACCATCCACGGCGACTTCATCGTGGGTCTGCCCGGTGAGACTCGGCAGACGTTGCGCAAGACCATCGAGTTCGCGAAGAAGCTGGACGTCGAAACCATTCAGGTTTCTCTCGGCCATGCATTTCCTGGCACCGAATTCTACGAGCACGCCAAGCAGAATGGCCTGGTGAGCATCGAGGGCATGACGGACTCGGGCGGCCACCAGCTTCCCAACGCCGTCTATCCCGGATTCGATAGGGGCGAGTTGGTGGAATGGGTGGAGCGCTTCTACTCGGAATATTACTTCCGCCCGAAAGCCGTCTGGCGCGTGGTATCGAGCGCCGTTCGCAACAACGACATCCCGCGTCTCTATAAAGAGGCGCGCGAATATCTCTTTGTAAGCCGGGGACGGAAGAAGTTCGTCAAAGAACAGAAGGAAGCCGCCGCGGCGCTGCAGGGAAGCGCATCGTAAAATGGCTGGGGCCGTGGCCATCGCTGGCACGCGACGAGTCGATCTCAAAACCAAGCTCCTTACTCTTTTTGTTGTAGCCACCAACGTTCTCGGCAACTTCGCTATGTCCTGGGGCATGAAGCACCAGGCCGTCGATCTGGGTCTTTCTCCACTGGCCTATATCCGCTTGATCTTCACCCCTTGGGTATTGCTCGGAACGCTGCTTTTGATCCTTTGGCTGCTCTCGCGGATGACGCTGCTGGGTTGGGCCGATCTGAGCTACGTGCTGCCGGTAACGTCCATCGCTTACGTCGCAAGCGCGGTGCTCGGTAAAGTGTTCTTCGGCGAACAGGTCACCTTGCAACGCTGGCTCGGAACCGCATTCATCGTGGTCGGCATTATTTTCGTCGGGCTCACGGCGGCCAATACCACCGGGCAGGAATCGGCGCGATGAAGTGGTGGATGGTGGGAATTATTGTCGGCTCGACGGTGCTGGCGGATTTGCTGCAAAGTTTCGAGATGAAGCGGCACGTGGTGGCCCTGGAAGATCTGCGCCCTGGACGGCTGGCTGGGATGCTGCGCGGGCTGGCACAACGCGGGCCGCTCGTGCTGGCTGTTTTCTTCATGGCGATTTCGTTCTTCGCCTTTATGAAGCTGCTTTCGGTAGCCGATCTGAGCTTCGCCGTTCCCGTGACCGCGGCGAGCGTTGCGCTCGAGACCGTTCTCGCAAAGCTGGTCCTGCGCGAAAACGTCACGGCTTTGCGATGGGCCGGCGCACTCTCGGTGGCTTGCGGAGTGGCGCTGCTGGCAATGTGACCATAGCGATCATCGTCATTGCAGCCGCAGCCGGCGTTTATCAACTATTGGTGATCATCGCCGTACTGTGCCACCGCCCCCAACCCCCAACCCCCAGTCCCCAATTCGCCGTCTCCATCCTAAAACCGGTCTACGGAAAGGACGCGGGCTTTTACGAAGCCATTCGCACCCACGCCATCCAGCAATATCCTGAGTTCGAAATCCTATTCGGTATCCGGCGAGCGGATGATCCCGCACGCACTGAAGTGGAGAGGTTGATCGCCGAGTTCCCTGCCCTGCCGATCCGCCTGGTGGTGTGTACGACGTCCGCTCCCAATAGGAAGGCCGGATCGCTGATCGATCTGGCGCGGGAGGCACGCCACCCCATTCTCATCGTGAATGACAGCGACATCAGCGTACCTCGAGGCTACATCGCCCGTGTCACGGCTCCGCTCGCCGAGCCGGGTATCGGCCTGGTTACTTGCCTCTATCGAGCGGAAGTGCGCGACTGGCCGAGCCGCTTGGAAGCGCTCGCCATCGCGACCGATTTCGCGCCCAGCACTCTGGTAGCAAGATTGTTCGGCGTGTCGGACTTTGGTCTCGGCTCGACGCTGGTATTTCGGAGGGCGGATCTCGATCGCATCGGCGGATTTCACGCGATCGCCGATTACCTCGCCGACGATTATCAGCTCGGCCACAAATTGCACGCTTTGGGACTGCGCAACATTATTTCTGAAGTGGTGGTAAGCACGCGGCTCGCGTCGGGATCGTGGGCCGGCGCCTGGCGGCATCAACTCCGCTGGGCGAGGACCATTCGACTGTCCGGTGGCGCCGGGTACGCCGGCTTGCCGATCACCTACGCCAGCCTGTGGGTTCTGATCGCAGCGGGGTTCGGGCTGTGGTGGATCGCGCTGCCGCTGCTCGCGATCCGCATGGCCATGGCAATGGTCAGCGGTTGGCTCCTGGGAAGCGCCGACGTCTGGAAATATTGCTACGCGATCCCAGTGCGCGATCTCGGCGGCGTCGCGGTGTGGGCAGCCGGGTTGTTCGGGCGCACAGTAGTATGGCGCGATCAGAAGCTCCAGCTGGATGACGAAGGAAGGATCGTTGGGAGCGCGCGCTTGCTATAATGGATCTCGCGCGCCCGTAGCTCAGTTGGATAGAGCGTCTGGCTACGAACCAGAAGGTCGGGTGTTCGAATCACTCCGGGCGCACCAGCTAAATCATTTTAAACCAATCACCTACGTGGATTTATGGACCTCGTACTCTTAGTCGGCTTTGCCTAGAAGTATGCCCACGCCGAGCCACTCTAGCTCTCGACATCGCCTTGAGCGTGTCTTGCTGCTGGGGATGGACATACCGATTGTGGCTCTCGTAAGTCTAAATCATTCTGGGATCATTAGGTTTCCGATGTCCCGAGGTGACTGGCTAAGTCGATGTTGAGTGTCCTGTGTCCGTTCCTTCTCGCACTGTCTTCAGTCTTGCGCTCGCGCACCGCCCTCCAGGTGGAGATCCTGGCGCTGCGCCATCAGATCGGTGTGCTCCGGCGCTCCTCCAAGAAACGGCCGAAGTTGACCGTGGTGGACCGTGCGTTATGGGCGTGGTTGTTCGGAGTCTGGCCCGATTAGCCATCCTCGCTGGTCATCGTCAAACCCGAGACTGTCATCGCCTGGCACCGCAAAGGCTTCCGCTTGTTTTGGACCTGGAAGGTTAGGCACGGAAGAACCGGAAGGCCTACGGTCTCACGCGAAGTCCGGGTCTGATCCGCACCATGAGCCGTGCCAACCCACTTTGGGGTGCGCCGCGCATTCATGGAGAACTACTTAAACTGGGAATCGACATCGGCCAAACCAGTGTCGGCAAGTACATGCTCCGTCATCGGAAACCACCGACCCAAACATGGCGCATCTTTCTGGACAACCACATCCGCCACCTGGTCTCCGTCGATTTCTTCGTTGTGCCCACAATTCGCTTCCAGGTGCTGTACGTATTCCTCGTCCTGGCCCACCAACGGCGGCGCATTCTGCACTTCAACGTGACGGTTCATCCGACTGCGGAATGGACGGCCGAGCAACTTCGCAATGCGTTCCCCTGGGACTCGGCGCCTCGCTATCTGTTGCGAGACCGGGATCCAATCTTTGGCGACGACTTCACCAGGCAAGTTCAGGACCTGGGCATCGAACAAGTGCTGAGTGCACCACGATTCCCCTGGCAAAGGTTTACGTGGAGCGCATCATCGGCACGATTCGCCGAGAGTGCCTGGCATGTGATCATCTTCAATCAAGCGGCCCTGTACCGGCAGGTGAAATCATTCGCGGAATACTATCACCTCTCCAGAACGCATCTCTCGTTTTCTAAGGACTGCCGGAGTCGCGGGCCGTGCAGTCGGCCCAACTCGGACGAATCGTTTCTATTCAGCAAGTCGGCGGTCTCCATCACCGCTACGAACGGCGCGCGCGGCCTGAAACGCTGGCTCTTCGTGATCGCCCGCTAAGGTACAGCCTGCCCGGCTCCATAGTTTTCCCTCGTACTCGAGAACGACCAGCTGGCCACTGATGCCTACTCTATGTCCTCACTGCCAGCTTGGCGTTGCTTTCATCTTCTCCCGTACGAAGACACTTCTGCCTGCGCGAGGTTTTCGACAGGCACAGTCTACGGTTGGCGGCCGAAACTAAATTGACTATATTAGCTTAACTAGCTAATATAACATTGAAAGGGAGGTAACTATGTCCAAAGGACGCGTCCTAATCGTGGATGATGATCCATCGGTGCTGAAGTTGTACTCCCGCACACTTTCCGGCGCGGGTTTTGACGTAACGCCGGCCACGAGTGGTCTTGAAGCGTTGCAACGCATGGAGCAGAGTGAGTTTGATGTAGTTCTCAGTGATCTTGCCATGCCGAAGATGGATGGTCTGACTCTCCTCGGTCAGATGCGCGCCCAATCGCTTGAACAGCCTGTCATCCTGATGCTTGATGCGCCGGACAACGGTGCCGCGATCCGCGCCACGGAATTGGGCGCGATTCAATCTCTCGTTAAGCCGATTACTGCGGCGTTGCTCCAGAAGACTGCGGTTTACGCCGTTGAACTTCACCGTTCGCGTCGGAGTATCCCCGCCAACGCCTACGTTGTTCACCGTCATTCGCTCGGCGCCGCGCCCTCCATCACAGCCACGGTCGCGAAAAACGAATTCGGGCGGGTGCTCGAAAAGGTGCTTCGCGGCGGATTCATGGTCATCACGAAACATGATGCCCCCAAAGCCGTACTAATTTCAGTGGACGAATTTAATGAGATCCGGAATGCCCCGGGACTCAAGCTGGATACGCTGAGCGGCGAATTCGACGCCCTTCTTGCCGGCATGCAGAAACCGAAGGCACGCGCTGCAATGAAATTTGCTTTTGGTGCCTCGCCGAAACAGTTGGGACAGGCCGCCGTTGCGGCGGCACGCAGACGTGACTGAAACTTCTGAAGCCTGCTGCATCTATGTCCTGGCAGGGACGAACGGTGCCGGGAAGAGTAGCATTGGTGGCGCGACGTTCCGGGAACGAGGGGCTGAGTACTTCAATCCTGACGAAGCGGCTGGTCGGATCCTGTCGGCAAATCCTGGAATGACTCGCGAGCAAGCGAATAGCGCGGCCTGGCACGAGGGTAAAAGACTGCTGGATCGGGCGATCAGCGAAAGGCTGGAGTTTGCGTTCGAGACCACGCTGGGAGGGAGGACGATTACGTCCCTGCTCGAGTCGGCTCTTTCCGTGGGAATCGAAGTGCGCGTCTGGTTTGCAGGCCTGAAGAGCCCTGAGCTTCACATTGCACGCGTGCGCGAGAGAGTTGCCAGGGGCGGCCATGATATTCCTGAAGCGAAGATCCGCGAGAGGTACGACCAGAGTCGATTGAACCTGATTCAGCTCATGCCAGCACTCACCGAACTTCGCGTTTTCGATAATAGCGACGAGGCAGACCCGTATACCGGTGTGTCTCCGGAACCGAAATTGCTTCTGCATATGGTCGAGGGCAGGACCATCGACTTTTGCGATCTTGAGAAGATTCCGGATTGGGCCAAGCCAATATTGGCCGCGGCGATGAAGTTGTAAATCAGAAGGAAGCAAAAACGGCCATCGTTGCCGGTTGTTGATTCAAGTCACAGGCCCGTAGGCTTGGAAACTTTACGATAGATGGAAGGCTGTAGGTCGCCAAAACACAGTCGGCGCACCTCTACCCCTTGTGATAACAACGAATCTATGCTTGCTCTGATCTGGGTGGGTTCATATGGCTGAGAAGCTTTATTCGGTCCCGTCATGATTTGGGACTTGAGATCGTCACCTTGCGGCAACAGTTGGTGGTTTTGAAACGCCGGACTAAGCGGGCCCACTTGCGCCGTTCCGACCGACTGTTCTGGGTTCTGCTGCACCGAGTTTGGTCGAAGTGGTCGAATCCTCTTCTGATCGTGAAGCCAGATACAGTTGTTCGATGGCACCGGACAGGTTTCCGTCTGTACTGGCGCTTTCGATCTCGAAGCAAACGGGTGGGCAGACGGTCACCGGGCACGAGGTTCGGGCTTCCCTCCACACCATGGCGAACGAGAACCCTACGTGGGGAGCTCCGCGCGTCCACGGCGAGCTGTTGAAGCTCGGATTCGAGATTTCCGAGCGAACGGTCTCGCGCTACCTCTCGCGGTTGCATCGTCGCGACGGGGCTGCTCAACTTTGGCGAACCTTTCTGAAGAATCACCGGGAGGTGATTGCGGGGATGGATTTCTTAACCGTGATCACGGCAAACTTCCGGATTCTGTACTGCTTGTTCCTGATTCACCACAACCGCCGAGAGATCATCCACTTTAATGTGACCGAGCACCCGACCGGTGAGTGGGTGGTGCAACAACTTCGCGAAGCATTCCCCGAAAGCATGGAAGACCAATACCTGATCTTCGATCGAGACACCAAGTTCAGCGCCGAGGTGTATCAGTTCCTAGACTCAGCAGGCGTTTCTGCCATCCGCACCAGCTACCGCAGCCCATGGCAGAACGGAGTTGCCGAAAGGTGGGTTCGAAGCTTTCGGAACGACTTGCTCGACCACGTCATCGTTCTCAACGAGGCCCATCTGAGGCGCCTTGCACGGGATTATCTCCGGTATTATCACTCCGATCGGACTCACGATGGATTGGACAAAGATACGCCGAGAGGGAGACCGCCATCGATCCGAAATCCCGGTGAGCAACTGGCATCACATCCTCGTTTGGGAGGTCTCCACCATCGCTATTCCTGGGCGAACGCTGCTTGAGCGATGCGAATGGAGTTTTGGCGACGTACAGTGTTACGAGGGCAGGATGCTCGGGGCCCAACACGCGCAGCTCGATCTCCAGGGCCTGGCTGAGGAGCGCTTCGGCCTGCGCGTACTTGCCCCGCGCGCCGTAGGCATCCCGAGCAGCTCCGCTAGATCCCAAACGTGATCCGCGATCCCCGCTTCCAATCGCAGGGGAACTCGGGTAGTGCCTGAAAAGCTGAGTTGACTCGTGAGGTATCGCCAATCCCGACTTTAGCCGATCTCTGGTCCAGCTATCAGTTGTTTAAGTTTGTCCGCTGCCTCTTGTTTGGCTTTCCTGTAATCGGCCTCGGAGGTAATTTCCCTGTCGACAAGGAAGACTTCCGACCCAGCCCCGCCACGCTTAAATGGCAGCACCCATATCCCATACGTCAGAAAGGGTTCGCCGTTTGGCACGCTTCCAAAGGCTGGCAAAATTTCCTGTTGTACGCGGGCAGCTTGATTCTGTGTCATTTTTCAGCCAATGATAGCCACAAAGGGTGGTGCCGGGCGGCTTCGAGAAGTGTTAATTCGAGTGCGATGTTGGCTTTGATCCACGCGCTTTGGTATGTCAACGTCGGTAAAATCGCCTCATCTTCGGTCGGGTCATTTTGCATAAGCCAGCCCCATAGCTGGTTAGCTCTAAAAACTCGCTGTGCATGCGCTTCTACTCCGGGCACCACTTGACTCACAGAGCTACATCCCGGCAGCGGATCATATCTATGAGTCCGGGGATGATTGCTTCGTAGGCCGGCTGATGGATAATTAGTCAGTTTTTTGGTCGTGTCCCCCGGAAGCGCTTCGAGCCGAGTCCGGCCATCGTCTCGGGCTTCCGAAGCGCTCCTCTGATCCGGGGGAGATCATTCGCTGGTTTCTAGCATCTTTCGCAGAGCTCATTCATGGCATACAACCATCCATTTTTGTCGCATAACTAGGGCGAACACGCTATCGGTCGTTTGACCAAGAAAAATCGCGCTGGCGCGAAAGTGCCGGCAGAACGTATCGACACGCGGATGTGCATCTAGCAAAAGCCTTTGTGGATACTCGCCAGGAGAGAAATGGCGCGCGGCGATCTGGGCGCGGATAGGTTATTTACCCGCTGTCGTCAAGGTTTACTACACCCCCGTCAAGGCTGAATCAAACCCTGCCGGATGGCGTGCCGCATCAAGCTGGCCGCCTCATGAGCGCCGAGTTTGTTCATAATAGCGGAGCGATGTGCGGTCACGGTTTTGAAGCTTATTCTGAGAGCTGTTGCAGCCTGTTGGGAACTCTTGCCGTCCGCAATCAACTGCAAGATCTGCTGTTCGCGGCCGGTCAGGAGAGGCGCGCCTTTCCCGGCGAGGGCTAGCAGGCGCCGGATCAACAGTGCGCCTTGCTCGCTGGATTGTAGTGCCTTCTTGAGCCCGGTGAACACAGGATGCGTCTCTGGCAGACCGTCAAGCGTTACGTTGAAGCTCCCGGCAATGGCGGACAAAGCCGTGTTAAATTCCTCAGCCATGAGGGAACTGAACTGGCCGATCGTCTCCAATTTGTACGAGCTGACGTCCCTGATGATGAGCCCGACGTTCCACGTCTTACCGTCGGGACGAAGGGCGTAAAGGCTCGCCAAACAAACTCGTGCCTTGGTGCTTCCGTTCACCGGAGCACCGCTGATCTGAACGTTGAGAATTGGCATCTGGTTCCGAAGGACATCGCGGCACAATGGTTCGAGGGCAGAAGCCTCCTCAGGCATCACTTCTCGGAGTGGCCGGCCGATATGTTCGTTTGCCAAGTAACCGTCCATGACCCTCAGAGCTGCGTTGATGCGGACAAATCGTAGATTATGATCGAGCAGCGCAAAGCCGACGGGCGCGGCGGCGATCCACTGCAGCAGTTGAGATTTCTCACGCTTCAGTTGAGCGATTCCATCGCGCAAGCGCTTCACCGTACTTTTGTCGCGGGCATTCATCGACGCACTCTGGATCTACAGATAACAACCCTGCGCGACATCGCCTGCTGGCACAGCGCCGCGGCCGCCGGACCAGGATAATCCAGCTACGGTTGCAACGTTGGTAGCCGGACTGCAACACTTCGTCCCAGCGGACGCGTGATCACAAGTGGCCCGGGCTAGAAGTCCGATTTTCATTTTCCTGTTTTCTCCTGTTGTCGTGCGCGCAACAGTTCTGAAATGAAACAAGCACTGATGTATAGCATGCGTACACCCAGGCCGTTCGCAATCGGCGTCTCATCGCTCTATCTGACTCACTCCTTTGGATCTGTTGAGAGCGATTCGTCGAACGAATAGCGCCGTTACCACGTAGGATTGCTGACCGCGGACGGTCGCACGACCATGGAAGGTCGGCTTTACTGAACCCAGAAGTCCGGTCGTGGAAGACCGTCAGGAGTCCTCCAGTCCGAGGTTGTCATTCACCGCGTGACGGAGCTTCTGCTTGCAGCCTAGGTAACTGTAGCTCTCGGAAACTTCAATTGTTCTAGGATCATTAGGGTGTCGCGTCCTGAAATGAGTGGCTAAGCTGATGTTGAGCGTCCTTTCTCCGTTCCTTTCAATGCTGTTTTTCTTCCGTTCTCGCGCCGCCCTCCAAGTAGAGATCTTGGCGCTGCGGCATCAGATCGGTGTGCTCCGGCGCTCCACCAAGAAACGGCCGAAGTTGACCATGGCGGATCGTCTCTTCTGGGCATGGTTGTCCGGACTCTGGGCCGGTTGGCGATCCGCGCTGGTCATCGTCAAACCAGAGACCGTCATCGCCTGGCACCGCAAAAGGCTTCCGTTTGTTTTGGACACGGGCTGCTCTTCGGCGTGTCGCCTACCGATCTGACCACGTTCGCTGGCGTCACCCTTGTTCTTACCACTGTCGCGCTCGCCGCCAGCTATATCCCGGCGCTGCGCGCCATGCGCCTCGATCCGATCACTACCATCCGCACCGAATAACTTCCTGGTGCTGATCGAGACTTGTCTTCGTAAGTTTCGCGCTATTGATCCTGGCTCTTGGCGATGGCTTGCAGGAATCGGACCATTTTGAACGGGATCATAACGTAAACTTTCGAAGGAAAAACGTGCAAAGAGCACGTTGACACGGGGCGAAAAAATGTAAAATGACTGTCGCACCGTGCGCGCGGCGCGGCAAGAAGGAGATCTATGCATCGAATTGGGGCTTTACTGGGAAGCGTGATTTTGGTCAGTGTGTCCGCGTTCGCGCAGCGGGGCGAACGGCCTACTGGATTCAGCCTGGTGGGGCTGTGGTCGGGTATGTATCATGAGGACGAACTGGAGCGTACCGACCCCGGACCGCCGCCCGGCGATTACACAGGTATCCCGATCAACGATGCCGCACGCTATCACGCTGATTCCTGGGACGCTGATCTCGTTTCCGTGATGGAGCACCAATGCATCCCGCACAACGCGATCTACAGCATGCGGGGTCCCGCGAATTTGAGTGTTCACGCGGACGTCGATTCATCCACGGGCCAGCTGCGCGCTTACGTCATCGACGGCACCTTCGGCGGCGCCACACGAATCATCTGGATGGACGGCCGGCCGCATCCATCCAAATTCGCAGCCCACACCTGGGGCGGATTCTCCACCGGCATATGGGAAGGCGACACGCTGAAGGTGGTGACCACGCACATCAAGGCCGGTTATCTGCGGCGCAACGGCATCACATTCAACGACAACGCGACATTGACGGAGTTTTTCGATCTCCACGACAAATACTTGACCGTCACCACTCTAGCTTACGATCCGATCTACCTGACCGAGCCATTGCTTCGAACCGAAAGCTTCGTGTGGAATCCCTATCAGCCGCTCGCGCCCCCGCATGCCTATGGAGCGACATGCCAGCCGGCTCCCGAGCTTCCGCGCCCTTACGGTTGGGTGCCTCATCATCTGCCTGGTACCAACACGGTGGTGAGCGAATTCTCGAAGGAATACGGCATTCCCTACGACGCTACGCGTGGCGGCGCGGAAACCATGTATCCCGAATACCGCGACAAGCTGAAGACCATGACAATTCCTCCGCCGCGCATCTTCCTCACCAAATTCGAGGAAGAGCACGAGGACACGAAGGCGCGGAAAGATCCGCCCAAGGAGCCCGCCAAATGAGAGCGCTGGTACTCGCGTCACTGCTGGCTTCGTTCGCGTTCGCCGAACCGCAATCGGGCATCGAGGTAATTCACGTTCGCGGGAATGTCTACCTGTTTGCGAGTGACGAGGGCAACATCACGGTGCAAGTAGGCGAGCATCGGGACAATGATGGGGTGTTGATCGTGGACACAGGTTCCGCGAGTATGACGGAGCGCGTCCAGGCCGAGCTCCATAAGCTCACCAGCAAGCCGCTGCTCTACATAGTCGACACCAGCGCCGACTCCGATCACGTGGGCGGCAACGCCGTGCTCAGTAAGGGCGACGTTTCCCGCGGAGGGGCCAATAACGGACCGCGAGCGGCCGAGGTTAATATCTACGCGCAAGACAACGCCCTCACGCGGCTCAGCGCACCGGAATCGCACACGCCTGTGCTGGCCCTGCCTACCATGACCTTCGACCGGATAAAGGATTTTACCTTCAATGGCGAGGCCGTACAAATCTTCTCCGAAGCCCCCGCGCACACCGACGGCGACAGCGTAGTATTCTTCCGCGGTTCGAATGTAATCAGCGCGGGAGAGATTTTTAGCACAGTCGGATATCCGGTGATCGATCTGGCTCGCGGCGGCAATATTCAGGGCGAGCTTAAAGCGCTAAACCACCTCCTGGAACTTACCGTCCCCGAGATTTCGCAAGAAGGTGGCACCATGGTGATCCCCGGCCATGGCAGGCTGTGCGACGAAGCGGACGTTACCGAGTATCGCGATATGGTCACAATCATTCGGGACCGCATCGCCGACCTGATCAAGAACGGAAAATCGCTCAGCGAGGTGCAGTCCGCGCGAGTCACGCGGGATTATGACGGCCGCTACAGCCAGCCTGCCTGGACCGGCGAAATGTTCGTCGCGTCCATTTACAACAGCCTCAAGCCAACCGGGAGCGAGCGATGATGAAACTGAAATCGAACCTTCTTGCGGTTGCCGCGCTTGCAATGTCTTCGATGCCGGCCGCAATGTTCGCGCAGACGCCTCCGGGAACAGGCCTGACCGCCAAAGCCGCCGCGCCTATCGATCTGACCGGCTACTGGGTTTCCGTTGTGACCGAGGATTGGCGCTATCGCATGCTAACCGCGCCCAAGGGTGACTACTACAGCATTCCGCTGACGCCCGAAGCGCGAAAAGTGGCCGACACCTGGGACGCTGCCAAGGACGTGGCTCAAGGGAAGCAGTGCATGGCGTACGGCGCGCCCGCCATCATGCGTCAACCGTCCCGCGTGCGTGTCGGCTGGGACAACGACAATACTTTGAAGGTCGAGATCGACGCCGGCAAGCAGACGCGTTTGTTCGGATTCGGCGTGCCACGGCCGGCTGGTGAGCCAACGCTCGAAGGGAGTTCGGTGGCTCAATGGCAATCGCCGCAGATCACTCGATTTTATACATCGAAGATCAGCGCACAGGATCCCGATACTCCGGGATTCCGCGGACAAACGCCGGTGGGATTGGCTCCGCCCGACACACGCAAGCTCGGCGGCACGCTGAAAGTGGTCACCACACATCTGAAGCCTGGCTATCTGCGCAACAACGGCGTCCCCTATAGCGGCAACGCAGTGCTCACGGAGTATTACGATATCCATCAAGACGCCGGCCGGGAATACCTAGTGATTACATCCATCGTGGAAGACCCGCAGTATCTTTACGTCCCGTGGGTTGTGAGCAATCAGTTCCGCCGCGAGGCCGATGGATCCAAATGGAACCCGCAGCCTTGCGAACTCATTTTGTCTTCAAAATAAGGAGCAAAACCGCGAGGCTCTTCGGCGCTTCACTGCCGCATGGAGGCGGCTCTCAATGCGCGGGCAACGCTCAAGAAGCCAGCGCCGACACGGTCCCCTGCGGACACACATCCGCCTAATCTTTGAGCGGCATCTCGCCCGACCGTTTTGCCAACTGCCCCAGCATCGCATTCATCTCGGCTTGAACGGCGAGGAATTTTTCTTCGACGAACTTCACATCGCGCTGATCGAACGATGCTCCCTGAGGCACGGATGTGCCCGCCTGCACCGACCGGGCAAGCCCTGCCAAGTCGCGGATCGGCATATCTTTCCCGGCCGTACTTCGGAACTTGAACGTCGGTAGTACCTCAATCACGGTCTCAACAAGCCTGACCGTTGCATCGATCCCGCCGGCCACCTTCGCCATGCGCCACATGGTCTCGAAACTCTGTTCCACGTGTCGAGCCTAACATGATGCTTGCCCGCCAATCATGTTCCAGATTCTCGGGCAACGAATGTGCTCGTATATCAAGGTGTATTGGTCAGTACAAAGCCGGTACTGGTGGTGACCGCTCCGGCTTTTGCCGTCACGGTATAAGTTCCTGCCGTACCGTCCGCCGTGAAAACAGGCGTGAACGCCACGCCCGCGGCACTGGTCTTGGCCGTATCCACGCCGCCCGCGAATGTGCCGCTGGCTCCGCTGGTGGGAGCGGTGAACGTAACGGTTGCGCCGGCAATGGGATTGCCGTACTGATCCTTCACGGTGGCCACCAGCCTCTTCGCGAATGCGGTATCGATGGTGGCGCTCTGCGGCGTGCCGCTGGTCGCTGTAATGGACGCGGGCGCTCCCGCCAGGTTCGTGAGTGCGAACCCCGGGCTAGTAGTGACGGATCCCGCCGTTGCGGTCACCGCGTAAGCGCCTGCCGTGGTGTTCGCGCTGAAGACAGCCGCCGTCGCTAGGCCCGAAGCGTTTGTCGTCGCGGTATTCAAACCACCGGCGAAGGTTCCGCTGGCGCCGCTGGCTGGAGCTGTAAACGTAACGGTTGTGCCGGCAATCGGATTGCCGTACTGGTCCGTCAAGGTCGCGGCCAGTTGGGCAGCGAAGGCGGTATTCACTGTCGTGGTCTGTGGCGTTCCCGCGCTCGCTGCGATCGTGGCCGGCGCTCCGGCTTGATTGGTCAGTGTGAAACCCGGACTGGTGGTATGCGTCCCCACCGTTGCCGTAACCGTGTAGGCGCCCGCTACGGTGTTTGCCGTGAACACCGGCGCAGTCGCAACGCCCTTGACGTTGGTCAGCGCTGTATTTACGCCGCCCGCGAATGCGCCGCTCGCGCCGCTGGCCGGAGCGGTGAAGGTAACGGTTGTGCTCACCACCGGATTACCGTATTGGTCCGTCACCGTCGCTGCCAGATTTGTGGCGAATGCGGTGTTAACGGCCGTGGCTTGCGCCGTTCCGCTGGTGACTACGATGGAAGTGGCCGGTCCCGCACGGTTCGTCAGCGCAAAGCCGGGATTGCTGGTGAGCGTGCCCGCGGTAGCTGTCACCGTATATTTGCCTGAGATCGTATTGGCGGTAAAAACCTGCGACGTAGCCACGCCCGCGGAATTCGTGATGGCGGTAGTTCCAGAACAAGCGAAGGCGCCGGTGGCCCCGCTGGTGGGCGGATTGAAGGTCACCAACACGCCAGACACTGGATTGCCCGTCGAGTCTGTTACCGTCGCCACCATGGAATCGGCAAAAGCTTTGCCCACCGCCGCCGTTTGCGGTGTGCCGCTGGTGGCTGCGATGGTTGCCGCGATGTGCGGATCGCTGATGGTGAGAATCACCGGCACCGTCATCGACTGGTTTTGTTGAGCGTATTGGGTGAAGGTAATTTGCCCTGCGTAGATTCCCGCCGGAAGCGTAGTGGCGCTCACGCTAACCGTCTCGGTGTCCGGCGTATTGCAGCACTCCACGCCTTTCGGCGAAATGCTCAGCCAGGTTCCCCCGTTCCCGGTGACCGACGATGCGCTGTACGTAAAATTGGTTCCGGTGCTGGAGACCGCAAGCATCTGCGCGGTCGGATTGGGGCCGCCCAGCGTCATATTGAAGCTCAGCGTGCCGTCATGCGTGAATACGTTCGGCCCGATCAACACGCTTACCGGAATAGTGACGTTACCCGTCGCCGCCTTGAATACCAGTTCGCCTGTGAACGTCCCCGCCGTAAGTCCCCCGCCAGGCAAGGATGCGGTTGTTACGCCGATGACAACCGTCGATGGCGCTTTCCCGGTACTCGCCGAAGCCGTCAGCCAGGCGCCGCCGTCGGACGTGGTGGTGGCAAGCCCCCAGGCGAGCGTGCCTGACCCAGCGGCGCGAATGCGCACGCCCTGCGATGGCGGGTTGCTGCTGCTGGGTGCGAAGGAGAAACTCATCTGACCCTGCACGTTATCGAAATAGGCTCCGCATGGCACCACGGTAAGAGTCACGGGCACGGTCATGAGCAAGTTTTGCTGAGCATATTGGACGAAAGTGATCTCGCCGCTATAGGTGCCGGCAAGTAGCGTGGAACCGTTGATGCTCGCCGTGATGGCCTCCGGCGTATTGCAGCACTCGCCGCCCAGGTTGGAGATGCTCAGCCACGCGCCACCTTTTGCGGTGTATACCGCCGAACTGAATGTGAAGTTCGTGCCGGCGCTCACCACAGGCAGGATTTGCGGCAGCGGATTCGTGCCGCCCTGCATCATGACGAAACTGATCCCATTTTGTTGCCGGAAGATGTTGGCCCCCACTGTGACGCTGATGGGAATGGTCACCACATCCGTTCCGGAAGTAAACATGAGTTGGCCGTTGTAGGTGGCCGCTGTCAGCCCGTGTCCGGGCAGGTTGTTGGTTACCACACCGACGGTAACAGTGGAAGGCGCTGTCCCTGTCGCGGGAGTTGCGGTCAGCCAATTGCCGCCGTCCGCGGTGGTTGCTTTCATGGTCCAACTCAACGTTCCTGTTCCGCCGTTCCGGACCTGCACGGTCTGTGCGGCGGGGGTGCCGCCGGCTTGGAGGAAGAAACTCAACTGTCCGGGCATGCTGTCGAAGAAGGCAGCGGTGGTGGGTTCCACGGTGAGTGTCACCGGAACCGTCAGCGCCATGTCTTGCTGGGCATATTGGGTGAATACGATCTCGCCGGAATAAGTTCCCGCCGGAAGGGTGGATGCGTTCACGCTCACCGTGATGCCGATTGGCGTGTTGCAGCACTCGCCGCCCAGGTTGGAGATGCTCAGCCACGCTCCTCCCGATGACGTGTAGACCGCCGAGCTAAAGGTGAAGTTCGTACCCGTGCTGGAAACCGCGAGCATCTGTGGCAGGGGATTGGAGCCGCCTTGCGGCATGGTGAAATTGATAGCATTCACCTGCGCAAAGACATTCGGCCCCACGGTGACGCTGACTGGAATAGTCACCGAGTCACCCGTGGTCCTCAATATCAATTGCCCGTTGAAGGTCCCGGCCGCCAATCCATTGCCAGGCAAGAGGCTGGGGTTGATGGATACGCTCACAGTGGAAGGCGCGGTCCCGCTGAGGGCGGACGCGGTCAACCAACTGCCGCCATCCGCGGTAGTTGCCACCATTGTCCAACTCAAAGTGCCGGTTCCAGCGTTTCTAATTTGAAAGGACTGGGCCGCTGGAGCGCCGGCGTTGGTTGCCAGCGAGAAGCTGAGTTGCCCCGGCAAGCTGTCGAAGTAAACGGCCGATCCGGACGCGATCACCGTCAGCGTAACCGGCACCGTCAGCGCCATGTCTTGCTGGGCATATTGGGTAAGAACAATTTCGCCGCTATAAATGCCCGGCGCCAGCGTGGATGCGTTGACGCTCACCGACATACCGAATGGCGTGTTGCAACACTCGCCGCCCAAATTCGAGATAGTCAGCCAGTTGCCGCCGTCGGCAGTGTACACCGAAGAGCTAAAGGTGAAGTTTGTGCCGGTGCTCCCGATTGCCAATACCTGGGGCAGCGCGCTTCCGCCTTCCAGCATCGAGAAAGCGATGGGATTCACCTGAGTGAATTCATTGCCGCCCACCACCACGCTCACCGGAATGGTGACCAGGCCACCCGAGGATTTCAAGACGATCTGCCCGTCGAAGGTTCCTGTTGTGAGACCTCCGCCCGGGAGCGCCGAAGGAACCAGGCTCACCTTCAAAGTGGAAGGCGCAGTCCCGCTGGCCGCTGACAGGGTCAACCATTTGCCACCGTCGGCAGTGCTGGCGACAGCGGCCCAAGTCAGAGTTCCGGTTCCAGCGTTCCGGATCTGAAAGGTCTGGGCCGCCGGCGTTTCGGTGGTGGTTCGGAAGAAACTCAGGTCGCCGGGAACACTGTCGAAGAGCACCGCTGCGCTGGGACTCTCGATGGTCAAAGTAACTGGAATGGTCATGAACCAGTTGTCCTGGGAATATTGGGTAAGCACAATCTCGCCCACGTAGGTTCCAGCGGCAAGTGTGGAAGCGTTGACGGACACCGTAAGGCCAAATGGCGAATTGCAGCACTCGCCTCCCAGGTTGGAGATGCTCAGCCAGTTGCCGCCCGTCCCCGTATGCACAGCCGTACTAAATGTGAAGTTCGTCGCGCCTGTACTCGCGATGCTCAGCACCTGCGGCAGTGCGCCGCCGCCCAGTGGCATGCTGAAGTTGAGGGGATTGATCTGGGTGAAAAGTTTGCTCCCCACGCTTACACTCACTGGCACCGTGACGCTGCTGCCGGTAGTAGTAAACAACAACTGGCCGACGAAGTTTCCGGCGGTGGTTCCTGCTCCGGGCAAGGATGCCGGAATGATGCCTACCGTGACCATCGATGGTGCGGTTCCCGTGGTCACCGGGACATTGAGCCAGCTCCCGCCGTCGGCGGTGGTTGCCGTCACGGTCCAGTTGAGGGTTCCGGTTCCTCCATTGCCGATTCGGATAGTCTGCGCGGGCGGCGTTTGTCCGGGCGCCATGGAAAAGCTGGCCTGGCCCGCTACATCGCCAAAGAATTTCCCGCCCGCCGCGGCCACATACAATGTCACCGGCACGGTCAGGGTGGTCGTCGCGCTGGGGTACTGGACGATTGCGATTTGCCCGGTATAGGTTCCGCTGGCCAGCCCCGAAACATTCGCGAGAATTGTCACGCCCCCCGGTGTGGAGCAACATTCCCCGCCGGTAGGGCTAGCCGACAGCCAATTACCGCCCGTGGTTGTGGAAGGCGTGACGCTAAAAATTATCTGCGTACCAGTGCTGGCCACCGCGAGCACCTGGGGCAGCGGGTTTGCGCCGCCCGCCACGGCAGCAAAGGATAGCGGCGGTATGTTCGCGAAGGTTTGCGCACCTGCAACCGCGGAGACCAACAGGAGAAGAGCGGGCAGAGCTAGCCGGGCAGTGCGCAAAGAGCGGGTGAAGTGCATGGGATTGGCGTGAGTATACATCTAAACACCCCTCGAATCTAGACACAGCGATGAAATTGAACCTAGCGGTACCATTCGCCGGGCAGCTGCGTCATAAATGTGAAAGAATCGGGCGGCTACTCACAACACAACTGGCAGTGACTCAGGTGATCAACCGTCGCATTCGCCTCTGTTCCTGTCTTCTGCGTTGTGTCATCTCCGCCGGGCATCACCTCGATTCTTGACAACGTCGCCCCACATCAGAAAATGTACTTCAATGCGAACTGAATCAGGCGCGGATTCACGCTGGTGCTCGTGATTACACCAAATGTCGCCGCAGTGATGGAAGTGCCCGGGTTGTTGAATTGTGCGTGGTTAGCGATGTTATAGGACTCAGCGCGGAATTGCAGGGCGCCATCTTCGCGAATGCCGCCCACCCGGGTGGTCTTTACCAGTGACATGTCGAAGTTCAATTGGCCGGGACCCCGCGCGATGCCCACGCCCGAGTCGCCAAAGTCGGTTCCGTTGCCAATAATGGGCGGAGCTGCGAAGGCCGAAGTATCAAAGAAACCGGTGCCCCTGCTGGAGCCGCCCAACCGCGACTCCACGCCGCCGGAGGTCTCGATTTCGCCATACGTCGCTCCCGAAGCAATCTGCGCGCGGCCGTAGTTGATCGCCCCGAACGAAACTGCACCGAGCGCCGTGGGCGTGGTGCCGGAGTTGTTTCCCGACAATCCGTAAATGGATCCCGCACGCGCATCTGTAAAGGTCAAGGGCGTGCCGGACTGAATGGTTGTCACGCCTGACAGCGCCCAGCCGTTGACGATGGCGCCCACCACGCCGTTCACATGGCCTGGGAGCTGCCAGTTATAGTTGAACGCCAGACGTTGCGGGCGGTTAAAATACGCTGAGCCGTATTGCTGCCACAAGTTGGTGGGGTTGTTCCAGTTGGCTCCGAAGCCTTCCAGGTTGGTCAGATTTTTGCTGAAGGTGTAAGCCGCTTGAAGGCTGACACCATGCGCCATGCTCTTGCGGATTGTGGCCTGAAAACTATTGTAATTGTAGACGCCGTCAAAACTTGTTTCCTGCAAACCCGCCGGCTGGAATCCGAGGTAGGGAACCCGGAAGTTTACGTTGGCAACCGTGTTGGTGGTAATCCCGTTCACCGGGTTGGTGGGGGAGGCTAATTGAGCCGGGTTGATGTTGTGATTGTAGTCGGCTTGGTTGATGCCGCTCGATCCCACGAAGCCCAGCTCCAATACCCAACTCTTCACAAACTCATATTGGATGTTCAAATTGTACTGGCGCGTCAACGGCGTGTGAATGGTCTGGTCGATGAACGGAAGGTTCAAGCCGGAGTAGGTAAGGTTGGACAGATTCGCCCAGCGGGGCACGAACTCGAGCGGCGTGTTAGGCAACAACTGCTGCAAGCTGGAGGGTTGGTTTCCGCTTCCCGAGAAGTCCAAAGTGACCGCGTACGGATTGCCCTGTTCCACCGAGTGCACAAACTGGTTGCCGCCTACACGATCGTAGAACAGCCCGAAACCGCCGCGGACCACCAGGCGCGAGAGGGCTTGATAGGCAAATCCAAAGCGCGGGGCAAAGTTGTCGAGCGGAGGTCCGCTCTGCACTGGCAATATACGGCTGCTCTGGAATACACCCGCGGGCGGCGCACCGTAATGGCTAGCGAAGTTGGCGGGCACCACATAGCCCGTTAAATATCCAGCTCCCGGATTGAGATTGCCCACGGCTGGCGCCACACCTGGCACCGGCGCGGAACTCAAGAGACTGGTCCACAGGTTGGTCAAGTTGCCGTAGACGTCGCTGAGCGTGCCATCATACTCCCAACGCACGCCCATATTTAATGTCAGCTTGCTGTTGACTCTGAAGTCGTCCTGCGCAAACCAGTTAATGTCGTTGATGCGATAGCCATGAATAATTCCGGTGGGGCCGCTGCGCACGCAGAAAGTGCATGAGCTAATGTTGCTCAGCGATCCACCGTTGTAGATACCGGGGTCCGATGGGCCGCAGGCGCCTGAAGCGAGAAGTGAGGCGGGGCATCCGGCCCGGCCAATCAGGAAGTCGGCGAACGAATTGATCGTCGTTCCGCCGCGTTCGATACCTTTGAAGCCCTGGTCCCATTGAACGTGCTCGAACTCAAAACCAAAGCGCATGGTGTTCTTGCCGTGCGACCAGGAGAGCATATCCGATTCCTGGAACTGGTTGGTGGGCGTGAATACGTCGTCGCCGATTCCGCCTCCCATGTTGAATGCACCGTTGATGGTGATGGGTTGGAAAATATTGATGGCCGGATTGATCGGCGTCATGCCCACTTGCGTGGCGGTAAACGGATCCCCGTCCTTGTTGGCGGTGATGTTGCGCTGGTATGAACCGCGAGCTTCATTCACCAGGGTGTTGGTGATAATGGACGTTAGCTTAAGCACGGCGTTGGTGTTGGCGTAGAGATAGCTGGCGGGAGTGCCGGGCAATTCACCATTGGCATTCGTAAACGGAATGGTTTCCGGATCCTGCGAGGTGAAGAAACGCGCCGCGAGCGTGTTCTTACTGTTCAGCAGGTAGTCGTAGTTCGCCACCGCCTGATGCTCGGTGAACTGGGCGGGAACGCTAAACGAGGTCGCCGTGAGCCCCGATCCCACAACACTCGTCGCACCGGAGGCAGGGACGTAATAGCTTCCGTTCGGAAGTTTCAGCTGCAGAATACTGATGGCCACCGGATTGATGTTGGAACCATCGCAAGCAACTTTAATGCTGTTGGGCACCGACGGCGCTGGGCCGTTACACCACATTGCTCCCAATGCAGCCCGGAAGGCCGCGGTGTTGGAACGGTCGCCCAACGGCAGGGCCGGAAGGTTCGGCGAAGCGTACCCTTGGGCCGAGGCGCCGTTCAGTTGCCGCGTTTCCTGATAGCTGAAGAAGAAGAACATTTTGTCCTTCTTAATCGGCATGCCAACCGCGCCCCCAAACTGATTTTGGTTCAAGGTCTGCTTTACTCCCCCGGCCGCTTGGCAAAGCGCGAGAGAGCTGGCGCTCAGCCCGCAGTTGCGATTGCGAAAAAAGTCGTTGGCGTTCAGGTCTTTGTTGCGGAAAAACTCAAACAGCGAGCCATGCACCGAATTACTGCCGGATCTGGTGACCACATTCACGTTCGCGCCCGGATTGCGGCCGTAGCTGGCGTCATAGGTCGACGTCTGAATCTTGAACTCTTGCAGTGCATCCGGATTCGGGATGCCAATGCCGGCGTAAATGCCCGAGTCCGCGCCCGTGCCTGTACCGGCGAAGTTTATGATGTTCACGCCATCCATCTGGTAGTTGTTCTGATTGACGTTGGCGCCGTTCACGCTCACATCCTGCGAAGCTTTGCCGAAAATCGCCGCGTTGTTCACGCTGACATTGGCGCCGCTCGACAGACTGACGATCTGCGTGTAATTGCGATTGGTCAACGGAAGAGCCGTGGCCGTTTGCGCGCCCACGGTTGTTCCCAGCGTCGAACTTGCCGTCTGCAGCGTTTCCACCGACGCCTCCACGGTAATCTGATCGCTTTGCACGCCCACCTCCAGCGTGCGATCGAGCACCGGAGTCTCCGTCACGTTAATGACAACGCCGGCCACCTCCGCGGCCTTGAAGCCACTCCCCGTAAAACGCGTGTTATACGTACCGGGAGGCAATAGACTGAATTTGTATGTGCCATCGCTACCGGTGGTCGCAGTACGCAACTGGTTGGTGTCCGTGCTCGTCAGCGTGACCGTAACGCTCGGCACCACGGCTCCCGACGGGTCGGTAACTGTTCCCGTCAGCCCTCCCGTGCCGGCCGATTGCGCCAATAAGGCAGGTATCCACAGCATGAATCCCGCGATAAAAAGTAACCAGACTTTTCTCGACATTTTTGTTTTCCCCTTTTCCCCTTTTCCCCCGTCACCCTTCGGCCCCCTGCCTGACAAACCCGTAGAGAGGTGTAGTCAAACAACAGGCTCATCCTCAGCGGCACGGGAATTGCATCAAGACTTAAGTCGGATGTCAAGGGTGGGGTAACACTTGTGTCAGCGCAAAGTGAGAAGTTCCGTGTGGTTAATTAATCCACACGAGGGCGCTGAGTTTATGACGGATGTTCCTCATGACACAAGCAAGCGGGCTTGCCTGTTGGCCTACATCACCGGCCTTGTCAATCAGAAGGTCCTACTTCAGAATGAATATCCTGTAGCCGAGAACCGCATATTCCGAGCTTACCTTCCCGCTCGTCCGCGGCTGTCCGATAATAAGCGACTCGTCGCCCGCAAATTCGACGGCTTCAAATTCCGTACTTCTTTACTGGGCCGTCCCCGCGTCGCGCCCGAAGTGGAGGCTCTTTATTCTCCGCTTCGCAAAGCTGGGTCAGTTCCGTGCGGGAAGAGTGCCCATCCAAACTTCTTCTCTTCCCTTCTCAGGACGTGGTGCCAAAGTGCCGGACCGTTCACCGTCGCGACCGACTGATCAACCGTCGCCGCCCCATATCAGAACGTCAGCTTGGCGCTGAACTGCGCCTGCCGGGCCACATCGGGGATGCCGCCGCTTCCTACCAGCGAAGTGATCGCGGCGCCCGTGGGGACGTAGCAGGGTGAGGTGGGGCTATAGGTTGTTGTTGGCCCACAACCTTGGCCCGCATTGATGATGTTCGAGGCCGGAGGCGCGAAGTTCGGATGGTTGAAGATGTTAAAGATCTCTCCCCTGAGCTGCAGGGTCATCCTCTCGTTGATCCTGGTGATCTTCGTCAGGGAAACATCCGTCTCCGCATAACCGGGTCCGCGCAGCACGTTCCTTCCCAGGTTCCCGACCGTCCCATACTGCGAGGGTGTAAAGCAGGCTTCGTTGAACCAATTGGATGGGGACTGATTCGCATAGACATTGCAGCCGCCCACGTAGTTCGGGCGCTCGTCATCGAAAAAGTTCCCCGTATCCATCTGGTCGCCTTCGCCAACCGAGAACGGAATCCCGCTGCGCCAGGATGTAATCCCGCTCACCTGCCAGCCTTCCTTCCACCGGTTGCCTTTGAACGGAAGCATGTAAACTGCGTTACCCGTAATGTTGTTGCGGATGTCGTAGCCGCAGTTTCCTCTATCCGCATTCCAGTCATAGGGGTTGGTAATGGCGGAGGACACGTTGTTGCCGCCCAGGCCTGCATACGCGTATGAGTTGTCGATGCAGTGCGACCAGGTATAGGAGAACTGGTAAACCAGATTCGCCGATGCCCGGTGGGTGAGCCCCACCTGTAGCGCGTTGTAATTGGAATAGCTGGTCGGCGCGATCATGTCCTGGTCGCCCAGAGCCGGAACGGGCCTCGGATTCACGGCGCAGGGCCCTGTGAGTCCACAGGGGGCGCCATTATTGGTCGCCAGGTAGTCCACTCCGTTAATCACCGTGTCTCCCGGCGCGTTGTAATCGTGGAACGCCAGCAGGTGAGTGCCGCGCGTCCCCTGATAGCCCACTGTCAGCAGGTTGTTCCAGCCCAGGTCGCGCTGGATGCTGAGAGTATATTCGAGCGAATACGGAGTGGTGTTTGTTCCGTAGTAGGTGCCCGTCCCCTGACTCAGAGAAGGAATTGCCGCGCCGACGAAAGGCTTTGGCCAGTTCGGATCGGGAGTAAAGAATAGCTGGATCTCACTATCATACGGCGGGGTTGACGCGTAGGCCGAAGAGAAATCGTAGGTGGTGTACGGATCGTGGAAAATCCCGAATCCGGCGCGCAGCGAAGTCTTGTGGTCGCCGAAGACATCCCATGCCAGGCCGGCCCGCGGGTCGAAGTTCTTGTTAGCCGGATTGTTCTGGTAAGCGTGCGGAACGTTTACGAAATTGGGCAAAAAGGGCGGTCCCACCACGTTGTAGAAAAGGTTGTGGATCTCCACAGGATCGGTTTCCCAGTCGTAGCGCAGACCGAAATTGAGCGTCAGCCTGCTGCTGATTTTCCAGTCATCCTGGAAGTACGGCTGGACAGCATCGTAACGCTCCGCGCGATAGCCATTGGTTCCGCCATTGGGCGCACTCTGAAACAGGAACGGATCGCCCTCGAGAAAGGCTTGAGCGGCCGACGCTGTACCGGCAATCCCTCCCTGAAATACGTAGAACCCATTCCAGGCAAGCTTGACGTTCGGGTTTTCCTGTTGCCGCTGGAACATGAGGCCCATGCGCAGAGTGTGCGAACCCTTGATCCAGGTCAGGTCCTCCTTTTCGGTGAACTTGTTCTGCTGATACTGGAACGGCGTAGGGACGTTCGACCCCAGCGCGGTAAGATTCGGAACCATTATTTCCGCATCGTCTCGCGAGGGAGTAAATAACTGCAGCGCCGCGTGTTGCGTCGGCTGGGTCTCCCAGGTTATCGGCCGCGAGAACGATGCGGTGAACTGGTTGATCACGTTCGGTGAAAACACATGGCGTTCATTCATGGTAAAAAACTGGTTGTGGGTGTTGTCATAGAACGGCCAGAGGCCGAGGCCGGAATACGTGGTGCGGCTGCCGAAATCGCCCTCGTAACGCGCGAAGAACGCGTCTTTGTCGGAAATGTTCCAGTCGATGCGCGCCACGCCGAAATTCTCGGGTGACGTTTGTGCGCCTATGTAATTGTAAACGCCGATTTCAGGGTTGCCATTGAACAAGCCTCCGTTGGGAGCCGGGTAAAGGGCCAGCATCGCGGCCGAGGCCGCATTGACCACGCAGGGCGAGCTGCAGTTGTCGGTGACATATCTCGCGGTCGGCACGTAATTGATATACGTGGTATCCAGCACCTGCTGAACGCCCTCATAGTTCATGAAGAAGAAAACCTTGTTCTTCTTGATCGGCCCGCCCAAAGTTCCGCCGAACTGGTTTCTGCGGAACGGAGGCGCGGAACTGCCGGGGTCGAAAAAGCCGCGGGCGTCGAGATCGCTGTTGCGCAAGAACTCGTAGGCCGAACCGTGGAATTCGTTTGTGCCCGACTTAGTGACAGCGACAATGGCGCCGCCGTTACCCGCATACTGCGCGCCGTAAGTCCCGGTGAGTGTCTGGAACTCGGCGATGGCGTCGATACCGAGCGATGTGCCGGTGACGTCGGCGCCCGCGTTGCGCTGCCACCAGTTCAGCACGTCTTCGCCGTCCAGCATGTTGGAATAGCCTTCCGGGCGTGTACCCGAGATCGAATACGCATTGGCCACCGAAGTCAGGGCGCTCGATCCGCCCGCTGGATAGCTGGTAACGCCGGGCGCGAGCAGAATCAACTGCTCCCAATCGCGGCCGTTCAAAGGCAGCTCGCGCATCTGGGTCTGGTTGACCAGCGAAGAGACCGCCGCGCTGTTGGTCTCAACCTGCGTGATTTCGCCCGAGACGTTGACGCTCTCACTGGCTTGTCCCAACGTAAGGTGGAAGTCGATGACGAGATCGGCGCCGACGGTCAGTGTGACTCCCGATCGCACGGAAGTTTGAAAGCCCGTCTTGGTGACCGCGATGTCGTAGGTTCCGATTCCCAACTGGGGCATTGCATAGCGGCCCTGGCTGTCGGTGGTTGCTGTCTCTGTAGCTGACGTGGCGGTGTTCTTGATTGTGACCGGAGCGTCGGGTATGGCGGCGCCGGATGGATCGCTTACGCGTCCCGAAATAGAGGTGGTTGCTGCCTGTCCATATACGTTGCCCGTGACTATAGAGAATGAGATCGAGAACACCAAAGCAATGTACAGATGGGCGCGGCTCCGCAGATTTCTCATCAAGTTTTGCTTCTCCTTTATCCTCTGGGAAACGAGATATTCCCCAGTGCGAGTCTTAGTTGCGTCGAGTTTATCATCGTTCGAGATCGCTGTCCAGAAGAGGTAGAGAGTTGGTTTCCCGGTCGGCGACTAAGTGATAAACTCATCTTCAGTAGTTGTTACTTTTGGAGCGCTTTTTTATATGAAGATCCTGATCGCAGTTCTGGCCGTGCTGACCGCGACATCCGCTTTTGCACATCATTCCTTCGAGGCGGAGTTCGATCGAAACAAGACCGTGGTTCTGACCGGAACCGTCACCAAAGTGGATTGGATGAACCCGCACATCTATATTCATTTGGATGCGAAGGATGAGACCGGTAAATCGGCTGCGTGGGCGTGTGAGGGCGGCAATCCCGGTTCGCTGATGCGCCTCGGGTGGAAGCGGAATTCGCTGAAGCCGGGTGACCAGGTGGTCATCGACGGTTACCGCGCCAAAGACGGCACCAATACCTGCAATGGCCGCTCTGTGAAATTGGCGGACGGAACCAAGCTGTTTGCGGGCTCTTCCGCAGGCAAAGAAGAGTAGGATCCTTGCCATGACTAAAACCGCGGCGTGTTCGATTCTGGCGCTCGCAACGTTTCCGGTGTTGTTGAGCCAGGCGCCGATGGCCTTCGCGCAATCCGGTGTCGGCAGAGCGATAGTGCCGAAAGGCAAGCCAACACCGCGCACCGAAGACGGTAAAGTGGATTTCTCCGGAGTCTATACACCGCCCGGCCGAGCTCCGGGCGACCCGCCCAGCAAATCAGGGGAAGGTTACTCCCATAACATCGCTCGCGACCTTGAGCCGGCCGACGTTCCCATGCAGCCTTGGGCCAAGGAACTGTTTCACAAACGTTTCGATGAAGACGTGAGCAAGGACGATCCTGAGGGATTCTGCCTCCCGATGGGAACGCCTCGTATGGCGCCCTACCCATGGAAGATTGTGCAGACCGACAAGCTGCTGCTCATGCTATACGAGGGTAACGTCCACGGGTATCGTCAGATCTTTCTCGATGGCCGTCCTCACGATCCCTCAGTGAAGGAAACTTATTGGGGGGATTCAATTGGCCACTGGGACGGCGACACCCTCGTGATCGATACCGTCGGCCTGGGGTTTGGCGACGGCCGCAACAATCACTCATGGCTGGATGCCGATGGTCATCCGCGAACCAACAAGCTGCATATCACTGAGCGCTTGACGCGGCCCGAGTTGGGGCGCATTATCGACGAGATTACCATTGACGATCCCGGCGCTTATACGCGTCCCTGGACGGTAGTCGAAAAATCATCCCTTGCCCCGGGCTGGGAGATTCAGGAAACCATCTGCAATGAAAACCAGGATGAGAACGGGCAGAATCAGGATGCGCAGCACTTGATCGCACTGCCGCATGGAATTGGAATCGAGAATAAAGAAAAATAGGCCCTGGCGGCTTTACTTGGCTCTATTTATCCACTGGACTGGTGTAGCAGTATCGCTCGCGAATCTCACCGTTCGGTACCAGCTTATAACTTCCTTCCAGCGTGAACGGCTTGGCGTACGCGCCGGGATCCTCCACCACCACTTCGCGTGAGAGCGTATCTGCATCTGGCCGCTTGTAGCGCTCCGTTACATGCAGCTGTTCAGTATGCGGATGGCCCACGGCATCCAGCCAGGTTCGGTCATTGAACCCGATGGTGTCGACCACCAGTGTGTCGCCGTCCCAGCGCCCGATCGAATCCCCATACCATGTTGGATTCAATTCCGCGGGATGCTGCCGCCCGCCCAGATAGACGATGCGGAACGTATGGATGTCGCCTTCATCAAGGATGATGAGCTCCGTCCGTGTCTGCACGAACTTCTGCGGGTAGGTGGAGAGGCGCGGTACGCCCATCGGCAGACACCTGTTCGCCGGGTCACTTGTCTTCTTTCGCTCTTTCATGATTTTCACGGCGCTGGGCAGAAGGGAGATCTTGTCGCCGGGCTTCAGCGCTTTGGCGAAATCGCCCGCGTACTTGCCGTCCGGATTCCATATGCCTGTCAGATCGGGGTGGCCATCCTTTGCGCGCGGCACGCCTTGCGCCGAGGCCATAGCGGCCATCCAACCGAGGCAGAATCCCACCAGTAAATATCGCATTTCCCTTATTCTATACGCGGTGCGCCGGGTGGGTCTCGCTTCTGCGTGAAAAATATTAGGCCATCAGATGTACGATGAAGGGTACCCGTTGGCTGGTGGCGTGCTGTCCGCTGAGAGACTCGCCATACGGGGCAGGCTATGACGATTCGAGAACACAAATTTCTTCTGGCTGCCACAATCCTATCGAGCTTATTCGCTGCCTCCACGCCAGCCTTCGGGCAATGGATCCACTACGAGAAGAAGAATGTTCCCCGCTTGCCGGATGGCAAAGTGAACATGACCGCTCCGGCTCCCAGGCAGGCGGACGGCAAGCCCGATCTTTCCGGCATCTGGCTGGGTGACCAATGGAAACCCGCCGGAGCAAGACCCAATCCTCCGCCGCGCGAAGTCCACACTTCGAAGATGCTGCCCGCCGCGCAAAAAGAATTCGACGCACGCATGGCAAACAATATGCTGAACGATCCGAAGGTTCGCTGTCTGCCCAATGGCGTGCCGCATGCCAACACCGAGCCATATCCGTTCGAAATCATCCACACTCCGGAGAAGACTCTGATCCTTTACGAGATGTACTCACTCCGGCGTCAGATCTTCACCGATGGACGGAAACTCCCACAAGATATCAAGCAATTCACGCCTACCTGGATGGGCTATTCCGTGGGACGCTGGGAAGGTGATGAGTTCGTGGTTGACACCACGGGTTTCAACGACCGGGTTTGGCCCATTGATATGGGGGCCCATCCTTCTTCGGATGCGCTGTTTGTGACCGAACGATTCAAGCGTGTCGATTTCGGCCACATGGACCTGAACGTGACCATTGATGACCCCAAAACGTACGAGTCCAAATGGACGCAGCCATACCGTTACACGCTGCTTCCAGACACCGATCTGCTGGAGTTCATTTGTGAGAACAACCCGTCTCCGCTGCATATGGTGGGGAAATAGAGATCCCCGCAGCACGAGTTTGCCTGCGTGTGAATTTTTGATTTGAAGGGGGCATCCGCGAATGCAGGAAGCGACGGTCGGGTTACTTCATCCGGGTGAAATGGGAGCCACTGTTGGGGCTGCGGCGAAAGCAGCAGGTGCGCGCGTCGTCTGGGCTTCCGAAGACCGGAGCCCGGCGACTCAAAGCAGGGCGAGCGCCTATGAACTCGAAGACCTTGGGTCGATCGACAGGCTCGTCGCTACGGCGGATTTCGTTATTTCGATATGCCCGCCGCATTCGGCCCTTGAGGTGGCCCGCTCCGTTGCGGCGCGCCGCTTCCCTGGTGTCTACATCGACGCAAACGCCGTATCGCCTGCCAGTGCGCGCACCATGGCCGGTATGATTGAGAACGCTGGAGGCACATTCGTGGACGGCGGAATTATAGGGCCACCAGCGGCACAGCCCGGCACGACGCGATTGTACCTATCGGGACTGGAGGTTGCGCGTGTGGCTGAGCTGTTTCACGGCAGCCTGCTCGAAACGGTTCAGATGCAGGCCCCCATAGGAGCCGCTTCCGCGCTGAAGATGGCTTATTCGTCTTGGACCAAAGGGAGCGCGGCGCTTCTGATCGCCTTGCGGGCTTTCGCCATCACGGAAGGTATTGACGCGGACCTGCTCGCCGAATGGCGACGGTCTATCCCTGATCTTCCGGCACGAAGCGAGCGAACACTCAACCTCAATGCACGAAACGCCTGGCGCTTTGTGGGTGAGATGGAGGAGATAGCCCATACGTTCCAGGCTGCCGGTTTTCCAACTGGATTTCCATTCGCTGCCATGGAAATCTACCAACGGCTTGGTCATTACAAGCATGCTTCTTCGCCTCCTTCTTTTGCGGAAGCGGCGAACGATATCCGTGCAAGTGAAATGGTGGATCCTCGCGGCGAGCCTCACCGTGAGTAGTTCGCGGACCATCGCGCGCCATTTCAGATATGATGTACGAGCGGGAAATAAAAAGGACGGATCGGTGGCTGGACAGCTCAACATCACGCAAGGAGCGGGCTCTTGAAATTCCGAACCTGGCTTAGCTTTTTGATAGCGGCCCTGTTCGTGGTGAATGCATCCGCGCAGCAGAAGATCACCATCAACTATCCGAACCGGAGCGGGTCTAACTGGCCTCTGTTCCTGGCCAAGGACGGCGGCTACTACCAAAAATATGGGCTGGATGTGACACTGACTTTCGGCGTGATGCCGACTGGAATCGCAATGCTCGTGAGCGGCCAGGCGGAGATGGTGAATTCGTCGCTGGACCAGTTAATGCAGGCCGCCTCCAAGGATGGTTCGCTGGTGCTGGTGGGGAGCTCGCTCAATCGCGGCACTTTCGCGTTGATGGCAGACAAGAACATCACCAGCATCAAGGCCCTCAAAGGGAAACGCATTGCCGTATCGCAGGTGGGTGACGCGCCTTACGGATACCTGATTGCCCTGCTCGCGAAATCCGGATTATCGGCGCGCGACGTGCAATGGATTCCCGTGGGCACGGATGTAAACGGACGCGCCGCTGCTTTGATCAGCGGCCGCGCTGAGGCCACGCTGCTCACCGCGCCGGCCTATTTCAAGCTGGAGGAGCAGGGTTACAAGACGCTGGCGAATCTCGCCGATCATCCGGATATCTTCGCATCGACTGGGTACCTGATGAAGAAGAGCGCGATTGCGGCCGATCCCATGCTGCCCGAAAAGCTGATTGAGGCACAGGCCGAAGGGATCAAGCGCTTTTACGAAGATAAGGCCTTCGCGGTGCAAACGTTCCTGCAGTACGACAAAGCGGCGAAACCGGACGAGGTGGCGCGCGTGTACGATCTGTACGCCAATC
The DNA here is from genome assembly GCA_963781905.1 of Bryobacterales bacterium. Classification (GTDB taxonomy): domain Bacteria; phylum Acidobacteriota; class Terriglobia; order Bryobacterales; family Bryobacteraceae; genus Palsa-89. The sequence continues at coordinate 1,856,420 of CAWAHZ010000010.1, forward strand.
CGCAGGCGCTCGAGCGGGTCCCGTTCGTGCTAGCGCCGGCGGTCAAATCGGTGATAGACCAGCAGTCCGATCCGCGGATCGCGGCCGAAATGAAGGCCTACGACTTCCACAAAGTCATCGACAATAGTTATGTGGAGCGGTTGGTGAAGGATGGCTTTTTCGAGAAGACGTTTGGAGCGGCAATCAAGACCGAGGAGAACCGCAAGGCGAAGGCGGCCTTCCGGTAAGTACGGGGCGTGGTCTTGTTAAGGCAATGGTGAAGCTGGAAGTCGATCACGTCTCTAAGCGATACTGGCTTGAACGCGAAGGCACGGAGGCGCCCGCGCTGATCGATGTATCGTTAGCGGTCTCCGACGGCGAGTTCATGGCCATCGTGGGACCCAGCGGCTGCGGCAAAACCTCACTGCTGAACATCATTGCCGGACTTCTGCCGTATGACGAAGGCTCGGTGTCCATTGATGGCCGTAAAATCGAGGGGCCAGGAATCGACCGTGCCGTGGTGTTCCAGCACTCCAGTCTCCTGCCCTGGCGGACCATCGCGGGCAACGTCCGCTACGGGATGGAATTGCAGGGGCGTTTCGATAAAGCCAGTATGGTGGAACGCGCCGGCTATTTCATCAAGCTGGTGGGCCTGAGCGGCTTCGAGCGGCACTACCCGTCTGAGCTCTCGGGCGGCATGCAGCAGCGCGTGAACTTAGCCCGTGCCCTGGCGGCAGATCCGGTGGTGTTGCTGATGGATGAGCCGTTCGCGGCACTGGACGCGCAGACGCGCGAATTCATGCAGGCCGAGCTGCTGAAAATCTGGGCGCAAGCTCGCAAAACGGTGCTGTTTATTACCCACCAGATCAACGAAGCGATTTACCTGGCGGATCGAGTGGTGGTGATGAGCTCCCGGCCTGGCCGCGTGAGGGATGTGTTCCAGGTTCCCTTCGGACGTCCGCGCTCACTGCACTTGAAGCGTGAGCCGCGATTCCTGGAGCTTGAGGACACCATCTGGCAGTTGATCGAAGAGGAGGCCAGCGCCAACACTGTACTGGCGCCGGATTAATCGCGATGAAACCGAAACAGAGTTTCTTTGAGCGGAATGAGGCCCTGATCCTGGGCGGCAGCGCGGTGGCGCTAACCATGGGCGTGTGGCAGGCGCTATGGTCCGCGGGGAAAATTTCGCCCCTGTTCTTAAGCGGGCCGTCGGCCATTGCCAAACAGTTCGTGTTTGGGTTGCAGCACGGGACGCTGCTGAGCGACATGGCGTACAGCGGAACTAATTTCGCAGTCGGATTCGCGCTGGCGCTGGTGGCGGGAGTGGTGTTGGGCGTCCTGATTGGCTGGTACCGGAGATTCCGGCTGGTGTGCGATCCGTTTGTGAACGCGCTGTACGCGACACCGCGCATCGCCATGGTGCCCATGATCATCATCTGGTTTGGCGTGGGCATGGGGTCGAAAATTTTTATCGTATTCATCACGGCGTTCTTCGCCATTCTGGTGAACACGGTGAGCGGAGTGAGGAATATCGACCCGGACCTGCTGCGCGCGGCTCGCGCCTATTGCGCGTCGGACTGGCAGATTTTTACTACGCTTGCGCTGCCGGGAGCTGTGCCCTTCATCCTGACGGGCGTACGCCAGGGAGTGGCGCTGGGATTGATTGGCGTAGTGGTGGGCGAGATGTTCGGCGGAAGCCGCGGAATCGGCTTCATGGTGGCTTACGGAGGACAAACGTTCGCCACCGATACCTTGTTCGTCGGCGTGCTGATCGTAGCGTTTGCGGGAATCCTGCTGACCTGGGCAGCGGAGCGTCTGGAACGGCGCTTCTCTCGCTGGAAGCCGGAAAGATAAAAAGAAAAGATAAGATGAACGAATTCGTATCGCGGCTTAGCCGTCTGGACTCCTGCGCGGTCTCGGACGCATTGGACAAATTGGGATTGCAGGGCGCGGTTACCGGGATTCGCCGTTTGTCCACGGAGCGAAGGATTGCCGGACGAATTCTCACCGTCAAGCTGGATCGCGCGGAAGGGCGCTCGAATACCCGCCATCTCTGCACGGCCGCGATCGAGGCAGCCTCGCCCGGCGACATCATCGTGGTGGAGCAACACACCGGCTTGGACGCTGCGTCCTGGGGCGGGAATCTCTCGATCGGCGCGCAGGTGCGGGGTGTGGCGGGCGTGATTGTGGATGGACCCGTGCGCGACGTCGACGATAGCCGCGAACTGGATTTCCCGGTGTTCGCGCGGGATCATACGGCGCGTACGGCGCGCGGGCGCATCGTAGAAGTGGCCACCGGCGAACCGATTGACGTGGGCGGCGTCACCGTTACTCCCGGCGACTATGCTGTGGCGGATGGGAGCGCGGCGGTGTTTATCGGCAAAGCCGAGATCGAGCGGGTGCTGGATGCGGCGGAGGCCATCGTCGCGCGCGAGCAGGCCATCGCCCAGGCGCTGCGCGAAGGGCATCCGATCAGCCAGGTGATGGGCGCAAACTACGAGCACATGCTCAAAAAATCGACAACATGAATCACGACGACAATATTCTCCGGGCGTCCAAGCTGGATACCACTGCGCTGAGCGACGCGATGGACCGGTTGGGGATCGGCGGCCAGTGTTTGGGAATCAAGCCGCTCGATCCAAAATTCCGCTTGACCGGGCGCGCGTTTACGATTTTGTACGGACCCGCCGGACAGCCGCCGGGCACTGTGGGCGATTACATCGATGACGTGGAGCCGGGTGGCGTGGTGGTGCTCGATAATGGCGGGCGCGAGAACGCCACAGTCTGGGGCGACATTCTCACCATGGTGGCGCACACGCGCGGCGTGGCTGGAACGGTGATCGACGGGGCCTGCCGCGACGTGGCCCTGTCGCTGGAACTGGGCTATCCGATCTTCAGCCGCAGTTACTCCATGCGCACCGGCAAGGATCGCGTGCAAGTGGAGGCGATGGGCGGCACGGTAAACATCGGCGATGCGCGGGTGGAGGCGGGAGACATTCTGCGCGGCGACGCCGACGGGATCGTCGTGCTTCCACGCGCCCACGAGAGCGCGATTCTAGAAGTGGCCGAGGAGATCGACGCAGTAGAGGACAGGATTCGCCGCGCGGTGCGGGAAGGCCTGAGCCTGCGCGAAGCTCGCGTGCAGCACGGTTATCACAAGCTGCAAACCAGGGCCAGGTAGCAAGCGAGCTCTAATCCCAATACACGAACGCCATGGCGTTTCCGGTCCCCGCTTCGGACCGGTAGCAGGGAACATAGTCCACCAGATGGTAGCGGAGCTTGGTCTGGTTCATCGCCGAAATCACCGGGTACCAGTTCTTGATTTCCGCAGTACCCACTTTGAAGAGGCTCTCCGGGATGGCCTCAAGCGCGGCTTCATTGCCGGACTGCATTGCGTCGATGATCTTGCGGTCTAGTTCTTCGTCCACCACATAATGCGTCAATCCGCCGGACGCCATCACAGCGACGCGCTGTACTCCATTGAAGCTCGCGATCGCGCGGTAGAGCGCGCGGCCCAGATCCAAACAACGGCGGTTCTTCGGCACGTTATGCGGAAAATGTACGTTCAGAATGATCGGGACGCTGGGCGGAGGATTGTCACCCAAGATGGAATGATAGAGAAAACCGTACGCGTGCGGAATACCTCCGCGCGGCGCCGCCTTGGGTGTCGAGTCCGATTGCGCGAGATCGAAGTTCTCGCCAGCCAGAGAATCTAAAATATGATCAGCCAGGGCTGTGGCCCCGGGATAGCTGGCGCCCTCGAGCGGTGAATTGCCCGGCTCGGCTATGTTGATGCCCGGCGGATTGTTGGCGGGCAGATGCTGCAGGTTCTTGATCTGCGCGCCGCGATACACGGTAATGGCCGGCGTGAGGCCCTCATCGAAAAACTCCCGCTGGTCGTTTCCGACAATAACGACGGCCTCCGGAGCGGCTTCCTTGAATTTCTGAGTGAGCACTTCCATGGCCCGGTGACACTGCGCAAAGCGCTCCTGCCTGGACTCCACCGTTACTACGGAGGCGAATCCGGGCGCCCGCTCCCGCAACAGCGTTTCGTAATCGTACGTCTTCCCGCGAAACCAATGATTCTTGTTTTCGCGATCGGCCTGCGCTCGAAGATCCCATTGCTTGGGAGGGGTGGAGAGCAGCGGACCGTGCGACGATCCCATGCCCAAAACGATTTCTGCCATAGCGTCTAGTCTACTTGAAAGCCGTCTACTTAAATTCCAACTTGGCTTTGCTATCCTCTTCCGCTTTGATTCCAGGGCCGAACAGTTGCTCGAAAAAGTGTTCCTTCACCAGGCGTTCGACGACACTGTTGTCAACCACTTTGTGGAAGTCGTAGGCCTTCATCTGGGCTGCGATTCGCTCATCCGCCTGATGTTCGACGATGTATTGGACGGCGGGCGCCAGAACGTAAGGCACACGCTCATAAGTGTTGGCCTTCCGGTCATGATCGTAGATTCGTTCGATGTCGGCGGCCGGCTGCGTGTCGTACACCCCGTACGCCTTCATCGCCATGGCCTTGTCGTCGTAATAACGCTTGATGGCCTCGGCTTGCGCCTTAATCATCAATTCGGGCAGCTTTGGATTAGCGGCGATCTCGCTCTTCTTGAATACATAAGCCAGCGGCGCGTAGAGATCCGCGTTGTCGGCGAGATTCGCGATTTCCTTGAAGCCCTGCGGCTCGAGCTTGAAATAGGCAGGCGGTGGAATCATGGTGGCGTCGATACGGCCGCTCACCAGCGCCGCGACACGTCCGTTTCCATCCGTTCCCAGAGGGATCCACTGGACATCGCGCGGACCGATCCCATACTTTCCGAGAATGGCCAGCGCAAAGCTGTAGGGCGGATCGCCGAGCTGGCTGACGCCAAATTTCTTGCCCTTCAGATCGCCAATGGTCTTGACGTCGTTGCGGGTCATCATCGCAAACAAAGCCCGGTTCAGAGGGCTACCCATAATGACGAGCGACCCATCCCGCATGGCGGCCTGCATGGCCTGGTCCATGGGGTAATTGGTCATCTGCGCTTCGCCGCTAACCAGCATCGCGATGCCCGCCGGATGCACGGCGAACACCAGCTTTGCATCCAACCCATATTTCTGGTAGTAACCACCCTCCTTCGCCAGAAAGATGGGCCAGTTGGCGGGAGCCTTAGCCGGGTAGTTGATGGTGACGCTGCGCAGCTGGGCGAGTGCGGGCAGGGCGGAAAGGAGGGCGGCGCAAAGTAGAACTTTCATAACTGGCTCACACGTCGAGCTTGAACAGTTTCTTGGCATTGTCTTCGAAGATCAGCTTTTTATCGGCAGCGCTGAGCCAATCGAAGTCCTCGATCAAATAGCGGATCTCATCCAGCCATTTTCCGGTGCGCGGATCTTTGACGGTTCCAACGCCCGGTCGCTCGGTACCAAATAAACATCGATCCGCGCCCATCGTTTTGATTACCAGGGCGAGTGAATCGGCCGAATACATCACGGTGTCGTAGTACAGATTCCGCATTTTCTCGGAGAAGCGGGTAGAGCCGGGAACACGCAGCGAACCGGCTTCAAATCGGGCCCAGTGCAAGGGAATCGCGCCGCCGCCATGCGACAGGAGAATCTTCAGCGTCGGGAAATCTTTGAACACGTTGGAATTCAACAACGACACGACAGCGATGCTTTCCTCGTTGATGAAATGCAGCGAATAAGGAAGCCGGTCTGAGCGGCAGCCCGCGGAATGGACATGGCCAACGATATCCAGCTCGACGATCTTTTCGTAGAGCGGATACCAGTAGCGATCGCCCAGCGGCGGAGTTTGAATGCCACTGGCCTCACCGGGGTCGGGATTGATGAGACACCCCACGAACCCGAGTTGCTTGACGCATCGTTCCAACTCCGGAATGCAATTGGCGGGACTCACGCCGGGACTCTGGGGCAAGCCGCAGACGCCGCGAAATACTTTCGGATAGAGCTTGGTCTGACGCCCGATGATGTTGTTGGTCTCTTCCATGAACCAGTTGACGAGCTTGGGCTGCTCGCTGTGCATCATCTGGTAAGGACGGGGCGAGACGATTTGCATGTCGGTGCCCACTTCCTTCAGTTGATCCAGGTGAGACGATCCCCCGAAGACCGGCTGGTTCAAGGCGTCTTTGATGTCTTCGTCGGTGGCGCCGGCGCTGCCGCGGCCGTGCGCCCCGCGGTGAGAAATCAATCCGGCCTTGTATACGTAAAGCTTGTCCGGCGCGGTGACGTGCGCGTGGGCGTCGATGATCATATTTGTTTTGGTCGCATGAGGGATTTATGCGCGTTCGCGCAAAGAGGGATTATATCGACTTCGGTGAGGGAAGAGCAAAGGCTGCGTTGTGGCCCAGCTCGCGAGTCCGATAAGCGCGAGGAACGTTCTATCCCCGCCATGCGTCGAGAAGAGTCTCGACGCGGCAAACACGAGTGTTCGCGCCACAGGTGTCAAGTTATGGCTTGGTGGGCGGCCGGTCTGCTTGAGCGGCGTAATAGGCGGGGTTCTGAAAGATCAGCTGGTGTGCGTGGCGCTCGACCTGTTGTTTTGAGAAAACGAAGCCATGGTCCCTGGGCTCCCAGGAAAGTCCTTTGTGCTGATGGCGTATTAAAAGTTCGGCTGCGTCACGAAGCTGGCGGCGCTCCAGGCGGCGACGATCTTCCTGGATTTCGTGGAGCTGCTCAAGGGCTTTTTGGAATTGGCGGGAGAGGCGCGAGCCGTGCAGGCCAAGCGTGGCCAGCATCGGGATCAGGGTTTGGGGATTCGGGTTTTGGGAGAGAAGCTCGGCTTCGAGGAATGGGATGCGGTTGATGCGCCAGGCGGTGTCGGCGAGTTCGTGGACGAGTTGAGTCTCGGTGGGGGTGGCGGGTTTGTACTCCTCGATAAATTGCTGGATGTGGCGCTGGTAGGCGTCTGGGTCTTCGGTGGGCAGGACGGCGGTGCGAGCGGTGAGGCCATGTCTGAGGGCGTTCAGCGAGGAGCGCTGCTTGCCCGATTCGGTGCGTGGACCGGTGGAGTGTGCTGAGTTGGCCCGGTTGACGGCGGCACGATGCTCTCCTTTAGAGTACGCGCACAACGGACTCGCCTCGGGGGCGGCCAATTCTGCTGAGGTTCCTTCTTCGTTGGGGGCCGCGCTCGGCGGCCTGTGCGCTTTTCTTGAGTACGCGCACAACGGACTCGCCTCGGGGGCGGCCAATTCTGCTGAGGTTCCTTCTTCGTTGGGGGCCGCGCTCGGCGGCCTGTGCGCTTTTCTTGAGTACGCGCACAACGGACTCGCCTCGGGGGCGGCCAATTCTGCTGAGGTTCCTTCTTCGTTGGGGGCCGCGCTCGGCGGCCTGTGCGCTTTTCTTGAGTTCGCGCACAACGGACTCGCCTCGGGGGCGGCCAATTCTGCTGAGGTTCCTTTTTCGTTGGGGGCCGCACTCGGCGGCCTGTGCGCTTTTCTTGAGTTCGCGCACAACGGACTCGCCTCGGGGGCGGCCAATTCTGCTGAGGTTCCTTTTTCGTTGGGGGCCGCACTCGGCGGCCTGTGCGCTTTTCTTGAGTTCGCGCACAACGGACTCGCCTCGGGGGCGGGCTGGGGGCACGCGCCTCTGCGGGCTAGCCAGCGTTCGACGGGATCGGTTGTTGTTGGAGTTGGGAGAGCTTGGGCTGTTGCCATTTCTATACCTCGGCCACCGGGATAACACGGGCGGGGATGCGGCTGACGGACGGGCCGACATTGTTTGTTAAAGGGGAAGCGGAAAGAGCGGGCGGAAGTTTGTGATTGGATCGGCGGGAACGTGAACGGCGTTTCCCAAGAGCAATCGCCTGCCGTTTCGCAAGCGGCTCTTAGCGTAAGGGCCGCCTTTTCCTGGCGCAGAGACAACGACCATCTACCGCACGATGGATGGCTAGCTTTATGCGCGCAGATTTTCCTCTTGCTCTCGGACGCAGCTTTGTGAGAACATATTGACCTAAAGTTGTTTGATCAGTTGGGCTCAACTCGGATCAAGCTCGGCGCCAGCCTAGACGCTACCTCAGGGAGGACCTGACAACTTACTATGAGATATCGGCGGGCACTGGCGTGTGGAATCGCACTGGGAATTGGCGCGGTTTACGGGTACGCGCAGGCGCCGCAAATCGGGGCGATCAAAAATGCTGCCCCCCAGGCGGCCTCGACGGGGAACGTTGCCCGCGGCGAATTGGTTAGCATTTACGGTACAAATCTTTCGGGCGTCACTCTGGACGCGACTCCGCCGGGTGCTCCGCTGAGCCTTGGAGGCACTACAGTCAAGTTCGGCACGGTTGCGGCTCCCATCCTTTACGTCAGTCCGACGCAAATTAACGTGCAAGTGCCATTCGAGATTCCAGCCGGAGTGCCGTCGGTGAATGCTACCGTCACAGCGAACGGCTCTACCAGCGCGCCGTTCTTGGTGACCGTCGTCTCCACGGATCTAGGGATGTTTTTCGTGCAGGGCACTAACGTTGGCGTGCCGCTGACCGCCAACATGGCAACCACGAACGCCGCAGCGGGCAGCACAGTCGATATTACGGCTACAGGATTGGGGACCATCACTCCGGCGGTGCCGAGCGGAACGGTTCCGACTGGAACGAACGAGGTTTTGGCAATTCCCCCGGTCACAATTAACGGGGCAGCGGCGCAAGTCTTATCGGCGACGTACACCGATGTGGGCGTATACACAATTGTTGTGAGTGTTCCGGTCAGCGCGGCTACGGGTACGGTTACTGTCAGCTTGGGCGCATCGTCCGGCGTTGGCCCGACGGGACCTCCTGGGCCGACAGGGTCAACGGGCGCAACGGGCGCAACGGGACCAACCGGGGGCACCGGGCCGGCTGGGCCGGTTGGGTCGCCCGGATTTCCAGGCACTCCTGGAGCAAATGGCCCGGCAGGCCCTCCTGGCGCGACGGGCGCGACGGGGAGTTTCGGCCAGGTTACGCCTTATAGTTCAACAACCCCTTACAGCATCGGAAGCCTGGTCTCTTATCAAGGATCCACCTATCAAAGCAGCACGAATAGCAACCTTGGTAATCCTCCATCGAATGGCGCGCCCTGGACCGTCATTGCGCAAGGCGCTACAGGCGTGACTGGTGCAACAGGACCGACGGGCGCTACAGGCCCGATAGGCGCTGCAGGGGTGTCGGGAGTTACGGGTCCAACGGGCGCTGCAGGCGTGACTGGCGCCACAGGTGTAACAGGACCGGCGGGGGCTACAGGGGCGGTGGGTGTTACGGGTTCAACGGGCGCGACGGGAGCCACCGGAGCTACCGGAGCTCAGGGTATCGCTGGCGCGACAGGCACGACGGGTGCAACAGGAGCGACGGGAGCGACAGGCACCGGCCTCACAGGCGCAACGGGCGCCACTGGTTCCACCGGCTCGACGGGTGCGACAGGCGCGACAGGTAGTGCGGGCACTGGGACCACGTACCTGACAGGTTTCCAAAACCCCGGATCGGGCAATGGCTCGACACTTTTCGTGCCGCCCGTCGGGTTTTGGAACGGCATTGCCGGAAATACACCGGTAGATGGCTGGTCAATGGCGTCTCCCAATGCCTGCACCTTGGGCAACCTGATCGTCGCGGTAAACAACTTCTCGAGTGCCGCATCGGATACAACGACCATCACGATCTACCAAAACAGGGTAGCGACCTCAATGTCCTGTTCGGTGACAACCAACGGAAACCGTAACTCGTGCACCGATAGCACCCATACGTTGAGCCTAATCCAGGGAGATCTGCTTTCCATTGGCTTCGCAGAAACTAATGTGAATCCATTCAATGCGATTACTGTTACGATGACGTGTCAGTAAATCCGGTGGTGACAGCCTGCGAGCCCTTGGCTTGGGTCAACCGGCGCCACCTCAGCCATTGCCGCGGAAGTTCTTGGGAGGTTACTTTTGGAGTGGAAATTGAGAAAGTATCTCACCGCTCTAACCGTCTTGGCGGGGGTGACGCTCACCTACTCAAATCACTTCGGCAATTCTTTTCAATTTGATGATTTTCACAGTATCACCGAGAACGTAGCTGTTCGAAGTCTCTCGAACGCGCCGCGGTTTTTTCTGGATGCGAAAGCGTCCAGCGTTTTGCCCTCGCACCAGGCCTGGCGGCCGCTGGTAACGGCGTCGCTGGCTCTCGATTACTGGATCGCTAAGGGTTACAATCCGGTCTATTTTCACTTGTCGAGCTTTTTGTGGTTTCTGGCCGTCCTGGTCTTCCTCGGCGCGCTGTTTAAGACCATTCTGGATCGCGTTGTCCCCGACTCTCGGAATTTTTGGATCGGCTGGTTTGCAACCGCGTGGTTTGGGCTGCATCCAGCTATCGCGGAAACAGTGAACTACGTCATTCAGCGGGCGGACGTGATGTCCACTTGCGGTATGGTCGCGGGCCTCACCATTTACGCGCGTTTTCCTGCCTGGAGACGGTACGGTTTTTATTTACTGCCGGTCGCGATCGGGCTTCTTTCAAAACCTCCCGCCTTAATTTTCCCGGCGATCCTGGCTGCCTACCTTTTTCTGATTGAAGAGGGCGCCGCTCGCGAAAGCTGGAAACGCGTGGTCCTCAAATCCCTTCCAGCCCTTGTGCTCAGCATTGCCTTTTCGGCGCTCCAGTCCGTTCTCACACCCAAGACCTTCGAGCCAGGCTCTTTCTCGGCGTATCGTTATCTGATTACCCAACCGTACGTCTGGTTCCGCTACTTCGTGTCGTTCTTTCTTCCTCTTCACCTCAGCGCGGACACCGATTTGCAGCCGCTCGAATCCATATTCACACTCGAATGCCTGGGCGGATTCCTGTTCGTTGCGATTCTTGTTTTCTGCATTTACGCAGCCGCGAAGCGTCCAGCAGGCCGGCCGGCTGCGTTTGGACTCGCGTGGTTTGTGCTCGGAATCATTCCCACATCGGTTTTTCCGCTGGCTGAGGTGGAGAACGATCACCGGATGTTTCTCCCCTTTGTTGGTCTGGTATTGGCGGTAAGCTGGACGGTTGCATGGATCGCATCGCGTCCGGTCTTTGGCCGCGGAAACCGCTTGGTGATCGCTACTGCCGCTGTTGGCCTGTTATTGCTGTGTGCCGGAGGTACGCGCCGGCGCAACGAAGTGTGGCGTACGCCGGAATCTCTGTGGGCGGACGTAACGCTGAAGAGCCCGCAAAACGGCCGCGGACTCATGAACTATGGTTTGGCGCGCATGTCAGCCGGAGATTTCAGCGGCGCACTCAATTTGTACGAGCGGGCGCTCCAATACACCCCAAACTATCCGCAACTCGAGATCAATCTGGGGATCGATTGCGGAGCGCTCGGGCGCGATATAGAGGCGGAACAGCATTTTCAACGAGCGATCGCACTGGCCCCGCGCGATGCCGAGAGCTATTACTTTTATGGGCGCTGGCTGAAAGGGAAAGGACGAGTGGATCAGGGGGCGGCGGAATTGCGCGAAGCCGTCACGCGTAATCCCGCGTACATGGAGGCGCGCCTTTTGCTGCTCGATACCTATGCGGCTCAAGGCGCATGGCCGTTGCTGGCGAATCTGGCAAACGAAACCGTTCAGCTTGTGCCGGGAGATCCGGCGGTTCGCCGCTATGCGGAGATGAAGGCGCCGCCCGTTCCCACTGCGTCTCCTGTACCAACTACGTCTCTTACCCCTGAAAAGCTTGTCGATCTGTCGCTGGCGGCTTATCAAAGAAACGACTTCAGGGGTTGTGTTCAGTTGGCGCGATTGGCCTTGAAGCAGCGTCCCGATTATCCCGAGGCATACAACAATCTGATCGCAGCCTACAATTCGCTCGGCCGGTGGGACGACGCGATTGAAGCGGGCCGCGAAGCACTGCGACTCAGGCCGGATTATCAGCTTGCGCGCAACAACCTCGCATGGGCCGAGTCGCATAGAAGCCAGACGAAGGTGCGACAACAATGACGATTAGTTCCGCTAACCAAGTCAGCCCAGCTTGTACGGAAAACGGACAAACACGACCGTTGGTCTTGATTCCCGCCTACCTGCCAGAGGCGCAACTGGGGTCGCTGGTGAAACAGCTCGCGAGTTCCGCCGCGATCGGCGGCATCGTGATCGTGGATGACGGCAGCGGACTCCCGTCGCGCGGTGCGTTTACGGCGTTTACAAATTCAGAACACGTGTATGTTTTGACTCATGCCGTAAATCTGGGCAAGGGAGCCGCTCTCAAGACCGGGCTCAACTTTGTGGCCTGTGCCTTCCCGAATTCCGCGGGCATTGTCACCGCCGATGCGGACGGCCAGCACTCTCCGGAGGACATTCTCCGAGTGGCGGCCGCACTTTGCGAGCACCCTGACAGCCTGGTATTAGGGACGCGTTCCTTCAATAGAACGGCGCCTTATCGGAGCCGCTTCGGCAACCGGATGACCCGGGTGATCATGCGCGCGGTAACGGGGCAGAACCTTCAAGACACGCAGACCGGCCTGCGCGGTATTCCCATGGACTTTGTACCGGAGTTGTTGCGGCTGCGCTCGACCGCATACGACTTCGAGCTGGACATGCTGCTGGCCTGCCAGAAAACGGCACGCGAGATGTATGAAGTTCCGATCTCGACGATCTATATCGACGGCAATCGGTCTTCGCACTTCGATCCACTGCGCGACTCGATGCGGATCTACTTCGTATTTGTGCGCTTCGCGGCGGCTTCGCTGCTCACGGCGGCCATCGACAACGGAGTATTTATTCTCAGCATGCACTTTTGGCCGCACATCGCGGCATGCCAGGCAGTCAGCCGTTTGGTTGCAGGCTGGTTTCAGTTTACGGCCGGCAAGCGCAGCGTATTTCGTTCGAACGTTCGCGTCGCGCCGGCGCTGGCCAAGTACTGGACTCTCGTCGTCCTCTCGGGCACGCTGAGTTTTGTTCTGATCCGGTTTTTCCTGCGCTACATCTCCACCGGAGTCGTCAGCGCGAAGTTAATCGCCGAGACCATCCTCTTCTTCGTAAACTTCATCCTGCAGCGCGATGTGGTGTTTGCTCCCAACCGCGAGCGTCGCGCGTTAACGCAGGCGCAGTCAGTATTCCTGCATCACGCCCCAGCATGCGAAGGCGCTGTTCGGTACACGATCCTGAAGGACTGACTGCAACTGGAACGTTTGAAGGAAAGGCGACGAATGAAGGAAAGGCGACGAAACGCCCTGCCTGCGTCACCTGCCTGCGATCAGGCGTCCGGCCACACCTTGCGCGCGGTTTGGACCACCAGTTCCAGCTTGCGCCACTGCTGGTCTTGGGTCAGCAGGTTGCCCTCTTCGTTGCTCGCGAATCCGCATTGCGGGCTGAGCGCCAGCTGATCCACGGGCACGTACTTGCTCGCTTCCTCGATGCGGCGCAGCAACTGATCCGCGGTCTCCATTTCGGGCAGCTTGGTGCTCACCAATCCCAGCACCACCATCTTCCCGCGCGGCACGAAGCGTAGCGGCTCGAAAGTGCCCGCGCGCTCAGACTCGTACTCCAGCAAAAACGCATCCACGTTGAGCCGGTTAAACAGCTTCTCGGCGATGGGATCGTAGCCGCCCTCGGCATACCACTGGCTGCGGTTGTTGCCGCGGCACAAATGAATAGCCACCCTCGCGCCGCCGTCTGTGGTGTCACCGCGAGCGCCTGCAATGCACGCGTTGTCCACGCGGATGGCTTCGTCCAGCGCCTGCTCCGGATCCACGCCCATCTCGTCCCGCACGTAGCGGCGCCATTTGGGATCGATGTAGTAGCTGTAGCGCGGCGCATCGATCTGGATGTATTGGACGCCCTCGTGTACCAAGGCCTGAATCTCGGCTTTGAAGATGGGCACGATGTCCCACAGGAATTCCGAATAGCTAGCGTAGGCGTGATCGCTCAACCCTTTCTTATACGCGATCGCCGGGAACTGGTTCGGCGTCGGCAGAGTCATCTTGATATCGCCCGGGGAATGCTGCTTCAGGAACGCGACTTCATGCGCGGTGAGCCGCTTCTTCTGGCGAACCTTGGCGACCACCACTCCCGGCAGCCGGTTCTTCATGCCGGCTTGCGCGCTGCCTTCGATCTTCCAATCGCGCGCGATGTCTTCGGCGTTGTCGAGACCATCCACGGAATCGTTGAAGTCACTCATGAACCCGTGGCGCCGAAACTCGCCGTCGGTAAAAATCCGAAAGCCGAGATCCTTCTGGCGCTGGAGCACGCTCTGGATATAACGGTCTTCGATCTGCTTCAGTTGTTCAGGAGCGATGGAGGGATTCTTGCGGGCGTCGAGAAGTTCGATCGGGCGCAGGAAGCTGCCGACATGATCGGCGCGGTATTGGAAAGGCATCGGTGAGTGAACCTATCTCAGCGCCGGGACAACGCCCATAGCCGCGAGAAATGCTTCGCGGACTTTTGGTGGCTGGCCCTGCTGAAAAGGGTAGCCCTCGGTCAGCTGTGGCCCGTGAATTGGGTGCTTCGCGAGCTCTTCGCGACTCATTCCCTGCGTAAGAATCTTCCGCTCAGCGATTGGTAGCGCGACACATTGGTTCACCTCAGGATCGCGGATGACGGCTTTGGGATCCTCGCCCTTGGCCACGGCTTCCAGATCGTTCAGGAAACGCTTGCGCAGCATCAGGACGCCGCGGTCGCTAGTCCCCAGATGCTCCTGAGTCCGGTCCGCGATGGTTCCCTGGCCAAGCCATGCGACGAAGTCCTGATTCATGACGTGGCTCGATATCAAGCGGCCGGCCGCATCGGTAACTGGTCCATGCCACGCCGGGATCTGTTCCTGGATGTAAGGCTCACTTTCTTTGGGAACCCGGCTGAATGCCCAGGTGACACTCAGGGTATGCTCGTTGTCTATCGGCACGCGCCACTCGAAATGATCGCCGGTGAACAGCGCATTCGGCCATAGGCAGACACGGCCCACAGTCCACATAGGATCGGACTCGCTCATACCCTCGCGGATACGCCGGTAAACGAAACCGTAATCGAACTCCTCGAACGCCAGCTTCAGATGCCGCGGGGAGTACGGGCCCAATTTCTCATCCAACCGGACGCTCCAATTCATGTGCATCCACTCGAAGTGCAGCGGGTCGATCGAATTCTCCTGGCACTGAAGCCAGTTGCAGGAAAGCTCCGCAAAGACGATCTGGACGAAGCCGTTCTTCCACGTGAAGGGCTCCCAGTTAGGGACCAGCGGAGCGGGTTCGGGTCCCAGGTAGGCCCAAATCAAGCCGGCCCTCGTCTCGACGGGATACGCCTTGATGCGAACCTTGTCCTTGAAGCGCGCCTCGGGAGCGGCGACGTCCTCGTAAGGTTGCTCCATGCAACGGCCATCCTGGTGGAACAGCCAGCCATGATAGTTGCAGCGCAGCCCGCACTGTTCGACAAATCCATACGAAGTGTCGGCGCGGCGATGCGGGCACTGGCGGTCCACTAGGCCGAACGTGCCGCTCAAATCCTTGTAGAGGGTGAGGTCCTCGCCCAGCAGCCGGACCGGCTTGATGGTCCTTTCTTCAAACTCGCTCACCCCGGCGATCGGCATCCAATAGCGGCGCAGCAGGTCGCCCATCGGGGTGCCAGGGCCGACTTCGGTGAGAAGCTGATTCTTAGAACTCTCGAGCATTTCGTAGACCTTCCTCCACAGAAATACATCGTACGCTATAACTGCGCAGCGGGGGACAGGGAAGACCTGAGGTTCTTTCGGGTATTAATGCGGATATGAAGGCCATCTGCACAGGGCAACGAACACACTCGAGACACACATTGCGACCGCCACGAACGTTTTCACCACACCTTTTCGCCCGGAATGCAATTCAGCCTCCGTGCTTCTTATTCTGGCGCATCTTCTGAACCAACCCGGGTCTACCAGATGAGTCACAATGGAAACTCGGGTATTATTTTAAGGAGCGCAAGATCAAGATGAAGACGTTAGCGAAGATTGTAGGCGCAATCCTGGTCTGTCTGGTTTTGGCGTTGGTAGTGCTGCGTATCACCGGCCTGAACCCGACCGGGGACGTACCCGGCAAAGGGAATTATCCGGGGTTATGGCTCAGTGGAACTGTGGTAACTACTCCGGTCACAGACTGGTCGTTCGCTAATCAATATCAGACAGACAAACTACAGACGCGAACCTGGTACCTGATTCCTCATTCGGTAACAACGGGCCACGTCGTTTATAACGGCCAGCTCTACATTACGTCCTTCTTCCCCGCGGGCATGCCCTTTCCGCAAGGCAAGAGTTGGGTGAAGAACGTGATGCGTGATCCGCATGTCCGCCTGAAGTTCGGGGATAATCTATATGATTGTGTTTTGGCTCAGGTCACCGATCCGGCGGAAAAAGCGGCCGTGCTCGGGCCGAGAGCAAAACAGAATCCTCAACTCTTGGCCTCAGACACCACGGGTGGTCCGGTAATGCACCTGTTTCACGTGCAGCCACAATGAGAAGGGGCGTACGACAGGGCTGCGCTACACAGGGTTGACGCGAAAGACAGTTGCTGTCGAGACCGATGGTACCTTCCATTGGGGATATTTCTTTCCCTTAGCATCGAGCACGGCTGCTTTTTCAGCCGGATCGTTGACCATTGACAAGGTACGATCAAACACTTGATCTCCTATCTTCAGGCGCACGCTGGGATCACGAACTATATCTTCAACCCACAGTCTGCCGCGATAAGAGGTGACATACAGATTGCCGTTATATACGGCGCACCAGATGGTCACCGAGTGAGGCAGCAGAAACGGCGTCTGGGTCTGAATCTTGATCTCGGGAATCTTGTTGGTGAACGACCAGTCGGCCACTGGGGTAGTGACGGGTTCCCCTTTGATCCAAAGCCCCGGCATTTTGCAGGTGAAAGACCTGTCGGTTGGCGGGCAGCCCTTAGGTTCGAAACCCGTGACGCTCAGCAGCAGCAAAACCGCGACCAAGACAATTATTGTTGATCCAACAATCTTTACTAGTTTTCCCATGCTCGGCTCCTAACAACGTTTTGGCTTTACCTATCGGATGATTCTACACCCAACCAGTCTCCGCTGCGTGATCTGCGATGCTTATTACCAGCGGTCGGCGGAATAGAGGGCATGAGAATAGTCATCACGGGCGCCAATAGCGCCACCGGCCAAGCCATTCTGCGATGCGCGGCGGAAAATGGTGCGGGGTCAAACGAGCTGGTTGCCGCGGTCCGCTCTGAGCGAGCCGCGGACGAGATTCGGATGCTGGCGGGCCAGAAAAGGAGCACGGTCCAAATCTCCTACGACGATCCCAGCAGTCTGGATGAGGCGTTTCGAGGAGCTACTGCGATTATCCACCTGGCGGGAATCCTGGTCGAGCGTCCGGGTTCAACCTATCAACAGGCGAACGTTGCGCCGGCTGGCAGCGTGGTGGAAGCCGCGCAGCGGTGCGCTGCCGAGAAGTTTGTCTTGATCAGCGCCACGGGAGCCGATGAGAAATCTTCCAACGGCTACTACCGCACGAAGGGACAGGCAGAAGCTCTGGTGCGTTCCTCCGGCCTGTGCTATACGATACTGCGCGCTCCGCTCCTGCTGGGCCCGGCAACCGAAGGCGCAGCGGCGCTGGCCCGAAATGCGAGCCGATCCAAAGCCAGGCTGATCGGCGGCGGACGCAATTTTCAACAGCCGCTCTACGTGGACGATCTGGCGCGGGGGGCAATTGCCGCCGTCCAGCCTTCGGTTGCGCGCAATCGCACTTTGGACCTGGTTGGTCCCGTTTCGCTCGCGGAGCGCGAACTGGTTGAGCGAGCTGCCCGGGTGCTCGGCCATCACGTGCGCGTTAGCTCGATCCCGAAGGGACTGCTTTCCTGTGCGCTGGCCATTCGTCAGCGCGTGTCAGGCCCCGGATTTTCGACGGATGCGCTCGAAGTGATCACCGCCGACACGCGTCTCGATCCCCGTCCGGCCGCGAGTGAATTGGGTCTGCGCCTAACCGGCATCGAAGAAATGATCGAGAATAGTTTAGGCCACCAGCGAAAAGATGAACGAGTCTAGCCAATCCACCTCTAGCCAACCCACCGCCATTCCCTCCGCCACAGGCGCTAAGAAAGCGAAACCCTGGCAGCGGCTTTTGCCGTTGCTGATCACGGCGGCCTGCTTCGCCTATCTCTACACCGCCCTCAATCGACGCCGCAACAGCGCAAGGCAGCCCGCTGCTCACCTATCTGGCAAGAAGCTTTGAAAATGTGAACTGGTATGAATGGCTGGCTCTCATGATTCCATACTGTTTCTTTTATCTGATCTTCGACAGTCTGGTGGTCTGGAGAGTAATCAACTGGTTCAACGCGAAGATAAGCTATGCCGATATCTTGCCCATTCGCGCCAGCGCCTACATCCTCTCCCTGGTGAATGAGCAGGTCAGTAAGGGAGCTATCGCGGCTCTATCTGAATCGCCGGGATGGAGTGCCCGGCTGGGAAGTCGGGTCCAGCATGCTTCTCATCATGTTCTGCGAGATTTACAGTCTGATCCTGTGGGCGACGGTTGGAGTGCTGTTGCGCTGGAATAGCTTCCAACCGGCCTTCCACATCATTCCCTGGATCGCGTTGGGCGCGGCCGTGTTCTTCGTGCTGTTCCAATTGTTCTTCAGTGGAAAAATCGCCCCCGGAATCGCCCTGCGCGACCGCCCGATTTTCCGGGCATTCCGACTTGGCTAAGGTGTGGCACTACGGAGTGGTGATAGCGTTGCGCGCGCCGCCCGTTCTTGCGGGTGTGGTGGTATACACGCTGGCTTTACGGCTGTTTGGAGGCTCCATCGGTTTTGGAGAGATGCTGGGCATCTTGCCGGTGATATTCTTTGGCGCGGCCATGCCTGGACCGATGCACTCGGTCGCGATTCTTTTTTGGGTCCTGCTCTTTCCGGATAAACCGGGTCAAATGACGGCCTTTGGCTTCGTCATGCACAATTTCTTCATCTTCTTTAACGCCGCGGTGGGCCTGCTATTTCTCCGGCGGGCCACTCGGGAGCTGTTCGGGTAGTCTCGTGAACATCAGCCGCTGACCCATGGATAGCAGCGTGGTCAGGACCAGCAACCAGACCAGGAAGATGAGCAAGGGCTGTAGAAAGCGAAGTCCCATTCGGATGAGAATGTCCAGGATGGATGGAACGAAGTAAAGCATGCCATTGTAGCGGCCGAGCTTGCTCCCGCGAAGTTTGGCGTGCCGGTGAACCCAATAGGAATCGATCACATACTGGGCAAAGGCCAGCGTGATCAGGATGGGCAGTATCCACGGGAACGCGCCCCGCAGGGCTCCCGCAAATAATCCGGAAGTGACGAATAGAAAATCGGTGGTGTGATCGAAGGTTCCGCTCGAACGCGGTCACAGTTCCTCTTCGGCGTGCGATGGGACCATCCAGAAGATCCGTAATCAACGCCAGCAGCCACGCGACCAGGGCAAAAATCGCGGAACGCCGGTCTGCTTTTGCCATGAAAAACGCAAACGGAAGCACGAGCAGAAGACGAACAGCCGTCAGCGCATTAGCCATCGCTTCCCCCTAGGTTCCGCTGGGTAGTGTCTGAAATGTGCGTTGAAGACACAAAGTGAGGAGCCGCTAATCTTTTCCGTGGTAGGCGCGGATCGCGATAGAGATGAAGAGCCCGAACGCGAAGATCAAGAGAATAGCAAGACCAGCTGTACCGAGCCACGACGTCCAGATGCCGGGGAATAAAACGCGCATGAGAAGAGCGATGAAGACAATAGTTGCCCTGCCGGTCCAACGGGTGCTAGCCCATCGCCACGACTTTATCCAGCGTCTTTGTTGGACCCCTGTTATGCGCATTGAGATCGAACTACTATCCTAACTTGAGCAAGTTCAGAGAAATCCCAGACGTGATCGGTCATGCCCGCTTGCGTCGCGGGAGCATATTTCAGGCGCTACCTTCCGTTGACGCCACATAAGAGAATACACTAGGGATGTGCCCGAAATAGCGATCCCTTACCGCGTGGATACCGCTCTGGAACGTGCCCTGGAACGTGCCATTGACGGGCGCGGTCTGTCGCGTGAAGATGCGCTTCGCTTGATGGAGGAAGGCCCGCTCGATGCGCTGCTCGAGACGGCGGCTGCTGTCCGGGACCGCTTTAAGGGCCGTTCGGTCAGCTATTCCAGAAAGGTCTTCATTCCGCTCACCCACCTGTGCCGCGACTATTGCGGCTATTGCACTTTCCGCGCTGATCCGCAAGCCGGCGTGCAGGCCTACATGCTGCCGGATGAAGTGCTGGCAGTGGCCGAAGCGGGCCGCCGTGCGGGATGCAAAGAAGCTTTGTTCAGCCTGGGCGACCAGCCCGAGCGAATCTTCCCGGAAGCGAAAGAGTTTCTGAAAAAGTTGGGCTTTCGACCGCACGCTCGAATACCTTGCGGCGATGAGTGAACTGGTGCTTGAAAAGACCGGGCTCTTCCCGCATTCCAATCCGGGTGTGATGGGCGAGAAGGATCTTCGCCGGCTGCGAGAGACCAACGTCAGCGTGGGATTGATGCTCGAAAGCGCTAGCCCGCGGCTGCTTCGCGTCGGAGGGGCGCACTGGAAGGCGCCGGACAAAGTTCCTTCGCTTCGCATGCGAACCATTGAAAATGCCGGGCGAGTTGTCGATGGCCTTCACGACCGGCATTTTGATCGGAATCGGCGAGACTCTGGAGGAACGCGTGGATGCGCTGCTGGCGATCCGCGCCGCCCATGAAAAGTACGGCCACATCCAGGAAGTGATCGTGCAGCCGTTCCGCGTCAAGCCGGATATTCGCATGGCTCAGGCGCCGGAGCCTTCCACCGAGGATTTGCAGCGCACCATCGCGGTCGCCCGATTGATTCTCGGCGGGGAGATGAATATTCAATCTCCGCCCAATCTGCTCGCGGAAGACTATCCCGATTTGCTGAAGGCCGGCATCAACGATTGGGGCGGAATTTCTCCGGTGACGAAGGACTTCATTAATCCGGAAGCCGCCTGGCCGCAGATCTCTTCGCTGGCCGCGAGAACGGCCGGCGCGGGATTCGTCTTGCGCGAACGGCTGGCAATCTATCCGGAATTTTCCCGCGGCCGGAATTCGTAAACGAAGCGCCTCCAACCGCACGTTCGAAAGCTCCAGGCCGAAGATGGCTATGCTCGGGAAGGAGTGTGAAACATGTTGAAACCGGCTGAGTGCTGAATGGCGAGAGATTCCCTGGGAGCAGGCCCTTCGAGGCGGCGAGCCCAAAGGTGGCGGACCCATTGGAGAAGGCGCTCGCCGGCAACGATCTCGGCCTCGAAGAGGGGCTGACGCTGGCCACCGTCGAAGGGGACGACCTGCTGGCGCTGGTGAAAGTCGCGGACGAGATTCGGCGGCGCGTGGTCGGCGACCGCATCACCTACGTGGTGAATAGGAATTTGAACTTTCACCAACGTCTGCATCGTCGGCTGCGCTTTTTGCGGGTTCAGCCGGGGGGCGGATTCGCCCGACGCTTATTTCCATTCCACCGAGACGCTGGTTGCCAAGTCCCTCGAAGCGGTGGAGCTCGGCGCTACGGAGGTGTGCATCCAAGGCGGCCTGCCGAAAGATCTCGACGGCTACTACTACGTCCAGCTTCTGCGCGCCATCAAGGCACGATTGCCCGAACTTCACGTCCACGCCTATTCGCCCATGGAGATCACTTACGGCGTGGAGAAAACGCGCATGCCGCTGCGCGAGTATCTGCTGATGTTGAAAGAAGCGGGCTTGAACAGCATTCCGGGAACGGCCGCGGAAATTCTCGACGATCAGGTCCGCAGATCTTTCAGTCCCAATAAATTGAAAGTGCGGCAGTGGATCGAAGTCATTCGCACGGCGCATAGCCTCGGCATCCCCACGACATCCACGATGATGTACGGCCATACCGAGACTCCCGAACATTGGGTAAGGCATCTGCTTCTGCTGCGCGACATTCAGAAGGAAACGGGCGGATTTACCGAATTTGTTCCGCTGGGATTCATCCATTCCCAAACCAAGCTTTTCCAGAGCGGACGCGCGCGCTCGGGCCATTCGATCCACGAGGATCTGATCGTGCATGCGCTCTCGCGCGTTCTGTTGAATGGCTATATCCGCAATATTCAAGTCTCTTGGGTCAAGCTTGGATTCGAGGAATCCCTGGCATGTCTCGAAGCGGGAGCCAACGATTTCGGCGGCACTTTGATGGAGGAGAGCATCTCGAAAGCCGCGGGCGCGAATTTCGGCGAGTACGTCTCTCCCGGCGAATTCCGTGCTCTGATCCGAACCATTGGCCGAATCCCAGCCGAGCGCGCCACGACCTATGCAATTCGCAAAGTCTTCGAAGAACCGGACGCAGAGGAACGCCTGCCCCTGGAACAATTAGCAGTGTTTCCCTCCGACACAAGCCACGCGACAATGCAGGCGTCGGGCTATTAACGCGCAGCGGCCTTTTGAATTATGTCGACACAGACCAGTTTTCAAGCGGACATTCGCCCGCTCTTTACCGAACACGATATTCGCGCCATGACCAAGGCGTTCAATCTCGCAAATTATGATGACGTGAAAGCACACGCCGCAGCCATCTACGACCGGATTCGTGGCATTGGCGGGGCCGTTATGCCGCCCCCGCCGCCAAAAGGAGGAGGTCCCTGGCCGCAACCCTGGATTGAGCTTTTCGCCAAATGGATGGCGGACGGGTACCAGCCCTAAGAAACGGATTCATCCGGCGCTCGCTCCGGCCCGTTGCTGCGTTTCGGGGCTATAGTCGAGGGATGCCGATCTCAGCGGAGACAATTCGCGAGCACCTCGATTACACTGCCTGGGCCAGCGGTTTGTTACTGGATGCCGCGCGCCAGCTAACGCCTGAAGAGCTGAATCGCGATTTTCTGACCGCGGACAAGACCGTATTGGGAACGCTGGTGCACATATTCGCGGGTGACCGGATCTGGCTGGAGTGGATACACGGGATTGCACGCGACAAAATGATCGACCCTGGGGATCACGACTTCGAGAAGTTGCAGAAGGCCTGGCCCCGCGTGCATGAGGGCTGGCAAGATTGGGCGGCCGGTCTGACGGACGCGCAGGCGCTTGCCGATGTTTCGTTCCATGTAAGCACGGTCGGAAGGACGTTTCAAAAGCCCGCCTGGCAGATCGTGCTGCATGTGGTGAATCATGGCACGCACCATCGCGGCGCAGTCTCGGGATTCCTTCGGGCGATCGGCAAGACTCCGCCCAAGCTGGACCTGATGGAGTATTATTTCGCGAAGCCGGTGGCGGCTGGACACGGCTTTGTGAGCCCAACTTTCGTGAGCCCACCTTAGGTCGGTTCGTTGCGATTGTCAGGCACATCCTTAGGGTGTTCCGGTTGGGGCTTGAGATCTTCGATGTTCTCGGTTGTCCGCGGTACCCAATCCTCTTGCGATTCGCCTTTTCGCTTCGAGATGTCCGCGGCAGACAAAGGAACGTTGGTGGCCTTGAACTCGCCAAGGGTCCGGTTGCGGTCTTTGCGAGACTCGCCGGTAATAGAGAGTTCATCCGTCGCGCTTACAGGAAATTTGTCTAAGCTTTGAGGTTTCATCAAACCGTTGGACGCTAAGCAGGCTGCTTCTTTTGACGCATAACCGTTACAGAACCTGATGGAGCATGAAGGCTCGTAGCAGTGTTCTCATCGCACGGCGACGCTTCGCCTTGAAACCTAGCCGCTCGCAAGAGGTCTAAGAGTTGGGAGCCTTTGGGGACTTATGCCTGAGAAAAAGACATTAGCACGGGCGCGCCAAGATGCGCGCGAAGGGAAATCAGCCTCCACGCAGGCGGGCGAATTTGTTCGCGAGGAGATAGATCACATTCGCGAAGGTAAGCATGGTGCACGCAGTTCCAAGCAGGCGATCGCCATCGGGCTGTCCAAGGCTCGGCGGGCCGGGGTGAAGCTGGCGCCTCCCAAGCGCGGCTCGTCGAAGAAGACGCAGGCGCAGGCGGCACGCGACTCGGCGAAAGGCCGGAATCCCAAGCGCAAGGTTTCAGCCACCCGGTCGCGCGCGGTGAGTGCCGCGCTGAAGCGGGAAGGCCGGTCCGCGGCTTCGCATTCGTCGCTTGCGCGTCAGGCCCGAAGCACCGCCCGGAAGCGCGGGGCAGCGGCGCGGAGCCAGGCGGCCAAGAAGGCGGCACGCACTCGCGCGGGCAACTCCTAACGAATCCGCCGAGGGCCTCTTCAGGTGTGCCGGTGTGATTGAGATGTTATACCTGGTCCGTTCCGGCGTCTACCGTTACGAGTATGTCAATGAAGATCCTGCCGGGGCACCCGCACCCTCTGGGCGCCACTTGGGATGGCGCTGGAGCCAATTTCGCTATTTATTCCGAGCATGCAGAGTGGGTGGAACTGTGCCTGTTCGACAAGCCCAACGAGGCGGAAACCACGTGCATCCGTCTGACCGAACGAACCACTTACGTTTGGCATGGCTACATCCGTGGGTTGCAGCCCGGCCAAATGTACGGATATCGCGTGCATGGTCCCTTCCAGCCGGGCGATGGCCTACGATTTAATTCCCACAAGCTGGTGATCGACCCCTATGCGCGTGCCCTGGCTGGTCAGGTGGACTGGGCCTCGCCCATATTTCCTTATCAGCCAGGGAACGGAGACGCCGACCTCTCTTTCGACGAAAACGACGACGCAGCCGGCATGCAGAAGTGCGTGGTGGTGAACCCGTACTTCGACTGGGCCGAGGATCGGCCGCTGCGCGTGCCTTTGAGTGACTCGGTGATCTACGAATTGCATGTCAAAGGTTTCACCAAGCTTCATCCGGAAATTCCCGAAGCGCTGCGCGGAACCTATGCTGGGCTAGCCACCAAACCCTCCATCCAATACTTAAAGCGGCTGGGAGTAACCGCGGTGGAACTCATGCCGGTGCATGCCTTCCTCACCGACAAACACCTCGCCGAAAAAAGTCTAACCAACTACTGGGGCTACAACACTACGAATTTCTTCAGCCCAGACTCCCGTTACTCCGGTTCGGGCGATCGCGGTGGCCAGGTATCCGAGTTCAAAAGCATGGTGAAAGCCTTTCACCGCGAGGGTATCGAGGTGATTCTCGATGTTGTTTACAACCATACCGCCGAAGGCAATCACATGGGCCCAATGCTCAGTTTCCGCGGAGTCGATAATCCTACCTACTATCGCCTGGTTAGCGATGATGCGCGCTATTACATGGATTACACCGGCACCGGAAACAGCCTCAACGCCCGGCATCCCCAAGTGCTCACACTGATCATGGACAGCCTCCGTTACTGGATTCAAGAAATGCACGTGGATGGCTTCCGCTTCGATCTGGCTGCTACGCTGGCGCGAGAACTGCACGATGTGGACCGGCTCTCCGCTTTCTTCGATATCATTCATCAAGATCCGGTTATCTCCGAAGTGAAGTTGATCGCCGAGCCGTGGGACGTGGGTGATGGCGGGTATCAGGTGGGCAATTTTCCGGCGGGTTGGGCCGAATGGAACGGCCGTTATCGCGATACGGTCCGTCGCTATTGGAAAAGCGACGAGGGGCAACTATCCGATTTCGGTTACCGGCTGACTGGATCTAGCGATCTCTATGATCGCGACGGCCGCCGCCCTTCGGCCAGCATCAATTTCGTGACGGCCCATGATGGCTTCACGCTGCACGATCTGGTTAGCTACAACGGCAAGCACAACGAGGCCAATGAGGAAGACAATCGTGACGGCTCCAATGACAACTTCTCTTGGAATATGGGTGTCGAAGGCCCAACCGAAGATCAGGAAATCATCGAAAGACGAGAGCGGCAAAAACGTAATTTCCTCACCACCCTGCTTTTCTCGCAAGGCGTACCAATGATTCTGGGCGGCGATGAGATCGGCCATTCGCAAAACGGCAACAACAACGCCTATTGCCAGGACAATGAGACCACTTGGATCAATTGGTCCCTCGACCAGCGCCAGGTGGCGCTGCTGGAATTCACGCAAAAGCTGATCCAGATGCGGCGGGATCATCCGAACTTGCACCGCCGGAAGTTCTATCAAGATCGTGCGATTCGCGGCACTGAAGAAAGAGATATTGTGTGGCTGCGGCCCGATGGCGAGGAGATGACCGACGACGAATGGGGGCTGGGCTGGGTGCGATGTCTGGGCCTGATACTGAACGGCGAAACGTTGGGCGATGTGGACGAATCCGGCGAGCCGATCACGGACGACACCTTTCTGATTATGCTCAACTGCCATCATGAACCGATTCAGTTTTTCCTCCCCAAGCCCCCCGGAGCCGACAGATGGGAGGTCGTCATCGACACGAACAATCCGGCCCTGGATGTTGATACGCACTTTTCGGAGACTGGAGCAGCGGTGGAGCTAGTGCCGCTGTCGCTCATTGTTTGCCGGGAACCCAGGCCGCCGAGTGTTTTGCAACTGTTGACGCCCGAACGCCAATGACTCCGGGCAGCAGGCGATTCCCCATCGGGGCCGAAGTCACCGACGCGGGTGTTCATTTCCGCACCTGGGCCCCGATCCATCAGAAGGTCGACGTGGTTATCGACGGCCGTGGAATCTTCCCTCTCATGGCGGAAGATGCCGGCTATTTCTCGGGGCTTGCCGAGAACGCGCAGGCCGGCTCACGCTATCGATACAAGCTGGACGGGGGCGAAGCGTTTCCAGATCCGGCCACTCGATATCAGCCTTCCGGTCCCCACGGTTGGTCTCAGGTGGTGGATGCCCGCTGCTTCCAGTGGACCGACACTCACTGGCGCGGCATTGCGCTTCCGGGCCAGGTGATCTACGAAATGCACGTCGGCACGTTCACCCAGGAAGGCACCTGGCGGAGCGCTCAGCAGCAGTTGCCTCAATTGGCCGAAACTGGGGTTACGGTTCTCGAATTGATGCCCATCGCAGAGTTTCCAGGGCGCTTCGGCTGGGGCTACGATGGCGTGCAGTGGTTCGCACCCACACATCTGTATGGATGGCCCGACGACTTTCGCCGCTTCGTGGATGGCGCGCATTCGCTCGGAATGGGCGTAATCCTGGATGTGGTCTACAATCACCTGGGCCCGGACGGGAACTACATGACGAAGTACGCTCCGCAATATTTTTCCGCTGAGCAGACCACAGACTGGGGGCCGGCCATCAATTTCGACGGCCCGGACTCTGGCCCGGTCCGGGAGTTTTGCATCGCTAATGCGTGCTATTGGACCGATGAGTTTCATCTGGACGGCTTAAGGCTGGACGCAACGCAAGACATCCACGACGCCTCGGACGATCATATCCTGGCTGCAATCGCCCGCGAAGCTCGTAAACGAGCAGCCCCTCGTGATTTGATTTTCATCGCCGAGAATGAGCCGCAGCAGGTGAAGCTCATCCAATCTCTGGAACAGGGCGGGTATGGATTGGATGCGCTATGGAACGACGACTTCCATCACAGCGCCATGGTTGCGCTTACAGGTCATAACGAAGCCTACTACACGGACTATTTGGGAACGCCCCAGGAATTCATTTCCTCAGTCAAATACGGATATCTTTTCCAAGGTCAGCGCTACAAGTGGCAGAAAGGTCGCCGAGGCTCGGCGGCGCTCGACATCCACCCCGCGGCCATGGTCACGTTCCTCCAGAATCACGATCAAGTAGCCAATTCCGCCTATGGCAAGAGGTGTGATGCGCTGACGTCGCCCGGAAAGCTGCGCGCGCTCACGGCGCTGATGTTGTTGGCGCCCGGTACTCCCATGTTGTTTCAAGGTCAGGAATTCGCGGCCAGCAGTCCGTTCCTTTATTTCGCCGACCACGTGCCGGAACTCGCCGCGCAAATTCGTCAGGGCCGCGCGGAATTTCTGGCGCAATTCCCGAGCCTGGCTACTCCCGAGATGCAGGCGCGCTTCGCCGACCCCGGCGACCCATCTACCTTCGAGCGCTCGAAACTCGATCATTCGGAACGCCACACCCATCTTGAGATTTACGATCTGCATCGCGATCTATTGAAACTGCGCCGCACCGAAGCTGCGTTTCGCGCGCAACGAAAGCATGGCGTAGACGGCGCGGTGCTCTCGAATGAAGCATTCGTCCTGCGCTTTTTCGAGGACGAGGGAGAGGACCGGTTGCTGCTCGTCAACCTGGGCCCGAACCTGCATCTTGATCCGGCGCCGGAGCCTTTGCTGGCCCCGCCGGCCGATTGTGAATGGGATCTGCTGTGGTCGAGCGAAGATCCGAAATACGGCGGCACGGGGACACCTGAAATTGACACCGCTGAAAACTTTCGAATTCCCGGACAAGCCGCCATTGTCCTGCGGCCGGTGCCATTCAACACGAAACCCAGCCATGCGTGATCCCGTGATCTACACATCTCTACCCGGCAAGCACGAGGGTGCCTTCGAAGCTGGACTGGATTGCGAATGGCTGGTTACGAATGGACTAGGTGGATACGCATCCGGCACCTTGTCGGGAGTGATTGCGCGCCGCTATCACGGCTATCTGGTCGCTGCTCTGCCCGCGCCATTTGGGCGCGTTGTGATGTTGAACGAATTGCTGGAACGCATCGAACTTCCGGATGGCCGCTCGGTCCAACTCAGTGGGCAGGACAGGTCTGACAGGACCGCGAAGCCGCAGGCCACGGATTACCTGAGCGAATTTCGCCTCGAAAGCGGTTCGCCCGTCTGGCGCTATGAATTCGCAAACATCGTGTTAGAGAAACGGCTGGTTTTGCCGCACGGACAGAATACCGCGTTCATCAACTATTCCCTCCTTTCCGGCGATCACAGCGTTCGACTGGTGCTCCGGCCCTCGATACACTTTCGGCCTCACGAAACGCCGGTCGACGCGAAGCTGGAATCCTCATACTCTTTGACGGTTGCCGACGATCGCTACGAGGTTTCCGCCGGAGGGAATCTCCCGCCCTTGCGGCTGGTGCTGGACGGACAAAACTCCGCGCTGACCGTGGACCGCATCCGCGTGGAGGAAGTAACCTACGCCATCGAGCAACAGCGCGGGTATCCGGCCAGCGGGGATTTGTGGAGTCCTGGTTTCTTCCACGCCGAGCTTCGCAAGGAGTGTGATGCGACACTCATCGTCTCCTCCGAGACCTGGGATAATATGCGCGCGCTAACTCCTGCTCTCGCGGTTCAATCGGAGGCGGAACGAAAGCGCCGTATCCTCTCAATGGCCGCCCGCCAGATTGACAAGAGCGCTGAGCTTTTAGCCGTCAATGATCCCACCGTTGCCGAGTTAGTATGGGCGGCGGACCAATTCATCATCACGCCCGCGGGCAGAACCGAAGACGCTACCCGCGCGCATGCGGTAGGAGACGAGGTTCGAACCGTCATCGCCGGGTATCACTGGTTCACGGACTGGGGCCGCGACACCATGATTTCGCTGGAAGGCCTGACACTCTCCACCGGCCGCTTCGAAGAGGCGGCCTGGATTCTCCGCACGTTCACTCACTACGTGCGCGATGGATTGATTCCGAACCTTTTTCCGGAGCGGCAAACAGAAGGCTTGTATCACACCGCCGACGCGACGCTCTGGTACTTCCACGCGCTGGATCGATACACGGAGCTGAGCGGAGATGGTTCGGTCCTGCAGATGGCCCTTCCCAAGCTGATCGACATTTTCGAGAGGCACGTGCGAGGAACGGCATTTGGCATCGGTGTGGATTCGCGCGATGGCCTGTTGACGCAGGGCGCCGAGGGTTACGCGCTCACCTGGATGGATGCCAAAGTGGATGGGTGGGTGGTGACGCCCAGGCGGGGCAAAGCGGTCGAGATCAATGCGCTGTGGTACAACGCATTGAAGTTGTTGGAGGGGTGGCTGGCCGAAGAGAATGAGGCGGAACTGAAGCAACGCATTGCGGCGCTTGCTCAGCAAGCACGCGAATCCTTCAACGCGCGCTTCTGGAATGCAACAAAACAATATCTCTTTGACGTAATCGACGGGCCAGAGGGCGACGACCCGGCTTGCAGACCGAATCAACTGCTCGCGATCGCATTAAAACACCCCATTCTCGACGAATCCCGCTGGGCTCAGGTTTTAGAGATCGCGCGCGACAAGCTACTCACACCGGTAGGTTTGCGATCGCTTTCACCGGATAACGAGAATTACAAGCCCAAGTACGACGGAGATCTCCGCGCCCGCGACGCCGCCTATCATCAAGGGACGGTCTGGGCCTGGCTGATCGGCCCCTTTATTGATGCGTGGCTCAAAGTTCATCCCGGTGACTTTGAAGGTGCCGGTAAATTTCTGGACGGCTTCGAGCTGCATTTGAGAGAGGCTAGTGTCGGATCCATCAGCGAAATCTTCGACGCTGAGCCTCCCTTCACACCGCGAGGATGCATCGCGCAGGCCTGGAGCGTGGCTGAAGTCTTGCGCTGCTGGATCCTCTGCCGGATGCGCTGACTGAAGACGCGAAATTGCTTCTAACTGTGACAGTACTATTGTGTTCCTCGATCTGCTCGGAATATAGTGTTCGAGTAGCCGCGTCCGGGAAGGAACCCAAATGCTGAAAACGAATCGGCGGCGTGCTATTGGCTTGCTCGCCGGGTTGCTCGCCTTGACGAGCGCAACTGCATTTGCACAGGCCCCCGCCTCCTCAGCGTTGAGAATTACCACGACAACGTGCCCGGGCGGAACTCAATACGCCGCTTATTCCGGTTGCACCATCGCCGCCACGGCAGGCACCCCTCCGTATACGTTCTCTTGGTCTACTGCGCGGAGCTACGGGTCGCTTCCGGAGGGCATGAGCCTCAATGCGAGCAGCGGAGCGATCACCAGTTCCGAGATCGGCGGCCAAGGCACTTATGGCGTTCAATTCATCGTGACCGATGCGGTGAATTCCACCGCCACTCAGAATATTAGTTTTGGCATTGCCGGAAGCAACGCATTCCTGACGTCCATCTTTCCGGGCAATTCGATTTTTCATCACCGGATGGATTACGCCACCAGCGGTTTGCCGGTAGATACTTCCCCGGCCGCGCCCATCTATAGCGGTTACCTGCCCGAAACGATCAAGCCTTTCTTTGGAAACGCCTCGGCGGGACCACCCAATGGCATACCGGCCTTTGAAGTCCCGTGCGGCCAGGCGTACGTTCCGGTTACCACGGTGCCAGGAGGGTATCAGCATTACTTCACATCCGGCCCTATCCCGCCGAATGCCCCGATTGAAGGCAGTTCTAATAATTCGAACGCTACAAACTATATCGGCGATGGCCATGTGCTCATCTACCAGGAAGGTGGCTGCGGCAACGTGACGCCCGGTTTGTGGGAAATGTTCACGTCTCAGTTAGTGACCGGCAGAGCATGGGAGGATGACTCGAATGCGCTGTGGCCTAATGTCGGCACGAACGCATTGACGACGCAAGGAAAGGGGACCGCGGATGCGGCCGGCCTGCCCATCGGGCCGCTGTTGCTGAACGCCGATGAAGTGATTGGAACCGGTACTCCAACGTCTCCCAACGGAATTGTCCGGCATCCCACGCGATTTACGCTCAACCATATGTTGAACAATTGGGTATGGCCCGCTACCGAGACAGCGGGAGTGGGTAGTTGCACCGGGGTTCCCATAGAAACGCTGCTGTCTCAATCCTCGCCGCCTTCCACCTGCAGCTTTAGCGGACCAGCGGGCGAGATCTACCGGTTGAAGGCATCGGTAGCGAATCCATCCTGCATCCTTACCAGCCCACAAGCGGCCATCATTATCCGGGGCCTGAGGCGCTTCGGGATCATCCTGGCCGACAACGGAGACTCTGGCGGATTGATCGGGACGCCCGATACGAGATGGAACGACAACGATTTATCGTGCCTTAGAAATTTGACGCTGGCGGATTTTGAGCCGGTGAATGTTTCCAGTCTGATGATCTACAAAGATAGCGGGAAGACCGCGGACACTGAGGAATCGCGTTGAACGCATCTGACCGGTGCGGGCTTGACATGGACTGCCGTTAGCTGACACGATCACCACATGCAGAGAGCGTCGGTCTTACCGCTGGCTGGCCTTTGGTTCCTCGCATCGGCCATGGCCGGTATCGCGACCGCTCAGACCAGCAACCCGCGCCGGACCGTCTGGGACGGTGTGTACACGGAAGCCCAAGCAGCCCGCGGCGTAACGGCATTCGGCCAAAGCTGCGCGGGCTGTCATGCGTTGGCTGCACAAGGCAAAGCGCCGCTGGTGGGCCCATCATTCTGGAAGAGTTTTGCTCAAAAAACCGTCGGCGATCTCGTGGAGTACGTCAGCACCAACATGCCGAACGGCAGCCCGGGTACCCTTTCTGAGCCCACCTACCGGGATATCGTCGCACTGATGCTGAAATCCAACGGTTTTCCCGCGGGAACCGCCGAGCTGGCGCGCGATACCACTGCCAGCGTTCAGATTGTGCAGAAGGACGGACGTACCGATCTCCCGGCCGATGCTCTGGCTCGCGTGGTGGGCTGTCTGGCCAAGAGCGGAGACGGCTGGGTGGTTACGCGAGCGACAACGCCAGAGCGGGCGGAGAGCGTTGCAGCCGGCGCAGACGCCACCAGGCCACTTGGCAATCGAACGATCCCACTGAAGTTCGTAGTGACGCGGCTGGACCCGTTATCCGGATCGCGCGTCGCGGTAAGCGGGCTCCTGATCGGCGACGGAGGCGCGGACGGCATTAACGTCACGACTGTGAAACGCGTCGCCGAGAAATGTCCCTAGCCCAGCAGGATTCGTAGAAAGACCAAAGGCTGTTCCACTCCCTTTGGTCGTGGCTCGGTACGTGCCCGTCAACGTTGAGCGCCGACTCTGAGCCGCGACCGCAGGAAGCGGCGTGGTTCTAAAGATCTACGCGGCCCGAACTCGCTCCGAGTTTATCGATCTCGGCGCCGCCTAAGTGCGCCATCGCCAGCAGCAGGTTCGCGGTTGGCGTATCCTGAGCGACGATGTGCCGGTTGCCTTTCATCCTGCCGCAAGCGCCACCCACCAGCACCGCCGGCGGATTGTTGCGATCATGCTGGTTGCCGTTGCTCATGCCGCTGCCCCAATACAAGAGCGAGTGATCGAGCAGGTTTCCGTCGCCCTCTTTGGTGGCCTTCAGCTTGTCGCAGAAATCGGCGAACTTCTGGATTTGATAGGTGGCAATCTTGGCGTATTTCGCGAGCTTCTCCGGATCGTTGCCATGATGGGAGATGGTGTGATGCTGTTCGGGAATGCCGATATGCCCGTACGCGCGATCGCTGGCCTCATGACCGGTCATGAAGGTGAAGACGCGGCTGATGTCGCCCTGATACGCCAGGTGCATCAGGTTATAGGTGATGGTCATGTGATCGTCGAACGCTTCCGGCAAGCCAACCGGCGCTTCCGGATTGCCGGTGATGGTGCCGAGACGAGACTCCATGCGCTGGAGCTGGCTCTCGACATCGCGGATGTTGCCGAGATACTCGTCAAGGATCGCGCGGTCGGGCGCTCCGAGCGACCGCTTCAGTTTCGCCGTCTCTTCGGTCACCGAGTCCAGCAGGCTCTGCTTTTCCTTCAGGCGAGCGAAGCGCCGCTCTGTGGAATCCGTTTCGCCAAACATGCGCTCGAACGTTACGCGCGGATTGATCCCCACCGGCAGCGGGCTCTCATCGTCGCGCCAGGACAGCGTATTGAAGAACGTGCAGGCGAAACCGTCGCAGGCCCCAACCGCGGTGCCCATGTCCTCGGTGCCCACTTCAATCGACCGCAGTGGTGTATCCGCTGCCACCTGATCCGCTACGAACTGGTCGACGGTCTTCTTCGATTCAATCTTTCCAAAAGAGTCGCCCCTCCCGTCGCGGCGGACGGCAGGCCCTACGCCGTTCAGGAAGGCAGAGCTGGCGCCGAGATGGACCGACTCGCCCCACGGCGCTTTCATCTTGCTGACCGTGACGAGCTGATTGCGGAACCCCTCGAGTGGCTGCATCACCGGCTTGAAAACGAAGTCGCTGCCCTCCGCATCGGGATGCCAGGTAGTGGGAAACACGCCACAAGGGAAGTAGACCGCACCGAAACGGAATGGAGACTTCGGCGCCGCCGACAGCGCGGGTAGCATGGCGTCCAAAAACGGCAATGCGATCGAGGCGCCCAAGGCGCCACGCACGAACGTGCGTCGCGAAAGATGCTTCTTCGTAATGATCATGGCTGCTCCCTCTTTGATCGTGAAGTATTGTTCGATCTTGCAAGTTTTACAGCATCGGCCTGCGCATGGGCCGTTTCCGTCGGTTCCAACTTGGTGCGCATCTGAAACGGCGCACTTTCCACTATTCCTATGATAACCGAGGAAAGCTGGTAATTGTTCTGGGCGGCCTTCCGGACAATGCGTCGAACCACCGGCATGTCGTCGGGCTCTAGCCCGCGCCCGAGCGCGTAGGTCAACATCTTTTCGGTGATGACCGTCACGAAGGCGTCAGGCCGGCTCAGAATGGCCTCGCGCAGAGCTGCCGGGCCGTTAACCTGAGTTCCGTCCGCGAGCGTGCCCGCCACGTCCAGCGGAGCGCCATCGGCTCCTTTATCCCGCCACACCCCAACTGAATCGAAGTTCTCGAGCGCGAATCCGGCCGGATCGATCACCCGATGGCAGCCCGCGCAAGGCTGGTTCTTGCGATGCAATTCCAGTTGCGCACGTACTGTCTTGGGGATCTTCGAGTCCTTGTTGCTTTCGTCCAGCGAAGGGACGTTCGGCGGCGGAGGAGGCGGGGGCGTGTTCAGGAAGGTGCTGAGCACATACTTGCCGCGATAAACCGGCGAGGTTCTGGTCGCGACGGACGTCATCGCGAGGATACTACCTTGCCCCAGCAGACCGCGTCGATTGGGATCGGTGAGCTTGACGCGCCGGAATTGCGGGCCGTAGACGCCCGGGATGCCATAATGCCGGGCGAGCCGTTCGTCGACGAAAGTATAGTCGGCGCTCAGAAGCTCCAGAGCACTGCGGTCGTCACGCAAAATGTAGCTGAAGAACATCTGGGTCTCGGTGCGGAATCCTTTGCGGATGTTGTCGTCGAAATCCGGGAACATCAGGATATCCGGGACCACCTTCGCCTCTAGGTTGCGGAGCTGCAGCCACTGTCCGGTGAAATTGTTCACCAGCGCGTCGGAGCGGTCATCGGCGAGCATGCGGTGCACCTGAGCATTCAGCGTTTCCGGCTCCCGCAGCCGCCCGGCTGCCGCTGCATCCAGCAGCTTCTCATCGGGAATGCTGCTCCATAAGAAGAAGGACAAACGCGAGGCAAGCTCAATGTCGCTGACCGGATGCGCGACGCCGGCGCGGGCACCGGCCGGGTCGCTCTCGATTCGATACAAAAAGTAAGGGCTCGAAAGAACGCGCGCGACACCGGCGCGAATCCCATCGTCGAAACTGCCGCCACCTTGCCGCGCGTGCTTGTAAAACGACAGCGGCGCCTCGACGTCGTCGGGCGTCACGGGCCGTCTATACGCCCGGCGCGCAAGATTGGTGAGAATCTTCACCGCACAGGCGTTCTCATCTGGGGTGGCACCCGGAGCGGTTTTGGCGGCAACGCGGCTGGCGCTTGCGGCGGGATGACAAACAAACAGCCGCTGCCGGCTGGGCCCTTCGCTAAGGCCGCGCACATTGTACGGGCCGTCGATGGACACGGTTCTCAGCTTCGGCAGGCCTGCCACCATGTGGACTTCCTGGCTGTCGCGCCGCGCCGGCTCCCAGACGTCCTGCAACTGGGCGGGCCGCTCTTGCCACGTAAAGCCAACTTCATGAGGACCGGCGGTGACCCGCACGCGTCCCGTCATCCGTTTGTCGATCACGGGTTGAGCCGCGGCCAAATCCTTGGCCTGCATCGCGTCATCACCGGGACCGCCAATCGGAGCTGAATACACTTCGGCGCCATCCAAGGTGATCACGAAGGTGTACGGAATGTCGTTTCCTTCAACGCCTGCGTAGCCTTCCTGCACGCCACGCACCAGCCGGCCCGACAGTTTATACTCGGCGTCGGCCGGAAAAACCTGATGGACAACCGTGCCACCGACCGTTCCGAGCGGCAGGCCGGCGATGTATCCGTTCTGGCTGAATTCGCGGCTAATGGAATGCTCGGTAGTCCCGGGCCTCACCTGCGGATCGCCCACGGCCATGGCGCTGACGCGCTCGGCGGCATTGACGTATCCCTCGAGCAGCAGCGGCGAGGTTTTCAGAGCCGTCGCGATGTTGTCGAACCCATATTCGGCGCCGTCGGTCGGCAAAAGGTCGCTCACGTCGATGTCCACTGCCAGCAGGTCGCGGACAGCGTTCGCATATTCGGCGCGATTCAGCCGATGCACCACGTAGCGGCCAGGGGTGCTATGGCCTTCCCAGGCGCGATCAAGCGATCCAGCGAGCCAGCTCGTAAAGCCCGCGTACTCGGCCTCGCTGGGACGCGGCACGCCGGGAGGCGGCATGGCACGCACACTCAATTTCCGCAAGACTCTTTCCCAGGTGTCCGCATGGCCCATCAGATCGTCGAAGGCCGCCGCTTCCAGATTGATCGGAGCCGCTGCTGGATTCGACGCGCGTTTGCTGTGACACGCGATGCAATACTGATTCACGAATGCGCGGCATTTGGCTTCCTCCACGCTGGTCGCGGTCTTGGATGGCGCAGTGCCGGTCTGCGCCCCAAGAGGAGCGCTAAGGCCCAAGGAGACCAGCGCCGCCGTTAATACGATGCTGTTCCGGTTTCTCATGGAGCGCTTGTCACCGCCGCCGCTGTGGGAGTGTCCTTCTTGTCGTTATCGTCAACCTTCTTGTCATCAACCTTCTTGTCGTCAACCTTCTTGTCCTTATCATCAACTTTCTTGTCGGCCGCAGCCGGCAGCGGCGGGGGCTGCGGTGCCGGATCGTTGGGACCAAGATGCATCAGTTCTCGCAGAGCGGCGACGACCTCCTCTTTGGAGTTGTGCTTCGGTTTATACACGTCCTGATCGCCCATGTCGAGGGGATCTGCTTTCTTGGGCTTTTCGGCCAGAAGCAGGGGTGTCAGATTGTCCTTGTTGACTGCGTCCAGCTTGCCACCGGCAGCCGCAATCGCACGAATCATCGGTACCTGCTCCGCTTGCACCGCCTGATGCAGCGGTGTCGAGCCATCGGCCGCCTTAGCATTCGGGTCGGCCCCAGCCGCCAGCAGGAGCTTGAGAGCCTCCAGCGGATCGCGGCTGCCGGGCTCGCGGAACTCCGGCGGACCAATGCGGGTGAAACCGGGGCCGCCCGCGATGGGTGCGCCCAGGCCACCTTTTATGGAGGCCATCAACGGTGTCTTGCCGATGTTCGGATTCGGGCGGCCAGCAGGCTTGCCGTCCTTAGGCTTGACCTCGCTTGGGCTCCATTCGATCTTCGCGCCTTTGGCCAGCATCAGCTTGAGCACCTCCACGTCGGCCGCCGTCGCAGCGCGGTAAAACGGCGAGCTGTTGATGGAAACGCCGCAGCACAAGGTGGTGGAATGCAGAGCGCCGATGAATGGCTTATTCACGTCCGCGCCAAGGTCTAGAAGAACTTTAACGAGACCCAAAGAAGTCAGATTATTCGGATGAGTGGGTTGCATCCGTGAGCCGTCGTGCGCACGCATGTCGATGGTGCCGTCGTGCATGTCCACGGCGAAGAACAAAGCTCCGTCGTTGGGATCGGCGCCCAGGTCAAGCAGCTCCTTGGCCAGATCGAAGCGGTCATTGACAATGGCGACGATGGTGGCACTGGCGCCATCGGCGTTGGTCAGCTTCGGATCGGCCCCACCCTTGATCAGCGCTTCGGCAACATCGGTGTGTCCGTTGCGAACGGCGAACATCAGCGCCGTAAAGCCGCCTGAGGGATGGTCGGCGTCCTTGCGCTCGGTGATGGTGGAGACGTGCGCCTTGAGGTTGGGATCGGCGCCGGCGGACAGCAGGGTATGCACCACTTCCAAGTGACCTTCGGCAGCCGCCCACATGAGCGCGGTCTCTTCCTGATACGGATCCGAGGCGTTGACAAAGGAGCCATGCGAGAGCAGTAATTTGACAGCGTCCACGCGGCCTGTGCGCGAAGCGGCCATCAGCGGCGTTTCGCCCTCGGGATGCCAACGCGTCGGGTCCGCTCCGGCATCGAGCAAGGCCTGGATCACCTCGACGTCGCCGTCGCGGCTGGCCTGGAGAAGAGGAGTTACGCCGTAATGGTTTGCTGCGTCAACCGAGGCTCCCGCCGCAACCAGCGTCTTTACCATTTCCGCGTCGGAGCGGAAGGCCGCCCACAGGAGCGCGGAGGAACCATCAGTGGCGGGCGTATTTACATCCGCGTGCTCCTTGATCAGCTTGCGGACGGCAGTCAAGTCATCAGCCCTGGCGGCATCCGACACGGGGCTGGCGCTGATGTTGGAAGCAGCTTCTAGTAAAGAATTGGGTCCCACCAACGCGAACCCAAGCATGAGTGGCATGCAGCACCATACGTACAGCAAAGGTCTTGCATACGATCTTTTGGCCGATTGCATCGCTACCCCTCCGTATTGACTCGCACAATTAAGATATATCGTGCAGGCGCGCAGTGCAAGGCCCTATCTTCCTTTAGCCGGACACCCAGGCCGTTATCGAGGGACCCGATGTACACAGACCGCCAGACGTCCGGGCTGGCGGCGAGTGGGGTGCATGCGGGCCAAGTCACACGGCCGCGAGCGGGAATCGACCTAATTAAAGCGTAAATCGCCCTACCAGCTGGCCGGACCTGGGTTGAGCCCCGAACCCCTGAAGCGTCTGGATATATCCATAACCGCCGTTCAAAACGCAGCCGCCGTTCAAAACTCAGCCGCCGTTCGAAACTCCGGCACTACTCGTCACTCCGGCACTACTCGTCGACGGACTGAATATGGTTGCCGGCGACCCTCCAGGGGCTATCCCCTGGTTCCCGGTCTCGGGAGGAGCAAAGAACAGCCTGTTGAAGATGTTCTGGCCGCAATCGGGCGAATCTCGGCGCTTTCCCGCGCCGTTGGGGTCGAGAAAATTGGTGGGGGATCGATCTTAGATCGATTCGCGGTGTCTAAATGGTTAATGACCCTCATTCGCCGATCAGCGGCTCTCGCTATCGTGCTTATCTTGCTCGCGGCTTGCGCAAGCGGCATCTATCTATATCTTGCGCAAGCGGCATCTATCTATATCGTGTAAGGCGCAAGGCGGAAAGGTTCTCCGCATCGCATACGAACTTACGCTAAGCGGCCGTCCGCCGACGATTCAGGAGCTTCGGCAGCGTTTTGGAAGGGCGTTGAGGCCGAACGCCCCTTGTGGCGCTGACGGCTGCGACTACGATCTATTTGTGTCGAACCGGGTGTTGGCGGCGATTGGTCTGATCCCATACGCCACGCTCAGGTCGTCTTTCTGGGTAAAAAATGGTGCTGTGGATACGAGCAGCCTGTCTTTCTGGACGGGCCGGGCTTTCTATTACGTCATTGTCCATTATTGTGACCACTGTGATTCATTGGAGATTAATCCATGGAGGGACTCGTCTCCAATAGATAGGACCGGGTCGGTAGAGATCGGCTACGCTGCGTCCGAAGCCAACAAACGCAAGGCTATGGCTCTGGACACTGAGTGTCTCTCGCGATTACGTGGATGCAACCTCGCCGAGTTGGTTCCTGAGCTGTGGCGCCAAACTTCGGCCACAACGATCAGTTGCCGGATTCCGAACCATGAGGGCACCGTCGATACCATTCCCAAATCGGCATTAGAGTAGTGAACTTCATTGCCGAAGAGATAGCGCACTCAAGCAGAACCCTACAAACCTTGAGCGCGCGTTCCATCTGCTGCAACAGACTGAGGCGAGCGGCGGGGCCGACGCACTGACGCTCGCCTATCTGGCCGAGTTCTATCGCGACCGTAAGGACGACGCACATGCGCTTCCTTTGTATGAGAAAT
The DNA here is from genome assembly GCA_963781905.1 of Bryobacterales bacterium. Classification (GTDB taxonomy): domain Bacteria; phylum Acidobacteriota; class Terriglobia; order Bryobacterales; family Bryobacteraceae; genus Palsa-89. The sequence goes on from CAWAHZ010000010.1 coordinate 1,896,099, forward strand.
CCTGGTGCGCACTAATCTTGCCACTGCGCTGCTGCGCACCGGGCACGCCGACGAAGCTCAGGCGACATTGCGGCAGGCCTTGGAATTCCAACCGTCCTTTCAGGAGGCCCGGGATCTTCTGAACAGCATCGCGAAATAAACGGGCGACGGTCCGCTAGCCGCGGGGAGCGTGCGCGCCAATGGGGACGGCTTTCAGTCCAAATACCTTCTCGAAAAACGTGCCAATATCTTCGCCAGGATTCTTCTTGGGAACCCTCACGATGCCGAGTTCGATGTCGATCGGATCGCCAGTGCGGAGGCCGATGAGCAACGGCACGACAACCGGGTATGCGGTCATGGCGGTCTCGCGGGACAACTGCACCGGACGGCCATCACGAATTCGGTAGACTGTGAGCCGCCGCGCCGAGAGGGTATCCAGGGCCAGATTCCAACGGTCCCGCATGTAGGGCTGATGACCGTCGCGAAGCACCTGGTTGACCACAACCAGATCGCTCTCGGCCAACGTGGCTCGCTCGGCGATCAGGCAGTTGCCGGCGGCAATCCGGATCTGGGCTTCGTCGAGCAACTGTCTTTTATTGAAAATGTTCAGTTCGCTCCGCCGAATCACGCCGTCCGGCAGCGTAACCGGAGGACACGAGGCGCGCCTCTCGATGCGATAGCGGATGACGGGTTGCGCCAGATCGGTGATCGGCGAGTCATGATCCGCGGGGCTGGCTGCTTCCAGAACGGATTCCGCCGTGCCGCTGTAGAGCAGGCGCTGGCAAAGCGTGAGGCATAGCACTGGATTCCCGCTGGCCGCACGCCGGTCTTGCAGCAACGCGATAGCTCGAATGCCTTCCTTGTTGCCGGTCCACGGATGATCGTCCGCCGATAGTTGCTCCCAATCCCTCATCAGCGGTCGATTGATCTGCCAGGCTGTGGCCGTCGCCAGGCCGAGAATCAGGAGCGCGAACCCGGCGTAAGCGAACATGCGAGCGGCAACGCGGAGACGGCCAAACAGGCTGACTGCAACCAGGCTGGCTACGCTCGCGGCGAACACATAGGGCGCGGCGATGAGGACAATACCGGGCACGATCAGGAAGAGGAGGCCGAGGACGATCAACCCCGGCACCAATGCCACGCCCGTGAGAATCGCCGACCCCAGGCATACGCCAACCAATACTTTGCGCATCCGAGCTCCCCCAAAAGGACTGTCGACAGTAAGCGACATTCATTACATAGGTGTGATGTACCATTGCGGCATGGGCGGGCGCGGATACATTTCAAAACCATTAGTCGGGGTCCTTGGTTTGGCAGTCAGCCTGACGTTTTTCCTGGCGCCCGGGCTCGCTGCGGCCCAAGACGAATGGTTAACCTGGGGCCACGATCCGGAACGCACCGGCTCGAACCCGGACGAGCGGATCCTCAATAAGGACAATGTCTCTCAACTGGAAGTGAAGTGGACGGCCCAGATTTCCACTGCTCCGAAGGAATACGTTCTCTCCACGATGACCGCTCCCGTGGTTGCCACGGTGAATACACCGCAAGGCCTGGCCTCGCGCGTCTTCGTGGTGGGCAGCGACAATACCGTTTTCGCAATCGACGCGGCCACGGGTAAAATAGCCTGGCAAAAAGCCAACCCCAACACGATTCAAGAGCCCAAACAGGGCGATTACCGGTGTCCCAACACGCAAAATGCCACGCCGGTGGTCGACAAAACGGCGGGGATCATTTATGTTTCGACCAGCGACGGAAAGCTTCGGGGCTTCAGCCTGCTAGATGGCGAGGATCGTATTCCGCCCACCAACTTCACGGATCCTTTCGCGCGCAACTGGAGTCTGAATCTCATCGATGGAGTCATTTATTCACCCACTGCCCGGGGTTGCCTCAACATGCAGTCCCACTTTACGGCGCTGGATCTGGACGATCCGGTGCGGCATCCGCTCGAGTATTACACCAACACGGGAATAACATCAGGCGCATGGGGGCGCGGCGGTTTGGTCCGAGGACCGAAAGGCGTTATAGCCCAGACTGCCGACGGCCCTTACGATCCAGGGTCCGGCAAGTTCGGCAATAGCGTGCTGGCTCTCACACCCAAAAACTTCCGATTGCAGGATACATTCACTCCGGCTAACTGGGAATATCTGAATAAAACGGATCTGGACCTCGGCTCGGGCAATCCGGTGATCTTTCCGTTCCAGCAATGGACGCTGGCGGCGGTTGTCGGCAAAGAATCGGTAATCTATCTGCTTGACGCCAATAATCTGGGCGGCGCCGATCACCACACACCGCTCTACACCTCACCGCGCTGGGGCAACGATGAGGCCAAGCTTCACGACCGCGGAATATGGGGGATCACCACCTGGCAGGATCCGCAGGGAAGACGGTGGCTGTATGCGCCCATGCTAGGCCCTGCATCCAAAGACGCGCCGAAATTCCAGCAATCCTATGGACCCTCCGATCAGGGCAGCACCATGGCATTCGAAGTTCGCCTGAGCACGGCTACGGGTAAACCAACGCTGGTGCCGATGTGGATTTCCCGCGAGATGCACGCACCGGAGCCGCCCACGGTGGCGAACGGAGTGGTTTACGTGCTTCTGAGCGGTAAAACATCCGATGAATCCCGCGGGGCCATCAAAGCCCCCGTGGGCCTGGACCCCAGAGCGGTTCTGTACGCTCTGGATGCGGAAAGCGGACGGGAGCTGTACTCGAGCAACAAGCTGATCGCGAGCTTCACTCATTTCAACGAACCCGTGGTTGCCGGCGGCCAGGTTTACGTCTGTACCTGGGACGGGAAGGTCTACGCTTTCGGACTAAAGAGGTAACGGGCTGAGCTAAACGAAAGCCTCGCCGATCAATGTCGCACACGAAACACGACAGGTGAGGCATAACTTGTCGCATTCCTAGTTCTGATTTAACACGGAGGTGAACCCACAATGAGTGAACGTCGCTGGTTCGTCGCTGCGGTTCTACTTATACTTTCGTTGACAGTAGGCAATCTCGATCACCTTACAGCCCAACAAATACCCGATCCGAATTTTGATGCCTCTGTTACGCATCCTGCTTACACTTCAAGCCATCCTCGCGTCGCCATCGATGAAGCCCACAACAACATCCACACTAGTGGCGGACTTTTCAAGCCTTTTGCCGATTTAGCGAGGAACGATGGTTACGACGTCTTTTCAAACACTATGAAGTTTGCCAATGATAGCCTGCGCGGTAAGGATGTACTGATTATCTCGAATGCATTGGGTGAGTTGAAGAACGACAACAACAACTCGACGAGTGCCTTCACGAAACCAGAGTGCGACGCCGTCTATGAATGGGTGGGCCGAGGCGGATCTCTTTTTCTAATTGCAGATCACGGCCCCATGGGCGACGCTGCTGCTCCGCTGGCGCAGCGCTTCGGCGTGACGCTCGGAAATGGTTTCGTTTTCGACACCAATTATGAGAACTTCACCGATAGTGATCCCACTGAGTTGGTCTTCTCGGAACAAAACCATTTGCTTGGGAAACACGCGATTACCTTGGGTCGCGACAGCTCAGAGGGGTTGCACAAACTGGTGGCGTTTACGGGAGAGTCCGTCACTATTCCGCGAGGTGCTATCGCGATCCTATCCCTCTCGCCCACGACTGGTGAAGTTCCGACCCGAACAAATTCCCAGATCCTCTTCAACGATGATGTGGCGAAGGCGCAGGCGAATCGCGAATCCGCAGCTACGAAATGGCCGGTCGGAGGCCGTGCGATGGCGATCGCTTTTCCTCTGGGTAAAGGGCGCGTGGTGATAAGTGGTGAGGCTGGCATGCTAACCGCCCAAGTGTTCAGGAAACGGGACAAGAACGGGGCGGTAGAGTTCGTCGGCAAAATGGGCATGGATGTTCCTGGGAACGATGATCGACAATACGTTCTAAACGTACTGCACTGGCTGTCAGGAGCCCTGAAATGAAAAGGCTCAGGCTGACTCCCAAGACAAGTGATCTTTGCCAACTCCTGACAAGTCGGCATTGCAACCGGAATCATGGAGGCTTCCAGCTGCCGCCGGTTCCAGAATGCCGGCGCGCTTATCGTTGCTTATGTTTCAGATCGAGAACCCACGTCTGTCCGACGAGGTTTTTTCCGAACGAGTGATGTCGATTTTCTTCCAGCAGTGTGAAGCCGGCGGCCTGATAGATCTTCCGTGCAGACACCAGAATGTCATTCGTCCAGAGCGTCAGTTTGCCGTACCCCAGTTCTCGCGCACGCTCAATGCATTTCTTTACCAGGCGCGAACCAATTCCCAGCCCGCGGGCCGATGGATCAACGTAAAGTAGCCGCAGCTTCGCGACTCGTGCACGATTGCTCTTCATCAGGAATACTGAGCCGACCACCTCTCCATGCAGGTCCGCGACCCAAGCGTCCTCGCGGGTGGCATCGAAGTGCAAAGCGAAATCTCCAAGAATCTGAGCGGCAAGTCCCTCGTAGGTCCAATCCCAACCGTACTCCTGCGCGTACAGAACGGCTTGCCGGTGCGTGATCCATCCGATATCACCCACCTTCAACGATCGGAAGCTCACATCCTCTGGTGACGCTCTCTTTGCCGAAAGCAACTTCTGGATGTCGCGCATGTCATGCGCGAGCCGCTGACGATTCTCAGAGATGAGCGGTTCAACCAGAGCCTTTATTTGAGCCTGGGTGCCATCGTTCAATCGTTGGAAAGCCTTCCTGCCCGGCACCGTCAAGGAGAGAAGTTTGTGCTTGCCGTGCTCTGGACTGATGCGGCTCTTCACCATTCCGGCGTTTTGGAAGCGCGCAACAATGCGACTAATGTGGGCCTTGTCCATTCCCAGACTGCGGATGATGTCCGCTGCCGTTTGTTCACGCGATTGCGCCAGCTCATAGAGCACTCTTGCCTCGGCCAGCGTGAACTCACTTCCCGGCAGGTGCTCGGCCAGTAGTCCAATTTCCCGCGTATAGAAGCGATTGAAGATCCTGACCCGTTCAACTAGGGATGTTCGCATTCTCAACTCCATTGTTGTCACATACAACATAGCGGAGGTCGATCTCGTTCGCAACCCCAAAGGTGATCAATAAGAGGCTGGGAGACGTGAAACAATCAGCCAGCTGGATTCGCGCTGGAAGGACTAAGACATGCGAAAAGGGTTTACAAGAAAGCCGCAAGCGGACGAGCCCGCGACGGCCGGCAAGAACTACATAACGCCCGGCGGCCTGCAGCGCCTCAAAGATGAACATCGGTTTCTGCTCACCAGGGAACGCCGGGCCGTGACGGAGGTGGTGGCGTGGGCTGCGAGCAACGGCGATCGCAGTGAAAACGCCGACTATCAGTACGGCAAGCGGCGGCTGCGCCAGATCGATGGACGGATTCGCTTTCTCACGAAGCGCATCGAGTCCGCGGAAGTGGTTGACCCGGAAACGCCGAGAACGGGGCAGGCGGCGGCGAGGGCATTCTTCGGAGCCACTGTGCGCTATGCCAATGCCGCGGGAATGGAGCGAGTAGTGAGCATCGTGGGCACCGACGAGGTGGATCTCAACCGCAACCATATCAGCTGGGTGTCGCCTCTGGGGCGCGCGTTGATGAAGTCGGCAGCCGGCGATCGCGTAGTTCTCCAAGCGCCGGGCGGTACAGCATACCTTACCGTGCTGGAAGTGTGTTACGAGCGCATTTCGGTGGAGCCGTTCCGTGAACCACCTGGAGCCGAAGCCTCGGCAAAGGGACTCCCTCGCGAAGCCAATCCACCCGACGATGTTTAAGCGTCGCTCACTACATTCGCTTACGATTAGCGGTACGCGGCGGCCTGGATGCCATACAGTTCGGAATACTGGCCCCTCTTCGCCATGAGCTCCTCGTGAGTGCCCACTTCCACCAGCCGCGCTCCGTCCAGTACCACGATGAGATCGGCCATGCGCACGGTCGAGAAGCGATGGGACACCAGGATGGTGATACGGCCGCTCTCCCCGGCATCACGCGCCGCAGCGGCGTAGCGCTCGAACAAGGCGTGTTCCGTTTCTGCGTCCAGTGCAGCGGTTGGTTCGTCCAGAACCAGCAGCAGCGGCTGGTCCCGCATGAAGCCACGCGCCAGCGCGAGTTTCTGCCACTGGCCAAACGATAGCTCCACACCGCTCGGCCAGGTTGGACCGAGCTGCGTATCGAGCCCCGAGGCCAGGCGGACGATCACGTCGCTCGCGCCGGCACGATCGACGGCTGCCACTACGGCGGGTTGGTCGTCCATCCGAGGTACGTCGCCTAAACCCACGGTGTGCGCGGCGCGGAATTCGAAGCGGAAAAAATCCTGGAACGCTCCGGCCAGACGCGCGCGCCATTCACTGGCCGGCAGGCGTGCCAGAGGCGTATCATCCACGAAAATGGCGCCCACTGACGGCTCGTACATTTTGGCGAGCAGCTTGACCAACGTGGTCTTACCGGCGCCGTTCTCGCCGACGATCGCAATCACCGCGCCGGCCGGCAGCGTGAGCGACACGTCGTCCAAGACCACGCGGGATGTGCCGGGATAAGCGAATGATACGTGGTCGAACCGTATGCCGCGCTGCAACGCCGTTGGAACCGGCAAATCGCCGGACGCGGCGACGGATGCGGCGTAATCCTCGAGCCATGCCAGGCGGCGCGAGCCGTCCATCCAAAATCCTCGCAGGAATCCAATCTCGCCGACCGTGGCGCCGATATACGCCGACAGCCGCGCACCAGCCGCCAGCACGAGCAGCACACTGCTGGCCGGAGCGCGGACCACGGACGATACGAACACGATGGCGCCAACATACGCCAGGCCAAATACCGCCCAGGCTAACGCGTGCCAAATGGCGGAGCCCCAGCGAGCGGCCGCCAACGGCCGGTACCAACACTCCCACGCAGCCCGGCGATCCGTCATCAGCCGCTGGCCGATGCCGGTGACCCGCACTTCCTTACCCGGCGGCCCGGTAGTGGCAAGAGTGAATAAGTGACGCGCCAGCCGATTCGATTGTGCTCCGCGTTCCTGCGCCGATCGTTCCACTTCGGGCCGCCAGGTGGAGGTAAGCACGGTAGGGAGCGCGAATACCAGCAACAGCATGAGCGCCGGGTGAACGGATGCGAGCAGCGCCATGGTCACGCCCAATCGCAGCATCCAGCCGATGGTGGACGACAGCGACACATACATGTGGTCGAGCACGAATACCTGATTGCGGAGCACGGAAAGCCGATCCAGATACTCCGGGCGTTCCTGATGCGCCACCGTCGCCACGGAGGCTTGCAGCCGCGCGACGTGCGATTCGAGCGCGATGGTTACTTTGTCGCGGAAGCGGCGCTGCACGCGGGTACTGACGGTTCGGAGAAACCACGTCGCGGCGGTGGACACAGCCAGTCCGATGGCGGCGCCCTGTAGCATGCCAGGCCTGTGTTCGAGAACACCTCTGCCAAGCAGCATCAGCCACAAGGCCAGCAGCGCATCGGGCAGCGCGGCCAGCTGCGAGAGCAGGAATGCCGCCAGCATCAAGCGCGGTTCATGGCGATAGCCGAGCTTGCACAAACGCCACATCGACGATAGCGCGGGAGGCAGCGGATCGATCACCTGGCCGGCGCCACCTGGATCAGGCGAGGACGTCATACGTCGCCCCCTCTTCGTCTTCCGGAACGTGGAAGCGTTGCGCCTGCAAATCGAACATGGTCCGATAGCGCCCGGCCAGCGCCATCAGCTCGTCGTGCGTGCCAAGCTCCACCACGCGGCCATGTTCCAGAACGCAGATGCGATCGGCATGGCGGACTGTGGAGAAGCGATGCGAGATCAGAATGGTGGTGCAGTGCCGTGTGCGGGCCAGCAGGCGATCGAAGATCTCCGCTTCCCCGCGCACGTCCAGCTGCGCCGTAGGCTCGTCGAGCAACACGACGCCGGCCCCGAGTTGGACGGCGGCTAGCGCACGGGCCAGAGCCACGCGCTGCCATTGGCCACCCGACAGATCCGTTCCGCCGTCGTACCCGCGAGCGAGAATCGTGTCGAGCGCAGCCAGGTTCGCCGCGCCCGCCGACTCGAGCGCTTCGCGCACCACATGGTCTGGAGCGCCAGCGGGAGCTACATTATCGCGGAGCGGCAGCTCCAGGCGAATGAAGTCCTGGAAAACAGCCGTCACGCGCGAGCGCCACGATTCAAGATCGAACTCTCGAAGGTCGACGCCGTCGATCTCGATCGAGCCCGACTGCGGATCGTACAACCGGCACAGCAGCTTTGCCAAAGTGGTCTTTCCAGCGCCGTTTTGCCCGACGATGGCGAGCGATGAGCCGGCTGGGATCGCGAGATCGAAATGTTCCAGAACCAGCGATCCGCCGGGGTAAGCGAACGTCACATCACGCAGGCGAATCTCACGGACGGGAGCTGAAGCGGCCGGGCGATTACCGGACTTCAATTCGCCGGCCGAACGCATGGCCCTCTCCAGCCGCAGCACCGCGGCCACCGGGGCAGAAGCACCGTCCAGCGTCCAACCGAATCCACCGAATGCGATCATCGACACTCCGATCGCGCTCTGCAGGTAAACCACGGCTTCGGCCAGGCTGATGCGTCCATGCACCGCGGCGCTCGCCAATAACCAGAACACCAAAACGTTCGACGAGACCACCAGCAGCAGGCTCCAGATGACCGGGCGCTCCCTCAGACGCGTGGCGGCGTACTGCAGTTCATGCAAGCGAGTACGTTTGGCGATGAATCGATCGATGGTCCAACCGGCCAGGCCGAACAAGCGCATTTCCTTGCTGGCGGGCGGGTCCACGGCCAAGCGGTAGGCGTAATCGGCATCCCGCTGCGCGCCGCGCACTTCCTCGGTGTTACGGTCCCACCAAATGCTGCTTTCGCGCAGCAGCAAATGCGTCCCGAGCCACGCGGCAACGAGCACCATCGGCGCCCACCAGGAATATCTCGCCAGGATCACGGCGGATGCGATGCCTCCGATCATTTCCACGATGCCGGATGCGATGAACTCCATATCGACGGCGAGCGGCGGCCCGGTCATCCCCAGATCGAAGTCGCGCGCCACGGTGAGATCGCTCGCGAGCGATGCATCTTCGAGGTGCCCCATGCCGGGCGGGCGCACGCAGGCCTCCGTCAGCCGGTCATACAGGAATGCAGCAGTGCGATCGCCTAGATTCGCGCTCAGCGCCTGATGAATCGGGCTGAGCACTTGCAGCAGCACGAAGATCGCGCCGGCGAATGCGAGCGGACCGACCAGAGGATTGCCGTGTTGCACCGCGCCCACCAGCACCCCCATCGCGATGGCGAATGCCGCCGGCAGTATCCCTCTGAAGAGCAGGACCGACCACCAGGCGGCCGCCAGACCCGGGTCCGCTTTCGGCAGGACAGCGAAGAAGTTCCATTCCTTGCGCCCGGTCAGTTGCTGGAACACCACAGTATTCTGCCACAGAATAAACCGCCCCTAGCGCATGGGAGGATAAGGCGATGCGCATTGTAAGCGCCGGTCATGCGGTCTGCTGGATGTCCCCACCGTGCTACCGTATGTAGCGATCCCATTCAGGAGAATTTCATGACACTCATTCGCTCTCTCTCGCTCGCGGCCGGCGTCGCGGGTCTTTCCGTTCTCGCGTTCGCGCAGGACGGCCTTCCCACTCAGAAGGTGCTCACCATCGATGTTGCCCGCACCATCGCTCAAGAAGCCATGGCCAAGTGCCGCGCCGATGGTTACAAGGTGACTGTCACCGTGGTCGATGGCGCCAATGTCATGAAGGCGTTCCTTAGGGACGATGGCGCGAGCATGGCCACCGTGGAAGTGGGCCGCATGAAGGCCAACAGCGTGATGGCATTTGGACGGCCGTCCGGTCCGCCGGCCAATCTGCCACCGGGCACTCCCGCGCCTCCGCCCGTGCTGCCGGGCACCATTAACGCCATGGGCGGCGTGCCGATCAAAGTGGGCGATCAACTCATCGGCGCGGTTTCGGTGAGCGGGGCTCCAGGGGGCGACAAAGACGCCGCGTGCGCGAACGCCGCGCTGGCCAAGGTAGCCGACAAGCTGAAGTAGGCCTGCCGCCGGCACTACCGCCTGCCCTACAGGACCGGCGCGATTGACCGTCCGCGCTGAGAAATGTTAAAAGTCGTCACAGGAGGTTCTCTGTGTCCGTTCGATTGTCTCTGTGCCTTCCGGCCTTGATCGCCGCTGGCGCCGCAATTGCATCCGCCGCTCAAGTTCAAGGGATTCTGATCGACGAGATGTGCTCTTCGAAGGCGGAAGTGCGCATCGTTTCCGGCCCGCGCCTGGAAGGCGGCATGATCGTCGCCGAGGCCCACACCCGCCAATGCGCGCTCCTGCCCGCTTGCCAGAAAAGCGGTTATGGCATCTTCACCTACGACAACAAGTTCCTGAAGTTCGATGAAGCGGGCAGCCGCAAAGCCCTGGCCGCCATAAAGGCATCGAAAAAAGAAGACGACCTGAAAGTGGAAGTCACGGGCGAGATTCAGGGCGACTCTATTAAGGTGGCCAGCCTGAAGCTGATCGAGTAGTGTTCAAGAACGCCTAGCGCTTGATAACGCCTAGCGCTCAATAACGCCACGGGCGGCCGTGGAAATGCATCTGCACGACGACCTTGGAAGCAGGCACGATCCGGCCATCCTGGCGCGCCGGTTCAAAACGCCAATGTGACACCGCTTCGATGGCCGCGCTTTCGAGCTTGAGCGCATCTTTGCTGATGTGTCCGGTCAGCTCGGCCTTGGTTACCGAGCCGTCTTCGCCGACATCCACCAGCAGGCTGATCGTTACTTCGCCGGAGACGCTATAGACTCGATCGTGCGTGGCCTCGATAGGGACCTCAAGGACGGGCGTGGGAGGAACAAATCCCGCGCTCTTTTCGCGGGTTTCCGTCACCGGCGCGGCCGGGGCCGGAACAATGGGCGCCGTTGGGGCCGGCGCGGGTGAAGGCGTGGCGGTTGCAACCAGGTCCGTTTTGGCACGGGCTTGATAATGCATCTCCACAACGTTCTTGAAAGAAGGCACGGCGCGCCCGTTTTGTCGAGCCGGTTCGAAACGCCAGTGCCAGATGGCATCAATGGCCGCGTCCTCCAGCTTGAGGACGTTGCTCGAAACGCGGCCGCTGATCACGGCCCCGGTCACCGATCCATCCGCACCGACGTCCACCAGCATGTGGATGGTGACGTCGCTGGTTACGCTGAAGAACCGGCTGTGGTCCTCAATAGGAGCCTGAAAAATGGGCACGGACGGAGTAAATCCGAGCACGGGCCGTTGGGTATCGAGACTAGCCACCGCCGGGGCTGGAAGAGCAGGCGCTGCAACCGGCGTTGACGCGGGAGTCTGGATTTGTACAGGCTTCGGGTCCGGAGTCTGGGGAAGATCGGGCGCCGGTGCAGACGCCGTTGTCGCTACCACAACCGGCGACGGTTCGGGCTGGGCTGCGTTCAGCACTTCGGCGGAGGGAATCATGGTTAGCGCGTAGGAGACGGATTCGGCGCCGTCGGGAGCGCTCACCATTTCCACCCAGCGCTTTCCGGCTCGCCCGGTCATCCAGGAACTCTCGGGATGCTCTCGATCGCTGAACAGGATGTCGAAGCCCGCCGCCTTGAGCTCACCCTCCACCGTGGAGAAAGCTTGGGCCGGGCTGACGGCGGGACACGCCAGCGTGACCGTCTGCACGTTGCCGGTGAGCGACGTTTCCCCTTTCTGAGCGGTCCGCATTGCGACCGAGTCCTCGGACTTCGAAGTGCATTCCACCACTTCGCATTGCTTGAGCGGCGAGAGCGCCGGCGGCTGTCCGCATGCTTCCGCCTTGAATTTCTCGTTGCCACCGCTCGCGGCCGCGATGGAGTATGACGTCGCGCCATCCTCGGTATTCGACGTCCAGTGAATCCATTGCGAGTTCTTTCGCGCGGTCACGCTGGGCCCCGCGCCGTCGCTTTTCTCTTCGATAGGAGTTTGAAAACCGGCCTTGCGAAGCTCGGCCTCAAAATCGCGCTTCATCTTTTCAAGATCCCCCGCGGGACAGGTGTACGCGAGAGCATTGATGTTGGCGTCGGCCGGCGCGCCACTGCCGCTCACGGCGTCGAACGGATCGTGCTGCTTCGCCGAGCACTCCACAATCACGCAGCCTTCCAGGCGCGGGAAGAGCTTCAGATCCACGCAGCCTTGTGAATCACCAGCCTTGGCTGAGTCACCAGCTTTTGCGGCGCCGGGCCATACGGCCATCATCGAAAGGATGAAAACAATTGGAATAAGCGTTCTCATGGCCGATCGAGATGATCCTCCGTTAATTCGGCGTAGCCCGCGAGAATGATTAGTACTGTCTGTGCCTGACAAAAATCTTGGTGTTACGATCAGGCGAAAGTACTACCTATGTGAGCGCGTCACTCATAACGCAGGGCTTCCAGCGGATCAATGAGCGCCGCACGCCGCGAGGGGATGTAACAGGCCAGCGCGGCAACGGCGCCCAGCACCGCAACTACCACCGCGATGGTCAGCGGATCATGCGCGCTCACGCCGAAGAGCACGCTCGAAAGCACGCGTCCCAGAGCCAGCGCGGCGGCCACGCCTGCTGCCAAGCCGAACAGAACCGGCCGCAGCGCCTGTGCCATCACTAGCCGATGCACTTCGAATGCGTGAGCGCCGAGAGCCATACGAATGCCGATCTCGTTTCGCCGCCGCGACACCGACCACGACAACACCCCGTAAATTCCAATGCACGCGAGCAGCAGCGCGGAGGCGGCAAAACCGGCGATCAGCCGCATCTGAAAGCGCTGGCGGCCCACTGAATCCGATACCACGTGTTGCATGGTCCGCACTTCCCCGACCACCGAATCCGGATCAATGCTCCACACCGCGGAGCGAACGGATGGCGCCAAGGCACGAGGGTCGATGGGCGTGCGCACCACCGCTTCCATGGCCAGGCGGCTGCGATACCAATAAGGCACGTAAACCGTTGGGCCCGGCTTGTCTGCCATGCCGGTGCGTACGTCACGCACCACCCCCGCTACTTCAAACGGCATCTCCTGGTCATCCATGCGCCCGAACTTCTTGCCCACCGGGTTCTCCCCGGGCCACACCTCTCGAGCAGCTTCTTCGGAAATCAGCGCCAGGTTCCGATTGCGATCGGCCTCGGTGAATGAACTGCCAGCCGTTAGCGGAATGCCCATGGTGCGGAAATAGTCCGGACTGCAGAATCGATAGTTTGCGGCTGGAAGCTCGGCCCAGGGCCGCTTATCTCCCGGATGCCGGATCACGTCTCCCCAGTCCTCGCCTTCGAGCGGCAGATGGGATACCAGGCCCGCGCTCGTCACGCCGGGAATGGCTTCGAGCTTCGCGATGAGCCGACGGTAATATGGTTCGCGCTGCTTCGCATCGCCATAGGTGCTGGCCGGCAGATTGATCTCGAAGGCGATCAACCGGTCGGCATCGAAGCCCTTATTCACATGCAGCAGGTGCACGAAGCTCCCCATCATCAGGCCGGCTGCAATCAACAGGACGGCGCTCAGCGCCGATTCCAGCCCGACGAGAACATCGCGCGTGAAGATCGCCCGGCGGCCTTCCGTCAGCGTGTGCGACGAGGCCCGCAAGGATTCCTGCGGATCGGCCGAAGACGCGCGCCACGCGGGCAGAATGCCCACCAGCAATCCAGTAAGGACGGCGAGTGCCAATGCAAACAGAAGCACTCGTGCATCCAGATGGACGTCTTCCACTCGCGGCAGGTCCACCGGCGCGTAGCGCAGCACCGCGTCCAGACCGAGCCACGCCAGTAATACGCCGGCAGCGCCGCCCAGTATGCCGATGCACACGCTCTCGGTGAGAATGTAGCGCACCAGTTGCCAGCGTCCTGCGCCCAGAGCCGCGCGAATCGCCAGATCGCGACCCCGTCCCGCGGCACGTGCCAACGTCAAGTTCGCCAGGTTGACGCACACGATAAGCAGCACCGCGCCCACGGCCCCAAACAGGATGAGCAAACCCTTGCGTACCGGGCCCACGATTTCATCCTGCAAGCCCGTAATTGCCGCGCGCAGATGCAGCTTCTCCGGAAAATGGGTCGCGATGGATGCTTGCAGAACGTTCATCTCCGCCAGCGCGCCCGCTATCGAAACGCCCGGTTTCAGCCGTCCGATGACGGTATAGTTGAAATCGCCGAGCCAATCCTCCCGGTCCCGCGCCATGGCAAATGGAATGAAAATTTCCGACTTTCGAGGCAGACCCCACGTTGGGTCCTCGGGCCTCGGAAACTGGAATGATGCGGGAAGAATGCCAACCACTGTGTACGGCGAACCGTCCAGCATGATGGCGCGGCCCAGCAGCGCTCGCTCGCGGTGAAACTTCCGTTCCCACAGCGCATCGCTGATCACGGCCACTCGCTCATGACCGGGGCGTTCTTCCTCAGCCAGAAAATTGCGCCCCAATTGAGGCTGGACGCCCAGCAGGGCAAGCCCTGCAGCGGAAATTTTTGAGGCGGCCAGTCGCTCCGGTTCGCCGGCCCGGGTCAGCACCAACTGTTCTCTTGAAATGAGGCTAAGCTGTGCGAAGGATGTGCTGTGGTCGCGCCATTCAAAAAAATGCCGCGCGTTTACCGGCAGCAGTGGATACGCCGCAGCCATTTCAGGAACGATTTCGTGGATCACCACCAGTTTCCCGGCGTCCCGCCAGGCCAGCGGCCGCAACAGCACTCCATTGACCAGGGAGAAAATTATGGTGTTGACCGCGATGCCAAATGCCAGCGTCGCGAGTGCGACGGCCGTGTAAGCGCGGTCCCTCAGCAGGGCGCGAATCGCGTTTCGCATGCTTCTTATACGATGCTCACCCGGCTTTGGTTCCTAACAGCTTGCTAAGAAACCTGGCTGAGATCGAGAACAATCCGCATCTCGTTGGTGGGCGCGAAGCCCATGGATTCGTATAGCAGCCGTCCCTCGTTGCTGGCATGCAGGATCACTGTGCTGACGCCATTGGCGCGGCACCATTCAATGGCCTTCGCCATCAGGCTGCGCGCCAGCCCGTTGCGCCTGTGCTCCGGCCGGGTGTAAACGTTGAGAACGTTGCCGCGCCAGCGCCCGGGTCCCAGGATGTGCGGCGGCCAATCCATCAGCCAGAGCCCGAGACCTGCCGCGATCTCGCCATCCGTCCCCACCGCCAGCCACTCCAGATACTCGCCGGCTTGCATCTTCCCGACCAGCCAAGGACGAAATTCGGTACACATGCGGTCCATCGCGGCTGCATCGCGATACCCCATCTCGAGGAACATGGCGCGCCGCTGCGCGACCACTGTCTCGGCGTCGTCCAGCGTGCCCGGCCGGATCGCGAAGTTTGCAGGGAGCGCCGGCTCAGTTGCTGTCGGTTTTAATTGCGTAGTAGCCTTTTCGGGCTTGGACTTTCCAGTCCTTATTGCCGGTCTTGATCTCGATCTTGCGGAACGAGCCATCTTTTTCGGGATTGGTAGGCGTGTAGCCGATGGCGTACTGGCTGCGCATCTCGTCGTTCAACTCGTTGAAGGCCTCCTGCAACGTGGTCTTACGATCGATGTGGAAAACATGTCCGCCCGTGTCCTCCGACATCTGGCGCAACGCCGAATCGCTGCTGCCGCCCAAAACCATGCCGCGGTGCATGTAAAAGCCGCGATCCACATACCAGAATCCGTAGATGATCGCGTCGGCCTTCTGCGCGGCTTCGATGGCCTGCGAGATTTTGTACTTGCTGCCTTCATCCTCGCCGTCGGTAATCAGCACCAGAACCTTGCGCCCCACTTGTCCCTTGAGTTGATCGGCGGACGCAACGAAAACGGCGTCGTATAAAACCGTCCCGCGTGGCTGCGAAATAGTCGGCACCGGGCCGGGACCGAATCCGCCTACGCCCGAACTTACGCGCAACCCGTCCAACCCGGAGCGCAGCAGCTTCGGCGAGTTGGTGTAGTCCTGCAACAATTCGGAATCCTCGCCAAAACTGATCAGGAACGCCAGATCCTGTTTACGCAGGACGCTTCCGAAAAATTGATAGGCCGCGTTCTTCTCCACCTCGATCAGGTTTCCCTGGCTGGCGCTCACGTCAATGAGCAACCCGATGGTGAGCGGCAAATCGGTCTCGCGGTTGAAATACTTGACCTGCTGTTCCTTGCCGTCTTCGAAGACGTGGAAGTCATCCTTATTAAGACTGCCGACCAGGCCGCCCTTCTTATCCCGAACGCTGAAAAGAATATTGACCAGGTTCACTTCCACCTTCAGGGTGGGGGCGTCGTCCTGCGCGAGCAGCAGCGCGGCCAGAGTGGAAAGACCGAGGGCGGAAACGAGGATCAGAGCAGTGGTACGCATGGGAATTATAGTAGTGGATGCACACTTTCTAATTTTCGTTCCAATGCGCAAGGCCATTCTACACCTCAAGAAATCCGATCCCGTGATGCGCGCCATCATCGACCGCGTGGGGGCTTATAAGATCCAGCATCGCGAACCGAGCTTTGAAACACTCGTCAGATCCATAGTTTATCAACAGCTCAGCGGGAAGGTTGCGTCGGTGATTCTGGGACGGCTGATCGCGCTGCTGCCCGGCGGCGCGGTCACGCCCGATGCCATCCTAAAGCTGACCCCGGCTCGGATGCGCAAGGCCGGGCTTTCTAAACAAAAGACCGCATATATTCGCGATCTGGCGCGCAAGACCAACAAAGGCCACGTAAAGTTTGAGGCGCTTGCCGATCTGACCGACCTGGAAGTGATCGAACATTTAACCCAGGTGAAGGGCATCGGCGTGTGGACCGCGCACATGTTCCTGATCTTCGCGCTCAAGCGTCCGGATGTTTTGGCCACGGGCGATTTGGGCGTCCGCATTGCAATCCAGAAAGCTTATGAACTGGCCGAATTGCCGCTTCCCAAGCAAGTGGAAGAGCTGGCTGCGCCGTGGCGGCCCTATTCATCCGTCGCGGTCTGGTATTTGTGGCGAAGTTTGGACAGCACCGCGCAGATTTAGATTAGGAGGAACATCACCCCGAGGAGGACTTTCAATGCATCGTTTCACGCTTAAATGGATGACAGTGGTAGGCACTCTGTTCGCGCCGGCCGTCTGCTATCCCCAAATCTCATGCACGCGCGAAGGACTCAAAGCCGCTACCGATCTCTACATTGCCGCTCAAACCAAGGGCAACATTGGGGGCTTGCCACTCGCGAAGGGACTGGGTTACGTCGAGAACTTTAAGACCATGAGCGTGAACGACGGCCTGATCAACAAGGCCATGAAGATCGATCACCAACGCAGCCTTCTGGACACAGCAACGTGCCAGACTTTCACGGAGGTCATCGTTTCCGACCAGGCCAACCCGTATGTGCTCGGCACGCGGCTCCGTGTGAATCACGGGCTGATTGCCGAAATCGAAATGCTATGGACCACCACCGGTTACTGGCTGTTCAACGCCCAGAACTACCTCAAGTACTCATCGACTGAAGATTGGGGCACCATCCCCAGCGCTAGGCGCGACACCCGGGACACACTCGAGTCCGCGGCTAACGCTTACCTGGATGCGTTCCTGGAAGGAAAAATGGACCTGGTGCCGTGGGGTTTGCCCTGCAACCGCACCGAAGGCGGCATGCGCACTGGCAAAGGAGCTGCAGATGATTCCTGCCAGGTTGGCGTTCCGAGCGGCGTCAACATCGCGAACCGGCACTTCGTGGTGGATGAGACCATGGGAGCCGTAGTGGCGTTCTGTACTTTTGGCGCCGGCTCCGCCACGGGCGGCAGCGGAGCGCCGGATACCCACCTCTTCCGGGTCGAGAATGGAAAGCTGCGTTTCGTCCACACGCTGACGCACCTATTGCAGGCGAATGGCCCGGGCAGGGGCGCTGCAGGCCGGGACACTCCAGGAAGAAGCGCGCCCAACGGTCAAGGCCGGCCTGACAACCAGAATTGATTCCAGTCAGGAGGATTTCTGTGACGGCGACAAAGCGACAGAGGCCTCGCTCGTGAGCACCCGGAAAACGAACGACTCCTGAAGGTACAGTTGCACGGCGGACTCGGTATGGCTGAGATAGCCGATCGAAATATCCTGTCCCACGTTCAGCTCAAAATCGCCGCCTCGTGTGGTCACCACGAACGCGCCTTCAATCGCGGGCGCCCATATCAGTTTGCCGTCCACGATGCGCTGTACGTGCTCCAGTACCGGATATCCGTGATCGCGGGTCTCGGCCAGCGCCGTATATTCGCCGGCGCCCAGCAGGACCGAGTATGGCCCGTTGACGCCCATGAGACGCAACTGGCTCAGCGCGCGTGCAATCGCATCCGGATACTCTCGCACATCAGCGGGCAGTGTCTCGATCGGATTGCTGGTGCCTTCCCGAATGCCCTGGATATCCGCTTCAGGGTATCCGTTGAAGATAGCCCGGTCCTCGGCAAAAGCCAGCTTCTTCGCGGCGTCCTTGGCCGATTGCCAGTCAGAGTCTTCGGAACCGCGCAGCACGTCGTCGACCGTCTGACGCGACAGTTCAAACGGAACCCGCAACTCCACCAGGGGTTTGAACTCGCGCTGTCTTGCGATGATGCCCTCCGCGGGAGCGGAGATCGGTTTCAGGTGCCCGGTGCCGACTCCGGGGAAAGCGATTCCTGCCGCGGCAGGCACATCCACCACGCGCCGCCCAGCCAAATATCGCTTCAGCGTTCTGGTCGTCTCTTCTTCAATCTGCTCCCATGCGGCGTCGGAAATGGGCGCCAGCTCCCGATGGAGGTTATTCATCTCTCTCCATTCTATTCATCTGTCTCCCCTCAATTCGTCAATCTCCCCTTCAATGATCCTATCTTCAATGATCCTATCTTCAATGATGTGTCGCTCACGGCGGCAGGCGGGGGTGACGGCGCCGTTGGGCTTTCCACCGCGTCCGCTATGCCGGCAGTTACGTTGTCGAGAAACGTCACGGTCGGAACGAAGAACAGGTTGCCCGTCGCGGGACGGCTGAAGTCGAGCAGCCGGTCGTAGTTGCCGGGCGGCTGGCCGACGAACATGTTCTCGAGCATGATCTCCGTGATCCGCGGCGTGCGGCTGTAACCGATAAAGTACGTTCCAAATTCGCCGTGGCCCGGACGCCCGAATGGCATGTTGTCGCGCAGGATCTGCAGCTGGCGTCCATTCTCCTCAATGTTGGTGAGCGCGTTGTGCGCGTATGCGGGCTTGTCCGCATCGCTCAGTTCCACGTCCGAGAGCTTACGGCGGCCGATGATCCGCTCCTGCGTCTCCACCGGAAGCGCATTCCACGCCTTCAGATCGTGAAGATACTTCTGCACAATAACGTAGCTGCCGCCTGCAAAGGCCGGGTCTTCGTCGCCAACGATAGCCGCTTCACGCGCCGCATCGCCTCGCGGATTCTCAGTGCCGTCTACGAAGCCCAATACATCGCGGTCGTCGAAATAGCGGAAGCCGTGCACCTCGTCGGCCACCGACACAACGTCTCCGATACTCTCCATGATGTGCGTAGCCAGTTCGAAGCACAGGTCCATGCGTTTGGCTCGAATGTGGAAGAGAATGTCGCCTGGCGTGGAGACGGCCTGGCGGGACCCCGAGTGAATCTCCTGAAACGGATGCAGCTCGGCCGGCCGGGGCGCACCGAAGAGTTCGTTCCAGGCATCGGAACCGAACGCGGCGACGCAGGTAAGGCCAGCCTCTACGTCACGAAACTCCACTGCGCGAATCAGCCCGGAGAGACCCGCACAAAAGTCCCGCAGACGTGCAAAAGCGTCCTCGTTGGGACGGACGCACACCACCAGAAAGATCGCCGCGCGCGTAAGCGGACCGACCACGGTTTGCGGAAGGACAACCTCATTGAGTTCGCTCGGTGGATTCATAGCTCCAGTGTCGATTAGATGCCGATTTTCCACCTGAGTATCGCATCTTTACACCAGTTGCGGCTTTGCGCAGTTATTCGTTCCGCAATGCCCGCATGGGATCCACGCCGGCCGCACGCGAGGCAGGGATCACGGAAGCTAGGAACCCCGCTGCGCAGAGCAGCAATGTGGCGATCGCCAGCCAAATCGGATCCCAGGGCTGAACGCCGTATAGCTGGTTGTGCATCAGCCTTCCGGCGCCGATCGCCGCTGGAATCCCCAGCGCGAGCCCGATACCAACTTGCGAAAAAGCGCCGCGCAGGACCATCCGCACCACGCCTCCGCGATCCGCGCCCAGCGCCATCCGCACTCCGATCTCGCTGGTTCGCTGTTCCACCGTATAGGCCATCACTCCATACAGCCCTACCGCCGCCAGCACCAGCCCCAGTGCGCCGAACAGCATGGTCAGTGTCGCAATCATGCTTTCCTGCTGGAAGTCCGCGCTCACCACGCTGCCGTAAGGATCCACCGAGTAGAGCACGAGATCCGGATCGACACTGGCCAGCGCCTTGCGTACACGCTGTTCCATGCCCGGCTGATTGCCCGGCGCCCAGATCACGATGTTGTACAAGTAGTGTGACCAGATTTCGCCGCTGCGGGATGCCGCATCGTCGTACTCCACCGTCTGCGCTTCGGACACCCAAAACATGGGGCGAATGGGATCCTTGTAATCGTAGGTCATATACCGCATATCCCTCGAAACTCCGACGATTTCATAGGTGGCGGAATACTTGATTTTATTGGGCCCGAAATGCTGCCCGATCGGGTTCTGGCCTTTGAAGAATCTCTTCGCAAACGCTTCGTTGATCACCGCAACCTTGCGCGTGGTCGCGGTGTCCTGCTCTGTGATGGGCCGGCCGCTCACGATCTTCGCGCCGATGGTCTCGAAGAACCCCGGCATCACACGCGCCCAGCCCGCGCCTGTGTCCTCTCTGGCGCCCGGCTCCGGCCGTCCCTGCACGCGAATGCCATCGTTCCAACTGTCGCCCGTCATGGGAGCATAGAGCGCCGGCGCCACCATCCGTACACCGGGCGTTTCGAGCAGGCGCTC
This sequence comes from Bryobacterales bacterium, assembly GCA_963781905.1. GTDB lineage: Bacteria > Acidobacteriota > Terriglobia > Bryobacterales > Bryobacteraceae > Palsa-89. The sequence goes on from CAWAHZ010000010.1 coordinate 1,916,942, forward strand.
GTCAATTTGCCGGAACATGAGCTCCATTCGTTCGGGCTTGTAGTTGCCTAGCGTGGGATTAATAAAGGCGATATACCGGCCTTTGGTTTCGAACCCGAAATTCTGATGCTCCAGATTTCGCAAGCTCTGGCCCAGCAGAGCCGCGGCCGACAGCAACATCAGCGACATCGTCACCTGCGCCACCACCAGGGATTTCTGCGCGAGCGATCGCCCGCTGCCAACCGTGCGATTGGCGCCGCGTAGTGCCTCCACCGGATCGGCGCGCGAGGTCATCCACGCCGGGGCGATGCCGAAGACGACGCCGGTCACGAGCGATATTCCCAGCGTGAAGAGCAGCACTGGCCAGGACGGCGCCGCATCAATGGGGACCCAGTTGTTCGGCCCGCCAATCTGGAACGCAAGATGCAGAATCAGCGTGGTCCCGGCATACGCCACGCCGATGCCCAACACTCCTCCGATCATTGCCAGCGTCACGGACTCCACCAGCGCCTTCCGCACCAGGCGCGCTCGCGGCGCACCCAGCGCCACGCGGATGGAAGTTTGTGCCCGATCCTTCAGGCCGCGCGCCAGCATCAGATTCGCTAAATTCGCGCAGGCTACCAGCAGCACGCATCCCGCCGCTATCAGCAGCAGCTCTAATCCCTCTTGATATTGATCCCGCATCTGCGCGACACCTGCACCGCCCGGGATCAGATGCAGCGTCTGCTGGCTCCAGAGCTGCTTCTCGCCTGGCTCCATATCGGACACGTGGCTCGCCAGCCAGTCATGAAATTCCACCTTCAGTTTTGCTTCGAGCGACTTCGGATTCACTCCCGGCCGCACTCGTCCGATCAAGTCCAGGAAGTTGCGATTCGGTCTTTTCAGCCCTGACGTGGCTCCATCAATCAACAGTTCCGTGGTTGCGGGCAGCCAAAAATCCGGCATGCCCCAGCCTGCCAGCTTCGCCCCATAGAATCCCGGCGCGGCCACACCGATCAGCGTGAAGGGATGCCCGTTGATCTGATAACTTCCGCCTACCACCGAAGGATCGGAGCCGTACTTCTCCTTCCAAACGCGAAAGCTCATCACCGCCACCGGAGGCGCTCCTTCTTGATCGTCGGCGTCGGTCATCAGCCGGCCGATCCAGGGATGCACGCCGAAAGTGCTGAAGAAATTTCCTGAAACATATTGGCCGTTGCGCGTATCGGCCTGCGCTTCCGATCCCGCTTTTCGGACGCCCAGCGGAGCATTGCCGGCCTGCAGCGCCGCGAGATCCGCAAATTCAGGGGTGTGCGCGCGAAAGTTCTGGTACGCCTCCCACGAGAACAGCGAAAAATCCCCATCCTCACCCTGGATGTAACCTCCCCAGTTGCAACAGCGGATTTTATCGCCGATCCTCCACAGTTCATCCGGCTTCGCCACCGGCAGGGACTTCAACATCACCTGGTGCACCAGCGTAAAGATGGCCGTCGTCGCTCCGATCCCCAGCGCCAACGTGATCACTGCCGTGCTGGTAAATCCCGGCGCTTTCCGCAACTGCCGCAATGCCTCGCGCAAATCCAGCATCAGTTTTCCCCAATCTTGTGTGTCAAATGGAAAGCCGCTCCTTGGGATAAATACGGATCAGCCCGCGATAAGTTTGCAAAATTTCGCGATCGGTGAACGAATCCACCACCATTCGCGTAACCTATAGCGGGGGTGATCATGGCGTTTCAGGATTTCGTCGAAGAAGTGCAGGTGCTGGGAAGGGACTTGGTGGACAAGGTGAAGTCCTTAATCCACGAAGGCAACGTGCGACGCATCATCGTGAAGGATGAACACGGCCACACCTTTGTCGAAATTCCGGTGACGGTGGCCGCGGTCAGCGTGGTTCTAGCGCCGGTGCTGGCCGCGCTGGGCGCCATCTCCGCACTGGTGGCGAAGTTCACCATCGTGGTGGTGCGCTCTGACGAAAAGCCGCCGGGTGCCGCTTAATCTTTCAAAATTTCGTGCGCCGCGTTATAGCCTGGCGCGCCCATCACCCCGCCGCCTGGATGCGTGCCGGACCCGCATAAATACAGCCCGCGGATGGGCGTCCGGTAGCGCGCGCTGCCGGCCACGGGCCGCATCACGAACATTTGATCCAGGGCCATTTCGCCGTGGAATATATTTCCGCCCGTTAGTCCGAAGCGGCGTTCGAGATCCAGCGGCGTCAACACCTGCTGATGGATGATGAGATCGCGGAAGCCGGGCGCGTATTCCTCGATCAGATCCAGGCAGCGATACGCGAAGGGCTCGCGCAGCTCGTCCCAATTGCCTTCCCGCAGCGTGTACGGCGCGTATTGAATGAAGATACCCATGATGTGCTTGCCCTCTGGCGCAAGCGAAGGATCATACCTGGTCGGCACCGTCAGCTCCAATAATGGCGATTGCGAAGGATGCCCGTACTTGGCATCGTCCCACGCGCGCTCGATGTATTCTACCGACGGGCAGAGGTGCATCGTGGCCCGATGCTGCGGCCCCTCCGCACCGGGAAGGGCGCGGAAATTCGGCAAGCCGCTCAACGCCAGATTGATTTTGCACGACGTGCCTTCGCTCCGATACTTGCGGATCGAGTCCACAAAATCGCCCGGCAAGGCGTCTCGATCGATCAAATGCAGAAACGTGAGCTGCGGCGTGAGGTTGCTGATCACCAGCTCGGAGTCGATCTCTTCCCCGCCCTCCAGTACCACACCACGCGCGCGGCCGTTCTTGATCTTGATGTGATCCACGCTCGCGTTGGTGCGGATCTCGGCGCCCCGGCTCTTCGCCGACGCCGCGATCGCGTTCGAAACACCGCCCATCCCTCCGCGCACGAAGCCCCATAATCCGCGATGTCCGCCGACACCGCCCATGACGTGATGCAGCAGGATGTAAGCAGTGCCGGAAGAGCGTGGGCCGCCATTCGCTCCGATGACGGCATCGGTGGCCAGCGTTACCTTAAACTGGTCCGACTCGAACCATTGGTCCAAAAACTCCACCGCGCTCTGCGTGAAGATCTTCACCAGCCCCACCATATCTTTGGGACTCACGCCGCGCATCTTCGCCGCCAGCTTCAGGTAGTCCACAAAATCGCCCAGGCTTTCGGGCGGGAACTCGGGTGGTGTAGTGAGCAGCAAACCTTCCACCACTTGCGACAGCCGTTCGAGATAGTCTTCGTAAGCCGGATACGCTGCCGCGTCACGCCGGGAAAACTTCGCGATCTCCGCCAGCGTCTTTTCTCGATCCTGCCACATGAAGAGATAGCGGCCGTCGGGAAAAGGTGAAAAGAACGCCGGGTCTTTGGCGTCGACGCGATAGCCGAAGCGCGCGAGCTCCAGATCGCGAATCACGCGCTCCTGCAAGAGGCTGGTCAGATATGAGGCGGTGGAAACCTGATAGCCGGGCCAGATTTCTTCGGTGACCGCGCATCCGCCCACCAGCTCGCGGCGTTCCAGCACCAATACGCGGCGGCCCGCTCGAGCCAGGTAAGCAGCCGTGACCAAGCCGTTGTGTCCGGCTCCAATGATGATTGCGTCGGGATTTTGCAACTCTTGATTGTAGCTTGCCGGCTACAGCATCTCGAGACGCCGTTGAACCTCACTGATGCGGGTTGTCTGAGTGATCCGCGTTGTCTGACGCGGAGGCCTGCTCTTCCGCGACAGGGGGCAGGCCAAGCACGTAAATGTTCCCGTTGCTGGAGCCGATGAAGACTTTCCCATTCGCGACTGTAGGCGCGGCGCTAACCTGCCCGTCCGTGGCATAGCTCCACAGCTTGTCGCCAGTACCGGCGTTCAAGGCATAGACGTTACCGTCCCCGGAGCCGACGTAAAGCACTCCGTTCGCCAGTGAGAAAGACAGGCCCAGGAGGGCTTGACTCCACTGCTTGGTTCCATTGCGGGCGTTGAGCGCGTAGATTGTGTTATTCCCTGAGCCGAAATAAAACGTGCCGTTGGCGATCGCGAGCGAGGAAATTACGCCTCCCTCGGCGAAGTAGCTCCACAGCGTGGCGCCCGTGCCAGCGTCCACGGCGTATATGTTGCCGTCGAGCGACCCGAAATAAACCACGCCATTCGCTACCACGGGACCGGATTCCACGGCGCCTCCGGTGGGGTGGCTCCAGACTTCGGTGCCGCTCGCGGCGGTCAACGCATAGAGGTTCCCGTCGTCGGAGCCGATATAAACCACGCCATACGCTACCGCGGGCGAGCTCTCCACCGCGGCGCCGGTAGCGTAGCTCCACAGCTGAGCGCCAGTGCCGGCGTCGAGCGCGTAGACGTTCGCATCGAAGGAGCCCACGAAAACTCTTCCATTCACCACCGCGGGCGACGAATCCACCACATCGCCAGTGGGGAAGGTCCACAGCGCTGCGCCGCTAACCGTGCTGAGGGCATAGACATTGGTATCGCCCGAACCGAAATAAACCGCTCCGTACTTCACCGTGGGCGAGGATACAACGTATCCTCCGCCGGTAATGTAGCTCCACAGTTGGATGCCGCTGGCAACGCCCACGGCGTAGACATAGTAACCACCGGCGACGACATAGGCCGCGCCATCCGCCAGCGCGAGCGAGCTGCCCACGGGATTGAGCGTGTTGAAGCTCCACAAGCGTCCCAGGCCGTCAACGTTGCTCGGATTCAGCACATTTTCATACGGATTGAAACCGGTGCGATGGGGCGAGAAGCCCGCCTGTCGCCAGTCGGTATAAACCGTGAATGTGGTCTGCGCCTCATGACCCGAAGCGGGCAAAGCGGTAACGATGCGCACACTGGGAACATCCGAGGCCGGCACTTGCATAGCGACCTTCGAGAATGACCCTGAAGCGTCGGCTGTGGCGCTGGCTTCGTCCGCATGGCCGAAGTAGATTTGAATGGAAACACCCGGAGCAAACCCGCTGCCCGAGACCTCCACGGTACTGGTCGGCGGGCCGATCTTGGGTTGTAGCGTGATCGTTTGGCTGAAAGCGGCGCTGGTGAACAGCAGCGCCGGCATTAGCGTGGTTCTGACGATCGACATCATCTTGCGCCGCTCCTGGTAGCCAACATCGAGCGATCAATTCTAACCCGGAAACACCTCCCAGGATCGATCGGGTGAACAATGGAACGGACTAGTAGTACCAGATTGTTGAGAAATTATGAATAGACTGCGAATGGCACGTTACTCTCGATCGCCTCCGCGCTCTTGGCGGGCTCGGTATATTGGAAGCTCATGCTTGTAGTCATGCAGGAAGGCGCCGAAGAGGCGCAAACTCAAAAAGTCATCGACCGGCTGGTATCCATGGGCTTCATCGTCCATCGTTCCTCGGGCATCCAGCACACCGTCCTGGGCGGAGTGGGCCCGGTTGGAGATGTCGACCCCATCGAATTCGAAGTCATGCCGGGCGTGAAGGAATGCCATCGCATTGTCTCACCCTACAAGCTGGCCAGCCGCAGCTTCAAACCCGCCGGAACCACGGTCAAGATCGGCAACGTCGAAATCGGCGGCGAGCAAGTAGTGGTCATGGCCGGGCCGTGCAGCGTCGAAAATCGCGACCAGATCGGGCAAGTTGCCGAGGCAGTGGCCCACAGCGGCGCCAAGGTTCTGCGGGGCGGCGCATTCAAACCACGCACGTCGCCCTATAGCTTCCAAGGGATGGGCGAAGATGGATTGAAGCTGTTGCGCGAAGCGGCCGACCACAATCACCTGCTGCTGGTCAGCGAAGTGATGGATCAAACCCAGATCCCCGTGATCGCCGATTATGTCGACATCCTGCAAGTGGGCGCGCGCAACATGCAGAACTACAACCTGCTGCGCGAGCTCGGGGCCTTGCGTAAGCCGATCCTGCTAAAGCGCGGCATCTCCGCTACCATCGAAGAGCTGTTGCTCAGCGCCGAATATATTCTCTCCGGCGGCAATTACGACGTCATCCTGTGCGAGCGCGGCATCCGCACCTTTGAAAACTCCACGCGCAACACCATGGACATTTCCGCCATCCCCGTGGTGAAGTCCCTTTCGCATCTGCCCATCGTGGCCGATCCCTCGCACGCAACCGGACGCCGCGACAAGGTGCTTCCCATGGCGCGGGCTGCGGTGGCGGCGGGCGCGGACGGATTGCTGGTGGAGGTGCATCCCGACCCCGACCACGCGCTCAGCGACGGCGCTCAATCGCTGTTTCCGAAGCAATTCGCCGAACTCATGGATCAATTGGGAATGATCGCGCCGGCCGTTGGCCGCTCGATATAAGAAAGATATGCAAACGGTCGCTATCTTTGGCGTCGGCCTGATCGGAGGGTCGTTCGCTCTCGCCATCCGGAAAGCGGGTTTCACCGGCAGAATCATCGGCGTCAGTTCGGACGAAACCATTCGCGCGGCGTTGGCGGCTCGCGTCATCGATGAGGCGCTAGGGGCCCAGCAAGCCGCCGAGCAAGCCGACCTGGTGTATCTGGCGCAACCCATTCACCGCATCATCGACAGCCTGGCTGAGCTCAACGCCTGGGTTAGACCCGAAGCGCTCATCACCGATGCCGGCAGCACCAAGCAAGCTATTGTCGATCGCGCCAGGCAAGTGATTTCGCGAGCGCAATTTTTAGGCGGCCATCCCATGGCTGGACGGGAACGGCGTGGCGTGGAAGCAGCCGAAGCAGATCTCTTCCAAGGCCGGCCCTATGTGCTGACGCCGCGATCGGCATCCGAGCTCGAAACCGAAGCCGCGCGCGAGTTTCTCGCCTGGATTCCCCGGATCGGATCTCTTCCGGTGGTGTTAGATCCTGAGGAGCACGACCGGACAGTGGCCTTCACTTCGCACCTGCCGCAACTCGCAGCTACTGCACTGGCTGCTACGCTCGATGGCCGGCCTGAGCCGCTAACCGGCGTCTACGGTCCGGCTTTGGTGGATAGTACTCGCCTCGCCCTAAGTTCATTCGAAATTTGGGGCGATATTTTTGACACCAACCGACGTCAGATATTGACGGCGGTAGAAAGCTACGTCGCGAAGCTGGAGGCATTCCGCCAGGCACTGGAACGGCCGTCGGACGACGGCGTCATGCGACGCCACTTTGACGCCGCGGCGCACCTTGCTGCTCAAGTGCGCGACAGAAACTAAGGCTGGATAGAGATAAGTTGCGATCATTAAGATTTTGTATGACAATTCACTTGACATTCGGACTATAATAATCAGGATCAATGGACCCGCAATCTTTATCGATCGCGACCGTCGTTCGGAGCGAATTGATCAATCTGGACGGCGTCACGAAGTTTTCGCCTAATCGGCGTTTCGCAACCGTGTACTCGGAGGGCAGTCCGCTGGACTCGCTTTTCTTTCTCGAGTCCGGCTTGGTGAAGATACACAAACGAGGGGAAGACAACAAAGAGATCATCCTGCAGATCGTCACCGGCGGTGAGCTGTTCGGCGAACAGGCGCTCGGAACGGAGGCATCGCGGAACATTGCCGCCGAGGTGCTGCAGGAAGGCGTGATTTACGTCATACCGAGAGATTTATTCCTCAGAGTTTGTGACGAGCATCCCGAGCTTTGGCGCGAAATTTCCGGCCTGCTCACTTCACGCAAGCGCCAATTAGAGAAGAAAATCGAGCTGCTCTGTCTACGCGACGTCGAGTACCGCATCCTTTACTACATGGCTGACCTGGCACGAATGTTCGGCTCCAAGGCCAACGGGGCCGAATATTCGATCCCTCTCTCGCAGGGCGAACTCGCCAGCCTGATCGGCGCCACGCGCGAAACTACTTCAACCACCTTGAACGCGCTGGCTCGCAAGGGTGTGATCCGGCTGGGACGCCGTCAGTTGATTGTCCCGTCCATCGACGGAGTGCTCGAAGCTGCCAACCAGCGCAGCCAAGCCGCCAAAATGTAGCATTTCCCGAGCCGCAATCATGACGGGACCGGTTACACCTGTGCCGTCACGGCACACTCGGTACATGCAAAAGCGGCTATCTTTACAATAGGTTGAGTCTGGCGCTCGAATTGCCAGATCGAATCCAATGTTTCTCGCACTCAAGGTGGTTCGGGTTTCCGGTTTGATCTGTACGTTGGCCGGGATCCCGCTGTTTGCCCAGTCAATCGCGCCTTCGGGCGAAGCGCAGGAAAGCTCAGCCACCAACGTCGACCTGAACATCAATTCGCGCTACACCATCGAGAGCATTAATTTCGTTGACCAGCGCGAGTACAAACTCAGCCCCTCGGCACTGGATGAAATCCGGCATCTGGTAGGCGGCAAGGTAAACACCGAAGCGCTGGACCGGCTGGCGTTGCGCATTCGCGGTGAACTCCGGGCTCATGATGTGACGTTTAAGCTGACCCGGGGCGCGGAGCCTGAATCCGTGCGAGTGCTGATGAATGTGGACCGGGCCGGAGGATCGTTCGATGCCTCGGTCCCCCACCTCGGCTACAACTCCGCTCTCGGATTCACGGGCGCCGGCCAACTGGTGAGCACCATCGGTCCTAACGCTTTCACCTTTCGCGTGTTGCGCGATAGCGATAATTTGATCGAGCGGGTTTCCGGCATCCAAGCCATCTACGAGCGTCCGGTTCTGGCCAACGGACGCATCCGTGTGGGCTTCGAGTTTGACGGATACCAAGATCAGTACGCTTCCTCGACGCTCACCGCGCTCGACAGTGCGTCCCGTCCTTCTTCCCTCAGCGCTGGCGCTTATGGTTCCCGTTTGAACTATGAGCCCAGCGCCACCTTTGTAATAGCTGCTCCGTTGACGTTCAGCATTGGGCTCAGCTTTGAACAACTGAACAGTTTGCCTTCGGCCGCGCGATCGGAATCAGCCAACGCTGTGGTAAGCACTCTGCGCTATCGTCAGCGGTGGGCCGGTTCCGGCGACAGCACTCAGCAGTTGGACGCAGGCTACAGCCTGCGCGCGGCCACCACTCTTCTGGCGTCTGATTTACCGTACACGCGCCACCTCGCGCACATGAAGTACAATTACTCAAGCCGGACTCAGTCCGTGGAAGTAACGGTGATGGCGGGCGCCATCTCGGGTGAAGCTCCGCTCTTCGAGCGCTTTTCCATTGGTGATAGCACGCTGCTGCGCGGCTGGAATAAGTACGACTTGGACCCTCTGGGCGGAAACCGGCTGGCGTATGGGTCCGTCACATATGGTTACCACGTAATGCGTATCTTCTACGATGCCGGGTCGGTTTGGGACCAGGGCAAGTCCCCGGAAGCCAAAGAGTCGGCCGGTGTCGGAATATCGAGCGGCTTGGGCGTTCTTGAGAAAGGCGCTTTTCTTGTGGCGCTGGCTTTCCCTCTCCGGGAGGGTCACGTCACTCCGGTGTTGATCGCGGGAATGAATTTTTGACAGTACTCCATCACGGTCGTGGCTCGGTAAGGCGTGCGGTCCTGGCGCTGTTCCTCTCCCTCCAGCTCTTTGGTATGACCGTATCCAACCAGGGCCTGCTCCCGCACCATGTCGCCGGGGACATCCGCTTCAGTGCACCCTCTTTGCACTTCCTGACGGGCAAGTCTCTGTCGCTGCTGCACGACGGCGCAGCGGTACCTTTCGATTTTCAACTGGTTATCGCGTCGGGATCGAAGAATAATGTGGTCGCGCGTTCTCTCGAACGATTCACCGTCAGCTATGACGTATGGGAGGAAAAGTTCTCGGTGGTTCGCGTGAGCGATTTCCGCCGCTCCCTCATGCGTCTTTCGGCTTCGAGCGCGGAGTCCTGGTGTCTGGACAATATCGTCATCTCAGCTTCCAAAGTGCCATCCGGCCAGCAACTCTGGGCGCGTCTCGAAATTCGCAGCGTGGAATCCAAGGAGCCGATGGCGGAGACACCCGGCATTAACCTTGCCACCCTGATCGAAATCTTCAGCCGCCCGTCCCGTCCGCAGCAGGATCGTTGGTCCGCGGAATCGGCGCCGTTCCAACTGGCCGACCTCAAGCCCGATTCCAAGTAGTTATGAACCGGCTGCGCAATCGCCTGATCCTGGTCTTCGTGGTTGCCACGCTGGCGCCCCTCTGCGTGATGGGATGGATCTCGGTGCGGCTGCTCCATTACAGCCTCTCGCTTTCCTCCACTCCGGAGTTAGACCAGGTTTCACAATCTCTCAAGAGCACCGGGCATGAGTTGCTTCGCCGGGCCAAGGAGTCGCTCAAGCAGGAAGCGGATTCCGGCCGCATTCCGCCGGCGCTGTTCTCGATTGCCGCCAAGAGCCGATGGCCCATTGCGATCCAGGAGTTTTATTCGACTGGCGACGTGGAAAGCTTCAATTTGGACGGCAACTTGGGTGATCGCCTGGATTACCTGGTGCGACGCGCGGACGGAGTGGCGCTGTACTCTACGTCTCTGAATGGCATCGCGATGCAGAAGCTTTCCGACCAATACACCGGCGCGCGCGCGGTGGTGGCCGCCTCGGGCACGCACAACTGGCGCCGCGGATTCACCTACACCTATCTGCTGCTGGCCGTCGCCATCTGGCTGCTCACCTTTCTCGCGCTGCTCTACTTCGCCAAGCGCATCAGTCAGCCGATCCAGGAATTAACCAAGGGACTGGCCGAAGTTGCCGCCGGGCACATGGGTTATCGCGTGCCCGAAAGCAGTAACGACGAAATCGGCTCCGCAGTCCGCGCTTTCAACAAAATGGCCGAGGAGCTGAAACAATCCCAGGAACGGTTGGTTTATGTTACGCGCCTGGAAAGCTGGCAGGCTTTGGCCAAGAAGATGGCGCATGAGGTGAAGAACTCGCTCACGCCGATCCGCCTCACCATGGAAGAGATCGCGGTGCGGCAGTCCGGATCGGGCGGCGATTTCTATGAGCAGGCCGCGCAGATTGTCGTGGATGAAGTGCAAAGTCTGGAGCGGCGCGTGCGCGCGTTCTCCGAATTTTCCGCCGAGCCGCCCGTATCGCCCAAGCCTCTCGACATCAATTCGCTGCTCGAAGAGCGCATCGCGTTCCTGCGTACCGCGCACCCCGACATTGTTTACAGCACGCGTCTCGCTCCCGACCATCCGCAGGTCTTTGCCGACGAGGATCTGGTCAAGGGCGTGCTGACCAATCTGCTCGAAAACGCAGCGCAGGCCGTCACGCCGGGTGGCGCAGTGTTAGGTGTAACAGCCGCGGGCGGCGACAAGATTTCGATTGAAGTGCATGATTCTGGTCCCGGCCTCAGCCCGCAGGCGCGCGGCTCGTTGTTTCAACCGGCGATTTCGTTCAAGCGCGGCGGCATGGGACTGGGCCTTTCCATCGCCCGTAAGAGCGCGCTGCTGGCGGGCGGCGATATTCTTCTCGTACCCGGCGAGCTCGGAGGAGCCGCGTTCCGTGTCCTGCTTCCCGTGGCCTAGCTTCGCGCTGCTACTTCTGCTTGCCGCCGCGCTCTGGGGCCAAGAGCCCACACTGCGCGTTCCCGTCCGCCTGGTGGTTGCGCCCACTTCAGTGACCGACCGTTCCGGCAACTTCGTCAACGGGCTCACTGCCGCGGATTTCCGCCTCTACGACAACAACGTTCCCCAACAAATCCACGAAGACGGCGACTTCCTGCCCATCTCGCTCGCCATCGCCGTTCAAACCAATCTCAAGAAGCAGGTGGTGGAACGCGTTCGTGAGCTGGGCCCGTTGCTGGGCGCGCTGGTGGTGGGCGTCGGCGGCGAGGCCGCCATCTTCACCTTCGACAAAGAGCTTCACGTGAGGCAGGATTTTACGCCCGATCTGGGGCGTCTCACTCGTGCGCTGCGCGGCGTCGAATTTGACCGCGCTCAGAGTGACCCGGCTAAAGCTGTGTTCGATGCGTGCCAGCTTCTCGATCGGCGGCCCGAGCTCCGCCGCCGCATTCTACTGCTGATTGCAGAGCCCTACTCGAACCCGGGCCATAGCGACGTGGGTCCCGATTCGGCCCTCAGCAACACCCTCATCTACTGGCTGAACGTCGGCCATGGGACAGGCCCCGAAGATCTGCTGTCGTCTTTGACCAGTTACACCGGCGGCCGTCAGTTCGCTCTGGGAAGCCAGCACGCGCTCGAACGCGCCATCACCCAGATCGGTGAAGAAATCCACGGCCAGTATCTGTTGAGCTACACGCCGAGCGGTAGCGGCAAAGACGGTTTCCATGGCATTCGCGTGGTGGCCACCCGCGTGGGAGTGACAGTCCGGTCCCGTCCCGGCTGGTGGTCTATGCCGGTCACAGCAGCTTACAGAGCCGTGACCAAAGGGAGCGGACAGTCTGCTGAACGGGAGCGATCCAAATAATGCCTTCCAAACGCATTCTCGTGCTGGATGACGAGCCGAACATCGGCGGCTCGCTGCGGCTGATTCTGGAGCGCGAGGGCTACACCGTCACGCTCGCGCGCACCATCGCCGAAGCCAAGCCCGCGGCCGAACGCGCCGATCTGCTGCTGTTGGACGTACGTCTTCCCGACGGCAGCGGCATCGAATTTCTGCGCCACTTGCGGGAGCACGAGTTTTTCGCGCCCGCCGTCATGATTTCCGGACACGGCACCATCGCCGAGGCCGTGGCGGCAACGCGAGCCGGCGCCTTCGATTTTCTCGAGAAGCCGCTGGGCCGCGACAAGGTGCTGCTGTCGCTCAAGAATGCGCTCGAACAGGCCAATCTGCGGCGCGAGAACGAACGCCTGCGCGAACTGGTGGGATCCAGCACCAAAATGATCGGCGCCAGCCCGGCGTTTCTGCGCGTAGTGGAGCAAGCCACCATGGCCGCTCGATCCGACGCCCGCATTCTGATCATGGGCGAATCGGGCACCGGCAAAGAATTGCTGGCCGCGCACATCCATCACGAAAGCCCTTTCGCCAACGGCCCGTTCGTCAAGGTGAACTGCGCCGCCATCCCTTCCGATCTTCTGGAAAGCGAACTGTTCGGCCACGAGAAAGGCGCATTCACCGGCGCCATCTCCACGCGCAAAGGGAAATTTGAGCTGGCCGACGGCGGCACCATCTTCCTTGACGAAGTGGGCGATCTGCATGCCGCGTCGCAGGCCAAGCTACTGCGCGTCTTGCAGGAAGGCGAGTTTCACCGCGTAGGCGGCGAACAGCCCATTCGCGTCGCGGTGCGCGTAGTCTCGGCCACCAACCGCAATCTCAGCGATCTGGTGGCGCAGCAGAAGTTTCGCGAGGATCTCTATTACCGCCTCTGCGTGGTCCCCATCCGGGTGCCTTCTCTGCGCGAGCGCCCGCAGGATATCATTGCGATGGCGGATTATTTTCTGGACGACTTCTGCCTCCGCAACAATTTTCATTCCAAGCAGATCGACGACGAGACCTACGAGATACTCGAAGGCTATTCCTGGCCGGGAAATGCTCGCGAATTGCGCAACATCATCGAGCGCATGGCCATCCTGACGGCCGGCAATCGCCTGACTCCGGATTCGGTTCCCGTGGAGATTCGCATCGCCGATGATTCCGGGCCCCGGTCCAATATCAAGGAAGCCCGTGCCTCCGCAGAGCGCGAACACATCCTGCGTGCCCTGGAAGAGACTAGTTGGAACGTGTCCGGCGCCGCGCGGGCGCTCGGCATGGAGCGCACCAATCTCCACAAGCGCATCCGCGCCCTGGGACTGAGCCGTTCAAAAGCCTGAATTGAAAAAGAACTAATCGCCGTTCCAGGACAAGGCGCCAAACAACAGAAACGCAGCAGCCGCCGCCAACTGTGCCAGCACCAATCCGGCGCGCTGGCCGAGCAGCAATCGGTTAATCGCCAGCAATACGAATCCGCCCGCGATGGTGAAATACCACCAGGCGAACATGCGCGTGCGGAGAGGATTTTTCATCTCTGACCAGGCGGCTCCAATCCCATGAAACCATACGCATTTCCCCCTTGCGGACGCCCTCATATCCTGTGATATCATAGTCCCGTTTTACCCAAAGACTGTGTGCTTCAAGGTGCACAGCATCAGTTAAGAGCATCAGAGGCTAGGAGAATTGTAGTGAGAGAAAAAGGGACTGTGAAATGGTTTAACGCCGCCAAGGGCTATGGCTTCATCCAACGCTCTAACGGCGATGATGTGTTCGTTCACTTCTCGGCGATCCAGATGAATGGATATCGCACTCTGGAAGAAGGTACGGAGGTGGAGTTCGAGGTGAAGCGGGGCCCCAAGGGACTGCAAGCCGAGAATGTCATGCGACCCTGATCTAGAGTAGCCTGATCTAGAGTAAAGAGAAGGGATCAACAAAATTGAAGCGGGGGCCGTCCGGAGGAGACGGCCCTTGGTGTTTCTACTGGACATTTCCACGTGACTTATTTACTGCTCACTCACGGCGCTGGATCGAATCGCAATGCGCCGCTGCTGGTCGCTCTCGACCACGCGTTTTCTGAACACCAGATTCAGGTGGTCCGTTACGATCTGCCTTATCGACAAGATCGTGCCAAGGGACCGCCGCGTCCCGGTGACGCTGCGCGCGATCGCGAAGGCCTGCGCGCCGAAATCTTGAAGATTCGCGAGAAACATCCCGATCAGGTTTGGCTCGGCGGGCATTCCTACGGCGGCCGGCAGTGCAGCATGCTGGCGGCGGAAGAGCCGGGATTAGTGGATCGGCTCTTGTTCTCTTCCTATCCCCTGCATCCACCGGGCAAGGTCCAGCAGTTGCGAACGGCACATTTTCCAAAGCTCCAAACGCCGGCGCTATTTGCGCAGGGATCGCGCGATCCGTTTGGTTCCATCGATGAAATGAAAAGTGCGATCGTTCTGATTCCAGCGGCAGTCGAATTGCTCGAAATCGAGGGCGTGGGCCATGATCTCGGCCGCAATCACGCAAGCGTAGCGGACAAAATCGTGGCGGCTTTCTTAGGCTTCAACGGCTAGCAGCACCAACCCGATCCAAAGCGAATCGGCCAGCAGCAGGTGCGTGATCTGCATCCAAACCGGCGCCAGCAGAAGCAGGTTGATGGCGCCCGCGCTCAGTTGCGCCAGAGCTAAAACCAATACGGCAACCGCGAGTTTTGTCGCAACCGCATGTGGTTTCGATCGCAGCACCCCAACCGATATCGTCACAAAATAGCCAGCCGCAAGAACTGCAAATATCGGATGCAAGACGCGCAGCCGTAGCAGGAAACTGGCTGCGGTGGAGAAATCCTGGTGAAACCCCTGCGCCAGAGTTGCCACTGGAAACAACGTGTCGCCGAGCGCCGCGATCGCTCCCGTGACGCTCACCAGGATTGCTATCGGAAGCGCAGCCATGACTAGCGACGACCGGCGCACCAGCATTCGTTCTTCGCCCGTTGAGAACCACGCCGTCAGCACTAGCGCGCCCAACAACAACAGCGTGTTGACCAGGTGCAATGAAAGATAGAACGCGCGCCCCACTGACGCGTCTTTGTCCACATAATTGAACAGCACCAGGCCCGCGCCCAGTAGCGCTTCCGTGATCAGTAAGACGAACGACGTGAGTGCCATGCGCCGCACGCGGCTGCCCCGCGCGAAGCTCGCCCGGCTCCACAACCAGAGCGCGACCACGCCCACCAGCGCTACGCCGCTCATCATCCGATGCGTGAATTCGATGATGGTCTCGATGCGTGGCGCAACCGGCACCACTTCGCCATTGCAGAGCGGCCAGTGGCTGCCGCACCCGGCGCCCGATCCGCTGGCTCGGACATATGCGCCCCACAGCACCACCAGCACGTTCCACACGAGCGCTCCCCAGGCGAAACGCGTGAAATTCGCGCTGTGCGTGCGGGCCGGCGATGCGACAGTAGCGGCCAACCTTCACTCTAGCAAGCCTGTTAAAATCGTGGGTCGTGCGCAGCGCTCTTTTGTCGGCCGTCTTGTTCGCTCTCTTGATAGTGAACAGTCTCGCGCAGAATAAGAAGCTCGACCCTGACGCAGGCTACATTCCAACTGTCGCGCCCGAAGACGGCAAGAAGAAAAAGAAGGGCGACGACGTTACGCAGGCGCTCGCGCTTCCGCCGGAATTGCCCTCCGCCGTACAAGCTGAAACCGACCGCCTGACCTTTCAAGTCACTCCGCTTTCCTCCAAAGGTCTGCTCTCCCAGCAAACGCGCGACGCGATCAAGATTCTGCTAAAGACCAATCACGGACCCATCGTCAAGCTCCGCGCCTTTGTCGCCGGCTCGGGCGATTTGCGGCGCATCGGCGAGATCGCCGGTGAGATGTTCCTCGAAAAACACATGCCGCTACCGGCGCTCACCGTCGTGCTGGTGGGTGCTCTGCCGATGGTCGGCGCACAAGTGGTGATCGAAGCCGCCGAAGTGGATCGCAAAGTAGTGAATCCCAACGGGGTCGCGTTTCTCGCCGCGCAGCCCGCGCCTAGCGTCACCCAGTCGCTGGCCAAGCTGAGGAGCACGCTGGCATCCGCCGGCATCGAACCCTCGGATGCACTTCTCATAACGTGTTTCGTCAGCTCGCTCGATGACGAGCGCGACACGCAGCAAGCTATGTCCGCAAGCTTCCCCGGCGTCGCGCTGAACTATGTGCAAATGCAACGCGCGCCCGTGATGCCTCCGGCTGCCTGCGAAGCCACCGCGCACCTGGCGAAGCCTGCGACCGCGGGCGGATCGCAAATGGTCCTGGTTTCCGCGCCTCAAATCGTAATCAGCGGAACGCAGCTGGCCTTCGGCAGCCAGGAAGCCGACTTGAAGCTGGCCTTCGAACGGCTGGAAAAAGCGCTGGCGGCGAAAGGCGCGCACTTCGATCATGTAGCGATCTCGCACCTTTATGTGACATCCAGCAGCTTGGCCACTCGCGTTCTCGCACTCGAAGCGTCGCAACCCGGCGGCGCGCGTCTCTCCACCGTGCTGCCCGTCGAGGCCCTGCCCTCTCTTGATGCGCCGTTCGGTCTAGACGTCATCGCGGTGCCAGCCTTGCTACCCTGAATGCATGGAAGTGCAACTCACCCCCGACCAAAAGGCGTTTGTGCGACAGGCCATTGCAACCGGCCGCCTCCAACGCGAGGAAGAGGCGGTGAACGAAGCCCTTGGCTTATGGGAACAGCGTGAGCGAACCCGCGCGGAGATGCTTGCCGCCGTCGATGAAGCTGAGGCTTCATTCGTCCGAGGCGACGGGCGCATCATTACGCAACAGTCCATGCGCGACCTTGCCGGAAAAGTGAAGCAGCGCGGACGCGACCGCTTGGCGGCGGAGCAAACGCCTGCCCGCTAATGGCTCACCGCCTTTCGCCAGCGGCTGAGGCCGAGCTGGACGACATCTGGTATTACATCGCCAAGGAAAGCCAGAGCATTGAGATTGCCGACCGCATGGTCGATTCCATTACCGACAGATTTTTTCTCCTCGCGACCCATCCCCATTTGGGACGCCACCGCGACGAGGATTTGCGCCCCGGCTTGCGCAGCTTTTCGGTGGGCGACTATGTCATTGTCTATCGAGTTGAAAATGACGACGTGCTGATACTTCACGTTATGCACGGCCGCCGTGACATGGAAGCCCTGTTCCGCCCTTAGCTACCAAACGAAACCTAGACGTGGCAAGCCGGATGACGTCAGATGTCGATGCAGCTTAGACAGCACTTGCCTCCAGCTAATTCTTGTCGCCGAAAGGGGAGCGGGAACTAGTCTTCCTTTCTTATTAATGGCGTGGGACCTCAGCGAAGCTCAAGTCCATGGCCGCGCCCGCACTGAAAGACAGGCGCGCGCGTGGCAACAGCTATCCTCAATCATGGACGGCGCGATGAAACAGTTCGATGCAACAACGCTGGCCTGGCTCAGCCCACGAGAGGTAGACGCCAGATTCGTTGCCCGGAGATACCTGACATTGATCGCATCGCTCGCTTGACAAATCCCTAACCCCAATCCTATCATGAGGTTTGCTCCCACCCTGGGGGCTGCCGAGGGGAGAGACCGTGATCAAGCTCGACATTATTAACGAAGTCGTGAACAAAACCGGCATCACTAAGACCAAGGCCGAGATGGCCGTGGAAACTGTTTTCGAGAGCATGAAGCGGGCCCTGTCCCACGGCGAGCGCATTGAACTGCGCGGCTTCGGAATCTTCAACGTCCGCCCGCGCAAGACCGGCATCGGCCGCAACCCGCGCACCGGCGCCGAGGTCGCCATCCCTCCCGGCAAGGCAGTCCGATTCAAGCCCGGCAAGGAACTGCAGTCGCTGCAGTAGCGTAAGTTGTCGTGGTTCCACGCACATCAAGCCACGCGCTGAGAGCCTCGTTCAGTTTTCCGCAAGATACGATTTCGACTGGCCGCTGGGCATTGCATTGGCTTCTGCTCGGGCTGACGCTTTGCACCACCACGCTGGTCGGCGTAGTACTCACCCATGCCTTCCAGACCAACCGGCCGGTTTACCTGGATCAATACCTGAACGTCTTCGCCATGCTTCAGGCTCGCCCCATGCTCCTGCTCGATGGCCTGGCGTTTTCTATTACGCTCATGACCATCCTGCTGGCGCATGAGCTCGGCCATTACTTCGCCTGCCGTTATTACGGAATCGACGCCAGCCTCCCCTATTTCCTGCCGTTTCCCTCCCCCATCGGCACGCTCGGAGCATTCATTCGGATCCGCTCGCCAATCTACACACGGCAAGCGCTGTTCGATGTCGGTATTGCGGGTCCGCTGGCGGGCTTTGCCGTCCTAATACCGGCTTTGGTCATCGGCCTCGGCGAATCTAAGGTAATTCCCGGAATCGCTGATCGCGGCGATCTCATATTTGGCGTCCCGGCCATTCAGCGATTCTTTGAGTGGATTATTTTCCCCCACGTCCGTTCCGCCGATATCCTGCTGCATCCCGTGGCCCGTGCGGCCTGGGTCGGAATCCTCGCTACCGCGCTAAACCTGCTGCCGATTGGGCAATTGGACGGCGGGCATATCCTGTACGCCTTCGCCGGCCGATGGCACAAGCTGCTCTCGCGCATCTTCGTGGTGGCGCTGCTACCTCTAGGGTATTTCTACTGGTACAGTTGGTTTGTTTGGGCGGCTTTGCTGTTTTTCTTCGCGCTGCGCCACCCGGTGATTTATGACGTCACCAAGCTGGATAAGAATCGAGTAGCTTTAGGCTTCACGGCGCTAGCGATTTTCCTGCTCACCTTCATGCTGGCGCCGCTGCGCTAATGTGTGCAAATGTTCACGCCTCTGTGTCGGGATTCCACTCAACATCGTCTTTTGGCGACGACGAGAGCATCGACAAAAACAGCGCGAACACTATGAAAACTCCGGCGATTGCTACGGCTAACATCGAAAGACCCCACCTTCTGCCGTTTCCTAGAGCAACTGCAGGGCCACGATTCTGAGCCTCGACCACGGGAAGCGGTCCCCGGTCCGTTGTAAACTACCTAAGGACGCTGGTTCCGCGCGTCCGCCCAAGAATGGGCCGCATCAGCCCGCGCGGCCGATGCATCTAAAGACAAGTCGCGGGCTTCCATGTCCGCCTAAAAAAGGAGAACCTCATGAGCACCGCCACCACAGCGACAACCGCCGCTGCCTATACTATCGATCCGGCCCATTCCGGCGCCGGCTTCAAGATCAGGCACTTCATGATTGCCTATATTCGAGGAGGATTCAGCGGCGTAACCGGCGACGTAGTCTTCGACCCGGTGAACCCGGCCAATAGCAAGGTCAACGCCAGCATCGATCTCAACACCCTGCATACCCACGATGAGAAGCGCGACGCGCACGTCAAAGGCGCGGATTTTCTGGATACGGCGAACAATCCTATGATCACCTTCGTCTCCAAGAGCGTGATCGCGGATGGCAAGAATCAATGGAAAGTCATCGGAGATTTGACCTTCCGGGGTGTCACCAAGCCGGTCACGCTGCAGGTGGAGAGCGCCGGGGCGGAAGCCAAGGATCCCTGGGGAAATCTGCGAACAGGCGCCGAAGCCACCACTACCATCAAGCGCAGCGATTTCGGGATGACGTTCAACGCTCCGCTCGAAACCGGCGGCGTGATGCTCAGCGACGAGGTGCATGTCCATCTAGACATCGAGCTGATCAAGAAAGCCTAGTCAGACAGGTTGTGGGCGGGGTTCCCCGCCCGCAGCCTCATTCCTTCGACAAGAACCCTTCCACCGTCTGCACGAACTTTTCCGGCTCCTCATAAAACGGCATGTGGCCGCTGCGGTCAAACACCACGAACTCGGATCCCGCAATGGCTTTGTGAATCTTGTATGCCACCACCGGCGCAACATTGATGTCGAACCGGCCCGTCATCACCATGGTGGGGAAGCGATACTTCGGGAGCTCGGGATTCAGGTCGAAGCGCGCCAGGTCTTTATTGATGGTCTCGTTCACTTCAGGGACCTCACTTCCCTCGTCCATCTTCGCCAGTGCCGCATCGCGTTTCTCCGGTGAATAGAACAGCATGGAAAAATACTCACGCAGCGATCGGCCGGCCGCGGCTTTATCTCCCAGTAAGCTCGCAAACTCGTCGGAGTCTTCGCGCTCAACCCCTTCGGGAAAAACACTTTTGAACAGGAACACCGTATCACCCCATTTCGGCGCCGCCGAATCTACAATCAGCAGACGCCGGATGTGCTGCGGATAGCGCGCCGCATAAGCCATCGCCAGATAACCACCCCAGGAGTGCCCCAACAGATCGATCTGCTCGTTGCCGATATGCGCGCGTAAGGCGTCCAGGTCCTCTATCTGATCGCGCAATGTGCAGGATTGGCCGGCTGCAATGCGGGACGATCGCCCCACGCCGCGCTGATCGTACAACACCACCTTGCGAGTCTTCGCAATCGTGTCCCAGGCATCGGAAAGATGTAAATACGAATGATCGAAGCCCGGACCGCCATTCGAAACCACCAGCGGCGTTCCCGGCGCGTTTCCGAGGATTTCATAGTAGATCGATACATTCGAAATCTGGAACGTTTGGCCGGGACGCTGGTCGGCGGCCCCGAGCAACGTCACACTCAGACAGCAAATCGCGAAGCTAGCAATTCCAATATTGCGCATGCTTCAGGTTAAAGCATGTCGCGAATGGCTTCCACCACCAGCTCCGGTTCGTCGAGTTGGATCCAATGTCCGCTCTTGCGCGCCCGGATGTGCTTCCCTTGCGGAGAAAGGCGCGCCCAAGCCTCGCGTTCCTGCAATTGTTCATGCGTAGCGTTGGCCGCCGAAAGCACCGTGACGGGGATGGCGCCAGTCTCGCCGAGCGCCAAGGCCTCCGCCGAACTGATGGGCAGCGAATCGAGATATCCGGCCAGCCCCAGGAACGTCCGCGGTAGGCACCAGTGCGAGCGCACCATGGGCCATGTTTCCTCGGGCATCTTGCGAACCTCTCCAACCAGCCGGGAAATCACCGATTCGCCGCGGCCGCTGCCCATTCTGGCGATGAATTGCGGAACGCGCCGGCCGCCCGCCATCAACAGCCCGAGCGCCGCCCGCACCACTCCGATGCGCGCCAGCCATGCCCCGCGATTGGACAGCTTCACGCCAAAGCGCAGCATTTTCGTGTGGGCCGGCGAGGCGTTCAGCCATTCGCCCGGGGACAGAGGGTCCACCAAAACCAGGCCCGCGACGTGGTCAGGATATTTTGCGGCGTAAGCACGCACCAGCATCCCGCCAAAGGAATGCCCCACTAGAATGTATGGCCGCGGAATCTGCGCCGCTTCGAGCAGCGCGTGGAGTTCATCGATGATCGCCGATGTCGTTCGCGGCAAGGGCGACGGATCGCTCCAGCCAAGCCACGCGCGATCATAGGCGCAAGCGCGAGCAAATCCCGCTACCTCCGCGCGGACTTGCGTCCAGCTCAGGCACGTGGCCGAGATGCCCGATTCAAAGATCACCGGCGGGCTGCTGCCATTTGGGTACAAACCATCACTTCGATAATGACCATCGATAAAGTGTAGATTGCACCCGCCAATGTCGACCATCCGCCCCGGCGGCGGATAGCGCCTTCGATCGGCCGCCGCTCCCGTGGCTTGATAAATCACTCCCGCCAGAACGAGAACGGCGCCGCTCGCAACAACAAGCAGTAGGATCGCCAATACGCGATCCTACCGCATCATCAAGGATTGTCTTAACGCGCTAATTTTGAGCGTCCGGGGCCGGTGTCTGGCCGGAGGCGCCAGATGGATGACGAGCCGCTCTTCGCGCTTGCCGCAACGAAGCCAGTTTCTGCTGCTGGTCCGGCGTCAGCATCTGATATACCTTCGCCATCGCCGTGCTTCGGATGGCCGCAAGCTGACCCATCTGGCCGCCTTCCGACGCCGCCAATTGCTGGATCTGCGCCGCGTCGTTGGCTTGCACCGCCGCCCGCAGCGACTGCCGCGTTTGCTTCAATTGCTGCCGGATGGGCTGCCCGGATTGCCGCGCGCCTTGGAAAATCGACTTGGCCTGCGCCTGCTGCGCTGCTGTCAGATTCAGGTAACTCGATAGGAACGCGCCCGCCCTGTCATGTCTGTGGCCGCCGGCGGCGGAAGTCTCGGCCGCAAACAAGCTGACGGCTCCGAGTGCTGCAATGGCCGTCCAGGCGGCAAATTTGTTTCTGAGGGAAATCATATTGTTACTCCTACCTGATTGGACGAGACATGCAAGCTAAGGTTAAGCCCTTAAGCTGTAAACCTTCGTAAGGCTTGCCTCTTCAAACAATTTCGGATAAAGTGTTTCAGACAGGAGTGATTCCGAAATGGCCTTTTGCGCAAATTGCGGTTCATCCGTTGACGGCCGGTTCTGCCAGAAGTGCGGTGCTCCGGTAGGCGTACCTGGAGCTGCACCAGCCGCACCCGGGCCAACCCCCGGCGTTAGTCCTGTGCCTCAGCCGCCCGCGCCCGTCGGGGCTCCGAGCGTGGGAATGACCGACAACATGGCCGGAGCGCTGTGCTATTTGTTTGGCTTCATCACCGGGATCCTGTTCCTGGTGCTGGCACCCTACAATCAGGATCGCAATATCCGGTTCCATGCATTCCAGTCCATCTTCTTGAACATCGCCTGGGTAATCCTTTGGTTCGTAGTCTTCTTTGTGACGCTGATCTTCCGAGCCGTTCCGTTCCTGGGCTTTTTCATCACCGCGGTGCTGAATTTCGTTCTTGGATTGGGTGGCTTCATCATGTGGCTTTACATGATGTTCAAAACCTACAACGGCGAGAAGATTGTCCTGCCGGTGATCGGTCCCATGGCTGAGAAACAAGCCGGCGTTTAGTATCGCTCCGCTCCCGTGTATAGTACGATTACAGAATGCTGGTCGAATTCGAGTACCGCGGCGACATTTGCGTGCTTCGTCTGGAGGGACGTTTCGCCACTGGCCAGGATTCGCTGTACCTCCACACCAAGGCCGAAGAGCTGAAGGGTTCCGGCTACGTAAAAATCCTGGTGGATTTTGCCCGAGTGGACTATGTCGATTCCACCGGCATCGGGTTCCTGATCGGCATCTACACCAGCGTGAAGAAGAGCCCGCTGGGCCAATTCGCCTTAGCCAACGCGAACCGCCGCGTGCGTGAGGTGCTGGAGCTGACGCGGCTGGCCCAGGTGATTCAGATCTATCCCAACGAAACGGCTGCTCTTGAAGCGCTCACCGCCGGTGGTAAATCTTCGGCATCCCAAGCCAGCTGATCATTCAGCGGCCGCGAGCACTTCGTCGGGAACCGGCTTTCCGCGCCTGGCATAGCGAATCTTTCCGGACTTGCCGATCAAGTACACCGTGCGTTTTACGATGAGCCCTTTGGTTCGATACTGGGCGCCCACTCGTTGCCCTGGGTCGGCGAGCAATGGAAACGGAAACCCATGCTTGGAGCGGAATCGCTCGTGCTTTTGCTCGTTGCCCGGATTGATCCCCAGCACCACCGCGTCTTTCGCTTGAGCCAGCGCCCAGTTGTCTCGAAATTCGCAAAGCTGCCTGGTGCAGAGCGTGGTTTCATCGGCCGGGTAGAACACCAGCACCACGTTGCTTCCGCGCAGCGCCGCTAATGAAACCGGGTTGCCATTCTGATCGCCCAGCGTGAAATCCGGCGCGTCTTCGCCCACTCGAAGCGGATCGGAAAATAGCCAGGAAAGCATCGTCCCAGTCTACTCGATTGAAGCTAAAATAGAAGCCTGAATCGATACCAATATGGAGGATCACGATGCGGTTAATCGCGGGTTCCGTTGTATTTTTGTTCTGCGCCGCCATGGCTGCACAGGCGCAAGAGCCGCCGCCAGAGACAACGCCCGAGCCTCCTGCCGCTACTCCGGTTTTGCCTCCGCGGGGAGGGCCGCTGTCGGCCGAGCCCCAGCCCTATGAAAAAGTGATCACCAAGGATGCCAAGTCTAAGAGCGGCATCTTCACGGTTCACAGCGTCAAGGACAAATATTATTACGAGATCCCCAAGAGCGAACTGAACAAGCAGTTCCTCTGGAATACGCAGATTGCCAAGACCACCGCGGGCGCCGGTTATGGCGGACAGCAATTGGCAAGCCGGGTGGTGCGGTGGGAGTTGAACGGGAACAAGGTCAATCTCCGCTCTGTCGATTTCGGCGTCGTGGCCGATCCAAAGTCCCCCATCGCACAAGCCGTCGGCGCGGCTAACAACGACACCATCATCATGGCCTTGCCGGTCGCTGCCTTTTCCAAAGATGGCGATCCGGTGATCGAAGTAACGCGCCTGTTCAGCACGGATGTTTCCGAGTTCAGCGCGCGCCAACGTCTGAACGCTACCGGCATGGATGCCTCACGCTCCTACATCGAGCGCATTTCTCCCTACCCCGAAAACATCGAAGCCGTGGCCACTCTCACCTACACGCGGTCCCAGCCTCCGCTCGGCGCATGGCTGCCGCCAACGTGGCTACCGCCGGCGGGATGCGGCCCGGAAGCGCCACCATCGTGCTGCATCACAGCATGGTGAGGCTGCCGGAAAAACCCATGACTTCCCCGCATCTTTGACGAACGCGTGGGCTACTTCACGCAGAACCTGTTGGACTATAGCCGCGATGAGCAGCGAGCGCCCCGCGTCCGCTATATCGCGCGCTGGCGGCTGGAAAAGAAAGACCCGGGCGCCGATCTCTCAGAGCCCGTGAAACCGATCGTTTACTACATCGACTCCGCGACGCCGGTGAAATGGGGGGAGTGGATCAAGAAAGGAATCGAGAGCTGGCAGCCTGCCTTCGAGGCCGCTGGATTTAAGAACGCCATCATCGGCAAGTTCGCTCCCACGCCGGAGGAAGACCCCGAATTCAATCCGGAGGACGTGCGTTATTCCGTGGTCCGCTGGCTGCCGTCCACCATCGAGAACGCGGTTGGGCCGCACATTTCCGACCCGCGCACCGGCGAAATTCTCAACGCGGACATCCAGTTTTATCACAACGTGATGAACCTGCAACGCGACTGGTATTTCGTCCAAGTGGGTCCGCTCGATCCTCGCGCGCAGCAGTTGCCGCTACCGGACGATCTGATGGGCCGGCTGCTGGAGTTCGTGGTAGCGCATGAAGTGGGCCATACGCTGGGATTGCAGCACAACATGAAAGCCAGTTCCATCTATCCGCAGGAAAAGGTGCGCGACAGGGATTGGGTGCACAAGATGGGCGCCGCGCCGTCCATCATGGATTACTCGCGCTTCAACTATGTGGCGCAGCCGGAGGATAAGATTGCGGTCGAAGACCTGGTGCCGCGGATCGGTCCCTACGACGTATTCGCCATCAAGTGGGGCTACACGCCGCTGCCCGAAGCAAAAACGTCCGACGATGAGAAGCCGACGCTCGACAAATGGGCCCGAGAACAGGACGAGACGCCGTGGTATCGCTTCTCGACAGCGGGCGCGGCCGGATCCGATCCCGGTGAGTTGACGGAAGCCATCGGCGATGCGGACGCCATCAAATCTACCGCGGCCGGGATGAAAAATCTGCAGCGCGTGGCGCAAATGCTGATGCCCGCAACCACCGCCAAGCCCGGCGAACCTTTCGACGATCTGGCCGAGCTGTACGGCCGGATGCTGGGCCAATGGACGCTCGAAATGAATCACGTGGCCGCAATCGTCGGCGGTTTCAATACCCAGGAGAAGTATGCCGGGCAGACCGGCGTCATTTTCACTCCGGTTTCGAAGGACCGCCAAAAAGAGGCCGTGAAGTTCCTCAACGAGAATGCTTTTGTGACGCCCACTTGGGCCATCGATCCCAACATCCTGCGGCGCATCCAGGCGGTGGGAGTGCTGGCGACCATTCGCAGCGCCCAGAGCAACGTGTTGAGCAACCTGCTGAACAGCCCGCGCTTCAATCGTCTGGCGGAACAGACGGCTTTAGACGGAAAACCGGCTTACTCGGCGGTGGAGTTTCTGGCCGACGTGCGCGCTGGCGTCTGGAAGGAACTTGCGGATCCGCACGTGCGAGTGGATGCCTACCGGCGCAATCTCCAACGTGCGTTCCTCGATCTGGTGAATACCAAGGTGAACGGCAACGCGCCCAATCTGCCTGCCAACCTGCCGCCGGAGTTGGCTGCGCAACTGGCCGCGAGCGGCGACGAAAAGCCGCTCTACCGATCCGAACTGCGTTCCTTGAACGCTTCTATTGCAGCGGCTATCGGCAAAGCGGCAGACCGGGAAACCAGCGCGCATTTGGAAGCGGCGCGAGATCAGATCGCCAAGATACTGGATCCCAAGTTCGCTCAATCGGGCGGCAATGCTGGAGGGACGGCCAACCGGATCGGCTTCGATCCTTTGTGGGCAGTGCCAGGGCCGTCCGATCTCTGCTGGCCCGATTACTTCATCCGGCCCGAATAATCACCCGCGGCCGACCAAGCCGGCCAGACAGCGGCCGCCAGCGAAACAACAAAGAGGAAGGCAGCCACCGAACTGAGTATCCAGAGATCGCGCGGCGAAACGCCGTAGAACAGTTCGGACGCTCGGTTGCCGAACGCGAAAATCGCCAGCGCTCCGAGCGCTTCACCCGCCAACACGAACCCGAGCGTGCCTGATACCATCTCGCGCGCCAGCCGAGGCCGCTGCGCTCCCAATGCGGTCTTGATGGCGATCTCGTTCTCTCGCGCCGCCATGCTCTCCGCGACGACGCTGTAGACTCCGCTGGCAGCCAGAAGGGCCGCACAAACGCCGAACCATAACAGCAGGATCATGTTGAATCGATGCCGCGCCGAGTTGGCGTCGATCAATTCACCGATGGTCGCGACGCCCGCTATGGATTGATTGGAATCCATGGCCGCCAAACTCCGGCGTACCAAGGCGGCCAGGTCCGCCGAGGATTGCATTCCTCGGATCACCACGTAATTGGTGGGCTGCGAAGCCTGCAAGTAAGAGACGAAAATATCGGAGCCTTTTTGCGTGATACTCCGATAGCGGGCGTCGGCGCAGATACCGATCACCTTGCTCCAACGCGACGAACCCAAGCCGAGACGCAGCCGATGGCCGAGCGGAGCATGACCTGCCGCGCGAATGCGGTCTGCCAGGGACTGGCTGATGATCGCTACCGGTTCGGCATCGTCGGAATCGTGATCGTTGAAGTCGCGTCCTTCGAGCAACGGTGTGCCAACCGTCTTGAAGTAGTCTGGGGTCACCACTTCGTAATTCGTTTTCGGGAGCACCCGGTGGTCCTTGCCCCGGGCTTCGAATTCAAATTCGTAGGAGACGTCCCATCCGATGGTTCCCTCCAAAGGCCGAAGCAGAACAGCCGCCGCCGACGTAACACCGGGCGTTTCACGCAACCGGTCTAACAGTTGAGAGTAGAATCTGCGCCGAAATTTCGCATCGAAGGCCTGGGCCGAAAACATTCCAGGGCCGCGCAACTGCAGATTCATCGACACCGTATCGCGATTTCGAAAACCGATATCGGCGGACATCATGGAGCGATAGCTCAGCACCAGGAGCGACGCCAGCACCAGCAACGTCACCGTCACCCCAGCCTGCACCAGAATGAATATGTTCCTGGTTCTGCCCTCGCGCCGGGACAACGATAATCGCGCGCCGCCTTCGCGCAGAGCGGACTCCACATGCATGCGTGTCGCGGCCCATCCGGGGATGAGCGTGCATGCCAGCGCAGCCAACATTGCGGCCATAGCGGCGAAGCAAAAGCTGCCGGCATCCAATGCCGCTTCCGGCAATCGCGGAATGTCCGCGGGCGCCCAACGGATCAGAAATCGGATAGCGATCTCGGCCACGCCCAGCCCGGCCGCCGCCGCAACCATCGACGCCAGCGCGCCTTCCGAGCCAAGCTGCGCGAGGATCTGGCCGCGCCGCGCTCCCAAGGCCAGGCGAGTAGCGATTTCGTGCCGCCGCATCAGAGTCCGCGAAAGCAACAGGTTGCCCGCGCTGATGATGGAGGCCAGCAACAAGAGCAGCGACGCTCCCAGCATGATCCACAGGTGCAGCCTGGCCGACCCCGTCCAGTATTCCACCAGCGGCCTCACCACTCCACGTTGCGAGCGCGTGTATGCTTCCGGATGATCGGCGGCGAGTCTCGAGAACAATGCATTCACCTGAACCAGGATTCGCTCGCGAGAAATGCCGGGCTTGGTGCGCGCTATGGCTTGCAGAAACGTCGCGCCGCGGCTATCCACGATGTCCCGCTCCACTCCCAACGGAATCCACAACCCAGCGCCCAGTGGAAACTCGACACCGGCCGCCATCACTCCAATTACAATGGTGCCTTGCCCATTGAGCCGGATCACGCGACCGACTATATTCGGGTCCGCGCCCAGTTGATTGCGCCACACGCGATCGGAGATCACCGCCACGGGCGGCGCGCCCACGCGCTCGTCGGAACTGGTGAAATCGCGGCCCAAACGCGGAGCGACACCCAGCACACGAAAGAAATCGTGCGACACCGGCGAGCTCTCAATCTGCACCGGCTCATTCTTGCCGTTCTGGAGCACTCTCGCGTAGCCGTAAAGCGATGTCGGCATCACCGCCACGGAATCGAAATCCGGAATACTTTGCTGCAGATCGCCCAGCTCCGGATACGCCAGTTCCTCCACGTGGCTTCCGGCCAGCGGATCCACCTTCCAAATCACTTCAATCGACTCTTGTTTCGGGAACGGAAGCGGCCGCAGCAGCACCGCGTCCACCAGCGAGAACATCGCCACGCTCATTCCGATTCCGAGCGCTAGAATCGCGACTGCGAAAAGGTAGGCCGCTTTGTTTCGCAGCAGCGTCCTCGCCGCCAGCCTCAGATGGCGGGCGCCGGTGTCGATAATCATCACCACCAGCCTAGCAGCCCAGGCTTTGCAAGCCCGGCGGCTTTGGGGGAAAATGAAGGTTCTCATGAGTCGTCTTACCGCGGGAGGCAGGTCCATTTTGAGCGAGACGCGCGACGCCATTGCTGACTATCGCCGCTTGCTCAACGCGCTCGGATCGCGGGCCCGCCGCATGGGATCGCGGGATCCGGAAAGCGCCGCTCAGGAGACCTTGAAGCGATCGCTCGAAAGCAGCCTCTCGCAGCCAGCCATCGAATATTACTTCAGCGACGAGTTGCCGCTCGACGCTGTGCCCCCGGCCTGGCCGCTCGATCAACTGATGGCCTGGCTGCATGGCGTCCTGCATTTCGTAGTTCTCGAGGAGCACAATCGCGCAAGCAGCCGCCGCGAGTTCGGGGCCGGGTGGACTGGGGACGCCGCGCTCCATCGGCTGGAACGGCCCGATCCGGCGCCCGACCAATTGAACACGCTCATCCAGAAGGAACTGCAGCAGATCGTGGTGGAATGTATGCCGGCCCTGGATGCCGATTACCAGCGCGTCTTAAAAATGCGCGCAAATGGGCTGAAATACGGAGACATCGCGCTGCGCCTGGGCGTCAGTGAAAACACCGTCGCCACCTGGGTGAGCCGGGGCATTCGGACGCTCGCGCAATGCGTTCGCAGGCGTATGCGGCCGCCTGGTGTTGTGAAGAATATGCCGGAGGCGCAATGAATCGCGAACTGGATGCGGTAGCGGAACGCGCGTTGGCTCAGAAGGCGCTGGACGACGACGCCCTGTTTGACACCCTGGTGGCTCGCGGAGCGGTTGAGAGCAGTTTGGAGGATCCAGCATTTCGCGCCATGCTGGCAGCTCCGCGGCGGCCCAAATATTGGCCGGTCGCGATGACAGCAGCGGCCCTGGCGGCAGCGGCGGGGCTGCTCACGTTTTTTGTCTTACGACCCTCGCATCCGATGCAACATCCTTTGGAAATTTCCAAGGCCGTGCTTAGCGGCGATCTGAAGCCGCTGGCGCATCAGGCACCGGTATTTCGCGGCGCCGATACGGCCAGCCGTCCGCCGAGGTCTGACGGCACTATCCTTTCGATTGAGGACGGCGTCGCGACCGTGAACCTGGGATCAATCGACGGTCTCGCCAAGGGAACCGAGTTGGAAACGAGCCATGACAAACAGGCTGGACGCATCGCGATCACCACCGTATTTCGCGATCGCGCGAGAGGCAACGTCGATAGCGCTGCCATTCAGGCCAACGATCCGGTACGCGTTCCCATGTCCGCACATCTGGGCGCGATTCTCGAAGAAGTGAACGCACTGGCAGCCCGAGGCGATCTCAAAGCTGCGCGAGATATTGCGCGCAACACCCTCGGCGCGGGATCGCCAGGCGAAACACGCGGATTACTGGAGAAGCTCGCGGCGCTCGATTATCAAGCCGGTGCGGCGGACGAAGCGCGGGAGCACTATCAGGTTGCGGTCAACAACTTCGATCAGGCGCCGGCGGCTACTCCGGCCGAGCGCGCGGCCACTCTCGCTAACTACGGCACGCTGTCTTTGCTCAACGGTGATGCAGGTCGCGCCAGGGAGCTTCTACAGAAGGCGCTGCCTCTGGCCGCCGACCCGGCACTCCGTTCCCAGATCGCGAATAACCTGGCTCTCGTGAATCGCCCATGAAACCAGCGGCTGTGGCCCTTTTGTTCGCCGCCGCAGCCACACTTCTGGCCCAACAGAGCGATTGGGACGCGCTCGATAAGCAGATCGAGCAGCTCTATCTCAAAGGCGACTTAGCGGGCGCGCTGCGAGTGGCCAAACTGGCCGTCGATGCCGCCACCACTCCTAAGCAATCCGGACACAGTCTCGACCGGCTGGGGTTTCTCTATTACAACTCCGGCAATTTGAAGGACGGCGAAGCGTTCCTCCGCAAGAGCCTGGCGCTGCGTAAGGAAAAACTGGGCGCCGATTCAGCCGACTATGCCGAGAGCGCGAACGATCTCGCCCTCTTCTTGCGCGATACCCGCCGCTTCCCCGAAGGTCAGTCACTGGCTGAGGAAGCCGTGGCGGTGCGCTCGCGCGTGCTGGGCCCGAGCGATCCGCTGGTGGCCGAGACGCTCGAAACGCTCGGCTCCATCCTCAGCGGCGAAGGCCAATACGACAAATCGGCGGCGACGTTCGAAAAAGCGCGGGCCATTTACGAATCGCACATCGACGCCCAGAATCCCGCTCCGCCCGAATATGGAACGCTGCTGGTGAACCTGGCCGGCAACTACCATCGTCTCGGCAAATATCAACGGGCCGAGACCGATTTCAATACAGCTCTCGACGTTCTGCGTAAGACCATCGGCCCCACGCACCCTATTTATGCCACCAGCCTGATGGGTCCCGGCAATCTTGAAATGGAGCTGGGCAACTATTCGGCGGCCGAAAAGTTTTACAACGAGGCTGAGCCTCTCTTGAAGAGTTCCCTGGGGCAGACCCACCCGATTTATGTTCAATTGCTGGACCATCGAGCAGTTCTGTATCAGGCCATGGGAAATCGCACCGCGGCGGAATCCGATTACCGCACGGCTCTCGAGTTGCGCAAGAAAATCTACGGGCCGAATCACATGCTGGTGGCCGCGACGCTGCGTAATTACGGCCGCCTGGTGTACCTGCGCAACGCCCAAGAAGGCGAAAAGCTGCTGCGCGAAGCTGTCGAAATATTCGGCAACTCTTCGGATCGGCCGGCATTCGAATATGCCAACTCGCTGCTGGCGCTGGGCGAAGCCGAGCGAAAACGCGGCGATTTTCCAGACGCGCGGGGAACCTTTCAGCAGGCTCGCGACGTTGCAGCGCAGAGCCTGGGAATAAAGCATCCGGTGTACGCGAATGCGCTGGCAAGTCTGGCGCTGGTGGATGCAGCGACGCACCAGGACACCCAGGCGGTGGAGCAGTTGCGGCAGGCTATCGCGATTGTTTCCGAGAGCGAGGGTGAGAACCAT
Source organism: Bryobacterales bacterium (assembly GCA_963781905.1). GTDB lineage: Bacteria > Acidobacteriota > Terriglobia > Bryobacterales > Bryobacteraceae > Palsa-89. The sequence continues at coordinate 1,948,870 of CAWAHZ010000010.1, forward strand.
CCCGATCTCGGCCGCTATATTGGCGACCTGGCCGCTCTGTACGATCGGCAGGGCATCTATGGCGCAGCGCTTCCGCTTTATCGCCGCAGCTTTGAGATTAACGACCGCGTATTGAGCGGGATCCTGAACGTCGGCTCGGAGCGCAGCAAAGCGGAGGCGCTTCGAAACCTGGACGATCCGCTCCCGGCTTTGCTCGCGTTCCAGCAACATGCGGGCGATCAGCTTCCCGAGGCTCGTGTTCTGGCATTTGAAGCCGTGGCGCGCCGTAAGGGCCGGGTGCTCGATCACGTGCGCGACTGGCGGGAAAGCCTGCGCGAAAATGCCGCCTCCGAGGTTCGCGATCGTTTAAGCGAATGGAAAGCCATGCTCGATTGCGAGTCGTCACTGACCACCGCGCTGGGTTATCGTGACCTGAAACCAGCCATCGCCGGAACCTGCGCGCTCGCCGATTACGGCCGTCTACTGGCGGACTTACGCACCAACTCGAGCGACGCCTTGGACCGGCAAGCCTTGGCGGCGGTGCACGACCTGAATGGGCGGCGTGACACTCTGGAGGCGGACTTGAGCCGCGATGTCCCCGGTTTCGGCCAGGCCGCATCGCCCGCCCGTCTGGAAGACATGCGCATGCGTCTCGCGCCAGACGAACTGCTCATCGAGATCGTGGATTTCGAGAAACGTTATGGTGCATTTTTGTTGGATCACTCGGGCGCACTGCGCTGGGTGGATCTGGGCCCGGCGAAATCCATCGACCAGTCCGTTCGCGATCTGATACTGGGCGCCAACGATTGGAGCGTTTCGCTTTCTCGCCACGAGAACCAGGCCGCCGCGTCGGCTGAAGAGACTGCGCAGGAAGCGTTGCGCCAGCTCTCGAGGCAACTCGCTCCGTTGCGTCAATCCCTGGCTAGCGACAAGTCGACACGCCGGCTGCGGATCTCACCGGACGGAATGCTGACTCTGGTTCCTTTTGACGCCCTCCCGGACGCAAGTGGGCATTTTCTGATTGAACGCTTCGCGATCAGCTATCTCACGGCCGGCCGCGATCTGGTAGCGCCCGTGGACCCGGGGCAACCCGCGGGCCCGCCGGTGATCGCACTCAGCCCCGGCGGCGCCAATGGTCTCGATCACCTGGATGGCGCTGAGTTGGAGGCTAGGTCCCTTGAACGGCTGATCCCCGGCTCCCGGCTTCTCGCTCAAAGAGAGGCTACGGTAAAAAATGTAAAAGCGCTTCGGAGCCCTGCATTACTGCACATTGTCGGGCATGGTCTGGTTCGCGGCGACGAGGACTGCAAAGCGGGACCGGGCGGCGCTGGATGCACGTTGCCAGCCCTCGATCCAGGATCGCGGGCCATGAATCTTTCCGCCATCGTTCTCGAGGACGGCCTGCTCACCGCGCTGGAACTGGAGACACTCGATTTTCACGGCTCCCAAATGCTGGTGCTCTCGCAGTGTCGCATGGCGGATGGCGTTCCCTCTTCGGGCGACGGCGTTTACGGCATGCGGCGCGCCGCAGCCATTGCGGGCGTCAAGACTTTCGTCGCGCCTCTGTGGAACGTCTCCGACAGCTCCGAGCGCGCTCTCATGCTGCGCTTCTACAAAGAGCTGAGCATGGGCCGCAGCCGCGCCGAAGCCCTACGGCTGGCGATGCTACAAATCATGAACAACCCGCAGGAGAGAAGCTTCCTGTACTGGGCGCCGGTAATCCTCTCGGGCGACCCTTCCCCGTTACCTGCGCAATTGTTTCACTGAGCGTCCACCACTTTCCCGTCTTTAAAGGTGACCTTCGTGCCGTCTTTGAATACGTAGATCTTCTTGGCTCCCAGATCTACCTTGCTCTTGGGTTCGCCGAACGCTGCCGTCACTTGCTCCACGGTCTGGCCGATGCTGATCTCCGCCGGAGGAGCGGCCGGCGCCGCAACGGGAGGAGGCGCAGCCACCGACGCATCGCCGGAACCAGCCTGGGCGAGAACTTCCTGCTCGGCCTTATCGGCATCGGCGCCCTGAGCGCTGATCTGCTGCTGCGCGGTGTTGTCGGGCGGGGGCGCATCCATGGCGAACTGCGCCATCATTGGCATTCCGCTGGCCGAGGCGGGAAGCGCGGGCAATCCGCCCTTGCCCTGCTTGGACTTGAGATCCCCCATTCCCTGGCCGATGGTTTCGCGCATATGATTCTGCATATCCTGCAGGTCCGCGATCTGCACCGTAACCAGTGCACCCTTCCCGCATTCCACGCCGCCCTTGCTGGTCAAAACGCCTAAGGTGGCAGCAGTGGCATTGTCGGGAAGCGGCGCCGGCGTAAGCTGCAAAACGTCGCCGTCGCTGATGGCGCATTCGGCGCCATTGGCATCCACCACGTCGAGAGGCTTGCCTGCCACGAACACATGCGACTGGTTATCGCTGAGCATCCGCTGCACGCCACTCACGTTCGGATTGGGCCCGGCGGCCTGTTGCGCGGACTCGGCGTTCTCAATCGCGATTTGCCGCTGCACTTCCGCCGCGATCAGATCCTTCACCTGTGGCGTCATGACGGCGGCATTGGCTGCCAGCTGCGCTTGAGCCTGCACCTGGGCATCTACGTTGGCCTGGTAGGCCGCCGCGAGCGTGTTGGAAATCAGATAATCCGTCAGCCATAACGAAGCGCTCGCATACGCGGGATAGGGCGTAAAGTAAGCACCATAGAATCCATACCAGGGAGCAGCGCCCCAGCCCCAAGCGGCCACTGGATATGCAATCGGCACAGCCCACGGATTGTAGGCCCATCCATAAAAGGCGGGCGGATAGTAGAACGCGGGGCTGTACATCTCCATGTACGCGCCGTGATACGGATAGCGCGCATAGAACCGGTCGTAACCTCTGCCGTGCTCCCAGTAAGTCCGATGGCCATATTCATGGCCGCGATACATATACGGATGTTGCACGTAACCGCGGCCTCCGCGCTCGGCGACGATCCGGGAATGGTCCGCGCGCTCTACCCGGACGCTGCGGCTACCGGATAATCCATGATGGATGTCCATGTTACGGCCGGCCACATGCACATCGCCCGGCTTGCCATTGGCGCGCGTTCGAACCTGGTCGCCCTTGGGTGTGCTGTGCATGGTGCTGCCCTTGGGCGGAGCGCCGCTGGCCGTATGGGGCCCGGCCGTAGCAGCCGGATGCGCGCCGCCAGCGGTAGATGGACGTGCGCCGCCAGCGGTGGACGGACGTGCGGCAGCCCCGGGCGCTGCTGTTCGGGCTCCGGCACCGCCGCTGGTGGTTGTGGCGTGCCCGGCCGTCGTAGTGGTGCCGCCGGATTTACCAGAGGTTGTGATTCCACCTCCACTATGACCAGCCGTGGTGGTAGTCGGCCCATGGCTGGCACCGGCTCCGCCCGCGGTTGGGCCATGTGCAGCGCCAGCGGCGCCTCCTGGTCTTGCGGCTGGCTTGGCGGGAGCTGCCGCCGGCTTGGCAGGCGCGGCAGGCTTCTTCGTCTGCCCTTGCGCCGCGCATGCGGCGAGCAAGAACACAGCTAACGTGCCTGCTAAGTATTTTGAACCCACGGCCTGGTAAATTCTGTGCGCATTCATAATGTCTCTCCGTTCTAGAGGTAGCCTATTCTACGTCGCTGACCTTGCCAGCCGTGAATATCACTTTCAGATCTTTGTAGTAATACGTTTCCTTCTTTGCGAGCTTGATGATTTTCTGCGGCTGGCCCAGCGCCGCGACCACCTGATCGGGAGTCTGGCCTAGCGAAACCGTGACTGGCGGCGGGGCGGGCTGATCAACCGGTGGCGGAGGAGGGGCGATGTCCGGAAGCGGCGCGGCGGCGGGCGCGGGAGCAGGCGCTTCTACCGCGGGAGCAGCCGCTTGTTGAGTGCCTCCCGCGGCTGGCGCTGCGGGTGCGGCCGGTTTCGCAGCGTCGGCCTTCTGATCGTCCGCGGGTTGAATCTTGAAAACCTGGGCAACCAGTTTGTCGACTTGATCGTCGTTCGATCCCTTCGGAAAAGGAAACTTCAGAGTCCCCCGGTAGCGGACATCGCTAACCGCATCGGTGAACAGAGTGAAAACAGCCTCCTGGTCCTTCCCCTCTGTCTTGACTTCCACCTTGGTCACCCAAATCTTCTCGCCGGTTACGTAGGTCCTCGAAGCCCCGCCGGAGCTGGAGTCGGCGGTCGCTGCGGTGCCGGCCACCGTGCCCACGCCGGGAACGGAGCTGATTCCGGGTACCGAGCCAAATTTATGCAGAAAAGATTTGGTCTTGGTAGCCGCGCCTGCCTGGATTGTCCCGTCCCGATACGTGTTCTGGTCCAAGGTGGTGTTTGTCGTGGGACTCAGCATCAAACCGCTCTTTTGCAGAATCAGGATCGAACCGGCAGTGACGATGTCGGTGTTGTCCGCGGTGGGCTGGGTGACAGCGTATTCGGAAGCCAGCTTCTTTTGAATTGCTCCCAGATCGTCGGCTTGGGCCAAAGCAACGGCCACTCCCAGCATTACCGCAACATGACCAAGCGTCTTCGATTTCAGCATATAGACCTCCATGCTCCCTTGGAAGCTTCCTCTCTCAGATTTCGTCCAGAATAGGGGGAAGCTTAGTATATCCCGAGCCATTCTGGCGTTCAAGGCTGGTTTTCCCAACCACCATCTCTCTCTATTTCCGTTTTCACTTACTTATGCGTGATACAGCCGGAAGTTGCTCAAAAATGTTTACGTATAAAGAGGGCGCCGTCCGTCATGGAACTGCGTACTAGTACTGAGGGCCGCCCTCGGGCCGCTTTCCGAATCGTCTGTCTTTCTAATTCCTCTGGAGCGCCCTATCTGGGGTGCTGTATACTGTCCCAAATGGCTGCCTCTTCTCCGAAAACAGCGAAGACTGGGGTGCTCACACTGTTGCTCACACAAATGCAGCAGGGCGACAATCAGGCCGGGGAGAAGGCCATTGCCTTGGTCTACAGCGAGTTGCACCGGATCGCCTCCCGCGAGCTTCGCGGCGAGAAACCGGGCCACCTGCTGCAGACCACAGCCTTGATCCACGAAGCGTATACCAGATTGATCGGCTCCGAAGGCCTGGAAATCCACAATCGGATGCACTTTTTTGCGGTTGCCAGCCAGCAGATGCGACGCGTGCTGGTGGACCATGCCCGCGCTAACCACGCGCAGAAACGGGGTGGCGGCGCGGTAAAGGTCGCGCTCGACAAAGTGCAGGCCGGTATCGATCCCCGTGGCATCGACCTGGTTTCGCTGGACCAGGCGCTGGGCGAATTGGAGCGAATCGATCCGCGGGCGGCTCAGGTGGTGGAACTACGATTTTTCGGCGGACATACGGACCAGGAAATCGCCCAGGCGCTCAACATATCCGTGCCCACCGTTCGCCGCGACTGGGAGTTCGCCCGTGCCTGGCTCTTCGACCGCATGCGCGGCGCCTAGAAAACCAACGTGTTAGAACGCGTAAGCCTTCGATTTGAGCGCTTATAATAATAGGAACACTTTCAAGGAACTGCGGCGCGGACTGCGGTGAAACGCCTTTGGCATGGCACCGGAATTCCATCAGCGGGTGCGTCAGATCTTCGACCAGGCCCTGGAACGTTCAGAAGCCGATCGGCCGGCCTTCGTCCAGACTGCCAGCGGCGGTGACGCTGCTTTGTCCGAGGCAGTAGAGCGCTTGCTGCGCGCCCGCCGGGAATCGGAATCTTTTCTCGATGTCACTCTGGGCAACGCCGGGCAAATCGGGCGCTATCTGGTCCGTGGCGAGCTGGGGCGCGGCGCCATGGGTATCGTTTATGACGCCGTCGATCCGATGATCGGCCGGCGTGTTGCCGTAAAGGTGATCAGCCTGCAGGCGGCCATGAACCCGAGCGAAGCCGAATTCATGAAAGAACGGCTGTTCCGGGAAGCGCGCTCGGCCGGGCGCCTGTTTCATCCCGGAATCGTCGTCATCCTGGATGTTGGGCTTCATGAGAACTCGGCCTACATCACCATGGAACATGTGGATGGTCCGTCGCTCCATCAACTCCTGGCCACCGGCCCTTTAGACCACAACGCCGCGTTCAAGATCCTGCAGCAGACGGCAGCGGCCCTGGACTACGCACACCAGCAGGGCGTGGTTCATCGCGACATCAAGCCCGCCAACATCATGCTGCAAAACAAGGTGACGGTGAAGGTGGCGGACTTCGGAATCGCAAAGCTGATGTCGACGGAAAATGCCACCGTCACGGGCATGCTGATGGGCACCCCGAGCTACATGTCTCCCGAGCAGATTGAAGCGAAAGCGGTGGACGGACGGTCTGATCAATTTGCTCTCGCGGTTGTGGCGTACGAATTGTTGACCGGCAGCCGCCCGTTTCAGGCCGATTCGATGCCCACCGTGGCCCACCTGATCGTCTATGGGCCTCGCCCTTCCGCACATGCCAGGAATTCCGCGCTGCCGGCCGGGATAGACCAGGTTCTGGAGCGAGCGTGGAACAGGTTTCCGGACCAGCGCTTCCCCAATTGCGTGGAGTTCACCACCGCGCTCGAAGCCGCGTTCCGGAATCCAGTTGCCGCAGTAGCGCCGGCCCCTGATCCGTCCTTTGACCCATCCCTTCAGCCACCCCAGCAGGCTCCGCAAGCTGCAAAGAAACGCTGGCCGGCCCCGGTGTTGTATGCCGGCGGCTTTGCGTTGGTAATTGTGATGCTCGCGCTCGCATCCCGGTATTACAGGATCTCCTATTCGCGACCCGTTCCTGCCGCGGCATCGAGCGCGCCGGCGGTGGTGCAGCCGCCCGCGCCGCCCAAGCCGACTCCTCTGGGACTGCCGCAACCGGTAGCATCCCCAGGGCCATCCCAGACGCCATCCCCAGCACAATCCAACGACAAGCCCGCAGCTTTAAAGGCCGAGCAGCCCAACGCGCCCGCAGCCTCCACCAAGCTTCCCCTCGATTTGAAGCCAGACCCCAAACAAAAGCCCCTTCCAGCCTCGTTCCGTGCCCAGGAGTACTACAACGCCGCGATGTTGAAGCGGCGCGAGGGCAAGCCGGAGGATGCGATCGACCTGTTCAGCAAATCCGCCGCGCTGGGCGATGCCAACGCGATGGAGGAATTAGCCGAAAGTTACAGTAACGGAGAAGGCGTAGCCAAGAATGATGCCGAGGCATTGGAATGGTTCACGCTGGCGGCGAAAGCCGGAAACTCCTCGGCCATGCTCTCTCTGGGAGGGCTGTACTTACTCGGCAGCGACGGTGTAGAGGAGAGCGACGAAGACGCAGCGAAGTGGTTTCAGAAGGCCGCCGATTTGAAAAACGCTGCCGCAATCTACGACCTTGGAAAATTGTACGAAGACGGCCAGGGCGTTCCCAGGAATATGGAAAAGGCCAAGCAGTTGTATCTGGAATCCGCAAAACTCGGGAACACTTTCGCCCAGCGCCGGCTCAGCGAGCTGCAGGGTAAATAGCGGAATTCGCCCCCAACCGCCCGCGCTCCGCAGGATCTCAGAGAAGAACCAGCAGCATCCTGCACCAACTTCCCGGAGGTAGCTCTTCACCATGGTTCGGCATGGGAGGGCTCAAGGTTTCTATCTCCCATCCGATCTGTCCCAATAAGGATTTGTCCCAATAAGGAGGCAGTTTGAAATCCAGCATCGTGATTGCACTTTCCTTGCTCGCTGCATCGTGTGTGTGCTCTGCCGTGGATGAGTCTGCCGAGTTGGCCGTTATCGTCAACAAGGCAATGCCCTCGGAAACCGCTGAGCCGGCGGAGCTGCGCTTGATGTTTCTGGGAGAAAAGCCGAAATGGCCCGGTGGTCAGAATGTAATCGCCGTAGAAACTCCAGCGGGTTCTCCTGAGCGTGCCGCGCTCCTGAGAACGGTGTTCAAGATGTCGGCCGAGGCTTTGATCCGTTATAACTTGCAAGCGGCCTTCACCGGAAAAGAAATCGCGCCGCCGAAAGAGGTCTCCTCCACTGCTGCTTTAAAGAAGTTCGTCGCCAGCAACCCGGGCGCAATCGGTTGCCTGTTCGCTTCCGAAGTTGACGACTCGGTCAAGGTGCTCAAAGTGAGCGGCGCTTCGCCCGGCGAGCCCAACTACAAGCTGCGATAAAGGCGCCTTCAAAATCCGGGAGAAGAAGCGGCCCTATCCTCTACCTTAATCCTGGAGGTAGCTCTCAACGTATGAAGGCCGTCTTTCTTGTGATCACCCTTGCCTGGGCCATTTCGAACATCGGCGCCGCCGAAATTCCCGACAATCAGTCCGGCGCCGGTCCGCAAGCTCCGGTGACGCAGGCGACCATCGATAAACTGCTCGCAGTTATCGCGGCGCATGAAGCTCGCATTGTGGAGCTCGAGAACAAACTGGGCGAGTCGGGCAGCGGCGGGTCCACTTCCGCCGCTCGTCTTCCCGGCGCATCGCCGGCCACGCCTGCACCCCCTGTCGCGGCTCAGGCTCTGAGCGCTCCACCGGCGCCGCCTGAAGTGCCGGAGCAACAGGGGGCCGATCACGGCGTCATGATGAGCCTTCCGGGCGGCCCCAAGCTGAATATCCGAGGATTCTTCGACTTCAACGTCGGCGTGGGATCCATCGCAAATCCCTTGGTCTATCCGATCGTGGACAATGGATGCGGAACTTGTGGGAACCCGTACACACCCGCGCATACGGCCTTTCAAGCCGGCGAATTCGATCTGTTCATGACGTCCAAGCTCTCCGAGAATCTGAGCTTTCTTAGCGAGGTTGTACTCGGTCCGGACGATACCAACGAGTTCGGCGTCGACATCGAACGGTATCAGCTCACCTACAAGGCGAACCGCTATCTTTCCATCAGTGGCGGACGAATGCACACATCCATCGGCTATTACAATACGGCGTACCATCACGGAACATGGTTTTCAACTGCTGAAGGACGTCCCATCATGTATCTGTTCGAGGATAGCGGCGGTATTCTGCCGGTGCACATCGTCGGCGCCAATATTTCGGGAGACATTCCGCACACAGACGCGCTGGGGCTGCACTGGATCGCCGAGGTGGGCAATGGCCTCAGTTCCAATCCTTACGCGTCAGAATCGGTGCAGAATTTTTATTCCGATCGTAACTACAAGGCCACCAACCTGGCTTGGTATATCCGCCCTCGAATCTTCTCGGGACTGCAGATCGGAGGGTCCTGGTATCACGACGGATTAAATCCAACTCAGGCGCAGAACGCCCTGCCCGTTCCTGAAGTGAGGCAGAACATCGAGAGCTTCTACATCGTTTACTTAAACGGCGTCTGGGAGTTCCTGAACGAAGCGGTGCTTCTGAGCAACCACGTGACGGGAACATCCGCGCCGTTTCGGAGCCCGATGGCTTACACCCAGGCGGCCCGGGCCTTCGGAATCTACAAGCCATATTTTCGCTATCAGTACGTGAGCGACAGCGTGCGGGATCCAATTAATCTCCTCAAAGGAACCTACTACGGTCCTTCCATTGGTATGCGGATCGATTTCGCAACCTACGCCGCGTTCAAATTGCAGTTCAATCATTTATTTCAGAGCAGCCAGTTGGCGGGAAATGGGTTGGATGCGCAGATTGGATTTACTTTCTGAACCTGGCGTGAACGATATCGCCCAGATTGCCAATCCCTAATCCCCGGCAGTCGCTATGCTGGTTTTATGAAGCAGCTAGCGCTCGAAGCGCTCGATTCGGCCCAGCGCCCTGGAGTAACGTACGCCGACGTTCGCCTGGTCGAAAGCCGCGACCGCGAACTCGGCACCAAGAACGGCAAGCCCGGGCAGGTATCGAGCGACGAATCGGTAGGCATTGGAATCCGCGTGCTGGCCGATGGTTGCTGGGGATTCGCCGCTACCGACGATCTCAGCCGCCCGGGCGTTGAATCCGCGGCCGCTCTGGCTGTCGACGTCGCCCGCGCGAGCGCTCTCGCCAAGAAACACGACGTTACACTTGCGCCCGAGGCCAGGCACGAAGCCACCTGGGTGTCGCCCTGTCAGATCGATCCGTTCGCCGTGAGCGTCGAAGAACAGCTCTCGCTGCTCACCGCCGTGGATGAAGAATTGCGTCGCGCCGCCGGCGTGACGCTCGCGCAAACTTCGATGATCTTCCATCGTAGCCGCCAGGTCTTCGTCTCTTCCATCGGCAGCGTCATCGATCAGACCCGCACTTCGAGCGGCGCCGGATTCGAAGCCTACAGCTTCAAGGGCGACCAGATCCAGAAGCGCTCCTATCCGAATTCCTTCGGCGGCCAGCACCAGCTCAAGGGCTACGAGTTGATCCATGAGCTCGATCTTCTGGCCCATGCGCCGCTCATCGCGGAGCAGGCTGTTGCGCTGCACTCGGCCGATCAATGCCCCGAAGGCCGCTTCGACCTGATCCTGGATGGCAGCCAGCTCGGGCTTCAGGTCCACGAATCCATTGGCCATCCCATCGAGCTCGATCGCGTGCTGGGTTCAGAAGCTAACTACGCGGGGATGAGCTTTCTCACGCTCGACAAGCTGAATCATTTGCGCTACGGTTCGGATCTGGTGAACGCAGTCTGCGACGCGCGCATCGAACACGGCCCCGGCATGGGCACGTTTGCCTTCGATGACGAGGGTGTTCCGGCGCAATCGGCCGACATTATTCGTAATGGCCAGTTCGTCGGATATATGACCTCGCGCGAGACGGCCGCCGCCATCGGCGCCACACGTTCCAACGGAACCATGCGCGCCACCAGTTGGGCGCGCCTTCCGCTGATCCGCATGACCAACGTCAGCTTGTTGCCGGGCGAGCAAACGCTCGAGGAAGTTTTCGCCGGCGTGAGCCACGCCATTTACATGCAGACCAATCGTAGCTGGTCCATCGACGACAAGCGCTACAACTTCCAGTTCGGCTGCGAAATCGCTTGGGAAATCAAAGATGGCAAGCGCGTTCGAATGTTGAAGAACCCAACCTATAGCGGCATCACCACGGAGTTTTGGAATTCTTGCGCGGCCGTTGCCAATCGGGATCATTGGGTGTTGTGGGGTGTTCCCAACTGCGGCAAGGGACAGCCCGAGCAAGTAATCGCCACCGGCCACGGCGCAAGCCCCTCGCGCTTCCACAACATCAAAGTGGGAGCGGCGTATGCAGCCTGAGATGGCTGAAAGCATCCTGCCAAAAGCTACGTGCCAGGAACTCTTCGTGGCCGTTCAGAGTGCCGCAAAATCCCTGGGCGTCTCGGATGTGGAGGCGCTCTTCGGCGCGCATTGCGCGGCGCTCACTCGTTTTGCCAACAATACCATTCATCAGAACGTTGCCGAGCAGGATCGCTGGATTTCGGTTCGCGTAGCGCTGGATCATCGAACCGCGCGTGCTACCACCAACCGCTTCGATCCGGACTCGATTCGCGGCGCCGTCGCGCAGGCTCTCGCGCTGGCCCGTTCCGCCGCGGCCAATCCGGATTTGTTGCCGCTCTTCGAGCGTTCGGCGATTTCGGAAACCAAGCGCTTCGACGCGGCCACCGCGAGCGCCACGCCCCAGCATCGCGGAAGCACTGTCGCGGAAGCCATACGCGTCATAGAAAGCGCGGGACAAACGGCCGCCGGAATTTACTCCACCGGACAGAGCGTCGAAGCTATGTATAATTCGCGCGGCGTGGCGGCCTGGCACGCCGAGACCATGGCGCAGCTTTCAATCACCGCCATGGCGGGCGATAGTTCGGGATGGGCCAAAGCTTCAGCCGTGTCCCATGCGTCCATCGATCCTCTAGCGCTGGCCCGCAGCGCCGCTGAAAAAGCACGGCTGTCGCGCGACCCTCAGGAAATCCCGCCGGGCCGCTACACGGTGATACTGGAGCCGGCCGCGGTGCTGGATCTAGTGGGACAAATGTTCGGCGATTTCAGCGCCACCGCGGTTGCCGATAGCCGCAGTTTCCTCACCGATCGTGTCGGCAAGAAGCTCTTTGGCGAAAACATTCAGATTGCCGACGATGCCGCGCATCCGCTCCAGGCAGGAGTTCCTTTCGATGGTGAGGGCGTGCCGCGCCGCAAACTTACTCTGGTCGACGCCGGCGTTCCCCGCGATCTGGCCTATGCGCGATCCAGCGCCCGGAAGGCGGGCGTTGAGCCCACCGGCCACGGCTTCCCGCTGCCCAATGAAGTGGGCGAAGCGCCCCTCAATATCGTCATCGCCGGCGGCTCAACTTCCACCGATGAAATGATCGCGTCCACCGAGCGCGGCGTCCTGGTGACGCGTCTGTGGTATATCCGTGAAGTAGATCCCTACGAAAAGATCATGACCGGCATGACGCGGGATGGAACGTTTCTGATCGAGAACGGGCGCGTCAGCCGGGGCCTGCGCAATTTCCGCTTTAATCAGGGCATTATCGAATTGCTGAACAACGTGGAAGCGCTTTCTCCTTCCGTTCGCGCCTCCGGCGAAGAGGCTTTCGATATGGTGGTCCCGGCCATGAAGGTCCGCGGCTTCAACTTCACGGAAGTCACCCGGTTTTAAGGGGTAAAATAGAAGCAAAGGGATCCATTGCACCACCACGGCCATCATCACGGAACCGCGAGCATTCTGAAATGGTCGTTTTTTGCCACGATTTTATTTGTCGTGGTGGAAGCCATCGCTGGCTTCCGTTCCGGCAGCTTGGCGCTGGTTTCCGATGCCGGCCACAATTTCACCGACGCGCTGGCTCTGGTGCTGGCCACGGTCGGCGTATATATGCAGTCCAAGCCGGCCGACAGCGTCAAGACTTTCGGCTATCACCGCGCCGGAGTGCTGACTGCGTTTGTGAATGCCCTCATGCTGGTGGTAATCGCCATTTTCATTTTCTATGAAGCCTGGCAGCGCCTGGCGCACCCGCGCCACATCGAAGAGTGGACCATGTTGTGGGTCGCCGTGGCCGGGTTGGCGCTCAACGCTGGAATCATGTTGGGCTTGTATCGCGAGAAGGATCACGATCTCAATATTCGCGCCGCGTTTGTCCACATGCTGGGCGACGCCGTCAGCTCAGTGGGCATCATCGCCGGCGCGATTGCGATTCACTTCACCGGCCTGGCCGTGATCGACCCGGTGCTGTCGGTCCTGATCGGCATTCTTATTGTCTGGAGCGCGTGGGACATTATCCAGGAATCGCTGAACGTGTTGCTCGAAGGCCTGCCACGCGGCATCGAGCTCGACGAAGTGACCGGGGCGATGCGGCAACTCGACGGCGTGATCGACGTTCACGATCTCCATATCTGGAGCCTTGGTTCGAGTGCGCACGCGTTGAGCTGCCATGTGCTCATCGAAGACATGCCGCCTTCGGAGAGCAACGCCATTCTGCACCGGATCAACGACGTACTTTGCAAGTACGAAATCAATCACACCACCGTTCAGTTCGAGCACACCAAGTGCGCGCTGTCGGATGCACCGTGCAATATTCTAGTCACCGCGCCTCAGGCACACCACCATCACGAACACGAACACCAGCACTAATCGCCAGCCATTCCGCCGCCCTCGCGCGTGGATCGGGAACGAGATCGCTGATGACGGCGATGGAATCCGCTCCGGCCGCGAAAACTTGTGGCGCTAATTCGCGAGTGATGCCGCCGATGGCCACCAGAGGCTTCTGCGTGAGCCGCCGCAACGCACGAAGCTGCTCCAGTCCGACCACAGGATCGGGATTCTGCTTGGATCCGGTGGCGAAGATAGGACCGATTGCAAGGTAGTCCACCGGCTCTCCATCGCCCTCGCGCAACTGCTTTTCGTTGTGCGTCGAGAATCCGACGATTGCCCGCGCGGGCAGGATTCGCCGGGCGTCGGAAGGGGCCAGATCCTCCTGGCCCAGATGCAGCGCCGCTTTCAACAGAGCCGCGACGTCGGCACGATCGTTCATCACGAACATTGCGCCGCCCTGCCGGCACAATTCCGCAATTCGGCTGGCATCTTCGAAGGCGGCACGGGAAAAGAATTGCTTGTTTCGATACTGCAGGATCTTTGCGCCGGCTTCCAGCACAGCTTCAGCCGTTGCGACGCTAGAGACTATGGGATAAAACGCGGGCAGCGTCATGCAGTTCGCCGGGTGGCCAGCGCCATGGCGCCCCACAAGACACTGTCATCGCCAAGCCCCGCCGGAACCACATCGATGCGCGCTCGCGACCACGCCGTGATCTGGCGGCGTAGTTCGGCCTGCAAAGGCACGAACAATCGATCGCGCGCTTTGCTGATGCCGCCGCCGATAACAATGCGCGCCGGATTCAAGAGCATGATGGCGGCCTTCAGGCCCAACGCCAAATCGACCACGTAGCGTTCCACAAATTCTGGATCCAGGAACAATTCACTGGCCGGCCTTCCATGATCGCGCTCCAGCCACAATCCACAGCACATCCGCTCCAGACAACCGTGTGAACCGCAGAGGCACTTGGGACCATCCGGCCGGATGGTTAAATGGCCGATCTCGCCGGCATAGGAATCGGCGCCGCGATAGACGTTATCGTTGACCACCAACCCTCCGCCGATGCCAGTGGAAAGCGTCAGGTAGAACAGCGGCCGGTAGCCGTATCCGGCGCCGTAGAGGCCCTCGCCGAGCGCGCCCGCGTTGGCGTCGTTATCGATTATGGGAATAACGCCGGGAACAAATCCGAGCAGTTCCGTCAAATAGCCGGGGAGATCGAAATCGTTCCAACCAGTGACGTGGGTGGACAGGGCCACGCGCTGTTGAACAAAGTCCACCGGACCGCCAAATCCGATACCACAGCAATCCAGTCGATGGCGCGAGCGCAATGATTTCACGACGTCCGCGATTTTCGCGAGCATCCAATCGCGTCCGCCCGCCCGATCGGTAGAGTGAGATTCGCGCTCCACCATTCGCTTGCCTTCAAACACCGCCACGCTGAATTTGGTGCCCCCGATGTCAATTGCCAGAGTGCTCATGGTGCCAGCGTGCTCATGCGCCCAGCTTGCTCATGCCCCAGAGGCCGCCAGGACTTCCTCGGGGCTTGCAACGCCCGTGCCGCGCTTCTTCACCGTGATGGACGCCACCAGGTTCCCAAAGCGTGCGGCTTCCATGCGCGGAACCGGTGATGGCCAGAGCCAGCGCCGCACCAGCGGAGAAACTATCGCCCGCGCCTGAAACATCGGCCGGATGGTCGACTCGGAACGCCGGAACGGCAGTCTCGGCCGCGTCCTCGACAACCACTACTCCCTCGGCCGCCTTGGTCACGAACATGAGCCTCGAATTGGCGTGACCGCGCAAGCGCTGGTAATCCAGCTCGCCGAACAGCCCGATGGAAGCGGCGGCGGCCTCGCGCTCGTTGGGCTTCAGAATCATGTGGTGAAAACGTTCCACTCGCAGCCGCGAATCCACCCAGATGATTTTCTTGGGATCGGCTTTCGCAATCTCTTCGAGCAGCGCCCTCACCGACGGAGTGATGACTCCACCACTGCGAGTATCGGCCTGATCGGAAACGAAAATGATATCGAACGAAACTGCGAACTCCCGCAGATACTCGATAACCTCCTGCTCCACCGAATCGGGCAGGGGACGCGTATTGATGAAATCGACCCGCGGCAAATCTTCGACGCCGCTGGTAGCGTTGATGAGTTTGGTGTAGGTGAAGGTGGGCGCTTTGTCGGACCGCACTAATAGGTCGGTCGAGATGCCGCGCGCGTTGAGTGAACGAGTGAGCTCGTGCGCCGAGCCGTCGTCGCCAAGCACTCCCAATACCGCGGACCTGCTGACGCCCAGCGACGCGAGATTGTTGGCGACGTTGCCACCGCCGCCTGGAGCCACTTCGGTGGAGATGACAGCGACTCTCGCAATGCCGGTCTCGCGCGAAGGCTCGGCCATGGCTGGATCGTAAGTACACCAGCGGTCAAGACAAATGTCGCCCACCACCAACGCCGAGTATTTGGGGATGGCCGCCAGAATCTCGGCAGTCCTGAGCGGCATCAGGCTGGGAAGAGCGAAGAAAATAGCTCTTCACCACAGAGGTAATTGGGAACAATATAGTCCGCGCCCACGCCGATCAGGCGCTGGCGTTTCCATTCGTCCACGCGGCTGCAGGCGGGCTCCTCGCTTGCCACCCCCACGGCCACGCCACCCACGTTCTTCACTTCTTCTATTTCCACGTAGCCATCGCCAAAACCAAGGAATTCATGCCCTTGAAATTCTGAAGTGGAGAGAATGCGTTGGATCAGGATGGCCTTGGAGAAACTGTAGTCATCCAGAGCGCCGTAAACGCCTCCGTCGAAATACTGAGACACACCCAGCAGGCGCGCCTCTTCTTTCATATAGATTTCATCGGTACCGCTGGCCAGATACATTTTCAACCCCTTTTCCCCTAAACGTTCCAGCAGCGCGCGCGAGCCCGGAACCAGAAACTCTTCCGGATCTGTTTGTCCTTTGCGCAAACCTTCCACGCGCTTTTCGATCTTTTGCCACAGCAGGTCCAAATACATTTTCTTATACGCTAATGGATCCAGCGCTTGGCCGCCGCGCGCTTCCACCGCTTCGGCGAACGCCATCATCTGATAGATGGTCTCCTTCCCCGTGAGCCGCCAGACGAACCCTTCCACCAGCGCGCGCAGTTGCTCTTCGGATTCACCGGTCTTCAGGTCAAGCAGGATCTCGACCATCATGGGGACCATCACATTCATCCAGCCCGAGCGGATCAATGACAACGTGCCATCGAAATCAAAGAGCACAACTCGAGCGTCGCGGGCGGAAACGCCCGGCTTCACATTTTCAACCATCAAATCCATCTTAATGCTGTAGCTGCTCCACAATCGAGGGGGCGTAAAAGATGGTGGCTGCTGCCACGGCCCCGACGGTTCCACTCAAAATGGATGCATACCAAAGGAAATGACGCTTGGTTAGGATCGCGAGCGACGCCAGGACGATGGAAAATTCGAGAAATACTTCACCGAAATGGAACCCTAGCGCTTGCCGGCCGCGCAGATGGCTCTCCCGCTCCAGGCCCTGCGCCTCATCCTGAATGTCTTCGTCGTCCTTCTTGTATTTCTCGGAATTCTTCTGGTATTGCGCACTTTGATCGCCGAGCTTCATCCCGCTGAAGAGATCGCGCGCCACTTCGGATTGATACCTGCGGATGGACTTGGCCTGATAATACGACCACTGATCGGATGCCTTCTGTTGCACCAGCAGTTCTTCGGTGGTCATGATGTGGCCCAGCACGGACACGACGGCCAGAAACGCGGCCAGAATCGCCATGGTGGCCGCGACCTTTTTGTCGAAAGGTTCTTTGGCCTTTTCGAGTTCTTCCTGCAGTTCTTCGGCGGTCGACATTTGACTTATATGATAAGTCAGGAGAGCGCCGCTTGCTACGCGCGGTTCAGACGAGGAGTGGGACGCCGAGGCGAGTGCCAGCGGCGAGAAGCAAGCCCAGTCTAACGATCGGACTTCGCGCGTGGGGCGCGGCGCGAGTGTTTAGGCGCGGCTCGAAACCGCTTTTTTGCCGTTCTTCGACTTGGTGGCCTGTACCTTCACTGGTTCCGGAGCGCTGGGAACGGGATAGTTGTTCCTGAGCCACTTCTCCACCGATTCTCGCTGCGTCAAGGGCGCGACGCGCTGCCAACTGGTTCGGCCGGTGCCAACGATGTACTCCGCCATCAGGTAGTTGTTGGAATTGTAAACGTGCACTACATCGCCGGATTGCGAGCGCTTACAATGATAGGAATCGGTGATTTCGGTGTGGTGATGGTGTTGCATTAATTATAGTTTAGCATTGCTTGGCCGATTTAGAAAGGACCTGCCATTTCTGGGCGTTCCTGTCTTATGACCCAACAGAGCCAAGCCTGATTTCGCCTGTTGTTCCTGTCAGCCCCGGCTTGAAACGGCGGGCTGGTTAGACCATAAGTGCATTTGGATCTTACACTTAGCGCGTGAGCTTCTCGACGCGTATCATCTCCACGTCCGACGTCGCCAGAACCCCGGTGTCGAGCATCTCTTCCACGGCGGGAACCAGGCGGCCCAGATTCTCGGCAGTATCGACGATGGCAATCACGATCGGCTGATCGTGCCGCACCAGATGCGCGCGATGCAATTCCGCGGAATCGCCGAAGCCTTCCAGGCCCTGGAAGACCGTGGCGCCGGCGATCTTGAGCTCACGGCATTTGGCAATGATTGCTTCCAGCAGCAGCTTTCCGCGATAGCGGTCCGACTCCGAAATGTGGATGCGTAAGAGCTTAGCGGGTTTCGGCGCCGCCATCATGCGTTTCCTCCTTGGCCAGGCTGCGGACCAAACGGACCATGTCGACGTCCGAGATCACGAGCAACCCGTCTTCGAGCATCCCTTCCACCATTTCGGCAGCGGCAAGAATCTTCTCGGGAGTATCGATCACCGACAACATAATCGGCAGGTCCCGCGAGACGTGCAGAAAGCTCTTCTTGTGCTCGTGCCCCTTCGCTCCGTATCCCAGGATTCCGCGGTACACCGTGGCTCCCGCAATGTCCAGCAAGCGAAGCTTTTTTACGATGGCATCGTAGAGCGGCTCGTCGTGCCATTTGTCGGCCTCGCCCAAAAATATCCGCAGCATCTTGGCGGGCCCCACCTTTCGCTGATGTGGCAGCTTCGGCTCCTGCTCGGACCGGGCGCGCGTGAGCTTAATTACAGTGGTATCTTGCACTTCAATGAGACCGTCGGTGACCATCTCATAAAGCGTGGGCAGCAATTCTTCTACTCGTTCGGCGCTCTCGATGAACTCGATGCGAATAGGCAGATGCTCGGCTGTGGCTTCCATGCGCGGTGTGTGTAACGCATGATGAGAGCCGAAGCCGGAGAACGCCCGTGTCGCGGTGGCGCCCGCGACGCCTTTGTGGAGCAGAAACGTCATCAGGGCGTCGTGCAGCGCCGTCACGCGGTGCGGCGCGTCTTCGTTGATGAAAATCGTAACCTTCTTCGCCGGACCTTTGGTCAGCATTCCATTCCCTTTCTTAGCGACGCGTGGCCAAAACCGCTCCCAGCCAAACGCCCAGGTATCCGACGATCACGCTGCCCGTCACGTAAAAAAGGCCCACCCAGCGCGCACCATCGCGTACTGCGCGATAGGTCTCGTATTCGAAGCTCGAAAATGTGGTGTATCCGCCCAACACACCGACCACCAGGAACAAACGCCAGTTGGGATGGGGCTGCCAGCGTTCGGTGAGCAGCGTCATCAAGACGCCGATCAGGAACGATCCCGTGACGTTGATCACGAACGTGCCGAGCGGAAAACGGCCGCCGTACTTGGCCATGATCCACGTACCTGCCAGATGGCGAGCCAATCCGCCAAGCCCGGCGCCAGTTAGGACGGCGAGATATTTGTCCAAGCGCGCTCATCTCCTTCGACGTTCATTGGTGGCTTGCTGAGGGGTTGCCAACACACCCACAGCGATGCCACTGTAGGAGTCATTGGCCATCGAGGAACGCCGCAAGAGCGGTACGGGACGGCATTGAGCGGACTCCACCGCTTACTGCACTTCCATTCTTATTGTATGCCCAGCCGGCTGTTGTATGCCCAGCCGGTTGTATGCGGAGACAGGCATGTTGCTCAGGAAACGTGAGTTCCGGGAGTAGTAAGCTGCTGGAGCGCCCAGAGCGCTTGTTCGGCCACCAGCGGATTCTCGAATGCGGCCAGGTGTTCCAACGGCTCGCGAAACTTTTCGAGGCCGCTGTTGCCCATCGCGATCGCGACATTGCGCAGAAATCCAGCGTATTTGGCCCGCTGGATAGGGCTGCCATGAAAGCGCGATTGGAAATCGGCTTCGGTCATCCTGGCGAGCTCTTCCAGCTGGGGCGCAAAATGGCGAGCCTCAAACGCGGGCTCTTGTGCCACCGGCGCGCGCGAATTCCAGGGGCAGACGTCCTGGCAGATATCGCAGCCGAATATGTGCTGGCCGATGCCCGCCCGCATCTCCTCCGGCGCCGCAGCATGCAGTTCAATAGTGAAGTAGGGAATGCACCGCCGGGCGTCGATTTCGTAGCCGTCAGCAGCGATGGCTTGCGTGGGACATGCATCGATGCAACGCGTGCAGGTTCCGCAGCGGTCCGCCGGAGGGGCGTCGGATTCCAGTTCGAGCGAAGTGACGATCTCGCCCAGGAAAACCCATGAGCCGATTTCCTGATTGATCAGGCAGGTGTTCTTGCCGATCCAGCCGAGGCCGGCTTCGCGCGCATAGGAGCGTTCCAGTAACGGCGCAGTGTCCACGCAAATCTTATATTCGTGATCGACGCCCAGCTTCAGTGCCAGCTGCTCCAAACCCCGGCGCAGCACGTCGTGATAATCCTCGCCCCAGGCGTAACGCGAGATCCAGCCGATGCCGTCTTCACTGATTTCGGTAGAGCGCGGCTGGGCGCTGTTATAGAGCTTGCCAACGCAGATGATGGAGCGCGCGCTCGCAAGCAAGAGCTTGGGGTCGGTTCTGACGGCCGCCCTGCGATCAGCCAGATAGCCCATCGCGCCAGCCATCCCGCGGTCGATCCAATCGAGATAGCGCCGGCTGTCGTCGGGCAGCGGCTCGGCAACCGCGATGCCGGCCAGCTCGAAGCCGCACTCGCGCGCCAGGCGCTTGATTTCGATTGCCCTCACGAGTCCATCATATGTAGATAGGAGAGTGAATGCAGACAGGCGGATTGAAGACCATACTGGTCAAAGAAGGACATGAGCAGGAGTTCGAAACGCTGTTTCGCGAGCTTCGCGTGGCGATACGCGATGCCGAGCCGGATTGCTTGTACTATTCGCTACTCAAATCGCGGACAAATCCACGCGCTTACATTGTGGAAGAGCAGTACGGCGACCAAGAGGCATTCGACCGGCATCAATCGTCCACGTATGGGAAGATTTACTTCCGAAGATTCGCGCAATCCTGGAACGCATTGATGTTGAGTATTTCGACGTGGTTGTTCCCTGAAAGAAAGCGAGCGGTTACACTGTAAGTTCGCATGAAGCTGAATAGTTACACCATCACCCAGGGCAAGGACCGCGCTCCGGCACGCGCGTTCCTGAAAGCCATTGGCCTCACCGACGAGGACATGAAGAAGCCGTGCATCGGCATCGCGAATACCTGGATCGGCACCATGCCGTGCAATTTCAAATTGCGCGAGCTGGCGGTTGACGTCGCAGAAGGCATCCGGCAAGCCGGCGGCACGCCGATGGAGTACAACACCATCGCGATCAGCGACGGCATCACCATGGGCACCGAAGGGATGAAGGCGTCGCTCGTGAGCCGCGACCTGATCGCCGATTCGATTGAGCTGGTGGCGCGCGGCCATATGTTCGACGGCATCGTCGCGCTGGTGGCGTGCGACAAGACCATCCCAGGCGCGGCGATGGCGCTGCTGCGGCTGAATACGCCGGCGTTGATTTTGTACGGAGGGTCCATTCTGCCGGGCCGTCACAACGGGCGCGATCTGACCATTCAGGACGTCTACGAGGCCGTGGGTGCGAATTCGGCGGGCAGGATGTCGGACGAGGAGTTCCTCGAGATCGAGAACTCGGCTTGTCCCGGCGCGGGCGCGTGCGGCGGACAATTTACAGCCAACACCATGGCGACGGTCATGGAACTGATCGGTCTGTCGCCCCTGGGGACGGCTGCGGTACCGCAGGTGGACGCTCGCAAGCACGGTGTTGCGGCGCGTTGTGGCCGGCTGATCCTGGATCTGGTGAAGAATAATCTGCGGCCGCGCGACATCGTGACGCGCAAGGCCATCGACAATGCCATAGCGTCGGTAGCCACCACGGGCGGATCCACCAATGCGGTGCTCCATCTTCTGGCAATTGCGCGCGAAGCCGGAATTCCGCTGGGCATCGACGATTTCCAGACCATCAGCGAGCGCACCCCGCTGTTAGTGGATCTGAAACCGGCGGGCAAATTCGTGGCGGTGGATGTCGACAAAGCCGGCGGCATTCCGGTGATCGCTCAGCGGCTGGTGGAAGGCGGGTACGCCGACGGATCGGCCATGACGGTGACCGGCCGGACGCTCGGCGTCGAAGCAGCGGAAGCCAAGGAAACACCCGGCCAGGAGGTGATCCATCCGCTCGACAAACCGATCAAGAAGAGCGGCGGATTGGTGATTCTGCGCGGGTCGCTCGCGCCGGACGGGTGCGTGATCAAGGTGACTGGGATCGAGCGTAGCGAGCAGCGCGGCCCGGCCCGTGTTTTCGAAAACGAGGAAGCGGCCATGGCAGCGGCTACCAGTGGCAAGATTCGAGCGGGCGATATTGTCGTGATCCGTTACGAAGGCCCGCGCGGAGGGCCGGGAATGCGCGAGATGCTGGGTGTGACCAGCGCGATCGTGGGCGCGGGGCTCTCCGAAAGCGTCGCGCTTCTCACCGATGGACGGTTCAGCGGGGCCACGCGCGGATTCTGCGTGGGCCATGTGGCGCCGGAAGCCGCAGTCGGCGGCCCGATCGCCGCGGTTGTGGAAGGCGATACCATCCACATCGACATCGCCAATCGCACCATCAATCTGGAAGTGCCCGAAAACGTGGTGCGAGAACGGCTCGCTAAATGGAAAAAGCCCGAGCCGCGTTACCGCTCGGGCGTTTTCGCCAAATACGTTGCTTTAGTAGGATCGGCTTCCGAAGGGGCTCTTACGACGCCTGCGTAGATGCGGGCGTTGCCACGTGGGCGTCCAGCATCTTCTGCACGTCGGTCTTGCCGACCGCCCCTACCTTCTGCTCCACCACCTTGCCGCCTTTGAACAGCAGCAGCGTGGGAATGCCGCGCACGTTGTAGCGCATGCTGGTGGCGCCGTTTTCGTCCACGTTCAGCTTGCCCACTTTCACGCGGCCGGCATAAGCCTCCGCGATGGCGTCGATGGTCGGCGTCATCATGCGGCACGGCCCGCACCACTCCGCCCAAAAGTCCACCAGCACCGGGGCGTCGGAGTTCAGTACATCCTTATCCCAGCCCGCATCGGTAAACGTCAGTGTATTCGCACCAGCCATAACTTGCTTTTCGCTCCCCTCACAATTGATGTAGTAACCGGTTAAAAGGATTCAACCCGCCCTAAGCCGCCGGTACAAGTCTACATACTCGCCGGCCGAGGCACTCCAGGAGAAATCTTTCTCCATGCCCAACCGCATCCTCCGCGTCCAACTCTCCATATTCTGGAAGGCCTTCAGGGCTTGCCGCACTGCTTCTAGTAGTGCATCGCCAGAATAGTCGCGAAACTTGAATCCGGTACTATCGTCAATGGTATCATCCAGCCCACCCGTTGCGCGCACCACAGGGACGGTCCCGTACTTCAGGCTGTAAATCTGGTTCAAGCCGCAGGGTTCATAGCGGCTCGGCATGAGAAACATGTCGGCTCCGGCTTCCATCCGGTGCGACAAACCAGTGTCGTAGCCGACGCGCAGGCCCACCTTATGCGGGTAGGTCTCCGCCAGCTTGCGGAACATGGTTTCGTAAAGCAGATCCCCCGATCCCAGCACCACCAGCTGCACGTCTTCCTGCATCAGCCGCGCTGCCGCGTCGGCCAGGATGTCGAAGCCTTTTTGGGCGGCGAAGCGCGAAATAATCGCGAGCAGGGGACGGTCCAGATCGTCGTGCGGCAGGCCGTACTCCGCGAGTAGCGCCTGTTTGCACGCGCGTTTTCCGGAAAGGTCCCTAGCTGAGTAATTCTGCGCCAGCGCCGGATCGTGCTCGGGATTCCACTCGTTGTAATCCACGCCGTTGACGATCCCGGTGATGGGGCCGTGGCGGCGCAGAAACCCGTCCAAACCAAATCCGTATTCCGATGTTTGAATCTCACGCGCATAGCCTTGGCTGACGGTGCTCGTGGCGTGGCTAAAGCCGATGCCCCCTTTCAGGAAATTGACACGGCCGAAAAACTCCAGTTGATCCGGGTTCAGCAGCCGTGAATCGAGCGCGATTTCGGGCAGCACTTCGGGAGGGAACAGGCCCTGGTACCCCAGGTTGTGAATGGTGAGCAGCGTTTTGACCCCGAGAAACGTTGGATCGCCGCTAAAATGTTCGCGTAGATAAACGGGAGTCAGCGCCGCCTGCCAGTCGTGCAGGTGCAGGATATGGGGCCGGAACAGATGCCGCGCCACGCCGATGGCGGCCATTGAAAGCACGGCGAAGCGCACATGGTTATCCGAAAAATCGCCGGCAGGAGTACCGTAGATCCCTTGGCGATCATAGAGCGCGGGGCACTCGACGAAATAGTACGTAACGCCGCGCTCGGTGCTCGCCCGGATATCCACCAGGTAGCCGGGGCCAATGGGAATCCATAGACTCCGGTAAGCGTCGCGTGTGGCGCGGGGATAATGATTTTCGCGATACGCGGGCAGCACTACGGCCATTTGTTCGCCGCGCTCGGCCAGGGCGGCGGGCAGCGCGCCTAAAACATCGGCCAGTCCACCTGTTTTTGCGAAGGGCGCCGCTTCGGAAGCCACCATCAGGATGTTCATGCGTGCGGGATGTTCATGTCCTTATGAACCGCGTCCAGAACGCCGTTGATGAACGCCACCGACTCTTCGCCCGAAAACTGCCGCGCCAGTTCCAGCGCTTCATCGATCACCACCGCGGCCGGCGTATCCTGGCGGCTCATCTCATAGATGCCGAGACGCAGGATGTTGCGATCCACGACGGGCATGCGCTCTAACTTCCAGTGCGCCGATTTCCCGGCGATGCGCTGGTCGATGTCCGCCGCCATTTGCGAGGCGCCCCGGGCCAGCTCTTCCATGAACGGATCTCGCCCCGAGGCCAGTTCCTCGCCGGACTCGTCATCCTGCTCTTCCATCTCCTGTTCCATGGGCTCTTGTTCCATGGGCTCATGCTCCATGGACCCGGCTGCAATTTTGTCCGCGTCGAGCGTGTCGTAGAACGCGCGAATGGCCTCGTCAACCGGGCGCTTGGTCATGTCCCATTGATAAAGAACTTGCAGTGCGCGCTGGCGTGATCGGTGACGGGCCGCCATCTGAATCTATTTTCGCAGCCCGCGAATCAGGTTGGCCATTTGGATGGCTGTGACTGCGGCGTCGTAGCCCTTGTTGCCGTGTTTTCCGCCGGTGCGATCGTTGGCCTGTTCCACCGTATTCGTCGTCAAGACGCCGAACGCCACCGGGATGCCGGTTTCCAGCTGCACCGCCATCAGGCCGCTGGCTGCTTCGCCCGCCACGTAATCGAAATGCGGCGTATCGCCGCGGATCACAGCGCCTAGCGCGATGATCGCATCCGGCTTATGGGCTTCAGCCACGGCCTTGGCCGCCAGCGGCAGTTCCCAGGCGCCAGGCACCTTCATGATTTCGATGTCGGCAGCGGCCGCGCCACCCCGCTCTAAAGCCTCCAAAGCGCCTGTCAGCAAGCGGTCCGTGATGAAACCATTGAACTGTGCGCACAGCACGACAAACTTGAATCCACCCGCGTCAAAATGCTCTTCGATCGGTTTTCCTTCGGTCACTTGGAGTGGATCGCGGAAGACATATGGGATACTTGAGTTTCAGGCCTCATTCTACCGCATGGATCCCGCTTTCATCCGGAATTTCTCTATCATCGCGCACATCGATCACGGCAAGTCGACGCTGGCCGACCGCCTGCTCGAAGCCACCGGCGCGCTCCAGCAGCGCGAAATGATGGAGCAGGTGCTGGACACCATGGATCTGGAGCGCGAGCGCGGCATCACCATCAAAGCCCATGCAGTGCGCTTGAATTACAAAGCCGCCGACGGCCAAATGTATCAGCTCAATCTGATCGATACGCCGGGGCACGTCGATTTCACTTACGAAGTCTCCCGTAGCCTGCAAGCCTGTGAAGGCGCGCTGCTGGTGGTGGATGCGTCGCAAGGCGTGGAAGCGCAGACCCTGGCCAACACCTACCTGGCGTTGAATCACAATCTCGAAATTATTCCGGTGATCAACAAAATCGATCTGCCGTCGGCGGAGCCCGAGAGAATCCGCGAACAGATCGAGCAGTTGATCGGGCTGCCCGCCGAGGACGCGATCCTGGTGAGCGCCAAACAAGGCGTCGGGATCACCGAAGTATTGGAGGCGGTGGTGCGCCTGGTGCCCGCGCCCAAAGGCTCGCCCGATGCGCCGCTGCGAGCGCTGATTTTCGACTCGTGGTTCGATCCTTACCGCGGCGTGATCATCCTGGTTCGTGTGGTGGACGGAACACTGCGAGTGGGGCAGAAGATCAAGCTATGGGCCACCGGAGCCATTTGCGAAGTGGATGGCCTGGGCTACCAATCGCCCAAGCCGGTGCCCTGCGACGAGCTTTCCGCTGGCGAAGCCGGGTTCCTGTTTGCCAATATCAAGACCGTTTCCGACGCGCAGATCGGCGACACCGTGACGAGCGTTGAAAATCCCGCGGCTGAGCCGCTGCCCGGCTTCCAGGAAATCAAGCCCATGGTTTTCGCCGGGCTCTATCCGGTGGAATCCCACGAGCACGGCAGGTTGCGCGAGGCGCTCGAAAAACTGCGGCTGAACGACAGTGCGTTTAACTTTGAGCCGGAGAACTCGGTAGCGCTGGGATTTGGTTTTCGTTGCGGATTTCTCGGACTCTTGCATCTGGAGATCATCCAGGAGCGTCTGGAGCGTGAATTTCAGATTAATCTGATCACCACCGCGCCGGGTGTGCGCTATAAAGTGACGGCGTTGAATGGGGATCTGATTGAGGTTTACAATCCAAGCAAGTTCCCGGACCCCTCGGCTATCAAGCAGATTGAAGAGCCTATTATCGACGCCACAGTGATCACGCGCGAGGAATATGTCGGCGAGATCCTGAAGCTGCTGGAAGAAAAGCGCGGTACGCAGAAGAAGTTCGAGTACATCGGCACCGGACGTGTGCTGTTGCTATACGAGCTGCCGCTGAACGAGATCGTGCTCGATTTCTACGACCGGCTGAAATCGTCATCGCGCGGGTACGCATCGCTCGATTATCATCTCTCCGGTTATCGCGTCTCGCCGATGGTGAAGCTGGACGTGTTGGTGGCTGGCGATCCCGTTGATGCGCTGTCCATGATCGTTCACAAGGAATTTGCTTATGAGCGCGGCAAGCTCCTCATCGAGCGGCTGCGCAAGCTGATCCCCCGGCAAATGTTTGAAGTGGCGCTGCAAGCCGCCATCGGCAACAAGGTGATTGCGCGCGAGACCATTAAGGCCATGGGGAAGAACGTTTTGGCGAAGTGCTACGGCGGCGACATCTCGCGCAAGCGCAAGCTCCTCGAAAAGCAAAAAGAGGGCAAGAAACGGATGAAGCGAGTGGGCCGGGTGGAAATCCCGCAGGAGGCATTCCTGGCGGTGCTGAAGGTGGGCGGCGGGGAAGACGACTAGCCAGCCATACCGAAGTATGGTAGTATGGCTGTATGCCGAGCCGCAAAATGACCTTCAGCCTCCCGGACGATGTCGCGTCCACCTTCACCCGGCGAGTTCCCGCGCGTGACCGGTCGCGCTATGTGGCCGATGCCATCGCCGAAAAGCTCGCCGAGCGCGACAAGCGGCTGATTCAGGCTTGCGAAATCGCAAATCAAGATCCTGACCTGAGAGAAATCGAGCGGGATTTCGACGCTATGGTCGATGCAATGCCGGAACCTTGGGAAGGCCTCAGCGGGTCAGATGCCCCGGCGCGGTGAGATCTGGTGGGCCAATTTAGACCCCACCGTGGGGTCCGAGATCGCGAAAACGCGGCCCTGCGTAGTGGTCAGCAACAGCGTCGTGAATGAGCACCGCCGAACGGTAGTTGTGGTTCCGCTGAGCAGTTCGCCGCGCGCCGCCCCTCCCGTGACGGTTGGCGTCACATGTTCTGGACTGCAGGCCGTTGCGGTGATCGATCAGGTTCGTGCCATTGCGAAGGAGAGGTTGGTGCGCCGAATCGAACTACTCAGTGCGGGGCATTTGGGCGCCGTAGAAGATGCACTTCGCGAAATCCTCGAACTCGCTTAGCGCCGACGACCTTCCCTTTGAGCATTACTCGCTCCGGCATCGCGCGGTCGCGTGGATCAGCCAAAATCTTTTTGATCGCTTCACCTACACCGTCCGCCATGGATTGATTCGCGGCATGCAGCGCAAGGGCGGATTAGGCTGGATACCGGCCGGTGCACCGAACAGAGAAGAAATGTTTTGGCGCGATCTGCCGCTGGACGGATTGGTGGTTTACGATGTCGGCGCTTTCCACGGCATTCTGACGCTGTTCTTCGCCGCGCGTGGCGCGCGTGTGGTGGCCTATGAGCCGAACCAGATGAATCACGCACGTTTGATTGAGAATATTCGGCTCAACAATCTGACCAACGTTCAAGTTCGCAAGCTGGCGGTTGGTAGCCAGGCGCGATCCGGAAGATTGCTGTACGATCCTGCTATGGCCGGCGGTGGATCGCTCAACCCGGACGCGGCCGCCGGCGTTTCGCAGCCCGTTCAAATTACAACGCTCGACGAGGACATCGCCGCCGCTTCGCTGCCCGCGCCCGATCTGATCAAGATCGACATCGAAGGCTGGGAGCTCGAGGCGCTCAAAGGCGCACGAGCCACACTCGACGCACACCATCCCCGGTTATTCCTCGAGATGCATGGCGAAACCATACGCGAGAAGCGCCAGAAGGCGGGCGAGATCGTTGCGTTTTTGTGCGACGCTGGATACACGGACATCCTGCACGTCGAAAGCGGTGTGGCGATCACGCCGGGCGATGAAACGGTGGCCGCAGAGGGACATCTCTACTGTCTATGCCCTACCAGCATCTGCTCGCATCGACCGACGGCCAAATCGGAGTAGTCACGCTCAACCGGCCGGAGCGCCGCAACGCTCTATCGCTCGAATTGATGACGGAGTTGATCTCCGTCCTGGATGAGCTGGCGGCCGAGAAGAGCGTCCGCGTAATTATCCTGGCCGCCTCCGGCAAAGTCTTCAGCTCGGGCCACGACCTGAGTGAATTAGTCGGCCGAACGGTCAACGACTATCGCCACCTCTTCGACGTCTGCACCGAACTGATGACCAAGATCCAATCCATCGCGCAGCCTGTGATTGCGCAGGTGCAAGGTGTGGCCACGGCCGCCGGCTGCCAACTGGTGGCGACGTGCGACCTGGCCATCGCGAGCGATCAGGCGGCCTTCGCCACGCCCGGCGTGAAGATTGGATTATTTTGCACCACTCCCATGGTGGCCTTGAGCCGGGCTGTGGGGCGCAAGCGCGCCCTCGAGATGCTGCTCACCGGCAAGCTGGTGGATGCCGCCACAGCCGTCGAATGGGGGCTTGTCAATCGCGCGGTGCCAGCCGTCGAACTCGAATCCGCCACGCGCGAACTCGCGTGTCAGATTGCGCAGGCCAGCAGTTTCACGGTGGGGCTCGGGAAGCAGGCGTATTACGCGCAGATCGATCTGGATCAGCCCAAAGCCTACGCCTACGCCAAGGAAGTGATGACCTTGAACTCGCTGGCGCACGACGCGCAGGAGGGGATGTCGGCATTCCTGGAAAAACGCGTCGCGTGCTGGAGCGGAGAGTAGCTCACTTCAACTTGTAAATGATCGAGAAGCGCGTGCGGCCTGCTTCGCGATAATTTCCGAGCCATTCGTGGAGGTCTGGAAAATTCGTTATCGCTAGAGCGGGATTCAATGGCCCCAGTCCATCCACGATCCAGACGGGATCGCTGGCAATTAGTTCACGGCGATTGCGCGCGGCCCAATCCGGCGCGAAGGGCTGTGAACTGGTGAGATGGCGGTCGGCCAGAACGCCGGTGAGCGGTTGGGAATCGAGGAAGCGGCTGCCGGCGGCCATCCGGGTATAAGCGAAAATGTCGGGGCGATACCCCCAGACCAATAATGTGCCCGCGTGGCCGATCCGGTCGGACACCGCTTTACTATCCTGGCCGAGCGCGAGATCGCTCCAGTTACTTGGCCGGTTATGCAGTAAGTCGTCGGCAAGCATGACGTAGCGCGGGCCAAAGCGAACCAGGGGGATCAACAGCAGCACCAGCAGGAGAGCGCGGCATCTGCCGAGTAACGTATAGCCTCGGGCGGCCAGCAGAGCCATCACGGGCAGGAGTTGGAAATAATATCGGGGAAAGAATCGCCAGCCCGCGGCGACGGCCACGAGCGACAAGAGTAGCCAGGGAATCATTTTCGAGCGGAGGCGATTTTCCTTGTACAGTGCGACTGCCGCGCCGACTACCAGCGCAGCCTGAAACCCAGCCCAATTTCCGGTTCTGACGAATCCGGTGGCGAACGCGAAGGTCTGCTCGGAGTACAGCGCTCCCCAGCGCCATACTTGATCGACGTAAGGCCGTCCAAACCAGATCAGTGCAACAATGTTCGGGACCGCGAAGCCGGCGAGCAGCCATCCGGCGCCGCGCCAGGCGAAAAACAGACAGGCGGCTAAAACGAAAAATGCCTTGGCATTAACGAGCAGCGCCATGCCCGCCACCAGGCCACTGAAGAACGGTCGCCCGCGCCACGCCAGATAGACCGCGGCGATGTGCGGCAACACCATCAACAGATCGGGCGCGAGCGCCATCACGGCAGCCGGAATCCCGAAGGTGAGGAAGAATCCGAGCAGCAGCGCCGCCGCCAACCCTTCGCGCGGGCCCCATAGATCGCGAGCGAACCGCCACAACATCCAGCAGCAGGCGAAAATGAACGCCGCTCCGGCGATTCTGAGCGCCACGCCGGTGCGTGCGCCCCACAGCAGATAAATCAGCGCCGACAACGGCGGCTTGTCGAACCAGACGTCGCGATAGAGCATCTTGCCATGCAAAATTTGGATGGCTGCGGCGGCGGGGTAAGCCTCCTCCACCCACACGATCCCGCTGTGGCACAGGCGCGCCGCAAGCAATCCAAGAAACAAGAGCGCGAGCACGGACTTGTCACGAGTTATTGCGCTCGGAATCACCTATTGAATATAACTGGGGATTGGCGATTAGCGATTTGGGGTTGGACGTATCGGCGGACGATCGTGGCAAGAGACTCGATCAGTTCTTACGGGAGCGGCTCCCGCAATACAGCCGGTCGCGGCTGCAAGACTGGATCGACCAGGGGCGCGTTCTGGTGAACGGAGCACCCGAGAAACGCTCCTACCTGGTGAAGGGCGCCGAGCACATCCAGGTCCATCCGGGCGAACTGGCGCCGCTCAAGGCCACCGCCGAGGACTTGCCGCTCGAAGTGCTGTATGAAGACTCCGATGTCATCGCCATCAACAAACCAGCCGGCATGGTGGTTCACTCCGGCGCCGGCCAGCACTCCGGGACCCTGGTCAACGCCGTGCTCCATCGCTTTGGAAAGCTTTCGAGCGTCGCAGGCGAGTTGCGCCCTGGCATAGTGCATCGGTTGGATCGCTTCACCAGCGGCGTCATCTTGGTCGCACGCAGCGACGCCGCACATCGCAATCTGGCCGAGCAGTTCGCGGCCAGGAAGGTAGAGAAGATCTACGTCGCACTGGTGCACGGGCGCGTGAAGAACGATGCAGGGCGGATCAACACGCCCATTGCCAGGGATCCGGTGCGCCGGGTCCGTATGACCGCGCGCCTGGCTCACGGACGGCAAGCGATTACGTCCTATCGGGTAATAAGGCGATTCAAAGAATTGACCTTGCTCGAGGTGAAAATCGGTACGGGACGCACGCACCAGATTCGCGTGCATCTGGCAAGCATCGGGCATCCCGTAATGGGCGACAAGCTATATGGCGCACCGGCCGGCGCCTTTGGCCGTTACTTCCTGCACGCACGGCAAATCACGTTCACTAGTCCCGGAACGGGCGAGCAAATCACGGTATCCGCGCCATTACCGGCTGAGTTGGAAGCACAACTCGCCGCTCTCGAATAGACTGGATCTTTATCTGACCCATGCCGGACCCTTTGGTTTCCGTCGTCATCCCTGCCTATAACCCGGCTACGTTTCTTCTGGAGGCCATCGCATCGGCAGCGGCCCAGACTTACACGCGCGCCGAAATCATCCTGGTGAACGACGGCACCGACAAACCCGAAAGCCGCGCGATTCTCGATCAGGCTTCGCATCTGGTGAGCGCCTACATCGAACAGCCCAACCGAGGGCTCGGCGCCGCCCGTAACGCCGGGTTTCGCGCCGCTCAGGGTGACTATGTTGTGCCGCTGGATGCCGACGATCTCCTCGACGGCGCTTACATCGCGGAATGCGTGGCCGCACTTGACGGCTCCGGCTCCGACGCCGCCTTCGCCTATTCCGATTATCAGGTTTTTGGCAAGCGGAGCTATGGGGAGAAGCCCGGCGAGTACAACTTGTATCGATTGCTCGATCACAACTATCTGACCTATGCAGCGCTGATCCGCAAACGCGATTGGGAAGAAGCCGGCGGCTACCACGAGCCCATGAAAGGCTACGAGGACTGGGAGTTCTGGCTCCGATTGGGTGCGCAGGGCCGTTTCGGACGTTACGTACCGAAGCCGCTGTTCCGATACCGCAGGGATGGCGAATCGATGTACGATTCCGCGCTCACCCGGCACCAGGAGTTGGTCGCGTACATTCGCGGACTGCATCCAGAACTCTATGCGTACGAGGCCCGCGCGCGGATCAAAGCGCGTTGGTCGCCGGCGGTATCGATCATCGCGGTCGATCCTCCTGGCAATCAGACCATTGAGGATGTTGAAGTGATTGCGCCGGGAAAATCTCCGCTGGCGCCCGCGGTGGTAAGCGCAATCGATCGTGTCCTGGAACCGGAAGCCGCGGAACTGGCTGCGCTGGCGCATTGGAGCGGATCAGGCTCCGAGCGTCCGCCTCCATCCGGAGCACGCAACAGATTACACCGGCATTTG
Organism: Bryobacterales bacterium; assembly: GCA_963781905.1. Taxonomy (GTDB): domain Bacteria; phylum Acidobacteriota; class Terriglobia; order Bryobacterales; family Bryobacteraceae; genus Palsa-89. Next base: position 1,981,455 of record CAWAHZ010000010.1, read on the forward strand.
CTCAACGCAGAGCTACTCTCGTCGCGTGCCTGGACCCATCACCCCGCGAGCTCCCTGGCTCGCTTGATTCCTTTGCGCGTCAAAGAAAGCCTCAACGCATTCGCCGGGCGCCCGGTCTTCGATCTCTCCTTCTACCTGCAGTTCCGGCCCAACGCGGTGCTGTTCGGCGACGCCGTCATTGAGCCGCTGGTCTACTATCCTAAGCCTGCTCTTGGCCGGAAACGAGTGGCGTTGATGAATCCGCACCTCGGTCCTGGTGGCGCTGAGTCGGTGCTCTACGACATTGCATCGACATTATGTTCCAACCGATTCGAAACCTTGCTGCTGGCTACGCAATCGCGCGACGATCGGTGGCTCGCGAAATGGCGTGAACAGGTCAGCCACGTTTACGATCTGGCGCGCGCGGTCACCCCCGAGCGAATGACGGCGGCGCTCTGCTCGGTAATATCTAACTGGCGTTGCGACTGTATCGTTGTCCAAAACAGTCTTTATGGGTATGCTGCGCTCCCGCACATCAAGAAGCTGGCGCCTGCCATACAAATCATCGACGTGATCCACTCCGTGGATGAAGCTTGGGACCAGATTGGGGCCGTGGCCCAGGTTGCCTCATATATTGATGCGCGTGTTGCGATGTCGGAGGCGGTTCGCGATCGTCTGCTCGCACTCGGAACGCCTGAATCGAAGATCCTGCTGGTCGCGAACGGTGTGGATCTCGATCGATTCTGGCCGGCTCCGCTCAATTCCGATTCGACAAAAACCATTCTCTTCGCCGCTCGCCTGGACCCGATCAAGCAGCCGCTGCTCGTGGCCGATATCGCCCAGGCTCTTTCCATCCTGCGCCCGCAGCGCGACTTCCGATTCATCATCGCTGGCGACGGCCCCCAGAGAGAAGCCTTCGAGCGCCGCGTCCACAAGCTGGGCCTCGATTCCCTCTTCGACTTCCGCGGACAGGTGGACGATCTGGCTCCGCTCTACGCCGCTTGTGACGTGCTGCTTCTTACTTCGCGTAGCGAGGGCGTGCCGCTGGTGGTGCTCGAAGCACTGGCCAGCGCGCGGCCGGTAGTGGCATCCAAGGTGGGAGGAATCCCGGAAGTGCTCGACCCGAGCTGCGGCATTCTGATCGAGAAACCGGATCCCGGAGAATTCGCACGCGCCATCCACTCGCTGCTGGGTCAGAGGGATCTTCGCGAGAAAATGGGCATCGCCGGCCGGACGAAGATGGAGGCGAATCACGACATCCGAAGGACGCGCGCAGCGTTTGCCGGTCTGTTTGCCTAAGGCTCGGCCCCTTTGCTCAAGGCTGCTCGGTCTCAGTCGCTTCCACCAGGCGATCCACGGCGATGGAATAGAGCGCCATTTTGCCATCGCGGTCACTTTGAAAAACCACCCGTTGGCTGTTGGGAGAGAAGAACGCAGTCACCTGCCGTGGATCGCTCGCGCGATGCTGGCACAACGTGAGTTCCCTTTTCACCGAGCGAACCAGAAGCAGCATGTAGGGCGAAGCCTTGCTCCCGCTGGCGCCCACGAACACGCTGGTGTCGGCGTTGCGATTGAACACGGCGAACTGGCTGGTGGCTGAAACAAACTGGTCGTCATTTGTATCGGGGGTGAATTCGCGGATGTCGTTCAGTTGCTTCCGGTCGGTGGGGATGTTCAGATAGTCGATGCTTCGGCCGTCGGCCGACCACAGAACCGTTCCCAGGCCACCTGGAGCGGTGCGCAGTTTGCGATTTTGCGCCCCATCGTAGTTCACCACACATAAGGAATCGCCGGTTCGATACAGCAGGCCCGCGCGCTTCGGCCGCGGCTGGGGATCGGAAATCGGATCGGCGGATTCCACGATGGTGGCGGCCGCGCCGGTACGCATCGTGATCAGACGCAGGCGGCTCATCCCCGGCTTTTCTTCCACCAGCGCTGAGACTAAGCCATCGTCGGACAAGCTGAAGCCCGTTCCGAAGTTGAATCCTTCTTCGAGGCGATACACCTCGCGCGTGCGGCCGGCACTCAAGTGGCTCATGTAGAGCATGCGCCCGGCGAGATAAGCATACTCGTGATCGTCGGGGGCCAGGCTCAAGGAGCTGGCAACCAAGTCGGGCGTCCCGGTGAGCGCATGCGATTGTCCGTTCTTCAAATCCAGGCGATATGCCTGGACGCTGCCAGACCGGTCGCTCGCATAAATCAAAAAATCGCTCTTGCGCGAGATCGGCCGCGAATAGCAGGCGGGCAACCAGCTCTGGTGCGCTGGATCGGTCAACCGAACGACGACATTTTCGGTGGCTTCGTCGGCGTAGCGCTTGGCCTCCGATGGATACGCGCGGCCCTGATCGGCCCCAAGACGAGCGCCCGCGCCGGCGAGGGAGGCTACGAAAGTGCGGCGCGAGAGGGACAAGCTAGCGGTGACTGCTCTGGTAGTGTTCCTTCAGCAGATCCAGGCCGAAGTCGCCATCAAAATCGCGCCAAACGGAGTGAATGTGGTTAGCGTGATCTTGCGTGTCGTCGAACTCCACCAGGAAACTGGGCGATTGGATGCGATAGTAATGGCCTTGCCCCGGCTCCTCGCCGCCGGCCCACGCAAAATAGAGATTGTTTCCGGCCTTCTTGATCTGATCTTCGCGCGCCTGATCGATCTGGTCCGTCATGTTCTGGCAGTATTCGTCGAGCAAGCTTTGAAAGATCGCACGCTGCGCTGCCGTCATCTTGGAAGCTGACAAACCGCTCGCCTGGCCGTTGAGCGCGGCCTTGCGCGAAGCTTCCGTGAGAATGTCTTTGGGCGCATCCTGGCTGATCACGGCGGCTTTCTTTTGATCGGCCGTGAGCGACTTCACCAGCTGCCGGCTCAAATCCTCCTCGCGTGCCAGTATGCGCAGGCCCTTGCGCGGACCTTCCTTGATCTCAGCCGGGTTGGTTCCAAAGAAGCTGGGCGCGCCCTGCACCTTGCCATTGACGATGGTGAAATTCTGGCTGAAATGGTGCCCTTCCACGCGATAGCCCCAGGTGCCGGTGGCGGAGGGCTCGCCGAACACCGTGAAGAAATAACCCTCCGGATCGCGATGCGGGCCCTTGCCTGATTCCAGAACCTTGAGTACTTCGTCCAGGCTCATGATGCTGACGGCTTTGATGTAGCCTTGCTGGCTCAAGCCCGCGGCCACCAGGGCGTGCGCGAGTTGCTTTTGCTCCCCAGTCATGTCATGCAGCGAGAGACCTTTTCGTTCCTTGGGGATGAAGTGCCAGTTGAAGCGCTCGTCGCTATCGAACTGGAAGGTGGCCTGGGCGCGCTGTTGGGGCGTGAGCGAGCTGAGGAACGCTTTGGCGGCATCCGTCATCACGGACGCGGAATGCATGCGGGTGTAAGCGGAGCTGAGCAGCACCACTCCCACACCGATCGCGAAAATTCGCAACGCTGCTGTCTTCACGATGTGCCTCCTTCTCAAGCGGCAAACGGTGGCCGGTTTCGGCGTGCTTCTAGCTTATCCAATTCTTCGCACGTCCCCGGATTCCTGGCGCACGTCCCCGGATGGCTGGATGAAACGTAAAAAGCTCCCTCCCACGTTGTCGCGGAAGAGAGCCTTCACTAACAAAAAGATAACAGGATGAGCCGTGCAGATCGAATCTACCGGGTCAGCCGCGTCTCCGGGTGCTCCTGGTCGTGGTCCTGATGCTTATGGTTACCACTCATCATGTTTAGATTCCGACCCTGCTTTTTCGGCCCCTGGTCCTGTCGAATCTGTTGTCTTTGATTCTTCTTCTGGTCTTTCTCAGTTTTGGTGTTCATACGTGGAACACTCCTTTCTCTTCCATTAGATACCATTTGGGGGGGGAAAGGTTGCAAGCCAGGTTGCTAGCAAAGCTAAAGTAGTAATGCCTCGATGCGGTGGGCGTGCACCATCGATTCGCACGGTGACCATTCGAACACCGTGAATCGCCCGTCCTGGGATGCCACCAGCGCCGCGCAGTCCTGCTGATCCTGGACGAATTGCGCCGCTGAAAGATGCCGCGTACCTCCCAGCTTTTCGGGATGAACCAGAATCGCCTCGCCTCCTTGGATCGGCTCCGTTACGATCACTTGTTCCACCAGCGGATGCCCCCTGCGCCGGGTGATCTTCGCGCCGAAGCCCAGCACCTCATATTGATCGGTAAGGACCACCGCGCCATCCACGGCGCTGAGCCCGGCCACAGCGTCTATGGTTCGATTCAGCTTGGTTTCGTCGGTCGAAGCGCGAGCCAGCTCCGCGAGTGCCGAAAACGGGGGCGACACCGCATAGGAAATGGGCGAGACCAGCGATTCGCGCCATGCATCCCCTACGGAGGGAACCACCAGCAGCGACCCGCCCCGGCCGTGCGCCCGCATAGAGACCGCAAGTTGCACCAGCACGTTCACCTGGTGATTCGGCGAGGATGCCCAGCCGATCGACGATTCGGACCCGAGCAGGGCGGTGAGCAAGGCCGGACAATCGGGGAGGGCGGAAGCGCGCTCATCCACGATCTTCACCTGGTCGCCCTCGAGCACGGCCACGTTGATGAACTTGCCCTTGGTCTCGCTGCTGTGGTGCTTGATCACGAGCAACCCGGGCGCGGCTACCTCCACTACGAAGCACATCTTGGGAATCGCGCGCGTGGCGCCCCATACGCACAGGCCTTGCGGTCCGCGCCAGACGCCCAGATGGATTCCAGGACGTTCCACGGCCGGCGACACTTTGGTAAGTACGCCCGGGTCCAATGGCAAGGGCCGTTCAAAGAGCAGCGCATTCTTGGTCTCTTCAGGCGCCAGGAATGCGAGCGAAATCTTGGGGATGAAACCCTCTTCCCTCCGGAGGCTGGCCCAAAAGGCGGCGTCGACAATGGCCTGAATCGCCGCAATGTCCGGCAAGGTTGCCACGCGGCCGTTGCCAATGGAGGCTTCCTCCCGCTGTCGCGTAAAGTAGGCATGCACTTGGGGCGAGACAATGCGCGCGGCTGGGTAAGCAGCCTCAGGTTCCATGCTTGAGATTATCGCGTACCGGCTTGGGCTTTTAGCGGCCGGGCTAAGAGCGGGCCGTAGTCAGGTGGGTCTTGACGAGTTCGGTGATGTTCGACGAATCCAGCAGGGCGGGCTCAACGAAGATGCCGGTGCGAAACGCGTCGTCCCAGAGGTTGGAATAAACCACGTGCCCGTAAAGGATGAGGCCCAGGATCTCCAGTTTCACCACCGCGCCGGGCGGCAAAGGGACTGCGAAGAGCGTGGAAATACCGGAATCCGAGATATCCTGAACTTGCCCAATCCACTCGGCGCCGTCCTCCAATTGGGTGACCCGAACGGGCAAATCAGTGGAAATGCGCTCATTAAACCGGCGATCCATGGCTTGGCTTCGTCTACTTATCGCCGGAATGAAGGAACTACTTTAGGCCCGGAAGCGCTAGAGAACGTATGGCGTGGATGGGGTGGTTTCGCCACCGGCCTGGGTTTCCAGGTGCTGGCCTGCACGTGGGCCGGGCCCATCCACTGTTTGGATCATGGACCAATTCGCCCCTGGTATAGGCACCTATTCCGTACTATGCGGTACCGGATTAGGGGTACCGGAGCACCAACTCGGGTCGCTGATTCCAAGCACTGTTAAGAACGCGACATCCGGATCGCTCAGCACCAATTCATCACCCAGTGCGCTTGACGGCTTGTCGTCCGGCCCAGGCGCTTCCTGGAGAGAAATGTCGATGGTAAACACGGGACATTTGCCCGTAAGCTTCAGCGCCTCAACGATTGCAGCCACCTCATTCGATTCGAGTATGGCTTCGTTGAGGGCCTGGCGAAGAGCGCCGATCAATCCTTTGACATGCTTGGTCATCGTGCCTCCGAGTGCGATTACACACAGAGCACTTCAGGAGCCATCTGAAAATCCAGGCTTCTCAAGAGTTTAGGAGGCCGCCTTCTATGCGGAACGAGTGATGTGCGCGCTATCACGCACGGCGCCTAAAACTTCTGCTTGTCCAGAAACGCGACTAGCAGCCGGTTGAACTCCTCGGGCTTCTCCAGCATCAGAAAGTGACCCGTGCCGGAGATCTCCTCATAATCCATGTTGGGGAAATGAGTCTTCATATATTCGCGGTCGCCCGAGCGGGAATGGTCAGCGTATAGGCCGAGAATGGGCTCTGGAAGCACGTCGCCTTTCCAGTTCGCAGGATCGAATGTCGCCTGCATCGCGCCACTGGCCGTGGATGGCGGCGCAGCCAGCATCATCGAGAGGATATGTTTCTGTATGTCGGGCGTGGTGGATGCCGAGAACATGCTACGGATCGTCGTCTCGCGCAGCTTCAGACCTTCGGGGCCGGACATGGTGCTGGGATCAGGCGGTTTGAAGCCACCGCTGCCAGGATTGGATGGGATGTTCACCAGGCCATCCACGAATACCAGCCCCGCGGTGTGCTGCGGGAAAAGCCGGGCGTACTGAATCACCACAGGCGTGCCCATGCTGTGACCGACGACGACCACGCGATCGGCTTTTGAATCTTTCCGCACCGCTTCAACGGCGCGCGCGAATAAATCCATGGAAAACTTGCCGTCTTTGGGCGCTCCGCTCTGTCCATGGCCAGGCAGATCGAGCGTGATCACGCGATATTCTTTGGAAAGTTCCGGCACCTGCGAGTTCCAGGTGGTTTCGTCGCAAGTCCAGCCGTGCACCAGGATCACGGTCTTGGGGCCTTTGCCGGACGTGGAGGAATGAATCTTGATGCCGTCCACGCTGGCAGCCTGAAGGCCGGCGGCGACCAAGGTCACTAGCAACAAATTAGGAATTGAGCGCATTGCTGCGATTATATATGAGAGGAGAAACCCGTGATCCGAAAACTGCTGCTTTTCCCCGTGCTGCTCGCATGCTGCGCCTTCGGCCAGCCAAAAGTTACACCGGATAAAGAAGCCGCTCTGAAGGCCGATCTCGCGGGACAGATCGACGGGATGAAGAAGCAGGCCCAGGTGATGACCGACAGCGTCTTCAGTTTCGGCGAACTGGGATTCCAGGAGTTCGAGACTTCGAAGTACCTGACTGCGATCCTCGAAAAGGAGGGGTTCAAGGTGGAGCGCGGCGTGGCTGGCATACCCACCGCGTTCGTCGCCACCTGGGGACAGGGGAAGCCGGTGATTGCGCTCGGCTCCGATATCGACGACATTCCCCAGGCTTCGCAGAAACCCGGCGTCGGCTATCACGACGCCATGATTGAAGGCGCGCCCGGGCACGGGGAAGGCCACAATTCCGGCATGCCGTTGAACATCATCGCGGCGCTGGCGGTGAAGAAGGTGATGGAGCGTGAGCATCTTTCGGGAACCATCAAGCTTTGGCCGGGAGTGGCGGAGGAAGACCTGGGCACCAAGGCTTACTACGTGCGCGCGGGAGTTTTCAAGGACGTGGACATCGTGCTGTTCTGCCACGTGGCCGACAATTTCAGAGTAGCGATGGGTCCCACCACATCCAACGGACTGGTGTCCATTGAATATAGCTTCAAAGGCGAAAGCGCCCACGCGGCCGGCGCTCCCTGGCGGGGAAAAAGCGCGCTCGACGCGGTGGAACTGATGGACGTCGGCTGGAACTTCCGGCGGGAACATCTGCGGCTGGCCACGCGCCTGCACTACGTGATTACCAACGGCGGCGACCAACCGAACGTTGTGCCCCCCAATGCCGCGGTCTGGTATTACTACCGCGAAGCCGATTATGACCACATCATGAATCTGTGGCGCATCGGCGACAACATGGCGCAGGCCGCCGCGCTGATGACCGACACCACTTACACTTCGCGCTTGTTGGGTAGCGCGTGGCCGGGACACTTCAACGTTCCCATAGCCGAGGATATGTACCAGAACATAAAGCGCGTGGGGCTGCCGGAATGGTCGGCCGACGATCAGCGATTGGCGAAGGGTCTGCAAGCGGAATTGAAGGTGCGAGCAACGCGGTCTGGCCGCCAAGATTCCAGAATTGAAGAAGCCCAAAGCTCCCGAGGCCGACGACGAGGATGGGGCGGGCGGAATCGGACCTACCGGCGGAGGGTCGGACGATATCGGCGATATTTCCTGGGCCGTGCCGACCGTGACCCTGATGTATCCGTCCAATATTCCTGGAGGGCCTGGGCACAATTGGGCCAACGGCGTTTCGATGGCGACGCCCATCGCGCACAAGGGTGTGGTTGCCGGCGCGAAGGTGCAGGCCATGACGATGCTGGATATTCTTCTGCATCCGGAATTGGTGCAGAAGGCCTGGGATTATTACAACAACGTGCAGACCAAAGACGTAAAGTACAAGAGCTTTCTGCGACCGGACGACAAGCCCGCCATTTGGCTCAATCAGAAAACGATGGAGGAATTTCGCCCGCGCATGAAGGCGCTCTATTACGATCCATCGAAATACGATACGTATCTCGAACAGCTTGGGATTAAGTATCCAACGGTACGATAGAGGCTATTGGCCGCCGGTAGCGCCCGCGCCGAGACCGGACTTCAACTTCGCGTAGAAGGAATCGTAAAAGGCGATCATGCTGGGATCGATTCCCTGCCCGACCATAACGGTGTCGCCGAGCACGATATTCTTCGCGCCTTTTTTCCCGCTGTAAGCCGGCCATTCGGGCAACCCTTTGCCATTGGGATTTCCGGTGGCGGCGAAGTTCACCCAGTAAGACGACATCGTTTCGGCGAGCTGCTTATCGATGTCGGTCCAGGTGACGTTGCGCGGCGGGTTGTTGAACATATATTGAAGATCGGCGGTATGAGTGGCGCCGCGCGATGGCTGTCCAGGAGGGCTGGGAGGAACATGCGTCATGTAGTACAGGTACGCTTTCACTTTTCCTCGCTCGCTCTGCAATTGCGCCCACTCCCGCATCTGCCAGCCGAATTCATCGCGGAAATTGGCGAGTTGCGACGTGCCCGCCTCGGTGTCTGAGCCAGCCGGATAAAGCTTCAAAAATGCGTCGGCCATGTCGCTGAAGCGGCGCTTCGCAGTGCCCGAAAACTGCTCGGCGTTCCCGCCTCCGCGCGAGAAGAAAGTCCCCTCATCACGGTTCGATCCAACCAGAACATCCACGTCGTTCTGCTTGTGGTTTTCGTAGGTGATGGAAAGGTCTTCTGGAACAAACCAGCCATCGACGATGATGCCGAAGGGGCCGCGAGCGTTCTTCAACAATTCGTCGGCAGGCTTGGCGCGCAGCTCGGCGATGGACTTTGCTCCTAAAGCCTCCACCATTTTCTCTCCGTTCTCTTCCGCTTGCCCGCGCGTGGTCATTTTTCCGATGTTCACTCCCATCCACGCGCCGCTCTGCCCGATGGCTCGCACGAAGAGCCCCTTGCCTTGCGGCGAACCAACCATGGCCGATACCAGCATCGATCCGGCCGATTCACCATCGATGGTGACGCGCTTGGGGTCGCCACCGAAATTCGCGATGTTCTTTTGCACCCAGCGCAGCACTGTGGCCAGGTCCATCAGCGCGTAATTGCCGGACGCATTGTGCCCGGATTCTTTGGTTAATTCCGGATGCGCCAGGAATCCGAAGATTCCGAGCCGGTAATTATAGGTGACCACCACCACGCCCTTCCGCGCGAGCGCATTTCCGTCATACATCGGGACCGACCCAGCGCCGCCCGTAAAGGCGCCGCCATAGGACCACACGATCACGGGGCGCCGTTCGCTCGCCGATTTCGCGCCGGTCCAGATGTTGAGATAGAGGCAGTCTTCGCTCGGGGCTGGCGCCGATGCACCGGCCGGGCCGCGCTGTTGCTGCATACACACCGCGCTGAACTCGTCGGCTTTGCGCACGCCATCCCAATGCGACGCTGGCCGAGGCTCGCGCCAGCGCAAATCGCCCACCGGCGGCGCGGCATAGGGGATTCCCTTGTAAACGCGCACGTCGTCGCTCGTGCCGGCGGTGCCCGAAACCAGGCCGGTATCGATACGGACCGGATCAGAAATCGCGGCGGAGAGAAACGAGGCTCCCGACAAGAATGTTCCAAAAACGATGGGAAATAGGCGTCGCATGGTGGCCAGTATGTCAGCTTCGCGAGGGACGGGTCAACATGCTTCCGACGCACTACACTAACGCGCAACGCCTTCGGCTATCCTCACCCTGACCTTAACTTCCACCCGCGACCCCAGGCGGTTGAGGATAGACATGAGGCGATCCAAGGTGAAGCGCCGCAAGTCGGCGTTGCGAATGCGCGAGAAATCGGCGGCCGCAATCCCCGTGCGGCTGTGAGCAGCGCGGACCGTTAAGTGCTGGCGATCGAGAGCCTTGATGATTTCGGCAGCCAGGATGGCTTTGAATTGTTCGGCATCGGCGTTCTCATATCCCAGGTCCCGGAAGACGTTACCGGTGCCTCGCGCGAGCTCGAGTTTTTGGTGATTCATCGAAGCGTCTCCTTTAACCTCTTCAATCGATCCCTGATAAGATCGATCTCGTGTTTGGGCGTCTTGATGCCCTGCGTCGATTTCTTCTGGAACGCATGGACAATCCAGATCTCGTCGGCGATTTGCACCGCGTAGACGGCGCGAAACGCGCTGCCCTTGGATCGCAGAGCGACCTCGAACACACCGGACCCCATGCCGAGCATGGGTTTCGCAATATCGGCCTTGCCACCTTCCGCGGCAATCGTCAGGGCCGCCAAGCAGGCCAACCGGACGTCTTCTGGGAACGTCTCGAATTCCTTCAGCGCCGCCTTGATCCACGAAACGGGTCGTGTTCTCGGAGACATCGCACTCGCTGATTGCGACTACTTCATGCTCCCTATGTTGTCAAATATGACAACGGCTGTCAAGGGATGCCACTATGCCGCCTGCGGCGCGGTCTCGAGCCTCGATCCTAACGTCAGGAAGTTGAGCAGCGTGGAGCAGACGGCGGAGCCCGCGATCACAATGGCCATGGGAAGCGCCGGATTGTCGATGAAGCCGAGAAACGTGGTGGTAACGGCTGCGATCAAGAACTGGTTGGTGCCGAGCAACGCCGACGCCGTGCCCGCGATCTGGCCGTGGCGCATCATGGCGATGGCCGATCCATTGGGGAACACGAAGCCTTGCGCGGAAACATAAATGAAGACGCAGGCGAAGACGCTCCACATGCCTCCGAATCCACTCACAACGCTCGCGAGCAGCAGAACACCGGCGAACAATTGCACTATGTTTGCGGTCCGCAACACGCGCCACAACGGGATGCGCTGCGACATCCGCCCATTGATTTGAGAAGCTGCCACCATGCCGGCCGCCACCGATCCAAAGAGCCATCCGAAGCGCTCCGTCGGCACCTTGTAAAGCACGATGAACACGAATGGCGCGCTGGTGATGTACGCGAATGTTCCCGACGAGCTGAAACCACAAACCACCGACGCACCGATGAACGTCCGATCCTTGAACAGGCGAGTGTACGCGGATTTAATGACGCCGAACTCTAACGGCCGCCGCGCTTCGTGCGCCAATGACTCCGGCAAACGGAAGTGCATTCCGACCAGACACGCGACGCCCAGCAGTGCCTGCGTGACAAACGCTGAGTTCCATCCGAACCAGACCAGCAGATAGCTACCGATGAGAGGCGCGACGACGGGCGAAACGCCGAGCACCAGCACCAGCATCGAAAAGATGCGGCGCAACTCGCTAGCCGGAAAAAGATCGGTCACCATGGCGCGCGACATCACCGCGCCCCCGCAAGCGCCCACCGCCTGCACCAGCCTGGCGATGGACATAATGGGAATCGACGGCGATAGCGCGCACGCGGCCGACGCAGCGATGAACACCAAGAGGCTCGCGTACAACGGCGGCTTGCGGCCGAACCGGTCCGTAATGGGCCCGTAGAGCGGCTGGCCGAGTGCGTAGCCCAGCAGAAACGTCACCATCGTCATTTGCACCGAAGCCGTGGAGGTGTGAAACACCTTCTCGATCACCGGCATCGCCGGAAGGTACATGTCGATGGAGAGCGGCGCGAAAGCCTGCAGCGCGCCCAGCAGGATCAGCAGCTCCAGATGGCGCAGGCGCGAGCTAAGCGTGGGTTGTTCAGCAATCACTTGGGAAGAGACAAGTGTATCAGGTCAAGTGCAGATCACCCGAGGTCGATTGCTATACCCTTAATTAAGGAAATGCGGATCACCATCATCGGCGGCGGAATCATCGGGCTGGCCACGGCGTTGCGATTGGGCCAGAAGCTTCCGGGTGCCTTCATCACGGTGCTGGAGAAGGAAGCTGCCGTCGGACAACACCAGAGCGGCCACAACAGCGGCGTGCTGCACTGCGGTCTGTACTACAAGCCGGGATCGCTCAAGGCCAGGCTGGCCGTCACCGGAATCCGGCAGATGATCGCGTTTTGCCAGGAGCACGGCATCCCGCACGAGGTGTGCGGAAAGCTGGTGGTGGCCGCTACCGAGGATGAAGTTCCGCGGCTGAATGACCTGTTCGAACGCGGGCAGCAGAACGGGCTGACCGGCCTGCGAAAGCTGGATGTGTCCGGGATGCGCGAGATCGAGCCGCATACCGGAGGCGTGGCGGCTATCCATGTGCCGGAGGAAGGGATCGCGGATTATCCAGCCGTTTGCAATACCCTGGTGCGATGTCTCGCAGAAGTTGGCACGAAAGTTGTCACCGAAGCGGCAGTGACGGGCTTGCGCAGAATTGGCGCGCAATGGATCGCGAAGACTCCGGCGGGCGATTTCGAATCCGACTACATCGTGAATTGCGCGGGGCTGCAGTGCGATCGCGTCTGTTCGCTCGCGGGCGACCAGCCGGAACTTGAGATTGTTCCGTTTCGCGGCGAATATTACAAGCTGAAGCCCGATCGGCAACACCTGGTCCGCAATCTGATTTATCCGGTACCCGATCCGCGCTTTCCTTTCCTCGGTGTCCATTTCACGCGACTCGTACATGGCGGCATCGAAGCCGGTCCGAATGCGGTGCTGGCGTTCGCGCGAGAGGGGTACAAAAAGAGCGACATTTCAGCGCGCGATTTCATCGGCACGTTGACCTACCCGGGATTCTGGCGCTTCTTTCAGAAGTACCCGCGCGTATGCTTCGACGAGCTGCGCCGTTCGTTCAGCAAAGAATTGTTCTGTAAGTCGCTCAACGCCCTGGTGCCCGAGGTCCGTCCCGAGGATTTGGCTCCCGGGGGCGCCGGTGTTCGAGCGCAAGCCATCGCGCCGAACGGCGACACATTGCAGGATTTTCGTTTCGTGAAAAGCGATCGCGCGCTGCACGTGTTGAACGCGCCCAGCCCGGGCGCCACCGCGTCGCTCGCCATCGGGCAGGAAATCGCGAATGAACTGACGGCGGGCATGTGATTCTAAACACAGTGGTTAGCCACGTGTTATTCTAGCCTTGGCGTGTTCAGCCGGCACTACAGAAGAGTGAAGGCCATCTTCGGCCTCATCGACTCGGTCCTCGTTTGCCTCGCATTTATTGCGGCATATGAGACGCGGCTCTTCCTGAATTTCGAGAAACTTTTCTACTGGTTGTTCTACATTCCGTTTCCGACGGCAACGCTGCTGCTGGTAATATCCGTGGCCTCGTGGCTTGCGATCGGCTATTGGTTCAATATTTACGAAAAGCTCGATTCAGCGCATCCGAGCGTCGTATTGCGCGATACCTTCCGCCAGTGCGTGCTGGGCGCGGCGTGTCTGGTGCTGACCGAGTATCTCTTACGGCTCGACTTGAGCCGTTTCTTCGTCGCGATGTTCGCAACTTACGCCTGGATTCTTTTGTGCCTTTTCCGCATCAATGCGGCGCGCGTGATCGGCGCAGTGCGTAAGCAGTTCGGAACGGCGCACTACGTGATGGTGGTTGGTTCGGGCCCCAGCGCAATTCATTTGGGAGAGGCGCTCGAAGAATCCAGAGATTATGGCGTCCGCTTGCTCGGCTTCCTGGACGACCAGCCAGGCAGCGTTCAACTGAAAGAGAGCTACCAGCGATATCCGCTCTCCAATCTGACCGAATTGCTGCGGAAGCACGTGATCGACGAGATCATTTTCGCTGTGGATAGCAGCAAACTCAGCGAAATGGAAGACGTTTTCCTGCGCTGCGATGAAGAGGGCGTGCGGACCCGCGTGGTAGTGGACTTCTTCCCTCACGTGAACAGTCAGGTGTATCTGGACCGGCTGGGAACGAAGCCTCTGTTGACGTTTTCGGCCGCGCCGCACGACGAAATCCGGCTGCTGCTCAAGCGCGTCACGGATCTGGTGATTGCCGCCGCGGCCCTGGTGCTGCTGTTGCCGTTCATGCTGTTGATTGCGCTGTTGATTCGGATCACGTCGCCCGGGCCGGCCATTTTCCGCCAGCAGCGCTGCGGGCTGAACGGCCGGCGCTTCACCTTTTACAAGTTCCGCTCCATGTGCGACAACGCCGAGGAGCTGAAGGCTTCCTTGATGCATTTGAACCGGAAATCGACGGCTTTCAAAATCCCCAACGATCCACGGCTCACGCCAGTCGGCCGCATTTTGCGCAAGTTTTCGATCGATGAGTGGCCGCAGCTGTGGAACGTGCTGAAAGGCGAGATGTCGCTGGTGGGCCCCCGGCCTGCCGTTCCCGAAGAAGTGGAAATGTATCAAACCTGGCAACGGCGGCGGCTGCGCATGCGTCCTGGATTAACTTGCTTGTGGGCGCTGGCTGGGCGCGACCGGCTGGATTTCGACACTTGGATGAAAATGGACATGCAATACATTGACAACTGGTCGCTCGAGTTAGATGTCAAGATTCTGCTGCGCACCATCCCTCGAGTGCTCACCGGCTGGGGCGCCAACTAGTAGCCTGTCGCGGCCAGATCGTTATTACCGCTTCCTCCGGTCGCGGCTCCGTTAAGCACGTCGGTTACTGAGCCGTGACCGAAGGGAGCGGTTGGGCCATGCTAACGAACTCGCTGCGACAGGCCACTAGTCAGCTCTTACGAGCAGGCGGCGCAGCCGGTCGCGCCAGGAGTAGCGCAAGATAGTGTGGCGATTCATACCCTGCATTGCCCAGCCATCCGGGCCTGGTTCATTCGCCGCGATCCTGCGGAAAAAAGCTGTGCGAGCGGCCACTTCCTCTAGAACCACGGACGATTCTTCTTCCAGAAACTGAAACAATTCGTGAACGGAGGGGATCTGGAGATCATCCAAAACCAGCCATCCGCCGACCCTGATCCGGGAAAAGAGATACGCGAACTCGACCTGCGGCAGCGGGTAAGCGTGCGGGCCATCCAGCAGCGCTAAATCCAAATCGCCTTCAAACCGGTACCCTGGCAGCGTGTCCCTGGTTTGGCCTTCGACGAAGATCACATTTCCATTTCGAAGATCGCTGTGGTTGCGAAGCCCGGTGATGGTGCGATTCTCACCTTCGATCGCAAACGCAACGTGCCGTTCGCTCGCGTGCGATAGGACAATGGTGCTCCCTCCGCACCCGGTTTCCGCGGAGTAGCGGAACGGGCCGCGCCCGAAGATCCCAGCCAGTGCGGCCGGCGCCATCGCATCCCAGGGATGAAACAAGCTCGCTCGCGCGATCAAGTCGGGATCGTGCATCGACACAATCAGCGCCCTTTCGATCGTTTCGGCTCCGTTTTCGCGGCGTCGAATCGTGCGCCAAGCTCGGTAAAGGCGGGAGTGGGGCCATTCCAGCGTAGTTGCTCCACGTCGTCGAATAGAGCGATATCGGTGCGCAGCGTAGCGAGCGTGCGAAACAGCAGCGCCTGTTCGCGCTGCGCAACCAGTGTGCGCGCCAGAGTACTCGCGCTGGAGGCGTTCACATGCCACTCGCTCGCGTCCGCGGGGATGGATTCGATATGGCCGAACTTGGCGAGAACCGCGGCCGTCGATTTCGCGCCCCAACCCGGCAAACCCGGGTAGCCATCGGCGGAGTCACCCACCAGCGCCAGGTAATCGGGAATGGACGCCGGGGCCACGCCGAACTTCTTCGTCACACCAGCCTGGTCGAGCGTCACCTGCGTGCGGCGATTCAACTGAACGATGCGCGTCCCGGTCACGCATTGCGCCAGGTCCTTATCCGGCGTGCAGATGATCACGCGCTCCACGCGCGCATCGCGAGCCGCTTGTAAAGCACCGGCCGCGAGTGCATCATCCGCCTCAAACTCCACCATCGGCCAGACCACGATCCCGGCGGCGCCGAGCGCTTCTTCGAGCAGGGGAAATTGCGCCCACAAATTGGGATCGATTCCTTCGCCCGTCTTGTAGCCCGGCCACAAGGCATTGCGGAACGATTCAATGACATGATCAGTGGCAACGGCAATATGCGTAGCGCCGCCGCTGATCATCCCCAGCACAGAGGCGATTACGCCTCGCACCGCGGCGATCTCACGGCCGTCTTGATCGCGGGCCGACGGCAGAGCGTAAAAGTGCCGGAACAGTTCGTATGTTCCGTCCACCAGATAGACGTCCAGAGCGTGCCTCCACGCTCAACCTTATGCCACTCGTAGCTTTTGGATCAACCCCCGGATCAATTAAAGCCGGTTTTCGCCGAGTCCATTTCCAGCATGTCCGAAGCGGAGGTCCCGAGGTCGCGCGGATCGCGATCCGGCGCCGCGATCATTCTGCTCAGCTCTCCCCGATCCAGCCAGAGCACGCTACACGACTCGCAGGAATCCACGTCCACGTTACCGCCTCCACCGTAAAGATGCTCGTCCATATCATGCCGGCAAAGAGGGCAGTGGAGAAGCCGGCCAACGCCGGCAACGCGCGGCGTATTCGAGCTTCTGGACCAATAACGGTGCTCGCGCAGGACCTCGAGCAGCGGCAGGAGCTTTTCCATTTCGAGAAGCATTCCGTGACAATTTGTGCAGTACAGCAAGTCTCTCGACTCGAGCGAGGCGTGGGAGAGGAATGTGGCGCACGCCGGGCAATTGTGCTTGGTGGGATCCAGCACCACCACGCCCTCTTCATCCGTCGGGGGAGCGGCCTGGCTCCCGCAGTAATCGCAGATCATCAAGCCTTCATCGCGAGAAAGACGCGTAGGGGCGCCGCAGTTTCCACAGGTCATAGGATTGTAATCGGCAGCCGGGCCGCCGCTATGTAGGGCCTTACAAAGGGGGTTGCGAGGCTACAATCTTTCGATAGCCGAGTCGCGATATACTAGTTCCCGGTCGCCGAGACTACGGTTCGTGAATCAAGGGTCCAGGCGGATGATTGGAGATCACAGAATGAAACACATGTTACCGATCGCTCTCTCTATACTGGCGGCTTCGCCCGCGGTGTTTGCACAGAGCGACGCTATTCAAAAGGCGTTGCTTGCAGCCCCAGCGCGGCAGAAAAAAGAAGACGTCACCGTAATTAAGTGGAAACCTGACTTCACTTACGAAACCCTGCAGAAGGGCAGCAGCGCCTTGGTCTGCTATGACCTGTCGGGTTTCCCTGGACACCCGCCATTCACCGTGGAATGCACCAGCATGGGCAACCTGCCACGCGTCGCTCAGAATCTGAAGTTTGAAGCGCTGGGCGACAAGGCCAAAATCAAAGCCGCTTTCGAGGAAGCCGAGAAGGATGGAACCCGGGTGAAGCCTGAGTTCGGGTCGGCATTCATTCACTTTATGGGTCCGGACCAGGAGCACGCTTTCCACCACACCACCATCATGGTTCCGGGGGCGACCGCGTCATCCTTGGGATTGCCCGACAAACCGTCCGCGGATGGCGCCTGGATTATGAATGCGGGTAGCAGCACCGCGCATATCATGATCCCGGGCTCCTAAACCAGGACTGCGATATCTTGAAAACCATGGGCGGCCTCACCAGCCGCCCTTTTTCCTGCCGATAATTCTTATGAAGCTTCTCCTCTCAGGATTACTCCTCATCGCCGCCGTCATCGCCGCCCTCGAGGCAGCTCCCGCCAAGCAGAAATTCACCGGCACCATCACGGACAGCATGTGTAGCCAGGCCGATCATTCCCAAATGAAGATGGGACCCACGGATGCCGACTGCACCAAAGCCTGCGTAGACATCCACGGCGCGATGTACGTGTTATACGACGGCAAGCAAGCCTACACGCTGAGCGACCAAAAGACGCCCGCCAATTTCGCAGGGAAAAAGGTCACGGTCACGGGCACGCTGGACGCCAAGACGAAAACCATTCAGGTGGATTCCGTGGCCGCCGCGAAGTAAGCTTCCCCCTTCGTTCACGCCCGCCATTCACCGCCGATTCAGAATCATTTCGTCGAAGTTTTCAAGCACTTGCGCGCCAGAGCGCGACTGCTGTTTCCAGGCTCGGTGGTACGTTACCAGCAAATGACACGGCTGTGCTTGCTGCTTCTGCTGATCATTTCGCTGGGCGCGCAGGTCCCGACCAAGATCAATCTCGCTTATCAAGCGCGCGGGGGTAGTGAAAGCATTCAACGCAGCCTGGGCGCCAGCATGGCGCTGGGCGGCTCCGCTTTGACCGCTGGCCTGGGCGTATTTACCGTCGCGCCGTTCGCTTGCACCATTACAGGTTGGGACTTGGCGGTCGATCAGGGCACGGCCACGGTGAAGGTATGGAAGGTCGCGGCGGGCACGGCTTTACCAACCAGCTCCAATGCCATAAACACTAATGGCGTTTCCATTCAGAGCGGCACAGTGCTCGAAAGCACCGCGTTGAGCGACTTCACCACGCTATCCATCGCGAAAGGCGACGTGCTGGTTTTCAGTCTCACGGCGGTAAGCGTTACCACGCAGCTAAACTTCCAGTTGGAATGCGCGCAATCGTGGCCGTAAAACCAGAGGTGGCCCCCGGCGCTGCGGCCACACCGCGCGAAGCGCAAATCGAGGAGCTTCTGTGCCGCGGCTTTACGCAACTGAATATTGCGGCTCGTTTGCAGATCTCGGCCAGCACGGTTTCCGTGCATGCCCTGAATTTGTACCGGAAACGCGGCGTTTGCTCCCAGATCGACCTGTTGCTGGCGTACCTGAAGCGCAACGCCATTTTCGAGTTCCCAGAAGTCCAGGAAGCGCCGTTTATTCTTCCCGTAAAGCCGTCATCGGATCCTAGATAATCAAGCGGTACTTATTCGGCAGGGCTGGTGAATGCCAGCAGCACGTTTCCCGGCAGGCTCCTCTTGACGCCGACATAGCCGGAAGGCACAAACAGCGTTCCACCCGCCACCACAGGTCCCGCCGAGCCGATGGATCCTCCCTTCGCCGCCACGCCGTTTACGGTTTGAAAATCGCGCACCGTATCGAATTGCCAGACAACTTTTCCGTCCGACGCGGACAAGGCGGATAGCACGCCGTCGAAGCCGCCCGAGAAGACGATGCCCGGAATTGCGGTCACCGGTCCTTCGCGTCCAGCGTGGTCGGCGCGTCCTTGGGCCGCAGCCAGTGGCGTCATCCATCTGCGCTCCCCGTTCGCAATATCCACCGCTGCAACGGCCCCCGCCTCCAAACCGAAGTAAGCGTTCCGATCGTCAGCCGCGGCTCCCCAAACGATCTTCCCGCCGAACTCCTTCGTGTTGTTGGTCAGCGCCGTGCGCCACACCACAGCGCCGTGCTTGTCCGGATCGTAAGCCCACACGTTGCCGCTCTTCTGCCCGGCGATCAGCAGAGTGCGCCCACCGGGCAGGTCGCGCAGAATGGGCGGCGAGCCGAAGTCCTGATCCGGGCCAAAATCCTTGGGACAATTCTCCAGCGGCTTGGCGCTCATGCAGCCCACCACCCAAGCGTCGTTTTCGGTGGCTTGCACCGACCACAGAACTTTGCCGGAATCCAGATCGAGCGCCATAATGGCGTCCGTGTTCTTGGCCGCTGGCGTAGTGTACGCATCGCCAGTGCCGACGTAAAGTGCGTGGCGCTTGGGATCGATGGTTGGCGAATTCCATACGCCGCCACCGGCTGGCGCCCAGCGGCTCACACCGTTGGCATTCTTGCCCACCACCTTGGGAGCGTCGGTAATAATCCAGGTTTTCCAAAGTTGCTTGCCGCTGGCTGCGTCCAGCGCCACCACGCTTCCACGAAAACTGCAGCACGGGTAAGCGGCACCCGAGCTGGCGCCTTCCTCTGACGATGCCACCGGGACATAGACGCGATCCTCATACAGCTTGGGAGCACCCGTGATGCGCGCCGTGGGATGTTCGTCCACGTGAACTTTCCAGATCAGCGTTCCCTTCGTAGCGTCCAGCGCGTAGACGTTCGCCTTCAGATCGCCGAAGTACGCCACCGCCGACGGTTTGGCGGACCGGATGGAAACCGCGTTTCTGACGCCCGCTGCGGCTTGGAATGTCCAATAGACGCATCCCGTGGCGGCATTCAGCGAATAAACCGCGCCCGTATCGGCGCTGACAAAGACGCGTCCGGCCACCACCACCGGCTCTCCATAAACCTCCTTAGCGCCCGGCACGCCAAAGGCCCATTTCAGTTTGAGATGAGCCACCTGGCTGGCCGTCATCTGCGCGGCGCTGGCCGTTTGGAAGCGCGAATTGGAGAGATCCACGCCCCAACCATTCCAGGCGGGACCCGATGCGGCATCCGATAGAGCCGGGTTGACAGTGCATTGGCTGGATGCCGTCTGAGCGGCGAGAGGGAACAAACTGGCGGCCAGGGCCAGGAAACGAAATGCGACACGGGAAGGATGCATTTGGTTTAGTCTACTCCCGTTCATGGCGCCCTTGCGTTCGGCGCCATCCTACCAACGTTTTTCTTCAAAAATACCAGCCGGTTGGTATAGGTCCCACCCCCGGACCGTCTTACTGTTATGAGGTAGAGGATCGGTCTGGCCCTGGAAATGTCGCTTGTGTTACGAACGGCGCGGCCGCTAAAGAGTCCCTGGGGTAGCCGATTCCCTGGGATCGCCGATATAAGTCTTAGATGGCGTCTAAAATTCAGCAAAGTGGTCTGAGCGGATTCAGAACGTGAATATGGGTTGCGATTTGCCCGGGCGTGAGGCTGAATAGACGTATGAGGTCAAACAAGCGTCTGTATCTGTGGCTCGCCCCGATCGCCGCGCTCGCTGGCGTCCTGGCTTCCTGCGGCGGAGCCGGCAAGGTGCAGGCCAAAGATCCAGGCGATGGGGGCGCGAATCCGGCATCGGCCGGAGTCTCGGTGGGTGTGGTGAAGGTTGGCAAAAAGGATCTGGGACGGACCCTGACCGTCTCGTCCGAGCTGGTCCCCTTCCAGGAGATCGATGTTTACGCCAAAGAATCCGGTTTCGTAAAGGACCTGAACGTCGACTATGGATCGCGCGTGCAGGCCAACCAGGTGCTCGCCACCCTGGAAATTCCAGAGTTGCAGTTGCAGGTGAAAGAGGACGACGCCGCCGTTACGAATGCCGAGGCGCAAGTCCCGCACGCCCAGGAGGAGCTGAACCGCGTGGAGGCGCAGCAGAAGGTGCTGCAACTCCAGTTTGACCGGCTGAACGGAGTGGCGAAATCGAAGCCCGGGCTGGTGGCGCAACAGGAAGTGGACGATTCCGAAGGGCGCGCCCTGGCCTCGGCGGCGCAAGTGGAAGCGGCCAAGTCCAACCTCCAGTCCGCCCACAGCGTTCTCGCCGCCGCTGAAGCCAAGCGGGAGCACGATCAGGCCTTGTTCGATTACTCCAAGATCACAGCTCCTTTTGCGGGCGTGATAACCCAGCGCTACGCGAACCAGGGGACACTCATGCAAGCGGGCACCAGCTCCAGCACACAGGCCCTGCCGCTGGTGAAGCTTTCCGAAGACGATCTTTTCCGCCTGGTGATTCCGGTGCCGGAATCGTATGTGCATTTCATTCATCTGGGCGACGCAGTGAGCGTAAACGTCCCATCGCTCAGCCGAACCTTTCCGGGTAAAGTAGCGCGCTTCTCGGTCGATGTCCGCGAAGATACCCGCACCATGCACACCGAAGTGGACGTGCAAAATCCCAACCGCATCCTGCTTCCAGGCCTGTACGCGGAAGCCACTGTCACGCTGGAGAGGAAGGACGGCGCGGTCGCAGTCCCGCTACAGGCTGTGGATCAGGAGGGCGGCCATGCCACGGTTGACATTGTGGATGCTTCCAACAAGATCGAGCAAAGGCCCATTGTGCTCGGCATCCAGACGGCCACCGACGCCGAAGTCGTCTCTGGCTTGGAGGAAGGCGAAGCTGTGGTGGTCAGCGATCGCAGCGGATTGAAAGCGGGGCAGCCGGTGCAACCCAAGATTACAGATCTGATGCCGTATCGGAACGCCGAGGAACACTAGCCGCAGGAGCCGTTCCCATGCCACGTTTTTCCATCCGAAATCCTTACTTCATTGTCGTGGTGTGCCTGGCGCTGGCAGTCATCGGCATCAACGCTCTCTCCAGGATGCCGGTGGATTTGTTTCCACCCATCAACCTGCCGGAGGTGGTGGTGGCGACGTTTTACAGCGGCATGCCGCCCGGGGACATCGAAGTGGACATCACCAATCCACTGGAGCGTTTCTTCACCCAGGCTAGCGGCGTGGATCACATGGAGTCCCGCTCGCTGCTGGGCGTCAGCATCATCAAGGTTTATTTCCAACCCGGGACCAACGCCGATTCCGACGTCACGCAGTTGTCGAATCTGGCCCTGGCCGACCTGAAACGTTTGCCGCCCGGAACCCTGCCGCCGCTGGTGCTGAAATTCGACGCTTCCAGCCTTCCGGTTTGCCTGGTCACCGTCAAGGGCCAGGGTCTCAACGAGACCCAGCTTCACGATCTCGCCCAATTCCAGATCCGCAATCAAATCGCGGTGGTGAATGGCGCGGAAATCCCGGCGGTGTTCGGTGGAAAGTACCGCCAGGCGATGATCTATGTGGATCCCTACAAACTGCTCTCGCGCCAGTTAAGCGTGATGGACGTTGTGGACGCGGTCAACGACAGCAATCTCATCCTGCCGGCCGGGGACGTCAAAATCGGCGCCAGCGACTATTACGTTTATTCCAACAGCCTGGTGCAGAACGTTGCCGATTTAGACCGCTTACCGATAAAAACCGTCGGCACGCGCTGGGTTTCGGTGGGCGACGTGGGGGAAGCCAAGGACGCCAGCCAACTGCAATACAACATCGTGCGTATCGACGGCCAGAAGTCCGCGTACATTCCCATCATGAAATCGGGCGGTGACAGCAATACCATTCAGGTGGTTAACGACATTCGCGGTTTGGTCCAGCATTTATTCGATCTTCCCAAGCAATTAGTCACCAGCATCGCATTCGACCAATCGGTCTTCGTCAAAGAAGCGCTCAATACGGTGCTGCACGAAGGCGCCATCGGATTAGCGCTCACCAGCTTCATGATTCTGATCTTCCTCGGAAGCATGCGAGCCACCGGCGCGGTGCTGCTGTCCATTCCGATTTCCGTGCTCGCCACTTTTATCGTTCTGTACATGCTGGGAAGCACCATCAACACCATGATCCTGGGCGGGCTGGCTCTCGCCCTCTCCCGCGTGATCGACAACTCGGTGATCTCGCTCGAAAACATTTACCGGCATTTGGAACTGGGAGCGGCGCCGGCCATCGCCGCGGAGCTGGGCGGCGCGGAAGTGAGCCTGGCGGTGCTGGCTGCAACGCTGGTGGATGTGGTGGACTTTTTCCCCGTCACGCTGCTGTTCGGGGTGAGTAAATTTTTGTTCTCGTCGCTGGCTCTTTCGTTTTGTCTGGCGCTATTGGCGTCATTCGTCGTCGCCATGACGGTGATCCCGCTGTTCTGCTCCAAGTTTCTGAAGGCCGTTCCGGGCGGTCACGCGGAGCATGGCCCGGAAGAGCATCCCGAAGACCACCCGGACGAAGACGCCAAGCTGCCGCATGCTTATCAAGCCT
The DNA here is from genome assembly GCA_963781905.1 of Bryobacterales bacterium. Lineage (GTDB taxonomy): Bacteria > Acidobacteriota > Terriglobia > Bryobacterales > Bryobacteraceae > Palsa-89. Next base: position 2,005,105 of record CAWAHZ010000010.1, read on the forward strand.
GGGGCGCCCATTTCAACGCAGCTTTCAATCGCCAGTTCAATCGGCTGCTGAATTTCTATGAGCGCTCCGTGCGCTTCGCCCTGAAGGCCCCCGTACTGACCATTGTTCTGCTCCTCGGACTTTTTGCCGCCAGCCTCGGCATTTATCCGTTTCTCGGCTTGGCATTCTTCCCTCGAACGGATGCCGGGCAGTTCACCGTGAATATCAAAGTTCCCACCGGAACCCGCATTGAGGTGACCAACGATTACGTGGCGAAGATCGAGGATTTGATTCGCCAGGTGGTCGCCCCGAAGGATCTCAAGATGATCCTCTCGAATATCGGCGTAGTGAACGACATCTCCGCTCTCTACACTACCAACGCCGGAATGTACACCGCCACGATACAGGTAGCTCTGAACGCCGGGCACGATGTCAGCAGCTTCGACTATATGGATCGCGTGAAAGCTCGCATGGCCGCGGATTTCCCGGATGTGCGTACCTTCTTCCAAAGCGGGTCATTGCAGGATGCCATCCTCAATCAAGGACAGCCCGCTCCCATCGATGTCCAGGTCAACACGCGCGATCTGAGGCTCACCTACGACACGGCCCAGGATCTGGCGGAGCGGATTCGCCGCCTGCCCGGCGTCGGCGAGATCTATATTCCGCAAGACATGAACTATCCGTCCATCCGAATGGATATCGATCGAGTGCACGCCGGGGAGCTCGGGCTCACGCAAAAGGACGTAGTGAACAACGTGATCACGGCGCTCAATTCCAACATCATGATCGCGCCGAATTACTGGGTGGATTATCAATCCGGCAACGATTACTTCCTCAGCGTCCAATACGCCGAGCATGGCAAGCCCGCCATCCACAATCTGGTGGACCTGAAACAAATCCCGCTGCGGGCGCCCAACATGAAGGACCCCACTACTCTCGATTCGGTCGTGAAGCTGGTGCATCTGCAGTCGCCCACCGAAGTGGATCATTACCAGATTCAGCGCGTCATCGACGTGTATGTCACGCCCTCCGGCGAGGACCTGGGCAAGCTGCGCACCGGCATTCTGAAGGCCATCGCGGAGGCGAAACTGCCTGCCAATATCCGCGTCACACTGCGAGGCATGGTCAACAGCATGGATCAATCCTTCAAGAGCTTCGGGCTGGGCTTCGGCATTTCGTTCATTCTGCTGTTTCTCATCCTGGTAGCGCAATTCAAATCTTTTATCGATCCCTTCCTGATCATGCTGGCCATCCCCATGGGGTTCATCGGCGTGCTGATCATTCTGCCGCTGACTCACACTACGCTCAACGTGATGTCGCTGATGGGAGTGCTGATGTTGATCGGCATCGCGGATTCCAACAGCATCCTGATTGTGGATTTCGCGCACAAACTCGAAGACCAGGGGCTCTCCGTCCGCGACGCCGTTGTCACTGCCTGTCGCGTGCGCCTGCGGCCCATCCTGATGACGTCCATAGCCACCATTATCGGGATGATCCCCATGGCCATGAAGCTCGGCGAGGGCGGCGAACAGTACACGCCCATGGCGCGCGCCATCATCGGCGGCCTGACCACTTCGGTGTTGCTCACCATTTTCATCGTCCCCGCCGCTTATCTTTTGGTCTATGGGAGGAAGCAAAGAAATGTTCCCCAAAGCTGAACCGCGCGCGTTAGCCAGCGTGCTCGTTGCACTTTTGGCGCTGTGCTCGCCCCTTTGCGCGCAGACACCGCCTGCACTGACGCTCCAGCAAGCCGAAGAATTAGCCGTCAAGAACCATCCACAGATTCAGGCCGCGCAAAACGAAGTCAATTTCGCGAATCAACAGATCGTCATCAATCGCTCCGCATACTATCCCGACGTGCTCGCGGAGGTCACCGGATCGCAAGGAAACGATCTGGCCAGAATCGGCGCCGGGGATCTGACGGTGTCACGCCTCTTCGACCGCGAGGGCCAGGGGGTTGTGATCCGGCAGTTGATCACCGATTCGGGCCGTACTCCCAACTTAGTGGCCAGCGCGCGCCTGCAAGCTCAAGCCGCCGCACAGACTTCGCAAGCCACGCGTTACACGGTGCTGCTGGACGTGAACCGCGCTTATTTCGACGTGCTCCACGCGCAGGCTACGGTGAAAGTGGCCGAGCAAACGGTGGAAGCTCGCCAGACCCTCGACGATCAGGTGACCGAGCTCGCGAGAAACAAGCTGCGTTCGCAACTCGATGTGAGTTTCGCCGACGTCAACGTCTCGGAAGCGAAGCTGCTTCTGCTGCGGGCGCGGGATAGCGTAGCCGCGGCTCTGGCGGAATTGGGCCGCGCCGTAGGGTCTGACCAGCCGGCCAATTATCAGCTCGCCGAGGAGCCGCTGCCGCCCGCACCGCCCGCGGCCGCCGGCACTCTGATTGCGCAGGCCATCGACAACCGGCCCGAACTTGCGGCACTGCGTGCGGCGCGCGAGGCAGCCCGCAGATTCGCGGACGCCGAAAAGGACTTGACGCGCCCCACCGTCAGCGCGATCGCCGTAGGAGGCTACACCCCGTACATCAATACTCCCGCCACGGCGCCCATTCCATCCGAATACGAAGGCCTGGCTGCCAATGTCAGCATTCCCATCTTCAACGGACACCTGTTCTCGGCCCGCCGCGAAGCCGCCTATCAGCGCGCGCTCGAATCCGATCAGCGTCTGCGCGATCAACAGGAAAGGATCAGCCGCGACGTGCGTGTCGCGTGGGCCAGCGCTAACGATGCCTACCAGCGCATCGATGTCACCGCGCAGTTCCTGCGGCAAGCCTCGCTCGCCATGCAACTGGCGCAGGGACGCTACGATTTGAGCCTGGCCTCTATTGTCGAGTTGACGCAGGCGCAGTTGAACGTCACCCAAGCCGAGATCGAGAATCTCAACGCGAAGTACGATTACCAGACGCAATATTCCGCCCTCCAATACACCATCGGCATGCTTCGTTAGCCGCTCCCATAGCCGGTTGTGTACAATCGGCCTGGAGGACACGCCTATGCAGCCGGCGCAAGCCAACCTCGATCAACTCAAGCAGCGCATGCGCAGCACCTGGTCCGCGGGAGATTTCGGGCAGATCGCCCGATACAGCGCCCAGTGCGCGGAGGAATTTGTAGACCGGCTGAAGCTTCAGCCCGGCGTGCGGGTGCTGGATGTGGCCTGCGGCACGGGCAATCTGGCTATCCCAGCCGCGCGCCACGGGGCGCAGGTGTGGGGCGTCGACATCGCCGCGAATTTGCTGGAGCAGGCTCGCCAACGGGCCGCCGCCGAAGGTTTGAAGGCCGTGTTTGAAGAAGGCGACGCGGAGCAGTTGCCGTATCCCGATGCGCACTTTGATGTAGTGATGAGCATGTTCGGAGCCATGTTCGCCCCGCGCCCGGAGCTGGTGGCGTCAGAGATGGCACGCGTATGCCGGCCGAAAGGAACCATCGCCATGGCCAACTGGATACCCACCGGATTCGTGGCCAAACAGTTTGCATTGGGGAACCGCTACGCTCCTCCGCCGCAGGGAATCCCGGCGCCCGTCGAGTGGGGCGAAGAACAGATCGTGAGGCAACGCTTGGGGCCATTCGCCAGCGAGATTCGAACCGCGCGCCAAACACTGGACTTCGATTATCCATTCCCGCCGCGCGACGTAGTTCAGTTCTTTTGCCAGTATTTCGGACCCACGCTGGTTGCATTTTCAAAACTGCCAGCCGACGCGCAAACGGCTTACATCGCCGATCTGGAGAGCCTCTGGAGCGAACACAACCAGGCGAGCGACGGCCGCACCCTAATTCGCGCGGAGTATCTGGAAGTGATCGCCAAGCGAGCATGACCGTAATCCGTCCATAAGCCCTGCGCAATTCGACTGGAGAGCTCAATCACAACGGGTTCTGGAATTGCCACAATATCGGTCCAAGCATGGGGTGGCGCACGCACTCGTGCGTGCCGTGTTGGCAATCGTGCCAACACAGAAATCGTTCACACGAGTGTGAACGCGGCAAGCACGAGTGCTTGCGCCACAATACGCGCCACCTCTTGTTCTAAGGCGCCAATCTAAGGTGACGCGTATGCTAAAGTACCAGCTAATGAGAATCCGAATCCTTCTCTTGATGATGGTCGGCGCGCTAGCGGCATCGGCGCAAAAGGTGAACATCGAATTCGATCCGGCTGTCGATTTCGCCAGGTTCCACACCTTCGCCATCCGCGCGGGCGACCTCAACAGCCAGAACCCCGCACTAAACAGCGAACTCACCAAGAAGAAGATCGACTTCGATATCGAGCGTGGACTCTCAGCCCGGGGACTGGTCATGGTGGCAGCCGGACCATCCGATCTCAACGTCCGATACCGGCTGGGCGTAGCACGCAAGGCTGAAGTGGAAGCCTATCCCGCGGGATGGCTGGGGCTCGGCACGCGCGTGGTGAGAGTGCCCTTCGCCGAAGGGACTCTGGTCATCGACCTGCGCGATCCCAAGACGCGATCGCTGGTCTGGCGCGCCATCTCAAGCGAGGAGAAAAGCGATGCGCTCAAGATCGAAGGCAAGCTCGACAACATGGTCAAAAAGTCCCTCGAGAAATATCCGCCCAAGCGCTAGCCGGGGCCCTCAGCGGTGAGTGGAATCTCGTTCGACGAGGAGATGAGCCGGAGAATTGAAGCTCTCTACGTCACGCCCGAAGTGGTGGCGCAACGCGAGCGGGTGCTGCAGGTTCTCAACCTGGCCGCCGGCGAACATGTACTGGACATCGGATCAGGACCGGGATTGTTGGCGTCCGCCATGGCGCAGACAGTCGGCCCGCATGGCCGCGTCTCTGGCATCGATGTCAGCCGGTCCATGGTGGCTATGGCGTCGAGACGCTGTGCCGGCCAGCCGTGGGCTGAGTTCCAGACGGCCAGCGCAACAGAATTGCCGTATCCCGGCGACAGCTTCCACGCCGCGGTCTCCACTCAGGTCTACGAATACGTCCCAGACATTCCCGCGGCTCTCGCGGAACTGCATCGAGTGCTGCGGCCGGCAGGGCGAGCAGTAATTCTGGACACCGACTACGGGTCGCTCGTGATCCACACCGAAGATCCGCCCCGCATGGCGCGCATCCTCCAAGCTTGGGATGAGCACTTCACGCATGCCAACCTGCCACGCACTCTGTCGCGGCAATTGCGGGAAGCCGGATTTGCAATCCGGGAACGCATGGCGATTCCAATGTTTAATCCGGAATTTGCGGACAATACGTATGCTAAGGGTATGCTGACAATGATGGCATCCTTCGCAGTGGGACGTCACGGCATCTCTCAGGCTGAGGCAGATGCATGGTACGCGGAATTCGCGGCGCTGGGCAAACAAGGAACGTTCTTCTTCAGCCTGAACCGATACTTGTTTGTCGCGGAAAAAGGAGCATAGCCACATGAGGATCAACCGGCGGGAGTTGTTCGCGGGCGCAGCTGGGTGCGTGCTTCCGCGCGTTTTGCGAGGGGCTGACAAGCACGAAGTCTCGCCCATGATCGTCCGCTCGCCAAAGCCGACGGATCTCGAGATGCCGCTCGATGGTTTCACCGATTGGATCACGCCGCTCGATCGATTCTTCGTCCGCTGCCACACCTACACGCCCCAAGTGAATCTGGGTGAGTGGTCGCTCAAGATCGACGGCGTCGTCGAACAGCCCATGACGCTGACCATGGACGATCTGAAGAAACTGCCGCGAACGGAACTGGTCGGCGTGCTGGAGTGTGCCGGCAATGGCCGACGCTTCTACCAGCCGCACCTTCCCGGAGCGCAATGGGCCTTCGGCTCCGTCGGCAATGGACGCTGGGCGGGCGTTCGTCTGCGCGACGTTCTGCAAAAAGCTGGGATCAAGAGTTCCGCTACCCAGATTCTATTCGACGGCGCCGACGTCCCACTGGGCAAGATGCCTGATTTTCAGCGCACCATCACGGCCGCTAAGGCGCTCCATCCCGACACCCTGCTCGCCTACCAGATGAACGGCCAGCCGCTGCCGGTGGAGCACGGATTCCCATTGCGCGTGATCGCGCCGGGATGGGCGAGCGATTCGTGGGTGAAATGGCTGCAGCATATCGAAGTGCTGGATCATGAATTCGACGGCTTCTGGATGAAGTCGGCCTATCGCCATCCCACGCACCCCATTGCGCCTGGCACGGCCGTCGATATCTCCGAGCAAGTGCCGGTCACCGATCTCAACGTGAAGTCCGTGATCGCAACTCCTGGGGGTTGGGCCAAACCGGGGTCCGTGCGCGTCCAGGGCGCCGCGTGGTCCAACAGCTCGCCGGTCAGCAAGGTTGAAGTTTCCACCAATGGCGGCCAGAGTTGGAAAATGGCCAAGCTGACCAGTCCGCGGACCAATTACGGCTGGCGCCTTTGGAAATATGATTGGAAGCCTGCCGCGGGCAATTACACGCTGCTGTCCCGTGCCACGAACATGGCCGGCCAAACGCAGCCGCTCAGCCAGGAATGGAACCCGTCTGGTTATTTGTGGAATGTGGCGCAGCCTGTGCCGGTTGTCATCTCGGCGCAAGCCCCGTCCCAGCCTGCCACGGAACCGACCACTCCCGAGGAAGCCTTACCCAAGGGATACAAATTCGCCTGCTTCGGTTGTCATGACGAGCATATGATGCAGCAGCAACACTTGACCGGCGCGCAATGGGATCGCGAAATCAATAAAATGACGGGCTGGGGCGCCCCGCTGAAAGCCGAAGATCGCGACGGGATCTTAAAATACCTGTCCGACAGATTCAAGCAATAGCGAATCTCACTTCTCGTCATTCTTGGCGCCGTGCGCGAGATTCTCGTACACCTTGCCGCTCTTCATCACGAACACCGCGCGTGCCGCGGCGGACACATCCTCGAGCGGATTGCCGTCGAAGGCGACAATGTCCGCCTGCATTCCCAGCGCGATGGAACCGGTCTCGCGGCCCAGATTCAGCGATTCGGCCGAAAGCGATGTGGCCGAAATCAGCGCCGCCATGGGGTTCTGCCCACCGTCGCGGACGCGCACTATGAACTCGCGGTAATTGTGGCCATGCGCTCCAGCCGTGGCGTCGGTACCGTAGATGATCTTCAGATTCTTGTGCGTGAGCGCCCGCTGGAATGTGTCCCGCACAATGGCTACTCCCTTCTGCATGAACGCGAATCCCTCTTCGTTGTAGTTGCCGATGCCGAAATACCTGGGCTTGTTTTCGAGATAGTTCTGCAGCACCACTCCGATGTTCGGATCGTAGTAAGTGCCGCGCTGCGCCATTAAGTCGAACACTTCGTCGGTGACATACGCGCCGTGCTCGATGGATGTGCAGCCGGCCAGCGTAGCCGCCTGGACGGACGAAGCCGAGTGGGCGTGCACCAGTGTTCGCATTCCCAACGATTTCGCTTCGCCGCAAGCGGCCTGCAACTGCGCGTCCGTCATGGTCTGGCCGCCGCCCTCGCGGATGCTTTTCGAAGCGAAGAGTTTGATGAAGTCAGCGCCCTGGGCCTTGCGCTCCCGGACCAAAGCGCGCAACCTGGCTGGGTCTCCGCTCGCGTCGGTGAGCGGTTCGAGCGAGGTGAGCAAGCGCGGCCCGGGCAAAATGCCGCGCGCGATCGCCTCCCGCAGATCCTTGTCGATCGTCGCTCCCGGGCTCTGCACCGTGGTGAATCCCGCGTTGAGCGTACGCACCGCGTTATCGGCGATGCTCAGCAATCCCTGGGCAACCGGCTCGTCCGTTCCAGCCAGGCGATCCTTGCGGTCGAAATGATAAGACAGGTGCGAATGCGTATCGATCCATCCCGGCGACACCGTGAACGCGGAAAGATCGTAGATGACGGCATCCGCCGGGGCCGCGCCGCCGATCCTCGCGATCTTCGAGCCTTCGATCACGATGATCGTATTGTGCAGCGTCTGGCCCTTGCCATCGAAGAGCGTAGACGTCTTCAGCACAATGGGCCGCTCCCCCGCAAATACAACCGCCGCGCTGAGGATCAGGAGAAAGATTTTCCGCATGCGCACTCCAGCTTGTTATTCTAGACCCACGCGCGGTGCAGGCATAGGGTGGCGCACCCGTCGGCCGGTCCGGGACGTGGTATATTTTCCGGGAAGGAGTCAGCCAATGGATGCCAAACGCCCCTCAGTTCCACGCGAAGCCGTAGAGCTCTACAATCTCTTTATTCACGGCGAAATCAGCCGCCGCGATTTTATGGACGGCGTGCAGCGGCTCGCCATCGGCGGTCTGGCAGTGGCAACCATTATCGAAGCATTGATGCCGAACTACGCGCTGGGCCAGCAGGTTTCGACCACCGATAATCGGATCAAGGCGACCTACGAGACCGTGCAGTCGCCTGAAGGCAACGGAAGCATCAAGGGTTATCTGGTGCGGCCAGTCAGCGCCGACACCCGCAGCGAGACGCCGGCGAAATTGCCCGGTATTATCGTGGTCCACGAAAATCGCGGTTTGAATCCTCATATTGAAGACATCGCGCGGCGCATGGCTCTCGCGAACTTCATGGCTTTCGCGCCGGATGGGCTCACCTCTTTGGGTGGTTTTCCCGGCGACGATTATCACGGTGGCCAGTTGTTCAGCAAGGTGGATGGCAAGAAGATGGGCGAAGATTTCGTGGCTGCCGCAATGTGGCTGAAATCGCGCCCAGACTGCACGGGTAAGATCGGCGTTACCGGTTTCTGCTACGGGGGCAGCGTCTCCAATACGTTGGCCGTTCGGCTGGGAGCTGACTTAGCAGCCGCGGTGCCGTTCTACGGTGGCCCTCCCCCCAAGGAAGACGTTCCGAAAATCAAAGCTGGCGTTCTGGTTCATCATGGGGAACTCGACAAGCGGCTGGCGTCCACCTGGCCGGCGTACAACATGGCTTTAGGAGAAGCCAGCGTTCCGCACGAAGGCTATATCTACCCTGGCGCAGTTCACGGCTTCAATTGCGACGCGACGCCGGAACGCTATAACAAAGCCGCGGCCGACCTGGCTTGGCAGCGCACCATCGACTGGTTCAACAAATACGTGCGCGCCTGATCCGTGCTTCGAAAGCTTGCCATTTTCTTATTTGGCGTGCTGCTCGGGTGCGTGTCCGCTGCCGCGCAAGTTATTGCGATCAAGGCTGGCCGCCTGATCGATCCCGACACGGGCACGGCGCTCGCCGATCAGATCATCCTCATCCGCGCCAATAAAATCGCAGCGGTTGGCCGCAGGCTCGCCATTCCCCCCGGCGCCACCACCATCGATCTTTCGAACCTGACCGTGCTGCCGGGCTTGATCGATTGTCACACGCATCTGGCGGATGGCGCGCATGGCGGCGGCGATCCGATTTCGCAATTGACGAAGAGCGCCTCGCGCGTGGTTCTGGAATCGGTGCCGAACGCGCGCGTCACGCTCGAGGCCGGATTCACCACGGTGCGCGACGTGGGCGTGTACCGTGCCCTCAACGATGTTGCGCTGCGCGATGCCATCAACCGGGGCGACATCGTTGGACCCCGCATGTTCGTGGCAGGAGCTTACATTACCATCACCGGTGGCGCGGGCGCCATGACCGGCTTTGCGCCGGATATCCAACTGCCCTGGGACTTCCACTACGGAGAAGCGAACAGCCCATGGGAGGTTCGTCAGAAAGTGCGCTTGCTGGCGCACGATGGCGCCGACCATATCAAGGTGCTTTCCTCGGGAGCCGTACTCACGCATGGCAGCAATCCCAAATCGCAGGAGTTCACGCTTGAGGAGCTCGAAGCTGCCGTGGACGAGGCCAGCCATTTCGGCCTGCGAGTGGAATCCCACGCGCATTCCGCGGACGGAATCAAGAACGCCATTCGCGCCGGCGTCGCATCGGTGGAGCACGCCACCATGATCGACGACGAAGGCCTGGCTCTGGCCAAACAGCGTGGCACTTATCTCGATATGGACATTTACGACGAGGAGTGCATTCAGGAAGATGGCAAGAACGGGAAAACTCCGCAGGATTTCCTGGAACATGATCGCGAGCTCGGCCAGCTGCAGCGCGACAATTTCCGCAAAGCCGTCGAGGCCGGGTTGAAGATGTCCTTCGGCACCGACTCAGGCGTGTGCCCTTACGGCCAGAACGCGAAGCAATTCGCTTGGATGGTGAGATACGGGATGACGCCCATGCAAGCCATCCAGTCGGCCACTTCAGCCGCCGCCGATCTGCTCGGACGCAGCAGCGAAGTGGGGTCCATCAAGCCGGGAAAGTATGCGGACGTGATCGCGGTGGCCGGCGACCCGCTGCGCGATGTGAGTGTTCTCGAACACGTACGCTTCGTGATGAAGGATGGGAAGGTTTACAAGCAATAGGTGGCTGGCAGATTCCGCGCTAAGCTCCAAGTTGCGACGCAAGATCCAGAATGCTGCTGGACACTACGTCGAAATCGCCCGGCTTCGCATCGTCCGCCTTACGTGTGGGCCCGTATTCTTTGGGCCGATGGATAAATCCGGTGCGCAAACCGAAACTGCGGGCTGCCATGAGATCGCTGGCATGCGCCGCGCACATCATCACTTGTTCGGGCTTCAGCTCCAATAAATTTACGGCCGTCAGGTAAGCTTCGCGATCGGGCTTGTAATGCCTGGCCAGTTCGGCGGAAAGAATCAGGTCCCAAGGAAGGCCGGCGTGCTTGCCCATATCGGCAAGCAGCGCGACGTTGCCGTTCGAAAGCGGCGAAATGGTGTACTTCTTCTTCAAGCGTGTGAGACCGGCCACCGAATCCGGCCACGGCTTCAAGCGATGCCAGACGCGATTCCAGTGGTCTTTCTCTTCCTCGGAAAGACCTTCGATGTGAAACTCCCTGAGCACCTCTTCGAGCAGCGCGCGATGCAGCTGGTCGAGATTCGTCCAGGGCATTTCACCCTTGCGCACCTTTTCCATGGACGGTGCGTAGCCCGCCCGCCATCGATCCGCAAAGCGAGCCCAATCCACGCTGATGCCCTTGCTGGTCCCCCAGGCCGTTCCTTCTTCGATGATCGAACCGCGCCAGTCCACCACCGTTCCAAAAGTGTCGAAGACCAGCGCCTTCACCGATGCCGCGGGGTGCGCCGAATCCTGCGCGCGTGCGGTGCCACCGAACGCCATCGCCGCAGCGCCGATCCCGGCGGACGTCACCATCTGTCTCCGAGTCATCGTCTAGCTCCTGGCCGCCTACTATACTAAAGTCACTTGGAAAAGTGCGATAACGCGTGTCGTGCATAAATCTACACTTGCCGACCGTGAGCGACTGCTGCTCCGAAACTATCAAACCGGGTACTCGTCTTTTATGAAATACTGTCCATGCGGGCTCTTGCTCGCTTACCGGTTTGCCAGACTCGGCGATTCTCCTATTGCAAAATCATCACTGCTGCCGCATCCATCCGCACGCGTGGCGGGGGGTGTGAATTGATTCAGGCGCTGGTCGACTTCTCCCTCAGCAATCGCTTTCTGATTCTTACAGCGGCGGTTCTGTTGTTGATCTGGGGAGCAATCTCTTTCCACAACCTCCCCGTCGAGGCGTACCCCGATGTCGCCAACAACTACGTCACGATCATCACGCAGTGGCCGGGGCGGGCCGCGGAGGAAGTGGAGCAGCAAGTGTCGATTCCCATTGAAATCGCAATGAACGGGATTCCTCACCTGCAGAATCTGCGCTCCGTATCGCTGGCCGGGCTTTCGAGCGTCACTATGATTTTCGACGACGACTCCATTAACGATTGGAATCGCGCGAAAGTTGTCGAGCGTCTCACGCAAGTAGTGCTACCCCAAGGCCTGCAACCGCAGATCGGCACGGATTGGAGCCCTGTCGGCCAGATCTATTTCTTCACCCTGCACAGCTCCAATCCCAAGTACGACACCATGGAACTGAAGTCGCTTGAGGACTGGGTGGTCGAGAAGGCATTCAAGTCCGTACCCAACGTGGTGGACGTTGCGAGCTTCGGAGGCCCGACGCGCGAATACCAGGTTCGCCTGGACCCCAACAAGCTGGTCTCCTATGGGCTGAGCATCGCGCAGGTGGAGCAGCAGCTCGCCGGCAACAACGTAAACGGGGGCGGCAATTTCATTCAAGCCGGTTCCCAGCAGATCAATGTCCGCGAGGTCGGCTTGGTCACCGATATTCACGATATTGCAAAAACCGTACTCACCACCAAAAACGGCACGCCGTTGCGCGTTCGCGATATTGCCGTGGTGCAGCAGGGAGCCAAGGTCCGGCTGGGGCAGTTCGCGCGGGCGCGACACTTGTCCAATGGAAAGATCGTCGATAACGATGATGTGGTCTCCGGAATCGTGCTGCTGCGCAAGAGCGCTGAGTCCGATGCGACGTTGGTGGCGGTGCACAAGAAGGTAGACGAGCTGAACCACGGCATTCTACCGCCGGGCGTTCAGGTGGTTCCCTTCCTCGACCGCAGCGACCTGGTTCATCTGACCACGCACACTGTACTGCACAACCTGATCGAAGGAATCATTCTGGTCTCGATCATCCTGTTCGTTTTTCTTGGAAATATCCGCGGCGCGCTGATCGTCACCCTGACCATTCCTTTCGCGCTTCTATTTGCATCCATCTGTCTTCAGGTTGCCGGCATTCCCGCCAATCTGCTGTCTCTAGGAGCGCTCGATTTCGGAATGATCGTGGAGGGCGCGGTGGTCATGATCGAAAATATCGTGCGCTTGCTTTCGCACCCCACGCAACAAGCGGACCAAAGCGTCGACCAAAAAATCAGAAGGGCGGCACACGAGGTCCAGCGGCCCGTGTTCTATTCCATCGCCATCATCATTACCGCGTATCTGCCGATTTTCACGTTGCAATCAGTGGAAGGGCGCTTGTTCAAGCCGATGGCCTGGACCGTGGCATTTGCACTGCTGGGAGCTCTCATCTACTCGATGCTGATCGCCCCTGTCATCGCCGCCGTCGTGTATCCCAAGGGCACCAAGGAGTGGCACAACCCGCTCATGGGCCTGCTGACGCGAATGTACGGCAAAATGCTAGGAGCGGCTATCCGTTGGCGCTGGGCCACGGCCGGCGCCGCGGTGCTGATTCTTGCCGGAACCGTGGCCCTCAGTGTGAGGATCGGATCTGAGTTTCTACCGCATCTGGATGAGGGCGCCATCTGGGTGCGTGGCACTCTGGCGCCCTCGACCGGCCAGGATGAGGGGACCGCCCTGGCGAACCGGGCTCGAATTCTGCTGTGCTCTTTTCCGGAAGTGCCGCAATGCACCAGCCAAGTGGGCAGGCCCGACGATGGAACCGACACCACCGGCTTTTTCAATACCGAATACTTTGTGGATCTGAAGCCCAAGGAGCAATGGAGGCCGGTGTTTCATCAGAACAAAGAACGTCTCATTGCGGCCATGAATCGGGAGTTGGACAAGATCCCCGGCGTGATCTGGAACTTCTCTCAACCGATTGCCGACAACATGGAGGAGGCGGTCAGCGGAGTGAAGGGCGAGCTGGCGGTGAAGCTATATGGAAGCGATTTACGGACGCTCGAAAGCACCGCCCAGAAGATCATCAACGTTATGCGCTCCATTCCAGGCGTCCAGGATCTGGGCCTGTTTCGCGTGATCGGTCAGCCCAACCTGAACTTCAGCGTTAACCGCGATATGGCCGCGCGGTATCAGATCAACGCCGCCGATGTGCAGGATGCCATTCAGACCGCGGTGGGTGGCAATGCGCTCACCCAAGTTCTACAGGGTGAGCAGCGCTATGACCTGGTGCTTCGTTATCTTCCGGAGTACCGCGATACCAAGGAAGCGATCGAGAATATCCGCCTGCTGTCGCCTGGCGGGGAGCGGGTCTCCCTGGCGCAGCTTACGGACGTGCAGACCGTGGACGGCGCATCCGAAATTTATCGGGAGGGGAGCCAGCGTTATGTCGCGATTAAGTATGGGGTGCGGGGACGCGACCTGGGCAGTACCGTGGAAGAGGCGATCCGAAAGGTAACCGCGCAGGTGAAGCTGCCGGAAGGATACACCATCAACTGGGCCGGCGAGTACGCCAGCCAGCAGCGCGCTCAACGCCGCCTGATGCTCATCATTCCGCTTACGCTGCTGCTCATCTTCTTCATTCTCTACACCATGTTCGGTTCGATGAAGTGGGCCGGCTTGGTTCTGATGAACGTCGCCATGGCTCCGGTAGGGGGGCTGCTGGCGCTGCTTTTTACCGGGACCAATTTTAGCGTGTCGTCTGGCGTAGGATTTCTGGCGCTGTTCGGAGTATCGGTGCAGACCGGCGTCATCATGGTGGAGTACATGAATCAGCTGCGTTCACGCGGCCATGCCGTCCTGGACGCCGCAAAGGATGGCGCGGTGCTGCGCTTTCGGCCCATCTTTATGACCATGCTGGTGGCATCGCTTGGGTTGGTGCCGGCAGCCACATCGCACGGAATCGGGTCGGATTCGCAGCGACCTTTTGCCATCGTGATCGTTGGCGGTCTCATGGCAGTGCTGGTGATGAGCATTTTTCTGCTGCCCGCGCTCTACGTTTGGTTTGCCCGCGACAACGACACCCTTCCGGCGGATCGCCCCGAGGAATAATCCAAAAATACAGCGCATCTGCGCGGCGACTGGCCGGAGCGGCTGCCCCTCTGGAAGTAACAGCTACTGTTGAGCCGACTTCTGATTTTGGCTGGTTGACTGCGCGAAATGTTCTACAAATTCGAGCCGGGTACCCCAGGGATCGGTCAGAAAAGCCAGCGCCATCTGGGGCGTTCTGCGATACGGAGTATCGAGCTTCAGGCCATTCGCCTCCAGGGTCTTGCAAAAATCATCGAGGCCCTTTACTTCAAAGCCGACATGGTCCAGCACGCGCCCCTTGGTTCCAACAACGGGGCTATCGGTGGGGCTAAACAGCAGCATGGTCCCGGGCAAGTTTATAACTTTCACTTTTCCGAGCGTCTGGCCTGTCCCACCAAGATTCGTGAGGTACCACTTCTGCATGCCGTCAACGTCCGGGGTAAAAAAGTGGACCTGGTGGTTTTCCGCAATGGCCGTTATGTTAGGGCCAGCCAGCAATTCGATTCGAAGATCGTCCGGGCCGAGCAGGAACGCCTGGCTGGGTTTGTCTTTATTCGGATTTACTACTTGAATGGTGTAGTGCTCGGCAGCGGCCTTATCCAAAATGTCTTTGATATCGCGCACCCTGAATCCCACGTGATTAACGATCGACCCCTCGCTTCCAGCGGCAGGGTCGCCTTTATTGACCATCACGCGCATCGTCGGCAGCGAGTACACATCGAGACCGCTGCCTATCTTACTGGCCTTCGCACCCATAATGTCCACCCAAAAATGCCTCTGGGCCTCGGGGTTTTTGCTGAGCAGGTAGATATGGCTGTAGGATACCCGCCCGTCTGCCACGGCGCCGGCTGAGGGGGTGGACTGGGCGAAGCTACCTGAAGCGAGGGCCAGTATGCCGGCCGCGATAGAGAGGGTTTTCATTTTTGTTCCTTTTAGTCGCAGTATGGCGCTGTTCTTTCGGTTGCGACTGATCGTCCACTAGAATCCGGTGCCAAAAAAACACTGTACCATCTTCCAGATCTTGTCCGGCAAGTCTGATTGGCCGCAGCGTCACATAACAGCGTCGTCGTGGTCGGATAGGCGGCCCTCTACACACCTAGTCATCTCGTTGTTCGTGCGCTTTTTGCCGTTCAAAGTCCAGACACGAACCATCGCGCCGCTCAACTTGCGACGTTCGTCAAAAGCGGACATGAGAGTCCCAGTATCTTATTAAACGAATCGGTGCTATCGCTTAATAGCACCCGCGCTAATTAAGGGATCGCTGACGGCTCGGAATACTGGAAAGTGTTGGTGGAGGCGGCGGGAGTCGATCAGCCATGCGTCATTGCAAACAGATAAGTTATTAGATCTGAAGAATCGCTGAATGCCCTAGAAGGGCTCGATGTGGCCAGATTCGCCGAACGAGTTTACGTATAATTTACTTTGCGCAACAAAGCGCTGCACTCGGGAAACTTCGATGGCTTTAGCTCTACTTGTCGTCGCCTTGAAGCGCATCCCGCCGTGTCAGCTGCTGGAGCCCACAGCCTAAGCCGCTTCTGGGCAGCTGCCTCACACACGTTGCCACAACGGGAACAAGTTACGTTTGGACTATGCGTCCAACTGGAGGCGGCGCTGAGCTTGCACCCAAAGGGCTGGCTAGCGACGGTGTAAGTTATTGATGCTGTGATCGGCAGAAACTATAGAAACGATCCATCCCGCGCAGTGAGGTACACGGCGAGTACACGAGTATCGAAAGTGGTCCATATGGCCGACGCGATGATCGTCTAGCCGTTTCTGGAGGTTTCATTAGGGGCCCGCGAGTCGCGCTAAAGGCGTGCCCGTTTATTTGTCCGTACACCAACTCGCTCCCCACGAGTTCCCAGAATCATTTCTCCGAGTATTGCGAAATCCGGCCAAAGCAAGGCTTCCGGCGGGTCGTCAATAAGGTCCAGCAGACAGCTTGCGAGTCGCGACGATTTGGGCAGTCCAGTGGCAACCGCGGTACCGCATTCGAGATCGAACAGGACTTCGTGATGGCACCCATGTGACGCTTTACCGGGGAACGCTTACGATAACCGCCGTGCTGTAACGGTCTTATGAGCGCCCCACCGGAAAGAGCCTGGCCGTACGTAGTTCCGGAAGAAAGCAACAGGCTCGCTGCGACTAGCAATGTGGTCTGAGTCATCACAGCTATTTCCATCTCGCCGCAATCTGTATTGGCGTCAAAGAAGGTCAGCAATGGGAGGGAATGTCAGGAAGAAGCTCAGACCCAACAAGATCAGCGCAGCGGCATTGATAAGCCCCGCGCGGACCGTCTTGTTGCGCCAGCGCCATTCTAAAATTCCGCTGGTGAACAGCCAAATCAGGATGGCCGTCGTGGTTACGCCTGAGAGCGGCCCCGTTGGTTTGTAGAAAATCAGACTGCCTGCGATATGAGCCGACTTATCCGCGGCGATGGCCAGGACTGCTAGAGCGAAGGCCCCGACACCAGCCGAAAGAATGGCGGCTGCGCCGGAACCGTTCGTCCGAGCCGGCGTGTCGGAAGAGGCGGGATGATTTGATGCATTCATTTTTCTTCTCCCCGGCTCAGTTGAATCGTGTGACCTCCGCGAACCGGCGCATTCCTGGTGATCATCGCGCCGAAGAAGCCGGCGATACCCGCAGCTACAAACGAAGCCGCGGCAAAAGAGAGCACCGCGATGCGAAGTTGTCGATGGTTTCTGAGGTTGCGACCATACCTGATGAAAACGAACGCGACCATGGTAATCGAGATCGGAGCGAACCAGGCGACGTGCTCCTTCCACTCCATTCCCAGCGAGTGCCAGCCGATGGTAGTGGGACTCGACATCAGCAGCCGCTGCGGAAACATCGAGAGATCGACTGTTCCCGGCGGCAGTACCGCGCGGTACCACGGGTAGATGACGTAGGCTCCGATCAGGACGGTGGCCCATGCCAGCACAACCATCGTGATCAGGTAGAACTTCAGGAAGCGCTCTTGGCCAGTTGTGAATTCGGATGAAGCAGACGAGGTGGTGAAGCGATATAACTCCACCAGTGCACCGGAGCATGCAAGCAGGTAGAGTGCACCAAACCCCATGCCGTGTATCAGCGTCCAAAGCCCGCGTGCCGTAATTTCCATTTGCTATGCCGTCCAGGGCGGATCAGACGTAAAGTCGGCCACAAACCTCTGGCTCATCGCAATCCCGTTGGGTTCAGGGAACCCGGAAACCACGCAGTGCCCGCGTCGGGTTTTTTCTCGTCCTTTCCCCATGTCCAGTACATGCCGACGTACGCGTACTGTTCGGTTTGACCGGCTATGGAATGGCCGTAACAAAACAAAAGCTGCTCGCCTTGGTGATGCTTGAAGTGATAGTAACCGCCAATGTCAATCAGCGTAGAGGCTTGGGTTTGTGGTGTGGCGAAGCCCTCGCGCCCATGGGAAAAGATCTCGCCTCCGAGTTCCAGCCGCTCACCGAAGGCGTATTTCAGGAGAAATCCGCCGTATGGAAAGTTGCGGTACTGATTTTGCGGGACGATCGTTTCGCCCGCACCGCCGTCAAGGAGCCAGTGTCCAATATTCTTTTGCAGCCATAAGGGAACTTTGTACCAAACTTTTCCTACGCCGAGTCCCTTGGCGTAGCTACCGGTCGGTAATTCGAACATCGTAAATGTTCCGATCTGGGGAATGTACTTCGACTCTTTAACGACGGCGATTTTGATGCCGGTTTCCATATCGGTGAAGCCGAAGGCGGAGGGCCCAATGCCGCCGGGGGCATAGATCGGACTATTGGTCGGGTTGATAGTGCCCCAAGGGGCGATGATGTGTAGCTGCACCCTGGGAATGGCGCCCCAGTTGAACTCCAGGGCCGGACTAGTGGAATCGATTTCCGCCGGCGTTCCATCCATAGCCCCGAAGATGTAGAACTCGTAATGGTGTAGGTCGACCGGAACCGGATCATCGATTTGAAACGGGGGCCCCTGTGCGCACAGCGTCGACGCCGCGAATACGAGAAGGAGGAATAGCATTGGTCTTGAACATTGGCCCTTCATCCTTGGCGTTCTTCCAGCACTACGACAAGAATCATGCGGCCCCTTTGGAAGACAGACATCTATCTCGAACTTCGGATATCCGAAATATACGAATTCGGGCCCAGTGCAGTCTACTGAAGATTTCCTGAATGTTCCCTGAAGATCTTTTCAGGAAACGGCGGCGTGAACTTCTACTGTCACTTCGGCCCGCAGGTGGGACGGCAACGAAAGCCGGAAGATAGATCCTCCGCCAGGAGGACATAGGAGTTCTAAGCTACCACCGTGCGCCTCTGCACCCCATTTCGCAAGGGCCAAGCCAAGACCGGCGCCCCCCTCTTCGCGCGAGCGCCCTTCGTCAACACGGTAGAATCTGTCAAATATTCGGTCGCGATGTTGGGACGAAATCCCTGGACCGCTATCTTGCACTTCGACCGACACTGTTTGGACGTTAGTGGATACCACTCGGACCCAAATGCATCCGCCCGCAGGTGAATACTTGATGGCGTTATCGAGCAGGTTGATCAGAATCTGACGCAGTATTCCGCGATCCCCTTGAATCCACGTCGCCTCGTCTCCCTCGATGCAGAGGTGTTGCCCCTTGTCATCGGCGAGTACCTCAACAAAACTGCCGACCTCCCGTACAAACGGCAGAACATCGATTTCAGATCGCACCAATCGAATTTGACCGGAGTCGGCACGGGAAATCGCGAGCAAGCTCTCGACGAGGCGCGTAAGCCGTCCTGCTTCCTCGAGCATACTTTCGATAACCTCTCGATAAGTTTCAGCGGTGCCGGGTTTGCGCAAGCCTGCCTCGCCTACGCTGCGGATTGCAGTGAGAGGTGTCCTGAGTTCGTGGGAAGCATCGGAAGTGAATCGCCGAAGCTGTTCAAACGATCCCTCGATCCGCCCCAAAGTCTCGTTGAAAGCAGCCGCAAGATAACCGAGTTCGTCCTGAGGATTCTCCACGTCCAGGCGGGTGCTGAGATTCTTCGCGTTAATTTCGTGAGCGCGTCGGGCCATCCGTTCGAGGGGACCCAGCGTGTGCTTGACCAGCAAATATCCACCCAAACCGGCCAGGCCCAGGGCAAGCGGCAACCCGGCAATCAGGCCGATCACAAGCCGCCAAAAACGGTCCCATAAGGGCTTTTCGCTGAACCCGACACGAATGATTGTCGGGCGCCCCTCCAGCAAGTGGCGCTTGCTCACAAGGCGAACGGGCGTGGCGTCTGCCAACTCGATGGATCGCTCGGAATACGAGCCGACGCCCTCGCCAGGTTTTGGCGGGCCTCCCAAGGCACGAGTGCCAAGCGGCTCATTGCGATAGAGGAGAGATCCGTCCGTACCCCAAACCTCCATGAGTCGCTCCTGCATCTTCGCCGGGTAGGGGTGATCATGATAATCATCCCTCAGGAGGATCTTTCCGTTGGCGCCGAAAGTGAGGAGTCCCTCGACAGTCTCCAGGTCCTCGATCGCAAGACGGTCCAGTTGGCCCCGCAACTGGAAGAACAGCACGGTCGAACTGCTGCCGCCATAGATCAGTAATCCTGCCGCCAGGATCGCTCCGTACCATAGAGTGAGGCGCGTGCGTACATGTTGTGGTCTGAGGCTCATCATTTCTCCGCCTTCAGCACGAACCCGATCCCGCGGACCGTGTGCACGAGCTTCTTAGAAAATCCCTCATCCACTTTACGGCGGATGCGCACCATATGTACATCGATGACATTGTCCAGAGTGGAATGGCGCGCCGTCTCATTCCAGACATCCCGTGCGAGCATTTCGCGGGATACAGCCTCCCCCTGATGACGAAGCAGATATTCCAATACTTCGTATTCCTTGGTCGTAAGCGGAATGAGCTCGGATCCACGAATCACGGCATGGCCGATCAGATCCATCTTCAGGTCTTCAAGGTGCAAAGTGGTCGCTGTTTCCGGCTTGCCCCTCCGGAGAAGCGCCCGGACGCGGGCCGACAGTTCGGGAAAGGCGAACGGCTTTACTAGATAGTCGTCGGCGCCGGCATCCAGGCCGCTCACGCGATCTTCAATGGCGTCCCTCGCTGTCAGAAGTAGGACAGGAATTTGCACCCCGCCTTTTCGCATTGCGGAGAGCACTTCAATCCCGCAACGGCCAGGCAGCATGATATCTAAAACAACGAGATCAAATTGGTTCGAGTTCGCCAGGAAGAATCCGTCTTCGCCAGTATGCGCGACTTCGACGGAATAGGATTCGTCTTCTAGTCCCTCCCGGAGCGCCTGCGCGACCTTTCGTTCATCTTCGATTACAAGGATTCGCAAATCTCTTCCTCCTTGATATGCCCTCGGCGGAGTCTCAAAACACTAACGCTTTCCCGAAATCTTCCTGAACGATTCTTCAGAAAGCATACACGACCGCTGACGTTACCGGAGGCGGCTTGTATGGCTGGACCGAAGGTTGGCGGCCTTGCGGACGTCCCTCAAAGTTGACGCAATTCGCCAGGCTGCCCCGGCCGAGCGATATTTTCCGTTGTCTTCTCGATCACGATAAGTATTTGTGCGAAGCCGCGCCATTAGATACGGGGCGGCTGGCGGTGGAAACTCGAGTGGCGCGCTCAAGTTGCCAAGCCCCGTTTCCGCTCGAACCAGAGCCACTTCTGTATTCTGTGTTGAGGGTCCTAACCAGCTTGCACCGCACGGGACCGCGAGGGAACGGTCCGCCTCGGCAGGACGGTTATGCGGCGCCGGGCAAGATCGCCGACTGCCGGCGCTGCGCCGGTGGCCGAAACCTCGGAAATCACGGTGCCGCCAGAACCCCCGAAGTACAATATCCCAAGGAGGTGGGTTGATGCAGCGCCGCAACTTTTTGCTAGCCGCTGGAGGGGTTGCGCTGAACGCGATCTCGGATCTGAGTGGCCCCATGCTCCTTTCGGCCGCCTCAAAAGCTGATTTCACAATTCGCATTGCTCCTATTTCCGTGGAATTAGCCGCTGGCAAGACCATCCAGACGATTGCCTATAACGGTTCCATACCTGGTCCTGTTCTCCGGATGAAAGAAGGCAAGCCGATCAGGATTGACGTTTTCAATGATACCGACGTACCGGAATTGGTCCATTGGCATGGACAGGAAATATCTGCTGAGGCTGACGGAGCCGAAGAAGAGGGCAGCCCGTTTGTGCCTCCCAAGGGCCATCTGCGGATCAACTTTACACCCCGTCCGGCAGGCACTCGTTGGTATCACACTCACGTCATGGCCATGGCCGATCTCACTCGCGGCGCGTACAGCGGCCAGTACGGATTTCTTCTCGTGGAGCCCAACAGTCATCCGGGCGACTATGACCAGGAAGTCTTTCTCGCGGGGCGGCATTGGGATCCCTTCATTGTTCATCGTGGGGAGCCAAGTAACGATTGGACGGTGAACTACAAGCTTTGCTCGCTCACGGATCGGGCGCTGGGGCACGGCGAGCCCATCCGAGTGCGTCAGGGCCAGAGAGTTCTTTTCCGCATCCTCAACGCCGATGCCACCCGGCAACTAAACTTAGCGCTTCCCGGTCATAAGTTTCAGGTCATCGCGCTAGATGGCAACCCGGTTCCGAAACCGAAAGCAGTGGAGCTTCTCACGCTGGCGGTAGCCGAACGAGTGGATGCGATTGTGGAAATGAACCAGCCCGGCGTATGGGTGTTGGGCTCAACGCGCGATGAAGACCGGAACATCGGGATGGGTGTTGTGATCGAATATGCTGACCGTAACGGCGAGCCTCAGTGGAAGGCGCCGGATAAAAGTGTGACATGGGACTACACGGTCTTCGGAACGGACGCGAAAACTCGAGAACCCGATGGCAGGTTCGACATGAAGTTCATGATGATGCCCGATGAGGGGAAACCGTTCAACCGCTGGATGGTGAACGATCAAATGTGGCCCAACGTCGATCCGCTCATGGTGAAGAAGGGGAAGCGCTATCGCATCGCATTTCACAACGGGATGGAGGACAGCCATCCGCTCCACCTTCATCGCCACAGTTTCGAGGTAACCAGCGTGGGGGGCAAGCCGACGGCGGGCATTATGAAAGACACCATCAACGTCCCGAAGAACAGCACCGTTGAAGTTGATTTTGTGGCCAACAATGCGGGCCCATCTTTAGTGCACTGCCACATGCAGCAGCACATGGACTTCGGATTCAAGGCATTAGTCAAATACCAGTGACCGCCCAACGATAGAATTACTTCGATCCCGTGGCAGTGGCTTCAGGCTTCTTGAGAACTGTGACTGGTGAGGGTCGAAATGATCCCACGGGCCCAGTGAACTCTTCCTTCGTTCCGTCCTCGTAATATTGCACGAACTTCCAGACCAGGTTTGTTTCTTCCTTAGGGTTGATGCCAAGCATGCCGAACTCGACGAATTCGTAGGGCTGGACCTTGCCGGTCCAGGTGGCACCCACGATCTTGCCGCTGTCGTCCTTCTTGAAATCGATTTTCCAACCCGGTTTGAATTCGAAATCGTAAATCTGAAGTCCGGCGGGGAATTCGCCTTCCACCCGAATCGTGTTTACCTGCTTCTCATTCGGGACGCGCATCGTGTATTTCTCGCGAGCGCCAGGCGCGGATTCGGTGGGAGCGATCCTGATATGAGCGAGGGCCAGGGTTGCACAAGCAAGTGCGAAGGCGCTTCGGATGAGCACATGATGTGGGGAAATGTTCACTTTGCTCTCCCTTTAAGAGATTTGCGTGTAGCATAGCCTAAACCCAATGCCGAAACAAGCTACTCGCGAAAACATCCGATAAAAAGTACGCCGAGAGCGATCCGCCGCCCCGCGTTCCAGCCCGCGATAAAACCGATGTCCTTCAGGAATTCTTCAGCCTAACGCGCGTATAATGCGGGCGGGTGTATGGACGGCAAACCTCCGGCAGCAGTCATACCCGGGGCGTAAGTGTGTGCGTTGCCGTGGTCTTCTGTACGGCTTGCATTGCCCGTCTCGAAGGTCAGGCCAATCCGCCCCCTTCGGCTCCGGATCCACCGACGAAGCACATCTTCGGGGTCTTTCCCAATTACGGCACTTCACCGAGTCTTTCTCCCTATGTGCCGATCAGCTCAAAAGAGAAATTCAAGATCG
Organism: Bryobacterales bacterium; assembly: GCA_963781905.1. Classification (GTDB taxonomy): domain Bacteria; phylum Acidobacteriota; class Terriglobia; order Bryobacterales; family Bryobacteraceae; genus Palsa-89. The sequence continues at coordinate 2,028,625 of CAWAHZ010000010.1, forward strand.
CGAGCGAGAACGCTTGGGACCCTGGTGGAATCGTGGTTGCCGCGGCCGCTGGAGGGGTCGCGCAGTTGCTGAACTCGAATCGCGTTTTCGGACAAGAGGTATCTGGATACGGCCGTTATTTCGCGGCGGCGTACGGAAACCATGTCATCGGCGACTTCATGACGGAGGGAGTCTACCCAAGCTTGCTTCATCAGGATCCAAGATACTTTCGAAAAAGTACCGGGTCCGCAGGCTCCCGTTTAGGGTATGCGATCAGCCGGGTATTCTGGACGCAAACCGATGCAGGAGGAACGGCGTTCAACTATTCCCGAATACTGGGGACTACCAGCACCGTCGCGATTTCTAGCTTGTATTACGCCCATCATCGGGATGCATCCATCTCTGCTGATGCGCTCGGCGTCCAGCTGGGCGCGGCCATGGCGGCCAACATCCTCAAGGAGTTCTGGCCGGATCTATTGCGAAAAATATCGCGAAAGCATTAGGCGCGAACCTTAAAGCTTCCGCAAAACCAGCGCCGAATTCTTGCTTCCGAACGCAATGCAATTCGCCAGCGCGTACTCGCAGTCGATTCGCCTCGCTTCGTCAGGAATGTAGTCCAGATCGCATTCGGGGTCCGGATCGTCGAGGTTAATCGTCGGAGGAGCGACGCCGTCTCTCATCGCGAGCAACGTTGCCGCCACTCCTGCCGCTCCACAGGCGCCTTGCGGATGCCCGATCAGACTCTTCAGCGCCGACCCTGGTACCCGGAATGCATGCCTCTTGAATGCGAGGCGTGTGGCCCGTGTTTCGATCCGGTCGTTCAGATCCGTGGCGGTCCCGTGGTAGTTGATGTACCCAATCTGCTCCGGTCCGATTCCTGCTTCTTCCATCGCCAGAGTCATCGTATGCGCGGGCTCTTCGCCGCACTCCTCCAGGCGCACCCGATGATATGCCTCGCAAGTTGAAGCGTATCCGACGATTTCGCCATAAATCTTCGCACCGCGTGCGCGTGCGTGGTCCATCTCTTCCAGGACAAAGAACCACGCGCCCTCGCCCAGCACGAATCCGCTGCGGTCTCTCGAGAAGGGCCGCGATCCTCGCGCCGGCTCCTGATTCCAATGACTCGTCAGGATACGCATCAGCGTGAAGCCGCGAACAATCAAGGGCGCGATGGGCGCGTCTACTCCGCCGGCCAGCATCCACGGCGAGATGCCCCACTGGATGTTATGAAAAGCATTGCCCAGCGCGTCGGTCGAGGAAGTGCATCCTGTCGATATGATGTGGCTCGGCCCGCGAAACCCGAACCGCATGGAAACCTCACTCGCCAGCGTGCCGATCGTCCCAGTGGGGACAGCGTACACGCTGCATTGCTTCTCGAGCCCGCTGTAATAAAGCCGATACTGTTCCTCGGTAAATTCCTGCGAGCCACCGCCCGACCCGATGAGCACTCCGATTGTCCTGAGCTGCTCCCGGGACATTCGCTTCGGCTCGATCCCAGCGTCCGATACCGCCTCGCGAGATGCCGCGAGGGCGAGGGGGACGGCGCGCGACACATGCTGCCTTTCCTTTGGCGCCACAAAAACGGATTCATCGAAATCCGTCACTTCGCCGGCGATCTGAACCTTGTGACTCGAAGGGTCGAACCTCGAGATGCGGCGTACCCCGCTCTGTCCCCGCCTTGTGGCGTTCCAGAAGGCTTCTCGTCCAATCCCGTTCGGGCTCACTGCGCCCATCCCGGTGACGACCACCCTGCGTTTGACTGCCGACCTCGTATCCATGTTCTTGGCTCTCTGTTGCATTACTGCTGTAAAACGGCAAATCGACTGACCGAATAGCCCAGCGCTCCGCCGACAAACACATCGGAGACAAAGTGCGCCGACAGTGTGAGCCGTGAGAAACCGACCAATGCGGCCACCCGTAACTTAAGTATGGAACCCACTTATGCTTGCCATAGCGCCGTGCCACGATCGTCGCGACCGAGAAAGCCGCAATGGCGTGGCCGGAAGGCATACCCCCGTTGCTGCTGAGCAGAGACCCGCGACTCTCGAACCACGTATCCGAAAAATTCGATGTAGGCGAGATTGAAGCTGGTCGCACGCGTTTGAAGGCATCCTTCAGGACAAAAGTCAGAATCTCGGAATCTGCCACGGCCTCTCCCGCCAGCAGCGCGGTCGTTTTCATTTTGCTATCTTTCGAGATCAGACCCGTTGCGTAAAGCGACACCGGGACGATGGCCGTGCCGATCGCGGTGGCATTGCCGGTGAAGACGCTGTTGAAGCCGGCGAAAGTTGAAGTCGCTCCTAAAATAGGGGGCGTCATGAGAATCGAGCGCGATGAGGGCCGCGGTCGTTCCCAGAATGGCGGCGGCCGGAATCCAATTTCTCTTCTTGTTGAGTTTCGCCGGAAAGAGCCAGATTTTGGATTGGTCGTCTACGATGTTTGGAATGATCCGTCCGAGTGATACGGGCCGCTGGTAGGGCGGAACAGGTTGTGGCGCGGGCGTGGGTTGGTTGCCGTCAGAATCCGGGGGGGTCACCTGTGCAGTCAGCACGGATGACGCGGAGAGCCCGATGAAAAGCAAAACAGTCTTCATTGGCGCGCGAAGATTTGAAAGTCGATTTCCACTTCGTTCTTGACCTTAATCATTCCGCCACCGATACTGAGGGGCTTGATTCCAAAATCAGTTTGTTTGAGAACGGTGTGTGTCGTGTACGGCTCGCCGGTCTGTTTCACGGTCAGGCTGACCGCTTTGGTGACACCGTGTAAAGACAGATCACCATCGACCTTCCATTGGCCGTCGGCCAGTTTTTGGACGTGTGAAGAGCGGAAGGTTATCTCGGGAAACTTCTTCGTCTCCAGTGTCATCTCCTCCATATGTGTCTGGATGGTTGCCTGATCTTTCGCATCGATTTTGGGGTCAGGCTGCACCGTCATCTTCGCGGTTTCAACTCGGAATTCGATGTGCGGGGTGCCAGACTCCAGGATGGTGCCGGAGGATATTGGCGCGTTGATGGTATGGTCATGGGCGGCAGCTGACAACAGCCCGGATTTGCCAACGTGAATCGTAATGGTGCTGCGCTGTGTGTCGATGGCTTTTTCTTGCGCCACGAGCGGCGCTGCCGCCACAATCGCCGTGCAGAGAGCCAGAGTGCTAAGCCGCATAAGAATAAATCTTCCTCAAATTCCGTTCAAAGATTTTGGCCGGAAGCATGCCTGTCATCACCTGGCGCCCGGCCGCGATGAGCAGGTTCTCCCACTGCCCGATATGCCCCATTAGAAGGGAGCGCTGCTGCACATGGCGAGTTCGGCGGCGGCGCAGCGACTCATAGCGGCGGAGAGCTAACTCCGGAGTCGCCTCTTTGCAAAACGATTTTGCGAGAACCAGCGCGTCTTCAAGCGCCATGCAGCCGCCCAGTCCGAGGTTCGGCGTGCAGGGATGAGCAGCGTCCCCGAGTAACATCACTCTCCCGTGTCCCCAACGTTTCAGGGGCGGAAGATCGTACGCGCCATTTTTCAGGATGGCGCCTTCTTCGGTCCCGGCAATCAGGCTTTCGACCGGCTCGTGCCAACCCGCGAACATCCGCAGAAGCTCGCGCTGACGCCCTTCGGTCGAGTCGACGTGATCAGGATCGGTATTCGCCGCAGCATACCAGGTGAACCGGTCGGCGCCGGTGTGGAGAATACCGAAGCGTTTTCCCCGGCCCCAGGTTTCGCTATTCGAACCGTCCGGGACAGAGCCTCTAAGACGCGCCAACCCCCGCCAAACGGTGTAACCGCGATAGATGGGTTCGTGAACTCCCAGTGATTGAGAACGGACGCGGGAGCGAATACCATCGGCGCCGATCAAGAAGTCATGCTCCACAGAAACACCATTAGAGAAGTGAATTCCTACGCTTGATGATTGCCGCTCCAAATGTCCGAAATCGTGGCCGAGACGAACACGGTCCGCCGGCAGCGCGGAGATCAGTGCGTCCAGCAGATCTGACCGGCGTGTGCACAAGGCGGGTACGTCGAAATGGCCCAGTCCGATGTTCATCAGGATCGAGCCTGTGCTGGACCGAACGAGGAAACGGTGGTTCGGGCCGCTCAACGCCACCACTCGTTCGAGCAACCCCAGTTCCTTCAGCACACGCGTGGCGTTGGGCCAAAGCATCATGCCCGCGCCCACCTCGCGAAGTTCGTTCGCCCTTTCGTAGACCGTTGCATCGATGCCTGCGCGGTGAAGCGCGACGGCCGCGGCTACGCCGCCGATTCCACCACCGATGATGCCGATATTGAATTTAAAATAACCCATTGCCTGTTTCTATTTGTGTTTGCTTGAAAATTTCCGTTCAGAACGAACTGGCGGGATCTCTCTTCCGGCAGCAAAGACGGAGGTGCCGTTCCGCGACCGGCCGTTCTGGTCAGAAATGGCGGTCTTCGGTGTCACGTTGGTCGGGATGCAAGGATTCAGATGTATAAGGAGACGGCAGGCGACGGTCTTTCGTTAATGACGATTCGTTCATTTGGGCCACACTCGAACCCGATGAGGGCTCATCGTTACGTTTATATCGAGGGAAGATGACCCCTGAAGAACCGCTGGATGACGATATGTTCATCAACGCGAACTTTCGCGCAAAACGGGCCGATACAGAAAGCAGGAGTCAAGACCGCATATGATCAATCCAGTTTCTTCCACATCGGCAGCATCACAGGCCGTTGCCCCGCAGAATACGGCGCAATCGAAGCCACAACCAGCTACATCTTCCGACCCGAAGGACTCGGTTCAGCTGAGTCCGAAGGCGCAGACCCAGGCGTCTGGCGACGTCGATCACGACGGCGACAGTCACTAACCGGAACGCCGCCTCACCGAGTGGGGCGGCGAATCCGCGAATCGAACAGCCACAGGTGCCGATTCAGAGAGGAACCCTGCACGAATGCATTAACATCAAGACATGCGGGTTCTGCTGGTGGAGGATGAAGTCGAAATTCAAAGCTTCCTGCAGCGTTCGTTGACTGAAGCCGGATACCAGGTAGAAGCAGCGGGGGACGCCAGGACCGCCGAGCGCATGACCATCGAGAGCACGCATGACGTACTGGTCGTCGATCTCGGCCTGCCTGACGAAGACGGCCTCAGCCTGATCCTGCGGCTGCGACAGCTTGGGTTACGCGCACCGGTGCTCATCCTTTCGGCCAGGCGTTCGGTGGATGACCGTGTGCGAGGGCTCGAACAGGGTGGCGACGATTACCTGACCAAGCCATTCGCGCTTGCCGAATTGCTTGCAAGGTTGCGCAATCTGGTGAAGCGAAACAGCTCTTCGGTCGCCGAGGCCGCTCGCCTGCGAGTGCTCGATCTCGAACTGGATCTGCTTAGACGTGAGGCTTCCCGAAGCGGCGAGATCCTGAATTTGACGCCGCAGGAATTCGTACTTCTGGAATATTTGTGCCGAAATGCAGGCCGCGTTGTCACCCGGTCCATGATCCTTGATGAAGTCTGGGGTATGCGGATACAGCCGGATACCAATGTCGTCGATGTTCACATCTACCGTCTACGCGGGAAGGTAGACACGGATGGGCGTCGACCCCTCATTCGAACGCTGCGAGGTGTGGGCTATGTTCTCAATGACCGCTAAACCGATCATGCGGAGCGCCGCCTGGCGTATTTCCATGTGGGCTACGCTGGCGTTCGCCTGCGGCACCATGGTCGTCTTCATATTCCTTCATCAGTTTGTCGCCGGGGATATCCAGCGGAGGACCGATGCCTGGCTGGCGGGAGAGGCTGGAGTTCTGAGCGATGTGGCGGACGCGAACTCCGAAAGGGGTGGCTCTACAGACGAGTTGTCGGAGAGGTTGCCGAACTCGCGAGCAGGGAGGTACCGCACAAGCGGGGAGCCAGATGCAGGGCTGAACGATTCAGTGTTCTTCCTTCAAACCGCCGCCGATGGCTCGGTGGGTTTGTGGGTGGGAGCAGGCGATGTAAATGCCCATCTCGCTGCGGTCAAGAACAGCAGGATTGTCCCGGATACGCCGACCAGCGTGCGCATAACCGGTTTTGATGCGCCGTTTCGCGTGGTCTGCGTCAGGATGAACAACGGAGGACAAATTTACCTTGGCCTGTCCGAACGAGATCAACTGCGAGTGCTGGGAAAGTTACGTCTTCGCTTCGTTCTTCTATGGTTGCTGATCGTGCTGATAGGTTCCGCGATCGTCTTTTACAGTACCCGGCGAGTGCTGCGCCACATTCAGAACATCACGGAAGCTGCTTCAAGGATCGGTGAGGCTGACTTGAGCAGCAGGGTTCCTACCACGGGAAGAAATGATGAAGTCTCGCAGTTGGCAATTACACTGAACCGGATGCTGGATCGCATCGAAAGATCGGTTCACCAACTGCACACCATCACCGGGTCGCTTGCGCACGATCTTCGGAGCCCGCTGACCGCGGTACGCGCCAAGCTGGAGATGTCACTGACCGCAGGCGCACGCGACGAGGAATCGGAATCGATTGTATCGGCCATTGAGGACATGGATCGTCTCACAGAGTTTCTGGATAAGTCCCTTGACGTTGCCGAAGCCAAAGCAAATGCGCTCAGGCTGAATCGCGTGGCGGTCGACCTGGACGATCTTCTGAGAGTCATGATCGAGCTGTACGAACCGTCCATGTCGGAAAAGGGACTGCGTGTGAACCTATGCAGCGCGGGGTGGCTGGAGGTCTCCGCGGACGCCGCTCTCCTCCATCGCATGATCGCCAACCTTTTCGACAATGAATTGAAGCATCTGCCGGCCGCATGCACCGTCACAATTTGTCTCAGCAGCTCGGAAGACTCCGCTTTGCTCGTCGTGGAAGACGACGGGCCGGGCTTCGAATCGGAGGTCCTCTCGCAAATCTTTGAGCGTCGCGTGAAGGGGCGAAACTCGACCGGACACGGCTTGGGTCTGGCGTTCGTCGAAGCTGTCGTGCGCGTTCATGGCGGGACTATTGAGGCGTCGAACGGTAGCGAGGGCGGCGCCCGGCTAACCATCACCCTCCCGCTCGCCGTTCCTTCAACGAGCCCTCTTTCCCCGGCCTTGGCCCACGCCTGAATCAGAACACTATCTGTTCACGCGATGTACGCTCTACTTCGTTGTGACCCGTCGTCCGATAATCATCTTCACCAGCAAGTGGTCGGTGCCGCCGGTTAACCCCACGCCCACGCCAAAGTTAAATTCCCATTTGGGACTGAAGTTCAGATCGGTGACGGCGAAGATCTGTTGCTGTTGTTGCTGCAGCGGGTCGAAGCCGGTGATCGGGCCGAGCGCGCCATAGTATTCAAAGCCCGCATTGACAACCTTCGTGACATCGTAGCCAACCTTAACGTTAGGAGAGAATGTCACGCCTTGTGGAACCGACGGTCCATGAAACGAGCGGTCGATGGTCGGGTTGAAACACAGATACAGCCTGCCGATGGTCTTGTCCACAATCGGCCGGATCTCGATCGTCCACGTGTCCGGCGAGTACACGGCGCGTTGGTAACCGATCTCCGTCGACAAACTGACTCCCACCGGCCACTTCCACGATTCCGGAACGGCGACGCGCGGCCGGATATGATCGCCGACCCATTGCCAGCCGACCCGCGAATCCGCGCTGGTGAAGACGTAAAAGCCAAGTTCGAACCAGTCGCTGAAGCCGTGCGTGATTTCGAGCGTTTCGTGTAACTGGTGTTCGGTGGGATATTGGCCGTCGACGACGGTCTTGCTGCCCTCGAAGGTAAAGTTGCTGTGAAGCTCGAACATGGTGGCGCCGGGCGAAACCAGCTCGGAACCGTACACCTGAATCTCATAACTACCCTGCGCATACAGAAGCCCGAAGGGAGCGGAGGCGAGGGCCGTGAGCAGCAGAATTCGCGTCAAGGGTAGCATCAAGTATTTGTTTATATCTCCAGAAAATGACTCCTGAAAAACGCCAGAATGACGAGATGTTCATCTTCGGAGCTTATTCCTTCCTCGGGGCAACCTGTCCCAGCAAAAGGACGTCAAACAGTCCTAGCCGCGTCCCCATGCGCAAATATGCCGGATTCATTCTTCTCTTCGTTTCCTGCGCCTTCGTACTTGCTCTTGCGGGCTCATCGTCGGCGGCGACCGCACCTCAGGAGAGCGAGCTCTACGCCGGTTGGCTCAAGATGTACGACCTCCAATTCGACGAGGCACACCGCGTCTTTGCCGCCTGGAAACAGAGCCACCCGGACGATTCACTTGGCCCGGCATCCAACGCCGCGGCCTACTTATTTTCCGAGCTGGCCCGATTGGGCGCTCTCGAATCTGAATTATTTGTCGACGACTCCCGCTTCAAAGACCGCGCAAAGTTGCGGCCCGATCCGGCCAGGAAGGCACTGTTCGTTCAGGAGATCGCCCAGGCGGAGCGTCTGGCGGATGCAGCATTGCAAAGATCCGGCGCCGATTCCAATGCGCTATTCGTCAAGTCTCTGACCTTGGGCTTGCGCGCCGATAATGCGGCTCTGATCGAAAAGCAGTCCTTGGCCGCGTTGAGCTACACAAAGGAGGCACGCGTCTTTTCCGAGAGACTGTTACAGGCGAAGCCTGAGGCTGCCGACGCGTACTTTGGTCCGGGTATGGAGAACTATCTCTTGAGCCTGAAGCCCGCGCCTCTGCGTGTTCTCCTGCGAGTGACGGGCTCGAACGTTGATCGCGAGAGGGGCCTCGAAGAGATTCGCGAGACGGCGCTTCACGGTCATTACCTGGAGCCATTTGCAAAGCTGCTGCTGGCGGTGGCGGCGTTGCGCGATAACAATCCCGTCCGTGCACGCGAACTCCTTGGGGAATTGCACAGGCGCTTTCCGGACAACGAACTGTACACGCGCGAGATGGACCGCATCGATAAAGGAGCGCGTTGATGGAGCCGACGCCAACAGCGCATCTAAGAGACGAATAATGGCATCTTCCACCCTGCTCACGCCCAGTTCCGACCGTTCCAGATTCAAAACCGTTCTCTGGATCTCCCTCGGTCTCACTGTGCTCTTTGTCTTCATCACTTCAGAAGTTCTTCTGGTCACCGATTACCCGATGTACCACGCGTACCGTCTGCAAGTGATCGCCGACCGCGGGCTCCTCATCCCCCATACACTCTGCGGCCTCATCGCGCTCCTAGCAGGCCCAGTGCAGTTCTCGTCGCGTTTCCGCCAGCGTCACCTAAAATTTCATCGCGTACTTGGCCGCATCTACGTCATCTCGGTCTTTATCGGTGCCTTGAGCGGGATCGCCCTCGCCGCCGGCCGTCCCGGCTTGCCAGGAACCTCCATGCAGGCCGCCGCCTGGATCGTCTGCACCACCGCCGCCTTCATAACCGCGCGTAACCGCCAAATCGCCCAGCATCGCCAATGGATGGCTCGCTCCTATGCGGTCACGTTTACCTTCGTCTCCAGCCGTGTACTTAATCTCTGGCCCCGCTACTGGAGCCATCTTGGCGACACCCTCTCCGCCGTCGGCGTCATCGCCTTCACGCTCGCTTCCCTGCTTGTTGTCGACCTGGCCCTCAACTGGCGCGAGCTCACCACCCGTCGTGCCTGAAGGGTTGCCAGGCTGTGGCAAATCGCGGGCCGGTTAGCTTACTCCGTTTTCGTCATCGAGGCTTAGTAGAATATGCGCGGAGGGCACACAATGCGAAAATTTCGCCTGCTATGGGGAGCCGTTGTTCTGATTTCCCTGGCTGCCGGACTGCCTCAACGGATTTTGGCAGACGGGCCATACAAGGTTTCCAAAGTGGTAAGAATCGGTGGTGAAGGTACCTTTGATACTGCCTTCGCCGACGTCGAGGGCCGCCGGTTATACATTCCACGCAAGGGCCCTGGTCGGATCACCCTTTTTGATCTGGACACGCTAGAGCCGGCGGGCGAAATCCCCGACGCGGCAGCGAACGGCGTCGTCGTCGACTCCAAATCCGGGCACGGGTTCGCGAGCAGTCAACCCGTCGTGATGTGGGACGCGAAGACCCTGAAGACGATCAAGACCATCGACGTCCAAGGCCGCCCGGATGCCATCCTGTTCGATCCATTTACCGAACGTGTCTTTATCTTCAGCCATATCGCTCCGAATGCAACCGTCATCGACGCAGTGAGTGGCTCTGTTCTGGGCACGATTGATCTAGGCGGCGAGCCAGAGCAGGCCGCAACGGATCGGAAAGGGCGCGTTTACGTCGATGTCAGAGACAAGAACGACATCGCCGTCATTGACCCGAAGGCTCTCACCGTCGCCGCACGGTATAGCGTGGCGCCTAAGGGTGGACGGTGTTCCGGACTGGCGATCGATGTTAAGAACGAGATTCTGTTCGCGGGCTGCCGGGCTCCGCAGATGATGGTGATCCTCAGTGCCACCGATGGAAAGATCCTGGATGCTCTTCCGATTGGATCCACCGCCGATTCCGTCATTTTCAACCCGGAAACGAATGAAGCTTACAGTGCGCAGATCGATGGGACGCTTAGCATTATTAAGGAAACCAGTCCCACCAGCTTCGCCAAGGAGCAGACCGTAGAGACGAAGGAAAGTGCCAAACAGATGGTGTGGGACAGCAAAACAAACCGCATCCTGCTGATCGCTGCGGATTTTCTACCTCCTACCGGACCGCCGAGATCGGGAGTGGCTGGATATGGAGGAAAAATGGTGACTGATTCGTTTTCAATTCTCGTCGTTACGAAGTAACTAAGGCGGTCGAGGAGTATCATCCTCCGTGCCCTGACGCTGTGAGGCGATTTGTCGCAGACGTATGGCGGATTAGCTACGCAGCTGAGCCTTATGTGGGCAAGTGACTTTCCAGCGGGTTGTCAGCCACTGGTAGAAAGCTCAGGTTGATCACACGGCCCCGAGCGATCTCGCAATTGGTCGGAGGCGACGTTCTGCTCACTTCAGTCCCCAGGCCGCTAGGCGACCCTCTAAACACTTGATAATTCAGTTGCCCTCCTCTCTTTGCCGTTCAAAGTCCAGACACGAGAACCATGGCGTCGCTCAACTTGCGGAGTTCGTCAAAAGCGGACATAGGAGTCCAGCATCTTATTAAACGAATCAATGCTATTCTTTAATAACGAAGCCGCTAATTAAGGGTTCTCTGAATTACAGTGGAAGACTCGCCAAATCAAAGACTTGGAAACCATATCGCCTCCACGACCGGTGGCGAAACCGTCCGATCTTATATCCCTCCACCCCTTCCGCCTGTTCCCGCGATTGGGATGGGAGAGCTTCAGCTACTCCTCGAACAGGCCAATCAGGCGCTAGGACGGTTGGATGGTTTCACATCCGTGCTGCCCGACCTCTCGCTGTTTCTGTACGCCTATGTGCGTAAGGAAGCACTGCTGTCGTCGCAGATCGAGGGGACCCAGTCCTCCCTTTCGGATCTTCTTCTGTTCGAGAAAAGTGAAGCGCCGGGAGTTCCAATTCAGGATGTTCAGGACGTATCCAACTACGTCGCTGCGCTAAACCATGGTATGCGCAGACTGCGCGAAGGGTTTCCACTTTCGCTCAGACTCATGCGTGAGATCCACGGGGTTCTTCTCTCAGAGGGCCGGGGGAGTAACAAAGAGCCCGGCGAATTTCGTCGAAGCCAGAATTGGATCGGAGGTACCCGTCCAGGAAACGCCGCGTTTGTTCCTCCGCCGGCAGACCGCGTGATGGAGTGTATGGGTCAACTCGAGATCTTTCTCCACGAGGAACGGCGGGATATTCCGCTGCTGATCAAGGCAGGACTAGCGCACGTCCAGTTCGAAACCATCCATCCTTTTCTCGACGGCAACGGGCGTCTGGGCCGGCTTCTCATCACCTTCATGCTGTGCGCAAGTGGCGCGCTTCGCGAGCCGATTCTGTACCTGAGCCTTTATCTGAAAACACACAGGGAGACATACTACGAACTTCTGACCGGAGTGCGATCAAAAGGCGACTGGGAAGCGTGGCTCGAATTCTTCTTGACGGCGGTGAAGGAGACGTCAGACCAAGCAGTAAATTCCGCACGGCGGATCTTGGCTTTACTTGATTCAGATCGGCGAAAGATTGAAGGCCTCGGCCGACCTGCAGCATCCGTGCTTCGCGTGTTTCAACACCTTCAAACGAGTCCGATACTGGCAATCGCCTCAGCGGCGGAGAAAACGGGAATGTCATTTCCCACGGTTTCAAACTCGGTGGAACATCTGGAACGGCTCGGAATACTTAAGGAAATTACCGGTAGACAGCGAAGCCGCCTCTTCGTTTATGACGGCTATCTCTCGATTCTCGGTGAGGGTACGGAGCCGCTCCGCCCTTAATCCTCGGGGACACCCAAACCGGCCATCGGTCGACACCTGAAAAGCGGCCAATGAGATAGCCGATCGCTTGTTCCACCGGAGCGCTTTCATCCAGATCAACCAGCAATTGCATCGGGAAGTGAAACGAGAAGGTCACGGTTCGGGCGTAGGTTCCTCGCCTGCCACCAGTCCTTGCGCCTGCAGATATTCCCGCACAAGCCGGTCGTAAACGGTATTCTCGCGGCCAAAATCCAAGGTCTGAGCCAGCGGTTTTGTCACTCGTCTCTTTGCCCATTCGCGTTTTCCTTCTTCAAACGTCTCGCGCTCTTTTTCCCGGCGCTTCTCGTTCTGATATGAAGGATAGCGGGGACTATGTCCGTATTCATCCAGGGATATGTGGCGCCCGTCGTTCGTGCCCATCGCGATCCCAGTCGTGAAGTGAACCTTCCATAAGTTCGGCAGCAGGAACCAATCATCGTCGAGTTTTGCCCAATCGACCTTCCCCACCCTGCTTTCGGGATACAAGTCTTCCTGACTGCCGGCAGCTATATATTTGGTCGCGCGAGTTTTCAGGATGTAGTTGATGCGTACAACGTCTATTTCGTCAAGTTCCCGACTGTGCTGGAGAACGGTCGCTGTCGAAAGCTTTCGCCTGGTGCTCGATAATCCATTGATATGGCATCAGGCAGTATCCGGGATGTATCAGCCGATCAAGGACCGCAAGGAGCCCTCGGCGTATCTCTTCGTCGGGCGTGGCTACTATCTCCGCGAGGACAGTTTCCGTGATGCCGATGACGTATGACAGACCCAGGCCCTTAAGCATGGAAGCGATGTCGGGGTCCAAGCCGAGCGCATTGACTGCGCTGGTGTCGAAAATCAGCTTTCGTAGCGGCACAACGATTTATAGGCGAATAATTCCAGCATAACGGAAGCCCCGATTTCGCGCGCTCGTGATTATACAGCCCATTTGTCTTCTTTCAGCGGCCACTACCTAGTTCAGTCATATGAGTTTCGTTTATCCGGGTTGATCAGCCGCAGCGGTTCGTCTGGATCGTAGTGGAAACCGTCCGGCGCGGGCTCCGCGACTGGTTTGCGAGCTTTTACATCGGCGATCTTCTGTCGGATCTCGTTGTCACTCCATCTCTGCGCGGAATGCTGAGGCAGCAGTTTGGAAGTGGCTGGGGTCGCGCCCGATACCCTGCGGGAGAACTTGCGGGCGGCGTTTCTCCGCCTCCTCGCTCGCGCCAGCAGAAACCTACTGACCGCACTCTTTGATGTTACGAATTGGCACTTTTCAGCGAGTAGTGCGGCGATGTTCCTGCACGTCAAACCCTGGTCTCGTAACGTGTCCACCAGTTCGCCGTAGGGTTCCAAGGGCGAGCGCCCCTGTTTTGCGTCTACACTTCTCACGACTTCGCGAAACTTGTGTTCCATCGGCGCTCCAAAGCGTAAACTGAGCCCGCACTAAAATGAGACAAAACCGGGACAAAGATGGGACAAATGGACTGAACCCCTAAAATGAGACACTCGCAATTGACACACTTTGCAGGGAAAGGAGCTGCGAGTGTCCATGACGCGAAAAGGAAGGCATCCGTTAGAGTTCCGCCAGATGGCGGTGGAGCGGATGAAGCGCTGCGAGAACATCGTGGCACTGTCGGAGGAGTTGGGCGTCTCCCGGCGGTTGCTATATCGCTGGCGCGATCAACTTGATCCAATCGAGGGCAGACCAGAGCTGCCGCCGGAGAGTCCGCGCGAATCCACGCTCCGCAAGGAGAACCACCAACTAAAGCGGGTGTTGGCGGAGAAGACTCTGGAGGTGGATTTTTTCAAGGGTGCCTTGCAAAAAATCGAGGCTCGACGTCAGAAGAACGACAAATCTGGCGCGAGGGCGTCTACGACCAGATCCGGGGAGTGATGTCGATGCAAGGCAGCCTGAGTATCGAGCGGATGTGTTACCTGGCGCAGGTCAGCCGGGCGGGATTCTACCGATCGCTGTCCGAGCAGATGCCGGTGGAAGAGGAGATGGAGGTGCGCTCGGCGATTCAGCGGATCGCTGTTGAACACCGGCGGCGCTACGGATATCGAAGAATCACGGCGGAACTGCGTCGGTGTGGGATGCTAGTGAACCACAAACGGGTAGCGAGGATCATGCGCGAGGACAACTTACTGGCGGTGCAACCGCGGGCCTTCGTGGTGACGACGGACTCCCATCACCGGTTGGAGGTCTACCTCAACCTGGCGAGTCGAATGAAACTGACGGGCATCAACCAGCTTTGGGTGGCCGACATCACATACATCCGACTGCATCGCGAGTTCGTTTACCTGGCGGTGATTCTCGATTCCTTTTCTCGCAAGGTGGTTGGCTGGGAGTTGGATCGAACGCTGGCGACCCGGCTGCCGATGGCAGCGCTGGAGTGCGCGATCGCGGAACGAAAACCGCCGCCCGGTCTGGTGCATCACTCGGACCGCGGCGTGCAGTATGCGTCTGAAGATTACGTGACGATTCTGCGGAAGCACCAAATGATTCCGAGCATGAGCCGGCCGGCGAATCCTTACGACAATGCGAGTTGCGAGAGTTTCATGAAAACGCTCAAGCGAGAAGAAATCCACGCCAACGAGTATCGCGATCTCGATGACCTGCGCACTAACATCCAGGCGTTCATTGAGCAATACTACAATCGTCTCCGCTTGCACTCGGCGTTGGGCTACCGGCCACCCGAGGAGTTCGAGCAAGCCGCCAACTCCACGACATCATCGCAAGGAGCGACCATGAGTTTTTTCAGGCATCCGGAGATCTTTCGATCCGATATGCGTTTCTTGATTGACGGGGGACCGACCGAAGCCGGTTCCCCGGACCATCGTCTCGATGAGTCTCCGGCCGGTTATTCCTCGGCGGGTTGGTCTCCACCAGAGCCCGCCTCTGCTTCACCAGCCGAGGATCATTTTGAAGGAGAAGAGCCTGTTTGAGTAGCAAAAATCATTAAATGGCAGGTGTGCTAATTGCAGATTGTCTCAGCGGAGGGGTTCACCCCACAAATGTGGGACAAAGCCGGGACAGATGGCCCGCTCAGCGGGCCGCCCGAACCTAAGCCGCCAGGCTTAGGGATGGTGTCTTTCTGAAAACTACGCTCTCGAAAGAGAGCGAAAACACTCGCCAGCTCAAAACGCGACTCAAAAGCCCACATCGCGCACATTAGCTTCATAACTCACCCTCGACCCTTCGCACGAGGATTTCATTGACGAACCGCGCCGCTTGGGCGGAGAAACGCTCGGCGCGAACGCTTTCGCGCAGCGATGCAACGCGATGGGCGGCGATTGCGGCCAGAAGCGGATCGAGCCCACTGCCGCTGATGACGACATCATGACTGGCGAAGGCCATCCGCACCTGTTCGCTGTCACCCTCCGCGTAAACAAATTGATGCCAGGAAAGCACCACGGTCTGCTTCTGAAGCACGATCTCCAGCGTTGCGACAGGATCGCCGGCGTTGATGACCCACGGGGTGTTACCGGCCGAGACCACGTTCACGTCGACGCTCCTTTCTCTCGCGGAGCCGTGAGACCTCTTGCTGAACAACCTGCTTGGAAGCTGCGGTGAGCAATGCTGCTGCTCTTCGAACCATTTCGCGGGCCATTTCGATGCCTCGCGGAGCGCCGCGGCGAATGCACTGAGTTCTATCGCGCACAAGCTCCGTGGCTGAGGTCCGTGCCATGGACCGGCCGACCGTCTGCTGCAGGCGCTCTTTGTCGCTCGTGATCACCGTTACGCTATGCCGGCCACGAGACGCTGCAACGTAGAACAGCTCCTTTTGCATGCCGTCGCCGGAGAGTATGACTGAGTCCACTGTCTTGCCCTGGCTGCGATGCGCTGTAACGGCGTAGCCGTGGGTGAAGCTCCGGTAATCGGCGGGCAATTGGCGGCCATCTTCTAGTTGAATGCGGCCGAGGGCGTCGATGCCGGAAACAGTCACTAATTCACCGTTTGTCACCCGCAGCCCGGCGTCTCGACGATTGGCAGTGAGCAGTAGCCGATCACCGGCCGAGACTTCAATTGGTTTCGCCTCTAATACATCGAAACTTCCGGCGTGTCTCTTAGAGACTGTTGATCGCGTTCCATCTGATGAGCGAATCGCGATGCCATTCTCCGCTACAGTCACAACCTCCACGGCCTCGTTCTTCGAAATGCCTCTGACGGGCCTGTGAAACCCCAGCATTTGTCCGGGCCGGTAGTTCTGAAGATCTGCTTTCTGCGCCTTTGTCCAGTTGAGCGAAACGTGGCGGGTGAGCGCTACGCCTTCGCCAAGTTGTCCATTCGCCCTCTTACGATCACGGATAGCCTCCGTCACGCGATCGATCTCGTCGTGAGTTGCACAGACCACCAGAGTCTGCCCTTTCGAATTTGCAAAAGCGTCCACGATCGCACCAGCACGATCAGAAAAACCAACCGCCCGAACCGCGCCCATCGCATCCAGCTTGGCGAATCCTCGTTCGGGATTCCGGCGAAGCTCCTCCATCGCGCCACGGTACTCCTTGCGAGTCTGCCGCTGCACCTGGGTCAGAGCTACGGTCTTGAGCCGCGATTCCTTCTCCAGGATTCGCAGGGCGTCACCTGCTTCCACGCTTTGGATCTGCTTTGTATCGCCGCTGAATACGACTCCTAGGCGCCGGTCCTCTGCCATCTTGAGCAGCTCGGCCATCTGCCGCGCCGAAACCATGGCAGCTTCGTCGACAATGACCACTTTGCCTCGGATGTCGTCGCCGATACGTTTGTCTTGCAAAAGGCGTTCGATCGTGATTGCGTCGGCTAGGCCGACTTTCTGCAGCTCCTCCACGGCACTCATCGTGGGAGCGACGGCGAGCACCTTACGACCAGCCTCCTTTAGCCCGCGCAACAGCTCCCGCAATGTTGCCGTCTTGCCCGTTCCTGCCGCACCGCTCATGCTCACCGCCCGATCCCGGCATCGGAGCAGAAACTCCACAGCGTTCTTTTGCTCAGGACGCAAACTGTCCGACGCGACAAAGGAGCGTACAACACCAAGCGGGTCGAATCCTCCGACGCCGCGGTTGATGGCGGCGATCATGCTGCGCTCTCGCTCCAGGCTGATTTCCGTTGCCACTTCGCGGCCAGATCGCAATATTCTGCCGGCGGATTCCTGGACACCAAGTTCACCCTTCAGGTGGCTTAACCGAATTCGTCCACGGCCATGCCGTAAAGCTTCCGTGAGTAGCGTATGGTCCAGGGCAACCGAAACGCGCTCGAAGATGTGATCCTTGGCGTGCTCCAGGGACAGGGAACTCGAGTCCATCGGGGGACGGAGTGGGTATCGATCACCCTGAATCTGCGTCAGGACCTTCTCGTCGGCAAGTGTGAGTCGCGCGCGCTGTTTCGCTCGCAGTTCATGCGTCGAGATCTCGATGAGTTTGTCAGCCCGCGATTCGCGTACCAACACTGCGACCTCGTTGTCCGTCGGACTCCGCCCATGTTGCGCCACGAATTCTTCGATCGCCTGATCCCGCTGAATGCTGCGCTGGCTGAACTTCGCGAGTAGCTCCTTGGAGACGCCACGGATCTCGAAGCTGGCATCACGCCCCTTGGCGTCGCGCTGGCTTTCGATCTCATATCCCAGCGCTCGAACCTCGCGAGCAAGCGCGTTGCGATAGACCTCGGAAAGATAGGCGCGGCGTTCATAAATCTCCGACGCTTGGAGCGCCTTCCAGCGGCCTTCCGTTCCGTCGTACGTTAGGTTAGCCGCGACCGCGTGCGTGTGCAACTGTGGATCGAGCTCTCGGCTCGTGTCGTGGTGATAAACCGCAAGCGCCAGGTTTCCAGTCGGCCGATCCTCATTGGCGCCTGCTTGCCGTACGCGGCTGGCTGCATACGTCTCGGCTTCCTGGAGTGTCTCGCTGACTGCTATCCGATGCGCTTCGATCAACCGGTCATCCCCTCCAATAATCGCCAGAATCGAAACGGACTTCGGAGCGGATATCGTGAAGTCGTAGAGACTTCGGCCTTGAGCAAGGCTGGTGCCATCCACCGCCTTACGGTCTGCGCTTCGGCGCACCCTCAAAAACTCGTTCGTTCCTGGATCTCGACCCTGCCGCAACGCCTCGAACTCTTCGGTCTTCGCAGGCCCACTGAGGCCTAACAGTTCCGCCCCTCGACCCTGCCAAACACCCGTTACGCGTTCGCCCTCGGCGTAATAGTCGCTGTGCTCCAGGTGCCGGGACGAGTATCCCTTGCCATCCGACATGGCGCGGATCGTCAGCATGGATGCCTATCGCGGCACCGCTCCGATCCAGCGGTGGTACCAGAAACTTAGCCCGATGCCAATGAGTATGCAGAGGGCGGGGAGTGCAAACAGCAACCATCGATAATCCTGACGAACTACAGCCATGAGTTCGTCCGCTTGGCGCTTGTTGCCGGAGATGGCCTGCGACGAGGTAGATTCGAGCTCCTGAATGACGCGACGAGCTTCGACCACCGCACCATCATAGGCGCCGCCCAGGGTATGGGCAGTGGAAACGAACTCATTCGTCGCCTTCTTTATCTGCGCGGCGTTCACCGCCAGCGCGTCTGCGGTTTCAGGGATCGTGGTCTTGATGAATTGCTGTCGCAGACTTTCGTTGATCTCTGCCGCTACTGCGGGTGGGTTCAAGGCCTGGGCGATATCCGCCGACACCTGCGCGAGTCGCTGATCGATTTGCCTGGTCGCCTCGTCCACGAATTGATGGACATCCTCTAAGAGTTTTTCGCACCTCGTTACGATCTGTTCAAACCGTTCCCGCTCCAGCGCCATTTGTTCGGGCAGTTTCACCATGATGAGGACCAAGTACTGCATCGCCCGGATGATCCGTAACATCTCGTCGTTCTGGGGTAGGGAACGGCAATGGCGGAGCTCTCGGTAAAAACCGGCGCGCGCCTCAACCGGCAGGAAGTTTGCGATCCGATCGATCGTGTCGTCGTCAAACGGATCGTCTTGGTCAATCGGTTTGTCTTGGTCGTTCATGGCAAGAGTAATTCCCGCACCTTGTCAAACTCGGCGAAAAGCCGTCTACGATAGCTTTGCGCCCGCATCACGAGCGACGATTGGCGCAACTCAGGTACCGAGGTAAGTCTGGCAGCGACCGCCCCCAGCGTGACGCCGTGATTCCTTGTGGCGTTTTCGAGCACGGGCAGGCGGAAATCCATGCGCACGATTGCGGGAGAATAGGTCTGCTGAAAAAGAAGCGCCTGATGCGTCTCGCGCCAATACCGAAAGTCAGTGTGTTCGGTGATGGAATTCTCAACGATAAGGTAGGCCGTTCGATCGCGCAATCGCGACGCCCATGCGAGAACGCTCTCCACGCTCGCCGGGTCAGCCGTGATCACGCCGACCAAGGTGAACGTGATGCCGGCCTCCGCAACACTCGGATACATCTTGTCGAACCAGTCGTAGGTGACCTGTCCTGCTCCCGCACCCATGTCCGCCAGGATCACGGGCGGTCCGTCGGTCAGTTCATCGACGAACGCGTCCAGTCCGGCGGGCGTGTGAATGTTCACCTTGGGCACCAGACCACCAAAGAAGTGTGTCAGCGATCCCCGCGACTTGTTCTCCGTGTCCAAGTCCAAGAGCTTGACCGGAATGCCGTTCTCCTGGAACCATTCGGCCAGGCCGGTCATCACGCATGTCTTGCCGACTCCGCCTTTGCCGCCCATCGAAAGAATCACCCGTTTCTCGGGCGCAGGAATTCTCATTGCTGGTGATTCCCCGATACTCTTCGCACCGTTCATCTTTGCACCTCCTGATCTAGGCTCCGTGCTTCTGAAGTTCGGAGACAACGCAGCCCCCTATCTATAAAGAGGCTTCGAGAAAGCCAAACCTCACCCAGTTTTTTTGTGTGGAGCTCATAAAACACTTTGACCGTCCCGCATATCCCTTGCCGTTTCCTTTATAACGGACGGCTTCCAGTCGAAGACCCGAAGTCGGGGCACCGTCAAGAAAGGTTCAACGACGCTCACGAAACCAACCAGTTCGGACGACCGACCGCTGCGCGCGATCCCAAATCGTTCGCCCTTGCGCCCATGGTCAACCTCGTCGAATCGCACCAAGGAAAAAACGCCCTCTACTAATAAAGGAAATGGCAGAGGCATCTCAGGACAAACTTTAATGAACATATTTGCTTACACCGAAACGCGGTGTCCACGAAGATCACAGGCCGGCGTGTCCGACAAGCGTCAGACACGCGCAAGGAGGAGAGTCATTCGCGCCAACTCAAAAAAAAGTTGCCCCGACGCGTCCCGAAGTGCCTCCGCCATTTCCTTATATATGGAGGCACTTTTCTCCATGAGCTACGAACATCACAATTCTGGCGTCGATGTAAGAATTCTTTCTTCAACCACGACAGTTAGACCCTCAGACTTGTGATTGGCTCAGGCAGTGGAGCCGTTAAGAGCTGGTATGAGAGCCGGAAGCAGTTTCGAGGAAAGGGCACGAGCGATGCGCGAGCGCAACCCTCCTACGCCCTTGGAGCCGTCTTCTTCGCATGCCAGTTTCGGCGAACGACACTACAGCGTCAAGGAGGTCGCAGAGATGTGGGGATTAAGCGCCGACTTGATCCGGAGACTGTTCGATGATGAGCCGGGGGTACTCGTTATCGGAGAAACGAATCATCAGCACAAGCGACGTTATCGTACTCTCCGCATTCCCCAATCAGTAATCGAGCGAGTGCACCGAAGGATGTGCAGAACATAGAATCCCACTGACTCGACGCCTTTTACTTCACCCACCGGTTCTTGGGGATGGAATGCGCTTCGAAGGGAATAGTCTTATTAACACCCTCTTCGTGGGAACTACGCTGATTGTGCCGAAGCGCAATCTGAGTTGGCCGCCACCATACGCTGGTGCAGCGGATCTGCGTCCCAGACCCTCTGCTGATGTCCTTCGAGACGCACCTGCCGCTCTTTGATCCATGCCGCGTAACTCTTGATTGTGATGCTGATGTCGTTGTGCCCTAGCAGACGGCTGACATCTTCGATAGGAGTTCCGCTGAGTAGGTGCTCGATCGCAAAGTGATGCCGGAAGTTGTGCGGCGTCCGATGCTGGAGCCCTGCCAGATCAAGAAGTTTCCGCAACCGCGCAAACCATTTCGATGCCCGGGTGTGCATCTTCCCCTCCCCGCTCCAGAAAAAGTACTTACTGCTATCGTGCGGAGCGGCCTGGAGCTTCTCGACAACCCATTCGGGAACGACGGTCCACACCTCGCTGCCGTTCTTCAGCCGATAGGTCAGGATCTTGTTGCCTCGGACATGGGACTTCGGCAGGCTCATCATGGTTGAGACATCGAGGCCGGTATATCGCATCAGGAGAACGAATGCTTCCGTTTGCTTAGCGATGGGTTGCCCCAGCCGGCCGTATTCATCGGGGAGATTCGGAAGTACTTTCCAGAGGGATTCAAGTTCTTTGGACGTGAACGGTTCGCGTTGACCCTCATCATCCGGCCAGTTCATTGTTTTGAACAAACCGTCACCGATGTGTTTTGGAGTGAAGTCAGCCCGATGGCAGAATTTGAAGAACGAGGTCAAGATACCCAAATCGCGGAGCTTGGTCCTGTTTGCACCAGCCCAAGAGGAACAGAAGTCAGTCACGTCCACGAACCGGATGTCAGTGATGTATTGATAGGCGCGTGGCGAGGCTTCCATGAACGTGCGAAGCTTGCCGAGGAGCCTTTCGCTCTTGTGATAGGTATCGGGGGCCTTCCCGGTCTTGAGCTTCAAGAAATGCTCAATGGCGTCCGCGATGGTTGTACGGGTGATAGGTACGATCGTGGGGGTAGGGGCCTCCATGTCGCGGACCAGCTCACAGGCTCTGGACCAGTCGCGAACGCCACTGCCGGTTTGAGGGTCGATCAGCGCCTGTGATCGACTGGGCTTGCCATTGCTGCCCATTCCCTCGTAATGGACCGGGCATGGCGGTTTGCGGGGACATTTCTGTCCCGTGCGCTTGGCGTAGTTCGGGCATTTTGAGACGTGGCGGCGGAACAAGTTGAGCATTATTCTGCTCAAATCCTACCACGGTCAGTTTACGTATAATTTACGTGGGCATTGGCCAAATCTTCAAACTATTGAAAAATATACAAATAATGTTGGTGGAGGCGGCGGGAGTCGAACCCGCGTCCGAAAAAGCCCGCCGTGAAAAGAACTACGTGCGTTTCCGATTCGGTAATTGTCGGCCGCCGCATTAGAACCGGCAAGAAAACGGCGGCTTAGCCCGATTGTCGTCAGCCTGCTGCTCCGAGCAGAAGCTATCGGCCCAATCCTTGAAAATGACGCCCCTTGGATACCGTCAAGGCCCAGCACCCGGGGCGGCTACTTAATTAATTAAGCAGCGTATGCGAACTGTTGATTGGCAGTTCTGGTTTTCCGATCGTTTAACGGGAGCTCGGAACCCGGCACGCCTTCCCACAACGATTCAATCCCGTCGAATCCGTTGCGCCCCCTTCTACCTTCATGATACCACCCCTCTGCCGCTATCATAAAAACAGCCATGGCCACCATCGCCTCACCGGGAACGAGGCAGGAAAATCTTGATCGGCAAGCGCCTTTCTACAACGTCGTGCTGCTGGACGACGCGGAGCACACATACGACTACGTTGTGGAAATGCTGGAGAAGCTGTTCGCTCTCTCCGCCCAGGACGCCTGGAATCACGCCGTCGAGGTGGATAACACCGGCCGCACTATCGTCATGACCTGCGAGTTGCCGGCCGCCGAATTCGGGCGGGACCAGATTCACGCTTATGGAGCGGACTGGCGGATGGTTCAGAGCAAGGGATCGATGTCCGCGATCGTCGAGCCCTGCCGTTGAGCCCGCCCCCCCTGTATTCCTGGTATTCCGTGTCTTCCTGCTATTCCGTGCCGCACCCGCGGCGTTAGCCCACGGGCGTCGGGAAGGTCTTCGAAATATGATCGTGCCAAGTGAGCGTCTCTTCGTCCACCAGGCCCCACAGTAATCCGATCCCCCCAGCCATCAGGCTCAAGAAACCCGACGCGGTGCGATAAAGCCTTTGCGCGCGCGTGGGAGCCTGGCCGTCGAAATTCACCAGCCGCAGGCGAGTCCACTTCTGGCCCACGGTATCGCCGTTCGCCAGGCACCACAACAAGCGGTAAAAGATCACCACGCCGGCCGCCACTCCCACAAACGCGGGAGCCGTTTTTGCATTGAATATGAACGCCCCACCCGCCAGGCGGAACACCACCCCGAAAACACCCAGGGCCATTACGATAATGCTGGCGTCCAGAGCGGCCGCCATCGCGCGATGCGCGGGGATTGCAACCGGTGCATCGCAATA
Organism: Bryobacterales bacterium; assembly: GCA_963781905.1. Classification (GTDB taxonomy): domain Bacteria; phylum Acidobacteriota; class Terriglobia; order Bryobacterales; family Bryobacteraceae; genus Palsa-89. Next base: position 2,052,162 of record CAWAHZ010000010.1, read on the forward strand.
AATGACTCCGTCCGCCGCTTGGGAGGATCGCGCCGCCTGGCTGAACTCCAGAGCCTGCTGGCCGGGAAGCACCTTGCGCCGGCGCTGGCGGGGCGCCAAGGTCTGCGGCTTGCGGGCGGGCTGGACAGAATCCGGCGCGATGGTTTCGAATTGAACCACCAGCGGCAGCTCGCGCGAGGTGAAGAGCGAAGGTTGATAGGTGATCGGGCGGCGTGGCGCGCTCGGTTCGGGCGCGCGATGCATGGCGGGCGAAACCTCGCGATGCATGGCGGTTGAAGCTTCATATTGCAATACCGGTGCTGCCGCGGAGGAACCCGTATAAACCGGGCCCATACGCAAACGCCGGCCGCAGCGCCGGCAGCGATGATCGTCGTTAGCGTTCGCGGCTTGGCAGTATCGGCATTCCATCAAAACACTCCTTTATTCAAAAAAAAACCTGCCGGCAAAAAGCGCCTGTTGCCCGCCGGCAACAGCGTATTCCAAAAGTTCCGGTTGCGCACATCCGAACATCCATGCTACGGTTTTCGCTTGAAGCCTCGTTCGGTAGCATGCGCGGGCAAACCTCCCCGACAGAACCTGACAAAACAGGTTATCTTTCTTCGTAACATATTTGGTCGAAAATGTCACGAACTTTATTGGGGCCTGGCAGCCGGTGTAACCGTTTGTTTACTCGCGTCGCCCTTGCTGCTCGCCCAGCAGCCCCCACCCCCGCCTCCTACCACGCTTCAGGCTCCCCCCGCGCCGGTCCCTAACGCAGCCAATCCCGACCAGCGGCTGAAATTGCAACGCCCCGGCGCTCCCGGCGTCGACGAGTACACGCTTGATTCCGACACCCAGGAATCCGATGGCGACTTGAAGCATGCGCGCGGGCACGTCCACCTGGAAAGCACGGACAAAAAGCTGGATGCCGACGCCGTGGATTACAACTACGATACCGGCGACGTGGAAGCCTGGGGCAACGTCCGCTACGAAAATTTCGAGGACGGCACCAAAGTCAACTGCGACCGCGCCACCTACAACGTCAACACCGAGACCGGCATCTTCTACAACGTGCGCGGCACTTCGGAAACCAAGGTTGTCGCGCGCCCCGGCCTGCTCACCACCAACAATCCTTTTTATTTCGAAGGAAAATGGGGCGAGCGGACTGAAGGAAAGTACATCATCCACGAGGGATTCGTCACCGATTGCAAGGTTCCCAAGCCTTGGTGGCGTCTCACGTCCACTAAATTCGATATATTTCCCGGCAATCGCGCCATCACGTATCATGCCGTGTTACGCATCAAGAAAGTGCCGATATTCTATTTCCCCGCCTATTACAAATCGCTGAAAGTGCTCCCGCGCCAGAGCGGCTTCCTCACCCCCAACATCGGGCACAGTTCCACGTACGGCGAAATGTTCGGCCTGGCCTACTATTGGGCCATCTCCCGCAGCTACGATGCTCTTTATCGCATTCAATATTTCACCTTGCGAGGTCCCGCGCACACGCTTGAGATGCGCGGCAAAGTGACGCCCGGCACCGATTTCTATTTGAACGTGTACGCGGTTCAGGATCGCGGCATCAATGTCGGAAACGGCATGATCCAGAAGCAGGGCGGCGAGGAATTCACTTTCGACGGCCACTCCGATTTGGGCGACGGCTGGACCGCCCGCCTGCACCTGGACGAATTGAGTTCCTTCCTTTTCCGCGAAGCCTTCAGCCAGTCCTTCCACGAGACCATCTTTTCGGAAACGCATTCGGTGGGATTTGTAATCAAGCATTGGTCGAGTTATGAATTCGACATCGTGGCCGCCCGCGACGAGGAGTATGAAAACGCCACCCCCGGCGACACCATCGTGATCAAGAAGCTGCCCATGGCCGAGTTTCTAAGCCGCGACCGGCAGATCCTGGGAGGCGTGCTTCCGATTTGGTTTTCCCTGAATAGCAGCGCCGGCTTTCTGGACCGCACGCAGCCCGAGTATCAAACTCCCCGCTTCGTCAGCCGCGTGGACGTTTATCCGGAGGTTACCACCGCCTTTCACTTTGCCAACTTCAACCTCACCGCCAGCGCGGCCATCCGCGAAACCGACTACAGCGACCAGCTTGAAGATTTGCCAGACGCGCAGGCGCAGGTGATCGACAAGGGCTTTCTGCGCAGCGCCCGCGAGCTGAACCTGCACCTGATCCCGCCGTCCTTCGAGCGAATCTTTCAATCGCCCAAATGGCTGGGCGGCGACAAAGTGAAGCACGTCATTGAACCGCGCATCGACTATAAGTTGGTCGGCGGCATCACCAATTTCAACGACATCATGCGCTTCGATGAGAACGACCTGATGAACGACACCGACCAGGTGACTTTCTCGCTCACCAATCGACTTTTCGTCAAGGACAAGAACGGCAACGTAAACGAGGTGATGAGCTGGGAAGTAGCCCAGAGCCGTTATTTCGACCCCACCTTCGGCGGCGCGGCCATTCCCGGCCAGCGCAACGTACTCGAATCCACCGAAGATCTGGATGGGTTCGATTTTCTGGACGGCCCCCGCAACTATTCTCCGATCGTCTCCGTTCTGCGCTTCCAGCACGTGTTGGGCTTCGAGTGGCGAGTGGATTACGATCCGCTGCTCGGCCGCATCACCAATAGCAGCTTCAACGGAAACATCCGGCTCTCGAAATATTTCTTTGCGCTGGGACACACCGACGTGCGGCCAGACCCGGTGGTCACCGCTCCCAACGATCAAATCAATTTTCTTATGGCAGTCGGAAATCAAAACCGCAAAGGCTGGAACGCGGCCCTCAATGTCTTTTACGACCTCAACCGGCACGTCCTGGACTTCGCCACCACCGAGATTACGTATAACACCGACTGTTGCGGATTTAGCGTCGAATATCGCCGCTATAACTTCGGCGTGCGCGACGACACGCAATACCGGCTCTCTTTTTCGATCGCCAATGTCGGGTCGTTCGGTAATCTGCGCAAGCAGGAGCGGATTTACTAGTCCGCAACCGGCTCGCCGCTCATTGCCTCGTCCAGCAATATGGTGAACTTGCGCGCCTTGTGATCCACGTTGTCCTTAAGGTTCGCCAGGCGCCGCTCCAGCGACTCCAACTCGTCGGCCAGGTGCAGGCACGCCAGCACAGCCGCCCGGGTGGCATCGATGTTCCCGGCGCGTACGGCGATGGAGGACATCAAATCGTCCACTCTTTCGGCCAGATGTTCGATCCGGCCCGGCTCCTCGGAAGCAACCAAGGAATACGTCTGATTGAAGATAGTGACACGGACCGGTTCCGTGTTGGGCATGGCTTTAGCTTGTCATCTTTCCTGAAATCGCGCAAGACGGGCACCAATCGCCCTTTGCGCTCCGGAGCTGAAATCGCGCAAGACGTGTGGCGCACGCAGACGTGTGTGGCGAATATCCTTACGCGCCGCTCAATAAATCCATCTGCCCGAGAAGCTTCTCGATCCGCGTCCGCACCTGCTTCCGCTCGCTGCGCAGATCGTCGAGCTCCTGCCGGACGGCGTCCCGCTCAGCGATTGAGGCCGCCAATTGTGACTCCAGCCCCGACTTTTCTGCCCGCAAGCTGGTCACCAGCTCCACCGCCCGCGTGATGCGCTCCTCCAGATGACCGAGCGAATCGAGTTCCGGTTGTGCGGCATTCATACTTTATTATTATGAACCGGCGTGGGCGGCCTTGGCTTTCTCAACCAGCGCCGAGAAAGCAGCGCCGTCGTTAGCCGCCATGTCAGCCAGAATCTTGCGATTCAGCTCGATGCCGGCCTTCTTGAGGCCATTGATGAATTTGCTGTAGGAGATGTCGCCCGTGCGGCAAGCCGCGCCAATCCGAACGATCCATAGCGAACGGAAGTCGCGCTTCTTGCGGCGCCGCCCGACGAATCCATACTTTAAAGCCTTCTCGACGGCTTCCTGAGCCGCCCGATTCAGCTTGCTTTTGGTGAGAAAGTAGCCCGACGCCCTGGCGAGCGTCTTCTTTCGGTAATCTCTGCGGTTGGTTCCGCGTTTTACTCTTGGCACGTTTTTACTCCTGAGTTAAATTTTGCTGGCGGTAACGGCACGTGCGGCGCCGTTCCACACAACATCCGTACTTAGTACGGGATCATGCGCTTCAGCTTAGCCTGGTCCGTCTCATCGGCCACCACGCTATGCTTCAGCTTGCGCTTACGCGCGCGCGTCTTGGACGTCAAGATATGCCGGGCAAACGAATGATGGCGAACCACCTTGCCCGTCCCGGTCTTCTTGAACCGTTTGGACGCACCTTTATGTGTTTTCAGCTTCGGCATTCAGATTTTCCTGGGTTAGACTGCGACTTTCCTAGTCTAGCACAAGCCCATCCCGCACTCGTAGTGTAACTCTCCGCTGTAACTCTCCGCCGCGCGCGTTACACCGCATGAAACTACCGTTTCGACTGGATAGTCCGCCATTCACTTCAGACTTACGCTGGGTTAGGAGGGAAATACAAGTCATGCGTTGCAAGTGGACAGTTATTGGACTTTCGATCGCGTTGTGTGCTCCGGCACTTTGGGCCGCGACAAAAACCACATCCGCGCCGGCCAACGCGAGTGCCGGACATCAGGCAACGGAGCAGCGCTGGGCTGCTCAGAATTTGAAGGGAACCATCAGCATGGTGTATCCGAAAATGAACCTGGTTGTGGTGCGCGATTCTTCGGGCGTTCCTTTCGATCTTAAGGTAGCGCGGTCGACTCGGATCGACGCCGGCGCAAAGCGGGAAGAACTCTCGCAGTTGGCCCCGAATCAATCGGTGTCGGTGCAGTTTGTTCCGGAAGCCAACGGCGACATCGCCCGAACCATCCAGGTCAGCCGATAATATGCTGCCATCCCGCTTAAGCGGGATGCTTCAACAGCCTCTCCGCCTCGCGGAGATGTTGCTCCATGGTGGGCAGTTCCTGGTTGGCATATGCTTTGACATCCTGATCCTGGCCGTGCTGCGCTTCGCGTTTGAAAGCCGCAAGCACGCGTTCGTGGTCCTGGACTTCGTCCCGCAGGAACTGTCCGTCGAAGCGCTTGCCCTTGAGATCCGCCAGATGTTCAATCGCCTTCTCGCGCCGTACATTGATGCCTTTCGGAATGTTTAGCCCAAGCTTGCTATCCAAGACCGCCAGTTGTTCATAGGCCTTGGTGTGATCCTGTATGAGCGTTTGGCCAAAGTCCTTAATGCCGGATCGAGCGGCCACGTTTTTGGCCATTTCACCTAAGTGCGCCTCCTTCATATCCGCAATCGCAGCCATTCTGAGAAACTGTTGGTCTTTGGCGCTCACTTTGGCCGACTGGGCCAAGGCAGGAACGGTTGCTAAGATACAGCAGCCACCGGCAATCAACACGTGCTTCACAAACATGGATTTCCTCCTACTTCCATGTTGGTGTCAGAAGCCCGCGATGACAATCCAGTCGGGACTGTAGTTAGCTATTCCTGGCTGTCCTGGTATTCTTCCAGCCACGCCATCTGAATCGCTTCCAGCTTGCCTTCCGTGGACGCTTTGGGGTCGTCCTTGAAATCCTCAAGTTCCGTGATCCATTGGTGCAGATCGGTATAGCGGATATGCGTCGGGTCCAGATCGGGGAATTTCTCGTGCAGGGCCAGCGCGATGTTTTCGGTGTGGTCCCAGGTGAGTCCAGGCATTAGGTTTGGGTCCCCTTGAGCATGTTTTCAGCCAGCTTGATGGTGGCTTGATTCACTTCCTCGATCTTCGCCGCGATCAAATGATGGTCATCCGTGTTGTAAACCACGAGCAGCTCATTCACCGCTTGCTCGATGGCCGCCCGCTCATCTTCGGCCAGCTCAAAATAGGCTGCATGCTTGCGAGCCTTCTCAACAGCCAGCAGGATGGCGTCGGCCTCAACCCTCTGTTCGCGGACCTGGCGATCCGCAAAATCCTGCTCGGCCTTTTCGAACGATTCCTGGATCATCTGTTCCACCTGCTCGTCCGTCAGGCCGTACGAAGGTTTCACCTCGACCGTGTGTTCTTGGCCCGTGCGCTGGTCGCGCGCAGTGACGCTCAAAATGCCATTGGCATCGATCAGGAAGCGTACTTCGATGCGCGCCATCCCGGCCTGCACCGGATCGATGCCCTTCAGATCGAAGCGCGCCAAACTGCGGTTATCCTTCACCAGTTCGCGCTCACCTTGCACCACGTGAATCAGAACATTGGTCTGCCCATCCACGCCCGTGGTGAAATTCTCGGTAGCGCTGGCCGGGATAGTGGAATTTCGATGGATCAGCTTCGACACCACGCCGCCCATGGTCTCGATGCCAAGCGAAAGCGGCGTCACGTCCAGCAGCAATTTATTGTCGACGGTTCCAGAAAGAATCGCGGCCTGCACCGCGGCGCCCAATGCAACCACCTCGTCCGGATTCAGCTCCGTATGCGGCTTGGAACGAAACAGGTTTTCGACCGCCGATCGCACCAGCGGAATGCGCGTCGATCCGCCCACCATGACCACTTCATCAATCTGATCCACGCTCACACCCGCGTCCTGGATGCAGTCGCGGCACGGGCCGAGAGTGCGGTCGACGATGGGCGTAATCAGCTTGTCGAATAATTCGCGCGTGATCTCGCGCTGATAATGCTTGCCACGATATTCGAGCTCAATGGCCGCGCTCGGAACAAACGAGAGCCTCTCTTTAGCCTGGATCACCGCGCGCCGCAGCCGCTGCACGCCTTCATTGTCTTTGGATAAATCCTCGCTCCATTCGCTTTGGACGTCTTCCAATGCGATGCGCAGCAGCAGATTGTCGATGTCGTCGCCGCCCAGGTGTGTGTCGCCGTTGGTCGCCAGCACTTCGAAAATCCCGTCGTGCAATTTAAGGATCGATATGTCGAACGTGCCGCCGCCCAGGTCATACACCGCGACGATGCCGTTCTCACGCTTATCGAGCCCATACGCCAGTGAAGCCGCGGTCGGCTCATTCACTAAACGCAACACCTCAAGGCCCGCGATGCGTCCCGCGTCCTTGGTGGCTTGCCGCTGCGCATCGTTGAAGTAAGCCGGCACGGTGATCACCGCCTTGTCCACCGGCGCGCCGAAATAATCTTCGGCATTCTGTTTCAACTGGCGCAGCACCATCGCCGAGATTTCGGGCGGCGTGTACTTGCGATCGCCGAGCTCAAGTTGAATCACCGCTTCGCTCCCCGCAGCGACGTGGAATGGAAACAGCTTTAGTTCGTCCTTGACGTCCTCCAGCCCCCGTCCCATCAAACGCTTTACCGAATACACCGAGCGTTCCGGCTGCGTGAGAAGCAGCTCGCGCGCTGGATTGCCGACTACGATTCCACCGTCGGCGAGGATCGAAACCACGCTCGGAACCAGCTTGTCGCCATCGTTTCCTGGGATGATGCGCGGCCCCGTGAGATCCATGAAGGCCACCAGGCTGTTGGTGGTTCCGAGATCGATGCCGACGATATGGCCGGTGGAAGTGAAGTCGATTTCCATGGGTTAAGGAGACGGGACTAGGGGTTGGGGATTGGGGGTCAAGGTACGTTGCACGTCTGTCACAAGGTTTTGGATATACTTGCGGCGATTTAAGACATTACGGATTTGAGAGAGAACGTCTCGCGATTGCGACACGTCGTATTGCCCGAACAGCGATTGAAGCTGTTGTCCCGTTTCCGCCAGCATGTTCGTGAAATTCTTCTCCGCTTGCTCCAGTTGCGGACGCGCCGAATGGTCACCGCCGCGCATCTCTTCGAGCGCCATATTCAACTCAAACACTTCTTCGAGCAATTCCGGCGGAACGTCTTTAGACCGCTGCTCGCCAATGTCGAAACCTTCCAAGGTGAGCAGATATTGAGCCCGCTTGATGGGATCTTTGAGCGTCCGATACGCGTCGTTCAGCGCCGAAGACATGTCGAGCGCCCGCTGCCGTTCCGCTTCCGGCTTTTGCATAAATCGATCGGGATGCAACTCGCGGCTCAAAGCGTAGAAGCGCTGCTGGGTGTCGTCCTCGGAAAGGTTAAGGCCGCGTGGAATGCCGAGGACAGCGTAATAGTCGATCACGCCGAAAAGGACGTTCCGCAGCCGCAGCTTTTCTTCGCGTTCGGATTGTCGAACTCGAAGCCGGAGTGAATCAGCGAGTCCTTCCAATCGAGCGTCATGCCGTTCAGATAGACCATGCTCTTCGGGTCCACGAACACCTTCACGTCCTCGAACTCATAGACCGTGTCGGTAGACCTCGGCTTCACGTCGAACTTGAAGAGGTAACTCAGGCCGGAGCACCCGCCGCCCAATACGCCCAGGCGCAGCCCTCCCTGGACGCCATGCTTGGCAAACTGCTCGCGGATCTTCGAAACCGCCTTGGGAGTTACGGTAACCATTTCTCAACTCCAAGCGTTCACACGAGTGTGAACGCGGCACGCAGGAGTGCGTGCGCCACAACTAATTAGATGCAACAGCTACGGGCTGGGCCGCGGTCTTCTTCTTGTAGTCGCCAATCGCGGCTTTGATCGCGTCCTCAGCCAGCACCGAGCAGTGAATCTTCACCGGCGGCAGGCTCAGCTCGTTGACGATGTCGGTGTTCTTGATCGCCAAGGCTTCGTCCACCGTTTTGCCCCGTAACCATTCTGTCGCCAGCGACGAGCTCGCGATCGCGCTGCCGCATCCGAACGTCTTGAACTTGGCGTCTTCGATGATGCCGGTCTCCGGATTCACCTTCACCTGCAGCTTCATCACGTCGCCGCACTCCGGCGCGCCTACCATGCCAGTTCCCACGTTCGGATCGCTCTTGTCCATCGAGCCGACGTTGCGCGGGTTATTGTAGTGGTCGATTACTTTGTCGGAATAAGCCATGTTGATGTCCTCTTCTTCCTTTTTAATGCGCGGCCCACTGGACCTTCGATAAATCGATTCCCTCTTTCGCCATCTCATAGAGCGGCGACAATTCGCGAAGCTTCTTCACCACGTCGATCACCTTCCGAGCGACGTAATCCACTTCTTCTTCGGTATTGAATCGCCCCAGGCCGAAACGAATCGACGAATGCGCCAGATCGTCTCCGGCGCCCAGAGCCTTCAAAACGTAACTCGGCTCCAGCGTGGCCGAAGTGCAGGCCGATCCGCTCGATACCGCGATATCGTTGATCCCCATCAGCAGCGATTCGCCTTCCACATACGCAAAGCTGATGTTCAGATTATTCGGCAGCCGATGCTCCATGGTGCCGTTGATATAAGTCTCATCCAGTTCCGATTGCAGCTTGTGCATCAGCTTGTCGCGCAGAAAAGCCATGCGCTTGGCTTCTTCCGCCATCCCCGCCTGGCACAGCGCACACGCTTCACCCAAGCCGACGATGCCCGGAACATTCAACGTACCCGACCGCATGCCACGCTCGTGCCCGCCGCCATCCATCTGTGCCGTGATCTGCACGCGCGGGCTCTTGCGGCGAACGTACAGCGCGCCCACGCCCTTCGGCCCGTACATTTTGTGCCCGCTCATGGACATCAGATCCACATTGTCCTTGATCACGTTGACCGGCACTTTGCCGACTGCCTGCGTGGCATCAGTATGCAGAAGCACGCCCCGCGCCTTCGCGATCTTGCCCAGCTCCGCGATCGGCTGGATCACGCCGATTTCGTTGTTCGCGTACATGATGCTGATCAGGATGGTCTTGTCCGTGATCGCGGCCTGCAGCTGATCCAGATCCACCAGACCGTTCTGCTGAACCGGCAAATACGTCACGCGCACGCCGTGCTTCTCAAGCCGTTTGCAGGTGTCGAGAATCGCCTTGTGCTCGGTGGCCGCCGTGATGATGTGGTTGCCCTTTTCGGCGTACATCTCAGCCACACCCTTCAGCGCCAGGTTGTTCGATTCCGTGGCGCCGCTGGTAAACACAATCTCCTTGGCCGTCGCCCCAATCAGGCTCGCGATCTGCTTGCGCGACTTCTCCACGGCTTCCTCGGCTTCCCATCCGAAGCTGTGATTGCGGCTGGCGGCGTTACCGAAGGTCTCCAGGAAATACGGCTTCATCGCTTCGAACACGCGAGGATCCATCGGCGTGGTCGCGTGATAGTCCATGTAGATTGGCAATTTCATTTGTCTTTCCTCATCTCAAGCGGCCTCACTCACATCGTCTTCTGCGGCGGCGGCGAAAGCTCGTACATACTGAGTTCCGAATTCTTGGATTCCGAATTCTTCGATTCGGTAGACATATCTGAGATGCTGATGCTCGCCAAAAGCCGCAGGATTCCTTCGTGAACCTTCTGCAGCGGATCGCGCACCGTGCACTTGTCGGTGTGCACGCAATAGCCGTGCTCGGTGAAGCACGCCGTCAGAAAAATCGGCCCGTCAATGGTGCGGATCACCTCGTACGCCGTGATGTCGCGCGGATCGCGCGCCAGCTTGTAGCCGCCATTGGTCCCGTGCTCCGATCGCAGGAACCCGTTCTTCACCAGCTTCTGCAGGATCTTCGAGAGCAGCGCCGCCGGGATCCCATAGGTTTCGGCGATCTCCTTGGCGCTCGAACTCGCAGGCGCATTCACCGCCAGGTGCTTCAAAGCGATGAGCCCGTAGTCCGCTTTTTTGGTGAGCTTGAGCATTCAGAATCCGAACTCCGACCGGATCGGTCCTACATCATTATCACCGATCTCCACTACAACCGTCAAGTGGAATTGTTTCAACCAGATAACCGATCTACGACCAAAAGCCTCCCACATTCAGGAACTTAAAGCGCACGCACCCTGCCTGCCCAGTTGGCGCTCTGGCCAAGATCCGCCGGGCGAACGTCCCATATTACAATGGAGTCCCATTTACACTTGATTCGAACAACGAATGAGCGCCCCTCTCCTGTTCCCGCCCAATTTCGCGCAGACCAGGTTGAAGCCCAAGTCCGGTAATTGCGACAGGCCGCTAGTACGTCGGATTCTGCGGGAACTTAAGGTACGGCAGCCGAACGCCTTCATCGATAATCTGATCGGCCTGGATGTTCGCGGGCGCATCAAACCCGGCTGCTCCCGCCGACGTGACGAAGTCATCCTGATCTACGCCGTCGCCGCTCACACCCAACCCACCCACCAGCACGCCGTTCTTATACAGCGGCAGAGATCCGGGGAAAAAGACAACGCCGTTTTGATTCGCGTTCGACGCCTCGGAACCCTGGGTGCAGGGATGTAGCGTGTCAAATTGATAGAGCTCAAAGAACGGACCCGGCGCCGTTCCATCGATGCCCGGCGGATAAATCGGCTGTCCGCCGAATCCGATGGTCCGATTCGTCACCGCGGTGCCCATCGGCACTCCCGGTAAATCTCCAGCCGTTCGATTCGGCCCGCTGAAGAAAATCACGTTGCGCGATTTCGCCACTGCGACATCCAGGCTGAAGACTGTAGAGTCAGGCATCCGATGCAGCGCGATGATGGCGCCGTCGAGATCCGACACGGCGATCGCCATGCGCGCCCGCGAGCCGCTCGGCAATCGAATAACAGCGCGCGTGAGATTGGCCTCCGCCACCGCCGCATTGACGATTCCCTGCACCTCAGCCGCCGTGAGTCCACCGATCGGGCCGGCGCGCGGAGCCACCAGATCGCCCTCCGGCGGCGCCTTCAGACTTCCCAGCGGACCCAGCGAGTAAGCGCCATCGGCCGATCCCGCCGTATATCCGGCAGGCATCGTGGTTTGATTCACGAATGGCAGCGCCACGCCATTGATAACCACTTCTCCCGGGAACGGCAGCGGCAGAGGGACCATGAGCCCCGCGCCGATGGCACCGGAAACCGCGGCGAATTCAGCCACCTCCCCCGTGACGCCCGCTACGCCCACGCCGCCTACCATCACGCCTTGTTTGAACAACGGCACGCCGCCGGGATTCACCGCGCCGGCGTCGCTGTCATTCAGATTCGCTTTTCCCGTGAGAATGCCCAACCCGGGCTGCAAGCCATCGATGGATCGCGCCGGCGGAAAAGCCTGTCCGGTGAGGTAGTCGGCGTGAAATGAACACCCTCGATTCGTATTCTCGATCCCGTACAGCGGCGCGTTGCTGGTGTAATCGATGCCCGGCGGAAAATGGATGCCGCTGATGTATCGCACCGTTCGCGACGACAACGGCGCTTGATCGTTACTGAAAAAGCTCGCGGTGCGGGCCAGCGCCACTGCCACTTCCCTTGTGTCGGCCTGCGCTCCGAAATTCGCCGCCGACATCGCGGGAGCGGAGGGCTTCTGATAAACGGCAAGAATATCGCCTTGCCGATCGGTAACCGCGATCACCATCGCATCCGAATTTACCGACGATGCCGCGGCCTCCACTACTGCGGCCACATCGCTCGAAGCCAGCACCACCGGATCTGGCTTTGGACGCGGCTCCTTGCGCACTGGTGGACGCTGCTGCGCCAGACACAGTCCCGCTGTAATTGCCACCAGCGCTAGCGAGCCACGAGCCTGATTCATTTCATTCCATCAACGCGCTCAAACTCTTCATCGCCACCGCAAATTTGAACCCGTTGTACATGGATGGATCGTCCAGCAGCCGGAACAATCCGTTAATCCCCGCGCGAATCTGTGCGTCATTGGCAATCTTGCCGTTTTTCGTGTAAGCGATAAACAACGAGTCCAGCGCCATGGTCGCTTGTTCGGCCGAGCGCTCGCCTTGCTCGGCGATTCCGTCACCATCCCCCGAGATGCTCTTGAGCAATCGCAGCGTCTGTGCCTGATCGAATTTCATGCTGTTCAAACGCGTGGCCAGCCGTCCCGCCACTTCGGCCACGCTCGCCGCTTGGGACGCCACTTGGGCCCGATTCGAGTTGAGCGCCGTGACGCCTGCGTAGACCTGGTCAATCCCCGCTTTCAGATCGCGCGTCGCGCCCGGATCCGCATCCTGGATCACGTGCTTCAGCACCACATAACGCGAGAGATTGAACGGCGGATTTCCGGGCGCCGGCCCGCGTAGCCTCGCTCCTGACGCCAACTGTCCTTGGCTGCCGTTAAATTGTGATGGCAGGCAAAGCAATCCAGTTCGGCATACTCCGGCCAAATCCCGTTTTGCGATTCGCGGGCCACGCGCTTCAGTTGTTCGCGCAGTTGCACCGCCTGCCCCACCCCCATGGCGCGCACCGCGAACCAGGGGTCGCTATCCACTTCCTTCCAATGCGGCGGCATCACAGACGTAAATGAATCCAGTTCGAAGTACAGATCGGGATGTCCCGCCGCAATCAGCTCATGATCGACGTTTTTTTCGGGCGTCCCAAGATGGCAAGTGAGGCATTTTTCGCTGCGCTTCACCAGGTCGCGCGTATCATACAGCCCGAGCTCGATCGACTTCTCGTATTTCCATCCGCGCGTAGTATGCGGACCCAGCCATGCCGACGCCGGACCGTGGCAGTTCTCGCAGCCCACGCCGTCGCTGAGATCGAAAGTGCGCGCACGCTGGTCCGCCGCAACGTCCAGAGCATGGCAAGCGAGGCACCGCGGCGCGGTATCCGGGCTGGGCAGCCCCATGATCTTGGCGATGCGTGTCCCCACCGGGTTGGTCAGGTTCACAAACGCATGCGCGTGCTTGTCCCTCACCACCCAGGTGCTGTATTCGTTCTGCAGCACCGTGGTCTGGTCCCGGGCCTGGACGCCGCCGTGGCAACTGGGTGAACTGCACGAACCGGGTCCGGTGTACTTCGATGGTTCCGTGCTCTCCGCCGCGCGCAGCTGGAAGGCCAGGAGCGCGCCCAGCACGATCCCAAAACACAAACCGTTTTTCATGTTCTCCGCTGCTTGGAGACTAGGTTATCAAATGCTGTACTTACCATTACGGCTATAATGTAACCTCGCGATGCATGCGGCGTTTCGGAGGGATCGGCGTTGATTTTTGACGACCTCAGAGAGATCCAGTCCCAGTACGGCTACTTACCGCCCCAACAACTCCAGGAACTCTCCGAACGCACCGAGACCCCGCTCTATCGCATCCACGGTGTCGCCGATTTCTATCCGCATTTTCATCTCAGCCGTCCGCCCAAAGTCAGCATGAGCGTCTGCTCGGATATGTCGTGTCATCTGCGCGGCGCGGACGGTTTGAAGGCATCTTTGCAGCAGCGTTTCCACGGCATGAGCGAGAAGGATGTCGCGGTGCGCGATGTCTCCTGCCTCGGGCAATGCGACGGCGCACCCGCTGTCTCCATCAGCGATCACATTTATCGCAGTGTCACCACCGCGCAGGCCGAAGCGTTGGTCTTCGCGGCCCTCGGCGGCAGCCAGCTTCCCGATATGCCGGCTGAAGAGAAAACCGGGCAACTCGCGTCCGATCCGTACCGGGACGGCGAGCCATACGGCGCGCTTCGTCGATTAGTCGTGTCGCACGACTATGACGGCGTGATCGCGCAGTTGAAATCGAGCGGACTGGCCGGCCTGGGCGGAGCCGGATTTCCCACTGGCGTGAAGTGGGAGGCCGTGCGCAAAGAGCGTGGTCCGGAAAAGTACGTGGTCTGCAACGCCGACGAAAGCGAGCCCGGCACCATCAAAGACCGCTTCATCATGCGCAACCTGCCCAATCTGGTGATCGAGGGCATGATCGTCGCGGGCCTGGTCACCGGCGCGCAAAAGGGCATCCTCTACATCCGGCACGAGTATCGGGAGCAGGAGAAAATTCTGCACCAGGAAATCGAGCGCTGCTACCAGGAGGGAATTCTGGGCGAAAGCGTGCTCGGCTCCGGCCTCACCTTCGACCTCGAATTGTTCGTCAGCCCGGGTGGATACATTTGCGGCGAAGAGAGCGCGCTCATTGAGGCCATTGAAGGCAAACGCGCCGAACCGCGCAACAAACCGCCATTTCCGGTAGCGCAAGGAGTTTTCAACAAACCAACCGCGCTGAACAACGTAGAAACATTCGCCAACGTGCCACAGATTCTGGTGCGCGGCGTCGAGTGGTACAAGTCACAGGGAGTGGGCGGAGCGGCTGGCCTCAAGTTTGTTGGCATCAGCGGCGACGTGCGCAAGCCTGGTGTTTTCGAGATCCCCATGGGCCTGCCGATGTCGGAGGTGATCTTCAACCTGGCCGGTGGAATCGCCGGCGGGAAAAAGCTGAAGGCCTTCGCGCCATCCGGTCCATCCTCCGGATATTTGCCCGCGTCCCAGGCCGACGTGCGGCTGGATTTCAAATCGCTCGCGGCCATCGGATCCATGCTCGGATCGGGCGCTATCGTGGTGTGCGCCGAAGGCCGATGTATGCTCGACATGGCGCTGAACGCGGTGAAGTTTTTCCGCAATGAATCCTGCGGGAAGTGCGTCCCGTGCCGCGTGGGCTCGCAGAAGATGGTGGATATCCTCACCGCTTGGACGCGCGGCAAGGGATCGCATTCCGACATGGCGCTCATTGACGACCTTACAGAGGCGCTCAAGCTAACCTCCATCTGCGGACTGGGACAATTCGCTCACTCGCCGTTGAGTTCGGTGCTGCTGCATTTTCGAGACGAAATCGAAGCGCACGTTTACGGCCGCCGGTGCCCCGAAGGAGTCTGCCCGATGCGCGAGGTCCTGGTATGAGCCCGGGCTTGGGCAACGTGGAACTCACCATCGACGGCCTGCACGTTTCCGTTCCCGAAGGCACCACCGTGTTCGACGCCGCGCGCTCCAACGGCATCTCCATTCCCTCGCTGTGCCATCAGCAAAACGAAACGCCGGTTGGCGTCTGCCGCATTTGTGTGGTGGACGTAGGCGGCCGCGTCCTGGCTGCGTCCTGCGTTCGCCCCGCCGAAAACAAAATGGTGGTCTCCACCAACTCCGAAAAGGTCACACGCGCGCGCCGCACGCTGGTCGAAATGCTGATGGCCGATCATCCCAGCCCCTGCGCCCGGCAGCGCCAATCGAACGATTGCGAACTGGAAACACTGGCGCGTCTGGAAGGAATCACCGAGCCGCGCTTTCCGCGGCGGATTTCGCCGCGCGGTCAGGACAATTCATCGCTCGTCATCGCCGTGGATCACGAGGCCTGCATTCTGTGCGACCGCTGCATTCGCGGCTGCGACGAGATTCGTCACAACGACGTTCTCGGCCGCCGTGGCAAGGGCTTCATGGCCGGCATCGCCTTCGACACCAACCTGCCGATGGGCAGCTCCTCCTGCGTGTCTTGCGGCGAATGCATGGTGTCGTGCCCCACCGGCGCGCTCACCAACAAGAGCGTGGTCCAAACCGTGCTGCCGGGTGAGCCGGTGGACATCGACGAACTGCAGCAGCTTTCTTATTTCCAGAAAATCTCGGGAACGTTCCTCGAGTTGAACAAGAACGCGGTGGTTCGCCGGCGCTTTCGCAAGGGCGAAATCGTCTGCCGCGAAGGCGAGTACGGCTCCACGGCGTTCTACATCACCGAGGGCCAGGCCGAAGTTTTTCTTTCCTCGCCTATGGCGCACGTCAATACCAGGCGCCAGGGCTCCGGCTTCCTCGGCAAGATGGCCAGCCGTCTCTTGGGACGCCAGCAGGAACATCGTTCCGAAGAAGGCCATCGCGATACCATCCCCATCGATGCGCCCGTGGATTTGCCCTACGATCATCCCGTCGCTACGCTCGGCCCGGGCGATTTGTTCGGCGAAATGACCTGCATCAGCTTGTATCCGCGTTCGGCTACCGTGATGGCCGCCACCGATTGCGTCATGTTTGAGATGTTGCACAATGTGCTCGACATCATCCAGCGCAATAAGACTCTCAGGGCGCAGATGGATGCCAAATATCGGCAGCGCGCGCTCGACGATCATTTGCACAGCGTCCCCATGTTCGCGTCGCTGAGTCAGGAGTTCATCGACGTGCTCCGCAACAAAGTGGAGCTGGTCCGCTACACCAAGGGAGATGTGATTTGCAGCCAGGGTGACGCCGCGGACAGCTTCTATTTGATCCGGCTCGGCTTCGTCAAAGTGTCCGAACCGCATCCTGGCGGCGATCTGGTGCTCGCCTATTTGGGACGTGGCGGATATTTCGGCGAGATAGGTCTGCTGGGCGGTGGAATCCGAACCGCAACCTGCACCGCGCTCGATCACGTCGAGTTAGTTCGCATCCACGCCCAGGAGTTCCATCAGATGGTGCGGCAATTCCCGGCCGTTCGCGAAAACCTGGAAATATTGGTCCGCGAGCGTCAGGAACAGAATCGGCAACGGCTGGCTACCGCCGCCAGCACTCCCCTCGATTCATTCCTGACGCAGGGTCTGATGGAAGCCCATAGCCTGCTGGTGATGGACCTGGAACGGTGCACCCGCTGCGATGCGTGCGTCCGCGCCTGTGCCGATGCCCACGACGGAGTGACACGGCTCATTCGCGAGGGCCAGCGCTTCGACAAATATCTGGTCGCTACGTCCTGTCGCCACTGTCGCGATCCCTTGTGCATGGTGGGTTGCCCGGTGGGATCCATCCGTCGCCGCAATTCACTGGAAGTGATCATCGAGAATTGGTGTATCGGATGTGGCTTGTGCGCCAAGAATTGTCCGTACGGCAATATCAACATGCACCCGTTTCAGGTATTCGAGAACGATCCGCTGAACCCGGGCCGCCAGATGGCCGTCGTCAAGCAAAAGGCCACTTCCTGCGACCTATGCACCGATCTGGCTGAGCCCAGTTGCGTCTATGCCTGCCCGCACGACGCCGCGCATCGCGTGGAGCCGAACGAATTTTTCAGTTGGGTGCGGACCTGACGAGGCAAGATGCGGATCGATCGGACACACCGCACCTGGGTAATCGCAACCGTCGCACTAGCCGTCATCGGCACCGTCGCGTACATTCTCTATGCGGTCGAAACGCCCAGCGGACCGCGTGGCGGGAGTGCGCTGGGCCTCACCTTCGGAATCGCCGGTTACGCCATGATGCTGTACGCGGGGTTATTAGGCGCGCGCAAGCAAGTGCCCACCTGGCGAATCGGACGCGCCCAAACCTGGATGCGCGGTCACCTGTGGCTGGGTCTGCTGAGTCTGCTGCTGATCCTGTTTCACGCCGGATTCGTTTTTCGCGGACCGCTGACGCTGGTCCTGATGCTGCTGTTCTTCATCGTGATCGGCAGCGGCATTCTGGGCGCCGCCATCCAACACTACGTTCCCAGCTTGATGACATCGCGAGTTCCGCTCGAGACCATCTACGAAGAAATCCCGCACGTCCGCGCCCAGCTTCGCGAGGAAGCCGATCAGCTTGCCGCCTCAATTTGCGGTCCGCTCGAAGCGCAGGAATCCCAAACCGTGTTAGTCGAAATTGAGCATGACGACCGGGAACGTTTCCGTGAAGTCTACTGGAACAAGGTGCGGCCTTATCTGACCGATCCGGAAATACAGGGCGCTGAACTAGCCGACCCGCTGCGTTCGGGAGAAACCTTTGAAGCTTTGCGCCGTTTGCTGGCGCCGGCCACTCACGGCGTGCTGGACGATCTTGAAAACATCTGCGAAGAAGAGCGGCAATTAAGCCGGCAGATTCGAATCTATCGCTGGCTGCACGTCTGGCTGCTGGTACATGTTCCACTCTCCATCGCGCTCCTGGTGCTGGGTGCGATCCATGCAGTGGTTGCGCTGAGATACTGACCGATGGCCGGACGCATACGCAGCACCAAGAAGCTCGCGCAGCGTATCAATCTGGATTACTTCAAGACGCTACGCGGCATTCCGCGCTGGCGTCGGATTCTCTCAGGCGCTTTCGTCGTCGGGGGCCTGGCATGGCTCGGCTGGCATGCCGTGGCGGGAAGCCCGAAGCCGTACAACGCAGGTCCGCTGGCGCATGCTCATGCATTGCTGGGACAGAACTGCAGCGCGTGCCATGTCGCGCAAGCGAGTTACAGAAACAGCGCCACCGACCGGGCCTGCCTGGGATGCCACGATGGGCCCACCCATCAAACAGACCAAACGTTTACGCCGGCCTGCTCGAGTTGCCATGTCGAGCATCAAGGCGCATTTCGGCTGGCCAGCACCACCGATCGCGCATGCACCCAATGCCACGCCGCTTTGAAGACTACGCACGGCGCATCGAAATTCGCCTCGAACATTCGTGGATTCGACAGCAGCCATCCCGAGTTCGCGGCGCTGCGCGCAGGCTTCTCTGATCCGGGAACCATCCAGTTCAACCATGAAGTGCACCTCAAAGAGGATCTACGCGGACCAAACGGCCTGGTGCAGTTGAATTGCGCGGATTGCCACCGGACGCGAGCAGCATCGCTCGACAAAGCTTACATGCAGCCGGTCAACTACGAGCAGCATTGCGCCGCTTGCCACACGCTCGAGTTCGACCGTCGATTCAGCGAATCGGCCCCGCACAAAGAACCCAAGGTGGTTTACGATTTCGTCCTCGCGAAACTGACGGCATATATCGCGGCACACCCCGCGGAGATTCCGTTAGTGGATGAACCCGACAAGCGCCTGCCCAACCGTCCACCGCAACCGCCCGCTCGGAACGCCGGCGAGTGGGTGGCCGAGCGCATGGCGGACGCGCAGCTGCTGCTCTGGCGCAAATCCTGTAAGGAGTGCCATCGGATGAGTTATCCGAACGGTTTTGACGCCTTGCCCGTGGTGACGAAATCGGCGATCCCAACGCGCTGGCTGCCGCACGCAGAGTTCGACCACGAAGCGCATCAGATGGTCGAATGCGCGTCCTGCCATGAGAAAGCGAACGAGAGCCGCGAAACCTCCGATGTCCTGATCCCCGGCGTCGAAACCTGCCGCCAATGCCATCACGCGGGCGCGGATGCCGCCGAAGCGCGCTGCTTCGAATGCCATGTTTATCATGACTGGAGCAAGGAAAAATCCGTCGAGGCCAAGTTTACGGTCCAGCAACTGGCGGGCCGGGCGGCGCGTTCGTCACGGTGAACAGCCGGCCGTTCTTCAAATACAGACGCTGGGCTTCTTCATGATTGAAGGGCCGGGAGCCGCGCCGGTTGAAGACCGCGATCTGGTTGCCGTCTTCGTCGACTGCGCGGTCGCGATCGATGCCTTTCGATACGGCCAGCGCCGGACCACTGGTGTGGTATGTCGCGATCAACTTCGGCGTTGGCTTGGGACTAAAGCCGAGATAATTGGGCTGGTCATTGGGCGCGAACAATTGCACAATACGCAGGCCGTTCTTGCCATCGGCCACATAGGCGAACGCGCTTGCGGCGGTCATGCCGAGCTTCACGTCGCGCGTATCACTTAGAACACCGTTGGCGGTGAACACCTGATCGACACGCGGATGCTCCGGACGCTCGACATCCACGATCACCAGGCCCTGCTTGCCGCCGGCGATGTAGGCATAGGTGCGAGCGATATAAATGTTGCGCGCGTCTTCGAGCGGGAGGGTAGCGCCTGAAACGACTCGCGGATGCGCGAGAGAAGTGACATCCAGGACTTTCAATCCTTCGCGATCGACTACAAACGCATAACGGAATTGCACCGCGATGCCTTGCGGGCCGGCCAAATCCGGCGCTCCGATTTCCGACTCCACTTTGGGTTCGAGCGGATTCGCGATATTGACCACCACCAAACCGCGATCGCACAAGATATACGCGTAGGTGCCGGCAATGGTGATTCGCCGCGCGCCATGCAACACTCCGTTCGGATTGAATGTCGCAGCCCTCTTCAAGAAGTTGTTGGAGGGATTGCCGTCCAGCAGCGTCAAAACGCCGGGCGCTTTGCTCTTCAAATTCGGATCGCCGATTACGATCAGCCCTTCTTCGGAATCGGTCACGTAGAGGAAACCGTACATCAGGGCGATGGGCTGCTCTTCGTTGGCAGGGATGCGCGTGCGCAGCGGATCGATAGCCAGCGTGGATGGCGAACCGACAGCAGTGGCGTTCTTGGTTTTGACGTAGAAGCGCTGCCCCAAAGGCGAAACCGGGGCGGTGACCATCTTCTCCGAGAAATCCTTATTGTCGATGTTCGCCACATCGTAGACGCGGAAACCGTCTTTGCCCAAGGCCGCGTACAGATATTCGCCGCGCAACTGAACATCCAGAACATTGCCGGGGTGATGATCGGCTTCGTGCAAGTTTCCATGATGCCGCTCCGCGATCTCCTGGTAGTCTTTGGAGTAAACCAACTTCTGCAGATCGCTTCCAAACACGGCAGGAGGATCGTCATGCTCGGCGATGGGGACAGCGTCGAAACCTTTCGATCCCTCGGCCACGTAGACGTAGCGGCCCATGAAATTGACGAGATTGGTGCCCTGCATCAAAAGCTGGGCCATCCATGCGTTGTTATCGCCCTGGCGCGAGACGTGACAATCGGTGCACATTTTGGTTTCGGTGGCGCGAACCGTGTGGGGATAGTAAGGGCTGAATCCGAAACCGCTGAAGCCTTCCGCCGACACGGTTTGCTGCATGTAATAGATCCAATCGCGATTGGCGTTCTGGGAGCTGACCACAACCGCGCAGGTGGAACGCGTGGGAGCAATGCGATGCTTGGTGACGGTGCCGTCCACGCCCAGCATGTAAATGTCGTCGCGCAGCACCTCAAAGTTGTAGGCAGTGTAATTGCGCGTGGTGAGTCCTTCGTTGTGCAGCATGGGCAGCTTGCGGTTGGCGGACATGGGCAGATGGCAACCGAAGCAACTGGTGGTCCAGGAAGTGTGGCACGCGTAGCAGGTCATGCGTTCGTTGGAATGCGCGAGAGTGGACTCATCGCCCGGCACGCCGCCCCACGTGGTTCCATCTTTCAAAATTGTTTTCGCCAGCCGCGACTTCTCGTTGTAGTGCGGATTCCCGGGCGTGATGGTATCCACTACCTGAACCACTTCCCAGGGGGCGCGGTCCTTATCCACCATGGAGCGCTGATAGAGCTTGCCCGCCTGCCAATAGAATCGACGCTGGCCCCAGGGAGTGCGGAGCAGCGAAATGTCGGTACCGCCGGCGGGCGCGGCCGCGGCCGACGTTCTCAGCGTGGCTTTGTGAGAGATGGCGCCGTGGCAATCCACGCAATCCACCTCCACGGCGTTGCGCGTCTCGCCGTACAGATTACCGTCACCGTGATTGTCCTGCGCGAAGTGGCAATCGGTGCAGTGCATGCCTTTTTCGAGATGGATGTCGCGGAGCTGCACCGATTTTTGAAATTTGTCCTTGTCGTCGGGCGGAACTATGTGGCTTTCCGGATCGAGCAGGTTACCCTTGCGATCGCGCTTGTACACGGCGCGGAACACCCAGCCGTGACCGTGAAAATCGGCGAATTGCGTATGCTGGAGCTTCGCGTTGAACTCGGGGCTTCCGGTTTTTTCCAGGAACGAAAGATCCTTCCACAAACCGCGCGCCGCGGCGCTCTCCGGATTCGCCAACCAGGTTTTGAAACGGTCCTCATCGGAGGGATTGTGCTGCTCCTTGGGATACATGTGCTCGCCATCGGTTTCGTTGTCCCACCAGATGTAGCCGAGATACGACGCCACCATATTGGTGCCGGGATGGATGTGGCAAACGATGCATTGGCTGGTAGGAATGGAACGCGTGAACTCGTGTTTGATGGGATGGCCGGATTCGTCCTGCGGAATGGTGGGATCGATTTGCGCGCTATGCCCCTGGTTGCCGTACTTGGCGTAGGGGCCCGAATGGACGGGTGAACGGTCGTTGGCGTAAATGACGTGGCAAGCCGTGCAGCCGCTGTTGCGATAATCGCCCGGATGATCGTTGGTGCCGGGCATGGACAGGATGGGATCCAACAGGCGAGTCTTTTGCAGGCCGAGGAAGACCGGATCGGTGCGCAGTTCGGTGCCGAGGCCGCGCTCGCTCAACTTTACATCGGGACGGCCGGGGTCTTCTTCAGGATTGGGAATGCCGACTTCCGAGCGCTCTCCCCCGCCCCGCTCGAAGACGCGCAGAATATTTCCGGGCTGCGAGACTTCCCAGCGGCCGAGAGGGTCAAGATGAGGCAAGACGCCCTTGAGACGCGTCAGATCCTGGGACGGCGGCGGGTAATTGTTCAGGCGCTGCGCGACGCCATCGGCGGAATAGCTTTCTCCAAAATGCGCGTCTTTATAGGGATACCCGCCGTTGTTATAGAGCGCTGCTTCCCACAGCATGGCGCCGGTAGTCATCATACTGGTGCGGACCGCGAACACTTCTTTGGTGTGACATCCGGCGGAGCCGCAAGTTTGCGGGGCCACGCGCAAATCGCCGGGGTTGACGAACTGGATGTACTCCTTGGTCTCCTTCAGCCATTCGGTGAACGGCCGTACCGGGTTGGCTGAGCTGCGCCATAAATCGGGAATACTGGGCTTGGGATGCGCTTTCTTCTTGGCCTCGATATATCCAGCAGAGCCTTTTTGAACGCCGGATGGCGGCAGCACGGCTGCGTTTCCTCCGTGGCAATCCGAGCAGCCCAGTCGAACGGTGCCGGTGGTGTGCATGGATGCCGAATCGGTGTGACCGTGGCAGGCCACGCAGCCGGTGCTGTTGCGATCGGCCTCGGCACTCGTTTCTCCAAGCCTCGACTCACCAAGCTGCGATTGTCCGAGCAGGAGTGCACACAACAAAAGTGCGAAAGCGACGACGGCAATGGTCTTAGAATTTGAAACGGACATTCGTAAAGACCGCCAGCAAAACCCGATTGGTGGAGATATCGCGAAGACCCTGGAATGGCACCAGCGCATCTATGCCGCCGGTGATGACAATGTTCTCCGAAAGCGGCGGACGGTAGGCGAAGCCGATGCCCGAATCAGCTCCGATACCGGCGTGAATGTTGGATTGAAATAACAGCAACTCGAGCGGATCCGTACGAGCGAAGCGCAGCATATTCAGATTGACGAAACCGCGCAGTTTCGGCGTGATGTCGATATCCACGCCGCCATTGTAGAGGAACAAGCCCGGGTTGACGAAGTTGGCCTGGCCCTCTGTCTTGCTGGTGCGCAGGTCGGGAACAAGGCTATCGGGGCTCACTAAGCCGACGCCGGTGCTGGTGAGCCGGATGCCTTCGCGATCCCAGAGACTGAAGAAGCCGCCGGCGAAATTGGGATTGTCGAAAATAGTGTCGAAACCGCGCGCGCTTCCATCCCGAGGATCTTTGTCGCCGGATGCGTAAAAGAAGGAGAGCCGATAGCGCAGCCAGTCCTTATCGAGCGACAATTCCACGGCGGCCATCTGCGCGTTGATATTCACGCGGCGGCCGGCGATCTCGTTGAATTTGTCGGTGCCCAGAACCTGGTAGAAGGCATGCGTGAGATTCAGCTTGCCGAAGTGGCCGTCCCCCGTGAGGCCATAGTAATAAGCGCGAACCGAATGCGGCGTCACCAGGCCGATGGGAGCGGGGCGCACCAGGAAATTGTCAGTGTCGTACTGGAAGGATGGATCGTCTTTGTCGTAGTGGAAGCTGGCCTCAATGGTGTAGCCGGGCTTGATGAAATCCTGGCGGTAAAGATTGGCGATCATCACCTGTTGATGGCGATAGGCGAAAGTATTCAAGCCGCTGTTGGTGTCCTTTTCGAGCATGGCGAAATAGGCCAGGTTGAACTGATAGCGGTTGGAGTCCAGATTGCCGAAGAGTCGCACGCCAGGCTCCTGGTCGGAGAAAATGAACCCGCGGAAATCGCTGGTGAAGGACTGCACGCCGACGCGCAAAGAAACGAAGTCGTACTGATTGCTGAGGTCCTTGAGCTTCACTTCGGCGAAACCTTCCTGCAAGCCGAGGTGCGAATCCAGGCGCGTGGTGCCTTTGCGAACGTCGAAATTCACGATGCCATTTTCCTGCGCGGCGAGGTAATTGACATTGATGTCGGGTGTGATCTGAATCCGCCAATCGGGAGGACGGAAGGACGTGTCGCCATGAAACAGGTTGAAGGAGAACGCCATATTCTCACGGATGAAGAATTGGCCGAATCGCCCGAAGAATTGGGACTCGCCGGGACTGGCCGAGCCTAAGCCGCTGGGCGTGGGCAAGCGCCGTCCGTCGGCGAAGGTGTCGCTGGTGACGGAGATGTCGAGAAACGTCTGGTTTCCGATGATGGGGTAGTCGCCCTTCAACTTGTTTTGATGGAACGGATCGTACCAGTGGCCGCTCACGTAAGGCACTTCGAAGTTCGCATAGCGATGATAGTCGTCGGGAAACTTGTAATCCCAGCGATTGGGAACGGCTTCAAAAACCTGGTCGTCGGACGGCAGCGGCAAAGGAGGGTTGACCTCAAAGGCATCGGGCGGAGGAGGCTGCGACGGCAGGTTGCGATAAGTAGAAGACGTGGCTGGTGCCTGAGGAGCGGGCGGGGACTGGGGGCCGAGAGCGGGTAAGCGAGGGATTGTGCGGATGCCATCGCCAGCGGACGGAAGCGCCGACATGCTGAACATCAGCGGGAACACGTCGCCCGCAGCGAGAGAGATATCGCTCCGCGCGAACGGAAGAAACCCGTCGCGCGAGGCCTGGATCTGGTAACGGCCGGGAGAGAGGTCCAAGTAGCGGAACGAGCCGTCACCGTTGGTGGTGGCCGGCAGATCGCGTCCCGTATCCAAGTTTTGGAGAACCACAGCGACGCCGCCCAGCCCTAACCCGTCTTGAGTATTGACGATTCCGGTAATGGCCGCAGAGCTTGAAAAGTTTTGTCGCGGAAGACGCTGCACCTGGGCGAAGATTGTGGAGCAGGTGAGAGCGAGCAGGAACGGGGTGGTCTTCACCACAGGCTATCAACCTACGGCTGCAACCCCGGGGCGACGTAGGTGTAGAACAGCACGATCAAGCCGATCACGCAAGCCAAGAACGCGCTGTGCTTCAAGGTAAACCGGAAGAGCTTGGCTTCTTCGTCCGGCGCCATGTTGGTGGCCGCTGCCGCTACTGCAATGCTCGACAGGCTGATCATTTTGCCCATCACGCCGCCGGCTGAATTGGCAGAGGCCATCAGCACCGGATTGAAGCCGAGCTTCGAAGCAGTCACCACTTGCAGGTTACCAAAGAGCGCGTTGGCGGACGTATCTGATCCAGTGAGGAAGACGCCCAGCCAGCCGAGGATCGCGCTGAAGAACGGGAAGGACGCGCCGGTGGCCGCGAACGCGAGGCCCAGCGTCCCGGTGGCGCCCGAGTAGTTCATTAGATATGCCAAGCCGAGGACGCACGCCAGCGTGATCAGCGAGAAGGTGAGCTGGCGCATGGTGCTCAGAGAAGATCTTTATGCGCCTGCAGCGGTGGCACGCGCAGCACGAAGCAGGACAGGATGCATGCGATCATGCAGGACGTTCCCGACGCCGACAGCCAGTTCAGATTGAAAACAGCCGCGTAGGGCGACACCTTGGCAGTGACCGGGGGAATGCGCGCAATCAAATTGTGCAAGCCGGGCCATTGAATCGGGATGCTCACCGAATTCAATTTCGCTACCATGGGCGGCCAGCCCCACAAGAGGACGCAGATTACCAGCAGAAAGTAGGGGCTCCAGGCCAGGAACACTTGTCCGGTGGAATGTTCTGGAGATTCCGCGGCCTTGGCCTCGGCGCTGAGCTCGTATTTCGCGCTGTCCGTGGGCTTCCAAAACATGAACAGGATCACCAGCACGCCGAGCGCGCCCAGCGAGGCGATGAGGTCGGTAAGCTGCGGTCCGACAAAATTGGAAATGGTGAACTGCAAACCGGCGAAGGTGACACCGCACAGCAGGGCCGCCGGAAAAACACGCGCCAGCGCGCCCCAACCGCCCATCACTACTACCAGGTAACCGGGCACGATGAGGGAAACCGGGGCGCAGATGCGGCCGACACCGGCGCTGATTTGCGCATGAGCGGCAGTCCGGTGATTCCGGCCAGGGTGACGATCGGAATCGCGATAGATCCGAACGCGACCGGCGCGGTGTTGGCCAGCAGGCAGATGGCTGCGGCATGGAAGGGTGAGAAGCCCAATCCTGCGAGCATGGCGGCGGCCACCGCGACCGGCGTTCCGAATCCGGCCGCGCCTTCCAGGAACGCGCCGAACGCGAAGGCAATGAGCAGGGTCTGCAAGCGCGGGTCGCGCGTCAGGCTGCGGAGCGAATGTTTGATGGCTTCAAACTTACCCGTGTCGAGCGTGAGCCGATAGAGGTACACGGCCCAGATGACGATCCAGCCGATGGGGAACAATCCATAAGCCGCGCCGTAGGCGGCCGCGGACACGATCCGTTCGACCGGCATTCCATAAAGAAATAACGAAACCAGTATGGTTGTGCCAAGGCCGGAAATAGCTGCGATCCAGGCGGGCGTGCGCCGGATGCCCAGCAGAAACAACAGCACGAAGATGGGCAACGCTGCGACAAGCGAGGAAAGCACCAGGCTTCCGTTGATGGGGCGTGTAGTTGTGTTGCCACATGAGGCGAACGTTATATATATCAGAGCGAGTGTGTCGGGTTCAAGTGGAGCGACGGTGAGCGAGCGGGGTGAGGGCCCATTTGGGCGAGGTTCGATTGGATGCTTTTATCATATCGACCACATTTTCCGCGGCGATGCCAACTGCCGCGGTTTAGTTGGCCGGGGATTCGAACATCACAACCGCGAGCGGCGGCAGTGTGATCGAAAGGCTGTGATAATGGCCGTTGTAAGAAACAGGCTCGGAACCGACATATCCGCCGTTGCCCAGGTTGCTGCCACCCCAATATTCTGAATCGCCATTCAGGATCTCGCGATAAACGCCTGGGTCGGGAACGCCCACGCGATAATGCTCACGCGGAACGGGAGTGAAGTTGCAGACCACTAACAAGAAGGGCTTGCCGGATTGCGGACGGCGGATAAACGAAATGGTGGAACCATCCACATCCCGGAAATCCACCCATTCGAAACCGGACCAATGAAAATCGACTTCGTACAGAGCCGGGTAGGCGCGGTAAATACGGTTCAGCTCGCCGACGAAGGCCTGCAGCTTGCGATGAAAATCGTAATGCAGAAGTTCCCAGGGCAAGCCGCTCTCGCTGTACCACTCGTCCCACACGCCGATCTCGCAGCCCATGAATAGCAGCTTCTTGCCGGGATGCGCGTACATATATGCCAGAAACGCGCGCACGTTCGCGAACTTCTGCCACGTGTCGCCCGGCATTTTGCTAAGCAGCGCGCCCTTGCCGTGGACCACTTCGTCATGCGAAATCGGCAGGATGAAGTTTTCGGTGAACGCGTACAGCATGCTGAACGTGATGTTGTTGTGATGATATTTGCGATGCACGGGATCGCTCGAGAAATAATCCAGCATGTCGTGCATCCAGCCCATGTTCCACTTCATGGTGAAGCCGAGGCCGTTCAAATACGTGGGCCGCGAGACGCCCGCAAACGCGGTGGACTCTTCGGCCGCGGTCATGGCGCCGGGCACCTGGTGAGCAAGCTCATTGAAGCGGCGCAGAAAATCGATGGCCTCCAGGTTCTCATTGCCGCCGTAGATATTGGGAATCCATTCGCCTGCTTTACGCGAATAATCCAGATACAGCATGGAGGCGACGGCATCCACGCGCAACCCGTCAATGTGGAAAACCTTGAGCCAGAACAGTGCGTTCGAGATGAGAAAGGTGCGGACCTCATTGCGGCCGTAGTTAAAGATCAGCGTCCCCCACTCGCGATGCTCGCCCTTGCGCGGATCGGCGTGCTCGTAGAGCGCGGTTCCATCGAACTGCGCGAGCCCATGCGCGTCTTTGGGAAAGTGGCCCGGCACCCAATCGACAATCACGCCGATGCCGGCCTGATGGCAGCGGTCGACGAAATACATGAAGTCCTGCGGTGAACCGAAGCGGGATGTAGGAGCGTAGAAACCGACGATCTGATAACCCCAGGAGCCCGAGTACGGATGCTCCATCACGGGCAACAGCTCCAGGTGCGTGTAACCCAAGTGAACCGCATATTCCACCAACTTGTCGGCCAGCTCGCGGTAACTCAGATACGAATTCTGCGGACCGCGCAGCCAGGAGCCGAGGTGCACTTCGTAGATAGAGACGGGGCTCTTTCAGATGATCTTTGTGAGCGCGAGCGTCCATCCACTGCTGGTCATTCCATTGATAGGTTGCGAGGTCGCACACGATGGAGGCGGATTTCGGCGGTAGTTCGGTTGCGAAGCCGTAGGGATCGGCCTTCTGCTGGCGAAACCCGCGCGCCGGCGCACGAACAGAGTATTTATAGTTCGCGCCCGGGCCGACACCTGGCAGGAAGATTTCCCAGACGCCGCCGGAGCGCAGGCGCATGGGATGGCGGCGCTCGTCCCAATCGTTGAAGTCACCAACTACGCTGACCACTTCGGCATTCGGCGCCCACACCGCGAAGCGAACGCCGTGGACCCCGGAACACTCTACGATGTGCGCGCCCATGGTGCGGTAGCTCTCATATTGCGTTCCCTCGCCGTGGATGTGCAGATCGAAATCGGAGATCAGGGGGGGAAGCGGTAAGGATCTTCGATGTCGCTCTGCTGGCCGTTCCAGAGCGTGAGCCGCAACTTATAATTGCCTGGATCGTGCTCGAGCGTTGCGGTGAAAAAACCATCGGAGTGCGTTTTGCGCATGGGATAAGCGACGCCACCGACGATGGCCGCGACGTCCATGGCTTGGGGAAGAAAAGCGCGCACCTCCCAGCCATCCCGGCCTTGACCTGAGGAGGTCTGATGCGGCCCCAACACGGAAAAAGGATCGCCGTGCGTACCGTTGAGGATGGCTTCGAGTTCTTGCGGAGTCATGCACAGTTATTATGGCAGAGGGTTATAACTTGATAGGGCTCGCGCAAAACGGAGCGCGGCGCGGGCGGGTTCCTGATCCGATTGGCGGTGCGCGCCGCACCCTTTGCGCTCATGAGCAGGAGTTAGGAAGCACGTTAGAGCAATGAAAAAGGCCGAATTGCACGTTCATCTGGAGGGGTCAATTGGCCCGGAAACGCTGATGGCGATTGATCCATCGCTCGGGCGCGAGGAGATTGAGGCGCATCTGACGTGCAGTTCATTTCCAGAGTTCTTACAAGGTTATATCTGGGTAAACAAGAAGCTGGAAAAACCCGAGCATTATGCCTTAGCGACTCGCCACTTACTCGAATCGCTCGCCGGCCAGGGTGTGACTTATGCCGAGGTTACTTTGTCGGCCGGCGTGGTGTTGTGGAAGCAGCAGGATCTGGTGGCTGTTTACGAAGCGGTGTGGCGGGAGAGCCAACGGTCATCGGTTCAAACGTTTTGGATTCTGGATGCGATCCGGCAATTCGGCCCGGAGAAAGGCATGGAAGTTGCCGAGTTTGCGGTGTCGCGGCGCGAGCAGGGAACCATCGCTTATGGGATCGGCGGCGATGAAGTGCGCGGGCCGGCGCATTGGTTCCGCGACGTCTTCGCTTATGCCCGCGACCATGGTCTGCACCTGGTGTGTCATGCGGGCGAAACGGCGGGACCGGAATCGGTTTGGGGCGCGCTGGCGATTGGGGCGGAGCGAATCGGGCATGGGATCGCAGCGGCCAAGGATCCCCGATTGATGGCGCAGCTTTGTCAGGACAACGTGCCACTGGAGGTGTGTATCTCGAGCAATGTTTGTACTGGCGCAGTGGAATCGTTGGAAGCGCATCCGGTGAGGACGCTGTACGAGGCAGGCGTGCCTTTGACGATCCATACGGACGATCCAGCGTTTTTCCATACTACGCTGACGCGGGAGTATGAACTGGCGGAGAAGATATTTGGATTACCCGCGGATGAATTGGCCGCTAACAGCTTTCGCTATGCGTTTAATTAGTGGCCCACTGCTGTTAGATGGCGCCTTCGTCGCCCAGGTGAACCCGGATGTTCGTGGTCTTGCCGTTGCGGAAGATGGTGAGCTCCAGCGTATCGCCGGTGCGTTTGGTGGCGAGCGCACGGCTGATGGCATCGTCGCGATCCACCGGCTTTCCGTCGATGGACATGATGAGATCGCCACCGACCAGCAACTCGGCATTGCCGATCTGCACTTCCTGCCGGCCGCCACGGAGACCGGCATGGGCCGCCGCGGAATCCGGATCCACTTCCTGGATCAGCAGCCCGCCTTGCGTGGGCAGCCGCAAGGCTTCCGCATAGTCGCCCGAGATGGGGACCACGGATACGCCGAGCTTGGGACGTTTTCTACCGGCCTGAAAATCGTCGAGCATCAATTTGGCGCGATTGATGGGCATGGCGAACCCGATACCGATGTTGCCATTCGGCCCCAGGATCGCGGTGTTGATTCCGACCACATTACCGGCCGAATCGAGCAGCGGACCGCCGCTGTTGCCAGGATTGATGGCCGCGTCGGTCTGGATGAGACCCTCGAGCGTCCGTTCGTTTTCGCCACGGATGCTGCGGCCGAGGGAACTGACGATGCCGGTGGTGAGCGTGCCGTCCAGGCCAAAAGGATTGCCGATGGCGAGCACCTTCTGTCCCACTTGTAAAGAGTCCGAATCGCCCAGGCGGAGCGAGGGCAACTTGGAACGCGGCATGATCTGCAGCAAAGCCAGGTCGTTCCCTTCGTCGCGGCTCAACAACTGAGCTTTGTAGCGGGATTGATCGGACAGCGTCACTTCGAGCTGGCGCTCGTTGGCGACTACGTGGTTATTGGTCAGGATTTTTCCGTCTGAGCTGATCAAGAATCCGGAGCCTTGATCTTTGGAGGGGTAAATTTCGAAAAAGTTGCGGCGATAAACGGTGCTGGTGATGTTCACGGTGGCGAGATGGGACGACTTGTAAATGTCGATATTGTTCATCTCATCGGAGCTCAGGCCGGTGGCGTGGGTGGACGACGGGCCGGACCATAGCGGC
This sequence comes from Bryobacterales bacterium, assembly GCA_963781905.1. GTDB lineage: Bacteria > Acidobacteriota > Terriglobia > Bryobacterales > Bryobacteraceae > Palsa-89. The sequence goes on from CAWAHZ010000010.1 coordinate 2,083,683, forward strand.
TCAGCATTGGAGATTGGGCTGATGATGCGGCGCTGTCCCCAATCGGTCTTAGAGGTGATCAAGAGAAATCCGCTCACGAGCAGAGCGGTGATGACGATGATGCGTGATAATCTCATGCTGTTAAACTCCGCAGCGAACCAAAAACCTTCCGCACTTGCTCGAGCGTCGCTTCCTTCGCGCCGGACGTATCTATAACGTAATCGGCCACGCGCAGCTTCTCCTTGAGCGGTAACTGCCGGCTCAATCGCGCCAGAATCTCTTCCCGGTTATACGAACCCCGCTCCAAGGCGCGTTCCATCTGTTGTTCGGCATCACAAGTAACGACAATCAACCGGTCGAAACTCTTATATCTACCAGTTTCAACCAGAATGGCCGCCTCCACAACTACGATCGCATTTGGGTCGGCCACGGCGATCTCGGCCATGCGGCTTTCTTCACGCTGGCGAACCGGGGGATGGACCAGGCTGTTGAGCTTCTCCAGGCGCTCCGGATTGTGCCAGACAATGGCGCTCAGCTTGCGGCGGTTGATGCGGCCGCCGGCATCCAGAATGGCTGCACCGAACTCGCGCAGGATGCCGTCATAGGCCTCTCCGTCGGGCATCATCACCTCATGACCCAGCTTGTCGGCCTCAATGAGGTAGCAGCCTAGATCGGCGAGAGCGCGGCCGACGAAGGTTTTGCCGCTGGCCAAGCCGCCCGTCAGTCCTACTCGCAGCACAGGCCTACCCAGAGCATAAATGCCGTTCGGCCAGTTCCACGGTGTTCGCCATTAACATCGCAATGGTCAACGGCCCGACGCCGCCCGGTACCGGCGTGTACGCGCTCGAAAGTTCCTTGGCATCGCCGGGATTGACGTCACCCGCCAGCTTGCCGTCACCACCGCGATTCATGCCGACATCGACGATGGTGGCGCCGGGCTTAATGAACTCGCGAGTGATCAGGTGAGCCTTTCCGATGGCTGCCACCAGGATGTCGGCGCGGCGGCATTCCTCTGCCAGATTGACCGTTTTGGAGTGGCAGATGGTCACGGTGGCATTCGCGTGGAGCAGCAGCAGAGCCATCGGCTTGCCCACGATATCGCTGCGACCGACGACCACGGCGTGGCGTCCTGGGACTGGAATATTGTAGCGGCGCAGCATTTCCATGATGCCGACCGGCGTGCAGGCCCGCGGTCCCGGGATATTTTCGACCAGAGCGCCGACGTTCAAGGGATGGAAACCGTCGACGTCTTTGTCCGGCTTGAGGGAACGCAAGACACGGTCTTTGTCCACCTGAGGCGGCAGCGGGGTTTGGACCAGGATGCCATCGATCTCCGGGCGCTGGTTTAAGCCTTCGATGATTCCGAGTAATTCGCCGGTGCTGACGTCGTCGGGACGCGTGATCTTTTCGCTATAAATCCCTAATTCTCCGCAGGTCTTTATTTTCAGGCGAACGTAAATTTCCGATCCCGGATCGTTGCCGACCAGAATTACCGCGAGGCCGGGAGGACGATGGGCGGAGGTGAGCTTTTCCACGCGTGGTTTGAGCTCGGAGAAAATCTGGTCGCGCACCCATTTTCCGTCGAGAATCAGGGGTGTGGTTGGGGCCGGACTCATGCTGCAAGAGAAGCATAGCAGGCAGGCTGGGGCCGATCAAACCTGGGGTTGGGCATAATAGAATTCTATGCGCCTGCTGACCACTCTCGTGTTACTGGCTTTGGCACCGCTGGGGGCACAAACGTCCGATGAAAAAGACGCCATTGCCGCAGCCCAGAAAACTTTCGACGGAATGGCGGCGCACGATGCCGCGATGATCCGCGCCAGTATGCTGCCGGACGCACGACTCTATTCCGCCCGCGATGACGGAGCGGTGGCTCCCAGCACGGCCGTGGGAGATTTTGCGGATCGAATCGCGGCGATCAAAGAGAGCATTGTGGAGCGCTTCACCCAGCGGCCGAAGGTATTGATTCACGGACGAATCGCCCAAGTGTGGGGAGAATACGAGTTCCTGCGCGAGGGCAAATTCAACCACTGCGGCGTGGATTCGTTCAGTCTGGTGAAAACCGCCGAGGGCTGGAAGGTAGCGTCCATCACCGATACCAGAGAAACCGCCGGCTGCAAGGGCCACTAGTGGTCTGTCGCAGCCAGATCGTTACTACCGCTTCCTCCGGTCGCGGCTCCGTTAAGCACGTCGGATACTGAGCCGTGACCGAAGGGAGCGGTTGGGCCATGCTAACGAACTCACTGCGACAGGCCACTAGTTACGGAACAACCACTGCGCCGTTCAGCGCAGACATGACTTGCCCTTCGGAATCTCTTACCAACAGTCGAACGACATAATCTCCACTGGCGACATCCAGGTTGGTCTTCACGGTAATCCCTGAATCCGGGAGCGAATTGAGCGTCTGGTCCTTGAGCTTCAGGTCCACAACCTTCTCGGTGCCGGCTACAAAATTGCCATTGCGGTCGAACACCCCTCCGATCACGGTCAGCGTATCGTTGTTGTGGCCGTCGGCCTTGCGGAAGTGCAGGCGCTTGGCGTCGATGCGCGCCAGGATGGAGAGCGTGGCTTTGGACTGGCCTGTCTTGAAAAACTGCGTGCGAAGCTCCACCGGCAGCTCTCGCATTTCATCGCGCGAGAAGAACGCTTCCTTGATCTCGGTCTGCGCTTCTTCGGCTGGGTTGGCACTGCGGTTGCGCTCGAAGTAACCGCGCCGAGCTTCCATCACGAGCCCTGCGTCATTCTTCAGCGCGACTTTCAGCTTGTGATAGCTGCCATCGAATTTGAGATTCTGCGGCGCGAATCCTAGCACATAGATGTATTGCGGTTGGGTGGCGAGGAGCTTCAGACCGGCGACAAAATCGTTGTTGTCATGCACGAAGGTTCCACCCGTATCCCCTGCCAATTCCTGCAGAACGTCCTGATTGGCGAGCGCGGCCTGGCGTGCATAATCCGTCTTGATGTTCATGGTATTTGGATCGACAACGCTGCGAGGAGTGTCAGCCTGGCCGGCAGGATTCAGAGTGTAGAGCCCGCGTGCGTCCAGAGTGCTGATGACGACGTTACTGCGAATGGCGCTCGCGATCACATCCATCTCGTCCGGCCGGTGGTCTGTAACCAGGTAGAATCCGGGCGAAACCATCACGATGGCGCGGCTGCCTGGCATCGCCGACATGCGCCGCACCAGGGCCTTCAGCACCAGCAGCGTGTTCCGGGTGTCTTGAAAGCCGGTTTCCGTCTCTCTCAGCAGCAGCATTCTCAGGGTCTGCGCAATTTGGGACTGGACGTCTGGACCGATCTGGGCAAGCGCCTGGGCATTCCCGCTTTTCCCCGCGGCCAGATACGCTGCATTGGCCTGAGCTACGGTGTTGGAGTTTTCCGGACAGGTAAGATAGTCGGTCTGCGCCGCAAGCAAGGCCTGCGGATCGTTGCCATTGATCACCCGGTCGGCCTGGAAGTAGCTGATGTCGAGGCAGGGCTTTGCGGCGGCGTCGGTGGGTATGGTGGGCCAGGGCTTGATCTGGTCCAGCGTGGCATCCAGCTTGTCGCGATCGTCGGTGAAGTCGAGCGAAGTGTGGTTGGAGGTGGTGTAAATGGCGGCGCGGGTGCCGGGCTCGAAGGACTCCTTCAACACGCGTTTGGCGGCCTCGCGGGTTTGCGCCAGATCGCCGAAATTCAGATGCACATCGTCGAAGAGCCACATGATAAAGTGCCCGGCAATGGGCTGCCCGGCTGTCGCCGCCGGCTTAGCCTGCGGATTTCCGTCTTTATCGGTTTCGAGCGACGTGTCGGGCAGGATGGGAGGCGCTTCGGCTTTCTCCACCGAAAATTTCGAGATGGTTTGCAGCTTGCCCTTATCGAAAAGCTGGAAATCCTCTTTCTTGAACGTACCGATGGCGTGCCCCTGTGCGTCCCGTACAACCGCAGGCACAAGCACCAGGTTCACCGAAGAACTGAAACTGAGCGGCGTATCGCGCTGGGTAATCTCGGCAGCGGTTTGCGCCTGCTGGCCGCCGGTCTGAGGCAGACACACTGCAGCCGCGCAGACCAGGACAGCCGGCAGCCGCCATGGAACACGCGGATAATTCATAGCAGTATTCTACTCCCGTTTTCACAGCTTTTCGCGACCAAGGCAGCCGTTTTCATCCCTATGGTGCGAAATGTCTACAATAGTCCCACCATGTCAGAATTTCTCACCGAGCACCCCACCCGCCGTCAAGTTCTGGAAGCATTGGGAGTGGGGGTGGCAGCGGCTGCGATGCCATCGCTGGCATTCGGGCAGGACCCGGTATTTCCCAAAGGCGCGATTATCAGAGCAATACTGCAGGGACTACGCTCCAGAGGAGCTGGCAGGCGGCGCCACGCTTTTCCACGAGCACATGCAATTGGCGGCGGATTTCTTCGTCGAGATTCGGAGCGGCCGCGGCTGCCGCTCGGGCTGCAAATGGTTTGCCGCCAATTCCGCCGCGTCAGGGTGGTGGCGGAACTGCCCCCACACCTCCGGATATCATGCACAACGTCGATCTGATGTCGGAGGAAGTGGCCAAGATCAAGAGCGCGGGCATTACCTGCATTGTCGACGCCGGACATGCGGACATGGGACGCGATATTAACTTCATTCGACAGGTCTCGCTGAAGTCCGGTGTGCCGATCGTTGCAGGCGGCGGCTTTTATTCGCAGCCATTTTATCCGAAAGAGATTTCGACCATGAGCGAAGAACAGATCGTCAAGGCGCTCATCAAACAGGCGGACAACGACACGCTGGGCGTTTTCGGCGAAATCGGTTCGTGGGATGAGATCAGCGCGGATGAACGCAAGGTGTTCCGGGCGGTTGGCAAGGCCCATTTGGCGACGAATCTTCCGATCTTCACGCACACCGGAATTCCCGGGAAATCGGCGCTCGAACAGCTGGATATTCTCGAGGATGCCGGCGTAAAACCGGATCGCATCGTCATCGGACACCTGGGAAATCTTGTGGACCCGAACGTGTACGTGCATAAAGCGATTTGCCGACGCGGGGCGTTCATCGGTTTCGATCGACAGGGCGGAAACAACGATGCGCAGCAGGTTCCCATGGTGTTGACGCTCATCGAGGCGGGTTTCGCCGGCCATCTGATGTTCTCGGCCGATGCATCCAGCGGCTATGCGAAGACCATGACGGTATTTGTGCCGAAGCTGAAGGCGGCCGGCGCGAGCGACCAGGTGCTGCACCAAATCATGGTGGACAATCCTCGCAGGTTTCTGGCGTTCGTTCCGAAACGGCCTCGCAAGAGCTAAAGCCATTTCGCCGCTCCCCATTAATTGGAAGAGATGAAGACTTTCCAACACGAATGGATTTTCGAGGCGTTTGTGGAACACCGGACCTTCTTCACCAAGAGCATGTTCGGCGGGCTTGCCGCGTATCTATTCGAGCGGCAGATGCTGCTTCTCGTTGAGCCAACCAAATCCGGCCGCTGGAAATGGCACGGGGTTCTGGTCTGCACAGACTACCAACATCACGCTTCCTTGCAAGCCGAGTTCCCGGCGTTGCTGCCGCACGACGTTCTACGAAAGTGGCTTTTCATCGATTCGGCCCACGAGGATTTCGAATCGACCATGGAAGCAGTGGCGAAGCAGGTAGCAAGGAACGATCCGCGCTTCGGCATCGTCCCAAGGGTCCGAAGCCGGGTGTAACCTGATTTAACGTGCCCGACAACACTGCCCACTTGAAGGCCGGGGAAGTTACCGAGCTCCTGCGGCGGGCTTCCGACGGTGATGCAAACGCAGCCGATGGTCTGATGAACGTCATCGAATTGGAATTACGCAAGCTGGCGTCGGCACACATGCGGCGGGAGCGGGATGGGCACACGCTACAAACCACCGCTGTGGTGAACGAAGCGTTTCTGCGCCTGTTCGGAAAAGAAGCCGCGCGCGAAGGCCAGTGGAACCACCGGCAGCACTTCCTGGCGGCCGCTTCGCAAGCGATGCGCCGGATTCTGGTGGACCATGCGCGTGCCAAGCAGGCTGAAAAGCGGCGCGGGGTCACAGTGCCTATCGAATTCGTCGACGTTGGAGGGGACGGTGCGAGTCCGGATGTGATCGACGTTCACACGGCGCTCGAAGAGTTCGCGCAGATTGCTCCCCGGCAAGCCCGGCTGGTGGAGCTCCGATTTTTTGGCGGCTTGACGCTGGAGGAAGGCGCGGAAGTATTGGGGATTTCGGCGCGCCTGGCTGACAAAGATTGGGCGCTGGCACGCGCTTGGCTCCGGCGCCGATTAAGCCCGGAGCCGAGTCCGCAGACCGCGGCCGATTAGGGCCGAATGTCGAATCGCACGGAGCGAAAATCGGCTCGCGCCGTTGCACTTTTCCAGCGGTGCGCGCCGAATGCGATCCCCAACTTGTCTTGAAATTGATGGGTCCCCACGTATCCCCGAATTCGTTCGGTTCCATCCACTTTGATGGCAACCGCGCCCGGATTCGGATCGAACCGGAGTTCATAGGTGTGATAAGCGTGCGGGTCGCCTGGGATCTGCGCGCTCAAGCTCTGCCACTCGGAAGACTCCTGGTTGGTCCACGCTCTGAGGACCAGCGTATCGCCGTCCAGAGTAGCTCCGGTCGCAAATCTCGGTCCGGCCTCCAGAAAATCGGTGCCTAAATACAGCGCGCCATCCAACAGGCGTGCCGAGCCGATCAGCGTCCATCCACGGTGCATGGCGATTCGTCTTTGTTGCCAGGTTAGTCCGTGAAAATAGAATCCCTGAGAACGGGTGAGTAACGACCAGGCCTCGATCCCTCTGCCATCGTTCGTCAGCTCGACGTTGCCGGTCACGTCGAGATGCGTCGAGAATCCCTCCTGAATCGGATCGTTCAATCCGCTGGCCGCGACGGAGCGTTTGAATGTGGGTGAAGTTCTGCACCCACGCGGCGCCAGCCAGCGCTGCCGCCACAAGAAGTATCAGGAGCGAGACCGCCAGCACCCGGCTGTGTACGTCGCGCAGGAAGCGAAGGCGCATACGCGAAATCCAGCCGGGAGGCGGCCGCAGCAGGGCATCCCGTAGCGCGTTGCCGAAAGCCTCGGCATCGGAAGGGCGCCGCTCCGGGTCCACAGCCAGAGCGGAAGCCAGTAATGGCCGGGCGTAGGCAGGTATTTTGTCGTTTCGATCGAGTATGAATTCCGGCGGCGTGCTGCGCTGGGCGCTCGCCAGCTTTAGGGGATCGGACGCCGTGTAGGGCGTGACGCCCGCCAGCATTTCGAAACATACCACCGCTAATGCGTAAATATCGCTAGTGACATCGGCGATCCCGAGGAACTGTTCCGGCGCCATATAGCGGGCCGTTCCCGCGATCATCAAAACGGTGGTGGTTCCTCCCACTTCGGCGCGTTGCATGTGCGCGATCCCGAAGTCGATCAGCTTCACCCGCGCCTCAGCCGCGCCGTCTTCCGGGGCAGGTTGAATCATAATATTCTCGGGCTTGAGGTCGCGGTGAATAATGCCCTGAATATGCGCCGCGCGTAGCGCCGACCCTATCTGGGCCACGATGGACGCCACATTGCGCGGAATAAGGGCGGATTTCATGCGCTCGCGCAGAGTCACGCCATCGATGAAATCCATCACCAGATAGGGCTGGCCGTGAAGCTCTCCGCAATCCCGAATGCCGGCCACGGCGGGATGCGAAATCCTGCCGAGAATTTCAATTTCCTGCTGGAAGCGCCGTTGCAGCCAGCGCTGATGCTCGGCCGCCGCATCCAATACCTTCACCACCACCTTTCGGTCAGCGAGGCGAGAATCGATGGCGAGAAACACAAGTCCATGCGCACCGCGCGCCAGCACTTGCACGATCCGGTAGCGGTCCCCCGCGACGGCGCCAATGAACTCGGCACCGCGGTAAGCTCTCCCGCGAGTGAGCGGCCTTCTGGATGGTCCCTCTCGCGGATTCAAGCGCGGGACTGTTGAGAAATTCATCTTCCTTGACGCTCAGTAATAAGCTTTCCACTTCCCGTTGAATCTCCGGATCGAAAGAGGCCGACTGGAGAAACGCTTCGCGTTGCTCGGGACTCAGATCGAGCGCCCTCTGAAACAGGCTCTGAACGGCGGTCCACTGTGCCGGCGACATGCTGCGGGTCTCGTATGCCCTTTCGAAACACCCGATTCTAGCGAAACTGGCCGGAATGTGTCATCACGGGCTTGGCCGGTTCGGGACCGGGAGTCCTGGTACGTCCAGGCGACAGCGCCCTCGATGCGGCGCATCGGCAATGCGCCTTTTTCCCGCCAACGCCGCTATTGTATGTGGACCTATTTCGCGATGCGAGGAGATGACTACATGGGAAGAGCAGTGATCGGTATGATGCTGGCGTGCTGCCTGACAGTGCCCGGGATGTTGCAGGCGCAGGGGCCGATTCTGCCCAATATGTTTGTGACCAGCTCGGGTTGCTGCCTTACCCAATACAACGGGCTTACGGGCGCTGAGATTGGGGTGCCCGATACCGGATCGCTTGGCGTATATGCCATGACCGTAGGGCCAAATGGCAATCTTTTCATTACCAACTCGGCCGGCATCCAGGAATTCAGCGGCCAGACCGGAGCCGTGATTGGGACCTTTATCGCGCCGGGAAGCGGAGGGATGGATGCTCCCCGCGCGTTGGCCTTTGGTCCAGATGGAAATCTTTATGTGCTCAGCGATGGGCCAGCCAGCGTTCTGGAGTTCAATGGCGCCACCGGAGCATTCATCGGGACGTTCGTTGGCCCCGAAACTGGTCCCGGCAGCCTCGGCACAGTATACGGGAACGGGATGACGTTCGGCCCCAACGGCGATCTTTTCATTTCCAACACCTTCCCCATCGGAGGCGGCGGAAGCAACGTTCTGGAATTCAACGGCAGCACGGGCGCCTACGTCCAAACGCTGACCGGCGGCCTCGCCTTCACCGCGGAACAATTGATCTTCGGCCCCGGCGGCATTCTTTACGTTGCGAATAACAGCGCGAGTTGCCCGGCTGCCGGGGGAGTGCTCACTTACGGCGGCGCGGGGTTCGTAGACTTCACGTCCTGCGGCCTGGCGAACGAGCCGGTTGGCTTGCAATTTGGTCCCGACGGCAACCTTTACGTGGCCATGCTCGGAAGTTCCCAGGTGGTCAAGTTCAACGGTTCCACGGGCGCGTTCATGAGTGTGTTCGCGAACACGAGTCCCCTGACCGTCGATTTGGCATTCACTCCCGGGCTGAGCGCGACCGCGGAACTGTTTGGCAGCGCCGGAGGCAGTTCCTCCGTGGGACTTCTCACCGGCCAGCCGTGGACCGCCTCGTCCAACAGTTCCTTTTTGCATATTTCCTCCGGCAGCGCCAGCGGGACCTCCGGCGGACTGGTTTTTTTCACCTGTGATCCGTTCACCGGCACGGGATCGCGCACCGGCACGCTGACCATCGCGGGTCTGACGGTCACTGTCACCCAGGCCGGAACGAATTATACAGGCACGGGCCCGGTGACGGTTCTTCTGGGGAGCTCCTTCGATGGTGTCGGGGGCACTCCGGTTGCCGTGGATGCCGCCGGCAACGTCTACGCCGCTACCACCAGCGGGCTTTATGAGTGGAGCGCGGCGACACAGCAGGTGAATGCCCTGGTATCGTCGGGGCTCAGTTTCCCGAGCGGACTAGCCGTGGATGGCTCCGATAATGTCTATATCGCAGGCGGCGGCGACAATACGATCAAGGAGTGGATCTCCTCCACGCAGCAGTTGACCACACTGGCGTCGTCAGTCTGCGGCAATTCGGATTTTCCTGACGAATTGGCGATCGATGGCGCGGGCAACCTCTACGTCACATGTCCTATCAGCCAGACGATCGGGGAATGGAGCCCGCTGACGCAGCAGGTGACTACGCTGCTGTCGGCGGCGCCCCTCACACCAAACGGCGTGGCGGTGGACAGCCTATTCAATGTCTACTTCGCGGAGACCGGGCCTTTGCCTTCTGGCAGCACGCTCGCGAAGTGGAGCCCTTCCACGCAGCAGGTGACCACCCTGGTCCCCATCTCGGCGGGGCTAAGTCTTCCGTCCGGGCTCGCAGTGGACGGCTCCGGCAACGTCTACATCGCCGATCTTCGCACCTACACGCTGTGGAAGTGGAACGTCTCGACGCAGCAGCTGACTATGTTGCTCACGTCGTCGTCCAGCGTGGAGCCGGTTTCCGTGGCGGTGGACGGGTCCGGCAACCTCTATGTTGGCGGCGATGAGGTTCCGGGGTTCGTGGAAATTCCTAACGCCTTTGTTGGGCCCGCCAGCCTGAACGAACTTTCCCCCGCTGGATCGGACGCGCTGCTCCCGGTGGTCTCTCTTTCTCCGATTTCCCTCAGCGGCGTCTTCGCTCCAACCAGCAGCCAGAGCTGGCTGAGCATTGGGACCATCACCAATGAAGCCGTGGATTTCTCATTCACCCCAAACCGGTCCGATTCTCCGCGCACGGGATCCATCAATATCCTGGGCCAGCAGATTGCGGTAAACCAGGCGGCCAGCCTTACCACGCTCACCCCCGCCCTGTTGGCCTTCAGCTATGAGGCCATCGGCGACCCTAGCGCTTCCAAGACCACGGTCTTCCAGAACGGCGAATCGGCCGCGATTAAGATATCGAGCATCGCGGTAGGCGGCGTGAATCCAGGAGATTTCACCCTGGGTGGAGACTGCCCAACGATCCTGGGCAAGGGAAAGAGCTGCAACATCACGGTCACGTTTACTCCGTCGGTCTTGGGGAACGAGAGCGCCATCCTGGCGGTAGCCAGCAGCTCGCCGACCAGCCCGCAGTACGCGTCTCTGACCGGAATCGGCATGGCGCCCGTGGCGCTTTCGGCTACGAGCCTGCATTTGGGAGCCGTGGCGGAAGGCAATACCAGCGCGCAGCAGACCGTCACCCTGACGAATCGCGAGAACTTCGCTTTGAACTTCACCAGCATCCTGACCAGCGCGGGCTTCGCGATATCGAGCAACACGTGCGGAACGAGTATCGCCGCTAAAACCACCTGCGCCATCGGCGTGACGTTTTCTCCCGTCGTGCTCGGAGCGGCCAGCGGCACGCTGACATTCACCGACAATGCCGAGAGCAGCCCGCAGACGGTGAACCTCTATGGCGACGGAATCACGCCGGTCAGCCTATCGGTTGGCACTTTGTACCTTGGCGAAGTGCAAGTGGGGAAAACCAGCGCGCCCCAGAGCGTGACGCTGACCAATCACCAAAACGTGGCGCTCAGCTTTACCAGCATCCTGGCGAGCGCGGGCTTCGAGATTTCGAGCAACGGCTGCTCGGGGAATCTTATCGCCGGGGGCACCTGCGTGGTCGGCGTGACGTTTTCCCCAACGGTGAAAGGCGCTGCCAGTGGAACGCTCACGTTCACCGACAATGCTGAAAACAGCCCGCAGCGCGTGACGCTGAAAGGAACCGGCGAGTAGCAAGCGCGGGGAGCAGGGTTTGGACGATCGACCAAGCCCTAGCCCAACAATTGCAGCGCCTCATGGACCACCCGGTCCGCGCTCACGCCGGTCATGCAGCGATGATCGATGGGGCATTCGCGCAACAGGCACGGGCTGCAATCCACGGGATGGCGAACCACGCGGGCGTTCGGTCCCGTAGGTCCGGTGGTCGAATCGTCGGTGGCCCCGAAAATCGCGACGGTCGGCACGCCGAGCGCTGAAGCGATGTGCATGGAGCCGGAATCGTTGGTGAGGAACAATTCACAGCCCGACGCCAGATCGATAAACTGGGCCAGCGTCGTCTGGCCTGCGTAATTGGTGACCTGATGTCCGGTGAGAAGCTGAGCCACTTCCCCGCAAAGCTCGCGCTCGCCCTTGGAGCCAAATAGGGCAATGGAAGCTCCTCGAGCCGTGGCCAAGGTGCCGGCCGCTTCGGCAAATCGCTCGGGGAGCCAGCGTTTGGCCGTCCCATAAGCGGCGCCGGGGCTGACTCCGATCACCCGTTTTACGCTCGGAACCGCTCCCGATCCCAGGCGGATTTCTTGGCTCTCAGGCAATGCGGCGATGATTCCCGCTCGCCGCAGCAATTCCAAATAAAAGAAGCGCTCATGCCGGGGGATCTCGCCGGGCTTCGGCACGTTCACCGCGCGCGTGAGCAATAGTTGCCGCCCATCCCGCTTGTAGCCGATGCGGGTGGGAATCCTGGCCAGCCAGGCGATCCAGGCCGCTTCGAAAGCATTTTGCAACAGAATGGCGCAATCGAAGCGCCGGGATCGCAATTGATGGCCCGTGCGCCAAGGCGATTGCCCGCTATAGAGGATGATTTCGTCGATAAATGATTCCCGTCCGTATAAATCCGCCACCCAGGGCTTGGCGAGGACCGAAATGCGGGCGGTGGAATAGCGCTCGCGAATGGCTCGCAGCGCCGGCAGGGACATCACGGCGTCGCCCACCCAATTGGTGGCCCGTACCAGAATATTGGAGAAGTCCAAGTACCTAGCGTAGCTTACTCAATTGCCCTACCGAGCCCGGCTCGCCGCACCGAGCCGCGGCGGTTCCGGAGTGGTCCTTAGATCGTTTCCGGGCCTTGCTAGGAGTAATCTTGCATACAGAACTGGCCTAAAACCGGCTAAACGCGTGTGCGCGTACCGTTAATACCCTCAAAAGAGTCAGTTCAACCACTCATGGGTACTATAGGAAAATTAAACCGAAGGCTTAATAATTACATTTACCTAGTACGAAGGGTGGGGAACGATTCAATGGATCTCGTTACTGAAAACCGGCCAGAGACCTGTTCCAACTTAGGTCTCGATTGCGGCACTTGCATTCAGCGCTGCGCTTCAACCACGGCTGCCATTTGCCCAGACTTGCAACCCGCCGGCGTCCACCGGATCTTCTTCCAGCTTTACCCTTCCTCCGCTTGCCACGTCATGGCCCACGCGTTCATGCGCGCCTATGACGATGCCGGCACGCCGAAGAAGCCGATGGTGATCGCCGCGCGCGCCAACGCCGCCGCTGCCGCCTAACCGGCTTTGCCGAGCAACGTTGCGGCGTTGCCGCCGAACGTTGCGGTGTTAGGGATTGGGGGTTGGCGGCCCAGGTACATTTTCTAGAATTTGGTCATTTCGAGACGCTCCAGTCCCCAAACCCCAGACGGCAACAAGCTAGAATAACAATCGTATGCTCGTGGAGATCGAAGGCGTCTCTCTTCATCTCGCTCATCCCGACGAACTCACTGTGACCTGGGTGGGCCAGGAAGAAGTTATGCGCCAGTTGCTGGCTGCGTGGCTGGTGGTGGATTCGGCGGACGTCCCGATGAATCCGCGCCTGTTGGGCAAACCGGGCGTGGGCAAGACCACGCTGGCCTACGCCGCGGCCAAGCGCCTGAACCGGGAAGTCTACATCATGCAGGCGACCGTGGACACCCGTCCGGAAGACCTGCTCGTCACGCCGGTCATTGAAGGCCAATCCAAGCTTCGCTACGTAGCCTCGCCACTGGTGACGGCCATGCTGCGCGGCGGCGTAGTGATTCTGGACGAAGGCAACCGGATGAGCGAAAAGAGCTGGGCTTCCTTGGCGCCGCTGCTGGATAACCGCCGCTACGTGGAATCCATCGTCACCGGCATCAAGATCAAGGCGCACCCGCTGTTCCGCCTGGTGGCCACCATGAACGACGATGCGTCCACCTTCGATTTGCCCGAATATATCCATTCGCGGCTGCAGCCGCAGCTGACCATCGATTTTCCGGAGCGCCACGAAGAGTATGCCATTCTCAAGGAAAATGTGCCCTTCGGCGAAGAGCAAATTCTGAACTATGTCACCGAGTTCCTGCAACTGGCGCATTCGGCCGACGAACGTTACACGGTGCGCGACGGCATCAACATCGCGCGCTTCGTGATGAAACTCAAGAGCCTGGACAACGGGCTCACGCTGTCCAGCCAAAGCGACGAGCGTTTTCTGATGCGCACGGCCATTCTCGAAACGCTCGGTGACGAGGCGTTGCGGTATGTTCCCAGGCCCTGATCCAAAAGCTGTTGAAGACCCGGCCAGTCTGCGCCGGGGTAATTTCACCTATTTTCCCGTAATTCCAGGCCGGCTGGAATTCGCCATGGAAGTGCGGCGGGCAATTTTGCGCGAACGGCCGCGAATTGTGGCGGTCGAGCTGCCTGGTTCGCTCGAAGACGTCTACTTGCAAACGCTGGCGCGTCTGCCGGAGATGACGGTGATCCTTTATCCCGATCCGACCGACGAAGACCGCGCCATCTACGTACCCGTGGAGCCTTGCGATCCTTTCACCGAAGCGGTGCGCACCGCGCTCGAAATCGACGCCGAGGTAATTTTCATCGAGCCTGATTCGGGCGACCGTCCGCATCTGCCCGACAGCTATCCGGACCCCTTCTCCATCCGCTATATCGGGCTGAACAAATACATTGAGGCCTATCGCGTCTACCCGCAGCCGCGCAGTGAGGAAACCGCGGCGCACGCCGCCGGCATGGCGTGGAAGCTGCAAGGCGCCGATCCGCTGGCGGGTGTTTTTGTGGTGGTCTCATTGAACCTTCTCGACCCGCTGTTGGACGCCATGGAAGCACCGCAGGATTCGCCGCGCAGTGCCCCGCCGCCCGATATCCGATTGCTGAATCCGCACCCGGATTGCCTGGCCGAGATCACCGTCGAGTATCCGTATTTACAGGATCGCTACGAATTGTTTCGGACCTCAGATGGCGCCCGATTGGTCCGTGGACCGGCCCAAGGTGCAGTTCGATTTGTTGCGCGAGGCGGAGAAGGAATACGTCAAGAACACCGGCGACAAGGTGGAGTACTGGCAGCGCCGCATGCTGGCACGCTTCACCCGCAACCTGGCGTCGATCAGCGGCGATCTGATGGCGGGCGTTTTCGATTTGGCGGTGGCCGCGCGATCGATGGTGGACGACAATTACGCCTACGAAGTGTGGCAGATGGCCAATCGATATCCCGCGCAAAAAACGAGCAGCGATTTGATGGAGACGGTGAATCTATCCAGCCAGGAGATTTGGTTCAACACCAAAAAGCTGCGCCTGCGCCGCCGTCTGCCGCGTCCCAAGCAGCGTCTGGTGCCCAAGGCGCTGAAGGAGCGCAAGAAGGAAAAGTTTGAAGGCGAATGGGCGCGGCAAACGGATGGATCGGCCATTTGTTCCTATCCGCCGGAAGATCTGCTCATTGAGGATTACGGCCGTTTCCTGAAGCGCAAGGCCAAGAGTGTGTTGTCGGAAGAGCGCTCGCGGACGGAGCCGTTTACAACGTCGATTCTCGATGGCATCGACCTGCGCGAGACCATCCGCAACTGGCATGAGGCCAAGATTTACGTGCGGCAGCTGGACCGCATATCGGGCGAAGTGGGCGCGACAGTGGTTATTTTTGATGACGACCCCGAGGATCGTTATCAATATCTAACCACCTGGCTGGGCGAGCATCAGAACGAATCGGACATGGCTTTTTATTCCACTCATCCGTTCCAGCATCTGGTGGGGCCGGGCATCGGCCGGGCCGAATACGGCGGATTTCTGATGGCGCTGCCGCCGCGCCGTATGTTGGATGTGTGGACGGATCCGGATTACGATTTCGCTCGCAATAAGCCGGAGCGTTTATTGATGGCCGCTTTGGATTATTCGAAGCAGCGCTTCGTGGTGTACGTAGCTTCGAAGCCGCCGCGCTCCATTTTCCGCTCGATTGCCGCGCATTTGAACCGGCGCATCATTTATATTCCAATCGGCGCGCTGAATCCGACGAAATTGAAGAAGCTGCGCGTGGTGCACGTGCTGGATAGCTATGAGCGGCGGGATGAGGCGAAGGATTATATCTGGTAAGCAAGGATTATTTCTGGTAAGCAAGGATTGCTTCGACTAATCCGTCGATGGTGAATTGCCTGGCTTCGGCGCTCACGGTGAGACCATGCGCGCAGAGGGTTGAACTGGTCACTGGACCAATCGACGCGATGCGCACGCCTTCCAGCGCCTCACGGCCGGTAATCGCAAGGAGGTTCTTGACGGTGGAAGAACTGGTGAACGCGATCCAGTCCGGCTTCTTCTCGCTCGAGAAAATGTCGTGAGCGCGGGCCGTTGCGTTCGACGGGACGACATTTCGATAAGCTTCCACCACACCCACCTGTGCGCCTAACTTGGCCAGTTCGACAGGAATCACATCGCGCGCTACAGAGGCGCGTGGGAGCAACATTTTCTTGCCGTCGAGATTCTCTGCAGCGAAGGCTTTAATGACGCCCTCGGCGACGTATTCTTCCGGCATCAGATCCACTTTGAGATGCAGATCTTCGATGGCCTTTCGCGTGGCTGGTCCGATGGCGCAGATACGCGCTTTGAGCGAACGCAAATCATGGCGCGATTGATCCAGGCGCTCGAGGAAGAATCGAACGCCATTGACGCTGGTGAAAATGAGCCAGTCATAACTGGCCAGGTTCTTGATGGCCCGATCGAGCGGGGCGGCATCGGCGGGCGACTCCAGTGCGATCACGGGCAGCTCGATAGGGTCGGCGCCGAGGGCCCGTAATCGATCGGACAATTCGGCGGCTTGATCGGCTGCGCGAGTCACTACGATCTGCTGTCCGAAGAGAGGCAGCTTTTCGAACCAAGCGAGCCTTTCACGCAGGCCTGCAACTTCGCCGACGATCACGGTTGCGGGCGGCTTCAGGTCGGCTTGCTCGATGCGATCGGCGATGGTGGCAAGAGTCCCGGCCACCGTTTCCTGGTCCGGCCGCGTTCCCCAGCGCACGGCAACGGCCGGCGTCTGGCCCGAACGCCCATGGCGCATAATTTCAGCCGCGATTTCGCGAATCGAAAAAATGCCCATGAAAATTACCAACGTTTCGGTCTGCCCCACTTTGCTCCAATCGATGCCCTGCACATCGTGGCCGGTCACGAAGGTCAGCACCTTGTTGTGGGCGCGATGAGTGAGCGGAATGCCGCTATAGGCCGCGATCCCTAAAGGCGAAGTGACGCCCGGCACCACTTCAAACGCAACGCCGGCGTCGGCTAACGCCTCCAACTCTTCGCCTCCACGGCCGAAGATAAACGGGTCACCGCCTTTGAGACGCACCACGTTCAGCCCGCGGCGCGCGCGGTCCACCATCATGGCGCAAATTTCTTCCTGCGGAAACGCGTGTACCGATTTCTTCTTGCCAACGTAGATGCGCTCGCAAGTTTTCGGCGCAAGATCGAGCAGGTGCTCGTTGGCAAGATTGTCGTAAAGAATCGAATCCGCGATTGCCAGCAGCTTGCGGCCTTTCCAGGTGATGAGGCCGGGGTCGCCAGGGCCCGCGCCAACGAGATAAACTTTGGCCCTCTCGCTCACGGCCGCGGCTCGGCTAGTCGCGGTTCCGAAGCCTGGGCGTAAACGGCATCCAGAATTTCTTTTCCGCCTTCACGGAGAAGACGAAGGGCCAACGCATGTCCCAGAGCCGCGGCGTCGCTCACCGGACCATGATTGGAATGACGGATCCTCTGCTTGCCATCGGGAGAAATGATGAGCGCGATGACGATCAGCGTTTCGCCGTCCAGGTAAGCATGCGCTCCCATGGGCGCCTGGCATCCGCCACCGAGCGAGGACAGCACGGCACGTTCGGCGGTGATCCTGGCCCGTGTCTCGGGATGCTCCAAGCGCTTGGCGATTTGAAACGCGGCATCGCCATCGTCGCGCGTCTCCACCGCCAGCGCGCCCTGGCCCACGGCTGGACACATCACGCTGGGATTGAAGAGTTCCGTGATTCGATTTTCCAATCCCAGACGCCGCAGTCCGGCCGCGGCGAGAACGATGGCATCGTAGCGGCCTTCATCCAGTTTGCGCAGGCGGGTATCGACGTTGCCGCGAATGTCTTCGATTCGCAAATCGGACCGGCGAGCTCGAAGCTGCGCGGCGCGCCGCAGCGAACCAGTGCCGACACGAGCCCCCGCGGGCAGATCCTCGAAGGCGCGGCCTATCAGAGCATCGCGTGGATCTTCGCGCTCCGGGATGGCGGCCAGCGTAAGGCCGGCCGGCAAATCGGTGGGCATGTCTTTCAGGCTATGTACGGCCAAATCGATCGCGCCAGCGAGCAGCGCTTCCTCGATTTCCTTGGTGAACAGTCCCTTGGATCCCACTTGGGAGAGAGCGACGTCGGTGATCTTGTCGCCGGTGGTCTTGATGATTTCAACGCGCGACTGGTGACCAAGTTCCTGCAGCCGTGCCTGAATCCAATGCGCCTGCCATAGAGCAAGCTGCGATCCGCGCGAGCCGATATTAATCAAGCCGAAAGACCTTTCGCACGGCGCTGATGATATGGTGCCCATCCGGCTGCGAAGCCTGTCTGCGGATTTCCGATATCGGACCGTGCGCGATTTTGTTCATCATGCTTTTGGTGAACGCCTCAATGGCTTGTTCCTGCTCCGGAGTGAGCGAGCCAAGCTTGGCGCGCCACTTCCCGATTTCGCCGGCCCGCAAGCGTTCCAGTTCTTCCTGCAGCTTGACGATGGTAGGCGCCACTTCGCGAGCCTTCAGCCGCGCCACCATGCGCTCCACTTCCTCGTGAATGATGGCCTCGGCATCTTCAGCCGATTCCTTGCGCCCTTTGAGGTTGGTCTCAATCACCTTCTGCAGGTCGTCGATGTCGTACAGGAAAACGTTGTCCAGTTCGTTGACGGTGGGTTCAATATTGCGCGGGACCGCGATATCGATCAGGAACATGGGTTTGTTGCGGCGCGCCTCCAGCACCTTCTTCATGTCCTCGCGAACGATGATGTAGTGCGGAGCGCCGCTGGATGCGATGACGATGTCCACTTCGGGAAGGGCCGAGAGGAAGCGCGTGTAATCGACAAGCTTGCCATCAAACAGCTCCACCATTTCCCGCGCCCGCTCGGGAGTGCGGTTGGTCACCAGGATTTGGCCGGCGCCGCTGCGCCGCAAATGGCGGGCGGCGAGTTCGCTCATTTTGCCCGCGCCGACGATCATGATCTTCTTGCCTGAGAGCGAACCGAAGATCTCGCGCGCCAGTTCCACGGCCGCGTAGCTGATGGACACTGCGTTCTCGCCGATGTCGGTCTCAGAGCGCACACGTTTGGCGACGTTGAAGGCGCGGGTGAGCAGCGTGTCCATGAATCCGCTGACCGCGCCGTGTTCCTTGGCGAGCGAATAAGCGGACTTGAGCTGCCCCAAAATCTGCGGCTCGCCGATGACCATTGAATCCAGGCTGGCGGCTACGCGGAACAAATGGCGAATGGCGTCGGAATCTTCGAAGCGGTAGAGGTAGGGCGTCACCCACTCGCGCTGGACGTGGCGGGTGTCGGCCAGAAATTCGTCCACCGCGACGCTGGAGTCTCCGTTTTCTTCGCAAGTGAGCGCTATTTCCACGCGATTGCAGGTGGAGAGAATCATGCCTTCGCAGAAACCGGGACGGCCTTTCAGCGATATCAGCGCTTGCGACAGCGCACCCTCATCGAAGGCCAGGCGTTCACGCACCTCCACGGGTGCGCTCTTATGATTCACGCCAGTGATGGAGAATTTCATCTGGCCGTATTCACCTTTGAATCAGCGAGCGCAAACCAACGTGCGCGGCCCAAGTGAGTCCGGAGCAGGCGAGCACGGCGACGGCCATCAGCGCGGCTTTGCGGCCTCTCCATCCGGCGGTCTGGCGGAAAAAGACCATGGTGAGATAGAAGCCCCAGGTGATGAAGGCGAGCGCGATGCGCGGGTCGCGAATCCAGGCGGTGCCTGCGTCGATAAACGCCCAGGTGCTGCCCGCGATGACGCCGAGTGTGATGAAGACGAAACCGAAGCTCATGGCGTTGGTGATCATGTTGTCGAGCGTGGCGAGCGGCGGCAGGCGCTGAAAGAGTTGCGCGACATATTCGGGCAGATCGAGGGGCTTTTTTCTCTTGAGCTGGCGCTCCTGAATTAAATAAAAGCAGGAAGCGACCGCGGTGAGCAGCAGCGACGCGTAGCCCAGCAGCACCATCATCACGTGCACCAGAAGCAAGGCACGCACGTTCGTGCTGGGCCAGGATCCGATGGGCGTTTCCATCGCGCCCACCTGCGTGAGCACAAAGACCAGCGGAAAAATGCAGACGCTGAGACTGGCCGCGTCGTAGCGCCAATAGACAAAAAGAAAGAGGACGGCGATCAGGAACGCGCAGACAGTGGCGGATTCAAAGAATGTGTCGACGGGCAGATGCCCGAGCGCGACGGTCATTTCGACAATCGCGACGAAATGCAGCACCGCGGCCACGAGAAATGCGAAAAGCGCAGGTTTGAGGAAGCCTTCGCGGCGGCGGAGCAGGACCGCCATGACGTGCAGGAGCCCAACCCCGTAGAGCGCCGTGGCCATACGGAGCCAGAAGACGGCCATTTCATGCATCTAGGACCAGTATAACGGGGTGGGCCTGCCCGATTCGGGCCCTAAGCTTAATGTGGCCCAACTGAGGGTCGTAGGTGGAGTGAAGCAGAACGCCAGCGTGGGTTGGCTGAAGCTGGGCACCGAGTAAGGTGAATGGCTAGCTACAATCGGAGCATGCCCATGCTTCGAAGCCTGACAGCCGTGATCGAACGGGAGGGGGATGGTTATGTCGCCATTTGTCCGGAGTTCGACATCGCGAGCCAGGGGAAGACCGTGGAAGAGGCGCGTTCTAATTTGACCGAGGCCCTTACCTTGTTCTTTGAGACAGCCACTGCGTCGGAAATTGATCGGCGTTCTCAACGGGAAGTCTTCATCACGCAGGTAGAGGTTCCGGTTGGGTAAGCTCCGGACGCTCTCTGGTCGCGAAGCGTGCCGAATCCTAGAGCTGCAAGGGTTTCAACAAGTAAGGCAGCGGGGCAGCCATGTGGTGATGCAGAAGCGTACCACCGACAGCACCATCACAGTTCCCGTACCTTTGCACGACGAGTTGCGGCGTGGAACTCTGCTCAGCATCATCAGGCAGGCGGGCTTGCCTCGTGCCCTTTTCGAACAAGTCCCATAAGCGAATACCACCCACGGTCACATCTTGGTTTTGATCACGTCCACCAGCTCCTGCACCGCGGCGGCGCTTTTTTCGAGCGCGGCTTGTTCGTCGGAATGCAGCTTGATCTCGAAAATCTTCTCGATGCCCTTCGCGCCCAGCTTCACCGGCACGCCACAATAGAGGCCTTTGATACCGTATTCGCCTTCCAGATAAGCCGCGCAGGGAAGCACTTTCTTCTTGTCTTTCAGAATGGACTCCACCATCTCGACCGCCGCCGCCGACGGCGCGTAATAGGCGCTTCCCGTCTTGAGATATTTCACGATCTCCGCGCCGCCATCGCGGGCGCGCTGGACTAAGCGGTCAATGGTAGCTTGATCCAACAGTTCGCTCAGGGGAATGCCGGAAACATTGGTCAGGCGCGCGATGGGCACCATGGTGTCGCCGTGGCCGCCCAGCACCAGGGCAGTAACGTTGGTCACCGAAACGTTCAGCTCGTCCGCGATGAAGGTGCGGAAACGCGCGGTGTCCAAAACGCCGGCCATGCCGATCACACGGTGCTTGGGAAATTTGGAGGTGTGGAACGCGGTCCAGCACATCGCGTCCAGAGGATTCGTCACCAGGATCAGGATGGCGTGGGGGGACGCTTTGGCGGCCTGTTCAGTGGCGCTCTTGACCACTTCGTAATTGGCGATCAGCAAATCGTCGCGGCTCATTCCCGGCTTGCGAGGAAACCCAGCCGTGATGACCACGACATCGGAGTTCTCGGTAGGTCCGTAATCATTGGCTCCAGTGATACGGACGTCATATCCTTCCACGGGGCCGGATTCGAGCAAATCGAGTCCCTTGCCTTGTGGAACGCCTTCCACCACGTCCACCAGCACCACGTCCGCTAACTCTTTGCCGGCGATGCGCAGCGCGCAATTAGCGCCTACGTTCCCAGCTCCCACTACAGTGACTTTTTTGCGCATGAAGTTTCAAGGTAGGATTATGTGCCCAGTTCTGTCAAGCGAAGCTCGACGAAGCGACGCTCGCTCAAGCGAGACCGCGGGCGGCTTACAATGGCGACTTCAGCGGCGTCATGCTGGCTTGCAGGCGCCGCATCCCGGTGAGCCAGCGCTCGTAGTCGTCGGCTTTGCGGCGGAAGTGTTCCCGCACCTTGGGATGCGGAGCGATCAGGAATCGTTCCGCGTCCAGGCCTTCCATCACCGCGCCGGCCACTTCCTCAGGCGAGATGGCGTCTTCCAGCAGGAATGTGCCGCCGCCGAATTCGGCGCGTTCCAGCATGCGCGTCCGCACCCCCATGGGACACAGCGCGGACACCTTGAGCCCTTGATCGCCGTAGGTGATGCTGAGCCATTCGGCCAGCCCGAGCGCGGCGTGTTTGGTGACCGCGTAGGGCGCCGAACCGAGCATGGTGAGCAGCCCGGCGGCCGAAACAGTCTGCAGTAGATAGCCTTCACGGCGCGCCAGCATGGACGGCAAAACCGCGCGCGCCGCATAGACATGGCCCATCACATTTACTTCCCAGGACCGCACCCAATCGCGATCGGGCGCGCAGCAATCGCCCTCCGCACCGATGCCGGCGTTAGAACAAAACAGGTCGATTTGTTCGTATTTCTTGAGGACCTCATCCACCAGCATCTGGACGTCGGATTCGCTGGCGACGTTGACGTTGACGGCCCATCCACCGATCTCAGCCGCCACCGCGCGCGCCGCTTCGTGTTCGATGTCGGCAACCACAACCGCTCTTGCGCCTTCCAGCGCAAATCGCCGGCAGAGGGCGCGGCCGATTCCGTGGGCGCCGCCGGTGACAACTACAACTTTGTCCCGAACCTTCATGCCCCAAGCATAGCAACGCGCGTTTCGGCGTCAATCCTCGACGAATGCGCGCAAGCGGCCAAGCGCTTCGTCCCATTGCTTGGAAATCAAATCGAGGTAATGGCGGGCGTCTTCCAAGCCGCGCTCCTTCAATTGCCAAACGCTCTCGCGGCCATGCCATGTGCTGCGAACAAGTCCCGCTCCTTCCATCACACGCAGGTGTTTGGTAATGGCTTGTCGGGTAACCTTGGAACCCGCGGCCAACCGAGTGATGGACATGGGACCATGGTCACAGAGCCGGAGCACCAGGCGTAAGCGCAGGTGGTCTCCGAGCGCCGCAAAAATGGGAGCGGCATCCTTACTGAGCTTGGGCAAGGTACGCCTCGATCAACGTCATCTGAATCGCCCAGCCTTGTTCATTACTCGCGAAGGTCTGCGCGCGGCGTGCGAGTGGGATTTGATCGAACCCGGATTCGGTGACGGTAAGCAGCACGCCGTCCGGCACTTCGTCCAGAGTAAATACAACCAGCGTGGTTGGCTCACGGGAGTAATCGACTTTCGGATCGACGGCGCCCGGATGCCAGCGGAAAGAAAGCAGCCGCTCAGGCTCCATTTGATCGATCGTGATTTCGATCGGAACGCCTTCATATTTCTTCTGGCCCTTGGCGACTTCGGCGTTCACCTTGGTGGGAACGATAGCGCCTGTCATTTTGGTTCCCGGCGCGAATGGGCCATCGAACCGCATGCCGAACCAAGTCCCGAACTCGGTGGAATCGGAAAGGGCGCGCCACACTCGCGCGAGAGGGGCCTTCAGAAGAATCTTTTTTTCGATGCGGTCTGTGCTCATGTGCAACCTCTAGGTTGCAGGTTAACAGAACCCCAGATGAAGTGCAACCAGAAGGTTGCAAAAGGCGGTTTACTGCCGGCGTGATTCGCGACGCAGTCCCTCATGGACCAGCATCTTCAGAAGTGTCTGGTATCCGATCCCTTTGCGACCGGCGATCTCGCGGGCTTTAGCGATGTCGGGCGCGGGCAAACGCAGGGCGATCTGTACGCTGGTCGCGCGGTTCAGCTGGGCAACGAGGGGTGATCCCTTCCGGTTCTTCGGAGCTGGTGCGGCAGATTGCCGCTTCAGAAAATCCCGACCTTTGGAACTCGCCCACCACTTCGCCTCTTCGTCTTCGTTCTTGAATTTCGGAGTTGCTTTACTCATTGCGATCATTCTCCGCGCGCGCGCCGTTCCAGATAGTCGTGCTTCTGTCCCGCGTCCAGGTCGTAGGCCGTAATCACTCGAATTCTTTCGTCGCATTCCGTTAGGACGATCGCGAGAAGCCGGTTGCTGTCGGTTTCGCCGTAGTATACGTAGCGTTCCTCGCCATCGACGTCTTGTCCATAAACTAAGACCGGGTCGCGAGCGAGAGCTTCTTCCACCTCCTCAGCCTGGATCCGGTGTGCCCTGATTTTCCTCAGGTTGTTCTGATCCCAATCGAACACAACCATCTCCATTGTATATGCAATGCATCGACAGGTGGCGCGCACTGTGCAATTCGCAGCGCGCGTGAGAAAGACTGGATCTGGGCATAAAAAAAGCGCGGAGACTGTCTGAAAAGTCTCCGCGCCTGTTGTCTACTCGCCCAATCCCTTATGCTGCGTGGATGATCGGCCGGGTCTTGTTAGCGTTCATCCGCTCGCTCAACTGTGGAATCGCCGTCTGCAGGACGTCTTCCACCCGGCTGGCGAAGATGAACTCCATCTCTTTGCGAACTTGCTCGGGAAGATCGCGCAGGTCCTTCTGGTTCGCCTTGGGCATGATCACGGTATGGATTCCAGCCCGCCGCGCAGCCAGCACCTTTTCTTTGATGCCGCCGATGGGCAGCACCAATCCGGTCAGCGTAATCTCACCGGTCATCGCGACATCGCTGCGAGCCGGCAGTTTGGTGTAAAGCGAAGTCAGCGCGGTGGCCATGGTCACGCCCGCCGACGGCCCGTCTTTCGGGATGGCGCCCGCCGGAACGTGCACGTGCACGCCCGACGTCTTGAACAGCGCCGGATCGATGTCGAAGTCACCGGCGTGCGACCAGATGTAGCTCTGCGCCGCTTTCACCGATTCCTGCATCACCTCACCGAGTTGTCCGGTCAGCGTCAAGCCCTTGCCGTCCGGCAAGAGGGTACCTTCGATATACAGCACGTCGCCGCCGGTTTCGGTCCAGGCCAGGCCGGTTGCCACGCCCGCCGGTAGATCGCGCCGCGCTTCTTCCTGATTGAACGGTTCCGGCCCGAGCATCTCCTCGAGCTCAGGCAGCGTTACGGTAAACGCTCCGCCTGTTTCAGAAAATGCGCCTTCTGCAAACTTCAGCGCCACCTTGCGCGTCACGCCGCCGATAGCCCGCTCCAGCCTTCGCAAGCCCGCTTCACGCGTGTAGCCCGAGATAATCTTCCGTACCGTTTCGTCTGGAAGAATGCACTGCTCCGCCGTCAGCCCGGTTTCCTTGAGCTGTTTCGGGATCAGATAGCGCTTCGCGATTTCGAGCTTTTCTTCTTCGCTGTAGCCCGCCAGCCGCAGGATCTCCATGCGATCGAGCAACGGCCTCGGGATGGTGTCGAGCGCATTGGCCGTCGTGACGAACAAAACCTTCGACAGGTCGAACGGCAGATCGAGGTAATTGTCGCGGAACGTCTTGTTCTGCTCCGGATCCAGGATCTCGAGCAAAGCGTGCGCAGGATCGCCACGGAAATCGTGACCCAGCTTGTCCACTTCGTCCAGCATCAGCACTGGATTGTTCGCGCCCGCGCGCCGCATGGCTTGAATCACGCGACCGGGCAGAGCGCCTATATAGGTCCGGCGATGGCCGCGCAGTTCGGCTTCGTCATGCAAGCCGCCCAGGCTCATGCGCTCGAACTTGCGGTTCAAAGAACGCGCGATGGATTGGCCGAGCGAAGTTTTACCCACTCCGGGAGGGCCGACAAAGCACAGAATCGGCGCTTTGGCATTGGGATTGAGCTTCAGCACGCCCAGATGTTCGAGAATCCGTTCCTTCACATCTTTCAATCCGAAGTGATCCTCATCCAGCACCTGGCGAGCCTTGGCGATGTCGAGCGAACCTTCCGTGCTCTTGGTCCACGGCAGCTCCAGGACGTAATCCAGATACGTTCGGATGACGTTGTAATCCGGCGCGCCGGGAGGCAGTTTCTCCAGCCGATCCAGCTCGCGCGTGGCTTCTTTCAGGATGTCTTCGGGCAGGCCGGCCTTTTCCAGGCGTTCGCGCAACTGTTGCGCCTCGGCCTGTTCGCCTTTTTCGCCCAGCTCCTGCTGGATGGCGCGCATCTGCTGGCGCAGCAAATAATCGTGCTGCTCCTTGCTCATTTCGGTTCGCGCTTCGGTGGTGATCTTGTTGCGCAGCTCCAGCACCTGCACTTCATGCATCAGGTAACGATGCATCATGCGCAGAGCTTCGGCGCGGGTGGGCGCTTCGAGCAGCGACTGGCCTTTCTCCGCGTCCAGGCTGAACATGGCGCTCAAAACGAACGTCAGCCGTAGCGGGTCGTCATTGCTTGCCAGCAATCCACGCAATTCCTGCGGCGTGTTGGGCTGCGCCAACGTCAGCGCCTCGCCGGCCAATTCGACCAGCGCGCCCTGTAACGCTTCAATTTCCGGGCCTTTATCTTCAGGCAGCGGCAACGGCACGGCGCGGCCCTTCAGGAAAGGCTCTGAACTATCCACTTTCAAAAGGGTGACGCGCTCCATACCCAGAACCATCAGTTCGAGATGGCCTTCGCCGGAACGGTTCATTTTGCGGATGACGGCCTTGGTTCCGATGGAATAAAGATCGTCCTTAGAGGGTGAATCGAGGTCGGCATCGCGTTGCGTGAAGATCAGGATCTCCTTGGACTCGGTCGCGAGTGCAGCCTCCACCGCGGCGATGGACGCCGGACGCCCGGCTGACAAAGGCATCAGCAGGTAAGGGAACAGCACCGCGCTCTTCAGCGGCAGCACTGGCAGTGTGTAGACAACAGGTTGTTCAGACATTTTCTTCATTTCCTTCCGTGATCATCCTCACCAGCAACAATCCTTCTCGCGCCGCGATGGTCACCCGTGCGTTTTCCAGATTCGCCGGCAGCACCAGGGAGCGCTCGAAGCGGTTATACGAAATCTCCATTGAGTAGTAGCTCGATCCCTCTTCCAGGAACGAGTCCCGACGTACGCCGCTGATGGTCAGGTGCCGGCCCCGCAGGGTCACGGACACGTCGGCCACCTTTACGCCCGCCAGGTCGAACTTGACCAGCCAACCGTCTTTAGTGCGGTAGACGTCGGCCGAGGGTTCCCACGGCGCTGGGTTCTCCGCGAAGAAGGTCGTCCAGGTTTTGCTCTGCGTGCTCATGGTCGATGCTCTATCGCTCCTGTATGTTGGATGCCGCTAAAGACAAAAAGAAGCAGGTCTCACTAAAGAAACCTGCTTCTCAAGGACTAAACTTCGCGGGCGGAACCGCTTACTTGTTTGGAACTACGGCAAAAAACGT
Source organism: Bryobacterales bacterium (assembly GCA_963781905.1). Lineage (GTDB taxonomy): Bacteria > Acidobacteriota > Terriglobia > Bryobacterales > Bryobacteraceae > Palsa-89. The sequence continues at coordinate 2,110,886 of CAWAHZ010000010.1, forward strand.
CCCAGGACCGCGTTTCACCAGCAAGAGAGTCGATTCGCGCGAGGCCCCAGCTTTCACGGCAGCGTTAAACTCGGGGACCGTGGTGACGGGTTTCCGGTTCACCTGGACGATGATATCGCCCTGCTGCAGGGGAGGATTCGCGGTGGCCGCGGTTGAATCCGCGTCCAAATCGGTGATGACCACCCCTTGCGTCCCTTCGGGCGTCTGCAGTTGCTGGCGAAGTTCGGGCGTCAGGGCTTGAACGGACAAGCCTTTCAGGGCGCCTTTCTCACCGCCGCTCGGCAGATTGCCTTCGCCTTCACCCTTATTCTCTGCATCGAGGTCGAACGTGCTAAGGGTAACCGGCAGGTCAAGGGTCTGGCCGCTCCGGTCGATCTTGAGGTGCACGGTGGTTCCAGGAGCGATACCAGCCACTTGCAAGCGGAACGAGTTCACGTCATCAGCGGGAGTGCCGTTGACGGCAGTGATTACGTCGCCCACTTTTAGCCCGGACTTGGCAGCGGGACTATCGGGAACGACGGTGGCGACGGCCACGCCGTGCGTATTGGGAACTCCGAAGGCCTTGGCCATTTCAGGCGTCAACTCTTGCGGGGTAATTCCCAGGAATCCACGAGTGACCTTACCCTTGGTCATGATCTGGTCCATGATGTTCTTGGCCAGATTGGCAGGGATGGCGAAGCCGATGCCCTGGTTTCCGCCGGTCTCACCGGACAGGATAGCGGTGTTGATGCCAACCAGATCGCCACGGGTGTCGATGAGCGCGCCGCCCGAGTTGCCATGGTTGATGGCGGCATCGGTCTGGATGAAGTCCTCAAACCGCTCAATGCCCAGTCCGGCGCGGCCCTTGGCGCTAATGATGCCCATAGTCACGGTTTGACCCAAGCCGAACGGCTCGCCGATGGCGAGAACCACGTCGCCTACTTGGGCATGCGACGAATCGGCGAACGGCAGCGCGGTCAGGCCGCCTTTGTTGATCTTAAGCACCGCAATGTCAGCGTATTTATCGGCCCCGACTACTTTGGCCGGGTATTCTTCTTTGTCGGCGAAGGACACTTTCACGTCGGTTGCGCCGTCCACCACGTGGTTATTGGTCAGGATGTAGCCGTCGGGACTGACGACAACTCCAGAACCGAGACTGGTTGCGCGCTGCGAGCGCGGCTGTTCCTGCTGCGGCATCCGTCCGCCGAAGAACTGCCGGAAAAACGGATCGTTGAACAGACCCTGGCCGCCTTCCCCGCCCTGATCCTTAACAACTTTGGACGAGGAGATGTTGACCACCGCCGGCATGGCGCGCTTGACCACGGGAGCGAATGTGGTTATCGTCCCGGTCTCGCCGCGAGTGGTGTCCGCAAAAACCGGAATCCGATTGGGGCTGCTGATGGTGACGATGAGCGCACCGGCCAGTAGCGCAATGACGGCGAACAGAGCCGCCGTGGATTTACTGATGTGACCCTTCATAAGTAGTCTTCCTTTTTATCCTTTGACTTCCTCGAGAGCCGCTTCACGCTCGCGACCCCCAAGTTTAGATTCAAAAACCAAGTGACCGGCAGAGTCAAGGTCCACCACCACCCGATGGCCATCCCTAATCTCGCCTCCGAGAATCCGGCGCGCCAGTGGCGTTTCAATTTCGCGCTGGATGGCCCGTTTCAACGGCCGGGCGCCGTAGCTTGGATCGTAGCCGGAGCGAACCAAATGTTCGCTCGCCCGATCCGTCAATTCTAATTCGATGTGGCGTTCAGCCAGGCGTTTCCGCAGGCCGTTCAACTGAATGTTCACGATCTGCTTGAGGTGCCCCTCTGTAAGAGCGTGGAACACGATCACCTCATCGACGCGATTCAGGAACTCAGGGCGGAAATGACCGCGCAACTCTTCAAGCACGGTGTCCTTCATCACGTCGAACCCCACGCCGGCGAATGCGCCTCGATATTCGAGGATGCGCGGGCTGCCGATATTGGAGGTCATGATCACGATGGTGTTCTTAAAGTCCACGGTGCGGCCTTGGCCGTCGGTGAGGCGGCCGTCATCCAGAATCTGCAGCAGCACGTTGAACACGTCGGAATGCGCCTTCTCAATTTCGTCGAAAAGGACCACACAATATGGACGACGCCGGACGGATTCCGTTAGCTGCCCCCCTTCTTCGTAACCGATGTAGCCGGGAGGGGCCCCCAACAGCCGCGCAACTGTATGTTTTTCCTGGTACTCGGACATATCGATCCGGATCATGGCCTTTTCGTCGTCGAACAAATATTCGGCCAGGGCCCGGGCCAGCTCGGTTTTGCCGACGCCCGTGGGTCCTAAAAAGATGAAACTTCCGATGGGGCGGTTGGGGTCCTTGAGGCCCGATCGGGCCCGCATCACCGCCTCCGACACCGCTTGGACGGCCTCGTCCTGGCCGATCACACGCAGGTGAAGATCGTCTTCCAGGTGCAGCAGCTTTTGCATTTCACCTTCGAGGAGCTTGGAAACCGGTACGCCGGTCCAACGGCTGACCACCTGGGCGATGTCTTCCTCGTCCACTTCCTCTTTGAGCAGCCGCTTGCCCGACTGCTTCTCCGCCAAACGGGATTCCTCGGTTTTGAGCTTGCGCTCCAGCTCGGTCAGTTTGCCGTACTTGAGCTCGGCAGCTTTGTTGAGATCGTATTGCCGTTCGGCCTTTTCGATTTCGACCTTGGTCTGATCCAGTTGCTCACGCAGCGTGCGCAGCTTTTGCACGCCTTCTTTCTCGGCCTGCCACTGCGCCTTGAGGGCATCGGAATCCGACTTTAAGTCGGCAATTTCTTTCTCGATCTTCTTCAGCCGGTCCTTCGAAGCAGTGTCGGACTCTTTCTTCAGAGCCTCGCGTTCGATCTCGAGCTGCATGATGCGGCGCAGGATCTCGTCCAGATCGGCCGGCATGGAATCGATCTCGGTACGCAGCTTGGCGGCCGCTTCATCCACCAGATCGATGGCTTTGTCCGGCAGGAAGCGGTCCGTAATGTAGCGGTTTGAAAGCACCGCCGCCGCTACCAGAGCCGAGTCCTTAATCCGAACGCCATGGTGGATTTCGTAGCGCTCCCGCAGACCGCGTAGGATTGAGATGGTATCTTCCACGCTCGGCTGGTCGACAAAAACGGTCTGGAAGCGGCGTTCGAGAGCCGCGTCCTTTTCGATGTATTTGCGGTATTCGTCGAGCGTTGTGGCGCCGATGCAATGCAGTTCCCCGCGCGCGAGCATGGGCTTGAGCAGGTTGCCCGCGTCCATGGCGCCTTCGGCTTTACCCGCGCCCACCACGGTGTGCAGTTCATCGATAAATAGAACGATCTGGCCCTCGGCGCTCTGCACTTCTTTGAGGACCGCTTTGAGGCGCTCTTCGAATTCGCCCCGGAACTTGGCGCCCGCGATCAGCGCGCCCATGTCGAGCGCCACCACGCGCTTGTCCTTCAAGCCTTCGGGAACGTCGCCGCGCACGATGCGTCCGGCCAGACCTTCGACGATTGCGGTTTTGCCAACGCCCGGCTCGCCGATGAGCACTGGATTGTTCTTGGTGCGGCGCGAAAGCACCTGGATCACGCGGCGGATCTCTTCGTCGCGGCCGATCACCGGATCGAGCTTGCCTTGGGACGCGAACTGCGTCAGATCGCGGCCGTATTTTTCCAGCGCCTCATAACTCGCTTCGGGATTTTGGCTGGTGACGCGCTGGCTGCCCCGTACTTCCTGGAGGGCGCGCATCAGCCGCTCACGCGTGATGCCGAACTCCCGGAACAGTTTGCCGGTTACGCCCGCGTCCTCCGTAGCCGCCAGAAGCACATGCTCCACCGAAATGTATTCATCCTTCAGTCTTTTGGCTTCGTCTTCGGCTTGGGAGAGCAGCTTGGTGATGCGATTAGTGACGTAAACCTGATCCGGCCCGCCGCCCGCACCAGAAACCTTGGGCATACGGTCCACTTCCTGCTGCACGCGCGCACGCAGCGCATCCACGCGGATGTCAGCCTTATTGAGGATAGAGGGCGCAAGGCCGCCTTGCTGATCGAGCAGTGCGAGCATCAGGTGCTCGGTGTCGATTTGCTGATTTCCGTGCTGAACTGCGATGGCTTGGGCGGCTCGAACCGCCTCTTGTAGCTTTTCGGTGAATCGGTTGAAATCCATAATCTTAGTCTCTCATTATCAACTGATATCAGCATATCACCATTATGTAATTCTGGCAACTACGCTGATACCGGAGATAAGTTACTGCTTATGAATAACATCCGCAAAAACGAACCCATCGCGCTCAACGACCTCTCCGACCGCGACATCGATTGGATGCCGGAAGCCGGGAGCCTGGTACACGAAACTATGGAACTCGCCGTTTTCGCCACAAGGATCGACGGTTTCGGGCAGATCTATTAGGAACTGGGCATCGAAATCGCGACCGGCGAACTCAGGCTGTAGCACCCTGGGATCGACGCAAGTGATCTTGGCTTTGAGACCCGCCGCGACCATCTCGGCAGCCAGTTGGGCGGTCGGAATCTGCCAGACCGGGAATAGCGGCGCAAGCCCCGTTCCGGCGAGCTGCTGCTCGCGATAAGCGCGGATGTCGGCCAGAAAGAGATCGCCAAAAGCCATAGCCTGGACGCCTTCGCGGACCGCCCGGCTGCACAGGTCGCGCATGCGCTCTTCATATTGTTCGTTGGAGCAGGGCCAAGGCAGGGGGACGGTCCACAGCGGGATACCGACCTCCACGGCTTGCAACTCCAGCAGGTCGCGCCGCACAGCATGCATAGCGACGCGATTGAACTGTTCGTTCAGAGTGGTGACCAGCGCTACAACCTCGATGCCAGGGTCTTGCTGGAGGAGATGCAGCGCCCAGGCGGAATCCTTGCCACTGGACCAGGAAAGCGCTACTCGCCGCCGTTGAGCCACGTTACTATAAGCATAGGCCGGTATGAAGGCAGACCGAGAGCATGCGCAGCAATTGTTAAATCATCTGGCGCCCGAACAGGTGGCGGCGGTGGTGCATGTCATGGAAGTCATGCTCGACCCGCTTTCCCGCAAACTGGCGAACGCCCCGCTCGATGACGAACCATTCACCGAAGAGGATCGCCAGGCGGTCGCTGAAGCCGATGAGTGGCTCAAGCACAACAAGGCGATTCCGCTGGAGAACGTCCTCGCCGAGTTCGGTTTGACAATGGCCGACTGGGACACCATGGGCAAGACCCCGCTGCCCGAGGAAAACGGAGCGGGTCGTTAGGCCGCGAGGGGCACGCGTTCGCCGGTGGCAACTGTCCGGCTCAGCCAGGCGTATAGCCCGAACAGGATGCCCGTATAGAGGATGTCGCTCGCAAGAGTCCAGCCGAAGAACGGGATAGCGGAGATGTAGCAGCTAGCCAGGCCAGCCGCAGTCCGAGGATAGGCTTGGAACCACAGCCAGCTTCCGAAGTTGGTGACGAGGAAAAACTGGATGCTGTTCAACACCGTGACGGCCGCGATCCGGGAAATGTTCTCCGTATTGCGCAGCCACCGTCCCAGCCACACACTGATCAGGAAGCTGACGTAGGTGAAGATCAGATACTTGGTGTACGGCTTGAATCCGTAAAGCGGCGACAGAATCGGGTCGGTGATGGCCATCAGCGCCAGCGGGATCAGGTATGCCTGCCAGCGCGGCAATCGGGCGCCGGCAAACAGGCTGGTAGCGCCCACGGGTGCGAAATTGGGCGGATGCGGCAGCAGGCGCGCCACGGCTCCCAGCACGGTAAGCGAAACAGCAACGGGACGCCAGTTGGCCTTATTCATCAACTAGCATTATAAACCCTAGCGCGGCGGACTTCCCGGTTTTTCCGAAGTCAACCGCTTCCGCAGCAGGACGAATCCGATCAGCCCGGAGCCAATCAGGAGATACGTCCCGGCCTCGGGCGCGACCGCGATATCCTCGGTCCCGAAGCTGAAGTTATCGAGCAGTTCGCTCGACCCTCCGTTGTAAGTAGTGCCTGCCAGCGTGAGCTGGACGGAAGAAATGGCCGTGCTCGACGTAATTCCCCAAAAGGCCAGCGTGGGTTGGCTGAAGCTGGGCACCGAGTATTGGTTACCGGCCACTGTAATGGTGAAGTTCAAGGCTTCCGGACTGGCGGTGAAGAGGTTCAAGCCCAGCGAGGTGACGTTCGCGGGAAGGACGATATTCACGTACGGCAGTGGAGAGCCTGCATTTGTCCGGCTCAAGCTTTGGATTAAGGCGTCGCCGGTACCCCAGTTGTAATAGCTGAACGCGCTGGTATCGATGACTTCGATATCGGACCCGCCGCCGGAACTATATCCGATGAAATTAACGCCGTCGGCAGTAACGCCTGTTGCGCTGCTGTATTGGGTTTCTGTTCCGGCCGGTGTCAGGCCGGTGAACGTCACTGTTTGATATCCGGCAGTAGTGGCGGCTGACCAGTTCGTCAAATTGTTGTAGGTGGTGATGGAGGTGGAATAGGCCGGCGCCAACGCTAAGGCGATACCGGCGGAAAGAGAGAGGATCGAACAACGAAACTTCAGTCGCATGGTCACCCCGATGGAAACTTGAAACTGATAAGTGGAGTTGACGCGCGGTTACTCTCGACGCGTTTTCAGTTATTTCGATTATCCCTTGCGTTCTTGCGGGCTACTACTTCTGAAGAGACGCGCTGACCTTCGCGGCATATTCCTTCGCCTTGGCCAGGATGGGCGCCGGATCGAGAGTGAGCGAGCGGCCTTCCCGCACAATCGGCTTTCCATTCACGGCGACGTCTTCGACGTCGGAGCCCTTTAGCGCGTAAACAATTTGCGAATAGACGTTATAGAGCGGCACGGCGTGCGGGCGATCCAGGCGCAGCGTGATCAGGTCGGCGCGCTTCCCGGTTTCGAGAGATCCGATTTCTTTTTCCAAGCCCGCGGCGCGCGCCCCCAGGATCGTGCCCATGGCGACGGCCTGCTCGGCCGGAAGAACGGTGGGATCGTTGGCAGTCACCTTTTGCAGGTCGGCCGCGAGATTGATTTCTTCCATCAAATCGAAATCGTTGTTGCTGCCCGCCGGGCCGTCGGTGCCGACGCCCACGGGAATGCCGAGCGCGAGAAACCGCACCACCGGCGCGATACCGCTGGCGAGTTTCATGTTGCTGGAGGGGCAATGGGCCACTCCGGTTCCATGCGCCTTCAGGATCTTGGCATCCGCCGCGTCCAGATAGATGGCGTGCGCGACAATGGTCCAGCCGTCCAGGACGCCCAGAGATTCCACGAAACGGGTGGGCGTCATGTGGTGCACCTTGAGCGAGTCATCCAATTCGAATTTACCCTCGGCGAGGTGCATCACCAGAGGCGCGTGGAATTTGTTCGCCAGCTCGCGCGCGGCCTTAAGATCGACGTCGTTATTGGTATAGATGGCGTGCGGTGCAATGGCGGGAGTGATCAGCGGATCGCCCTGGTATTGATCCAGAAACTTCGCAGTCCATTGGCGCATGTCCTTGGGCGTCGCGAAGTCGGGCGATTTAAATCGGATCATGGTCTCGCCCAGAATGCCGCGCATGCCGGCTTCTTTGGCGGCCTTGGCGACGCTGTCCTCGAAATAGTACATGTCGACGAAGGTGGTGGTGCCGGAGAGCATCATTTCCAGGCAGGCGAGCCGCGTTCCCCACAGGACGAAATCCGCCGTGACGTTCTTGGCCTCAGCGGGGAAAATGAACTTGTTGAGCCAATCCTGCACCACCATGTCGTCGGCGATGCCGCGGAACAGCGACATGGCGGCGTGGGTATGGGTGTTGATCAGACCGGGCATCAGGATGGCGTCCGGGCGGTTGATGTGCTGCTTGGCCTGAAACTGCTTCTCGATGTCGGCGCGCTTGCCGACGCCAACGATACGCTCGCCGCGAATGGCGACTGCGCCATCGTCGATCAAATCGCGCTTCCCGTTCATGGTGACCACGTAACGCGCCGTGTAGATGGAGTCCGCCGGCTCGCCGAAAGCTACCGCGCCAAATAACAGGAATACTGATAGCACTCTGCTCCACACACTTGTGGCGCACGCACTCCTGCGTGCCGCGTTCACACTCGTGTGAACGCTTCTGGAAGGCCCGGGCGAAAACATGTTCGCAAGAGTGCGAACACAGCACGCAGGAGTGCGTGCGCCACGTTTAACAAGAAAATCAAATAAACGAGTCATCAAAAGGCCTTGGGAACAAATCTTTCAAGTGGAGCGTTTCGGTCTTCCCCTTTAGATTGGTCAGTGTCACTTCGATATTCCCGCAAAACTCCCATAGGATCTGACGGCACGCCCCGCAGGGAGGAGTCAGCACGTCGGTGTCGGCGGATACCGCGATGCGCTGGAATTTCCGCACGCCTTCAGAAATCGCCTTAAATATCGCTACCCGCTCAGCGCACACGCTGAGCCCGTAGGTGGCGTTCTCGACGTTGCAACCGGTGAACACCCGGCCATCGATAGCCTCGAGCGCTGCGCCCACGTGGAAGTGCGAGTACGGCGCGTGCGCATGGTGGCGGGCGTCAATGGCGGCTTCGATCAAAGTCATAATTTCGGCGTCATAGTTTTGGCAACAGGGCTTTCAGGAACCGGATTAAGGTATCGCGCACGCGATAACCGGTTTCCATCACTTCTTTATGATCCAACTTCTGCGGCGAAATGCCGGCCGCCATATTGGTGACGCAGGAAATGGCGAGCGCCTGCATGCCCAGATAATTCGCCACGATCACTTCGGGGACAGTCGACATCCCGACCAGATCCGCGCCAATAGTTCGAAGATAGCGGATCTCAGCCGGCGTCTCATAGCTCGGACCGGTGAGCGCGGCGTACACGCCTTCAGCCAGATGGATCTTCAATTCCTGCGCCACCTGCTGCGCCTTGGCCCGAAAAGCCGACGAATAGGCTTCTGTCATATCCGGAAAACGCGGCCCCTGGGAATCGTCGTTGGGACCGATGAGAGGGTGCGATCCCTGTAAGTTGATGTGATCGGAAATCGCAACTAATGCACCTTGGTTATACGACAGATTGATGCCTCCGGCTGCATTGGTGAATACCACGCTATGCACCCCCAAGCGGTGCAGCACCCGCACACCCATGGTTACTTGAGCGGGAGTGTAGCCTTCGTAGAGATGTGCGCGGCCGGCTAGCACGGCAACCTCCAGCTTGCCCAGTTTTGCCGAACACCAGCTTGCCCGAATGTCCAGCGGCGGTGGATGCAGGCCAGCCGGGAATTTGCGAGTAGGGGATGCTAATCGGGTCGGCCAGTTCGTCGGCGAAGGCCCCCAATCCGCTACCTAGAACGACCGCGATATGCGGTTCCCGCCCTGTAACGTCTCGTATGTATGCCACCGCCTCGTGCATTACAAAAGCATGCCCGCGATGCAGGCCGACATGAAATTTGCCATGGTCCCGGCAGCCAGCGCCTTCAGACCCAGGCGTGCCAGGTCGGACTTGCGGCTCGGAGCGAGCCCGCCGATGCCTCCGATCTGGATCGCGATGGAGCTTAGGTTCGCGAAACCGCACAGCGCATATGTGGCGATGGTGAACGAATGCGGATCGAGCGACGGCTTCAACGGCCCGAGCTGTTGAAAGGCGACGAATTCATTCAGCACCAGCCGCGTACCGAGCAGGTTTCCGATGGTCCGGCAGTCGTGAAACTTGACGCCTAGCAGCCAGGCGATGGGTGAGAACAGCGTGCCGAGAATGGTTTCAAGCGAAGTGTGAAAATAGCCGAGCATCCCGTTCACCAGCGCCACCAGGGCCAGAAACGCGATCAGCACGCCGGCGATGTTCAGCGCCAGGTGCAGCCCGTCGATGGCGCCCCGGGCCGCCGCATCGATGATGTTCACCCCCTGCCGCTCCACCGTCACATTGACGCGTCCGGCGGTGACCGGCTTGCCAATCTCCGGCACCAGAATCTTGGCGAGCATGATGGTGGCGGGCGCGGTCATGATCACTGCCGTCAGCAAATGGCGAATCTCCACATGCGCCATCAATACATAGGCGGCCATGGTGGCTCCCGAAACGTGCGCCATGCCGCTCACCATGATGGTGAACAGCTCAGACTCGGTGAGGCCTTCGAGGAACGGCCGGATGGTGATGGGCGCTTCCGTTTGACCCATGAAGATGCTGGCGGCCACGTTGGTGGCTTCAGCGCCACTCGCGCCCATGATGCGTTGCATCACCACAGCCATGGCTTTCACCAGCACTTGCATGACGCCGAGGTAATAAAGGATCGCAAACAGGCTGCAAATGAAAATGATGATGGGCAGAACCTCAAACGCGAAAACGGCCATCGGACCGCCGCCCAGTTGATCGCCAAATACGAACTTGCTGCCGGCCTGCGAGTAACCGATCACCGCATTCACCTTGTCGCTGAGCATCTCGAAGACGCGCGCGGCAGGCGTTCGCAGCACCACAAATGCGAAGGTGAGCTGCAGGCCCACGCCCCACAGAATCAGCGACGGGCGAATATTGCGCCTGTGTTTGGAGAAGAGAACGCAAACCAGCAGGATCGCGAGGATTCCCAGTATGCCGGTGAACCGCTCCATGTCTTAGCTCATGCCTGTTCTAGTGTGGCGCAGCTCTGACGCACTCCTGCGTGCCGCGTTCACACTCGTGTGAACGCTTCTTGAAGACCCGGGCAAAAACGTGTTCGCAAGAGTGCGAAGACAGCTGTTGACAGTGTTCGCAAGAGTGCGAACACGGCACGCAAGAGTGCGTGCGCCACGTCGAATGAATTCCCTCATGCGATTGTCTAGCTGACTACTTCGAGAATCAGTTCCCGCTCCTCCGGAGGTTGCGCGGAAATACGGAAAGCGTCTTCGATCTCTTCGGAGGCCTCGTCGACATGTTCCTCGCGCGTGTAGTAAACGCGGCAGAGCACGGCACCGGCCTCTACTTTCTGCCCTACTTTGACTTCCAGAATTACGCCCACCGCTGGATCGATGTCGTCTTCCTTGGTGTTGCGTCCCGCGCCAATGCGCGAAGACGCCAAGCCGATGTCTTCGGCGGCGATAGCGCTGACGTAACCAGCGCGCGGCGAAGCGATTTCGCGAACGCCGGTAGCATTCGGCAACAGCTCAAACCGGTCCAGAACTTGCGAGTTGCCGCCTTGGGCCTCAATGACATCCTTGAACTTCCGATAGCCCGAGCCGTCCAGCAGCTTGGATTGCGCCACTTCGCGCGCTTCCTCGAGCGTGGGAACAATCTTGGCGAGGAAAATCATGCGAGCCGCCAGTTCCAGCGCCAGGCGAGTGAGATCGGTGGGACCGGCATTCTGCAAGGTCTGCGAAACTTCCATTACTTCCAGCGCATTGCCCACCGCGTAGCCCAGCGGTTGATTCATGTCGGTGATCAAGGCCTGCACGCGCTTGTCGGCGCGCCGCCCGATGCCCACCATCATCTGGGCCAGCCGCCGCGCATCCACCTGCTTCTTCATGAACGCGCCGTTGCCCACCTTCACGTCCAGCACCAGTGCGTCCACGCCTTCGGCCAGCTTCTTGGACATGATGGAAGTGGCGATCAGTGGAATGGATTCCACGGTCGCGGTGGCATCCCGCAGCGCGTACAACTTGCCGTCGGCCGGCGCCACCTCCACCGTCTGGCCGATAAATGCCAGGCCGTGCGTGGCTAATTGCGCCTTGAACTCGTCGATGGTCAGATCGGTTCTAAAGCCGGGAATAGATTCCAATTTATCGAGCGTGCCGCCGGTGTGCCCCAGCCCGCGCCCCGACATCATCGGAACCACCACGCCCGCCGCAGCCGCCAACGGAGCGGATATGAGACTGGTTTTATCTCCCACCCCGCCGGTAGAATGCTTGTCTACCTTAATGCCGGGGATGGAGCTGAGGTCCACGGTTTCGCCGGAGCGAACCATGCACTCCGTGGCCGCGCTCACCTCGCGGTCCGTCATTCCAGAATGAAAAACGGCCATAAGAAAGGCTGACATTTGATAATCCGGAATTTCATTCCGGCTGTAGCCTTCCACAAGCGCGGCAATTTCTTCTGGCGATAGTTCTTCACCATCTCGTTTTCGGTGGATCAAATCGACAGTTCGCATTATAAGTTCTTCAGCGTACCATCTTATGTATTTGAAAGTAAAGGATTGTGTGACCCATTGTGGCGCGGGTGGGTGGGCTTGACATCGCCACGCGGCGGCGACACTATATAATGCTCGCAAAGCGCGCTGATGAATGGCGCACCGGGGAAGTCCGTTTAGTCACCGCGCTGTGGCAAAGTTGGCGTCAATGGCGTCTATAGAAGGACGAAATAAAGGTCTCTGTTGGTCGACCTAATTCAGCTCCAAGGGGAAGAGCACAAATGGCAAAGTTTTGCGCGAACGGACATCAGATGGAAGATACCTGGGAGGTGTGCCCGTATTGCCAGCGGACGGGATATCAGACGGGCGCACCGTCCGTGACGGTGAAAACGCGCCTGGAGACGGATGCGTCACGCGAAGGCGCGGCGCCCGCCACCACCCGCAGAAGTGTGGTGCTGACGGACAAGCGAAAGCCGCCGGTGGTGGGATGGTTCGTGGCCTTGACGGGCCAGCAGAAGGGCGAGGACTTCCGCATTCGAGAAGGGCCGAACGTTATCGGATCGGCTTCCGATGCCGACGTTGTGCTGCGCGACTCAGCCATCTCGGGCAAGCACGCCAGCCTGCGATACAAGGATCAAAGGTTTACCATCACGGACCTGGACTCGACCAACGGGACGTTTTTGAACGACCGCCCCGACCCGATCGCGAGGGAGGAATTGAAGGACAACGACGTGGTTCGAATGGGGGACGTGACGCTCAAGTTCAAAAGCCTCTAGCATCGTCGCGTTTAGCATCGTGGCTGGCCGCGCGATAATGGCGGTGTGAGTCGGGCGCGGTGCTGGTTGTCCTTCCCGCTTCTTCTGGTCACGGTGCCTTTCGCACACTTGACGCCTGAAGCCACCGCAGCTTTCGACCACTACGTGGAACAAGCGGAAGCCAGGATGAGTTCCGATCCGGTTCGCGATCCGGGCCTGCGGAACGGCGAACCGCGCATCGAAGCAGTGGATGCGGCCCGCAACGTGAACGCGCCATCCGCCATGATTCAGGATTGGGTGGGAACCATGTTCATGCCCGGCGCCACTCTCGCGCAAGTGGAATCCGTACTGCGGGATTACGCGCACTACAAGGATTTTTACCGGCCCAAAGTGATCGAGTCGCGCGAGCTGGCGCGTTCCGGGGAAGAGTACGATGTGCTGCTGCGCATGTACGAAAAGCACATCCTGACGATCGTTCTCAACAGCACATATCACATCCGTTACGAAATGCCGGACACGAGGCGCTTGATTGTTACGTCCCATTCCACGCACGTGGGCGAAGTAAAAGATCCGGGCAAATCATACACGGTGGAAGTGCCGCAGGCCGACGATTCAGGCTTCCTTTGGCGTCTGAATTCCTACTGGCGCTTCGAAGCCGCGGACGGCGGAGTCTACGCGCGCTGCGAGGCTATCTCGCTTTCGCGCGACGTGCCGCCGGGGCTGGGATGGATGCTCAAAGGATTTCTCGAAAGCTTCCCCAAGGAGTCCATGAAGAATACGCTGCGTGGCACTCGAACCGCCGTTGCGGCTCTGCGCTAACGAGACAGCCGTGGCGCAGCAGTGCCATCTAAGATGCGCTCGTCAGGCTGCGGTTCGCCGAACGATTGAAGCACGGGAACCACGCCGCCCCAGATTGGCAGCGCGTAATCTTCCTCGTCGTCGATGGGTGGGCCAGTGCGCACCTTCGCGGATACTTCCTCGAGCCGCAGCGCCAAAACGCTAGTGGATTTCAGCTCCGAAACGGTCGGCTGCTTGGCCTGTTCCCAGCGGCCGGCGATCACGTGATTGGTGAAGAGCCGCAATGCTTCCCGCTTTTCGTCGACATCCAGAACCAGCCGCGCCTTACCGAGCACCACCACCGATCGATAGTTTATGGAAGTGTGGAATGCCGAGCGCGCCACAACCAATCCGTCGACTAACGTCACGGTGAGACACACGTCCACTTCCTTGCTGCGCATCAGCCGGCTAGCGGGCGCTCCGTGAATATAGATCTGCTCGCCGGAACGCGCGTAAGCAGTGGGGATGACGAACGGCTGGCCGTCGAGGACAAATCCGACATGGCAGATAAAGCCCTCGTCCAGGATGCCGTGAACTTGCTCTTTGTCGTATACGCCGCGCTTGGCTAATCGTTTTACCTCTGTTCGTTCGGTGGGTGCATACTGTTCCATCGTAGTTCGAGTGTAGCGGAAGGTCTGGCTGGTCGAAAGATCCACTTTTGTTAATCTGGAGCAGTCCACTTATGCGCGCTGCTATTGTGCTGGATCGGGTGTCCGCCGCGCCGCTGCATCGCCAGATCTACGATCAGTGGCGTCAAGGGATACTGACCGGACGTTTCCGCCGCGCCGAGCGTGTTCCCTCCACGCGCGAACTTTCGAGCTCCCTTGGAGTGTCGCGCAGCACCGTTACGCTGGCCTACGAACAGCTTGCGTCGGAAGGATATATCGAGTCCGCGCGCGGGTCCGGCACTTTCGTCTGCCGGCAACTGCCCGATGAACTCTTGCGTCCGCACCACAAAGAGGCGCCACGGGCCGAGACAGCGCCGGCTCCGCGTCTTTCGCGCTATGGCGCGGGCCTCAACGAAGATTTCGCCTATCCTCCCAGTCCCGCGGGATTCATCGGCCTCACGCAATGGCGTCCGGATCTTTCGCTCTTCCCGCTCCCGATCTGGCGCAAGCTGGTAATGCGCCGGTTGCGATCGGCCGTTCCGGAGCTGTTCGACTACGCGGATCAGTCCGCGGGTTATGGGCCGTTGCGCGACGAAATTGCGGCCTATGTCTCACGATCGCGAGCCGTGCGATGCACTCCTGAACAGGTGACTATCGTCAACGGCTCGGCGCAGGGCATCGATCTGTGCGTGCGCCTGCTGCTAGAGCCCGGTGACGAAGTGTCCATCGAAAATCCCGGATACCATGGCGCGCACCGCATCTTCTCCGGCTATGGTGCGCGGCTGCGGCCCGCGCGGATCGACGAGAACGGAATCGTCATCGGGGAGCTCGGCAGGAAATCGCGCGTGGTGTACGTCACGCCCTCGCATCAATTCCCAACCGGTGTCGCGATGTCGCTGACACGGCGCCTGGAGTTAATCGAATGGTCCCGCCGCCATCATGCGGTCCTGATCGAGGACGATTACGACAGCGAATACCGCTACAGCGGCCCTCCCTTGCCAGCGTTGCAGGGATTGGCCACGGGCGTGGCGGTGATTTATATCGGAACATTCTCGAAAGTAATGTTCCCGTCCTTGCGAATCGGATATGTGATTGCGCCGCCCAGTCTGGCGCCTCGCCTGCGCCGCGCCAAATGGCTGGCGGACCGGCAGACCCCGGTCCCGGAGCAAGCGGCGCTGGCCGATTTCATCGCGGAGGGTCACCTGGAGCGCCACATCCGCCGCATGCGACGGATCTACGGCCAGCGGCGGGAGGCATTAGTGGAAGCGCTCCACCGTTATTTCGGAGATCGCGTCCAGATTCGCGGCGACGCAGCGGGGATGCATGTCCTGGTTCGATTCAGAGATGAAAACATCGCCGAT
This sequence comes from Bryobacterales bacterium, assembly GCA_963781905.1. Classification (GTDB taxonomy): domain Bacteria; phylum Acidobacteriota; class Terriglobia; order Bryobacterales; family Bryobacteraceae; genus Palsa-89. The sequence continues at coordinate 2,126,434 of CAWAHZ010000010.1, forward strand.
CACGCGGCCGCCGCGAAAGTCCAACTGATCACCTCAAAAGCGTGTTACCTCACCACGCCACCAGCAGGCGAATTTATTCTTGGGTTCTCGTCGATCGGCGAGCGCTCTATCCGCGAAGCGATCAAGCGCCTGGCTGAAGCGCTTTGATACAGAGCCCCTATTTGATACAAAGCCCCTATTCGATGACCGGCATGGGATAGCGATACTCGCGGCGAAATACTTCGCCGAATATTTCCAGCATGCCTTCATGCACCGCGCCATTGTCGGCCAACAAGTGCGGACCTCGCAGGCGCGCCGGCGCTCCATGCATGTCCGAACATTTGCCGCCGGCTTCGGTGATCAACAAAGTGCCGGCCGCCATGTCCCAGGGATTGAGGCCAAATTCCCAGAAGGCATCCAGACGGCCGCTCGCCACATAGGCCAGGTCCAGCGCGGCTGCTCCAGCGCGGCGCACGCCATGCGTGATCATCGCCAGCTGATAGTAGAAGTGCACGTTGACGTTCTGATGCCGCTTGCGGCTGGGAAATCCGGTGGCGACGAGTGTATCGTCGACATGCTGAACGCACGATACGTGGATCGGCTGGCCGTTCAAATGCGATCCCGACCCTCGCTCGCAGGTGAACATTTCGCCGCGCTCGGGATCGAAAATCACGCCGGCCACAATCTCACCGGCCTTTTCGAGCGCCAGGGTGACGTTGTACATGGGGAAGCCATGCGCGAAATTAGTGGTGCCATCTAAGGGGTCGACGTACCAGCAATACTCCGCGGACGCACCCGCGTGCCCGCCGCTCTCCTCGGCCACGATGGAGTGAGTGGGAAAATGCTTTTGCAGCCGCTCGATCACCAGCTTCTCCGATGCACGGTCGGCCTCCGTCACCAGATCGAATTCGCCTTTGAGCTCGAAACCGATGTGGCGCTCAAAATAGCCGTGCAGCAAGGCTCCAGCCTCGCGGGCGATTGCTTCGCTAATTTCCAGATAAGAGGGCATAGTGTGTCCTATGTGGCGCACGCACTCGTGCGTGCCGTGTTGGCAATCGTGCCAACACTTCTAAAAATTGCCCAAACGTTCACACGAGTGTGAACGCGGCACGCAGGAGTGCGTGCGCCACGAGTCAGGCTTCCGGCTCTTCGTACAAATATTTGATGTCGTGCTTATACAGAAACAGGTTGGGAGCGCCGTCGCGCGTCACGCGGATGAAGTTCGAATCGTAGAACTCGATGACTCCCGACACCTCTTCATTGCTGCTCAGGCGAATTCGCACGGGGATGGCCTTGTCGATCAGATAGCGCAGGTATTTCACTTCCTCGAAGGTCTGCTCGGGAGCCTTCGTCTTCGCTTTGCTCACGGCTGCCTCCGCGTCACTGCCCAAATCCTGGTCTACCCTCATTGGCCTCACCATAATATCCGCTGCGCGTGCTGACCCGCAAACCGCGACTCGCCGCCGCGGCACTCTGCACCGTCACCGTCAGCGTATGAAAGCGATCTTTGCTGGGGGGCACGTCCTTGGGATAGTAGCCGATCAGATATTGCGTCCGAAGCTCGCGCAGGATGTCGTCGAATGCGCGATCCAGCTGCGCGCCTAAGCTGGGAGTGAAAACATGACCACCGGTGCCCGCCGCCAAACTGGTGAGCGCATTTTCACCGCCCACGTTGCGGCCCGCGTCGTTGGTGATGGGCACTACCAGCACTGGATACAGGATGGTGTCGGCCAACTGCGCGGCCTCCAGCGCCTGGTGATAATCCACGGTGCTGGTGGTGTCTCCGCCGTCGGTCACCAGCACGATGACATGCCGGCCATTGCGATATTCGATATCGTGCGAGGCCAGAAAAATAGCGTCATAAACCGACGTGCCACCTCCGGATTTTAGCTGCTTCAAGATCGCATCCACGCGAGCGAAACGCCGCGTGAACCCGGCGCGCAGCGTCACATCGCTGTTGAAATTGTAGAGCGCCACGGTGTCTTCGGGATTGCCCTCGCCCAACAGCACCTTGAGAAAACGGCTCACCGAATCCAGCTCGTAGCGCATCTCGATGCCGGTGGAAGCGCTGGTGTCCACCAGCATGGCGACGGACAATGGTTGCTCGGTCTGGCGATCGAAGACGGCAACCTCCTGCTTCACGCCGTTGTCGTAGACGGTGAAATCGCTTTTGTTGAGGGAACCGAACAATTGTCCCGCGGCGTCCTTCACCGTCACCAGCATGCGAACCAGGCGCACGTTCACCTTGATGACGGGCTGCGGCTGCGCGCACAGACGCGGAGCGGTTGCGGCCAGGCAGAGACCTGCCGCGAAAAAACAGACGGCCGGGCGGATCACTTTTTCTCGGAGGGTCACTTTTTCAGGACGGACTCGTCCCATTCCCCGTCCACCCAAACCTCTCCATCCGCGAAATGCTCTTTCTTCCAGATGGGCACCAGGCGCTTCAGCCTGTTGATGCCTTCGAGCGCGGCTTCAAACGCGGGCTTGCGATGCGGCGCGGTGACCACGATGACGACGCTGGCCTCGCCAATTTGAAGACGGCCGAGGCGATGCACCATGGCGATGCGGCCGATGGCGTGGGTGCCCAGGATCTCGCGCCCAATCTCGGCCATCATTTTCACGGCCATCGGTTCGTAGCACTCATAATCCAGAAATTTTGTGGCCCGGCCTTTGGTGTTGTTCCGGACCACGCCTTCAAAATCCACTACCGCGCCGTCTTCGCCGCGCAGCAATTCCCGCGCAATACCCTGCGTGTCGATAGTTTCGCGGGTCAGTGCGAAGAAGCAGCCGGTCTCGGCGTCGCGGATCTGGTGCGTGTAGCGGCCGGCTGATCGCGATGACCCTCCGCTCACTGGCGGGAGGAATGCGATCTCGTCTCCTTCGCGGATGGCTGCCGAGCGGTCACAGAACTCCTGATTCAAAGCCAGCACGATGCTCGATTCCAGATCTGTCAGGCGCGGAAACTGGCGCGCATAGCGCGCAAAAACGGACTCCAGCCGCGCGCCATCGGCCACTTCGATGTGGTCTTCCGCCCGGCCGACGATGTCCTTCAACATGCCGAAAAACAGCACCTTTACGCGCACGATTGTCATAGTAACAGACGGTCCCGAGCGCTCCGGGTTTCAGGGATTGGGCTTCGGGGATTGGGGCTGGGGTGGCGATGTCCTGCGGTCATCGCTGGGGTTGGGGGGCCTTCCGCTCGGCATGTCAGTCCACGGGTAAGCCGTTATACGTCCAATTGACAGGAAGTACGTGGAAAGCCAGCTTCCGGCAACCTCACATATTGACGCTGACCTCGGGAGCGAGTTCTCAAGGGAGTCTAACGAAGTTCGAGTTCCACCCCGTCTTCCTGTTCTTCGCCCCCAGCACAGTGCTTCCGTATGATCTGTACTAGCCAATCGAAAACGGTTTCGCCCTGGCGCCTTTCGGCGTCCGCGAGTTCGTGGGCAACTCGGCTTCGGTTTTCTGAATGACATCTAAGCAGTCGAGCGCGAAGTTGACGGATAGTCTCATCGTACCCAAGTCTGTCCTTGGAAATCTGCGAGTTCTTCCACTCTAGGATGAAACCGCCACACGGCGTCCCAAAGCCCCCTCGGAGAATATCGTTGAACGCATCGAGGTTGCGGCCCCAGCTCGTATTCGGAATGAGCTTTCCTGATATCTGATCGTAGAAGTCTTCGAGCGAAGAGAACTCCGCTCCGTCGATTTCATACACGCGCTTGTTCGCCACGAGCCTAGTTTACTCTGCAGCGCCGAAGTAGCCCGTGATGTCAAACGGACTAGTATGGTTCACAAAGATCTCTGCTGAAAACAAGCTTGCCGCATGGTCGTGTGGTCGGCAGTGCGCCCCCTCAATCTCATGGTTCGAGACCGATGCAGTCATTGACAGCCCCATTGATTCGCTGCTTACAGCCAAGGTACCGCTCGGTTGTTTGGACCGACACGTGACCAAGCAGGAACTGGATTTGTTCTAACTCTCCGCCTGCTGCGTGGCAGAGCTTCGCGCAGGATCGCCTCAAGTCATGTGGGGCAAGTTGTAGGACGCCGAGCTGTTTGGCGTAGTGCTTCACGACGTGCCAGACCGCCCTTTCGGTCACGCCATCGCCCCAGCATTTTCCGGCTCGGCATACGCAGCGGATAAGTTTGCCCGATGAAATACTCGCTGCCACGGTCCACGAGTCGATCGTGTGCTTGACCCAATCAGGAACGGGCACCGTTCTAACATGTCCGCCCTTCCCGATGAGGTCCACAATGGCCCAGTGTTCTTCACGGCGCTGCAGATGCGAGATCGTCAGGTCGGCCAGCTCGCGGCGCCGCAGCCCACATCCCAGGAGGATTGCGAGTATGGCGCGATCGCGTTTCCCTTTCAATGAATCCGACTGCGGCAGTGCTAGCAAACGGCGCGCTTCATCCGCCGTTAGCCAGTTTCCAAGACGCACGCCGAGCTTCTTGACGCCCTTGACCCGGCGAATGCCGGCTGCCAATTCCGGGCTCAATAATCCTGCATCGGCTGCCTCATATGCCAGGCGACGCACTGCGGCCAAGCGCCCGTTGATTGTCCCCGCCGCAAGGTGACGCTCCTCAAGGTGAATACGGTATCGTGTGACGACGACCTTACTGAACGATAGTCGCGGCTCTGAGCAATACCACGCGATGAACTCGTCAATTGCGTGTCGGTACCCGCGTTTCGATTCCGGTGAGCGCAAGCTACTCAAAACCGCGCTTTTACTGTGATCCAAATCCGGAAGCCCTAGCTTCGCCTTCGGCCGCCTTGATCTGGCTACACCACGGATTGCTTTTCTTCTCATGCCGGCCGCCTCCCTCGCGGCTGAGAAGAAGCCTATGCCGATTACGAGTGGCGCTGAGTCGCGAGCGTCTGGTGGAACGACGGGCGCGCGCCTGAGCGGTACCATTCGGATTTCAATCTTGGTCGCGGAGTTCGTAGACAGTGAGGTGCGTTCCGTTCGAGACGACCAGTAGGAAGTCACGGGAGCCTACCGTTGCGGTGGCCGTACGGACAGAATCGTGTGTTGACACGCGGACCTGCCCCATATCCGCCTTCTGTTTAACGGAGAAGATCAAGAATCTGCTATTCGTTTCGACCCAGTTGCCCAACAAATTGTCATGGCCATCACTGGCATAGGCGACTCCGAATTTCCCGTCACTCGTAAAGCTCGCCCTACCAATCCAGCGGCAGAATTCGGCCCTGTTGTTTTCTTCGCAGCCTGGCGTCCGAAGAGAAAGAGTGGATTGAATCCACTTCGAGGCATATTCTGAAAAAGAAGTAGGCCTAAGTGCCATATTGCAAGCCGCTCCTGCTTCCGGCTCGGGATATTGATTTGCCGGCAGCGTAATCGAACCACCCGACTTTCCTCCACCCTTTCTCGCGATCCAGCTATAGCTGCACACGGGGCCAACCTCGAGAGACGGGAGCGCAAGGCGACGGAAGGCCCCATTGGAGCGGTTTTCCGATAGGCTGTCGACAAGCAAGTAGCCCTCCCCATCGAGCTTCACATTACGGAAATCGAAGAGGCCAAGATCTCGTGTGTGCGCGGTTCGAACAGGTACGAACGTGGCGAGGTCGACAATAATAATAAGATCATCAGATTTGACGGGCCCAACGGCCCGCCCGTTGACCCTCTTCACCCACATTGCGCTGCCCACGCAAACAGCGTAGGCGCCATCGGTCGTCGTAAACACGTTCGCATTCAGATTCTCAATCCCTCGTCCTTCCGCGTCTCGTTCATCTGCTTTGGAGAAATATCCAGGTAATGCAAGAGACTTGACGGACGTACTTCCCGCATCCCATTGGCGAACACGGTACAACTTCCAAAGACCGGTATTGTCTGCAACGAACGACAGTGCGTCACCGGTAGACGTAACTCCTGTCGCGAACAGAATTCCACGGTCTCGTTCTGGAGAGATGTCGACGTCTCTCAGCTTAAGAACCTCTGCGGTCGCAGGCGTGAGCAGAACCACCGTTACGGTAACGGCTAAGACCTTCGGCCAAGGTGAAAACGGTCTCATCCCTTCTATCCTGCGCCTGATTAACGCCCGCCGCAAACGAGGTTAGGTTCGCGACCAAACCCTGAGCACGCGAAAGTCGTAGTGATCTCAAGACGAGGGTAGATCTTCCTCATCCACGCGGACGTATAGTCGGCTTATACGGCCAATGTCTGCCCGTTATCCGGCGGGGTCGAGTTTGCGGGCTTCGATGAGAATCTTGGTGAGACGATTCATGAGGCGGTCGAGGTGCTGTCGGGGAGGACCGTCGGGCAGCGAGCGGCGGAACATCTCGATCGAGTGTTGAGCAAACAGCAGGGAGTCCACGACGCCATCCAACCCGGCACGCAGCGAGATGACGGGGGCTTTCGGTTGCGGCACCAGATGCCGGGGTCGGGAACGGGCCAGATGAAACTCGCGCTGTAGATCGGTGGAGGCAACCTCGACGTAGCGCATGGTCATCTCCGGGTTGAGGTGGCCGAGTAGCTTCATGAGCGCAGGCAAGCCTACGCCGGCCCGAACCATTTCACTGGCATATGTGTGTCTAAGCTGGTGCGGAACGACGCGGGTGGCAATGCCGACGGCGGTGGCGACATCCTGGAGGTAGGGGCGCAGTTGTTTGATCAAGGTCTGCTTCTCCCTGGAGCGTGCCAGCAGCCGACCATCGGCAGGGAGAGGATCAAAAGAACGGAAGAAGCGTAAGCGGTGAACGAGTTCACAAACGAACGAGTCCACCGGGACCATCCGCTCCGTCTTCAGCTTGCCGAGGGGGACGTGAATGGCCCAACGGTCGGGGCCCACGTTGTGGAGGCAATCATAAGAGAGATCGGCGCATTCGCCGATGCGCATCCCTGTGTGGCGCAGCAGCAAAAAGACATTGGACGGCAGATCATTACGTCGAAGCAGTTCTTGCTGGATTAATCGATCCTGCTGTTCCGTCAGGGCGCGGGGCAGTCGTTGCGGAGCCCGCGGAATGTCCTCGCGACGGATCAGATGGGAGAGGGCCGGAAGCTGCGCGGTCCAGGCAAGCTCTTCCAGAATGCAACGCAAAAGCAGGAGGCGGCAGATATAGACGGCCGGCGCCAAGGGCGGGGTCTGCAAACGTAGATGGGCAAACCAGCCGAGGATGTGCGGATCGCGGCGCAGTTGATCTAACGAGCAAACGGCAGGATAGTCTTCTCTGAGATAGATCAGAAAGTACCGCGCCGCGCAGCGATATTGACGCGCTGAGTTTGGAGCAAGTGCGGCAGTGATGGACTCGATAGCGCGCTGGAACTGCTGAGCGAATGGATGTTCAAGGGGAGCATAACGGGAGGGCCTCACGACGGCGTTCCGGGTACGGGCCTAATATGCTGTGACACAGCTCGCGCATACTGCTGATAGACCTCAAGAGGAGTAACTTGCACATAGACCAGCGTCGTCTGGATTTGCGCGTGCCCCATCAACTGCATAAGAGCCGGCAAGCTGACGCCGGCACGCACCATATCTGAGGCAAAGGTGTGACGGAACCGGTGGGGGTTTGCCATTTTGACGCCGGTGGTCCGACGGTGGTAGCGGAACAATGAACGTAACCCCGCGGGCGTCATCCGGGTGCCGCGAGCGGGACCCTTGAGAGAAACAAACAGAGCGTTGGTGGAAGTCTGCGGCCGTTCCAGCCGCAGATAGTGATCAAGGAGTTGCGTGGCTTCCGGGGCCAGCGGCAGGAATCGGGTCTTGTCGCCTTTGCCGCGCACGCGGATCTGCGCTTCCGACAGCAGAAGATCGTCGCGATTCAGCCCAAGAACTTCATGGGAGCGGAGGCCCTGCAGCAGCATCAAACCAACGATGGCCAAATCCCGTGAGTTTCGGAAGCTGGACCAAAATCGGGCCACCTCGTCCACGGACAGTGGCACTATGGTTCGCTTGGGTGTCTTCACCCGTAGCCGGCTCAAGGCAAGGCGTGGCTTGCCGATGCCCATTGGTGCTCGCTGCCAGTACGTCTGCTGAAGTCCCGGAGCGACCTGGCCGGGAGCGCCGGGAAATGCGATGCGCAAGGCGCGATCGACAATGCCAACCCGCTGGTTAATGGTGGCGCCAGTCAACTCGCGTTCTTGGCTGGACTGGAACCGCACATAGTCGAGCAGGGTAGTTTCGGTGAGATCACCTTTGGCAACCGCATCAGTGTGGTGAACACTCTCCCACCACCGGAGAAAGTGCAGTAGCTCGTGCGCGTACGTTCGCAGAGTGTTGTCGGCCAGACGGCGAAGAGTTTCGTAGTCGAGGTACTTGTTGATCCAGTCGATCTCACGGCCGGTCGCCTGCTCGACAATCCGATAGGGGCATCGCACATGGTTGTTGGAGGGCTTATGAACCACGCGAAAGGAGATCATTGCGCCGACTCCATAAGGGACTGGAACTGGTGCGCGTCGCCGCCTTGAACAAAGAAGCTGTTCGGATCGTGGCCCACAGGCAGCGCTACAGTGCGCACGTTTACGCCCTGCTCGCCGAGTCGGCAGGCAAGCGACTGAGCAGCCTGTTGACCACTACAGTTCCTATCGGCATCAAAAGTCAGGTAGACGGTTCGCGGACCGTCGCAGAGTTGACGGAACTGGCGCGCATTGAGGTTGGTACCCATCGAGCAGGTGACATTGCGGAAACCGGCTTGCCACAATGCCGCGTAATCGAACAGCCCCTCGACCAGAATCAACTCTGGATATAGGCGGACCTGGTCCCATGAGTACAAGCCACCCTTCACACCCGGCAAGAAACGATGAGGCGGCGCCGTAGCAGACAGGCTCCGGCCATAGAGGTTCGCTTCCAGAGGAAATACCACGCGATGTCTGTAGGTGTCGTAGCCAGAGGCGGTCACCAAACCGGCTTGCCGCAGAGCTTGGACTGAGTGGCCCAACTGTGTGAGCCAACCTCGCAAACAACCGCCGGGTGCATAGCCAATCCGCATGTGCTCGATCAGTTCCGGTGAACGGACGCCACGCTGATCCAAATAAGCGATCGCCTCGCCGTGGCGCTGTAACTGAATGCGGTAGAATCCAGCGACTTCGTGCAGCAACGGCGCCAAACCGCGCCATTGCCGCAACAGCGACAGCGCTTGTGGGAACTTCACTTGGTGATAAAGTTCGGCAAGACGGATTACATCGCCACCACGACCACAGCCGTAACAGTAGAACAGGTTCTTGTGGGAATCCACGAGAAAGCTTGGTTCCTGATCTTCGTGCAGCGGACACAGTCCCATTAATCGACCACGGCTGAGTTGCCGGGCCGGCCGCCAATCATGAGCCTGCAGATAATCCAGCAATGGGATCTGCTGTTTCAACTCGTCGAGAGCTTGACGACTCACGGACTTCTTGCCTCGACGTGCAGAATACGGCAGAGCGCGCCCAGATCCCAGGCAACGATGGTGGGTGCCCGTAAAAAGAGTAGGCCGGGCGGTCCGGCCTTAACCCAGCAGCAGAGGTTGAGCAGTCGCCGGTGTGCCCACCGGCGCACGGTGGAGGGATCTGGCAAATGGATCGAGTTTTTGCAGAGCGGTGCGGCATGCTCGACGGACTCTCCTGCGGCGATCCGCTCACACGCTTCCTGTCGACAGCGCAGAGTGTAGTGAGCCGAAGGTGCGAGCCACTCGGGCAAGATCGTGAAGGTCTTTCCGCACGACCGACAGACTCCACGTCGCACCCAGATCGATTCACGGTGATCGTCGTGGCTCTGGCGGAGTCGCCGTCCGTGGCCGATGATCGTGTCCTTCCGGCAGACGGGGCACTGCCGCGGCAAGAGGGCCAACGGGATCACCCCGGGTCGATGTTGTCTTTCGGCTCAGGCAGTGCGATAAAAAGAATCACGGCTGGCGTGAAGGCTCGCCGTTGACCGTTCTCTGCTAAGGTTTCGATCGGCTGGTCGGGCCTTCACCCTCCGGCTAAATCAGTTTCGAACGAAAAAAGAATACAGCTTTCTAGTCGTCGTCGTTGGGAGCCAGTCGGATACTGGTGGCCGATGGGTGGTGTTAAGCCGGAGGTATCTCTAGCGGTAGTGCCCAACTGTCCGGGAGCGCGGCGATCCCTTCGCGGAATAGCGTCGCGGTTGATGTCCCGACCCAGTAGGTTCTTTTTCCAGCCTTCGTCTTGACCGCATTGGCTCTGACGTAGTTGAGGAGCTTCTTGTAAAACGCCTTTAGCGCTAGTGGTGCGACCTCATTGGACAGTGTTTGCGTGTTCCAATAGGTTGGATGATAGCTAATGAACCCGCCGCCGATCCGGGGCTGGCCATTTTCCTCGAAATCATAGGGTCCAAGTAAATCCAGCGTTGGCCCTCCTATTTTTTGTGCCACGTAGAACACCATTCTGCCTTCCGCAGACCGAGCGCTGCGAACTTCAAGCGGACATCGATTGAAATCTTGGTGCTGGATATGGAACAGCTTCTCCATGTCATCCAGGCAGGTTTGAAACGCCGCAATATCTAAAATCCGCACCACATCTGGCCCGTGCAGGTGGGATGGAACGAGCCACGCGCCCGCTTCCAAGATGAAGCGTACGAACTCCTCAGTCTCCACGCGGCCGAACAGCAGATCCGTTTGTGGCACAAGGTGCATCGTAGCACTCGGCCGCCGAGTGATTACAGCCGTCGGCCATAGAACGCACGAAGCCAACGCCCCCAATCGAGTCAAGAGGTTCGCCGGGTTCGCACGTACATTGGCCGGTTATAAACGGCATCTCGCGGATGTGACGGGACTCTTGCGTCAGACAATATCTTCCGACCTGCTCGAAAACAGCGTCACTACTCGCGCTAGTGGCCCCAATTGGGGGTTGGGGTGGGGGTGCGTAAGCCGCTATAATCGGCGTTTATGAAGCTCCGCAAAACTTTTTTGGCAGCCGCTCTTCTTACAACTATTGGTCTGGTTCGGGCGCAGACCATTACCACCGTCGCCGGCAATGGCATCTCAAGCTATTCCGGTGACGGAGGACCAGCCACTCAAGCTACCCTGGACAACCCGGTCTACGTCGCGACGGATTTTTTCGGAAATCTGTTCATCGCGGATTCGAACAACAATCGCGTTCGGCGAGTGGATTCCCATGGCATTATCACCACGGTGGCCGGCAATGGAACGGCTGACTATTCGGGGGACGGCGGGCCGGCCACGGAGGCCACGCTGAATTCGCCTACCGGACTTTGCACCGACCCATCCGGCAACCTGTTTATCGCCGACGTAGGCAATTATCGCGTCCGTAAAGTGGATACTTCAGGAAAGATCACTACGGTGGCGGGCAATGGCGTGCAGGGCAGCGGCGGCGATGGCGGGCCGGCCACCCAGGCTTCCATGTACATACCCATTCGCTGCGTGGTCGATTCCAAGGAAAATCTTTACGTCACCGATCAGAGCGGACAAAAAATTCGGATGATCAATTCGTCGGGAATCATTTCGACCTTCGCGGGGACGGGCGCCAATCAAGGTCCTCACAGTATCGGATTGTATTCGGGCGACGGAGGGCCGGCAACGCAGGCCGACCTGAATAATCCCACTGCCATCACGGTGGATTCCCAAGGCAACATCTATTTTTCCGATCAGTATAATCAGCGCGTTCGCAAAGTGGACGGCAACGGCATCATTACCACCATCGCCGGCAACGGGTCGGCCGAATACTCAGGCGATGGCGGGCCAGCCACCAGTGCATCTCTCAACTATCCAGGCGGCTTGTTCGCCGACCAAAATGGCGACATCTACCTCGCCGACAACTTGAATTTCCGCATTCGGAAAATCAGCGGCGGCACCATTACCACCGAGGCGGGCAATGGGATGCAAGGCTATGCAGGCGATAACGGGCCAGCGAGCCAGGCGGAGTTTAATGGGCAATTCGGAGTGGCAGTCGACAGCGCCGGGAACCTCTACATCGCCGATGCAACCAACGCGCGGATTCGCGAGATCGCTGGCGCGGGCGCGGCCCTTACGCCGCAGTTCACCACGGCCGGCGTTACCAACGGAGCTAGCTTCCAATCGGGAATCTCAGCCGGCGAGCTGATCACCATCTTCGGCGTCGACCTCTCCAACAATGTGCATGGCATTGCCGGCTTCAACCAGGTTCCGCTGCCTACCAGCTTGGGAGGTGCGAGCGTGCTGATCGGGGGAACGGCCATTCCCTTGTTCGATGTCGTCGATATTAATGGCACGGAACAGATCAACGCGCAAGCGCCTTTTGAAATCGCCGGACAGCAGACGGTGAGCATTGTGATCAACAACGGCCGCGCCCAAAGTGCCCCCATCCAAGTGACGGTCGGGGCGGCGCAGCCGGGGATTTTTCTTCCCGACGGTGTGGACGGAGCGTTCCTGCACGGAGCCAACAATGCACTGGTGAATGCGTCCTCACCTGCCAGCCCCGGGGAAGTGGTGGTGCTCTACTGCACGGGGCTGGGCGCAGTTACGCCAGCCGGAGTGACGGGCGCGCTGGCGTCCAGCACAACGCTCTCGCGCACCAACCTGTCGCCGACGGTGACCGTAGGCACTACCACCGCGAACGTTGCGTTTAGCGGGCTAGCTCCCGCATTGGTGGGGTTGTATCAGATCAATTTCACGGTTCCCGACAGTACGCCTTCCGGAAGCGCCAGCGTCGTGGTGTCGATGAACGGCGTCTCGAGTAACACCGCCAAGTTGCCGGTGCAGTAATCCGAACTCGTCAGTTTCCCCGCAGCGCTTCGGCGGGATCCACTCGCATGGCGCCTCGGGCGGGCAGGTAGCTGGCGACCAGGGCGATGGAGAGAAATAGCAGGGGCGTGACGGCGAAAGTTGCGGCGTCGAGCGCGCCCACCTGGTACAGCATGCTCGACATCAACCTGGTGAGAAGCATGGCCGCCAGCAGACCGATTGCAATACCCGAGATGGCGAGCAAGAGACCCTGACGGACGACGATGCGCAGCAGGTCTGAGCGCTGCGCCCCGAGCGCCAGCCGAATGCCAAGTTCATAACGGCGCTGCGCCACCCAATAAGAAAGAACGCTGTAGATTCCGATCACCGACAGCGCGAGCGCCGTGGCGGAGAGGATGCCCAGCAGCAGCACGGTGAAGCGCGGCTGCGTAAGCGAGCTGTCGACAAGATCATCCACGGTGCGGATGTCGGCAACGGGCTGGTCGGGGTCCACTGCGGAGATCTGGGCGCGGACCGCCGAGGTTAGAGTGCGCGGCGGCAAAATGGTTCGCACCAGCAGGTTCATATCGCCCCAAGGCAATTGCGGAAAAGGGAGATAAAGCTGCGCCTGGGTATCTTGAGCGAGGCCCTTGTTTCTGGTGTCCGCGGTCATTCCGATCACCTCAGACTGAGCGGGACCGCGGCCCACCAGTATGTGCTTCCCCACCGGATTCTGGTTCGGCCAAAATTGACGAGCGAAGGTTTCATTGACGATGACCACCTTGGGCGCTTGGGGGCCATCGGCGGCGCTGAATTCGCGTCCGGCGCGTAGCGGAACGCGCATGGTCTCGAACCACTCCGGGCTGACGGCTTCGATATCGATGAACGGGCGCTGGGCCAGAGGCACCGTGGGCTGGCCCTCCGGCAACACCGGAGTGATGCGCTTCCAATTGAGCGGCAGAGCCGCGGAGATGGCCGCGTTGCGGACACCAGGCAAGACGGAGACGCGGCGCAGTATTTCGTCAAAGAAGGCGATCTGTTGATCGGGTTTGGCGTACTTCACGGTGGGCAGCGAGACATTCATGGTCAGCACGTTGTGAGCATCAAAGCCGGGATGGATGGCGAGCAGCCGGCCGAAGCTGCGCAAGAGCAGACCCGCGCCGATGAGCAGAAGCAACGAGAGCGCCACCTGTCCGACTACCAGCAGGTTCTTCAGGTGCGTGCGCGCGTGACCGGCGGAACTGCCCCGGCCTTCCTCGCGCAGCGCGGTGCTGAGATCAAACCTGGATAGCTGGAGCGCGGGGAAGGTCCCGAAGAAGAGGCCGGCGAGGAGCGAAATCATCAGCGCGAAAAGCAGGACACGGAGATCCATTCCGATGGGCATTCCTTGCGGAAGCTGGCTGGATCCGTAGGTGACGAGCGCGCGGGTTCCCATCCAACCGAGCAGGGCGCCAAGCAGGCCGGCAGCCAGCGCCAGCAGCATACTCTCGGTGAGCAGTTGCCGCACTACTACTCCCCGGCTGGCTCCGAGCGCGGTGCGCATCGCGATCTCTCGCTTGCGGGCCAACGCGCGGGATAACAGCAGGCTCGCGACATTGGCGCAAGCTATCAACAGCACCAGCGCCACTGAGGCGGAAAGCATGAGCACTTTTCCACGCACATCGGCCACCACCAGATTGCGCAACGGTTCGGCAGTCATTGCCACGGCGGGATCGGCATCGGGCGCCGCGGGATTCTGTTCGCGATAGCGCTGGTTGAGAACGGCGAGTTCAGCGTCGGCACTCGCGAGCGTTGTTCCCGCTCGCAGCCGGGCGACAATCCCGAGATAGCCCACGCCCATACGCAGGCGCTGCGGCGTCATGAGTGAGAACTCGAAGTAACGCGGGGTCCAGATGTCGGTCTGGCCGGCAAAGGGGAATTGAATGCCAGGGGGCAGCACGCCGACGATGGAGTGCGGCACGCCATCCAACGCGATACTCTGCCCGATAACGTTGGAGTCGCCATGGAAGCGGCTGCGCCACATAGCATCGCTGATGATGACCACGGGCTGGCCTTCCGGACGGCCTTCGTCCGCGGAGAACGCGCGGCCAAGTTGAGGCTGGACGCCGAGCAAAGAGAAAAAATTGGGAGACACACGCACGGCCGGCACCTGCAGCGGCTCACCGTGTCCGGTGAGATTGAAATTGTCATTCGCCCATACCGCCACCGACTGCAATGACCGGTCACGATCACGCACCAGCTCGTAACGCAGCAGAGTAACGCCGCGGTCAGTGGTCTTGTCCTGGACGTTCACACTCACCAGTTGCTGCGGGTCGCGATACGGAAACGGACGCAACAGCAGGGCGTTGGCGACGGTGAAGATGGCGGTGTTCGCGCCGATCCCCAAGGCAAGAGTCACAATTGCGGCGAGCGTGAATCCAGGAGCCTTGCCGAGCATGCGCGCGCCGAGGCGGAGATCCCGAAGGAGAGCCTGCATGAACAAATTATAGGACGAGGCATTCAATATGGCGCTTACGCTTTTGGGCTTGACAGGCCGCAGGAGCCGCAGTATATTTAACTCGGTGGTTATTTAACCACTTGGTTATGAGCTTACAACAAACGACGCCCGATGCTCTGAGCGCGACCTTCGCGGCCCTGGCCGATCCCACGCGGCGGGCGATTCTGGCGCGGCTGGCATCCGGCGAGATTTCGGTGACCAAGATCGCCGAGCCATTTGAGATGAGCATGCCCGCCATTTCGAAGCACCTGAAGGTGCTGGAGCGCGCGGGGCTGATCGCACGGGGGCGCGAAGCACAATGGAGGCCGTGCCGCCTGGAAGCTGGTCCGCTCAAGAACGTTTCGGACTGGGTAGAAAATTATCGCCGTTTCTGGGAAGAGAGCTTCGATCGTTTGGACGCGTACCTCGCAGAATTAAAAACAAAAGACAACAAGGAGAAGAAGAAACATGCCCGCAAGCCACGCAAAAGCTAGCGCCACGGTGACCACGCCGTCCGATCAGGAGATGGTGATCACGCGCGTGTTCGATGCGCCGCGCGAACTGGTGTTCGCCTGTTTCACTGAGCCCGAGCACCTGCGGCACTGGCAGGGCGCGCCGCGCGGTTTCACGGTTACATCCAGCGAGTCCGATATTCGGCCGGGCGGATTCTTTCGGATTTGCATGCGATCGCCGGAGGGCGTGGATCGATGGCTGCAGGGCGGCTATCGCGAGATCGTGAAGCCGGAGCGGTTGGTTTACACGCACGTGTGGTTGGATGCTGAACAAGCAGCGCGGCCAAGAGACGCTGGTGACCGTCACGTTCGGGGAGCACGATGGCAAGACCGAACTCACTTTGCGGCAGACCGGCTTTGCGTCGGTGGAAGCGCGCGACGGGCACGGGTACGGATGGCGCAGCGCGCTGGACGTTCTGGTGGATTACCTGGACGAGACGCCGCGTTCGATTGTTGTCACGCGCCTGTTCGATGCCCCCCGAACTCTGGTGTTCGACGCGTGGACCGATGCGAAGCACGTCGGGAGATGGTGGGGCCCGAAAGGCTTCACGACGACCACCCACGCGATAGACGTGAGGCCGGGCGGAGTGTGGCGATTCACCATGCATGGCCCGGACGGCGCGAACTATCCGAACAAGATTACCTATGTTGAAATCGTGAAGCCCGAGCGCCTGGTGTACGATAACGGGGATAAAGGGCAGCCAGGATATTTTCAGAGCACAGTGACGTTTGCCGAGGAGGGCATGCAGACCAGGCTCAGCTTGCGGATGCTCTTTCGAACAGCCGGGGAGCGCGACGCGGTGGTGGAGAAGTATCACGCACTGGAGGGCGCGAATCAGCATCTGGACCGCCTGGGCGAGCAATTGGAAAAGATGCAAACGATGATCA
Organism: Bryobacterales bacterium; assembly: GCA_963781905.1. Taxonomy (GTDB): domain Bacteria; phylum Acidobacteriota; class Terriglobia; order Bryobacterales; family Bryobacteraceae; genus Palsa-89. Next base: position 2,142,896 of record CAWAHZ010000010.1, read on the forward strand.
CCGCGCGAATTTTCGACGCGCCGCGCGAAGTGGTGTTCAAAGCCTGGACGGATCCGAAACAATTGCAGCGTTGGTGGGGGCCCAAGGGATTTACCAATCCGGTGTGCGAAGTGGATGCGCGGCCGGGCGGCGCCATTTTGATCCATATGCGCGCCCCGGATGGCACGGTTTATCCAATGACCGGCGTGTTTCGCGAAGTGGTTGTGCCGGAGCGGCTGGTGTTCACCAGTTCCGCGCTCGATGGGAACGGCAATCCGCTTTTTGAAGTGCTGAACACGGTGACGTTTGCCGCGGAAGGGAGCAAGACGAAATTGACAGTGCAAGCGAGCGTATCGAAGGTGAAGGGCGATGCCGCGCCGCACCTGGCGGGTATGGAACAGGGCTGGAGCATGACGCTGGATCGCTTGGCCGAGGAGTTGGGAGCGTGAAGAGCACGCGCGCATTGTGGATTGTTCAATGGGTGCTGGCGCTGCTCTTTTTGTTCGCCGGGGTAGCAAAACTGGCGCTTCCGGTGGATGAATTGACCAGGCAGATGCCCATGCTGTCGGGCGGGTTCCTGCGATTCGTTGCGGTGTGCGAAGTGCTGGGAGCGATCGGTTTGATACTGCCTGGTCTGCTGCACATCAAGCCGGGATTAACGCCGCTGGCCGCTGCGGGGCTGGTGGTCATCATGATCGGCGCAGTCAGCGTGACGCTGATGACTGGCGGAGGCGCTATGGCGCTGTTCCCGTTCGCAACCGGATTGCTGGCCGCGTTCGTCGCCTACGGGCGGTGGAAGCAGGCATGAGCGCCGATGCTTAATCGCCGAACCGTTCCGCGGAGCGAGCGCGGGCTTTCGCCGCCTCTTCCTCGCGATTCTTGGGCGGCGCGTTGGTTTCGAGCGAAAGCAGAAGGCGAATGGAGACGCCGGCTATCTCATCCACCGCATCCTGGAACAACTTTTCGTTGGCCTTGGATGGTCTGGTAAATCCGCTGATCTTCCGGACGAACTGCAGGGACGCGGCGCGAACCTCGTCGTCCGTTACCGGTGGATCGAAATTGAAAAGAGTCTTGATATTCCTACACATTGAGCTATCACTCCGATATGCGGGCGCGTTCGAGAAGCAGATCGCGCTCGCGAGAATTGCGCGTCAGGGAAGCAGCACGTTGGAATTCAACGCGCGCCTCGGCCAGGCGGCCTAGCTTGAAGAGGAAGTCACCGCGAACGCTGGGCAACAGATGGTAATTTTCGAGAGCAGGCTCCGCAGTGAGAGCATCGACGAGCTCGAGCCCGGCTGCGGGACCACGCGCCATGGCGATGGCGACCGCGCGGTTCAGTTCCACCACAGGTGACGGCGCCAGTTGAGCGAGCTCAGCGTAAAGACCGGCGATCCGTTCCCAGTCTGTCTCATCAGCCGCGAGCGCTCGCGCGTGACAAGCGGCGATGGCGGCCTGAAGAGCGTAGGGGCCACGCGTTTCGCCCAGCTTCCCGGCACGCTCCAGTGCGGCCAGGCCACGCTGGATCAAGAGCCGATCCCACAGTGCGCGATTTTGATCCAGGAGCAGGATGGGCTGTCCTTTAGGACCCACGCGGGCTTTCGAGCGTGACGCCTGGATTTCCATGAGCGCCACCAAACCATGCACTTCAGGCTCCGACGGAGCAAGCTCGGCCAGGATGCGGCCCAGGCGGAGCGCGTCCTCACACAGGGCCGGGCGCATCCAATCCTCGCCCGCGGTGGCTGAATAACCTTCGTTGAAGATGAGGTAAATAACTTCGAGCACCGACGAAAGCCGCGCGGCGAGTTCAGGCCCGCGCGGGACTTCGAAGGGAACGTGCGCGTCGGCCAATGTTCGCTTGGCGCGGACGATGCGCTGAGCAATAGTGGATTCAGAAACCAGGAAAGCGCGCGCGATCTCCGTGGTGGTAAGACCGCCGAGCAAGCGAAGGGTGAGTGCAAGGCGCGCCTCAGCGGACAGCACCGGATGGCAGGCGGTAAAGATCAGCCGCAGCAGGTCGTCACTCACGGTGTCATCCATCGACGTTACGAAATCCGGCGCAGCCATCTGCTCGGCTTCGAGCTGGTAGCCGAGCTCGCCGTGCTTGCGTTCCACCAGCTTGTTGCGGCGCAGCAGATCGATGGCGCGATGCTTGGCCGCCGCCATCAGCCAGGCGCCTGGATTGCGCGGCACACCCGATTCGGGCCATTGCTCGAGCGCGGCGACCAGAGCGTCATGCGCCAGCTCCTCGGCGACGCCAATATCGCGCACCATTCGCGCCAGGCCGGCAATCAGGCGCGCCGACTCGATCCGCCACACCGCGTCGATGGCTTTATGTGCGTCGGCCCGGTGGGTGTCGATAGCGGTCATCCGCTACCGATCACACCACCTTCGGCTCCGTCATTGCAAGCGACCGGTCAGGTCCATCAAACGCCGGCGCGCTCGCGTTGGGTAGTGACAGCCTCCTGGACATCCGGCGGAAACTCCGACAGCTCAAACAGCTGCCGAACCTCGATGGTTTCGTTTTCGGCAGCCGGGCAGCGGGAGGCCCATTCGATGGCTTCCTCCTTGGACTTCACCTGAATCATCCAGTAGCCGCCGATCACTTCCTTGGCCTCGACAAAAGGCCCGTCGGTTACCTTCGGCTTTCCTCCCGAGAACGAGATGCGCGCTCCCTCGGAGAGCGGATGCAGGCCATTGAGCGAGAGCAGAATCCCGGCCTTTTGCAGGGATTCGTTGTATTTCATCATGTTGGCAACGGCTTCCCGATCGGGTATGGTGCCGGGCGCGGCCTGCTCGTAGCCTTTGGGGATCATCAGCATCATGAATGTCATAGTTATGTCTCCTTAAAATTTATTTGAAGTGCTTTGGAATGGAACCAGCGCGCGCAGGCGGGCATCCCGCAAATAGATACCACCCCAAACAAGCGCGCCAATAAGAATCGGAAAGATGGTGTCGAAGAACGGATCGAGAACGCGCAAGTGGGTGGCCACGGCGCCGCCAAGATAGCCGGTCAGCAAAATTGCGCCCAGTATCGACGTGCGCGGAATCACATAGACGACCACGCACACCACTTCGAGGATTCCCAACTCGACACTAAGGCTCAAGGGAAATGCGAGCCTATGGAACGCCTCGGCCACCGGCGCCGGTTTCATTAAATGAGTAACGCCGTCCAGCACCAGAAACAGCACGGCGAAAGCACTGACAATGCGACCGGCCCAGACGGTTTTCTGCATGGGAATCAACTCCTTGCGTAAGCCGGGTTATCGGGCATCTGGCGAATCTCCACATCACCGTCGCCGGCCGTCTGGAGGAAGCGCCTGGTCAAGTCAATGGCTTCTGCTTTGGACTGCAATTGGAAGATCGCGAAGCCGCCAATCAGCTCCTTGGTTTCGGCGAAAGGACCATCGGTAACCTCAACCTTTCCGTCCACCTGCTTGACGCGCGCGCCCTTCGAACTGGGCATGAGCCCGTCGGTGGCCAGCAGCACGCCGCTCTGGACCAATTCCCCGATCAACTTTCCCATCTCGGCCATGTGCTCCGGGGTGGGGGGAACGCCCGCTTCCATGTCCTTCACATTGGCGGGCTTATAGATCATCATGAATCGCATTTGATTTCTCCTTTGCGCCGGTTTTTTCCCGGCTCTATGAACGCGTCGAACGAGGGACGCCCGGATCGACAGGCGGCGGAAATTTTTCTCGTCCAGCTTATCCCATCTCATTACGACGACGTAACTGTTAGACTTTGTTTTTGGATACAAGAACAAAGATAGTCCCGCTCCACGAACTCCACGAGCGGCTTCAGAACAGGGTAGCGACGCGGATATCCGGTCATTTCGATCCGCTGCTAGCGGAACATGTCCGCAGGCTGGCCGAGGTACGCCAGCCAGGGCGGCTGCTGCTGGTGGAAGTGACAAATCCGGCGCGGCCACTGCTGGGCCAACGCGCGCGGGCGGAATTGGTGGCGGCCTTGTCGATGGTGGACCTGGTGGTGCTGGGCGATGAGGGCCCAGGCGTTGACGCCGATATCGGCGGACGTTTTATCGAACACGTACTCGAGCGGCACGGGCAGGAATCCGAGCGATGAGCTCGTCGATCAACCCGCCGAGAATATTGGTTGTGCGGTTGGGTTCCATGGGAGACGTGATCGCCGCACTGCCCGCAGTGGCGAGTCTGAAGCACAGCATCCCGCACTCTAAGATCACCTGGGTGATCGACCCCAAGTGGAGCCTGCTGCTCGAAGGCAATCCGTATGTCGACTCGGTGATGCACCTGGACCGGCGGACATTCACGGGATTGCGCAATGCGTGGCGCGAATTGCGAGCGGAGCGGTTCGATTTTGCGGTGGACTTTCAGGGGCTGGTGAAGTCCGCGCTGGTGGCTACGCTGGCGCGGCCGGAGCGCATCTTCGGATTCAACGCGGAGTATGCCCGCGAGTCGGCGGCATCGTGGTTTTATTCCACCAAGGTGCCCATCCGCGGGTATCACGCGGTGGAACGGAATCTGGATCTCGCGGCGGCGGCTGGAGCGTCGAACATTCTCCGGACATTTCCCTTGCCGCAGGGTGAGCGCCAGGCAAACCTGCCGGACGGGGAGTTCGTGCTGGCCAGTCCGCTGGCGGGATGGGGCGCCAAGCAATGGCCGCTGGAGCATTATGCGACGCTGGCGGATCGTCTGCGCCGCGAGTGCGGGATGCCGCTGGTTTTGGATGCGCCGTACCCGCTGCACGTCGAGGGTACGCAGCGCGCACGTTTCCACGCTGCCGGGATTGATCTACGCCACGCGGCGAGCCGCCGCGGTGGTTGGGCTGGACAGCGGGCCGATGCATCTGGCGGCGGCGCTCGGGAAGCAAGGCATCGCGATTTACGGACCCACCGATCCAGCCAGGCATGGTCCTTACGGCGGGACCATCGGTGTCTTGCGGGCGCCCGATGCCGTGACCACATACAACCGGACTTCGGAGCCCGATGCAAGCATGCGCGAGATCACGCCCGATCAGGTGTTCGGAGCGCTGGCGCCCATCCTGTCGGCGCAAAAGCTGGCCGCTCCCAAGGATCGTTGAAGCTTGTTTCCGAAGCCGTACGCGGATCTGGTGGCGCGTTTGCGCGTTACCTGCGGCTTCATTCTAGTGGCCGCATTTGCCTGGTTCTCGCGGCCGGATGCGCGATCGTTAGCATGGGGCCTGCCGGTGTCGGCGCTCGGGTTGGCGCTGCGGGCTTGGGCCACCGGGCACGTGGAGAAAGACGCCCGATTGGCCCAGAGCGGCCCTTACGCTTACGTACGCAATCCGCTATATCTGGGGACGCTGTTAGCCGCGGCCGGTTTCGCGATCGCGTCCAGGCAATGGCCGTTGGCTGTATTGTTTGGCGTGGTGTTTGTGTTCATTTATCTGCCAGCGATTGAGCTGGAGGAACAGCATTTGCGAAAGTTGTTTCCCGATTTCGCGGATTACGCGCGGCGTGTCCCGCCTCTTTGGCCGACACTCGCGCCGCTGAGACGGCCGGAACGATTTCGTTGGGAGCTGTATGTTCGCAATCGGGAGTATCAGGCGGGCATCGGGTTCGCATTGGGAGCGGCCTATCTGCTGGCAAGGACATTGGCGCCTGGGTTTCCTTGAGTGTGGGACTGATACAATCGGCCTCACCGGATGCCGACGATCAGCGCATTCTACGGGATCCTGATACGCATGTATTTCAACGATCACGCGCCACCTCACTTTCACGCGCGATACGGTGAGTTCGAGGCGACGATCAACCTTGCCACGCTGGAGGTTATCCAGGGCGAACTGCCGCCCCGGGCTTTGAACCTCGTCCAGGAATGGGCGATGATACATAAAGAGGAGCTGGTGAGAGACTGGCGACTCTGCCGCGACAATAGCGTTCCCGTGAGGATTGAACCGCTGCCATAGAGCCATTTTTATGTACTGGGACGTAGTTGAAGTCAAGCCGGAACCCGATTACAGCCTCTTTGTCCGATTCAAAGACGGGTTAACAGGGCGCGTGCGGCTGCGGCCGGACGAGTTGACGGGTGTGCTTGCTCCATTACTGGATAAGCCCTTCTTCGAGAAGGTCTTCATTGATTGCGGCGCCGTCGCCTGGCCTGGAGAAATCGATTTGGCGCCGGACGCGATGTATACTCGCGTCGCCGGTCTGGCCCAAGCCCGCAGCGCCAACCCGAGCGCCGACGCACCGAAAGGCGATTGTCACCGTTCAGGGCTTCGATAAGCCGCGCCCGGCTTCGCGGTCGCGTCGCGACAGTGGCCGTTGGCGGTGCTGTTTGGCGTGGTGTTTGTGTTCATTTATCTGCCGGCCATTGAGCTGGAGGAACCGTAATCGCGAATACCACGCATTGATGGGGTTCCCGGTGGGGCGCTCTATTTGACCGTTAGCGTATTCGGGATTGCGCGTCCAAACTAACCCGCAAGCGATGCGTCGCGTCAAAAAGAGACAGGTGGGGCGCGGAACGACGCGCGGGTGGGCGTGCAGTCGATGAATCGCGAGGATTTGCAAGTGGAGCGCCGTTTGCAGGGCATGGCTTTCATGTGCAAACCAATGCGACCCTGGATCTTCGCCGCGACACTGTTACTGCTTGGCGGTACGATGGCGCGTTCACAGATCTTTTCTTTTGGCGTTAAGACCGGCGTCCCCTTGACGACCGTTTATACAGCCCAACAAATCCCTGATGGAGGTTCCAGCGCCAGCGAACAGCGCTTTACTATCGGACCAACCGCCGAAGTGCATCTTCCTTTTCACCTGTCCTTGGAAGTGGATGTCTTGTGGCGCCAGAGTTCCTTCAGCGCCGTCGGCGCCCACCTCGATGCAGAACTGAATTCATCGGTCAACGATTGGCAGATCCCTCTATTAGCCAAGTATGAAATGCTGAGTGGCCCGGTCCGTCCCTTTATCGATGGCGGCGTGGTATTCCGCCACGTGTCGACAACTTCCTCGTCGGTGATGCCGCCCACTAATCCAAACACCGCCGGTATCAGCGTCGGAGGTGGACTGACACTGAAGCTGCTGCATCTTCGCGTCTCGCCTGAAATCCGCTACACCAACTGGCCCACACCTGCATTCTCCTCCGCCTATACTCCCGTTGAAAGCAAGTCTAACCAAGTGGACCTACTGGTGGGAATAACGTGGTGACAGAAAGCATTTGAGCCAGGCACGTTCCCCTGTATCCTAAATATATGTGTGGCATTGTCGGCTATATCGGGAACAGAAGAGCGGTCCCCATCATTCTGGATGGGCTGCGCCGGCTCGAATACCGCGGGTATGACTCGGCTGGTATCGCGGTCCTGAACGGTGACAATCATCTTTCGGTGCGGCGCGCGTCGGGCAAGTTGCGCAACCTGGAAGACGCCATCCGGGTGAATCCGATGGACGGGCCATACGGCATCGGCCACACGCGCTGGGCGACACACGGGCGGCCGACGGAGGAGAACGCGCACCCGCACCGCGATTGCACCGGCGATATCGTCGTGGTGCATAACGGCATCGTCGAGAATTATCTGCAGCTTAAGCACCAACTGCAGCTCGAAGGGCACAAGTTCGTTACCGAGACCGACACTGAGGTGATTGCGCACCTAGTGGAGAAGTACAACGAAGGCAATCTGGAGGAAGCGGTTCGCAAGGCGGTACGAGAACTGCGCGGCGTGTTCGCGCTGAGCGTGATTGCGAGCTCGGATCCGAACAAGATTGTCGCGGCCCGGATGGGCCCTCCGGTGGTGATCGGGCTAGGCGACGGCGAATACTTCGTGGCGTCCGACGTGCCTGCCATCCTGAGCCACACCCGCGACATGTTCTTCCTGGGCGACGGCGACATTGCCGTGCTGACGCCCGACGGCGTGCATCTGACCGATTTCAATGGACGCCCCATCAAGCGCCAGGTGACCCATATTTTGTGGGATCCGATCATGGCGGAAAAAGGCGGCTACAAACATTTCATGCTCAAAGAAATTTTTGAGCAGCCGCGCGCGGTGCGCGACACCGTGCTGGGACGCGTGGGGCAGGAGACCGGCCGGGTGTTCCTGGACGAGATGGACATCAACCCCAAGGCTTTCGCCGAATTCAAGTCGCTGAAGATCATTGCCTGCGGAACAAGCTGGCACGCGGCGCTGGCCGGCAAATTCATGATCGAAAAGCTGGCGCGCATCCCGGTGGAAGTGGACTACGGGAGCGAGTTCCGTTATCGCGATCCGATTGTATCGAGCGACATGCTGACCGTGGTGATTTCGCAATCCGGCGAAACGGCGGACACCATTGCCGCGCAGCGCGAGGCCAAGCAGCATGGCTCCAAGACGCTGGCCATCTGTAATGTTGTAGGGTCTATGATCACGCGCGAGGCTGCGGGCACGTTGATGACGCATGCGGGGCCGGAAATAGGCGTGGCGTCCACCAAGGCGTTCACTTCTCAGCTCACCGCGCTGTTCATTCTGGCCATGTACCTGGGGCAGGTGCGGGAGACGCTGTCGGCGGAGGAATCCAGTTGTCTGGTTCAGGAGCTGGTGAAACTGCCCGGAAGGCTCGAGACCGTGCTGGGCCATGAGGACATTTACGACGAACTGGTGAAGAAGCTTTTCCGTTCGACGGATTTTCTGTTCCTGGGCCGAGGCATCCATTTCCCGATTGCACTCGAAGGCGCGCTGAAGCTGAAGGAAATTTCCTACATCCACGCTGAAGGCTATCCGGCCGGCGAGATGAAGCACGGGCCGAACGCGCTGATTGACGAGAATCTACCGGTAGTGGTGATTGCGACGCGCGATCCAGCGAGCGAGGACAGCCGCGTGCGGTACGAGAAAACGCTGTCGAACATACAAGAGGTGAAGGCGCGCAACGGCATCGTGATCGCGGTGGTGTGTGACCAGGACGCCGCAGAGGTCGGCAAAGTCGCCGATTACACCATCGCAATTCCTTCGACCACCGAACTGCTGCTTCCGATTCTCGAGATTGTTCCGCTGCAGTTGCTGGCTTATCACATCGCGGTGCGCCGGGGTTGCGATGTGGATCAGCCGCGCAATCTCGCGAAAAGCGTGACGGTGGAGTAGGTCTGGCTCGCCTGCGGCTCGCGGGGTTGGCGGGGATTCGGAAACTGGCCCGGACACAGCATCATGAAAGAACTGGCGACCGTTTACGAGGGGTTTGAATTTCGCTGCTGCGCAAAGATATCACACGATCACAGAGGGTCCGAGTCATTGGTTATTCTGTCGGAGATCGTCTCGGTTCTACAACAGAAAGGCTACGCAATGACGAAAGCAAAGCCGGCGAACCCTGGAGTAGCTATCTCTACGTGCAAGCTAGAGGATGGCTGTGGCATTGACGTCTATATTTGGCCTTCCGATGCGTCAGGTGATCATACGGTATTCATGATGGTTGCTATGAGCGGCATGTATAATCCTCGCGATGCGGGTGTCGGAAGAATCCGGATAGTAAATGCCTGGAGCGAAATCGCGGCTATAGGCGAGCGAGTGGTGTCAGAGGTCTTCAGTGCGGGCGACTTCCGAAGGCTAAGCGGCGACGAGATAGACGCGAGATCGAGGAGCGAGCGGGCGAGTAGGTGAAGCAGTTCAGCCACCAGATTTTTATCGCAACGCACGGCAAGGGATTGTACGATTTCACGCGTGAGATCGAAAGTTGGCTGCGCGCGCATGAAACGCAAACCGGGTTGCTGACTGTCTTTTGCCAGCACACTTCCGCGTCGCTGGTGATTCAAGAGAATGCCGATCCCGACGTGGTGGCCGATCTGGCGGACTTCATGACGCGCCTGGTGCCGGAGGATACCCGGCTGTACCGGCACACCGCGGAGGGGCCGGACGATATGACGTCGCACATTCGGTCGGCGTTAACGCAGACCCAGTTGTCGATTCCGATTCACCAGGGCAAACTGGCGCTGGGGACCTGGCAGGGCGTGTACCTGTTCGAGCATCGGGTGAGGCCGCACCGGCGGAGCGTGGTGCTGCACCTGCTCAGCGATTAAGATCGATGCGGGTTTCGAGACGCAGCGGTAATGCGCAACGGCGGCGAACGCGCAGCATCGGCGAGGGATGCTTTTCACCGAACGCGGTGGATCGCCAGCTATCAGTGAGCTCGGCGTCGGCGGGCACGATGAGTTTGGACCTGGCCGCGAGCGTTCCCAGGTGCCAGAACTGCTCGATCTCGTGTTCGCCGGGCGGCCCAAGTACATCATCAGTAATCAGAAAGACAGCGGGCTTCTGGAATTCGACGCGGCGGCGGTGAGTGAAACCCGCGTAACGGCATTCGGCTTCCAGAACATCGCGAGTTGAATTGGTCTGCCAGTCCAGGATCGCGACTTCGGGCTGTTGGGTCCAGCGAAACGGCCCAGCGATCGCGGCTTGGTTGAGTCCATTGATGCGGATGGTATTGTGCGCGGACGTTCCACGAAACCAGTCGCGCCATTCGGGGTCGCCTGTGTAGGTGTAGGTGCCGGGGTCGATCAAAATTTCATCGTCGCCCGAGCGAAGGATGATGCTGAGCGTGTCGGAATGGCTGTGGCCGGAGTGCAAGGCTCCGAAGTTACCGGCGTCGATCACTGCGTGTGTTGAGCCGCAAGTCATCACCCCAACGCCGGCATCGAGGAAAGAGGCGGGACTCAAACTTCCCTGCCTCGCGAGGATTGCTTATGGGTGCGGGCAAGCTTCCGCCGTCGTCGTCACCGAGCATTGGCGGGAGGCCGGAGGGTCCCCTGACCGCATGCAGATACTCAGCCATGCGCTCCAGCTTAGAGAGATACTCAGCATCCGGGGTTGCCAGATGGGCGTGCAGCCAAAACATATCGAGCAGATAGACCTGATACCAGGTGGATTGCTCGAAGCTGGATCCATCGGTACGAATCTGCAGATTCATCTCCCGCCTCATCACCCGGGCACCCAATTGTTTCCAGCGAGCAGCTCTCCGATCACCCGCAAAGAACAGTCCAAGTGCGTGCAAGGCCAAGGCTTCGCCGACCAGGTGATTGTTCGGCGAGAAATAGAAAGAGAGATTGTTCGCCAGGTGGCAACCATGTAGGTACAACATATGGAGCCAGCGCGCACGAAACTCAGGCGGCATCTCGCGGCCAATCAGGTGATCCACCCAGAGCCAGGACAAGGCGCGAAACGCGACTTCGAGCGCACTGGCCCAGTTGGTACCGCGATGAAACGGGTTGGCCGCGATCCAGCTTTCGAGTTGCGCCTGAATTTCGTCCCGATGGCGAGCGTCGCCAGTCAGCAAATACGCCTGGGCCAAGACGATCAGGTGCTGATGACGATTCAATTCCCAGATCAATTTGTGGTCGCCCGCGCGGGGCGTGTTGAGGTACGGTATACGGCGGAAGTAGACGGGGCCGGTTTCAATGCCGCGCGAATAATCGCGGCGCCAGCGGATATCCCGGCCGGCGTCAACGATGGTCCCAAGAATTGGAAACTGGTGGCGATGGATCTGATCGGCCAAATCGATGATCTGTTGCGAACACACGGTGTCGGGTTCGGGCAAGGGCAGACGTGGGGCGAAGTGGCCGTTGAAAGAGGGTTTGGGAGGCAGCGCCGTGAGGATTATGTTGATCAGCTCCTGCCTGGCTCGGAATAAGAGTTTCAAATCCCTATGTGCGGAATAGCGGGATATTTTCTACGATCGAGAAACGCCGATTTGGTGGAAGTCCAAGCCATGTGCGATCCGATCCGGCACCGGGGACCCGATGAGGAGGGGTATCGGATCGACCGGCGAATGGGCCTCGGGATGCGGCGGTTGAGCATTATCGATCTGGCTACGGGCAGGCAGCCGATCGCCAATGAAGATGAGACGGTTTGGGTGGTTTCGAACGGCGAGATCTACAATTATCGCGAGCTGCGGGCCTCATTAAAGCGCACCGGGTTGCGCACAGGCCACCGTTTCCGCACGCAGAGCGACACGGAAGTACTGGTTCACCTCTATGAAGAGGAGGGCGCAAAAGGCCTGGAGCGGCTGAGGGGGATGTTCGCCTGTGCGATCTGGGATGCGCGGCGAGAATCGCTGCTATTGGCGCGCGACCGGTTTGGCAAGAAGCCGCTGTACTACGCGGCGCTCCCCGAAGGTCTGTACTTTGGAAGCGAACTGAAGTGCCTGCGCGCAGCCGGTGTTCCGCTGGAGCATGACCGTGAAGCATTACAGCTTTACTTTCTGCTGGGTTACATTCCCGATCCTTGGACGCCTTATGTCGGGATTCGCAAGCTGACGCCGGGCGGCTGGCTGCGTTGCGACAGGAACGGCCAAATCGAAGAGGGACGGTACTGGACTTTGCCCGCGGCAGCCGAGCGGCCTTCCCCCGGTTTGAGCGAACTCGGAGCCAGCGAGTATGTGCGCAATGCATTCGACCAAGCCGTCAAAATGCGGCTGATGGCCGACGTTCCGGTGGGCGCTTTTCTGAGCGGCGGGATCGATTCCACCTCCGTGGTGGCGTCCATGGCGATACAAAGCCCCCAGCCGGTTAGAACATTTTCGATCGGGTTTGAAGAGCCGGGCTTCAATGAGCTTTCGCTCGCCGCAACGCTCGCGAAAAAGTACGGGACCGAGCATCGGGAGATGATGGTGCATCCCGTATCGGTGGAACTGGTGTCGCAAACTGGCGCGGCACTTTGACGAACCCTTTGGAGACTCATCCGCAATTCCTACCTATCTGGTTTCCGAATTCGCGGCCCGCTACGTGAAAGTTGCGCTCACCGGCGACGGCGGCGACGAACTTTTCGCCGGTTACGAGAGCTTCCTGGATGTCGAGCGGCTGCGGCTTCTGGACTATGTTCCCGCCTCGCTGCGCGCGCTGGTCTCACGGTTCGCGGACTTGCTTCCCTACTCAGCTTACGGAAAGAACTATCTGCGGATGATCAGCCGGCCGCGGGCGCTGGAGCGATATTTTGAAAGCGCATCGCCACATTATCTTTTGCAGCGCTTGCTGGCGCCGGAGTGGATGCCGCCCGCCGACGCCGCATTCCTGACGCGAAAGATGGCGCACGCCTTGCTTCCCGACGGCACGAATGCTCTTACGCAGGCGCTGTACTTCGAAGCCAGCGCGAAGCTCACCGGAGACATGCTGGTGAAGGTGGATCGCATGTCGATGGCGAATTCGCTCGAGGTCCGCTGCCCGATGCTGGATCATGAGCTGGCTCAGCTGGCGGCTCGCATCCCGCATGCCTGGAAGCTGAAGAACGGGCGCGGAAAGGACATTTTTATTCGCGCCGTCGGGCATCGCTTGCCGCCTGAGTTATTGCGCCAACCTAAGCGGGGCTTCGGCGTGCCGCTCGGGAGCTGGTTCCGGGGATCGCTGCGAAGCTTCGTCTGGGATCACCTGACCAGCCGCCAATTCCTGGACCGTCGCATGGTCTCGCCGGAGTTTGTGAGGCATCTTCTGGAGGAGCACGATCGCGGACGCCGCGACAATCAGCATCACCTTTGGAAGCTGCTGATGCTCGAATTGTGGTTCCAGGAAGACGGCAGATTGCGGCCCAATGTGACGCCGGCGGAAGCTTGCGCGGTTTGACCTGTGGCTTATGACGTCTGAGTTGGTTTTCTGGGTCGCCGTCTCGATTCCGCTGTACGCGTTCCTGGGCTACCCGTTAGTGCTCCTCGCGCTGGGGCTGATGATTCGCCGCGAGGTGAAAAAAGCTCCGATCCGGCCGTTCGTATCGTTGCTGATACCGGCTTACAACGAGGCTCGCGTGATCGCGAGGAAGATCGAAAACTCGTTGGCGCTCGACTATCCGCCGGACCGGATTGAGATTGTGATCGTCTCGGACGGGTCAACGGATGAAACCGTGAACATCGCGCGGGCGGCGGATGGGGTCCGGGTGCTGGCGCTCCCCAAGAATCGCGGCAAAGTGGCTGCGCTGAATCAGGCGGTGCCCCAGCTCAAAGGCGAAATCGTGGTCTTCTCCGATGCTTCGGCGATCCTGGCGCGGGATGCACTCTGGCGGCTGGTGGAAAACTTCTCGGATGGGGCGGTAGGCGCGGTGTGCGGCCGGTATAGCGTGGTGAAACCAAACGAGGTGAATATCGGCGCTTCCGAGGACCTTTATTGGAGGTACGAGGCGTTCCTCAAGAGCCGGGAGTCGCGGCTGGGGTCCACGCTGGGCGCACATGGGCATTTGCACGCCATTCGCAAGGAGCTTTATCCCTTCCCGCCGCCGGAAACTATCAACGACGATTACGTGATTCCGTTGTCGGTACTCGGGCGAGGCTTCCGGGCGGTGCATGAGCCCACAGCCGTGGTTTACGAGGAAGCGCGGGAAATGACGGGCTTCGGACGCCGTATCCGGATCGTCGCAGGCAATCTGCAACAGCTCCGGCATCTGGGGCAGTTCCTGAGGCCCTGGCGGCCGCTGCCGCTGCTGCTTTTCCTGTCCCACAAGGTGGTTCGGCTGGTGGTCCCGTTCGCGATGCTGGCCGCTCTTGCCGTTAGTTTCCTGCTGCTGGGTCGGCCGTTTTACCGCCTGCTGCTGGGCGCGCAATTGGCGTTCTACGCGCTGGCGGCCTTGGGACTCACCGGCCGGCTGCGCCCCCGCGCGCTGCGGCTTCCGTTCTACTTCTGCATGGTGAACAGCGCGGCGTTTTTCGGTGTGTACTCCGCGCTCAGGCGCGAAAGAGTTAGCTGGAAATAACCCGAATGCGTGTCGGCTTTGACACGACGTGTCGACCCCGACACGGAGCCACGACACCATCTCCTCTCGAATCTGCGGTTTAAGAGTGGCCGATCATCTGCCTTTGTCTGGTACGCAGAGGAGAAACGGCGATGCAGACCATCAAATTTTTCGCGATCCTGGTGGCGGCCGCAAGCGAAATGGCGGCGGAGAGCGTACCGACACGGCGGCTGATCGTGAATATCCCAGCGCGCAAAATTGCGCTGGTGGAGGACGGGAGAGTTCTGAAGGTGTATTCCGTGGCCGTAGGCAAGAAGAGCACGCCCAGCCCGAGCGGAATCTTCCATATCGCGAGCCACGTGGTGAACCCGACGTACACACATGACGGCAAAGTGGTGCGGCCGGGACCGGGCAATCCGGTGGGGACGCGCTGGATGAGCCTGGGCTACAAGGGTTACGGTGTGCACGGGACCAATCATCCCGAGTCTATTGGCCACGCCGCATCGCACGGGTGCATTCGCCTGCGAAATCACGACGTGGAGGAATTGTTTGAACTGGTACGCGTGGGTGACGAGGTGGATCTGATCGGGGCGCCGACTGCGCAAGAGGCCGCTCTGTTTGAGGAAAGTCACACAAATAATCTACAGGCGACCGCGGTCACTGCCGATGTTAGAAGCGTTGGAGGAATGCAATGACGTACCTGGGCGGGGTCGGCGATTTCACGGAAGCGGTGCTGGGCCTGGCGTTCAGCTTCGGGTGCGCCCTGCTTATGGCGTATGGCTGCCTGCGGTTTCTGGTAGGCCTGATGACGCGCCAACAGTATAATGTGACCGTTGAACCTAATCTGAGCAACGGTCTCAATTTAGGCACCGATGATTTAGCCACAGAAGATTTAGCCAATGATCCGAGTCACGTTCGTTCTATTCTTTGGCTGGGCACTGCTGTTGGAAGCTCAAGCCCCGGACAAGACGCCGGAACAGAGCCTGGCCGGGATGGCGGCACAACTGGCGGCCCGTACGTCCTCCCTGCTGCCGCGCCGCGCAACCGTTTCACTCGAATGGCAAAATCTGAGTCCATTACCACCAGCCGAATGGTCAAGCTTCCGCGGTTCGCTCGAGAGCGAGTTGCACAAGGCGGGGGTGCAGACAGTTGGGGTGGGACCAGCGGCGACGCCGCCTGAATCGGGCGCGAGCGCCACGCTGCCTCGGCTGCGGGTCACAGCGTCAAGCGACACCCGCGGGCTGCTCTTCGTCGCGGAAGTGCTCATGGGGGACAATCGGCAAATCGCCATGCTCCCCTGGACCCTGCCATCTTCGGCGCAAGCTAAACCACGCGTCAGCATCACCACCAAGATCCTCTGGACACAGCCGGAACCGATCCTAGACCTCCTGCTGGTAGACTCGGGTTCGCAAATGCTGGTTTTGAGCCTGAACGGATTGGTGAGCTACCGTTCCACGGGGGAGAAATGGACGTCATCGGCAACAGCTTCATTGCTGCTTCCCCGGCCCATGCCGCGCGATCCACGCGGGCGCCTGGAATCGACGACAGGGGGATTTGAGGCCTTCCTGCCGGTGGCCACTTGCGCCGGTGTCTGGAACCCCGAACTCAAGTTAACGTGCACCAGCAGTGTCGCGAATTGGCCAGGCACGCATGGGACGCATTGGGTCGCGGATCGCAACGTTTTGGAAGAGGACGCCCCTACTCCAAGTTATGAAGGATGGGGTAGCGACTGGGCGAGCATCGCTGATCCTTGCGGGACTGGCACGGTCGCCATCGCGAGCAGCCCAAACACCGAGCATGACTCGGTTCGCACGTATCTGATCCTGGATGGCCAAGCCAACCCGACCAGCGATCCGCTTCCTTTGCCCGGTCCCGTGACTGCGCTCTGGGAGGTGGAGTCGCCGGGGCAAGCTACGCTTGTGGTGCACAACTTGCAAACTGGAGAGTATGAGGCTTCGCGGCTGGCTCTGGCTTGCAGTCAGTAGCCTCTTCATTTCAGCTTCTCTCGCGGGAGAGGTGCGCCCGCACTACGGCGGAACGCTTACCGTGGAGCTTTCGAACGCCGATGGCCGGGGCGGCAACGCGTTGTCTATGCCTATCGCCGAAACGCTGGTGCGCTGGAACTCGCGTGGCGAGATGGAGCCGGTGCTGGCAGTAGCCTGGCAACACGATCCGGACTATAAGCGCTGGCGATTCTCGCTGCGGCCGAAAGTCACGTTCCACGATGGGGAAGCGCTCACCGGCACTAGCGCGGCGCCATCGCTGCTGGCCGCATTGAAGCCAAAATACAGCGACGTTTCGATTGAGGCCGGTGGCCAGGCTGTGGAGGTAAAGGCGGAGCATCCGATGCCCGATCTGCTCGAGCTGCTGGCCCTGCCGGGCGCCGCGATCTTCCGCAAGAGCGACGCGGGCGCGCTGATTGGAACCGGGCCGTTCCGCGTCACTGCGTCAGAGCCGGGCCGGCGCCTGGCCCTCGCCTCGTTTGACGATTACTGGGGCGGACGGCCATATCTGGATGCCGTGGCCATCGAGTTCGGCACTGGGCGCGGGCATGCCGACTTGTTCGATATCCCGGTGGGACCCGCGCGCCGCATCCTTCCGGAAGGTTTGGCGACATGGTCGTCAGCGCCCCGGACGCTGGTAGCCATCACAGCAACCAACGCAGACCCGGCGCTGCTTCAGGCGCTGGCCCTGGCAATCGATCGCGGACCTATCGTCAACGTGCTTGCGCAGCACAATGGGGAAGCAGCGTTCGGTCTGTTGCCGCAGTGGCTCTCGGGCTATGCGTTCCTGTTTCAATCCACGCCGGATGTGGCGCGAGCGAAACAGATGGTTTCTCAACTGCGCCTTGCTGCACTCAGCCTGAGTTACCCGGCGAACGATTTGTTTCTGCGGTCGGTGGCCGAGCGGGTGGCTTTGAATGCGCGCGACGCAGGGATCGCGATCCAACCTATGCCTGGCGGCAACGGCAATCTGCGATTGATGGAGTTTCCGCTGGAATCCACCGACGCCGCTCACGAACTGCTGCGTATCGCGCCGCAGTCCAGCCAGCCCGATCTCGCGAGGCCCGAAAGCCTGTATCAGCTGGAACGAAGTCTCCTGGATGAGCATCGCATCATCCCGCTGGTTCACTTGCGCGAAACGTATGGCATCGCGCCGCGAGTCCACTTCCAGCCATCAGCGTCCGACCCGTTCCAGCTTCATCTGGAAGACGCGTGGATTAAGCCGTGAGTTTTCGGACTAAAGTTTTTCTCAGCATTACCGCGACCGTAGTGCTGGCCGTGTGGGTGGTCGCGGCCGTGGTCTCGACGCTCGTGAGTCAATCCTTCGAACGAAGAGACGACCAGCGTACCGCGACGGCCGTCGGCCAGTTGCAGCGCGAAATCGGACGGCGTGGCGGGGAAGTTGCGCGGCGGGTGGAAGCCGTGGCGGACTCCGAAGCAGTGCAGCGGCTCGCGGTAAATCCTGGCGACACGTCACAGTACTTCGCCACAGCCCAGACCCTGGCCGCGGAGCAATCGCTCGATTTCCTGGAGCTGGTGGGGCCAGACGGCGCCATCATCAGCTCGGCGGAATGGCCGGCGCGCTTCGGATACAAAGAAGATTGGCTTACGCACTCTGCCGACTGGAACACGCAGCCGGCGTTTCTGAAGAAGGAGGATTTATCCGATGGCTCGGCGCTGGGTTTGATCGCGGTGCGCAGTGTGAAAGCGGGCGACGGGATGCTGTACGTGGCCGGCGGCCAACGGCTGGACAGGGAGTTTCTCGACACCCTGCCGGCTACCGACGGCGTGGGGCTGCGGATCTATCGAAATTTCGAACCGCGGGAGAGTCCGGGGCCGGCTGCCGCGCTGGTGGACGATGTCCGCCGCGAACCTCGCGAGCTGAAACGCGTAACCGATGCCGCGAGCATCACCGCCATTCCGCTGGAGGGCCGCGACAAACAATTACTGGCCATTTTGCTGGTCGAAAATTCGCGCGCCGAGTTGCTCAGTTTGAAGCGCTATATCCAAGGAACCGCGGCTGCGGTAGGCGTGGCGGGCGTGCTCTTGGGATTGATCCTGAGCTTCTGGACGGCAGCGCGCGTGACGCGTCCATTGCGCGATCTGGCATCGAGCGTGGGTGAGGTCGCGGTGGGGAAATGGGACACGCGTGCGAAGGTATGGTCGTCGGACGAGGTGGGACAACTGGCGGGCGCTTTCAACGCTATGACCGAGCAATTAGTGGAACAGCGCGATCGCATGATCCAGGCCGAGAGGGTTGCCGCGTGGCGCGAGCTGGCGCGGCGCCTGGCTCACGAGCTCAAGAATCCGCTTTTTCCGCTGCAGATCACTATCGAGAATTTGCAGCGCTCGCGGGAAATGGCGCCCGAACAGTTCGACGAAGTGTTTCGGGAGAGCACTTCGACGCTGCTCGCCGAGCTGGGACACTTGAAGACGATTATCGGGCGCTTCAGCGATTTCGCGAAGATGCCGGCGCCCGAGCTGGAGCCGGTGGATGTGAACAAGTGGCGCGCGAGGTGATCCAGCTCTTCGAGGCGCAACTCAGGGCGCCCGGAAGTCCGCCGGTGGAAACGAAACTGCAGCTCGGGGCGGATACGGGCCAGGTGCCGGCCGATCCAGACCAGTTGCGGCGCGCCCTTCGAAATTTAGTTTTGAACGCGCTGGACGCCATGCCGCAGGGCGGAGCGCTTACGGTACGAACCTCGCGGCACGACGGTAAAGTGGCAGTGGAAGTGTCCGACACCGGCGAGGGGCTAACGCCCGAAGAATGCGATCGCCTATTCACGCCCTACTACACCACCAAGCAACACGGCACGGGGCTGGGGCTGGCCATCGTGCAATCGGTGGTGAGCGATCATAAAGGCACCATCACGGTGCAGAGCCAGCCGGGCCAAGGTACAACCTTCCGTATTGAGCTTAAGGTGACCACGTGAGCAAACTGCTGCTGGTGGATGACGACGCGAATACGCTGGCATCGCTGGCGCGGGCTTTTCGCCTGGCGGGGCATGAGGCGGTGGTGTGCGATCAAGCGGATCGCGCGCTGGAGCTTGCCAAGGCGCAACGTTTTGACGTGATTC
The DNA here is from genome assembly GCA_963781905.1 of Bryobacterales bacterium. GTDB lineage: Bacteria > Acidobacteriota > Terriglobia > Bryobacterales > Bryobacteraceae > Palsa-89. Next base: position 2,162,550 of record CAWAHZ010000010.1, read on the forward strand.
TTTCCGACGTCGTGATGCCGGGGAAGGACGGGCTTACGCTGCTGGCCGAGTTGAAAGCGGCCGGCGTGACGGCGCCGGTGGTGATGATATCCGGGCAAGCCAGCATCGAGATGGCGGTGCGGGCCACGCGTCTGGGCGCGGTGGATTTTCTGGAGAAACCGCTTTCCACCGAGAAATTGCTGGTGACGGTCGAAAACACGGTGAAGCTGGCTCGTCTGGAAGACGAAAACAAACGGCTGCGCCAGCGGGCAGGCAAGCAGGAGTTGATCTGGAAATCGGCCGTGATGCAGAACGTCATGGCGAAGGTGGAACGGGTAGCGGCCAGCGAAACCCGGGTTGCGATTCTGGGAGAGACCGGAGCCGGCAAAGAGCTGATCGCGCGCACGCTGCACGAAAAGAGCCAGCGCCGCAATGGCCCGTTCATCACGCTCAACTGCGCGGCGGTTCCCGCGGAGTTGATCGAATCCGAATTATTCGGCCATGAGAAAGGCGCGTTCACGGGAGCGGCCGCGCGGCACACCGGCAAGTTCGAACAAGCGCACGGCGGCACGCTGTTCTTAGATGAGATCGGCGACATGCCAGCGCTGATGCAAGCCAAACTGCTGCGCGTTCTGGAGCAGAAGGAAGTGGAGCGGATCGGTGGTGACCGGCCGATTACCGTCGACGTGCGTGTCATCGTGGCCACGCATCGCAATCTGGACGAACTGGTGCGCAAGGGTGAGTTTCGCCAGGATTTGTACCATCGCGTCTTTGTGTTTCCGATTGTGCTGCCTCCACTGCGCGAACGCCGGGAGGATATCCGGTTGCTCGTGGATTTCTTCGCGCAGGCCGTGGCGGAGCAGAACGATTGGAGGGCGCGCGAAATCGAGCCGGAGGCTTATGCGGAATTGGAGCGCTACTCTTGGCCGGGCAATGTGAGAGAGCTGCGCAACGTGGTGGAAAGGCTGCTGCTGCTGGCCGATGACAGCGTGGACGGCGCCACCGCGCGGTTAGCGCTTCCCACCGATTCGAGCGCGCCATCGATGTCGCTAGAGGGCGCCGAGGCGTTATCACAACAGGCGTTATCACAACAGGCGTTATCACAACAACCTTTGGGGGAGCGCATGGATGCGCATGAACGCGAGATCATCCTGGCCGAGTTGAAGAAGCACAATTACAAAATGACGGATACCGCGCGGGCGCTGGGGCTGGAGCGCAGCCATCTGTATAAGAAGTGCCAGCAACTGGGTATCGAGCATCGCAGCACGGCGGGATGAATGGAAAGTGGCAGATTTATAGAATCTGCCAGATTTGCTAAAATTGGTGTATGGAACAATTTACCGTGGCCGTGGACAGCTCGGGAAGGATCTTGCTTCCGGCTAAAGTACGAAAGCAGATGAGACTTGAGAAGGGCACGGCTGTGATCGGGCGCTTGGAAAAAGATCAACTCATCTTGTGGACTCGGGCCGAGGCTCTCCGAAAAGCGCAGGCATATTTCTCCCAGTTTCGCCCAAAAGGCGGCAAGCTATTGTCGGACGAACTGATCGAGGATCGGCGCAAAGAGGCGCGGCGTGAACTCGATGACTGAGTATGTCTTAGATTCGACAGCCCTCATTGCTTTGGTGCAGTTGGAGGCGGGCCATCAGCGCGTGGCGGAACTCATGGAGAGATCCGCCATTAGCGCTGTGAATCTGGCCGAGACCATCCACAAGCTCGTTCAAAGGGGCGCATCTACTGGCGGGATTCGTGGATCTCTGGCCCATCTGGAGCTTGCGGTCCAAGATTGGACAGAAGACCTCGCCTACCTGAGTAGTGAATTTACTCAATTCACCAAATCGCACGGGCTCTCCCTCGGCGACCGCGCCTGCCTCACCCTCGCCAAGCATCTCCGCGCCACCGCCGTCACCTCCGACCGCGCATGGCGCCGCATACCGTCCCTGGGCGTTCGTATAATGATCTTTCGATGAGAATCGGCGTCTTTACCGCACTATTGAGCAAGCTTCCGCTCGATCAGGTCCTCGACAAACTGGAAAGTATCGATATCCACAGCGTGGAGCTGGGCACGGGCAATTATCCGGGCGACCCGCATTGCCCATTGTCGATGCTCACCGATCGCATTGCGCTGCGGGATTTCAAGGCGAAGCTTGAAGATCGCGGGTTTTCCATCAGCGCGCTGAGCTGTCATGGAAATCCGCTACATCCCAATACGGACGTCGCCAAAGCGTACCAGGAGACCAGCCGCAAGACGGTGCGCCTGGCGGAAAAGCTTGGGGTGCCGGTGGTCAACGATTTTTCGGGCTGTCCCGGCGACAGCAATCACGCGAAATATCCCAACTGGGTGACGTGTCCGTGGCCGCCGGAATACCTGGAGGTTCTGGATTGGCAGTGGGAGAAAAAAGTGACGCCCTACTGGACCAGGCACGCGCAGTTCGCCAAGGACCACGGCGTCAAGATCGCCATCGAGATGCATCCCGGCTTCGTTGCATACAGTCCAGAGACGCTGCTGAAGCTCAGAGCCATCGCGGGAACGAGCATCGGATGCAATTACGATCCCAGCCACATGTTCTGGCAGAATATCGATCCGATTGCAGCCATCCGGGTGCTGGGCGATTCCATTTTTCACGTGCATGCCAAGGACACCCAGATCTACCCCGCCAATCTTCCGAAGACCGGAGTACTGGATACGAAAAAGTACACGGACGAACGCAACCGCTCCTGGATCTTCCGCACGGTGGGCTATGGACACGCGTACGGCTGGTGGAAAGAATTTATATCCACGCTGCGGATGTTCGGGTACGATTACGTGTTATCGATCGAGCACGAGGACACGTTGCTGTCGCCGGAAGAAGGACTCGCCAAGGGCGCCAAGTTCCTCAATGAAATCGTGATCACAGAGAAACCGGCCCAAGCCTGGTGGGTCTAGCCGGGCGCCGCGAGGAGTCACTGGACAAGTCGCGGAACTTGGCCGGGGTCATCCCGGAGTGCTTCTTGAACAGAGCGCAGAAGTGGCTTTGATCGGAGAACCCGCAGGTACGCGCGATTTCGGCCAGCGAAAGATCCGAGTGCGAGAGCAGATCGGAAGCATGCTCGATGCGCCGCTTGCGGATGTATTCTCCGATTGTCATTTGAAAGTGCTTGTGGAACTCGCGCGAAAGATGCACGGGGTGCACGCCGGCGACACCGGCCAGCGCATTCAGACCGGGCGCTTCGAGATAGGAATCCTGCAACAGCTCGCGAACGCGTCTCAACCAGCCGGGAGCGCTCGATCCATGCGTTTCGTCGGAGCAACGCGCGCTCTCGGCCAGCATCTCCAGCAGCACGCCTTCGATGGCCAGCGGAGCGATATCGTCCTGGGACATAAACTCGCGCATCATCCGATTGCCGAGCCACGCCGACAGCGGCCCCGTGATTTCCCTCGGCTCCGAAAGAGCGCGTTCAATACCCAACCTTTGCATCACTCCCGTCTCGATCTTCACGCGCAGCACACGCGCCGCCGTCTGGAATTGATTTTCGTGGCGCGCTCCCGCCGGCAGAAAATGCAGCGAGCCTTCACTCCACTGAAATTCGCGATCGCAGTGCCGCTCGATATACGTCCCGGCGAGGACTAAATTGAGATAGGAGTTTGCGTGGCAATGCCGCGCCAGATTCACACCTTCTGCATACACAGCTTCGGTGAGAGAGAATCCGGAAATATCGCGACGGCGGATGGTGCTTCCAGCGGCGTCCGTCACGGGACAAGAACTACTTGGTGTGGAGACTGGTTCACAAGCACTCATGCAGTGTTCTACGCACGCGGCGGCAATTTCGTTTGCAAAAAAATGCGCCTAAGTGCATGATTCCCATACACGAACACCGCTTCCCAAAAGCGAACGTCAGGCGAAAGAAATGATTTATTGGGAGAGGTTACTTTTGTCCCAGCAATGTTACGAACCGGACACGGTTACTTGAATTCGGGGCTACTGGCGTTGGCAGCTTCAGCGGACCAATTCTGGTGAATGAGTCCGTTCTGATCGGTATAAAAAGTGCGGCGGCCGGAAGTGTTGAACACCTTAGGATTCGCGTTGAGAGTATAACCCGAGGGTGTAGCTGTCATGGTGAAGGTGTATCCATCCTTATCACCACCGGAAAGAGCGTTGGGAATCAGGTCGGCAGCTTGCGGTCCAGGTCCGCCGCTGGCGGGCGGCCCCAATTCGGCTAAGGTGGTGGCGAACCGCTGGAACTGCGACATGTACTGAACCTGCATGGTGTTAATGGTCTGCAATTCACGGATCACGGCCATCTCGTTGGCGTTCATGCGCGCGCTTCCCAACTTGGGAACGGCGATGGCCAGAATAATCAAGATGATCGCGATGACGATCAGAAGCTCGATCAGCGAGAAACCGCGTGCGCGGCGGCGTTTCGAAAACTGCACCATGACTATAATTATGACGCGAAACCTAGTCCGTGCGTGCAGGCGGTTTCGCCAGCCAGTCGGGCAAAGGCGAGCTACTCGCGTTCGCGGGCTCGGCCGACCGATTCTGACGAATGACAGCGCTCTGGTCGGTGTAAAGGGTCCGACGGCCGGTGCGACCAAACACCTTCGGATTGGCATGGATCACGTAGGCCGAGGGCGTTGCCGTCATGGTGAAAAGGTAACCATCTTTATCGCCGCTGGCGGGCAGCCCCAATTCGACAAGCGTCGCTGCATATTTTCCGAACTCGGACTTGTACTGCGCCTGTATCGTGGATGGTTTGCAATTCGCGGATCACGGCTCGATCGCTGCCTTCCAAGCGATCGCAGCTCACCACGCTGGGGATAGCGGCCGCCAGCCGGACGCCAGCGCGATGGCGCCGAGTACACCGGAGCGCGTGCCCAACCCGGGAGGCACGATGCCGGGAAGCTCCACATATCCGTTCAGCAACTCCGCTACCCGATTGCGAATCTTTGGAAATAGCTCCGCCCGCTGCATGACTCCGCCGCCCAGGATAATTTGTTCCGGCGAGAGCGTACATGTCCAACTCGCGATGCCGAGGGCCAGATATTCGGCTTCGAGGTCCCATGCCGCGTGTCCATCGGGAAGCAGATCAGGAGGCTGGCCCCAGCGTGCTTCGATTGCCGGGCCCGCGGCTAGCCCCTCCAGACAATCGCCATGGTAGGGACAATGGCCCACGAACGGATCGCGTGCGCGATCGTGCGGGATGCGAATGTGGCCCATCTCGGGATGCCGCTGTCCGTGCAGCAATCGGCCATCGATGAATGCACCTCCGCCCAGACCCGTGCCGACCGTCACATAAAGAAAACTGCGCGAGCCGCGCGCAGCGCCCCAACGCGATTCGGCCAGCGCCGCGGCGTTCACGTCTGTGTCAAACGCGACGGGGATCCCGAGCGCGCCCTGCACTGCTCCTGCAAAATCGAAGTTCCTCCAGCCGAGCTTTGGCGTCGAAGTTATGTAACCGAAAGTGGGCGATTTTGGATTCGGATCGATAGGTCCGAAAGACGCGATCCCTATGGCCTCCACAGGCTCGCGAGAAGTGAAAAACTCGACCACGCGCGCTATGGTCTGGCGGGGTGTAGTGGTGGGGATCTCGGTTATTTCGGCATCCCCGGGACCAGTGCCCGTCGCGCACTTGAACTTCGATCCTCCAGCTTCAATTCCCCCGAGGCGCGGCACTGTTCCAGTTTACGGCTGGCGTAGGATTAGGTTCGGTGTATATTGAGTCGTAGAGTGGAGCGCCCACCCGATCCCCAACTCATCGGATTCCTGACAGCGTACGACCGCAACATTTCGGACCTTGCGCTGGCGCTACGGGAGATCATTCTCGAGGAGGCGCCCGATGCGTCCGAATCCATCTACCAGGTCTATACGGTCGCGGTGTGGTTCGGGTTCAGCGGCAAGATGAAGGACATGTTCTGCTACATCACCACCAACGCGGGGCATGTGAACCTCGGTTTCCCGCGCGGCGCGTCACTGCCCGATCCGAATGGTGTGCTGGAGGGAACGGGCAAGGCCATGCGTCACATCAAGTTCGCGAGCCATAGCGAAGTGGAGCGGCCGTTCGTGCGGCGCTATATCCGGGCAGCGATGGAACGGGCTGCGCCGGCTGGGACGCGCGGAAACGGCAAGAGCGTGGTCAAGAGCAGCGTGGGCGGGAAAAGGGCTGGGAAGAAGCGTGCGACGAGCATAGGGAGCGGCAACCGGGTACAATGAAACTATCCATGAAATCATCCGAATTAGCCCTTGTATTGGCCCTTTCCGGATTCGCCGCCGCCGGTATGGCGCAGCAGTCTTCACCCGCCGCTCCGCCGAAACCGGCTCCTCCGGCGCTGGCGCCGGTGACCGCCCCCGACGAGACGAAAGTCGGTCCCGACACCGTGGTTCTCACGGTCGGCAATGTCACTTTGACGCGCGCTCAATTCGAGGTGCTGTTGTCCGCGCTCGCGTCCAATGGCCGCCCGGCCAGCTCCGCGGCGCAGAAGCGGCAAGTGGCGCAACAGTACGCCGAACTGGAGACGATGGCTCAGGAAGCCCGCAAACGCAAGCTGGATGAGAGCGCTGAAGTGAAACGCATGATGGCTATCCAGAGCGACAGCTTTCTCGCCAATACGCTCGCCAAGCGGATTACCGACGACACGCACTTTACCGAGCTCGATCTGCGTTCGTACTACGACCAGCACAAGTCGGAATTCGAAGAGGCTCAGGGAAGCCATATCTTGATTCGCTTCAAAGGATCGACGGTTCCGTTGAAGAAAGACGAAAAAGATCTTACCGACGAGGAAGCGCTGGCCAAGGCGCAGGATATTCGGAAGAAAATCCTGGCAGGGGCCGATTTCGCCACATTGGCCAAAGCGGAATCGGATGACTCCGGATCCGGCGCCAAGGGCGGCGAATTGCCCAGCTTCAAACATGGCCAGATGGTGGGACCCTTCGACCAGGCAGCGTTCTCTTTGCCGATAGGCCAAGTGAGCGAGCCGGTGAAAACACAGTTCGGCTATCACATCATCAAAATCACTTCGCGTGACGCCAAGACTTTCGATGAGGCCAAGGCGCAAATCGAGAAGGACTTGAAGCCGAAGATGGCCAAGGAAGCCATGGAGCAGATCAAGGCGCACACACCGGTAACGCTCAACGACAACTACTTCGGGGATGTCCCGCCGGCTCCGGTTAAACCGGCCACTCCCGGCAAGTAATCCGGCTATCTCATCCGCCCGGCCCACGCAAGGAAGCGCATCAGGTCGCGGCGATGCTGCCACAGAAATCGCCAGAATTCCACACAGCCGATGCTCTCGGCGGGAACACCCCAGTACGTTTCGATGCGCCAGCGCAAGTACGGGCTGCGCCAGGGACGCAGGCGATAGCCCGCGGAGACACGCCACACTAGAGTGGTTGCGCGCCACGGGAAGCGCAACATTACTTCAGCTGGCTCAGGGCTTTCTTGGGCGACGAATCGGGAGTGGCGTAGTAACCGGTGCGGGTGCGCACTTGCGGATGGCCGGGACCGTTCACCGTAACTTTGATCTGGCGGAAGCTGCCGTCCATCCGCTGCACTGTCGGTGAATAAGCGATGGTGTATTGATTGCGGATTTCGTGCGCCACCTGCAGTGCGATGGCGTCCACTTCGGCCGGGCCCTTGGGATAAAACGCGAGCCCTCCCGAGTCCTGGGTGATGGCATCCAACGCGCGCTTGGCCAAACGCGCCTCGCGACGCTCTTCCTCATTCAACAGGCCGATGGCGTACACCAGCACTTCGCTCTGCTGCGCCCGGCTCACCAGCTTTTCGAGGCTGATGGTACTGGCGTTATCGTTGCCGTCGGTGATGACCAGCAGAACTTTCTTCTGGCGATGGCCTTCTTTCTTCAGATAGGTCATCGAATGTCGATGGCCTCGCGCATGGCGGTGCCTCCGCGCGAATCGATGCGGGCAATGCCCTCCTCCATTTTCTTGATGTCACTGGTCATTGGAACGTCCAGAAAAGGGTCGTCATTGAAGTTGACGATGAAGACTTCGTCCATGCGGGTTGGAGGCTCTCACCAGATCGAGCGAAGCGGTTTCCACCTTCTGCCGCTTTTCGCGCATACTGCCGCTGTTGTCGATGATGATGCCGAGCGAAATCGGAACGTCCTCATGGCGGAAGATCTTGATGGGCTGCTCGACGCCGTTTTCGAAAACCTTGAAGGATTTCTGCTGCAGGTCTGTAACCAGTTTGCCGTCTTTATTCAGGACGGTGACCGGCAGCTCCACCAGGCGCGTATCTACGCTGAAGGTGGGATCTTCGACAGACTGAGGCTGTGGCGGGTTTTGCGCCCAAAGGAAGCGGGAGGAAGCCAGCAGGAAGAAAGCGGCAAAGCTACTGAGACGGCGCATAATACCCGAGGCGGAAAAATGCCTTGAGTGGCGGAAGGCCGCGGGGCTGCACCAGCTTGACGTTGACGTGACGATACTTGCCATCCCGCGCCAGGTTGCTGGAGCTGTAGTACAGCACGTATTGATTGCGAAGTTCGATTCCGATTTTTGCTGCGATGTCGGCAAGTTCGTTGAGATTCTCCACATTGTAGCTGCGTCCGCCGGTCAGCTCGGCGACTTCACTCAACAGACTCGGACCCATCTGCTCTTCCGGAGTCCGGCCGCGCGATCCGATGGGCTCGAAGATGCCGATTCCATAGATCTGCACGTCAGCTTCACGGACGGCGTTCTTGATCTCACTTTCAGTATAACGGCTGTTGTTGTCGCCGCCATCGGAGATGATCAGAATGGCTTTGCGCGGATTGCGCGCTTTTTTCATTTGATTCATCGCCATGTATACGCCATCCAGCAACGCGGTTTTGCCTTTGGACTGCGCAAACTCGAGACGGTTCTGAATATCGTCGGTATCGGGAGTGAAGGGAACCACCAGCTCCGGCCGGTCGTTAAATTCAATCAGGAAGAATTCATCCTCCGGATTGGCGGTTTTGAAAAACTGCACCGCAGCCTGGCGCGATTTTTGCAGCTTGGGGCCCATGCTGCCGCTGGTATCGAACACCAACCCGATGGAAAGCGGCGCGTCCTCACTCGAGAAATCGCGGATCTTTTGCTCGATCTTGTCCTCGAAAAGCCGGAAGTGCTCTTTCTCAAGACCGGTAACGAAGCGATTTAACGGATCGGTGACCGTGACATTGATTTGGACCAGCGTGGTGTCGATGCGGAGGGTTCCGGGACGTGACTCGATCACCACCGGCTTGGCATCGGTGTCGGTCTTACCGCGAGGAGTGATGGAGACTTTGTCGTCGTCGGCCGAACTGGCGCCGGGCGCAACACTTGGAGCAACCAGGAGCAACCCGACAACAGGGATCAGATAGAGAAAAAGGCCGAAACTTCCAACCCGTGCTAAACCGCGAGCCACCGTAAGTTCACCCGCCTAGGCTGACAACTTTTTACAGTATAACATCGCTTGGCGAGGGCCGAATATGAGAATTTGAGTTTCTTCACCTGCGCACGCGAGGAGTTGCCTTACGTGGTGAGAGGGAAGAAATTGCAAGGCAGGATTCGCCTCTGCAACGCCCGATTGCTCAAAATAAAGCCCTTACTTGTTGGCAGCCTAGTTGCGTTTGATGAAGCTCGGTGTCGATTCATCGAGCAGAAGGACCAACCATGAACAAATTAGGCGTGATCTTATTACTTACCGTAGGGTCTCTTAGTACCACCGGCCTGCGAGCGCAGGCTCCCGGCGATCAACCGATATTCCGCGTCACCGTGGTGGAGCGGACCACGAACGCAGTGAGCTATCGCCATCGCAGCGGCTGGACGAAGGTGGATCTGCGCGGCACGCCGCTCGCGCCAGACGCGACAGGACATGCGGACGTCAACAGCCGGCCGGGCTACATCGAAGTGAAAACGGAAATGCACAAGCTGCTTCCGGCTTCCCAGTACGGGCCGGAATACCTGACGTATGTGCTATGGGCGATCACGCCTGAAGGACGTTCGAAAAATCTGGGCGAAGTGGTTCTGGACGGCGGGAACTCGCACCTGGATGTGACCACGGACTTGCAGGCTTTCGCGCTCATCGTTACGGCCGAGCCATACTTCGGCGTCAGCCAGCCGAGCGACGTGGTGGTGATGGAGAACATCATCCGCCAGGACACGGTGGGCAAGGTGGAGCAGACCGCGGTGAAATACGATTTGCTGAAGCGCGGATCCTACACCATTACGGGCACGCCCGGCAGATTCCATCCGGTGAAGACCGACAAGGCGGTGCCGCTGCAATTGCTGGAAGCCGAGAACGCCGTCCAGATTGCACAGGTTGCCAACGCGGACCAATACGCCAAGGACACCTATGACAGCGCCGATAATCTTCTGCGACAGGCCGAAGCATATGAGGCGCGCAAAGCCGGCGCCAAGCCCGTGATCATGACATCGCGAGAGGCAGTGCAGAACGCAGAAACCGCGCGTTTGCTGGCGCTGAAGCGGCAGGAAGACGAACGAATCGCACGCGAGAAGCAGGAAGCGGCCGATCGGGAGGCGGCGGCGCGGGCCGCGGCGGATGAGGCGGCACGTCAGAAGGCGTTGGCGGACGCTCAGGCTGCCCAGTCGGCTCAACGAGCGGCGGAGGAGCAGGCCCGGGCTGAAGCAGCGCGGGCGCAGGAAGAAGTGGAGCGGCTGAAAGCCGAACAGGCCAGGTTGAGCGCGGATGAACAGCAGCATCAAGCGGAACTGGCCAAACTGCAGGCTCAGCAGGCCGAGCAAAAGGCGCAAGAGGCGGATCGTTTGCGCGCGCAAGCCGAGCAGGCGCAGCAGCAGCTGCGGCAGCAATTGCTGCAACAATTCAACCTGATCCTCGAAACGCGCGACACCGCGCGCGGACTGATCGTCAACATGTCGGACGTGCTGTTCGATTTCAACAAGTACACCTTGCGTCCGGCGGCCCGCGAGAAGCTGGCGAAAATCTCGGGCATCATCCTTTCGCATCCGGGCCTGCGCCTGGAGGTGGACGGCTATACCGATAGCATCGGGAGCGACGATTACAACCTGAAGTTATCCGATAACCGTGCCGAGGGCGTGCGGAGCTATTTGCTCGGCGAAGGCATCGCACCCGACGACGTCACCTCCAAGGGATTCGGCAAGGACGATCCAGTGGCGACCAACGACACCGCCGCCGGCCGTCAAAAGAACCGGCGCGTGGAGATGGTGGTTTCGGGAGACATTATCGGCACGCCGATTGGGATTTCGGCCAAGCAAGCGCAATAAGCGCCGGCTAGGTGCGCATGCGCGTGAAGAAGTAGAGCCCGGCCATGGCGAAGATCAAATCCGGCGACCAGGCGGCCAGCATGGCCGGCAGCAGATTTACGTCGCCCAGTTGCTCGAACAGCTTGCCGATGGTCCAGTAAGCGATGGCAATGGTGAAGCTGACGGCCACGCCCGCCATGGCGCCGCGGTTGCCGGCCAGGAACGCAAAGGGCACCGAGATCAAGGCCATCACGAGCGCGAACAGGGGCAGGGCGAACTTGCGGAAATAGCTCACCTGCAGAGCGATGGTGTCGATGCCGCTGCGCTGCAGATCGCGAATGTAGGATGCTAGCTGCTGATAATTCATCTGCTGATCCTGTAGCACCTCCTGCAGAAAGTAATCGGGACGCTCGTTCACTTCGGGGAAAGTGGCGGTCTGTCCCATAAAGCTCTTAAACGTCGGCTTGGGACCTCCCGGATCCTCGCGGCTCCAACCGTTCTCGAAAATCCAGGTGCGAAGCGTCGGCTCCCAGCGCGCTTTCTCGGCGGAGATATGTTTGTGCACGTGAAAATTCGCGGCGTCCAGCTCGTACACCTGCGGCTGCGACATTTCCTTTTTCGCGCCGTCGATGTAGTTGAAATAGAAAACGCGCGGATCGTTATTCAGGCCTGGGTCGAAGACCCATTTCTTGTCGGGATGCAGGTAGGTCTGCACCGGCTTGCCCTTGATCTCTTTGCGAATCGCGTCCTGCTTGCGATTGGCGTCCGGCACGTAGTAATGTCCGAAGGCAAATAAACCGGCGCTCATCAGCAGCGCCGCGGCCAGCACCGGCACAGCCAGACGGTACAGGCTGACGCCGCTGGCTTTCATGGCGGTTATTTCGTTGTGCTTGGTGAGAATACCGAAAGTGATCAGAACGGCCACCAGGACGCTCAAGGGCGCGGAATCGAAAACCAGCTGGGGCGTCAGGAAGAACAGATAGGTGAAGACGCGCGTCATCGCAATCTGGTTCTTCACGATGTCGCTCAACAGATCGAAGAAGGTATAGACGTGCGTCATGAAGACGAAGCCGATGAGCAGCAGGGCGAACCAGAACAGGAAGCTTTTCAGAACGTAGCGATCCACTACCTGGGGGATCAGAAACATTCGCCGGCCCCGGGTACGCGCGCGAACCTGTGCGGCGGTGGGTAGCTTTCCACGCAGGCCAGTCCAGGCGGCGGTAATCCAACCGGAGATAACCGCATACCAGTCGCGATCGCCGGGCCGCTCGATGCGAGTGAGCAGGAAGACGCCGACCACGGCGAAAACGGTGTTCGGAATCCACATCGCGATGCCCACCGGAAGCTTCTGTTGTTTGGCCAGACCGTTGGCCGCGATGAGTCCCATCCAGTAGACGAAGGCCAGAGCCACGGTGATGACAAAGGCGCCCGACTTGCCGCCCTTGCGCGAAGATATGCCGAGCGGAATTCCGATCAGAGCCAGCAGGAAACAGGCCGGCGGCAACGCCAGCCGCTGGTGCAGCTCAATGCGTGCCTGAATGAGACTATCTCTATCGAGCTTGATTTCCGACTTCAGGCAGCCGTCGGGATCTTTCTCGCCCTTGCAGCGCTCGTGCATCCCCTGAACCACCTTGGCGTCGGCCTTTTTGTCGCGATAAGCCATTCGATACAGCGGAAGGGTATCGATTTCGGTATAACCCTTGGTGGGAGCGTCACTGGGCTTGACGGCTTCAAGAACCTGCGTCCCGGCGTAGTCGTACCAGTAATAATCCGTTAAATCCTTGCCGACATCATAGGTATGGCCGTCCTGCAACATGACCTGGATCTGATTGCGCGCTACGTCGGGAACCGGGATGGCATGCGCGGCCACCGTGACGCTGGGGCCGTCGCCGCGATCATGATCGGTCTTCTTGCGTTCCTCCACGGGCGTGGTGTCGGCGATGAAGACGTTGTTCCAGCGAGTCACGGCGCCGGGAAGCACCTCGCTAATGTACACCACGCGATTGGGAAAGCCTTCGTCGAAAACCTGTTGTTGGATCTCCGAGCTCAGCTCCGCGGCTTTGAGCAGATTCAGAACTTTTTGGGTGGTCCAGGCGGAGTAGGGCGTCAGCCACAGCGTGGCAGTGGCCGTGACGAACATCGCGATGGTTGCAAACAGCAGTACCGGCGGGATCACCTTGCGGCTGGGAACTCCGGCGGCGCGCATGGCGATAATCTCGCCGTCGCTCGACATCCGGCTTAAGGCGATGAGCACGCCCGCCAGCACGCCTAAGGGCAAAGTAAAAGACAGAGTGAACGGAATGGCGAGAACGAACAAATGTGCGACGGTGGACGGCGGCGCTGAACTGCGCACCAGGATTTCGAACAGCTTGCCGACGCGCTGCAGGAATAAGACGAAGGTGAAGAGCGCCGCTCCGAAAATGGCGCTCTTGGCTACTTCGCGAAAAATCGCACGAAACAGCAAGCCCATTAATTACTGACCGCTCCCTGACGGCCGCGGCTTGGTAAATCGCGGCTCGGTTTGGCCTCTGCGGTATTGGCGGGTTGGCCGGTGAGCGCGGGCGGCGGGACGATAGGTGGCTGCAAGGTTTCTTCCTTGGCCGGCTCCAGCTCCAGCTCCTCAAAAAGCACCGCGGGTGCAATCACGGCAGAAGTGGTGGTGAACGATCCCGCTCCCACCAGTGCAAATGGAGCGTTCGAATCGATCAAATCGAATACGTAGTTTTCGTCGGATGCTGCTTCGATGTCCTTGAGGGATTTGGTGGTGACCTCATGGAAGAAGAGTCCGCGCACCATTTCCTCCCGGCCATCTGGATAAACTTTGTAGGCCAGCAACGGGGGCACCACGGGATGCGATCCACCGGCGGCCTGCGACACTTGTCCCAGTTCGTCGATGGACGCTGTGGAAGGAAAATCCAACTTGCGGATCAAAATTCCGTACGGTTTGTTGCGGTCGCGGCACATATCGATCAGCTTCTTTTTCATGTCGGCCGCGGGCGTGGTCTGGGACGCGCGGATAAACAGATTGCCAAACCCGGGCGAACGCGTGCCGTAGGCGCCGGTCAGGCGCGCATGTCCATTGGAACCGGGGTAATTCTTGAACACCGGAGTGCGCGTCAACAGAAAGCTCTTCAACACACCTTTCTCCACCAGCGTCAGGGGCTTAGGAGCAACGCCCTCCATATCGTAGACGTAATGTCCCAGCAGGGTGTGACCTTGAAATTGCGTCTGAGTGGGATCATCCGTCACATCCATCCACTCCGGCAGAATGCGGGAGCCGATCTTATTCTCGAGCTCACTCGGCGAATACCGCGAAGCGCGCCCCGGATCGCTCACCGGCTTGCGCGTTACCTTCAGGTTGTCGCCCAGCAGCTGACCGAACAACTGAGCGGCCGCCGGAGCCTCAAAAAGCACCGGGCCATCATAGGCTTCACCCACCGCAGCCTGGCTCAGCGTGGTGACATGTTCGCCCAGCGCCTTGATATCACGCGTCAGCGCTTCTTCGGACGGCAGACCATCGGGTGAGAACGCTTGAAACACCAGCGCATCCCGCACCTGCGTTCCATCGGGCGCCATCCCATGCCCTGACACTCGCAAGTAAGCGACGTCCTCGGGAGTGCGCAGTTCAGTCCCTTCCGACGTAACGATGTAGTTGGTGGATTGCGAGCTGTGTATCTCGACGCCCGAGCTGAGCACCTTGGGATAGGCATCCAAAAGACCCGACAGCCGGATCGTTTCCTTCTTCCAGGTATCGGACGCGAACGGTTTTCGTTCGATCGGCAAAATGAGATGGGCCGGCGGCGCGCTGGAATAGTCGGGCAGCACGTCCGGCTGAGTCATGTTCTTGAGTGACGATCGCTTGCGTGCGATGGCATCCTCGGCGGTCTTATAGACGCGATCGGTGGCCAGCCAAAATACCTGCCGGAAAGCAAGATAGTCGCTATCCAGCGGGAGACGCCCGGGATCGTAACGATTGCCGCCGTAGGCAGTGGAGTAAACGTGATCGGAATTATCGAAACTGGCGGTTCCGACGCGCATTGTGACGGACGGAACGCGAAAAGCCTCATCGCTTTCATCTATCAGCGCGCCCAACGAAGCGGTAATCGAATGGCTAACCGTATCCTCGACACGATACTCGGTGTAGTAAGGCGGATCGAGGCCAACACGCAGCCGGATCAGTTCCTGAACGCGAGCGATTTCGTCCTTCATGGCGCGCAGCAAAGTATCGCCATTAGCCGTTGGCTGTTGGCTATTGGCCGTCCGAGTTTGCCCAAAGGTGATCGCCGCCAAGGGCAAAAGGCCAATTGCCAATAGACAATACTTCACTTGGTGGCTCCCGGATCGATGGGACGGCCCAGGAGCGGCGGCCGGTCCTGCGAGTGTTGCTTCTTCTGAATTTCAATCTCGGAAACCAAAATGGCCGGCGAACTGGCCGAAACCGGCACCTGCCCCGATTCAGCGCCACAGTACCCGTTGAACACTTGCGGCTTGTCGGAAGTGGCCAGGATCTTGGCGAAACTGGAGAGCGGAGTTCCCACAATGTCCACACCGCGCACCAGTTCATCGGGACGCCCGTCGGCGAACACCCGGTAAACCATCAGCGGAATCACGGTGAAGGCCTGCAATCCCCGGCGCTGCGTGGTGGTGTAACCACCGGTGATTTCGTCGAAATACAAACCGTAGGGCTTATTCTGGCGTTTCACTTCGGCAATCAACATGTCGCGCAAAGCTTTTTCGGAAACTTGCTTCTTCGATTCGACAATCAAGTTCGATTGGCGCGAGACGACTTCCAGTCCAGGCTGGCGGCGACCGTGGCCATTGGAATGATCCACGCCGTCGATGGGAGAGCGCGACATCAGGAATGTTTTCAGAACGCCGTCCTCCACCACCGTGACGGGCCTGGCTTTCACGCCCTCGTCGTCATACGTGTAGTAACCATTGAGATCGATTCCATCCAGCGTCCGGCGGGTGGGATCGAACACCACGGAGAGAAAACTGGGCAACACGGAGGTACCCACGGCTTTGGTGAATGTTTGGCCTTCGGCTTCGTCCTTCTGGCGATGTCCTTCGATGCGGTGCCCGAAGATCTCATGGAAGAAGACTGCGGCGGCACGTCCGGAAAGAATGGCGGGGCCAACAAACGGCTCCACGGCGGGTGCCTGAACCAAGTCCGCCAGGTCGTGTCCCACACGCTTGGCTGCGGCTTCCACCTCGGCCGGCGGGGGCAAGTGCGCCAGGTCGGCCGCTTGATAGTCCTGCATGGCGACCAAATCCATACCGTCGGTCGCCTTGCCCCGCGCGACGATGGACAAGCTCACGAAGTTGCGCCCATGCAGCAGGTGCGTGCCCTCCGTGCTCACCATGTACTTCGACAATCGTTGCGCCGAGAGACTGACGCTCGAATACAGCACGTCGGGAAAATCGGCCACAGCGGCGGACCACTTGCGGGCGCGCTCGGACCATTGCTCGTCAATGTTTCCGATGGGCGGGGGCGGCTCCTGATAGGTTGCGGGCGGCTCACTCGAAAAATCCGCGGAGCTGTCGGCGTCCTTCACCTTCACCTCCTGGTTGGATTTGATTTCGATGAGGCGCCGCGCAGCCAGCTTGTAGGTGCGGTCGGTGTCGAGCCACACTCTGCGCCGGATGGCATCCGGCACATCGTCCAAAGGAACAACTTCGCCGCGAGTGAAGCGTCCTCTTTGGCCGTTCACCGAATGGTAGTTATCGAGCTGAGGCGTACCGACGCGCAACGTCACGTCGAGATAGCGGAGATGATCTTTGCTACGGGAATCGATGGTTCCAAAGGACGCGGACAGAGACTGGCTTTCCTCATCGGTCACCGTGTAGTCCATGTAATAAGGAGGCGGATCGCCCTTTTGCTTCAGAATGGTGAAATTACGCTGGAGTTCGTCGCTGAGGATATCCAGCAACGAGGGAGCCGAGGCAGCGGCCAGCGGGAGGGTAAGAACGAAGGCTAACAGAAGGCGGCGCACGAAGTATCAGGATAGCAAGGCGGGAGGCGAAAGCGGTTTACCATTGGAATCAGATGCATCGTCGGCATTTTCTGGCTTCGCTCGGAGCGGCTGCGGTTCCGGCAGGGCTGTTCGGAGCCGGGCCGGCCGACTTCACTCTGCACATCGCGCCCGCGAGCTTCGAAATCGCGCCTCACAAAGTGGTGAAGACCATCGCCTACAACGGGCAAGTTCCGGGGCCGCTGCTGCGGATGAAAGAGGGCCGGCCCGTCAGCATCGATGTATTCAATGACACGGGCGACCCGGAAATAGTCCATTGGCACGGATTGGGGATCCCCTCCGCGGTGGACGGCGCCATGGAAGAAGGCACGCCTATGCTGCCCGCGCACAAAATGGCTCGCTACAGTTTCACTCCCGCGCCGAGCGGCACGCGCTGGTATCACACGCACGTCACAGCCGGACGGAATTTAAAGCGCGCCACGTACACTGGACAGTTCGGTTTCATTTATATTGACCCACGGAGCGAGCCGGGGAATTACGATCAGGAGATTTTTCTCGCGCTCAAGGAATGGGATCCCTACATGTCGAGCGGTGGCGAGGGTGACGATTCGGTTGACGTGGCCTACAATCTTTTCTCGATAAACGATCGCGCACTGGGACACGGTGAGCCGATCCGGGTGAAGGAGCGCCAGCGTGTTTTGATGCGAATCCTCAACGCTAGCGCAACCATCACGCGCAGAATAGCCGTCGCGGGACATAAGTTTCGCGTGGTTGCGATGGATGGGAATCCGGTGAAGACTCCCCAGGACGTGCAGGCGCTGGAACTCGGTCCGGCCGAGCGCATCGACGCCATGGTGGAGATGAATCAGCCCGGCGTGTGGATTCTGGGAGCCACCGACGATCATGATCGCGAGCGCGGGATGGGAATTGTGATCGAGTATTCCGGACAATCCGGTGAAGCGCGCTGGACGGCGCCGGGCGATGAACAATGGGACTACACGATATTTGGAGGCGCCGGCAAACCGGATTTGCCGATGGAGCGCGTCCCATTGGTGTTTGAAAAGAAATTCGCCGGGCACCATTGGGCCGACAAATGGACCATCAATGGCAAGTCATTCCCGAAGGCCGATCCGATTCGCGTTCAGGCGAACCGTCGTTATCGGCTGGTGTTCGATAACCGCAGCGACGAAGCGCATCCGGTCCATCTGCACCGTCACACTTTCGAGCTGGTGAAAATCGCGGGGGCTCCAACGTCGGGTATTTACAAGGATGTAGTGGTGGTGGGGGCCAAGAGCCAGACGGAAGTGGATCTGATCGCCGACAATCCGGGCTTGACCTTGTTCCACTGCCATCAGCAAATGCACATGGACTACGGTTTCATGACGCTGATGGAATATGTGTGAGCAGCCACGTCGGGCGCTTATGCCTTTTCCTTGCGCAAGATCAAAATGACGCTAGCGAGCACCAGCGCAGTTCCGATTAGGGTTTTGGTGGTAATCACTTCACCCGCGATAAAGTAGCCCAACGCCACCGCCACTACGGGGTTGACGTAAGCATGGCTGGACACACGAGTGGCCGGCATCCTGGCTAGCAGCCAGACAAAAGCGGTGAAACCGAGCAGGGATCCGAAGATAACCAAATAGAGCAGCGCCAGCGCGCCGCGCAGAGAGACATGCGGAAACGGGTGAAGTTCGCCGAAAAGGCCAGAGAGCGCGAGCAACATTCCTCCGCCCAGCACCATGGCCGCGCCTGAGGTTAAAGCGCGGGAGTCCGGCAGATCGAGCGAACGGTTGAGCACCGAACCGAGCGACCAGGCTGTAGCGCCGGCCAGAATCGCGAGACAAGGCAGCAGGCCGTAATGTTGTTCGCCATTGTGGATGAGCAGTAAACTCACACCGCACAATCCCAATAAAATGGCCGCAAGAACACGCCAGTGGAAGCGGTGCCGCCGGAACACCCAGGTTTCGAGCGCCATGGTGATGAGCGGCAGAGTGGCTTCGAGCACCGATGCGATGCCGGACGGCACGTATTTCTCGGCCCAGAAGAGCGGGCCGTATTCCGCCACGAACATGAGCAGTGCGATGATGGCGAGGCTGCGCCACTGGGATCTGGTTGGCCGGGGCTGCCCGCGGACGCGCATGAAACCGTACAGCACCACGCCTGCTACAAAGAAACGGGTACCCGCGGCAAAGAGCGGCGGCACTTCCTGCACAGCGATCCGAATGCCCAGGAACGAAGTGCCCCACAGAACATAAATGGCGAAGAATGCGAGCACAGTGCGAACATCGAACGGCCGGGCTGCCTTGCCGTCCCGCGCACTGGTAACCACCGCACTCGCCATAGGTGGTTACCATCTTTACAGGTGCATGGGTAACCTGTCAAGATAGGTTAGGCGGTTAGTAACTCAGAATGGCTTTTCAATTGATCGGCGGGCATCCGGCATTGGATTTGGTCAACACGCTGGATTGGCGTTTCCGCAAAGAAGGGCCGGAAGACTTGCTGAATCGCTACGAAGACCTGCTCCGCTTCACGGAGCAAACGGAGCTGCTGACTCCGGAACAGACGCGACGGCTGCGTCGCTGCGTGAATGAGAGGCCGGGCGCGCGGACGTTGAAGCGTTGCAGGGGGCTGCGCGAAGCTCTGGCTGATATGTTCTATGCTCCTTCCGCGGCAGTCGTCAAAAGGCTGGGAGGATATTTCAAGGCCGCGCGGATGCAGGAGAAACTGGCTTGGAAAGACTCACGTCTGGAGTGGAACTGGTCTTCGATGGAAAGCGCGGAGCTTCCTTTGTGGGTGCTCGCGCTGAGCGCGTTGGAGCTGGCAACTTCGGACGTCATGGATCGCGTGAGGGAATGCGGCAATCCGGAATGCCGCTGGCTGTTCCTGGACACCAGCAAGAATCACACGCGCCGTTGGTGCGATATGAAGGTGTGCGGCAATCGGATGAAGGCTCGAAGGTTTAAGGCGCACAAAAGGAACTAAGCTTGCACTTAGGTAGATGGCAGCGTCAATCAGCCCTCATCAGACTGTAATTGTGCTGTTATTCTGGGGAGAATCGAAAGGACTCCCCGGTGTCTCTCTTAAAGAAGCGATTCCTTGGCATTTCCCTTCTCACGCTGCTCGGCGTTCTGGCGCTACCGGACTGGAAGACATTCGCGTCCGATAGCTTTACAGTTCCGGTCACCTATTACAAGCTGCCTAACGGACTGCGCGTGGTTCTTTCGCCCGATCCGACCGCGCCGACAGTAGTGACGGCCCTCTACTATCGCATCGGGTTCCGCATCGAGCCAAAGGATCGGACCGGCTTCGCGCATCTTTTCGAACACATGATGTTCCAGGGCTCCGAGAATCTGGGGAAAATGGAATTCATCAAGCTGGTGCAGCAGAATGGCGGTATCCTCAACGGTTCCACGCGCTTCGATTTCACCAATTATTTTGAGGTGCTCCCTTCGAACAAACTCGAAACCGCACTGTGGGCCGAAGCGGATCGGATGAAGGGTCTGGCGGTGACCAATGAGAATCTCAAGAACCAGCAAGGCGTGGTCGGCAACGAAGTGAAGGTCAACGTGCTGAACCAGCCTTATGGCGGCTTTCCCTGGCTCTGGCTGCCGCAGTACGCCAACGAAAACTGGTACAACGCGCACAATTTTTATGGCGACCTGAAGGATATCGAGGCAGCCAAGCTGGACGAAGTGCAGGCGTTCTTTAAAACATACTATGCACCCAACAACGCGGCGCTCGCGGTGGTGGGGGATTTCGATCCGGCCGAAGCGAAAGCCATGGTCGCGAAATATTTCGGCGCCATTCCGTCCTCAAAGCTGCCGCCCCTGCCCGACCTGAGCGAGCCCGTGCAGCAGAAAGAGAAGACAGCTTCGCGCAAAGACCCGCTAGCCAATCGCCCCGCCCTGGCCTTCGCCTATCACATGCCGGCGCGGAATTCGCCCGAGTATTACGCCATGGGCCTGCTGGACCAGATGCTGCTGCAGGGCGACGACAGCCTGCTAAACCAGGAGCTGGTGAAGAAACGAGGTTTCGCGGGCAGCGTTTCGGGAGGCATCAATTCCGACCTGGGCGACATGTTCGATTATTCCGGCCCCATGCTGTGGAGCGCGTCGTTGATTTACGATCCCAGCGTCAAGCCGGAGCAAATCCTCGCAGCCACGGACGGCGTTATCGATAGTTTGCAATCGAAGCTGGTGGACCGGGCACTGCTCGATCGCAGCGTGACCAAGCTGCGGTCAAGCCTGTATGATTCGATCACCCAGTTGGGTGGTTTTGGCCGGGCGAATCTGCTGGCCAGTTTTGCGCTCTTCGACGACAATCCGGAGCGCGTAAACACGTTGGAAGCGGAATTCCGGAAGGTGACGCCCGAATTAATTCAAAAGACCGCGCGCGAGTATTTGCGGAAGACCAATCGAACCGTGCTCGAAATTGAGCCGGGCGCGAAGCCGTCCGGCGGCGGCTCCGGGGAGGGACAACCATGAGAGCGTTTTCCAAAACCGTAATGCTTTTCGCGGCAACGGCAATTTTGTTCGCAGCGCCGAAGGAAACTCCTCCGCCCGGGACCGCGCCTAAGCCCTTCCGGCTCCCGCCCACTGACGATTTCGTCCTGCCCAACGGGATGAAGGTCACCATCGTTCCTTACGGCAGCGTGCCCAAAGTGGCGGTGCGCGCTTATGTGAATGCGGGCGCGTTGTACGAAGCGGGGAGCCAGGTCTGGATTTCCAAGCTCAACGCTCTGCTGATGAAGGAAGGCACAGCCACTCGATCCGCGGAGCAGGTGGCGCGCGAGGCCGCCGACATGGGCGGCGAATTGGACATCGAGGCCGGCTCGGAATTTACCACCGCCGGGGGCGTGGTGCTGTCGGAATTCGGGTCGCGCTTCGTCGCGCTGCTGGCCGATGTGCTCCAACATCCGGCGCTGCCCGCCCGGGAAATGGCGCGGCTGAAGGCCGATCTGGGTCGCGACCTGGCGGTGGAGAAAACCAAGACTGACTCACTGGCACATGAGCGTTTCCTCGAAACCGTGTTCCCCAATCATCCCTACGGGCGTTTCTTTCCTCGCGAGAGCGCGCTCCAGGGCTACACGCTCGAAGAAGTGCAGGCATTCTATGGCGGCAATTTCGCCGCGGCCAGAACGCATCTTTATGTCAGCGGCAAGCTCGACCCAGGGTTGAAAAAATCCATCACCGAGGCTTTCAGCGGATGGAAACAAGGGATGCCGGCGGCGGATGTGCCGGCCAAGCCGGTGAGGAACCGTTCGCTCGAAGTGATCGACCGGCCGGGCGCCGCGCAATCGACTGTGTATATGGGGCTGCCAGTAGCCGACCCAACCAGTGCGGACTACGTGACGCTGGCCGTGATGGACGCGCTGCTGGGCGGATCGTTCGGCTCGCGCATTACCTCCAACATTCGCGAGCAGAAAGGCTACACCTACTCGCCGTTCAGCCAGATCGCGACTCGCAGGCACGTGGGGATTTGGATTGAATCGGCGGACGTCACCACCGCCGTCACCGGCCCGTCGCTCAAGGAGATTCTCTATGAGATCGACCGCGTCCGCAAAGAACCGCCTCCGCCCGACGAGCTCAAGGGCATCGAGAACTACCTGGCAGGGCTCTTCGTCATCCGGAACAGCAGCCCCGATGCGCTGATCGCGCAACTCCAGTTTGTCGATTCGCAAGGCTTGGACCGGTCTTTCCTTTCGAGCTACGTGCGGAAGGTGATGGCGGTGACGCCACAGGATATCCAGCGCGTGTCGGAGAGCTACATCGTGCCATCCAAGATGACGATCGTGGTGGTGGGCGACAAGGCGAAAATCACGGAGCAGTTGAAGCCGTACGAGAATACGCCATAGCATCCGAATTCCGCTGGCGTATTGTGGCGCACGCGCCCACGCGTGCCGCGTTCACAGTCGAGTGAACGCCTTGGAAGCGGAGCAAGGTTAGTGTGTTGGCACGATTGCCAACACGGCACGCAGGAGTGGAGTGCGTGCGCCACCCCATGCACGCACCGATAGGGTGACTGTGGGGGTTAAGGACGGATTACGCCCTTGACACGCCCCCGGAAACAGTTATCCTTATTCAAAGGAGTCTCGCTATCATGTCGCACCGGTGGATCCTTTGCCTGGCTCTGACTCCGTTGGTCGGCCTCCCCGCCCTCGCTCAGTCCGTCATTTCGGCGCACTCGGGCTTGATTCATTTTTCCGATGGTTCGGTTTTCCTGGACGACCAGCGGGTCGAGCAAAAGACCGGCAAGTTCGGCCAGATGAACAATGGTTCGGAGTTGCGCACCCAGGACGGGCGCGCCGAAGTGCTGCTTACGCCAGGGACATTCCTGCGCGTGGGCGCGAACAGCGCCATCCGCATGCTCTCGAACAAGCTCGAGGATACGCGCGTGGAGCTGTTAAGCGGTTCAGCGGTGCTCGACCAGGGACAGGACGCGCTGGCCGATACCTCCGTGACGGTCCTTTATAATCTCGATCAAGTTCACATCAAGCAGCCCGGCCGTTACCGCTTCGATTCCCAGCCGCCGCAAGTGAAGGTGGAGCGTGGCGATGCCGAGGTGACCGCCGACGGAAAATCGGTGGATGCCGGCGCCGGCTACGTGGTTCCCTTCGAAGGCAAGCTCACCGCCCGCAAACTTCTCAGCGACTCGCACGTGAACTCCGGAGACGATCTGGAGAACTGGAGCGCGGCGCGCGACACTTCGGTCGCGGAAAATAACCAGGATGCGGCGGCCACTTCCGACCTTTCCGGCGTCATCGACGGCTGGCAGAACAATCCGGACGCGGTGCTGCAATCGCTCGGCATCCCGCCCTACATTCCGGGCATGTCGAGCATGGTCCCACCGGCCGGCTACGGATCGTATGGCTACGGAGCGGGCGGTTACGGAGCCGGTGGTTACGGCTCAGGGCTCTATGGGTCGGGTCTCTATGGCTCCGGGCTCTATTCGGGTCTTTACGGAACTTCGCTGTACGGTAGCGGCCTCTATCCTGGCCTTGCGCCGTATAGCTTCTTGGGTGTGGGTCCCTGGAGCCCGCTGCTGGTCTACGGGATGCCGCTCTATCGCCAATACGGATCGTACACTCCTTCGTACGTTTATCGAGGGCTACCCACCGGCCGCGGCGGATATGGCGGATATGGATACAGCCCCACTCGTTCGCTGGGAGTTGCGCGTCCCGGTGTCGGCATTGGGTTAGCCGGACGCCCTGGAATGCACGTCGGCGGCGGCCACCGTTAGAATCACTCGCTGGGCGCGTAATAGCCCAGCCTCCAGCGAGCTTTCAACTCCGGCAGAGCCTTGGGCTGCTGCAGCTTTACTTCAATCTTTCGATATTTGCCGTCGTGGCTGGGGTTTTGCGGCGAGTAGGCCAGCACATATTGATTGCGCAGCTCGATGCCGATGCGTTCGGCGATGCCAGGAAGCTCGCGCAAATTTGTCGCAGCCAGCGCGCGGCCGCCGGTCTGTTCGGCGATGGTGGACAAAAGCCTGGGACCGTCCATCTCGGCGACGCCCAATTTACCGCCGGACGCTCCACCCAGGCCGCCTAACCCAAACGACAGGGTGGGTTCGAAGACGCCCATGGCGTAGATCTGCACATCCGCTTCTCGCACCAGATCGGAAATCTGGGTAGAGGTATAGCGGCTGTTGTTGTCGCCGCCGTCGGAAATGATCAGCAGCGCCTTGCGTGGGTTCTTCGCGCGCTTCATCTCCTGCAACCCCATATTTACGGCGTCCAGCAGCGCGGTGAGCCCGCCGGAGGTAGCGGAGGTCATGGCGCTTTCGATAGCGCCTGCGTCGCCAGTGAGCGGCACCGCAAGCTGAGACCGATCGCTGAACTCAACCAGGAAGGCTTCGTCCGCCGTGTTCAAGGTCTTCAAAAACTCCGCCACCGCGCGGCGCGAAGTATCGAGCTTGGCGCCCATGCTGCCGCTGGTGTCCACCAGCAGACCGATCGACAAGGGCGCGTCTTCATTTGAGAAATGCGTGACCTTCTGCTCAACACCGTCTTCGAACAGGTGCAGGTCTTCCTTTTCCAGCCCGAGCACGTAGCGGTTGGAAGGATCGGTAACGGAGACGGGCACCAGGACCAGCGTGGAATCCGCGCGAAACGCTGTCGCGTCCTTGGGATCGGACTGGCCCAGCAACACAGTCGCGAAGGCGCAGAAAAGAGCGGCAAGACCTCGCACGGCGGCTGTACTCCTACATGAGAATCTACCATGGAATCCGCTGGGTGACAGGCCTCCGCGGCGGAGACAAAAGGGCCATGGCCGAGCCATACCAGCCCACGGAAGGCGCGCCGGCAGCGTACATGCCGCCCAATCGGCACGGCAGTTAAAGAAAGCTCACGCGTCTGCCGATGAACCAACGTGGCCGTGTGTCATGAGCACTGGCCCAAAGGAGATTCATGTCTCGCATCGCATGGGCGTCTTATACCGCCGTCTTCGCTGTCGCCTCACTCTTCCCCCTCTCACTGGCCGCGCAGAGCTACCGGCAGCCGCTGATCACGGAACGGATCGATGAAACGGCGCTGCACACGCTGGCAGGAAATACGCGCCCGGAAGCTACGCGGCAGAACGATCGCGGGCTGGTTGCCGACGGTTTCCCGATGGAACATATGCTGCTCCAGTTGCAGCGTTCTCCCCAGCAGGAAGACGCGGTCCGCCAGCTCATCGACGATCTGCACAACGCCAGTTCGCCCAAGTTCCACCAATGGCTGACGGCTGAGGAATTCGGCAAGCGCTACGCTCCGGCTCAAGAAGACGTGGACAAGATCGCGGCGTGGCTGGAATCGCATGGCTTCCAGGTGAACGTGCGGTATTCGAGCGGAATGGCGATCGATTTCTCGGGCACGGCGGGGCAAGTGCGCCAGGCCTTTCATACCTCAATTCACCACTATGCGGTGAACGGCAAGCAGCACATCGCGAATGCTTCGGACCCGCAAATCCCGCGGGCCCTGGCGTCTGTCGTAGCAGGAGTGGCTTCCATGCACGATTTCAAACCTCACTCCATGCGGAAAGCTCGTAGCGGTTACACGTTTACCTCCGGCAACAATCCTTTTCAGGCCTTAGTCCCCGCGGATCTGGCCACCATTTACGATCTGAATCCGCTCTTCAATAAGGGCTACACGGGCCAGGGGCAAACCATCGCTGTCATCGAGGACAGCAATCTGTTCTCCAGTGCGGACTGGTATACGTTCCGCTCGGCGTTTGGGCTCTCAGTGTATAGCTCCGGTTCTCTCAGCACGCTCTATCCGGCGCCGGCGTCCGGCAGCAATAACTGCGGCAACGCCGGCCTGCTTACCGGCGACGACAGCGAAGCCATTCTGGACGCGGAGTGGGCCTCGGCGGCCGCGCCCGGCGCCAACATTATCGTCGCAGCCTGCGCCGACACTTACACCACCTTCGGCGGCTTGATCGCTATGCAGAATCTTGTGAACGGTTCCAATCCTCCCGCCATCATGAGCATCAGCTACGGCGAATGCGAAGTGGGAAACGGCGCATCCTTGAACGCCACGTTTAGCTCGCTGTATCAACAGGCGGTGGCGGAGGGAGTTTCGGTGTTTGTCTCGGCGGGCGATGAAGGGTCGGCCAGTTGCGACGCCGATCTGGTCTCCGCGACGCACGGAATCGGAGTCAGCGGCTTCGCTTCCACGCCCTATAATGTCGCGGTGGGCGGCACGGATTTTGCCGATTCCGCCACCGGAAGCAACGCCACTTATTGGGGCGCCATTAACGGCAGCACGTACGGATCGGCTCTATCTTACATCCCTGAAATTCCCTGGAACGATTCCTGCGCCGGCGGAGTGCTGGTAAATTACCTGGGTTTTCCCTCGGCGTACGGCGCCGATAGCCTGTGCGCTCTTGGATATCGCACGGTGGCCGCGGGAAGCGGCGGCCCAAGCGGCTGCGCTTCCGGATCGCCCTACGTATACGGAATCGTTGGCGGAAAGTGCCAAGGCCAAGCGAAACCTTCCTGGCAAACGGGCGTTGCCGGAATTCCCAACGACGGCCTGCGCGACATCCCGGACGTCTCTTTGTTCGCCGCCAACGGCTTGTGGGGCCACTACTACGTGTTCTGCTGGAGCAACACGGCCGAAGGAGGCGCTCCGTGTCTGGGCGAGCCCAGCGGATGGGCGGGCGCGGGCGGGACGTCTTTCGCCTCGCCGATCCTGGCGGGAATTCAAGCTCTGGTAAACCAGAAACAGGGTAGCGCGCAGGGCAATCCCAACTACGTCTACTACAAACTGGCCGCCAAAGAGTATGGCGCGCAGGGCTCCTCCACCTGCGACTCGTCGAATGGTCCCAGCGCCGGCTGCATTTTTCATGACGTGACGGCGGGCGATATCGTGGTCAACTGCGCGGGTTCAGCCAGCTGCTATGGCTACGTAGGGAATCAACCGGGTGAAGTGTTCGGGGCGCCGGACGGCGCGCTTTCGGTTTCCAGCACATCTTTCACCGGAGCTTTCAGCGCTACAATCGGCTGGGATTTTGCCACCGGCATCGGCACCGTGGACGCGTATAATCTCGTCATGAATTGGGCTTCGGCGCAATAGCTCGCTCTCGCGTCTGGAGGACAGGAGTGAGGCGCCGCAGTGGATGTTAGCATGGTCGGGTGCGCTCCCGGCAGGTCCTTCTTTTATCCTTCGGGCTGGCCGCCGCTGGCATTCTTTGCGCCTTTCAAAAGCCCTTCCGCGAGTATGCGGGACAAGAGTATAACGATTTCCCGCTGCCCGCCGACTACCGCGACAAAACTGAGTTTGTCTTCGCGCGCCTGATGTACCCGCAGGGGAACTGGGGCATCTTCGGATGGCTGTATCGCTTCGACTGGCGCCAGGGCCGCAGCGCCTGGACCAACGATTATCCGCGCGCCGATCGCCATTTCGCGCTGGCGCTTCGCCGTCTGACGCGGCTCGAAGTCCGCAGCGTGGAACAGCCCGTCAGTCCCGACGATGGCGACGACATCTACAATTGGCCTTTCCTCTATTGCGCGGGACCGGATCAATGGAACATGAGCGATGCGGAAATGGCCCGGGTTCGCGATTATCTGGCGCGCGGCGGGTTCCTGCTGGGCGACGATTTTTGGGGCTCCAGCGACTGGGATTATTTTCAGCGCAATATGGCTAAGCTGCTTCCCGGCCGGCCCATCGTCGAAATCGAGAATAACGACGCGATCTTCCACACCGTGTTCGATCTCGACCAGCGTTATCAGGTATCGGGGCAATGGAGCCTGGGCGGCATGCCCTACTTGAACGGCGGCAGGGATCCGCACTGGCGCGCCATCTACGACGATAAGGGACGCATCGAGGTAGCCGTGCTCTTCAATCACGACACGGGCGATTCCTGGGAGTGGGCCGATGACCCCGATTACCCGGAGCGCTATTCAGCGCTGGGCATTCGAACCGGTGTTAATTACGTGATGTATTCGATGACGCACTGAGTGATAGGATATTGCAAAGGTCGTAAAGGAGGATTTGATCATGAAATTCCTGGTATCGGCGGCAGCGGCGCTATTGCTGCTCACCGTCTCCGCTTTCGCCGCCGACGTAGACGGCAAATGGACCGGCAGCGTCTCCACTGCGAACGGCGACTTCCCGGTCGCATTCAGCTTCAAAGCGGACGGCGCAACTCTGAACGGCAGCATGGCCGGCCCGGACGGCGGAGACATT
The DNA here is from genome assembly GCA_963781905.1 of Bryobacterales bacterium. GTDB lineage: Bacteria > Acidobacteriota > Terriglobia > Bryobacterales > Bryobacteraceae > Palsa-89. The sequence continues at coordinate 2,191,346 of CAWAHZ010000010.1, forward strand.
GCCATCAAAGACGGTATGATCGACGGCGCTAACATTTCATTCTGGCTCAGCCTGGATTTCGGCGGAAACGCGCTGAAGCTGACCTACAAAGGCGTAGTAGCGGCCGATCAGATCAAGATTTCGGGCGATGCGGATGGGATGCCGTTCGAGTTCGTGGTGAAGAAGGCGTCGTAGCGCGGCTCAGTCCGTGGCGCCGTGCGCGAGTTGTGGAACGTGTTCGCGCTTCCAGCGCAGGCGCAATCGATCCAGCGATAAGTAAACCACCGGCGTAGTGTAGAGCGTCAAAAGCTGGCTGACGATCAGCCCGCCGATAATGGTGATCCCGAGCGGACGCCTCAATTCCGCGCCCACGCCATGCCCCAGCGCCAGCGGCATAGCGCCGAGCATCGCGGACATGGTGGTCATCAGAATAGGCCGGAACCGCAACAGGCACGCCTTGTAGATGGCATCGCGCGGAGCGAGCCCTTCGGAACGCTCGGCTTCAATAGCGAAATCGATCATCATGATGGCGTTCTTCTTGACGATGCCGATCAGCAGAATGATCCCGATCATCGCGATGATGCTGAGATCGGTCTTCGACAACAGGAGCGCCAGCATCGCGCCCACGCCCGCCGACGGCAGCGTGGAGAGAATGGTGATGGGATGCCAGCAGCTCTCATAAAGCATGCCCAGCACGATGTACACGGTGGCCAGCGCGGCGGCGATCAGGATAGGCTCATTGCGCAACGAGTCCTGATAGGCCTGCGCGGTTCCGGCGAAGAAGGTCTGGATGGTATCCGGCAGGCCCACCCTGCGCGCGGTGGCTTGGATGGCATCCACCGCGTCCCCGAGCGCCACGTTGGGCGCCAGATTGAATGAAATGGTCACTGCCGGAAACAGCCCCTGATGATTGATCGCGAGCGGCGCCACTGAGTCCGAGTAATGACTGATGGCACTGAGCGGCACGGTTCCACCCTGGGGACCGGACACGTAGATCTGTTTCAGGAACTCGGGGTCCTGCCAGAAGCGCGGCGCCGCTTCCATCACCACGTGATACTGATTGAGCGCCGTGTACATGGTAGAGACCTGGCGCTGGCCAAACGCGTCGTACAGCACATTGTCCATGAGCTGGGAGGAAATCCCAAAGCGCGCGGCGGTGTCGCGATCGTAGTGCACAACCGCTTGCAAGCCGCTATTCTGCTGATCGGTGTTGACGTCGTTGATCAAACGGAGGTGCCGTAAAGACGAAAGCATCATCGGGCCATACTTGGTTAAATCCTGGACGTTGTCGCCGCGCATGGTGAATTGATAAAGCGAGGCGCTGCTGCGCCCGCCCACGCGCACGTCCTGGTTGGCTTGCATGTAATTCGTGGATCCGCGAATGACGCTGAGCTTGGGCCGCAGGCGCTCGATTACGTCGTACACCGAGACCTTGCGTTCCGCGAGCGGCTTCAACTGGATTTGCATGCGCGCTGTGTTGAGAGTGTTCCCATAGCCGCCGCTGCCTCCGGTGTATCCGCCCACCGTCTCTACCGCCGGATCGGCCTGTACGATCTTCACCATCCGCAGCAGATTCCCTTCCATGGCTTGAAAAGAGGTGTCCTGATCGGCGATGATGGTGCCGTTCAAACGCCCGTTGTCCTGCTGCGGAAAGAATCCCTTGGGCACGTGAATGAAAAGGTAAACGTTCAGCGCGATGGTCCCGGCGAGAACGGCCAGAGTGATGGCGGGATGCTTCAGCACTCGATCGAGCGTGCGTCCGTACAGGCTGACAATCGCATTGAACGCTCGTTCGCTGGTCCGGTACATCCAGCCGTGCGTGGTGTGCGCCTTGAGCAGATGCGCGCACATCATGGGCGTGGTGGTCAGCGAGATGGCCATCGAAATTGCGATAGCCACCGACATGGTCACGGCGAATTCGCGGAACAGACGGCCGACAATTCCGCCCATCATCAGCAATGGAATGAATACCGCAACCAGAGAAACACTGATGGTAAAAACCGTCGATCCGATCTCACGCGCGCCACGCAGGGCGGCGGCGAAGGGCTGCATGCCCTGCTCCAGATAGCGCGTGATGTTCTCGATCACCACGATGGCGTCGTCCACCACAAAGCCGGTGCCGATGGTCAGGGCCATGAGAGAAAGGTTGTCCAGGCCGTAGTTGCACAAATACATCACGCCGAATGTGCCGATGAGCGAAACCGGGACGGCCACGCTTGGAATCAGCGTGGTGCGGGGGCTCCTCAAGAATATGAACACCACCAGGACCACCAGCATTATGGATATGAGCAGCGTTCTTTCTATATCGCGCACCGAGGCACGGATGGTGACGGTCTGATCCTGAGTAACGTTCAAATTAATGGAGTGAGGAATGGCAGCCTTGAGCTGCGGCAGGGCCGCGCGAATCCGATCCACCGTGTCGATAATGTTCGCGCCTGGCTGCCGATTGATTGCGACGTTCACCGAAGGCTGGCTGTTGGCGAGGCCCAGGTTGCGAAGATCCTCGACCGCATTGTCGACCTCCGCGATATCCGACAGCCGCACCGCGGCGCCCTTGTTGTAGGCCACCAGCAGCGACTGATAGTCCTTGGCCTTAAACATCTGATCGTTCGCGCCCACTTCCCATAGATGAAAGCCGTCGGAAAAGTGCCCTTTGGGAACATTGGCGTTGGAGTTGTTCAAAACGCCGCGCACCTGCTCCAGGCCGATGCCGTACTTGTTCAGCGCCATCGGATTCAGCTCCACGCGCACGCCCGGCAAGGCGCCCCCTTGCGCGTTCACCTGCCCGACGCCGCGGATCTGCGAGAGCTTCTGCACGATGATGGTGGAAGCGGCATCGTAGAGCTGGCCCCGGTCGAGCACCTTGGAGGTGAGCGCGATTTGAAAGATTTGCTGCTCGGCGGGATTGACCTTGCGGTAGCTTGGATTGCTCGGCAGATTGGTCGGCAGATAGCCGCGCGCCGCATTGATGGCGGCCTCCACATCGCGCGCGGCGGCGTTGATGTCGCGATTTAATTCAAACTGGAGGGTGATGCTGGTGCCGCCCAGAGTGCTGGTGGACGTCATTTCGGTGACCGCCGCGATGCGGCCGAACTGGCGCTCGAGCGGCGTGGCCACCGAGGACGCCATGGTCTCCGGGCTGGCGCCCGGGAGGGTGGACTGTACGTTAATGGTCGGGAAGTCCACTTGCGGCAGGGGTGAAACAGGCAACAGGATGTAGGCTACGCCGCCCGCCATGGCGATCGCGATGGTTAACAGCGTGGTGGCGACGGGCCGGTGAATAAATGGTTCGGAGATATTCATGGCTTATCCGTGGCGCGTGGCGCACGCACTCATGCGTGCGCCAACACCCCAACAGGAAGAACAGTGTGACACAGACAGGAGTAGCAGCGGCAGCCCATTAGTCGCCCATTTCCGGCGCCAGACTCGGATCCATGGCGGGCACGGTGCGCTTGCGGTGCGCCAACCGGTCGAACCAAAGATAAATCACCGGCGTTGTGTACAGCGTCAATAGCTGGCTGAAGATCAGTCCACCAACCATGGTGATTCCGAGCGGACGCCGCAGCTCCGAGCCAACTCCGTTTCCGAGCGCCAGCGGCAGGCCGCCCAACAGCGCCGCCATGGTGGTCATCATAATGGGCCGGAAGCGCAACAGACACGCCTGATAGATGGCCTCGTGCGGTTGCATACCCTGGGTCCGCTCGGCGTCCAGCGCGAAATCGATCATCATGATGCCGTTCTTTTTCACAATACCGATCAGCAGAATAATTCCAATCAGCGCGATCACGCTGAAATCCTGGCGGCAAATGAAAAGCGCGAGTAGCGCGCCGACGCCCGCGGAGGGCAGGGTGGAAAGAATGGTGATGGGATGGATGTAGCTCTCATAAAGCACACCCAGCACGATGTAGACCGTGATCAACGCCGCCAGGATCAAGATAGGCTCGTTGGCAAGTGAGGCTTGGAACGCTTCCGCCGTGCCTTGAAACGCACCCTGGATGCTGGCCGGCATCTGCAGATCGTCTTTTGCGCGATTGATGTCGTTCACCGCATCACCGAGTGAAGCGCCGGGCGCCAGATTGAACGAGAGCGTAACCACCGGGAACTGGCCCTGATGATTCACCGTTATGGGAACGGTGGTCTGTTCCACGTGCGTGAAGGCGCTCAATGGCACCTGGCTTCCGTTGGTGAATACCAGCGACGATGCCGATATCCCGCCGCCGAACGGCCCACTGGCCGACCCGCCGACTGCGGCGCCCAGCGCTTGCCCGCCCGTGGCCTGTGCTACCGACTGGCTGGACGGGCCGAAACCCACCGTATTGGTTGAGCCTCCCGACACCACACCAGAACCGCCGGTGGTTCCAGCCGACGACCGGATGAACAAATTTCGCAAGTCGACCGGATTGTTCTGGAAACCTGGCTTTACTTCCAGCACCACGTGATACTGGTTCAGCTGCGTGAACATGGTGGACACTTCGCGCTGGCCGTAAGCGTCGTAAAGGGTGTTGTCGATGGTGGACGGCGTGATACCCAAACGGGAAGCCGTATCGCGGTCGAACACCACGCTCACGCGCAGCCCATTCACTTGCTGATCGGTTGCCACGTCACGCAGCTCGGGTATTTCCTTCAGACGCGCCACCATCTTGGGGACGAAGGAATTCAGCTCGGCTGCGTTCGGATCCTCGAGCGTGTACTGATACTGCGTGCGGCTGACGCGATCTTCCACTGTCAGATCCTGCACCGGCTGCATGTAAAGAGTGATTCCGGCAACCTTGGTCAACGCCGGCTGCAGGCGCCGGATCACGTCGCTCGCGTTGATCTTGCGGTCCTCAAGGGGCTTCAGGTTGATCTGAATGCGTCCGGTGTTGAGCGTGGTGTTGGTTCCATCCACACCGATGAACGACGACAGGCTCTCGACGGCGGGGTCCTGCAGAATCAACTTGTCCAGCGCTTGCTGCCTTTGGGACATGGCCTTGAATGAGATAGTCTGCTCGGCCTCTGAAACTCCCTGGATCACGCCCGTATCTTGAACTGGAAAGAATCCTTTGGGTATCTTGATGAACAGAACAAATGTGAACGCCAGCGTAGCCAAGGCTACCGCCAGCGTCAGCGGCTGATTTCGCAACACCCAGCGCAGCGTCTTGGCATAGAGCGCGATCACGGCCTCGAAGCCACGTTCGGAAGCGCGATAAAACCACCCCTGCTGGTTCTCGGGCGTATGCTTCAAAATCTTCGCGCACATCATCGGGGTTAAGGTGAGCGAAACGATCGCCGAGACCAGGATGGTCACGCTCAGCGTCACGGCGAACTCGCGGAACAGGCGGCCCACGATGTCGCCCATGAAGAGCAGCGGAATCAGCACCGCGATCAACGAGACGGTCAGCGATACGATGGTGAAGCCGATCTGCTCGGAACCGAGCAGCGCGGCCTGCAGCGGACGCTTGCCCTCTTCGAGATAACGCGAGATGTTCTCGATCATCACGATCGCGTCGTCCACCACGAAGCCGGTGGAAATGGTGAGCGCCATCAACGACAGATTGTTCAGGCTGTAGCCCAGCAGGTACATCACGCCGAACGTGCCCACCAGCGACAACGGCACCGCGACGCTGGGAATAATGGTGGCCGACAAATTCCTCAGAAACAGGAAGATCACCAGAACCACCAGTCCGATGGTCAGCATCAGTTCGAACTGAACATCGCTCACCGACGCCCGGATGGTGTTGGTGCGATCCGTCAGAATCTTGACCTTGATGGAGGAGGGCAGCGAGGCTTGCAACTGCGGCAGCAGCGCCTTGATGCGATCCACCACCGCGATGATGTTCGCACCCGGCTGCCGCTGTATGTTCACAATCACGGCCGGCGTCTCGTTGATCCAGGCCGCCTGGCGGACGTTCTCGACATCGTCCACCACCGACGCGATATCGCTCACGCGCACTGGCGAGTTGTTGCGATAAGCCACAATCATAGTCGAGTAGTCGGCACTCGAAAGCATCTGATCGTTTGCCCCGATCTGATACGCCTGGTGCGCACCGTCGAAATTTCCCTTGGCCTGGTTGACGTTCGCGGCGGTGATCGCATTGCGCAGGTCTTCCAGGTTCAAGCCGTACGAGCCCAGGGCCGTCGGATTGGCCTGAATGCGCACCGCAGGCTTCTGGCCTCCGCTGATGCTGACCAGGCCAACGCCCGGCAACTGCGAAATCTTCGGCACCAACCGCGTGTCAGCCAGGTCCTCCACCTTCGAGAGCGCCAGCGCATCGGACATCAGCGCCAGAGTCAGGATGGGCGTATCGGCGGGATTCACCTTGGCGTAAATGGGAGGGACCGGCAAATCCGCGGGAAGATAAGTCCCCGACGCGTTAATCGACTGCTGCACTTCCTGCTCGGCCACGTCGATGTTCAAGCTCAAAGTGAATTCCAGCGTGATCACCGAGCATCCGTCGGAGCTGGTGGACGTCATCTGCTGCAATCCGGGCACTTCGCCGAACTGCCGTTCGAGCGGCGCGGTGACTGCCGACGCCATCACGTCCGGACTGGCGCCCGGATAGAAGGTGATGATCTGGATGGTGGGATAATCCACCTCCGGCAGAGCCGATACCGGCAGTTGCTTGTAGGCCACTCCGCCCACCAGCAGAATTCCAGCCATCAGCAGCGAAGTGGCGACGGGCCGGACAATGAACGTCCGAGAAGGGTTCATGACAGTTGACTACTCACGACGCGGGCTCAGAGCCGCGTTTGTGGGGCCTGTTGCCGCCGGATTTGCCGTCGCCGGATTTGCCTTCGCCGGACTTGCCGCCGCGCTTTCCCGCGCTCGCATTCTCGCCGGCAATTTGCACGTTCACTTTGCCGCCTTCCTCCAGGCGATCCACGCCCACCGTGACAACGGCGTCGCCCGGCGCGAGGCCCGAGCTGACTTCCGATACATCCCCCTCGGTGGTTCCCACGGTGATCGGTCTTACCGTCACGCTCTGATCGGGCTTGACCAGCCAGACATAGGTTCCTTGCGAATTACGCTGAATCCCGGAAGTGGCGAGCAACGTAACGTTCTCTTTTTGTTGCACCAGCAAATGGGCATTCACGAACTGGCTGGGATAGAGCTTACCCTCTCCGTTAGCGAAGACAGCTCGCAGCTTCAAGGTGCCGGTGGTCGGATCGATTTGGTTGTCGACGGTTTCCAACTTGCCGTCCGCCAGCTTGTTCTTGTTCTCGCGATCCCAGGCTTCCACCGATAATTGCTGACCCGCATGCAGCCGTTGAAGAATCGGCGGAAGCTGATCCTCGGCGGTGGTAAAGATCACGCTGATGGGATCGAGCTGCGTGATCACCACCAGCCCATTGCTCGAAGTGGATTGCACGATGTTGCCGGGATCCACCAGCCGTAAGCCAACGAGTCCCGTGATCGGCGACGTGATGTGGCAATAGACCAGATTCAGTTTGGCGTTGTCGATCTGTGATTGATCGGTCTTGATAGTGCCTTCATATTGCGTCACCAGCGCAAGCTGCGTGTCGAGTTGCTGCTGGGGAATGGCGTCCTGCTTCATCAGCGTTTTGTAGCGATCCAGATCGAGGTTCGCATTCTTGAGCAGCGCCTCATCGTGAATCAACTGCCCTTCGGCCTGTTCCAACTGGACCTCATAAGGCCGCGGGTCGATCTCGATCAGCAAGTCGCCTTGGTGTACGATCTGCCCTTCTTTGAACTGGACCTTCATCAATTGGCCGGTCACGCGGGAATTCACCGTCACGGTGTAGATAGGCGTTACCGCACCCAGACCTTGCACAAAAACTTTAATAGTGCCTTTTGTCGCTCGCGCCGCCACCACTTCCGCAGTCCCGCCGCCCGCCCCGCGCCGGCCTCTTCCGGCTTTCCCCATAGCCTTGCCAGCCGCGTCGTCACTGGGTAAAAAGGTCTTGAGTTTGGGCCATTGCCAGTAACCCACGCCGGCCAGCACGAGCAGAACCACCCACCAGATCCAACCCCGCCCAGCCGGCGGTTGCGGCGGAGGGGTTCTGGCGTTGGTGGGCCCGTGCGGGGGCCGTTCCAGAGGATTTGTCTCCAGAGGAGGCGCGGTCTCGACCGCCGTTGGCGTAGCGTTCTTCATATTGCTGAGAATTCGGTTCTAGAGATACTAACGACAGCATACTCCGGTTCGTTACAGGATTAGTAGAACACGCCGGGGCCATAGCCCGAAAGAGCCACCCAGCCGCAGATCATGGACAGATTGGCATGCCCGAATTGTAAGCTTCTGTAATACCAGAATGAACTGGCTCCGGCGCTTGCAGACGTATTCCTCCAAACCACGACCATCCACAATTGTTCAACAAGTGTAAAACAACGGGATGATTTGGACAAAGCAAGAATAGTAAAAATCGATGGGGCGAGCAAAGGAATTCGTGACAGCCACGCCGATCTCACGGTACGCTTTAAAAATGGACATCAACAAAATGTTAGCCGACCTTCGGCTAGAGCGGGACCAGATCTCTGAAGCTATCGTTGTGTTGGAACGCCTGACTATTGGACAAGGAAAACGCCGGGGCAGGCCGCCGAAGTGGCTGACCGAAGTGAAGCGGAGGGGCAGGCCGAAGGGCAGCAAGAACAAGCCGAAGTCGGAGTGACGCATGGCTGGTGGTCTGCTTTCGGAGTAAGCCGGCCACCCCAACCAACTGCTCTCCCGCGATTGGGCCTTGCCGGCCGCCGATGAATTGAGCTTCCTGCCTAAACTCCATTGCGCTGCCTGCGCAATCGAATATCATGACAACCATGGTCACCGCGTGCAAACTGAACCGGCGCGCACTCCTCTCTGGGATTATCGGAGCATCGGCCGCAGCGTTCCCGCTATACGGCCAGACACAAGGTAAAGCCGACCTGGTACGCGTGGTAGTGCAGCCGCAGGCGCGGCTGGGCCGGATTGCGCCCGACTTCATAGGACTGGGCTATGAGATTTCCTCGGTAGCCGAACGCGGTTTGCTCAGCGGATCGAACCAGGCTTACGTGCAATTCGTCCGCACTTTGGGAACGGCCGGGGTGATTCGCATCGGCGGCAACACTTCCGACTATGCATCCTGGTCGCCGGGTGGCCCGGCGGTTTCGGCTCCCAAAGGAACGGTGGTCAATGGCCGCAGCCTGACCGAGCTAGGGACCTTCCTTCGCGCCACGGGTTGGCAGTTGATTTGGGGACTGAATCTTGGTCAGCTTGGGGGCCAGGGCCCGGTGGACCAGGCTGTCGATGAAGCTGTCGCGGTTGCGGCCAGCGTGGGCCATAGTCTTCTGGCGTTCGAAATCGGCAATGAGCCGGATTTGTTTCCGGGAATTCACCGGCCCGCCAATTATTCGTATGCCGATTATCACGCCGAGTACATTCGATTCAAGAAGGCAATTCGGGACAAGCTTCCGAACGCGCCGTTGGCCGGCCCGGACGTCCTGATTCAGTCTGGTTGGGTGGAACAATTCGCGGCCGCGGAAGCTCGCGATCTCCGGCTGCTGACTCATCATTACTATGCCGAGGGCCCTCCGGAAAGTAAGGCCAGCACTCTCGAGAATCTCTTGAAACCCAATGAAGGGCTGGCTAATATTCTTGGCCGGCTCAAATCCGCCTCAAACTCAGCGAACTTGCCCTTTCGCATTTGCGAAACCAATTCCTGCTTTGGTGGCGGAAAGCCCGGTGTGAGCGATACCATGGCGGCCAGTCTCTGGGGTCTCGATTTTCTGTTTATGCTGGCGCAGTTCGACGCCGCCGGAGTCAACATGGAAACCGGGATCAACCAATTGGGCTTCTTCAGCTGGTATTCTCCGATTGGTATGGATGCGGCGCACGCCTTCCACGCTCAGCCTTTGTACTACGGGATGCTCGCGTTTCGCCTGGCCAGCCAGGGCGAACGTTTGACCTTGACCGGTTACACGGGCGGGCTGAACCTGACTGCCTATGCGGTGCGCGCCCCAAGCGGCGACATCTGGCTGACGCTGGTGAACAAAGAAGCAACTCGCGCGGCGCAGGTGCGCGCAGCGTGTCCCGGAATCACGGCGGCCGGTGCGCTGCGGCTCACCGCGCCCTCGCTTGCGAGCAAGGATGGCGTGCTGTTGGGCGGAACGCAAGTGAGCAGTGCGGGCAAATGGGAGCCCGGCGCAGCGGAGCGAATCAAGGTGACGAGTGGGGAAATGGAAATCGACGTTCCAGCGGGCAGCGCGGCCTTGGTCCGGTTGAATTGAATAGGCACACTACCGCTTTTCGCCCCCACATCGCTACAATAGTGATTTAGGTCCGCCCACTTATGCCCGTCCCAGTCTCGCAAATGTGGACCGTAGCCACCTACGTCCTCAAGCAACATCTCAAGCGACGCCAGCGCTACCCGCTGGTGCTGATGCTGGAGCCGCTGTTCCGCTGCAACCTGGCCTGCGCGGGCTAAACTCTCAAGTTGCGGGCTTTGCACGCTGCGCGACGTCGACGATCTGGTCGAGCTTTTCTGAAACCTCCTGATCGAGCCTCTCGATCGGAACTAGGTGAGCAAGCTCGTGGTAGTCAGTCTTCTGCATTAGGTTTTTGACGCCGAGTTTGCTGAAGTATTTCTGAAAGACAGGTCCGAGGAATTCGTCGCTTGCTTTGATTTCTGATCCAAATGGGTCCGGCTTACCCAAAGTTCGAAGGGCGGCGGAAACCTCCCGAATTGCCTCTTGCATTGCGTCCCGTTGCTTGTCCCGCAGCGGATCTACGAACAGCGGGCCAAGCTCACCCTCAACTTTTTCCGCATAAGCCAAGAGCGTTTCCGGGAAGCAGAGGTAGTTCTCGATTTCGCGTTTCCGCCATTTCGACTCGAACAACGGACGACCACTCTCCAAATCTTGTGGCAAGGAATCAAAAACGGCGAGTCCTACAAGATCGGGCTTCGCTTCCCTTAGGCCATAGAAGTGCTCCCGCGCTTTCGGCGGGGAATTGGCAACGTAGTGTACAAAGGGCTGCTCTAAAACCCGACCGGCGGGATGCCCGAGCAATTCCGCAAAGGCACGCAGAATTGCAAGATCCGTCGAACCCTCCAGGTAAAGCACCCAACCTGTCTGCTCCGCCTGATAGTACTGATCAAAGCCGATCGAGCGCAATGACTTGAGTAATTGGTTCGTCCGGTCGTCGATGCGATGAGGCTTTCCGACAAATGCGACGACGATATCTCTATCGGCCGCTTCGTTTAGGAGAACCTCGGAGTGGCTTGCCGCTATGACCTGGCAAGCTTGCGACTCCGCTGTCTTCGTAAGAATCTGATAGATTTGCCTTTGCCGAAGGATTTCCAGGTGGGCGTCGGGCTCGTCGAGCAAGAGAACCGTTCGTGGATGCGTGTACAAATGAGCAAGGAGCAGCAGCGTTTGCTGAAGCCCTCGGCCCGACGACGCCAAGTCCAACTCGGTACCGCCATCGTCGTACGACATCGTAATCTGGCCGCGCTCTCTTATGAACTCGGGCGGGTTTAGAGTCACACCAAATAGGTTCTTTACCTGGTCCGTGAGAGATCTCCAGCTGGTTTGATCTTCGAGGGAATAGATCTGGAAACAAAGATTGCGAAGAACCTCAGCCGTCCGACCCTCCCCAATTCGAACATTGACGGCGCCTTCTTGAAGCCGATCCTCCGTCGCCGCCATTCCTGACATTGGCGGTAGAAACGCAATTCTTACAGGTGCCGCGATCTCAGGAACTGGCATGCGGCCTGGTTGCGAATCTTCATTCGTTCGTAAGGGCCTGCAGTAGAATGATTCCTGATTAGCGTAGTCAAACTCAAAACCGCACTCCCAGGTGACGTTATTCGTAACGCCCGAGACCAGGATGTCTATCCGAATGTTCTTAGTCTCCTGGCCACCGTTGTTACGTTGGATCGTGCGGACATGCAAATCCCGCCAGAGCAGATTTGCAGTTGGAACAGGAACAGCAATGAGATCACGTCGGTTGATTGTCACTCCCGGCCTCTTCTCGGGCGTATCTCTGGCCGAACGTTTCTCCAGCCACTTCCGAAGGCCTATTTCCCAAAGAGCCAGCGCTTGCAACGCGGTAGTCTTGCCGGAATTGTTCGGCCCTACAAAAACCACAGCTTTGCCAAGTTCTATCTCTACGTCTTCAAGACGCTTAAAGTTCTTGACTCGGAGGCTCGTAAGCACTTCCGATGATGTTACCGCGCAACGCGTGGGGAATGCATCGGGTGATCCTCTTCACCGAAGCTGACCACTGCTCACCCTATTGCCATTAGCCAATCCCTTTCCTATCCCGCTACAATGGTGATTTAGGTCCGCCCACTTATGCCCGTCCCAGTCTCGCAAATGTGGACCGTAGCCACCTACGTCCTCAAGCAACGTCTCAAGCGACGCCAGCGCTACCCGCTGGTGCTGATGCTGGAGCCGCTGTTCCGCTGCAACCTGGCCTGCGCGGGATGCGGCAAGATCCAGTATCCGGCGCACATTCTTAAGAAGAACCTTTCACCCGAAGAATGTTTCAAAGCCGTGGATGAGTGCGGCGCCCCGATGGTTTCCATCCCCGGCGGCGAACCGCTCATGCATCCGGAGATCGACAAAATTGTCGAGGGTCTGGTGGCGCGCAAGAAATACGTTTACCTGTGCACCAATGCGCTGCTGCTGAAAGAAAAGCTGTCGCTCTTCAAGCCGAGCAAGTACCTGTCGTTTTCCGTGCATCTGGACGGGCAAAGAGACCATCACGATTTCTCGGTGTGCCGCGAGGGCGGTTATGAGATCGCGGTGGACGCCGTCCGGGCAGCCGTTCAGGCCGGCTTCCGCGTCACCACCAACAGCACGCTGTTCGATGGCGTAGATCCACAGAGTGTTCGCGCGTTTTTTGACGAGATGATGGAGTTGGGCGTCGAAGGAATCATGATCGCTCCCGGCTACTCCTACGACAAAGCGCCCGACCAGCAGCATTTCCTGGGACGGGCGCGCACGCGCCGCACCTTCAAGGCGATCCTTTCGAATCGCAAGCGCAACTGGATTTTCAATCAATCGCCGCTGTATCTCGAATTCCTGATGGGCAAGCGGAATTACAACTGCACGCCCTGGGGCATGCCGACCTACAACCTTTTCGGCTGGCAGAAACCCTGTTACCTGTTGCAGGACGGTTATGCCGACACCTTCGCCGAGTTGATGGAAAGCACGGCGTGGGATCAGTATGGGACTGAATCGGGGAATCCCAAGTGCGCGAATTGCATGGTCCATTGCGGCTTTGAGCCCTCGGCCGTTCACGATGGATTCTCTTCGTTGCGCGGCTTCGCGGCCATGGCACGTTCGTATCTGTTCACCGCTTATCCGGATCAGGATGCCGAACAATTGCTCAAAGAACCGGTCCTTCCGGTTCACGCGCACAATCCTTTTGTGAATATTCAGATCGAAACTCCCAGCGAAACCCAGCAGGCATGAGCGAAATCGAGAATCCAGAAATTCTTGAGGTAGTTCCCGGTTTCTCGCACGATCAGCTGGAGGGCTGGATCCCGGAGCTGGCTACTGACGACGAGATCCGCGGCGCGCTCGAAAAAGCTTTCGATTATCGCGGCGACGTAACGGTCACATTGAAGAATGGAAGCGTGGTGGAAGGCTACATTTTCGACCGGAAAAACGCCGCCACGCTGGCCGATTCGTACGTTCGCGTTTTCCCCAAGAACTTCGATTCTAAGATTTTGATTCCCTACTCGGAAATCCAGGCGCTGGCGTTCACCGGACGCGACACCGCCGCGGGCAAAAGCTGGGAAGCGTGGCTGCGAAAGTATTGGGAGAAGAAGACGGCGGGGGAACACAATATCCAGCGTGAACCGGAAACGCTTGAGTAAATCACCGTGGCGCACGCACTCTTGCCTGTGGCGCACGCACTCGTGCGTGCCGTGTTGGCACTCGTGCCAACACCTCTGCGGGGGCCCCGGAACCGTTCACACGAGTGTGAACGCAGCACGCACGAGTGCGTGCGCCACACCTAACAGTGCGTGCGCCACACAGGTATCGAGCAACGGAGGCGCATCATAATCCAAGTCTGCGTTCTCGCCAGCAGCAGTTCGGGAAACTCCACCTTCATCCGTACCGAAAAAACGCGCATCCTGGTGGACGCCGGGCTGAGCAAACGCGACGTGATCGCCCGGCTGGCGGCTATTAACGAAGACGCCGAGAAGCTGGACGCGATCCTGATCACGCACGAACATTCCGATCATGTGAGCGGCCTGGTGGCTTTAGCTCGCGCTCTCCATGTCCCGATTTTCATCACGCGCCTCACCGCGCCCGCCATCCCCTGGGGCGAGTACACGCCGCGCTTGGATTGCTTTCAGGCCGGGACCACGTTTTGCGTCGGCGATATCGAGATCGATAGCTTTACCATTCCGCACGACGCCATCGATCCAGTGGGTTTCTGTTTCCGCGCGCAAGGAATTAAAGTGGGCCTGGTGACCGATTTGGGTTACGTCACCGATTCCATCAAGTTCCATTTGCGCGGCGCGCAACTGCTGGTGCTCGAATCGAACCACGATCTGGAAATGCTGAAGGTGGGGCCGTACCCGTGGTCGGTGAAGCAGCGGGTGATGGGACGCAAAGGGCATCTGTCCAACGACGTAGTCTGCGATTTTATCCGCTCCGATCTGGATTCGTCGATCAATACGCTGGTGCTGGGCCATTTGAGCGAACACAACAATCATCCCGAGATCGTGCGGAATCTGGCGAATCTCGCTCTGGAGCGAGCGCGGCGCGCTCTGTTCACCCGCCTGGTGATCGCGGAGCCGAAGCAACAGTCCGAGGTGTTCACTTATTAAATGATCGAGTCCTCCGATGATTGAAAGATATACGCGGCCAGAGATGGCCCATATCTGGAGCGAGGAGAACAAATACCGGCAGTGGCTGGAAGTGGAGCTGGCCGCTTCCGATGCGCTGGCGGAAAGCAACGACGTTCCGCCCGAAGCGGCCCGCCTGCTGCGCCAGCATGCGAGCTTCGATCTAAAGCGCATCCAGGCAATTGAGCGCGAAGTGAAGCACGATGTGATCGCATTCACCACTGCGGTTTCAGAGCGCCTGGCCCAGGCGGGCGCATCCGACGCATCGCGCTGGCTGCATTACGGGCTGACGTCGAACGACGTAGTGGATACGGCGCAGGCGCTGATGGTGCGCAGCGCGTCCGAAGTGATTCTCCGGGGCCTGACCGATTTGGCCGCGGCGCTGAAAACGCGCGCGTTCGAATTCAAGGATGCGGTGCAGATCGGAAGAACGCACGGTATACACGCCGAGCCGATCACGTTCGGCCTCAAACTCGCTTTGTGGTACGACGAAGTGCAGCGCAATCTGGCGCGCTTTTCGGCCGCCGCGGAGGAAATGCGGGTCGGAAAAATTTCGGGCGCGGTGGGAACTTTCGGGCACATTGGCCCCCAGGCCGAAGAGCGCATCTGCGAGCGGCTGGGGCTGCGGCCGGCGCCGATCGCTTCGCAAGTGATCTCGCGCGACCGGCACGCCAACTACGTCGCTACCCTGGCGCTTGTAGCAGCCACGCTCGAAAAGATTGCGCTCGAGATCCGCCACTTGCAGCGCACCGAGATACGCGAAGCGGAGGAACCGTTTGCGAAGGGGCAGAAGGGATCGTCAGCCATGCCCCACAAGCGCAACCCGGTCACCTGTGAGCAGATTTGCGGACTGGCGCGCGTGGTACGCGGCAATGTGCAGCCGGCTTTCGAGAACATCGCGTTGTGGCATGAGCGCGACATTTCGCATTCCTCGGTGGAGCGGGTGATCCTGCCCGACACGACAACCCTGGTGGACTATATGCTCGCGCGAACCATCTGGCTGATATCGGGTCTGCAGGTTTCGCCCGAGAGAATGAAGCGTAACTTGGACCTTACACGGGGGCTGGTGTTCTCCGGACAGCTCTTGCTGGACCTTTCCGCGGCGGGCATGTTGCGTGAGGAAGCTTACAAATTAGTCCAGGGTTACGCCATGGCGGCCTGGGAGGGGGATGGCGATTTCAGGGCGGCTGTAACGTCGGACCCGACCATTTCGAGCCATCTGGGGCCGCAAGCCCTGGAGGAGACCTTCTCTGTTTCCAGACAGTTACAGAACATCGACCAGATCTTCCGCCGGGTTTTCCCGAACTAAGGGTTTCGATACCCTAAATCTGCTCTTCCATTTCCGCAGGGATCGATTAAACTAATACCTAGGAGACGCGTGGCGCCGAATGAAAATAATGACTGAAAGTGATCGGTGCATGGATTTTGAACTCGCCAGGGTATTACTGGTGGATGATGATCCTACCTCGCGCTTAACGTTACAAACGGTGCTCGAAGCCAGCGGATATCATGTAGATTCAGCAGCTTCCGCGGCCGAGGCGGTCGGAAAACTGGACGAACAGGAATACCAGTTAGTGCTGAGCGACCTGCAAATGGAATCCCCTGAAGCAGGTCTCAAGGTTCTGGCGCATGCACGTATGATGTCTTACAAACCGGCAACCGCGATTGTAACCACTTACCAAAACGCTAAGACCAACCACCCTACACCTCAGAAGCAGGTTCGGATGCTGATCAAGCCGGAGGATGTTCCTGGATTGCTAGCCAAAGTCGCCAATTTGATTAGCGAACGGGCCGCCCGCAAAGTGCAGCGCGAAATGCGCCACGCTACCAGCTAGCCAGCTCCCAGACGGTAGACCGTTTCCTCAAATTGATCCAACGCACCGCTGAAGAAGTGGTCTGCGGCGTCCACCCAAATCAGTTCCTTGGGCTCTGGCAGGGAGGCAAAGTACGCTTCCATGGCGGGCACAGCGCAGAATTGATCGTTCCTGCTCACGACGAAGACCTTGGGGACTGAACAATGGCCGAGCGACTGGCCGTCGGGTAAGTTGGCGGGAAATCCGACGGCGATCAACCGGGAAACGTCCGGCGTCTCGCAGCCCAATCTCAGAATGATGCGGGAGCCGAACGAAAAACCGGCCAGTGAAAAAGGAAGATCCTGATAGCGTGATCGCAATAGGGCCAGCGCGGCCCGTGCATCCTCCACTTCGCCGACGCCGTGGTCGTATTCCCCTTGGCTCAAATTCACGCCGCGATAATTGAAGCGCAGCACCACGGCTCCAGCGCGGCGCAGCGCACGCGCCATGCGATAGACCACTTTGTTGTGCATGGTCCCGCCATGTTGCGGATGCGGATGGCAGACCAATGCCGCGTGGGTGGGGTCCCGATCCTCGGGCTCCTCAATCAGCGCTTCGAGCTTTCCGGCTGGACCCTCGACAAACAGGCTTTCGATACGCCTCGGCATTTATCAGAACAGACTCAATTGGATCGAAAGTTCGTGAACTGCATGTCGATGCCGAAATCTTTGCCTCGCAGCAACGCGATTATTTCCTGCAATGAATCGCGATCTTTGCCGGAGACGCGCACCACGTCGCCCTGGATGGAGACCTGCACTTTCTTCTTGCTGTCCTTGACTGCCTTCACGATCTCCCGCGCTTTTTCCGTGGAGATGCCCTGCTGCAACGTGATTTCCTGGCGAACGCTGGAACCGGCGGCCGCGAGGATAGGGCCATAAGTGAGCCCCTTCAGAGACACATTGCGCTTCACCAGTTTCTGCTGCAGCACGTCGTTGACGGCCTTCAACTTGTAATCGTCCAGGCTGGCGAGCACCACTTTATTGTCTTTTTCGTTGAGCTGGATGTCGGACTTGGAGTCCTTCAAATCGAAACGCTGATGGATCTCCTTGAGCGCCTGCTGAATGGCATTGTTCACTTCCGCCAGGTCGATCTTGGACACGATGTCGAATGTATTCTCGGGCATGGGTTAATGACCCAATGCTATCAAGACTCGCTCGGTAATTTCCTGGATCAGGGCTGGGAGGGCAGCGTCGAGAGCGAGGGTGACGGCGGCGCGGACTCGCTCGGGATCGATTTCGGGAGCCGGAAGAACGGGCGGTTCCACGGGTTTAGGCGGCTCTGGTTCCGGCTCGGCAACGGGCGCCACAGAAGCGACCGGTTCCACGAACTGCTGAACGAACTGGCCGCGAGCGAGCTGGGCTTCCTTGACCAGTGGCTCGATGGTGCTGACCACTTTAGAAGCCTCGAAGGGCTTTTTCAAGATGGCGTCGCAGCCGGCGCGCCTGGCCTCGTCCTCGTCAAATGGCTCCAGCAATCCGGCGGTAAGCACCACGCGAACGTGCTTGAAACGCGGCTCGCTTTTCACGTGGCGGCAAAGCTCGAAGCCGGACTTGCCGGGCAGGAACACGTCGGCGAGGATCAGGTCGGGATCGACGTCGGCCAGCCGCAGCATAGCGGCGTTGCCATCGGTGAGGCTGACTACTTCGAAGCCTTCTTCGCGCAGGATTCGTTCCCCCATGCGCTGCGCGTGTGGGCTGTCGTCAGCCAGGAGAATTCGGCTCATGGCGCTAAATTGACGACGCCGCTCAATTCGATGTCGGCGTCGCAGGTTGAGCCGCGGCCGGTTGATTCGTCGTCGGGGCCGCAGGCTGCTGCTTCTTACTCTTCTTTTTCTTCTTCGCGTTGGGATCGGGAGTGGCCTGCTGCGACGAATCGGTGGAAGAAGCCGAAGCCGCAGCCGGTGTCGCTGCTGCTGCACTTGGGCTTGCGGCACCCGGAGTGGCGGCAGCTGGGGTCCCGGCGGAAGCCGCACCCGCCGCGGGAGGATTCGCGCGAGCATCCGGCTTGGTATCGAGCGCGGATGAATCGCCCACCGATGTTGCGGTCACCTGGCCGTTGAATCCGGCATTTGCGGCGCCAGGGACTTGCGGAACCAAGGGCGGAACCGACGGCCGCAAGTTCGTCATGGCCGGGTCGCCCGAGCGCGCCGCGGTGCTCATGTCCGGATTACGACGGATCCAAAGCGTGTCGCGCGCGATTATGCCAGGCTTTACGCGGTTGTCTTTCTCGTACTGCATGTGGGCCACGGCGGCTTTGTCGGGCTCTGGAACCGGGAGTTCCAGCTCCTTGAGCTTTCTGGTGGCGTCATCGGCGTAGGCGCTCAGAGGATAATCGCGGACGATTTTCGCGTAGGCCTCACCTTCCTGTTTGCGAAAGCGGTTGCCCAGGCGTCCGTAGGCTTGACCCATTTGCCACAGCGCAAGATCGGCTTTGCTATAGAGAGGATACTGATCTACGACGTGGCTCAGGCGGTTGGCAGCCGCGGAATTGTCGCCGCGCTTGATATAGAAATTACCCACCAGATACTCGCCTTCGGCAATGGCCTCCTGAATATTGCGCAGCAGCTGTTTGGTCTCGTCGACATACTTGCTGTTGGGAAACTGTACGATGAGCTGGCGGCATTCGTCTTCGGCGCGCAGGGCCTGGCTTTGATCGCGATCCGCTTTATCCATCTGCTTGTAGTGGATCTGGCAGATCTTCTGCTGCGATTCAGCGGCCTCTTCCATGGTGGGATAGAACAGGATGAAGTCCTTGTACTCGGCCTCGGCTTGCGCCAGGCTGGCGGCGCCGCCTTCGCGGAACCAACTATCGGCGATGGCGAGCTTGGCCTTGGCCAGAAACTCGCTCTGATCGTAGGTGTTGATGAGGGTGTTCAAGGTGATGCGCGCGATTTCGTAACGGCCATGCTCGATATCGTTGACGGCGCGATCAAACAAAACCTTGTCCGGCTGTTTGGTGTCTTTGGTGATCGGGTCGTCGTATTTTTTGGCGCGGAAACTGCAGGAGGTCATGAGACCCGCCATCAGGATTACGAATAAAAAGTATCGTGCCATATCCACCTTATATTAAACCGTCCGAGGCCTTCTAGATTAAACCTTCTGGAGCACACCCTCGCGGGCCGCGCGCTGCAAATCGATGAACGCCTGGCCGGGGTCGGGAGTGTGAAAAATCGACGACCCTGCCACCAGCCAGTCACACCCAGCGCGGGTGATCTCAGGGGCATTTTCCGCCGACACCCCGCCATCGATCTCGATGGCGAAATTTAAGCCTAACTCTTTTCGGCGCCACGCGAGCGCCTGAATTTTCTTGAGAGCGTTGGGGATAAAAGCCTGGCCTCCAAATCCGGGATTGACGCTCATGATGAGCACGTGATCCACCAGATCCAGCACTTCGCTAAGCATCGCGATCGGCGTAGCGGGATTCAGCACCACGCCGGGACGTCCGCCCTCAGACCGGATGAGGCGCAGCGTGCGATCCAGATGCTTGCAGGCTTCCTGATGGACCAGGACGTAGTCAGCGCCGGCGCGGATGAATTCAGGCGCGTATTTGTCGGGGTCCGAAATCATCAAGTGAACGTCGAGCTTGAGACGCGTAGCTTTGCGGATAGACTCGACAACCGGGATTCCGATGCTGATGTTGGGGACGAAGTGGCCGTCCATGACATCCACGTGCAGGAAGGAAGCTCCGGCCAGTTCCACCTTTGCGATTTCATCGCCCAGGTGCGCAAAATCGGCCGAGAGGATGGAGGGGAGTACTTCGATCATGCCGCGACTTAATCGATGTTAGCACGCGCTGGGCAGGCGCCATCAGCCTCTGGGGTGAGCTACTTTTTCGTCCTAGCCGCCGGTTTCGGTACCTGTTTTTTCCGGGATACAGGGGTGGGCGATGCAGAGGGCAGTCGAATTCGCTGGCTACAATCGTGGGATGGACCACCACACGGTTGCAGCGATCAGCATCGCGGGCAGTTGTCTGGATGTGCTCGGCAGCCTGTATCTCGCGTATGACTTGCTGGGCGGCCAGCATGGCCCGTTGCGGCTGCTGACCAGGGCGGTTACCTATTCGATTTTGTTTGGTCTGGGCTATGGTCTGGGGCTGGGTCTGATCTTCGGCGTGGCATCCGGCCTTGCGATCGGCGTAACTTTCGCGATGGAGCTCAATCGCATGTCCAAGCGCCAGGATCATTATCCATTGCCGCTGGAGGCGCTCTTCAGCGCCATTCGCGCGACTGCGTTCAGCGCGGCGCTGTATCCGCAAGTAGGTCTTCGTTTCGCGGCTCTCTACGCTCTGCTCCTGACCGGCGGACAGGTGTTTGCCTATAGCCGGGGAGTGCGGCCCTCCATGAATTATTCGGCAAACCGCGGGCCACGTTTCTCGCGCGCTGGAGTTCAGGCGACGGTGGTTCGCACCGCGGGCTACATCGCGGCCGCGCTCATTTGTAGCGCGGCGGTACGCCACATCGAGCATCCCTGGCGATTCGCAACGCATTTAGGATTGGTGACTGGACTGGTAACGGGCTTAGGAATGGCATTCAGCCCGTACGTCGAATACTACGCCGACAATCTGCCGGAACGGCGCATGGGCGTTTTTGGCATCGGTCTGATGTTCTGCGGGTTCGCGCTGCAATCGCTGCAATATTGGCTGGCGGTGTTTGACGTCCACGTCAGCTAGCGGGAAAGCGTGGCGACAAAGAAACCGTCGCCGGGGTTGAGGCCGGGCAGCCGCTCCGTGGTTTGCCACGCGCCGGGAAACGCCTGGATCACTTCTTCGTTTTCTTCCTTTTCGAGCGAGCAGGTGGAGTAAACCAGACGACCGCCGGGGCAGAGATGCTCGAGCGCCTGGCGAACGAGAGCAACTTGCTTGGCGTGCAGATCGATCAGATCGGAGGGTTTTAGACGCCACTTGATTTCGGGGTTGCGGCCGAGGGTTCCGGTTCCGGAGCAGGGCGCGTCGATTAGGATGCGATCAAAGAGGACGCGATCAAATTTGGACCGAAAAGGCAGTGGTCGCGTGCCGTCCAGCACCACCAGCGGACAGTTGAGATCGCGCATCTGCATCAGGCGGTGCAGGTGGATATCGCACGCGACGACGCGGGCTCCGCACTGGATGGCTTGCGCGGTCTTGTTGCCGGGAGCGGCGCACAGATCCAGAAGAGCCTGGCCAGGATGGAGGTCGAGAAACGGAACGATGGACTGCGCCCCAATGTCCTGGATGCGGCCCGTACTCGCGATGTGCGTTTCGGCCGGTTGAAGAAATGCGGCCGCGATCCTGGTCGCTTTCTGCTTACCGAATTGGCGATCCCAGCGTTCCAGCAGCCAGGCGGGCATGGAAAGATCGGTGGCCCGGTCCGGCCACGGCACGGGCGTCCGGTCCGTCTTTCGCAGGATCGCGTTGACCAATCCCGCGGCGGACGCTTTGTGGATGCGCTTCACCAGCTCCACGCTTTCACCGACGGCGGCATGCGGCGGAATGCGATCGAGATAACGGAGTTGATAAATGCCCATGCGCAGGGCGATCTGAACTTCCGGATCGGGTGGACGCGGAACGCGGCGAGCGATCAGATAGTCGAGCTGGGCTTGATAGCGGAGGCATCCAAAGACGATCTCGGAGGCGAGGCCGGCATCGCGCGAGTCGAGTGGGGCGGAACGCTCGAGCAAGAGGTCGGAAGCGTAGCCGCCTTGCTGGACTTTGCGGAGAACGTCGAAGGCGATTTGTCGAGCCGGGGAGATCAAGCTCTATTTTAGGGGACGAACCCACAAGACGGAATTCAGGAGTCAGAATTCAGAATGCGGAGTCAGCGCGCGGGAGTAATTCTGGATTCTGAATCCTGGATTCTTCGGGTCGACCCTCCCTCAGGGTCGTGATCCAGAGAGAACTTTGATGGTGATTGTCTGAGTGACCGAGTGGCCGGTGCCATCTTCCGCGGTCAGCTTGTAATCTGTGTCGCGGAGCGGCGCGACCTGGAGGCAATGGCTGAAGGCGGGCTGCAGTTGCTCCACAGGCGGATCGATGCGCACGCGCTCGGCTGCGTTGACGCCATAGCAGATGGTGGCCCGCTCGCCACGGCGAATCGCAGCGGGCGCGTAGAAGTCCAGAATCTTGAGCCGATCTCCACCTAACAATTCCAGCGTCTGCCGGGCGTCCTGTGCTTCCTTCAACTGTTCCGCTTTGCGGCCTTCCCGCGCGTAGTTCCAACGCGAGAAGAATATCCAGCCGTCGTAAATTATCCCGATGACCAAGGCAACGGTGAGGTATGGCAGCAAGCGGCGAAGTAGATTCATCGCCCAAGCAAGCGGTCGACGCAAGCTAGGAAGCTGTCCAAAGCGAAAGGCTTCGGAAGCGTCAGGAAACGGCCGGGGATTTCGTCTGCGTGCTCTGAACGCGCGAGAGACTCACCCGATAGAGCGAGGATTTTCAAATTGGGATGAACGCGTCCCAGTTCCACCAGGGCTTGGACGCCGTCCGCTCCTGTGGCCGAAACATCAATCACCAGCAGATCCGCGCCACCATCCCGCAGTTCCCCTTCAAGATCTTCGGCCTGCTCAATCTCCATGGCGCGATATCCGCGGCGTTCGAGTAACCGGCGAAGCAATTTGCGGATGGAGAGATCGGTTTCGAGAATCAATATCGAGCCTGGAATGGTCCGCCTGGGCGCGGGAGTATCGATCGGCACCGGCAGCGATACGTTCGCTTGCAGCGCCGGCAAAATCAATTGCGGCGTGGGTGGCATCAGTTCGGGCTTACTGCGTTGCGGCGGTACGGGTTCCGGCTGGATGCGGCGCGGCGGGATGGCATCCGCTTTCGCTGCGCTGCGGCGTGCGGGCATCACTAACAGAGGCGCGGCGGGCGGATCAAGCGGATCAGGCGGCGATTGCAAACTGGGGCGCCATATGCGATAAAAACGATCGCGGCAGACGCGGCACCGGAACGGCGCGAGAAACAAACATGCCAGCACAATATCCAGCGCGTTGCGGCGATTGGAAGGACGAATTTCAGACGAACCGCAGTTGCCGCAAGACCGTCCCACCACCGCCAGTTTGCGAACTGCGGTAGCCAACGGACGGAACGTCTGTTCCGTTTGAGCGACACTGGGAACACGCGCCATAACGGGCGATCTTCGGGGGAAGGCCGTACCTAATGATTGTAGTGGCATTTGAAACGAAATTGATGTTGCTGTTTCTGGGCTTGAGTGTGGCAATAGCTATGGCCCAACCAGCCGATCTAGTACTGCGCAATGGCAAGGTCGTCACGTTAGAACAAGGCGCACCGGAGGCGCAAGGTCTGGCGGCGCGCGGCGGCAGGATTATCGCGGTGGGGTCCAACAAAACCGTGGATGCTCTCACTGGACCGTCAACGCGAGTGATCGATCTTGCGGGGCGGCTGGCCACTCCCGGCTTCATTGAAGGGCACGGTCACTTCACGTCGCTAGGGGCGTCGAAGATGACGCTCGATCTGCGCGGCGCTAAGAATTGGGACGAGATTGTCGCGATGGTGGCTGCGGCGGCGCGCGAGGCGAAGCCGGGAGCATGGATATTAGGGAGTGGTTTTCACCAGGCGAAATGGGACCGGACGCCGGAGCCGAACGTGCGTGGATTTCCGGTGCACCAAAGCTTGAGCCGTGTTTCGCCGCGCAATCCAGTTTGGCTGACGCACGCGAGCGGCCACGCCGGTTTCGCGAATGCGGAGGCGCTCCGACTGGCGGGGATCGATAAGAATACGCCCGATCCCGCGGGTGGTGAGATTTTGCACGACAGTCACGGCGATCCGACGGGATTGATGAACGAGGGCGCGCAGGGATTGATTGAGCACGCCCTGGACGCAGTCTCGCGCACAGAGGCCGGCGGCAGAAGCGGAGGCGGAGCTCCGGCAACAAATCAAGCTGGCGGAGCGAGACAACCTGTCGAAGGGGATCACTACGTTTGAAGATGCGGGGTCTTCATTCGCTACCGTGGATCTGTTTCGAAACATGGCGGAGCACGGGGAACTGGGGCTGCGCCTGTGGGTGATGCTGCGCGCGCCGCAGGCCGAACTGGCGGCGAACTTGCGCAGATATTACATGCTTGGCGTGGGCGGCGATCATCTAACGGTGCGCGCCATCAAGGAATACATGGATGGTGCGCTGGGCTCCCGCGGGGCGTGGCTGCTCAAGCCCTACACCGATCTGCCGGAGGACGCGCCCAATCGAAGCGGGATCAATACCGAACAACTACCCTACATTCGAAAGACGGCGGAGCTGGCTATCGACAATGGCTTTCAACTTTGCACGCACGCGATCGGTGACCGGGCGAATCGCGAGGTGTTGAATTTGTACGAGGCGGTTTTTCGCGAGCATCCGGACAAGAAGGACCTGCGCTGGCGGATCGAGCACGCGCAGCATCTGGACCCGGCGGATATCCCGCGCTTCGGAAAGCTGGGCGTGATTGCGGCGATGCAGGGGATTCATTGCACCTCCGACGGTCCGTTTGTGATCGCAAGGCTGGGTCGCGAACGGGCGGAGGCGGGCGCGTACGTCTGGCAGAAATTGATGAAGTCTGGCGCCGTGGTGGCGAATGGAACGGACACGCCGGTGGAAGATGTCGATCCGATCCAGTGCTACTACGCCTCTGTGAGCCGACGGCTGAAGGATGGAACGGTGTTTTTTCCGGATCAGAGGATGAGCCGGATGGAGGCGCTACGCAGCTACACCATCAACAATGCCTACGCGGCGTTTGAGGATGGGAGCAAGGGATCGCTGAAGGTGGGAAAGCTGGCGGATGTGACGGTGCTGTCGAGCGACATTCTGACTGTGGCGGAAGACGCGATCCGGTCGGCAAAGGTGGATTACACCATCGTGGGCGGCAAGGTGATGTACGAACGGACGGGACGCTAGTAGTTGTAGCGCCAGTCACGGAGATCGCGACGGACCTCATCCCGGATGCGATCGCGCTGCTCGCGGGCGGCTTCACGCCAGGCGCGCATCTGCTCGCGATGCTCTTCCCGGAACTCGCGCGCGCGTTCCCGAGCTTCCTCCCGCGCCAGCCGGGCTTCTTCCCGCGCCTCGATTGTTCTTTCATGCGCTTCAGTACGCCACTGCCAGAAGCAGTCCCTATTGCTTCCGGCGGCGAGCAAAACCACTGCCAGCAAGCCAAGGATCAACAGTTTCATGGGGTGATAGACGAAGGAAATCTGGATTTGTTCCGGAAAAATTTTGCTCTACAGAATCGCGGTTTCCTCGATGGCGCGGCCTTCGGCGAAGCGCTGCACATTCAGGTCTTTAGCGTCGATCACGCTAGTCTCCCCGGTAAGGATCAAATCCGCGAGAATGCGGCCCGTGGCGGGAGAATGCATCACGCCGTGGCCGCTAAAGCCGTTGGCGAAGTAGAATCCCTTGACTTCGGGCGAAGGTCCGAGAATGGCGTGATGGTCCGGGGACATTTCGTACATGCCCGCCCAGCAGCGCTTGGGGTTGACGGCCAGGTTCGCGAAGTCCGGTACGCGGGAGGCAGCATGCGTGAGGCTCTTTTCGATGTACGCGGGATCGAAATCGGTGCGGAATCCGGGTTGCTCGTCAGGGTGAGCCCAAGCCATGAGCAGCCCAAGGCCTTCCTGGCGGAAGTGCCAGCCGGTGGACATGTCGATCATCATCGGCAGCCGTTCGGGAAGTCCGGGGAAAGGCTCGGTGGGAATCAGCATGCGGCGCAAAGGTTGCACCGGCAAATCCGCTCCGGCCATGCGAGCTACGCCCGCAGCCCAGGGCCCCGCAGCGTTCACCACAACCGGGGCAGAGACTCCGCCATTGCTGGTGAGCACGCCCGACACAGTGTCGTGGTCGGTGTAGATGCCGGTGACCTCGGTCCCGCGCCACAACTCGGCGCCGCGATCGATGGCGCGCGCCATAAAGCCGGTCATGACGCTGTCCGGGTCGACAAAGCCGTCGGTGGCGCAGAGGCTTCCGCCCACGATGTCGTCCGAGCGAAGCTGCGGCAGGATCTTTCGAATATCGTCCGGCGCAATCAGTTCGGCATTCTTCAAGCCGAGCTTCTTCTGGCGGGCGTTGTTGGTGCGCAGGTAATTCATATGCCAGTCATTGGTGGCCATGAACAGGTAGCCGTGCGGCTTGTATCCGGAAGGGCGCCCGGTGGCTTCTTCGAATCGCGCGAGGAAGGGGATGGAGTAAAGGGACATGCGGATGTTCACGTCGGTCGCGAACTGCGCCCGCACGCCGCCCATGCTCTTGCCGGTGGAACCGAGACCCTGGCGCGTCTCGCGTTCAATGACCAGCACGCGCTTGCAACCCGCTTCGGTGAGATGAAACGCGATGCTGGATCCAACAATTCCCGCACCGATGATGACCACATCCGCCGATCTTGCCATGCAGCCTTGATTCTAATTCAACGCTCGTTTGCAGTAGGATAAATCTACGCACCGAAGGAAACCCGATG
Organism: Bryobacterales bacterium; assembly: GCA_963781905.1. GTDB lineage: Bacteria > Acidobacteriota > Terriglobia > Bryobacterales > Bryobacteraceae > Palsa-89. The sequence continues at coordinate 2,218,374 of CAWAHZ010000010.1, forward strand.
AGATTCGCTCTTGTTATTTTGCTCGCAATGGTCCCGCTTGGCGCTCAGGGACCGACAGGCTTCCCGCCGGTGCTCCGCATTTTTCGCGAAGACGTAAAAGAAGGAAAAGCGGCCGCGCATGAGAAGACGGAAGCTGCATTTATGCAGGCGGCGGCCAAGGCGAAATATCCTGCCCACATCCTCGGAATGGCATCCATGACGGGGACTTCGCAGGCCTTGTTCCTGGAGGGGCACAACACCATCGCGTCCATTGCGGATTCCCAGGCGGTTATGGATACGGCGGAATTCGGCGCCATCGATGCCGCCGACGCGCAGGTGCGCATCAACCAGCGTTCGATGCTCGCGGTGTATCGGCCGGATCTGAGTTATGCGGCGGACAAGATCAACTTACCCAAGATGCGATTCTTCAGCGTCGAGACCCTTCGAGTTCGCGAAGGCCCGGACCAGAAGTTCGAAGAAGCGGCAAAGGCGCTGGTTGCGGGGGCCGAGAAATCGGGCGACAACCAGCCGATGGCGGCGTACGAAGTGGTCTCCGGCGCGCCCAACGGTACCTATCTGCTGCTGGAGCCAATGGCGTCTTTGAAATCCTTAGACGAAGAGCCGCAGCGGCGGAAGGCGTTGCGTCAAGCGCTGGCGTCGGGGGATCCCGAGCGCAACATGGCAGCGTCCATCGCGAGCTCGGAATCGATTCTGTTCGCCATCAGCCCGCAGATGAGCTACGTACCGCAGGAATGGATCACCGCCTATCCGAGTTTTTGGACGCCGAAGCCGGTGGAGATTTCGAAACCGCCGGTGAGTCCCAGACCCAAGGCCAAAAAGAAGCCTGCCGCCAAATAGCCGCTGGTCCTATTGAAATTGATCGCCGGCTTGTGTTTCTCTAGGTCATGGCTGAATCGGACGCTCTACGCCAGCATCTTCTCGATCTTCTGCGGGGACACAATGCGCACGCCGACTTCGATACTGTGGTTGCAGACTTCCCTTCCCGCATGCGTGGCGTGAAGCCTCCGGGCGCGCCGCACACGGCCTGGCAGTTGTTAGAGCACATGCGCATCGCGCAATCGGACATTCTGGAATTCAGCCGCGACGCGAAGCATAAGTCGCCGCCGTGGCCGGAGGGCTATTGGCCGAAGACGGGAGCGCCCCCGAGCGCGGCCTCCTGGAATAATAGCCTGCGCAGCTTTCGCGCGGATTTGAAGGCCATGGCCAAGCTGGTAGCGGATAAGAAGACCGATCTATTTGCGCAAATTCCGCACGGCACTGGCCAGACTATTTTGCGCGAGGCTTTATTGGTTGCGGACCACAACTCCTATCATTTGGGACAACTCGTGCTACTGCGGCGCTTGTTGGGGACGTGGAAGGCGTAACTCGCGGCCATAATCATTCCCATTGCAGGTAGCAGCGGAGGGCTTGTGATAGAATTCTCTTCTATTTCATGAGAACCACTGCCGCTCTACCTCTGATTTTGCTCCCTTTCTGTTTCCAAAATGCCTGGTCGCAGCCTTACACCATCGGCACGATCGCGGGCACCACCAGGCTGCTGGATGGCGGGCCGGCGAACGCAGCTCCCTTACGATCCCCCATCGCCGTTGCGCTGGACGCTCAGGGGAATCTCTACTTAGCGGATGAAGACGATAATCGGATCCGCAAGGTGAGCTCCACGGGAGTTATCAGCACTTATGCCGGCACGGGCATTCCCGGATATAGCGGCGATCGGGGGCTGGCCATCAACGCGGAACTCAATTTCCCCACCGGTCTTGCAATCGACCCGCAAGGAAACTTGTATGTCGCCGACCTGGGCAATTTCGTAATCCGGCGGATTGCGGTAGATGGCACCATCAATACCGTCGCTGGAAACGGCAATCCGAAGTTCGCCGGTGATAATGGTCCGGCAACATTGGCTCAAATCGATCCGGTGGCTGTGGCAGTGGATAGCCAGGGCAACTTATACATCGCGGATGGGGACAACTATCGCATCCGGAAAGTTGATACGAGCGGCATCATTACCACCATCGCAGGCAATGGAAATCAAGGATACACGGGCGACAACGGGCCGGCCACCAGCGCGGAGATTGATTTCGTTACCGACTTGACCCTCGACAACTCTGGAAATATCTATCTGGCGGACTATTTCAACTACGAAGTTCGAGAAATAAACACGACGACCGGTATGATGACGGACTTCGCGGGAGGTCTGCTGGGCAACAGCTACGCGGGTGGCATGCCAGCGACGATGGCCGCGATGGTTCCCGACGGCGTGGCTTTTGACCCTTCCGGAAATATATACATCACCGACGACAATGTTTACAACAACGTAATCTGGCGGGTGGACTTATCGACAGGATTGATCTACAACGTGGCGGGCACTGGCGCGATCGGTTTCACTGGGGACGCCGGATCGCCCTTGGCCGCGGAACTCAATTATCCAGCAGGGCTAGCGATCAGCGGCGGCGTGGTGTATTTCGCGGACACCGACAACCGGCGTGTTCGCAAGGTTGCCAACAACCTCATCAACACCGTGGCGGGCACTAGCTTGGGTGACGACGGGCCGGCGGTGAACGCGTTCCTGAACTTCCCGGAGGGCGTGGCAATTGACGCCAGCGGGGACATTCTGGTGGCCGATACCAGCAACGCGGAAGCGCGGGAATTCAAGGCGGGGGGCAACATCAACAGCGTAGGGCAATTGCAGGGAGGAGAGCCCTACGGAGCCACCGTGGATCACTCCGGAAATTTTTATGTCACGGACGAGGAGCCAATTTTTCCCAGCCAGGTTCCGCGCATCCTGGAATTGGGGACAGACGGGACCACGAAGGTTATTGCGGGCAACGGGCCGGACGGCTTCTCGGGCGACGGAGGTCCGGCAACTCTTGCGGTTTTCCACACGCCGCAGGGCGTGGCGGTAGACTCGGCCGGAAATGTCTACGTCGCCGATTACGGCAACCACCGGGTGCGTAAGGTGGACTCGACAGGGACTATCAGCACAATCGCGGGCAACGGCAACGCTCAATTCTCCGGCGACAACGGTCCGGCCACCGCGGCTGGAATCGATCCCTTCGACCTTACCTTGGACAGCAGCGGAAACATCCTGGTGGTGGATCAGATCAATAATCGGATCCGCAAGATCGCCCCCAACGAAACGATCACGACGGTAGTGGGCGCAGGGTCGCCGGGCTACGCAGGCGATGGCGGGCCGGCCACGGGAGCGCTGCTCAAATTGCCATCGGGCATCGCATTGGACGGCGCTGGAAACATGTACATCGCCGATCAGGGAAATGCGGTGGTGCGACGAGTAACCGCCAGCGGTTTGATCACAACCATAGCGGGGAATGGTACGCTGACCCCAAGCCTGGGCGATGGCGGTCCGGCGATCGCGGCGCAGCTGGATCCTTTCAGTGTCGCGGTGGATAAGTCGGGGAACGTGTATGTAACGGACTCCTTCAACGATCGTGTGCGGATGCTGACGCCTCAAGCGGCAAAGCCAGCCGGCATGAGCATCGTCAGCGGCAACGGCCAGAGCGCGACGGTGGGGACGAGTTTGGCGTCGCCGTTGGTGCTGAAAGTCACCGACAGCGCGGGGGCGGGCGTGGCGGGAGTGGTAGTCACTTTCACCGTCAGTCCAGCGGGCTCTGCAACCGTGGCGCCGTCTCCGGCCATCACGCTGAACGATGGCACGGTTACCTTGACCGTCACGTTGGGCAGTAATCCGGGGCCGATCACGATTACGGCCTTATCCTACACTCTGGCCAACGTCGCGTTCTCGCTGACCGCGCTCGGGGCAAACTCTCCGTCCATTTCGACCGGCGGGATCGTCAGCTCCGGGCTCAGCGCTCCGCCGGTGACGGCGCTGTCGCCGAACGCCATCGTGACCATCTTTGGCAACAATTTCGCTCCAGCGGGAACCGCCAAGTCGGCGAGTCTGGTGAACGGACAGCTTCCGACCAACGTGGCGGGGGTGTGCGTAGAGTTTGGAACTGTGGCCGCGCCAATCTTCGGGGTCTATCCAAGCCAGCTCAATGTGCAGGTTCCCGCGGTAACGCCGGGGAATGTTCCGGTGCAAGTCATTACGGATTGCGGTACGCCGCAGGCTGTGGCCAGCCCGCCGGTTAGCATCGCGGCGCAAGCCACCGCGCCCGAGTTCTTCTATTTCACCCACAACTCAACCGGCGGAAACCCGATTGCCGCCATTAACGCAGTGACCGGAGCTTACATTGGCGCTGCGGGATTGATCAGCGGCGCGACGTTCACTCCGGCCAAGCCCGGCGACTATCTCACGTTGTTTGCGACAGGCTTCGGCGCGACGAATCCATCGTTTGCTCCGGGAGTGCTGCCGAGCGGGGTAGCGAAAGTGACGGCGCCGGTCTCGATCACCTTCGGCGGCGTGACACTCAGTTCATCGCAGATCCTGTACGTGGGTTTATCTCAATTCGCCGGGCTCTATCAGGTGAATATTCAAGTGCCGACCAGCGTGGCGGATGGAAATCAGCCCCTGGCGATCACTATCGGCGGCGTGGCATCGCCGGCGGACGCATTCATCACGGTTCAGAGCAGCCAGTGATTTATTCTTCGCGAAGGATCTCAAGCGGCTTCTGACCCAGGATCCGAAAGCTCGCCATCCAACCGGCCGCGTTAGCGATTAGCGCGGTGGCGATCACCGAGAGCAGGATGGGGATCACGGGAATGGAAGTCTGTGCGTCCAGCATGCGCTTCAGCAGCAGATTGGCGAATCCGCCCGCGAGCAAGCTGCCCATCAGCCCGGCAACCCCGCCCAGCACCAGAAACTCGACGGAGAAGATACGGCTGACGCGCCAGCGCGTGGCGCCCAGCGTTTTGAGAATCACCACTTCACGCATGCGGCGGAAACGCGTGCCGGCGACGGCGGAAGATAGAATCACCGCGCCGGCCAGAATCGCGAACATCGAAATGAAGCGAACCACCTCGGAGATGCGATCCACCACGCCCTGGACAATCTGGAGCACGTCGGCCATGTTGACTACGGTGACAGTGGGGAAGCGATTATACAGAGCCTCCTGGAGCGCGGGAACGGCGGGGGGCTGCGCGCGCAGGCTGCTGTAGTAAACGATCGGAAAGCCATCGAGCGCGGCAGTGTTGAAAATAAATTCGACGCGGCTCAAAAGATGCACCGAATCGACGGTCTGGATGCAGGCCACGCGCGTTTCGAGGTCCTTGCCCGAAATGGTCCAACGCAGTTGAGATCCTGGCTGGATGCGCAGAATTCGCGCGGCGTCTTCATCCACGCAGACGGCGGGAGCCACGTTGGGAGAGTTCCACCAATTGCCGCGCTCGATATTCACGTAGTCCGGCGTGGCGCCCGCGGATGCCACCGGGCGGGCTGAGCGATAACGCCGGCCGAAGCCTTTCAGATCCATCGTGGCGACGTCCTGGCCATCGATGTTCACCAGCTTGGCGGCCACGGTGCCGATCAATTCCGGCGTTCCTTCCACGCCGCGCTGCCGCTTCACCAGATCGAGAACGGCGTCGCGATCCTTGGGCGCGATGTCGATCAGAAACACGTTGGGCATGCCGGGCGGCGAAGTGCGATTCATCTCCGCGATCATGCCATGCTGAACCAGATAAATTGTGAGCGTGAACATGACGCCCACTCCCAGGGCCACCAGCACCGATTGCGCGTGCGCACCGGGACGGTACAGGTTTGCGATGCCATGGCGGACGCTGGCAGGGAGCTTGCGGCGGCTCAAGATCTTTAAACCGCGCAGCATCAGCCAGGCGACAACGGAGAGCGCCGCGAACCCGATGGCAAGGGCTGCCGCGAAGTATTCGCCGGTTTTCAAAATGTCTCTGGGCGTCCCCGTGGCGAAGGACATGGCAATGCCGGCGAATCCGACGAGGATGGCCGCGCCCGCTAATACGGACGCACGCGCTTCGGCCAACCGCGTGGGCCAGCCCGGCTTGGTCTCTTCCATTTCACGCCGCAGAATCAGGCTGGGACGAATGTGGCGGATGCCGATCAAGGGCGGCAGCGTGAACAGCAACGACGCCAGGATCGCGATGCCGATGCCTTGCGCGGCGGTGACGAAATCCCATTGCGCGGCGGGCTGAAGCTGGAAATAGCGTGCGAGAAACGAGGGGAAGGCGCGCTGCACAATTAATCCGAATAGCACGCCGAGCAAACCGCCGGCGAGCCCCAGTGCGATGGTCTGGAGCAAATAGATCCGCATGATGTGGCTGGAGCGCGCGCCGATGCATTTCATGATGGCGATGGAATCCATACGCTGCTGGATGTGGGCGCGCATGGCGGTGCCCACGCCAATGGCGCCGATGATGAGAGTGATGAGACTGATCAGGCTCAGAAACGTAGTGGCGCGGTTCAGGCCTTGCGTAACGATGGGGTGGGACTCGCGATAATCGGCAATCAAAGAATCCGGGAACGAGGCTTTCAATCGGGCTCGCGTTTGCTCGATATCGGGCGATCCAGGCGAAAGCCGAAACAGGAAGCGCTCAGACGCGCGGCTGCCGGGCAGCATGAGACCGGTGCGCTGCAGGCCGTCGCGGCTGATCATTACGCGCGGACCGACGTTGAGGGTGCCGAGCATGCGATCCGGCTCATAAGTCACCTGCCCCGCGATGCGAAACGATTGTCCACCCAGTCGGATGGAGTCGCCAACTTTCAGTTTTAAGCGCAGCAGCACATCGTCGGATACGGCAACAGTGTCGGCAGTCAGGGCCTGGGAGAGCGGCGCCGGCGGCGACAGGCCAATCTGGCCGTAAAACGGATATTTCCTGGGATCGACGGCTTTCACCGACACCAGCATGGGTGGCTTGTCCACACCGGTGGAAGCCATGGTTACGGTTTCGGTGATCCAAGTGCGATCCACGCCAGCTTTCGCGAGCGCATCCATACCTGCCGTCTGCTGCGGCGTGGGTACCTCGAAGACACGGAGCGAAAGGTCGGCGGCCATCAGAGTGCGCGCCTGGCTCAACAGCATGGCATGAAAGGCGCGGCTGAATCCGCGCACGCCGGTGAGCGATCCAACGCCAACAGCGACCGCCAGAATCACGAATACAAACTTGAACGCGGAGGATCGCGATTCGCGCCAGGCGATCTTCCAGGCCGTTTTCCAAGTGAAGCGCATGCGCCCTCTTACTCCGTTCGCTCGTCGCTCACGATGCGGCCGTCGCGCAGCGTGATTCGCCGCGATGCACGGCTGGACAGCGCGGCATCATGCGTCACCAGCACCAACGTGGTTCCTTCGCGCTGATTCAGCGAGATCAGAAGTTCCAGCACGTGCTGGCCGTTCTGGGTATCCAGATTGCCAGTGGGCTCGTCCGCCAGCAGAATGGGCGGGCGGACCATGAAGGCACGGGCGAGTGCTACGCGCTGTTGCTCGCCGCCCGAAAGTTGAATGGGGTAATGATCGCGGCGGTCGAGAAGGCCGACGCTTTCGAGCAGTTCGCGGACACGCTTCGGGCCATCGATTCCGTTTCCGCCGGTGAGTTCATACGGCAGCAGAACATTCTCTTCCGCCGTGAGGGTGGGCAGCAGGTGGTAAGACTGAAAAACGAAGCCAACCTTGCGGCCGCGCAACAGAGCCATGCGGTCCTCGTTCAGTCCCGTGATGTCCTCGCCGTCCAGAACGATCCGGCCCGAGGTGGGAGTATCTAATCCAGCCAAGAGGCCCAGCAGGGTGCTCTTGCCGCTGCCCGACGGCCCCATGATGGCGACGAATTCGCCCCGCTCGATTTCCAGATCGATGCCGCGCAGGATATCCACGCGGTGCGTGGCGGTGGGGATGCTTTTGGTGAGTGCGGAGACCTGAATGGCGGGGACTTGGATCGAGGAGCGAACGGAATCTGCCTGCAATTCTTTATTATGGCATTGGGTGATGTTCATCACAGTTTATAGATCTGCTTGCGTCGCATTGCTCGCTATGGCTTTTGCCCTGGGCGCGGCGCCCCCACCTCCCGGGGCGCCCCCACATATAGATACGCGTCCGGTAATCGTTGCGTTCGGCGATAGTCTTAGCGCTGGGTTTGGCGCCGATCCAGGCAAGAGCTTTCCGGATTTTCTGCAGAAGGATCTCACGGCGGCCGGACTGCATTGGCGCGTGGTGAATGCAGGCGTCAGCGGCAACACCACACTGGACGGAGTCAGCCGCCTGAGCGAAGTGCTGGGATACAAGCCGCGCGTCACCATCGTCGAATTTGGCGGCAATGACGGGCTGCGGGGACTGCCCATCAATTCCACACGCGCGAACCTGGAGCAGATCATCGAGGCGCTCAAGGGAGCCGGATCCGATGTGTTACTTGCCGGGATGACGCTGCCGCCCAACTACGGGCCGGATTACATCAAATCGTTCGAACAGATCTACGTACAGCTGGCGGCGAAATACAAGCTGACGCGGATACCCTTTTTGCTGGGTGACGTTGCCATCCATCCGGAATTGATGCAAAGGGATGGCATCCATCCGACCGCGGAAGGCAATGAAATCGTCGCGAAGACGGTTATGCGGTATTTGAGGCCGTTGCTGCGCTAACTTTGGGATCGGCTCCCGCACGATTATGAAGACGGGCACGTAATTCGGCGGTGACCGTGCGATGGCACTTCAAGCACAAAGTGCGGATGTTCTGGAGGTCGCATTCCCCCCCGCCTTCCACCACGGGAACAATGTGATCGGCGTCCCAAAGAGATTTTCGGGAGCCGGCGCGAAGGCCCCAGTGGAGCAGAGCCTTCAACCGTGCGGCGCCGCGCAGGCGTTTCAGCTGCCGCCCGGCGAGCAGGCAATCGACACCGCAACTGGCGCAGATGCCGCGATCGCGCTCCAGTACTTTTTCGCGCAGGTAGCCCGGGTCGCTGCGCAGACGCCATTCTTCCACACACCAAACTGAACAAAACGTCGAACGGCCCTTGGGAACCTCAAGATTGCACCAGCGGCAGAGACTGCGGCCATTGGGGCCCTTGGGGAGGGCTTGCCGATCGACCCAACCGCCGGGCATGGATCGTTTTGTGCTCATTCTTGTGCCGTTGTAATGATTCTAGCTTTCAAAAAGTTGCAAAAAAGGAACATGATCTCGCTGGAACGCATCTAAGGTTTCAGCGGGGTGATAGACAAGGTTGCGGCCACGGTTGCGATTCGGTATACTCCGCAAGTGCACGGACTCTAGTACTTAAGGGTTGTGCCAGGGTCGGCGGCCGGCAGTTGCTGGATCGTCGCCCGCTAAAATTCGGATCACTGGGAGGCGTGGAGTGTCGGTTCAATCATCTAAATTCGTGTTAGCGCTTGCATTGACTGGAATGCTGGGGCCGGTGCCCACGCGGATGTTCGGACAGGCGGCTGCGCCCGCGTCTGCTGCACCTCAGAAGAACTGGAAGGATCGGGCGGAGTACGACCTCTATGTCTCGATCGGCCAGGATACGAATCCAAAGACCCGGCTGGAGAAACTGCAGCAGTGGGAGAAGGGGTATCCAACGTCGGAGTGGGCCGATACGCGGCGGAGTGTGTTCCTCACTACTTACGCCGCGCTGAACGACGGGAAGGACGCCGTGGATGAGGCGAAGAAGATCTTAGCCGAGAATCCGAAGGACTTTACCGCGTCGTACTACATCATGCTCTTCACCCAGCCGTTGTATGGGCAGAGTCAATCACCCGATATTCTCAATGACGGCGAGAAGGCGGCCAAGACGATTCTGGAAAATATCAACACTCCTCCTCCGAACGTCACCGCGGATCAATGGGCGAAGTTGAGGCCGGACGTGGAAGTGATGGGACACAACAATCTCGGTTTTATCGACATGCAGCGCAAGGATTGGCCAGGAGCGGAGACCGAGCTGCAGAAGGTTTTGACGTCGAATCCGAACAACGCCACGGTCGATTACGAAATGGGAACTGCGATCGCATCGGAGAAGAAAGTGGATCGGATCCCGGCGGCGCTCTTCTATTTCGCGCGCGCAGCCACTTACTCCGGTCCCGGTGAGTTGCCGGCCGCAGGCAAGCAGGCTGCTATGACGTACGTCCAGAAGCAATATAAGAATTTCCACGGCAGCGACGAAGGCTTCAACGATCTGGTGGCCGCAGCCAAGGCCAACGCCACGCCGCCGTCAGGTTTCAGTATCAAGAATGCCAACGACATCGCGCACGAGCAGGCCGCGAGCGAAGAGGATTATGCCAAGGCGCATCCACTGGAAACTACTTGGAAGAATCTGAAGATGGCTTTGTCGGCGCCTGACGGCCCCATGTATTTCGACATGGGAATGAAGGGTGCCATGCTGCCGACGCTGAAAGGCAAAGTTGTGAAACTTGAGCCGGCGGTAAAACCCAAGACCATCCTGGTGGCATTGGAAGACGGCAAGTCCGATGGAACCACGGCGGATGCCACCCTGAAATTTGAAATGCCTCTGGCGGGGAAAGTTGACGAGGGCACGGAGTTGACCTTCGAAGGCGTCGGCGAGAGCTTCACGCAGATGCCCTTCATGCTGACGATGACGGTCGAAAAAGACGCACTGCACGGCTGGACTGGCAAGAACGAACCGGCCCCGGTACATCGTCGTCCCCGTCCCGCGGGCGGTAACTAATTCGCATTTTCCGGAATTTCACAGTTTGACGTAAACCAGACCAGCCGTGCTCGTACAAGGCACGGCTGCGTTTATATTCGGTCTCTGCTAATATTCCAAGCAAAGAAGTTATTGGAGGCCGAAAATGTTCCATCAACCCTCAAAATATTTGTACCTGGCTGTTTTTTCGCTGCTTGCGCCGGCCTGGGTGACCGGGCAACCGCAGTATACGGATCCCCAACTCAAGCTTTGGAAGCTGCTCAAAGCATCGCTTACGGGGCCCGATGGCGCCAGCTATTTTGAAATGGGAATGAAGGGCGCGGTGTTGCCGACTCTTAAAGGAAAAGTGGTGAAGCTGGAGCCCGAGTTAAGACCTAAGACCGTTGTGCTGGCGCTCGAGGACGGCATCACGCCGGACGCCACATTGAAGTTCGAGATGCCCCTTCCGGGCAAGATGGACATGGGCGCCGAGTTGTCGTTTGAAGGCGTTGCGCAGAGCTACACGGCGTCTCCCTATATGGTGGTCTTCGACGTGGCGCTGGAAAACCTGCATGGCTGGACGGGCAAGAATCCGAAGCCGGCGCCGGGGCACAAGAAAACGACAGCCAGTAATTAAAGGCATCACTTGTGGCGCACGCACTCTTACTCTTGCGTGCTGTGTTCGCACTCATGCGAACATTGCTCGGGAATGCAGGGCGTTCACACGAGTGTGAACGCGCACGCAAGAGTAGAGTGCGTGCGCCACAAAGCCATCAGCTAAGGGCGGACGCTAGGTCCGAAGCGAAGGCCCGGATCTTCTCCACTTGTTCCGGCAAGGCGGGTTGTCCAAACCCTTTGCCGACGAAGAACGGTTGATCGCCGCGCCAGATCAGAGCCCCAAAGCCCCGCTCGGTCATCAGACCGGCCGCACCGATATTGCCGAAGCCGTTTTCGCGCCGCTCCACAAAGGCCACGAAGCCGTCGCGCTCCAGGATGAAATGAGAACTGATCTCGGCCGGGATGATTTGAATACCGGCGGCCACCAGCTTCTCGAAGATCTCAGTCACATCTTGTAGCGGCCGAGATCCTCATCATCCAGGCTTTCGAGCCAGCGCCTCTGTTCCTCGTCGCTCACTTTGTCCGCGGCGGCACTGGAACGCTTGGAGCTCTTGAGCACGCTCTCATCGACGTAGATGGGGCAATCCAGACGCAGCGCCAGCGCCAGAGCGTCGCTCGGCCTCGAGTCCACGCTGATCAAATCGCCATCCTTGTCGAGCCAGATCACGGCATAGAAGGTGTCGTCCTTCAGTTCGCTCACCACTACTTTGCGAATGCCGGTTCCCAGGCCGAGCAGCAGGGTCTTGATGAGATCGTGCGTCATGGGCCGCGGCGTCGAAACTTTTTCGATCTCGAGGGCAATTGCATTGGCCTCGTAGATCCCGACCCAGATTGGCAAAATGGTGTTCCCATTCAGATCCTTCAGCACCACGATTGGCATGTTGGTGACGGGATCCATCATCAATCCGCGGATTTTCATTTCGACTTCCATACGGGCCCCCTTTCCTTCCATACTCAAACCACCACCTCACCTGCTAAAGAGTTCGGACCGGCGCGAGTGACACGAACATTCCAGGACGAACCGGCCAGACTTGCACCCTCGCGTGGAGCCGCAAATTGGGGATGAACAAAGTTGAGCGGCCGATTTTGCGAGGTGCGTCCAATCCACTGACCTGTTGCATGATTATAACCCTCTACGAAGGCCTCCTCGATTTCGCCCACCAGGCGCGAGTTGCGCCGGATCTGGATGGCGCGCTGCTTTTCGTTGACGATCGCCAGGCGGCGGATCTTTTCTTCCTCGCTGATGTGGTCGGTAAGATCGAGCGCGGCGGTGTTCGGGCGGCGCGAATACTTGAAGCCGAACAGCGAATCGTATTCCACTTCGTCCAGCAGCTCGAGGGTTTGCTCGAACTCGGCTTCGGTTTCGCCGGGGAAGCCCACGATGATGTCGGTGGTGATCGCGATGTTGCGGCGCGCCTGCTTCATCCATTCGATGCGGCGCATATATTCGTCGCGCGTGTAGAGGCGCTGCATGCGAGCCAGAACATCCGACGATCCGGACTGCACCGGAAGATGGACGTGATTGCAGAGCACCGGATTATCGTCGATGGCATCGATGATCTCTTTGACGAAATCGCGCGGGTGCGAGGTGGTGAAGCGGACGCGCCGGATGCCATCCACTTCGCCCATGGCGCGCAGCAAACGCGCAAAGTCCCAACCGGCGGGTGACGGATCGCGATAGCTGTTGACGTTTTGCCCCAGCAACTGGACTTCGACGTAGCCCATGCGTGCGAGCTCGCGCGCTTCGTTCAAGACGCTCTCGCTGGTGCGGCTGCGCTCCGGCCCGCGAGTGAACGGGACCACGCAATAGGCGCAGGACTTGTCGCAGCCTTCGATGATGGTGATATAGGCGCGGTGCGGATTATCGCGCCTGGTGTACGGCGTCTCGAAAGCTTGATCGTTGTCCAGGCTCAGGCCAGTGACGCGGCGGTTTCCCTGTTCCAGTTGAACCAGCATTTGCGGCAGCTTGGCATAGCTGGCCGACCCCGCCACCAGGCTGACGTGCGGAGCGCGATCGAAGATACGCTCGCCTTCCTGCTGGGCCACGCAACCGATGACGCCGAACACCTTGCCCTTACCGTCCCGCTTGAACTCATCCAGCCGATGAAAGACCTTTTGCTCAGCCTTGTCGCGGATGCTGCACGTGTTATACAGCACCAGGTCGGCTTCGGCCGGCTTGGCGACCTGTTGGTAGCCTTCGGACACCAGCGTGCCGATGACCTTTTCGGAATCGTGCGCGTTCATCTGGCACCCGAAGGTCTCGATGTAAAAAGTCTGCATGCGTGGCTTTCGATTCCATTGTACTGGGTTAAAGGGGCGCACGCCGCCAGTGGTTGGTCTAGCGTTCTTCCGCTATCTCCACCTCGACATAGCTGCCGGGGGTTGCGTCGTTCACGGCGGCAAGGATCTCGGCGACGTGTAGTCTCACTACTGGCCACTGAGGAGTGCTTAGCACCACTATAGCTATACGACGACCTTCCAGGTTCTGCTGATAGCGGATGTTCTTGTCGGCGGTGAGGAACAAATCAAAGCCGGCTTCCTCGGCGACCGTCAGCAATTCGCCGTTGCCGAGCCTATCCCATCCCTGGTCTTTGGCCTTGGTCACAGTGTGGCCTGCAAGGAGCGGAATCAGCGGGGCGTGGTCAAACAGAACGCGCGTCCCTTGTGTACTTTTTCTTCGTCAGGCGAAGTCAGAGTGCGGGTTTCGCGGACGGGAGGATTCGGTGGATCGAGACTGCGCGCGGCGAATTCCAGCACCGCGACGATCTGTTCGCGCGTGACATCGAACCAATCCATAATCTCGTCGATGGTCGCCCCGGCTTCGAGGTTCTCGAAGACAGTGGAAACCGGCATGCGAGTATCCTTGAACACCCAGGCGCCGCTCAGTCTGCCCGGCACGCTCTCCACGGCGGGGCATTGGGACCAGTCGAGAGTTGGCATATATATACCCCTTTCATCGTAGCCGTTTGGAACCGCCGACGGCTGGCGCGCGTATACATGCTAGTCTGGCGTTATCCAAATTGGCGCCCGGAATGGGCGCACGTGGAGGTAGCAGTCTGGCACTTACAATCTCGGGTCTCTCCAAGACTTATCCGAACGGCGTACGGGCGCTCAAGAACGTCTCGCTCTCGATCGGCAATAACATGTTCGGGCTGCTCGGCCCCAATGGCGCCGGCAAAAGTACGCTGATGCGCACCGTAGCCACTCTGCAAGATCCAGACTCCGGCTCCATCACGCTCGACGGCATCGATGTGCTCCGCCAAAAGGATCAGGTCCGCCGCGTTCTCGGTTACTTGCCGCAGGAGTTCGGCGTATACCCCAAGATCTCAGCGCTCGACATGCTGAATCACCTGGCCGTATTGAAGGGCATCAATTCTTCCGCCGAGCGCAAAGAAGTGGTGGAGGGCCTGCTCCAACAGACCAATCTGTGGGATATCCGCAAGAAAGCGCTGGCCACCTTTTCGGGCGGCATGAAGCAGCGTTTCGGCATCGCCCAGGCGCTGATTGGCAATCCGCGGCTCATTATCGTGGATGAGCCAACGGCGGGCTTGGATCCCACCGAACGCAATCGCTTCTTGAACCTGCTCTCGTCGGTGGGCAGCGATCGCACGGTGATTCTTTCCACCCATATTGTCGACGACGTCCGCCAGCTGTGCCCCCGGATGGCCATCATCGCGGCGGGTGAATTGCTTCTGGAGGGCTCTCCCAACGACACGCTGGGCGCGCTCCACGGCAAAATCTGGTCCAAGCTGGTGGCCACCGACGACGAGCTGCGCGCCGTGGAAACCGAGCTCCCGGTGATCTCGACGCACCTGGTGGGCGGTCAGCACGAGCTGCGCGTCTACGCGGACGCTTCTCCGGGCAGCGGTTTCCAGCCGGTGGATTCCAGCCTGGAGGATGTTTATTTCCTCAACCTGTCTCAGCAGGCCCAGCGCCCGCACGCGAACTAGAGGATCCGCATGGCACTCTTCTGGGAGTTTTTCACTTTCGAACTCAAGCTCCGCTTCAAGAGCCTCTCCACTTACGTGTACTTCCTGCTGTGGATCACGTTTTCCTTCCTCTGCGTGGCGTCGGAAAACTTCGGCTCTATTGGCAACGGCAATGGCAAACTTTTACTGAATGCCCCCTACGCCAACACTTACAACGACATCACGGCTGCTTTCTTCGGCATCATCATTATGGCGGCCATCTTCGGCACGTCCATCCTGCGCGATTTCCAGCGCGACACCTACCAGATCCTGTTTACCAAGCCCATCTCGAAGTTCGCGTACCTGGGCGGACGCTGGGCCGGCTCGTTCGTCACCACCGTCTTTGCATTCTCGGGCCTCATGCTCGGCGCGTGGCTGGGAACGTTCGCTCCCTGGGCGGACCAGACGCGAATTGGTCCCAACCATCTCTGGAACTTCCTGCAGCCCTTCCTCTTCGTCGTCGTTATCCAGATCTTCTTCGTCGGCTCCGCATTTTTCACCGTCGCCGCGCTCACCCGAAAAATCTTCATCGTGTATATCCAGGGCGTCGCCCTATTCATGATTTACGTCATTGGCATCACGGTGTTCTCCGCCACGCGCTCGCTGGAACGCTTCTGGTCCGGCATCCTCGATCCCATCGGCCTGCTGATGCTCGACGGCGTCTCGCGCTACTGGACCGTCATTGAAAAGAACTCCCTGTTCGTTACCTGGTCGCCCGAGCTCTCCCGAGGCGTCTTCCTTTACAACCGGCTGCTGTGGATCGCGGTGGGCCTTCTGGCGCTGGGAGCCGTATGGCTCCTGTTTCCGATGTCGATTGAGGCGCTCACTGCGCGTTCGCAGGGTCGGCGCGCGGCCAAAATAAAAGAACTCGAACTATTGGAGGCGCAGCCCGTCCGTTCGCGCGTGGCCGCTCGCCTGCCGCTGGTCCATCAGGCCTTTGATTCAGCCAACACGTTCGCGCAATACCTTTCGCTCACGCGGCTTCGCCTTCGCAATATTCTTCGCGACATACCTTACTGGGCGATTGTTGCGCTGCTGGTGGCCTTGGGAATCAATAACGGTTACTTTGCCGGGCGCATCGCCGAACAGAACGTCTGGCCGGTCACTTATCTCATGCTCCAGGCGGTAGAGGGAAACGCCACACTCTTCCTCTATATCGTCGCGACTCTGTATGCCGCCGAGCTTCTGTGGCGCGAGCGGGACACACATTTCAGCGGCATTCACGACGCTCTTCCACTGCGCGAGTCCATTGATTGGCTCTCCCGCTTCAGCGCCATTGTCATTATTGAGCTCATCCTCCTCACGTTTGCGATGCTTTCCGGCATCCTCATGCAGACCGTCCTCGGTTACTACCATTACGAGTTTCTGCAGTACTTCAAGGAGCTTTACGTCGTAACCTTCCCTCAGATCCTCACTTACACTCTTCTGGCCCTGTTCATACAGACTGTCGTCTCGAACAAATTCGTAGGCCACGGGATCCTGATCGGGATCTTCGTCCTGATGCCCATCCTCTTCAGCTTCGGCTGGGAGAATACTTTGTACCTGATCGGCCAGGTTCCGGCCTTCACTTACTCCGACATGAACGGTTACGGCCATTTCGTGCCCGCACTGTTCTGGTCCATCGTCTATTGGCTCTCAATCGCCGCCGCACTGGGCGTGGTTTCGGTGGCGCTGTCCCGGCGCGGATCCGAAGATTCCCTAGGCTCGCGCGCGCGGCTAGCTCTGCAGCGCGCCCCGCGATTGGCGCCGCTGGCCCTGCTGTTCCTGGTGATCGCCGCCGCTGCCGGCTCCTGGTATTTCTACAACGCGCACGTTCTCAACGAATATCTCAACGCCAAAGCGCGCCGCCACATCCAGGCCGATTACGAGCGCCGCTTCAAGCAGTACGAAAATCTGCTGCAGCCCAAGGTGACCGCCGTGGATGCCGTTATAAATATTTATCCCGGCCGCCGTTCCTTCGATGGAAAAGTCCGCATTACTCTTCAGAACAAGACCGGCCAGCCCATCGCCCAAATCCACCTGACCGATCAAAAACAATCGGTATCGAACGTCCACTTCGACCGCCCCTTCCGCCTGCTCAGTTCCGCACCGCGCGACCTGTATTCCATCTACACGCTTGATCAGCCATTGGCGCCCGGCGAAACACTCACCCTCACCAGCGACGTGGGTCACCAGAGCCGGGGCTTTCGCGACGGCAACGAACTCCCCGAGTTAGCATACAACGGCACCTTCTTCGACTCCGATTATTTCCCCTATATCGGATACAATCGCAACGTCGAACTGGACGATCCGCGCCGCCGGCGCGAAGAGCAGCTTCCCTCGCTCGAAGAGATGGCCCACCGCGGCAACCCCGCTTATTCGCTGAACAACATTTTTCCGATCGAGTCAGACTGGATCACTTATCACACCGTGGTCAGCACCTCACACGATCAGATTGTTCTCGCACCTGGATACCTGCAGCGCCAATGGCAGGCCGGTGGCCGCAACTTTTTCGAATACAGCATGGGCTC
The DNA here is from genome assembly GCA_963781905.1 of Bryobacterales bacterium. GTDB lineage: Bacteria > Acidobacteriota > Terriglobia > Bryobacterales > Bryobacteraceae > Palsa-89. Next base: position 2,235,974 of record CAWAHZ010000010.1, read on the forward strand.
TACCCACGTGCTCGATTTCGTGGCGTATATTTCAGCTCGCTACCAGGTCCGCGAGGAGCGCTACCAAACACCGCATGGCGACGTGGCTCTGGAGGTGTATTACGATCCCGCCCATACTTACGACCTGGACGATATGCTCGCCAGTTCCCGCGCCGGCCTGGACTATTATGACCGCGTCTACAGCCCTTACCAGTTCAGCCAATTCCGCATCCTTGAATTTCCTCGCTATCGCGCCTTCGCCGAATCCTTCGCGAACACCGTTCCGTACTCGGAAGGCATGGGATTCATTGGCCGCGTGGTGAAGCCTACCGACATCGATTTCACCTATTTCGTAACCGCCCACGAGCTTGGCCACCAATGGTGGGCTCATCAGTTGATCGGCGCCGACGTGGAAGGCTCCAACATGCTGTCGGAGAGTCTCGCCGAATATTCCGCGCTTCAGGTGATGGCGCACAAATACGGCCGGGATCTCATGCATCGCTATCTCCGGCATGAGCTGGATCGCTATCTACGCGGCCGCTCCGGAGAGGTTCGGCATGAGCCGCCGCTCGCTTTGGTGCAGCGCGAGGCTTACGTGTGGTATCAGAAAGGCGGCCAGATTCTTTACACGCTGGCCGATTACATCGGCGAAGACAAGCTGAATCTCGCACTGCACAATTTCCTGATGCAGTACCGCTACGCCAACGCCAATAACCAGGTGGACGCTCACGATAACACTCGCGCTTTAGCCTCCACCGACCTGCCTTACCCCGACACACGCATGCTGGTGGACGCCATCCGCGCACAAACTCCACCCGAACTGCAGTACCTGGTGGATGACGGCTTTAATCGCATTGTTCTTTACGACAACAAAGCCATCTCGGCTACTTCGCAAAAGACTGGGGATGGAAAATATAAAGTCACGCTGGAGGTGCAGGCCCGCAAACTCCAGGCAGATGGCAATGGCGCGGAAACTCGCCTGCCGCTTGCCGACTACATCGAGATCGGCGTCTTCAGCGGCAAGAAGGATGAGGAAAAGCCGCTCTATTTGAAGAAAGAGAAACTCACCGAAGAACACAAGACCTTCGTGATCGTCGTGGATCAAGCGCCTACGCTGGCGGGCATCGACCCGTACAATAAGCTCATTGACAGGATTGCCGACGACAACATGATCGATGTCACCCAGCGCTAAGAACACCCGCGACAAAAAGACGCCAGCGGGCAGGCCGGCCACTACATCGTGTAGACTAGTGGTTTATGGGGGTGCGTCTTCAGCAGTAGTTGGCTCAGTACCTCTCGTGAGCTAGCGATCAATCCCGCTCGAAAGATCCCCGCTGCCCTTTTTTCCCTGCTCTTCCCCGACGATTGCCGGATCTGCGATCAACCTCTGAAAGAATTTTCGCGCGTGCCGGTTTGCCGCGCTTGCCTGGCCAAGCCTGAGCCGCTGGCCGCGGAATACTCTTGCGTCCAATGCCGCGCGCCTTTTATGAGCCGCTTTCCGCTGGACGATCAAGGCCGGTGCGCGCTATGCCGCCGTGGGGTCCGCGGGTTCGATGCAGCCTACTCGTTCGGATTCTATGAGAACGAACTGCGCAAGCTGATTCATCTTTTTAAGTACGGCCGGGTCCAGACGCTCGCCGTGCCGCTGGGACGGCTGCTGTCGCGTGCATTGCCCCGCGAGCAAAGTTTCGACGTCATCGTTCCCTTGCCCTTGCATTGGCGCAAGCGGTGGCAGCGCGGATTCAATCAGGCCGAGCTGCTGGCGAATGAGATCGGCCGGCGCACGCATACGCCGGTGCGGAACGATCTGCGCCGCGTGCGCGGTACCCAATCGCAAGCCGGATTGACCAGCGCCAAGCGGCGCGAAAATGTTTCAGGCGCGTTTCGAGCCAAAGGGCGCGCTCGCATGGATGGCAGCCGCGTGCTGCTCATCGACGATGTAATGACCACGGGCGCTACAGCGGCGTCCTGCGCCCGCGCCCTGAAACGGGCAGGCGCGCGACAAGTGACGTTGCTCACCCTGGCGCGGGTGGACCGCCGCCTGATGTTCGACCCGCTGTTAAACGACTCGAATTTCTCCGGGAGATCCGAAGATGCCTAGTCTCGACCGCTTACATAGACCAGTCCTGGTGCTGAACGCCAGTTACGAGCCCATCAACATCTGCGCGGCGCGACGAGCGCTGGTGCTGGTGCTCAAGGGCGTGGCGTCGGCCGAGGAGGAATCGCAGGCGCACGTCCATTCGCCGCGTCATTCCATTCGCGTGCCATCCGTGATCCGGCTGCTCGAATACCGCCGCATTCCGCATCAGACGCGGGCCCTTTCGCGCAAGAACATTTTGATGCGCGACCGTTATACCTGCCAGTATTGCCTTCGCACCATGCCCTCGGGCGAGCTGACGCTCGATCACGTGATTCCGCGCTCGCGCGCCGGAGAGACTACCTGGGAAAACCTGGTAGCCTGCTGCCATCCCTGCAACAACCGCAAGGGCAGCCGGACTCCCGAAGAAGCTGGAATGAAGCTGGCGCGCGCCCCGCGTCCGTTCAGTTTGCACACCAGCCGGCATCTGATGCGCCTGCTCGCCAAGAGCGACGATCAGTGGCGGAAGTATCTGTTCTATTGAAGAATTCAGAATTCGAGAAGTCAGAATTCAGAATGAAGGTGCAGGCGGAGCGCCTGTTTTATTCTGGCTCCTGACTTCTGAATTCTTCGACGGTCAGTGCGCCGTAGGCGCCTGACCCGGTTCCTTGGGCTTTTCCTTGGGGGGCGTGGTGGCCTTCACCGGGCTGATGATTACGTGGGCGTTGCGGCCTTCGAGCCGCGGCTGCCCTTCCACCTGTCCGTGCGCGGAAAGGTCCTGCGCGAATCGCAGCAGAAGTTTCTTGCCCAGATCGACGTGCGCGATCTCACGGCCGCGGAACTGCACCACCGCTTTCACGCGGTTGCCTTCGCCTAAGAAGCGGATGGCGTGGTTCTTCTTAAACTCGTAGTCGTGATCATCGGTGTTGGGGCGGAACTTCAGCTCCTTCACCTGGATCACGTGCTGTTTTTTCTTGGCCTCGTGCTGCTTCTTCTTGTTCTCGTATTGCCACTGGCCGTAGTCCATGGCCTTGGCGACCGGAGGCTCGGCAGTGGGGGCGATCAGGATCAGATCGAGACCCATCTCCTGAGCTTTGCGCACGGCGGCCAGGGTCGGCATGATCTCGACGGATCCGTCCGGAAACACGGCGCGCACTTCTCTCACTCGGATGGCCTCATTCACATTTTCCCGAACCCTGGGACGGCGGGGCGGGTAGTTTCTGGATGGAATCATTGAAAGGCAGGGGCGGTGGGTGAAGCTGTTCCGCCGGAGGTGAAACGAATACTTATCATTGTTTTGATCCTACCAGAATTTGAGGCTCGCTATTTACAGGGGGCGAAAACCAAGCAGAGTTACCTTGCCATCGGAATCCAGCATGATGCTCCATCGGCTGGAACCATGCTCAAACTTCACGTCAAAAACGTCCATGCCGTTCGGCCCCACCTCTTTGAACGTAATCGATTGCAGCGCGCCAAATTGAGCGATGAGGGCTTTGATCTGCGGCAGTTGCTTGCGTGTCAGATCGGCCAGGGCCGGGCTCATCAGCTCGTATTTTGGCTCGCCGGCACGGAGTTCTTCAATGTTGCGGCGAACCGCGGCTTCAGCTCCAGGGGCAGGCGTTTGATCCTTCAATCGCTTGGCAAGCGCGGCCGCCAACGCCGTGGCCTGTGCCTCATCAATCCGCTTGGCTGGCATGTCCCTGCCACCCTGGTGGAGGATCAACTGCGTCACTTTCCCCTGCGCATCGCTATCGAATGTGAGCTGCGCGTCTACCACCTTCACGAAAAACTTCCCCACGCCCTCCGGATACACCGGCACTTTCCCCTGTCCGGTAAGCTGCGTGATCAATTGATCGCCCTCGCGCGTGACGGTCATGATGGCGTTCGGCGCCAGTTCGTAACTGCCGACATATTTGTCGAAATCCTTGGTGTCGACCGTCACCTCTTTGTGTTCTTTGATCGGCTCAGCCTTCTCCAACGGGTAGCTCGCATCGAGCAGATGCCGTCCGATATCGTCGGGCCCCGCCTGGGACGAGTAGTTCGATAGCACCACGACGCCGGTGCGGTTCTTCGGGTCGAAGCCCATATACGTCCGGTATCCGCCCGTGCCTCCGTTGTGCCAGATAATCGAATTTCCATTCTTGGTCTGAATGAACCAGTTGTACGCAATCTGCATGTCGGGAGGCCCGGCCGGGCGCCGGATGGATATTTCCTCCGCCATGGCCGCCGCCAGAGGGGTCTTGGTGTATCCAAGATTCGCGGCCAGGAACGTCAGGATGTCGTTCGCACTGGAGCGCAGAGCGCCGGCTCCCGCCAAAACCGCGAGATCCCAATTGGACACCGCTTCCAGGTTGGGACCATGTCCCGCCGCCAGCCGCGCTTTCATCTCGGGCGAAAGAGTAACGCGAGTGTCCCGCATGCCAAGGGGATCCAGAACGCGAGCTTTGACCATGGTTTCGTAATCCATACCGGCACGCAGGCTCAGCACGTGCCCCAGCAAACCAACTCCCAGATTCGAATACTCGAATTGTGCGCCGATATCGCGCGTCAGTTCGTAGCCTGAGAGAAACTCATAGAGGTTTTCCGCATTGTAATCGGCGTAGGGATTGTTCGGATCTTTGGGTTTGAAATTCGTCGGCATGCGCGGCAGCCCGGAGCTCTGCGTCGCAAGATCCTGCAGCGTGATCTTCTTACCGTTCCGCTCCGGCACCTTGACACTAGCCGGCAAGTACTTCGCTACCGGATCGGTTACCGCAACCTCGCCCTTCTGCACCATATCCATCAGCACCAACGAGGTAAATACCTTCGTCATGGAGCCGATCTCGAAGACGGTGTCGCCATTGAGGGGCCTTTTGACGTCCTTCGCGAGACTGCCATAGGAAACAATGCGCCGGCCCTTCGCGTCGATGACGCCGACCACGATGCCGATCCCCAAGTTTTCCGAACCGATGCGGTCGGCGAGAATTTTGTGGATCTCGGCGTCAGGCAATATCGACGATTCCGCCGGCGCCTGCGCGAATGCCGCGGTCCGCAGCAGCGTCAGAGTTAACGCGGAAATGAAAGCAAAGCGTAAGGTCATACTGCTCCTTATTACGCTCAACTCTACCCGATTTTTCGCGCCGCAGCTAGCGGTGGTCCGGCGCGTAGAAATAATAAACCGCGGTGTAATGCGCGCGCGTTTTTTCGCCTTTATGCGATTCGTCACAGCCGGCGGCAGGAGCCTTCCCGCCCTTGGTCGACAGCCGTTGGATGCTCGACACCTGTTTCATGACGCCGTCGCCCTGGTGATCCGCCGCAGCTAACAAGAGCCAGGGGACCGAGTTCGGATCGGGCATCGCATTGGCGACGGGCCGTCCTTTCACACGGCTTCCGTCGGACCACTCCCAGGTGGGCCCGGCGAAGTGCGATCCGATCTGCTTTCCGGCCGCATCGAACAGCTTGGCGTCCGGGCCGCTGAGCGTCCAGCTGGAACCATCGCAGGTATACACCTGATCTCCCTCGGCATGCGCCTGCAGAATGAGCTTTTCGGTGGCGGGAGGTTTTAGGTTATCCGGAACCGGAGGCGGGCTCTGCGCGGTCATGCGGACCGCGGTAAGGATGACGGCGGCAAGGAAGAATCGCATACCAATCAGTGTGTCACGCCATCGTCTACTTCTGGTTCGAGCCCTCCGGATCGAGCAATCGCGGCCCGGGGCCCTCCTGGGAAAGCTTATCCATGGGATTGCGCAGAGGGCAGACGCCCAGCGACAAACAGCCACACCCAATGCAGTGGCCCAATTGATCCCGCAATCGGGTCAGCCGCTCGATTCGATTATCCAGCTCTTCCCGCCACCTGGCCGAGAGCTTCTTCCAATCTTCGGAGGTAGGAGTGCGCTCGGCGGGCAGAGCCTTGAGCGCCATACGAATGGATGCGAGAGGAATGCCAGTCCGTTGAGCCACCTTGATCACCGCTACCCGGCGCAGCACCTCGCGCGGATAGCGCCGCTGATTTCCGCGATTTCGCCGGCTCTTGATCAGGCCTTTGGATTCATAGAAATGCAGCGTGGAAACCGCCACGCCGCTGCGCGCTGCCACTTCGCCCACGGTGAGTTCGAGGGAAATCGCGCCCGGAGCCGGAACGGGATCGCCAGTGATTTTCATGCTTGACCTCAACTTAACTTGAGGTTGTACACTAAACTCAGTGAGAATGCAACGTGCGATCGAGGATCTGAACCGATAATGGAGGAGCTGAAACAATGATCTTAGTAACCGGAGCCTCGGGCACCGTGGGCCGTGAGGTAGTGGCGCAATTGCTCGAAGCTAAACGGCCAGTACGCGCGCTCACCCGCGATGCTTCCAAGACACGCTTCGATGAACGCGTAGAAGTGGTTCGAGGCGATCTGGGGCAGCCAGAAACACTGGCCCCAGCCGTGGACGGCGTCGAGCGTGTGTTTTCACTGGCAAATGGATCCGAACTCATTGCGCACGAGGCCAATCTCGTCCAAGCCGCTAAAACAGCGGGCGTGCGGCACATTGTAAAGCTGGGGGCGCTCGGCGCCGCGAACGGGGAGCGAACCCTCATTGCGGATTGGCACCAGGAGAGTGAGCGCGCCATTCAGCAGAGCGGCCTGGCATGGACCATCATCCGCCCGGGAGCGTTCATGTCGAACGCCCTGTTCTGGAGAGAAACCATCCGGCATCAGGGTAAGGTGTTTTCGAACTATGGACACGGCAAGCTGCCGCCCATCGATCCTCGTGATATTGCCGCAGTGGCTGTGCGCGCCCTGACCACCGACGGGCATGCAGGAAAAACGTACCCGCTCACCGGACCCGAGGCCTTGAGCGTCGGCGAGCAGGTCGATATCCTGGCGAGCGTCTTGGGCAAACGCATCGAATACGTACCCATTTCGGACGAAGCTTCGCGCGAGGCACATCTGAAAGCGGGATTGCCGACGGGAATTGTTGACGCGCTGTTGCCGTTCGCTGCCTATATCCGCAGCGGGAAAGCGGCCCAAACACTTCCGACGGTGGAGCAAGTCACCGGCCGAGCGGCGTACACCTTCGCCCAGTGGGCGCGCGATCATCGATCGGCTTTCGCTTGAGTAGCAGGCTGTCTGCCTGCCAAACGCGCTGATTCAATGCTATAAAAATCTTGAATTCGGACAAAATATCGAGACTGCTCGTTCGTCTATCACAGTAGATGGAGGATGTGCTGAGCGTCGTAGCCAATCCGGTGGAGCAGCGGGGCGAGCAGAATCGGCGTATTTCGGAAGTCATTCAGCGGGAGCGCCGCCGTCTTCTGAATTTCATCCGGAAGCGTGTCGGCGACCAGGGCGATGCGGAGGACATCCTGCAAGATGTCTTCTACGAACTGATCGAAGCTTACCGGCTGATGCAACCTGTCGAACAGGTTGGCGCCTGGCTCTACCGTGTGGCGAGAAACCGCATTATCGATCGTTTTCGCAAGCGAAAGCCGGAGGCGAGCGAGATCACGGTGAGAGTAGACCAAGCTGGATTAAATCAGGGAGGCGCGCTCGAAGATCTGCTCCCGTCGCCCGATGCCGGGCCGGATGCGGTCTACGCACGCAGCGTGCTGCTCGAAGAGCTGGATGCCGCGCTTGAGGATCTTCCTGAAAATCAGCGCGCTGTGTTCATCGCACATGAGATAGAGGGCCGGAGTTTCAAGCAGCTTGCCGATGAAACCGGGCTGAGCGTCAACACGCTTCTCTCGCGCAAACATTACGCGGTTCTACAGCTACGGCGGAGGCTGCAGGCCATTTATAACGAGTTCAAAAGTAAATGAGGAAACACCTATGAGAGCACGATGGTTGGTCAAGGGATTGAAAATCGCGGTGTTCGCGACAGTGGCGGTTGCCGTGTTCGGCTTCGTCCTGATGAGTCTTTGGAACTGGCTCGGGCCGGCAGTGTTCGGAGCGCGCACCATCACGTTTTGGCAGGCGCTGGGCATCCTGGTGCTGAGCAAGATTCTTTTTGGAGGATTTCGCGGCCGGCCGCACTTTGGCGGACACGTCAGACAACGGATGAAAGACCGCTGGGCGCACATGACTCCCGAGGAGCGCGAAAAATTCCGGATGGGAATCGCCAGCCGTTGCAGGCGTGCAGCGCCGGTGGTTGGTGACGAATCCATTCACGCGTGAACGGAGAACAAAATGACCGCACAAGCTCCCAGTCTTATCGCACAGAGCGTGGCCCGGTACCGCGCTGAGCACCAATTGTTGGATCATCCCAGGCTGCTCGAAGATCCGCTGGCCATCGCCATGGCCGGTGGAGAGAGCAACCTGGGGCCTGGATCGGGCCGGCGGATCCGCGCCTTGACGGTGGCACGCTGCCGCTACGCCGAAGACCAACTGGCAGCTGCCATCGCGCGCGGCGCCACGCAGTACGTCATCGTGGGCGCCGGGCTGGATACATACGCTTATCGCAATCCGAACAGTGGCGTACGCATCTTTGAGGTGGATTACCCGGCTACGCAAGCCTGGAAGCGCAACCGTCTGGATGCCGCTGGAATCGCCCTGCCGCCCTCGCTGACCTTCGTGCCCACCGATTTCGAAGAACAGACGCTCGGCTCCGCGCTCCAACGTTCAGAATTTCAACCCGCCGAAATCAGCTTCTTTTCCTGGCTCGGCGTTTCCGCTTACCTGAGCGCCGAAGCCGCAATGGCGGCCGTCGCGTTCATGGGATCCATGCCGGCCGGGAGCGGCGTGGTGTTCGATTATGCGGTGGATCGATCAACGCTCGATCCGGTGGGGCAGTTGGCGATGGACGGGTTAACCAGTCGAGTGGCTCTGGCTGACCAGCCCGTCCGATTGTCGATCGATCCTGGCGCTTTGGCTCAGATGCTCGGGTGCGCGGGTTTCCAGGAGATCGAAGACCTGGGGCCGGCTGAAATCGACGCCAGGTACTTCCTCAGTCGAGCGGACGGCTTGACGGTCTCACCCGGCGTCGCCCATCTGGTCAGCGCTCGCGTCTAACTCCTTTGCCATCGACGCGCCCTACTCTACTCCCCCACCCGAGACTACTGACAACACCACCGTTGTGGGATTGTACGTGACCTGCCAACTCAACCCCGAGGTGAGACTGGGAAAAGTCGTGGAAACAAACTTCCCGGTCACTGTACCCGCCGTCAGGATGGTGAATGCGTTGCCAGCCACAGGCGTGAACCCGCCGATCAGAGTTACCTTGAGGGTGCCCGCAAGAGTGGCCGTGCCGGAGGCCGTGAGCGTATCGAACTGTCCAGCGAGGGTGCCGCCCAGCTTGACATCGAACGCGCCGGTGCTTTGCGTGTAGTTTCCAGAACCGCTGGCGCCGGTGAGAGCGAGAGTGCCGGCGACGGTGGTGGTTCCTGGAGCGATGATGCCCGCCGGACTCGTGGAAATGTTCGAAGAGATGGTGCCGGCGCCAGTGACGGACCCGCCCTGGATCATCGGAGTAGAACCAAACGCCAGGCTGCCGCTTCCAAGGTAGGTGGTCCCACCGGTTTGGACGAACGCGGGGTTGATGGTGGTAGCGGCTGTGCCGGCGGTCTTCTCGAAAACACCCGCGTTGTTGAAGCTCCCGCCGCCCGTGGCGAGGCTCATAGTGGGATAAGTATTGGTATAGTTCCAAATCCCCTTGGAAGTATTGTTGATCACCGCCGCATAGCCCAGGTAGAGGTTATAGCCGCTCGTGGTCCCCCAAGTTGCGGTCCCGGCGTTGTTCAGCGTCCGGCCGTAGAGATAGACATTCCCTCCCGCCGTGTAATAGATACCTCCATTGGCCGTAGTGGCTCCCGTCCCGCCCGCATTGCAGGCCACCACCGTGCACATACGCGCGCTGTCGCCCCACGTCAACAACCCCGTGATGGTCACCGTGTCCGTTCCTGCCAGGATCCCGCTAGCGCTCAGATGGACGGTCCCCGGTATCGTGACGGTACTCCCCGTCTCAAAATCCACCGCGCCGCCGTTGATGGCTAGCGTACCGGTTTCGGTAAAGGTGGCGCCGGCAATGATATTCACCGTGCCATGAGAGAAGCTCACCGTTCCGGCGCCGCTGATGTTCCCACTGAGCGACGGCGTAGGACTTCCGCCATTCAGCTCAAGCGCTGCACCGGCACTTGCGCTCCACGATCCGGCCGAAGTTCCCGTCAGGTAGCCGAAACGCACGGTTCCCGATTCGCCCAAGACGGCTCCCGTATTTGTGAAAAGTGGATGAACAATGGTCGTCGATGTGCCGGCAGTCTTCTTGAAGACGCCAGAGTTGTTGAATTTCCCGTCGCCCGTGGTGAGGCTCATGGTTGGGTAGTCATTCGTGTAATCCCAGATTCCTTTGGCAGTATTGTTGATCACTGCAGCATAACCCAGGTAAAGGTTATAGCCGCTCGCGGTGCCCCACGTTGCGGTCCCCGTGTTGTTCAGCGTCCGGCCATAGAGATACACATTCCCGCCCCCGGTGTAATTGATCCCGCCCGTCGCGGTGGTCACACCCGTGCCACCCGCATTGCAGGCAGGCACCGTGCACATATAGCCGCCGCTTCCCCAACTCAGCAGTCCTGTGATGGTCACGTTGTCTGTTCCGGCCAGTTTGCCATTGCTGCTGAGCGCGACCGCCTGCGCGATCACCACGGACTTGCCAGTCTCGAAAACCACGACACCGCCGATGATGTTCAGCGCGCCGGTACCGGTGAATGTGGCGCCGGCGACGATATCGATCGTGCCACTGGAGAAGTTCACCGTCCCCGCGCCAGTAATGTTCCCGCTGATGGAGGCCGGGGTCGTGCCAGTATCCAGCGCCAGGGCGTCACCGCTGGCTGCGCTCCACGACCCCGTCGAAGTGCCTGCCAAGTCCGAGAAACCGAGCGTGCCCGAATTGCCCAGCACCTTACCGGTATTGGTGAACGCCGTAGACACCGTGGTGGAGTTTGTTCCAGCGGTCTTCTCAAACGTCCCCGCGTTGTTGAATGTCCCACCGCCGGTGGTGACGCTCAGCGTCGGATAGTCATTCGTATAGTTCCAGGTGCCACTCGCCTTGTTGTTTACGATTGCCCCGTAGCCCAAGTAGAAGTTATAACCGCTTGCGGTTCCCCAAATGGCGGTTCCGGCGTTGTTCAGCGTCCGGCCATAGAGGTTCACATTCCCGCCCCCGGTGTAGCTGATCCCGCCGTTGGCATTGGTCACGCCCGCGCCACTCGCGTTGCAGGCCGTGACAGTGCACATGGAGGAATTGCCGTTCCAAGTGAGCAACCCGGTTATCGTCACCGTGTCCGTTCCCGCCAGGACCCCGCCGCTGCTGAGCGTGACAGCCTGAGATATCGTTACGGTACTTCCGGTATCGAAAACCACGATGCTGTTGATGTCCAACGCGCCGGTACCGGTGAATGTTGCGCCGGCGACGATATCGATCGTGCCACTGGAGAAGGTCATCGTCCCCGCCCCGCTGATGTTGCCGCTGATGGAAGCTGCGGTGGTGCCGGTATCCGAGGGCCAGGGCGTCACCGCTGGCCGCGCTCCACGATCCACTCGAAGTGCCGGCAAATCGGTGAAACTCACCGTTCCCGAATTGCCCAACACCTTACCCGTATTGGTGAACGCCGCAGACACCGTAGTGGAGTTTGTACCTGCTGTCTTCTCAAACGTGCCCGCGTTGTTGAATGTCCCACCGCCCGTGGTGAAGTTCAGCGCAGGAAAGTCGTTCGTATAGTTCCAGGTGGCACTCGCCTTGTTGTTTACGACTGCCCCGTAGCCCAAATAGAAGTTGTATCCACTCGATGTTCCCCATGTCGCAGTCGCCGCGTTGTTCAGCGTCCGGCCGTAGAGATACACATTCCCGCCTCCGCCGTAGCTGATCCCGCCGTTGGCATTGGTAACGCCCGCGCCGCTCGCGTTGCAGGCCGCGACAGTGCACATCGAGGAATTGCCGTTCCAAGTGAGCAGCCCCGTCATCGTCACCGTGTCCGTTCCAGCCAGGACGCCGCCGCTGCCTAGCGTGACCGCCTGCGACATCGTTACGGGACTTCCGGTTTCGAAAAACACTGTCCCTCCGACGATGTTCAGCGCGCCGGTACCGGTGAATGTTGCGCCGGCTACGATATCGATTGTCCCGCTCGCGAAATTCACCGTCCCCGAGCCGCTGATGTTCCCGCTGATGGAGGCTGCGGTGGTGCCGGTACCGAGGGCCAGGGCGTCACCGCTGGCCGCGCTCCACGATCCACTCGAAGTGCCGGCCAAATCGGTGAAACTCACCGTTCCCGAATTGCCCAACACCTTACCCGTATTGGTGAACGCCGCAGCCACGGTGGTGGTGCCTGTTCCGGCGGTCTTCTCAAACGTCCCGACGTTGTTGAACGTCCCGCCGCCGGTGGTGACGTTCAGCGTGGGATAGTCATTCGTATAGTTCCAGGTGCCGGCCGCCTTGTTGTTTACGATTGCCCCATAGCCCAGGTAGAAGTTATAACCACTTGCTGTTCCCCATGTCGCGGTCCCCGTGTTGTTCAGGGTCCGGCCATAGAGATAGACATTCCCGCCCCCGGTGTAGCTGATCCCGCCATTGGCGTTGGTCACGCCCGCGCCGCTCGCGTTACAGGCCGCGACAGTGCACATAGAGCTGTTACCGCCCCAACTCAGTAGCCCCGTCATCGTTACCGTGTCCGTTCCCGCCAGGACGCCGTTGGTTGCTAGCGTGACAGCCTGCGATATCGTTACTGTACTTCCGGTCTCGAAAAACACCGTGCCGCCGTTAATGTCCAGGCCGCCGCTACCGGTGAACGTCGCGCCGGCGATGATGTCGATCGTGCCACTGGAGAAGTACTCCGTCCCCGCGCCAGTAATGTTCCCGCTGATGGAGGCCGGGGTCGTGCCAGTATCCAGCACCAGGGCGTCACCACTGGCCGCGCTCCACGATCCGCTCGAAGTGCCTAACAAATCGGTGAAACTCACCGTGCCGGAATTGCCCAACACCTTGCCCGTATTGGTGAACGCCGGAGCTACCGTGGTAACGTTCGTTCCAGCGGTCTTCTCAAACGTCCCCACGTTGTTGAATGTCCCGCCGCCGGTGGTGACGTTCAGCGTGGGATAGTCATTCGTATAGTTCCAGGTGCCGGCCGCCTTGTTGTTTACGATTGCCCCATAGCCCAGGTAGAAGTTATAACCACTTGCTGTTCCCCATGTCGCGGTCCCCGTGTTGTTCAGGGTCCGGCCATAGAGATAGACATTCCCGCCCCCGGTGTAGCTGATCCCGCCGTTGGCATTGGTCACGCCCGCGCCGTTCGCGTTGCAGGCAGGCACCGTGCACATCGAGGAATTGCCGCTCCAAGTGAGCAAACCAGTGAGGATCACCGTGTCCGTTCCAGCAAGGACGCCGTTGCTCGCTAGCGTGACAGCCTGCGATATCGTTACTGTACTTCCGGTCTCGAAAACCACGGTCCCGCCGTTGATATCCAGCGCGCCGGTACCGGTGAACGAGGCGCCCGCAACGATATCGATCGTCCCGCTCGAGAAATTCACCGTCCCAGCTCCTGTGACGTTCCCGCTGATCGAGGCCGCGGTGGTGCCGGTGTCCAGCGCCAGCGCGTCACCGCTGGCCGCGCTCCACGATCCGCTCGATGTACCCGCTAAGTCCGTGAAACTCACCGTGCCGGAATTGCCCAGCACCTTACCAGTATTGGTGAACGCCGGAGCCACGGTGGTGGGGTTCGTTCCAGCGGTCTTCTCAAACGTCCCCGCGTTGTTGAATGTCCCACCGCCCGTGGTGATGTTCAGCGTCGGATAGTCATTCGTATAATTCCAGGTGCCGCCTGAGTTGTTGTTTACGATCGCCCCGTAGCCCAGGTAGAAGTTATAGCCACTCGCGGTGCCCCATGTCGCAGTTCCCGCGTTGTTTAGCGTCCGGCCGTAGAGATAGACATTCCCACCCCCCGTGTAGCTGATCCCGCCGTTGGCGTTGGTCACCGCCGTGCTCGTTACATTGCAGGCCACAACCGCACACAGGGAACTGTTTCCTCCCAATGTCAGCAGCCCGCCGATGGTTTCGGCGCCGGCGCCGGCTAGAATGGCGTTACTCATCGCGAGCGCATTCACAAAGTTGGCTGTGCCTGTGACGGTGAAGTTTGTTGTGAGACTGATATTCGCATTGCTCACCAGGCTGGAGATGACCACGGGCGTGGTGGCGACCGTGATGGTCGCGCTCACAAACGCGGTACCGATGCACACGCTGTCGCTCGGCCCGGGCAGCATGTCGGTATCCCAGTTTCCGGCCGTGTTCCACAGGTTGTTTCCGGCCCCACCGGTCCAGTTAATGCTTCCCGAGCAACTGGCTTGGCCATCGTCCTTGAGGCCGGCGATCATCGCCACCACACCGCCGGCTGTCTGCGACGCCGCGCTGGACGCAGTGGAGCTCAGCCCCAAATGCCTCTCCGTGGCCGCCTCCGGAACGGCGGGCTTAGCCTTCGGGAAATCGGACGAAGTGGTCGCGCCGCCCAAGTAGGCTGAGCCCTTGGCATCGATCGCGATGCCATAACCTTGGTCGGCTCCGGTGCCACCGAGAAAACTGGAGAATTGCAGCGCTGTTCCCTTGGAATTCAGCACCGCCAGAAAAGCGTCCTGGCATTCGCCTTTGCCGTCCTTGCGGCACGCGGCCTGAATGGCAGCTTGGGTGGGGAAATCGACCGAACTGGTGTGGCCGCTGATATAGGCGGTCCCTTGCTTGTCTACCGCGATTCCGGTAGCCAGGTCGTCGCTCGTGCCGCCCAGGAACGTCGAATAAACAAGGCTTGCACCATCGGGCGAAAACTTCGTGACGAAAGCATCCGTCTTACCGCGCCGCTGCGCTTGCATGGGATCGGCGAGAGGAAAATCATCCGACGATGTAGACCCCGAGACGTACGCTGAGCCGAACGAATCAACCGCAATCGCCTTACCCGAATCGCCGCCGCTTCCACCAAGATAAGTGGACCACAGCAGCTGGTCGCCTTCGGCCGACAACTTCGCGACAAACGCCTCTTGCGCGTATTCATTCGAATTGTTCAGGCGGTCTTTTTCCTGGAAAGCGTTCTTCACCGGAAAATCGAAGGATTGAGTTCGGCCTGTGACGTACGCATTTAGATTTGAATCGAGGGCAATGCCCAGCGCCTCGTCCTGCCCCGAGCCGCCAATAAACGTGGAGTAGATCAGCCGGAGGCCGTCATTGGAAAACTTGGCGACGAAAGCATCGCCGTGGCCGCCGGGAGCGGGTTGTGCGGCATGCACTGTTGGAAAATCGATCGAGTCCGTAGCCCCCGCGACATAAACGTCGCCGCTTGAATCCACCGCAATGGCGTGACCGGCATCTTCGCCCCCGCCACCCAGATAAGTAGCGTAGTTCAGGGATCCGTCGGCATTCAACTTGGCCAGGAAAGCGTCACCCACGCATTGGCCGGAGGCATTTTTCCCGCAAGAAGGTTGCAGCGCATTGAGTACGGGAAAATCGGGAGCCTTCGTTTCGCCAGTGATGTAGGCGTTCCCCGCCTTGTCGAGCGCAATGCCCCGCCCGGTGGTGGCGCCTGTGCCGCCCAGGTACGTCATGTACAGCATCGTCTTGCCGTCGGCCGAGATGTGCGCTACAAATGCTTCGTCGTGCGAGGATGCCGTCACCGCGGGCGACTCGCCCGCAACATACGTGCTGCCGTCAGCGCCCACCGCGATGCCATTCACGCGATCGTTCACGCTGCGGCCCACGTAAGCCGCGTAGTTCAAGGTGGGGTCCACCACCAGCGGCAAGCTGTGGTCGTACCGGTCCAGCGAGAAGCTTACTTCCGCTCCATGCACCTGAAACGCACCGGCTACAACTTTGCGCGTTGCGCCACTTTGCTGATAGACCACTGGCTTACCCAGGGAAATTTCGCCATCGGCAGTGGTAAGAGCGAGGTTTCCTTCCCCGTCCATTGTCAGCCGTTGCGCCCCTTCTACCAACAGCCGCACCTGGCGAACGTCCGCTCCTGGCGCCAGCACGAAGTCACATTCCAGACGATTCCGATTGCCGTAAAAAATCAGGTCGATGCCGGGGTAAATCTCGTGGTAGCGCACACGCGCATACTCAGTGGCCGTGCGCCATCCGGCCGGGTCGCGGCCTTCCAGATAATAGGTGCGGCCCGGCAACGGATCCAGGCCGTCCACGGACGCCCGCGGATTGCTGCCTGGCAGGCGAAGCTGGATCGCGGCGCCGCCGCTCAGATTGAGGAGAGCCTCTTGCGGCAATAAGGAAAGCTGATAGCCCGGCCCCGAGGCTCGGAAGGAATGGCCTTCCCCGGCGTTTCCCGCGTCCTGCTGGAAATTCAGGGGCAACTGCTGGTATTCGAGCAGCGCTCGCTGATTACTCTCGGCAGCGGCGGCGGGCAGCCGCGGCATCAATCCAAGTATGCAGTAAGCCAAAATCAGGCAAGCCAAGGTCAGGAACCTTCGTGTCCGCATCAGAGATTTCTCCGTTCATATGAGTAAGCGCAAAAGTCAGCCCTAACTGATCGTCCGCATGAGTTTTGCTGTCACTGAATAATTCGTAAAGGCTGGGGGACAACCTTCACGTCGAAGAAAAATAATTTTGAAGGGCCGTCAACCGAAGCAGACGGCCCGTACCCGAAATGACTTCCGGCGCCTGGGTGCTTACGTCCCGGTACCAGTGAGTGTGATGAATTGCGGGCTGTCGCCGGCGTTGTCGTTGACCATCACGAAACCATTCTCCGCGCCCGTGGTGGACGGGCTGAACGTGACTCCAAAGGTGCAAGTCAAGCCCGGCCCGAGACTGGCCGGACAGGCATTGCTGACGATATTGTAATTGCTGGTCGCAGTGATCGCGCCGATGGTGAGAGCCAGGCTGCCCGAGTTCTCCAGTGTCACCGTTTTCGCGGCGCTGGTGGTCCCATGCGCCTGGCTTCCGAATGCCAGCGTGGTGGCGGAGAGGTTCACCGCCGGCGCCACTCCGTTGCCCGTTAGCGCCAGAGCATCCGTGCCGTTCGGCGTGTTGTCGGTGACGGTCACCGCTCCGGTTTGATTGATCGTCGAGCTAGGCTTAAACGTCACCGTGATGGTGCAGGTGCCGCTTACCGCGACGCTGGCCGGACAATTATTGGTTTCCGTGAAATCACCCGCCACCGTGCCGCTGGCCGCGATATTAGTGATGCTCAAAGCCGCGGCGCCGGTATTCTGCAACGTCGAGACTTGCGAGGCGCTGGCGGTATTGAGCGGCACGTTGCTGAAGGTCAGGCTCGGTGGCGTGAAAGTCACCAAGGGAGTGGTTCCCGGCGCGCCAGTGCCGGTGAGCGTTACCGTCTGCGGACTGGGGGTGACATTGTCGGCGATGCTGATACTCGCCGTGCGCGTGCCAGTGGCTAGCGGCTTGAAGGTCACCGCAATATTGCAACTGAAGTCCGGAATCAAGGTGGCCGGACAGTTGTTGGTTTGGGAGTAGTCTCCTGGATTCGCGCCGGTCACAGTGATGCCGGTAATGCTCAGGTTGGCTTCGCCTGAGTTCGTCAAGTTGATGTTCTGGGCCACGCTGGTGGAACCCAATGCCTGGCTCGCGAAAGTGAGCGAAGTGGGAGTAAGATGTCACTCCCGGAGCCGCCGCCGCGACGCCGGTGCCCGACAAAGTGATGGTTCGCGGGCTGCCGGGAGCGCTATCGGTAATCACAATGCTTCCCGCCAGCGCGCCGACCGCGGTGGGCTTGAACGTCACCTTGATGGTGCAGAACCCAAGCGCGGCCACCGACGTAACGCAGCCGTTGGTCATTGAAAAATCGGCGCCGGTGAGGACCACACTGGTCAGGTTCACGGTGCTGCTGCTCTGGTTGTAGTAATACAAGGATTGCGGCAGGCTGGCCACTCCCACCACCTGCTGGTCGAACACCAGGCCGGTTTGCGACAGCGAAATCTCCGATGCCGCCGCAATGCCGGTGCCAGTGAGGCCGATGGTCTTGGTGGCGGGCGTGCCGGTAGTCACGATGGTCAGCGCTCCGGGAATCACTTTGGCGGCCGTGGGCGTAAAACCGATGCCGATGCTGCAAGTGGTGGCCGGCGTCAGAACCGCTCCATTGCATCCGTTGCTGAGTGAATAAGTGGTGGTGACGGTAACGCTGGTGACCGAGATGCTGGTGTTTCCCTGATTGCTGAGCACCACGGTCTGAGTAAAGCCGCTGCTGGTGCCGACCACTTGCGGCGTGAACGCAATGGCTGCCGGCGTCACCTCCACCGTCTTGGTATCGGTCAGGCCCGTGCCGGCCAGCGTGACCGTCAGGGCGGTAGCGGACGCGCTATCGGTAATGGTCAGGGTCCCAGCGGCCGCACCGGCTGCCGTAGGTGTGAAAGTGACTGTTAGTGTGCAGGTGTTGCCGGACGGGCCTGGTGCCAGCGTAGCCGGGCTTACCGGACAGTTGTTCCCTACTACAAAGGCGGCACTCGACGAGGTAACTCCCGTGATGGTCACCGGCGAATTCCCGGTGTTGGTGAGAGTAACGGTCTGCGGATTGGGCTGATTGGCCGAATTGCCGACGGATTCGCTGGGGAACACGAGTCTCTTGCGGTCCACCTCCAGAATTTGCGTGGGCGTCAATCCTTGACCTGAAATCGCGATGGTTTGCGGGCTGGTGGGCGCGCTGTCCGTGATGGTCACCGTTGCCGTGCGGCTGCCCGCCGCGGTTGGGGTAAACGTCACGCCGACGGTGCACGTCGTATTCGGATTCAAAGTGCTGGGCGAGGCGGGACAGTTATTCGAGATGGCGAAGTCGCCGGCGCTGATGGTGACGTTCGAGATGGTCAGCGGTACATCACCGTTGTTAGCCAGAGTAATGTTTTGGTTGGCGCTGGTGGTACCCATCACCTGATTCGGGAAAACCAGAGCGGAATCGCGTACGAAAGCCGAAGGCAGGGATGTCAAACCGAAGCCTGCCAGGTTCACCGTCTGGTTCGCCGCGCTATTGGCGATAATGATGGCGCCTGTACGAGCTCCTGCGGCAGTGGGATCGAAAGTTACCGCGAAGGAGCAGCTCGCATTTGCAGTGAGGCTGGTGCCGCAAGTATTGGATCCGGACACGATAGTAAAGTCGGCCGTGCTCGGATTACCTACCGCCAACCCGGTGACCGTGGCCGCGCTGGTGTTGGTTACCGTCACGGATTGTTGCGTGCTGGTGGTGCCGATTACGAACGCAGCAAACGCCAGGCCGGCAGGCGTTAGCTTGATCGCCGGTGCGGTGGCCACGTTCGATCCGCTGAGGTTGACAACCTGAGATCCCGTTCCAGCGTTGTCGGTAAACGTGATGGTTCCCGTTTGCGTACCCACTGCGCCCGTGGGAGAGAATTGGATGCCCAAAGAACAAGATGCGTTGGGGTTGAGCGTTTCGGTGCAAAATCCGCTCGATATGGTGTAGTTCCCGGATGCGACGACATTGGAAATGATCAGCGGTTCGTTGCCGGAATTGACGGCGAGCAGCGCCTGAATGGGACTGCTGGTCCCGGTGGCTTGCGCCTCAAAAGTCATGCTGGCGGGAACGAAGCTGGCGGCCAGCGTCGCGGTCTCGCCGGCGCCCGACAGAGTGACGGTCTGGGTACCTGCGTCGTCCACCATGTTGAGCGTGGCAGTGCGGACGCCGGTAGCGGTGGGCGTAAAAGTAACCGTGAAACTGCAGGTGCGAGTGGGCGTCAGCAGCTCGGGAATGCAGAAGTTGGTCTGCGAGAAATCACCCGGATTGGCGCCCGTGATGGTCGCGCTGGTGAGATTGATCGGTACGTTGCCGGTGTTGGTGATGGTCGCGGTTTGCGTAAAACTGGCCAATCCGACCGGTTGCGTGTTGAAGCCGAACTTGTCCGGCGACAGGGTCGCAGTGGCGCTGACCGCCAGCCCGTTGCCCGAGAGGCCGACGGTCTGCGGACTGCCGGTGGCGTTGTCGGTAATGACCACGGTGCCGGTTCGCGCGCCAACCGCGGTAGGGGTAAACACCACGCTGATATTGCAGGTCGCGGGGGGAGTGCGGAAAGCGAGCGTGCTGCAGCCGTTGCTGGTCACACGGAAATCGCCGCTCTCCACTACACGATCAATCGTCACCGGCAGGTTCCCGGTGTTGGTAACCACAATGGTCAGCGCTCGCGCGCTAGTTTGTCCCACGGCCTGGTCGGCAAAAACCAGCGACGCGGGCGTAACGGTGATGGTCTCAGTGGTTGCCACGCCGGTTCCAGATAACGTGAAGCTGTGCGGGCTGGCCGCCGTGCTATCAGTGATGGTTACCGTTCCGGCGCGGGTTCCCGCCACGGTTGGAGTAAAAGTAACTCGCACGTTGCAGGCTCCGCCGGGATTCAAGGTCTGAACGCACCCCGACGCCAGATAATCTCCGCTGGCTGTGGCGCTCGAAATGGTGACGGGCACGTTGCCCGTATTCGTCACGAGTACGTTTTGGGCCGGGCTGGTGGTGGTGAGCGATTGAAAAGCGAACACCAGGACAGATGTTGACAGCGTCAATGCGGACGTTCCAGCGGCGCCCGTGCCTGTGAGGGTTACGGTAGTATTCGCGCTGGAGGTGTTACTGGATACGGTCATGCTGCCGCTCCGCAGCCCCTCCTGGGTGGGAAGGAAGGAGACGTTGACAATGCAATTGGTATTCGACGCTAGCGAAGCCGGGCAGGTATTGCTCTGCGCATAATCTCCCGACATACTGAAACCGCTCAGCGTTAGCGCCTGATTTCCGACGTTCGAAAGAGTCACGCTTTGCGAGACCGACGCACTACCGACCGTCTGATTGCTGAAGGTGAGGCTGGACGGAGTCAGATTCATGTAGGCGCCGTTGCTGCCGGTACCAGTGAGGTTGACGGTGGTGGTGCCATTGATCGTAACGGTTCCAGGGCGCGCGCCGGTGGTGGTGGGCGTGAAAATGACAGTGATGACGCACTCGGTGCCGCCCGCCAGGCTGGTTCCGCAGGTGTTAGTCTGTGCGTAATCGCCCGCGGCGGCAATGCTCGAGATAGCCAGTGCGGTGGTGCCCATATTGCGCAGATTTACGGTCTGGGACACGCTGGGTACGGTAATTATCTGCGAGGAGAAGTTCAGGGTCAGCGGATAAGCAATCGCTTCCGAGCCTGCAGCCGGGCCGATGCGGGAGGCAAAAACAGCGCGCGCGGGAGTGGTGGTGAGCGTCACCGGAAAGTCTGGGGAACTGGTTTGTCCGGCGACAATGGCGTCGCCAGTGGACATCACTCCAATTCCAGGCAGGTGCACGAAGCCACTGTTGCTCTCGTCGCTCGAACCTCCCAGGTATGTGGAGTATGTGGCCACGGCGCCGCTGCCGCTCAGCTCCACTACGAAGGCGTCATTCCCGCTGAATGCCGCCGAAGCGTTGAAGCTTTGGATGGCGTTGATGACCGGAAAATCGATGCCGCTGGTGTATCCGGAAATGTAGGCGCTGCAAGCCGAGACGCAGGCGGGCGTAAGAGCGATATCCACCGGGATGGCGTTCTCCGAAGGACCTGACAGAAAAGTCGAATAAACGAGCGAGGTGCCCGTGGTATTCAGCTCGGTGACAAATGCTCCGGGAAATGTCACCTGATAAGCGCCTGTGGTGGTCGGAAAATCCGATACAGTTGCATTTCCAGTCAGGTAGGCGTCGCCCGATCCATCTACCACGATCCCGATTGCCTGGCCATTGCCCAGGTAAGCGGAGTACGTCAAAGCCGTGGCGCCGCTATTCAGCTTGGTTACATACACGCCACCCTGTCCCACTCCCACGCCATCGTATTGATAGGCGCCCGCCGTAACCGGAAAATCCTGTCCAGCAGTTCCAGTGACGTAGGCGTTGTTGGAAGAGTCCACCGCGACAGCGTTTTCCGCGGTGGTGGTAGTTGGGCCGCCCAAAAAGGTGGAGTACACCAGAGACGCGGCGCCCGATGCCGCCGGATTGAATTTCGCCACGAAACCGGTCTGGCCGCTGGTGCTGGGAGTGGTTTGAACAACGCCAGAGGTCACGGGGAACGTGGCCGAATTGGTATAGCCGGTGATGTAAGCGTTGCCAGTCGAGTCAACCGCAACGCTATTGGCCAGATCGCCTGCGTTGGTTGTACCCGCCAGGTAACTGCAATAAGTGAGGCCGAAGCTGGAATTCAAGACCGCTATAAACGCGTGCGACCCGCCGGTTACCGATGCCAGGTAGGCTCCCGCGGTGGTGGGAAGGCCGATGCCGGCCGAGCCTGTGATGTAAAGCTGTCCCGACGAGGTGACGGCCACCGCTTCAACCGTGAAACTATAGGTGGTGGTGCCCAAACTCTGTCGCAGCAGCACCGTGGTTCCGTCCGGGCTTAATTTCTCGGCAAAAATAAATCCAGCGGACCTTCCCACCACATAGGCATTGCCGGAACTGTCCGCGGTAGACGCCTCGATAGCGTCGCCGCTGTTTCCAACGAACGTGGAATAATTGAGGACCGGATCGATAATTAACGGCTTGGAATGGTCGTAGGCCGCGATTTGAAAATTCACGCGATTGCCATCGATCGTATAGCCGCCTGGGATCAGGCGACGCGCGCCAGCGGGCGTTCTTTGATAAATCACCGGAGCGTCGAGGCGCAATTCTCCACTGTCCGTGCGCGCTAAGAGCTCGCCGCCCGCGCCGATCTCCACTCGGCTGGCGCCTTCCACGACAAAAGCGATGCTGCCTGCATTGTGCCAGGGCGCAACGTCCAAATCGTATTCTAGTTTGCCGCCGCGATCGTAATAGATCGCGTCAACGCCAGGATAGAGACTGCGATAGAGAACTCTGGATGAATCGAGCCGCGAGCTTTGGGGATGGCGGTTGGCTCCCACGAACTTGAGATGAAGCGGCGTGCCACTGGCGCCTTCCTTCAACACTAACCCGTCGCGTTCGAGCGCTACGTCATAGCCCGTACCATGGGCCGCGAATCGGTTCTCTCCGTCCGCCTGAAACGTCAGCGGCTGATCGCCGGCACGCTCTTCGCCCCATCCGGAACTGGCAATCACCCCCGCCAGAACACACGCGAAAACACTTCCCCTTACGCTCCGAAAATTCATCGCAGCCTCCGCCAGGCTCGAAGGGCCCAGTTTGTTTTATCTGTCGATAGTACACCCAAACCACTTCGCGCAAGCGCGAAAGACAACAAATTTGTCGATGGAGGGAATAAATCGGTACTATTTCGCGCGCGCCGCAGCCTGCTCCAATTCGCGCGTCAACCGGGTGGTATTACCACCCAGAATTTAAGACAGTCGGCTACTATGCCAGCGCGAGTGGGACGGCCTCTTCCCATCGCCCCTGGGCTTTCAAAATGAGCTCCACCACTTCTCGCGCAGTTCCACGCCCCGCCAGGCGGCGCGTAGTATAGTGACAGACTGCTTTCAATTCAGGCGCGCCATCGGCCACGCAAACCGCCAGCCCAGCCCGCCGTGCCAAAGGGATGTCGGGCAGATCGTCGCCCATGTATGCCACTTCATCCTCCGCCACGCCGGCCCGCTTTACGCATTCCTCAAAGGCCTGCGTCTTTTTTGCTTGCCCCAGGTATACGAAAGTAACGTGCAGTTCTTCGGCGCGCTTGGCTACCGCGGGCGAATGGCGGCCGGTGATGAAGCCCGTCTGGATCCCCATGGTATGCGCGAGAGAAAGACCTTGTCCGTCCTGAGCGTTGAAGACTTTCATTTCTGAGACGCTCGCTGCACCTGCGCCATCGGCGCTCGTTGTGGAGATCAAACATACACCTCCGTCTGTGAGAGTGCCATCCACATCCATGAGAAACAGCTTTATTTTGCGGGCACGCGCCAGGACATCGGGCGAAGCCAGTGCGGCTAATGAATCGGACATGAGCCCATGGTAGCCGACCCGGTGAGTGTTTCAAGACCGTTTCAAGGCCGCTTCCTGACCTCCAGTTGCATGGGCCGCGCCATGGCGCTTACGTCCGGATCGTAGTATTCATACACACGCGATTGAAACGTTTGAGCTCGAATAGGATATTTTGCGCGCAGGCGATAGTGCAGCGTCACCGTGTCTCCAGGAGCGATCGCGTCGAAATAGAGAATGGCCTGGGTCGCGGTTAAGTTGAATTTCTCGAGATGACCACTCTTTCGGCCCGCGCTCTTCGCCTGATAGTCCTGCAGGTCTTCACTCAGCAAGTCGAACCCCGGAGGGATGCCTAAGTCAACCATCACCATGTTCGCGGCCTTCGTCAGGTTGTTCTTCACGGTCGCGGTTGCGCCGGCGATATCGTTCTGTTCCAACCGCGTGCGATCGTAAGCTACGCCGATGGATAGAGGCTCACCGGCAGGTTCCTCGCTCCAGGGGACAAACGAGCGTCCCACGATCTGGTAAGCCAGGCCGCCCTTTCCCGCGAAACGAAGATCGACGGTGTTGATCTTAGCGTCCATCCCTTTAAATACGAACTGATGGAGCAGGTCGTTATTGTCCGGAGTCAGAGTGAGCTTTTCAACCTGTTTCCCGTTGAGCGAAATTTCGAGCGCACCACGGACGTCGGCCGTGCCCTTCTCGGTGGAGAGCAAAAGCGAGCGGAGCGCCATGATCGTCGCTTGCGTGTTGCCCCAAGTTCCCTGCGCATCTTTCTTGGATGCGATGTAGCTGAGTGCCTTGCTCGCGGTGGCCGATGCCCCGCCCCACTTGAGCAAAGCCTGCACCGCCAGGCCCGTGGTCTCAACCGCGGCGCTCGCTCCTGAGCCATAGACGCCAGTCTCCTCCGACGTCCACCAGGCCTGATCGTGCTTCTTCGGTTCTCGCGTCCAGCAAAAGCTGCATCGCCCTGACTGGTGAACTCGCGGTCTTTTGCATAATCGGCGGCGAAGTTGGCTAGAACCGCCAGCGTGTAGCTATCCACTTTCTTGCCAGTCATGTGGCTTTCGACAAACTGGCGAGCCTTTTCGATGGCCGGTCCCTGATAGCCCGTATTCTCAAGCGACCATGCGATGTACGCAGTGATGCGCAGCGGCATCGGAATTATATCGATTCGTGGCGCCTTCATTAATAAAGGATGCGTCCGGTTTCCAGCTTCCATCCGGTTGTTGCTGTCCGGCCAGCCACTGCTGGGTCCGCTCGATGAGCTTCGCATCCACGTCGTGAACCTTGGCCATGTCGTAGAATTCCATCAGCCCGTATGCGGTCAGGATCTTGTTTGCCGGTGCGTTGCCGAACCACGAAAAACCACCGCCGGGGACTTCAAACGTCAGCAGGCGCTGATAGCCGTTGGCAATGAATCCCTCCGCCTTGGCGTGTACTTCAGGCGTCAGCTTCTTGAATGCGCTTCATGTAGTCGAGCGCCAGGACGTTGGGATAAGTGCTCGAAGAGGTCTGTTCAAAACAGCCGCCCGGCATGCGCAGGATCGCGTCCATGCCCTCGATCACCTGGCTCAGCGGGCCCGGATAAAGCCGGACGAGAATCTCGCTGGCGCCGGAGATGGAAGCCGCCGGGAAATTCAGCTCCTGGTGCGCCGCAGTTTCCAGCCGGCCATTGAAGACCAGGTTCTGCTCGCGCCCGTTGGGAATCACTTCGATTTCGCGCGACCACGATGTCGGCGCGATCGGTCTTCGCCGATCATGCGCGCTGCAAGCGTGAGTTTGAATTTGCCGATGCGCTTCGCCTCCAGCGTGAACTGCGAGCCGCCCACGCGACCGGGCTCCACCGTCCAGGCTTTTTCGGCGAGCATCTTCGGCCAGCGAAAACCAATCCGTCGGGTTCCAGATGCAGATGGACGTCGCCTCGCGTCCCGGCGTAGTTGTAGATGGCTACCGGGAATCACACGCGGTCGCCCTGCGTGAGCGTGACGGGCAGATCGAGATCGACGAAGAAATCCTGAAAGACCTTGAGGCTGGACGTGCCGCTGCCGAGCGCGCCATGGGTCGTGGACGCCATCATCGCCATGCGCCAGGTGGTGATCGAGTCGGCCATCGGGATGGAGATGGTGGCGCGTCCGTTCTGATCGGTGATGATTTCGCGGATTGATGTAAAGGGCTTCCGGGAAATACGAACGCACGTGGGTCGGAGCTTCCAATGCGATCCTGCCGTTGAGTGGCAGGCTAGCCTTAGCCGCCAGGACGAGGTTGCCGGTACCGAGTGTTGTGCCATCGAATCGGCCCATCTGTTCGTGCAACGTCAAGCCTGCGCCGGGGACACCGGCCAGGGCACCGCCGAGACCGGCCATCAGGGCGCCCGCCTCAAATTGGCGCAGTACACCCGCATTACCGCCCAAACGTATCCTCCCGGGCATCGCGTCCACTACGACCGCCTCGTCCATGGCGCCGACGTGCAGAAGCACCGAAACAACGGCCCGATCGCGCGCAGTCAACTTGAATCTCCGTGATGCCGACTCAAAGCCGGGTGGCGCCGCGCGAATTTCGTAATCGCCTGGGGGAAGGCCGGCCAGACTGAATCGGCCGGAGGCGTTGGAGGTGTCCTGCCTCATCTTCCCCGTCGAAATCTCACGAACCTCAACCACCGCTCCGGGAATCGCAGCTCCTGTCTGATCGATGATGGAACCGGCGATCTCAGCGCGACCGTTGAATGGGCCGCGATCGTGCTCGATATTCAAATCGATGGATTCGAGCTCCGGATGGTCCACGATCTTGCGCGTGCGAATTTCCATGTAGGCAGTCAGATCGTCTTCGGTGTCGAAGCGCTGGTCGGGGCCCGCGCTGCGCACCAGATAATGCTTGTGGAGGGGATCCCAAGGAATTGCTTCCACGCGCAGTTTCGCGTCCCAGGCATCGCGAAGTTGCAAATCGCCCGGATTGGCGAGATCGCGCGTGGAGATCTGTCGTAGCTCTCCGAGAAAACGCGTGCGATATCGGGTGACATAGAAGGGAAACTTGTCTTGCGGCAATGTCCGGCCCGCCTCGGTGTCGAATTGGTTGGGGTTTACAATCTCCGTGGCCGCAAATAACGCGCGCGCCGCCCGGTCACGTTCCCCCGCACGTGTTTGTTCCACAACATCCGGCAGGCCGATGGAATGAATCTCATAGCGGGGCTTCATCGCTTCCTGCTCCAGATAAAAGAAGACTTTGGCGAAACCTGGCCTCTTCTCCGCCAGCGCGAAAACGGCTTCATCCACTACCTGCAGGCCGATAGCAGCTTCGACGCCCTCGCCATGCGAATTGGTCACTCGAAAATGAATGCGTGCGTCATCGCCAGGCTTGTAGACGGAGGCATCAGTGGAGGCGTCGATCTTGAGCTCATCAGCCGGCTGCACGAAGACCAGGCGGTGATCCGCGATAGGATGGGCATCACTTCCAAACTGGTAGGCGTTGAAATCCAGCGTGCCCGCCATATCCGGGGTTGCAGTGAGCGCCAATTCGGCTGCGCCGTTCCTGATATCCAGGTCGCGCGTCAGGATGGTCTGTCCGTCCTTAATTACATCCACGTACGCCGAGCCCCGTTGTTTGGTGGAGAGAATTCGAAGCTGAATGCGGTCGCCCGCCCGATAAATGGCGTGCTCGGTGCGCAGCAGGATCTGGTCTTCATCTTGCCGCATCTCAAGTTGCACGGCGCTCGAGGCGTGGTTTCCCTCTTTGTCACTGGCGTCAATCTGGAGTGAGCCGTTGTTCAGACCAGCTTGGAGCCGGATGATTGCGATGCCTTCCGCATCGGTACCAGCAGATTGATCGATGATTCCAGCCCCGTGGACCTTTACTTCGGCGCTGGCGGGCTTTCCATCGGCATAAGAAGTAAGAATGAAGAGCTGATTCTCCAGACCGGGAATCAGCGTTCCGCCCTCGGGAACCGCGGTGACCATGAGCGGAGATTCGCTCACCGTGATCGGTTCGCCGCGAGTTTCCGCATGGCCGGCGGAATCTTTTACCGTCGCTTCGATCAAAACCCGAGTCGCGCCTGGGTTGACAGGAAAGCCGGAGGACGGCCCGCAAAATAATTGGGAAGCTTGATATCAAAATGATAGGCGCCATCCGCTTCCGTCTTTCCTGCGACGGAAGCCACATCGAATACGGAAACATCCATGCCGGAGGCCTTGATTGTGAGCTCTGAGCGATCCACGGGCTTCCCGAAGAAGTAGTTGGCGCGAACGGTTCCAGTGACGTGGTCTCCCGGCCGATAGCCATGTCTCGCCTTCTGATCTTTGTCCATGAAATCGATCGCTACCTTGAATTTTGGCAGCACGTACTTCTCGACGTTCAAGGCCAGCTCGGCCGTATGGGCACTTCCTTCAATAGATTCTGTAATCGCGCGCAGGTGATATGTTCCCAGGTTCACTTCGTCCGCCAGCGTGAATTCGGCCGACGCAATTCCGAATTTGCTGGTCTGGGTAGACTGTTTGAAAACCTTGTTACCTCGGGAATCCTCTACTTCGAAAGTCAGGTTGCGCCCGGCGGTAGCTTCATGATTCGAGCGATCGAGCGCCAACGCGCGCACGTGAATGGTTTGGCCTGGCTGATAAATCGGCTTTTCGGTCGTCAGCAAAATGGAGCTTTTATCTTCCAGCCGAACCTGCTGCGTAATTTCAGCGGACCCCAGCAGCGTGTCGACGGCGTAGCGCAGCGGATAGGTTCCCGTGAGACCTGCGGGAAAGCGGAACTGCGCTTCGGTTGTGCCCCGGCGATTGAGCGGGCCAGTGAACAATATCCGAGCCGCCTGCCCCGGGGGCGACAACTCGATCCGCAGTGACGCGGCGCCGGCGATGGTCTCGTTCTTGGAATCAGTGACAATCACCCGTACCGCCGCCGCTCCGCCGGTCAGATACGATTGCTGGCCCAGGACGTGCATCACCGGCATCCGCAAAATCTCGGAAATGGAATACGTGCTTTTGATCGCCGGTTCCTTTTCGTCACTGTAGACGAACTGATAATGGATGCGATGCCACACCAGATCGCTGGTATCGAGCGCCTTGACGAGCTTGAGATCGGCTTGCCAAACACCCGCTGCCTTCTCGATGTCGACGTGCCGGTCGATGCGAGACAGGACGTGATCTTCAGGATCGAGAACTTCGGCAGTCAGTTGTCCGCCGCCTGGATGTAATGCCGTGTAAGGGATCGTCGCGTGCAGCGTGCCGTGCGAGTAGGTCGCCCGAACCCGTCCGCTAGGTTGCGCCTCTGGCGTTTGGAAGGAGAACAGCACATATCCCGTTGCTATGACGAACAACGCGGCGAACCACACGAATGCGTGTTTCATTTCTCAACTCCTTGGCCGGCCATCCAAGTCTTTTCGCGGTAAATTGGACACCGGCATCGCTCGAATAGTTCCTGGCTGCGTGTTCGGGTGCAGCACTATATCTGAAATGCCGGCAGATCGTTACCCCTTTCAGGGTTTCTTGAAGCAAAATTCTGAAGCTATTTTGTGACGACGATTGCAACCCGGTATCCACAGTCATTGCGAGCAATCGAAACGGCTTGAATGAACCATTGATGATCCACGAATTCACAGTGTGGTTTCAGATTCGACAGGAGCCTCTTGACTTTCAGTAAGCGTGGAGTTACGGTAAGTTATGGCTAACGAATGGGAGCTGCTCAGCGCGTTTTCCGATCCCACTCGTCAGGCGGTGCTCAACTTGTTGCGTCAGCGGCCATCCACGGTGGGTGAACTGGCCACTCAGCTTCCGGTCAGCCGGCCGGCTGTTTCGCAACATCTTCAAGTGCTGAAATCGGTCGGCTTGGTGGACGAAGAACGGCGCGGCACTCGCCACTACTTTCGCCTCAATGCAAAGAGCCTGGCCGATTTGCGCGCCCACATCGATTCCATGTGGCGCGACGCCTTAACATCATTTTCCGATTTCGCAAATAAGGAGGGTGAACATGGCAGAAGCAAAACCAAAACACGAACCCATTCGACAAAGCGTGCGCGTCGATTGCCCAATTGAGCAGGCGTTCCGTCTATTCACGGAAGGCTTCGCCCAGTGGTGGCCGCTAGCTTCCTATTCGATTTCCGGAGAGGAAGCGGAGACCTGCGCGCTGGAGCCCTGGGAGGGCGGAAGAGTGCTGGAACGCACCCGATCGGGTGAAGAACGCGAGTGGGGATCGGTGCTGGCTTGGGACCCTCCGGAGCATCTGCGGTTTACCTGGCATCCGGGAGGACCCGAGGATCGCAGGCAGACCGTGGACGTGGAGTTCCAGGTGGAGGCCGACGGCACGCGCGTCACCTTGATCCATACCGGTTGGGACGCGCCGGGTGTTGCAGCATGCGCGGCGCGGTTCTCGGAGTTTGCCTCCGAGCGAATGCTGGTTCTGGTGTAGCGGCTGTCCAAGGGAGGACGAAATGAATCTGGTACCGATGGTTGTGGAGCAAACCTCGCGGGGAGAACGCTCTTTCGACATCTATTCGCGGCTGCTGAAAGAGAACATCGTCTTCATCGGAACCCCGATAGACGATAACGTCGCCAATCTGGTGATCGCCCAGATTCTCTTCCTGGCCGCTGAAGATCCGGAGAAAGACATTTCGCTGTACATCAATTCGCCGGGTGGCGTCACCACTTCGGGCCTCGCGATTCTCGACACCATGAACCTGGTTGAGCCCGACATCGTAACGTATTGCGTGGGCCAGGCAGCATCCATGGCGGCCGTGCTGTTAGCGGCGGGCACCAAGGGCAAGCGCTATAGTTTGCCGTATTCGCGCATCCTCATCCATCAACCGCACGCGTCGGGTCTGGGCGGGCAAGCGGCCGACATCGACATCCAGGCGCGCGACATCCTGCGGACGCGGGAACTTCTCAATCGCATTTTGGCCGATGCCACCGGGCAGCCTCTGGAGAAAATTGAGCACGACGTCGATCGGGACTACATCATGGACTCGCGGCAGGCGCTCGAATACGGGATGATCGACCGCGTGATCAACAAGCGCGAGCTTCCCGGGCGCGCGCCCGTTCACAACGGAAAGCCGCTCAACGGCGCCGGACACTGAAGCCGGATCTCGCGGACCGCAATTGATCTAGAATTAGGAATAGAGTTGCAGCCGGGCGGTTAGCTCAGCCGGTTAGAGCGCCTGCCTTACAAGCAGGAGGTCCGCGGTTCGAGCCCGCGACCGCCCACCACGCACTCTAGCTATTCGAAGCCCACCTCTGCCAGCAATTCGTCAACCGACACAATAGAGGACCCTCGCACGGAACGGGGCTCGGCTCGATAGGCGATCGCACCCGCGTAGCCCGGCCCTGGATCAAAGGCATGCATACTCCAGGCGCGCGCCGCGTCCTCGCTTCCTCCGAGCGACACCATCCGCGCGGCATCACCGGGCCGCAGCGTCACCCGAAAACTGTCCAGCGGTATCGACAAGCCGCCTCCCATCGCCTTGATATAAGCTTCCTTCCGCGACCAGCAATTAAAAAACCCGGTGTTCCTTTCCTCTGAGGGAAGCTCCAGCAATTCGGCGGTCTCCTCGGGAGAGAAGAACCGGTGAGCGATATTTTCGAAATCGTGCAGCGGCCGATGCTGTTCCACATCCAGGCCGATCTCACATCCGACGGTGAAAGCGTACGCCGCCAGATTGCCGGAATTGGAGACGTTGAACTGGAGTGGACACGCGTCATTTATATGATGGAGGGCCAGCGCCGGTTTACCCTGCGGTCCGTAGGTGAAGCGCACTTCGGCGGGAGCAATGCCAAGGTAAGTCCCGAGCAGCCCCCGCAATGCAGCTCGCCCTAGAACGAATGCCTGCCGATGCCGGTCGAAATAAAACCGTTTGGCCCGCGCTGTTTCGTCGTCAGTCAGCCACCGGGACGCGAGCGCATAATTGTCTTCCGACGCCTCCAGCCGCACCATCCGCAAATGCACCTCTCGGCTGTCAGGAGCCTGCATACATCCAAAGGTACAATAGCAGTAGTGGCCACACTCACCTTCCAACAGGCCCGCCAGTGTGTCCTCGGGAACTTGTGCGCGGCCCAGCCCCAACCGAAAGTTGAGGTCGTTAGCCTCTCCGAGGCAGCCGGTCGGGTGCTCGCCCAGCCTTTAACCTCAGATCGCGACTACCCTACGCTCGCGCGCTCGGTGCGCGATGGATTTGCCGTGCGCGCCGCCGATCTGCCCGGAGAGCTATTGGTAATCGGGGAAGTTCGCGCCGGTGAATTGTTCCCCGGTGACCTTCAACCGGGCCAGGCGCTTGAGATTATGACCGGCGCTCCCATGCCCGAGGGCGCCGATTCGGTGGTCATGGTGGAACACGTCGCCGTAGGCGGGGATCGCGTTACCGTGCCGCGGACGCTCGAGCGCGGCGAGAATGTGAGCCCGCGTGCTTCGCAGGCGCGCGAAAACCAGGTGCTGCTTGAGGCCGGCCATCGCCTGGGCTTCTCCGAAATCGCGCTGCTCGCCATGGTCGGCTGGTCCACCGTGCCAGTGTACGCGCGTCCGCAAGTCGCGATCCTCGCCACCGGCGACGAGATCGTCGAGGTGAATGAAACGCCGCTCGATTACCAGATCCGCAACTCGAACGTGGAGTCTCTCGCGGTGCAAGTGAGGCGCGCCGGAGGGTGCCCGAACATCTTACCGATTGCGCGCGACACCTACCAGGCTACTCGCGAGCTTGCCGAGCACGGGTTGCGCAGCGACATGCTGCTGCTCTCGGGCGGCGTCTCCGCAGGCAAGTACGACATCGTGGAGCGCGTGCTGGCCGACTTGGGCGCCGAGTTTTTCTTCGATCGCGTCCTGATTATGCCTGGACAGCCGCTGGTGTTTGGCAAAGCGCACAGCAAGTTTTTCTTCGGCCTTCCCGGCAACCCGGCGTCCACCATGGTCACCTTTGAAATCTTCGCCCGTTCAGCCGTGGAACTCCTGGGCGGCCAGAAGGAGGCGCACCTCCCGCTGCTTTGGAGCAAGTTGTCGCAGGATTTCCATCAGAAAACCGGCCTCACGCGCTTCCTGCCCGCGGTCTTGAGTCCGGATGGCGCGCAAGTTACTCCCCTGTCCTGGCAGGGCTCCGGCGATGTACCGTCGCTTTCGCGCGCCAACGCATTTCTCGTTACGGAACCCGATCGCGAAAGCTGGACGGCCGGGGAGTGGATTCGAGTCCTGTCGAAGTAGTTCAGCTGAAATAGGTCATCGCCATGAAAAAGAAACTCAGCCATTATGACGACGCGGGCGTAGCGCGAATGGTGGATGTCTCCGCCAAGTCGCCCACCAAGCGCACGGCTCGCGCGCATGCCTTCGTCAAGATGCTGCCGTCGGTGATCGCACAATTGCCGAGCAATCCCAAAGGCAATCCTCTCGAAATTGCCCGTGTGGCGGGTATTTCGGCCGCGAAACGGACATCGGACTTGATTCCGCTTTGCCACCCGCTGATGCTTTCCCATGTCGACGTCGAGGTGACGCTCGAAACCCACGGAGTGCGGATCGTGTCGAGCGTGGCCACCATGGCTGCAACCGGCGTTGAGATGGAAGCGCTCACCGCGGCGTCGGTGGCCGCTTTGACGGTTTACGACATGACCAAAGCGCTCGACAAAGGCATCGAGATTCAAGACCTGTACCTATTGGAAAAGACCGGCGGCAAGAGCGGGGACTTTCGGCGTACGGCGGCCGATCCACAGGCATGATTCGTGTCGCGGTAGTTACCGTGAGCGATTCGGCCGTGGCGGGCACCCGCCAGGATCTTTCCGGCCCCGCCGTTCGCGATCGCGCCCAATCCTTCGGATGGACGGTAACTGAAATCCATCTGGTTCCCGACGAAACCCCTCAGATTGCGGACCTGGTGCGGCGACTGGCCGACTCGGGCGACGTTTCTTTAATCCTCACCACCGGTGGAACCGGCGTTGCGCACCGCGACGTCACACCAGAAGCTATGCGAGACGTCATCGAGCGGGAAATACCCGGCATCGCTGAGTTAATGCGTTCGGAGGGGCTCAAATTCACGCCGATGGCAGCTTTGTCGCGCGGACTGGCCGGCGTGCGGGGGCGCGCGCTGATCGTGAATCTGCCCGGGTCGCCCGGAGGTGCTGTCCAGTCTCTGGACGCGATCGCGAAATTGGTTCCTCACGTGCTAGAGCTTTTAGCGGGGAGAACCCAGCATGCAGGAGATCCACATTAAGCAGGAGATCCACATCAAGATGATGTGCCACACTAAAGTAATGCGCACCGCGCTGATATTCCTCATTTGTACCGTCGGCTTCGCCCAGGCCCCCGGAACCCTCGATCCGGCCAAGGCGCATCCCGATGCAAATCAGGATTCTTCGCAGCCCAACAAGCCCCTGTTGCCGCCGGCCTTCTCGCCAGGCCAGGACTCTGCCGATACCACCTTCAAAGAGCAAATCAACGTCGTCATTGCGCCTACCACCGTGCGGGACCGCAACGGCGAGTTCGTCAGCGGACTCCAGTTGCAGGATTTCGAACTGTACGACAATAACAAGCTGCAAAAGGTGAATGCGGACGTGCGGGACGAGCCGTTATCGCTGGTAGTCGCGGTGCAGCGTAGTTCCAATCTGAACGATTTCCTGCCCAAGATTCAAAATATCGGAAGCATGCTCAACCAACTGGTGGCGGGCCAGAATGGAGAAATTGCCGTGGTGGGATTCGATCATCGCATTCAGGTGATGCAGGATTTCACATCCGAGGGCAGCAAGATTTCCGAAGCGATGAAGAAAATGACGCCGGGCAGTTCCAACCACGCGGTGATCGACGCGGTGAATCAAAGCATCCGAATGTTGAAGAATCGTCCGCGGGACCGGCGGCGTGTGTTGCTGCTGATTGCCGAGAAACGGGACCGGGGTAGCGAGTTGCGGTTGCGCGAAGGCCTCACCGAGGCTCAATTTGCCAATGTCTCGATCTATTCGTTAGATATTTCAACCATTGTGGCTGCCCTTACCGACAAGGGGATGCCGCCGCGCCCGCCCTCTATTCCCGCCGAGGCGCAGCATCTGCCGGGTGGTTATGCCGCCACTCCCACCATCGTCGAGCAGAATTACTACCTGGGCAACTACATTCCCGTGTTTGTCGACATTTTCAAAGCAGTGAAGAGCGTTTTTGTCGACGACACTCTGGACGTTTACACACGCTTCACAGGCGGCCGCGAGTATTCCTTCGTCGGCGAAAGAAGCTTAGAGAAAGCGATCTCGGGGATCAGCGATGAATTGCACAGCCAGTATTTGTTGAGCTATTCGCCCAACAACAAAAACGAAGGCGGATTCCACGAGATCAAAGTGATTGTAAATCGTCCGAATCTGGAAGTTCGCACGCGTCCTGGTTACTGGGTTGCGGCGCAGCCGGAGATAAGCGGAGAGTCTAACTCCCCCAGGTCACAGCGTAAACTTCTCGTGGCATGCATCAAGATTAGCCGCGGGAACTGTTCCGCGATATAGAAACACGGTACGGGTAGTTGCAGTACGTACTATCCCCGAAAGCCGATCGCCGCGAAACTCACCACGCTCTGCTCGTCGATGTTCCATTGCTGATAACGTCTTAGAGTCCCGCGGGCCTGCGGAACCACCTTCAGAA
This sequence comes from Bryobacterales bacterium, assembly GCA_963781905.1. Lineage (GTDB taxonomy): Bacteria > Acidobacteriota > Terriglobia > Bryobacterales > Bryobacteraceae > Palsa-89. Next base: position 2,271,364 of record CAWAHZ010000010.1, read on the forward strand.
ATGTGTACATCGGAGCCGAACCGCACCACTTCAGGTCGTCCTTATTCTCTTGCACCAGCTCCCAGAATCCTTGCGGATCGGATGCCGTGAGCCGCTCGATGCGCCGCTTGTCGCGTTCGGCAACCGCAGCCATTTCGCCCTCGTCGGCGCGCGCGATCATCTGGTCTCCGTAGCGGCGGCCCATGTGCGCCATATCCACGCCCAGCAGCCAAAACAGCTTGTTCCCTTCTCGTGCCGACAGATTACCCAGAGCATCGAAGAAACGCTGAACGCCCTCGTTACCTTCCGGCTTGCCGCCTTGATAAATACTGCGCAGGAAGCTCCCGCACAGAATCGGAAGGATGCGAATGTTCGGGCCGTAAAGATATTGCAGGAACAGCACCTGGAATTCGATGGAGTGCTCGATGGCATGGCAATAATCCTCCATGCGAATCGATTCCGGCGCGGCTTGCGCGAGTTCGTCCACCAGGCCGGTATCCGTAATGGCTTCACCGAACGGCGTCACGAAAGGCTTGCGCGTCAGACCGAAGCGATCCGGTTCACCGTAATGCGAAGTGCCCAGCACCACGAACGTGCGGTCCTGATGCGAGGGCAGCAGGGCGGAATAAGCGTCGCGATAAGATTCCCAGCCTCCGAAGGGACTGACGTGCGGCGCCGCGATGCCAAGCAACGAATCCTCGGCACCCGCAGGTAGTGCGCCTTGCATGAATTCAGAAATGCTCTTGCGCGCTTCATCGATATGATCGGGATAAGCTGAACCCGCGTGCGCCGCCTCGCGCTTCGGCGCAGCGCTGAATTCGTTCACCCGTGCCACGCGCTGCGCTTCGAAGGTCTCATCTTCGAGGAAGCCGGACTGGCTGAGCGTGTCGAAGAGATGCTTTTCGAGCTCACCGATCTGGATTTCTCCCGTGATCCGCACCAGGTTGGCGCGCAGATCCAAACTGGTCTGCTCGCCGTCGAAGCACGCCAGGCATTCCACCAATTGCGGCGGAATGAGCAGCATGGCATCCGAAAATTTCAGCGGATCCCGAATCAAAAGACCGGGATGCTGGGGATCGGAGGATGGAATAAAATCGAGTCCTAATCGCAGACGGGGCAGTGGACCTGGCACATCTTTACTATTGCATGAGGCCCCGAGACTATCGCATGCGGACCCGGAAATATTCCGCTAGTTCACCACCGGCAGCAAGATCGCGCTGGGCTGACCGGCGGATCGGAACAAGGTCTCCGTGGCCTTCACATAATCCGTTGGCTTGGCGAAGAAAATGTTCGGGACAAAGGTTTGCGGGTTCCGGTCGTACAGCGGAAACCAACTGGACTGGATCTGCACCATGATCCGATGCCCTGGCTCAAACACGTGATTGGTGGTCGGCAGGGTAAAGCGATATTGTTCGGGCTGGTTCGCTGGGATGGCGGAGGGATGCTCAAAGCTCTCGCGATACCGGCCACGGAAAATATCCATGGAAACCGAGAGTTCGTATCCGCCCATCTCCGGCTGGCTGGGAACTTCGTCGGGATAAACGTCGATCAGTTTCACCACCCAATCGGCATCGCTGCCGGTAGTCGCTGCAAAAAGATCCGCAATGGGCGCCCCGCTGATGCGCACTGGCGCGCTGAGCACGGGCCCTTCATACGTCAACACGTCCGGCCGATCCGCAACTGTCCGCTGATCGGTGACCAGCCAGGTCCTCCAGCGATCGCCATCGGCGAAGTGAACCGGCCGCGGGAGATAAGGAACCGGCTTGGTAGGATCGGAGACATACGAATCCCCTGCGCCTTCGGGGCCAGCCGGTTTGTCGAATCCCAACCCGAAGTTCGGCTCCAGATACAGTGCTTTCATCGGATCCGCGCAGCCCTGCTCGCAAGCCAGCGGCCAGCTCTTCAAGCGATCCCAGTGATTCTCGCCGGTGTTGTAGATGAACACGGGCGGCGTGTCGGTCTTCGGAGCATCGGTTTTCAGGTACTGATCAAAGAACGGCTTCAGTACGTCGCGCCGGAACTGCAGCGCGGTATCGCCGTCCCATTTCAGCGGACCGAGATTATACGCGTCGTAATTCACCTGGCTGTGGCGCCACGGACCCATCACCAGGTAATTGTGATCGGCCTGCCCTTTGGCCTTCAGCGCCAGGTAAGAATGAATCGCACCCCACATGTCTTCCTGATCCCACAGGCCCTGAATCCACATGGTGGGCACTTGTGAGGGATGCTCGGCGACCAATTTGTCGAGAGCCTGCCCCTGCCAGAACGCGTCGTAAGCGGGATGCTCGATCATCTTCGTGGCCCATGGCAGTTGATCCAAGCCATGCTCGCGCGCATAGGCGCCGGCCGACCCCGCTCGGCGAAAAGCTTCATAGTCGTCAAAGGCGTCGCGTGGCACGGACTTGCCTTCGCCCTTCTCGGAAGTCTGTTGGGACGTGTAATCGAGATTGGTCTGGCGAAACGCTCCGTAGTGAAACCAATCGTCGCCCATCCATCCGTCCACCATGGGACTCTCCGGCGCGGCTACCTTCAACGCCGGATGCGGACCGAGCAGCGCCATCACCACCGTGAACCCCTCGTAAGACGAACCGATCATCCCGACGCGTCCGTTCGATTCAGGCGTGTTCTTCACCAGCCAGTCGATGGTGTCATAGGCGTCGGTGACGTGGTCGGTCGCGGTGTCGTTCAATGGGCCACGCACCGGCCGTGTCATCACGTAGTCGCCTTCCGACTTGTACTTGCCGCGCACATCTTGAAACACCCGGATGTATCCGCCTTGGACGAACACTTCGTCACCCTGCGGCAGTTCCGCGAGCATGTGCTCGCTGTTGTTGCGCGCCGCACGCGCGGTTGCGTTGTAGGGCGTGCGGGTCAGAAGAATCGGCGCATTCCTGGCGCCTTTGGGCAGAACAATGACGGTGTACAGTTTCACTCCGTCGCGCATGGGGATCATGGCTTCGCGCTTGATGTAATCCTGGTCGGCGGTGGGAGCGGTGAAGGTTTTAGGAATGTCGCTGTCGGCGGCTAAAAGCACCGCAACAGCGGAAAGCGCCACGGCTAAACTGGTCTTCATCCAAATATTTTAGCGTGCGGAGCAAGTCCACTAGTGGCCTGTCGCAACAAGTTCGTCAGCGTGCGGCAAACCGCTTCCTCTGGTCGCGGCTCCGTTAAGCACATCGGATACTGAGATGGAATGAGAGGGCCGATCTCCCGGCGGGATGCGTTAAGCTCCCAATGGATACGCACTCGAAGTGCAAAGGAGACCGGCCATGAAGAAGAATAGCACCGTCCGACAGAGTCCGACGCGAGCAGCAGCTCGGAAAGAAGCGCCGATCACGATCGGGCTGGACCTGGGAGATAAAACCAGTCACTATTGCGTGCTGGGAGGTGACGAGGAGCATTCCGAAGGTAGTGTGGCGACCAACAAAAAGGCCATGGCGCAGAAGTTTTCGGGGATGCGTCGGGGTCGGGTAGCGATGGAAGTAGGAACCCATTCGCCGTGGGTGAGCCGATTGTTGTCCAACTTGGGATTTGAAGTGATCGTAGCCAACGCGCGGCAGGTGCAGTTGATCAGTGCCAGCTCGCGGAAGAACGATCGAATGGACGCGCGCCTGCTGGCACGACTGGGGCGGGTGGATCCGCAGTTGTTGCGGCCTATCCGGCATCGCAGCGAGCAAGCGCAAGCCGACCTGATGACGATTCGGATCCGGGCGTCGTTGGTGGAAGCGCGAACGGGTCTGGTGAACGCGGCGCGCGGTTTCGCCAAAGCCATGGGCGAGCGGCTGCCGACCTGCGACGCCGACGCGCTGGGCGTAAAAAAGCTGGAGGGGCTGCCGGCCGAAATGGGGGAGCGATTGCGGCCGCTGTTGGAGCAGGTGGAATCGCTGACGGACCAGATCCAGAAGTTGGACAGCAGACTGGAGCAGATCGCCCGGACCCAGTATCCGGAAACCGAACTCCTGCGGCAAATCAGCGGAGTGGGGGTCATGATCGCTCTGACGTTTGTGTTGACGGTGGAGGATCGCGAGCGCTTCCAGAAGAGCCGCGACGTGGGTTGTTATGTGGGCCTGCGGCCCAAGCAAAGCGAATCCGGCCAGAGCCAGCCGCAGTTGCCGATTACCAAGGAAGGCGACCGGTATTTGCGCACCTTGCTGGTGCAGGGGGCGCACTTAATTCTGAACCGGCGTGGTCCGGACACGGATTTGAAACGCTGGGGGCTCAAGCTGGCCTCCCACGGAGGCAAGAATGCGAAGAAGCGCGCGATTGTGGCGGTGGCGCGGAAGCTGGCGGTGTTACTGCACCGACTGTGGGTGACCGGGGAAGTGTACGAACCGTTGCGCAACAGCCGGGCGGCTCAGTCGTCCCCGCGGGCGGCTTAAAAAAGAATTTGGTTTGGTAGCGAATCGCCGAGTTCGGGTGACTGCGAGGTCGCGGCGGAACGGGCGTCTCGGAAACGGGGCGACTCAGTTCGGTACCGAGATGGCAGCACCCGTTTCAAGATTGAGGACCCCAACTGGCACCGGAGCATGGCTCCACTATAGAGTGCGAATGGAAGCAGGGCGAATCGGCGAAAGGCAAGAAAAACCTTCCCATGAAAAGGAAGCCTGGGGACGCTGCGGCGCCTCCCGCTGATCGGCGATCCGCACTCGTGGACAATCCGGCCAAAGATTTTCGTTGACAGGAAGCGGCCCTCTCATGGAAGCCGCGACCATAGGAAGCGGTAATAATGTTCCGGCAGCGACAGGCCGCTAGGCGAAGGGATTCCGAACCGTCAAGCTTCCGAAGCGCTGCCCTTTGCCCAAATCCTCGCTCCATAGCAGCTTGCAACCCAGTTCGGTGGCGCTGTTGATGATGAGCGCGTCCCACCAGCTCACTTTGTGCACCCGATGAATCCCACTCGCACGCAGCACATCGGCATGGGCCGGACGATGAATGGTCCAGCTTCCCAAATCGGCGACAATGTCTTCCGCTTCCTGGCTCTTCATCCCCAGCTTCTTGGTCGCCGTGACGTAGAACTCAGTCAGCACCTGGACGCTGAGCGCTCCGCTCTGCTCTTCAAACAGCCGCGTCAACAAGTCCACTGCCTTGCGATGCTTTTCACCGGCTCCGCCCTCATGGGCGTACACAAAGACGTTGGTGTCGACGAATTCAACGCTCATGCAATTCGTCACGCGTCCACGCGATCACGCCGTTGGTCCCACGATCGGGCGCGTTCCGTATCCTTTCCAGGAAGCGTCGCTTCGCCTTGCCGGTCTGAGCGTCTTGCTCGATCATCTGACGAATGGCCACCGTCATCAGGCTGCTCATGGACTGGTTGCGCGCAGCGGCGAACACCCGAAAGCGCCGCAGCAGCGTTTCGGGAACGCTCAACGTAACATTGATCTGTTCCTTGATCTCCTTAACCTGGTCATTCACGAATCCAGTGTAACACATAAATATGTGCAGCCAAGGCCCCGAGCCACAGCCGCCCGGCCGGGTACCGGATCTCGCGCGACGCAATAATAGAAGCATGCGAAGATTCTCCGGGCCGGAACTCGCCGAAGCCCTTTCCGGCCTTAGCGGATGGGCCGTGGTGGAAGGGAAACTCCACAAGGAGTACAAATTCGCCGACTTCATCCATGCCTTCGGATTCATGGCAACCGCCGCGTTGGCAATCGAAAAGATGAGCCATCATCCGGAGTGGTTCAACGTCTATAATCGCGTCACGGTGGACCTGACAACGCACGACGCCGGAGGCATCACTTCCAAAGACGCCGAGCTCGCGAAACTGCTGGACGGAATCGCCGGCAAGCTGCAATGAGAATCGCGCTCCTATTGTTGTGGGCCGCCTGCCTGCCCGCGCAGGAATCCTTCCCGGGAGCGGCCGCCGTCGATCAGCAGATGGAGCGCGCGGTTCAGGATGGGCTCATCCCGGGCGGCGTGGTCCTGATCGGGCACAACGGGCAAGTGGTGTATCAGAAAGCTTATGGCAGCCGGGCCCTTATCCCGCTGCGCGAGCCAATGACGCTCGACACCATCTTCGACGCCGCATCGCTCACCAAGGTACTCGCCACCACCCAGTCCATCATGCGGCTCTTCGAACAAGGCCAGATCCGCCTGAACGATCCTGTAACCAAGTACCTTCCCGAATTTCAAGGCGGCCATAGCGACATCACCATCCGCAACCTGATGACGCACTTCTCGGGGCTTCGGCCGGATCTCGATTTGAAACCGGCCTGGAGCGGCTACCAGACAGGCATCCAGCGCGCCTTGACCGATAAGCCCGCGGGCCCTCCCGGCGTTCATTTCGTTTATAGCGATATTAATTTTATTTTGCTCGGCGAAATCGTGCATCGTCTGACGGGAAAGATGTTGAACGAATACGCTCGTGACAATTTTTACCAGCCGTTAGGAATGCGCGAAACAATGTTTCTTCCGCCCGCATCGCTCCGTCCGCGCATTGCTCCCACCGAAATCGATCCTGCCACCGGACAGCCCCTGCGCGGGGTGGTGCATGACGACACCGCGCGTTACATGGGCGGCGTAGCAGGACACGCGGGCGTCTTCACCACCGCCGCCGATCTCGCCAGGTTCGCGCAGATGATGCTGGACGGAGGGGAAGGTAATGGCGTCCGGTTGTTCAGCTCCGCCACCATTCAGAAGTTTACTTCGCCGCAATCTCCGCCCGACCAGCCGATTCTGCGCGGCTTGGGTTGGGACATCGATTCACCTTATTCCAGCAACCGCGGCGAATTATTTCCGATCGGTTCCTACGGCCACACCGGATTCACCGGCACTTCGATGTGGCTTGATCCGTTCAGCCACTCCTATGTAATCATTTTGACCAATGCGGTTCATCCACACCGTGGTCATTCGGTCACTTCGCTGCGAAGCCGCGTAGCGACCATCGTAGCTGCGTCCTTTGGGATTACCGCTCCCAGCGTGAAACTTACCGGCTACAACGAAACCATCGTTGGCCCCGGCCTCCATCGCGAGGTGGAACCGAAGGCCGACGTGCTCACCGGTCTGGATGTCCTGGCGCAAGACAACTTCGCGGCCTTGCGTGGCAAACGGATCGGCCTCATCACCAACCAGACCGGTATCAACCGCGAAGGACGCCGGAATGTGGATCTCATGCTTGCCTCGGGAATTCAAATAACGGCACTCTTTTCCCCGGAACATGGCCTGACGGGCGCTGAGGATCGCCCGGATATCGCCAGCACAAAAGATCCGGCTTCTGGTTTAACGGTTTTCAGCCTCTATCAAGGCCCTTCGCGCCGGATTGAGCCCCGCATGCTCGACCATGTGGACGCTCTGGTCTTCGATATCCAGGATGTCGGCGCGCGCTTTTACACCTACTCCTGCACCATGCTCTACAGCATGGAAGAAGCCGCCAAAAGACATCTGCCATTCTTTGTATTAGACCGGCCAAACCCGATCACGGGGGTTCATGCCGAAGGCCCAATGCTCGACGCCGATCTGGAATCGTTCACCGGATGCTTGGAAATCCCAGTCCGCCACGGCATGACCTTGGGCGAATTAGCCGCTCTGGCGAATGGCGAGCGGAAGCTAGGCTTGGATCTGCACGTGATAGCGATGCGCGGCTGGGATCGGGGGGATTGGTTCGACTCTACCGGCCTCCCTTGGGTGGACCCGTCGCCCAATATGCGGAGCCTGAACGCCGCATTATTGTATCCGGGAATCGCGTTGTTGGAAGCTGCGCCCAATTATTCCGTTGGACGCGGAACCGATAGCCCTTTTGAGCTAATAGGCGCCGATTGGATCCGCGGCCGTGAACTCGCCACGTTCTTAAACGGTCGCGATATCCCTGGAGTTCGGGTCTATCCGGTACGCTTCCGGCCTGCGTCGTCCAATTTCTCGGGAAAAACCATCGACGGCGTGCGTTTCGTCGTCACCAATCGCGACGCGTTCGATAGCACAAGGCTCGGACTGGAAATCGCGTTCGCCTTGAACAAACTATATCCGGGGAAAATTGCCTTCGAGCAGAACCGCTTCTTAATCGGTAATCACGAGGTACTGAGGGGATTGAAGGAGGGCACCGATCCGACAGCCATCCTGCAGGACATGCAGGATTCGCTGACCGTCTTCACCGAGCAAAGGGAGCACTATCTTCTATACCGCTAGGCGGCAGCCCGAGAGATGGACACATGTCCACCTCCCACGGGAAGACTACCCGGCGTCGAGGCCAATAGGAGTACTGGCCCGTTTTCCGCGACTGGCCTGGCACTGCTTGCGCAGAGCCCCTTTAGGCTGCGACGACTTTCGCTGAGCCCTTGGGTTCGTTCTTGGGACGATTCTTGCTGCCAGGCGGGCGGCCGCGACGCTTGATTTGCGACATCCAGGCCGGCGGACGTCCGCGACGTCTGCCACGGCCTCGAGCCAGCCGTTCCAGGGTCATGACCGCTTCTTCGATCTGTTCCCGCTCCAGCCTCAACTCGGCCAGCATTTTGTTAATGTCCATTCATCCATCTCCCAAAGAAATTGGTCGTTTTGAACATGTCCTGTTCGGTAAAGCGAACAAGATCAGATGATCTCATTGAACTGCAATAAACTTTGTACCTCATTCTGACTGCTTTTTCAAGCTTCTTGTTCGGAAAACCGAACAAAGGAGCCCCTCGAAGTGACATCTTCGTACTATCCAGGCCGGTCTGACGGGTCTTTTGGACGCTCGAAGATTAGACCGAAGAGCGCTTTTTCCAGTAGAAATAGAACGGGAGGCCAATAGAAATCAATAGCAGGCCAAAGATGGATTCGCGCGGGGAACTCCGAAGTGTCGACGCGATTAGGCACGCAATCCCGAGAACGAAGGCAATTGGTACCAAAGGGTATCCGAGTGTCCGGTATGGACGTGGCATATCAGGACGGCGGATCCGCAGCACGATGACGGAGGCGGTGGCCATCCCATAGAGAATCGCGCTCGCGAAAATCACGTAAGTATAGAGCTGGTCATACCGTCCGCTCAACACCAGCAGGCAGGCCCAGGAGCTCAAGACCAAGATGGAAACGCTGGGCGTGCGATGAACCGGATCAATTCGATCCACGCCACGGAAGAAGAGCCCGTCCCGCGCCATCGCAAAGGGCACTCGCGAGCCCGAGAGAATGGACCCGTTAAGCGCCGCGAAAATCGAAATCATCGCCGCCACGCTCACTGCCGCCGCTCCGGGCGCGCCCAAAATTCTGCGCATCATCTCGGATGCCACCCGGTCCGTGGACGCCACGGTGGCGGCGGGAAGAACATAGAAATAAGCGAGATTGGTCAGCAAATAAATCGCGATCACAGCGGACGTGCCCAGGATCAGGGCCAGCGGCAGGTTGCGCTGCGGTTTGCGCACTTCTGACGCCACCATCGTTACGTTATTCCAGCCATCGTAAGCCCATAGAGCGCCTACCAGCGCCGCGAAGAAACCCAAAATGCCACCCAGCGCCGGCGTCGATGAGTGATAATTGGCGAAATTGCCACGTCCGGATCCTAATCCGACTACAATAATCGCGACAATAAGACCCACCTTCAAGAGGGTGGTAGTCACCTGGACATTTCCACCCACGCGGACGCCGTAGTAATTGATGAGCGCCAACAGCGCAATCACTCCGATGGCAAGCAGTTGTCCGTAGCGAATGGGTAGCGGTGCTCCGCCTTCGCCGATTGGAAGCGGCGTCGTGATCCAAACTTTTCCCAGCTCCGGCCGGAAATTGGCCAGATAGATATAAAAGCCAGTCGCCAGTGTCGCGATGGACCCGCTCTTCGCCACCCACATCTGCGTCCAGCCATAAAGAAAGGCCCACAGCGGCCCGTACGCCTCACGCAGATAAACGTACTCGCCACCGGCCTCGGGCATCGCGGCAGCCAGCTCGGCGTAGCTCAACGCGCCAAACAGCGAAAGCAATCCGCCGGCGATCCAGACGCCGAAAATCTTCAAAGGCGAGCCGACGTTGCGCGCCATGGTGCTCGGCACCAGGAAGATACCGCTTCCGATTACCGTACCCACGACAATCGCAGCGGCGCTCCAGATGCCCAGCTCGCGCTTCAGGCCGTGCCTGTCGCTTTGTTGCTCCAGCTGTTCCGTCATGCTCGCCGTTCCTTCAGGAATAGCGAGACCACGTAGCCGGTCGAAAATGTTGCGGCGGTTCCGATCACAACGTACCAGGTGAACGCGATGCGAGTCTCGAAGTTAACATAAATCATCAACAGCAATCCCACTATCATGGCGATCATGGCAGATGTCTGTTGGACGCGCCTGGTGAGCAGGCCAAGCAGGAAAACACCGAGCAGCGATCCATACAATATGGACGCAACGGTTAAGCCTGCTTCGAGCACCGATCCTACATGCCGCGCGACGAGTCCTACGAAGAACAGAATCACGCCCCAGGCCACGGTTGCCCAGCGGGCGATCCCAAGAAAATAGGCGTCGTCACCTGGTTGCTCTGGATTTCGCCGCATAGCCATCGGCTTATAGAAATCCATCACTGTGGTGGAAGCGAGCGCATTCAACGCCGCGCTCAAATTGGACATGCCCGCGGCCAGAATTGCGGCGATCACCAACCCCGCGGCGCCGGTCGGCAAGTTATTCCAGACGAACTTCGGATAGATCGAGTCGGGCGGCTGCGGCGCGGGCAATCCGCTGTCGGAATAATGCACGAATAGCAGAAGACCGATAAAAAGGAACAGCCCGAACTGGAAGAAAATCACCACCCAGCTCGATAGCAAGGCCGCGCGGCTCTGTTGCTCGGTCTTGGCCGACAACAGTCTTTGCACCAGCAATTGCTCGGTTCCATGACTGGCTGTGGTGAGGAAGCAGCCGCCGATCAACCCGGCCCAAAAGCTATAGCTGCGCGCAAAGAACTCGGATGTCCACGCAAAACGAAAATCGAACATCTGGAACTTGTGTGCCGCGCCCGCAAGCGCAGTCACGTGCGGCCAGCCACCGGGGATTTGATGCAGGATTATCCAGAAGCTGAGAATAGCGCCCCCGACATACAAGACCATTTGAACGGCATCCGTCCAGATCACCGCTGTCATCCCTCCCTCGAAGGTATAAAACAAAGTCAAGCACACGATGACCAGAATGGAGACCACTTCTCCGGTTCCCAGTACGATCGAGATGACAATGGAGAGGGCGAATACACGCACCCCTTCCGCTAAAGCGCGCAGCACCAGAAATGTTCCAGCCGTCAGCCGCCGGATGCGCTCGCCGAACCGGCGCCGCATCAGTTCGTAAGCCGTAAACATTTCGCCGCGAAAGTATTGCGGAAGGAACAGAGCGGAAATGACAATCCGCGCCAGCAGGTAGCCCAGCACCAATTGCAAAAACTGAAAATTTCCGAAAAATGAGATGGCCGGCGTGCCGATCACCGTCAGCGTGCTGGTTTCAGCCGAGACGATGGACAGCGCGATAGCCCACCATGGCGCATTGCGGCCACCCAGAAAATAATCCTTCAAATTGCGCTGGCTCTTGCGAAAATGGGCTCCGAACCAGGTGATCGCGATGAGGTAAACCGCGATCGTCACCAGATCGAGAAGGTGCATGGCCGTCACGCTGGCCGTGGCTGCTGCATGGTCATGCAATGCAACGTGCCAAGACCCAGGACCAGATCCCCACAATAAACGCCCACCACCTCGCGTGAAGGAAACATTCTTGCCAACGTGTTGAGCGCGACGCAGTCGTTCGGATCGTTGAAGGTGGGCACCAGCACTAATCCGTTCGCGATGTAGAAATTCGCGTAGCTGGCCGGCAGCCGCTGGCCACCGAAAAAAACGGGCGCAGGCATGGGCAAGGTCACCACGCGGAGTCCGGTTCGCCGCAGCAGCTTCAGATTCTCGCGCAGTGGCTCATAGTTTGCATCCGACGGGTCGTCTTCCGACGCGATCACCACTGTCTTCTCATCCACAAACCGCGCCAGATCGTCGATGTGGCCGTGGGTATCGTCGCCCGCGATTCCCTGCTTCAGCCAGATGGTCTTATGAATGCCAAGATATTCGCCGAAATATCGCTCCAGATCCGCCCGGCCAAGCCCCGGATTGCGCACCTGGATACGTTCGCTCAGCAGGCACTCTTCGGTGGTGAGCAGCAATCCCGCCCCGTTCACATCGATGCTCCCGCCTTCGAGCACAATGCCGGGTTCGAATTCGTGCGCTACCTTGAGCTTCTTGGCCACGCGCCCCGGGATGCGGTTATCATCGCGCCAATTATCGTATTTGGCCCAGCCGTTAAAAAGCCAGTTCGTGATGGCGGCTTGGCCCGATGGATGACGAACGAAGATGGGACTGTAGTCGCGGGTCCAGCTTCTGTTCGTAGGCCAATGGAAGAATTCCACCGCGCTCACGTCAGCGGCGCATTTCGCGAGAACGCGCCGGACGCTCTTTTCATGGGCTGCGTCTTCGACAATGATGCGCACCTTCTCGACGCGCGCCAAGCGCTTCACGATGTCGCCGTACACCCACGGAATTGGCGCGAATTTACCCGGCCAATCGGAGCGCTCATGCGGCCAGGCCAGCCAGGTGGCTTCGTGCGGCTCCCACTCAGCCGGCATGCGCAACGTCAATCTCTTCACGCTAGTCCAGCCACCTCTTCACCAGCGGTGCGTATGCATCAATGCGGCGGTCTCGCAAAAATGGCCAGCCCCGGCGAACTTCTTCCATGCGGTGCGGATCGCACTCCACCACGAGAATCTCTTCGCTCGAAGTGGACGCCTCCGCGATCACCTGACCAAACGGATCGGCAACAAAAGAAGAGCCCCAGAATTCCAGGCCATGGTCGGGCGGCCCTTCGAAGCCCACGCGATTGACCGCCGCGACGTAAATTCCGTTCGCGATCGCATGCGCCCGCTGAATAGTTTTCCACGCATCCAGCTGCGCGGCGCCGTATTGCGCTTTTTCGGACGGATGCCAGCCGATGGCCGTCGGATAAAAGAGAATGTTCGCGCCCGCCATGGCCGAAAGGCGCGCGGCTTCCGGATACCATTGATCCCAGCAGACCAGCACGCCCAGCCGTCCAAAACGCGTGTCGAAGTTCACGAAGCCGAGATCGCCGGGCGTGAAATAGAATTTTTCGAAGTACAGGGGATCGTCGGGAATATGCATCTTGCGATAGATGCCTTCCAACTCGCCATCGGCGCCAATGATGGCCGCCGTGTTGTGGTAGAGCCCCGCGCTACGGCGCTCGAAAAGCGACGCGATGATTACGATTCCGAGTTCGCGAGCGAGCTTCCCGAACGTTTCGGTGGTCGGACCCGGAATCGCCTCGGCCAAAGCAAACAGCTCGGCATTCTCTTCCCGGCAGAAATACTGAGAGCGGAAGAGTTCCTGAAGGCAGACGATTTGCGCTCCCCGCGCGGCTGCCTCGCGCGTCTTCCAGAGGGCTTTCTCCAGATTCTCGTTGGGGTCCAGCGCGCAGGTCATCTGCACCAGACCTACGCGAAACTTGTCGCCGCTTAAACTCTCCATATCTCCATTGTCAGTGCGTGAACACGAATATCGCAATGAACGCGAGATTAAAAACCGGTTACATGTCCCGGGGCTCTTACATATACAGCCCGCCGTTCACGTTCAATACGTGTCCGGTAATGTAGCGGGCATCTTCGCTGGCCAGGAATCGTACGGCGGCGGCCACATCTTCGGCCTGCCCAATGCGCTTCAATGCGATGTGTCCCACCAGATTATCCTTCAGCTCCTGGGACAGTTTCCCGGTCATGTCCGTTTCGATGAAGCCGGGCGCCACCGCATTGACCGTGATGTTACGGCTGCCCATCTCCTGCGCCAACGCTTTGGTGAGTCCGATAAGGCCGGCTTTGGAGGCCACGTAGTTGGCCTGGCCTGGATTGCCCATTTCTCCCACCACGGAAGAAATGTTGATCACGCGCCCCCAGCGTTCCTTCATCATGTGCTGTAGCACCTGCTGAGTGGCGAGAAAGGAACCCGTCAAATTCGTCGATAGGACGCTGTCCCAATCGTCCTTCTTCATCCGCAGCGCCAGCCCGTCCTTGGTGATGCCCGCGTTGTTCACCAGAATCGCAACCGGGCCAAACTCCTTGACGGTTTTGGCAAAGGCTTCCTGAATGGACTCGGCGCTGGTCATGTCGATGGTCACCGCGAATGCTTCGCGTCCATGCCCGCGAATCTCCCCGGCGAGTTCCTCCAACTGAGCGGCGTTGCGTGCCGCGAGAACCACGCGCGCGCCCGCTTCCGACAATGCCAAAGCACACGCCCGTCCGATGCCCCGGCTGGCGCCGGTGATGAAAGCAGTTCGATTTGTCATGACGGCGAATTTCCATCATAGTAGAACCTGAATGGCATACAGCGATCTGCGCGACTTCATCGACGCGCTGGAGAAGAAGAAGGAACTGAAGCGCGTCTCGATGGAGGTGGATCCGTTTCTCGAGATCACGGAATTCGCCGACCGGTCCGTCAAGAACCACGGCCCTGCGCTGCTGTTTGAGAAGCCCAAGGGCAGCCGGGTTCCGGTGCTCATCAACGCCTTCGCCAGCATGCGGCGCATGGAACTGGCGCTCGAAGTGGACTCAGTGGAATCGGTCGCGCAGCGTATCTACGAGTTCCTCGAAATGCGCATGCCCGAGGGACTGATCGGGAAATTGAAGATGCTGCCCAAGCTGGCTGAAGTGGGCGCGTTTTTTCCCAAGATGGTTTCGAACGGCGCGTGCAAGGACATCATCCGCCGCGACAATTTCTCACTGAACGAGTTTCCCATCCTTCACTGCTGGCCACAGGACGGCGGACGATTCATCACGCTCCCCATGGTATTTTCGCGCAATCCCGACACCGGCAAGCGCAACTGCGGATGCTACCGGATGCAGGTTTACGACGAGCGCACTACCGCCATGCACTGGCAGACGCACAAACATGGAGCCGAACATTATCGGCGCCTGCTAAAGGAAGGTAAGACCGCAAGAATGGATGTCGCCGTTGCCATTGGTTCAGACCCGGCGACGATGTACGCTGCCATTCTGCCGCTTCCGCCCGATCTGGACGAAATGATGATGGCCGGATTTCTGCGCGGAAAACCGGTGGAGATGGTGAAGTGCGAGATGTCCAATCTGGAGGTTCCGGCGAACGCCGAGATCGTGCTGGAAGGTTACGTGGAGATCGGCGAGAATCGCACCGAAGGCCCATTCGGCGACCACACCGGCTTTTATTCGCTGGAAGACGAATACCCGGTGTTTCACGTCACATGCGTGACCCAACGCAAGCATCCGATTTATGCCACCACCATCGTCGGACCGCCGCCCATGGAAGACTTCTATATGGGGAAGGCCATCGAACGCATCTTCCTGCCGCTGATGCGCCTGCAATTGCCTGAAATTCGCGACATTTCGATGCCGGCCGAAGGCGTGTTCCACAATCTGATCCTGGTGTCGATCCGCAAGTCTTATCCGCTGCATGCGCGCAAAGTGATGCACGCCATCTGGGGCCTGGGCCAGGCGATGTTCAGCAAATGCATCGTAGTGGTGGATGAAGAGGTAGACGTGCAGGACGTCCGCGAAGTGGCATGGAAAGCGCTGAACAACATCGATCCGGAGCGCGACATCCAGTTTGTAATGGGGCCGGTGGATTCGCTGGACCATTCCAGCCGTCTGCCCAATTACGGCTCGAAAATGGGGATCGATGCCACGCGCAAATGGAAAGAAGAGGGTTTCGTGCGCCCTTGGCCGGACGTGATCCGCATGCCCGATGAAGTGAAACAGCGCGTGAATCAGCTTTGGAAGAAGGCAGGGTTGGGATGAGGATGCTAAAATAGAGATCGCACGGCGGCTGTAGCTCAGTTGGTAGTAGCGCCAGATTGTGGTTCTGGATGTCGTGGGTTCAAATCCCACCAGCCGCCCCATAAAATCAATTGTCCGGCCCGGACACATGGGTAACAGATCGTTCCTAAGACATAGGTAACACTTTTGGCCCGAAGGGGTTGTTGAGGGGCTGCAAAGTTTTTTCCTCCAGATCGATATAACCAAGATCGTAATCCATGAAGCTGACGAGCCAGATTCCTTCGTCGACTTCCTTGACGCCGACGGCCTGGCCGGCCAAACACGTGCTTAGGTTGATCTTCTTGCGGTACAGACAGAGCCGTCCGCAGTTGGTGACGACGACCGTTTTATCGTGAAACGGATAGTAGAGTTCCTGAATGCCCCGGTAAGGGCGGCAGGAAGCAGAGTAGACTTCTGCCGGACATTTCATGTTCAGAGCTTCGTGCGGGCGTTCGTTGTTGAACTCCTCGATGAAGGCGTCGAACTTGGCTTGCTGTTGGAGCAGATTGGCGCCGGCTGGGCGAGTGGCTTCCTTCTTCAAGGTCAGATGCATGCGCTCGTGGCGGCCGTTCTGCTGCGGATGACCGGGCCGGATGCGTTCGATGCTGATGCCGAGCCGCAACCACCAGACCGACAACCGCGAAAGATTGAAAAGCCCGTTGGGCGAAGCGAAGGGAACGCCGTTATCGGAGCGGATCGCTTGCGGCAGACCCCGCTCCTTGAATAAGCGCTCAAAGGCCGTAAAAGCGGTCTTTTCGGCATTCGATTCCATGGCTTCGCACAGCAGCAGATAGCGCGAAGCATGATCGGTGACCGTGAGCGGATAACAGTAGCGCCGATCGGCGAGCATGAACTCTCCCTTGTAGTCAGCACACCACAGCGAGTTCGGGCTGGCGCCCTCGGACAGCGGAGTACCTTCGGAGCGGGAGCGCGATCGCCTGGATCGGGCTACCAGTCCATGACGATCGAGGATGGTGTGGATGGTGCTGCGAGCCGGAACTTTCACTTCGCTCGGCAGTCTTCGAAGGAGGCGCTCCCGGATCTTGCGGGCGCCCCAGTTCGGTTTCTCGCGCTTGGCCGCTACGATGGCGGCTTCGATTTGCTCGGGCAGTTGGTTTGCATATCGCTGGGGGCGCCTGGCCCGATCCGTGAGCCCCTCCAGTCCGCATTCCTCATAACGCTCGAAGATCTTGTAGCCGGTCTTGCGGGAAATCTGAAACTCGCGGCACAGCGCGGCCATACTTTCGCCATCTTTGAGCCGAATCACGAATCGTATGCGTTCGTCCATAACAGAACTTTCCTTCCATGGCATCCCACCCGCCCCCCTTACGGGGAAAAAGTGTAACCCATGTCTCCGGTACGTTCTGTTACCTATGTGTCGAGCTGCACAAATTACTTACCGAACATTTTAGCCCAATTAACCTTCGAGCGCCGTAAATCTGGATGCCTGAGGTTCGAATCCACAAAGAATCAGCAAGTTACAAAAAGCCGACCTCGCTGCACTGTACCTTATCTGTAGCTTACAAAAAACCAACTGTTTCAGAATGGGCTTCGAAGCCAATAAAATCAGGCGAGCCAATTGCGTTAGCGAAGCGTCGCAATAACTTTACCGCACAGAAAATGGATAGGGCAGCGAGATCTTCGCCAACGGTCGAATCGGGTGAGCATATCGGCATGGCTCAAAGCAATCCAGAATAAAACTCTGGTTTCATGGCGGTTGTACACATACCGCTGGGTAAATTCCTCGCACAGCCTTTCCCAAGAGGCATCCGACAGTGCCCCTAGGAGCGGCCCGCATTCTCTGCTGGACCAATGTACGAGTAGCGTGATACACCGAAGCGCAACTTCGCAGAGCCGCACTCAGGGCCGCGTCGCGGCACAACAACGCACGCTAACGACAACGTTCTTCATCATGCATTATTCCGACTAAGAAGCAACCCACCCATAAAGCTGGCAATCTCTTTGGCTAGCTCGTTTGGCTCATCAATCGGGATCAAGTGGCCGCTCCCCTTGATGATCTTGAACTCGGCGTTCGGAAGGTAAGCCAGGACTTCGGTCTTGTGTCGTTCGATTGAATCGACCTGATCGAGCTCGCCCGCGAGCAGCACCGTTGGAACGTTGATATTCGCGACCTCGGCCGAGATGTCCTCAAGCATTGACCCCATCGGGAATGCCATCGTTGCCTCGCGAGAGCCGGACATGCTGTCTTCGACAATCTGCTCTAAGATCTCTGCCGAAGGAGGACGAGCAGTCAGGCGGCCACTGCCAATGGCCTTAAGAATGTTCTCCCGATTGTCGTATGCATGGAGCTGCTGTTCACGCATCTCGTCAGGATTGTGCCGAGGCGTTGGCTGAGCAGGAGCCACTAGAATGAGGCCTGAAAGCCCCTGCGGCCTCCGCGATGCGGCGAGCTGCGCGACCTTGCCTCCCATCGAATGTCCAACCAGGACATATTGTTTGATTCCCAGCGCTTTGACCAGTGCGAGAGCTTCGTCCGCAAGGTCTGCCAGTTTGTAGCCGGCCAAGGCCTTGTCGGACTTCCCCCAGCCACGCGCGTCATAGGCCACTGTCTTGAACTGTCCCTGAAGTTCAGCGGTAACCTTGCGCCAGGTGCGTGAAGTTCCACCCCAGTAATGGAGAAATACGAGAGCCGGCTCCGCAGTCCCGTGCACCTCCGCATGGATGGAAAGTCCTTGAATTTGGTAGTTCATGTTGTTTCCTTCTTTAGCCGCGCTGGCACGCGTGCAATTCGATGATCGGGAGGTCGTCTATTCGGAAAATGGCGCATTCGCGACGACATCGGCAAAGTTGGGGGATGTGTACCCCTCGACATATCGAACGCCGAAATCCCGAACGATGTTGTCAAAGGTGGACTCCGGCTTCCGACGCGCGATGTTACAAAGGCACTCTTTGAATTTGTTTTTAAGTGCCAGGCGCGGAAATTCAGCTAGGATCGCGCCTTGTTTGTCCTGCGGAATTCGATCAAGGCCTGCCCCCAGAACATCCGCCGTTATTCCCGAATGGGTCATAGCGACTTCGGGCTCTTTGTGAAGAGCGATAGATCGTGTGGTATGAAGCGCGATGGCATCCCAAACAACTTGCATCTGCTGTGTCGAGATGCCTCGCCCCTTCAGAAACGAGCGCGCAGCATTGGCGCCATCCACCTCGAAACGATTTTCCGCCGTATAGCGGTCAGTCAAGCCCAGATCATGCAGAATCGTGGCTACTGCCAACAACTCGGCATCCGGAGCACGGTCAGCGCTTTCTGAAAGCAATACGCCGAATAGCCAGGAGCGCATCACATGGTTGAAGAGAAATGGCTCTGACGCGCTCCGTGACAAATCAATCGCATCGCGAACCAGAACTGTGTCGGGTACTTTGATTCCCGCTAAAACCATTCCCTACCTCCTTCGCTTTCATATAGTCCGTGGCTAGGCCGCTTCATCACACGCCGCTCGCCTTGATATTGTTGAGGACGGTGTTGTCCCAGTAAGCATCGAGCCGAGTGATCTTGGAGTTCGAGTCGAAACGCAGAATGTAGCAGTGAGGGATATGTACGTCCTGGCCCTTCTTTGCGACCCCCGGAACTTCTGCAGGTATGGGCCCGCTCATTTCAGCTTGGATCACGACTGTGTTCCCGTCGGTAGGGATCAACTCGATCACTTTGACTCGAAAGTTCGGAACGGCATCCGGAAACGCGCGCCAAATAACATCGATGCCACCACGGATCGGCACGACGCTTTCGCGGCCGTATGGGGCATATCGTCCCAGTGCGCCATCCGCGCAAAGACCGAGCATGCCATCGACGTCGTGGGCATCGTAGGCAGTGAAGAACTGTTGGGCGGTCGATACGTAGTCTTTCGCGTTCCCTTTCATCTCTATGCTCCTTTGGGGTCGCTTTTGTCGGGGATCTTGTGCCCTAGTATTCAAACCACTGGCTGAGCGCTTTGACCTTCTCCTCCGTATACGGCGGGAACAAGTGCTCAATGGCTACGTCGGGCGGCGAAATCAGAACTGATTTCGCGTGCGTGAGAGCGTCAAACCCGGCCTTGCCGTAGTAGTGACCGATACCGGAATATCCGACCCCGCCAAAGGGCATGGTTTCGATAAACAGGTGAATGTTTACCTGATTGATCGCGCCGCCGCCGAAGGACAAGCTTGCGAGGAAGTGATCGATCGCCTGCTGATCTCGGCTGAAGAGGAAGCCGGAAAGAGGCTTCGGATGCTTCTTCACCTCGCGAATGGCCGCATCCATGTCCTTGTAGGTGAGGATTGGAAGAATCGGCCCAAAGATCTCGTCCTCCATGATCGGATCGTCCCAAGTCACTGGATAGATGACCGTGGGATCGAGATAGCGTGCCTCCGGGTCGGAGGCCCCGCCTATGACGACTTTTTTTTGATCAATCAGGCCCGCCAAGCGTTCGGTGGCCTTTGCGCTGATAATGCGGGAGTAGTCGTCGGGCCTGCTCTTAGGGTCGGTCCCGTACAGCTCAACCATAGCTTTCTTGCACTCTGCAACGAACCTCTCTGCAATTGATTCGTGCACGTAGGCGTAGCCGGGCGAGGTGCACCATTGGCCGCCCCAAGCCGTCGCACCCCAGACGATCTTCTTGGCTGCATCCGGAATATTTGCGGTCGCGTCAACGAAAGCCGGGTTCTGGCCGCCTAGTTCGAGAAGAACGGGAGTCAGATTCTTTGCGGCCGCCTCCATGACGATCTTGCCAACCTTGACGCTGCCGGTGAAGAAGATGAAATCGAAGGGCAGCTTGAGAAGCTCCGTCACCTCGTCTTTGCTTCCGGTGACGGCAGTGACGGCCCGAGGATCGAAATATTTTGGAATCAGATCGAGCAAGACCTTACTGGTGGCGGGCAAACCCTCGGAGAGTTTGAGGATGCATGGATTGCCAGCCGCAATAACCTGGACAGCGGGGTCGAAGAGCAGCGTCAGTGGTCCATTGAATGGCCCGATAACCAAGGTGACACCGTACGGTTCTCGATAGACCTTGGCAGTATGCCCGCTCTCCCGAAGGGCCTTGGGCACAACCACATCTACGGGCTTCATCCACTCTTTCAGCTCTTGCTTCGCGAAGGCGGCGGTTCCCACTGGCGCCATAATCTCGAAGACTTTTTCCTGGCTGGCGGTCTTGAAGTCGCTGCTCATCGCAGCCTCAAGAACCTCGGCGTTCTCATTGCACAAGTTCTCAAGGCGTGTCAGTTGATCGATGCGCCACTCGTAAGACTTAGTCGCATCCGAATCGAAATATGCTTTCTGCGTATCGAAGATTTCCTGGAACGGATTCATCTGAGTCTCCTTCGCACATCGGTTGTCGAAGCCGCTTTCGAGCAGCGTTGCGAGCCCTTTAGGCCATCGTGAGGACCATGCGGAATCGCGCGTCGCCAGACATCATGCGCCGATACGCTTCTTCGGCCCTTTCCAACGGAAGAGTTTCGATCATGGGCCGAACGTCAGTGAGTACGCTGAAATCAAGAGTGTCCTGGGTCTCGATCGCTCTTCCTGTCAGGCTTCCTATGACAGAGCGGCCACCAAAAATCAGCGGAACTCCGTTGACCGGAATTGGATCGCCTGAGACGCCAACCACAACGAGCCTGCCGCGAACGGAGAGGCCAGGAAGCAGGCTGGCGATTGCGGCTCCGCTGGGGGCGGTCGCCAAGATGACGTCGGCACCTCCCAGTTTCTGCAACGCGGCTCCCGCATCCTCAGCTTTGGCGTCGATGTAAATGTGCGCTCCCAGTTCGAGCGCGAGATGTTCTTTGTCTGGACCGAAGCCGATCGCAACGGTGCGAAAACCCATCTTTTTGGCGTACTGCACGCCAAGATGTCCTAACCCACCAATGCCCTGGATAGCGACGGTATCGCCAGCACGCCCGGTGTTGCGGAGCGCATTGAATGTGGTGATGCCGGCGCAGACCAACGGGGCCGCATCTTCTGATTTGAGCTCTTCAGGTATGAGAGCCAATGCGCGTGCCTCTGCGATCATCATTTCCGCATAGCCGCCATCACTCGTCGCGCCAGTGATAATGGGGTTCTGGCAATATGCCGTGTCGCCGCGGCGACAGGTCTCGCAGGTTCCGTCTTCACCTCCAAAGAACCCGACTCCTACACGCTGGCCGACCTTCCAGGTCGTAACACGCGGGCCAACCTCCTCGATGCGGCCAATTGCTTCATGGCCCGGCACACGCGGATACACGATGCCAGGCAGTTGTCCCTCAACGGTGCCCGCGTCTGAGTGACATACACCGCAGGCCTCTACCCGGATACGTACTTGTCCCTCACCCGGCCCGACGACGGGCTTCTCGACCAGGCGAAACGTCCCGGGTGTGGTTATCTCGACCGCCTTATATGTTTTTCCCATTTTCGTCTCCCATGTGACCAACTACGCCTCTTCCATTGTTTTGGAAGTTTCAATCTTTGTCTTGATTGAAAGTGCCGCAGTTTGGCGTTTCTGTTGGCTCTAGTGGGTGGGAAACGCGAGTGACGACCTTTACTTCTCTTCAGGCGCGGGGAGGTTGAACGCCTTAGGCATCGGTGCGTTTGCTCTTCGCCACCGTCCTGGCGAAGTTCCAACAATCGCACGGAAGCTTCGGTTGAAAGCTGGCTGGTCAGTGAATCCGACTTCCAACGCGACTGTGAGTAAAGAGTCGTTCGAGTGCAACAAGAGAGACTTTGCGGCTTCAACTCGCTTATAGAGCAAGTAGCGCCGGACGGGAACACCAAACGACCTTTTGAATGCGCGCATGAAACGACCCGCCGATAGCGCACACTCTTTTGCAAGATCGGCAAGCGCCAGATCACCATCCAGATGTTCGTTCAACACCTCGATCGCTCGATCCTGTTGCCAGATCGTCAACCCCCCGGTAACAACCTCCGGCGGCTGGCTCCGGCCCTGGTATGTGCGGCTCAGATGAGCGCAGAACAGCATGATCATTTCGTCGATAACCAAGCGTGGAAGCTGAAGCGGACGATCAGAGAACGGCAACATCATCCGGGCCCAATGAAGAATCACGTCATCCTTGGTTCCCGGGGTGCAATGCAAGTTGCGAATGCGCTTTTGCTCGTTCTCGTCACTGAATCGATTGATAACTGATCGGGGTATATAGACGTGAACCGAGTCGAAACCTGAAGTTCGCAGTGCGACCGGGTCCGACTCCATATCGAATATCTGAATCCCGCCGGCATCCCATTCGGTGACACGATGAAAGCGTCCGTCAAGCCACGTTCCCCAGCCTTTAATGCTGTCCGGACGGCGCAGGTGCACGGATATCGAAAAAGCCTTTTCTGGTGGAATGTGTGGAGTGGGTCCAGGAAAGCCGTTCGGCATTCGCATACGTGTCAACGCAACCTGAGAGTTTCCCTTGGGACCAACCACAAGTGAGGAAGACTCCAGCAGAGAAAAATGCTGCGCCAATCTTTTTCCAAACATGCCTTGAAGCATAGGTTCTGCCTCGCACCGCACTAGAACTTACCGTTGCTATTTTTCCATTGATCGCGAGGTGGAATCGCTTCGAGCGTATCCCAGTGCTCGGCGATCCTACCCTTTTCAATGCGGAAGAGGTCATAAATGCCAGTGGCTACGCCACCAAACGTAGCCTCGGCGACGACGAGGACGAAGTTACCCTCGCCGAGTATCTTCTGCACGCTTTTGTATACGACCGCCTGACCTTTGGCGGCAAGAGCCTGTAAGCCCGCAATCAGCCCCGGGATTGTATCGGCCACCCAGGGATTGTGCTGAATGTATTGGGTTCCGTTGAAGTACCTCGGGAAGGTCTCCCGACGGCCTGCGAGAAGGTCCTCCATATAGCGCTCGATGAGCGCCTTATTTGCATCGGTCTTGTCCAGATCGGAGGCGATCGTGGGACCGTCGATCATCGTGTGCCCGCTGGGGCTAGGTTCGGTCGCGGTCTCCTGCAAATTATCCCAATGCTCGACGATCAAGGAGTCTTCGTAGCCGAAGATGTCAAATCCGATGCGGGGTCCGAAGAAGTTGTACTGCGTGTGAGCGAAGACATAGTCCCCATCTTCAAAGACGCGGATGGTATTGACGGACGCATCGGGCGGCATGTCCTTGATGAGGGCGGCGACACCTGCCGGACCGGGAGCCACCTGCAAGTTGTGCTGGATATACTTATTGGGATTGACATATGTGAGCGGAACCGGATCTTTGGTCTCAAGCGACTTCAGCAGATCGATGACCTGTTGTTTACGGCTGGGCGCCACGGGGTCCTCCGGGACAATCTCTCTCTCTTTGTGATAATGGACCATTCGGTCCTTTATTGCAAGCCTTGCAGTCGAATTGACCGATACTGTTGCAATGGGGCGACGAAAACTGTTCACCAGAGAAGATGTCCTCAACAAAACGATTCCCGTCTTCTGGAAGCATGGCCTTGCCGAGACGAGTGTCCAGGACCTTGAGCAGGCCACGGGGGTGCGCAAATCCGGCCTATATGCAGAGTTCAAAGACAAAGAGGACCTATTTGTCGCGAGCATACGGCAATATTTTGACATGCTGACGGCACGCGGAACCCTAACGAAGCAGCCTTTGGGTTGGAACAACGTCGAGGGCTTTCTGAAGGTCTGTTACGGGAGTTGGGGACAGAAGGGGTGCTTTTCGGTGAACTCCATGCGCGAGTTTGCGGATCTTCCCCCCAAAGCCCGCCAGATCATGATTGCGAATATCACGAAAGCCCATCAGCTCCTGATCGACAATCTAGCCGCAGCACGCGGAGGGACCGACGACAATGAATCCCTGGCTGATCTAATCATCACGTTCTTTTGCGGAATTTCCCTAGAGCAGAATCTCGGCCCCGACCGCACTCAAATTACGAAGAAGATTGAAGCCTTCATGCGGTTGATTCGGGGAAAGGGATGAATGTGCCTTCGACGAAGTCGCTGGAAAGCGCCACGAAACAAGGCCGAAGCATTGGTGGCGGAAGACGCCGTGCGCTCAAATGTAAGCCGACGCCCAAGTAGCTAAGAATGTCATCCGGCACCTTTCGGCACACCCGGCCGCTCGAGCGACGAGTCGTTTCCTCCGGCAAGTGAACCAGAAGTTTACCTCCGCGCTTGCCAAGGCAGATAGTGGGCGTTACGAGTTCAATTTGAGCATCACCAGAAACGGTTTTCAACGAGTCCAGTGTTCATCTGCATGCCGCCGGGTTTGAAGAGTGTAGCTTATTGTAGCTTATGAGTCCGTTTCCGCCCGTATCTGACGGGGAGCCGATCTTTGAATTTTGAACGGGTAAGTGTGCTTCGGTACCCTTCAGTATGCCCCTAATGCGATTGTGGTTCTGGATGTCGTGGGTTCAAATCCCACCAGCCGCCCCAGCATCACACTTAGGGCGATTCCGGCCGCAACAGAAAAGGTGGAAATGCGCGTACCGCCTGTTGGAAGTAAATCCGATAACGGCGAGCGAACGCGGCCGGAATGCCTTCCACGCCTGCATCGATCAGCTTTTCATAGACGCCGTCGGCAAAGAACATATCCGCCTCTCGGCCGTCTTTGGTGAGCACGCGACCGCGCGGAGTGCAGCGGACAAAGTCCTTGACGCGGGAGTAAGTTCGCTCCGAGAGGTTCACGCGGTTCGGGGCGCCGCTCGACTCCATGCGTGAACTGAAATTCACCGAATCGCCCCACACATCGAACGCGAATTTGTGGATGCCCACCACGCCCGCAATCACCGGGCCGGTGTGTAAACCGACGCGCATTTGCCACTCGATACCCTCGTTCGGCCGGGCCATGGCGCGAACCGTTTCCACCATCTCCAGCGCCGCCAGCACCGCGTCCACCGGGTGCGACGGCCGACGATCGGGCATGCCACTGACGAACATGTAGCTATCGCCGATGGTCTTCATTTTCTCCAGGCCATAGCGCGAGACAATGCGATCGAACGCGGTGAAATACTCGTGCAGCAGGCCGACGATTTCTTCCGCTGCCAGTTTTTCCGTGGCGACCGTAAACCCGACGAAGTCCGTGAACCCGATAGTGACGTCCTCAAAATACATTGGCTCTACGGTTCCGGCGCTTTGCAGCTCCTGCGCGATTTTGGCCGGCAGAATATTCCGGAGCATGCCTTCAGCCGCCTGCTTCTGACGCTCGGCTTCCTGAAACGCCGTTTCCACCTGCGCGGTCCGCAACCGCTCCTCGTCCCGCAGCCGCTTGCGATCGAGAATAGCTCCGATGCGCGCGCGCAGAAGCACCGGGTCGAAAGGCTTGGGCAAATAGTCTTCCGCGCCCATCTCAATGCAACGCACCACGCTTTTGATCTCGTCGAGAGCCGAGATCATGATGACGGCCACTTCTTTCCAGCGCGGGTTTGCACGGATGCTCTGCAACACCGCGAAACCATCCAGCTCCGGCATCACGACGTCTAGCAGCACCAGGTCGAACGTTGCGGCTTCGAGCTTGGCCAGCGCCTGCAGTCCGTTCTCGGCCATGTCGACGGTGTAGCCTTCCCGCTCCAGCCGGCGCGACAACACGTCGCGGTTTCCGGCATTGTCGTCGACGACCAGGATTCGGCCACAGGTTCGCGCCGTAGGCTGGGTTCCCGGCTGCGGCACTCCGGCCGAATCAGATCCGGGAAGCCAGAGCGGCGTGACGGGAGCTTCAGCACGCGGCATAGGGGAAGGCGGAGAATCCTCAACGAGCGTTCCCTGGGCCGAGAGCTGGTTTGCCAGCGCTGCGAGATTCGAGACTGCGATGCCTAAGCGGTCCAGGTCATGCGCCCACTCTTCCGACACCCGCTCGGCGCGCAGCTCGGCCAGGATTTCGCCCATATAGACGCTACGGGCGGTTTGATCTTCTTTCAATTCCTGAAAGTGTTCTGGCCGCAGATCTTCGGGTTCGCGAGTGAGCAGACGCGATTGCGTTTCCAGGCAGGCCTGGGCCGAATCGAGCAGCCGGCGCAGTGCGGTCTCGGGCTCGGCGCGTCCGGCGGCGTCTTCGAGCAGCATCTCCGCATATCCAATGATCTGGTTGAGCGGCGTCTTGAGATCGTGCCGGATCTTCGATAAGGCCGCAGGCGCTTTGAGTGCCGCAGCTTCCGGGACGCCGGGCGCGAGTTCAGTCTCCATGGAGCGTCTTGGCTTTTTCAAGCTGCGTGGTGATCTTCCCGAGCAGCCGGGGCAGGTCGATCGGCTTGGTGTCGTAGTCGTCACATCCAGCTTCCATCGCCTTGTCTCGATCCCCGGTCATGGCATGAGCCGTTAAAGCGATCACTGGAATGTGGCGGGTTTGCGGATTCGCTTTCACCCGCCTGGTCGCCTCCCAGCCATCCAGCACCGGTAGGCTCATGTCCATCAATATGAGATTGGGCACTTCGGCGATAGCCTTGTCGACTCCCGCCCCGCCGTCCACGGCCATGGTAATGGAGTAGCCCTTGCGTTCTAGACGCCGCGACAACATGTCGCGGTTCATCTCGTTGTCCTCGACAATCAGGATTTTCATGTAATGGCCCTTTCGTTAGGTTCTGGCGAGAGCCCCGTCCAGTTCCGAGACCTCGACTTGAGTACGGGAAGTCAGCAGCGCCCTGGTTTGAGCAACCAATTCGCTCAGGTCCACCGCGCCCTTCTGCATGATGGCCTGGACGCCGCCCGACAGCCGCTGCCGATCCACCGGCGTGATGTCTTTCGCGGTCACCACCAACACCGGAATGGAGCGGTTGCGCTCGCTGGATCTCAGCCGTTCCACGAAGGCGATGCCATCCATTTCGGGCATCATCAGGTCCAGCAGAATCGCGTCCGGGCGGCGATGTTCCAACCTTTCCAGCGCTTCCAGACCGTTGCCCGCTTCTTCCACGGTCCAGCCGTCGCCTTCGAGCGCGTTCCTTAGCAGCGCGCGATTATCGGGAAGATCGTCTACCACCAGTGCCAGCCGTGAGCCGCGCCCAGTCGAAATGCGCCCCAGCACCGTGGTGAGACGCTCGCGGTCTAAAGGCTTGGTAAGATACTCGGTCGCTCCCAGTGCGAAACCGGTTTTGCGGTCGTTGACGATCGACAAGAGGATTACCGGGATGTCGGCCAGTTCCTGGTCGGACTTCAGGTGCGTCATCACCTGCCACCCGTCCATACCGGGCATCATGACATCCAGCGTGATAGCGTCCGGACGCAATTGCCGTGCAAGCTGGAGCCCTTTTTCGCCATTTTCGGCATACTCTACGCGGTAGCCGTCTTTCACCAGCGTGCGCCGCAGCAGATCGGCAACTAACGGATCGTCATCGATCACCAGCACCACCGCGGCCGACGCCGGCAGGGATTCCGATACTCGCTGGGCATCCTGCTCCGGCTTGCCCTGGCCCTCGCACAGGTCATCGCCCCGGTTTTCAATGATAGGCTGCTGAACCACCTCTACCGGGATGCGCATGGTGAACGTGGTTCCGTGCCCCGGCTCACTACGGACGGTGATGTCGCCGTTCATGATTTGGCAGAATCG
The DNA here is from genome assembly GCA_963781905.1 of Bryobacterales bacterium. Classification (GTDB taxonomy): domain Bacteria; phylum Acidobacteriota; class Terriglobia; order Bryobacterales; family Bryobacteraceae; genus Palsa-89. The sequence goes on from CAWAHZ010000010.1 coordinate 2,299,542, forward strand.
CCGGCTGATGGCAAGCCCTAGGCCGGTGCCGCCAAACTTGCGAGTAGTGGAAGAATCGGCCTGTTGGAAAGCGCGGAACAGCTTGGCCATTTGTTCCTTGGTCATACCGATGCCGGTGTCTGAGACCTCGAAGGTGATCCATCCCTCGTCGCGCAAGGCCTGCAGCCGCACGGTTCCATCGGAAGTGAATTTGCACGCGTTGGAGAGCAGGTTCAGAAGGCACTGCCGCACTTTGGTTGCGTCGGCGCGAATGAAACCGAGCTCCGGCGGCTTCTCGATCACCAGCTGGTTGGAATTCTTCTTGGCCAGCGGATCCACGACGGCTTGCACTTCCTCGATGGTTTGATCCAGCGAGAAGCTTTCGATGTAGAGGTCCATCTTGCCGGCCTCGATCTTGGAAATGTCCAGCACATCGTTGATGAGCTCCAGCAGGTGCTGGCCGGCCGAATGGATCTTTCTCAGGTCGCCCTGATACTCGTCGTTGCCGTCGTCCGAGGCCATTTCTTGCAGCATTTCGCTGTAACCGATGATGGCGTTGAGCGGTGTGCGCAGCTCGTGGCTCATGTTCGCCAGGAAATTGCTCTTGGCCTTGTTCGCCGCCTCGGCAGCTTCCTTTTCACGGCTCAGATCGGCCGCGCGCCGGCGCTCGGTGATATCGCGGATGTTGGCGACGATGCCGTTCACCGCCGGGCTATCCAGCATGTTATGCAGCGAAACTTCCAGGGTCCGGATGGCGCCGCTGGAATGTTGCGCGTCCACTTCCACCTGTTCGGATGCGCCCCAGGCGGCCGCGGAACGCTGAATGGCCTCGTCCAACGCCAGCTTGCCCTTGTCGTTCAGGAAATCGCCCAGCGCGCCGGCTTCGGCTTCGGTTTTCACGCCGAGGATCCTCACGATAGAAGGGCTGGCGTATTTGAAGCGGCCCTGCCGGTCGAGCAGCGCGATGATGTCGGAAGTGTTTTCGATCAGCGAGCGATAGTGCAGCTCGCTTTGCCGGAGTTTTTCTTCGGCGCTGCGCAGCGTGGCTTCGCGGGTTGCGATTTCGCCCACCATGTTGCGGAATGTGCGCGCCAGTTGGCCGAGCTCGTCACGGCGTCCGGCCACGCGATCCAGCTCGTCCGCGGTTTCGTAGCGCTGCTGGCTCACGTGCTCGGCTGCCAGCGTCAGACTGCGGACCGGCCGAGTCAGGCGCCGCGCGACAATCCAGACCACCAGCACCAAGAGAAAAACCGCCAGACCCGCAACCGCCACGGTTCTGACGGCCAGTTGGCTTGCCAATCCCGTGATCTCCATTTCGGGAATGCTCATCGCCACTTTCCAACCGGTGAGTGGCGCCTTGGCCCAATAAACACGTCGTGCCACGCCATTGTCCAGAAGCCGCGCAAAACCGGAATCGCGCACCGCAATGTCGTTGCCGCCCGGAACCGTCCTGACGTCGGCTCCAGCGAAATTCTGATTCATGGACAGCGCGGCGTTGGGATGCGCCATGATGCGTCCCGAGCGGGTGATCAGAAAGCTATAGTCCTGGAGTGCGTTCGATGAGGTGGAGTTGCCTTGTTTGTCGGGGCGAAAGCGCAGGGAAGTGACAATGGCCCGGATGAGATCGAGCGAAAGGTCCGCGCCCGCTACGCCGCCGAACTTTCCCGCCGCATCGTAAAAAGGCAGCGTCACGCTCACAATTTCCGCGTTGGATCCGCCGGCGTCGAAATAAGGCTCCGAAATATACATCTGGCCAGTACGCTTGGCTCCGGCGTACCACTCCTTGGAACGGTCGCGAGGGCCAGTCTTGGGCTGAAGAACCTGGGGGAAGCTATTGCGGTCCACCCATGGCATTGCGTCCGGACCCGTCATCATGCCATCCTTCGCCAGGTACACTCCAAATGCCTCTTCGGGCGGCAGGCTATCCAACAAACGGGCCAGGAACGGAACAATGCCGCTGGCGGCTTCATTCATCCCGGTAGCTTCCTTGCGAGCGGTGATCGCGCGCGGCAGCACGGCCACCCGGTCTAGATAAGCATCGAACTGGTCGGCGGTGGACTGCACCTGCTTCAAGGCCTCGGCATTACTCTGCTGTTCCAGCGCCTTACGGGCTTGTACATAGCTGAACCAAATAGTAATCACCAGGATGATGCAGGTGGCCGCTGCCACAGCCAGGGTAAGCGTCTTGCTCAGCGACCTGGTTTTCCGTACCGTTTCCTTTTTGTCGGTTGCACGCTCAGAAATTTGGTCCATCGTTGAAAACAATCGGCACTCCGGACCGAATTGTCCATGCCTAAATGAGGAATAGGTCTTTTTTGGGGCTGGTAATAGGCCGTCCATCCACCGAAGGACTATATAGGGAGTGGAAAGGACGGACGATCTTAAAAGCGTTATGCAGGCCTTCCTTCAACGCTGCACTGGAATTATATCTACCGCTCTGTTCGTGGCCGTGCTCGCTCATGCTGAGGAGAATCCCGATACCACGCACGTTGCGGACACCGGGATCATTGTCATCAGCAGCCACGCTATTCGCGCTGCCGCAGTGGTGCATCAGGAGCCGGAATACCCTGCCACGGCCCGTCAGTTTCGGATGAGCGGCGAGGTGGTTGCCGAATTCGTAGTCGGCATGGACGGCAAGGTGGAGAATGTCTCCATCACGAAAGGCTCGCCCATATTGAGCGACGCAGTGCTCCGGGCACTCCGGAAATGGTCGTTTTCACCCTTCAAAGTGGACGGACGCCTCAGACGGGTGAAGAGCACGCTCTCGTTCAATTTTCAGCTTTGATCCCTGCTGCTAGCCGGGAGGTCGAAATTTCGCCTAAGACGTTGTGGCTCTGGATGTCGTGGGTTCAAGTCCCGCCAGCCGCCGCAGAATCAACTTACCGGAACTCTGCGAGCAACCAGACTTTCGCACTGCTGTAAAATCTGGATGCCGCGGGTTCGAATCCACAAATAATCAATAAGTTATTAAACAACCCACCTCAGTGACATGTAGCTTATCTGTACGTATGCTACGGTTCTGACACAATGTTCGTCGATTCGTGGCCGGGCGGTGAAAAACGAAGGGGGTGAATGAAGCGGGTCGCCCTTTCCGCCGAGGTTATCCGATTTCACTCCATTGAGGGAATGGATAGGAGTATAATTGGAGTGAAGATGCGTCCTCGCAACCTGAGGTAGGCAATGGCTCTGAAGACCAAAAAGAAGCGAGTCGAGATTCCAGCGAGCAGACCGCGGCGCAAGTCGAAGTTCCAGGCTGACCTTGCTCCAGCAGAAGATCGCTCAGTACGTTTGCTCAAAGAAGAATTGCAGCTCAGCAGCAACAGCGACTTCCTATCCGACGCCGTAGCGCTGTTTCGATGGGCCGTGTCGGAGCGGAAATTGGGTCACCGGATCATAAGCGAGAGCGCGAGCGGGCAGCGAAACGTGCTGCTCTTTCCGCGGCTGGAACGCGTGGCTCCGGACCTTGTCCTGCCACGTGTGGATATCAAATGGTCTGGGCGCGAGCTGGAAAGTCTTGCTGCACTCGTAACTGCAGGAGAGGTGAACCGCCCCACGGATGCCCTGATTCGGGCTATGCGTGACTGAATGGCCATTGTCATTCGCCGCCTCGAAGAACACGATGAGGTGGAGAATTTCGATTGCAGCGACGACGCTCTCAACAACTATCTCAAGCGTCATGCCTGGACCAATCAGCAGAAGAGCTCGATCGGTGTAAGCTATGTGGCTCTCGATGAGGACGCTCCGCGAACAGTGCTGGGTTACTTTACCCTGGCGATGTCAAGCGTGCCTCATGATGCGTTTCCGAAGAAGTATGTGCGCGGTCTGCCTCTTCACGACCTGCCACTGATCTTACTAGCACGGCTCGCCGTGGATCGGCGATTCGCTGGCAGGGGACTTGGCCACGCCCTGATTTCGGAAGCGTTCCGCATCAGCTTGCGCGTGGCCGATGAAGTTGGCTGTCGCTCGATCATCACAGATGCGTATCGCGATCGGGTCAGCTGGTATGCGCGATATGGGTTTGTGCCCATCGAGGGTGGTGTGGCGACAGGACCACAAAGGATGTTTCTCGACGTGCGGACGATCCGCGCCGCACTTCCGCGCTGAAGGTATGAATGTTCTGGAAGTCGAGGGCTTCGCCCCCTTCCGCGTGATCAACGAACTCTTGACAGTTTCCGTATTTCTGCTATTGTCGAAATATGGCAGTTGCAAGATCGAAGAGCAGCGCTGAACAAGTCGCCAAGTACGCCGACATGTTTACGGCGATGGGAACCGAGCCGCGCCTCCGAATCATGCAGCTCCTTCTGTCCGCGCACCCGGAGGGTCTTGTGGTCGGTGAAATCCAGAGCGAGCTCGGCATTCCAAGTTCAACTCTTTCGCACCACTTGGAAAAGCTCAAGAACGAGGATCTGGTCAAGGTCCGGCGGGAGAGCACGTTTCTTTGGTACACGGCCAACACCGAGGCCCTTGAGACGCTCCTCGGCTTTCTCTACGCCGAGTGCTGCACCCGTAACAAAGCCATCAAACCTGAGGCGATCGTCACGCTCTGTAAATAGGAGGCACTTAGTCAGATCATGGAAATCAAAGAGATCGTGAAAGAAAAATACGGACAGGCCGCGCTGCGAGCGGCTACCGGGGGCAGTTCCTGTTGTGGAGCGAACGCGAACGTCGATGGCTGCTGTGTCGACCCGATCACGTCCAACTTATACGACGCCAGTCAGGCCGGGCAGATTCCCGAGGAAGCTATGAAAGCATCACTCGGCTGTGGCAACCCCACCGCGTTGGCCATGCTGAACGCTGGCGACACGGTGCTCGATCTCGGTTCGGGCGGCGGTATCGACGTCTTACTTTCAGCCCGCCGCGTTGGCCCTACTGGCAAAGCTTACGGCCTCGATATGACCGATGAAATGCTGGCTCTCGCTCGTGAAAACCAGCGCAAAGCGGGGATCGAGAACGTCGAGTTTCTCAAGGGTGAAATTGAAAACATTCCGCTGCCAGATAACTCGGTCGACGTTGTCATATCGAACTGCGTGATCAATCTGTCGGCCGACAAAGACCGGGTTTTGCACGAGACGTTCCGAGTCTTGAAGCCAGGCGGCCGTTTCGCCGTGTCCGACGTAGTGGTCCGTGGCGATGTGCCGGGCGAGGTGCGCCGCAGCATGGAAATGTGGGTGGGTTGTATCGCCGGCGCGCTTCAAGATCATGAATACATCGGCAAGCTCGCCAAGGCCGGATTCGATGGTATCGACATCGAGCCGACCCGTGTTTACAGCGTCGAGGATGCTCGCCAGTTCCTGACAGGCGAAGGGATCAACGTGGACGCGATCGCGCCGCAGGTGGAAAACAAATTCATGAGCGCTTTTATTACGGCGTTCAAACCTAGCCGTGAAACCTCTCCCAAGGAGTGTTGTGCCCCGGCGTGCTGTAGCTGAGGCGCTCGGTTCAGCTTTCTTATTGGCGGCTGTTGTTGGATCTGGCATCATGGGCGAACGACTGGCGGGTGGAAACGTCGCTGTCGCTCTTCTTGCAAACACGATTGCGACGGGTGCAGCTCTGGTTGCCTTGATCCTCACGTTCGGCCCCATCTCGGGAGCGCACTTCAATCCGGCCGTCACGCTGGCTGACGCCTCACAAGGAGGAATCGCTTGGCGCGAAGTACCGGTTTATATCGCCGCTCAAATCATCGGTGCGTTCGGTGGTGTCGCGGCAGCACATTTCATGTTCGGCGAGCCACTCTTCTTTGCCTCGCACCACGCCCGTGCCGGGAGCGCGCAGCTATTTAGCGAATTCGTGGCCACCTTCGGGCTTCTCTCGGTCATCTGGGGATGCGTCAGGTTCCGATCGTCTGCTGTGCCTTTTGCTGTCGGAGCCTACGTCACCGCGGGTTATTGGTTCACCTCCTCCACCTCGTTCGCGAACCCCGCTGTGACCCTGGCGCGAGCCGCATCGGATACATTTGCAGGCATTCGGCCGGCGGACGTCCCTGGCTTCGTCCTTGCACAAATCGCCGGCGCGATGGCGGCGACGCTGCTTTTCCGTTGGCTGGCGCCCTCGCTTCCGAAGGAGGCTTCCAACGTTGTGGTGGCCCACGCGCAAGGGGAAACCACCCATGCCTGATAAGAAGCGGGTCTTGATCTTATGCAGTGGAAATTCCGCACGAAGCCAAATGGCAGAGGGGCTTTTACGCCACGATGCGGGAGACCGCTTCGAAGTGTTCAGCGCCGGAACAAAACCGAGTCAAGTCAGGCCCGAGGCGATTGCCGCCATGGGCGAACTGGGCATCGACATTTCCGGACAGCGCTCGAAGAGCGTGGACGAGTTTACGAGCCAGCAATTCGATTGTGTTCTGACCGTATGTGACAACGCCAAGGAGAGCTGCCCTTTGTTTCCCGGCACGGCGGATATGATTCACCACAATTTCGAAGACCCTGCAGCTTTCCAGGGTTCCGAACCGGAACGGCTCGCGCTCTTCCGCCGTGTCCGCGATGAGATCCGGGATTATCTGCGAAACTCCCTGGCATTGCGATGTTGATTACTCACTCTGCCAGGGCATCCCAGTTGGCCTGTCGCAGCCAGATCGTTACTACCCCTTCCTCCGGTCGCGGCTCCGTTAAGCACATCGGATACCGAGCCGTGACCGAAGGGAGCGGTTGGGCCATACTAACGGACTCGCTGCGACAGGCCACTAGTTCTTCTTCTCTCCTTGCCACTCCAGATAGGACTTGAATTCGCTCTCGCCGGGAATACGCGTCTGAAACTTGCCGTACATGGTCGACCCTTTGAGTACATAGCTAAGCCGGAACTGAGGTCCAGACTGAGATGGACTGGACAAGAAGACAACTGAGGTAGGCGTCGGAATGGACAAGTCATAGTGAATGACGTGTCCTTCGTTGTCAAAATAGATTGCCTTGTAAGACTGCCGGGGAGTGTCTGGATAAATATAAAGAAGATCTCCATGTTCGCAATCAAAATCGGCCGGCGCTTTACATCCTGAATTGCCGGAATACCGCGCGAGAACATGACCTCGCAACGCCAGCTGAAAAGAATATGCGCCGGAAGTTGCGGCCCCGGCGGAACCGCCGCGGGTTGTCGCTTCCCACGTGCCGATTAGAAAGTTCAACGCTTTCCAAGTTGGGGCCGGGGACGTTTGCGCAACAAGGCTAGCGGCAAGAACTAATTCGGCGACAACAAGTGTTTTGATCACTCTGGTCTCCTGTGAGAATGCCCGCAAGGCCTAACTGACATAAAACCATTATCCGCCGGTCTGTTAGGGCTCTACCACGTAGGGAACGTTGCTTGTCAGCGTGGCGCTGGGCGTTATCACTTGTACCCGGCCGCTTGTGGCGCCGGCGGGTACAGTGGCCGTGATTAAGGTGCTCGATTCCACGGTGTATGAAGCCGCCGTGCCGTTGAAGCTGACGCTGGTGGCGCCCGTCAGATCAGTCCCCAGAATCAGGGCTTTGGCTCCTACCAAGCCGGCAGTGGGCAGTGTTTTCACAAATGGGCTAAGACCTGTAGACAGGCGGAATATCGTGCCGCAGCAACTGTAATCTGGACCGCCCGACGTGGTGGTTCCGTAGAAGTCCCCGTTGGTATATTGGACCAGCGGAGCGGCGGGACCGGCGCCGGAAGGACAACCGTTGCCCTCGTTCGGAAAACAAAAGTCGTGAAGCGGTGTTAGCGTGCCACTTCGGGTGATTTCGAAGATGGTTCCACAAACGTAGTCAGAACAGATATTGCCGGCGCGACCGCCGTACGAGGCTGTTCCGTAGAAGTTCCCATCACTGCCCAGGATCAGCCCCGCTATGGGATATGCGCCATCCACGCACTTCGGTATCGTGCAAAAACTGTGGAGCGTGGTCAATGTGCCACTTGGAGTGATTTGGAAGACCGTACCACAACCAAGCAAACCGTTTCCACTGGCGGGGCAAAACGTACCCGTGCCGCCGTAGTAGGTTGTTCCGTAGAAGTTGCCATCGTTGCCTTCGACCAGCGCCGCCGTGGGGTCCTGGCCATCCGCGCAATCGCTTAGCGAGCAGAAACTGTAAAGTATACTTGGGTTCTGATTGGCGCCGGGTTGTCCGGAGATTTTGAAGACCGTGCCGCCCGTGAACTCCCCACCGCCATAGGTGTCGGTCCCGCCGTACTGCGTTGTCCCGTAGAAATTACCGTCGGTGGCTTGGATCAGCCCCGCCACGAGATAGTTACCGGGGCAATCGACTCCCTGGCCGCAAGGATTAGCGTTGCAAGCGGAGCCTTGAATACAAGGAAAAGCCACTACACTGCCGAACCCGCCAGCCGGGGTCATTTCGAATTTTGTTCCCTGGCCTAATGCCCCGCCCCCCTGACTCACCCCCCAGAAGACGCCGTTGGTGGCCTGGACCATCGCACCAACGGGATTGGCGCCGGAAGCATTGACATAAAGACCGTCGGGGTCGAGGGAGAGGGGCTGAAATTGGCCCGGAGCCGTCGCCCCGCCACCATTTGGAGACATTACGAAGACGACGCCGTTGCCGAAGGCCCCGCCGTACTCAGTTGTCCCGTAGATGTTGCCGTTGGTGCCCTGGACGATCGCACCGGGGCCTCCCGCGTCCACGCAATTCCCTTCGGTCCCGGTTGCGCAAAAGCTATAAAGCGTCGTCAGTGCGCCGCCGGCAGGGGTCATCTTGAAGACCGATCCATAGCCGTACAACCCGCCCTGAGTCGTCCCATAGAGGTCGCCGTTCATTCCCTGGATCAGGTTCTCCTGGTTTGTCTGCCGGCCATCCGTGCCGCCGAAGGTGTAGACCACCTTGAGAGTCTGCGCCTGTGCCGCTTGGGTCATAACGACCGCCAGAGTCAGCACGGCGGCTAACGCCAGCGCGGCTCGCTTGCCAAAACCCGCTTGCTCACGCGTCTTCGAATGTCGTGCTGGCGCGCGGTTCAGAATTGTTTCCCTCATAATGAATGCTCCTCTATCCAGTAACGCGAAGAAGCGCTGAGAAAAGGTCCACATTTCTTGGACGCAGGATTGAAGTTATTGAAAAAGCAGGCGCTTAAGGCCGTTGGTTTCGCATTTGACTGGGTATATACTGAGACATCCTGAATTTTGCGGGTGGTGGTCCCTTCTTGGGGTGGTGATCCGGTATGGATGCGCCAATAGACGTAGCAACTCTGCTAGGTGAACTCGACGTCGGCAACGACAAAGCAGTAGCCGAGCTGGTGGTGGCGCTTTACTCGGAATTGCGGAGTTTAGCTTCCAGTTACTTGCGGCGAGAGCGTAGCGATCACACCTTGCAAACCACCGCTTTGGTGCACGAAGCTTATCTTCGCCTGGCCGATCAAAGAGAAGTTCGCTGGAAGAACAAAGAGCAGTTCATGGGCGTAGCCGCGCAGCTGATGCGCCGAATCCTGGTGGACTACAGCCGCGCTCATGGCGCCGCGAAGCGCGGCAAGGGCCTTGAGAAAGTTTTCCTGAAAGAAGCCGAAGCGGTGGCCATTTCCAGGGGGAAGGCCTCGGACGTCGTTGCCTTGGATGAAGCTCTCACCCAGCTGGCTGATTTCGATCCGCAGCAAGCACGTCTTGTAGAGTTGCGTTTTTTTGGCGGCTTGAGCATTGAGGAGGCGGCGGCAGTTCTGGGAACTTCTCGAACAACCGTGAAGCGCAACTGGAACGTCGCGAAAGCGTGGCTGGCGCGCGAGCTGCGCAGAGGCGACCAGAGGCATGCCTGAAAAATGGGAACAAGTAAAGGCACTGTTCACTTTGGCTCTGGAGCAGAACCCGGAGGAGCGCAGTAGCTTTTTGCTTCAGGCTTGCGCCGGTGACGACTCCCTGCGGACCGAAATAGAATCGCTGCTTTCGAGCTTCGATGGCGCTCCCAGCTTTCTTGAGGATTGTCCCGCCGCAGATTTGTTATCCGCGCAATCGCACGGGATGACGGGCAGAAGGATTGGCGCATACCGCGTCATCCGCCAGCTGGGGGAAGGCGGGATGGCCGTGGTGTATTTGGGCGAGCGCGATGATCAGCAGTTCCGCAAACGCGTGGCCATCAAAATGTTGCGGCCGGGTATCTATACCGCCGAGATCATCCACCGCTTTCGGAACGAGCGGCAGACGCTGGCCACGCTGGACCATCCGAATATCGTGAAACTGCTGGACGGCGGAAGCACTGACGATGGGCTGCCGTACCTGGTGATGGATTATGTGGAGGGCGTGCGGATCGACGAATATTGCGTACTGCAAGATCTTTCCACTCACTCCCGCTTGCAATTGTTCCTCAGCGTTTGCGCCGCCGTTCAATACGCGCATCAGAATCGGGTGATTCATCGCGATCTCAAACCCGGCAATATTTTGATCACACCAGACGGAGTGCCGCGGCTCCTGGACTTCGGGATTGCGAAACTGCTGAATCCCGAATTCCTTCAAACGCCTCTGGTGACGCGAACGGAATGGCGCCCGATGACGCTGGAGTATGCCAGCCCCGAGCAGGTGCGTGGAGTGACGGTCACCGAAGCGTCGGATATCTATTCGATGGGAATTCTGCTGTATGAGCTGCTCGTGGGCCGCCGGCCGTATGACAACATGGGACACTCTCGTTTGGAAATCGAGCGGATGATTTGTGAACAGGAGCCCGAACGGCCGAGTGGCACACTGGGCGCGACGCGGCGCGCTTTGGAAGGCGATCTCGACACCATTATCCTGAAGGCGCTGCGCAAAGAACCAGAACAGCGCTACGCATCCGTGGCGGAGTTCGCTGAGGATGTGCAAAATCACCTCAACGGCTTGCCGGTTCGCGCCCGCAATCCCACTGTCTCTTACCGCAGCGGCAGATTTCTGCGGAGGCACAAGGAGTCGTTCGCTACGGCTCTGGTCGGTCTCGTTCTTGTGGGTGCAATTGGCGTTTGGCTATGGACGAAAGACTCTGGGCGTGCGAGCCCGGTAGTCATGCACGGCCGCCCGTCGGTCGCGGTCTTGGGCTTCAAGAATCTGTCCGGCCGGGCGGACGAGTCCTGGATCTCAACCGCTCTCTCCGAGATGCTCACCACTCAACTTGCGGCCGGCGAGGAGTTGCGCACCGTAGCGGGCGACACCGTCGCGCAAACCAAAATCGATCTGAATTTATCCGGCGCCGAAAGCATACCTTCCGATGAACTGGCACGAGTCCGCGGAAATTTGGGAAGCGGCTACGTGCTGGTGGGCTCCTATCAAGATTCGCCCGGGGGGAATGTGCGTTTGGACGCGCGCCTGGAAGATACCGTATCCGGGCAGACAGTAGTTGCTGCCTCGGAACTGGGTTCCCAAAACGATTTGCAGGATCTAGCCGCCAGCACCGGCGCACGACTTCGAGAGCGCTTGGGGTTATCCAAGATCTCCGAACTGGAGTCCCAGGCGATAGCGGCGTCCGTCGCGTCGAATGTGGAAGCTGTGCGGCTCTATTCGCAAGGTCTGGATAAACTGCGGAGCTTCGATGCGCTGGCCGCGCGGGATCTGCTTACGCGCGCGGTTGCGGCCGACAGCTCTTATCCTTTGTCACATTCCGCTCTGGCCACGGTTTGGCGCACTCTGGGCCACGATCCCGACGCACGCGATCAGGCCAAGCAGGCCTTGGATTCCGCCGGCAAACTGTCGCGCGAGGATCACCTGCTGGTGGAAGCGCGCTATTACGAGAACGTCAAGAATTGGCCCAAGGCCATTGAGACCTACGAAGTCCTGGTTAGCTTCTTTCCGGATAGCCTGGAATACAGGCTCGACCTGGCGAATGCCAAGACTTCCGGGGGACGCCCCAAGGATGCCCTGAAGGATTTATCCGAATTAGCGCGATCCAGCTCGCAAGCCCAGGGCGATCCGCGCATTGATCTAGCAATCTCGCAAGCCGGCTCCGCCATGGGCGACAGTAAACTACGGAGGGATGCCGCCGAGCAAGCCGCATCCAAGGCAGAGCGTCAGGGCGCACGTCTGCTGCTGGCGCGAGCCCGAAGTTCGGAGTGCCGCGCCCTTGCGAATTTGGGCGAGAACGGCAAAGCCGGCGTGGTCTGTGAGGACGCCCGACGAATTTTCGAGGAAACCGGCGACCGTGGCGAACTGGCGCGCGCGCTGCATTCCATGGCGGAAGTCCCGCTCAATCAAGGCGACCTGGCCACGGCCGGCAATCTGTACCGCCAGTCGTTAGCGATCCTGCGCGAAATTGGCGATCAGCAAGGCATGGCAAGCGAACTCGTCAACCTGGGTTTGATCTCCGTCAAGCAGGGAGATTTCGCCACTGGCCTGAAGCTGTACGACGAATCCTTTCGCAGCTATCAGCAGGCCGGCGACAAGCCCGGTATGACGGCAGTTACCGGAAATACGGGTAACCTTCTGCGCGCGCAGGGAAAATTGGAGGACGCACTCGCGCATTACCGAAAAGCTCTCGACATTTCCAATGAATTGGGGCACCGAAGTTCGGCTGCGCTAGCCATCCATGCTATCGGACTTACGCTAGCCGACCAGGGCGACCTGCCCGGCGCCAACAAAATGCTGCAGCAAGCGCTCGCGATGCAGCACGACATCGGAGAAAAGAGCAATTACGCCGATTCGCTCCGCTCAGTGGGACAGATATGGATGCAGCAAGGCGATCTGGAACAGGCCCGGAAGCTGTTCGACCAGGCGCTGGCGGAACAACAGAAACTTGGTGAGATGGGAAACGCCGCGGAGACCCGTCTGGCTCTGGCCGAACTCGATTGCGATTCCGGCCGTGCGAAGGAAGGGGAACAACTGGCGCTGGATGCCGTGAACACATTTCAGAAGCAACACGAACCCGATGACGAGATCTTCGCCACGGCGATGCTCTCGAGAGCGCTCCTCGAGCAGGGGAAGATCCAGGACGCGGGCGCGATTCTCGAGGCGCCAATGAAGGCCGTGAAAAAGAGTTCGGATGTAACCACCCGGCTGACGCTAACTTTGGCTGAAGCAGGCTTTCTGGAGGCGAGGAACGATCTGGCGGCGGCCGAGCGCGCGGTCCGGCAGGTGCTCGCGGAAGCGCCCAAAGATCTTTTCAAGCTGCGCTTGGAAGCATCGCTTCGGCTGGCGGAAATTCAGAGCAGGGGAAAAAACCGGGCGCTGGGACGGCGGCGGCTTCAGGAGATATCGAGCTCAGCCAAGGAAAAGGGCTTCGAGTTGATTGCTCGCAGGGCTTCGGCGGCTCAGAATCAGCGCGCCACGCTCGCGGACCGGAAGTAGCCGGGCAGGGCGGGCAACGCCTAAGCATCTCCGAGCTGCTGTTGCCATTCAAGTTCGTGGGCCATCTATGCTGTTGGCATTGCGAGGAACTCGCGCACCTCGACCGATGCGCGGCAGGCGACGACGCGTGGGTCGCCGATTGCAGACCGCCGGCGAAGAACCTGGCACCGGCAGCCCCCATCTCTTCGTTGAGCACATCGATATCGCGGACCATCGCTTGGTCCTCTGTGGACGGGTCATAGTTGTCGGGGTGGTGAATAGCAACCAGATATTGCGGCATGTCGTCTCCTAAAACGGTCTTCAGCCGGGCTAGTTGCCCAAGCCTTCACGATGACGGCGAACAGCGAGACCGGAATTCGACAAATTGTCCAGAAAAATTTCGATGATGACGGCTTGTGCTTAGCTAGGTTATGGTGTTGGGCGGAAGATGCGCGTGCCGCCCGCATGATTGTTCATTGCGGCAGCTCTTCGCCTGATTGCTCGCGCACCATATACTCGGCGTACCAATCCGGCCAGTTCGCGTCGGGTTGCCCGGTCCGTTTCTCATGTTCCCCGTGTGCCTTCGAAGCGCGAATCATCGCCTGGGCAAGATCGTGCACCGATGCATACGTGGTGTTGCCTGTGACGCGCCCAGCAAGCCGCTTGGTCACTTCCTGTAGCAACCAGCCATTGCCGTCCGGATCGCTGAAAGAAACGTACGAATAGTAGCTGAGACGCTCGGGGTGCGGCCCGGCCACTCGCGCGCCGTTCGAGGAAAACCTGCAAGCCGTTCCGGTCTCGCAGTGAAACACCTGGCTCGCATCCACGCCGCGTGCGATGAGTTCGCTGCGCGCCGCCTCAATGTCGGAGACGGCCAGGTGCATGGCCTGTGCCGAACCAGGTGCAGCCGGCGTGAGGTTTAAGCCAAATTGGATCGAGCTGCCGGAACCGGGAGGCGTGAACTGGACCAGGCGGAAGCCGTCACCGGCGGCGCGGTCGGCATCCAGCCGCCATCCGAGCCTTGAGTAGAACTCTTTTGCGCGATCGACGTCGGAAACGGGGATCACCACCACCTCAAGCTTCATATCGAGATCTGCAATGCTCATACTTTTCGTCTCAAGCGTTGCTTCCCGCCTGCTTCTTGGCCGGACGCGGCATCGGCTTCACCCCGACCTGCTCCTCCGCCGTAAACGGCGCTCCATAATACGGGAAATCCTTGCGAATGCGCCCGCGGTCGGGAGCAAGTCCATCGTCAATTGGAGTGTTGGCCGCCAGCGTCAGCATCACATCCAGCACATCGTCGCCGAGCGCGCGTCCATTGAAGCCGGCCAGATCAAACGCGGCGGACGTTCCAAGCTCGTAAGGCAGCGTGTCGGGACAAAGCCGTCGAGCGATTAGTTTCCCGTATTCACCCGGGTCCGTCGCCGAATGGGCATAGCTGGTCATCTTCTCCGCAACATCCGCGATCGACTTCGCGAAGCGCTCTAGATCTTCAGACGGAACCGACGCATTGAATTGTTCTTTCACCTCTTGATCGCTCGGATCGTTCAGGAAGATATGCGTAACCATGGGTAGGCCCCAACGCGAAACTTGTACCTCCGGCGCATGACCAAAAAGGGAGATGGTCGCCCAGGCGTTGATTTTTCCCTTCCCAATCAGTTCGCTCGGCACCTCCAGCACAATCGCCGTAACATTCCGCCTGGCGAAGGGATTCTGCTGATCGAGAAAGGCGTCCCCAGCGTAGCGCTGGTCGTTATAGAAAGCAGCCATAAATGGGCGGAATGCAGCATTTGCCGCAAACAGGTCTGGAGCAATCCCAACATACGCACGAAGACCCGAATTGGTCGCCACCGAACCGGTTTCACCCTCAACCAAAATCACTCCGGCGTCACCACGAAACGCATCGTCACCCGTCGCTTTCCGTACCACAAACGGCTGAATGTGAGTATGCTCACTGCTCTCTCCGTGTCGTGGTTCACCAAACTTGAACTTGAACGTAACCTCTTCCTTCGCATCTCCGTTCAGGTCGAACCGGAACGCGTAGAGCCCTTCCGGATGAAGCGTATCGGGGGCCGATAATCCCACATCCGGATTCACGGTCATCGCCATCACCGTCTTGCCTGGGGGACCGTCAAATAAATAAAAGTCGCAGAGGTTGAGGCTCGGATCTTCCCTCGCCAGTCTGGTATCGAAATGGTGTGACATACAGAACCTCCTTGAAAGGCATTGGATTCATCTTTTGGCGTATGAATTGAAAATGTAATCCTTTGACGCCGCCAACTGATGGCACGCAGCGCCGCACTTCGCGTTGTGCCCCTGCGGCGGCTTGCTGGCCTCGGTGGCAGGCGTGAATGTACCGGCTACGGCGTCATAGTCGAATGTGGCGTACCCCCCAGCCATGCGTGTCCGGGAAGCGTTTGCTGTCCTTCTCAATGACCTCGACCGCAGCAAGATCACCAGGCACCGTGTCTGGCGCGCTCGCAGAAAACGGGGGAGCGGTGACCTTTTTCGGCCGCCACTCAATTTTCGCAATTTTGGAGCCCTCGGGGAACGGCTTGCCGTTGTCGGGAATACCGTTCTTGTAGGCGTTGATCATCACGGGATTCGCAACGATCAGTCGCATCACGTTTGTCGCGTCGGTGTGACTCGGGCCGACAGCCTGCCAGTCTTCGTAGCCCCTGAAGTCAGCAAACGATAGCCCATTCGGGACTTGCACCGTGTACTTGTCCTGCGCGGCAATGGCCCAACCGCCCATGACAGCGAGCACTCCAGCAGTTGCCGTGATTGTTGCAATCCTCTTGCTTTTCATTGAGCACATTCTTTCTATCAGGTTTATGATCATCGGGCGTAGCGCATGCAACGCGCCAACTTGGCCTCACGCCCTTATCTGCTGAAGCAAAAGCATTTCGGCACTCAGATGGCGACCCTGTGATGTCGAACTATCGACTCTCGAGCGCGGAAAGGACAGTTCGTGTCGGCCCACTGACGCCTCGGAGGCTGCACTTCCGGATCTGGATGGACCAGGTAGCGGGCCAAACGCTCCCGCCGTTACACGACGAATCCCACCGTTGCCAATTTTTTTCGTAGGCTCAATCTCAGGGCCATGACCACACTTGCGCTTGTCAGCATCATTGTCACCGCCGCGGCTGTCTTCGGCTGGCTGAGCGTTCGCGTCTTTCGACTTCCGATCACCATTGGCACAATGCTGCTCACAGTGATCTCGTCCATCATGATGATCGTGTTGGGCAGCGTCTTTCCTGATTTGCATATTGGGGCTGTAAGCCTTGCAGGCCGTATTCGGTTTGAGGATTTAATCCTTCACGGAATGCTGGGTTTGCTCCTGTTCGCAGGCGCATTTCTCTTAGACCTCCTCTATCTTTCCCGCGAAAAACTCGCGGTCGGGCTGCTCTCCCTCTTCGGCACGCTACTCTCAACCGCGGCTTTGGCCGGTGTAATGCACTGGATGCTGCCTCTGTTTGGGATTGCTGCCCCCTGGATCGAGTGCCTTTTATTCGGTACGCTGATCTCTCCGACGGACCCGGTTGCGGTACTCGAAATGCTTCATCGGGTTGGCGTTCCCAAGAACATCCAGGCCCAACTCGCTGGGGAATCACTTTTCAACGATGGCATTGGCGCGGTCCTTTTTCTGGCCGTGCTGGCGGCCTCGCGGGGTGAGGCTCCTTCCGTCGGTGAAATCGGGGCGTCCCTGTTGTTGAAGTCCGGCGGGGGCCTCCTGTTGGGCATTGCTCTCGCCTGGGTGACTTCCGAATTGATGCGGCGGGTGGAAGCTTACCAGATCGAAATATTACTCACTCTCTCCGTCGCATTAGGCGGCTACGCTTTGGCTGAAACATTGCGTCTCTCCGCTCCACTGGAAGCGGTTGCAGCCGGGCTGGCGCTTAGGCGCTTCAACATGAATCATTCGCAGGTCGAAATTTCGCACGAGTCCATAGATAGATTCTGGCGCGCCATTGATGAAGTCCAGAATGCGATCCTCTTCGTTCTACTCGGCTTTGAAGTGCTCGTCATACCGTTCACCCTGCGTACTTTCGAGTCTGGCGGACTTGCGATCATTTCCGTGGTCGCCGTTCGCCTCCTGGTGGTGACGCTCGTTTTAGGATTGGTGCGGCTGCTACAGCCGGGACATAGATCCTCGCTCCTTACTCTCACTTGGGGCGGTTTACGCGGGGGCTTATCCATCGCACTCGCTCTTTCCGTGCCGGACCCGCAGAGCCGCACTTGGATCCTCGCAACGACGTATCTGGTGGTCGTCTTTTCCGTAATATTGCAAGGCGGCACGCTCGATCTTTTCCTGAAGCGCGTGGACGTATCTTTTTCCGAACGGAAACCGTAGTTAGCGATGGAAGGCGGGACAATATGTGCCCAGTATGCATCGCGAACACAGCAGCAATAGTCGCCGGGGCCGGATCCGCGGGAGGAATTCTCGCGGTTTGCGTCGGCAAATTCAAGAAACTCTTCACAGCGAATGGTCTTAGTCGATTTCAAGAAACAAGGGAGAAATAAGATGGCAATGAACACACCCCCGATCATGTCGCCGCAGGAGTGGGAGGCGACGCGCCAGCAACTAATCGTCAAAGAGAAAGAATTGACTCGTGCCCGTGACGCCATGGCCGCCCAACGCCGCCGGATGCCGTGGATGGCAGTAGAGAAGACATACGAGTTCGACGGGCCCAAAGGAAAGATAAGCTTGCTCGACTTGTTTGAGGGCCGCAGACAGTTGATCGTCTATCGCGCCTTCTTCGAGCCGGGCGTGTTCGGCTGGCCCGAGCATGCCTGCCGCGGCTGCTCCCTGGGCGCCGATCAGGTGGCGCACCTGGCCCATCTCAACGCTCGCGATACCACGCTCGCGTATGCTTCGCGCGCGCCGCAGGGGGACATCGTGCGTCTTAAGGCGCGGATGGAATGGGAAATGCCCTGGTACACCATCACCGACAGCTTCGACAAAGACTTCGGCGTCGACGAATGGCACGGCCACAATGTCTTCTTCCGCGACGGTGGCAGGGTGTTCCGGACTTACTTCATCAACAACCGCGGCGACGAAGCGATGGGAACCACCTGGAGCTACCTGGACCTCACGCCGCTCGGCCGTCAGGAAACCTGGGAAGACTCGCCGGAGGGTTATCCCCAAACTCCGCCGTACAAGTGGTGGAACTGGCACGATAACTACGACGCCGAGGCATCGCCTAACACGAAGTGGGTCCAGGTATCCGACGTTGGAGAAGCCGCCTTCCGCAAGCGCGACGCGAAGGCGAAAGAGCGATGACGGACATCGTGAGAGATGAACCTGGAGCGCCGCAGGTAGTCGGCCGGAGTGCCTTTCAGGCAGAACTGGACGCGCTACGGATTCGGGAGAAGGCGCACACGCACGAGGGCGACGCCATCGCCGCCGCCCGCCGCCGCCTCCCCATGGTGGAGATGGACCCGAGCGTCGCACTGATTGGTACGAACGGCCCGGTGACGCTTCTCGACGCGTTCGAGGGTCGTCGACAGCTTATCGCCTACTACTTCATGTGGCACGCCGGCCATCTTGCGGCCGAGCAGTGCGAGGGGTGCACCTGGGTTACCACACAAGTGCGCGAGCTGTCCTATATCCATTCTCGTGATGCCAAATTTGCTGTGTTTTGCCAAGGCCCTACGAAGAGAGCTCCCGGTACCGGCACTTCATGGGCTGGGAGGCGCCTTGGTACTCAGCTCTCGGTTCGCTCGAAACGCTCCTGCCCTCGCCTCGAAGCCGGGCGCACGGACGACCTTGGCGCCACCCCAGGCCAGAGAAGCTGAGTCCGTCCCACTCTGACGTATCTTTTTTGAATCGAGGCCCGTATTTGAATTGACGCGCGTAATAGCGAATGAAGGAGAACAGACAATGAAGACGAAAGACTACACTACCTCTTTTATAGTGGACCAGTCGCCCGAAGAAGTTTTCAACGCGATTAACAACGTTCGGGGCTGGTGGTCGGAGGAAATTGAAGGCGATACGGACCGGCTCGGCACTGAATTCCGGTTTCATCACAAAGACCTTCACCGCAGCACGCAGAACATCACTGAATTGCAGCCTGGTAAGAAAGTTGTGTGGCACGTCGTCGACGGCCAGATTAATTTCGTCAAAAACAAGACGGAGTGGGACGGCACGGACATCGTCTTCGACATCGCCTGCAAGGGCGATAAGACCGAGCTGCGCTTCACCCACGTGGGTTTGGTGCCTGCGATCGAGTGTTACGGCGGCTGCTCGGGCGCATGGGGTTTCTATGTCAGCGAGAGCCTGCGGAGCCTGATTACTACAGGCCAGGGAGATCCAGCGCGGAAAGAGTGAGCGGGCCGCTGGGGCCAGGCTGCGCAAGGCGAGTGGATATGGAAGACGCCGGAAAGTTCGAAGCCCGATATCTCGCATTTCTGGAAACTATCAGCCCCCTTCGGCCGCGGCTTCACCGATATTGCGCGCGGATGACCGGCTCCATCACAGATGGCGAAGACGTGGTGCAGGACGCGCTTTTTCGGGCTTACCGCAGCCTTGAGACATGGGACGAAACGCGTCCCCTTGCCCCGTGGATCTTTCGCATTGCACACAATCAGTGCATCGATTTTCTGCGAAGCCGCGGTGTGCGGGTGGAGGCAGAAGCAGCGGCGGCAGAGCCGGACTTCGTCGAGCCGAGCGATCCCATGGGGCCGGCAATCGGCCCTGCGATCGAACATCTGGTGCTGAACCTCCCGCCAAAGGAGCGTGCGTGTGTGTTGCTCAAGGATGTCTTCGAATATTCGCTGGAGGAAATTGCGGAACTCGTGGAATCGACCGTGGGCGGAGTGAAGGCGGCTCTGAATCGTGGCAGGTCGAAGCTGGAATCGTTGCACGACCAGCCGCCAACCCGGCGCGGCTCGTCGCCCGAGAACAAACAGATTCTTCAGCTTTACGTCGACCGATTCAACAGCCGGGACTGGGACGGGCTGCGTGAACTGATCAGCGCCGACGCCCGCCTGCTGGTCGCCGATCGATACTCGGGCAGCTTCGCCGCTGGCGGCTACCTTGGCGTCTACTCCCGCATGCAGCAAACGTGGCGGCTTTCGATGGGAGAGGTGGACGATAAGCCGTCAATTATTCTGTTGAACGAGCGCGATGGCGAGTGGAAAATCGAAGGGATTGTTCGGCTCGATATCGGAGCGGACGGGCGGGTGGAACACATCTCGGACTACCAGCACTGCCCGTGGATTCTCACTGCGGGGTCCATCGTGGTGCGGGGATCGACGGACTGAAGCACGCGCGCTACCTGGCTTGGCGGGTCAGAAGCTGTGCAAGAGAAAATCTCTGGTGCTTGCCAGCACTTTCTCTCGCGTCGCTCGATCCGGCAGCAGCCGAGCAATGTCAATTGCCCCGATCATGGTCGAAAAAATCGCAAAGAAAGCGCGTTCTTTGTCCGCGGGTTGCCGGCCAGGCATGAACGGCAGCATTCGGTTCTTGTAGTTCACTAATTCCGCCACAATCTTCGGCTTCATCCTCTTATCTGCGCGCGCGAGTTCGGGTGAAAGCGCCGCCAGGGGGCACCCCCGCTCGGGATGGTTACAGAGGTCCAGGTTCAGGTAGGTTTTCACCACGGCCTTCCATGCCTCCCCAGGCGGCGACTGTTCGGCGGCATGAGCCAGGGTATCTTCGATTTCCCGGAAGCCCTCGCGAAGCGACTCCAGGAGCAGGTCGTCCTTGCTCTTGAAATGCTTGTAAAAACCTCCATGAGTCAGGCCGGCGTCTTTCATAACGGCGGAAACCGCGGCGCCATTTAAGCCTTCGGCCCGGACGCGGCGGGAGGCATCTTTCACAATCTTCTGATGGATTTCGAGTTTATGTTCGGGCCCATAACGCATGCCTATAGGATGCTCGCAATCATCCCAAGGTGCAATCTGGGATGTTCCATCCTGAGCGGTCGAAAAAGATCCGAATCCATGAGATGATACATATCATCCTATGGAACGAACGGAGAACGGCAGTAATCAGGAGGCTTGAAATGTCATCGGTAAATCTCTTCCGAATTCATCTCGTTTTGGGTTATGTCGCCTGGCTGTTTTGCTTCAGCGTCTACCTTTGGCCCAAGCTCAAAGCCATGGACCGATTCGATGCCCAACGCGCAATCGCCACATTTCACAGCTTTCGATTCTTCGGGCTGGTATTTATCCTTCCCGGCGTCGTAGGCCCGAATATGCCCGCTGGTTTCGCCACCTTGGCCGCCTATGGTGACTTCGCAACCGGAGTGCTCGCCATTCTGGCGCTTCTCACCGCAAGGATACGTCCGCTGTTTTGGTCTTTCGTCGTCGCGTTCAATATCGTGGGCGCAACCGACATCATCGTCGATTACTACCAAGCCATTCAGACTGGCCTTGATGCGATGCCAGGGCAGTTCGGCGCTACCTACGCGATCCCGATTATCTACGTTCCGTTGCTGATGATCACGCACTTCGTGGCATTCTATTTCTTGCTGCGCCGGGTGCCCAATAAACTCCGTGGAGAGGAAATATGATTGATACCAACATCAAAATACGCGAACACTATAGCGCCACTGGGCTCACCAACCGCATCAATGCTGCACTCAGTGCGGCACTCGCCACCATCGCGCCCGAAAGTCAGGCACTCACCGTCGCTCAACTCGCTCCGCTCGATCAGTTCCATACGCGAGGCATTCTCGCCACGGGCGAATTGGCCGCGGCGGCGCGGCTCGATCCATCGACGCGCGTGCTTGACCTGGGTTGCGGCCTCGGCGGTCCGGCGCGCTATCTCGCCGCGACTTTCGGCTGCAAGGTGACTGGCGTCGACCTGAGCCCTGCGTTCATCGATGCGGCTACGTATCTCACGGCGCGCTGCGGCCTGTCCGATCGCGCAACGTTCCAGGTGGGCGACGCTCTGCATCTGCCTTTCGACGATGCTTTCTTCGATGCCGTATTTCTGCAGCACGTGGCGATGAACATTGAGGACCGCACCGCGCTCTATGCCGGCGTCCATCGAATCCTAGCGCATGGCGGCCGGTTGCTGATCTACGACCTGGTGCTTCGCGATGGCGATGTCGTGTATCCCGCCCCCTGGGCGCGCGACGCCTCCACGAGCTTCCTGCTGACCGAGAGCCAAACGCGCACAGCCCTGGAATCCGCCGGGTACAAGGCAGCTCTCTGGCGCGATGACACTCAAGTTGCGATCGACTGGTTCCAGACTGTCATGGGCGCCCAGCCGCAGAGTGGGCTAAACCTCGGCTTGGTCATGGGCCCGGACTTTCCAGTCATGACCGCCAATCTCGCTCGCAATCTCCGCGAAAACCGTCTGGGTGTGCTCTTCGCGGTTGTGACGCGCGGCTGAAGCCGTCCTTCTCATGATGGCGTAACTTTTTCGTGCTCGCGAACGAAGCAATAGGCCGGAGGCGTCGAGATTCTTGAGCATCCCATTGAAATCGTGGAATATTGAACAACTGAACCAGCTCCAACAAGAAACTTGGACCGCGGGAAACTTTCCGAAGATGGGCATGGAACTAAGCATCGTAGGAGAACGACTCTGTGAGGCTGCACCGGTGCTGGCAGGTGATCAGGTGCTGGATGTGGGAACGGCCTCTGGTAACACGGCATTGTCCGCGGCGCGGCGTCGAGCACGGGTAACGGGTGTGGATATCACTCCCTCGCAACTGGAACGAGCCCGGATCAGAGCGGCTGCGGAGGAATTAGAAATCGACTTTCGATTGGGGGACGCCACGGCACTCGAATTTGAGGACGCCAGCTTCGATATCGTCATGAGCGCCTTCGGGGCGATCTTTGCTCCCGATCCACAAAAGACGGCGGCCGAGATGGCGCGCGTCTGCCGCCCCGGAGGAAAAATCGCCATGGCGAACTGGACCCCCGAAGGTATGCTTGGCAAACTCTTTCGCATTCTTGCGCGCTACGCTCCGGCGGGAACTCAAATGGATCTGCCGGTCTTCTGGGGTGACGAATCGGTAATAAAAGAACGGTTGGACATCTACGTCATGGATCTCATGATCAGGCATCGCTTGGTCCGATTCCGATCGCCGTCATCCGATGAGTGGGTGGAATTCATGAAGACAAATTTTGGGCCTGCTATCCTTGCCTTGCGAGGAGCGACACCGGAATCCCAAGCGGATCTCACGAAAGAAATGAGAGAGCTGATCCAGGAGCACAACCGCTCTCCCAACAGCACGGTTTTAAGCGAGAGCGAGTATATCGAAGTTGTGGCCACGCGCCGCTAAAGTCTGAAACTCAACAAAAGTCTGAAACTCAACAAGGAGACGCACGAATGCATCTTGGATACTGGCTTCAATTCTGGTGGATGTTCCCGGTTGCCTTGGCGATCTGCATCACCGTTTGAACAATCGGTGTATCGGGGGCCGTGATTTTTGTCCCCTTCTTTACGATCGTATTTCCTCTTCTGGGCCACCGGCTTGAGCCGGTCCAGGCTGTTGAGGTGGGGCTGTTGACGGAAATCTTCGGCTTCATGAGCTCGACGTCCGCCTTTTGGCGGGCGGGACTGATCGACTTTAAGATTTCCACCTTCGCTCTGATGTTTGCAGTTCCTACCGCGATTATTGGTGGCGTCTCCGCACATCTTCTCCCCTCCTATTGGTTGCTAGTCATCGTTGGAGTGGGCCTGATCCTTTTTTCCTATCTTCTGATCCGCGAGGTGGATGAGGGACCGAAACACGCTATCGGCCAGACCAATTCAATGATCGCGGAACATAGCGACAGCCGCGGCCGCGCTTACCGCTATCAGCGCCGGAATGACGCCTGGCGGGCCGGCACCGCTGCGATTGGAGGAGTGTTCCAGGGCCTGGTCGGATTCTCGGCCGGCGAGATGAGTACGGTGGAGCAAGTGCTTCGCGGTGTTCCCGTGCGGCTGGCGGCGGGCAATGCACACCTGATCATCGCTGGTGCATCGATTTCGGCGGCCATCACGCATCTCGCGGTTGATGCGACCACTGGCTCTCGTATCCCCTGGAACATTCTCGCGGCCACGGTACCCGCGGTTCTCATCGGCGGCCAAGTCGCCTCGCTGGTAGCCGGGCGATTACCGCAAACGACGTTACGCCTGGTGCTATCGTCATTTCTCGCTCTCATCGGCGTGGTTAGCTTCTATCGTGCCTCCCTCGCGCCGCAATTGCATTGGCCTGCCTGGGTTGTCGCCGTGGCGCTGGTGGCAGTGACCGGCGGCCTGCTCTGGCTGCTCTTCCGACGGCAACCGACAGCGTGCGCCCGGCCAGGCGGGACATGCTGTTCACGGGTGGACTCGAACGTGGAATTGTGAGGCCACGCGCCACCGTCCGAACCGCCGCACAACGAGTCCGCTTTCAAAGCTCGAAACGCACCCGAGCGTGGTAGGCTAAATATTTCAAACTCCATCGAATGAACATCGCGTTGCGTCCAATCGCTCTCGTGGTCGGGCTTACGGCTTTGCCCCTCGCCGTCCTGGCCCATTTCAAATTGTTAGAACCCGCGGAATGGGTCAAGACCAGCGACATTGGTGATCCACAGAAGGCCGGTCCTTGCGGCCTGCCGGACACGAATGGAGACAATGCCAAGTTCCTGACGGACGCATCGAGCAAGGTCACCGGCGGATCGAAGCTTCACTTGAAGATTCAAGAAACTGTGTTCCACTCAGGTCACTACCGCGTAGCATTAGCAGTCAATTCTCGAAACGACCTCCCGCCCGATCCGGTGGTCGCGGAGAGGTGGACCGAGAAAGGCCCGTACTCGATATGGGCGCAGATTCAGAGCCCACCGCAGATTCCGGTGCTTGTTGATGGCCTGTTCCCGCACTATGCAAAACCCGGTGAACCCTCCTCGAAGCGCGTCGATCCGAAATCGCCTTTGATTTGGGAGACGGACATCGAACTACCGAATATTAATTGCCCGAAATGCACGTTGCAGGTCGTGCAATTCATGGCGGATCACGGATACAACATTCCCGGTGGCTATTCGTACCATCACTGCGCGGCTCTTGAGATCACCGCGGACCCGGCAAAGCCCATCGATAGCCGCTGGCCGGCGAGCAAGTAGTCCTCGAAATCTGAACTTTAGCGCCTTGAGCTGTCGTACCAACCGAGGACACGTAGTGCCCGCAACGTATTCCAGCGGCTGGGCAGGCCGTCACCGTCTTCGAGCGCAAAATGGACCTTGCCCGGATGTGTATTCTCCAGCAGCCATGTGCCATCGGCCTGCTGCTTAGATCGCAGCAAATCGATCGCCTCGTCCATCCGCAGATCCGGCATTTCCCCAACCGACCGAAAGTAGTCGAGGGCACGCAGCACGTCGTAATGCCACCGGCTCGGAAACGAAAATTGCAGCCAAGCCGGGTTGACGATCTCGCCGGTGCTCTTACGCCGGGCCAGCTTTCGCTCCAGGAGGTATTGTTCACCGCGACGCCGAGCCGCGATGGATTCCGCGGAGCCGCCGGTTGCACGCTCGTGCGCCCACAGGCCTTCCAGGACATTGATGGTGGTCGCGAACGACGAACGAACCGAGCCGTTTTCCGCCTCGCAGTTCCAGCCTCCGTCCTCGAGCTGCTCACCAATTAGGCGGACGACCACGCCATCCATGTCCTCATTGAAGTACGTGCCCAAAGTAACGGTCCTGCCATTGATGCACGGCTCCACCTCGCCGCTGAAGAATGGCTGCCCGGCGTGTTCCCACCGGCAATGCTCTTTGACTAGCGCCACGGCCCGGCGCACGCGTTCAGAGCGCGGATCGACTGCGAAATCGCACAGCAACTGGAGCGTTGGCAGCGTGGCCGTCCAAGGCTGGCCCTGGTTCTCCGCGCGCCAGTTGATTCTCGGCAGCGGAAAGCACGCGCCACCCTCCCACTGGCCGTCTTCACCTTGCAAAGCTAGCAGTCTGGCTCCCCAGCCTTCGGTGACCACGCGCGCTCGTTCGGCCGCAATGGCGTCGGGCGCTTCGTCGGTGAGGTGCTTCATGACCTGCCAGCGGATGGCGGGATCAGAGTCGAGCAGCCATTTGAGAAGCGTGGGTTGCGGCACGTAATCCTCGAAGCGCATTGGTTTGTTATACCAACTGGCGGCTGAAATCACCATTCATGCTTCGATCTTAACTATGGTTTACTTCTGATAACTATCTGTAGTAAAGTAGCTAAATGCCGCTTCGCTCTGGATATTGGATCTGGGTGGCCGTCCTCGTGATCTTCGTGAAGTTCGCGTACGGACAGGGCGAGACAACCAGTGCCATTGTCGGCTCGGTCGTCGATCCTACTGGTGCGGCCATCTCGGGCGCGATCGTGACCGTCGCGAACGTAGAGAATGGCCTGAAGCGATCCGTGAAAACCGACGACTCCGGACGTTTCAGTTTTCCTCAGCTCAAGCCCGGCGTGTACTCAGTCAAGGCGGAAGCGGACGGTTTTGAAACACAACAAAACAATTCTGTGTCCGCGCAGCTTGGGCAAAAGCAAACCGTCGATTTCAGGCTGAACATCGCATCGGCAAGTGCAACCGTTCAGGTCCAGGAACAGGCGCCACTCATCAACCCTGACAACCCGAATACTTCGACGACATTGACTGCTCGGGCTCTCGAAGACCTTCCGAATCCGGGTGGCGACATGACGTATCCGATCCAATTCGCCGCGGGCGCGCTCATCAACACGGCCGGCAGTGGGAACGATTTCGTCGGCGGCACGAACGGCTATGGCAACGTGCAATTCAACGGCTTGCCATCGCTTTCAAACGGCTATATTGTCGACGGTCTGGAGACCAACGATCCGCTGACCAACTTAAACAGCGGCCTTTCCACGAATTTGGTTCTTGGGTTGAATTCGATCGCCGAGGTGACGGTCAACACGGTTTCCTACGCGGTGGATCAGGGTCGCTACGGCGCTTCGCAGGTCAACTACGTCACGAAATCCGGAACCAATCGATTTCACGGAAACCTGTATGAGCTATGGAATGGCTCAAAGTTGAACGCGGCGGATTTCTTTACCAACGCTACGCTAGGAAATCACAAGCCGCGCTCGACGGTGAATCACTTCGGGGGAAGCCTGGGAGGGCCCATCGTTCACGACAAACTCTTTTTCTTTTTCGATTCCGAATGGGTCCGGATCGCGCTGCCGATCGTGACCGCCACCACCGTTCCGACGCCTGCCTTCCAAAATTACGTGCTCGAGCAATTGCCGCGCGGCGGGGTGGACTCCATCACTGGATCGACGTATCAGCCCGCGCCGCAGCTTGTGCCGTTTTACCAAAAGCTCTTTGGGCTATACGGCAATACCGCGGGCACGCCTCTCGCGATACTCGGGTGCCCGTTCGACAGCGGCGGGGCCGAAGCGGCCGGCAATCCGGGCGCTCCTCCAAATGGAAACGGCTGCGCGAATCGCCAGAGCGTTTCGCATTCGAGCGACGATCGCGAACAGGTGCAGACGGCCCGCATCGATTACAACATCAACACCAACAACATGGCATGGTTCCGCTTTCAGTCCGACACCGGGCTACAAGCCGCCTACACCGACCCCATCAATCCGATCTTCAACGCCGTATCTCCACAGCCCCTTTATTCCTTCGCGTCCGGCTACACGCACGTATTTTCCGGACATTTAGTGAATTACTTCAATCCCGCATTCTCCTGGTATGAAAGCTTGTTCGGACCGGTGAACCTCGAGCAAACGCTCGCGGCGTTTCCAATCGTGCTGCAGGGCAGCGGTTCGAACGCTCCGTTCACGCCGCTCGGAGGGCTCGACAACACCTGGGTGCAGGGCCGTCGCGCCACACGCGTCTTCATCAACGACAATCTCGCCTGGACCGTAGGGTCGCACGAATTCCGCTTCGGAACCAACGCCCGCATTTTACGCCTGAACGATTACGATTTTGGGGAGGGCGTGGTTCCACTGGTCACCTACACCACTCTGCCCCAGTTCATCTACGGCGTCGCATCCACCGCTTCAGAAACTTTTCCGTTGGCCGATTCTCAGCCTTATAACTTCCTCAATTTGGATTTCTACGCGCAAGACACATGGAAGTTGACACACCGGTTCACCTGGACTTTCGGCATCCGCGATACGTACAATTCAAATCCGCTGAATCCGCACGACGCGGTGGGTCGCCTTACTGGGTCTTTCAGCTCAATCTCGCACGATGTGAACCAGCCTCTGGATGCGGTGATTCAAACCCATCTAGGGAACGTGTTTGCCTCAACACCGGTGGCAATTCTGCAGCCCAGAACCGCGATCGCATGGCAGATCGCACCGCACACGGTCCTGCGAAGTGGTTTTGGCCTGTTTAGCGACATCCTGCCGGGCAGCGTCGCCGATCTCATCGGCACCAATCCTCCGTATTCGAAGACTTTTCAGGGAGGAGTGTTGGGCTCGGTTGGTGGAGTGTCCATCGCGCCGGGGGTCCCAGACAGCGCCATCGACGCAACGGTCGCCGCGAATCAGCTCTTCAATTCTGGCTTCGCGAATGGCGAGCTTTCTTGCGCTTCCCTGCTGGCCAATCGCAGCTCCTGCCTTCCGCCGATTTCGATCACCGCCGTTCCCGATGGCAAGCTCCACGCGCCATACTTCATGCAGTGGAGTTTCGCACTGGAACATCAAATCGGAAATGCGCTCAATTTGCGAGCTCAGTACGTAGGCACGCGCGCCGTAAACCAACCTTACGAAACGCAAGTGAACGGCTATCAAACGGTCTGCCCCGGGTGCTTTGCCCCGTTCCCTTACGGACAGCCTGTCGACCCACGCTTTGGGCCAGTAACACAACTGAACACTGGCGCCAACAGCCACTACAACGGCCTGCAGTTAACCGCGGACAAGCGCCTGGCGCACGGCCTTCAAGTCCTCCTCAACTACACCTGGAGCCACTGCATGGACACGGTTTCGAACGGCGGATTTCTTCCGTTCGCCGCCGGCGCGATCCTCTCGCCGTTGCCCGGCGATCTGAGCCGTCAATACGGTCCTTGTGATTATGATGTGCGAGATAATTTGACCGCCCAATACGTTTATCAATTACCGATCAAAGCCCACAATCCGCTGTTGGCGCGAGCGCTGAACGGATGGCAGATATCGGGCACGGCGTTTTGGCATAGCGGTTTGCCGTTCTCGGTTTTGAGCGCACCCTATTCGGCGAACGGAAACGGCATCGGCATCATTCAGGGCAGCGGTCCGCAGTACGCCAGCGTGGTACCAGGCGTGCCTGTGTATCAACACAATTCGATCCCTGGGATCACGCAACCCGGCACCATCCAGTGGCTCAATCCGGACGCGTTCGTTTCCACAATCGATCCGAGCACTGGCGCCTGTGCGGGCGGCGATAGCGCGGCCAACTGCCAGTTCGGCAACCTCGGCCGAAACGCGTTGCGCGGTCCCGATTTCGTCTGGAGCGATCTGTATCTGACCAAGTGGTTCCAGTTGTCGGAACATGTGAAGCTGCGTATCGATGGTCAATTCTTCAACGTGTTCAATCATCCGAATTTCGGCCTTCCCAACGTAGTTTACGCAGGGATTCCTGGCAAGCCTTCCACCCAGACCGGATTCGGAGCGCTCAGTTACACCACTTCGCCGCCGACTGGGCTGCTTGGCGTCGGGCTGGGCGGCGACAGTTCACCACGCATGATTGCATTTCAGGCACGGCTTGAGTTCTGAATCTTATGTCGATGTCGCCAGGGTATAGACTACGTAGTTACCGAAGCGCTATCGTAAGGCAAATGCGACTGCTCCTGATACTGATCAGCACGGTACTTCTCGGCGCGCAGGCGCCGCCGGATAGCACCGCCTATACTGTCGCCTATGTCGATATCCTGCCGGCATCCAGAACCACGGCGATCACTGCTATCAAGCAGTACAGGGATGCAAGCCGAAAAGACGACGGGTTCCAGCGGATGGAGCTCTTCGAGCAGGCCGGACGGCCCGCACACTTCTGCATCATTGAAACGTGGGCCAACGGCAGAGACCTTGATGCCCATGCCGCATCGGCAAATGCTAAGGACTTCCGAAGTAAGATCAACTCGATGAGGCTGAGCGATTACGACCAGCGGCCTTACAAGACTCTGTCGTTGGGCACCGCTCACAATGACAGAAGCGGCCGCGGCATGTTCGTGATCACGCACGTGGATATCGGCGCCCAGGGCACAAGCGCGGCGGACCTGCTTCGCAAGCTGGCCGAAGACAGCCGGAAAGAAGAAGGCAATCTCCGGTTCGATGTCTTACAGCACACGATGCGGGCGAATCATTTCACGGTTATCGAGGAATGGCAGAACGCGAAAACAATCGAGACGCATGCGGCTGCCACTCATACCAAGGAATACCGGAACAGCCTTGCGCCGATCTCTGGCGGCCCTCTGGACGAACGTCTCTATAAAGCCGTGGAGTAAAGCCCGCGAAGTACGGCGCCTTGTTTTCCGAGCTGCTTACTGTGACCCACTCGCCGGACTGCGCTTGACGGGCTTTCCGTAAACCTCTATCCAGGCGACGTCGGAGTAGCCGCCAGTGCCATGTCCACTTCCGGGGCTGAGATCGGCAAACCCGACGGCGTCGACTTTGCTGAGATCTACCTTATCGAGCAGCGTCCCCTTCGTCCGCACCGTGGCCGGATCGAGCTTAAGCCAGCGCACGTCGGACACATAGAATTCGCTCTCCAGATAGTCCAGCATGTTCGCATCGACGTGGTTGCCTACCAACAACGTCCCGTCGGCGAGCTTCAGAACGGGGCGAACTTCATGGAACCCGGAGGTCTTGGTATACCAACGGATTTTCGCCTTGCCGGTGAGATCGATGAAGTTCTCCTTTTGACTAAGCGTGAGCGCGCAGGCGGTGGCACAGAGCCCGGTCCAAATGTGCGGCACATTGCCTTCACTGGTGACGCCGAAATCTTCTTTGCCGGTGCCGTACAGGGTCAATTGCAGATCAGGGTTCGTTACGAAGTCTTGCGTTACCGGCACATTTCCGGGAGCTTGTTTCCAGGTCTCCTTAAAGAGAAGTGGGGGAGGCTGCGGCCCGCGCTCCCCAGGTTGCTGAGCAGATGCGCATATAGGCGCGCACAAGAGAATCCATGCAACGATCGTTTGTTTCATAGGAGCTCCCTTCCGATGTTACGCATTATATAAGACGTTCACCCTCGATTAGTCTTTCGTGCAGCGGAATTCTTTGCTGGGAGCGCCGCCCGCCCTCCCGCGCCGGATTTTATCGCGAAAGACCTGATGGCAGTGCTGACAGGAATCGGCCACATCGCTGGTGATGTCGCTCACCTTCTCCTGGTTTCTGGTCTGGGACGCGCGGTAAGCAGCCCTTCCCACTTCCGCCATTTCCTTTGTGAATCGGATCCAGTCGGGATCGTTCACCGGAACCGGCTTGCCATTTTCGCATCGACGCCCGGGCGTCAGCATCAATGGCGCGGACTCGGCCAATGCGATGGCGGCATAATCGACAATTTCCCATCCGGAATACAGATCGCTGCCCCACATGCTCCAGTTGAACCCGCCGTCAGTAGTCGCGGCGTCGTTAGCCTTCTTCTTTTCGGCGGGGTTGTGGGTCTGAACCGTGAAGAGAATGTTGGAATTTGGGAACATGATGCCGCGCATGAGTTGCGAGAGATTGCCCGCCGCCCGGAAGTCGGATAACGGCGAGGCGGCGGAAGCCGTGGCGGCCGCGGCGTTCGGCACGGCGTTCGGAACTGCCTGGCCGGTCTGTTGAATATACGCGGCGAGATCCGCTGCCTGGCCGCTAGTGAGCTTGCCGGGATTGTCCTGCGGCATGGTGTTTCTGATTTTGTCGATGAGGTCGGAAGCTGGCCATCTTGAGCGGAAATCCCCGCCTTGGAGCGGTGGGCCGCTGCGCCCCTCGAGACCCTCGCCGTGACAGGAGGCACACTGTTGCTTGTAGAGTGTGCCGCCGCGCGTGGCATCCTGCGCGCTCAGCGCGACGCCGAACATTCCGGCGATCATGACAGACAGAATCGATCTTTTCATCCATTCTCCGTTCGTTTCAGCCTACATCGATTATTGCCGGGGCGTCGGGCTCCTTCTCAAATCCCGGGCGGCGCTCTTTCTCAATTCGAGAAACGTAACGTTTGGCGATACAACGATTAAAAGATCGGTGTAAGATAGTTACTCGGAGAATTAAGCACACAATGCGTAAGCCTTT
The DNA here is from genome assembly GCA_963781905.1 of Bryobacterales bacterium. Lineage (GTDB taxonomy): Bacteria > Acidobacteriota > Terriglobia > Bryobacterales > Bryobacteraceae > Palsa-89. The sequence continues at coordinate 2,331,809 of CAWAHZ010000010.1, forward strand.
ACCCGACGATACTTGGAACAATCTGTACTATCCTCCTGCGAATTACGCTTATTTCGAGGGCTCCGATCGAGTTGGTTTTGAACCCGGCGCGCGGGATTTCTCCTGGAGGAATGCGTGGTGGCTGGCCGAAGCGTCGCTGCTGGCTTATGTCCAAGACAGGACGTGGGGTGAGATAAAAGCGATTCTCGTCAGAGCCGGCTTCGAAGATGCAAAACAGATCGGGCCGGACCCGGCTAAGAGCACCAAGGGATTCCTGGCCTGGCGATCAGGCCCGGCGCCGTTCGCCATTGTAGCCTTCCGTGGAACCGACAAAGGCGATCCGCGCACGCTGAAGACTGACATGGACCTTGAGCCGGAAGCGAGAGACGGTTATACAGCACACAGAGGATTCCTCAAAGCCCTGGACCTGGTCTGGGACTCTGAGGTTGCCCCGGCGCTGGCCGCATTCCTCCGCTTACATCCGGGCGCACCCGTCTATTTCACCGGGCACAGCCTGGGAGCGGCTCTGGCCACGATTTCCGTGACCCGATTCCAAGGCCCGATCGGCGCCCTCTACACCATCGGCTCGCCGCGCGTTGGCGACGATCGGTTTGTCAGAGCGGTGCTCCAAAAAACGCAGCAGGTCTTCCGGTTCGTGAATTGCCAGGATATCGTCACGCAGATCCCGTTTGAGATCCCGTTGCAGCATTACTACCGGCACGTCGGAGCCGAGCGATACATTACTCGCGCGGGCGACATCCTCGATCACCCGTCCGATTTCGAGAAGTGGATCGACGTAACGCCTGGCATAGTCGAGCATGACGGCGCTGCCTGCATCAGTGACGTGGCTCATCCTGCGACATTCGTCTCCCTCGCCATGGAACGCGAAGGATTGGTGGACCCGCCGCCCTATCTGGTCGGCAATCACACGCCGGCCAGATACGCCATCCGAATTTGGAACCATTATTCCGGGACTTAACGTTGGCGGTACCAGGCGGTACTGGGCCGTACTCACTTTAAATGCGGCGCGTCCTGTTCGTTTTCCTGGCAAACGAACTCGATTATGTCAGTATCCACCATAATATGCTGATGCACGTGTACAGTCCAAGGCTTCGTATAGGCCTTCGGGTCGTCGATGGTGACTTCGATTTCCAGATGCCCGAAGTCCGGGCGGCGGAAGCGCTCGATGATGCGTCCGGTTTCGGATAAAGGGCTGCCCTCCACATCCAGCCATCCAAGATCGCGGAAGCCAGCGGTTTGGACCACCAGGGTGTCGCCCTCCCAATGTCCCGTCGAGTAACCGTACCACCACGGATCGGGATCCTTGGGTATGGGCCGTCCATCGGTGTAGATCTGCCGTATCCCGGCGTTGGCTTCGTAAAGGATCACGATCTCCTGCGGGGTCTGAATCATCTTGCGAGGTTCGCCGTGATTGTGGAACTGCAGGAGCCCCATCGGCAGGCAGTGTGCGTCCGGGTTGTCCTTGCTGTTGTCGGCAACCCGCTGCCGATGTATTTCCGCGCCCCAGGGCGTGAACGGCAGACCGTCTTTGAACTGAGACCCTAGGTTCCAGAATGGGCTGCGTCTGGCGACAGCTAATAAATCTTCGTTGGATGGGGGAGGGTTCGGACCATTTCGGGCGGCTACGGTGCCACCCACCGTGCGATCGTTCTGCCAGATACCGGTAAAGTCCGGCTTGCCTTCAGCCGTCTTGGGAGTTGGAGCCGTCAGGTTCGGCTTTCCGTCGGGAGTCTTGGGGACGCCCGCTGTGGGGTACGGCCCCCATTGAGCGAAAAGTGCGGGCGTGGTCATCAAAATGGTTGCTGCGAGTAAGCGGCTGGGCCAACAAAGCGGAGTAAGCATAGGCGCCTTCCAAAATACGTCTCTACGGGACCCGTGTCAATGTAGAGGGGGTAGCAGTGCAACAATTTATGAGATGCGCTCGGTGAATCCTTTCCAGCTATTTTGGCGGTACGTGGCTGCGGCCGTCTCAGCCGCATTGTGTTTTGGCGCGGATGCGCGGGCGCAGAGCCTGGGTCCCACGGCCGAGCTACTGAAGGAACTGATCCAGGTGGATACCAGCAATCCGCCCGGCAATGAGGCCAGGATCGACGATCTGCTGGCAGCGAAACTGCGGCCGCTGGGATTCAAGATCGACATTATTCCGACGCCGGTGCCGGGGAAATCCGTGCTGTTCGCAAGGTTGAAGGGCGATGGCAGCGCGAAGCCAGTGCTGATTGCCGCGCATGGCGACGTGGTGGGCGTGGAGCGCGACAAGTGGACCGTGGATCCCTTCGCGGGCCTGACGAAGGACGGGTACATCTACGGCCGCGGCGCCATCGACTTCAAGGGTGGTATGGCGGTGTTCGCGCAGGCTGTGATGGAGTTAGCGAGGAACAAAATCCCACTGAAGCGCGACGTGATTTTCCTGGTGGAAGCCGATGAAGAGAGCGCCACGTACAACACTTCGTGGCTGGCGCAATCCCACTGGGACAAGATGGATTGCGAATTCGCGTTGAACGAAGGCGGCTGGATCATGACGAAGCCGAATGGCGAGGTCCGGTACGTCAGCGTCTCCACCAACGACAAGTCGAGCATCGCGATCCTGCTGACCGCGAGAGGAACCTCCACGCACTCCTCCATGCCGCTGCCGGATAACGCGATCTTCTCCCTGGCGCGGGCGCTCACCAAGCTCGGCGATTACGAGACCAAGGTGGAGCTTACGCCCAGCACGCGGCAGTTCTTCAGCACGCTCGGGCAGACCGCGGATGGTCCGATGAAGCAGTATTTCTCAGACCTGGTGGACGGGCGAGACGCGGTGAAACTGGCGGCGGCGGATAAGGCCATCAGCGAAGATCCGCTGCTGCACGCTATCATGCGAACCACCATAGCGCCGGTGATCATTAACGGCGGGTTTCGCGGAAACGTGATTCCGGGATCGGCGGAAGCTAACGTAAACTTCAGGACCATTCCTGGAACAACGGCGGAAGATCTGGTTGCGATGGTGAAGAAGATCGTCAACGATCCGCGCATCGAGGTTACCGCACCCCGCTCGAATCCCGCGCGGCCTGGAACCATTCCGAACAGCGTTGCGGGAACGCAGGATTCAACCACCGATACGGCGCTGTATCGGGCGCTGGCCGCTTCCGCGAACAGGCTGTGGCCGGGTGTGCCGGTGACACCGTACCTGTTCCAGGCGGGGACGGACGCCATTGCGTGGCGCAGCCGGGGTGTGCCGGTGTATGGTATTTATCCCTATCCGATTTCGAACGATGACTTGCGCAGAATGCACGGAAACGATGAGCGGGTGCCGATCCAGTCCCTTGAGCAAGGGACGAAACTGATCTACGACACGCTGCTGGCCGTGGCAGGGAAATAATCGGCTCACAATTCCGGACACTTGAATCCCGCGAGTGGACAAAGGCTGCTATACCGGGCCTTTGGATCGAATATTCACGCCTGGCCGGTCAATTGCGAATGTAAATGGGCAAATGCCTATGCTTACAAAAAAGGTTTCAGCGCTTCTATTCTTTGCCGCGGCGATCTCCGCGTTCGCGCGCCCCATCACTCAGCAGGAGCGCGAGCACGTTGTCGCTCACCTGCAGATGACCCAGGCCTGGCTCACCGACGAGGTTTCTCCCTTGTCCGCCGCGCAGCTCAATTTCCGGCCCGCGCCCGATCGATGGACGGTGGCGGAGGTGGTTCAGCATTTGGTGATCGCCGAGCCAAATTATTGGAAGCTGCTTCAGGACTCGTTGAAGCAACCGCCCAAGAAGCTGGACAAACAGCCGACGGATGCAGACGTGCTGTGGTACGGAATCGATCGCACGCAGCACGACAAAACATCAGCGGACCAAAATCCCAAGGACCAGCACATCGACGCGGCCGAGGCGCTCAAGACGTTTCTCGTCATGCACGCTCAGTTGCTCGCCATGGCGCGTTCCACGAACGAAGACCTGCGCGCGCACGCCGTGCCGGACTGGGGCGTCGACGCGTATCAATGCCTGCTCGAGATCTCAGCGCACGAGCAGCGGCACATTCTGCAAATCCGCGAGATCAAAGCGAGTGCCGGATTCCCGAAGAAGTGAAGGGACAGAGCGGGGAGCCCCGCTACCCCAACTGCTTCACGGCTTCGAGCGCTAGTGCGTGCAAGCCCGTGCCGCCCTGCGCGACATAGGCTTTGATCTGCGTCTTCATGCGAGGCTCCCAGTACATCTTGAAATGCTTCACCACGCCGTCCAGCGCTTCATCATGGGGATACGACGCAAAGAACAGCGCGATCTGGTTCGCGTCGTGAACCATGCTCTCGGCTTTCATACTTACCTGCTGGCGTCCGCCTCAATCTGGGTGGTCTGCTTACGCGTCTCCAGGTAATGCTTCTGCCACTCGGAAATATGTTTCGCAGGCGTTACCTGCACAGCCGTGACTTTGTATTCCGGACAGCCCGTGGCCCAATCGCTGAACTCCGTGGTCACCACATTCGCTCCAGTGAAGCCGTGATGGAAGGTGGTATAAACCACACCGGGCTGCATGCGCTCTGAAATGCGCGCTCGGAGCGATGTGTCCCCAGCGCGGCTCACCAGCGATACCAGATCGCCGTCCTTAATGCCCCGGTTTTCCGCATCCTCGGCATGAATTTCGAGTATGTCTTCGGGATGCCAGACGTTGTTGCCGGTGCGAGCCGTCTGCGCCCCCACGTTGTATTGCGTCAGGATTCGGCCAGTAGTCAAAATCAGCGGGAAGCGGCCAGTGGTGCGCTCATCGGTGGGAACGAACTCGGTGATCATGAAGCGGCCCTTGCCGCGCACGAATCCACCGATGTGCATGATCGGCGTACCCTCGGGAGCTTTGTCGTTGCAGGGCCATTGCACGCTGCCCATCTCATCCAACTTTTCGTAGGTCACACCCGCGAAACCAGGCGTCAGGCGGGCGATCTCCGCCATAATCTCCGACGGATGTTGGTAGTCCATCGGATAACCCATGGCCGCTGACAGTTTCATGGTGATTTCCCAGTCCGCCAGTCCCGCCATGGGAGGAATCGCCTTGCGCACCCGGCTGATCCGCCGCTCGGCATTAGTGAACGTACCATCTTTTTCGAGGAACGACGATCCTGGCAGAAACACATGCGCGTAGCTGGCGGTCTCGTTCAGGAACAGATCCTGCACCACCACGCATTCCATGGCCTGCAGGCCAGCGGTCATATGCTTGGTGTTGGGGTCCGATTGAAAAATATCCTCACCCTGGATATAGATGCCGCGGTAGCTGCCATCGATGGCTGCGTCGATCATGTTGGAGATGCGCAGGCCCGGTTCCTGTTGCAACTCGACGCCCCAGGCTTGCTCGAACAACTGCCTGGTCGCATCGTCAGACACGTGGCGATAGCCCGGATATTCGTGTGGGAACGATCCCATGTCGCATGCGCCCTGCACGTTGTTCTGTCCGCGCAGGGGATTCACGCCAACGCCGTTTCGTCCCAGATTGCCCGTGAGCATGGCCAGGTTGGCCATCCCGATCACCATGGTGGATCCCTGGCTATGTTCGGTTACGCCCAGCCCGTAATAGATGGCCGAGTTCGGCCCCTTCGCGTAGAGCCGCGCCGCGGCGCGAACATCCGCCGCCGGCAGACCGGTGAACGGCTCCATGGCCTCCGGCGAGTTGCGCTCATCGCAAATGAAGTTGCGCCACTGCTCGAATTCCTTGACGTCGCAGCGCTCCTGGACGAACGCCTCGTTCAGCAGGCCCTCGGTAACTATGGTGTGCGCGATGGAGTTGATCACCGCAACGTTGGTGCCGGGCTTCAGCGGCAGATGATAGTCCGCCTGGATGTGCGCCGATTTCACCAGATCGATCTGCCGTGGATCTACCACAATCAGCCGCGCGCCCGCGCGCAGCCGCCGCTTCATCTGCGAAGCGAACACCGGATGCGCATCCGTTGGATTCGCGCCGATCACCATGATCACGTCGGCCTCTTCCACCGAATCGAAATCCTGGGTCCCGGCCGAAGTGCCGAAAGTGTTCTTCAATCCATAGCCGGTGGGCGAATGGCACACGCGCGCGCAGGTATCGGTATTGTTGTTGCCGAACGCCGCGCGGATCATCTTTTGCACCAGGTAGGTCTCTTCATTGGTGCAGCGCGAAGAGGTGATCCCGCCAATGGAATCCCGGCCGTACTGGGCTTGAATGCGTTTGAACTCGCTGGCGGTATGGTTGATCGCCTCGTCCCAGGTCACTTCCTTCCAGGGGTCGGTAATCTTGGCGCGAATCATCGGCTTCAAGATGCGATCCTTGATGCGTGGTGTAGCCCCACGCGAAGCGTCCCTTCACGCAGGAATGCCCGTGGTTGGCTTTGCCATCCTTAAACGGCAGCATGCGGACCACTTCATTGCCCTGCATCTCCGCCTTGAAGCTGCAGCCGACGCCGCAATAGGCGCAGGTAGTGACCACACTGTGCTCGCCCTGACCCATCTGCACCACTGATTTTTCAATCAACGTGGCCGTAGGACAGGCCTGTACGCAAGCTCCGCAGGAAACGCATTCGGAATCCAGGAAGTCCATTCCGCCCGCCGAAACTTTGCTGGCGAAGCCGCGCCCGTCGATGGTCAGCGCGAAAGTTCCCTGCACCTCTTCGCAGGCCCGCACGCAGCGCGAGCAAACAATGCATTTGGCGGCTTCGAACTGGAAATAAGGATTGGAGGTATCGGTGACGTTGTGCTGGAAGTGATTCTGACCCTCGTAGCCGTAGCGTACTTCGCGCAATCCCACCACGCCCGCCATGTCTTGCAGCTCGCAGTTTCCATTTGCAGCGCAGGTCAGGCAATCCAGTGGATGGTCTGAAATGTAGAGCTCCATCACGCCCCGGCGCAGCTTGTGCAATTTCGGGGACGACGTCCGCACTTTCATTCCGGGCTCGGCCATGGTGGTGCAGGACGCAGGTGTGCCGCGGCGGCCTTCGATCTCGACCAGACAGAGCCGGCAGGACCCAAACGCCTCCACGCTATCGGTGGCGCACAGCTTGGGCACCTGCACGCCAGCCTCGATGGCCGCGCGCATTACCGACGTGCCCGCCGGCACGGTTACCGGCTTGCCGTCGATCTCCAAGCTCACCAGCGTCTCTGCGACGCTGCGCGGTGTTCCGTAATCCACTTCTTGCATCAACGCCATGGCTGATTCTCCTGAATATGCGCGGCCGGTGGAGGTGGCGGCGCGGGCTTGGCGAAATCTTCCGGGAAATGCTGTACCGCGCTCAGCACCGGGTAGGGCGTTAAGCCTCCCAGCGCGCACAGCGATCCATCCAACAGCAGCTCGCACAAATCGTCGAGCACTTCCAGATTCTTGGTCCGCTCCTGGTTGGCGATGATCCTGTCGATCACCTCCACCCCGCGCGTGGAGCCGATGCGGCACGGTGTGCATTTGCCGCAGCTTTCGATAGCGCAAAATTCCATCGCGAAGCGAGCCTGTCTGGCCAGGTCGACGGTGTCGTCGAATACTACAATGCCGCCATGACCCACCAGGCCACGCTTGGCCGCGAACGCTTCATAGTCCAGCGGCGTATCGAGCAGAGATTCCGGGAAGTACGCTCCCAGCGGCCCTCCCACCTGAACCGCGCGCAGAGGACGCCCAGTGGCGGTACCGCCGCCGAAATCGTAAATCGCCTGGCGCAGCGTCAGCCCGAAGGCTTTTTCCACCAGGCCGCCGTGCTTGATGTTGCCGGCTAATTGGATGGTCAGCGTGCCTCGCGACTTGCCCATGCCGAAATCCTGGTAGAACTTCGCGCCCTTGTCCAGAATGACGGGCACCGTAGCCAGCGAAATCACGTTGTTGATCACCGTGGGCTTGCCAAACAAACCCTCGATGGCCGGCAGCGGCGGCTTGAACCGGATCTGGCCGCGCCTGCCTTCCAGGCTTTCGAGCATGGAAGTTTCTTCGCCGCAAATATACGCGCCCGCGCCCAGCCTGGCGTGCAAATCGAAACTCTTGCCGCTACCCGCGACGTTCGGACCCAGATAGCCTTTGTCGCGCGCGATTTCGATGGCTCGCGTCATGGTCCGGAATGCATGCGGATATTCGGACCGGATGTAAATGTAGCCCTCGGTGGCGCCCACGGCGATGGCCGCGATGGTCATGCCTTCGATCAATACGAAAGGGTCGCCTTCCATGATCATGCGGTCCGCATAGGTGCCGCTGTCGCCTTCGTCCGCGTTGCAGCAAATGTATTTCTGCTCGGCCGCGGTCTTCAGCACCGTGCGCCACTTGATGCCGGTGGGGAAACCGGCGCCGCCGCGGCCCGCGCAAACCCGAGCCGGCGACCTCTTCCACAATCGCCTCGGGCGTCATCTTCAGCGCCCGTTCCAGCCCGCGATAGCCGTCGTGGCCGATGTAGTCCGCGAGAGACAGCGGATCGGTGATGCCGCAGCGCGCGAACGTCAGCCGTTCCTGCTGCTTCAGATAAGGAATCTCTTCGGTGAGCCCCAGGCACAAAGCGTGCTGTCCGCCCTTCGTGAAGCCTGCGTCAAACATCTCCGCCACAGACTCGGCGGCTACCGGACCGTAAGCCACGCGGCCTTGTCGGCGTCTCCACTTCCACCAGCGGCTCCAGCCAGAACAATCCGCGCGATCCGTTGCGAACCACTTGAGCATCGATTCGGCGAGCCGCGATCTGCTGCTCGATGGCGCGCGCCACCGCATCCGCGCCCACTGAAACCGAGGCTGTATCGCACGGCACGTAAATCTTCATTGCAGCCTCCGCGCGTTATCCAGCAGCATGTCGGCCACCTGCTTCGAAACTCGCCCATAAGGCTTTCCATCCAGCATCACGGCCGGCGAAAGCGCGCACAGCCCCAGGCAGAACACTTGTTCCACCGTGAAGCTGCCATCCAATGTGGTTTCGCCGAGCTTCACGCCCAGGCGCTTCTCCACATGTTGAATCGTCTGGTCGCACCCCATGGATTGGCACGCCTCCGCGCGGCACATTTTCAGGACGTGCTGGCCCGGAGGGTGATGGCGAAAATCGTGATAGAAACTGATCACGCCGTGAACTTCGGCTTTGGAGATGTTCAACGCGTCGGCCACCAGCGGGATGGCGGCGCTATCGATATAGCCGAACTCGTCTTGTAATGCATGCAAAATCGGCAGCAGAGCACCCGGAAGATGTTGCAATTCGCGGATGCGCAGCAGCGCCCGATCCGCGTCCCAGGTTTGTATCGTGCTCATGCTAAAGACACTTTGGGCTCTAAAGATGTCCCATGTGGATTTTATCACAGTGGCGTTTTGCTAGCCTATGGTTGCAGCTTTAGGTTGACGCACCTGGTTGATACATCCATGGCGACCCGCAGCATTCTCACCGTGCCCGTCCGCAAGCTCGCCGGCGGCTCTAGCTCCGAAGAGCAGGACCTGGTGGCGGTGGAGGAGCCGCTTCAAATCCGCATCGGCTCCCGAGACATCGCCATCACCATGCGCACTCCCGGTCAGGATGCCGAACTGGCCGCGGGTTTTCTCTTTACCGAGGGCATCGTGCAGCCCGGCGAAATCAAACAAATTGCATGCGCGCGCAATACCGCCGTCGTCACCCTGGCCTCTGGCGTCGAGCTCGATGCATCCCGCCTGGAGCGCAATTTCTACGTCACATCCAGTTGTGGAGTCTGCGGGAAGGCGTCCATCGGAGCCATCGAGTCGGCAGGCTGCACCATTCTTCCGCGCGGCGTGCCGCGGGTGTCGGAAGCGGTGATCCGCTCGCTGCCGGCCAAGCTACGCGAGTCACAACAAGTCTTCGACCGCACCGGCGGATTGCACGCCTGCGGCCTGTTCACCGCCTCAGGCGACTTATTGCTGACGCGTGAAGACGTGGGCCGCCATAACGCCGTCGATAAGCTGGTTGGCCGAGCCTATCTCGACCATCGCCTGCCGCTCTCCGACCACCTGCTGATGGTGAGCGGCCGAACTAGCTTCGAATTGGTGCAGAAATCGGTGATGGCCGGCATCCCGATCCTGGCAGCGGTGGGCGCTCCTTCCAGCCTCGCCGTCAAGACCGCCCTGCGCTTCGGGATGACGCTGATCGGCTTTCTTCGCAATGACCGTTTCAATATCTACACCGCGGCGTCGCGCTTGACCTAGCGGCCCAACCGCTCTCAGTAACCGACGTGCTTAACGGAGCCGCGACCGGAGGAAGTGGTAGTAACGATCTGGTTGCGACAGGCCACTAGGCGCACGGATCAACTGTGTGTGACCATCACATGCTTGGTGATTTTGTAGTTCTTCACCGACTCATGGGATAAATCTTTTCCAAAGCCGGACTGCTTGAAACCGCCATGCGGCGTTTCCGAAGTGGCGGGTAAATGATCGTTGATCCAAACCGCGCCAAACTCGAGATCCTTGCTGATTCGCATGGCTCGTCCGATGTCCTTGGTCCAAACCGAAGCAGCCAGCCCATACGGCACGTCGTTGGCAAGGCGCACCGCATCCGCTTCGTCTTTAAAAGTGCTGATGGTGACAACGGGGCCGAACACTTCGGCCTGGATCATCTCAGAATCCTGGGAAACATTGGTCACCACCGTGGGTTCGTAATAGTATCCGCGTTCGCTCCACTCCGCCGGCGCGGACCCGCCGGTGAGCACCGAAGCCTTTTGGGCCCGCGCCCGCCCGATGAATCCTTGCACGCGTTCCAGTTGAATCTTCGAAATAAGCGGGCCCATTTTGACGCTGTCATCGAATGGATCTCCCACCTTGACCGCACGCATGGCTTCCACCACCGCTTCCGTCACGGCCTTCTGCTTGCCAGGCATCACGTAGATGCGCGTGGCCGCAGTGCAATCCTGCCCCGTGTTCAGGGATGCCGCGAACGCAGCTTTCTGACCCACTACGGCCGGGTCTGCATCGTCGAACACCAGGAACGGCGCCTTGCCTCCCAGTTCGAAATGCACGCGCTTGAGCGTAGCGGACGCCGCAGCCATCACTTTCTTTCCGGCGGCAGTCGATCCCGTTAAGCTGATCAGCCGGATGTCGGGGTGCTCCACGATGCTTTGTCCGGTGGCGTTGTCTCCGGTAACTACGTTGACCACGCCCGGAGGGAAGCCGGCTTGGGCGGTGAGTTCGGCCAGCATCAAAGTGGTCAAAGGAGTTGCCGGCGCAGGTTTCAGCACCAGCGTACAACCGGCGGCCAGCGCGGGACCGATCTTCCACACCGCCATCACGAATGGATAATTCCAAGGCGTGATCTGTCCGACCACACCCACTGGTTCGCTGCGGAAATAGGAAGTGTAGTTCGGCAGGTACTCGCCGGCTTCATCCCCGTAGGTGTCGCGGGTGCACGCGGCGAAGAAACGCAGGTGGTCGATCGCGCCGGGAATGTCGATGCCCAGGCTCAGATACTGGAACGGTTTCCCCGTATTCTCCGATTCCACGCGAGCCAGTTCTTGCGCCTTTTGCTCCACCAGTTCGCCCAATCGCCAGAGCATGCGCTGCCGCTCGCCGCGCATGAGACCAGTCCAGCGCCCGTCGTAGAAAGCGCGCTTCGCGGCTTCAACCGCGCGATCCACATCGGCGGCCGTGGAGTTCGGCACTTCCGCGATCTTCTCCCCGGTGGCTGGATTTTCAATGGCGGTCAGCTGGCCACCCGCACCCTCCACCCACTTTCCGTCGACCCAATTCTTCCAGGTTTTCATATAGGATTTTTTCGGGCTCATTCGTATCTCAGCGCCTCCATGGGATCGACGTCGTGCAGTACAGTCTCAGGACGGACCGCCATCGCTTGCCCTTTCAAAATCGATTATAAGGATCTAACGTCGCCCTTGGCGGGCGGCCGCGTAAGAGACACGCGGTACGATATCTCTATAGGTAGGTCATGAGGAGCGTCCCATCACCCATTTCTCTTGCCGGCTCCCAGCTCGGCGAAACCCGTCACGTCTGCGCTTTTTTCAACAGTGACGAGGAAGAATATCGCGTGTTGCTTCCGTTCATAAAGGACGGGTTGAAATCTGGCGACAAGGCCGTTCACGTCTTAAACCCTGAGCAACGTCAGGACCATCTGCAACGCTTAGTTGCAGCAGGCATCGACCCGGCGGCGGCGCAGCAGAATGGGCAACTGGAGCTTCGGACCAACACCGAAGTCTACCTTCCAGATGGCCGTTTCGACCAGGATCGGATGCTGGCGGTGTTTGAGCAGTTGGCCAGCGGGAACGCCCCGGGAGGATTTCCACTGAGTCGCATTTGTTGTCGTATGGACTGGGCGGTTCAAGATCGATCTCATGTCGATGACGTGATTGAGTTCGAGGCGCGTGTAAATGAGGTGTGGCTGCATCACGACGACGCGGTCATCTGTACTTACCATCTTGGGCAGTTTGGAGGCGACGCGGTGATTGACATCATGCGGACGCATCCCATGGTGATCGTCGGTGGTATCCTTCAGCACAATCCTTTCTTTGTGCCGCCGGATGAGTTCCTGCGAGAATTTCGCCAGCGGCGGGCTGGTCGCAGTCGCTCAACTGGTGCGGCCTGAGATATGGATGTCCATCCCAGGGATCCCGCGGAGGAAATCAAGGGTCTCGAGCGTTGCATTAACGATCTGGTTAGCATCCTCGCTCTTCCGGCGATGTGGAGCGGCGGTGATCCATCCCAGATTGTTCATACCTTGCTCGACGCGCTCCTGGGCATGCTCCAGGTGGATCTGGTCTATGTACGATTGAAGGACCGGGGCGGTCAGGCATCCATCGAGATGGTTCGGTGCCCTCAATCGCAAAAACCAATAGTCCAGCCGCACGAGATCGGCGAGGCACTAAAACACTGGTTAGGCGCCGACTTTCAGGAATGGCCTCCGTTGATACGGAATCCTATCGGAGTCCGGAGACCTTTCGATAGTGCCATTGGGACTGGGGCTGCAGAGTGAGATTGGTGTAATCGTAGCAGGGTCGGAGCGAGCGGATTTCCCGCGGCAAACCGAGAGACTTATTCTGAGCGTAGCGGCGAATCAGGCATCCATCGGGTTGCAAGAGGCGCGGCTCCGAAGCGAACAGAAGCGAGTGGCGAGTGAGCTCGATCGACGCGTCGCGCAACGTACCGCGGAACTTGCCGCGGCCAACCAAGAACTGCGCAAGGAAATTGGCGAACGCAAGCGGGCTGAGGAAGATCTGCGAAGTAATGAAGAAAAGCATCGTTTGGTAGTCGAAACGGCCAGCGACGCCGTTATCAGCATGGACGACAATGGCACAATTCAATTCGCCAACCCCGCAACCGCGATAATCTTTGGTTATGATCCGACGGAGTTGGTTGGGCGGCCACTGACTGTGCTCATGCCCGAATTCATGCGGGAACTTCACGATCGCGGGTTTAGGCGCTTCCTCGAGACGGGCCACCGGCACATCAACTGGCGAGGGACCGAGCTGACCGCGCTGCGCAAGGATGGCCAGGACTTTCCGGTAGAAGTTTCGTTTGGCGAACTAACCAGAAATGGACATAAACTATTTACCGGATTCATCCGCGATATCAGTGAAAGAAAGCAGGCCGCGGACAAACTTCGCGCCAGCGAACGTGATCTTAGTTTGATCATTGAGACGATTCCAGGGTTGATATGGTGCGCCGCTCCGGATGGCGAACTGAACTACCTGAACCAGCGACTATTGGACTACACTGGCACAAGCCACGACGACTGGGCGAAGCGAGGCTGGGCTAATCTCCTCCACCCAGATGATGCGGCTCCGTCTGCGCGTGCCTGGGCGCATGCTGTCGCAACCGGGCAGCCGCATGAAGGTCAATTCCGGCTCCGCCGCTCCGATGGTGTCTACCGATGGTTCCAGGTGCTCGGCCAGGCCGCGCGTGACAGTGAGGGCGGAGTGGTTCGCTGGTACGGTTTGCTGATCGATATCCATGACCGCAAGTATGTGGAGGAAGCCCTGCGCGATAGCCAGGCACAATTGTCGCGCGCGATTCAGAAGGCCACGGTTGGCGAATTTGCAGCCGCTATCGCGCACGAAATCAACCAACCCCTGGCTGCCGTGGTAGCGAACGGTCAGGCCTGCCTGCGCTGGCTTGCGGCCCAGCCCTCAGACATCGCTAAAGCACGGGAAGCCGCCGACAGGATTGTCCGTGACGGTAAGGAATCCGGAGAGGTGGTGCGGCGAATACGGGCGCTCTTCAAGCAGGCGGCCCTTGAGAAAATCGAGCTCGATCTGAATGAAGTGATCGGCGAGGTGCTCCACTTCCTGAACGGCGAAACTGCGAAAAAACGCATCACCGTGGAGACGGACCTGGACCAGGATCTGGCGCCGGTTGCGGGTGATCGCGTGCAGTTGCAGCAACTGGTTTTCAACCTGCTTCTCAACGGGATCGAGGCCATGGACCCGGTGGTGGACCGTCTCAAGCGACTCTCCATCCGTTCGAAACATTCCAGCCCGGAAACCGTCCTGGTGGAGGTGCGGGATTCGGGCATTGGCCTAAAGGATCCAGACAGAATCTTCGATGCTTTTTTCACTACTAAAGAAAGCGGAATGGGCATGGGGTTGGCAATTTGCCGCTCCATCGTGGATGCACATCAGGGCCGGCTGTGGGCTGCAGCCGGCGAAACAGGCACCACCTTCTCTTTTACTCTTCCAGCCAAGGCGGGCTTAGCGTCGTGAATTCCGACAGCCCAATTGTTTTCGTGGTGGATGACGACTATCGTGTACGGGAAGCGCTCTCGAGCCTCCTTTCCTCCGCTGGACTTCGAGTGGCGGCCTTCGGCTCGGCTGCCGAATTTCTGGAATATGAAAAGCCAGATGCCCCCGCATGCCTGGTATTGGACTTGCAACTTCCGGGAACCAGCGGCCTCGAACTCCAGCAGCAGTTAGTGGGTGGCGAGTCACCGCCGATTGTCTTCATCTCAGGTCACGGGGATATCCCGTCTTCGGTGCGCGCGATGAAGGCCGGGGCAATTGAGTTCCTTCCCAAGCCATTCGACGATCAGGAGTTGCTACAGGCCATTGACTCCGCCATTGATCGGGATAGAATCGAGCGCCAGAAGAGATCGGAACTCGCCGAGTTGCAGAGACACTACAACCTTCTGACGCCCCGCGAGCGGGAGGTTCTTCCTTTCGTGGTCGCGGGTTTCGCCAACAAGCAGACGGGGGCCGACCTGGGCACGAGCGAGATCACCATTGGGGTTCACCGGGGCCAGATCATGCGAAAGATGGCCGCTAAGTCGCTGGCAGAGCTGGTCAGAATGGCCGATAAACTCGGGATCTCCCGAGCGGCTGGAACCGCCTAAATAAACCTATAATAGTCAGGCTTCTTGGGTTGCCCGTATGATCGGTGTGCTAGGCCTTGTTTACTATGGCGAACCCACTCATACCTGTCGTCGCTGCGGTGGATGACGATTTTCGAGTTCGAGAATCCATAGAAAGCTTATTAGCATCGGCCGGATACGCACCCGTATTGTTCTCGTCTGGAGAAGAGTTCCTGAGTTCTGGGACGCTAGCCGTGGCGATCTGCGTCATTAGCGATGTTCGGATGCCCGGAATAGATGGTATGGAGCTACAGCGCCGCATCCGGCTGGAGCGTCCGGCGTTACCAGTGATCCTGATATCGGCGCGCCATGATGATGAAATTCGCCAGAAAGCTATCAACGATGGCGCCCTTGATTTGTTATATAAGCCCTTCGATGCCGCCGAGCTCCTCAAAATAGTTCAGTCGGCTGTGACTAAAGCTAAGTAAGCACCTTCCGCTTCAGAGCACAGCCAGCCTCTGTTCGTCCGCCTCCATCAAACTCGCCATTACGATTTTGATCCGGCATAAATAAATCTATAATTGTCAGCCGCGACTCCCGCACCTAATATCGAAGTGTAGTTGGATGCACTGCTCAACCAAGGCGCTGTTGAGTTTCACATAAACCGTTCGAAGCTTTTGGCCTGCTGGAAGTAATCCAGCCGGACCTAACCAATAATCCGGAGAGATGGGCGAACAGGATAGAACCATGGCTATTTTGAACTTGATTGGATCCAGTGCAAAATTCCGGGCTGTGCTCGGCCACATAAACTTGGTTGCGCCAACAGACTGCGCTGTATTGGTGCAAGGCGAGACAGGCACCGGCAAAGAAGTAATCGCACAGGCGATTCATGAGGCCAGTCCTCGCAGCCAGAACCGCTTCGTTGCGCTCAACTGCGCGGCTATTCCGAGCGGTTTGCTGGAGAGCGAACTCTTCGGCCATGAGCGGGGCGCCTTCACGGGTGCCGTGGCGCAGACCGCGGGACGCTTTCAACTGGCGGACTGCGGAACATTGTTTCTGGATGAGATCGGGGACCTTCCTCTCGAGCTGCAACCGAAACTTCTGCGCGCTCTTCAGGAAAAGAGGTTTGAACGCCTGGGAAGCGGCCGGACTGTCGAGGTGGACGTGCGGGTGATCGCGGCCACCAACCAGGACCTCTGGGGCATGGTACAAGAGCGCAGGTTCCGAGCCGATCTTTACTATCGGTTGAACGTGTTTCCCATCACGCTGCCGCCCTTGCGGGAACGTAACGAAGATATCCCGCTGCTGATAGAACACTTCGTTCAGATGTTCGCGAATCGCCAAGGCAAGTCGATCGAGCGCATCCCCGATGACGTGATGGAGGTTCTGAAACACTATGATTGGCCGGGCAATATCCGAGAGCTACAGAATGTTATCGAACGCGCCGTGGTCATGACGACGGGGCCCGTGCTGAATCAGCGAGCGACGGAACTGATAAGGGCGGAAACCCGGTCCGCGCCGGTCAGGACGCTGGTGGACGCCGAGCGGGCGCACATCATCACGACACTTCGTGAAACCAATTGGATTGTCGGCGGTCCGCGTGGCGCCGCGGCGAAACTCGGAGTGGCCAGGACCACTCTTATTGCCAGGATGCAGCGGCTCGGAATCTCCCGCAACTCGAACCTGGACGGCCGGGACACGGGCCACGATCATTCCAATTCCAGCCAGGCGAACGACACAGCGGTTAATTTCCGGCGACTTGAGTGCGTCACCAGGCGGAGCTTGAGATCCGGCTCTTTTGGCGAAAATTTCAAGAGGGCCTCTTCTTAGTCTCGAAGCTTAGTCTCGAAGCCGGGGGTCGTCCTTCGAGTCGAAGTATTCCATGCCAAGTGGCCCGATCGCCGAGATTTGCGTCACATACTCTCCGGATTTTGCCCAGTGGAAGTGCCATGTATTACCGGGGAGCACAATTACCGCGCCAGGCGGATAAGCCTCCAACTTATCGGCGTCGAAATGTTCGCCGCGGCCGATGTAGAACACGCCGGACATCACCGTATAGATTCGATCTTCCGGGTGTTTGTGCGGCATAATCTTTACCCCGGATGGCGCTTTCACCCTGGTCAGATAAGGACCTGGCGCCGAGGGTTGCCCCACCACGACAGCGAGTTGAACTGAAGGCGGGAACGCCGGAAACGGCTTCCAGTCAATTTCTTCTGGAAGGATCGACCGGAAAGTGTCTTGGCCCGGCTGGTGCGCTTGCGTGCTGATTGCTGTCTTACTGGTTGACATACGTATGACTCCTTGACTTGAAATTTCGAATCGGAGGCTGGGCCTTTTCGGAGAGGCCAGCGTCACTCCACGCCGGCCTAGCGCGGGATTTGGCTCAGGTAATATCCGAGCCGATTTTCGACATCTCCCGGCTTGTGGAAGCCGCGCGCCATCAGTGCCTTGATCCCATCTTGGGCAGCGGGTCGCCCGAGCGAAGCAATGCATGCGTCCCACCCCGCGCCGAGTTCGACGTCCGGCGGCAGACTGGTGTTGACCAGGCGCTTGGTGTTGGCGATCGCCCACTTGTCGAAGCCGGCGATCCGGGTCGCAAGCGCCTCTACGAACGCGTCCAGATCGGCGTCGGGCAGGGCGCGATTCACGTAGCCGTAGGCCTCGGCTTGCTCTCCCCGGATGTCTTCCGAGCTCAAGAGCACCTCAAGGGCACGGTTTCGGCCGATCAAGTGGGGCAACCGGGCCATCGGGCCGCCGCCGGCGACCATCCCCACGCCCACCTCCCATTGCGAGAGGATGGCTTTTTCGCGGCTCGCGAAACTCATGTCGCAGGCGAGGGTGAGCTCGCTACCGTTGCCCGTCGCCCGTCCGCGAATGAGGGCGATGGAAGCGACTGGCGCGCGGGTCAGACGGACCAGAAAGTCGGGCCACGGCGGCAGGCCTGTGGGGCCCGGCGGCATTGAGGTCAGGTCTTCGAGCCTGGCCGTGAAATCGGAATGATTCAGGAAGTAGCCCTCAACCGCGCTGTCGAAGACCAGCACCCTCACATGCTCGTCGCCCTCGATAGCGTCGATGAGTTCCTGGAACTGCCGGACCATTTCCGGGCCCATGACATTGATCGGCGGATTGTCGATGGTGACGCGCCAATAGGCGGGCGATCGCCGCTTCCAGCGAATCTGTGTGGGCTTTGTCGCTGCGTCCGCGATTGCCATGGGATTCTCCTTCGCGCCCGGATTCATAGGTGCGTTGACTGCTGTCATCTCATCTCCTTATTTCTTCTACTGCTCTACTGCCTGAAGGCCCGGACTAACAGCGCGATCTCATCCGCGGCCGTGTCCAACGCGAAGTGGCCGGCGTCGAGCACGTGGACTTCCGCGCTTGGCACATCCCGGCGATAGGCTTCAGGTTCCGATGGGTCGAACGACAGATCGTGTTTACCCCAGATCACCATAAGGCGCGGCTGCTTTTCGCGCATCCAGGCCTGCCACTTGGGATACGCTTCCACATTAGTTCGGTAGTCGTAAAACAGGTCGCTTTGAATATCGGCCTGGCCGGGCTGGTTCAAGAAATAGAACTCGTCCTTCCAAAGGTCGGGATCATAGCGCTCGACATTAGGATCGCTTCCGACGTGCCGTGTTCGCGTAGCAGCAAGTGAAAGGAGATTAGTGCGAAGCGCGCTTTCATTGGCTGCGCGGTCCGCCCAAAAGGCTCGGCGCGTCTTCCAATTCGCTCCCAGCCCTTCGTTGTGAGCGACGGCATCTTGAACGATGAGGGATTCGATTCGCTCCGGATGCGCCAGCACCATCCGAAAGCCCACGTCGACCCCGTAATCCTGCATGTACAGCGTGTAGCGCGGAACGGAGAGAGCCTCGGTGAAATGAGTCATGATCTCCGCGTAGTGGTCGAACGTGTATGCAAACTCCTTGGGGTTCGGCCAGTCGCTGTTGCCAAACCCAGGATAGTCGGGCGCGACGAGGTGGTAACGATCGGAAAGCCGGCTGAATAGCGGCTCAAACATCCGCGAAGACGAGGGCAGACCGTGCAGAAGCAGGATGGTGGCGGCGTCTTTCGGGCCAGCCTCCCGGTAGAAAATCGAAATTCCATCGATTACAACAGTTCGATAGTATGTGGGAAACTTTATGGGTTTGTCCGCGGTAGCAGATGTTCCGGCTACTGCCGCCACTAGCATTGTCATCAGTGCTCTCCTTGTGATCACGACTGCACTTCAAGAATCAGCTCCAAAGCCCCGAATGGCTCGGGCGGCGCCGGCAGGTTGAGGTTCAACACTTTCAACCTCTGTTCGGCGGACATTGATGACGGCACTGTTCCAGTGATTTCAGCCACGGCCCTCTCGCACGTGTTCAAGAGCAACCTGGTGGCCAACGACAACTCATTGACTTTAGGAATCTACCGGCAATCGCAAGTTCGTCACGAGAGGCAATCCGGTCTTTTGTGTCGAGTAGTAGACACAAACCTGACGGACTTCGCTCGCTGATCTTCCTTCACAGCCGTTAACAGCCCGCTGGAAGGCCTGCTGGAAACTCGTGGCGCGGTCTGATGTTTTCTGCTCGAACGAACCTAATAAAATCGGGCAGTTCGTGCAGCGAGACGATCCCCCCTGCTGGATCATGCATAGCCAACCGCCGGGATTCATCGGGATCGTTCATCATCAGAATCGGGTTGACACCCACGCTCTCGGCCACTTTCAGACCTTCCGCCGTGTCGGTAAGAAACATGGCTTGTCGCGGTTCGAGGCCTGCCGCGTCGAGGGCGGATTTCAGCGACGCGGCCTTTATGCCCTTCGCATTATCTCTGCTCCACACGGACGAAAAGTATTCGTGCAGGCAGCCCTTGTCCAGGAAGCGCGCGACGGCGGCGTTGGAAAGCGACGACGTGATGCACAGCTCAATGCCCATCGCTTTCAATTCAGCGAGCGCCGGTATCACATCTTCGTACAGACTCGCGCCATCCACGGCTCCCACTTCGAGAGCTTCCAATGAGTCACTCTTAGACGTTTCCATCAAGTTCAGTAAATGCCAGTAGGCCCGGCTGCCGGACCCGCTCGTCTTCTTCTTACGTCCGGACAAGCGAGCGGCGATTTCAAGGAATGGCTCCGCAGGGAATTCGGCGAGACAGCCGACGGGCTCAAACAGAATGCCCCTAATGGTTTGCATGCGTCACACTTGCATACATTCAGGCTACGCTGGCGCGCAGCTTGGCCAAGCCCGAAGCCAACAGCCCCTTGGCCATGTCGATCTTGGTCGCGTTGTACTTGAGCGGCGCTGCGTTCGCCAGAGCAATCGCAACCGCCTGACCGCCCAAATCGACGCTCAGCGTCTTGCCCTTGAGAAACGCCTCTACCGTGCGTTCGCGCAGCGGTTTCCCCGCGATTCCCCCAAAGACGACCCGCGCATCTTCAATGCTGTTGCCGCCGAGCTGGAGACTCAGCGCCAGTGAGGCCATGGCAAAGTCCCACACGCCGCGCGGTCTCAGTTTCTCAAACGATGCCCGTAAGTTTGGTTTGGGCGGAGGCAGGTTTACCTCGGTAAGGATCTCATTGAAGCGGACCACATGGGATTGGATGCGCCCATCCACGAGCAAGTCCCCGGGCACCAGTTGCTCGACGGTCAGCTCTTTGGTGCCCGCGGGCGTGGCCAATTTCACAGAGGCATCGAACGGGATCAGTGCCACCGCTGCATCGCCGGGATAGACGGCGTAGCACAGCCGCCCGCCCATCGCGGAATGATAATAGCTGTTGTCGCCGATGGCCCCATAGCAGAGATGCCCGCCATTTCTCCAGCAGGCATAGCCGCCGCGCAGATACTGGCACCAGACTTCCTGCAACAGGTCGCCACCGATGGTGGATGCATTGCGGAGTTCCGGCGACGAGATCATGTTGATGGCGTCGATCAGCATCGGGTATCTCTTCTTCAACAAGTCGGATTCGGCGATCTCCGCCAGCTTGGTGGCCGCACCGATCTGGACGCGTCCTTGCGCATCTTCTTTGATGTAACGGAGATTGTCGATGGTCTTGATATCAACCAGGTAGCTGGGCGCTTGCTTCAGCCGGTTCTTTAGCCGGATGAGAAGATCCGTCCCACCCGCATAAACTCCGGCTTCGGTTCCATGCGACGACAGGATTTGTACAGCTTCGTCTACTGTCTTCGGGCGATAGATAGCGATTTGCTTCATGCTCGCCCCCGTTGCGACTTCAGGCCGGCCATGATTTTTTCCCGCGTGATGGGATGCTCCCGGATTCTGACTCCGCAAGCATTATAAATGGCGTTCGAAATCGCACCCGGCACGGCCCCAATGCTGGTTTCGCTGAAGCTCTTTACGCCATAGAACCAGCGCGGCTCCAGGCTGTCGATGTACACTTGCGTCGATTTCGGAATGTCCATGATGGTCGGAAGGCGATAGGACAAGTAGCCCACGCTGTAATGCCGCGTACCCGGAAATTCGCGATCCCACGGAATAGCATCGGTGGCAACTTGAGTGCTCTCCACCAGCGACCCCACCATGTCGGCCTCGGCAACCAGCGGGTTGATCACCAGGCCCGTGTCGTGCACGTAAGTCGCCCGCACGAAGCGCCAATTGCCGGTCCAAGTGTCCACCTCCACCTCGACGAAGCAGGCCCCCACGCCCTTGTTCGATCCTCCTCGTTCGCCGCCGGCAACGCCGCGGCCAGTTTGGCGAATCACGCCATTGTTGGCTTTGACCAAGTGCAGCAAAGGTGGTGCTCTTGGATGGATTCTCGGTGGACGAGATCACTCCGTCGCGAATCTGAAGCGCTTCCGCGTTGACCCGCAAGGCCGAGGCTGCGCGAGTCAGCAGATCCTTGCGCAGCTTGTCGGCGGCGCTGCAAATTGCTGCTCCCTGCAAGGTAATGGTTCTGCCTCCAAACCACTCGTCGCTGGAAGGAGCGATGTCGGAGTCGCCCCAAATCACCCGGATGGGATCGCGCGTAGTGAATCCCAGCATCTCCGCGGTGACATGCGCCAGCGCCGTGCCGGCGTTCGATCCGCTGTCTGGAAGCGCGACTTTCATGGTCACGTGACCGTCGGCCCCCAGCTCCAAATCGGCGCTGAACAGATTCGCGCCGGGCGCCGCGGCCAGTTTCGCGAACGCTTCCTCCCCTTCGTGGTAACCCATCAGGCCGCCGTGATGCTGCGACATGCCGAGGCCAAATCCACGCTTGAATCTTCCCGGCGCGCCGCCCGCTACCTGATTTCTCTTGTCCCATCCGAAGGCCTTGGCGCCTTCTTCCAGAACTTCCACGGAGGCGAACGATTGATACGGATGTCGCGTGTCCGCGAGCGTGAGCCGCGTAATATGTTTCAGGCGAAACTCCACCGGATCCACTCCCACAGCGTCGGCCATTTCATCCATCATGTTTTCCCAGGACCATTTCGTTTCCTGCTGGATATGGCTGCGCGAGGGCCCAGGGCGCGGCGCATTCGTCCGATAGGCGCACCATAAAGATCGCCAGTGCGGAACGTGCGCCGTGTACAGCTCCAATTGGTTAAATGCGTTGCCTGGGCCGTCGGCGTGCACGCCAAACTCCAGTTCGCCGACGCTGACGTAAACCTCGTGATAGATCGCTGTGATCCGCCCGTCTTTCTTCACGCCCACTTTGAATTTCGTGATGGTCTCCGGTTTAATCACCAGTTGCGCGAGTTCCTGGTCCTTCGGCAGCATCACCTTCACCGGCCGGCCGGTAAGTTTCGCCAGGTGTGCAATCAACGGATAAAATCGCTCGGCTGCCAATCTTGAGGATCCGAAAGTAGAACCATTCCATTTATTGATGAAGCGAATTTTCGATGGATCGATGCCGAGCGCATTCGCGAGGTTCGCGCGTGGTGGATAAATCCCCTGGCCCATGCCCCAAAACGTAAGCCGATCCCCGTCCCACTTGGCCACGCTGCCGCTGGGTTGTATGGGAAACGACACGGCGCCGGCAAAATGGTAAGTGAATTCCTTGATCACATCGGCTTCGGCGAATCCTTGTTCGACGTCGCCCTGCTCCGCCGCCCAGGTGGCGTTAGGGAACTTGGCGGGCGAACTGGCGTGCCGTAGAAGGTTCCCTTTTCCTCCGCGCAGGTCGGCTGCATCGGGAGCCATCGTGTCCTTGAGCGTCGATGCGAATGGCAAGACTTCGTACTCCACCTGGATGGCGGCCGCCGCGTCCTCGGCAAGATCTTCGGTCTCCGCCGCAACCAGTGCCACTGCTTCGCCCTGAAGATTGAGCTCCTGGGGCAGCGCATCGGGCATGGCCCTCAATCCGGCCGCGGGCGGGCCCTTCGGCTTCGGAGCGTTCTTATAAGTAAGGATGTACGCGACGCCGGGCATCTTCTCCGCCGTGCCGGTGTCGATGGTCTTGATGCGCGCGTGCGGATGCGGGCAGGTGAGAAACTTCACATACAGTAGGTCCTGGAACCAGACCCGGGAGGCGTATTGCGCTTTGCCCGTAAATCTCGGGATGGAGACTTCCGGCAGGGCCGGCAGCGGCTTGCCAAGCACGTGTAGATTCTCAGGGGGATAGCCTTGCCATTTCCTGGTGACGGTCTTTTGCGCGCCTTCGAGCACCTCATCGCCAGCCAGATGGCCGCCGCTGGTGGAGTAATCCCGGACCATTGGCATCTTGATCCGGATGATGGAATCCGGCTCGGGTTCGATTTGTATTTTGTTCCCGCGCAGCACCGCTGCGGAATCGAGCACCGTCCGTATGATGTTCGGGTACGCCGCGCACCGGCATATGTGGCCGGCCAGAGCGGCCTTCACTTGATCTTCGTTCGGATTGGGGTTCTTGTCGAGGAGCCCTTTCGCGGTAACAATCCACCCAGCCGTGCAAAATCCGCAATCGGCGGCCACGCGCATGTGGCCGATCCGCTGCAAGGGATGCAGATGGCTTTTGTCATCGCCTCCCAGGCCTTCGATGGTCAGGATCTTCTTGCCTCCGGCCGCTTCGGTGGCGAGCGTATGGCAGGAATAGACGGGGATGCCGTCCACCAGCACGCTGCAGGCTCCGCAACTGGCACGGTTGCAACTGCGATTGGTTCCGGTGAGGCCGAGCTTGATGGCGATGACTTCCCACAACGTGGTGCGCGCTTCGTATTCGGCGGCGTGCAGTTTTCCGTTGATCAGGAATGACGCCTTCTCCTTTGTCATCGGGGACGGAAGCGCCGGAGCAGCTGCCGAGACGAAAACGTATTCCCCGCCCACCGCGGTCAATACGACGCCCGATCCGGCAGCCTTGAGGAAATTCCGGCGCGAATAGCTCATTTGGACCCTCCCTCACCATCTCCATTGTGGGGAAACACATTCGGCCGATAGTGCTTGTGACAGGTGGTGCAGGAGGCATCCAGCGAGTCGGTGATCGCGGCGAGCGCGGGGAAATCTTTCGCCTGTGCCGCCTTGTAAGCGGCAGCGCCAACATCTGCTAGATTTTTCGCATCTGTCGCCCAATTGGCTTTATCTCTGGCGCGGCCCGGCAGCATGAGAAGGTTTCCGGATTCTGCCAGCGTCAGCGCGCTGCGCCGAATAGCGGCCCACTCTTTTTCATCTTTGGGCTTTTCATCTTTGGGCGAACCACGATTCACAAACAGCAGGATGTCGTTGGATGCCGGGTGAATGAGATCCAACATGAGCTGTTGCATGGTCGCCGTTGGCGGGAAGCTCTCCGCGGAGGTCTGCGCAAAAGCGGATGCGGCAATCAGCGCGAATAGGCCGAGCCAAGCTGGATTCATACGATTTTCTCGCTCCAGTCTATCGCTTAGGCGCGACGCTTGGGCGTCGGGCATCGCCGGCTGAAGAATGCTCACACGCAAGCGTCTGCCGCTTCAAGCATGCCACTTCATCGCGAGCGAGCGAACTTGTGCAACCCCATGGAACTTACGCCCGCCGCGTAGATGTCGCCCTGAGCGTCGGCGCTCACTCCTTCTGCGAGCGCGATCCGCGGATCAGTCGAGAGATCTGGGATAAAAGCCTTCACGGTGCCATCTTTCGCGCTCCCAATACGGATGCCGCGCTTTACCCCTGGGTTGGTCTTCTCGTCTGACTGTGAGTCGACCGAGTACAGCGTGTCATCCTTCGAAATGAAGATTCCACTCGGCCGGCCGAACTGCTTCCATTCGGCGATAAACTTTCCGTCCTGATCAAAGATCTGAATCCGGCTGTTTCCCCGGTCTGCGACAAACAGGCGCCCTCGGGAATCCATCGCCAGGCTGTGCAGCGTGTCGAATTGGCCAGGTCCCGATCCCATGCTGCCCCAGGCTTTGAGGAATTTCCCGTCTTTCGAGAACTTCACGACGCGGGCGTTCGTGCCTGCGCCGTGCCCGTCGCCAACGAAAATGTCGCCGTTACGTGCGACGGCCACCCCAGAAGGGCCGTTGAAGGTATCGGGGCCGTCCCCTGCGACGCCGGCCTTCCCCAGCGTCATCAGTAGCTTTCCTTTCGGGCTGAACTCAAAAACTTGCTGGCCCTTGCCGTCTTTCGCCGCTGCGTCGGTAACCCAAATGTTGCCGCTGCGATCGACCGCCATGCCGTGGGCCTGCACAAACCCCGAACCAAAACTTTTGATCAGCTTGCCGGACGAATCGAACTCGAGGATTGCTGGATCCTTCCGGTGGAAAACCCAGATGTTGCCGTGCCCGTCCGGATCAACAGAAATCACCTGTCCCCACTCGATGCCCGCTGGAAGCTGCGCCCAGTTCTCGACCGGGTGATACGGATTCGGTAGATTATTGGCGGCCGCGGCGCTGACCTGGGCGTGCACCCTGCTGCCACCTAATATTCCGATGACCGCGACGATTACCTGAGAGGTGACTCTCGCTCGATGGGAACGCGACATGGCTGATTCTCCTTTGAAGAAACCGCACGATGATCAAACAAGTCTATCGCGACGGGTCGGAAAATGGGTCAAGTCCTGCATCATGGCCCGTCTTTGGATAGAATGGGCGGCCATGAAAACCCGGACGTTGCCCACTCATGACCGTCGCGCTTTCTTGAGATTTCTTGCCGCCAGCCCCTACGTTGCTGCCCTAGGAGGGATTGGCGCTTTCGCGCAGCAGGCGACGGAAATTGTGGATGTAATCGGCGATCCGAAAGAAGCTCTCAACGTGCTGGATTTCGAGGAAGCCGCCCACCGTAAGGTTTTGCCTGGCCACTGGGCGTACATGAGAAGCGGAGTGGACTTCGACGTAACTCTGCGCGCCAACCGCGAGGGATTCCAGCACTTCCAGTTGCGCCCGCGCCGGCTTCGCGATGCGACCAAAGTGGATATGCGGACGGAGCTGTTCGGCACGGTGTACAACAGCCCGATCTTCACCTGCCCCACTGGCGGCGAGAAATCCTTTCATCCGGATGGTGAACTCGCAGTCGCGCGCGCCACCAAAGCCAGAGGAACGATGCAGATGCTTTCGACCGCCACCTCGACCGCTGTGGAGGATGTGTGCAGCGCGCACGGCAGGCCGGTGTGGTACCAACTGTATGCTCCGACCTCCTGGGACGCATGCCAGAAAATCGTGCGGCGCGTCGAGGCCGCGGGGTGTCCCGTAATTGCGCTCACCGTCGATAACACCACGGGCCGCAACAGTGAGACCTACCTGCGTACCCGCCCGAAGAATCTCGGCCAATGCGTGACGTGTCATGAAAACGGGCAAGGTCCGACCGTCAAGGAACGGAAGATGTACGACGGGATCGACATGACCGGTATCGGCACTCAGAATCCGGCCATGACCTGGGAATTTGTCGACCAGTTGCGAAAAGCGACCAAGTTGAAGCTCTTTATCAAAGGGATCGATACCCGCGAGGACGCGCGCCTCGCGGTCGACCGTGGCCTCGACGGTATCCTGGTTTCCAACCATGGCGGCAGATCCACGGAAACGGGAAGAGCGACCATCGAGGCTCTTCCCGAAATCGTCAGCGAGGTCGGCGGCCGCATTCCGGTCTTTGTCGACGGAGGTTTTCGCCGCGGAACGGACGTGTTCAAGGCGCTCGCGCTGGGAGCCAAGGCGGTTGGAATCGGGCGCCCATTCCTCTGGGGATTGGGAGCTTTCGGGGAGGCTGGCGTGGACCGGGTCCTCGAAATCCTTCAGGGCGAGCTGAAACTGGTGATGGGAAACTGCGGCACGCAGACCGTCGCGGATATTAACCGTTCCTACGTTGCAACTCCGGACTGGCACGTCTGAGTTCGAATTTCAACATTGTTTGGCAGCGGCTCTGGGAGCCTCGGGCCTCTCTCCAGGCACGATTGCAGCAGCATCCCGCTAAATCGGCTCCGGTCACGAGTTTAATGTCAATGCTGTTAATCGCCGTTCCAGCAGAAATGCACACGAACGGGATAAAATCTCTTCCATATGCCTAAAAAGCTGGCGGTTACAATAGCGGGCGCAGTGTCCTTGGGAAGCTATGAGGGCGGCGTTCTTTGGGAGGTGCTGGATGCGATCCGGCAGCATAATGAGAATCCCAGAACCGTCCCCGACGACAAGATCACCATCGACGTAATAACCGGAGCATCCGCGGGAGGAATGACGGCGGCCATTCTCGCGCAGAAGCTTCTCTACTCGGCGGATGAGTTCAAAGGTCCGTACGACAATCCGCTCTACTATGCCTGGGTGGAGCGCATAAGCCTGGATGGCCTGCAACACACCGGCCCGAAAGAAATGGCTCTTCGGTCAGTCTTCTCTTCCGATCTAATCGCGGCGATTTCCACCGAACTCATTATGAAACGGTACAAGACTGATCAGCCGCCAGCCCCGGTTCGACACCCCGCGGTCGACGGTTCACTTCGCCTCGGGCTCGCTTTGACGAACCTCAATGGCCTTCCTTTTACTCATGAGGTGACGCCCGGAGGAAGCTTCACCTACATCGACTATTCAGATCAGTTGACGCGCCCGATAGACGCTGAAAAGAATGACAACAGAGAATTCTGGGAGCCGATTAGAGCAGCTGCCGTTGCGTGCGGCGCCTTCCCGATTGCTTTTCGCCCGCAGGAACTGGTGCGTTCCAAAACCACCGACCCGGACGATTATACGAGTCCGACTCTTGCCTGGAAGGGCGATCCCACGCCTTTCGCCTACTCCGACGGCGGAATCTTGCAAAATCAACCCCTCGGCATGGCGAAGAACCTGGTGGACCCGATAGACGAACATGTTGAGCCACAACGTTTCTACATGTTTGTGTCGCCCCATGAGAAAGACCCATCGCCAGTAGAGTTCTCGGCATCGGAAGCCAATTACTTCCACATGGCCAAAAGGCTCATTGGCGTCGGCACCGGCCAGGCGGGCTTCGAGGATTGGATTACGGCCAACGGCGTAAACGAACGCATCTCAAAGCTTGATGAACGCGCGCACCAGTTGAAAGACGTGATTCTGCACGGACAGATCACGGTTGGCTCACTGCAGGAAGTCGCCACACAGTTGCTGATCCTTTTCTTTCCGAACAACCAGCATCACCCGCCGGGAGGGCTGCCGGAAACCCTGGATGCCGCGAAAGACCGCATAGCAACACAATACGCGTCAGAAATGGCTGCCCTTGCCGGGCTTCAAGGCGGACCCATCGCATTCCGCGATGCGATTCTCGCCTTTGAATCCGCAGCCGGCCTTGGGGCGCGCGACCTCATGGTCATTTACGGGATTACAGCCAAGGAAAGCGAACTGGCCAGCACCGGCATCCAATCGTTCTTGGGTTTCTTCGATCAGAGATACCGCGACCACGACTATGACGTGGGACGCGACCACGCCCAGCGGATTCTCCTCGATCCGGTGCTGAGCGGCCCCGGTCAGATAGGTCCCTTGAATTTCACGCCAGGAATCCTCGGCGCTATCGACCACACCCTTGACGGGTCCCAACTCCGCCGCTTAAGCCCAGCAGACATCAAGGAGTTTAAGACCGGCATGAAGCATCGCGTGAATCAGATGCTGATGGAGATCAATCCCGCACTGATTCTTGCCGATCCGATTGCCGACCTTCTCGTTGACACAATAATCGGCCATGTTACAGGGTAGGCCGCCCTCGCTTCTTCCCGGCGCAAGCTGACCATGCGCCAAGCGGCTGGAGCTGTTCGTTGCTGTGTGCGATGGCGCTGCAAACACTGTTCAGAAATCTGCGATTTAGCGGAACAACTACCCCCGAATGAGTGGGATACAATGGGTGTTCTGGGCCCCGTAGCTCAAAAGGGCCAATAACCTCCGGAGCCCAAAAGTCATCATTGCAACTATATAGCTTGAGCTGTGTATGTGGATAGTCCGTTTAGCACTTCGCCGCCCTTATACCTTCGTTGTCATGTCCGTGGCCATTTTGCTGTTGGGATTGGTCTCCATCATCACGATGCCCATCGACATTTTTCCGTACATCAATATTCCCGTCGTTAGTGTGGTTTGGAACTACGCGGGAATGTCGCCGTCGGAGATGGAGAGCCGCATTCTTACCGTCTTCGAACGCGGCATGACCACCACGGTCAACGACATTGAACACATCGAGTCGCAATCGTATTACGGCGTGTCCGTGGTGCGCATTTATTTTCAGCCCAACGTAAAGATCGAGATGGCGATGTCTCAGATCTCGGCCATCGCGAACGTAGTGGTTCGGGCCATGCCGCCGGGGATTTTCCCACCCAACGTTCTTAAATACGACGCTTCCAGTGTGCCCATCCTCCAGTTGGGGCTGGAAAGCAAGACGTTGAGCGAGCAGGAAATCCAAGACTATGGGAATAACTTCATCCGGACTCCGCTGGCCACGGTTCAGGGCGCTTCGGTGCCGGGCCCCTATGGCGGCAAGCAGCGCCAGGTGGTGGTGGATCTGGATCCGAACGCAATGTACGCCAAGCAGTTGTCGCCCATCGATGTTTCCAATGCATTCAGCCAGCAGAACCTGATTGTGCCGGCCGGGACTATCAAGGTGGGCGACACCGAGTACGCGGTTCGGCTGAACAGCAGCCCGGAAATTCTCGGCGACCTGAACAATCTGCCCGTAAAGACTGTGAACGGCGCCACCGTTTACTTGAAAGACGTGGCCACTGTGCGCGACGGCTTCGCGGTGCAGACCAACATCGTGCGGACCAATGGAAAACGCGGGGCGCTGCTTACCATCCTGCGCAATGGCCAGGCTTCCACGCTCGACATCGTCAATAAGGTGAAGGCCGCGCTTCCTAGGATTGAAGCCGGCATGCCTCCCGGGTTGACGGTGCGGCAACTCGTGGACCAGTCGGTATTCGTGCGCGCGTCCATTGAGGGCGTGGTGCGCGAGGCGGCGATAGCCGCGCTGCTCACCGGCTTGATGATTCTGCTGTTTCTGGGAAGCTGGCGCAGCACGGTGATCGTTTGCATATCGATTCCGCTGTCCATCTTGACTTCGCTCATCATCCTGAAACTGATGGGGCACACCATTAATGTCATGACACTGGGCGGTCTGGCGCTGGCGGTTGGCATTCTGGTGGATGACGCCACGGTGGAAATCGAAAATACACACCGCAATCTGGCGATGAAGAAGCCACTGGTGCGCGCGGTGCTGGATGGCGCGCAACAGATCGCGATCCCGGCGTTCGTTTCCACGCTTTCCATCTGTATAGTGTTCGCGCCGGTTCTGCTTTTGACGGGCGCCGCCGAGTTTCTGTTCACGCCGCTAGCGCTGGCGGTGGTTTTCGCCATGCTCGCATCCTATATGCTGTCGCGCACCCTGATTCCCACCATGGTGCACTACATGCTGAAGCCGGAAGTGGACATGTATCGGTCCGGCGAGCATGGCGAGGGCGGGACCGCGGAAGGCCATTCCATCATCTGGCGCACCCACTTTGCATTTAACCGCCGCTTTGAAAGCTTTCGCGCTGCCTATACCGGATTGCTCGACTGGGCGCTCGATCATCGTGCCGTTGTGCTCTCCGGCTTCATGATTTTCGCGCTGGGCTCTTTGGGTTTGGCGTTCCTGGTGGGCCGCGATTTTTTCCCTACCGTCGATTCGGGGCAAATTCGTTTGCACGCGCAGGCGCCGGCTGGAACGCGCGTCGAGAAAACGGAGCTGATCTTCGCTGAAATTGAAAGGGAGATCCGCGCCGTGATCCCCGCGCGCGAACTGGACACGATTGTCGACAATATTGGAGTGCCGCCCGGCGGGTTTAATCTGGCCTTTGGCGACAGCACTGTGATCGGGGAGAATGACGGCGACATTCTCATCTCGCTGACCGAGGATCATACTTCCACCGAGATCACCACCGAACGTCTACGCAAGCGGCTGCATGAGAAATTTCCCGACATCGTGGTCTTCTTCGAAGCCGCCAATATCACCAACCAGATTCTGAACTCCGGGCTGCCCGCTCCCATCGACGTGCAAGTCACCGGCCGCGACGCAGATGTGAATTACAAGATCGCCGCGCGTTTGTCCGAGCAGGTTGCGCGTATTCCCGGCGCCGCCGACGTTCACGTGCACCAGGTGGTGAACGCGCCCGAACTGCGCATCAACGTGGATCGCATCAAAGCCGGGCAGCTCGGCCTCACGCAGAGCAACGTCGCCAGCAGTTTGCTGATTTCGTTGAGCGGCAGCAGCCAGGTGGCTCCCAACTTCTGGCTCAACTGGAAGAACGGCGTAAGCTACAACGTCCTGATCCAGACCCCGCAATATAAGCTGGATTCGCTCGATAAGCTGATGCGCACGCCGGTCTCCGTCGGGAGCGCCGTGGCCTTCAACACTCCCGGCTCCATGGCGGGCTCGGCCAACGAGGGCGATGCCTCCACCGGCACGGCGCCCAATCAAAGCTCGGCGGCCTACGCCAATCCCGGTACGCTGCCCTACCAAACGCAATTGCTGTCGAACCTCGCCACCATCGAACACAGCACTGGCCCGGAGATTTTGAATCATTACAACGTACAGCCCGTCTTCGACGTGTACGCCAATGTCGACCGGCGCGACCTGGGCGGCGTAGCCTCGCAGGTGGAAAAACTCATCGCCAACACCAAGATTCCCAAGACCACGCAGATCTTTTTGCGGGGGCAGGCAGCCACCATGAACAGCTCTTTCTATCGCCTCGGCCTGGGTCTGCTGGCGGCCATCGTTCTGGTATACCTGTTGATGGCGGTCAATTTTCAGTCCTGGGTGGATCCGTTCATCATCCTGTGCGCCTTGCCTGGCGCGCTGGCGGGCATCCTGTGGATGCTGTTCGTGACGCAAACCACCTTGAATGTTCCGTCGATGATGGGCGCCATCATGTGTATCGGAGTGGCTACGGCCAACAGCATTCTGATGGTGGTCTTCGCCAATGACGAAAGAATAGAAGGGAAGGGCGCGCGAGCCGCGGCGCTGTCGGCTGGATACACGCGGCTGCGGCCGGTGCTGATGACCGCGGCGGCAATGATTCTCGGGATGTTGCCCATGGCCCTTGGAATCGGCGAAGGCGCCGAGCAGAACTCCCCGCTCGGCCGGGCCGTGATCGGAGGTTTGCTCCTGGCTACGGTAACCACGCTGTTTATCGTGCCCATCGTATACAGCTACCTGCGCAAACAACCGCCCGTCGACCACGACAAGCTGATAGAAGAAGAAGAGCGCGACGGAATGCCCGAGCCCGAATTCCAGACTTATTGATATTTGAACTTGTAAATGACATCACCGACTATTGAGGAACCAGATAATCCGATGGAGCGGCCGGCGCCGGCCACCGAATTGGCCCTGCGCGCGGAAATCGATCGGCTGACCAGGCAGTTGGCCCAAAAGAATTCGCACCAGGCGCACACCGCTCTCGAAGCTCCCAAGCGTCCCTCGGGCGGCAAGATCACCATGCTGCTGCTTCTGGTGGCCGCGGTGTTTTTAGCTGCCTTCTTCGCCGGCTACATTCCGCACCACCGGCGGGATCTGCAGGTCATCGCCGAAGCGAACGTGCAAAATGACGCGCTTCCCGATGTGACTGTGGTGGTGGCAAAGAAAGCGTCCACCATCGGCGACCTGGTTCTACCAGGCAACATTCAACCGGTAACGGAAGCGCCGATTCTGGCGCGGGCCGAAGGCTACGTCGAACGCCGCTATGTGGACATCGGCGACCGCGTAACCGCCGGACAGCTTCTGGCCGAAGTAGAGGCGCCCGACCTGGATCAACAGGTGCGGCAGGCGCAGGCCTCCGTGGTACAGGCGCAGGCAGACCTGGAACGCTCGAGCGCGGCGCTCGAACAGGGCAAAGCCAACGAGTCCATCGCTCAGGTGACCGCCACGCGCTGGGACAATCTGGTCAAGCGTGGAGCGGTCTCGAAACAAGAGAACGATCAGTATCAAGCGCAATATCAGGCTCAGGCCGCGAATGTCAGGGCGCTGGAGCGCGCTGTGGATGCCGCCAAGGGAAACATCTCCGCCATGCAGGCGAATGTCGGCCGGCTGAGTGACATGCAGGGATATCTGAAGGTGCGCGCGCCCTTCGCCGGCGTGGTCACGTTGCGCAACGTCGATGTTGGAACACTGGTGAACAACGGCAGCACCATGCTATTTCGCATCGCGCAAACCAATCTTCTCCGTACGTATTTGAACGTCCCGCAATCCAGCGCCTCCGATGTACATGTGGGACAGATGGCGTCGCTCGCAACGCCTGAGCTTCCGGAACGCAAGTTCTCCGGCGCCGTCACGCGCACCGCGAACGCATTGGATCCGTCCAGCCGAACCTTGCTGGTGGAGGTTCAGGTGCCGAATCCGGAAGGCAAGCTGCTTCCCGGCATGTACGTGGAAGTAGATTTACATCTACCCCGCAAAGATCCGCCGCTGCTGCTGCCGAGCAACACTCTCTCGGTGCGCCCGCAAGGCACGCTGGTGGCGGTGCTCGACCCCAACAACGCCGTGCATTTCGCGCGCGTCGTGATTGGCCGGGACTACGGGAGCAGTATCGAAATCCTCTCGGGTCTGAGCGCCGGACAGCGGGTGATCGCGAATCCGAACGATTCCGTTCAGGAAGGCGTGAAGGTTCACCCCATTGTGACGGCGGAAGGCACTGGCGGCGGGGCCACACGCTCGCGCTAGGTCGTGCCTTTTTCTCCTCTAACGTACTCTGAAAGAACAGGTGAGCGCGATGCTGTCGCGCGGCGCGTGCCTGTAACCAGGTCCATCATGAAAACAATCAGCATGAAAAAGATCAGCGTCGTATTTCTCTGTTGGCTTTTGCTCACTCCGGCGGGTTTCGCGGCCGAAGTGTTCGACTGGGTGAAGCAGCCCTATGTGGAACATCCCTTCGCGCCCGTGGATCTTTCCAATTCAGCGCGCCTCCGGCAATTGCTGCGTGCGGGGAACATCTATCTCTCGCTCTCAGACGCGGTGGCGCTGGCTATCGAAAACAATCTGGATATTCAGCTCGAACGCTATAATCTTCCCGCCGCCGACATGGAGTTGCAGCGCGCCAAAGGTGGCGGGGCGCTGCGCGGACTTCCCTATAATGTGTTCGAAGTGCCGGTGGGAGTGGGAGGGCCGGCCAGCCCTCTGGTCACCGCGGCGGCGGCGCTCAGCGTGGGAGCAGCGGGCTCGGTGCCGACCAATCCATCCGAGCTCGGCGCGCTTTCCGAACAATTGGATAATCTGGCCTTGCTGCAGTCTGTTCCGCTTTCTGCCGGCCCGGCCATTCCGCAATTCGACCCCGCGCTCACCGGTCAGCTGAATTGGACGCATCAAACCACGCCGGATACGGATCCATCGGCTTATGGCGTCAACGCTCTTACGGGCAACACCACCAACGCCAATGCCGCGTACACACAAGGCTTCGGCCCCGGCACGGAATTGAACGTCGGCTTTGATAACGCCCGGTACACAACCAATTCTCTGCAGAGCGCCTTTAGTCCCTACACCACGTCCAGCCTGGGATTCACCGTCACCCAGCCGCTGTTACGCGGCTTCGGATTGGCCGTGAATCGCCGCTTCATTCGCATCTCGAAGAACGAGCAGAAAATCGCCGGGCTATTAGTGCAGCAGCAGCTTATCGCGACGGTTTACGGCGTGGTGCGGCTCTATACGGACCTGGTGGCTCTCTATGAAGACGTGAAAGTGAAGGAAGAGACGCTGGCGTCGGCCGAGAAGCTCTTCACCGACACCAAGGCAGAAGTGGACGAAGGCACGCAGGCGCCGGTGGAATTGACACGCGCCAACGCGCAGGTGTTTTCCATCCGCCAGGATCTCATCGACTCGCGCGGGCTGCTCGAGGAGCAGGAGGCCATCGTCAAGAATGTCATCACTCGCCGCACGGACAACGATCCCGATGTGTTGAATGCCCGCATCATCCCGACCGATTCCATCGAGGTTCCTGGAACCGACGAAGTTCGGCCGCTGCAGGACCTGCTGGTCCAGGCTTTCGCCAATCGGCCCGATTTGCGTCAGGCCGGCGTGCAGTTGGAGAACACCCAGATCAGTCTCGAAGGCTCGCGCAACGGGCTGCGGCCGGAATTGGATCTGGTGGGCACAGCTCAAAACGGCGCACTGGCGGCTCAGCTGAATCCTTTGGCGCCGGCCATCGAGAGCCCTTTGCTTGGCGGTTATGGGAGTGCGCTAGAGCAGCTTGCCACACGCAGATATCCAACCTATGGAATCGGCCTCAATCTTACTTTGCCTCTGCGCAATCGGATCGCCCAGGCCGACGTCACGCGCGACGAGATCCTGCTGCGCCAGAGCCAGGTGCTCGAACAGCAGCTTCGCAAACAGGCGCAGCTGGAAGTGGAAGACGCGCTCATCGCGATGCGGCGCGCCCGGGCGTCGTATGACGCAGCCGTCGAGACCCAGAAACTACAGCAGGAGTCGCTGGATGTTGAGCAGGCCAAGTTTCAAGTGGGCGCCTCCACCAGCTTCTTCATCATTCAGTATGAAAGCTACCTGGCGCAGGCCCGGTCCACGGTGGTAGTGGCCAAGAGCGCGTATCTGAAGGCTCGCGCGGCGTTGGAACGGGCCACTGGCACGATTCTCGATGACAACCATGTGACGCTGGTGGACGCCGTTCGAGGCCGCTAAGGCACCACGCGTTGGCCTGCCAGCGTGGCCGCTAACGGCGCTCTCAATGGTCGTCCCTCGGCGTCGTAAAAAATGGCGCTCGCTGTTCCGCTAAACGCGTTGCCGTTTACCTGGATCAAAAAGGAAATCTCACCGCGCCTAACAAACTGGCGCGTCGTTCGATCGGCCGCGATCTCGACGAACCGGCCTTTGATCTTGTCGCCATCCGCCGCCCACGCACCCATGCCATTGCTGTCGCTGGCGTTGGGATCTCCCGCGTCGGGATTAGACTGCTCGATGGTCCCGTCCGAATGGAACACAAACATGTGGTACCGGAACGGCGCTTCGGGAATCGTCACAAACCACGTGCCGACGATTGCGGGCGAATCGCCCTGGCCGCGAGAAACCGGGCGGCAAGCCGCCAAGCTGAGGCAAAGGGCCGCCACGCCAAGAGTGCTCAGAGGCCTGCGCATATGCACTGAGGATAGCCTGTCAAGCGGAGTCCGGACTTTGGCAAGTGATGTTTGCGTAAAAGAAATGCAAACAAATTGTAGAACGCTTGGTGTGAGGAGGCCCCGCCCGTATACTGCGATTAGGACCCTCCGATTCGGGACCTTCTCGCTGTGTCTACCATCAACCTTGGACCTTTTGAAACCCCTCTTCTCGACGAATCGCGCGCGGCGAGAACATTCTCGCTGCCGGAAACCATGGAGCAAGCGGCCGGTTTCCTGCTGCTAGCGATGGCAGCGCCGGTGATCGCAACCTCTGCCGTTGCGGTTGCGGCTCTGTCGCGACGCTCGCCCTTCATCGCACACCTGCGCGTGGCACAGGATGGTAAGCCGTTTTGGATGCTGAAGCTGCGCAGCATGTGGCCAGTGGATGGAGAAACGGCCGGCGGCGGCGCTTGGATCGAGCTCATAGCGGCCGATCCCGAGGATGCGGGCCTAGAGGATGCCGGAAAGGATCCGTCCGATCCACGCGTCACCAGTTGGTTTGCGTCCTTCTGCCGCAGGCACTCCATCGACGAACTGCCGCAGCTATGGCACGTAATGCGCGGCGAGATGTCGCTGGTGGGCCCGCGCCCGCTCACTCAAGCGGAAATCGATCGCTATTATTCGGGCGACGCGTCTGAGTTGTTGTCGGTGAAGCCCGGCCTCACCGGCTTATGGCAGATCTATGGACGCAGCGCGATCCGGTTTCCACGCCGCGCCGTCATGGATCTGGAACTGGTGCGAAGCTTAACGGCCAGAACGTACTTCAAGATCCTGGCTCGCACCATTCCTGCCATCATTCGCGGCGACGGCGCCTGGTAATCCAAGCGCTGTTCATTCCACAAACCGATCAGCGGACCGCTTGCCGCCTACTGGCTAACCGCCATCGTAATTCCGGATGAAGTGGTGGTTCCACCCACCGCAATCTGCAGGGGCAAGCTACTTCCCGGCGCAACATTCGGCACCACCACGTTGAGCTGATTCACGCCCACGAATTGGGGACTCAGGCCGGAGAATTGAACTACGGCCGACACGCCCCCGATCATGACCTGCGGTGTAACCAAATTCCTGCGAATCTCATCCAGCGAATTCGCCCCATCGGCCGGAGGACTGGTAACCGCGCCCATACCGTTGGCATAAACCAGAATGGTGTCGCCGATCTTCGCCGGATGCGTTGCCAATCCGGGAACCGCGCCAACCGGCCAGGCCAGCGTTCCATCCGAGCTGTTGACGGCGATGGCCAATCCGTTGGATGCGAACACGCCCGGCGAGAACTGCGCCACCGAGACCTGCGCCGGAGCCGCAGCTACACCATTGCTGCTCACGATGACATTCACATTGGCCGAGGAGCCCGCCGGAACCAGCTCCCAAGGCACTTGTACGTTCAGTTGTGTGCTGTTGGCAAACAGCATGGGCGCACTGATTTTTTTGTCACCGTTGACAAACTCAACGGTCACGCCACCGAGCGAGGTCGATAAAGGAATGGTGTCCGCCTGCGCCACCTTCGACGCAAAGCTGGTCCCGAAGATGGAGATCAACGAACCGCCGGTGATCGGCTGGCCTGCCGTGAAACTTGCCCCGTTGAGGATTCCACCGCTCGAAACCGTGGGACCTTGGGCCAATCCCAAGCCGGCGCAAACAAATAATAGTGCAGCAATACGAATCCGCATAGAAGTGCTCCTGCCTAACTATAGGCGACGCACCAGGCCTGGACAATGGCTGAATCGTAAACACTTTGTGAAAAATCAGCGCGAGTGAATTTGTAACTGCTTCCACGTCTCGGCCACTTCCTGGTCACGGCCTCCGTCGTACTCGATGGCCATGCGGCCTTCTTCCAGAGCCTCATTGCCGCGCCCGGAAAGGGCTAGCAGCCGCGCCAGCGCCCAGTGTGGCTTGAACCAATGCGGCGCCCAGGCGATGGCATTGCGCAGCGCCTGTTCCGCGCCCGGAGCGTCGTTCTGCGCGGCGAGCAGCATCGCGAGGTTATACCAGGCATTCTGACGATCCTCCGCGCCGCGGACCGCGCGAATCCCCGCGTCCAGAGCTTGCTGGCGCGCCGCCAGGCGGGTGGTGAAGATCGGTACACGTGTAGCGGCTTGTTGCATGGCGCGCGAGTAGCTCACATCGGCCGTCGCCGCCATTGGCTCAAAGCGCAACACCGCACGGTATTGCTCAGAGGCTCGGGCGATATCGCCGGATGCGATGCTCCGTCGAGCTTCGGCAAATGCATGATCGCTCGCCAGCAGCCGCACTGCGTAAACGCACAATAGGGCGGCAATAACGATGCTCACCGCCCCCACCGGGACCAGCATCCACGGCGATGCGTGCCGGTCCTGTGCCGGCTTCCAAGGTCCCCACGCAATGACTACCAACAAAGCAACAAGGAGATAAAAATAGAGGGCCGTCGCGAAAATAAACGCGATGAACTGCTGCGTGACTAGCAGTCCCACGAACGCGGCGGCTAACGGCGGCCCTAAGGGATTTTCGGAGCGGCATGCGCGAATCGCACTCCAGGCGCCCAAAGCGCACATACCAAGCAGCGCTATCAGGCCGATAGCTCCCTGTTCCGCCAATGCGTCCAAGAAGATATTGTGCGCCGATTCATGATAGAAATCAGGGTATTCGCTCGCCAGTTGTATCGATTCGAATCGCGGGAACTCGGTACCAAAGCTCTCCGGACCAAAGCCCGCCAGCGGCCGGTGCGCGCTCATCCGCAGCGAATCGCGCCAAAGCAGCAAGCGTGCTCCACCCTGCGCGTCCTCGAGCGACCAATGTAGCCGGGCCCGCAGCTTCAGCCCCGCGGGCGAAAAGAAGAATAGCGCCAGACCCGCGACGCAAACCAAGCCCAGTGCAACACCGCGCATTCGGATCCGCTCGCGCCGCGCCAAAAGAAGCGTGACGCCACCCACAGCCGCTCCCAACATCGCGGCCCGGCTGCCGCTCAGAACAATCGCGAGCGCCGCCAATCCAATGACACTGAGTGCGGCCGTTCGACACCAACGCTTTTCTTCCATTCGATGTAACGCCACCGCGAAGAACAGGACCACTACCAGCCACGCGGCGAAATAGTCGGCATGCCCCAGCGTTCCCGGCGGCCGAACGATGGTGAACTCTCCTTCCCCAGCTTGATACGCTTGCGCCGGCAATAATGGATCCCACCCGAAATACTGGGCGATCCCGTAACCCGCGGCCAACGCGCCGCTCCCGGCTCCGGCTCGAAGCAGAACGCGCAGGCGATCGTTTTGTCCCGCCAGCCAGCTCGCGGCAATAACAACAAAGAGCAGCAATCCGGTCTCTGGAATCAATCCCATGCGCCGCCAGGAACCGCCGTTCAATGAGAGCAGGCGATTGGAGGAGGCCAAAGTGGATATGGCGTGAGCCATCCAGAGAGCGGCGAGTAATCCCAGCAGCCACTTCCCCGCCCTCTCACTCAATAGCGTCCGCGCATTGTATGTATTTGCGCGCACTTGTGACAACATTAGCGTCATTCCCAATAGAAGTAGCGATATTTTTGGCGTAATATCGAAATAAGCGAGCGCGCCTGGGGTTATGAGGAGCGGAACCAGCGCCGCGATCAGCGGCACGAGCCAGAGCATAACGACCTGATCATATCGAAGTGACGAGCGTGGCCCTCCGGCGGTAACAACATTCATGTACCAATCGCCTCACAACCAATTTTTTGATCCGTACGAATACGTCGATTATCTCCGCCGGCGTTGGCCGGTGATGGTAATTGCATGTTCGTCGGCGGTGCTGCTCGCGCTGGTTGTCAGTCTGCTGCTGCCGAAACAATACACCGCTACCGCCAGCATCATCATCGAACCGCCCGGGGGCAGCGATGCGCGGCTCACCACAGCAGTAAGCGCAATGTACCTGGAGTCGCTCAAAACCTATGAGTTGTTCGGCAACAGTGAAACCCTGTTTGCGCGGGCCGCCGAAAAGTTCCACTTACGCCAGGGCCAGTCGCAGCCTTT
This sequence comes from Bryobacterales bacterium, assembly GCA_963781905.1. Lineage (GTDB taxonomy): Bacteria > Acidobacteriota > Terriglobia > Bryobacterales > Bryobacteraceae > Palsa-89. The sequence goes on from CAWAHZ010000010.1 coordinate 2,372,368, forward strand.
GGAATCACTCCAGCATCGCGTACTGAAGGTTTCCAAGGTGAGGGACACCAAGGTACTCGAAGTCAGCGCCAAGCTGGGCGACCCGAAAGTGGCTCAAGCGCTCGCGCAGTACATCGCCGAAGAGACCGTAAGCATGAGTCATCATGAAAGCCTGGCGTCGGATCATGACTTTGCCGATCTGGCGGATAAACAGGTAACGGAGGCCCAGCGCCGCCTGGCCGACGCGCAGGGCGCCTGGAACGCGCTGGCCGCCCGTGAACCAGTGGAATCGTTGCAGTCGGAAATCGACAGCGATGTTCAACTGCGCGGCAAAGTGGAAGAACAGTTGGTCGCCGCGCAATCGGAAGCGGCCGAATACCAGCAGCAGTCGCAGGGTGGATCTTTCGCGCGCGAGCAATGGAGCGCTGCGCAGGCGCGCGCCGCTCTTCTCGAAGAACGTTCGCGTGAGTTGCAGCAAGCGATTCAGGACAAGAGCGCAACGTTAGCCGCCCGAACGGCCAGGCGACAGGCACTGGAAACCGCGCTTAACGTGGCCGAGAAGGCTTATGAAACCGTCGCGGCTCGCTTGCTCGAATCCCGCGCCACGGCGGGCACACACGCCGAGCAGCTTCGGATCATCGATCCGGGAACCGTCCCCGAGCGTCCCAGTTCACCGAACATTTCACTGAATGTGGCAGTAGCTCTGTTTGCGGCCTTGATCTTGTCCATCGCCTGGCTGAGTTTCGCGTTCGTGTATGGCAGAAGGCCGGTTCGATATGAGAGGCCCCTGTCGCGCGAGATGCGTGCATGATGCTCGCGGCTGGATCTGGGAGCCGCAAACATATCGCCGCGGGCCTGAGTTTAGGCGCGTATGCCGCGGCACTGGCCGTGGCGCCTGACCTTTCTTCGAAGGCGCTCCTCGGCGCGCCGCTGGTGGCGGTTCCGATTTTTTGGCGCCTGCTCCGCACGCCTACGGCCTGGCTCGCCCTGTTTCTTGGCTGCGCGCTCCTCACTCCGCCCCTGCCGATTCCTTGGGGAGATTCCGGCCCGCATGTCGCGATGCTGGTGGCCGGCCTGGGGCTGTTTATCGGTTTATTGCGCCTGGCCGAATGGCGCTTTCAGCCGGACGCACTGGCATTGGCGCTCATCGCGCTCTGGACCATCTTCGCGTTCAGTGTGGCGATGGCGGCAGTCAATTCAGGCGTCGCGATTGCTGCGGCAAGCTTGGCGCGCGTGCTGTTGTTCGGAATCTCCATCTACATTTTCCTGTATGTTCGCGATGGCCCCGGCCGCCTGACAATACCCGCCTCGCTACGCGGCATCCGGTGGCTATTTTGGGCGGGCGTGCTTTCCGCCTTGTTCGCTTGCGTCGATTTCTATTTTCAGTTTTCGCCACCGGCGGGCTATGAGCAGCAGTTCGTTTGGCTCGAAAGCGGCGTGTATCGTCGCGCCCAAGGTTTCTTCTATGAAGCCAGCACGCTCGGCAATCTCTGCGCCTTCTTTCTGGAGATGATTGCCGTCGCGCTGTTTCTACCGAAGGGCGATTCCACCGAAGCACCGCTGTCTCGCCTGGCCCTGTTCATCGGTGCGGCCCCGCTGGCAGCCGCGCTGGTTCTGTCGTTTTCCAGAGCGTCGCTCGTAAACCTGGTTGTGGCACTCGTCACGCTGGTTTGGCTGCAGCGCGATCGGATTCGATGGAGGCGCCTGCTGGCAGGTGTGGCTGTCTTTGGCTTGGGAGGCGCTGCCACACTCTGGACCGCGTTTCCGGTGTTCGCCCAATTCGCGTGGATCCGCTTGGCCGCGGCATTCGAGTATTTTTCCGAGTCGCCCAATGCGGTGCTCTCCGGCCGCATCGACGCGTGGCAGACGCTGGCGAATTATCTGATCGCCCATCCCTGGAGTGCCGTCATCGGCGTCGGCTACAAGACCTTGCCTTACTCCGATTTCATCGGCGCCAAGGCGGTTGGCGACAACACGTATCTCACACTGCTCGCCGAGACCGGAATCGCGGGACTGTGCGCGGTGGTTGCGCTCAATATTGCGATTCTCATCTACGCGTATCGCGCCGCGCGATCGCCCCATTCCGTTCGCTCCTTCACCGGCGCTTGGATGTTCTGCTTCTGGGCGGGACAATGTGTGCAGATGTTCTCGGCCGATCTGCTCACCTACTGGCGAGTTTTGCCCGTCTACTTCTTTGTGCTCGCACTGGCGGCCTGTCGCCCCGCATGAGAATCCTGTTTCTCGATCAGTTCAGCGAATTCGGCGGCGGACAGCACGCTCTTCTTGACACGGTGGATGCCGTGCGCGAGATCGGCTGGGAACCACACGCCATGATTCCCGGCCAGGGCCCGCTCGTGGATGCGCTTCAATCGCGTGGCGTCCCCTTGGAAGAAATCCCTTGTGGACCGTATAGCGCTGGGCGCAAGACCGCGGCGGATTCCGTTCGTTTCGCGCTCGATCTTCGACGGCAGGTCCGCATGATCGGCAACCTGGTTGCGAGCACGCACATCGATCTGATCTACGTGAACGGTGCCAGATTGTTGCCTGCCGTGGCTCTCGCGGCGCGTGGCCAGGCGCCAGTGGTCTTCCACGTTCATAGTCACCTGTGCGGTGCCGCATTGCGGCTTGCCCGATGGGCCATTCGACGCGCGGACGCCACGCTCATCGGCTGCAGCAAATCCGTATTAACGCCGCTGCAGCGCAAGCAGCACGTAATTCCCAATGGCGTTCGCGACGCCGGCTATCGCGAGCGCGATTTCGATCGCCAGGGGAATTGGCGCATCGGAATGGTCGGACGTGTCGCGCCCGAGAAGGGGCAGCTCGAATTTGTGAGCGCGGTCGCGATGCTAAAAGACAAATTCCCACAGGCCCGCTTTGTGATTTGCGGCGCGTCCCAGTTCGATGCGTCGAGGCATTACGTGGACTCCGTGAGCCTTCGAGCGCGCGGCCTGCCGGTCGAGTTCATCGGATGGCAGCAGGACGTGAGCCGCGTGCTACATGATTTGGATTTACTGGCAGTTCCGTCGCGCCAGGAAGGCATGGGACGCATTGTGTTGGAAGCATTCTCCGCCGGCCTGCCCGTGGTTGCATTTCCGGTGGGCGGAATTCCCGAAGCGGTAATCGACGGAGTCACCGGCTTCCTGACTAGCCGTTCCTCGGCGGAAGCGCTCGCCGCGCGCATCAGTGACGTGCTGACGCGTGACGCGGATGATCTGCGGCAAGGTGACGTACGGCAAATCGTTCGGAACGCGCGCCAAGCCTGGGCCGGAACGTACACGCCAGGCGCGTATCAAAAGCGCATTACAATCTTGTTGCAGGCGCTGGCTTCAGACTTTCACCTGGCTTCACCACCAGCGCGCGCAACAGAAACGCCGCTGCAATCGAGATAGCCGCGCCCGCGGCCAGCACCGGCGGATATCCGAAGCGGGCCAGCATCCATCCGGCTACGGTTGCGGCGATGGCTTGTCCCGCGAACTGCACCAGAAAGTTGAGCGCCGACGCTGCATTGCGCTCTCCCACCGGCACGCTGTCCATCAACAACGTGAACATGCCGGGTTCGCTCATATATTGAAATGCCATATAACTTGCGTACGCTCCAGCCGCCCACATGGGGCCGCCGGTGGCAGCCAACGCAATGAATCCGAGCGCGGTGGCCAATTCCATTCCCCAGATTGCGCGCACCGTACCGAATTTGCGCAAGAAGAACGGAGCGCAAAGAATGGCCACTACCTGGGCCAGTTGCGACGACGAGAACACGGTGCCGATCCGCTCCACGGGCATCCCCATGCGCGCCAGGAAAACCGTTGCAAATGGATTGAATACGCCCGTGCCGAGGTTCCAAACCAAGATGGCGATCAGGAAGCGCAAAACAATCGGGCTGGGCCGATGCAATTTGCGCTCGTTCAGCTGAGGAGCGGCGGTCATCTTCAAACCAGCCAGCGGCCAGAGCGAGAGCAGCACGATCGCGCATCCCATCAGCAGCGCTCCCCGATAGGAAGCGATTTCAGAAGAAGCCCAGTGCAGGCGCATAATCCAGCCCGGCAGCCGCGCGGCCGCCAAACTGCCAAATATGCCGATAGCGATTCCCGCGGCGCAGACGAAACTGAATCCGCGCGCCCTGCTCTTCTCCGTGGTTACGGATGCGATTACCGGCGCCAGTGCCACCGGCCACACCGAGAATGCCAGACCCGCGAGTGGCGCCAGAGCCAATAACGCCGGCCCGGATGTAACCAGCGCACGCAACGCGGACAGCGCTGCCACTAGCGCGAACGCCGTCATCAGGGTTCTCTTCATGCCGAAACGGCGGATCGCAAACACCGACAGGATGGAACCCGCGATGTTCGCTCCGGTCATGAGACCGGACATCAGCCCGAGGAAATTTTCGCGGAAACCGAGTTTCAGCAGGTAGAGATTGTAGAGGAAGAAGAAGACGAACATTCCGAAATCGAAAAAGCCTTCGGAACCCAAAAGCCGCCAGTATTCCGGCCCCAGCTCCAGCCCGGCGCCGAACCACCGCACTCCGCTCCCTAGCGTTGGCGGCAGCGCTCGCGCGTGATGCGAAAGGCGCGACGCAAGATACTTCAGATAGCTACCTCGGCTGCGCATGCGCATCCACCACGTGATCTGGCTCTTTGGTACGTGCGTTGCGCCGAACGGGCCGGGCAACCGCTCGGGCAAAAGCCTGCGGCGAACCACAGCCGCGCGGTCGCGTCCCGATTGCGCCAGGGCGCAATTCAGCCACAGTTCGTCTTTGTTCGGCCGAAAGAGGCCTTCAATGGGAGACCAGGCATGCGTCGCGAGCCATCGCTTCACGTCCGCGGGCAACCCCTCCACTTCCTCCCGCACCCTCCCGGGCAACCGGCACAAGAACCAGCTCTCCGCGAGAGAAAAACAAATTGCCTCCAGCGATCGCAAGGATGGATCGTGCAGTTCGCTCCACACATCCCAGAACCCGGCATCGTCCGCGTGGCGATCCAGCACTTGCGCCAGTTCGTAAACGTGAAACAGGCGAGTGTCGCCGCGCAGCAGATGCCGCAACGAATGCAATGCGGAATATGCGATGGCATCCGCCGGATGAAAGCTGTGGAATCGCAGTCCCTCGAGTTCCCTGCTCTGCCGTCGCTCCCAAAAACAATCTAGTCCCTTCGGCGCGAACCGTTCAGTGCGATGATCCCAGAGTTGAAAATGCAACTCGAGCGACAGCGGCATCTCTCGATCGAACGGATCGCCTCGCCAAACCCAGCCCGTCTTTCGGATCATGGCGGGCAAGTGATCGATGGGATGCTTGTCGTCTTCCTTGACCGGCTCATAGCCCAATCCCGCCGCGACGTCCCTCGCCAGCCCCACCTGATCGCGCGGAAAGAGCAAATCGAGATCGCCTTGCGAGCGGTGGCGTGGATCGGGAACGAACAGCGGGCAATGGCTGAAACCCTTGAGGACAGCGTGATCCAGCCCTGCGCTCTCGAACGCAGACGCTGCTTCGCGATAGGCGGCCTGCGTACGCTTCCAACGCTCGGCATTATTCGCCAGATTTTGATCGATGCGGCGGCGAACCGCTCCAGGCAAATGCTCGCGGCATTCCGAGCCTAACGCCAGCGTCAACTGTGTACGGTCGCAAAAGCCGAGCGCGCGCTCCCACGTGTCCTCGCTTAACCTCTCGAGCGCGTCGCGATCCGGCGCAGCACATCGGAGCGCCCCCAGCACGGCGCTGGCATGGGCCGGTATACGTGGAGCCGGTTTCGTCAGAAATCGAATCTCAAGGCGAATTGCATCCGCCGTGGATCTCCCGCGGAGAATGCCTTGCCGAAGAACGGACCGAAGTCCGGGTAAGGTCCAGGGATTCCGAGGTTCGGATGATTCAGCGCGTTGAACGTTTCCCAGCGAAATTCAATGGATTTGCCTTCCCTCACATTGAACCGCCGATGCAACGCGACATCGAGAACCTCGTTCCCCGGCGTCGGGATGATATCGCGGCCCGCGTCTCCGAATGTGTACGGCGCGGGAGTGGAGAACGCATTCGTGTTGAACAGATGATTCGCGTTGCGCTGGCTGACGGGCAAACTGATGGACTGGCCCGGCACGACATTGGGCCGGTTGGGCGTGCCCGAATTGGCAATGTCAGTCGCAAAGTAGACGGGATTTTCGGGCGTCCCGGTTTGCAGATCCAGGCTCCCGCTGAGCTGCCAATTTCCGAAGACGGACTTCCAAACGGGTGCGGAAGGAATGGAATAAACGTAGCCGCCGCTCGCACGGTACCGGACATCGAAGAACGAGAGCCCGCGCTCCAATCTCAAGTTGCGTTCGTCCTGCGCGCCAAAACTATCGTAGTTTCCGACCACCGGCGCGTCCGCATCGTCGATCGATTTTGCCCACACGAAGCTGGCTAGAAAAGAGAGCCGCTTCGTGGCGCGCTTCTCGGCTTTGATCTGGAGCGAATTGTAGATCGAGTTTCCGATGTGCTGAATCTGATAGAGCGTTCCCAATTCCGGAAACGTGCGCAGCGATTGCAAGTCGCCCGGCCGGGGCGGCAAATCCGCTCCTATCTCCACCTGCGCGGGAGTGTTGAAGCGACGGAATAGCGACAAGTCGGTTCCTTTGCTGCCCACGTAGGCGATTTCGAGCAGCGTGCTGCCCGGCAGCTCATGCTGGATGCTGGCGGCCCACTGCTGCGTGTAAGTGGTGGGCGCGTGCTGATCCACGCCGTAGTAACTCGGGAAACCGGTGGAGCTGGTTTGCGGAAATCCATTCTGGATTGTCAGGATGGGCAGGAGGCCGCTCGGAGTATTGCTTTGATTCGTGATGTTATTACGCACTAGATCATAGGCCTCGATGGCCAGCGGCGGAGCGTAATAGATCCCATACCCGGCGCGAAAGACCGTATCGCGCGAGCGTGAAAACCAATGCGGTAAACGAATGGCGACGCCCAGGCGCGGAGCGAAGTTCAGCCGCTCGGGAGCGGTGACCGTGTTTACATGTTGCAGCGCAGGCGAATTTGGAAGCGTATCGTAGTTCAGGTTGACCAGGTTTCCACGATCCTCGCTGAAAGGCGCCATGTACTCATACCGCAGCCCGGCCGAGATGCTGATGCGCGGCGTAATACGCCAATCGTCCTGGATGAACGCCGCGTACGTGTTCTGCCGCAAGTAGGCCTGAGCATTGCCGACGCTGCGTTGTGTTTCAGCCGGATAACCCAACAGAAAATCGGCGAAAGCATCGCCGGTGGTATTGGGATTATTCGGGTCGTCGGTGTAGGTTCCGTTGAAAATGAAATTGCCCCGCGCGAACAAGCTCTGCAAATAGCCCATGGTGAAATGCGTAAACTCAAAACCGGCTTTCCAGGTGTGCCGGCCCACGGTGCGTGAGATACTGTTGCCGAAATCCCAGGTATTATCGCGCTGGGTCTGCGGTAGATTATCCGAATCCTGTACAGTTTCGTAGTCTGTGACAGTGAGTGCGGGAAGGCCATAGGTAGATGGGCTGTTGGCCAGCCCCGTGATGCCCAGATTCGCGAGCACGTTCGAGCCGAATGCGTTGGTAGGCAGATCGAAGACGCGCAGGCGGGTGAACGCGAAGTGTGTCTCATTCACCCACGACGCGCCTGAGAATGTATTTCCCAGCGCAATTTGCTGCGCTCGTAGATTCTCCGCGGTAGGGAGCGCGGGGAACGACCCGGCCAGCAACGATCGTTCGTCGTTGATGGTATAGCGCGCGAACAGCCGGTTTCGCTGGCCCCACGCACGATCGATGCGCGCCGATCCGTTGTCGCTATCGTCGCGATTGGGCGTGGAATCTACGTAATCGAATCCATTGGCTAGCGGGGCGTTGGGCAGAGGCTCATAGAGTGCCAGGTACCTTGCCACCGTCGGATCGATGAGGCTGGCCGGAATCACATTGTTCGGGAACGGTGAACGGTCGCCACTGGTATTCAGAGTCAATGGGTCGTAAATGATGGACCCTCCGGAGAGGTTCCCACCGCGCACAGCAGCGTTCGGAACCAGATGCTGCGTTGAGCTGGCCGAGAGCGAGCTCAGCCCTTCGTAGGTCACAAAGAAATACGTGGATTTGCGAAGCGGGCCGCTCAAAGTGCCGCCATATTGGTTTTGCCGGAATACTGCTTGCGGCAACCCGGGCACCGAGAAAAAACCCTGCGCGTCGGTAGCTTCATTACGGAAGAACTCGAACAGGTTCCCGTGAAATGCCTGGCTGCCGGGCTTGGTGACAACGTCAATCACACCGCCGCCCGCTTGCTCGAACTCGGCCGGAGCCAGCGAGCTCTGAATCCGGAACTCGGCGACAGACTCCATCAACGGCATGACGGCAATCGAGAGTGTATTCCGATCTGTGTTGTCGGCGCCGTCCAGAATGTAGCTGTTTTCTGTGGATCGCGCGCCGTTCACCGGTGCGTTGAACGCCACGGCGCCGCGATTACCTTGCAGATCGTTGATGATATCGTGCGTGAATCCGCCCAGCTGGCGCGGAATGGCGCCCGGCCCCAGCGTCACCAAATCGACAATCTCGCGGCCCAGTAAAGGCAGTTCCTCGAAGAAATTGGAGGCGAGAGTGTAGCCTTCCGACGCTTCATCGGTCTGCAGCGGAGACCCATGAGCGGTGACCGTAGCGGTATCGTGCACCGAGCCAACCTTCAGCTCAACGTCCAGACGAACCTTCTGATTCACTTCCACAAAAACGGGCGACACGGTCACTGCCTGAAAACCATCGTGTTGCGCGGTAACCGTGTACGCCCCGGGAAGAAGATCGTCGATGCGATAGCTGCCGAACGCATTGGTGGAAACCGATCGTGTAAAACCTGTGTCATTGTTGCGAGCCACGATGACAACCGCTGCCACGAAGGCGTCCTTCTCATCGCGGGCGTCGCCCAGCAGGCTGCCGGAGGAAACCTGGGAGAAGGCGGGGATCGTGGAGGAGAGGAATACAAGGGAAAAGAGGAACACCAGGAATACTGGGAATACGAGGAATGTAGGGAATGGAAATCGTTTAGTCATGCTGGATCAGTCTCCCGAATCCACCAGGCGTTCCAGCCGCGTGACCGCATCGTCCAGTTCGCAGTACTGCATTTCCCAAAGTGGCGCGTCTAGCACGCGCTCATGGCAACGCCGTTTTGCTTCGAGTATTTCTTTCGTTCCATACACGCTGTATTGCAGCCAATCCTCGCGAACTCGTTCCTTCGAGATTCGACGAAGCCGCGCTGGGCCGGCGTGATCGCGATCCAGATACACGATGTGCTCCAGGTTGCAGCCAGGCGCTATCTCCAGCGCCAGATCGCGCGTCAGAATCTCGATCGCGGCCTTGCCGTTCGGCCGCACCGTTACCAGGCGATCGGCGAGTTCGGGAAACAGTTGGGGTGCATCGGGTCGAAAGCGGATGCTGTGGGGATCGCCGATCACATAACGGTCGTCCCGCCGCCGAACCACTAACGCACAATCGTCGCTCACATAGGTCCAGCCTGTTCGCGCGCACGCGTAGGCCAGCGTGCTCTTACCCGCGAAGGAATTGCCCGCCAGCATTACCCCGCTCCCATTCCGCATCACCAAAGCGCCGTGCAGCGCCGAAAAAGCTCGCTGCTCGATCAGGGTGGTGGCTCCCGAAATCAGAAAGCGATAGCGCAGCAGCGGATGGTCGGCGGCCGTGTTGCGCGTCACCCATCCAAAAGCGAACCCGCGATGGAAATCGCACACCACAAAGTTCTCGGGGTCCGCAATGATCGACATCATATGCTCGCGCGACCGCACTACCGAGTCGAGCGCGAGCGCATCCCCGGTTCCCTCCGTCACTCCCAAACTGAAGCGTACCGGCGCTTCGTCAAATGCCTGCTCAAACGCGCCCCAGCCTTCCGCAGCCGCGGCGATCACTTCCGCCGAATTGGTTTCGAGTTCAACAGGAAACCCGAACGGATAAAAGGTACCGCGCATCGGCAGCTCGAATGCGGAAAGAACAGGATCGGGAATCACTTTTTCCATGCTTGAAAGTTGAGGGGTTGTGAGTTGGGGCATACCGCGCGCTTCGTTGTCAGAGTAGCGGTCAAGAAAGCGAAAGCCAAGAGGTAAACCCGCAAAATCCGAGATTTTACAAGAAAGGTACAAAGCGGAAACAAGGCTCGCATTTATGCGTTGCATACTCATGATGTCGGGCTCTGGCTCATGCGTACCGCGATTGTCCATTACTGGCTGCTGAATATGCGGGGAGGCGAGAAAGTGGTGGAGGCGCTGTGTCATCTGCTGCCGGACGCAGACATCTTTACGCTGTTCTACGATCCGGACAGCGTATCGGAAACAATTCGCAGCCATCGCGTGCATGCGTCGTTCCTGCAACCTCTGCGTAAGGGGTATCGATCGCTGCTGCCCTGGATGCCAATGGCTCTCGAAAGCTTCGATCTGCGCGGCTACGATCTGATCGTCAGCAGCGAATCGGGACCGGCCAAGGGCGTGATCGCGCCGTCCAACGCACGCCACATCTGTTACTGCGAAACTCCCATGCGATACCTGTGGGACATGTATCCGGCTTATCGCAACGAATGGACGCAATCCCGTTGGAAGCGCGCCTTAATGACGCCGCTCACGAACTACTTGCGTCTCTGGGATTATGCGACAGCCGCGCGTGTGGACGAATTTGTCGCCAACAGCGAGAACGTGCGGCGGAGAATCTGGAAGACGTACCGGCGTGAGTCGCGCGTGGTGAAGCCGCCGGTGGCCGTGGAAACATTCTTTTGGAAGCGGCCGGAAGACTACTATCTAGTGGTTTCCGAGTTGGTGGCCTACAAGCAGGTGGACACCGCGATCAGGGCCTTTAGTCAGAATGGACGCAAGCTCCTGGTAGTAGGCGGCGGGCCGGAATACAAGGCGTTGAAGCGGCTGGCCGCGCCCAATATCGAATTCTGTGGACGTGTTTCCGATGAGGACTTGCGGGAGCTATATGCGCGTTGCCGTGCGTTTATTATGCCCGGCGAAGAGGATTTCGGCATGACGATGGTGGAGGCGCTGGCGAGCGGCAAACCGGTGATCGCGTGGGCCAGAGGAGGCGCGCTCGAAATCGTGCCTGAATTCGGAGGCCTGCTTTACGATCAGCCTGACGGCCTGCGCCACGCGATCCATCGCTGGGATCAAATGCAGAGCGGCGTCGATCCTGGCGCGTTACAAGCCTACGCGGCTCAGTTCTCGGAGGCCGGGTTCGCAAGACAAATGACACCAATCCTGTTTGAACCGGACCGCTACGAGCGCGATTTTCGCCACGCCAGCCACAGCATCACGGCTCCGAAAATCAGCATCGAAATGCCGCAGTAGAGGTTCACGTTCTCCGCTTCGAGCGGGGCCTGGTAATTCGCCGCCCAGCCGGTGGCGCATAGAATGGCGCCCACCAGCGCGAAGAAACTTCCAATCGGCACGCGCAGATCGTTCATAAAATCCCGCTCATATCACCAAAACCACACATTCAGCAGCACCAGCCCCGCGACGACAATCAACGCCAACGGCGCTGGCCGCTTGTACCAGGGCACGTCCTCATGCGGGATCGCGGTTAAACCGTAGACCAGATTGTGAAGCTCCGACTCCATCTTCGGCGTGGACATCAAACTCACCAGCAATGTAACCAGCAAGCACGTCGACCAGGCGAATATCGCGATCCAGAAGTTCTGCGCCATGGTAGAGGGGAAGGTGTGAAGGACAGTACCCAGCCAGCCGCCTTTCCCTTCGGCCAACGTCAAACCGTGGGTCACGGCCGCTGCTCCGGTACCCGCCAGCAATCCCGCGAATGCGCCATGTCCGGTGGCGCGCTTCCAGAACATTCCCAGCAGAAATGTTGCAAATAGCGGTGCATTCACGAAGCCGAACACCAACTGCAGAAAGTCCATGATGTTGTTAAAGTGGCTGGCCAGGTACGCGGTTCCTATGGAGAGCGCCACTCCCACCACGGTAGTTACGCGGCCCACGAACAGGTAATGCGAATCCGGAGCGTGCTTGCGGATATGTCCTTGGTATAGATCGTAGGTCCAAACCGTATTGAAAGCCGTCACGTTGCCGGCCATGCCGGACATGAACGAAGCCATCAACGCCGTCAGCCCCAGGCCCAGCATGCCAGACGGATAAAACTGCGCCATCAGCGTTGTCAACGTCTGATCGTAGTCCGGCCCGCCGCTGGCTTTGAGCGGGATCGAATAGCCCAGCGCCATATGCGAGAGCGCCACCGCAGCGATACCGGGAACAATCACCACGAACGGCATCACCATTTTCGGAAACGCCGCGATGAGAGGCGTGCGCCGGGCGGCCGACATGGATTCCGCCGCCATGGCCCGTTGCACCACCAGAAAATCCGTGCACCAATAGCCGAACGACAGCACGAAGCCCAGCCCCGCAACCAAGCCAAACACTTCCACACCCATCGGATTCTCGGATGCGCTCCCCGCATAGCGCCAGGTATGTGTCATCACCTCGGGAAGCCGCGCCGCCATGCCGCTCCATCCGCCCGTCTTTATCACCACGAAAATCGCCAACGGCGCAAAACCCAGCACGATCAGGAAAAATTGCAGCACTTCGTTGTAGATCGCGCTGGTCAGTCCGCCGAGAAAGGTGTAAACCAAAACGATGGCGGCGGAAAGCAGCACCGACGAGGTGAAGCTCCAATGCAGCACCAATTCGAATAGAAGCCCCAGCGCGTACATCGATATGCCGGACGAAAACACGGTCATCACCGCGAATGTCAGCGCGTTCAAAGCCCGCGTCTTTTCGTCGAATCGCAGCTTCAAGTATTCAGGAACGCTGCGCGCGCGGCTTCCATAATAGAACGGCATCATGAACACGCCGACGAATAACATGGCCGGCACCGCGCCGATCCAATAGAAATGCGCGGTCATGATCCCGTACTTCGCGCCGGAAGCGCACATGCCGATCACTTCCTGCGCGCCCAGATTCGCGGCGATGAACGCCAGGCTCGTAATCCAGACCGGGACCGAGCGACCGGAGGTGAGAAAATCGGCGCTGGTTGCAACCTTGCGTTTCACGATCCAGCCGATGGATAGGACGAAAACAAAATACAGCGACAGGATCAGGTAGTCGACAGGGGCAAGCCTCAAACCGCCTAAAGTCTAGCATAGGATCGCGACGAAATCGCTAAATGTGCGAGCCTCGCGCGGCCTATGCGATGATTGCTCCTTACTACGCAATGCTCGCCTACGCCTGCACTATTTTCTTAAGCGCGTTTCTGCTGTTCGCGGTACAGCCGATGATCGGCAAAATCATCCTACCCTGGTTCGGCGGATCGGCCGCCGTATGGAGCACTTGCCTCCTGTTTTTTCAAGCCGCGTTACTCGCAGGTTACTTCTACGCGGACCGCTCCACGCGCTTTCTCAGGCCGAAGCGTCAGGCCACGCTGCACATCGCCTTGATGGCGCTCAGTCTGGCGTTGCTGCCCATTCTGCCGTCTCCCAGTTGGAAGCCAACACAGGCTGGCGATCCCTCTCTGCGCATTCTGCTGCTGCTCAGCGCCACCATCGGCCTTCCCTACTTGCTGCTGTCCACCACCAGCCCGCTGCTGCAAGCCTGGTACGTGGCGGCCAAACCCGGCGCCGTTCCGTATCGATTGTTTGCGCTATCGAACTTCGGCTCGCTCCTGGCACTGCTCAGCTATCCGGTTTTGGTGGAGCCGATGTTCACCACTCACGGGCAAGCTTATGGATGGTCGGGCGTCTATGCTCTGTTCATCGTCATCTGCGCGGCAGTGGCTTGGAGAGCGATGCGCGCGGCGCCGCAATCATCGATCGATACTACCGCTGGAGCCTCGGACGCTGGACCCACGGCGCCCCCACCCACTTGGACCATCCGCCTCATCTGGACCGCGCTTGCAGCCTGCGCTTCCACGCTGCTGCTCGCCATCAGCAACCATCTCAGTTCCAATGTGGCGCCCATTCCGTTTCTGTGGGTGCTCCCGCTGGCCGTTTATCTGCTCAGCTTTATCCTGTGCTTCGAGCGCGACAAGGTCTACAATCGCGGCGTATTCCTGCCCTTACTGGTGATCGCGCTGGACGGCGCCGCATTCACCATTTACGCCAACGAAGGCAATCCGAACATCGCCTGGGCCATTCCCACGTTTGTCGCCGCGCTCTTCGTTTGCTGCATGGTGTGCCACGGCGAACTTGCGCGCCTCAAGCCTCATCCGCGCCATCTCACCAGTTTTTATATGATGATCTCGCTCGGCGGGACGTTAGGCGGCGTCTTCGTGGCTATCTTCGCGCCGCACGTTTTTCACACCTACTTCGAACTGCCGCTCTCGATGGTGGCATGCAGCCTGCTCGCCGCTCTCGTTTTATGGATCTCGCCGCAGAAATGGACAGGCAAGATTCCAGTGGCTGCCGTTCGCATCGCCATGCTGGCTTTCACCGTCGGCCTGGCCATCCATCTGGGCTATGAGAAGCATCGCGCCGACAAGGTGTTCCGTCTATCGGTGCGCAACTTCTACGGCGTCCTGCGTGTTCGCGACATCCCCAGGGACGAAGAAGACACCGCGGTCCGCCGCTTGATCCACGGCACCATCAATCACGGCACTCAGTTGCTCGATGCCGCCCATCGCGACGAGCCCACCAGCTACTACGGCCCCTTTTCCGGGATGGGCCGCGCCATGGGTTACTTACAGCGTCGCGGCCCGGTCCGCGTGGCCGTGGTCGGGCTCGGCGCCGGCGTTACCGCCAGCTTCTGTCGCACTGGCGACGTGTTCCGTTTTTACGAGATTAATCCCCTCGCGCTCTCCATCGCCAGCACCTGGTTCACCTTCCTCGGCGATTGCAAGGCCGACCATCAGGTGCTACTGGGCGACGCGCGCCTGACGCTCGAAGCGCAGCCCAGCCAGCAATTCGATCTGATGGCCATCGACGCTTTCTCGAGTGACGCCATTCCCGTTCATCTGCTCACGCGCGAGGCGTTCGCGCTCTACTTCCGGCATCTCAAACCCACCGGCGTTCTAGCCGTGCATGTGTCGAATCGTTATCTCGACCTGGTGCCGGTGGTCTCGGGCAGCGCACGCGACTTCGGCAAAGCCGCCATTGACGTCGACGATGAAGACGAAGAGAAGGACTATTTCTCGAATAGCGACTGGGTGCTGGTGTCGAGCGACGCTGCCATCTTTCGCGACGCGGCGTTCAAATCGTCCAGCGTGCAACCCGCGCGCATCCGGCCGAACCTGCGCCCCTGGACCGACGACTACAGCAATCTCTTCCAGATTCTGAAGATTCGCGAAGATTAACAAGCGGGCCCGCTATAATTCCTGGTATGGTTCTGACTAAAGATGAATTGATTTCCGCGCTCCAAAACGAAGTTCGCATCCTGGTTCATTTGGCGGGGAAAGTGGATCAGTCAAAGCTCGATTACCGCCCCAGCCCCACGCAGCGCACCACGCTCCAGCTGCTGCAGTACATGGCCGTCATGGGTCCAACGCAGATTGCCGTAATCCAGACCGGGACCTTCGACCGGCCCACATTGAGCGCGCTCTGGGCTCCGGCCGAAGCAGTCGCCAAGACCATGACTTTCGATCAGGCGGTCGCGGCGATAGAAAAGCAATCCGGCCAATACGCCAGCCTGTTGGGCGCGTGGAGCGATGCGGATTTCCGCGCAAGTGTGGATATGTTCGGAACCAAAACCACTCGCGGAGCGCTCATCGTGAATCTCGTGCTGGGCGGTCACGCCGCCTACCGCACTCAGCTCTTCTGTTACCTGAAGGCTTGCGGCCGCGAGGAACTCAACACCATGAACCTGTGGGCTGGATCCGACGCGGCCACCCCAGCGGCTTAGCGAAACAGGACTATTCTCTTCCCCTTGGGTTCGGGGCAACGGAACAAGGCTCGCGCGATACAATAGTTAGCTCATGTCCCAACTGCTGCAGGGCAAAGTGGCCCTTGTCCTCGGAGTCGCCAATAAATGGAGCATCGCCCACGCCATCGCCCAAGCCTTTGTTCGAGAAGGGGCGCAGGTGATCCTCACTTACCAGGGCGAGCGCCAAAAACAAACCGTGGAGGAACTGGCCGCCGGTCTCAAGGTGCAGCAAGTGCTGCCATGCGATGTAACCCAGGACGCCCAACTGGACGCCTTAGCTAGTGAGCTGAAGAGCCAGGGCCTCGTGCTGGACACCGTGGTTCACAGTATCGCGTTCGCCAATCGTGAGGACCTGAGCCGCCCGTTTGTTGAAACGTCGCGGGCGGGGTTCGCCCTCGCTCAGGATGTGAGCGCCTACTCGCTGGTTGCAGTTGCTCGAGCCACAACGCCTCTCATGGCGAAACCGGGTGAGGGCGGGAAGCCCAGTGGTGGTTCCATCATGACGCTTACATACCTGGGTTCCACCCGCGTGGTGGAACATTACAATGTAATGGGCGTGGCTAAAGCGTCGCTCGAAGCTTCTGTCCGATACCTGGCGGCCGATCTCGGCCCGTGTAACATTCGTGTAAACGCAATCTCGGCGGGAGCCGTCAAAACCACGTCCGCGCGCGGCATTCGTGACTTTACCAAGATGCTCGACGGCTCAACCAGACTGGCCCCCCTCCGCCGCAATACCGATCCAGCGGAAGTGGCTGATACTGCTGTTTTTCTGGCCAGCGATCTGGGCCGCGGCGTCACCGGCAATATAATTTATGTGGACGCGGGCATCCAAATTATGGGTTTTGCCCTGACGGAATGATATCATCAACGTCTAACCTATCGAGACAACGAGGCGACTTAAGCCAATCCCAAGCTCCTAGCCAAATTGACATTCGCCTCCAGCGATTTTTATCATGTGAAAGCAGCCTGATCGGAGGCCTCCTCGGAGGCGCGTCCGGCCAGTCATCGCAGTTCCTCCGAGTCTAACTATGATTAAAGTTCAAGGCCTCACGAAGCGATACGCCCACACGCTTGCGGTGGATCACATCTCGTTCGAAGTGAAGAAAGGCCAGATTGTGGGCTTTCTGGGACCGAATGGCGCCGGCAAGACCACAACCATGCGCATTCTCACCTGTTTCCTTCCGCCTTCGGAAGGCACCGCCACGGTGGCCGGCTTCGACGTCCTGGAACAGCCGATGGAAGTGAAAAAAAGGATCGGCTATCTTCCGGAAACTCCGCCCGTGTATCACGAAATGGAGGTGCAAGAATACCTCACATTTGTCGGCAAGCTCAAAGGCATGTCCGGCGCTACGCTGGCCGCGCGCGTCACCGAAGTGGCGGAACGTTGCGCCGTGGCCGACGTGCGCGCGAAACTCATCGGCAAACTGTCGAAAGGCTATCGCCAGCGCGTGGGGTTGGCTCAGGCCATCATCCACAACCCGGACGTTCTCATTCTGGACGAGCCCACAGCCGGCTTGGATCCCAAGCAGATCAACGAGACGCGCGATCTGATTAAAAGCCTGGCCGGCGACCACACCATCATCCTGAGCACTCACATCCTGCCCGAAGTGGAACAAACCTGCGAACAGGTACTGATCATTAATAAGGGGAAGCTGGTGGCGACGGATTCGGTGCACAACCTGCAAGCCCGCGCCCGCGGAGCTGAATCGGTGCTGCTCGAAGTGGAAGGCCGCAACGGCGCTGTCGACTCGCAGATCGTCCAGCATCGCCTGGAAACGGTCAACGGCGTCAGCCGCGTCCTGCTGAAGGACTCGCGTGAAAACCGCTCGGTGTTCGAAGTGGAGAGCTTGAAAGATCGCTTCATTCGCGGCGATCTGGCGCGCGCCATCGTCGAGTCCGGATGGAATCTCAATGAACTCCGCGCCTCGGCTATGAGCCTGGAAGAGGTCTTCCTGCAATTAACCGGCGGAGAAAAGGTCGAGGAGCCCGAACCCGTGGAGGCCGTGGTGCAAGGAGAGAGCCAATGAGGAATATCTGGGTTATCGCCCAAAAAGAGCTAAACAGCTATTTCGTTTCGCCGGTAGCTTATCTGCTGCTGACGATGTTTGCCATCATTTTTGGGTTCTTCTTCTGGAACTCCGTTGGATATTTCAACGCCGCGAGCCTGCAATCGCAAATGGGCGGCCAGCCCATGCCGATGAGCGTGAACGAGTACGTCATCCGTCCCTTGCTCTCGAACATCGGTGTGGTGGGTTTGTTTTTTATACCCATGATTTCCATGCGCCTGTTCGCCGAAGAGAAACGCCTGGGCACCATCGAACTGCTCGCTACCTCACCCATTCGCGACATCGAAGTGATCGTCGGCAAGTGGCTCGCAGCCATGATCCTTTACGGAGTGTTGCTGCTGTTCAGCGCCATCAACTTCGCGTTCCTGTTCCGCTACGGCAACCCGGATTGGAAGCCGCTGGCCATCGGATACCTGGGCCTTTTATTGCAAGCGGGCGGCCTGCTGGCCATTGGAACTTTCATTTCCTCGCTGACCAAGAATCAAATCATCGCCGGCGCCGCCACATTCGGCGTCTGTCTGTTGCTGTGGGTTCTGGAGTGGGTGTCGGGATACGAAACGGCGACCTGGGCAAAAGTCCTCGCCTATTTCTCCGTAATCACGCATTATGATTCCTTCTCCAAAGGCGTCCTGGATACAAAGGACGCGGTATTTTACCTTTCCATGATCTTCCTGGGGCTTTTTCTCACTTCTCGATCCATGGAATCCCTGCGGTGGAGGTCGTAAGTGAATAACAGCTGGATGCAGACCAGACAAACTAAGTACGCCGCCTATGCGACGGTTTACATCATCGTGATTCTGGCGGTATTAGTGGTCGCGAATTTTCTCGCCAACCGCTACAACAAGTCCTACGATGCAACGGCGAATAAGCGCTTCACCTTGTCCGATCAAACCAAGAAGGTAGTCGGCGATCTGAAGCAGGATGTAACCATCAGTTACTTCGACCGCGCTAACGGAATGCAGAACGCGAAGGATCTGCTGGATCGCTACCAGAATCTTTCGCCTAAGTTGCACATCGAGTATGTCGACCTGTTGAAAAACCCCACTCTGGCCCGCGCCGAAAACGTCACGCGCGAAGGCGAAGCGGTGGTAACCGTGGGAGCGCGGCGCGAAGACGCTAAGACGTTCGATGAAGAAGGCGTCACGGGCGCGTTGATCCGCGCTCTCAAGGGCGGCGAACGCGAAGTCTGCGTAGTCTCGGGCCACGGCGAACACCGGCTGGACGATTCTTCGCAGGACAACGGCTTTTCCGGCTTCCAAACCATCGTTACCAAAGATAATTACAAAATTCAAAGCATCAATCTCCTGCAGAAAGCGGAAGTGCCCGCCGATTGCACCATGCTGGTGGTGGCCGGCCCAACGGGCGATTATATTCAGCCCGAAGTGGACGCCATCAAGAAATACGTCGAAGGCGGCGGGAGAGCGCTCTTCATGCTCGATCCTCCGCTGCAAATTGGACATAAACCGATCGCAGATAACGCCGCCCTCACCGGGTTGCTTGAAAGCTGGGGCGTCACCGCCGACAAAGATCTGCTCCTGGATGAAAGCGCTGCATCGCAGTTGCTGGGCGGCGGTCCCACGGCGCCGGTGATCCTGCAATACGATTCGCACCCCATCGTGAACGATCTCACCAACGTCTCAACGGCCTTTCCACTCTCGCGGTCGCTCGAAACCAAGAACACAGATAAAACAACCATCACCAAATTGTTCTCGACGTCAGCTGACAGCTACGCCACTTCGAACCTGGCTTCGCCAGAGATTCGTATCGATCCGGCCAAAGATAAACACGGTCCGTTCACCTTGGCCGTCGCGGGCACTTACAACGGCGCCAAGCCGAGCGGCTCCGGGCGCTTCGTGGTTATCGGCAATTCGAGCTGGGCGTCCAATCAGGCGCTCGGTTTTAGCGGCAACCGCAATCTCTTGTTGAATATGGTCAACTGGCTGTCGTCGGATGAGGATCTCATTTCTATCCGGCCCAAAGAACCTGAAGACCGCCGTATCACTTTAACCCGCGCGCAGTTCCGCATGGTGCAAACCACCAGCCAGTTCTTCCTTCCGTTGATCGTGATCATTGGCGGCGTCATGGTCTGGCTTAAAAGGAGATAGCGGAGGCAGACACGATGCGAATCCGAGGTCTCTTAGTTGCCGTCATCCTGCTGGCCGCCTTGGGCGTCGGCTTGTATTTTTCGAACAAAGAGAAAGCGGCGGAAGCGGCCAAACCGCCCGCCGATGCTCCTCCGAAAATCCTGGCGCTCACCGAGGGCGATATCACAAAGGTGACGCTCAAGAAAAAGGGCGCTGACGAAACGGTGCTCGAAAAAGCCAACGGTAAATGGCAGATCACCGCGCCCAAGCCCTACCCGGCCGACCAGGATACCGCCAGCCAGTTAGTGGCATCCACGGCGAATGTCAGCGGGGATCGGGTGGTCGAAGATAAGGCCTCCAATCTTTCCGCTTACGGCCTCAATTCCCCGACTCTCGAAGTGGACATCACGGGGAAGGGCGGCAAGGTCCGCAAGCTCAAGATTGGCGACGACACGCCCACCAACAGCGGCGCCTACGCCATAGTGGATGGCGATCCGCGAGTGTTCACCGTGGCCAGCTACGTCAAGACCGGCGTTGATAAGTCACTCAACGACTTGCGCGATAAACGCCTGCTGACGTTCGACCAGGACAAACTTAGCCGCGTGGAATTGATCGCCAAAAAACAAGACATTGAATTTGGCCGCGACAAAGATCAGTGGCAGATCGTAAAGCCCAAGCCACTGCGCGCCGACGGCCTGCAAGTGGATGAGATGCTGCGAAAGCTGAAGGACGCCAAGATGGATTTGGCGCTTTCCGATGACGATGCGAAGAAAGCGGCCGCGGCATTCGCCTCCGGCACTCCGGTTGCCACCGTGAAGCTGACCGACCCTTCCGGCACGCAGCAAATCGAGATTCATAAAAACAAGGACGACTATTACGCCAAGTCCAGCGTAGCGCCCGGAGTCTATAAAACAACTCCCGAGCTGGGCGCCGGTGTCGACAAAGCGCTCGACGATTTCCGCAATAAGAAGCTCTTCGACTTCGGCTTCAACGATCCCGGCAAGATCCAAATGCATGCCAACGGAAAGTCCTTCGACTTTCAGAAGGGCGGTGACGACTGGTTCTCGAACGGCAAAAAGATGGACAGCACCAGCATCCAGTCCTTCGTCGACAAGTTACGCGACCTCGCGGCCGCTAAGTTTCTCGATACGCCGTCGCTCGGTGCAGCAACGGCCGATATCACCGTCGTTTCGAACAATGGCAAGCTGACTGAAAAGCTCCTGATCGCGAAGCAAGGCTCGGACTATGTCGCGCAGCGCCAGAACGAACCCGCCATCTACGGCCTCGACACCAAGACCGTCGACGATCTGGTGCAGGCCGCGTCCGACGTGAAGCCCGCGCCACCGGTGAAGAAATAAGCGCCGCAATCGGCATCGATTTCGGAACCACCAACAGTTCCATCGCATGCGCTGACCCAAGCTCGGGTGTTGCTCTGGCCGCCTTTCCATTCGCTGGTGGAATCACGCATGCTTACCGGTCGTTGCTCTACCTGGAGCAAATCAGGCAACAGAACAAACTCTTGATCAAGTCCTGGAGCGGGCCGGAAGGCATTGAGCATTACCTGGAGGCCGATCATAAAGGCCGGCTCATACAATCCATGAAGTCGTTCCTCACCAGCCGCAGTCTCAAAACCACGGAAGTGTTCGGTAAGCGCCGCGGCCTGGAGGATCTCATTGCGTGCATCCTCCGCGACCTGCGAGAGAAAGCCGAAGAGCAGTTTCGAACCACCATCCGGAAGGCTGTCGCCGGACGGCCTGTCCACTTCGTCGGCTCCGAGAATGCGGACGACGATCAATACGCCCAGGAGCGCCTGGAGAAGGCGTTTCACTTAGCCGGTTTCGAATCGGTGAGCTTCGAGTTGGAGCCCGTGGCCGCGGCGCATTATTACGAGTCCACCCTGGATCACGACGAACTCATCCTGATTGGAGATTTTGGCGGCGGCACCAGCGATTTTTCGCTCGTCCGGGTTGGCCCCAGCATCCGGCGTCGTGGCCGATCCTCACAGGATCTGCTCGGCAACGCGGGGCTTGGCCTGGCGGGCGATTCGTTTGATGCCAAGGTGATTCGAAACATGGTCTCGCCGGCGCTCGGAGCAGGCTCCGAGATGCGCTCCGTCAACAAGGTGCTGCCCGTTCCGAATTGGGTTTATTTCAAGCTGGAGCGCTGGCATCACCTGTCCTTCCTTCGCACCAGAGATGTGATGAATATGTTGAACAGCGTCAAGACGCAAGCCTTCTATCCCGACAAAATCGCCGCACTCATTGATCTGGTCGAAGAAGATCTCGGTTACCAGCTGCACAGATCGGTGCAGAAGGCGAAGTTCGATCTGTCGAGCCAGGAGAGTGCAAAATTCATCTTTAACGAGGGCGCCGTCCAGTTGGATGCACTGGTTCAGCGCCACGATTTCGAACAGTGGATCTCTGAGGAGCTGATGCAGATCGAGACCTGCGTAGAGTCGCTGCTAAAATCGTGCGGTGTGGATGCCCGCGACGTCGACATGGTGTTCCTGACCGGAGGTTCATCATTTGTGCCCGCCGTGCGGCGCATCTTCGACCTGCGATTCGGCTCCCAACGAATCCGGACCGGAAACGAGTTCACTTCCGTGGCCATGGGCTTGGCGCTGCGCGCCGCCGAACTGAACATGTAACTAAACCGTGCCGTGAGTAAGTGGTTGTTACAATATTTACTAAGTGACTGGCCTCCTCACCGACCTCTATCAGCTCACCATGGCGGCCGGCTATTTCGAAGCCGGCAAAACTAACGAAAGCGCCACTTTCGAGCTGTTTTTCCGCCGCCTTCCCCGCTATCGCAACTACGTTGTGGCGGCGGGCCTGGCTCAGGCCGTCGACTACCTGCTCAATCTCAAGTTCAGTGACGAAGAGATCGATTACCTTCGCGGATTGCCCCAATTCCGGCGCGTTTCCGCCGGTTTCTTCGATGCCTTGCGCCAGCTCCGTTTCACCGGCGACCTTTTCGCCATGCGAGAAGGCACGCCCATTTTCGCGAATGAACCCTTCCTGACGGTTCGCGCGCCGCTGATGGAAGCGCAGATCGCGGAAACCTACCTGCTGGCCACCATCGGATTTCAATCGCTGGTGGCCACCAAAGCGTCCCGCATCGTAGAGGTAGCCGGAGGGCGCGCCGTGGTCGATTTTGGCGCGCGCCGTGCGCACTCACCGGAAGCCGGCGTTCTGGCCGGACGCGCGTCGTATATTGGCGGCTGCATCGGAACCAGCAACACCGAAACCGGATTCCGCTACGGCATCCCTGTTTTTGGAACTGCCGCGCACTCCTGGGTGCAGTCCTTCGCGACGGAGACCGAGGCATTTGAGCGTCTTCAGAACCTGCTCGGAGACGCGACAGCTTATTTGATCGACACCTATGACACTCTCGAAGGCGCGCGGGCGGCTGCTTCGCTCGGCCAGCCTTTGTGGGGAGTGCGTCTCGACAGCGGCAATCTGGTGGAACTCTCGCGCGAAGTGCGCAAGATCCTGGATGATGCCGGTTTGAAGAACGCCAAGATCATGGCCACCAGCGATCTTAACGAATACAAGATTCTGGAATTCGCCGCCGCCGGCGCACCCATCGATGCATTCGGCGTGGGTACTGACCTGGCAACATCGGCCGATTCGCCGCACCTCGGCGTGGTCTACAAACTGGTGGAACTGGACGGCCGCTTCACCGCCAAGTTCAGCGAAGATAAACACACGCTGCCGGGAGCGAAGCAGGTGTTCCGCTTCGCCGCCCACGATGTCATCGCCTGCTCCTGGGAATGCCTGGGCTGTGGCGGCAGTGAGCCGGAGGCCAAGGCTTTGGTTCGTCCCATCATGCTGGGCGGCAAATTGATCGAGCCTTTACCCACCGCCGGTGAGGCTCGCCAGTACGCCGCTGAGGCTGTCAAGCGCCTGCCCACCGCCGTCCGCAGCCTCTTCGATATTGGCCAGGAATATCGCGTCGACCAAAGCCATGAGCTGCTGACGCTATACGAAAAGGTTCAGCATGAAAACGGTGTTCTTCGACATCGACACGCAGATTGATTTCGTTTATCCGGCTGGTTCCCTTTACGTGCCGGGCGCCGAGCGCATTTTGCCGCTGGTGGGCCAGTTGAATCGCAGAGCGCCCGTGCTGATCTCCACCCTGGACGCGCATTCGGAAGACGATCCCGAATTTCAGATCTTTCCTCACCATTGCGTGGTGGGAACCGCGGGACAGCACAAGCCCGCTATCACTTTGGTCAACGGCCCGGGGCAGTTCTTTATCGACAAGCAGCAGCTCGATTGTTTCACCAGCCCGCGCCTGGAACCGCTCCTCGCGCAGCTCAACGCGGATCGCTACGTGGTCTACGGAGTGGTCACCGAAATCTGCGTGCGCTGCGCCGCGTTTGGTCTGCTCAAGACCGGCAAGCCCGTCGACATCGTGACCGATGCAGTGCAGGCCCTGGATGAGCAAAAGGCTCGCGAAATGTTTTCCGAATTTGCGGCTGCGGGTGGACGCCTCACCACCTCCGCCAGCATTTTGCAGAACTACGGCCCGTGAGGAAGTGGGAAGCCCAAGCTAACGGTTACAGGTACCCTTGGCAGCTCACGTGCTAGCTTGGTGCTGCGATGAAGAACGCTAGGATTGTCTTTCTTTTCCTGCTTGCCAGCTTCAGCGCCTCCGCGCAAATACTGCCGGCAGCCAAGCCGGCAACCCCTCCGACAAGCCCACCGTCAAACAAAGATCCTCTCAATCGCGATTCTCCGCAAAGCTCCGTCGTGGCTTTTCTTGAGGCGGCCCACGCCCAGAACTACGGCCGGGCCTGGCGATACCTGGACCTGCGCAAGATGCCCCAGGATCAACGGCTGACAGGCGGCGCCGGGCTCGCGATGGAGCTGGAAACCATCCTGGACCGGGACACTCAATTTGATGTGGGCGATCTAAGTCTAAATCCCGAAGGCGACCTTTCCGATAGCCTGCCGCCCAATCGGGAGCGAATCGATACCTTTCACGTGGACGGCCAGACGCTCAATCTGGACCTCGAACGAGTCACCCTGCACTCTGGATTATCCGTCTGGTTGTTCTCTTCCGACAGCATCGCAAGGATTCCGGTGATCGCTCAGATGACCAATAGTTCGGCGATCGAAAGGCACCTGCCCCTTCCCCTCGTCAACTTGCAATTCATCGGAACTCCGCTGTGGCGCTGGATCGGGCTGGTCTTATTGGCCTTTGCGTTGGCGGCCTTTTCCAAACTGCTCTCGCGCGTCGCGCTGTGGCTGACCGAGCTGTGCGTCAAGCGATGGTCGCCCAATTGGAACAGCAGCCTGCTCGAGACTTTCGTTGGCCCGCTGCGCCTGCTGCTATCGGTATCGCTTTTTCGAGCCGGCATGGAGTGGTTCGAACCTTCGGCTCTGCTGCGCCTTTACCTGGGGCGCGTTCTCGCCGTGCTCTTCTTTGCGGGAATCTTCTGGCTCTGCGCCGTGATTATCGATGTAATCGTCAGCCATCTGCGGATCCGATTGGCGGCCAGGCATCGGGCATTTTCTCATTCCGTCCTGCCATTGTCAGGACGAATAGCCAAGATCCTTATCTTTATGCTCATTGTCGCGGCGATTCTCGGCACCTGGGGCTACAACACCAGCACGCTTCTCGCCGGGCTCGGCATCGGTGGCGTGGCGTTGGCCCTCGCGTCTCAAAAAACCATCGAAAATCTCTTTGGCAGCGTTTCGGTTATCAGCGACCGCCCCGTTTCGGTCGGCGATTTTTGCAAGTTTGGCGCCAGCATGGGAACGGTGGAAGATATCGGTCTGCGTTCCACCCGAATTCGAACGCCGGATCGAACCCTGGTGACGGTTCCCAATGGTTCCTTCTCAGGCATGACCATCGAAAACTTCGACCGCCGCGACAAGATGTTGTTCCATGTCACGTTGAACCTGCGGCGCGACACAACACCGGATCAGGTCAGGCTGCTGCTTCACTCCATCACCAAACTTCTCGAAGATAATCCCAAGTTCGAACGCGGCACTATGCCGGTCCGTTTTGTCGGCATCGGATCCTATTCACTGGACGTCGAAATCTTCATTTACGTTCTTACGTTGAACGGGGACGAATTCATGCGGATCCAGCAGGATCTTTTTCTTTCGATCATGGATGCCGTCGCATCCGTCGGAACCGCGCTGGCCGTGCCCACCCAGGCTACAGTCACCTACGTTGCCCAACCCGTATCCAACGGATCCAGTTCTCCGCAACCGGCGGCCTCCAGCACTCCCGCCTGAGCACCCTGCCGTCCAGACTTAAACCCGGCATAGCAACAAATTGATGGCTTATGTTATGATCGCGGCAATTGGAATTGCTTCGTCGCGTTCACGTTCTCTGATTCGCTGGCCCCGTCCGAGGTTTACGTCTATTGACTGAGGAATCGAAATGAACAAATCCTATCTTTCCCTGACGGCTCTGTTATCACTCCTGCTCCTCGCGCCCGCTGCTTGGGCTCAGGACGCCACCGGCAAAATAGCTGGAAACATCACCGATGCGACCGGCGCTCTGGTCGCCGGAGCCACCGTCGTGGTAACCAGCCTCGACACCAGGATCACGAAGCGAACCGTCGCGAACAGCCAAGGTTTTTACCAGGTTCTACAGCTTCCGATCGGACATTACGAAGTGAGCGCCGAGGCTTCGGGGTTCAGCAAAAGCATCGCAAGGCCGGCCGCCGCTCTGGAAATCAATCAAACGCTGCGCGTAGATCTGACGTTGGAAGTGGGCGCGGCCACAGCCAGCGTCACAGTGCAAGATAACGCGCGCAGCGTCGAGACGGAGAACTCCATCGTAGGCGGCACCGTCACCGGCGAAGCCATCTACGAGCTGCCCCTCAACGGACGCAACACGCTGGATTTGCTGGCCACGCAGCCAGGCGTCACCTTAACGAATCCGGATTCAACCGCCACAGGCAACTACAGCATCGGCGGAGGACGGACAGACTCGGTGACCTACCTGCTGGATGGCGGATTGAATAACGACCTGCTGGACAACAGCGTCGTGGTGAATCCCAATCCCGATGCCGTGGCGGAATTTCGTGTTCTCGAAAGCACCTATAGCGCCGAATACGGCCGCAACGCCGGTGGAATCGTCAGCATTGTCAGCAAAAGCGGGTCGAATCAGTTTCACGGCACGCTTTTCGATTACGTCCGCAATACCGACTTCGATGCTAACGATTTCTTCAGTAATCAACAGGGCCAGCCCAGGGCGGTTCTCCAGCGCAACCAATACGGCGGCACTATCGGCGGCCCCATCGTGCGCAACAAGCTTTTCTTCTTCTTCTCCTATCAGGGCCAGAAGCAAACTCAGGTGCAACTGGAGGGTGCTGCTCCGACCTACACGCCGGCCGAAGCGCTGGGGAATTTTTCGCAAGCCGTCAATGGCGGCCCCGATCCAAACGTCGTGGCGTTTCTTCAGGGCCAGCTCGCCCAGGGGAACACCTATTACCAGAGCAACGCCGCACTCGCCGCCCAGGGCATAATAAACCCCTCGAGCATCGATCCGGTGGCGCAAGCGTATTTTAAATACGGTCTTATTCCCACCTCGCCCAGCGGCGTTCTTTTTCCAACCGCTTCGGCCATCGACAATGAGAATGAATATCTCGGCAAGCTCGATTATTCGCTGTCCAGCCGCGACATTTTAGCAGCCACTTTCAGCGCGCACGACACCAAACTCACCAGCCCCTTCAGCAACGCCTCCGTGGATGGCTACACTGCCACGACTTCCCTGCAGACTTATTCCGCGAACGTCAATTACACTCACATCTTCACGCCCGCTCTTTTGAATGAGGCGCGGATCACGGCGGTTCGCTCCGATACCGACCAGCGGGTCCCGAGTACGGCATTGAGCAAAGTGACTCCCTCAGAACTCGGGATCAACATCACGCCCGACATAACCACCGGGCCTCCAGACCTTTATTTCTACGGCACCGGCCTGTACACCGGTTTCGACCCGGGTGGACCAACTACGTTCTTTAATACGGTTTACGCATACTACGACAACCTTACCTGGACCAAGGGTAAGCACAATATGAAATTCGGCGTCTACTTCTCTCCATATCAGAGCAACACGCAGTATGATTTCTATGGAAACGGAGTCTTCTCTTTCTACGGCCCTTCAACCAGCGTTGGATCCGGAACCGATCTGGCCGATTTTCTGCTTGGCCTGCCGGATAACTATTTTCAGGCCGCCAATGCACTCAGCGACATCCGGACGCACCAAATTGCGGGCTATGCGCAAGACGACTTTCACATTTCGCGCCGGCTGACTTTCAATCTCGGACTCCGCTATGAGTACGCCGAGCCGAAATACGACACCCAAGGGCGATCGTTTAGCTTTGTACCCGGCGACCAGAGCCAGCGCTTTGTGAATGCGCCTCCCGGCCTGGTCTTTCCGGGCGACCCTGGAGCGCCAAAAGGAACGAACTTCCCCGACAAGAACGATTGGGCGCCTCGCTTCGGCTGGGCCTGGGACGTCTTCGGCAACGCCAAGACCGCGGTTCGCGGTGGCGTCGGAGTCTTCTATGACATTCTTAAGGGCGAAGACAATCTTCAATTCAATGGAGCCCCTCCGTTCTATGCCGAGCCCAGCCTCTATTTCAATCCTTTGACCAGCTCGCAGTCGGGCCCCACCGGTTATCTTTCCAATCCCTTCGGCACCAACAATACCGGAACTCCCAACGGGTTCCCCTCGGTGCCGCCCAACTCTACCGCCAGCTTTGCCGCGTCGGAGCCACTCGGCAGCACCGGCGGCATCTACCTGGTTGATCCGCACCTCCGCACTCCGTATGTCTATCAATACAACCTCGGTGTCCAGCAGCAATTGGGTGGCGGCATGGTTCTCGACGTTGGGTACGTTGGCTACGACGCGCATAAATTGACTTCGCTGGTGGACATCAACCCGTTTCCTCTGGGCTCCAACACGCGAATTTACGATCCGGATTCTACGAATTCTTTGTACTCACAAATGCTGCAATTCAAAAATGTCGGAGTGGCGAATTACAACGCGCTCCAAGTGAGCCTCACCAAGCGCTATTCGAACTCAAAGCTGGGAAATACCTTTTACACATTTGCTTATACCTGGTCGCACGAACTCGACAACGTTTCGGGCTTCCGCCAGCGAAACAGCCAAGTGCCCTACTACGATGAAAACTATTTTTGGGCTTCTGGCGATACCGATGTGCGTCAAGCGTTGGTGTTCTCCGGAGGATGGGATCTCCCCTTTGATCGCGTCTGGCAGGGTGGTCCCAAACTGCTGACCAGGGGATGGAGCCTTTATCCGATCATGACCTGGCGCACCGGCTTCCCGCTGGATGTGCTGGCCGGCTTGCAGGCCACCAATACCGATCCAGGCCCTGCGGGAGACGGAGATCCCAATTTAGTGCGCGCCGATCTGGTATTGCCGAATGTCGCGACCTACAACCCTCGCAACCAGCAAACCATCAACGGGGTCACGGGCAATTATTTCTTCAACGCGGCGGCCTTCTCCGCGGCTCCGCTGAACGCGCTGGATGGAACCGCGCAGACCAATGCGGCCGCCCTGGCCGGAATGTTCACCGAAGGTACGCTGGGCCGCAATGCGATTCGCGGACCGGGATTCGTCAATCTGGACATTTCTCTCGCCAAACATTTCAAGTTCTTCGACATGGACAAAGTGGACGCGGAATTGCGCATGGACGCATTCAATGCCTTCAATCATGCGAATTTTGGCGCGCCGAGCACCGGCAGTCTGGGCACCATCACCAGTCCGAATACCGATATCAATAGCTCTCAATTCGGACAGGTTTCGACAACCGTGAGCCCGCGCGTGGTCCAGATCGCGCTGCATCTGCGTTTTTAGTGGCGGCACTAACCGTCGGCTCGGAGTGCAGTGGCTAAGTCCACCGCGGCGGCGCGGCGGGCCGGAATCCAGGCTGAAATCATGGTCAGAAGAATGAGAAGGACAGCGGCGCTCGCGAGCGACAACGGATCAAGCGGCGACAGCCGATAGACGAAGCTCTTCATCACGCTGGAGAATAGCAGCGCGAGGAGCAGGCCGGACGCCAGCCCGGGAGCCATAAGGATCGTGGCTTCGCGCAGGATCAGCGCGACCAGATCTGTGCGCGTGGCACCCACCGCGCTCCGCACTCCGAACTCACGGACGCGCGCATTCACCGAATACGCAAGCAAGCCGTAGATTCCGGCCACGGTAAGCAATGCCGCCATCGCTCCAAAGATTCCGAGCAGCATGAGCGCGACACGACGGCGAGCCAGCGAGTCTGCCACGTTCTGCGCGAGAGGTTGGATTTTCGAAATCGGAATGTCGGGATCGACAGCTTGAATCGCTTGGCGAACAGCGGGCGCGAACTGCATTGGATCGGCGGCGGTCTTAATCAGAATCGTCATCACCGGACTGGTGGAAATACTATAAAACATCGGCTCCACTTCTTGATCGAGCCCCAGTTCCCGGACGTCGCCGACCACTCCGGCAATTTCAAGCGAGCTCTGCTCGGGATCCAGCACGCCCAGGATCAGGCGTTGCCCTACGGCGTTTTGCCGCGGGAAGAAGCGGCGCGCAAGCGTTTCATTGATCAGGACGCGGTTCTGATCGCCTTCCGACCCGGTGAGCCAGCGGCCTTGGCGCAACGGGATTCCGAGCACCTGAAAATAGTCGGGCGTCGACCAGCGGATGAGAGCCACCGGGAAGCTGCCCTTCTCAAAGACGCGGCCCTCAATGCCGAATCGCGTTGCGAAGCGGCTGCGCTCGGATGGTCCCAAGCTCATGGGCGCGGAGTTTACAGTGGCGACGGCACGTACGCCCGGGAGCCGCATGAGCGCGGGAGCAAGCTTGTTGTCCCACTCGCCATTCAGCGGTAGATTGGGAATTTCGAGCACTCGCTGGGCTTCGAAACCGGGTGCCTCGGCGAGCAATGCGGCAAAGTTCCGCGCGAGCAACAGGGCGCCGGCCAGAACCAGAAAGGCCATGGCAACCTCGCCCGCCAGCAGCAGAAATCCAAGCCGCGACTTTCCGCGCACCACCGAACGCGTGGACTGAGTGAGGCGGCGTTCGCGCAAGACGTGCCAGCAAGCAGGCACGCCGAACAACACACCGGCTACCACCGAGATTGCGATCGCGAACAGCCACACCGGAGCTTGCCACCCGCTTGAATCGAAGGGCAGCAGCCTTCGCGTGCCAATCGCCAGCACGACACCGAGCACTCCGCCGCAGCCCGCCAGCGCCAGGCTTTCGGCAAGCATCTGACGGATCAGATGGAGTGATCCCGCGCCCAACGCCTCACGAATGGCCATCTCTTCGCGCCTCTCCATCGTTCGCGCCAGAAAGAGATGCGCGAGATTGGCGCACGCCATCAGCAGCACCAGTCCAACGGCGGCCCACGCCAACAACAGCGCGGGACGTTGATCGCCGGTCATCTCGCGCGCGAGCGGAATGACGTACGCGCCCACGGTTGCATTCGTGGCGGGATACGCCTGAGATAGCCGGCGAGCGATGGATTGAATTTCAGTTTGAGCCTGGTCGACAGTGACGCCGGGTTTCAAACGTGCCACAACTTCGAGAGGATGGAACTTGCGGCTGTCCTCGAGATCGGATCCCAGCAGAGAGAGCGGCATCCAAAAATCAGCCCACTCGGGAAAAGTCTGGCGCTTGGAGACCACGCCGAGGACGGTGAATGACTGTTTGTCGATGCGAATCTGCTTGCCCACGATCGCCGGGTCGGCCGCGAATTTGCGCCGCCAAAGGCCTTCGCTGATCACGGCCACTGGTTGCTTTGCGCGTTCCTCGGCGTCGCTGAAAGTGCGTCCAAGGATGGGTTGAATACCCATCGTAGAGAAGAGATTGCTGGTGGCCATGGTGCCGTGAACTATCTCGGCCTGGCCTTGGCCCAGCAGTGTTGCCGTGTTCATGGCCGAGAGCGTATGCCCGGCTACCGCGTCGAAGCTGTGGGTTTGAGCGCGCCAATCGCGAAAATCGGGCGCACTGACCTGCAACTGCGGCAGAGCGGGATGAGTTTCCCAGATGCTCACGAGTTTGGCCGGATCGCGAAAGGGAAGCGGCTGAATGAGGACGGTGTAAATGACGCCGAAGAGCGCGGTGTTGGCTCCCACGCCCAAGGCAATGGTGAGAATCGCGGCCAGCGCGAAAGCCGGCCGTTGGCGAAGGGAACGGACAGCGGATCGCATTGCTCCAGTTTACGGCTGTTGGGCTGTCGACACGTCGCGTCAAGAGGTCCCCCTTGACATATTCCGATATAGGAATATAATCTCAATTGTGCCCCGTGCTGCCACAACATCCGACGCTTTCAACGCGGTAGCCGAACCCCGGCGGCGGGATATTCTCAGCTATCTCGCGCTGAAGGAGCGGCCGGTGGGGGACATCGTGAAACGCTTGGGATTGGAGCAGCCTTCAGTCTCGAAACATTTGCGGGTGCTCAAAGACGTCGGGCTGGTGCATGTGCGAAGGGAAGGAAGACAGATGCTCTATCGAACCAATGCTGAGGGAATCCGGCCGTTGCACGAGTGGACCAGCACGTTTGAGCGCTATTGGGCACATCAATTGAATCGCATTAAGGAAAGAGCCGAGAAAAACAGCAAGGAGCAATCATGAACGCAACAGCACTGGCCATGGACAACCTGACATTGAACATCACGCAGGAGATTCACGTCCGCGCGTCATTAGAAGTGACATTCGCAGCGCTTCTGGAGGAGCTTGGACCGCACAATGAAGCCGACGGCAAACCGATGCCGATGAAAATTGAGCCGTGGCCCGGCGGCCGGTGGTATCGCGACCTGGGCGACAATAACGGCCATTTCTGGGGACACGTGCAAGCCATCAAGCGGCCGGCTTTGCTGGAAATCACGGGCCCGTTGTTTATGTCCTATCCAGCGATCTCGAACATGCAGTATCGTCTGAGCGAAGCAGACGGAGGAACGCTGATCAAGTTCCGGCACCAGGCGCTCGGCTTGATCCAAGACGACCACCGCATACACGTCGCACCAGGTTGGGGCCAGATGAATGACCGCGTGCGGCTGCGGGCGGAAGGCGGCCGCTGATGACAGACCATCCAGTGGTGTCCGAAGCCGAGTGGCTGTCTGCGCGCAAAGAGCTGCTGGCCAAAGAGAAGGAATTCACGCGCCAGAGAGACGCGCTGAGCGCGGAGCGCCGCAAGCTGCCGTGGGTGAAGGTGGAGAAGAATTACGTCTTCGACAGCGCGAGCGGAAAGAAGACGCTGGCGGAGCTATTTGGCCGCAAGAGCCAGTTGATCGTTTATCACTTCATGTTCGGGCCGGGATGGGAGGAAGGCTGCCCGAGCTGCTCATACCTGGGCGATCACTTCGATGGAAGCCTCATCCATCTGGCGCATCGCGACGTGACGCTGATGGCGATATCGCGAGCGCCGCTCCATCAGATTCAGGCCTTCCAGAAGCGCATGGGCTGGCGGTTTCCGTGGGTGTCGTCGAATGGAAGCGATTTCAACTACGACTACCATTCGTCGTTTACCAAAGAGCAAAGGGCGAGCGGCAAGGTGTTCTACAACTATTCCGAAACCGAGTTCCCAAGCGACGAAGGGCCGGGCGCTAGCGTGTTCTATAAGGATAAGGACGGCAGCGTGTATCACACCTACTCAACCTATGCGCGCGGGCTGGATATTTTGGTGGGCGTCTATAACTTCCTGGACCTGACGCCTAAGGGACGAGATGAGGATGGATTCCAGCATACGATGGCGTGGGTTCGGCACCACGATAAGTATGTGGACGGGGATTTGGTGGATCTCGCGAGGCCTTACACACAACCGAAGACGGTTTCGGCGGGCAACGGAGGAGAGGCGAAATGATCAAAATGATGGAACCGATGAATGGAGAAATCACTCAGGAGGCTGCCACCACGCGCCGAGTTCTGGAACGCGTTCCCTCCGACAAATTAGCTTGGAAGCCTCATCCCAAGTCGATGTCTCTGGGCCAGCTCGCGATGCACGTGGCGACCATTCCAGGAGGAATAGCGAAGCTCGCGCAGGTGGACGAGTTCGAACTGAACCCTGCGAATTTCGATCCGCCCGAGGCCAAAAGCAAGGACGAGATTTTGGCCGCGCTGGACGGGAGCGTCCAAGCCGCGCAGGAATATTTGCGCGGGGTGAGCGAATCGGATGCGGCCGGAATGTGGCGGCTGGTGTCGCAGGGTAAAGAGCTGATGGCTATGCCGAGAGTGGGGCTGCTCAGATCGATCATGCTCAACCACTGGTATCATCATCGCGGTCAATTGTCGGTGTATTTGCGATTGCTGGAAGTGCCGGTGCCGGTGATTTACGGCCGCAGCGCGGATGAGAATCCGTTCGGGTGAAACCTTAGAACGTAGAATAGGTTGATGAAGCCGCCGCCTGCGCTCGGCGCCCTATTGGTTTTAGCCGCGCTGCGGCTGCTCGCTTCACACGCTCACCAACGGGCAGTATGGCTTCCATCGCGACGAACTGGCGACGCTGGACGACGCACGGCACCTAGCCTGGGGATACGTGGCGTATCCTCCGCTGACGCCGTTCGTGGCGCGCGTGGCCATGGCTCTGGTTGGGACAGCGCCGGCCGCGATACGATTCTTCACCGCACTGGCGCAATGCGTGGTCATGGTGGTGGCGGGATTGATGGCGCGCGAGTTGGGCGGCGGGCGACGCGCTCAGATCGTAGCGGCATTGGCCGTCGCGGTATCTCCGTTGTCCATGATCGAAGGGCATCTGTTCCAGTACGTCTCGTTCGACCTTCTCTGGTCCGTGCTGGCAGTGTATTTCGTAATCCGATTGTTGAACTCGGGGGACGGGCGCTGGTGGATCGCAATAGGCGCGGCGATCGGGCTGGGCCTGATGACGCGCTACACCATCGCTTGGCTGGTGGCGGGCCTGGCTGTGGGATTTCTTCTCACGCCGGCCCGAAGGTTGTTGCTGACCTGGTGGCTGATCGCTGGCATCGCTCTAGCGTTGGCGATCGTGTTGCCGAACGTGATCTGGCAGGCGAACCACGCCTTCATCTCCATCGATTTTCTGCAATCGATTCACGCGCGGGATGTGCGGATCGGGAGGACCGACGGATTTTTATGGAGGCAGTTTCTAGTGCCTGCGAACCTGTTCACTGTCCCTTTGTGGATCGCCGGCATCATTTTCTACTTCCGAGAGCCCGCCAGCGAGCGCTACCGCGCCTTGGGATGGACGTTTGTCGCGGCACTGGTGCTGTTCGCGGTGGCCCACGCGCGTGATTACTACACCGCGCCGCTCTATCCGATGCTGCTGGCTTCGGGCGCGGTTATGTCGCAACAATGGCCGCGTTGGGCTAGAGGACTGAACTGGGCGGGACTTGCGGTGGCGTTCGTCGCCGGAGTTGCGTTCCTACTCCCCGTGGCGCCCTTCCATTCGCGCTGGTTCCAGACCGAGATGCGGACCAACGGCGATCTGCGCGAGGAAATCGGCTGGCCCGAGCTGGTGGACCGAATCGCCCAGATCCATGATTCACTGCCGGCCGAAGAGCGCGCCGGAGCTGGCATACTCACCGGCAACTACGGGGAAGCGGGAGCGATCGATCTTTATGGGCCCTCGCATGGCTTGCCGCAAGCATTGAGCCGGGTGAATTCATTCTGGCTGCGCGGCTACGGCGACCATCCGCCCCAGACGCTGATTGTGGTGGGGCTGTCGCCGCATTTCGTCGAAGCCAACTTCGCAAGCTGCGAATCGAAGGGAACCATTTCCAATCCCTATGGCGTGGCCAACGAAGAGACCGAGGACGACAAGTATCTGTGGGTCTGCCGCGGCCTTCGCGAGCCTTGGCCCGAATTCTGGCGGAAGATCAGGGCGTGGGGCTAACCGACGCCTTCAAACAATCACGCACAAACACAATGGCAGGACGTCCCTTGTATGTCGTGCGTTGAAACTCCCGATAGCCGCATTTTTCGGCGACACGAATGGATGGGAGATTCTCGGGGCTGATGATGCAGCTGGTCTGGGAAGCTCCAAAATGTTCATTGCCCCAGGCGATGGCGGCGCGAACGGCCTCGGTTGCGTAGCCCTTTCCGTGGGATTGCGACGCAAGCACCCAGCCGATTTCAGGGAGGTGTTTCAGTGACGATTCAATTTGGCGCTTGTAATCGGCAAATCCGATCTCTCCGACGAAGTTGCCTGTTGCACGTTCCTCCACCAGCCAGTAGCCGAAGCCAAGCACGGACCAATGGCCAAAGTAGCGCAAGAACCTGGTCCAGGATTCTTCTTCGCTGAAGGAGTGACCGAAGTGGCGGGTGACAACGGGGTCGGCCCACATGGCGGCGCATGCGGGAAAATCATCGATGCGATGGCCGCGGAGCTTCAGCCGTTCAGTTTCAAGCACGGGTACCATGCCGATATTTTACTGGGCAGGTACCCGGCTGAACTAAGAACTAAAACAAATACTTGAGTCCGAACTGGAGAATTCTCGGATTCACGCTGGTGGAGGTAATCTCACCAAACGTTGGGCCCAGCTGAACTTCGCCCGGAGCCGGCGCAGCGATCGGGTTGTTGAACTGCGCGTGGTTGAAGGCGTTGAAGAACTCGGTGCGGAAAACCAGAGTTTGGCGCTCGGTGATCCGGGTGGTCTTCACGATGGAAATGTCCCAGTTGAATTGGCCGGGACCTTGAACCACTCCTACGCCCGTATTGCCGAAGCCGGTACCGTTGCCGAAGATTCCTCCGGTGGGAGCGGAGCAGAAAGCCGCATTGTTGAAATAGCCCGGGCCGCCGCTGTTTCCGCCCAGCCGTTGGGTGAGGCTTCCGCTGGACAAGGTTTGGCCATAGCTGTATCCGGGACAAACCTGCGCCGTAGCAGCGGCGGTAGACGTGCCGTAAATGCTTCCAGCATTCGGATCGACGATGGTCAATGGCTCGCCATCCTGCACCGTGGTCACGCCCGACACATTCCAGCCTTCCAGCGCCTTTCCAAGCAAGCCTGGATGCTTGCCGAATGGAAGGTCGTAGCTGTAATTGATGACGAAGCGCTGCGGCCGGTTGAAATAGGCTGGTCCGTATTGCTGAGCCAGGTTGCTCGCGTTGTTCACGTTTGCGCCCACCGCCCCGCCGCTGTAGTAGTTGATGTCCGTCAGGTCCTTGCTGTAAGTGTACGAAGCTTGTACCGTGAGTCCATACGAATAGCTCTTCCGCAGCGTCACCTGCAAGCTGTTGTAGTTTGATTTGCCATCGAACGCGGTACCCTGCACGCCTACCGGCTGATAACCGAGATAGGGTACGCGCAGCGCGACGTTTTGCAGGCTGTTGGTGGTCTGCCCGTTGATGGGATCGCTCGGCGTGGCCAACTGAGCCGTATTGTAGTTATGGTAGGCATCGAGCAAGTTAATGCCGCTCGATCCGACGTAGGACGCTTCCAGTACCCAGTTCTTCACGAATTCGTACTGCAGATTCAAGTTGTACTGGCGAACCAACGGCGTGTGCATGTCCTGGTAGACGAAAGGCGCGCTTAAATACGAGTTATAGGTCGGCGAGTTGCACGGAATGGGCGCCGCGGCCGTCGGTGCCGCACTCAAACACGCGGGATTGAAATAGCGCTGCGGAAACACTCCGACGGGAGTCAGCGGAAACGGATTCGCAAGGGTCTGTTGATTGCCTGAGCCAACGTCGGCCGTTCCGGAATATGGAGGGCCCTGCTCCAGGCCATGCACCAAAGCGCCCACATCGACGCGATCATAGAACATACCGAAACCGCCGCGAGCCACCAGCTTACTGGTGATCTGATCGGCAAATCCAATACGGGGAGCAAAGTTGCTATAGGGCGGATGACTCGATATGGGCAGGCTGCCTGCGTTTTTCAGCACGCCGGCCGGCACCGCGCCGAAGGTAGCCGTGCTGTAGTTGTTCGGAACCACCCAACCGACCAGGTTATTGGCGCCCATATTGGGCCCGGTGGGAGGAACAGGGACCGAGTTCAACTGGCTGGTCCAGAGGTTGGTCAAATTTCCATACTTGTCGCTGAGAATTCCGTCATATTCCCAGCGCACGCCGATATTCAGGGTGAACTTCGAGCTGAGTTTGTAGTCGTCCTGAACGAACGCGTTTTGATCGGGCAATCGATAGCCGTGGACCACGCCCTGCTCCGGCCCAGCGACGCAGAAGATGCAACTGTAGATGTTGCCAGGGCCTCCAACCAGGAAATCGTTGAAGGTGCCCATCAAAAGCCAGCCGCGCTCGAAACCCTGATAGACGATGTTCCACTGGTTCTCTTCGAATTCGTAACCGGCCCGAATGGTGTGCTTGCCGTGCGACCAGGAAATCTGATCCGAGATTTGCATGGCGGTAGTGGGACTGAAAGCTGGGTTGAACGTGTCGAACATGGTATAACCGCCGGTAAGGATGTCGATGCCGGGCGTCAACGGGAGGCCCGGGACTATCGGCGTGATACCCAAATCCTGGGGTGTGCTGCCGGGGATGGGCTTGTCCGTCAAACGTGCCAGATTGCGCTGCATGGATCCACGCAGTTCGTTGACCATGCTGTTGGTAATGATGGTGGTGAGTTTGATGGAAGCATCGGTGTTCGAATAATAGTCGGTCTGCGGTTCGCCGGGGAGATAGCCGTTCAGCGGAACGGTCTGCGGGTCTCGCGTATAGAAATAGCGCATCGCGAGCGTATTTTTGCCGTTGATCAGGTAATCGCCGTTGATCACGGTTTGATCGGCGTTGTAGAGCGCCGGAATACTATAGGCGACGTTGCTGAGAGTATTCGCACCCGAGCTCGGGAAGTAATATTGGCCGTTCGGCAGCTTCAAGTTCAGGATGTTTAGCGCCACTTGGCTCAGGTTGCCTCCGTTGCACTCCAGGTTCGGCCCGAAGCTGGAATTGGTGCAATTCAGAGCGGCCAACTGTTGGGCCCACGCGGAAGTGGGGGACGCGCTTCGCGTACCTCCGGGAATGGGAGGGAGAACGGCATCGGTAAAGCCTTGGGGCGCGACACCGTTTTTCTGGCGGGTGCCTTCATAGCTGCCGAAGAAGAAGAGCTTGTCTTTCTTGATGGGACCGCCGATCACGCCGCCGAACTGGTTCATGTTCAAGACTTGATGCGGGCAGCTCTGTCCAGCGTACTGGCTGGAGCAGGTATCGCGGTTGTAGAAGAAATCATTGGCGTCCAGGTCGCCATTGCGGAAGAACTCGAATGCGGTTCCATGGAATTGATTGGACCCGGACTTCGTCACTACATTGACGTTGGCGCCAGGGTTGCGCCCGTAACTCGCATCGTAGGTAGAGGTCTGAACCTTGAATTCCTGAATGGCGTCCGGGTTGGGGATGCCGATGCCGGCATAGATGTTGGAATCGTTGGCGGTATCCGGATGCGCGATGTTGTTGATGCCTACGCCGTCCATCTGGAAATTGTTCGAGCCCGGCGAGTTGCCGTTGACGCTCATATCCTGCGTGCCTTTGCCGAGCGATCGCGCATCATTCACCGCGGCGTTGGCGCCGGCCGCCAGGCTCAAGATCTGTGTGTAGTTGCGATTGCTGAGAGGCAGGCCGGTTACTTCAGCCCCAGTGGCGACGGTGCCCAGAGTGGAGCTTTGGGTTTGCAGCGTCTCGGCCGCGGCTTCTACCGTTACCTGTTCGTTTTGAGTGCCGATCTCGAGAGTGCGGTTCAGTTCCGGGGTCTCGGTGACATTCAAAATCACTGCGGGAACCTCGGAAGTCTTGAATCCGCTGGCCGCGAACCTCGCGTGGTAAGCGCCGGGCGGCAATAAGCTGAATTTGTAGGTCCCGTCGACGCCGGTGGTGCTGGTACGCGTTTGACCGGTCCCGTTGTTGACGATGGTTACGGTGACGTTCGGCACGGCAGCACCCGACTGATCGGTCACGGTACCGGCTAAACCCGCTGTTCCGGCCGACTGCGCCATTAAGGCGGCTGGCAACGTGGCTAACAGCGCGAACAATGACGCAACTGCGAGCCACACACTGAGTGGCTTTCTGAATCTCATAACCCCTGGTTCTCCTTTGAACTCCGGGCTAGCGCTGAAGGGGCGTCGATTGATCCTCGAACTTCATATCTGAAATATACATTACACTCAAACCCCTAGCGTCAAAGCAGCGTCTAGCCTTTGAGGTGATTCTATGGTAGATTCACTACGACTCGCTCTTAAAAAACGATGAAATTGATCGCATCGTAATATGGAACAGACAGTATTTGGACCCTTCTCTGTGGACCTGGCCGCGCGGCGGCTGCAGCGCGGAGAATCGGAACTGATCTTGAGGCCACAGGCCTTCCGCGTTCTTAACGTGTTGATTCTGAACAGCGGGAGATTCGTTCATCATGAGCAAATGATCCGCGAGGCCTGGGATGGCATATCAGTTTCTCCAAATACGGTGGCGGTTACGGTTGCCGAAGTGAAGAAGGTTCTGCAGGAATACGGGGCCTGGATCCGCTGCCGTCCCAAACTGGGCTATTGCCTGGAGGTGCCTCGGGGTGAGGATCTCATCAAGAAGGGCTGGCATCTCTGGGAGCGTAGAACGCGCGAGGGATTCGAAAAGGCACTGGCTTGTTTCGACCAGGCCGCTGAAGAGGACCCCAGCGACTTCCGGGCGTTCGAAGGAATGTCGATTTGCTACCTGTTGCTGTGCACGTATGGCATGCATCCGCCCAACCATATGTATCCCAAGTTTTTGGAGGCCCACAGCCGGGCAGTGGCTTTAGGGGGCTTGACGGCTGCTCTGCGGTCCAACCGAGGCCACGCTTTGCATATTTGCGAGCGAAATCTCGACGAAGCGGAATCGGAGTTGCTGCACGCATTGAGCGAAGAACCCAAGCTGGGGACCATCTATGTTCGCCTGGCAATGCTCTATACCAGCGGAGGACATCTGGATGCGGCGCTCGACACCATTGCCCGGGGCCGTGCGGCCGATCCACTATGTCCGGTGTTGTTGTCGAGCGAAACGTTTATCCGGCTGTGCCGGCACGAGTTCGATGCGGCGGTGGTTTGCGGTAAGAGTTCGATCGACTTACATCCCTATCAACATATCGGGCGCGCCCAATACGCGGAAGCTCTGGTGCGCACGGGGCGGGTAGAGGAAGGGCTGGCTGAAATGCGGCTGGCATGCGTGATGTCGCCGGATCTGCCCTGGCTGCGAGCGGTGGAAGCAACTTATCTGGCAAAACACGGACGGCGGGATGAGGCGATTGCGACGCTGGACGAGTTGCAGGCTCTCAGAGAACGCGAATACGTGGATGCGTACTTTGTCGCGCTGTTGCTTGACGCGCTGGGGCGTCGGGATGAGGCGTTTACAGAACTGGAGCGGGCGCGACTGGAGAATTCCGCGACGCTGTTTCTGCTCAACGTGGACGTGCGTGGAGAAGGACTGCGGAAGGATGCGCGATTCCCTCGATTGCAACGGAGAGTATTTGGCGCTAAACAGCCGTCGAGCGCTCGATCGCATCTTCTACAAAGAGAGCCCGCCCCTGCATAGATGCGGGAGCAGACAACCCGGCAGCATGGAGCACCGTGGGCGCGATGTCGTAAAGCGACGTGCGGCCGAGTTCGGGCGCCGGCATCTCTGAATATCCCGAGGCCAGAAGGAATCCGCGCGGCGTGTGCGAGCCGCTGCGGCTGTCTTGCGTACGAATCTTGAGAGAGCCCAAGGCCGGCGAAGCGATCTCATGCCAGGCGAAACTCTGGTCCCACAGAATGGTCAGGTCCGGAAGGCCATCGGCGAATGGGCCTGGAAATTCCTGATGTGGGAACGCCACTTGCATCACCACCTTACGCCCGGTGTTGACGTCGCGCAACTGATGCAAGGCGGCCGCGATATCGTTGCAGATTTTCTGATATTCGGCGCCGGGCGCAACCCTGCCATGCCGGTCACGCCCCTCAACCAGAATCCGGATGGCGCCTACAGAATCGTTGTTAGGAACCGCAATGGCGCGCCGGCCGGCCCAATCGCGCGAACCAGCGTACCAACGAAAGATGAGCTCGTTTTGAATGCGCCGAGGCAAAATCGACTTGATGGCATATTGAAGTTTGCCGGGTACCGCCATTTTCAGAAGCCGCCACGGATTTATGGCCGCTGTCTTCGGAGGTTGCGATATGGACGGCCGGGGAGTGGCGGCTTTCGCCTGAGCCTTGCCATAGCCCAGCAAATCGAGGATCTCCGGCAGGTTCCAGGAAGCATGATAGATGGGCCCCATACCGTGGCCCGAGAAGATCAGCACGCGCGTGTCCGGCCCGGCCAGATCGAGCATCTCGCCGATTTGCTGGTCGATGGCGCGATACACGCTCTCCATGGTGTCGGCCAGCCCATCGCGGTCCGACGGATCGTGTTCAGGATGGGATGGATCGAAATACCGCCAGAAATGGTGGCCGGAGCAATGTGTTTCCGAGAATGCCGCGAAGAATACGTCCCAATCTTCGCGCTGCATTAGAAAACGGTACAGCTCGCCGCGAACGCGGATGCCATCCAGTATTCTGCCTCGCAGCTTTCGCAAAGCTTGCGGTGTGGACTCCACCGCATCGCATTCGCCGACAGGGTGCGGACCGAAGCGTCGATTGATTTCCTCCAGCAAGCCGGGCGGCTGGGAGGCGCGGGCAGTCTTGGTAGCGTGCGATCCCCAGTTCGCGAGCGAGACGCCAGCGGTGCGGCTGAGGGGAAACTTCGGCACATCCAGGACACACACCTTGCGGCCCGCTTCGGTCAAATAATGCCAGAAGGGAGTGGCGCCGATGGAATCGTCATCCATCATGCGCAGGTCGCCCGAGGCGGCGTCGTACTGAACGTAAAAGTATTTCGCGAAATGTCCAGGATTTTGCCCGGAATAAATGGCGGACCACACCGTGTCCGGCAGTTGGGCAGCCGTGCTGGACAGCTCAAAGCGCGCGCCTTGTTCGAGAACGCGCGCAAAGGCGGGTAGCTTACCGGCCTGCGCCCAAGCTTGGACGAGATCCCACTCCATGGCATCCAGGCCGATTAACAGCTGCCGGCCAGGGTGCCTTGCGCCATTGGAACCAGAGGGCACGCTCAAGTTTTGTCCAGTTTGAAAAGTATACCGTGAGGCCAGCTTAAATGGAAGCTAAGGCAACTCACGGGCCCGAACGAGGGATCTTTCCGCCGATGGTTTCCGGGCTGCTCTCCAAAAACTCGATGGTTCGTGGAAGCTTATATTCGGCCAGATGGCGGCGGCAATGTTCGAAGACTTCGCGGCGCGTGACTTGAGCGCCTGGTCCAGGGACCACTCTAGCTCGAATCATTTCGCCCCCACTGCCGTTCGGAACAGTGTCGACGTGACACGCCGCAACGCTCGGGAGCATTTCCACAACTCGCTCAATCTCCGCCGGGTGAACCTTCACCCCGGCGATGTTCATTACGCGGCCCATTCGGCCGTTCAGACGGAGATCTCCCGCGGCGTCGAAATAGCCCAGATCACCGGTTCGGAAGAAGCCGTTGAGAAAAAGGCCGCGGCTCGCTTCCGCTTCTCCCACATAGGCGGACATTAGGCCATCCGATCGCACCGCTAGCTCGCCGATTTCACCCGGTTGCAACGTCTGGCCGTCCGGCCCAAGGATGACCACTTCCACGCCACGAATTGGAGAGCCGATGAGTGCGTCAGGTGCCGCTGTGTCAGGAAATGACGCGTCCGAGGAAGATGCCGGCGCCGGATCTGCACCTTCGATCGCGATGACGCCGGCCTCCGACATTCCGTAAAGCTGCCGGATGGAAATACCGAAGCGAGCCCGCCAAGTCTCGACGACCCCGGCCGGAATGCGTCCGCCGGCGGTGAAGCAGTGTTTGAGACTGGAAAGCAGGGAGGCGTCGCCGACGCTAGCGGCCAGCGAACCATAAATGAAAGGTGAACCA
Source organism: Bryobacterales bacterium (assembly GCA_963781905.1). GTDB lineage: Bacteria > Acidobacteriota > Terriglobia > Bryobacterales > Bryobacteraceae > Palsa-89. The sequence continues at coordinate 2,416,145 of CAWAHZ010000010.1, forward strand.
ATCAGCGTGTTCACCTGTTCGCGATGGATGAGATCAGCACAGGCGCTGGGGGTAAAGCGAGGCAGCATGACCGTGACCGCGCCATTGAGCAGCGGCAAGAGCAAGCTGTTGTTAAGTCCGTTGGAATAATGAAAAGGCACAACGCAGAGAAACCGGTGGCCCGATCCGATGTCCAGCGTGCTTGCCACATTTCGAGCGTTGGCAGTCAGATTACGATGGCTGCGAGGGACGATGCGGGGTGAACCCGTGGAACCGGACGTGGATAAATAGATTGCAGGAGCGTCTTCCGACGCTGGCTGAATGGGCCTGTCGGGTTGGCCTTCGGCTGGTACCGAGTCAGACGTAAGCACGCGGCTATTCTGGAGTGGGTCCAGCGCGCGATTCCACTCAGCTGCGAGACGCGGCTCGACAATAGCGGCTCGCAACGCAACGCGCTCGGCGAGAACGGCCAATTCCGCTGCCCGCCATTGCGGATTACAGAGCAGGGACACACCACTCAGTTCGGAGACTGCAAAGCAGCACGCCGCGAACCGCCAGGAGTTGTCGAGAGCGATGGCAATGACGCCGCCGGGAGAAAGATGAAGCTCACTGCGCAGCCACTCCCGAGCGGCGTTGATGCGCTCCAACAAGCCGCCAAAAGTGATACGTTCGCTGCCATCGACAATCGCGAGTTCGTGGCGATGGCGGGCGGCAACCTGCCGCAGGTGTTCAGAAATCACGGCGTTCGTTCAGTAATCCGCTTGCGCGCCCCTTGCGCTCATCGATATAGGCGGCGAGATCCTGGATGCTCCGCACCAATTCGATCGTTAACATCTCAGGTTCGAATGTTATGCCGAATTCCCGCTCGAGAGCGGTGATGAATTCGATCACCGCTACCGAATCGAGCCCGACGGTTTCGTCCAACTGATCCTCGTAACTGAAGTTTTCTTCCGGGAGGTTGAGATGCAGGGATTCGACGAAAACGCGCCGAATGCGATGCATGGTTTCCCGCGAGGGGGAACTGGCGCCTCTCAGAATTGATGGTTCCATAGAATCCACTCCTCGGGGTTTTCAATGATTTGCTTTTCCACAGCCGATAAGAAACGCGGAAGATTGGCGGAGAGGAACGCATCGCGTGAAGTGGCGCGGTCGAGGTCGAGCATGGGATCGAAGCGGATTCGAAACCCATCGCTACGGCCGAGGCACAGTATGGGGACAACGGCGCAGCCGGACAATCGGACAATCTCAAGAATCCCGGCAGGAACGGGCCAGGGCTTTCCGAGGAATAGATGTTCCACCACCTTGGTTCTGCCGCGTCCATCCGCATGAATGACGGCTAAGCCGCCGGCGCGCAATCTCTTCAGGATGCTCAGACTGCAGTTAGGGTCCTGAATATACACGTGATCGGGGAAGGCGAGGCTCTGCAGGCGGATGGAACGCGGCTGCAAGAATTGCCTGCCGAGCCGTCCTTCGGACTTGTTGGATGGCCGTCGATTATGAACCGAGAGCACGGGATGGCCGTGAGAAGCGAGATATCGAACCACCACTCTATTCGCGCAGAAATGACCAGCCAGCAAGATAACGCCGTGGCCCAAAGCGAGGGCGCTCTCAAGATGCTGGATGCCATCGATAGAGGTACAGCGCAGCATTTTGGCCGCGGACGGGCGCAGCAGCACGAGTTGGTCCAAATAGCGGACCGTTTTATTTGAGAGCGACCGGCGAGCGATGCGCTTCGCATTGGCGGACGTAGTGTGGCAGACACGCGCGATCCAGTTCGCAGCACTGGCCTTACGGTGGCGCGCTTGGAATTGGATAATCGGATCCGACAATTTCCCGATGGCGTACAGGCACCAGCGTGGCAATATGGCCGCCAGCAGACGGAGCGGGTACAGATAAAACAACCAGAGCAAATCGTGCAGCGTGAATAGCGGCAGTTCCGCCAGCGGCTTCGGATCGACATCCGATGCCGGTTGAGCCGCAAGGATCGCTTCAGGGCCTGCCATGTTGGTTGTCACTCGCCACGGGAGTGAGCACGCCTTCTACAATGCTCCAGGGTGTCTGCGTGGGGACCACCCGAGTGAGCTTGAAACCCGCGGCTTCAAAGAGGCTCTGAAACTGGGCTTCCGTTCGTTCGCCGCCGCCCGTATTTACCAGCATGTTCAAATCGCTTCCGGCCATTATTTGGCTCCATGGAGTTTGGTGGACACGGTCGTCGAGCAGCATCTCGACCAGCAATAACCTGCCCGTCGGCTCCATCGCCTGTGCAATGTTGGCCAAGATCATGGTGCTTCGGGCGTCGTCCCAATCGTGAATAACACTCTTTAGAATATAGGCATCGCCGCTACGGGGCACGGCCTGAAAGAAATCGCCGGCCAGCACTTCACAGCGATCCGCCAATCCGTCCTCTCGCACGCGCTGGCTGGCAGCATCGGCGACATCGGGCACATCAAAGAGAATGCCCCGCGCCGTTGGGCTTCGCTTGAGGATGGCGCCGAGCAGCGATCCATAGCCGCCGCCCAGTTCCACGATGGTCGAGAACGATGAGCAATCATAGGCCGCCACAAAAGCGCGGGCGACCGCCTCGGTGCCGCTCGACATAGCCTGGTTGAAAATGGCGGCTTCCTCGGGATACTTGGCGAGGAACGGGAAGAGCGCCTCCGAAGAGGAGCCCTGGCCAGTTTGAACGATATCCAGGAGCCGGCTCCAGGCGCGCTGTTGAAAAGGGCCAGCGAACAAAAGCGCTTGCGCACGATAAGACCCGGGCGCGTCGGATCGCAGGAATTCTCCCATGGGTGCCAGGCGGAATTGTCCCGAGGCGGTCTCGGCAAAGATTCCGGCGCTCGCGAGCAGGCGCATCAGGCGATGGAGCGACCCAGCATGCGATTGAGTGGCTTCCGCCAAGTCGGCCGAATGCCGCGGACCATCCTTCAGCAAGTCGGCAAGTCCGAGCTTGGCAGCGACATAAATGGCGCGCGAAAGATAATGTCCCGTCACTAATGAGTGGAGGGTCCAGCGCGGATCAAGTTGGGCGTTTTCGGCTATGGTGTTTTAGTATACGAAACACCACGAACACATGCTACAACTCCATGCCACACCATGAGCTTTCTAAAGATGGAGAAGCGCGTGGTGCTCGTGCTCCAATACGGTTCCAATTGCTCAGAGGACGAAATTAACAGCGTGGATCGGCTGCGCGGCGACGCAAAGTTCGTAAGCATCGCGGAGACTGTCGAAGACATTGAGCTTGCGTTCGGTGTGCAAAGCACCGGAAGGGGATGCGCCGCGTCGGACATAGTGGAAAAACCCGGCGGTAAGGTGTGGGGAGTGCTTTACGGGGGTACCGGGCCATTTGATTGAACGGAAAACCGCGAACGAGCGTGGACGCAAATCGTTTGACCAGATCGAAGGCGAGGGCAGCAACTACAAGCGCGAAAGCATCGAAGTACGCCGCCCGAACGGCGACATTGCGAGCGCTGACATACACAGTCAAGAATCCGAACGCTGGCTTAAAGACAAACGCCGAATATGTTCAGCACATCGTCTGTGGATTGCACGACCACAATGTTCCAGAAGCGTATCTCGCTAAGATGAAGGCAATTGCTTCCGCCAATAACCCCAACATCGCTGGAACGGTGGAGAACCTAAAGGGGAGGAAGGACGAAAACGGGTGCGTGACGCGACCTGGACCTTGCTACTTACCATGTCCTCATCTTGAACAAGCGGCCCTGCTCGTTTTCATCGTGAAGAGTGAGGACAACTTCACTCTGGTCGAATACCGACCCAGCTTGCCCTTTGCGGGCGGGAAGGTCGGAATCAATCAGCGTTATTGTCGCCTGAATTCCCAAATCGCAATAGCGGCGAATAACCGCCAAGAGGTTTTCTTTCTTTCGGTCATCGAGGGATTCAAAAACACCGTCGTGGTATACAAATCGCGGAAACCGGACGTCGAGATGGCCCCGCAGGAGCGCCAGATCAAAAGCGATGCAAAGAAGTTTGCGATAAGTATGCCCGAGATCCGCGCTCGTTGTGTTGCCAGATTCGTCAAGGATCTCGGCTCTAAAGTCGAGATGGCCTTGCTTGTTAGGCGAAACGCTGAGCAATGCCTTGCGGCTGATTACCTCTTCGACTATTTCGCTGAAAAACACGCGTATCGTGGAGAAGAGACTTGTCTTGTCAGAGTTCTGTTGTTCAACGTCGGCCTCGATCTGTGTCTGGAGCCGCCCCAACTCCTCCATTAAGGATCGGATTTCCGTTCTCAACTCCTGAAGCCGATGCAGGAAGCCGCGTTGTCTTTCGAGCGAGGTAATGTCAGCCCGTAGGACAACCATTTCGTCGGAGATTTGTTTGTACTTGTTGAACACGTCGGAGCCGCTCAAGAAAGCTAGGGTGTCCGAGCGCCGTTTGCCCAGCACGTTAAGCTCGGCGTTAACGCGCTTTAGCTCTGTTTCGACTTCGACCCGCTCTTCTTGCAAATAGCCTCTGCGTTCATCTGTTATCGCGCGGTTAAAAGAGATCAGTTGCTCAAAATCCTTCTTGATCTGGTCCTTAAACAGAACGCCAACCTCTTCAAAAAGGCGCTGCGCCTCGTCAGGGTTAAACAAGATTTGATCTTCTTCAAGCGATGCAATGATTTTTTTCCGGCTCTGGTTCAGCGAGTATCGCTCGCCGTTTAGCTCAGCAATCCGCTCGTCGATTCCGTCCACGAGTTGTTTCGTGTGATCCTTGTCTTGTGCACGGAAATCAAAGACATCAAGGAGATTTTGTTTTTTCTCGGCGTCCTGTTGTTTAAGCAACAAGATGCCTTCGATCTTACTGATGTCTTCGATCGACCCGCCAAGCTCGTTATTAATAGTTTGTGCGGTGGCCTGTTTTTGCTCTAGCTCCTCCTCCTTGCTGTAGTGCTGACCGATCACTTCAGCATCAAACCCAAGAAGATGTGCGAGGAACGGCTTCCAATCCGAGTGCGAATTAGCAAATCTTCGCAGTTGAAACACCTCACGGAAGTCATCCTGCGAACGCAAGAAATACCCGAGGCCTTTGCGGTACGACCACGGTTTAAGTGCCCGCCAGTCGAGGATGCTGTCAAGCATCTCACGAGCGCGCTCAAACGGCATATCGAGATGATCCCACTGAGATGGTGCAAGCGCCGTAAAATCTTGATGACTTGCCTCGTGTTTTTTGAAGCTGATTTTAGTAGGTTCTTCGACGCCACGCCGGACGGTCAAGTACGAAGCATCAATCAATTCGATTTCAAGAAAGAACACAAACTCTTTGAACAGGTCGAAATGCTTGAACAGAAAGAAGTTTTGGTCCCTGCTTGCAAGAAAGCCGAAGTCGAGAAGACGCCCTAAGGTACTCTTGCCGAGATTGTGCGTATCCTTGTCCCGATTTTCCGGGAGCCTGATCTCAGCGATAACGACGTTCAGCCCGGAAACAAAGTCCACAGGCGCGAATGTCTCCGGTTTGTTGGAATAGAGCCTAGACAGCTTCATTGGGTCCTAGGTATTCCACGGCGTCAGTCTTAGGGCGATAGTCGATGAGCCCAACCAAAAAGAGAAAATTCAAGGCTGGCAGAAAAAGAACGTCACCACCGCTCACGTGTTTTTTCGCGTAGCTCCGCAAGTTGTCATAGGTTTCGAGCCGTCGTGCTTTGAGACGCACTAAAAGCAAAACGGAAACGTTCATGACTGTGCGATCAGGATGGGAATGCTTAGACGGCCTCAACATCGCCCACCTCCCCTATATCGCAATTCCAATACATATAGAACAGCACAGCCCGCGTCAGGCGTTTGTGCCCTCGCTGGCGTAGAACAGCGTCGCGGCTAAACAATAGATCCACCAAGTACTCCATTACTTGGTCAAAAGTCTGATAGTCTTTACGCTTCGCAATTATCTTGAGCTGAAACTCATCTACTACAGACTCGTAAAGCTGGAGCAAGTCGAGATTTTCAGGAGCGGCTAAGAAGGCGTGGATTTGCCGTGTTTCCTTCAGATACTTCCTGCGTTGCGCCCGAGCGTACTCGACAGTCATGTTGTTAAGAGCATTTTTTGTTTCGTAGCTGACTCGCGGTGCGGGGGGATCATCGAGTACCGCCGCCACCGCATTATCTTGACGTGCAAGTGCCTGAACAACGTCTGCAAGGTCGTCGGAGCTCACAATCAATGGTGAGTCGACGAGATCGAGACTCGCCAAGCCCGGCACTTCGGGGAACGTCTTAAACCAGATTTCTAACTGCTCCACACCGCACAGATAGATCGACGCCGACGAAAGGCCGCATGACGACGCGATGTGTGCAGCTATCTCACTTTCCGCGTTCCCAGCTAATCGACGATTGGAGAAGAGCATGTAATGATCGATTAATTTGTTGTCGCGTAATTTTTTGATGCGCGGAATCTCCTCACCAAGAACGGTGTTCGTTCCGTTAGCGCTGTAGAAATCCGACTCCAGAAAGCTTCGGTTATATCCGTTGGTATGCTTTGCTTGAATGATCGTAATACCAATCCACGGCGCAGCCTTGCTTGGATGCAGTTCAGCCGTTCCCACGAACTTGGCGTCACGTCCCCCATCCGGACCCTTCGAGAAACCCTGTACACCGATACCGAGGAGGCGTTGCGCCAGAAGCACAATGAGTGTTTCGAACTGGTCGTCTCCGAGATCTTCGTAAGCATACTTCATCTCGTTCGGTTCCCCCGGATGTCCGGTTGATCTCCTAAAAAATACATCGCGCTCTTCAGGCTTGCTTTCCGAACAACGGCCACTTCTCTGTGACGTATTTTTCAACGGCGTCGCGGACCACCCATGCAAGCGAGACTTTCTTCTCCTTTGCGATGGCTTCAAGCGTCTCGTAGAGATCAGCCGGGAAACTGATCGATGCCCGGACCGTTTCTGGAACGTCGCTTGTCCGTTTGTTTTCAATGATATTGTTCGGATTCATTCGATGAGAGGCTTCCACTGCTCACCACATTACATCATAACGGTGAAAGGCAAAGTAAATCTGACCTGCTTCGGCTCATTCCTTCGCCAGTGTGGCTCGCACGTGCCATCATTTCGATTTTCTCAATGAACCCAACGCACGGTGAAGGCACTTCGATCCTTCTCAAGCTCGACTGTGCGCGCTTGATGAAATTGGTAACCTCGACGATCATTTTTTTGTCCGCTCTGCTACAGGCGGTTTTAAAGCGCCTATGCAGGCTTACCGGGAGGTCGATGCTCAACCGGCGTATCGGCTCGGCCTTGTCCGCTTTCACGGGGTCCGCTTTTCCACTTTTGGGGAAATGTGTTGGTCCCTACCAGCAGATCGTAAACCTTCAGGTGCGGCGTTTTATGCGCTGCTTTATCCAATTGAACACCGGCATTCATCTACACGCCACGCCAGACGATTGACCCCAGATCAGCGCGTCTGATACTATCCCATGCCATGACACTCAACCGCCCGACACTCACCGTTTTCGGCATCGCCCTGGCTTCCTTCGCCGCGGGATCGCTGCTCACTGCCCGCTTGGCACATCTGAACCAGGTGCGGGCCGATAGCAATCGCGTCTTCGAGCTTCGCGTGTATCATACGGTGCCGGGCAAGGCGACGGCGCTACAGGCCGAGTTTCGAGAGAAGGTGACGAAGTGGTTCGCGAAACACGATTTGCAGGCTGTGGGCTATTGGGCCCCGACTGATGCACCGGTTGCCGATAACACGTTCGTCTACATCCTGGCGCATCCCAGCCGGGACGAAGCCAAGAAGCACTGGGCCGCTTTTCAGGCCGACCCGGAGTTCCAGGCGATGATCAAATCCCAGGCGGGCGACGCGAAACTGGTGGAAAAAGTGGACTCCACATACATGGCTCCAGTGGATTTCTCGCCCATGAAGTAGCTTGAGCCCCTTGGCTGCGAGGCCGGGGCTTGTGCGATTATGTAAGACATGAGTGCAGCAGCCCGTGTCCTTCTGCTGTTGATGTTGTTCGGGTTCTTGTGGGGTCAAGACAAGGTTTTTATTTGCCCCATGGACCCGGACGTTCGCTCCAACCAGCCCGGCACTTGTCGACGCTGCGGCATGAAGCTGCGCGAGGGCATCCCTGATCCGGTGGAATTCCACATGGACCTCAGCATGGCGCCGCGAGCGGCGAAACCCGGCCAGACAGAGCAGCTCAAGTTCAGCGTGCACGATCCCTGGAAGGACCGGACGGTGAAGGATTTCCAGATCGTTCACGAGAAGCTGTTCCACATGTTTGTGGTGAGCCAGGATCTGCAATTTTTCGTGCATGATCATCCGGTGCTTCAGCCGGATGGCGACTTCACTTATGACCTGTCGTTTCCGAAGCCGGGAATGTATCGCATACTGGGCGATTTTTACCCGGATGGCGCGACGCCGCAACTGATCGCGAAGACCGTTTTCGTGCAGGGAACGCCACCGCCGACGGTTCCGATTCCGCGCGATTATTCGACCAAGCAAACCGAGAACCTGCAAGTGGAAATGACCACGGATCCGCCGCAGCCGATCGCCACGCAAAAGACGCTGATGTATTTTAAGTTGTCGCCCGCCGACGGAATCGAGAAATATATCGGCGTCTGGGCGCACATGCTGGCTGCGAGCGACGATTTGATCGATCTGATCCACACTCATCCGTTCATTGCCGATGGAGGTCCGCAACTGGAATTCACCCTGGACTTCCCGCGCGCGCGGACCTATCGGGTGTGGGTGCAGTTCCAGCGCAAGGGTGTGGTGAACACAGCGCACTTTGATGTTCCCGTTAAGGAATTGGAGTAGCTCGGCCTAAGCCCGGCGAGGCCGATAACAGCGCGATGGACGATCCTGGCGGCAGGCCATGGATTTTGGTTCCGGCGGGCAGGTCGATCGGATTCCGATAGAAGAACTGGTGATTGAACTTGGCGTGGTAATGCTCGAACCAGATGAGCGGTTCAATACTGCCATCCGGACGTTCGGCGGTAATCTGGAATCCAGCGTTGTCGGGAATGTTTTTGGGCCAAAGCCCGGCGAGTGAAATGTCCTTGGGCAGCGTAAGTTCGCCGCTCACGAGCATGGACTGGTGAGGAGCGGGATCCGCGATTAGGAATTTTGGCTCCGCCGGCAAATCCTTGGCTTCGCCCTCCGGCACTCCGCCGCCAACCCAACTGGTGATCAGTTCGAGTTGCTCGGGCGTAAGCGCCTTGTCGTCGCTAAAATCGGCGAAACCCTTGACCGCGCCCCAGGGGGGCATGCGGCGCTCCAGCACTTCCTCTTTGATGGCGACGGCCCAGGGACGCGCTTCGGCGTAGGTCATCAGCGAGAAAGCCTGGCCGCCTTCGTGATGGCAGGAGGCGCAGCGTTCGTATACGATGCGGGAAATCTCACGATCCCACGTGATGGCAGTGGTGATGATGTCGTGAGCGGGCGCAGCGGCAGCGGTAAGGAGAAAAAGGCCGGCGATGAGGGTCCAACGGCGCCCCATGCCGTTATGATACAACGCCAGTATGTGGATGTCGCGGCGTTGCTGTTTGCTTGCGCTGGGCGCGGCGAGTTTGTTGTTCGGCCAGGGCGAGCATCCGGTTACAGGCCGGCAGATCGCGGGCGTGATGGGGGTGCAGGGCGCGGACTGGTTGAACCGGCCGGAACGGGAGAAGGAAGAGAATCCAGAAGGCGCGTTGGATGCGCTGGCGCTCAAACCGGGGATGGTCGTGGCCGACGTCGGCGCAGGCACGGGGTACATGTCGCTGCGGATGGCGAAGCGAGTGGGGCCAACCGGCAAGGTCTACGCGAACGATCTTCAGCCGGAGATGCTGCGGCGCTTGCGCGAGAATGCGGCCAAGGCGGGCATCACCAATATCGAGACGGTGCAGGGCGAGGAGGCCGATCCGAAGCTTCCGGCGGGACGGATGGACCTGGTGCTGCTAGTGGACGTGTATCACGAGTTTTCGAAACCGCTCGAGATGATCGACAAAATCCGCGAGTCATTGAAGCCCAGCGGGCGGCTGGTGCTGCTCGAATATCGCAAGGAAGATCCGAAGGTGCCGATTCGCGAAGAGCACAAGATGACCGTGGCGGAAGTGAAAGCGGAACTGGAGCCACAAGGGTTTGTGATGAGCCAGGTGATTGAGACGCTGCCGAGGCAGCACATATTGATCCTGACAAAAGCCACAGGCAAGCACTAGATCGCTCAAAATTTCGTCGCAACTTCCAGGGTCACGCCGAAGCCGTTAAGCGTCGACATAGGAAGATCGCGGCCGAATGAGATAAAATGGCCGAGCCACCCGCAGTTTTGCATGCAGAGTGGCGCTAGCATATAACTTTGACGCTCTCGCAAGAATTATGATTGTCAAACTCAATCACCTCCAAGGCAAAGCGGCGGCCACCAGCGCCCAAGACGTAATTGGAACCATGTACACGCTATTGGAGGAAGGTCATATTGAGAAGTCCCAGTTTGCCCGCCTCCAAATAGAGCTGGATTGGATTCAATACAAGCAGAACTTCCGCGAAGTGGTAATCGCCACCCACGGCTATAACGAACAAGGCAAACAAGTTCCGATCATGGACGTGCATGTGGACACGCGACAGGTGGTGCCTGGCTGCCTGCGTGCCGCGCTGCTGCGAGCCCTAGCCCACAGCAATGCGCCGGAACCCCAGAATCAGGATCGGTTACCGCTGGAACAGTTCCAATCCATGAAGTCGAGCATCGTGTGGGACTTCAACAGGCTCTATTGGACCAGGTTGCACGATTGGGAGGCCGCGACCGGCAAGGGTTACGAGCAGGCGCTGCCAGGCGGCGCCTCCGATGGGCACAATCCGGAGGCCATCGCCGATAGCGTGGCAGATTTCTGGACCTTGTTGAAGGATCTGGAATCTAAAAATCAGCTACCCCCGGAAATCTATCTGCTCGAAATCGGCGTGGGGACGGGAACGCGCTGCGGAATGTGGCTCACGAAGTTCAAAACGGTGGATCAGGAGCGCGGAACCGACTATTATCCGAAGCTGCGGGTCCTGCTGGGCGATTATTCCCTGGCGACCCTGGACATGTCGAAGCCCGCGGTGGAGGATCACGCCGACCTGTGCAGCTTCCTGGTGCTGGACGCGATGAATCCGCTGAAGACGCTGTCATTCCTGCGGCATAAGATCATGCAGGTACACACCACCAACGTCTACGACAACCTGCCGGACGAAGAAGTGGTGCGACGCGACGGCAAACTCTATTTCGTGCAGGTGCGCGCTTATCTTCCCATGGCCGACGTGGTGCGGCTGGGAACGGAGTTTGAGATTCCGCCCGACAAGCTGCGCTCCACGGTGAACCGCTTGTTATCGGGCAGCACCGAGTTTCTGGGCGATCCGGCGCGCGGCGTTGCATTTTGGATGGACCTTTGGAGCGCCATCCGTCTGGAAGAGCGGCTGGTGCTGGTGGAGGATCTTCCCGACTTTCCATTTCCGCAAGGCCTGGACGCAACCAAGGTGGAGGACATCCTCAAGGAAGCGCCCAGCGATTTTCGTTTTCATCTGAGCTCGGGAGCACTCGCGAGCTTTCTGAACACGCTTCCGCTGCTGCATCCGCGCGGATATCTGCAAGTGCAGGATATTTTCGTGACCGATCTGGATCAGTACCGGCTGGGCTTTTACGGTCCAGGAAAACTGGATGGTTCGCTGCTGAATTGGGTCAATGGTGCTTTACTAAAAGAGGTGGCGGAGCGCGCCGGATACAACGTGCGTTTCGCTCCGTTCCAATACCGCAAAGGATCGCGCACTTCCGTTCTCTATACAACCCGACGAGATTAAATGAATCCCACTCTCCCTATTACGATGGTCGGCAGCTATGCCATGCCGGGCTGGCTGGAGCGCTTAAAGACCGAATATTTTGCCCGGCGAATCAGCCGTCACGATCTGGACGAGATCTATGATGCCTCCGCCAAAGCAGCGATTAAGGACCAGGAAATTGCTGGATTAGACATCGTCACCGACGGCGAACCGCGCCGCGACAACATGGTGGATTACTTCGTGGAACGCTTGCCCGGAGTACAGATTGACCGGTCTTCCAAGAAGTTCTATTACGATTTCTACGACAGCGTGGTGCAGGGGAAACTGCCCATGGCGTCGCTCGGCCTGGTGCCGGATTTCAGCTTTCTGCAAGCCTTTACGGAGCGGCAGACCAAGTTTTGCATTACGGGTCCGCACTGCTTAAGCAAGCGGATCCGCAATCAGTATTACCCGAGCGAAGAAGCGCTTGCCATAGACATCGCCAAAGTGATGAACCTGGAGATGAAGGCGCTGGTAAAGGCAGGCGCGAAGTACATCCAGATCGACGAGCCTTATTATTCGGGCTTTCCCGAAGATCTGCCGTGGTGTGTGAAGGCTCTGAACACCATGGTGGAGGGAGTGGACGCCAAAATCGCAGTGCACATCTGCTATGGAAACCGCTATGGCAAACCTTCCTGGGAAGGCAGCTATCGTTACTTGTTTCCGGCCATCATGGAAGCCAAGGTGCATCAGTTGACGCTGGAGTTTGCGCGGCGCGGCGGGGAAGACCTGGATCTGTTCAAAGAGTTCAATACCAACTTCGAGCTGGGCGTGGGGGTGATCGACGTAAAGACGGACGATATCGAAACGCCGGAGATGGTGGCGGAGCGGATTCGAAAAGCGCTGACCGTGTTGCCGGCGGAGCGCATCTTCATCCTTCCCGATTGCGGGCTGTTCCACTTGTCGCGCGACGTGGCGTTCGCCAAACTGAAGGCGATGGTGGAAGGGACGCGCATCGTGCGCCAGGAATTAGGAAAATAGTGGCAGGCAGCATGTCCGCCGCGAATCCATTGCGGGAGGCGCTCACCGCCGGCCGTTTCTGCTACATGGTGGAATTGGTGGCCAGCGCCTCAATGACTGAGGAAAAGCTCGGCGATATCGCCGCCGGGATTGCCGGGATTCCTGAAGTGGTGGGCGCGGGGATCACGAGCTGGGCGGGTGGATCAGCGGGGCACGATCCGGTTCGCGTAGCTGCCATCGCGAAAGAGCGCGGCCTCAATCCCAATGTCCATCTGACGTGCGTGAGTAAGACCCCGGCCGAAGTCGGCAAGTTTCTAGACGACCTGATCTCGCTGGGCCTCGAGAATGTCTTCGCCATCACTGGCGATTGGCCGAAGGGCGCTGCACTCGACACGGTTCCGTTCGCCTGCGATTCGGTGCAGTTGGTGGAAACCCTCGCCGAGCAGCGCGCGGCGGGCCGCTGGCCGTTCTACATCTCGGTGGCGGTGTCGCCGTTCAAATACACGGAAGCGGATTGCGCGTATCAATATCTGAAGCTGGAGAAAAAGATCGCCGCGGGTGCAGATTTTGCGATTACACAGCTGGGCTTCGATTCCAAGAAACAGCGTGAGCTGAAGCGCTATCTCGATGAGCGCGGCTTGAAGACGCCGGTTTTCGGGAACGTTTACGTCCTGCCTCCTAAAGCGGCGGAGCGGATGTCGAAAGGCGATCCGCCGGGATGCTGGGTGTCGCCGGAGCTGCTATCGAAGATTCAAGAGGAAGCGAAAGCGGAGGACAAGGGCTTGGCCGCCAGGCTGGAGCGCGCGGCGAAGATGGCCGCCATCGCGAAGGGCCTGGGATATGCGGGCGCTTACATCGGCGGCACGCACGAACCCGAGCGCATCCGTGGGATCATCCGCCGGGCCGAAGAATTAGCGCCGCGCTGGGAGGAATTGGCCGAAGAGATCAGCTACGGCGAGAAGAAGGGCGGCTTCTATTTCTATGAATCGCCCAAACAGCCGCCCAAGCCGCGCGAATTCTCGCAAAAGCTCTTCGACATTTGTGAGCCCGCGAACTGGCCGGGCGTGGTGCGCACGGTGGCTACGCCCATCCTGCGCTGGATGGACCATAGTGCTGCGCTGGCGCACGCCGTGGAAAGCGCGGAGTTGTCGTTTAAGAAGCCGGTCTTCGGATGCCAGGCTTGTGGCAACTGCGTTTTGGGCTTGATGGAGTACGTCTGCCCGATGACGTGTCCGAAGAACCTGCGCAACGGCCCATGTGGCGGCACCTTCAACGGCCAGTGCGAGGTGATCCCGGAGAAGGCGTGCATTTGGGTTTCGGTGTACGACCGGGCGCAGGCAGCCCATCGCGTAGACGAGCTGAAGACTTATATTCCGCCGCGCAATCGCGCGCTCGAAGGCACCAGTTCTTACATCAATTATCTGCTCAATAAAGACAGCCGGCCGGAGCATCCACAGCCGTTGATCTCGATCGGCAATGCTCGGTGAGGTTTCGTGGCGTACACACTCGTGTGTGCCGCGTTCACACTCTTGTGAACGCTTTTCCATGGCCTGGGACGGTGTCGAGATGAGTCTCGACACGGCACGTAGGAGTACGTGCGCCACATCGATTAGAATAATGGGGTTGCGTGCCGCAAAAGTTGACGAACATCCTGACGCGTGTGCCGAGCGATCGAAATCGCACTGGCCGCCACGCCCCTTCCTATTAACCAGATTGCATCCGAAGCTGGTAGCCGTTGATCACGATCGGTAATCTTGCAGCCATCGCACCAACCGGCGGAAACCGCCCGCTAAGAGGTAAGGCTCCCCAACTGCAGTACCAGTCGCAAGCCATCGTCTACCAGCGCTTGGATTCGGTGCGGGATTTTGCCGACGTGATCCACGAGATAGCCGCGGTCCAGCGCCACGAGCTGCGAAACATTGATTACCGATTCATCCCGGAGTCCTGACAATCGCCGAGGGAGCAGAACGTTGCCGGGCGCGCCGGCGAGCGCTACATTGCCGGTAATTGCCGCAACGAGAACGGTTCGGATGCGGCTCTCATTGAACTGGTTCGCCTGCACGACGAGCACCGGCCGCCGGAATCCAGGCTCGGAACCGCGCGGCTGTGGCAAGTCCGCCCACCAGATATCGCCACGCCGTACATCCGGCATGCCCTACCAACGTTCTTTCGGGAGGCTTTCGAGCATCATGCGTTCCAAAACAGGATCGAGCTTGGAATCGTGCTTGGAATAAACTTCATTGAGGCGCTCGGTGATCGATTTGGATCGCTTCCGGTCCAGGAATTCCGATAGCGCAGTCGCGTAAAGCTTACTGCGGGACATGCGCAGCTTCTTCGCTGCCGCTTCCGCCTTGCGGAAAAGTTCATCGGGAAGGGACACGGCGGTCTTCATAACATTAGTATAACTCCGGTTATACCAGCTATCACTCCGCGCGATACAGGGCATCCGGTGTCTCTTACTGTTCTAGAATGGTGGGTTGCATGCCGCATAAGCTAACGAACATCCTGACGCGTGTGCCGAGCGATATCGAAATCGCGCAGGCCGCCACGCCCCTTCCCATCAACCAGATTGCGTCCGAAGCCGGGATTCTTCCGGAGGAATTGGACCTCTATGGTAAGACCAAAGCCAAAGTGCACCTCTCGATCCGCGACCGGCTGAAGAATTCGCCGAATGGGAAGTATATCGTGGTGACCGCGATTACGCCGACGCCGCTAGGCGAGGGCAAGACGACCACTACGGTTGGCCTCAGCCAGGCGCTGGGCGCGCATTTAGGGAAGAAGGTATTCACTTGCATCCGCCAGCCCAGCCAGGGCCCTACCTTCGGCATCAAGGGCGGCGCGGCGGGCGGAGGCTATAGCCAGATCATACCGATGGAGGAGTTCAATCTCCACCTCACTGGCGACATTCACGCCATCATCGCCGCAAATAATCTTCTCGCGGCCGCCATTGATGCGCGCATGTTCCATGAAAGTAGCGCTACCGACGAACAGATGTTCGAGCGCCTGTGCCCGCCGGGCAAAGACGGGAGCCGCAAATTTTCTCCCGTCATGCTGCGCCGCCTGCGTAAGCTTGGAATTTCCAAGACCGATCCCAACGAGCTGACGCCCGAAGAGCGTAGCCGGTTTGCGCGCCTGGACATCGATCCGGAGACCATCACGTGGCGGCGGGTCCTAGATACGAATGACAGAATGCTGCGCGGCATCACGATTGGCCAGGGTCCTGAAGAAAAGGGCTTCACCAGGAGCACGGGATTCGATATCGCGGTGGCCAGCGAGATCATGGCCGTCCTGGCGCTCGCAACGGATTTGGCGGATATGCGCGACCGGTTGGGCCGCATGGTGATTGGCAGCAACAAAGCCGGCGAAGCGATCACAGCCGACGATATTGGCGCCAGCGGCGCTCTGACCGTGCTGATGAAAGACACCATCATGCCGAACCTGATGCAGACCATCGAGGGCACGCCCGCGTTCGTACATGCGGGACCCTTCGCCAATATCGCGCACGGCAATTCGTCGATTGTGGCCGATCAGATTGCGCTGAAGCTGGTTGGACCGGATGGTTACGTATTGACTGAAGCCGGCTTCGGCGCCGACATGGGCTTCGAGAAGTTTTGCAATATCAAATGCCGCTACAGCGGGTTGACGCCGGACGGCGCGGTGCTGGTGGCCACCATTCGTGCGCTCAAGATGCACGGCGGCGGGCCGAAGGTGGTGGCGGGAAAGCCGCTGGCGAACGCGTATACCCAGGAGAACCTCGACCTGCTGGAGAAGGGCTGCAGCAACCTGGTGCGGATGATTGCGGATGTGCGCGCGTTCGGGATTCCGGTGGTGGTTGCGGTGAATCGCTTCAAGGACGATACCGACAACGAAGTGGCGCTGGTGCGGCGGCTGGCCAAAGAAGCGGGCGCGGCGGACGCCGTGGTTTCGAATCATTGGGCGGAAGGCGGTGCGGGTGCGGTGGAACTCGGGAAGGCCGTGATTGCAGCTTTTGAGAAGAAGAGCGATTTCCATTTCCTCTATTCGCTGGATCTGAGCATCAAGGAGAAGATCGAAAAGATCGTGAAAGAGATTTACGGCGGCGCAGGCGTGACGTATTCGCCGGAAGCGGAGAAGAAGGTGGAGCTCTACACCAGGCAAGGGTTCAACAAACTGCCGATCTGCATGGCAAAGACGCAATATAGCTTAAGCCACGATCCAGAGCTCAAGGGCGCGCCCAGCGGATTCACGGTGCCGGTGCGCGACATTCGCGCCAGCGTAGGTGCGGGATTTCTTTACCCGCTGCTCGGGACCATGGCTACCATGCCAGGGCTTTCCACCCGGCCTGGTTACTACGACGTGGATTTGGATACGGCAACCGGACGCATTATCGGTCTGTCGTAAATGCCGGATTCCGTCTGGGATTCTACGCTGGCGCAGTTTCGAGATCGTCTGGCGGGCGCGGAGTCCGTTCCAGCGGGAGTGAGCACGGCTGCGGTGAGCGCAGCGTTCGCGCTCAGCTTACTCGAGAAGGTTCTGGCGATCGCGGCCAGGCGCAAGAACTTTTCGGGCGATCGCGCGTTGGTGGAACGGTTGATCGCTCAAGCGCGCGAACAAGCGCTGCATCTTTCTAGGCTGGCAGACCGGGATATCGTCGCATACCGCGAACGTTCGCGCGAGATGCTTACAGTGCCGATGGATGTCGCGCGCGCGGCCGTGGAGGGCCTGGCGCTTTGCGATCAAGCGGAATCCCTGGTTCACGCCTTACTGGCGCCGGACGTAAAAACCGCTGCCGCATTATTGACGGCAGCGGTTCAATCCACGCTGCTCACGGCAGATTTCAATCTCCGGCAGTTGCCGGAAGACGATCCCTACCGAGAGGAACTTACGGACAAGCTTACGCCGCTTTGGCGGCGGTTCCGTGAGGATCGATGACGAATTTCTTCGCCACGCCCTTGTCGAAATCCTGATAACCCTGCGGCGCGCTGTCCAACCCGATGATGGTGGCGTTCACGGCTTTGGCGATGTGCACCTTGTCGTGCAGAATGGCCGTCATCAGTTGCCGGTTGTACTTCAACACCGGGCACTGGCCGGTATGGAACGAATGGGACTTCGCCCAGCCGAGCCCGATGCGGATGCCGAGGTTGCCGATCTTCGCGTTCGCGTCGACGCCGCCCGGATCGCCAGTGACATAGAGACCGGGAATGCCGATGGCGCCACCGGCACGCGTGATTTCCATCACGGAGTTCAGCACCGTGGCCGGTTGCTCCTTACCCGCGTCGTGTCCGTGCCCGCGAGCCTCAAACCCGACGCAATCGACGGCTGAGTCCACTTCCGGAGTCCCGACGATCTGGGCGATCTGATCGGCCAGGGAAGCGTCTTTCTTCAGATCGATGGTTTCGCATCCAAAGCTCTTGGCTTGCGCCAATCGCTCGGGGATCATGTCGCCCACGATCACCACGGCGGCTCCCAGCAAGTGGCAGGACGCCGCGCACGCCAATCCGACCGGACCCGCGCCCGCGACATAAACCACCGATCCCGGTCCCACGCCCGCGGTAACGGCCCCGTGATAACCAGTCGGGAAAATGTCCGACAGCATGGTCAGGTCCTTGATCTTGTGCAAGGCCTTGTGCTTGTCGGGGAACTTAATCAGATTGAAATCGGCGTACGGAACCAGAACATATTCCGCCTGGCCGCCCACCCATCCGCCCATATCCACATAGCCGTACGCAGCCCCGGGACGCGCCGGATTCACCGTGAGGCAGATTCCGGTCTTGCCTTCCCGGCAATTGCGGCAGCGCCCGCAGGCGATATTGAACGGCACGGTAACAATGTCACCAGCGCTCAAGAACTCGACGTCACTGCCCTTCTCGATTACTTCGCCCGTGATCTCGTGTCCGAGCACCAGGCCGGACGGTGCGGTGGTTCTGCCGCGCACCATATGCTGATCGCTGCCACAGATGTTGGTAGTAACGATCTTCAAGATCACGCCGTGGTCGATTTTCTTGCCCGCGGGGTTCTGCAATTTCGGGTAGTCGATGGATTGCACTTCCACCTTGCCCGGTCCGAGATACACTACTCCTCGATTACTTGCCATAAGAATTCTCCTTTCGACTTCCTGGTCAAATTAGAATGCGGCTGCGCCCGCCTCGGCCACGGCGTGGTCCTGGTCGCCCGATCCGCCGCTGACACCGATGGCGCCGACTACCTTTCCATCTTTCTTCAGCGGAATGCCGCCCGCGAAGATCATGATCTTGCCGTTGTTGGAAGCATGGATTCCGAAGAACTGCTGGCCGGACTGCGAGTGGCTGGCCAGGTCCTTGGTCGCGATGTCGAAGGCACGCGACGTATAGGCTTTCTTCTGTGAAATATCGATACTGCCGATCCATGCTCCGTCCATGCGGACGTGCGAGACCAGATTGCCGCCTCCATCCGCTACCGCGATATTCATGGGCTGTCCGATTTCCGCAGCCTTCTTCTCCGCAGCGGCAATTACGCGTCGTGCATCTGCCAAACTAACCATCGTCTCTCCTTATTATCTTTCCGTGATGTGTGGGATTTGTGTCTGCCTGATTGGCCTCAGCAATTATACATCAGGCATATCAACCGGACTACACGATTCAGAAAAATTGCTCTGCATGCAGCAATGCGCACGGCAGGCTGTAACGGTGAAACCATGGAGCTAAAAACAAAAGCGCTCACAGGCGAGAGCACCCATGAGCGCCGTTCTGGTTAATGAATCGATTACGCGTCCCGACGATTCCAGCGAAGAGTAACTATTGCGGAGCAGCCGGGGGTTCGGTGGCCGGTTCGGTGGCGCCACGGTGGCAAGTGTAGCAGCTAACGTGACGTTTCCCATCCGGAAACTTGGAGTTGATCTCGCGCGCCATCATCAACATCATACGCGCGGTTCCCTTCTTGGGGTTGTCATCACTGGGAAAATCGCCTTGGACGTGGCAGTACACGCACTGCACGCCGAGTGCAACAGTGAACGCACGCATCGTCATAATGACCTGCTCTCTCGGTTCGCCGGTCAGAATTTTGATGTTCTTCAGTGGAGGTGGCGGCCCCTTAGGTTTTTCCTGGGCGCTGAGGCAGACAGGGACAAGCAGCAGCACAACCGCTAGTAGTAAACGCATGACGCATGCTAACACGTGAAAAATAAGCTGTCAGGAGAGTTAGTGCAGTGGGATACTTCGGATCAAGACTGGCTGGAAGGCTGGGGGAAGGTGCGTTATCTGGTGCGGATGATCGACGACGCGACCAGCTGGAGCTGGGGACGGTTCGTGGAAAGCGATGCGACTACGCAGAATATGGGCGTGCTTTGGGAGTATCTGGAGAAGAACGGGCGGATGGTGGACGTGTACACGGATCGCGACTCGATGTTCACGGTGGCGTTGCGGCGGCAGAGACGGACTCGCAGCGGCGTCAAGCAGATCGTCTGACGCAACTGGGGCGTGCTTTACGGGAACTGGGAATCGGCTCCATTCTGGCGTATACGCCACAGGCCAAGGGACGTATTGAACGCAGCTTTTTGACGGCGCAGGATCGGCTGGTCAAGCATCTGCGGCTGGCAAAGGTCTCCACGCTGGCGGACGCCAACAAGTTTCTGGAGACAGAGTACTGGCAGAGTGGAACGAGCACTTCGCGCGGCCGGTGGTGGATTTTCCAATCACCATCGGGCACTGGGCGAGCAACAGGACCTGGCCGCGATTCTTGCCACGTCGAAGAACGCGTGATTGGGAACGATTACACAATCTCTTTCGCCGGCCGCCACTATCAGATCCTGCGCTCAGAGGTTCAGGCGGGAATGCGCCGGCAGCGGCTGCGGGTGGAACTACGGCTGGATGGCGCGTTGAAAGTCTTCTATCAGGGACGTTATCTGGAGATCGAAGAGTGCGGCGCGCGGCCAATCGAGTTGAACACAAACAGGAACAAACCGGTGGTTCGAAAAGATCACAACGCCGGCGGGAAAAGCACCTGGAGCAGGGCTTCTTCGATCGCCCCAGTCCGCCGCTGTGGCAATGCATTCACGGCTGAGGATAGGCCGATTCGGAAGACGCGCTTTTCTTATGTCCAAAGCCTCAGCTCAGAGATTCCACCAAAGCAATGGATCCTCGGCTCGAGCAGAGCCCTCCAGGCGCTCCGGAAACACTCACGGGTTCTGAGTCATGAGAAGGTGCTGCGGCTGTACCGGGAAGTGTATTTCGATCTGAACATGCGGCACTTTCACGAGAAGCTGCAAGGACGAGCATGAGATCCAGCTGAGCTACACCTGGGTGCAGAAAGCGCTGCAAGGAGCCGGGCTGGTGGCTAAGCGGCGCAAGCGTGGGCCGCACCGGCGGAGGCGACCACGACGGCCGCTGCCGGGGATGCTGCTGCACATCGATGGCAGCAAACATCGCTGGCTGAACGACGATCGCTGGTATGACCTGATCGTGATTCTGGACGACGCCACCAGCGAGATCTACTACGCGCAACTGGTGGAGGAGGAATCGACGCGAACGGTGATGGCGGGCTTGCGGGAGGTGATCGAAACCAAGGGCTTGTTCTGCGCTTTGTACAGCGACCGAGGCAGCCATTTCTTCGTGACGGTGAAGGCTGGCGAGAAGGTCGATAAGCATCGCCTGACGCAGGTGGGACGGGCGCATGAAGGAGTTGGGAGTGCAGATGATTCCGGCCTACTCGCCGCAGGCGCGAGGCCGGAGCGAGCGCAGCTTCGGGACTTGGCAAGGACGCTTGCCGCAGGAACTTCGCCTGGCACAGGTGACGCACGGTGGAAGGGGCCAACCAGTTCCTGCGGGAGCGCTACATCGCGGATTTCAACGGTAAGTTCAGGGTAGCTGCGGCGGAGAAAGGAACGGCATTTCGACGGACCAGCCGGGCGGATCTGAACTGGATCTTCACGGTCCAGACGGAGCGGGTGGTGGAGAAAGACAACACGGTGGCCATCGGGGACCGCAGCTGGCAGATCGACAAGACACGATTCCGCAACACGTTGGCGGGAAGCACGGTGACGATCCACGAACATCTGGATGGAACCGTATCGATCCGATACGGCCCTCACGTAGTGGGACGATTCACAGCCGACGGTGAACTGATCGACCCCCAAAGAGCGCGGTGGAAAAGGCGGGAGCATGGGAACCGGCGAAAACCAAAAGCAGGTTTCCTCCGGTTCACAGTTTCCAGCGCGCCAATCTGATAGGTCAGGGGACTGACCGAAGAGCCGCGAGGCATTCCTGGTTCCAAGCGTTGCGAGCCGCGCGGACTGTTCTTGACATATCAGAAAACGCCCTTTCGCAGAGTGCCGGAGGACTGTCCGCCGGCGGCCTGATACAATTTAGGAGCATACAAACTGGATGCCGAGCGATCCGCCGACGATCTGCGAGGAACGTCTCCGCCTGCTCCGCGAGTACTCCGATCGAGCTACCGGTTACTCGGCGAGCGTACGGGAAATGGCTGCGTTTGTATATACCGGCGAAGAGGTGCGAGCCAATGAAGCTCGCCGGACTTGCCGGACGGCCTGGGATGATGCCGAGCGGTCCCGCTTGGCGCTGTACCGGCATGAGGCCGATCATGGTTGCGCGCGATCCGCGAATGTACGTAATATTTACGAGGCGTAGGCTCGTAAAAGCGACTTAGTAACTCGCCGCGGCTACTGAGCGGCTGCGCCTGCTAAATTCGAAGCCACCTCACGCCAGCGTTCCGCTTCCCGCGGACGTCCAGACTGTTCTTCGACCACCGCCAGCATCAGAACCGCCCGCGCCAGTGGCTGTCCTCCGTTGCGCTCCAAAACACTGATCGCGGAGTTCAGCAGTTCCTTGGCGGGCCCGGTCCGCCTGGCCTTGAGATAGAGCCCGGCGAGCCGCACCTGCGTCTCCGCGTTTTCGAGCGGATTCACGCCCACCAACCGCGCACGCAATTGCAGCAGGCGTTCGAACTCGCCCGCCGCTCCGTCCAGATCTCCAGATTCCTCGAGCGACGCAGCCAGATGAGACAACCCTTGCGTGGCTTCGTGCGAATCCAGCCCCGAGGCGTCGCGATAGATATCGAGAGCGCGCCGCAAGAAAACCTGAGCCTGGGGGTGGTCGCCGTGCTGGCGGTGAAGCATACCGAGTTGGGCGAAACTCTGGGCAGTCTCTTCGTGTCCGGCGCCGAAGACTCGCTCGGAAAGATCCGCCGCCTGGCGGAACGCTTCCAGAGCCTGGGCATTGCGGCCGCTCTTCAGGCGCACAGCCCCCAGCTTCCGATAGCTTCTTGCCATGCGCGCAGTATCCGGCTTTGCTTCGGCGTGCTCAGTCTGCAGAATATCGACAATACTCTGCTCGGCTTCCGGGTAGCGAGACTGCTCGAGCTGCAAATCCACCAGCGCATCCTGAGCCTTGGCGCGCAGCGAGCGCTTGGAAGCGATAGCCATGGCGGCCTGCAAGGTCTGCTCGGCGTAGGTGAATTTCCCCTGGCGCCTTTGCGCCTGCTCCAGATTCAGCAAGAGCTCGCAACGCCGATGATTGGAATGCCGCCTCTCGGTGAGCGCGAGGGAAAAATGCTTCTCAGCTTCAGGATAGTTACGCGCGGCCAACTGGCGCCGGCCTTCTGCAATCTGGAATTGGCGCTCTGCCTGCCACTCCTTGTAGCGCTCCTCCGCCAGGTGGCCGAACCGCATCACCAGACGGACAATTCGCACCATCCAGAACATAAATTTCCTTATTAGTGCATCGGTGGGGGATGGAATAGACTTTAGGTGGAGATTCCGCCGACATGTTCCCGCTCAGCATCTGCCAGTGGGTAGACAGTACGAGACTGAACGCGGTACTGCGCCAGTCGAATTGGGCTTTCCCGGCGCTGGACGTAATCCACACGCTGGGCATTGTCCTGGTGGCGGGCACCATCATGCTCGTGGATTTTCGGCTGTTGGGCCTGGCATTGCGCAGCGTCCCGATCAAGCAGATCGTGGCGCGCATTGTGCCCGCGACGCTGTGGGGCTTTGGTTTGATGCTGGTGAGCGGCGGCCTGCTGTTTGCCTCAGAAGCGGTGAAGATGTATCACAGCCCGGCATTTCGTATCAAATTGATCTTGCTCGCTCTGGCCGGGCTCAACGCGCTCATCTTCCACCGGACCATTTATCGCGACGTTGCCAATTGGGACCCGGCAGCGGTGGCGCCGTCACGAGCCAGATTGGCAGGAATGCTGTCGCTGATTTTCTGGATCGCGATTATTGCCGCGGGACGGGCCATCGCTTACGGTCCTGGTTATGATCTCGGATGATGTTCGCTGCATTTTTATGGGCCGCGGCGCTGTTCCCGGCATTCGAATGGTTGCAGCACACTTTCCTGGGAGAAACGATCCGGCATTCGGCAACGCTGATCGCGACGCTTGAAATCGTTCACTTGACCGGGCTGGCGCTCTTGATCGGCAGCATTCTGATGGTGGACTTGAGCCTCCTGGGCCTTGGCATCGGAGGCCAGCCGGTGGGGCGCGTTGCGCGGGAACTCAACCGGTGCACGATGACGGGGCTTGCGATCATGCTGGTGAGCGGTCCACTGATCCTGACGTCAGAGGCGGAAAGGTGCTACAAGACTCCGGCCTTCTGGGTAAAGATGGCGCTGCTCGCGATCGCGCTGGTTTTTCATTTCACCGTTCATCGGAGAGTCACGCTGGCGGAGCCTCCCGTGGCGCAGCTGGATGCCAGAGTGGTGGCGGGAGTATCGCTCGCACTGTGGCTGGGCGTCGCGCTGGCTGGGAAAGGGATCGCGATCTTTCAGCCGGCCTGATGACTCAAGCTAGACGATAGACCGGATCACGCCGCCGTCTGCCCTGAGGGCCGCTCCGTTGGTAGCCGACGATAACGGGCTCGAGACAAAAGCCACCAGCGCGGCAACTTCATCGACGCGCGCGAAGCGCTTCAGAAGAGACGAAGGGCGCACGTTGCGGAAGAATTCCTGTTCCACTTGTTCGCGGCTCATCTTTCGCGCGGCGGCCATCTGGCCGACAAACGTCGCCACCCCTTCGGAATCCGTGGGGCCGGGCAGAACGGTGTTGACGGTGACATTGGTGCCGGCGGTGATTTCGGCCAAGCCGCGCGAGATGGCAAGCTGCGCAGTCTTCGTCATCCCGTAGTGAATCATTTCCGCCGGAATCTGCACGGCCGATTCACTCGAGATGAAGACGATCCGTCCCCAGCCGCGCTCCATCATGCGCGGAAGATAATGACGGCTGAGGCGCACCCCACTGAGCACGTTCACTTCGAAGAAACGAAACCAATCGGCATCTGGGATTTGCTCAAAGGGCTTAGGTTCAAAGATGCCGAGATTATTGACCAGGATTTCGACGTCCGGGTATTTGGCGACGGTTCGGGCGACGCCATCGCTGGTGCCGAGGTCAGCGGCAAAACCTTCGACGTTCCCTGGGAGGCCGGCGTCCTTGAGTTTTTGAAGCGCAGCGTCCACACGCGCCTGGGTGCGGCCGTTCAGAATGACATGCGCGCCTTCGGCGGCGAGCGCTTTCGCGATCGCAAAGCCGATTCCGGCCGTCGATCCACTCACCAACGCGCGCTTACCGCGCAATTCGAGATCCATGCGGATAGGATGCCTTAGTCGGCGCGCGGTTGCAGGAAGATTAGTTGTTGTGAGCGCCTACCACGGCCACCAGCTCATCGATGTGATTGCGCGTGGCGGCAACCTGGGAGCCCATGACAGCAGCAGCTTCGGCGGTCCTGTGCGCGTTAGCGGCGTTATTTTGCGTGAGCAGCTCGATGCGGTTGATGGCTTGGCCGATGCTGGTTATCCCGCGGGCTTGCTCATCGCTCGATTGGGCGATCTGGCTCATCACCTGGCTTCCTCCGGCGATCTTGGTGGTTACCAGGCTAAAAGCCCCGTGCGCGACGGTGGCCAGTTCCACTCCTTTGTTGACGTCGGCGATGGTGCGCTCGATGATATCGCCGCTGCTGCGCGCCGCCTCGGCCGCGCGATGCGCGAGCGAACGGACTTCGTCGGCCACCACGCTGAAGCCTGCACCCGCTTCTCCCGCGCGCGCCGCTTCCACCGCCGCATTCAACGCCAGAATATTGGTGTGGAAGGCGATTTCGTCGATGCTCTTCAAGACCGCCGCCACCTGGCTGCTGGACTTTGAGATCAGGCTCATGGAATTGGTGAGGCCCTCCATGGCCTGCGCCGCCTGCTGCACGGTTTTGCTGGCTTCCTGCATGAGGCGATCCGCCTGGCCGGCCCGCGTGGCGTTCTCGCGCGTAGTAGAGGACATTTGGGCCAGAGCCGCCGACGTTTCTTGAATGCAGGCGGCCTGCTCCTGAGCGTCGCGCGCCACAACGCCGCCCGATTCCGACATCTGCTGGGACGCTTCCGCCGCCCCGTCCGCCGCTTGCTGGACGCCTTGAATCACCCGCAATACTGGCCCGGTGATGGATCGCTTGATCGTGACGTGCACGATGACCGCGGCCACCACAATGGTGATGCCGAAGACGATCATCGCAAGCCAGCGCTGTTGAACCGAGCGCCGCTCCAGCGCGTTCAGCTTCTGATCCAGGTCTTCGGAGAACTCGGTCTTGGACTTGGCGAGCGCGGTTTTGATTTGGTTGTTGCGGCCGGCGATGCCGCGGATCTTTGCCTGAGCATCGGCCGGCATATTTTGCGGGTTGGCCAGCACCGCTCCGTAGGTGCTGCGCGCATCGCTGAGCAACTGCTGGACATTGTTAGCCAGGCGCACGGCTTGGTCCGCCCGCTCGGGCGATAAGCCCGGAATCGCGGCCACCGCCTTCAGCTGCTCCACCGCCTGGCCACCGTCTTCAGCGGCATGATCGAGACCCGCGGCATCCTGGGTAATCACTGCATCCCCAAAACCCTTTAACATCCGTTCAAACGAGGCCTGCGCTTCCTGCGACTTCTGGGCTGCCGGAAATAGCGCGGATGCCGTAACGCTCAACTCCCGCTCTGTCAGCAGTCCCTGGATCTGTCCCAGCGTGGTGGACGAAACAAATCCCAGCGCGAAGACTCCGACGCTCAACCAGATCTTGGCGGTAATGTTCATGCGGCGCATCGTCTTAGTCCCTGCGTTCTCCTTTTGGCCTTATTTGACTCCCAGAACTTTCGCGCTGGTGGTGCTGGTGGCGGACGCCACGTAGCCGATGGCTCCCTTGGTCTTCTCCACATAAGCCACTACCTCGGCCTCGGTGGCGAATGCCTTCGGCATGGACCCTTTGCCGGTGAAAACCAGACTGCGGTAATAGGTCTCCAAGGCCGAATCGCTCTTGCCGACGTAATCCTTTAAGAACGCCTCATGTACCGCGCCCCCTTTGAGCAACACCGGCTCCACATGGCTCCCGTCGCTCAATGACGACTTGGTGGCCAGAAAGACGCCTTTCAGTTCGTCGGCCGACACCGACGTCGCACCCACACTGGAGTTGGCGATCACTTTGATGTCCGCAGCGGAAGCAGCGGCCGCGCCATATGCGAGCGCCAGCAGGAAATACGGTAGGTGTCTCATCGCTGTCTTGTCTCCTCACTTGTAGAATGCTGTCCGAACCACAAACAGGTCGGTATCTGGCTTCAGGCCGGCGGCATTGTCGGCGGAATAGAAGCCATGGGCGGAGTAAGTGTCGCCATAGCCGTTCATGAAGTGTTCTTCCACCTTCACGTTCCACCAACTGGTTAAGTCGAAGCGTGCCGTGACGGTTTGATCGAAAATGTGATTGGTGTTGAGATTGGCGGGATCCTGCGGCGCGTCCACATAGAAGCGTGAGTTATAGGTTCCGAGCTCCAGCCGTTTGGTAACCCGATAGGCCACCGTACCGAACCATCCCTTCGTACTTTGATTGGTAGACCCCGTGGTGCCCAGAAAAGTATAGATTTCGAAGTTGTAATCCCTGCGGAACTCGCTGCTGAAATGCCATTTTCCACGAACATAGTCTACATAGCCGGACGACAGATGTTCGGGAGTGCTGTGATCGATCAGCACAGCGTCGCCATAGGCCGCGTAAAGAACGTGCAGATTCATGGTTTGATCGGCCCACGATCCGCCGATCATGAGTCCCTGCACCGGAGTGCGCCAGCGAGCATCTCCGCCCACCGCTTTTCCGCTGAAGCTCTGGACCGGTACGTTGGCCGCGGCGTCACCGTAATACAAGCCGCCGTAGGGATCGTTCTCCCGAAGGCCGGCATACGCCGTGTAGCTTAAGCTTCCGGCCCTGCGCAGGGGCACCTCTCCATATAAGTCCGCGCCCGTATGGGCGATCGTGTCCGAGCGCAGATCCAGCGGATACACGCCTTGCGGCAGCAGCGCCCAGGTCTGCAGGAACTCATTGTCTTGTACGTCATTGAAGAGCCCTAGGGCAGTCTTTATCTTGCCGCCCCGAACGCCAAACCAATCTTTGAACTTGTAGTCGCCATAAGCCCAATCCAGCTGGACGTGGTAATCGCCCAGTTGGCCGACGTTGCGCGCATAAACCTGCGCCCCGACGCGGAATTTGTCGGTGAGCGCTACCGATGCATTAATCCCGCCATCCGTCAAGGCGAAACTGCCCCCGCTGGTATCCATGCTCAAGAAATTGTTCTCGTTCGACAACGCGAACCCTTGCTGCGCGAAACTGTGCATCTGGACGGACTTGCCGTCCACGCTGAAATCGAACTGCGCATTCAAGAGACCCGGAACGAACAACGTCGCCACCGCTAGCGTAATCATTTTGATCTCGCGATACATTGCATCTCCTCCCGGGTCCGGGCGACCCTTGGTTTTCATATCGGCGAACGGGCCGCATCTTGAGTGAAAAGTGCGAGGCTTTCATATCGGCGAAGGGGGAAATACTTGAGGAGTGACCTGGACCGTTAATCGACGAATTCCACCTGGTATTCTTCGATCACTGGATTGGCCAGCACATCGCGGGCGATTTGCTCGATCTCGGCGCCGGCCGCGGCCCGATCGGTCCCCGGTTCGAGCGTGATCTCGAAAAACTTGCCCTGGCGCACCGCGGCGATGGAGGTGTGCCCCAAGCCCGCTAGCGCAGACCGTATGGTCTGGCCCTGCGGATCAAAAACGGTCGGCTTCATCGAGACATACACGCGCGCTTTCATGACCTCCCATTGTAGCCGGATGGGAGCTGCACTGAGGCGTTTAGCTGACGCGTTTAGCTGGCGCGAACGAGCTTCCGGCGAGCCACGAATCCCAAGAGAATCACGCCGGCGCCTAAGAACGGAATGGTCGAAGGCTCGGGCGTTTCGGTAACGCCGGTAACCGACGCACGGTGATCGGAATTGACGATGAGCACGCCGCACAGGGGACAATCGTATCCGCTCGTGATATCGACAGTTCCGCCGGCGCTGGTCAAAGCCGAAGCCAGATACAGATCCATATAGGGACTAAAACCAGGGTCCAATGCAGCGCCAATTTCGTTCGGTAGATACGCGCTGGACATTACGTTCGCGGTGAAATCCGTTGCAGTGTCGGGACCGGAGACCACAATCGAGAAGCTCTCGATGATGCTGGTGGTGGGATCGGTGATGAACCATCCAGTGGCCGTATTGCCGTCGGTAAAATCGATATCGTTCAGAGTCCAAATGGTATCGGCCATGGCGCAGACGCCGCTCCCCATGAGCAGCCCCAGACCAATCATCGCTTGCGAAAAGATCTTCATCAATTTCCTCCTTCGAACCAGCTTAGGCTGATTATGCGCCGAAACTGCGTAGAATCCCCCGCGCGACGGTACTGGATTGTTCCAGTACTTCCGGCTGTGCGACGCCAAATCTCTTCGCTCCGCCAGCCGGCGCACCGATTCTGTATAATTCACATCACTGGAGGCTGCGCGATATCTCCAGCCTTGGAAAGTGAGCTGACTATGCACATCACCCGGATTACGCCTCGTTCGATGGTTTTTTCGCTTCTGCTGGCTCTGCCGCTGGCGGCCGGCACGGTTCGTATCATCCAGACCAATAGCGCCGGAGACGATGTCTCCATCATCGATCCCGCAACCAACAAAGTGGTCGGAACCATCAACGGTATCGAGGTGAATCACGGCGCGGCCGCGGCACCCGACGGAAGCCACTACTACATCAGCGACGAGGGACGAAGCACGCTGGATGTGGTGGATACCAAGACTCTGAAGATCACGCGCAGCATCCCGCTGAGCGGCCATCCCAATAACATCGGAATCAGCAAAGATGGCCGCCGCGTGTATGTTTCGATTGCCGTGGCGCCGGGCGCCGTGGATGTGATCGACACCGCGTCTCTCGAAAAGGTGAAGAGCATTCCGATCAAGGGCGCCGTTCACAATACCTACGTGACGCCGGATGGCAAATATGTGGTCGCTGGTTCCATTCAAGGAAAGACCATCACGGTGATCGACCAAAAGACGGAGGAGCCGGCCTGGGTGCTGGATATGGATTTAGGAATCCGCCCCATGGCTTTCTTGACGAACCCCGACGGTTCCACCAAATGGATCTTCGCGCAGCTTACAGCGCTCAACGGATTCGCGGTGATCGATTTCGACACTCACAAAGAGATTAACCGCATCAAGCTTCCCAGTCTTCCAGCAGGCAAGTCTCCCTACCTTTGGGGCGGAAACGAATCGCACGGCATGGCCGTTACGTCCGACGAAAAGACGCTGGTGGTGAACAGCCGGCTGAACAGTTCCATTTATTTTTACTCGCTGCCGGACTTGAAGTTATTGGGCAGCACGGGAGTGGGACGGTCGCCGGACTGGGTGACACTCACGCCCGACGGCAAGCTGGCGTATGTGGCCAACGCAGCATCGAACTCGGTATCCGTTGTGGACGTCAAGGCGATGAAAGAAATCACGCGGATTCCGGTGGGCGAAGTCCCCAAGCGGAACATTACCGCGGTGCTGCCTTAACAGGAGCGTATTCCTATGACGTTTGCGCGGTTCGCAATTCTCACGGTAGTAACTTCGGTGGCGCAACTGGCGATAGCGCAAACCCTGGACTACGAAGTTTTTAAAACCACGGTTGAGCCGGTTTTCGCCAAGAAACGGCCCGGCCACGCCCGCTGCGTTGCCTGCCATAGCGCGGCCAACAATGCGTTCAAACTGCAGCCGCTGGCGGAGGGAGCCACCTGGACCGAAGAGCAATCCCGCCGGAATTTCGAATCGGTTTCGAAACTAGTGAATAAGACCAACCCCAAGGCCAGCCTGATCCTGATGCATCCGCTGGCGCACGAAGCAGGCGGCGATGAGTTTCACAGCGGAGGGCGACAATTTCTTTCCAAGGACGATCCGGATTGGAAGGCGATTGCGGCCTGGATCGGCGTAACGGAGTAATGCGCCGTCGCGAAGTAATCGCGGGAATGCTCGCGGCCGTGGGAGGGAGCGCTGTGGGATGTAGCGAAGCGAAGCCCGCTGCAGGCAGTGCTTCGAGCGCCAGTGCGTCAAGCGGCGCCGCGCCCACTCTCGACGATTTGCGATCGGACGCCAAGGCTCTCGGTTTCGAACTCTCCGACAGCGAACTGAAGGCCATTTATGCGTACGCCGCCGATTTTTTGAAAACCGCGGATCGAGTAGCCAAAGCCGTTCCACCACCGCCCGCGCCGAAGTACGGGCCGCGCCAGTCCACCCGGCCACAGGCCGCGGAAAATCCGCTCGGAGCCTGGTACGTCACCGCATCCATCAAAGGCGCTCCAAGCGGGCCGCTGGCGGGCAAGAAAATCGCGGTGAAGGACAACGTGTGCGTCGCGGGACTGCCGATGATGAACGGCTCAAAAGTGCTGGAAGGGTTCGTGCCCAGCCAGGACGCAACGGTGGTAACGCGACTGCTGGACGCGGGCGCTGAGATCACCGGCAAGAGCGTATGTGAGAGCTTCTGCATGAGCTTCGGCAGCCACACCGCGGACACCGGATTCGTGCTGAATCCGCACGATCACACCAGGACCACGGGCGGATCTTCGAGCGGCAGCGCGGCGTTGGTTGCGTCCAATGTGGTCGACATGGCCGTGGGATGCGACGAGGGCGGTTCTATCCGCGTGCCGTCGGCGTTCTGCGGCATCGTGGGGCTGAAACCAAGCTGGGGACTGGTACCGTTCACTGGAATTTTCCCGCTCGAGATGACCATCGATCACGTGGGGCCGATGGCACACACCGTGCACGATTGCGCACTGATGCTCGAAACGCTAGCCGGCCCGGACGGGCTGGATCCACGGCAGCATGCGGCGTTGCAGCGCCAGCCTTACACCACTCTGCTGAAGGGGGGCGGCAAGGGACTTCGCGTCGGCATCCTGAAAGAAGGATTCGGACTGCCGGACGGCGAGAAAGACGTGGACGAGCTGGTAATGGACGCAGCGCACCGCTTTGAACGCGCGGGCGCCGTGGTAAGCACCGTATCCGTGCCAGAGCACACCACGCTCGCGATGGATTGCCTGAACCTGGTGTCGGCAGCCATGTCGCCGATGGCGCGTGACTCGATGGGCCTGGGCTGGAAGGGCCGGCATCAGATGGATCTGGCCGAGTTCTACGTGAAGCATCGACAGGAACGCGCGGCTTTGTTTCCGCCCGAAGTGAAGTTGTGGCTGGTGATGGAGCGGATGCTGGATCGCGCGAGCGACGGCCTGTACTACGGGCGCGCTCAAGACGCGGCATTGGCCGTGCGCGCGGCTTACGATCATGCGCTCGATCAGGTGGACGTGCTGGTGATGCCGACCGTGGCTGCGCGTCCGCCCAAACTGCCAGCGGCGAACGTGAGCTTCGCCGAGAGCATGAAGCTCTCAGACGGCGCCGCGCTCAACACTCCGCAGTTCGACTTGACGGGGCATCCCGGACTGAACGTGCCGTGCGGCAAGCTGGATGGGCTGCCGATCGGCATGATGATCGTGGGACGCATCGGCGGTGACGCGACGGTGCTGCGTGCGGGATACGCGTTCGAGCAGCTCGGTTAATTTACCGGCCGCTCCCGCATGGTCACGGTTCGGAATGATGGCATACTCTACTTATGCCCATCAAGAAATTTCGTTTCCTCAGCGCTCTGATCGCATTGGCTGTGGTCGTCACAGTGCCTGCCCTGGCGCAGACCGACGTCAAGGCGATCGTGTTGAAACATCTGAAGACCTCGCGCGATTTTACGCTAAAGGTCGCCGAGCAGATGCCCGCCGAAAGCTATAGTTTCAAGCTCACGCCGCCACAGATGAGCTTTGCCGAGCAGATGGCCCATCTGGCGGGATCGCTCACGGTCTTTGTGTCGCCATTCTCCGGACAGCAGCCCAGCCAGTCGAAGCCCGCGACGATGAGCAAGAAGGACGTAATCGCGTTTGTGACCAAGTCCTATGACGACGCCATCGCGCAGGTGTCGAAGTTGACGCCCGAGCAGATTTCAAAAACCTACAAGAGCGAAGAGGGCACCTTGACCGGCCTCGAAAACCTGTTGGCCATGCTGGACCACTGTACGCACCATCGCGCGTCCGCGGAAATGTATCTGCGCGCGAAGGGCATCACGCCGACGGAATACGAGTTCTAATTTGGCCGGACGCTGATTTTATTTCGCGTCCGAAAGCGCCAGCACGGAATACGATGTCGCCGCGTCGATCATGAAGCGTCCGACGTCGGATGCCGGGTCGCGCTGCTTGTTTAACGAATAGGCCAGCCACAGTCCGGCAGTTTTATCCTGATTGTGGGTCAGCCAGGACAGCGCGCTCTTCATGGCAGGCTCGGTTCGCGAAACGCCCACCTGCTCCAGGACGTACGTTACCAGACCGGTGCCGTACCCGTCGCTCCGCGTATCGAGCGGCGTGTTGTCTCTGCGCTTCCAGGTGCTCATCACGATGGAAGCGGTGCTCCATCCTCCGTCGGCCTGCTGCTTGCTCAGAACGTCGTCGATGATGGCCTTCTGCTGCTCCGGCTTCAAAATTCCAGGCACCTTGGCCGAGGCCCACAGAAGAAATACGCGATTGATGGGCGATTGACCGGGCAATGCTTGCTGGAAGTATTCGGAAAGCATCCTCAGATGGGCTTGCACCTCGGGAGTGGCGCGGTAATCGGCCGGTGCGAAACCAGCGGCGATGGCGCCGAGCGTAGCGCCCCAGAATTGGGAGTCGTCGGCTTCCCAGGGCTGATTGTGGAAATTCAGCCAGTTCCAGGCTCCCTTGGCGTCGCCGGACGGCAGTTGCAACGCCCACATGTTATCCAGCGCCAGGCGCGCGTCGTCGCTCAGTTTGCCGGCCTTTCCCTGGCTGGCAGCGTATCTGGCGAGGATCAGCGCATTGAGCACGGATTCGGTTCCACGGGACTCGGCCGTTTTCGGCGCACCGCGATCCTTATCGCTATAGAACGGTTCCAGCTCGTTCCAAAGCCGGACGCGCTTGGTGACGTTGGCCAGCAATTTTTGCTCGGTGACCGACGGTGACTGCTCGCCGAGCGCGGAGCGCAAAGCGGGCCTGCTGAGTGCGTAGGGCACAGCCGTGTGGCAAGAAACACAATGCGTGTCGTGATCGCGGACCGATTGTGGCCAACCCAGCCACCAGTCCGCGCGCTGATCCAGGTAAGCGGCGGCGGCCTTGGTGTCCCAGGAGCCTGGGTCGTTAGAAGCTGCGTGCGCCAACACAGCGAAGAAACTCATCGCGAACGCCGCCACGAGAGAAATGGTCGTCTTCATAAGCGTCACCTCAACAAATTTGTCGGTCCGCCCGGCTCAACTCGGAGAAAGACCACCATTACGGCAGGACTACAATGCCTCCCGCAACGTCGTTATTCAGGTCCCAGGTCTTCTCGTATTTTAGCGTAGCCGCATCGTAGACTTCGATTTCAAAGCCCGCTCCGTAAATGTAGAGCTTCTTCCCATCGGAGGAAATCCCCAAGGTGAAGCGGTTGCGGCATGGGACGGGCTCCCGTTGGGTGATCCGGTTGGACGTAAGATCCATGGACCAAAACTCGCAGTGCTTGTTCCCGAGATCACCATTGGCGATCACCGTGTACGCCATTTTCTTATCGGGAGTCACCTCCAGGCCGGACATTCCCGATGGGGCCGGGCCGATGGGGCTATAGTCAATCTTGCGAGAGCTGAGATCCAGCTTTGCCAGCCCAAACATGCGTTTGTGAACTACTGGGTCGGCTGAGATGAACATGGCCGTGTGCAGGCCCGGTTCATTGATGAGATCCAAGTCTCCGCCGAAGTCGCCGTACTGTCCGAAGTGCACGCGCTCCATACCGGGGACCTCGGGTTTCTCCAGATCGATGTGATCCACTACCTTGAAGTCCGCCGTCTGAAGAACGGTAATCTTCTCGCCAAACTGGTACAGCAGCTTCCCGTCGGGCGAGACGTCCATGGCGCCTACTCCCCAATCGCCTTCATTGGTGGCCTCTTCCTCTTTTGGAATGTCCACCATCTTGACGATCTTTTGCTGGTCCAAATCGACCAGGGTGTATTTTGGTTTGGCCACTTCATAGCGTTCGGCCAGCTTGGTGATTTCCTCCGTCACCGCGTAGAACAGTTTGCCCTGCGGATCCGGCGCGCCGTTGTAAATGCGGTAGGTGATATTTCCGCTGTTGAGCACGAAGTGATTGACCACTTTGCGGGTGGCCACGTCGATCACTTCGATGCCGTTGTGATCCATGGTGGTGACGTAGATCTTCTTGTGATCGGCGGCCAGCCGTATCGACATCGGCGTACCGGTAACGAGGGGAATCCGGTCGACAATCTGGGCCTTGGCTTCATCGAAGACAATTACGGCATTGGGATAAGCGGGCAGGTAGAGCGTACCTGCGCTCGAGATGGAGGAAGATGCGGCGCAAAGCGCGGTGAGGAGCAATAGCCTGTGCATGTTCGTTTTCTCTATGGGAATACCAGATCGAGATTTCGCCAGTCTTTGGTCGCCGTGGCGCATTTGGCAGTCCAGTCTGGCGTGTTGTTCATGTGATCGGGAACCTGCGCCGGCCAATAGCAGCTAGCGAAGCAATCGTAGATGTCGCGCTCAACGGGCTGGCATAATCCAGCCGTTCCGCCGGACGAATCCACCTCCCAGCCGGGTGAGAACATGAGCGTGCATCCCATCGGAATATGGGGACGCTGCTGGCCCGAAGGACGGTCCTGCATGGCGACGACATCGTCGGTTCGCGATACCACGAAATCGTCGATTCGGGCGGCTTTCTTGTTCAAAGCTCGCATGTGTTTCATGATGCTTTCCTTTCCGCAAATTGTTGCAAAAACCCCGGATTCTTGGCCGCGATCGCGCCATAGATTCGCAGGCACGTGTCCGTCCAGTCCCGGATCCAATCGCAATAGTGAAGATTGGGGTGTCCGGTGTCACCGTAGCGTACAAATGCTTCGTGATGGCAGCCGCCGGCGCATAGCGGGCGCGCCCAGCAGGTGTGGCAATCGTATTTGGAAGCGATGTTGCCCCGGGTCAAGAAATCGGTCTGTTTGGCTTTGTCGATGCCGGTGGAAATGTGCCCCAGCGCGTGCGCGTCGGAGTCCACAAAACGATGGCAGGGAGCGATGTCGCCCGAGGGTCCCACGCCCAGCAGGCCCAAGCCTGCGCCACAGGGATGCGATTTGTTTACGCCCTGGCAAAGCTCGGCCAAGGTGTCGCTGACGTTTGAGAAACCGTGCGATTCGCCGCGCAGCGC
Source organism: Bryobacterales bacterium (assembly GCA_963781905.1). GTDB lineage: Bacteria > Acidobacteriota > Terriglobia > Bryobacterales > Bryobacteraceae > Palsa-89. The sequence continues at coordinate 2,452,388 of CAWAHZ010000010.1, forward strand.
AGCTTCCAGATATTCCTCGGCCAGCTTATGGAACTGATCGAGCACGCTGTCCATGCCCGCCGCGTTGATGGCGTAGAGCTGGTTGGGTGACGTGGTCACGGGCGCGAAGCCAACCTCATGGAATCCCAGATCCTGTTTCAAATGGCGGAAAATGCGAATCACATCGGAAACGCCGGCCGTCAGCGTGACGCGCGCCGTGATGGGCCGGGTGCGATGGTTCTTGATCAGAGCCCGAACTTTCGGCTCGATGATATCGTAGCTGCCCTTGCCGTTGGAGAAGACGCGCAAATGATCGTGCATCTCTTTCGGACCATCCATGCTGACCGTGACACCGACATTGTTCTCGGAGAGAAACTCGATGATGGTGGGCGTCAGCAGCGTGGCGTTGGTGGTGAGGCTGAAGTCGATGTGCCGCCCTTGCTCGGCGGCACGCTGGTTGCCGTAAGCCACCACTTCCTTCAACAGCGGGAAGTTCATTAGCGTTTCGCCGCCGAAGAAAGTGATGTGGATCGAACGCCGGTCGCCGGATTGTCCCAGAAGAAAGTCCACCGAAGCCTTGGCGGTTGGGACATCCATGAACTTGGGTTTGCCTTCGGGCGTGGCCAATTTGTCGGCGCCGAATTCGTAACAATATTGGCAGGAGAGATTGCACTGGTTGGTGAGGTTCATCACCAGCGTCTGGATGGGAAAAACGTCGGGGAGGGGCGATGGCTTGTCGGGGACGGAATCGCGGCTGACGATCACGTTGGAGTGAGCCATCTCCTCGATCAACTCTTCGGCGTCTTCCATCGTAAGGCCGCTCGCGGCCAGATCGTCAACGATCTGCTCGTGCGCCTTCTCCCCGGAGCTCAGGCATTCGATCAATTTCCCAACGGCGGTGTCGACGGCGAAGATCGCGCCCGCCGGGACAAGGTAAAGGAAATTTGCTCCAGCCGATTCAAAGCGGTGGAACTCGCCTAAGCGATAAACGCGAGTGGCTTCCAATGTCATCAACGCGCTCATTGTCCGACCTCCGGCTGATCCCATTGCATGTAAGCGGGCACGGTCACCACCAGGTACGACTTCGCGGTGAGCGGTTTACCGTCCTTGTCCTTTTCGTCTTTCGCGGTAGCCACTACCCAGATGTCGCCATAGTTGTTGCGGCTGAATTTGCGCTGCGGATTTGGGCCATCGGAAGCGGGAGTGAAGAAGCCGGTGCCGCTCAAAGAGCCGACGAATTCCCGGTCGTCATCGTTCTCCACCGAATAGAATTCCTCAACCGTCCATTTCGCATCTACGGGACCCAGCTCGATATCGCTGGCGCCTTGCGTTTTTCCGTCAGCGCCGCGCTGATAAGCAATGGCCTCGAACTGCTGGTAGCCCTTGGGATGCGTCTGGCTGCCGAGGCGCGCCAGCGCTGAGTCTGGCGTCACCTTGATGTAATCGACGCGATCGTAAACGGCGATCGCGCTTTCGAGCACCGAGCGGTGGAAGGATATATCGCGCTTGCCGGGAACCGCATCGGCGGCGACATCGACTTCGGCCACGATCTCAGTAGGGGTGTGGGAGACAATGCGTTTCACCGTCACACCAGTCCCGAAATCCAGATCTGAGGGAGCGGGTTGGGCCGGGACGCTCTCCGCGATCAACCGCACGCGATTGGCCTGAGATCCAGCCTTGAGCGAGGTGCGATCCACACCGATCAGAGTGGGGTCGGCCGAGGCGCGTTTCATTTTCACGTCGAATCCGAATTCCTGGTATTGGCCCCAGAACCAGCGGCCTTCCGCGCTGGATTGATCCGGAGAGACCCACATTACTTCGCGCATTTCGCTCGCCAGGTCGTCGGGAGAGGGATTGGCCGCAAGCGTCCCTTTGGAACGGCCACGCCATGAATAGCCCGCGTAGACCACGCTATGCCCAGTGCGAGAGATGGTGGATCCATCCTTGGCCGAAGTCAGCTTCACGCGGGTGGTGAACTCGTCGTCGGTTCCACTAGCTGCTTCCACTTCCATCTCTCCATAAAATTTGCCGCGACCCGTTATGGAAGCGGAGACGAGCCAGCGTCCAGCGAGCTTGGGCGCATGCATGCGAGCACGCCAGGCCGCCCATTCGGGCGTGTGCAGCGGCGCGGTCTTTGCGAGATACGCAATGGCCACGTCGACGGGACGGGTCTTTTCATGTTCCGGCACCCAGTCGAGCGCCGTGCCCATGCTCAATCCCCGGCGGAAGGACTCTTCGGCCGACGTGTACAAAGCGACGTGCAAATTGGCGAGCAGCTTCCAATCCTGCTCCGTGCGACGCCAGGAGAGCGGACGCGCCATGGCGTGACAATTGGTGCAAGCGCCACGCACTTTGTCGTTGGGGATATTGGTTTCGTCCAGCATCCGGCGCTCGGCGTAATACATCACAGGCTTGGCTTCTTCGGGCGCCAGGCCGTGATCTGTCGCCAGATATTTCAGGATCGATTTCGCATCGTCCGGCGTGAGACGGACGCCTTGCTGGCGAATCATGCGTTTGATGGCTTCTTCCCAGCCTTCGGGCGTAGCGCGTTCCCAAGAGATGCGCGAGAGATTGCCGTGCTCATCCTTGGCGTGACAGGACCCGCAGCGGGAGATCACTACCGGGCTGGTAACCGGAATGCCTTCTTCCGGCGGCAGCTTGACCATCCCGGAGGAAGCGGCAGCCGGGGACTTCGAGCTCTGCGCGAGCAGAGGCAGCGCGAGGAAACACGCCAGTGAAGCTCTCACAATATTAGTTGTCATATTTTCAGAACTCGCTCGTAAATCAAAACACGAACCTCGCCGTTAATTGCACGGACCGAGGACCCGCGCCTTCCGCCGACTGTAATTGATTGATCTGCCCGAAACCCGCGACACCAACGGTGAGGTTGACGGGAGGCGCGTAATTAGGGTGGTTCAGCACGTTGGCTGCCTGAGCGCCGATCTGGAGCCGCATGGATTCCCGGATCGTAACGCTCTTGATCAGGGAGGTGGAAAGCGCGACGGTTCCCGGCCCCACTACATCGCCCTGCGAAGCGTCGCCAAAGCGCCCGATATTGTCGCCAGGATCGGTGAACGCCGCGGGATTGATCCAGGCGGAAAGAGATTGCCCGCCATACGGGTTCACTCCGGGAACGGCGTCCGCGCGTCCACCGTTGGAGTTGAACAGGTTATACCCGGTCCCGGACGGGTCGCTGTTGGTGGTCACGGTCATGAATGGCCCGGATTGATAAAGCATGATACCACTCAGCTCCCAGCCTCCCACCACCCGGTTCAGCAGACCGTTGCTGCCGCTGAGGAAAGTCTTGCCGCGCTCCAAACGGCAAGTCATAAAGGAAGGTGGCGAGAAAGCGGTTGCGGCGCGTGAAGGGAACGTTACCGTAATCCAGGCCTGGAGAGTACGGGTTCGAAAGCACTCCGCCTTGTTCTCCCTGGAAGTTGTTGGTCGACCCTGAGATGGCGCCGTTGACGTTGGAAAGATTCCTGGTGAACATATAGCTGGCTTGCAGCTGAAGGCCATTCGACATGCGCTTCTTCACCTCCACGGTGCCCGCATTGTAATTGGAGTAGCCCAGGTTCGCCTGGTAGCCGATGTAGCTCATCAACGGAAAGGGAACCTGCAACGCCAGCGCGTTGAAACCGGCGGTGTTGGGCGCAAGCTGGTTTGCGTTGTACTGCACTCCCAGATCGGAACCATGATTTCCGTCATAGGAAACGCGCAGGCCAAAGTTCGCGCCTAGGTCCCGTTCGAGCGTGATATCCCATTCCTGAACATAGGGGTCCTTGTAATGAATATCCGTCGCAACGTAGAAGCTCTGTGTTCCAGGTTGCGCGATGTCGGAGGGCCAGGCATAAGGCAGCTTGAACACGGGCGTCCCGTTGGTGTTGAAGCTGTTATTGAAAAACGCCACGTCGCTCGACTCAACGGCCCAGGCATTCTCAACCGCCGAGCCGAGGAGAGTTTGAATAAATCGCCCGTAGCCGCCGCGCAACACGGTCTTGTCGCTTCCAAACATTCGCCAGGCGAAACCCAGCCGCGGCGCGAAATCCGTCTTCTGAGAGAAACGCAAGGACTCCGGAAGCCCGGCCTGCGCGGCAGTCAGAATCGGCGTGGGCGCGATGGACTGAACAAACCCGGGGTCCACTTCAGCAAAGGTGCTCTGGTTCGGAATCACCACGGCGCCGCGAATGGTCTGCCCGTTTTGGACGCTGTAATAATCCGGCAGGAAGTTCGCCTCGTTGTTCAGGTGGTCCCGAAAGTTGGGATGGTATTCGTAGCGCAGACCGAAGTTGAGCGTGAGCGACCGCGACACCTTCCAGTCGTCCTGGATGAAAGTGGCGTAGTGCCGCGCATAGCCCTCGGTATTCGGATTGATCACCGTGGCAACCTGGCTGTAGTCCGGATAGCCCAGCAGGAAAGAGGCGAACGGGGTGGCCTCGCCGTTGCCGAGCAGACTGCCCAGTACGGATCCGTTGAAGGTGTACGTTCCCATGCGCTGGTTGGCAAAGACGTTGGTGTAGAGGCCGTGGAGAGCGCGAAAGTCTCCGCCGAACTTAAATGTGTGCTTCTGCTTGGTCCAGGTGAGCGTGTCCAAAACCTGCTCGGTCCCTTCCTGCGTGTTTTGCGACTGTCCGAAGATCCCGACAAATCCCGCAATGGTGATCTGAGGAATGTTGGTGCCGATGGGGAGCGGACCGGGAAGCCCGGTCAAACCCAGCTCGGAGGCAGCTTGCGGAGAGCTAATCCCCACCCCTTGGTAAGTGTGGTCCCCGCTGTAACCAACACGGAGTTCGTTGACGACGGTGGGGCTAATCACCCAGTTGTCGGCAACGGTGAGCGCATCGTCGACCTCGGGAGCCACCTGGGAACCGACCAACGGCGAGGTGGGTGGAGAACCCAAATAGTAATTGTCAGGCGGCACGTTGGTCACTCGCCGGTTCTTGTAAGTAAACCGCGCGTAGATCTGATTCTTCGACCCCAACTGCTGGTCCAGCCGGACATCGCCCTGGTTGCTCTTGATGGGAACGTTAAAAGACGCCAGATAATTGTTCGCGAATGGTTGCGCGGCATTCTCCGGCGCCAGGTTGGGCAGCGGGTAGAATGCATTGAGCGCCGCGATGGAATAAGGGTTGATCTGGCTGGCTGGAATGATGTTGCCGGGGTAACCGGTCAGCAGGTTCGCGGACCCGCCATTGGCCGCCGTCAGATATGAGGAGAGATCGCCATTGCGCATGGCGACGGTGGGCACGCTCTCCACGTATTGCAGGGTCCTCGGAAGCTGCAGGGATTCCAGGCTGACAAAGAAAAACGTCTTATTCGTCCCGTTGTATAGCTTGGGGATGATGACAGGGCCCCCGATATAGGCTCCAAAGTTATTCATCTTCAACGTGGGCGTTTGATTGCTAAACGTGTTGGACGCGTCCAGTTCGCTGTTCTGGAAGTTCTCGAAGAGGCCGCCGTGAAAGTGATTGGTCCCCGATTTGGAAATGGTTGAGATATCGGCGACGCCGCCGTACTCGGCCGGATTGATGGTTTCACTGATCCGGATCTCTTCAATGGCGTTGAAGGAGGGAAACAATTCGCTGATGGCGCCCATGGTGGCCGGCCCCACCGAACTGATACCGTCGATGGTCATGGAAAGTTGAGCGGGCAGAAGCCCCGCCACGGAGATATTGCCGCTCGGATCGGTCTGGACGCCGGGCTGCGCGGTGAGGGTGGACATAGGGCTGGTAGAGCCGCTGGCGCGCGATGTGATCGCGACGGGAAGATCCGTTAGCTCCAGGCTGCCCTTGGTTTCGGCGCCACCCGAGGTGTCGGTCTGGATGACCGTGCCGGCGTTCGCCTCCACATTCACCGTAGTGGTCTGGGAAGCTACGGTGAGACCGGCGTCAACACGCTTGGTTTCACGTGAACTCAGCGCGATGGTAGTGAGTTCCATCTTCTGGAAGCCCGGCTTTTCGATGGTGACCTCATACGTTCCCACGTCCAGATTGACGAACTGAAACGAGCCCGTATCGTTGGTTATCGTGCTGCGAGAGGCGCTGGTGCCTTCGTTTCGCAACACTACAACGGCCTCTGCCACAACGCTCCCTCCCGGGTCCTTGACGGTCCCCAGAATGGTTCCCGACGTTGACTGGCCAAGCGCCACCTGAGCCAGCGATAACACGACTGCCAATCCGAGAATTTTCCTCATCGCTCTACCCCTTGTATGAAAAAGTCTTCTGGCGGATGGCAGCGTTGCCAAAGACAACTCAGGGTGCAAGCTCTCGAAAGAACCTTACGGCAACATCGCCGTTCCCCTGGCGAGCTGCATACAGGGCAGGTGTTAGTGAAGTTTGTGCCAAGCGAAGCTTCGAGTCAAGCGAAACGCTCTTCCAATCTCTACCCGTGAAAGCTCCGTAACCAACATGAAACACAAGCGGTTGAAAGAAAGCGGTTACGGTAGCCGGTTACTGTTTGAGGCGCCATTCTGACTTCGCTGTTCAATAACGCAGCAGGGCCATGAATCCGAAATCCATATGCAGCTGATGATGGCAATGAAACAGCGCGGGGCCGGGGCTGTCGGCCAGAACGTCCACTTCTAACTTGGTGTGAGCGGGGACCAGCAAAACATCCTTGCGCACGCCTGAGCCGAGCTCGAATGTGTGCCGGTGCAAGTGCAGGGGATGGCCCATCATACTGCGGTTATCGAACACCAGCCGGTTGCGAACGCCAGAGGTGAGACGGATCTCATCGGCGTGGGGCCACGACTTGCCATTGATGGCCCAGAGGTAGCCGTCTTTGCCCGGTTCCACCACCATGGGAATGGCCGATTCGGAGGGAGGAAGCTCGCGCTGCTGGCCGAATGCACTCAAATTCCATTCGAAAGCCGGTGGCGCAATCCAGCGCGCCTTGCCCAGAGCACCGGCGTATTCCACTTCGATTCCGGCGCCCGAGGCGCGCTGCGCGTCTTCCACTTCGCCGAAAACCCACACGCCCGGGTTCTTCATTTCGACCACGGCGTCCACGCGTTCGCCCGGAGAGAGATCGAGCACGGGAACGGAGGCTGGATTGGGCACCGGATTCCCGTCCAGAGCGACGACCTGAAACGTATGAGACGCGAGCGCAAGACGATGAGCCTTGGTGGCGCTCGCGTTCAGCACGCGGAACAGAACACGCTGGCCGTTCTTCACGCGGATTGGCGCGTTTGAGCCCAGCATCTTTCCGTTCATCGTGAACAGGCGGTAATCGACGTCACCTTCCATTTCAGAGCGGAAGTAGGGCTCCCAATCGTGCAGCACGATGGGAAACTCCGCGTCGTAGCGCGCGGGATTCTGACGCGGCTCCACGACGACCATTCCGAACTGTCCGGAATACATTCCGATTTTGGTATTTTGCCCAGCCATCCCGTGGGTGTGGTACCAACGCGTACCGGCAGGCTGCGCGGTAAACGAATAACGCCGGGTATCGCCCGGCTGAACGTGCGGTGTTCCCTCCTCATGCGCGCCGTCCACTTCCGGTGGGATGTGAAAGCCATGCCAGTGGACCAGCTCGGGAAGGCGGGAGTTATTCGCGACGTCGACTGTCACGGTTTTGCCTTCGTCGATCCTGAGCAGCGGACCCGGTATCTGTCCGTTGTAGGCCAGCGTCTTTACCGAATGACCATGTCCCAGATCGGCTGTGATTTCGCCAATGCGCAGCGTGATATCGGCGGATGGCTGGTCCGCCGCTCGAGCAATTTCAGCGGCTGGCAGACTGGTTGCAGCTAGAGCGAGAAACTCGCGGCGGTTCATAAATTGTCTGATTCCCTTAGTGAGCGATAAAGCTTGCGATGTCGTTGATCACCGCAGGGTCCACATTGCCCTGCTTCAGGTAGTCGGAAGGGCCGGGCTTGCCTTCACCGGCGACAAATATGTTATTCAGCGCCGGGTATTCCTTGAACTGCACGTTGTCGCGTCCGGCGAGAGCGGCCTTCCACAGAGCGAAGTCCTTAGAGGTGATCTGGAAATCGCGCCCTCCGAGCAGGAAGAGCATGGGAATGTTCAGTTGCTTGGCCTGCGCAGCCGGGTTGTAATTCTTCAGGTCCATCAGATACACACCGGGCAGCCCCAGCAACAATTGCGGAGGCGGAGTGCCGGGCTGCAGATTCTTTACCCTCGCCGACTTCGGCTTTCAGAGCGTCCAGGCGCTGCTGAATTTCGGGGGACGGATCGCCTTGCAGATGCGCCAGGTAATCGTTCTGATCCAGCGCGACATCCTCGATGGGCCGGGCGTTGGCGGCAAAGAAAATGATGCCCGCTAGTTTGCCGTCGCGGGCCGCAATGCGTGGCGCGGCATAACCGCCCAGGCTGTGCCCCAGAACGTAGACCCGATTGGCGGCTACTTCCGGCTGCTGCCGCAGTACGCCGATGGCGCGCACCGCATCCTCCACCGTTTCCTGATCCAGGGTGAAAGCCATGTCGCCCATCTTGTCGCCGTAGGTGAGCGTGCGCTTGTCGTAGCGCAGCACCGCAATACCGCGCGAACTCAAACCTTCGGCGAGGTCGCGAAAAATGCGGTTAGAGTAAATCTCCTCGTCGCGATCGTGCGGACCTGGGCCATGCACCAGCACTACGCCGGGGACGCCCTGCTTGCCTACCGGCACCGTGAGGGTTCCGCTCAGTTTCCATTCGTCCGTTCCGATGGTCACGTCGCGCTGGGTGAATGCTTCCGGGTTGCTATAAGCGGGTCTCTGCCAAACCTTGGGTAACGGCGCATTCAAGGGACGAACATACAGGCCGGACACCTGCAGCGACGGATCCAGCGTGAATTGGATGTATACCCTGTTTACGGCGAAGTGCACCGGGAAACTGACCAGCGTGTTGTCGCCGTCCTTGGCCGTCACCGGATCACCGATTCCATTTACCTGGCCGAACGTGCGAATTTCGCCGCCCACCTTGTCGTGCAGGAAATCGACGGTGAGGCGGTCCTTCGCGGCGGACGTCAACATGCCGGTGAGATCCGGGTATTTCTCGGCCAGTAAGAGATCGAGCGCCTTACGGGCCTGTGCCGTGGCCTTGTCCGGAGGGTCCGCGGCAAGCAGGGAAAAAACCAATAGGGCCGGAACGACAGCCCCTCGCAAGGTGCTAGGGAACGACAATGAGGCCCCCGCCGGTGGTGTCGTTCTGCAGATCCCAAGTCTTTTCGTGTTGCAGCGTGGCAGCGTCGAACACGTCGATTTCGAAACCGGCGCCATAGACGTAAAGCTTCCGGCCATCGCTCGACATTCCGAAACTAAATCTGCTGCGGCAGGCAAACTCCCGGGTATTGGTGATGCGGTCGTTCCCCATGTCGATTTGCCAGAATTCGCAGCGCTTATTGCCGAGCGTGCCGGTGGTAGTCACCGTGTAGGCGTGGGTCTTGTCGGGCGTCACTTGCAGGCCCATCATGGCGGCTGGAGCCGGACCAATCGGGTCAAAGGTCATTTGGCGCGTATTGAGATCGAATCTTCCGATTCCGAAAACGCGGTTGTGCACGATAGGATCGGACGAATTGAACAAGGAAATGTGCATGCCCGGTTGCCCAATGCTGTCGAGCTGGCCGCCAAATCCGATGTCCTCCATACCCGGCAGATCGGGCTTTGCAAGGTCCATCCGGTCGGTCACCTTAAAGTCATCCGAATTCAGGATCAACACCTTCTCGCCGAAATGGTAAAGGTACTTGCCGTCAGGCGAAATATCGAACGACGCCCGGCCGCGGCCCGACCCAATAGCGATCTCGTCGTCTTTGGCAACATCGAACGTCTTGGTGATTTTCTGCGCGGCCAGATCGATCACGGTGTATTTCGGTTTGCCGATCTCATAATGATCGGCCAGCTTGTCCATCTCGGTGGTGACCGTGTAGATATATTTGCCCTGCGGATCGGGAACGCCGCTGGCGCCGAAGCGAATGCGCTTGGTGGGCGTATTCAGAACAAAGTGATTGGTTACCTTGCGAGTGGCAAGGTCGATGACTTCGATTCCGCTATTAGTCGCCCGTCGTGACGTAGAGCGTTTTTTTGTCTTGCGACAGGCGCAGGTTGCTGGGCAGCCCGGTGCTGAGCGGGATGGTATCCACGATCTGGCCTTTGGCTTCATCGAAGGCGATGACGGTGTCGTGATACGTCCCCATGTACAGCGTGGCGCCGGGCGCCGAGGTGGCGAAGACGGCCAGAAGAAGGAGAGAGCAATCGAATCGTCGCATATTTTTTCTACGGGAACACGAGGTCCAGATTGCGCCAGTCCTTGGTGGCCACGGCGCACTTGCTCGACCAGTCGGGATAATTATTCATGTGGTCGGGAACCTGGGCAGGCCAGTAACACGAGTTGTAGCAATCGTAAATGTCCCGCTCCACGGGCTGGCAAAGGCCCGCCGTTCCGCCTGCCGAATCCACTTCCCAACCTGGCGAGAATGAGAGCGAGCAGCCCGTGGGGATGTGCGGGCGCGCAGGCGCCTGATCCTGAAGCGCGACCACGTCCTCATCGTTTGCCGTGCTCATGTCAACGCCGGCACTTAGGTCTACAGCATCGATAATTCGCTGAGCCTTCTTGTTCACTGCTCGTATATGTTTCATTTTTCCACCTCTGGCTGATCCCACTTAATGTATGTCGGAACGGTCACCACCAGATACGCTTTGCCGATCATGGGACGCCCGTCCTTTTCCTTTTCTGTCTTGGAAGTCGCCACCACCCAAACGTCTCCATAATTGTTCCGGCTGAACTTGCGCTCCGGATTCGGACCGTCGGATGCGGGCGTAAACAGGGCCGTCGGACTGAGTTGACCGATGAAACCCTTGTCATCGTCGCCAAAAACGGACTGGTACTCTTCCACTGACCACGTAACGTCGATGGGTCCGAGATCCACGTCGTCCGCCGTATGGGACTTGCCATCCGCGCCTCGGTTATACGCCACCGCCTCGAATTGCTGGTAGCCCTTCGGGTGCACATCGCTGCCGAGATGCCCGAGGCCGGCCTGCGGCGTAACCTTTATGTAATCGATGTGATCATACACCGCGACTGCCTTCGGCAAGACAGATCGGCGGAAAGCCACGTCACGTTTGCCAGTCACCGCGTCCGACGCCACCTTCACTTCCGCCACGATCTCACCCGGATTGCTGGACACCACACGCGTCACCGTCACGCCGGTGCCTAGATCCAGATCGGACGGCGCAACCTTGGCTGGAAAATTGTCGCCGATGATCCGGACCTTGTTGTCCGTGGAACCGGTTTTGAGCGAAGTGATATCCACGCCCGTAACCGTAGGGTCGGCCGAAGCGCGAACCAGTTTCACGTCGAAACCAAATTCCTGGTAATTGCCCCAATACCAGCGGCCTTCCGCTTCGAGTTGATTGGGATCGAACCACATGGCTTCGCGCGTTTCGTGCAGGATGTCGTCCGGCGCGTTCCCGGGTTTCGCTGCCGCCTCCGACCGGCCGCGCCAGGAATAGCCTGCGTACACCAGGCCGCTTCCGGTGCGCGTCAGCGTGGATCCGTCCTTCACGGACTTGAGCGTAATGCGAGTGGTAAATTCGTCCTCAGACGCGCCCGGCTGGATCACCATCTCGCCGTAGTAACGGCCATGCCCCGGAAGATTAGCGGACAAAAGCCATCGATCTGCCAGCTTGGGCGGCCGCATTCGCGCGCGCCAGGCAGCCCATTCCGGGGTGTGCAGAGGAGCAGCCTTGGCTAGAAAATCGAGCGCGACCTCGAATGGCTCGCGTTGGGGCGCCGGCGGAGTTGCGGAATCGGCGGTCTGAGCCGCGCCGGGACGCTCCACGCGCAGGCCATGGACGGTCGGAAAAGCTCCTGATCCGTGCTGGAAAATATTGTCGGCTTGCGCATACAGATAGCGATGCATGTTGGTCAGCAATCGCCAGTCGGCCTTGGTGCGGCGCCAGGACAGTGCGCGCCCTAAGGCGTGGCAATTCGCGCAAACGTCATGCACCGTGTCGTTCGGGATGTTGGTTTCATCCACCAAACGGTGCTCGGGCATATACATCACAGCCTTGGCCTCTTCGGGAGCGAGGCCGTGATAGGTAGCCAGGTACTTCACGATCGACCGTGCCTCCGCGGGCGTAATGGTCATCCCGTTGAGACGCACCATCCTCTTAATAGCTTCTTCCCAGCCCTCCGGGGTGGTGCGCTCCCAGGAGATGCGCGAAAGATTGCCTTTCGCATCCTTGGTGTGGCAGGTCCCGCAACGCGAGATAACCAGCGGATCGGTTACCGGAATTCCTTCTTCGACGGGGCCATCCGCTGCAACCGCCGACGCTTCCCCGCCCGCGCTGCCGCTCTGGGCGAAGGCTGTGGACAGCAGACAGGAAGCAGACACGAGGAGGGTCAAAATTCGCGTGGTCACTTGTTCCTCAGCATATCAATCTCCAGCATGTAATAAGACGCGGACGCTTAGCGTTTTCGCAAGGTTGCAAATATGTGGGTGGGGCGCAGTCGCATGTATCCGCTCGTCTCTGAAAGACTCCGAAAACTCCAAGGAAGTTGCCATGAGCGTGGTCCCTTCACGCTGCAACGGAGCAGATGACGCTAGTGAAGTTTGTGCCAAATAGAGCTCCTGAGTCAAGCGGGCGTTAGCCTGTTCGGCGGCACGCGGCGTTCCGCAACATGCTGAAAGAACATACGCTTGGATGAAACTGATCACGGTTACCGGTTACTGTTTGAGCCTCATACGGGCACGGCTAGTTTAATTTCATACGACGCAGCAAAACGTTGAAGCGTGGGTCCGAGCGAATCGGCTCAAAATAACCGTCCCACTTCAAACCCATACCCAAATCTCTTTCATCAATGGCCTTTTCCAACCAGGGGAAGGCCCGATCCTTATCGCCCAGCCCCATGTAGATCTCGGCGATAGCGAAGGCCGGGACCGCGCCGTGCCGAGGCTCCGCGAGAAAGTCGTGCAATATCCGGCGGGCTTCGGTGGTATGTCCGCACACCGCGTATGCATGTCCCAGATCGCCCATCCGCCGCGGACCAGGCATGGACTCATTGGCCGAACGCAGTTCGTCGAGCGCGTTGGCACACCTCCCCTGGAGCAGGTAGGTGTCGCCCAGGTCCTGATGCGCCAGACCGAAGTTTGGCTCGATTGCGAGCGCGTTCCGGAATTCTTGAACCGCCGTGTCGTAGCGCCCGACGGCGGAATAGTAATCGCCCAAGGATTCGACCGCGGAAGGGGAAACCGGATCCAGCCGCGCCGCAATGGTTCGCTCGGTGAGCACCTCGTCCCTTCGGCCAGCCAAAGCCAGATACCAGGCGTACCAAAGGTGTCCCTGTACGTTGCCAGGGCTGAGCGCCAACCCCTTCTTGAATTCCCTTTCCGCCGCCGCCCAATCGAATTCGTACTCGGCGCTGACCGCCAGGTCGATATGCGGATCGCCCAGTTTGGCGTCCAGTTCCAGGGCTTTGGATGCGGCCGCCTTGATCTTCGAAATTACTTCCAGAGGAGGAGTGGCAAACACGGGACGCGCCATCGCATAGCAATCGGCTAACCCGGCATAAGCCTGAGCGAACGACGGGTCTTCCGCGATGGCTTGTTTGAAATATTCAATCGCCTTATTCAAGCTGTCCGCGTTATAACGATTGCGGAAGTAGAGGCCTCTGAGATAATTTTCGTGGGCCCCGCTATTGGGGGACACGGCCGCCTGACTCAAGTTCTGCCCGCTGCCCCGCACCAGCCCGACGCCGAGCACGTTGGTTACCGCAGTTGCGATCTCGGGCGGAATGCTCCCGATGTTCGCGGAGTCCCGTTCGTAGCTTCCAGACCACAAGTGATAGCCGTTTCCCGCGTTATTGAGTTGAACCGCCACAGTGAGCCGGTTTTCGGAATTGCGAACGCTGCCCACTAAAACAGCGCGGACGTGCAGTTTCTGGTCGATCTCTCGAAAGTCAAAGGTTTTCGCTTTGAACCGAAACGCCGATGTCCGAGCCACCACCTGCAAGCCCGGAACCTGCTTGAGGGCATCGATGAGTTCGTCGGTCAGGCCATCGCTGAGGAACTCCTGATTGTTGTCGCTCAGGTTGACGAGAGGAAGAACGGCGAGGGAGGCGTCATTGGCGGCCAACGTGGTGTCCGAGAAGCTGGCAGGCGACAGATAATAAGCGATAGCGCCTGCGACCGCGAGCACCAGAACCGCGAGCGACACGAGCAGCCCGCTGCTGCGCGATGGGGCCCGATTGGCAGGCACATGGCTGGTAGGGACATCGGGCAGCAAGGGCGCTTCGAGAGCGCTGGGAACAGGCAGCGGCAGCGTGTGGACCTCTGGAGCTTCACTGGGCGGTTCCGTATCCGGACGGTGAGCATGGTGAAAGGACGGAGCGTACGAACCCTTGCGGAACTCGACGCGAAGTGGATCGCCGGATCCCTCAGTCGCGTAGTATTTGTCGAGCCTGGCCCGGAGCTTCCTCGCTTCCGTGCGAACAATCGGATCCAGACGGGGATCGAAGGACGCCGTTCTGCCCAGCGCTTCCGTCGCTATGACGTATTCCTTCAACAGGTGTGCGCGTCCAGCGAGCACCTGGTCCACGGCGTAGGCGAGAAACTTCTTCTGCGATTGCGCCGCGCGAAATGTCCGGCTCCCGAGTATGTTCTCGAGCCCAACGCGGATCGCCTGCTCGGAAAACGGGCTGGCTGGCTTCGGCCAGGTCTCATCCACTTTGTTTTCGGGATTCAGAGCTCGATCCATACACAACACCCACGCAGAAGCCCGCTTGGCGGCAGTATTACCAAACGCAAAATCCGACTGGGGAAGTTTGCAACGCACGGGGTTGCGCGCGCGAAGGATGCGATCAGATCGCGATCAAAAAACGCGATCAAAGACTAACTTCGGGCTGAGCCATCATAGCACCTGCCAAAGCCGCTGCTGATCAGAAAAATTTTTCGGGGCCAGTTGAATTTCTAATTCCCCAGTGCTTCCAACCGCTCGCGGTCAGCTTTTGTACTTCGGAAACAGCCGGAGCGCGTTACTGGTGTAGACAGCCTGCAGCTCCTCCGCGCTAAGACCGCACTCGCGCAGGCCCTGCAAGTGTTTGGCGGCCGTCGCGCCGAAGGGGTAATCGGTTCCGAAGACGATTTGCGATGCACCTGCGATGGTCTTCAGCGCCTGCATCTGGACCGTGTTGGTGCTCTGCGCCGTGTCGTAATAGAAGCGCCGCAGATGGTAGAGCCGCGAGTTGGGCTCTGGAGTGCCGCGCAGGTTGGCCGCGATGGTGTCCGGGTTGCCCACCCCGATGCGATCGATTACCGACGGCATGGTTCCGCCGGCATGGGAAAAGATGAAGCGAATGTCGGCGTAACGAGTAGCCGCGTTGGTCGATAGCAGGCTCAGGATCGCGCGCGCTGTGTCCGTGGGGTATTCGAGCGTGGTGGGATTGACGCCCTGCATCAAATCCTGGCAGCACGGCGCATCGATTGGGTGCGTGTAAACGACGGCTTTGCGCCGGTTGAGCTCATCGAATATCGGCTGAAACGCGGGATCGCCCAGCCAGTGGTTCCCGTAGCTGGTGAGCACGCCGACGCCATCGGCCTTGAGCGTATCGAAGGCGTATTCGATTTCCCTGAGGCTTTCGTCCACGCGTGGGATGGGCAGCACGGCCAGCAATCCGTAACGGCCCTTGTAATCGGATGCCATTTTCGCGCCGTACTCGTTCAGCTCTCGCGCCAGGCCGCGGGCCTCGTCGGGATTTCCGAACCAAACGCCGGGCGCGGTGCACGAGATGAGCGATGCGGCCACGCCGTCCCGGTCCATGATCTCGATATCTTTCGCGGGCGAATAATCCTTCCATAATCCGAGCGGGAAGAAGCTGGTGAATCCCTCGGTCTTATGCCCCTGCTTGGCTGTCAGGGCTTTGAGAAAGGCGGGAGAGACAAAATGATGATGGCAATCAATGACGCGCGTGGTCTGAGCGCTGGATCTGGCGGGTAGCAAGGCGCTGGCCCCCAGGGCGGCAAGACCGGTGAGAAAATCGCGGCGGCGGGGCGAGGAATGAGGTGGCATAGGAAAGCCGATCCTACCCACGGAAAGGCGCTGATGTCAAGCTACCCCCTTGACTCCGAAGGACTTTGTTGATACCAACTAAAGACGTGCGTTGCGCTGTGATATTTCTGTTTGCGGCCGCGATGGCTCATGGGCAGACGGCCACTTCGCTGCTTTCGCAACGCGCCGTTCTGGATCAATACTGCGTCACCTGTCACAACCAAAAACTGAAGACCGCGGGCTTGATGCTCGACAAACTGGATCTGGCGCAAGTTGGCGAGCACGCCGAGCAGTGGGAAAAAGTGGTGCGCAAACTGCGTGCCGGGATGATGCCACCGGCCGGCCTGCCGCGCCCGAATGCCGCCGCTTACGAGGCGTTGACCGTAGCGCTCGAAAATGAGCTCGACCGTGCGGCACAGGCCAATCCGCACTTGCCCGCGCCAGGCGTTCATCGGGTGAATCGAACCGAATATTCGAACGCGATCCGTAGTCTGCTGGCGCTGGATATCGATGCCGCAACGTTTCTGCCCGCCGACGATTCGAGCTATGGATTCGACAACGTGGTCAGCGGCTTGGGCGTTTCGCCGGCTCTGGTGGAGGGCTATGTGGAAGCGGCGGCGAAAATCAGCCGTCTGGCGCTGGGCCACGAGACGGCGCCCGCTCGCAAGGTATACCACGTCCGCGAAGACTATTCGCAGGAGGAGCACATCGAAGGTCTGCCCTTCGGGACGCGCGGAGGAATGCTGATTCATCACTATTTTCCTGCCGACGGCGAGTATGCGATTTCTTGGGATCCGGTGAGAACCACGGTAGGCGGTTTATATGGCGGAGATAGTGAAGATGAGCAGGCCGAGGTGCTGATCGACGGGGCGCGAGTGAAGGTGTTCCGCATCGGCAAGGACGTGCCGGTCTCGAGCCTGCGCGATAAGAATGAAGTTCGCGTGCCGGTGAAAGCGGGCGAACGCACGCTAGGCGTTACGTTTCTCGCTACCACGTACGTGCCGAATGTGGATCTGAATCGCCATTATCATCGCAGCATTCTCGACGACAATCTGATTGCCGGCTTTACGTTCACGCCGCAAGTGAGCTCGGTCACCGTTTCCGGTCCCTATAACGGAACTCGTCCCCAGGACACTGCCAGCCGAGAGAAGATTCTCATCTGCAAGCCGGGCGGCGCAAGCGACGAATTACCCTGCGCGCGAAAGATACTAACCACGCTTGCCAGGCAAGCCTATCGCCGGCCCATCACGGATTCAGATACCGAGTCTCTGATGAATCTTTATCAGGCCGGCCGCAACGCGGGAGACTTCGAAGACGGAATCGAGCGCGGGCTCGAATTCGTCCTTGCGCACCCGGAGTTTGTGTTTCGCACCGAAGATGGTCCCGCGAACGTCAAGCCGGGTGAGGCGTATCGCATCAGCGACCTGGAGCTGGCTTCACGGCTGGCCTTCTTTTTCTGGAGCAGCGGCCCGGACGACGAACTGATTCGGCTGGCGGCGCAAGGGAAACTTCGCGATAGCGGCGTGCTGGAACAACAGGTGCGGCGCATGCTGGCGGATCAACGCACGCATGAGTTGGTGAAGAATTTCGCCGGTCAATGGCTGCAGTTGCGCGTGATGCAAAGCTCGACGCCCGAAGGGACCGACTATCCCGACTTCGACGACAATCTCCGCCAGGCCTTCCGCACTGAGGCGGAAATGTTTTTCGAAAGTATCGTGCGCGAGGACCGCAGCATCATCGACTTACTAAATGGCGATTATACCTTCGTCAACGAGCGCCTTGCCGCGCATTACGGAATTCCCAATATCTACGGCAGCCAGTTTCGGCGGGTTAAGCTCGACGGCTCGCTCGACGTGCGCAGGGGTTTACTCGGCAAAGGCGGAATCGAGTTAGTAACTTCCGTGTCGGACCGGACTTCGCCGGTGCAGCGTGGTAAGTGGGTGATGACGAATATATTGGGTGTCGTTCCGCCCGATCCTCCGCCCAATGTTCCTGCGCTGAAGGAAGCGTCCGCGGGCGGCAACGGCCCGCTCACTCTCCGGCAGCAGATGGAAGCGCATCGCGCTAATCCAGCCTGCGCGGGCTGTCACAAGATGATGGACCCCATCGGTTTCGCCATGGAAAATTTCGATGGCATCGGGAAGTGGCGGACCAAGGAAGCCGGACAGCTGGTAAATGCGTCGGGCCAGCTAACGGACGGAACAAAAATCTCGGGCGTGGTGGATTTGCGCAATGCGCTGCTCGGCTATTCACCGCAGTTCGCGCGGACGGTGACGGAGAAGCTTCTTACTTACGCACTGGGACGCGGAGTTGAGTATCAGGATATGCCAGCGGTGCGCGCTATCGTGCGGAATGCCGCGCGCAACGATTATCGATTCTCGGCGCTCATTGAAGGTATTGTAAAGAGCGATCAGTTTCAGATGAATCGGAAAGAGGAAGCGCCGCTCCGAGCTGCTACCGAGCCGCGACCGTGAGGGAGGTCAAATGATCATCACCGGGAAGCACATTCCGAGACGGGCCGTGCTGCGGGGTCTGGGCGTTTCCCTGGCGCTGCCATTGCTGGACTCGATGATACCGGCCTTGCAACCATTGGCGAAGGCAGCCGCGATTCCGAAAGTTCCGCGCTTCGCCGGAATCTTCAGCCCGCATGGGTGGGCGCCCCAATACTGGCAGATGCCGCAGCAAGGCGCGATCAATGAATATCCGTTCGTCCTGAAACCGATCGAAGCGTGGAGGGAGCATATCACGGTGATCAGCGGCCTGGACGCCACGTCGTCCATGCCACCGGCCGGAATGGCCGGCGGAGATCACTCGCGCAGCGCGGCCGTGTTCAGCGGCGTGCCGCCCAAGAAAACGGTCAGCGACGATATCTATCTCGGCACCACGATCGATCAGATGATCGCGCAAAAACACGGGCAGGATAATGCGCTGCCATCCATCCAATTGGGAATTGAAGATCAGAGCTCGCTGGCCACTTGTCCTTGGGGCTATAGCTGCGCGTATGTGAACTCGGTTTCGTGGTCGGGACCGACTAAGCCTCTGCCGCATGAGGCGAATCCACAGGTGGTCTTCGAGCGCCTGTTCGGCGATGGAGGTAACGCGCAAGAGCGGCAGGCACGCAGGCAGGCCAAGACAAGTTTGCTGGATGCGGTGACGCAGGAAGTCAACCGCCTCAACAACAAATTGCCGGGTACAGACCGGGCGCGGCTGGACGAGTATCTGGATGACATTCGCGAAATCGAACGCCGCATGCACAATGTTCGAAAGGCGTCCGACCCATCGCCCGATGCGGAGGTGCCTTTCGGGATGCCGGAATCGTTCACCGAACACATCAAGCTCATGTGGGATCTGCAGACGCTGGCGTTCCAGACCGACATCACGCGCGTGTCCACGTTGATGTACGCGCACGACGTCAGCATGCGCAGCTATCCCGAATCGGGCGTGACCACGGCCAACCATGCCGCATCGCATCACGGCGCGGTGCCGAAGAAATACGAAGATTGGGCCAAAATCAATCGATATCACATACAATGCCTGACTTACTTCCTGGATAAGTTGAAAGCGACGCCGGATGGCGACGGCAACTTACTCGACCATACGCTCATTTTGTGGGCGAGTAACATGGGCGACTCCAACCTCCACAGTCACAAAGATGTCGGACACATGTTCATCGGCGGCGCGAATGGCCAGCACAAAGGCGGCCGTCACATCCGCGCGGAGGGCTCCACGGCCAGCCTGTTGCTGACCGCGCTTGCCATGTGTGGCGTCGAGAAGGAAAGCCTGGGCGACAGTACCAAGCCGCTGTCGCTCTCATAACCAGATGCGAGCGCTTGGCCTAATTCTATTGGGAGCGTCGCTCTCCTACGCAAGCGACATCGCCGATGCGGTGATGCATCAGGACAATGCCGCGATCCGGAACCTGCTGGCCGCGAAGGCCGACGTGAATGCTCCGCAGGCGGATGGCACCACCGCGCTCGACTGGGCCGCTCGCTGGAACGATCTCGAAACCGCAAGTTTGTTGATCCAGGCCGGGGCGGATGCCAAGGCAGCCAACCATGACGGCGCCACGCCCATGTTCCTCGCTTCGCAGAATGGAAGCGCCCCGATGATTGATCAACTGCTCAAGGCCGGAGCGGATGTCAATGCACCCGTGCTCTCGCATGGGGAGACCGCGCTGATGATGGCGTCGCGCAGCGGCAATATCGACGCGGTGAAGGCATTGCTCGAGCATGGCGCCGAGATGAATGCGAAGGACACCTTGCGCGGAACTACGGCGCTGATGTGGGCAGCCGAGCAGGGCCACGTCGCGATCGTGGAGTTGCTGGCCGCTCGCGGCGCCGACCTGCGTGCCCAGTCCGCGGTACTGCGGCCGCTCAAGAGAGCCGGGTTGGGGTTTGCTCCGGCGAGCAGACAAGGCGGGCCTGACGCCCCTATTAAGGGCGGCCTGACCGCATTGTTATTTGCGGCGCGGCAAGGGTCGCTCGAATGCGTTCGTGTACTTACTAAGTCGGGCGTCGACGTGAATCAAACATCCGCCGATGGGAGCAGTCCGCTGTTAGTGGCCGTGCAGAACGGTTACTACGATATGGCGCTCTATCTGATGGACCACGGTGCGAATGTGAATCTCGCAAATTCCAAGGGCTGGACGCCGCTCTATCTGGCCGTGAAGGATCGAAATCAGGAAACCACTGCGATTCCGGGGCCGGACACGGATGGCGTACTGGACTTTATCAAGACGCTGCTCGATCGCGGTGCGAACCCCAATGTGCGGATCCAGGTGGAGACCGAGGTCCACCAAGGAATGACGGCCGCCTGGTTGAAAGAAGCCGGCGCTACGCCTCTGTTGCGTGCGGCGCTCTGTGGCGACTTACCGGTGGTGCGCCTGCTGCTGGATCACAAGGCCGATCCGTCGATTCCTACTTTCGACCACACCAGCGCGCTCATGGCAGCCTCGGGCGTAGGCTGGGCGGATGGAATGTTGCGTGAATATTCCGAAGACCAGACGCTCGAAGTAGTAAAGTTACTGCTTGATCTCGGTTCGGATGTAAATGCCGCTAACGATCACGGCATCACCGCACTCCACGGCGCGGGCTTCAAGGGTGCGAACAAGACTGTGCAGATCCTGGTGGATCACGGCGCCAAACTCGACGCGCTGGATAAAGGCGAGGATTACGGATTCGGAGTTAGCTCCGTCAGAATGACACCGTTGAATTGGGCTGAGGGTGTGCCGATTGGGATGTCGTCGGCGATCTATCATACTGAGACCGTCGCGTTGATGGCGCGGCTCATGAAGGAAAAAGGGATTCCGGTGGTTTATAACTCATTCCACGGCGAGAAGGGTTCCGGTTACAATTTCGGCAGTCCGGAGGCAGCGAAACCATGAAGACAACACTAAGAGCCGCGTTACTTACGGCATCCATTTCCGCATTACTTCTGCCCTCGGCGCAACGCGCGGTTGCCGAGGACTCTGGCGTCCGCGTCTTGTGCTCCAACGGATTCAAGGCGGCGATGGAGAAATTGCAGCCGGAGTACGAACACAGCCTGAAGATAAAGATGAACGTAATGTTCGGAACCTCGGCGAAGATCAAGGGCGCCATTGAGGGTGGAGAGGCGTTCGATCTCGCCATCCTGACGTCGCCGGTCATTGCGGACTTGAGCAAGGACGGAAAAATCGCGGCCAGGACAACGGTAAATATAGCCAGCAGCGGCATTGGCATGGCGGTCCGCGCGGGGGCGCCGAAGCCGGATGTTTCGACGCCGGCCGCGGTGAAGCAAACCCTGCTGAAGGCCAAATCGATCGCCTACGTGAAGGAAGGCGCTTCAACGCCCGCTCTCGTCAGCATGTTCAACACGCTCGGCATCAGCGATGAGGTTCAGAAGAAGGTCCTCTATCAACCCGGGGCGGACCAAAACATGGCGAGCGTCGCCAATGGGCAAGCCGAGCTCTCATTCGGACTGGTGAGCGAAATTGTGCCGGTTCCAGGCGTGCAATTGGCTGGCCCGTTGCTGACCGAATTCCAAAGACCGATTACTATGTCCGCGGGAATCGGCAGTTCCGCCAAGAACCGCAAGGCCGTTGAGAAGATCGTCAAAGCGCTGACCAGCGCGGCATCCGCGCCCACCATCCAAGCCACGGGCATGGATCCGGTGGCGAAGAAAAAATAGCTGCTACTGATTCAGCAGCGGAATGTCTTTGGCCGGAGGCGGCGCGGGAACGCTCGCCAGGAACGCGTGGATATCCATGAGTTCCTGATCGGAAACCACCTTCGCGGTAAACGGAGGCATGCTGCCGGCGGGGTGACGCACGTAGGCGATCAGATTAGCTGCCGCGATGGGATGCGGCGCGAGTTTGGCTCCGGCGCCTCCACCTTGTCCTTGATAGCCGTGGCAGGTGTAACAGCCCAGCTTCACAAATTGACGCTTGCCGTTTTCCGCATTGCCCTGCGCGCAGAGCGATAGGGCGGCGAACAGCCCGACTACGATCATGTTCCGAATCAAGGTTGCTCCTCTAGCGCGGCTGGGTGATGACGTCTATGAGATACGGATCGCCGCGTTTCACCACGTCAATTCCCCGGCGGATTGCCGCGCTCAGATCTTTTGGATCTGAAATAGGTCCTTCGGCTTCAACGCCCATGCTCTTGGCCATCATGGCGTAATTGATATTCGGATTCTCGATGGCGGTTCCGATCTTGCACTTATCGATATCCACGCCGCGATTGTGCTGGTTGGCCACGCGCTGCAATTGCATGATCTCCTGATGATAGGCGCGGTTGTTGTGCATCACGGTCAGCAGCGGAATCCGATGATGCGCGGCGGTCCACAACACTCCGGGACCCATCATGAAGTCGCCGTCGGATTGAATAGAGACGCTTAGCCTGCCGTGCTTCTTGTTGGCGATGGCGGCCCCGAGCGCGGCAGGAGCCAGGTAACCGACGCCTTCCCCGCCCGCGCCTCCGATGAACTGATAGTGCTTGGTGAAATCCCAAAGTCGCAGCGGCCAGTTGCTCACCCAAAATGGATCCGACACCAGGGACCAATCTTCGTTCTTGACTTGCGCCCACAGTTCCGCGCTGAGCCTGGCGGTGGAGACGGGGCTGGCATCCCAGGCGTAAGAGGCCGCCGTTCGCGTCTGCTCCAGCGCCTGATGGCTGGCCTGTGCAAGCTTAGCGGCGCGTGACTGAATGGCTTGCTTGCGATCGTCGGTGAGCAGCCGCTTCACGGCTTCAATCAGAGCGGGCAGCGTGGCTTCGGCATCGGCAGGGATAGACAGGTCCACCGCCTCATAGCGTTGGAAGTTCTGATAGTTGCTCTTATAGAACAGGTCCGAAGAGCTGATGCTGACGAGTTTGGTGCCCGGCTTGATGATAGATTTCGGAATGACATTGATCTGTCCTCCGAGGGTGTGAACAACACCGAAGAAGTCGTAGACTTCGAGGCCCAAAATCAGGTCGGCGTTAGAAACCACCGCGCGCGAACGTTGAGTTTGATTGAGCGGATGGCGGGAGGGAAAATTCATGCGGCGCTGCTGATCGATCACTGCCGCACCGGTCACTTCCGCGAGCTCCACTAACAGCGCCAATCCGGCTGGCGTGCGGGCCGAACGGCTGGCGACGATCACGGGGTTTTCGGCGGCCACCAGCATCTGGGCCAACTCGCCTACGGCAGCCGAATCACCCGACGGCGCAGTGATCTTCGGTAACTTCGGCACGCGCCAGTCGAAATCCTTCGGCGCTTCGCCTTCCTGCAGTACGCCGTCGGCGGCCAGCAGCACGGGCATCATCGGCGCGGTCATGGCGATCTGATAAGCGCGCACGGCCGATTCGCCGAAATGCGTCAAAGAGGCGGGGTTGTCGTCCCACTTGGTGTAATCGCGCACGGTGGCAGCCACGTCCTGCGCGGCGTGCAACCATTCCACGCGTCCGCGACGTTCGGCCGCGTCGGAGATATTGCCGGCGACGATGAAGAGCGGTGCCTGGTCGCAATAGGCGTTATAGATCGCCATCGCGGCGTGCTGGATGCCGACCGTTCCATGCGCGCAAACCAGCGCCGGCTTGCCCTCGATCTTGGCGTAGCCATTGGCCGCGGCCGCCGAGCACTCTTCGTGCGTAAAGGTGATGAACTCGGGATTGCTGTTCCCACCGTGATTGATCACCGATTCGTGGATGCCGCGGAAACTCGATCCGGGCGTGGCGAACAGATATTCGAAACCCAGCGATTTGAAAACGTCGACCATGTAATCGGCGCCCGGGCGCTCGACGATCTGGAGGTCTTCCACGGTGGCTGAGGCATTGGCGTTTTCGGCGGCTCGCTGCGCTGCAGTGGGCGGCACCGCGACGGCACGTGTTTGAGCTTCCTGCGATTTGGCTTGGGGCGAGGCCACCAAAGCGGCGGCGCCGGCGGCGGCTCCCTTGAGAAAACCTCGGCGGGCGAGGGGGGTGGATTTGGATTTTGCCATGGGAAATATGCCTCCGCGATGATCCGCTCTCGGCGCTAACTATATCATGTTCAGCCTATGCTGGAGGTACCGCGAAGCACCCGAGTTTCTAAAGACTTCCGGGCGCCAGGTCGATAGTTTCAGATATGGGTAAGCTACGTGTCGGTATCGTTTTGATATCGATCTTGGGTGCGCTACTGGCGTCCCCATTCTGCCTTGCCCAGCGCTACACGTTTAAGTCATACGGCCAGGCGGACGGCCTGAGCAATCTGAATATAAACGTCCTGCTTCAGAATCGTGCCGGGGTTCTGTTTGCCGGGACTGAAAACGGCCTCTTTCGCTACGACGGCGAGCGTTTTGAGCGCGTGAACCTGGGCCCCGACATTCTGGTTGGAAACGTTCTCGCGTTGCATGAGGACGCTCAAGCGCGCCTGTGGGTGGGCCGCCAGAACGGTATTGGATATTTGGAAGGCGGCGTCTTCCGTGTCATGCACTTTGAGGGCAGGAAATTAGGCTTGTTCTCCGGGTCCACCATCGCATCGTCGTCCGATGGAACGGTTTTTGTCGCGAGCGATGGGGATCTGATGGCTGGAAAACCATCGGGCCCGTCCGGCGAATGGAAGTTTCGCAAAGTCCCAGTTGCCGATCCGGCGGCGCCCGCTCGAACGCTGAAGGTGACCAGCGTAGTGACGGGCGTCGTGAATACCAACGACGCGTCCCTGTTCCTGGGCTGCGGAGACGGTATTTGCAGGCTCAATGGCTCCCAATTGCAAAAGTGGGGAGAGAAGGAGGGTTTGGAGAAGGATAACTGGCAGAGCCTCTTCGTCACCAGCAAAGGGGACTTTTGGGCGCTCGGATTGAAGCACATTGCCACGCTTCCACGCGGAGCATCCAGATTCCAAAAGCGCGATGTGCCGGATATGCAGAATCCCGATTCGCTGAACGCGATCACCGAGGATCGCGAGGGGCGGGTTCTCAGCTCCAGCGGAAAGCAGGTGCTGCGCTGGGAGAACGGTGCCTGGAGAACTTTCGATGAGCGTCAGGGTCTGCCTCCGTATGGCGTAGCACCGCTGTTCGTGAATCCCGCCGGCGAAGTTTGGTTCGCATCGAGCGGCCACGGATTGAACCGCTGGCTCGGCTACAACCTGTGGGAAACCTGGACCACGGCCGAGGGCTTGCAAAGCGATACCATCTGGGCCGAGTTGCGGGACAACAACGGACGGCTTTGGGTGGGCAACGACAATGGGCTTGCGTACCTCGATCCCGTTGCGAAAAGATTCATCGCTTGGCCTCTTCCGGGCGTACCGAAAGGGCAGAGAGTTTCGGCCCTGGCTCAGTCCGCTGACGGCGCCGTTTTGGTGGCCACGGGAAACACCGTGGTTCGCATCGATCCGGTTACGCACTCGGCAACGAGCGTAAAATGCAACGATGCCGTTCTCATGGTTCGGGCCGATTCGCATGGCCGGGTGTGGGCTGGAACCAAGTCCGGGTTGGAACTGATCAAGACCGCTCCCGGCCCTGGCCACCGGCTGGAAACATCGCAGAGCCTGGATCACTGGACTGCGCATGTGGCCGAGACTCCCGACGGACAGTTTTTTGCCTACGCCAGGAATGGACTCTTCCGCCTGGACGGCGCCCGTTGGACGAAGATCGATCCCGGCCCCGGATTGGAATTGGGCGGCAATGATTCCCCACTGGCCGCCGACGGGCCAAATTCTCTCTGGGTCAACCAGGAACCCGGCGTGGTGCATTTTCAGATTCAGGGTGACCGCGTCATTCATGTCGATCGGTACACCGAAACGACGCTGGGATCGGCGCGAGCTTACTTCATTGAGCGCGATCGTCACGGAATGATTTGGCTCGGGCTGGACACCGGCGCCACATTTCTGGACGGCAAGATCGTACACATCCTCACCCAGCAGGATGGGCTGGTGTGGAATGACACCGACGATCAGGCTTTCTTCGAAGATAAGGATGGCAGTATCTGGATCGGAACCAGCGGGGGACTCTCTCACTTGCTGGAGCCTTCTTACTACACCAAGCCCGCCTCCCTGAAGCTGACCGCCACGGCGTCACTCGGGAACCGAAGCCTGGATCCGACTGCGGCCTCTTCCCTGCCCTGGACGAGGGATCCCTTGATCATCCACCTCGGCACCCTCTTTCGAGACGGCAGTACGCTGCGCCTGCGGTACCGCTTAGCCGGTTTGGAAGACCACTGGGTGTCTGCAAACGGCCGTGAAATCCGGTATGCGCAGCTTCCTTCAGGAGCGTACACCTTTGAGGCTATGGCCACGGATCCGGCGCTCGGACAGGATTCGAACGTTTATCGCATTCCGTTTGTCATTCGTCCGCCCTGGTGGTTCTCTAGCTCTTCCTTCACCGCCGCAGGCTGTCTGCTCATCCTGGCGGTCGCTCTGGTTTGGAGGGGGCGAGTGCGCGTGCTGATGTTGCGGCAACGGGAACTGGAAGCCATGGTGGCGGAACGAACCTCGGACCTCGACAAGAAGAAAGAGGAAGCGGAAGCGGCCAGCCGGGCGAAGAGCGAATTCCTAGCCGTGATGAGCCATGAGATTCGAACACCTATGAATGGAGTCCTCGGCATGGCGAGTCTCCTGATGGATACTCCTCTTACCGCCGAGCAGTCCGAATGGTTGAACACCATCCGCCACTCAGGCGACCTCTTGCTGACGGTGATCAACGACATTCTCGATTTTTCCAAGATCGAAGCCGGCAAGCTGGAAATGGAACGGATCGAGTTTCCAGTTGCAGCGGTGGTACGGGATTGCAGCGCTCTCTTCGATGAACAGATGCGGCAGAAAGAGCTCGTGTTCACCGTGGATGTGGCGCCGGACATCCCCGAATCCGTGTATGGCGACCCCACTCGCCTGCGCCAGATTGTTCTGAATCTGCTGTCGAACGCGCTGAAATTTACTCCCTCCGGAGCGGTGAGCCTGCGTTTGTGGACTGAGCCACTCCATACCGATCGAGTTCGCCTGTACTTTGAGGTCGCTGATTCCGGCATCGGAATGGATGAGATGGCGCTCAACCGGCTCTTCACCAATTTTTCTCAGGCGGATTCCTCCACCACGCGGCGCTACGGAGGAACGGGACTGGGCCTGGTGATTGCAAAGCGGCTCATCAACATGATGGGCGGAGAGATCCAGGTGCGCAGTGAGCTTGACAAGGGCTCCTGCTTCACCTTCTTCATTGAAGTGGACGTGTGTGTGCAGTCCCCCAGCGCAGCTTCTCTCGCGGCTCTCTCCGACCATTTGGACCATGCTGAACACTCCGTAACCCCGCGAGGAGCGCGTCTCTGGAGCGTCCTGCTGGCTGAAGACAATCTCATCAACCAAAAGGTAGCTCGAGCCATATTGACCCGCGAGGGATGCACCGTCGACGTGGCTGAGAACGGAATCCAAGCCGTTGAGATGGCCAGGTTGAAAGCCTATGACCTGATCATGCTGGATTGCCAGATGCCCGAAATGGACGGCTACCAGGCGGCAGCCGCCATCCGAAAATTGGAAAAGAACGGCCATAGAACGCCGATTATCGCGGCGACGGCCAGTGCGTTCGTGGAAGACAAAGCGCGCTGCCTGGATGCGGGCATGGACGATCACATCTCGAAGCCAATCTCTACCTCCGCTGTGGCGGCGGTTCTCGTCCGGTGGCTCAACGGGAAACCGCAGGAGAGCCTTCCGGTTCAAGACACGCTTCGCTGATCAGCAGATTCCGAGCCCCGGCAGGCGACCCACTTCACTTGATCAGCCGCGCGGTTTGCACCTTTGTGGTTGCGGAGTTGCCCCAGGCGATCCATGTCTCATTGCCGGCATGGAGCAGCCGGGGATAGCCCAAGCTCTGAGTGGAGGCGTCGGCGACCTGAACCGTGGGTCCCGCGGCGCCGGCGGCTGATACGTAGCGCACCAGGACGCGGGATGATTTATCCCCTTCCTCGATCCAGGAAACGAACGCGCCACCGTCGTCGTTCAGAGCCGTTGAGGCATGCCCGAGAGCATCGCCTGCGTTGATCACGATGGGCTTAGTGAACGTGCCCCCGGCGTCGGAAGAGAACACCAGTTGAACCCGGGGTTTGTCGCCTCCCTCCGTGTACCAGGCGATGGCGACCTTACTGTCTTTGGCCGAGGCGAATGCGCCATTGACTGGGCAAGCGTTGATCTCCCACTTATCCGGATTGAGAATCTTCGAGGGCAACCAGCGTCCGTTTTCGGATCGCATGACAGCGATATCGCGAATATCTTGCGGAGTGTGGCCGCGATAAGCCACCAGAAGCCCTCGGGCGGTTCTGACGATGCTCGTCGGACAACACGTGCAAACGTCCTTATCCAGGTTCTCCTCTTTTATCACCTTGCCGTCATTGCTAACGACAGTGCGCTTCAAAACGGATGGCGCGTCCTCGCCCTTTAATGCCTCCAGCCAAACCAGAGAGGCCTCCCGCTCGCCGCTCGCAACCATGGACACCAGAGCATGCTGAACAGGACTGCGATCCTGATTCGCCATCACCGGCGCTGTCCATTGAATGCCGTCCTTTGATGCCGAAACATACACATCCTCGGCTTCACTCTTCTCGTCGGGTATTTCAACCCACTCCGCGAGAAACCCTCCGGCGGAAAAGGAAATCACCGACGGTGACTCCGCTGGCTGACGGAAGAAGTGGCGGTTCCGGACGATGGTATGCGGCTCGGACCACTGCGCGCCGTGGCGGATGGCATAGCGCAGAGCGTAGGAGCCGCCCGGGAGCGGCTCAATCCAGCTTAAGAGCGGGCTGCCATCCTGCGCTGTTCCCCAATGCGCCTCCACGCTACCTTGGATGGCGGGGTTTGCGATAGCTTCCACTTTGAGAGATTGGCCAAATCCCGGAGCGGTAAGAACAAGCGGGAGGAGCCATCCAATAGTCCGGCAAGTGCGCATTTGTTTTCTCCTGGTCGATACGATAGATGCTGTGAACTCGTGACTGCAATATCGCTACCTCGCGACAAGTGTTTTACCCGCGGCAATTCCTGATAGAAGAACTTCCCCGTCGCTCGAGAGAATACTAGTAGCGTTCCCTAGGTTCGAGCTGTCCTTGGAACGAACCCCTTTCACGGTAATCTCGGCGCCGGTCTTTAGTGATTCCCGAGTCCACCCGGATCTCATCAATGTGTTCGGGCTGCCTAATTCAAACTCCCAATTGGTCACCTTTCCGGAATCGTCCTTCTCTGCCAAAAAGAAGCGGACATGCGGATTCATCCATTCCACCTTTGTTACAGCGCCATGAACGGTGATGGGCTTCGAGGTATCGTAGTCGGCTGCCAAGGAGTGGTGCGCGAGAGCCGGAATGGTGGCCGCCAGGGCGAAAAAAACTACTCCGGCAGTTATTTTAGTTTCCACTTTTGATCTTACCGGATCTCGCGTCGGCAACCTCAGCGATGAGTGAGGATTTGGGGGGCCTTCCCCCCGCTGGGCTCGTAATATCCAATCAGCCGCCCGAAGATCGGAATACTCACCCACAGGATCAGTGAAAGCATGGCGGCGGCTTTTGCGCGTGTGGGTATCGCTGGGGACTTGTCCAACTCCTCGGGGTGATCGTAGACGGTGGGCTTGAAAACCAGAGCATGAACTCCCACTAGCAGCAGAAGCGTCATCTTGGTCCAGAAATAAGGATTAGGATAATACATCGGCGCCTCCGAGCCGGCCATCAAGAGGCCGCAGGTGACCATAATCACGAAGCCAATGCGCTTAAAGGGGCGCAGACCGTTCACCACTTCCGCTATGCTCTGATCGCGGAGAGCTAAGCCGAGCAGGCGCAAATCGGTCATCAGGATCATGCCACCGAACACAGCGATGCAACTCAGATGCGTGGCCATGATGACGGGATAGACCCACGGTGTCTGCTCCACTCCGGTCATGAAGCTGGTGCTCTGAATCGTTTCGCAGATGGAATAGAGTGACATTACGCAAGAAGTCCAGTGAAGAGCCCGCCCGTGACCACCGAGACCCATAGCAATACCGAAATGACTCCAACCACCACGCCCACACGTGGGGACGGGGTGGACGAAGCCACTTTGGAGTGGATGGTGTAGTTATAGAGGATCGCCAGAAGCAGCGCGATTGCCTTGAACCTGAACCACGGGCTGAAGTAATACATGCGCGGGTCCGACAAAAACAGCGCCATCCCCGCAAGCACCGTCACCGCCAGCGCGATCAACGTATACGCCCAAGTATCTTGCAGTAATTTGGCGGAAGTTTTCCGTGGAAACGCCAGGCCCAGGAGACGCAGGTCCACGATCATAATCGTCCCGATGGCCGCCCCGAAAAAGACAATATGAAAACACTCCGCTATCGCGAAGCCCCATTCGGTATTATTCAGCAGGTCGGCAATCGCGTTCGATTGCAGGAAGGCCAGAGGTGCCATGTCTCTTAAGAACTCAGTCTCCCATCACTTTGCATCTTGGATCGTCAGATCCACCTTCTCGTCGCCCGCCAGCATCTTCGCGCTGTCGTAAAATCCCGCCGTGACCAGATGAATCTCGACCTCCTTCTTGCCTTTGTTTTCCCAGAACCAGCCGTGGATGCCGGTGGATGGCGCGATGAACGATCCGTAGGAGTGGTCGGCCCCCGCTTTGTCGTTCAGCTGGTAACTTTCGAAATAGTCTTTATTCGGTTTGTTATCGGGTTCGCCGTGAAACTCGAAAGCTACCGGGGCGGTGGCCTTCCAGGAATAAATCATGCCGGCCCCTTTCAGCATGTGATATTTGATTTCCACACCCTCGCCCGGCATCAGCGAAAGGTCCTCGCTGTCGGTTTGGTAATTGCCGGGCTGCATGGTGTAGATGCCCGCCGGCGCGGCGACGGGACGAGCCCCAACCGCGGGCTTCGATTCAGCTTTTGATTCGGTTGCTTTCGCCAGATCGGTCAAATGAAGAGCCTGGCCAGTCTTTAATGGATCGATTCCATACTCGGCCGGAAGAATTGCGACGAAGAGAATTACTAGCGCCACGGCCAAGGCGATGCCGGTGGCTTTTGCGATGGCCTGTTTGGATGGGGCCTGCACTTGGTTTATGTCTTGTTGTTCGACCATAGGCTTGGTAATTACACCGCTTCAAAATAACCGGCAACCTGGTACCCGACCAGAATGAATCCAACCGTCATCAGCACAGTGTTCGTCGCGAAGGCATCGCGCAAGAAGCTTTTCTGGGTGCGCCATACGCTGAGCGCGATCAGCACGGCCGTCAGCGCCAGCACTTGCCCGATCTCTACGCCGACATTGAAGCTGATAATGTTTGTGACCAGGCCATTTTTAGCCAAGTCGAGCTCTTGGAGCTTGGTCGCCAAGCCGAATCCGTGGAACAAGCCAAAGATCAATACAGCGACTTTGGTGTTGGGTTCAAATCCAAGGAATCGCCGGAAGCCATCCATATTATCGAATGCTTTATAGACTACCGAGAACCCAATGATGGCGTCGATGACGAATGGGTTTGCGTGGAACCCTCCGAGCACGCCCGCCAGCAGCGTGATGCTGTGCCCCAATGTAAAGAGACTGACGTACTGCACAATGTCTTTCAGCCGGTAAAGAAAGAAGATGACGCCGATCAGAAAAGCGATGTGATCGTAGCCCGTCAGCATGTGTTTCGCGCCCAAATAAACGAACGCGGCAACCGCGGCGCCTTTGTTCGATTGGACGAAGGATGCGTCGCGCTTGGATACATTGTGAGCGCTAGCGGCGCCTGGAAACACAATCGCGGAAACAAGCAGGGCGACGGCCAGGATAATGACGACCCGAAACAAACCAGACTTCATCACTTGCATCGGTCCGCCAAGGTTGGTTTCTCGCGATACTTATCATGACAGTTGGAACATGCCGTCGTCAGGTCCCCCGCCGCCGTTAAAATGTTGTCCTGATTCTTGGACTGCGCAGCCTTGTAGGTGGCCAGGCTGGCTTCCCGCAGGCCTTGAACGAACTTGGGCCAATCCGGGTTGTTAATGGGGACCGGAAGGCCGTTCGCGCATTTCCGTCCCTTAAGAATCAGAAGATTCGCGGCTTCGGAAAGCGCCAGGGCGCTATTTTCGACAGCCATCCAGCCTCCATACGTGCTCGCAAGCGGATTGGTAGCCAACGCGGGGTCCTTCGCCGGCGGTACTTTCGCGGGATCGTCATCCTGAGCGGCAAAGATCACGTTGGAATTGGGGAATAGAATGCCGCGCATGAGCTGCCGCAAGTCCGCTGTGACTTCAGGTTTCGCCTCAGGTTTCAGAGCCGCCGCCGGAGCCTTGGCCCCTTTCGGCGCGGGCGGTTGGGCCTGACAGACGCACAACAGGGCCAGGGAGAGCAGCGCCGTGCGAACCGCATTGGTGCTGTTGCGGACGCCTCTGCGGCGAGCTTGAAGCCCAGGGATACATTGCGTTGCTGCGCGCTTCTTTTCCAATTTAGACATGATCGATTCAGAAGACGAACTTCGCCGCCACCTGCACCTCCCGCGGTGGAGCGGCGTTCACAACCTGTCCGAACAGGTTGCTGCTGATGTCGCCGTTCACAGCCAGAGGACCGAAGAAGTTGGCGTGATTAAATGCGTTGAAGGCTTCCAGACGGATCTGCAAGGTCTTTGACTCGGTGAATTTTATCGTCTTCAACAGCGCCAGATCGAAGTTGATCTCTCCCGGCCCAATAAACGAACGGCGGGAAGCGTTGCCGGGGGTACCCAGCGCATTCAAAGTGAACGCGCTGATATTGAAGTACGGCTGGCCGTTTCTGCCCGCATTCTTGTTGATATCCAGCGGCTGGCCGTTGTAGTCGGGCAGATCCAGGCTGTAGTTGTTAACTCCGTTGGGATTGCTTCCCATGAGCGAGTTGTCGCCGTCGGAGTGCAGCGAAACAGGAAAACCGCTGTTCATGCGGGTGATCCCTGAAATCTGCCAACCTGAGGTCAGGCCTTTGATATGTGCGATCTTGTCGAACGGAAGATTGTATTGATAGCTCACGACCAGGTTCTGGGGGATATCGAACGCCGAAAGCGCGCGCGTGGCCGAAAAGTTATACGGGTTCCCGGGATCGGAAATACTCGACGCCTGGTCGATCGACTTGCTCCAGGTGTATCCGGCCAGGAAGCTCAGGCTCGGCGTAGTGTAGCGCAGTGTGACTTCGAGCGCGTTGTAGTTCGCATTCCCGATCGTGGCATCGTAGTCGTCGTTGCCAAAGTTCGGTCCTAAGCCAACACGCGTTCCGTTGTAGACCTGCCCTGAGGCGCTGGTGTAGACCGTCTCTTCGCCGAATGGCCCGCAGGTTGGCGATCCGGGAGCCACCTCGTTGGGCTGGCTAAGAGACAGGCACAATGCTGGATTGCCGGGATTGTTGGAATAAACCAGCAGCAGGTGGTGCGCCTGAGAGCCGACATAGCTCGCGCTCAACATCATTCTCTGGCCAAGCTGCCTTTGGACCGAAAAAAAGTAGTTCTCGGTATAAGGGTAAGTGTTCCATGGCACCGGCGCCGTCATACCCTGTTGTGGGGTGAAGATCGAAAAATTTGTGGTCGTGTTCGGATTTCTGATGGAAGTATTAAGCGAAGGAACATTTAACGGAAACGGATTGCCGAGAAACTGGCCGTTCGATGCCGTGATGTACGGCTGAGCGAACAACGGCGGCCCGGGGCTGGTGTAACTCAAGCCATAAGGAGGTTGTGGCTCGTCGACAGCCATCGTATTGCCCTCAATCACGGAGTAGTAGATCCCATAGCCCGCACGGATGCTGCTGTTGCCGGGTCCGCCAGTGAGCTTTCGAAGCCAACCGTCCGTCGCGCCCGGAGAATACGCAATCCCAATTCGCGGCGAGAACTTGTTCTGGGAGGGAACCAGCGTACTCGGGACGCCTTTGTCGCCCACGTATACCAAGCTTGGGTACGCCTGAGTAAAGACTTGTGACTGCTCGCCCGGAATGAAGGTAGGAATCTGACGGTATTTCTCAGACCAATATGCCATCCAATCCCAACGAAGCCCGAAATTGATGGTCAGACTGTTCGACGCTCGCCAGCTGTCTTGGACAAAGCCACCGGCGTAATGATGCCGGAGGTAATACGCGTTGGAACTGGCCTGGTTGTACAAGCTGGGGACGCCGATGAAAAAATCTGCAAAATCGTTGCCTGTCTCCCCGCCGGCGAAAGTGAAACCCCCATTGGCCTCTGGATTGGGATTTACATTCACTTGTTCATAGCTTCCAACGAACCCTACTTTCAGCGTGTGTGTCCCCATGACGCGCGTAAAGGTGTCGTTCCAGGCCCAGGTATTATTCGCTTGCGTGAGGTTTGTGATGGGCACTCCCATGACGAATGAATTGAAGATCACGTTTTCGATACCCTCAATCTTGGGAAGGAGTGGAACGATGCCCGGCGTCCCCACTCCAGTTTCAAATCCCTGCGACTCCAGACTCGGACCCACGCCTCCTGAGGGCTGGCCGACGTTGTTGTCGCTGCGCATGAAGTTGAGACGCGCCTCGTTGACCATGGTGGGGCCAAAAGTCTTCGTGTCGGCGAGGCTGACGAGCTGCGACCGGCCGATATTCAGCGCGTTGAAGCCAGGAACCGTGGCGCCTCCCTGGCCGCTGGGATAAGGATTGTTCAACTGGTAATCGTCGATGAACCAGTAGCCGGAGATCTGGCCCCATCGTCCAGCGTCGGCGTCGATCCTGGCGCTGCCTTTGTCATCCCGCAGAATCTCTCCGTAAGCACCGGATGTGAACGTGCTAGGGCCGTCGTTGGGGAGTGGAATGTACGGAAGCAGATGCGAGGTCGGCGCGGCCCAAACCGACTGCGGAATAGTCGCTCCGGGAAAAACGCAGGTGTTCGACGTGCAACCGGGCGTGTAATAATTTTCGCCCGAAGTGACGTTATAGCCCAGCTTACCGGCCAGGATATTCGCCAGATACGGCCCGCTAACTTGGCCCGTCAGACTGTTTGCTGCGCCGGAAAAGTTTCCGCTACGCTCGGCCAACGTCGGCACCTCAATTAGGCCGCTGTCGATCCCTTGCGCGTTCCGAGTGCCCTGGTAGTCGACAAAAAAGAACAGCTTGTTTTTCTTGATTGGTCCGCCGACGGTGCCGCCAAACTGATTTTGCCGGTAAAAGCCGCGCTCGGGTGAAAAGAAATTGCGCGCATCCAGATCCGTGTTCCGCAGGAACTCGAAAGCGCTGCCGTGAAACGCATTGGAGCCCGACTTGGTCACAACATTGACGATTCCGCCGCTGTAGTTTCCGTACTCGGCATCGAAGTTGTTGGTGAGCACGCGGAACTCAGCGATCGAATCGAGGTTGGGAACGATTGTTGTCCCGCCGTTCATCAATTCCTTCACGTCGCCTCCGTTCACCAGGAAGCCGTTGGCGTCTTCGCGCTGGCCACTGATCGATTGGTTTCCTGCGTTTAATCCGCCTGAGGGTTGGATCTGCACGGAGGCCCCGGCCATGACGACAGATTGCCCGGTCTGCGTAGACATAGGAACAATACCCGGCTGCAGCGCCAGCAGGTCCGTATAACTACGGCCATTCAGAGCGACCGTGGTCATCTCCTTCTGGCTGACAACTTCACCCACCTGGGTGCTGCTGGTCTCGACGTGGACTTCATTGGCGCTTTCTGAAACCGTGACTTCTTCGTTCTGTTCGGCGAGTGCAAGCGAAAAATCCATCCGAACAGCGGCGTCGGCATCCACTGCTATGCCGGACTTCTTCTGCGGCGCGAACCCTGCCAGCTCAACCTGGATGTCGTAGGCGCCCACTGCAAGACGCGGGAAATTGTAAAAGCCTTGGGAGTCCGTAGTGCTCTTTAACTGCTGGCCTTGGGCCGCATTCGTAGCTGTGACGGTTGCACCGGCAACCACTGCACCCGTGGTGTCGGTGATTACTCCAGAAATGCCCCCAGTTACAGCGCACCAAGCCAGCGCGCCCGTAACAAAGAGGGCGGCCATGGCTTGACCGGCGATTCTTGACATATTCATTCGATCCGATGTTCGAAGCAACTATTTCCCTCTCGGCATGTTTGAGTTGTGGCCCGCCGTACCTACTTGGGGCTTTGGTCCGGTGGCATCCCAGCCAGTACTTTTCGTCCGTTCGAAAGCCGAACTTCCCGCGCCGAAGCCACGTAAGCTCCGTCCCGGGCTGGAAAGGCGATAACCGTCACGCGGTCGCCAACCTTTAGCGAATCGCGTAGCCAACCCAACCGAGCCAACGTATTCGGCCCCGCTCCTTCGAATGCCCAATTGGTGACCTTCTGGTTGGCGTCCTGGACGTCGACATAGAAATAAATGTGGGGGTTGCTCCATTCAACTCTGGTAACCACTCCTGCGTACGTGTTCTGCCGGTTCACGTCAAACTCGGCCGAAACGGAGTGGTGGCCAAAAATCGGGGCCGTTGCCAACATCAGCAGGCCCCCCGGAATTAGAATTGCCAGCTTCAATGCCATCTGAAATACCCGTGCTTCCGAATACGAAGCCGAGACTACCATGTGAAAGCCGCGAGTGTGCTCAATCCGGTGTCACCTGCCGGTCAATGACTCGGAAGGCGCAGTCAGTGACCAGCGAATCAACTTATTTACAATAAGATAGCAGTGCAACCTGGCCGGAACGAGTGAATCGGCGGTTCAGGCGTCAGGGGCCAGAAGCCAGGAGTCAGAATCCAGAATGGGGGGGTTATTGCGGCCCGGCAGCCTGGGTAACGACGTGTCCCTTTTGCTGCGGCGGCTCATAATAACCGATGAGGCGCCCATTGCAGAGGACTGCAGTCCACAGGAAGAGCGAGAGAGCACCGGCCACTTTGGCGCGAGTGGGAATCACCGGCGAAGCATCCAATTCCTCCGGATGATTGTAAACCAGCGGCCGGAAGATGATGGCGTGAATCAGAACCAGCGTCAGGCAGGACATCTTCACCCAGAAGTAAGGGTTCGAATAATATTCCGCTGCTTTTGAACCGAACAGCGTGAACCCCATCGAGAACATGATCACAAAGCCGATGCGCTTCCACCAGCGCAGTCCGTTGACCACATCCGCAATGGGCCGCTCGGTCAGCACCGCCCCCAGCAGCCGCAAATCGGTGATCACAATCATTCCGCCAAAGACCGCAATGCAGGCCAGGTGCGTGCTCATGACAATGGGGTATTCCAATCCCGACTCACGGATGAAGGTCATGAAGCTGAGGCTTTGAAGCCACTGGAAAAGTTCGAGAATCATTCTTGTCCTCCCATTACGCGAACGCGATGAACAGCCCGCCGAAAACGACGCTGACCCACAACAGCAGGGAGACCGCGCCCACTAGCACGCGAACACCCTGGGACGAACTATCGGACGAAGCCACCTTACGATGAATCGTGTAATTGAAGATGATGGCCAGTGCCAGCGCATACATCTTGAACACGAAGGAAGGATTGTTAAGGTACATCCGCGGGTCCGAAAGGAAGAGAATAGGGCCCGAAAGCAGGACCACGGCTAACCCGATTAAGGTCCAGGGCGCCGTGGCTTTCAGGATCTGCGGAGGCGTTGAGTGCCCTATTCCCACCCCGAACAGGCGAAGGTCCACGATGGCGATCAAGCCGATAGACCAGGCGAAGGCCGCGATGTGAAAACATTCGGCAATCGGGAAAACCCACTCGGAGCTATTGAGCGCGTCCGCTATGGCGTTTTGAAGGAGTAGAAGAAACATGTCAGTAGTCCCGTCCTTTTGGCAGGCTTGGTCCGCGCGCATCAACCAGCGCGGCGGTGTTCACGAAATGTAACTGGGCGTGGATCTTGTCGAGGGGCGGCTCAATGTAGCCGATACCGCGGCCACAGCATGCGATTGAGGTCCAAAGCAGCAGCGACAGCGCGGCCGCTATTTTCGCGGTTGCTGGAGTGCTTGGCGCTTGGTCCAGCGCCGCTGGGTTGGCATAGACGCTGCGGTAAAACAGCAGCTCGCAGAGCAACACGCTAGCCAGCAGAATCAACTTAGTCCGAAAAAACGCATTGTAATAATATTCTTCGGCTTTGGAGCCGGCCATCAGGATGCCGCACGTAACGGTGAGCAGCAAGCCCCAGCGCTTCGGTACGCGGAACTGCTCCACCACATCCGCGATCGGCCGCTTCCGCATGGCCCAGCCGAGCAGCCGAAGATCCGTCATCAGGATCATTCCTCCGAAGAGCGCGATCCCGACCATATGCAGGGACATCACGATCGGGTAGACGTTCGCGGATCCGCGCAGTGCGGTGAAGAATGTCGTGAATTGGATCCATTGGGCGAATGAGAGCAGCATGCGATGCCTAACCCAGACTCAATCCGGGATAAATAAACCCGATGAAAATCCCGCCGAAGATAACCCCGCACCATAGCAGCAGCGATACGCACGCCACGATTTTTCCGTTGCCCGGAGGAATGTCCGAAGATACCGCCCTACGGTGAACCGTGTAATGAAATACGACGGCCGATACAAAGAAAACCATCTTGATGAGAAAGGCCCAGTTGAGATAGTACATGTCCGGGTCCGAAGAGAACAGCAGCAATCCGGAGAAAAGCATCAACACCAGGCCACCCAGCGTCCAAAGCCAAGTATCCTTGGCCAGCTGCGCGGGACTCTCGCGGCGCATCCCGATACCCAGGAGAGAAAAATCGACAAGAGCGATGGTTCCTATCGACAGCGCAAATCCGACGATGTGGAAGCACTCTAGAATCGGAAACGCAAGCGCGGAGGAGTTCAGCGGATTCGTGATCAGCATGTACACTGGGC
Source organism: Bryobacterales bacterium (assembly GCA_963781905.1). GTDB lineage: Bacteria > Acidobacteriota > Terriglobia > Bryobacterales > Bryobacteraceae > Palsa-89. The sequence goes on from CAWAHZ010000010.1 coordinate 2,491,503, forward strand.
AGCGGTAAGACGTCGGAGGTGTTGTCCGATCCGTTAGTCTATCAGAGGAGGTCAGGAAACATCGTCTTGACCAGGTCACTTGATGGTCAGTGACCGGTAAGTGACCTCATCAGCCGCGCATCGCACGTTCGTGCAATGAGGTGAGCGCCTGCCAGGCGGCGGCAACGGCGCCTTCCTGCCAGTCGGGCTCCGAATACGGCGCGGTGGCCGCGGACCCAAGCAGCAGCCGGTTTTCGACTTTCGACAATTGCGCGCGTTGCGCCGGCGGCGCCATCGCGAAGCCGCCGCGGCTGTATTCCACCTTCTGCCACCAAACGCCATAGGCGCTCTCGAACTCCTGGCGGATCTGAGGGTGCACCTTGCTCGAATGCGTCAGCACGTGCTCCACGCGCTCGGCCATGGGCTTGTCGATCAGATTGGCCACCGCACCGTTGGTGTACAGGCCCAGCAGCACGCCCTTGCGGGAAAAGTACCCGGTGGAGGGATACGAGAACTCGCCGATCGGCAGATTTGAATAGAGGTGCCCCCCAAAGATCTGGTCGTCCTCTTCCCAAAACCGGCGCTTCATCGCCAACCCCATCTTGGCGCTGTTGCTGAGACTCGTTGCGCGCACCGCCGCCATGGTGTCCGGGGAGAGCTGGCAGTCGAAGCCTGCAACGATCGAGAGTGGCAGACAGATCACGACGTAATCGGCGGTGAGCACGCGGGTCCGTCCGGACTTCGTGTCACGGTAGGCGACCGTGGCAGCGCGGTCGTCCTGTCGCACGGAGCGCACCTCGGCATTGAAGGTGATGCGCTTCGGTCCAATGGCACGCGCAAAGGCTTTCGGGATCTGGTCCATGCCGCCGATCGGGTGGAACATGGGCGCCGCCGTCGTCCCCTCGCGCGGAGCAATGGACCGGATCCGGTTGCCGAATCCCGCCTGGAGAAGCGCGCTCAACTGGTAAGGATCGCCCGGGCCGCGATTTTCAAAAGCCTTGTAGCGCCGATCGCTCGCATCCAGATAGCCCTGCGCCACCAGAAAGCGCACCAGTCGCTCCTGATCTTCGGCTGTCAGCGGAAGATCCAGGGAGCGCTGATCGATGGCCTTCACCAGCAGTTCGTTCACCTGGCCCACGATGTCGGCCTTTACCTCGCGCAGGCGGACACGCTTGTTGGCGAGCGAGCCTGCAGCGGCGCCCTCGTAGTAGAAGTATGATGCGTCCGCTTCATTGACGAAGATTTCCAAAGGGACACCCAATTCCTTGCAGTAGTTCAGCACGCCGGTGTGGGTATATGGAATGCGCCACGCGCCGGCGTTCAGCCACTGCCCCTGGTCCCACTTACACTGCTGGCGCTCACCGCCAATCTCAGTGTGCGTGGTGCCTCCACGCACCGTCCACACCAGCCCGCCCACCCGGTCTCGCGCCTCGAGTATGTGGAAATCGTAGCCCAGGCGGGAAAGCTCATATCCGAGCGCCAGGCCCGAGACGCCCGCGCCGAGCACCAGCACCTTTGCCTTGTTCGGGCGGCCCGAAAGTGCCGGACGTGTGCCGGCATTGCCTGCCATCAAATCCCAAGAGGATAGCGCCGTCATCACCAGTGATGAGCCGCCCACCGCGCCCAGATGGCCGAGGAATCGGCGTCGAGTGACCGCTGAGCGGAGACGGGACGAACGGCTCGTGGTCATGCTGTGCTCCGAATCGCCGCCGGAGGTGAGGTGCAATGCAGTTCATCGTAACGCATTCCAGACCCGCAGCCATGAACAGAATTTGCTGCCGTGGCGAACATCGGATGTCCGGACCAGATCAGAGGTGAGCGGCAAAATTTCAAGAGGCAAAGTTATTGACAAGCGCGGCATACGATGTTATCGTTTTGAAACAATATAAAAAAGTTATTAAGACCGCTTTAGTCGGCTTTTTCACTCGCGCCCATGTCTGCGCGGGTTTTTAGTTTAAGCCCTGAACCCATCACCCCGTCGTCTTGATTCAGTTCGTCCGCGATCCACCGCAAGGCAAAGAAGCCTTTAGAAGCGGAGGTGTGTCGGCGAAGCATTTCCGCTTGTTCTCGCAGCGTGCAAAGAGCCGAATTTAGAGCGTAAGAACCAGGCCGACAGTAGTGGTGTGCCTATTTCCGTAAATGCAGGCCGAGCATCGCGATTTCGCCCGCTGCCCCAGGGCAAGCGGGTTCGATGCCTCGCGCGCAACTAGACCCGCGAAGGCCTCCGCGTTAGTTCATTTTGTAAGGCGACGAAATACATAGCCAGCGCTTTCGGGCGCGCAGAGGAAAGGATTATTCATGCTCAGACGAAGTGTGCGCAATGGACGTGTGTTCGTTGCCAAGGGATTGACCCCGGTTCTGGTTTCATTGCTGGGGCTCGCCATGGCCCCTCTATCACAGGCGCAGATCAACCTGGGGCCGGTTACGATTGGCGGCGGACTGCAAACCAGTTACGACCATATCCAGCCGGATGGCGCCAGTTCCACTGACCAGTTCGCGGTGGACCACGCCCGCCTCTACATCAACGGAACCGTCACCGACAATATCAAGGTGATGTTCAATACGGACTACGACAGCATTACGAACAAGATCGAAATCCTGGACGCAGTGGCGGAATTCGACTTCAACCCTGCCTTCCACATCTGGGCCGGCCGGTTCCTCGAGCCTAGCGATCGCGCGAACCTGTACGGACCGTTCTATTCGCATGAATGGAAGACATTCACCGATGGCGTGCAAGACGGTTATCCGGGTATCTATCAAGGGCGTGACAACGGCGTCATGTATTGGGGCGACTTCGCAAAGAAGGTCAAAGTCTCGGTGGGAGCGTTCGACGGAAAGTCCGCCACAGGCAGTGGCGACGTCTTGGGAGCCGCGCGCGTGCAGATCGATTTTTGGGACCAGGAAAATGGCTACTACTTGAACAGCACATACTATGGCGACAAGAACATCCTTGCGCTGGGCGGCGCCACTCAGTATCAGGACGGCCGTACTGCGTCCAGCATCGATTTCCTGCTCGACAAGAAACTGCACAACGGGGGCGCTTTTTCCATTGAAAGCGAATACACCAACTACAATCGCCTGGGCGGATACGAAGCGGCTTATGCCAAGAGCCAAGGAGAGTATATCCTGGGAAGTTACCTGTTTCCGAAGATTGTTCCCATCGGCAACATCAAGGGTAAATTCGAGATCCTCGGCAAATATGCTCACGCCGAGTTTACTCATGGAACCGGTGTGAACTTCGACCAGAAAACCACCGAGGTGAACTTCAATTACGTCATCAAGCAATTCAACGCGCGCGTGATGTCGTTTTATGAAAACACCAGGTACAACAATGTGATAACCAACACCTGGCAGGCGGGCCTCGGCCTGCAGGTTCAGATCTAACATGCTCAGATCTGACACGCTCAGATCTAACACTTTGTCCGTAATTCAGAATGAAGGAGTCAACTTATGAAACGTAAGGCAGTGTTTATGGCCGCAGGGCTGCTGGCCGCCGGGACCGTATTCTCTCACGTGGCAGCCGCGCAGGGCACAATCAAAGTGGGCGTGCTGCATTCCCTTTCCGGCACCATGGCCATCAGCGAAACGACGCTGAAGGATACCATCCTGATGATGATTGACGCCCAGAACAAAAAGGGCGGATTGCTGGGCAAGAAGCTGGAGCCGGTGGTGGTGGATCCGGCGTCAGACTGGCCGCTGTTCGCCGAGAAAGCGGCGCAGTTGCTGGAAAAGGACAAGGTGGCGGTTGTGTTCGGTTGCTGGACGTCCGTTTCCAGAAAATCGGTGCTGCCGGTTTTCGAAAAGGACAACGGGCTGCTGTTTTATCCAGTGCAGTATGAAGGGGAAGAGTCATCGAAGAACGTCATCTATACGGGCGCCGCGCCGAATCAACAAGCCATCCCGGCGGTCGATTACCTGATGAAGGAAGTGGGGGTGAAGCGCTGGGTTCTGGAGGGGACTGATTACGTCTACCCGCGCACCACCAACAAGATTCTGGAAGCGTATCTGAAATTGAAAGGCGTGAAGCCCGAAGATATATCGATCAACTACACGCCTTTCGGTTTCTCCGATTGGCAAACGCGTGTGGCGGCCATCAAGAAGTTCGGCTCGGCCGGCAAGAAGACGGCTGTGGTATCCACCATCAACGGCGACGCCAACGTACCCTTCTACAAGGAACTGGGCAACCAGAAGATTTCCGCGGAAGATATTCCGGTGGTGGCCTTCTCGGTAGGCGAGGAAGAATTGTCGGGCCTGGACACTAAACCGCTGGTCGGTCACCTGGCGGCGTGGAACTACTTCGAGAGCATCAACACGCCGGCCAACAAAGCTTTCATCCAGCAATGGCACACGTTCATTAAGAATCCAAAGCGGACCACGAACGATCCGATGGAGGCACACTACATCGGCTTTAATCTATGGGTGAAGGCAGTGGAGAAGGCCAAGTCCACCGATGTGGAGAAGGTGCTGGCTGCTCTCCCCGGCACTGAGACTCCAAACCTGACTGGCGGCACCGCCAAGGTGTTGCCGAATCATCACATCACCAAACCGGTCTACATCGGCGAGATAAGAGCGGATGGCCAGTTTAACGTGGTCTCGAAATCTCCCGGGGAGGTTCCGGGCGATGCCTGGTCCGACTATCTGCCGGGCAGCAAGGACATCGAAGCCGATTGGGTGACACTGAAGTGCGGGAACTATAATACGGTTACCAAGAAGTGTTCCGGGCAAAACTACAAATAATGAAGTACCTTCCATTAGGTGGGCAGTGGCGGCTGCTGTTGCTGCTCACCTTTTGGTGCGTAGTCCCGGTACACGCGCAATCTTCCAAGGACGCAAGCTTTCTCTCAACTCTCGGCGAGTTGCGTGAGGCTACTTACGCCGACAAGGCGAAGATCGCCGAACGTCTCAGCCAGACCGGCCATTCGAGCGTGCGCGCCGTGCTGACAGCGCTCCTCGAAGGCAGGCTCTATTTCCGCAACAGCGATCAGAAAATTTTCATCGGCAAGGCAGTCGACGCAGATCCGCTCAATCTAATCGATCCGCTGTCGCTCAAAGACGCCGGAACCGCGCCGGCGGACAGCATGACGCAAATTGGCACGAACAACGGTTTGAGGAGCACATTGAGGACCACCGTGGCGCACTTCTCGTTGTCGAGCCCAGACCCGGCGGTGCGTTTGGAGGCGGTACAAGAAATGTCACGGTCGCTGGACGAACCCACCGTGGCGCTGCTGCGCCAGCGGCTTGGCGTTGAAACAAATTCCAGCGTGAAAAAGGAAATCGCAACGGGCCTGGCGCTGGCCGCGCTGGATAGCCCGGACACCAAGGCGCGTCTCGACGCAGTCGCCACCCTGAGCGGAAGCGTCAGCCAGGATGTGCGGAACCGGCTTGCGCTGTTGCTCGATAAAGCTCCCGATGGCGGTTTTGCCGAAAAAGACGATCAGGTACGCGCGGCCGCTCGGAGCGCGGTGACGAGCATCGACCGTTGGCGCAATTTTTATTCCAGCATCCAAACGCTGTTTTTTGGTCTCAGCCTGGGTTCGGTGCTGGTTCTGATCGCCATCGGACTGGCAATTACGTTCGGCGTCATGGGCGTGATCAACATGGCGCACGGCGAGTTGATGATGCTCGGCGCGTACACTACCTATGTGGTCCAGACACTGATGCCGGGCCACATTGGAATCTCGATCCTGGTGGCTATTCCAGCGGCGTTTATGGTTGCCGGAATGACAGGTGTGGTGCTGGAGCGAACCATCATCCAGCATCTCTACGGACGACCGCTAGAGACGCTGCTCGCGACGTTCGGCGTGAGTCTTATCCTGCAACAATCGGTCCGTTCGATTTTCTCGGCGCTCAACCGGTCCGTGGTTACGCCAGATTGGATGAGCGGCTCGCTGCGGCTGAACGACGCACTGGCGATTACCTATAACCGGCTCTATATCGTCATCTTCACGCTGATCGTCTTCGCTCTGATCCTGCTGGTGCTGAGGCGCACCCGGCTGGGCCTCGACATCCGGGCCGTCTCGCAGAATCGGGCCATGGCCAAAGCCATGGGCATCCGCACGGAGTGGGTGGACGCGATGACGTTTGGACTCGGATCCGGCGTTGCGGGCGTGGCTGGCGTCGCGCTGAGCCAGTTGACCAATGTCGGTCCGGATCTGGGACAATCCTACATCATCGATTCGTTCCTGGTGGTTGTTTTTGGCGGCGTTGGAAACCTGTGGGGGTCGCTCATCGGCGGCATGTCGATGGGGATCGTCAATAATCTGCTGCAGCCTTACGCCGGGGCCGTGCTGGCCAAGATTTTTGTCCTGGTTGGATTGATTCTTTTTATTCAAGTCCGGCCGCGTGGACTGTTCCCGCAAAAGGGACGCGCGGCGGAGGATAAGTAGAAGTGGCCACTACTCTCTGGACCCGGAGCAAAGCCGCCGATCGCGGTGGCAGGTTGCTTTTGTCCGCGCTCGCGGTGCTATCCGTCGGTGTCGTGGTCCTCAACCAAGTGGTGCCGGCATCGTCCGCCTTTCACGTGGGGGCTTTCGGAATTACGCTGGTCGGCAAGTACCTGTGTTACGCGATGCTGGCGCTTTCGCTCGATTTGATCTGGGGGTACTGCGGCATCCTTAGCCTTGGGCACGCGGCCTTTTTTGCGCTGGGCGGTTACGCCATGGGCATGTATCTGATGCGGCAGATCGGCACCCGGGGTGTTTATGGCAATCCCATATTGCCCGATTTCATGGTGTTTCTGAATTATAAATCCCTGCCCTGGTTCTGGCACGGATTTAACCACTTCCCGTTCGCGCTCTTGATGATGGCGCTGGCGCCCGGCGTGTTGGCGCTGGTGTTCGGGTGGTTTGCATTTCGCTCGCGCGTCACCGGCGTTTACTTTTCCATCATCACGCAGGCGCTCACCTACGCTCTGATGCTCGCGTTCTTCCGCAACGATATGGGCTTCGGGGGAAATAACGGATTCACCGATTTCAAGGACATCCTCGGTTTCGACCTGCACTCCGACACCACGCGGGTTGTGCTTTTTGTGTTGACCGCTATCGCGCTGGGCGCCAGCTACCTGGCTTGCCGTGCGATTGTGGATTCGCGCGCCGGGCGAGTGATGCACGCTATTAGAGACGCGGAGAGCCGGACCCGCTTTCTCGGTTATCCCGTCGAGAGTTTCAAGCTGTGGATTTTCGTATTTACGGCCATCTTAGCCGGTGTCGCGGGCGCGCTCTACGTTCCGCAAGTAGGAATCATTAATCCCAGCGAGTTTTCGCCGATCAATTCCATCGAAGCCGTCATCTGGGTGGCAGTGGGAGGACGAGGCACGCTCTACGGCGCGATCGTCGGCGCAGTACTGGTGAATTACGCGAAGACTTACCTCACCGGGGCATTTCCCGAAGTTTGGCTCTTCGCGCTGGGCGCTCTGTTTGTACTGGTGACGCTGTTTCTGCCGCGCGGGATTGTCGGCTTGGTGCCGGCGCGCGATAGAGACAAATGAGCTGCTGCCAATGGCGGACCCCTCTGTTGAGAAAATGAACGTTCGCGACAAGCGGCTCAATCTTGAGGATGTGACCGTCAGTTTCGACGGGTTCAAGGCGCTCAACCAACTCACCCTGTATGTCGAACCGGGGGAACTGCTCTGCATCATCGGCCCCAACGGCGCGGGTAAGACCACCATGATGGACGTGGTCACGGGAAAAACGCGGCCGGATTCAGGAACGGCGCGGTTTGGCAGCGGCTTCGATCTGCTTCAATTGTCCGAAGCGGAGATTGTGGCAGCCGGAATTGGGCGGAAATTCCAGAAGCCGACGGTGTTCGAACGGTTGACGGTATTCGAGAACCTCGAGCTCGCTCTGGCCGGCACGCGATCGTTCCTCAAAACCCTGCGTGCCCGCATTTCCGGGCTGCAAAGGGAGAGAATCGACAAGGTTCTTGAAATAATCGGTCTCTCGGAGCGGCGCTTTGTACTCGGAGGGACGCTAGCCCACGGCCAAAAGCAGTGGCTCGAAATCGGCATGCTATTGATGCAGAATCCGGAGCTGCTCCTGGTTGACGAGCCGGTTGCGGGCATGACGCCGCAGGAGATCGAGCGCACCGCTGAATTGCTTCGATCACTGGCTGGCGAGCATTCCGTGGTTGTCGTGGAGCATGATATGGCTTTCGTTCGATCCATCGCGCGCCGCGTCACGGTGTTGCATGAAGGGCACGTGATTGCCGAAGGCGATATGGATAAAGTGCAAAATGATCCGCGGGTCATCGAGGTCTATCTCGGTGTGTAAGAGCACGAGTATGAGAGTGGAGCGAACGTGCTGACCATTAAAGCCCTAAACCAGTTCTACGGCGGCAGCCACACGTTGTGGGATGTGGATCTTGCTGTCACTCCCGGTTCGCGCATGTGTCTGATGGGCCGCAACGGTATGGGCAAGACGACGCTCCTCAAATGCATCATGGGGCTGCAGGGGACAAGTTCAGGCGGCATCACGTTCGACGGCAGCGATTTGTTGAAGTGCCGCGCCGACCAGCGTGCCAGGCTAGGCATCGGTTACGTGCCGCAGGGACGTGAAATCTTTTCGCAACTGACCGTGGAGGAAAATCTGCGCGTGGGTCTGGGTGTGCGCAAGAACAGCCCCAAGACCATTCCAGACCGTATCTTCGAACTATTTCCGGTGCTCAAGAAAATGATGCGGCGGCGTGGCGGCGACCTTTCCGGCGGCCAGCAGCAACAGCTCGCCATTGGCCGCGCCCTGGTTCTGGAACCGAAGCTGTTGATCCTGGACGAGCCCACCGAAGGGATTCAACCGAATATCGTCCACGAAATCGGCGACATTGTGCTGAGGCTGAATCAGGAAGAAGGGCTTACAGTGCTGCTGGTGGAGCAAAAGCTGCCGTTCGCACGCCGCGTGGCGAGCGAGTTCTGCATTCTCGACAAAGGCCGTCGCGTTGCCTCTGGTTCCATCAACGAACTCACGGACCAAATAGTGCGCGAGCACCTGAGCGTGTAATCGCTCGCCTCAGTGATTCTTCTCAGCCTGAGCGCGACGCCACGCATAGTAGCCGTCCAGCGCCTGGAGTTTCTCGATATTCGGCACAGGCACGGCCTTGGACGGATCGTTCAGGTTCATCACCTGCGCGGCCGCGGCGGTGAAGGCGGGCCAGCGAGTGAGTCCAGTTGCGGTCGGGTCGCCGGTTTTGGCGAAGTTCGCCCAGTAGGACGACATCTGGTCTGAGACCGTGCGATCGGATGGCGTGGCGGGCATGGCGGGCGCGAAGTTGCCGAAAACGTAGGCGATCTCGGCGCCGTGAGCCGCTCCCCAATCCTTGAATTGCGGATCATTGGGATAGGGCGGCCGGTGGCTGAAATAGTAGACGTACGCTTTGCCCTTACCGGTCTTGGATTGCAGCCGCGCCCAGGTCCAGGTGGGCCAGGCGAAAGCGGTGTCACGGAAGAGATCGCGAGCGGAACGGAGAGCTTCCGCGTTGGAACCGGCGGGATACGCGGCGAGAATTTTGCCGGCGTACTCGCCATAGCCGGAACGGACGGTGGCTTGATATGCTTCGGCAGTGATGGCGGGGACAAAGAGCGCGCCTTCGTCGGCATTGGTCCCAATCAGAACGTTGGTGTCGTTATAGCGCCCTGCCTCATATAGTTTGTATTGATCGCCCAAGAGGACGTAGCCGTCGAAGATGGGCCATGAGCCGCCCAAGCCCGGAGGCGAGGCCTTCAGGATGGCGTCCGCGGATTTGGCGCGCGCCTCGGCGATGGAAGCCGCGCCCACCTTGGCAAGAAAGGCGACGCCGTTCTTTTCGGCCGTGGCGAGCGTATCCATGTTCTCGCCACCTTCGCTGGCTTGGCGTGCCGGGGCGAAGTTTCCACCGCTCTCAGAAATGGCGCCGTGGAACAATCCCTTCGCGAGTGGAGACGCCGCCAGCATACTGACGGCAATTCCGCCCGCCGATTCGCCGAAAATGGTGACCCGATTCGGATCACCACCGAATGCTGCGATATTGCGCTTCACCCACTGCAATCCGGCGATCTGATCGAGCAGCCCGTAGTTGCCGGAGTGACCCTCCTGCTCGCGCGTGAGCTGGGGATGCGCCAGGAACCCGAGTGCACCCAGGCGATAAGCGAGGCTGACGACCAACACGCCCTTCTTCGCAAGATTGGCTCCGTTGTAGGACGCCATGGAGGTGCCGCCGATGGTAAAGCCTCCGCCATAAATCCAGACCATCACCGCGAGCTTGTCGTTCGGGGATTTGGCTGGCGACCAGACATTCAGGTAGAGACAATCCTCATTCGTCGGCACGGCGTCCATCCCCAAGGCGGGGTAGGCGATGGAAACCTGGATGCACGCCGGCGCGAATTTGTCGGCGGCGCGCACTCCGGTCCACGCGACGGGCGGTTGCGGCGGACGCCAACGCAAATCCCCGAGCGGCGGAGTAGCGAAAGGAATGCCTTTGTAGACCGTGGCGCCGTCTTCGGCAATGCCCTGGACCAGGCCCGATTGCGTGCGGACGGGCTTGGGCGTCTGCGCGGGCAATCCAGATACGGAGCCGAGCGCGGCGGTGATGAATGCGAGAGTGGTGAGGGTTTTCATCGCCATTCAGTTTAATGCATTCCGGGCACGTTAGAATGGCTTTGCGGGGACCCTTCAGCCCAGATGAACCCAATCCAGGAGCACTGGCAGTTCATCCTAAGCCTACTCTCCATCGTGCTGGTGGACCTCACCTTGAGCGGAGACAACGCGGTAGTGATCGCGGCCGCCGCCAAGTCCCTGCCACCACAGCTTCGGAAGCGGGCGCTGATCGCGGGAGCCGCTTGCGCGGTTGCCACCCTGGTGACTGCGGCATTCTTTGCCGCCCGGTTGCTGGAGGTGAAGTTCCTGCAAATTGTGGGGGGCGCGGCGGTGCTATGGATCGCCATAGGGCTGTTTCGTGAGGAGCCACCGCTCGAAAACTCGGCGACGCAGCTCACCAGTTTCTGGAAGGCGATGTGGTTCATCATCGTCGCCGACGTGACCATGTCGACGGATAACGTCCTGGCGATCGCCGCGCTGGCCCATGGAAACTTCGAGCTGCTGTTGTTCGGCCTCGGCGTGAGCATCCCGCTGGTAGTTTTCGCCAGTGGATTGCTCGCCACGTTGATGGACAAGTATCCGGTGATCGTTTATATCGGCGCCGCGCTGCTCGGTAGAGTGGCGGGGCAAATGATCATGACCGACGCGTTTGTGGCGCGAAGATTTGCGCCTGGCAAGGCATGGCTGTATGCAGTGGAAGCGGCGGGAACCATCGGCGTGCTGCTAGCGGGCTGGTGGATGAAGAGGCGAGTGCGCCGCTGATCAACCGTGCGAGTTCATTTCGCTCGAAGTGCCGCCGGCCGCGGGTACGTAGCATTTCAGCGTGTAATCCATCACCATGCGATTGGCGTTGAAGCGCCAGCCGAGCGTACGGATGGTGCGCTTCATGCGCTTGATCCAGCCGCGGGGCAGACCGTCACGGTCACGCTGGTAATAGAGCGGGATCACTTCTTCGCGCAGCGTGCGGTAGAGATCGTCGCCATCGCGCGTGTCGTGAACACTCATATTGGAATGCGTCCGGCCGGTCCCGATGGCGAAACCATTCAGGCCGTCATAAGCTTCGGCCCACCAACCGTCCAGCACGGAAAGATTCAGGCCGCCGTTCAAGACCACCTTCTGTCCACTGGTGCCCGAGGCTTCGAGCGGACGGCGCGGATTGTTCAGCCACACGTCGACGCCCTGCACGAAGAGGCGTCCGACATTGATGTCGTAGTCTTCGACGAATACGAACTTGTCGGCGAATTGCGGATCGCGCATCAACTCCGCGATCTGTTGCAGCACGCGCTTGCCCGGTTCGTCGCGCGGATGCGCCTTGCCGGCGAAGACAAATTGGACGGGACGCTTAGGATCGTTGACCATGGACGCGAGCTTTTCGATATCGGCCAGGATCAGGTTCGCGCGCTTGTAGGTGGCGAAGCGGCGCGCAAATCCGATGGTGAGCGCATCCGGGCTGAGCACACGGCTGAGCCTTTGCAATGTTTCGGGCGATTCGCCACGGCGCTGCGATTGTTCCACCGCGCGGCGCCGGACAAACTCGAGCAGGCGGAGCTTCAGAGCGCCATGCGTTTCCCAGAGCTCGCCATCGTCGATGTTCTCAATACCCTCCCAAGTGCGCGATTCCCCGCTCTTCTCCAGCCAGCCCGCGCCCAGGTGACGATCGTAGATGCGGAACATCTGCGGCGCGAGCCAGGTGGGAACGTGGACGCCGTTGGTGATATGTCCGATCGGCACTTCGTCTTCGAGCTTGCCGGGATAAAGGCCGGTCCACATGGCGCGCGATACCTCTCCGTGGAGCGCGGACACCGCGTTGGCGCGCCGCGACAGTTTCAGGCCCAGCACGGTCATACAGAACTCTTCAAACTCATTGCCTGCGATCTCGCGGCCCAGATCCATGAGCCGACGGTCGGAGAGGCCCAAACGCTCGCGTAGCGGGCCCAGATGCTCCTCGATCAGACCGGCGTTAAAACGGTCGTGGCCGGCGGGCACCGGAGTGTGGGTGGTGAAAACCACTTCGCGGGATACGCGCGGAACCGCCTGGTCGAAGGTGAGCCCTTCTTCCTGCATTCGATTGGCGATGGCTTCGAGCACCGCAAATCCACTGTGGCCTTCGTTCAGGTGCAGAAGGGCGGGCGTGATGCCCATGCCTTTCAAAGCGCGAAATCCGCCGACGCCCAGCAACAGTTCCTGGCGGATGCGAACGCGGCCATCGCCGCCATAGAGGCGTGAGGTGAGCTCTCGGTCTTCGGGAGCATTACCGTCAACATTGGAATCGAGCAGCAGCAGGTCGCACCGGCCCACCTTGGCGCGCCAGACCTTCGCCCGAATTACGCCGCTGCGCGTTACCAGCTCCACCTCGATGGGTTCGCCATTCTTGCCAATAGCCGGTTCCATGGGGAGCTGGCTGATGTCGGTTTGCAGGTATTGCTCCTGCTGCCAGCCGTCGCGATCCAAGCGCTGGCGGAAATAGCCCTGACTGTAGAACAAACCGATTCCGATTAAAGGAATATCGAGATCGGATGCGCTCTTGATATGGTCGCCCGCGAGAACGCCCAATCCGCCAGAGTAAATCGGGAGAGACTCATGCAGCCCGAACTCGGCCGAGAAGTAGGCCACCGGGCGGGGCCGCAGCGCGCCGGCGTTTGTTGCGCCCCAGGTGCGGTCAGCCCGCAGATATTCCTGCTGGCGGCGATAAGCGTAGTTGATGCGGCCATGCAGCACCAATTCTCCGGCGCGCCGTTCCAGCTTGGCGAGCGGAATTTCCGACAACAGCGCGATCGGATTGTGATTCAACTGGCGGAAACGGACCGGGTCCAGATCGCGAAACAGGCTGGTGGAATCGTTGTCCCAGCTCCACCACAGGTTGCGAGCCAGGGACCACAGGCGCTCCTGCACCGGGGCAATGAATCGATCGAGCGTACGCGCTTCGCTGACCACCGGCGCCACCTGCGCGGCGGCTTCCACCAGCATCTGCACTTCGTCGTCGGTGAAGGCGCGCGCCTCAATGGTTTGGACCACCAGCACGCCCTGCAATACGCCTTGATCGATGAGCGGCACGCCGCAAAACGATTGGTAAGACTCCTCACCCGCCTCGCTGAAGTACTTGAAGCGCGGATGAGTGGTGACATGTTCCACAGCTACCGGCCGCACCTGCTCAGCCACAAGACCCGCGAGACCTTCGTTGAGCGCCATGCGTAGCGTGCCGATGCATGTGGGGCGAAGACCAAGCGTCGCGGCCAGTACCAGGTTCGCGCGATCCGGCTCCAGCAAGTAAGCGGAGCAAACGTCGGTCTGAAAGCGGCCGGCAATCAACGCCACCACGTTCATGAGCGTTTCGGCGGGCTTGCCGCCCTCGGCCGCCAAATGGCCAATCTCTTCCAAAGTGAGGACGTAACTGGCAGCGCGAGCACTGGCCGCGTCGGTCATAATAAGAACTCCCTGTCGCAAGACAATAGATCGCTCGTCGTCAAACAAACGGAGTTATGACATCAACGGCCAAACGCGCGCACTGGAGGGGATACGCTTCGTTCCCGGCAGTCGAGGGGCGATTGGCTACCTATCCAGTCTATGCGGATCGGCGGCGGCCGGCAAATGGCGCGCGGTGGTCCATTCACTTGGCACGGTCCTTGGCGACTTGCGCGATGGTACGCCAGCGCAGCTTTCCGTGTGCAGTGTCGACGACGTAGCCCGGACAGGGGCCGCGCACCGATCCGGTGGCTGGGCAGGGGTGGTTAGACCGAAACGCGCGGACCGGCCCCGGGTTGGGCGAGATGCGGCCGCTTAAGTCCCGCACGCAGTTGGTGCAGGATGGCGGTTTATGGGTGCTCGGCAGTGGCAATTTGGGACGCATGCCGACTTGTGCGTTCACAACGGAACAGAACGCGAGCGCGATTGTTCCGATTCGGTACAAAGGCGCGTGTTTCGATGGCATCGCTCAAGTGAAGTTGCACGTTGGCTTCCGGGCAAGGGGTTGACCATAAGGCGGTCACCAGCTCTTATGTTTCTTAAAAAGCGCTTTGGTTTTGTCGGAGAGTTCCTGCCACAGAGCACGCTCTGGCTGGACATCGAATTCATCGATGAGAAACTTAATTACCTCCTCAAAGGCAACTCGGCCCGTCGGAAAGTGAGCCTTACAAGTTAGCTCGGACTTCCCGATGCCCGCTCCTGGACCGATATGAAGGTGGGGGAAGACGACGGGACTGGATCCCTCGGGATGCCAGTGATAGCCGAAGATCTCCAGACTATCCTCGGTTTCTACGTCATATTTGTAGTAGCGGGTTGTGACCCTGTATGGACCGTTCTCGAGATCTCGGATAATCTTGTACTGCTGGACGACTGAAAGCAACAGATCGGCGCGGCCACTCAACGGCGCCGAATCCGCCAAAGTCAGAACACTGACTTGGGCCAATGTGTCGTAATTGTTAACCCGAAGCACGCCTTTGCAGACAATCGCTGCGTTCTTCTGGAGTGGATCGAGGTACGCCTTTACGGCTTCGCGCGGCGTCTTACCTGGCACTCAGCAGTGGCAATAATAGCGCGACATCAGCCGCCTTATGTGCCAATTCCGGATGCTGCTTGAAGAATCCGCTGTTCCATTTTTCAACGAATTCTTTGGTGGACATCTGAAGGTAGCGCTGAGCAGCGCGTTCCAAGATGTCGGGATCTGCAATCCCTTCGGAAAGACTCCGCTTGTGTGAGGCAACCGGTGCAGATGACATATGTAACTCCAGCTTCATGCTAGCAGGGTTAAACGCGTTCTGGCGGATTGCGGTGTACTAAGCTGGTAGAGTATTCCCGCCGCGCCTGGTAGAGCGAATTGCGGACCCTGTGTTTGTCCCCCGATTTTTTTGCCGGAGCTAAACACGATGCCTGCCGCAGCCACCGCGAAATCGCCCGCCAGTCGCAATCCGGAGTTGATCCGTTACATTAATTTGAAGCTCCTGGCGTTGGGACAGCCCACCAGCCGGAGCACGGCGGATCCCGAGTTTCTGGAAATCGCCGGGCCGCTACTGCGCAACTATCATCAGAAGGACCAGTTGCTCGGCAACCGGCTGTGTCCGGCAGATACGCGCATCCAAACGTTCCTGGATAGCTATCTGGGCGATATTCGCCCGGCGCGGCTTCCGGTAGACAGCTTCGTGCTGGATCGCGAAGGCATGGCGCGTATCATGTCGCTGCCCGCGAGCGCCGACGTTTTCTCCTCGCCCTGTCTGAAGTCCTATCGCGTGGCGCAGGGAGTGCTGCATAATCCGAAGAGCGACAAACGTACCACGCAGGGATTGTTTCACATCGCCGAGGGTGGGCTACCGGTTCCGGCCGACAAAATCGCGGTGCCGAAACAAGCCTTCGCGGCGCTGTGGGACGCGGCGCTGCGTCCACCGGCCAGCATGCTGGTGCTGCCGTTCACCGCCGACCAGAATGAGGACGTATGCTGTTTCGTGTCGCTGCTGCTGCGGCCGCTGGTGTGTCCGGCCGCGGGGCGCGATCCCGAGAAAACGATGGAGATTCGCTTCATCGCGCCGGGGAGCCTCGTGAGCAATCTCGATTTCGTCGAAAGCATCTTCGGCAACGGAGGCGATCCATTTCTTCCCGAGAACGACGCCGCGCTTGATGCCATGCATTGGACCGGGCATTCCGGCTGCGTGGTGCTGGCGCCACACCTGGTGGGGATCAGGAAAAAAGATGTTGGTCTGCCGCATGCGAGCGTGGCCACTGATCGCCAGCGCCGCGATCAAATGTGCTGGGAGACCGAAGACGAGCTCTACAATGGCGGCTCGGCGTTCAAAATCACTTGCCGCGATCAGCGGGGTGTGATGGTGACTATCCTGGCAGACAACTATTACGGGTATTGCAAGAAAGAAGTGAAGACGCAGATCAGCTTCGCGGCCAATCTGTTCGGGATGTGCGAGGAGGAGCACGCGGGCGGCGCTATTGCGTTCGCCACCTACGTGCTCGGCCAGGAATTCCACGCGGGACGCACCGTCAGCTTGAAGAAAGCCGAATATTCGAACGCGGTGAGACTACTGGGTGATCTGGCGGAGCCCATGCCGGAAGGGTATTCCAAGGACCAGCGTTTCTCGGACATTTACTACGTTCCAGAAGAATCGGTCTTTCATGTTTTGGACGGAACCATCGCATGGCGGAACGGCGATTCGGAGCAACGTCTGACATTGCGCAAGGATGCCACGTATTTTCTTCCGAATGGGTTCCGCATTCGATTGGAGAAACAAACCGGCGGAACGGCCTGGAGATTGGTGGGCGCGCGGCCACGCGGCACGCTGGTTCACAAACCGTGCACCGTGTCGGGCGGCGGCAAATCGGAAATATCGAAGTCCATCGCGAATGCGCTGCTCAAGGGACCGGTGTTCGTCAAAGACTACCACCGCGACATGGATAATGTGGCTGAGATTTTCGACCGTGATTTTTCGGGCATCTACCGGCGGCGGATTCCGGATGCGAGGACCCGGCGGCCGATCCTGAGCCCGGAGCGCACGCTGGGCTCGGTGATTCAACTGCTAACGCCATCGCCCGAATATACCGACCAACATAACCAGTGGGTAAGGCAGCTGCCGCAGACCATCCGCCAGCTTCTTTTTACGGTAAAGCGCTACTATCAGCCCGAGTGGGGCCACAACTGGCGCGAACACTTCACGGTGGATCGCATCAACGGCTTTCTGGGACATGAGTTGAAATTTGAGAACCAGCCTCTGGTGAGCAATTATCTGCGCGTGGGTTTCGATCCAGACGGCTCCTGGCGCATCTACAAACTCCGGCCCGATTTTCATCCAGCAGATAAGGTGGCGGTGGAAGACGACATCACTGCATCGGTGGTGCTGCCGCGTGAGAGCCTCAGCGATCTGGACCCTGAATATCCGAATCCCAGCGTGAAGCTGGTGGCGAATTGCGAGCGCCGATTGTTCCAGCGCCCGGACGATGCCATTCGACGCGGCACAGACCGGCAAGCGGAAGCCGACATCGCTGGGTTCGGCAATTTCTTCTCGAATTTTGAAGCGTTCGACGCTGCGCAGGCGCGCGCGCTGGTGGACCACGTTGCGGAGTTTGATCGATATACCGAGCCGATGAAACAGCGGCTGGAGAGCTTCCTCGCGGAGCATCCGACGGACTATGTCGTTTCGTCGGCGCATCCGCGCCTGGTAAATGGACTGCCTTCGACCAATCCGCGTTATTTACAGCCCCGGCCCGATCTGACGAATCCACGCGATTCCTACCTGGCGGAAATCGCCGCGCGGCTGGAGCGCGAAATTCCCGCGGGGCGGCAGGTTTATCAACCTGTGAACGCGGTGCTCGCGGGGCGCAGAAACAGTCCCGCCGATCCAAAAGCCGGTACGCCTCCTTTGGCGGTCTATGGACCGGTACATTATCAGGAATTGCCCGAACTGTTCATGGACTTTGTGGCCAGCTTAACCGGCAAATCGCCCGCGACTACCGGATTCGGAAGCGAGGGCGCGCTCACCAAGGGTCCATTCAATGCGTTGTGGCCTGTGGTGGATCTGAACAACGCGCTGGTATCGGCGATCGTGACCGGATACGCGGGGTTTACAACGTCGGCGGGCTATGCCGGTCCAAACTTCCGCGTGGATCACGACGTGAGTTTGCTGGTTCCCGAGATCTGGTGCCGGATGCGAGTGGAGGAGCGCGATCCCGAGTTCTTGAAGGCGCGCGGCTATCTGGAACAGGTGTGCGATTTCTGTCTGGATGGCCGCACGGTGCTGGCCAGCCGTCTGGGTTATCGCATCACCGAGCTTTTCGTGGATCATTTTCTGGGCCGGATTTTTGAGACGCCCGACGCGGTATTCCCGGATCAGATGCTGCGGCCCGAGAAGCAGGACCTGGCGCAGTTCGCCGCCGGTGTGGAGGCGATCGTCGAAACACAGACGCGCGTGGCGCTCGAATATTTCGAAGATGGGAGCGTGGACGCGGCTTGCCCGCCCCTCCGGGCGCTGCTGCACATCATGGCGCATGGATCGTACGAAGGGCTCGGCGTGGAGGCTCCCGAGATTCGAGGACTCTTTACTCGCGAGGCGATGCTTCGGAGCCACTGGTATCGCGAGCGTTTAGCGGTGAAGCAGGAACGCGACGTTGCGCTGTGGACGCGGCATGTGTCGGCACTTCAATCCGCGGGCATGAACCTCGACCAAGTGCGTGAGCAGCTGGACCGGGTGAGCGCGCCGGCTTACTTAGAGGAGCTCGAAGGAACCATCGGCGCCGATCCGTTTCATCTGCAGGTTCGATCGAACGCGGTTCAGTAAATGATCTTGATGCCGACCTGGAATTCCCGAGGATCGAAAGCCGAGGTGTAGGCCAACGGTTGATCCGGATCGCCGCGGAACGACTGCACCGGGTTGGGCAGGCTCGAAAGCGGGACATCACCCACGATATTGTTCACGGAGCGAAAGTTCGTCCGGTTCTCCAGATTAAATCCTTCGATCAGGGTTTCAAGACGCCAGCGTTCGTTGAGCGCGAACTTCCGGGAGAGGCGCGCGTTGGTGGTAAACAAGTCCGGCCCACGTCCGATATCTCGGCCAGCTCCCCAGGGACGATGGTTGGTGATGTAGTTGTCGCCGTAATTATCCTGGCCGGTGAGGATATTGAAAGGGCGCCACGAATTGTATTGAATCACGGGCGAGAGCGTCCAGCCAGAGAACAGGCGGCCACGCAAGGTATGGTCGCTTTGGATCGGCGAGACATAAACCGCATCGAACACCACGCGGTAAGCGGCATTGAACGGCGACAAACCACGATCGGCCCGCAGGTCGAGTTGATTGTTCGGCGCATAGTCGGAATTGAAATCCGTGGTTTCGTCGGTGGCTTTGCTCCAGGTGAAGTGCGAATTGAGAGCCAGGTTCTTGCGCATTCGCCGGGTAACTTGCACCGTCCCGGCACTGTAAAAAGAATTCGCGTTATAGGCGAAATAGTTGAGCTGGGCGATGTCTGGATTGATCAGGCCGAACGTGGGCTGGCCATCGGGCAGTGTGCCGGTCTGATAAACATTGCGTCCATCGGTGTGCGCGATGTGCACGCCGCGGCTGAAGTTGTACGCTAGCGAGACGCTGTAGTCGCCGAACTGGTGTTCGATTTCGAGGCTGGCCTGCTCGGTATAGGCAGCTTTGTAGGGATCGGTCCCGAAGATCACGCGGCCGGGCGTATTCGGCCCGATGTTCAGGCCAAACTGCGAAAGGTCGCTGGCGGCGATCGGCCGGTTGCCGAGGACTCCTTCCGAGAGAAGGGTCTGGTAAATGTTCACGGACGTGAGCGGTTGGTTGGTGGCTGGATCGTTCAACGTGGGCAAACCGAGAGCCGTAACCACCACCAGATCGATGGTATGGCCGAGCGTGGCGGCGACGTTCGAAAACTGCGCGTTGGACGGTGCGTAGTACAGACCGTATCCTCCACGGACCACGGTCTTGCTGTTGGGAGTCCAGGCGAAGCCGAAGCGCGGCGCCAATGTGTTCGGGTCGATGCCCAGTGGGTAGGGATTCGCCTCCAGGTCATAACGGAGCCCGAAGTTAAGCGTCAGGTTCGGCAGGATACTCCAGGAATCCTGCGCGAAGAAACCATAGCGCATGAACCATCCCAGCCAATTCGGATTGCCGAATCCTTGCTGATAATAAATGGGCGCACCCAGGGAAAAGGCTTGCAGCGCGGTGACCGGCGCGTTGAGATTGGTAACCAGCGCGCTCTGTCCGGCGGCGTTTAAGTACGCCGTGGCTTGCGATACGAAGTTAGGATCGTTGAGCGCGGTAGCAAACAAATCGGAAAGCGGAATCTGCTCGCCGAACTCGAATCTGCCGCCGAAGTAGGTATCCGAAATTGCCTTATCCCGTACGGGATTGATATCCCAGCCGAATTTGATGGAGTGCTTCCCGGAATGATAGCTGGTATTTTGCAGCAGCTCGAAATGCCGCTCATAAGTAGCGGAGGGCAAGAACGTATCTCGACCAAATGAGCCGTAGCCTTCCACGTTGTATTCCGGGCCGTTCGGTTCCACCGGGTCGATAAAATCGCGGTTGTAGTTGAACATGGCGCGCGTTTCGATTACCCAGTTCGGAGTTGCAACAAAGGTGTCGCCGGCCGCAATGGTGGCATCGAACTGATTGAAACTTCGGCCGCGGTTGTATCCGATCTGCGCACCGAGTTGCGCGTTTTGCTCGAAAAGCGTGTTCAAATTACCGCGTAGGAAGAGCGTGTTACGGTCTGACAGGCGGTGATCCAGCCGGAAGGAATATGAGGGGTTCTCTTCGGAAAACGGAAAAACGCCGCTGTTCTGATTGAACAACAGCGGCACCGCCGGATTGGCGGAAGGCACCAGCAATTTTTGGCCATTGCTGGCCACCAGGCGCAAAAGAAGATCGTCCGAGGAAGCGAAGTAGTTGAACAATTGCTGCTGGGAAGGCGTGATCTGGTTCAGTACCGATGGATTGTCCAGGATGGAGACGAACGCGGCCTCATGCCGATCGAGCCTTTCGAAGCTCAAGAAGAAAAACGTCTTGTCGTGCTTGATGGGCCCGCCGAGTGTAGCGCCCGCTTGGGAGCGGGTAAACGAAGCCTTCCCCGGGTCAAAGTAATTGCGGGCTTCGAGATCGGTGGTCCTCAGAAATCCGAAAAAATCGCCGTGGAAGCTGTTGGTTCCCGAACGCGTAACGATGTTCACCGTGCCGCCGGCTGCGCCGCCATATTCGGCTGAAAAGGTGCTGCGGTTGATTTGAAACTCTTGCACCGCTTCCTGGCTCACCGACATCCGGACTCCACCGGAATTCGCGTAGTTCTCGGTTCCGTCGATGAAGAAAGCGTTGGAACGGCCGTTGGCTCCGCCGAAGCTAAGCCCCGACTGGGGAGTCTGCGCAATCCGGTAATCGTTGCTGTCCACCAGCGTGTTGGAATCCGAAACGCCCGGACTCAGCAGCGTGAGATCCAGATAATTACGCTGATTGATCGGCAGACTCTGGATGGTCTGCTGATCCAGAGTGCTGGATTGCTGGGAGCGGTCCGTTTCGATGACCGGTGCTTGCGAGGTGACGTCCACCTGGGTTCCCACCGCTTCGAGAGACATTGCAACGGGCAGGTTCACGGTATCGCCGACGCGCAGTTCGATCCCTTCGAAATTTCTGACGGCGAAGCCGGGAGACTCCACACGCAGACTGTATTTGGAGGGAGGCAGGGAGGTGAAGAGGAACTCTCCATTGCGGTCCGACATCGCGCTTCTGCTCATTCCGGTTTGAGGATCCTTGACGGACAGCGTGGCCCCAGCGATGGCCGCGCCCGAGGGATCCTGCACCACCCCCTTCAGGTCTGCCGAGTTACTCTGCGCCTGCGAATAGAGCGACGCGACGGACGCGAGGATCAACCCAAGCAACTGAACCGCGACCGTGAGGGAACGACGCCCGCTGGCGCGCGGCTCACGAGCTGAAATGCGCGTAATCATGAGTCCTTACGCAGACGGAACCGCCCCCAGGCGATCTGCGATTTACCTAGTTCGACAAACAGCTTCAAGGCGTTGACTTTCTCGGGAGGCACCAGCTCACCAGCCAGGTACATGCGCAGAGCGTCGGCGCGGCGGAACTTGCCGGAGGAAGTTCGCGGCAGGGTGCCCGGTTCGAGAATTTGTACCAAATACGGTCTCAACGACAAGCCGGCCAGAATCCTTTCGCTGATAGCCGCGGCGAGATCGGCTTCCGACATCGGCACGCGCAGATCCTTTTCAGCGAGTATGATCAACTGTTCGCCCTCGGCTCCAGCAGCCGCGCTTACGGCCACCGCGCAACCGGTGCGAAGGCCGGCAAGGTCGAACAGGAGATCCTCGATTTCCTGGGGGGCATAATTCCGCCCGCGGATGATAATCAGATCCTTCGCGCGGCCCGCAATATACAGGTTCTCCTGATGGAAAAATCCGAGGTCGCCGGTATCCAGCCAGCCATCCTTAATGGCGGCGTTGGTCAGCTCCGGATCGTTGAAGAAACCGGGCGTAATGGATGCGCCCCGCACCACGATCTTCCCCACCAGATTTTCGGCGACGGCCTGGTTGTTGTCATCCCAGATTTGAACATCCAAGCCGGGAAGACGCTTGCCCACGCTCGGCAACGCACGCCCCGGGCCGGGCGCCGCCTGGTTGCGGGTGGCGAGCAGCTCGCGATCGAATTCGGTGATCAAAGGTGGCGCTCCCAGATCGGAGAAAGTGACCGCCAGGCCGGCTTCCGCCAAGCCATAAACGGGAGTCATGGCTTGCGGCCGGAATCCCCATTTGGAGAAACGATCCTGGAACAAGCGCATACCTTCTATCTCTATCGGCTCCGCGCCATTTATCGCTAGTCTCCAACTTGAAAGATCGACGCCTTCCATCTCCTCGTCACGGACTTTGGCGTAGCACAGGCGATAGGCAAAGTGCGGGGCCGGGGAAATAATGCCCTTGTAGCGAGAAATGGTCTTGAACCACAGGGACGGCTGAACGATGAAATCCTCGGGAGAAATGTAAGTGACGGTGGCCGGATAATACACGCCGCTGAGCATGCATCCCACCAGGCCCATATCGTGATAGAGCGGGAGCCAGCACACGCCGCCGTGCTCGGGATTGGCATCCGGTATGGATCGAAAAGCCGCAGCCATCATTTCCAGATTGGCGATCAGGCTGCGATGCGTCATGATGACGGCCTTGGGTTCACGCGTGCTTCCGGAGGAAAACTGAAGAAAAGCCGCGTCATCCGGCCGCACGTCCGGCATGCGCCACTGCCCGCCATCGTTGTCGAGATCGGTGACGTCGATGGCGGACTCCAGGCATTCCACGCCGCTGGTCACAGGCCCCAGCAGCTTCCGTACACGCGCGTCGGTGATCAGCATGCGAGCGCCGATCTTGCTCAACATCTGCCGGGTCCGAGTGAAATACTCGTCTAGTTTTCCGAAGCGAAAAGGCGGATAGAGAGCCGCCGGCACCGCGCCCGCCAGTTGACAGCCGAGGAAGGCATCCAGGAAACCCTTGGAGGTCGGCAGAATCAACGCCACCCGGTCACCGGGTTTTATTCCCCGCTTCTGCAGCCCGGCTGCGGCCGCTTGCGCGGATGCCAGAATGTCGCGATAAGAGTAAAACTCGGCTGCGCCATTTCTCCGCACAAACCGGGCCCCGGTGCGGGTTTGGCTGGAGAGGTGAATTAACACGTCCAGGATGGTTTGGTTCTTCAATTCAAGTTGCATAGTACATCCGGCTCAATTGGCAGCCGCTCGCTGTTGAATCAGCGTCACCAGATCGCTAACGGTGTTGATGTGCTGGCGGTCTTCCATGTCCAGCTCGATGTGGAATTCATCCTCTATTCCAGCGATCAACGTCACCTGGGCTAAAGAGTCGAGCTGCAGGCCCTGCACGATAGGAAGGTCAGGGTGAAAGGCCTCGATCTGTTCGGGCGTCAGGACCAGCCGGTCGGTGACAACAGCGCGCAGCCGCTCGTAGATTTGATCGGGCGGAATGGTCGAAGATTGTGAGCTGGTGGGGGTCATTGGTAGGTAACGGTGCTCCCGGCCAAGCTCCGATAGGTCACATATCCGTCGTCCAATCCGGACGCGCTGAACTTGACGGCTGGAGTCTGGGTGCCCACCAGCAGGTAGCTGTCCGCAAATTCGCTAGCCGTGGATGGCAATGCTTCCAGAACAAACGAGGGGACGGTAAACGTTCCGGCGGAACCGGGAGCGATGCATAGGAAGGCATCGCCCGGGCTGGTGGCGATTGGCCCGAGCCCTGCTGAGACGGAAGCGGTCCCGCTGATGGCCACAAAGTCGCCCGAAGCGGCCCCGGTCCAGGTGACGGTTAAGTCCTTGGTGCGATCGATGGTTGTGAACGAACTCGCGTTCGTGGTGGCGTCCGTCGGAACGGTGAGCTGCGCCGAGAACGAGCCAACTGCCGAGACGCCGCTGCCGCCGCTCCCGGAGAGCGTATAAGCACCGGGAGTGAAATACGCGGGTGAAGGAGTGGCGGTCAGAATCTGATCCAATGGCACGCCGCCCAAGACCGAGGAGTAGATGCCGGTAAAAGTGCTGGCAATGCTCTGCTTACCTCCAGGACCGTTGATAGATAAGGATGCTCCTGCGTCCAGCGGCGTGGGTCTGATGGGATCCACTGGGAGCGGATTGAGGCCCAGGAACTGCGAAACAGTGCAGCTTCCCACCGACGGCGACTGGGTAACTCCCAGCGAAGCAGAAAACTGCGACGATGAATAGGTTCCAAAGATAGCACTGGCGGTGTCGGAGAGCTCCACTGAGCCAGCCACAGTAAGCGAAATATGGGTGAGATCTATAGCACCCAGCCGAAGCGAGTCATTGGATCCAAGAGTGGTGATGTCGGCGGGATTAATACCGTCCGCGTCCGAGCAAGCAGCACCGGCGCTGGGCGCCACGGCCATTGAGGGGAAGTTGCTGATCACCCCGGCGGCCTGCACCGAAACCGGCAGATAGCATCCCTGCACCCCTTGGGGCACGACGAAAACCACTTGATCGATTCCTGCGCAACAGCCGGAGCGTCCCGCATAGTTCACCGTGGCGAGCGAGTTTCCAACCCAAACTTTCACGTTGAGAGCGGTCTGCATGTTGCCCGGTAACGGGCCGCCAGCCTCGTTTCCCGTTACTGGACCCAAGCCGGTGCCCCACAGAATCACGGTTTGGCCGGGATAGGCGGGAGCGGCGATGGTATTTACGGGCAAGTCAGTAGACGAGACATAGTCCTGAATGACGGCGGGGCCGCTGCCAGCCTGATTGATGGTGAAAGCGCCGAAGGAGCTGGGCACGACCTGAACATCCACCGAAGCACTGGCTTGCCCCCCGTTAGTCAGGGTAAGCGTGGCAGCGCCGACCGGCGTGTTGGAGGGAAGAATGGCCGCCACCTGACCCGGAGTTGTATAGATCGGGATGGCATTCACGGTGGTGCCCCCGGAAGTCACTTGGATGGTGCTGCCACCCAGGCTGTTGGAAAGAGGGAAGTTCCCAATAATGGCGCTGGAACCCAGTTTCGAACCAAACAGGACGAACATCGAGCCCTGAGCGATGGAACCACCTGGCAAGCCCGGATAGCTGTAGCTTGCAGCGTTCAAAACGCTACCGGAAGTGACCGTGGGCTGCGCTTCGAGCTGCAGGGCGAAAAGAATTAGGACTGTAAGGAATAATACTTTGATCACATACCCTCCGAAACTGCGTTGGCGAGAGACTTTCAAGGGTATCATAACCTTTGCTCGAATCGACCATTAGAAAGGACCTAGAGTTTACTAAGGGTTATAGTACTTTTCCGATGGACGAAACGGCGGTGGTGGGTCGGGTCGCCGGTGTCTAGTGTGTGGGTTCTTGCGGTTGGATTGTAGGGAAGGCCATCCCGGCTGCGGCTTGAGCCTCAAGGGTACTATGACGCCGAGTTATTGATGCCGTGCGCGGCGTCATATATCTCAACACTTAGCTGATTCTGAGCCTGGTTGGTGGCTGAGGCGGACGCGCCATTCTGCGATTGCTGGTAAATCTGGCTGATTTGTGAAAAGAACTGGGAGCTTTGAGTGCTGGTGAGGTTGCCGGCAGTCACTTGGGTTACGACACGTCCAGCCTGCAAAAAGTCCCGCTCCTCGCCGGCGCTGACCGTGAGATCCGTGGGAATTGTTGCGCCATTGTGGCCGTCGCCATAGATCTGCTCGCTGAGCTGGCTTTGCAACTGGCCGATTCCCGACCCTCCGCTTGTAATTTGTTGATTGATGGTCTGGAGTTGAGCATCCAGCTGCTGGCCTTGAGAGCTGGTCAGTCTCCCGGCGCCGACGCCGAGTGCGATACGGCCAGCCAGGCTGAGTTGCACTTCATCCTGAGTTAGTGGAAAAGCCAGGGTTGATGCAGTAGTGGACGATGCAGCAGTGGACGAAGAAGATGCCGCGTTGGAGGAGGAAAAAGGCGGAACGTAGGGCGTGCTGTTCACGGAATGAATCGTACTCATTTCACGAATCCTTTCGCTCGGCTTATCGGCACGTTTGTAACCGCTTTGAACCAATTCGCAAGCCGTTGAAACGGCGGCGAACGCGTCCATAAAGGGGTGGCAAGCTCCTGGCACTTGAGACGAATTCGTGCCGCTACATCGCTTTCTGATCGAGCGCGAGCGCGGATTGATGTAGCAGACGAAGGGCGAGCGCTTCAGCCTGAACCCTGATCTCAGGTACCGCGGTGGTTTCGAAAAGTTCGCCACGGCGGGGAGGACCGAGCGTGAAGAAGACCGACGACGGCCTTTTATTACGATCCAGCAACGCCCCGTGCCCGTCGGTTTGGAATCCGATTCCCAAATCGTTCGGCCGGGCCAGCCCATGATCCATCAACGTTTGGGCCAGAGGCCGCGGATGATTGGCGTAGTTTTCTTGAATGCCCGTGCAACTGATGATGCGGTCCACATCGAATTCCCGCTCTCCCCCACGTTTCAGTTGAACTCGCACGTGAGTATCGCGTCCGCGCGGACAGATCTCTTCGAGTCTCCCGGCCATGATCTGTAATGTGCCGCTGGCTTTATATCCCTCTAGCCGATCGCGAATTTCAGGCGCCATCCGATGACGGTGCGGCTCCCAATATTTCTTCAGATGGCGCAGAAATCTTTGCTGCTGCGCTGCTGGAAGTTCCTCCCAAACCTCGTTCGAGATGGGACGCAAACTGTCGACGATGGCCCGCCAACACAGATCCGCCTGGCGCGCCGTTTCGATGTGGGCGCGCACCTCTTGCATCAACAATCGAAGGTTGCCCCGGTTCCGCAGAACCGGCGGCTCAGGGATTGGAACCTGCACGTTATGGACTTGCGGCAGAATCCCCCGGCGGGACAGCATGTATACCTCACAAGCCATTTCCTGACTGTGCAGCGCGAGCACGGAATCCACCGCCGTGAGGCCGGTTCCCAGAAGCAGGATTCGCTCACCCGCAAAGCGCACATGTAGCCCATCCCGCAACCAGGGCGAGAGTTGCCAGCGATCTTCATTTCCAGTCCTGAGCAGCCCGGGAGTGGGGCAGGAAGCCGGATTGCCCAGAGCCAGCACCACTCGCTCGGCATAAACTGTCTTCCGGTCGCTGAGGGTGACAGCGGCTCCGCTCCCTTCGACGCGGGCGTCAATGGCTTCAGCCCGGATATGGGTGAAATTGGCGCCGCCGCTGTCACCGAGCGTTTGATCGAGCACCTCTCTCAGGTACTCGCCGAACAACCTCCTGGGGGCAAAGATTTCGGGCCTGGCGTCGGGCCAATGGCGGGCGCGCAGCCACTCCAGAAAATCGGCGGGCTGTCCGGGGATCGCGCTCATCTTGGAAGCGGGAACGTTCAGCAGATGCCGGTCGAATGAAGTGGAGTAGGCGAGGCCCGCGCCTAACCGCTTGCGAGGCTCGATTACCGTGACGTGGCCCCGGTAGCCGTTTCTGAAAAGATGAACCGCGACCAATAATCCGCTACAGCCTCCTCCAACAATAGCGGTAGAACAATGAGCATCCGATGATGACATGGCGACTCCTCCAGAGCCAGATAGTGATTTAGGTTCCGATCATTATTTGTGGCTCTCCTGAAAGCCAGCAGGCCGTTGCGCACTCATAGCGCTCATCACACGCCCGGTGATCAGGAAGGGAACGATGTCGCTGTACATACGATCGATCCAGTAGCGATAACGGGACTCAAAAGCGTTGCGGCGCAGCTTCTGAGTGGGAGTAACGATTTCCGGATCTAAAAGCATCTCTTCGGGGAGTAAACAAAACCGCTTAATTCGTTCGTGTTCCGCGAGCTCACGACTACATTTCGCGATTTCCTCCGTAATCCACGCCGCTATTTCGGGATGAATTTCCGGCGAATCTACATCCAGCAGCGGCAGATTATGTTCGGCCGCGAACTCCTGAACTTTGTCCCATTGTGGAACAATCACCGCGGAAAGGAATTTGCGTTGATTGCCCAGCACCACAGCGGATTGAATCACCGGGCAGTGGCTCAACACCTGCTCCACAATCGAAGAAGAGACCTTCTTGCCGGTGGAAAGCACAATGGTGTCTTTCGCGCGTCCCAGGACCCTTAGCCGTCCGGTAGAATCCAGCGAGCCGAGGTCGCCGGTTCGGAACCAGCCGTCGCGCATACATTCCGCGGTAGCGTCGGAGTCCTTGAAATAGCCTTTCATAACATGAGCGCCGCGCGTGAGGATCTGTCCCTCGTCATCAATGCGGACTTCGACGCCGTCCAGAGGAGGGCCCACCGTTCCAAGGCCATCCGGCCCAATGGGATTCAAAGCGATCACCGGAGAGGTTTCCGTCAGACCGTAGCCTTGCAAAACGGAAAAACCGGCGGCCCGAAAGAAAGCTTCCACGGCTGGATCCAGGTGCGCGCCCCCGCAAACCAGAAATTCGAGGCCGGCCAGCTTGGCTCTCACGCGACGAAATAGCACTGCTTTGGCTAGCCCCGATCCAGCCAGGGTGGAAAGGCTTCGCTCCCCTGGGTTCATCACGCGTTGCGTGCTTGAGTGGAGCATCCACCTGGCAAGACGGCGCCTTCTCTCGGATTGAAGATCGATTTCGGCGTGGACGGACTCCAATATCTTTTCAAGCACGCGGGGGACGCAGCCCATCACGCCCGGCCGGTGGACGGGCAGCAGCTTTTTCAGGTCATGCGGATCGCCGTAAGCGATGGCAATGCCGCGCGCGAAATAACCGTAACAGAGAATTCTCTCGAAAACGTGGGCTAGAGGCAGAACCGACAGCGCGCGGTCGACACTGCGAAACTCGAGACGGGTGATACACTGGCGCAGATTGAAGCAGATGTTGGCATGCGTGAGCATCACGCCCTTCGGCTGGCCGGTGGTGCCGGAGGTGTAGACGATACTGGCCACCGATTCATCGCTCAGGGATTGAGCGAGAGCACGCACAGATTCCAGAGCCTCCGGTTCCCTTCGCTCAGGACGGGATAGATCCAAGAAGCGATCGTGCCAGGGACCAGACCGGTCATCGAGAGCCAGCAAGCCCTGCAAAGCGGGCAGGCGGTTTTTGAGATCGCTGAGGACAGTGCTCTGCATCTCTCCGGCGAAGAGCACGGCCCTGGCTTCGGAATGGCTGAGGATAAATTCCACCTGGGCCACGGGCGCCGTGGCATACAAGGGAACGACGATCACCCCGGCGGTCTGGCAGCCAAAATCCGCGATGTGCCATTCGGGGCAGTTGGCGGCCCAGATCGCTACGCGGTCGCCCGCCTTTAGACCAAGCTCCTGCAGCCAGCGGCGCACCGCCAGAACTCCCGAGACAAATTGGGCCGAAGAGCAGAACACCACTGTCCCGTCGCCGCGCCGCATAGCGAGGAGATCCTCGCGTGCGGGAGCGTCCGCAATTTGCACGAACAGGTCAATCAGGGTGCGCACGCACCAAGTACCTTTCGTTCCCCGGAACAGGCGCGGGCGACGATCGCGGCGATTTGACCACTCCAGGAACGCGAGAAAAAGATGCCGGTGGGATCGGCCGTCTCGATGGCGGCGTTCGATTCATCGAAGACTACCGCACCTCCGTCGTCGGACTGCTGCAGCGGGACGACGGAAGGGACAAATCCCTCGCGCGCCGATAACAAGCCAAGGGCCAGTTCCACCGCGGCCGTCGCCGCGCCCAGATAACCGGTGGCGCGTGACAAGGAACTCGCAACCGGCACTTCGTTCAGAGCGGTTGCCGCGGACCAACACGGTTCATTGCGCGGGCGAGACTGCAAAATGAAAGGACTGACATTCCTCCGGAAGGCGGCGGATGAGCCGGCGAATGCCCCGCCCGGAAGACTCGGAATTGCGAACGGGAGCTTCGAGCGAGCACTCGATTCCAAGGATTTCGCCCAGGATGTTCGCGCCACGGTCCAGAGCCTGGCTGCGTCTTTCGATGATGAAGAAGGCCGCACCCTCGCCGGGAGTGATGGGGCCGAAATCGGTGGTTTCGCCGGAAAGTGAGCCGGCTTCCCGCAGCGCAAACAGTGACGTTGTGGAAAGCAGAGAATCGAAGCCACCCACCAGCGCGGCATCCGCGCGCCCTTCGGCGATATCCGCGCACGCAGCCTGAAGCGCGAGCGCCGGCGCGGTTTCACTGTGAACGAAGTTGCCGCTCGGTCCCTTCGCGCCGAATTCGGTGGACAGCACAGCCATGCCGCCATTGCCCAGCGTTCGGAGCGAAAAGTAAGGATCGATCAAGCGGGTGGGCGTGCCGCCCACATGACCGAAGTCCGGATCTTTGCCCGAACCCCAAGCCAGTGCGATGGCGCGGGAAAACTCCGTGTAATCAAGACCGGTCTGACCGGAAGCGGTATAGATGGCCAGCCGATAAGGATCGATTTCGCTGCGATCGAACGCGCTGCTTTCAAAAGCCTCGAGTGCCGCGCGCATGGCCAGTTGCACCGGACGCGACATATATTTCAGCGCCTTGGGAAAGCGCAGCAGCGGGCTCAGGTCGAAGTCCGGACAACGGGCCGACGCGATGGCGTCGCAATCGTCCACACCGGGAGGAATCTCGTTCTTGACCGCGGAATCGCCGGCCAGCAGACGTTCCAGGTTGACGGAACAGCCGATACCGAGCGGAGTGACAACTCCAATTCCCGTGATTGCGATGTCGAACAGCTCGGAGCGAAAAATCGCGCTACTCTCAGTGGAATGAACTTCCAGAGGTTGGCCGGTCATTGTGATCCTCGTTCCAGGAAGGTTGTAGAGCAAACCAACTCGCGATCTCGCAAGGTTTGCACCCGGATTCTTTTTCCCTTGAATTGAGGGAACCGATCCAACGCGCCGTTCTGTAATTCCATGTCGATGGTTCCCGTTTCGGGCCGCAGGGCCGTTACAACCGGTGCGTGCGACGGATCGTGGAGGAATCCATTCCCGAGGGCATTCTTCAAACTTTGTTTAGCGCAGAAGGCGCGAACATACCACTCGTCGGCCGCCGATCCCGCACTGTCGTCCAGCAGGCGGCGTTCAGAGAGAGAGAAGGCTTCGGTGACGCCTTCCTTGGCTAATTCCGCGAGATGTTTGACGCCGATGCCCACCAGATGATCCTGCGTGAGCGTGGCAATCGCGACCGCGGTGCCAGTGGTAGAGGACACCGAGACGGACGGCGCGGCGCCCAGCTTTTGTACCCAGCGGCCGCGCGCGAACAGCCGGTCGTCAACGCCTGCGTGGATTTCAACATCGGCCGCGCAAACGTCCAATCCGGCCGTTTCCTTCAACAGCAGCCGTACCGCATCCTTCGCCGCACAGCGTCCCGCTAGCCATTGCTGCGCCGCGGGTCCCTGCAGGACGCTCCATTCCTGTCTTTCCGCGCGCGACAAAACCGAATGAGCCAGGCTCTGCATCCAGATTCCATGGGAGGCTTCCAGAAGTTCCGGCGCAAGGTCCACGCGCGCGCAGGACACTGGACTGCCCGTGAGATGGCGAATGGGATCGAGCCACGCCACTCCGGTTCGCGTAGCGCGCGGGGAAAGACGAAGATCCCACAGACTGCGCGGCAACAGGAACCGGCGATCTTCCCAGCTCTCCAGCCGGTACACGATCCGTCCTTGGGCATTGCGAATTTCGATGTCGGAGCTTAAATCCTTCTCGGTAACGCGCGTGGCCACAACATCGCAAGCGAGCAGCGCGCCGGGCGCTTCCAGTGGTCCGTAGCAATGCAGCGCGCCCAGGCGATAGGGGAAAATGTCGCCCGCTTTTTGCAGAACTTCCTGCGTCCAGAACGCAACCACCTGGCCGGCGGCATCCAGCACCACCGGGTCAGTGAGAAACCCCGGTTCCGGATGACCCTTCACCAGCGTGTTACGCGGCAACACTTCGATGGTCGCGGACGTACCGTTCGATCCGCTTTCGTTTACCGCGCGCACGGCCCGCAGCGAAGGACCGTGAAACATTCCTTCCGAGTAGAGCCGCTCGGGCGTCCATTCGGAACGCTTGCCATCTTTCAACGCATGCGGCTTCGCGGAAGGCTGCGCGGGATATTGGTCCGCGAAAAGCATCAAGCCTTCGGCGCAGACCGGACGCAAAGCAGTCTCGCTGAATTCGCGAACCCGCACCATCACCGCACCGGCTTCCCCGGTTTGCTCCGCCATGACATCCAGAACAATTTCGCCGCGCTCGAGCGCCACCCATCGGCTGGCACGAACGTCGCGCATGCCGACCAATTTCCTTCCCGGCTCGAGCAATGCACCGGCTTCGGCCAGGACCTCCATGGTGAAGGTGAGCGGAAACACCGGGAGCGCAAGCAGCGAAGGATCGTCGATGGAGACATTACGGCCCAGGGTATGGTCCACCAGCAACGGCTGATCGGCTGGAGATAAACGAACCATAGCTCGCGCTTTCACACCTTCAACCAACTCCCTCACATCCGCCATGAACGGAAGCACGGGTGGTCGAGGAACGGGCTCGGCGGAAGGCGCCTGGCGGGCCGCGAAATAGGAATTCAGTACGCGCTGCTGCGTCTCCAGAAACTGAGACATGGTCTTCATGTGCGCGGCAAGAGCGGCTGCGGCGGGTGTAGGCTCCGCGGCTTTGGCCGGCGCTGCTTCGATGGGCGCCGCTACTTGCGCCTCGGCCGCGTGAACCTTCAGCGGCTTGAAATCGGCCGGCAGACGCACCGGTTGCAATCCCATCTTGATGGTCAGCAGCGGACGCGACGGCGCGTGAGCTTTCGAGATCGATTCGGGATTGCGGCGTTCGTACAAGCGCGCCAGGTTCACTGGCACATGATGGGCAACCAACTCGGCAACCAGGTGCTGAAGCTGATGAATACCCGTCCGATGCTGCACGTTCGCGGGCACGGCACAATGCTGTTTGCGCCGCAGGATATCGCCGACGAAACCGGTGAGACCGGAGCGCGGCCCCGCTTCGACAAACATCCGGATTCCGTCGCGATGCATGTGTTCCACGGTCTCGCGGAAACGCACGGCGGACGACCATTGCACCGAAGCCAGTTCGCGGATCTGTTTGGGATCGGCCGGAAACTGTTCCGTGTTGACACAAGAATAAGTAGCGATCTTCGGCGCGGCGATGGTTACCGTTTCGAAATGCTCGCGCAGCCGCGTGGCGAATTCAGAAAACAGCGGGGTGTGGTACGCGCGGCCGAAAGGCAGCTCCTGACAGATAGCCAACGTGCTGGCCAAGGCTTCCCGCGCTTTACGAATGGACTCTTCACTGCCGAAAAGCACCGCCTGATTGGGGCAGTTATCGAGAGCGATGAACAGGGTGCCTGCGCTGTCCCGGACCAGCGATTCCAGTGTGGAGGGGGCGACGCCGGCCACTGCCAGCAACACGCCGGTTTGAATGGCGGCAGTATTCTGCAGTTCCTCGAAGACACGGTTGACGCCGCGCACGTGGTGCAGCAGCGCAGCTTTCGTATCGGCTCTGACGATGCCGCTGGCTAGCAGCGCCGAGTGTTCACCGGTGCTGTGGCCCACCACTGCGTCGGGCTCAATGCCCAAATGCGTGAGCAAAGCGTGGATGGCCTGGTTGCCGCAAAATACAGCCTCCGCGCCAACATCCATGGAGAACAGCCGCGCCTCCGCCGCGATGCCGGGCGGAGGAAACACACTGTCGCTGAGGCGATATCCGCGGTTGGCGAACGCCTCATTCATAAAGTCGAACCAGCGGCGGACCTCGGGGAAGTGAATGCAGAGATCCGACAGCATCCCCGCGTACTGCGCGCCTTCGCCGGGAAACATCAGGGCCAGACGGCCGCTGCCACCGAGCGGCTCCTTGGTGAAATAAATGCCTTCGACGTCGCGCACGCGTTTGGTGCGGCTGTCTTCGAGTTTTGCGGACGCGCGATTCAGTTTGTCGATCAGTTCCTGGCGGTTGCCGGCGACTAAAGAGAGACGCGCAGCGCCGAGCGGCTTTTCGCAATTCAGGGTAAACGCGATGTTACGCAGCGGAGTGCCCGCAGGCAGGCCGGCGAGCGTGTCACGAACCGACGCAATGGCAGCCGGCAAACGCTCGTCCGATTCCGCGGAAACAATAAAGCACTCGGCGTCCCATTCGTGCTGCATCCACGGCGCGCAGCTTGTTCCGGTATATTCTTCGACCACGGCGTGCGCGTTGATCCCGCCGAATCCAAATGCGTTGACACCGGCGCGGCGGGGGCCGGTGGAAACATCGTGAATCCAGGGGCGGGTTTCGCTGTTGAGATAGAAATTGGATTTTTCGAGATGCAGCTTGGGGTTGGGCGTTTCGCAATGCAGCGTGGGCGGAAGCACCTTGTGATGCAGCGCCAGAGCCACCTTGATCAGACCCGCGATGCCTGAGGCCGGCATGGTGTGGCTGATCATGCTCTTCACCGAACCCAGAGCGCAGCGCGCGGTGCCCAACTCGCCGAAGACTTTGGAAAGCGCTTCTACTTCGGTGGCATCGCCCACCAGCGTGGCAGTGCCATGCGCTTCAATCAATCCAATCGTTGACGGATCCACGCCGGCGGCTTCGTAGGCGCGTTCCAGAGCCAGCAGTTCGCCTTCCAGGCGCGGGGCGAGAAGTCCCTTGGCGCGGCCATCGCTTGCGACACCCACGCCCTTCAGCACCGCGTAAATTTTGTCGTTGTCGCGCTCCGCGTCGGCCAGGCGCTTCAACACCACCATGCCGCCGCCTTCCCCCAGAAGCGTGCCCGTGGCCTCCGCGTCGAAGGGCCGGATCTGTCCATTCCTGGCCAGCGCGTTCAACTGGGAAAAGATGATCATGATCACGGGCGGAACGGATGCATTCACGCCACCCGCCAGGGCCATGTCGCAGCGTCCGGTTTGCAGATCGCGAATGGCGAGATCCACGGCAACCAGCGAGGATGCGCAGGCCGCGTCGACAATATAATTCGCGCCCATCAGGTCCAGCCGATTCGCAATGCGTCCGCTGATGATGTTGGGAACCAAGCCGGGGGCGGTGTCGGCGTGAAACGGCGGCAGCGTGGCTTTGAGCGCCGTGCGGATGACGCCGAGTTCGTCGTCCGTGTATTCAGGATGCAATTGCTGCAGCACTCCCAGGACGCTGTCGAGCACCATGGAATGCTGCATGGCGGTGGCGTTGCCTCGGTTGACGTAAGTGCCGCGCCCAATGATTACTTCGGTTCGCTCGCGGAATTTTCCGATGTCGCTGTAGCCTGCATCGCGCAGCGCATCGGACGCGTTGCGCAGGGCCAAAAAGTGATCGGGCTCGGCGCCGTCCACGGCATTCGGCATAACGCCATAAAGCGAAGGATCGAAGGCCGAGAGATCTCCGAGGAATCCGCCGCGCTTGCAATAGGTGCGGTCGCTCGCATGCCCGTCCGCTTCGAAAAAACGCTCCGCTTCCCAATCCGGAGGGGCGTCGGAAACGGAGTCCACCTTATCCAGAATGTTTTGCCAGTAGCGGCGTACATCGCCCGCTCCCGGGAAAACACACGACATCCCGATGATGGCGATGTCATTCGGCGAAAAACTCACGAAGCGCTCCTCACCGCGGAAACTTTTTCGGGCTGGAGCGCGGTGGCCGACCATGGACCGTCTCCCACAATAATGAGCGGACACGTCTCGGCGGTTTCGATTGCATCCAGAACAACGGGAACGCCCGCTGCGGCGTCGATCAACTGCACGCCGTTGGCGAGGAACTGATCGCGGACGCTTTCCGAAACCATGCCGGCGCGGTCCCAAGGTCCCCAGTTCAGCGCCACAACCCGCCCTGGATGCGTAGCCGCTAACGCGGTCGCCATTCCATTCAGGATGCCGTTGGCAGCCGCGTAATCGGCCTGGCCGCGATTGCCGAGCGCCGCCGAGATAGACGACATCAACACCAGCGACTTCAGGTCTGCGAACCGCAGCTTTCCGAGCAAAACGAAAATGCTGTCGGCCTTGGTGTGGAACACGCGATCAAACGAAGCTGGAGTTTTGTCGCGAACCAATTTGTCTTCCACGATGCCCGCGCCGTGGATGACCACATCCAGACGGCCGTGCCGCGCATAGACTTGATCGATGAGCAGAGAGAACCCAGCTTCATCGCGAACGTCCACCGAGTGGTATTCCACCGGAGAACCGGCCTGAGCAAGTTGCGCCAAATTTCTGTGAATTTCGCGGTCTCTCGAAAGCCGCTGATAAGCTGCTTCCACGGCGGCAGGCTTGACGGTCTTGCCGCCACTGCGAAGACGCTGCAACAATACGGCTCGAATGGCCGCGGCGTCCGTCAAGGCGGAAGTGTCCGCGGATTCTTCCTGCGGCATCTCACTCGCGCCCACCAGGATCAGTCGCGATTTGTAGCGCTGCGCGATAGTTTGCGCGATTTCGGCCGTGATGCCGCGCGCACCTCCGGTTAACAGGAACACCCAGGAGGAATCCGGCGTGTTTACTTGGGTGCGCGCCTCGCTCGAAAGGAAGCGGGGCGCAACGGCCAGGCGCCGATCGCCAGGAAGACCAATCTGAAGCGCATCTTCGTCGACGGCCAGCTCGTCCATGATTTTGCGGCGAAGAATCGCGCGGCCATCTGACGGATCTACATCCACTACGCGGCACCGCACGCCGTCCAGTTCCAGGGCGAGCGTTTTCACGAAGTCGGCAACCGCGAAATGCCCGGGATCTAAACCAGCGGACGGTTCGATTCCAAAGAGGCCGCCGCGTCCGGTAATTGCTGCAACCAGCGCGCCGTTTGTTTTCCCGCGCTTTCGCAGGTCGCCGTCGGCCGCGCGCACCAGCGCGTAGAGGCTCTTCACGTCCAGTTGAACGTGCTTGCGCCAGGCGTCCATCGAGACATCTTTCCAGTCGCGCTTTTCACGCAGCGGAAGGAGATGAATGACGGCGCCCACCGCTCCGTAAGCCGTCGCAATCTGTCGAACTGCGTCGGCCACTGAATCTGCGTCGGAGAGATCGGTGCAGTACACTCCCTCGGTAGCGAGCGCGGCTCCCACGCCGTGCCGCAACAATACGGGACGTTCGTTGCGCTCGTGTAACTCAGCGGCGAGATCCGCTGCGAGCCCGGTCTCATCGTCGGTGATGATGGTGACTCTGCCCGTGTGCGCCGTTACTTTCGGATTGGGCGGCGGACATTCGATGGTAGTGAGCCGAAACTGTGCGACGCTCTTCGAAGCAGTCATCGAAGTCGCGGGCGAAGGCGCTGGCGCGGGTTGCAGCGCCGCGGTGACTCGGTCCACGATCTGTTGCAGTGTTCGAGATGTGGTGAGCTGGTCGATCACCTTGCGGACTAAATCCTGATCCGTCTCTGGGAGGGATCGGCGCAGCTCGCCGATGATTTCGACGCGCTTGATGGAATCGATCCCCAAGTCCGCTTCGAGATCCGCATCCATCGCCATCATGTCGGCTGGGTAGCCGGTGCGAGCGCTCGCGATACGCAGCAGCGTGCCAGGAATATCGACACCGGCGGGGCGCGTGACCGGAGCAGCCACAGCGGCGACGCTGGGCGCGGTTGTGCCGAGAGCAATTCTCACTTGCTCCAGGATCTGATGGAAGGTCTGCGCAGTGGTGAGCTTTTCCATCACGGCGCGCAGGGAATCCTGCTCGGAGGCGGAGAACTGCCGGCGAAACTCCGCCAGGATCTCAACTTTCTTGATCGAGTCGATGCCCAGGTCAGCTTCTATGGCCGCATCCAGGGCCAGCATTTCGACCGGGTAGCCGGTGCGAGTGGCGACGATACGCAAAAGATCTGCGGCGAAATCGCGGGTGGGTGAAGCCGACGGTTGGCTATGAACAACCGGAGCTGGAATCGACGCTGGAACCTGTTCACCAACGGCTGCGGTTACGCGTTCGAGAATCTGCCCCAGCGTGGTGGCACTGGTCAGCTTCTCCATGACGGCGCGAATTTGGTCCTGTTCGGAAGCGGAAAATAGCCGCCGGAATTCGGCCAGAATTTCGACCTTCTTAATAGAGTCGATACCGAGATCAGCTTCGATGGCCGCGTCCAGAGCCAATATTTCGACCGGATAGCCGGTGCGCGTCGCGACGATCCTCAACAGATCTGCGCGCAGGTTACGAGCAGCTGGAATTGACGGAATAACAACGGCGGGCGACACTGGCTGCGCGACAACCGGCTGCGGCACAGCGACCAACTTTGGCGCGACAGGTGCGACAAGTGCAACGGTCGTTGGGGTTACCAGCATCGGCGCTCCCGACGCCGCTTGCAAATACGCGGTCATCACCGCGGTCTGCGTTTCGAGGAACTGCGACATCAGGTTCTGAAATTGAAGGATGGCCGAATCGGCCGCTGCGTCCGTGACTCTTGGTGCGGCCAACGGAGCGGGCGCGTGAAGTGCAGGCAGGTGAGGAGCGGGCGAGTGAACCGGAGCAACCGATGAAACGGCAGTCCCTTCGAGCACCAGTTTCACAGGAGGCTGGTGCGCGCCAGACTGCGCTGAGCTAAAAACGCGCGACGGATTCAGCAGCCATGCGGGTCGTATCTCTTCTTTGTTCGGCTCTTTGCTCAACCGGGTCAAGTCCAGACGTTCGCGGACGCGTCCGGCAAACACCTGGCCCAAATCGAGGTCCATTCCGAGCGCGGCCATATGCGCCAGTGTGTGAACGAAGTGCGAGAAGCCGCTCTTGGCGCCTCCGTCCATCGGGAGCACGTTTACCGGCTTGCCCTTCAAAACTTCCCGCGTGAGCGCGGAGAGGACCGTTTTTGGACCAACTTCGACGAACACACGCGCACCGTCTTGGTACATGGATTCGATTTCGGCCGAGAAGCGCACCGGACTTTCCATGTGCTGTTCCAACAGTTCGCGAACCTGGCCGGCATCCGGCGGATAAGCTTTGGCGAGCGTATTCGAAAACACCGGCACTTGCGGCTTCTGGAATTCCGTCGCCGCAAGAGACTGGTTGAATTGCTTGGCCGCCTTCGCCATCAAGGGCGTGTGGAAGGCGCAAGCCACGGGCACTCGCCGCGCACCGACACCGGCGCTTTCGAACTTCTTGATCGCTTCGAGCACCGCGGCGGTAGGTCCGGCAATGATGGTTTGGAGCGGAGCGTTGTAGTTCGCGATGGTTACGTCCGGGACCGCAGCTATGATTCCGGCTACTTTCTCCGGAGTGGCTGCGATGGCCGCCATGGCGCCCGCATCGCCTGAGATGGAGCCTCGAATGGCCTGGCCGCGAGCGAGCGACACGCGGAAAAGATCTTCTTCGGAGAGTACGCCGGCGGCGTGCAGCGCGACATATTCGCCGTAACTGTGTCCGGCCACCATGTCGGGATGAATGCCGAGCCGGTGGAGCAATTTGAAAGTCGCGGTGTCGACGACACCCAGAGCGGGCTGCGCCACATCCGTTTCGGTAAGCGCCGCCATCAACCGGTCGCGCTCTTCGGCGCCGAACGTGCTGCCTGGATAGATGGTTCGGCTGAACGGGAAACCGTCCACCGGCGGCAGTGTCTTATCGGCTGTGGCAAACGTGTCGCGGAACTCTGGCATTCGAACCGCGAGTTCGCGCAACATGCCTGGATGTTGCGAACCCTGGCCGGGGAAGAGAAATGCGATTTTGCCGTCCAGCGGACCTGAGCCCAGATAAATGCCGCGCTTGGAATCGCGCAGGGAATCTGAATTTTCGAGCAGAGCTTGTCGGGCGATGCCGATGCGCTCCACAAGTTCCGCCAGGGAGGAAGCGACGATGGCCAGCCGGATGCCGGACTTACGAACGGTTTCCGAAGCCGTGGAGCAGATGGCGTGCGCCAGGCTGGTGAAGTGGCAACGTGCGCCCGACACCTGCCGGACGGTTGTATCGAGCGCCGCGCCCAGCGCCGATTTATCGGGAGCAGCCCAGAAAAACAATTCCGAGGGCCATTGCCGAACCAGAGTCTCCTCCGAAGTTCGGCGAACGTCGTCGCGATATTCTTCGAGCACCGCGTGGAAATTGCTTCCACCAAATCCGAATGCGCTCACTCCGGCGCGGCGTGGCGATCCATTCGCTGCCCATGGCTGAGCTTCGGTGTTGAGATAAAACGGCGAGTCCGATTCGAGCAGCTGGGGATTCGGCTCAGTAACGTTTAACGTTGGCGGCAAAACGCGCTGATGCAGGGCCAACGCAGCTTTGATCAAGCCGGTGACACCCGCCGCGGCTTTGGTGTGCCCGATCATGGACTTCACGGAACCCACCGCGCAGGTTCTGGCCTGCGTGCCGGCCGCTTTGAAGATATCCATCAACGAAGCCAATTCAGATGCGTCGCCTGCCACGGTGCCGGTTCCGTGAGCTTCGATCAATCCAACTGTCGATGGCGAAATCCCCGCTTGCTCGTAAGCGCGGCGAAGCGCAACCACCTGGCCTTCGGGACGAGGCGCGGTCATACTGCGGCCACGCCCGTCGCTCGATCCTGCAACACCGCGAATCACGGCGTAGATGCGGTCGCCATCCCGCTCGGCGTCTTCCAGCCGTTTCAGAACTACGACGCTGACGCCTTCACTGATCGCAATACCGTCGGCGCTCTTGTCGAACGTGCTGCAATGGCCGCGGCCGGAAAGCGCGGTCACGCGCGAGAAGCACAAATAGCCGAATGGATTCTGTCCGGAATCAATGCCGCCGGTAATCACCATGTCGCTGTCACCGCAGGCCAGCTCTCGAGCCGCCACATAAATGGCTGCGAGCGATGAGGCACAGGCGGCGTCCACCGTGAAATTGACGCCCGACAGGTCGAATCGATTCGCCACGCGGCCGGCCGCGACATTCGGCAGGATGCCGGGGAACGAATCCTCGGTCCATTCCGGAAGCCGCTCCATCACTTCGGGTGGAACAGAGGCGAACTGCGCGAGGCTGGAACGAACGGCGTAGTTGACCCCCAGCTCACCCAGGCCTCCGCTGAAGCCCAGCATCACCGAGGTTCGTTCGCGCGCAAATTTGCGGCGATGATAGCCCGCATCCCGCAATGCCTCATCCACCGTCACCAGCATCAGCAATTGCAAAGGATCGATGGACGCCAGCGAATTCGGTGGAATGCCATAGCGCATAGGATCGAACGCGACGTCGGCGACAAATCCGCCCTTGCGCGAATAGATGGAATCGCGCGCTTTCTTGTCGTCGTTAAAGTAAGTATCAACGTCGAAGCGATCCTCGGGGACCTCGCTAATGGCGTCGATTCCGGAAACAATGTTCGACCAGAATGCTTCGATGTTGGGCGCGCCAGGCAGCAAACAACTCATGCCCACGATGGCCACGTCGCAGGGGCGCGGGACGTTGCGGCTGGATTTGGCTCGCGTGTCTTCGGCCGCAGGCAGATTCTCAAGTACACGCACACTTCCGGCGGACGCAGCTTCATGCATCTCGCGAACTGTGGAAACACCGCTGCGCAGTGCAGCCACCTGGCCGATCATGTACATGCCTTGCTCTAACTGCTCTTCGCGCGCCACTTCTACCAACGCGTCGCCCTTGCGCTCCAACCCCTTGCTGGCTACGCGCAGTCTTCCGAGGTTCAGATCCTCCAGCGCGTTCTTCACTTCTTCGACTGATTTTCCAGCGGCGAGCAATTCGCGGCGGCTGGAGCGGAATGTTTCGTTGAACGGCGTTTCGGCGCAACGCGTGGAATGGCCCGGACCGGAGTGCAGGACAACCGTCTGCCGGCATGCGATAGCTTGCTTCTGAAACTCTTCGACAATCGCGCCGCCTTCCACCGCTTCCCGGGTGAACAGGTAAGCGGTGCCCATGAGCATGCCGATTTTCGCGCCACGCGCCGCTAGTGGAGCTGCCAGCGCCGCCACCATCGCGGCCGAACGCGCATCGTGAATTCCGCCCGCAAAAACCACGTGCAGTTCCTGGGCCGGCACGCCCTTGTCGGTGAGCGCAAGCAACTCTTCGACCATGGAGTCCCACAGAACGAAGCTGGTCTTTGGGCCCACGTGGCCGCCGCACTCGCGTCCTTCAAAAATGAACTTCCGTGCGCCGTCTTCCACAAAGCCGCGTAGCAGATTCGGTGTGGGAACGTGAAGATAAGTTCGGATGCCGTGCTGCTCCAGGCCATGCGCCTGATCCGGACGGCCGCCCGCGATGATTGCGAATGGAGGACGATATTTGTCGACCTCGGCCAGCTGTTCGGCGCGCAGTTCCGCCGGAACAAAACCGAGAATGCCAACTCCCCAGGGTAACGAGCCGAGCAGTTGCTTGGTCTCGGCCAGCAGCGTCCGCACCTGCGGACCACGCATCAGCGCCAGCGCCAGAAATGGCAGGCCACCGTCCTTCGCCACGGCGTGCGCGAAAGCAGCCTTGTCGCTCACGCGTGTCATGGGGCCTTGAAGGATTGGATATTGAGTACCGTTCGAAACGGCCAGCGGCGAGCCCGGCGCCAAGGGCTGGGTTTCCGCGGCCAGCCGCGCATGCTCCCGAACCGATTCGTAGACAGCATCCAGGATGCCGGCCACGTTGTCATACCGATTCGCGAAAGATCGGGCAAATATTGCATCTTGTCCTAGCGGCCACACGTTGGAATCGTGAGATCCCCAACCGGTCGCGGACTCAATCGCATCCAGCCATTGTTCTCGCGCCTTCGGTCCACTGAGCTTGTGCTCGAGCGCTTCCAGTTCCCGGATCGCTTTGCCGGCCGGCTGTTTATAAACGCGGAAGAGTGGGCCGGCTTCCTGGCCGAGGCAAACCGTTTCGCCGCCATCGGGTCTTGAAAGCGCGGCACGCACGGGAGCTGGAATGCTCGACTCCGGCGTGAGCAAAACTTGTGAATCGAGCACCACGCCCGCAGCTCCACCGGCGAAACAAGCGGCGGCGGAATGGATGCCGATTCCACCCATGGCCCAAACCGGCAGGTCGTGTTCGGCAAGCAGGCGCTGCAGCAGAACGA
This sequence comes from Bryobacterales bacterium, assembly GCA_963781905.1. Lineage (GTDB taxonomy): Bacteria > Acidobacteriota > Terriglobia > Bryobacterales > Bryobacteraceae > Palsa-89. The sequence continues at coordinate 2,534,782 of CAWAHZ010000010.1, forward strand.
ATGTGCTTTCCTCGCCCACGCGCCCGGCAGCTTCATGGCCCTTGGCAATCAGCGCGGTGAATCCAGCTTTGCGCGCACTTGCGGCTTGCGCACTCGAGGTAACTTCGAGCAGGCAACGCCGTGGTCCGGCAGCCGCGATGAGCTTGGGATATTTTACGGAGTCGGCAGCGGCCAAAACAACGAAAGCGATTTCCTCTGGAAGCGAGCGCAGCAAATCGGCGGCCCAACTCACTCCGGAGTCCAGGCGAACACCCAGCTCTCCCTTGGCGCGCCGGGTTAACGAAACCGCGCGGGCCACCATTTCGGCGGCGGGTTTATGGCCTGCGATGAATTCAAGATTCAGGATACCGGCGGCACCTGAACGCGCGGCGGCGATAGCGGGGCCCGGATCGGCCCATCCCGGCACATTAGAGACAGCGACAGCAAAAGATCGTTCGGCAGTCATGGCAGATGGCTCATTCACACAGACGTTTCAGGCAGACGCCGTGCTCATCGGCTCCCCCTGAGTGACCTTGGAAGGCAGAAACTCCTGGTCGTAATACTGTTGAACCCATTCGCGATTTAGTTCTTCCCCGGACCGCAGCGACACTTCCTTGTGGCACAGCGTGCACTGCAGGCGAAAGCCTGTCTCGGCCTTCAGCTGCCCTCGGCACGAGTCGCAGGTGTCGGGCGTGTATTGCGCAAGCCGATCGATCATGGCCACCCAGCTACCCACCGTAAGGAAGTAGGATTGCAGCGCTTTGACCGTAACCTCGCCTTCGAACATGTGCTCAGTCTCGGGAGGCATACGGCGGCGCAGCATTTCCTTGCCGGCTTCGGTCAGCAGCCCTTCGTGCACCAAAACATCCGGCCCAAAAATTTCGGCGGCAGTATCGAGAATGCTTTTTTCGGGAAGCCAAACGTCAAAAGCAGTTTCCGTTTCCATGGTGATTTCGATCAGATCCAGCGATTCGCCGCCGAGGTCTTCCATGAGATGCGCATCCATGGTCACTCGCTCCCGGTCGATCCGCAGGCTCGCCGCGACGATGTCTGCGAACTTATCGTGTATCTGGGCTTCCGTCAGTTTAGAATTCATCAACATTCCTCCGATTGCGTCCTGCTCTTCTCACGAACCGCTCCAGGCCCGGATTGCCAGCGCGGTGTTCTGTCCCCCAAAGGCGAATGCATTCGCCAGAGCGCCGCGAATCCGCGACGGACGGCTTTGGTTTGGAACATAGTCGAGATCGCACTCCGTGTCGGGATTTCGCAGGTTCATAGTTGGCGGCGCTATTCCTTCGTTGATCGCCTTGACGGCGCAGATCACATTCGAAACACCCGCCGCGGAAATGGTGTGGCCGATCTGTCCCTTGTTGGACGAAATCAGCAGCCGGCGAGCGTGCTCCCCGAAGACCCGCTTGATGGCCAGCGTTTCAGTAGCATCGTTCTTTAACGTCGAGGTGCCATGCGCGGCCACATAATCCACTTCTTCAGGCGCCATTCCGCCTTCCGATAAGGCAGAGGCCATGGCGCGCGCCTCCGGGCAACCGTCAGTAGAGGGATCGGTCAGGCTGCCGGCGTTCGAAGTGGAACCGTAGCCAACCACCTCGCCATAGATCCGTGCGCCACGTTTGAGCGCGCTCGGAAGGCTCTCGAGAACAATCGCTCCCGCACCCTCGCCCATCACGAAACCGTCTCTCAGACGATCGAAGGGACGCGATGCTTCCGCGGGGTTGGAGGAGCGGCTCAAGGCTCCTAACAAAGAGAACGCAATAATTCCGAGAGGCGAAACCAGCGCTGCGCTTCCTCCGGCAATCATCGCCGATACCCGGCCGCGGCGAATCAGACGATATGCCTCACCGATGGCGTGCGAACTTGCGGCACATGCGGTGTCAACGGCGAAGGACGGTCCGCCCAGGTGCAGCAGACGCGCCGGAAGGCTCGCCATCATGTCACCCGCACGGCGCGCAAACAGCTCGGGACGCGCCTCGCCAAGGCCCAAACTCTTGAACGCCATTTTGCGCGTAGCCGCGTCCCACCTGGAGAAATACTCCCGGATGAGACGGTGATCTATATAATTGACGCTGGCGCCGGCGGCGATCCCGATATCGTCAGACGCAATGGGCGCGGCATCCAGACGCGCATCGCCAAAAGCCTCGCGAACCACGGGCAGGAAGAGCCGAGCGCTCCTCCGGCACCAACTTGACGGTATCGGGCCAGTATCCCGAGGGATGTCGCGAACCTCAGCGGCGAGTTTCGCCGAATAAGTGGTGGTGTCCCAAAAACTAATCGGACGTATGCCTGAATCTCCCGCTATCAGTCTTTTCCAGCTTGTCTCCAGGCCGTGCCCGAGAGAGGTGGTCCATCCGAGTCCCGTAATCATAACCCTTTGAACCATAGCTGGCGGGAGTTCCTAACTCCTGTTCATCCTGGTGGAGATGCACTTGACAGAGCATGCCCATGGCGATTCACGGGGGAATACAAATCCACCAGCGTTCGTCCAAAAGGCATAATCGAGTGCTTCCTTCTTAAGTTCATTTCAACCAATCCCAAAACAGCAGGACGATCGCGGTCCTCTAGGCGAGTTTGATTCCCGGGGCGAACAAGACGGGCAGCGACCCTACAACCAGGATGGGTACGAAAATTTTAGCCGACATAAGCCTAGCTCCGCCGTGCAAACATGGCAAAACCGCTTCTTCACGGTCGCAGCCCGGTAACGCGAGCGTCACGGCGACCTTGCTGTAGTTTGTATTCTCCCAAGGGAGGATTTCCGATTCTAAGTAGCGGGGTAAATAATGTCAATAGTCGAGAGTAACAGTACTACCTTTCCCTGTCATCTATAGAGGGTTTGCGCAATTCAAACTAGGGGAAAACACCTACTTACGCCGAGATATATCGGACACATCCTATTATTCAGATGGGATAATAGACAAACCGATTTCTAACTTTCGACGCCTGAATCGCCGGCCGAATTTTTCGAGCGTACCAGCGCTCGTTCGCGTTGTGGCTTGTGAACGTTATCATCGACCCGCAGCGAACCACCGATAGTACCTGTGGGACCCGGACGGTTTCGTTCTAAGACGTTTGTCGCGTGTTGTTCGGAAGCTCTTGTGGCACAATTGAGTACTCACTTGGAGAAAGTGACTCGGGGGACCACGTTTTGAGGCTCTGGCAGGCCTGCCGTCCGCTCGCAAAAATTTTCGGAATCTCGAAGGACACAAAGTGAAGACTCTCGTTATCGGGCTGGATTGCGCGGCCCCGGAGATCCTGTTTGGGCACCCGGAGTTGCCCAATATTAAAGCGCTGATGAACCGTGGATGCTACGGGCGGCTAGAGAGCGTGATCCCTCCCATCACCGTGCCGGCCTGGATGTGCATGGCGACCAGCCAGGATCCTGGCTCACTGGGCGTCTACGGATTTCGAAACCGCACGGACTACTCCTACAGCGGGCTGGGCGTAGTAAATTCGGCTTCCATCACCGAGCCTGCCATCTGGGATGTTCTCAACAGCCATGGACGAACCTGTGTAGTGGTCGGCGTGCCGCCTTCCTACCCCATCCGTCCCCTGCAGGGAGTGAAGGTGGGCTGCTTTTTGACGCCCGATACCGCGCAAAACGACTATACATACCCCGCATCGGTGAAGATGGATATCGAGCAGCTGGTGGGCGAATATCCCGTGGACGTGAGGGGCTTTCGCACCGAAAGCAAGGCTTGGCTGCGCGACCAGATCTATGACATGACGAAGAAGCACTTCGAAGTGATCCGGTATCTGATGGCCACCGTGGATTGGGATTTTTTCCAGTTCGTTGAAATCGGGCTGGACCGGATTCATCATGGCTTCTGGAAACATCACGATCCGCTGCATCGGCAACATGAGCCGGACAGTCCCTTCAAGACCGTGGTCTACGACTATTACAAGTACCTGGACGAAGAGATCGGCAAGACGCTGGAGCTGATTGAGGACGACACTGCCGTGCTGGTAGTGTCCGATCATGGCGCTCAAAGGCTGGACGGTGGATTTTGCGTGAATGAATGGTTGTATCGCGAAGGTCTGCTGGCGCTGAAGGAAAAGCCTGCGGGGCTCACGCCGTTTTCGCCGAAACTTGTGGACTGGAGCCGCACCAAGGCTTGGAGCGAAGGCGGGTATTACGCCCGGGTGTTTTTCAACGTCGAGGGACGGGAACCGGAGGGAATTATCCCGCCTTCGGAATATGAATCGTTCCTGTGCGAAATGAAGGAACGCTTCCTGGCGCTTCCCGACGACCGCGGCAATCCAATGGGCAACCTTGTGTTTCGGCCGCGGGAAATCTATCACCATTTGAACAATGTGCCACCGGATCTACTGGTCCACTTTGGCGCCCTTTATTGGCGGTCCATCGGCGGTCTTGGATACGACACTTTGTACGTCGAAGAAAACGATACGGGCCCCGACGATTGCAATCACGCGCAATTCGGCTCGTTCCTTCTGGCCACTCCGGACGGCGAGGTAAGAGGCGAGGTGGAGGGGATGCATCTGCTCGACATTGCGCCCACCTTGCTGGATGTCATGGGCGTTCCGCCGGGATCGGCGATGCAGGGCAAGAGCCTGTTAGCGCGCAGCCGACGTTGACTTAGCCGCTAACCGGTCGGCCCAAGCCAGAAAGTATTTCCAATTTGGGCCATCGGTGTGTCCACCATCGTGCTGACGCCAGGCCAGCTCGCCATCCAGCAAGCCCACGTTCACGGCTGGCATTTTCGCGGTGCGGTAATCTTCCGAGACGCCCAGATCCTTCGCGCCTAAGAGTCTGAATACCGGCCCCGCGGCGACAACAGCCATGTAGCTACCCTGCTGATCAAGCCATTTCGCATCGCCCTTTTCCGGCACGCCATAACTGATGAATGTGGGGCGCGGCGCACACAACGCGATCAGCTCATGAGCGTCCACAGGCAAGTCGCCGGCGTTCTTGCTTCCAAACGTCGCTTCGGCAGCGCCGTACTTCAGGAAGTTGCCGGCCATCCAATGATATTCAACAGTTCCGGTGAAATTCTCCACCGCCTCGCCCCAATTGCGCCGATGCAGTTTCGCGCCGCCTTCTCCGGAAGAACCGACCAGAACGAGCGCGAAGCGGGTATCGAACGCCATGGTCACCAGCGCCGCTTTGCCGTAGCGCGAGACGCCTTCGATGCCGACGCGTTTGGCATCCACGGATTGGTCTGTCTCCAGATAATCCAGGCCGCGCGACGCGCCCCAGGCCCAGGCTCGTAATGCTCCCCAGTCATCCGGCTTGCGCGGCTGACCCTTGTTCGTGAGGCCAATGATGCCTCTGGTTAAGCCCGAGCCGTTGTCGGCTTGGATGCTGACGGGAACGATCGACGCGTAACCCCAGCCGTCCGCGATGATCTGCTCGGCGGCAGGTGATTCGCCGCGCCCGTAGGTGAACATCATCATCACGGGAACGCGACTCGTAGCTTCGGCCGGCGTCACCAACGTCATCTGAATATCCACATCGATCAGCGGGTACAACGAATTCTCGACGTGCCCCACCAGCTGCTTACGAAGCACTGCATGTGAACCAGCCATCGCACGCTCCGTGCTGGTGATGGACCAGGTCACCTTGGGGACGTTGTTGGGAACCCGGCCCAATACCTCGCGCTCGAAATCCTCGATGATTTCCGGGCGTCGTTCCTTCCACCACATTTCCGCGCTGGTGACCTGCTTGCCGTTCTTGAGCGTCAAGGCGTCGGGGAGGTTGGGAAAAGGATTGGCCTTGGACTCGTCATAATTGGCGTGATCCGGTGCGTCCTCTTTGCCGCTCGGCCCGGGGCGCAAGGCTTTGATGCCGAGCTGATCCAGCATGTTCTGATGATCTTGCTCCGCTGTCCAGGCCACGGCCGGCGGCTGCAGAAGGATGCGCGTGACCGTCTCTTTCTCGATCGCATCGCGGGTGTAGAGCAGGGGAAAATATTTGCCCGTCAGCCACTTCTCCGTCAGATCGCGATAGTGATCATCATCGGGATTGCCGGACTGGCCCGGATAATTCACCGCACGCGAATTGTCCCAATTACCGACGTCCAGCACCATCCGAAATGATGGCCCGCCCGTCAATTGAAAATCGCTCGCGCGATAACTGGATGCATTCGGCGTATACGGACCGCCGGGCGTGGGAAATGGTCCGGGCTGAAGGCGATGCAGCATTTCTCCATCCACCGCCTGCATCAGCGGGTGCTCCGGCAGCGAATGGTGCAGCTTACCCCACTGCCAGGCCTTCGGATCGGCGCCTTCGAGCTTTTCCATTTCCTCGTAAGCGGCGGCAATAGTGCGGAGCAGAAGCGCATCACGGTTCGGCACTGCGCCGGGTTTTTCCAGCATGTCGAGCATCACGCCCATATCCGGCGACGAGATGGCGTGCGCGGCGTTCGGGGGTAATACAGCGTCGAGGAACGCGCGCTCCAGATGCCGTGAGATCCAGACCTCCATCAGCGCCGCTTGCGCTGACTCCGGCAACTCGCGCGCATCCCAGCCGCGTAGTAAATTGAGCGCGGCCGCAGCTTTTGGATCGCCGGTGTGAAGCGGAGTGAGCAATGCCACCAGACGCCGCGCGGGAATGGATGTCACGTCGTTCTGCAACTTCATCGAATCCTCAAGCGACGACTTCGGCAACCCCTTCAGCACCTCATCGATGCGCGCGTGGCGCGATCCGTTGGTCCACTCGAAGCTGAGCTTGCGCTCTTTGTATGGATAGTCGGCCGGAAGATTCATCTCGTTCGAAGTGGTGACGTACCCCTTCGCCGGATTGTAGGACGACGGCAATTTGTCGCCGGGCAGGAATCCCGCCCATTCATAGCGGCCATCGCCGGGAACGGGCATCAGGCCGTCCCAATTAGGACGGATGGGGGCCAGTCCGCCGGGAACCCAACCAATGTTGCCCTTCACGTCTGCATAGATTTGATTTTCAGTGGGAGCGCCCCAGTGCAGCATGGCGCGCTTGAAGTCGGCGAAATTAGTCGCGCGCATGTAAGACACGCTGCCGAAGTAAGGAGACATGCCGGGTTCGAGCCAGCAAGTGCGAACCGCGTAGGCATGATGTTTGGCAGTGTCGTCGTAGATGACAGGGCCGTGCCGCGTAAATACCAGTTCCACCAGGACGGGCGCGGCTCCCTTGATGTCGATGGTCTCGCGAACCACACGCATGGTTTCCCAGGAGCCTTTATAGCGATACTCACGCGCGTTCTTCGGATTGAGATCGTAAACGTACAAATCTTCCTGGTCGACATCGAAGATCGTCAGGCCGAACGCGATGCTGCCATTGTGGCCGATCGAAATTCCCGGCAAAGCGGGTTCGCCGGCGCCGATGATGCTCATGCCCGGAGCGTTGATATGCGCGATGTAGCGTAAGCTCGGCGTGCTGTAGGCGCGATGCGGATCGTTGGCCAGAATGGGCCGGCCGGTTGCGGATCTGGAGGGCGCGATCACCCAGTTGTTGCTGCCTTCGGCGTCCTCGCGGGAGCGCTCCCTTGGCCCTGAAACAGGGCTCACCGCCGCGGTTCTGTTAGCGGCGTTCACGTGGACTTCTTCCGTCGCGAGCGTGAAGACCCGCAGCACGTCCGGCGGCAAGCAAGCGTCCAAACCTTCGGGAACCTTGGTTTCCCAGGGCGGTTGAAGCCCATAGCGGATTTGATCGTACTTCGGGCCGTTCTTCGAATCGGTTTTGCACACCGTATTCGCGCGCGCCACTTCGCTCGTCAGATTGCGCGTCAATCCATGGCTGCGAATGCGCACCACATCCCTCGCTTCCCATTTTGAGGGACTGTACCCGAGCAGCTTGAATTCCGGCGGCATTTGCTCGGGGTGCGCGGCCAGCCAATCGATATAGCCGTTAATGCCTGCCACGAAGGCCGTCGCGATAGCCTGCGCGTCGGGTCCATAGGCCGCCCATTCCTTCTCCATGTCACCCCGATAAAGAAACAGTCGTGCCGCTTTGTCGCGTTCCACCCACGCCGGTCCCAGGACCTCCGCCAGACGACCCAGGCCACGCCGGCGCCACAGATCGATCTGGAACAGCCGGTCGCGTGCGGCGTTGAAGCCTTGCGCCAGGAAAGCGTCGTCATGGTTCGCCGCGTAGATGTGCGGCACGCCCCAACGGTCCACGAGAATTTCAGCGGGCTGGCGCAATCCCGCCACGGGCATAGTGAGCTGCGCGGGGCCCGACGCCCGGGCGTGCTGCCCCAACAACAATAAAGACAGTGCGGCGGTGGTTCCGAACCGGCGAATGCTCACGACGATAGGATATCCAATACAAGATATCCAATACTACTTATCGAAGGACCAGGTGGAGTCTTTCCAGCCGTCCAGATCATACTCAGCCATGCACGAATCGGCCATTCCCTTAAACTGTTCGATCAGATTATTACGGCGCGAAAAGTTGACTACGTCCATCCGTACCTGCTCGTGGTTTCCGGAATAGTTGATCTCATAGAGTTCGTGGCGCGCGCCAAACTCCGTGCCGATGGCATCCCAAATCAACTTGAACAATTTCACGCGTTCTTCGGCCGCACCGGACGAGCCTCGATAATATTTGTCGATCAGCGGCCGCAGTTCGGCGTTCTTTAGATCCTGAAAGCTGGATGGCGCCACCAACAGGCTGCCGGCCAGCTGCTTGTCGAAGATGTGGCGAACCGCCGGCCAGCATTCGGATGCGAACATTTTGATGCTGCTGGCGTACTCGGACTTGGGGACGACGGTCCCGCCGGGAGCGGGTTCCGGATCGAGACACATGGCGGTGGTCATGGCCATCATCAGGTGCCTCCAGGCCAGAATCTCACCCAGCGCGGCTTGGACGCCTCGGAACGAATCGGTGCCGTTGGTGGCGATCGCTTTTGCGAACAGGCCCGCCATCATTTCCAGCTTCACCGTTAACCTGACGCCGGCCTGCAAGGTGAAGCGGTTCACGAATCTCGACTCGGCGTAAAAGCTGTTGGCGCGCTCCGGGTCGCGAAACACCAGCAGATTCTCCCAAGGGACAAAGACGTTGTCGAAAATGATCACCGCGTCATTCTCATCGAAGCGGCTCGACAACGGATGGTCGAACGGACTGCGGGCATTCATTTCATAGGACGGCCTGCAAATGAGCTTGGCGCCGGGCGAGTCCATCGGAGCGATGAAGACGACGGCGAAATCCTTTGCCTTGTCCTTATCCAGCGTGACTGCGCTGTTTTGGGCGACGAAGGTGGCATGCGTGAGCGCCGATCCGGTGGCCAGCATCTTCGCGCCGGACACTACGATACCGTCATCTCGCTCCTTCACCACGTGTACGAAAACATCTTCCACTTCATGCACCGGCCGATTACGATCCACGGGCGGGTTGATCAGCACATGATTCAGGAACAGGCATTGCGAAGAGTACTTGCGATACCAGGCCGTCGCGCTGCCGTCGAACGGAGCGTAGAACGCCGGGTTCGCCGCCATGCTCGCCATGAACGCAGCCTTATAGTCCGGAGTGCGGCCCATGAAGCCGTAACTCAGCCGAGCCCAAATGCTGATGGCTTCGCGAGCTTCCACCAGCTCCTGCGCGCTGTAACTGGGCTTGAAGAATTTGTGCGTGCGCTCTCCGAATGCGTCGGCGGCAGTGAGTGCGTCGCGTTGTTTGGGATCGTGCAGCGCGTCGTAGAGCCGCGCTACCGATTTGGAAGCGTTGCGGAAGGCAGGGTGGGTAGTGACATCGGCGACGCGTTCCCCATGGATATAAACCGCGCGGCCATCCTGGAGGGATTCCAGATAAGCTCGCCCGTCCAGCAGCCCGCCGCCCGATGTTGGCATACGTATGATCGTAGCCGCTGAAGGGCCTCGATTGTTACGGCGGGGGTGAAGTGGCCCACCCGCAAGGTCGGGCCACCTGGCTCACTTTGGTGAGAACAACGGCGCTTCTTAGCGTTTGGTTACGTGGCCACGCCCATCGCGCATCTCGTTCCCTTTGAAATGCGCCATCTTGTCGAGATGATTCGCCGGATCGGGCCGCTCGCCCGCCTTGGGCATGGGGCCTTTATATCCATGGTCGGGATGGAAATGGTTATTCACATGGCCGCGGAAGTCGGCGGCGCCATGGAACCACGGGCCAACGCCGATGAAGATGCCACCCGAAAACCATTCCGGCCCGTAATAACCGTAAGGAGCGCAAGCATATGGAGGGGTGTCGTAGTAACCGTAAGGACACTCGGGCGCGGGTCCAATGTTGACGGCAACTTGAGCCTGCATGTTCGGCGCATCCATTGTGAGAGCTGTCACCGTTAGGAAGAATCCAGGAACGGCCGCCAGTGCGAAACTTTTGATTCGATTCATAATTTCCTCTGCAAATTAGACCCAATCCGTGAACTCCCGTTTCCCTTCGTTCCTTTCTTGCGCCTGAAGCATCACATTTGCATCAGAATGTTATCTTGAGGAAGTTGGCGGGCAGGTAATGGCAGAAATCGCAGAATTCCCGGATGGAATGTTCCCTACGCTGGACCAGGCGCAAATTGCGCGGCTCATGCCACTCGGCGAGGAGCGGCAAGTGGCCGCGGGGGAAATCATTTTCGATCAGGGAGATGCAGAGCACGGAAGTTTCGTTGTACTGGAGGGAAGCATTGAGCTGGTGAGCGTGACCAACGGCCACGAAAGCGTGCTTGCGGTGCACGGGGTCGGGAAGTTTACTGGTGAAGTGAGCCATCTCTCGGGGCGGCGCTCTTTGGTTCGATGCCGGGCAACGCTGGACAGTAGGCTGCTCGAAATCAGCCGCGCGAATCTGCAAAAGCTCATGCAGACCGACGCTGCGCTGGGCGAGCTGTTTCTGCGCGCTTTCATCACGCGGCGCGTTTATCTGATCAGCCATTCGGTGGGCGACGCGGTGCTGATCGGGTCCTCCAATTCCGCCGACACTATGCGTCTGCGGGGTTTTCTTTCCCGCAACGGCCATCCGTTCACCTATGTGGACGTGGAGAAAGAATCCGATGTCCAGACATTGCTGGATCATTTCGAAATCCGCATAACCGATATCCCGGTGCTGATCTGCCGGGGCGAACTGGTGCTACGCAATCCCAGCAACGCCGAGGCCGCCGAGTGCTTCGGGTTGAATGCGGGAATCGATGAGGGCGGCGTGTATGATCTGATCGTCGTCGGCGCTGGACCGAGCGGGCTGGCCGCTGCTGTTTATGGAGCGTCGGAAGGGTTGAATGTGCTGGTGATCGAGAGCAACGCCCCGGGTGGACAAGCGGGATCCAGTTCGCGAATCGAGAACTATCTTGGATTCCCGATGGGAATTTCCGGGCAGGAGTTGGCCTCCCGCGCATTCGTTCAGGCGGAAAAGTTCGGCGCGCACATCTCCATAGCTCGTTCCGCTGCCTCGCTCAAATGCGCCAAGCCGCCCTACGCGATCCAGTTGGACGATGGTGGAATGGTTCGCAGCCGCAGCATCATCGTGGCGGCCGGCGCCCAGTATCGAAAGTTGGGCTTGGAAAACCTGGCGCAGTTCGAAGGCGCGGGCGTATACTACGGCGCGACGGCGGTGGAGGCGCAGGTTTGCGCGAATCAAGTGGTGGCCATTGTGGGAGGCGGAAATTCCGCCGGCCAGGCGGCGATCTATTTGTCGACCGTCGCGAAGCACGTCTACCTCCTGGTTCGCGGGCCCGGCCTTTCCGAGACCATGTCGCGATACTTGATTTCGCGCATTGAGGCCTGCAATGAGATCACGCTGAAAACCTGGACTGAGATCGAAGCTCTGGAAGGCAACGGGCACCTGGAACGGACGCACTGGCGGAACACAAAAACTGGAGAGCAACACACCTGCGAAACGGGCCACCTGTTCCTGATGACCGGCGCTTCGCCCGAACACCGCGTGGCTCGAAGGATGCGTTGCGCTGGATCCCAAGCAGTTCATTAAGACTGGCGCGGATGCTGGCGAGAACTGGCCTCTGCACCGTCCGCCTTTTATGCTCGAAACCAGCCTCCCCGGCGTCTTCGCGGTGGGCGACGTTCGTGCCGGCAGCATGAAGCGCGTGGCTGCGGCGGTGGGGGAAGGATCGATGGCGGTCCAGTTCGTACACCGGGTTTTGGCGGAGTAACTACACCTGATGGTAAAACTAGACGGGAAAATTGCGGTTATCACTGGCGGCAGCAGTGGGATGGGCCTCACCACCGCTGAGTATTTCGTCGCCGAAGGGGCCTATGTCTTTATCACCGGCCGTCGTCGCGACGAACTCGAAGCGGCGGTAAAGCAGATTGGCAAAGGCGTAACGGGCGTCCAGGGAGACGTCTCGAACCTGGCGGATATCGACCGCTTGTACGAAACCGTGAAACGCGAGAAAGGACACATCGACGTCCTGTTTGCCAACGCCGGCGTCGGCGCACCGCGCGCGGCTCTGGGAGCCATTACCGAGCAGGACTTCGACAAAACTTTCAACATCAACGTCAAAGGGCTCCTGTTCACGGTGCAGAAGGCGCTTCCGTTGTTCACGGATGGAGGCTCCATCCTGCTCAATGCATCGGTAGCCGCATCGAAAGGATTCCCTGGCATGAGTGTGTACAGTGCGACCAAGGCCGCCGTTCGGTCCTTCGCCCGCACCTGGACTGCGGATTTGAAAGATCGCAAAATCCGCGTGAACGTCATCAGTCCGGGTCCCATTGACACTCCGATCTTCGAAATCCCTGGGCGCAGCGCGGAGCAGATTGAGCAAATCAAAGCAGGTTTTGCATCTGCCGTTCCCATGGGACGCCTGGGCCGTCCGGATGAGATCGCCAAGGCTGCTGTGTTTCTGGCGTCCGATGACAGCAGCTTCATCACCGGAATCGAACTGTTCGTGGATGGTGGTACGGCGCAAGTTTAGCTGAGCGCCCCACTGGCGCCCGCCCGGCGGCATCCTATGCCGAGATTAACATAATTTATACAAAGACCCTCTTGCATTTACCACGCTGGTGGGATAATCTAAATCCAATGATCGCTTCGAAAGGACAAGCCAGCGTGACTCCCGCTTTACCAGGCGTGGTAGTTGCCTCTGTCTTTTCAAGCGGTCAAGTTCCGAAGCTTCGACCCATTATTATTGAGGTCGTTGTAACCAGCCCCGCTTGAGGGCTTCGGACACAAGTTTCCGAAAGGCCATCGGGTGGGGACAGAAAATCCACCCGGTGGCCTTTTGATTTTAGAGTGCCCGTTTTCTTGGAGAGAAAAATGTCGTCGACAACCCCTGCGCATCGAACAAGCGGCGTGACGGAATCGAAACTGATGTCCGGCTCGCAGATTTTGCTGGAGTGCCTGGTACGCGAAAACGTGGATTGCATCTTCGGCTACCCGGGCGGCGTCACGTTGCCGCTCTACGATGCTCTGTACGACCACCCCATCCGCCACATCCTGGTGCGGCACGAACAGAATGCCGCGTTCGCGGCCGAGGGTTATGCACGATCCACGGGGCGCGTGGGCGTGTGTTGCGCTACGTCGGGCCCCGGCGCCACCAATCTGGTGACTGGCCTGGTGGATTCGATGATGGATTCCATTCCCGTGGTCGCCATCACCGGTCAGGTTTCGACCAAACTGATCGGCAGCGACGCCTTTCAGGAAGCCGACACGTTCGGAATCACGCGCTCCTGCACCAAGCACAATTTTCTGGTGAAGACCATCGCGGAATTGCCGCAGGTGGTTCATGAGGCGTTCTACATCGCGTCCTCTGGAAGGCCGGGTCCGGTGCTGGTCGACATTCCGAAAGATGTGTTTCAGGCGCAGGCGCATTACACGCCGGTTTCGTCTATCCATCTTCCGGGCTACAAGGTCTTCACCGAGGGCCACACCGGGCAGATCCGGCGTGCGGCCCAAATGATCTGGGAGGCCGAGCGCCCGTTTGTCTATGCCGGCGGCGGCATTATCGCGGCCAATGCGTCGGAAGAACTGCGCGAATTGGTGGAGTTGATCGACGCACCGGCGGTGACCACGCTGATGGGCCTGGGCGGATTGCCGGCCGAGCATCCCAACTACATCAGCATGCCGGGCATGCATGGCAGCTACGCCGCGAACCTGGGAATGACACACGCCGATCTGCTGATCGCGCTGGGCGTGCGTTTCGACGATCGCGTCACAGGGCGCCTGGCGGCCTTCGCGCCGCATGCCAAAGTGATTCACGTGGATATCGATCCGGCCGAAATCGGCAAGAACCGCGCGGCCGACCTGCCCATCGTGGGCGACGTCAAGCGCGTGCTGGAGAAGCTTACCAAGGTTCTGCAGGAAACGGCGTCCGAGAGCCGCGAACAAAACTCCACAGGACGCGCGGCGTGGTGGCGGCAGGTTCGCGAATGGAAGGCCGAGCATCCGCTGACGCCCGAAGTATCCACCAGCGAGATTAAGCCGCAACACGTGATGCGCGAAATCGACCGGCTTTCCGGCGGCCGAGCCATTGTCACCTCAGACGTCGGCCAGCACCAGATGTGGGCGGCGCAGTTCATCCGCTTCAATTCGCCGCGCCTGTGGATCAACTCGGGCGGCCTAGGCTCCATGGGTTTTGGCCTGCCGGCGGCCATCGGCGCGCAGTTTGCGCGGCCCGACAAACTGGTGTTCTCCATCGTCGGCGACGGCGGATTTCAGATGTCGATTCCCGAGCTCGCCACCATCGCCAATCACGCGCTGCCGATCAAGATCATCGTGGTGAACAACGGACATTTGGGCATGGTCCGCCAGTGGCAGGAGCTTTTTTACAACAATCGGCTCAGTCAGGTGGAGCTGAGCTCGTTCCCGGATGTCGAGAAGCTGGCAGGCGCTTATGGCTTCAAGGGCCGCACCATTGACGCCGTACATCAGCTTGTTCCGGCGCTCGAAGAGGCGGTGCGCGAGCCCGGCCCTTATCTTTTGAACGTGCGGGTAACGCCGTTTGAGAACGTCTACCCCATGGTCCCGGCCGGCGGCGCGATCAACGAAATGGTCCTGGGAGCGCCGCAACCGGTGGAGGTCTGAGCCATATGCTGCAACTGATTTCACTTCTGGTGGAGAACAAGCCGGGTGCACTGATGCGTATCACCGGCGTGTTGAGCGCTCGCGGTTACAACATCGAGAGCCTGACCGTCGCGCGTACGCTCGATCCCACGCTTTCGCGTATGACGATTGTGGTGGACATCGAACCGCAACTGCGTTCGCAAGTAATCAAGCAAATGAATAAGCTGGTGAATGTGCTGCAAGCCTCGGACCTCACCGATTCTCCGGCCGTGAAACGTGAAATGGCTCTGCTAAGGGTGCGCGCTCCCATTTCCAGCCGCACTGCGATCTTGAAAGAGGCGGAGATTTTCGGTGCGCGCGTGGTGGATTCTTCTACCGAAGGGTTTGCGCTCGAAGCCACGGGCGACTCGGAAAAGCTGGACGAATTCATCGACGTGATGCGCAGTTATGGTGAGATTGAAGTAACCCGCTCCGGTGCGATTGCGGTGTCGCTCGAGGCCAAGAAACTGCGCCTGGCGCCGCCGGTTTCGCGCCACGCGGCGACGGCCGACGAAGCTGACGAAAAACTCGAAACGAGACTCTAAGACAACATGGCAAAACGATATTACGAAAAAGACGGCGATCTGAGCCGGTTAAAAGACAAAACGGTCACCATTATTGGATACGGCAGCCAGGGCCACGCGCACGCGCTCAACTTGCGCGACAGTGGCGTAAGCGTAACCGTCGGCCTGCATGCGGGGAGCAAGAGCGCTGCCAAGGCCGCCTCCGCCGGGCTTAAGGTTCTGGGCGTCGGGGACGCGATTAAGGGCGCCGACATCGCCATGATCCTGGTGCCGGATCATATCCAGGGCGATTTGTATAACAACGAAATCGCTCCCAACCTTGCTCCAGGCAAAACCCTGATGTTTGCGCACGGCTTCGCCATTCATTTTGGACAGATCAAGCCGCCGGCCAACATTGATGTTTCGATGATCGCTCCCAAGGCCCCCGGACATCGCGTGCGCGAGCTATATACCGAAGGCGTGGGCGTACCGGCGCTGGTGGCCATCCATCAGGATGCTTCCATGAATGCGCTGCAGAACGCGCTGGCCTACGCTCTGGCGTTGGGATGTTTGAAGGCGGGAGTAATCGAGACCAGCTTTAAGGAAGAGACCGAAAGCGATTTGTTCGGCGAGCAGTCCGTGCTATGCGGTGGCGTTAGCGAGTTGATCCGCGCGGGTTTTGAGACCTTGGTCGAAGCCGGTTATGCGCCCGAAATCGCTTACTTCGAGTGCCTGCACGAAGTGAAGCTGATTGTCGATCTGATCTATGAAGGGGGCCTCGGCTACATGCGTTACTCGGTCTCCGACACGGCCGAATATGGCGACTACACGCGCGGGCCGCGCATCGTTACCGCCGAGACGCGCAAAGAGATGAAGAAGATCCTGTCTGAGATTCAATCCGGCCAATTCGCGCGCGAATGGATCGAAGAAAACAAGACCGGCCGTCACAAATTCCTCGCGCTGCGCCAGGCTGGCCATGATCAGCCGGTGGAGCGGGTGGGCAAGGAACTCCGGCAGATGATGACGTTCCTGAGCAAGAAAAAGAAGGAGGAAGGCGTACCGCAAGAGCAGGAGGCTGCCGCGGTTAAGTAGCCGTGGCGCAAGCACTCTTGCTTGCCGCATTCACACTCGTGTGAATGCTTGGAGTTAAAAACTATGCGCATTCAAACATTCGATACAACGCTCCGGGACGGCACGCAGGGCGAGGCCGTCTCATTCTCCGTCGAAGACAAGCTGATCATCGCGCAGAAACTGGATGAGCTGGGTATCGATTATATTGAGGGCGGCTGGCCGAATTCCAACCCCAAGGACAAAGAGTTCTTCAAGCTCGCCAAAGACGTCAAGCTGAAACACGCCAGGCTGACCGCGTTCGGCTCCACGCGCTTCGCCAAGAACGCGGTGGATCAGGATCCCAACGTGCGCGCGCTGCTGGACGCCGAAACCCCCACCGTCAGCATCTTCGGCAAGAGCTGGGATCTGCACGTTCATCGGGCGCTCGGCATCGACGAAGAACAAAATCTTCAACTGATCGGCGAAACGGTAAAGTATCTCAAAGACCATGGCCGCGAGGTGGTGTATGACGCAGAGCACTTCTTCGATGGCTTCAACGCCAATCCCGAGTTCGCCATGCGTACGCTCGAAGCCGCAAAAAAGGCCGGTGCCGACGTGCTGTGCCTGTGCGACACCAACGGCGGTAATCTGACCCACCGCATCATTGAAGTGGTTTCGGAAGTTCGCAAGCGCTTCGACGGCGTCATCGGCATCCATACGCACAACGATTGCGAAGTCGCGGTGGCCAATACCATTGCAGCGGTCGAAGCCGGATGCACTCACGTGCAAGGCTGCATCAATGGCTATGGCGAGCGCTGCGGCAACGCCAATATTGTGTCCGTCATCGCGAATCTGGAGTTGAAGCTCGGCCACACCACCATCGGTCCCGAGAAGCTGCAAACGCTGACCGCCGTGGCGCGGTACATCGCCGAACTGGCGAACCTGCCCATGCGCAACGACCAGGCGTTTGTGGGCCACAGCGCGTTCGCTCACAAGGGCGGCGTGCATGTGAGTGCCGTATTGAAGGATTCATCCACGTATGAGCACGTGAAGCCCGAGATCGTCGGTAACCGGCAGCGCGTTTTATTGAGCGATCTTTCCGGACGCGGGAATGTGCTGTACAAGCTGAAGCAACATGGCTTGGCCGAGCGCCTGGATTCGGAAGCGCGGCGCCAGTTGCTCGAACGTATCAAGGACCTGGAGCATCAGGGTTACGAGTTGGAAGCCGCCGAGGGCACCTTCGAACTGCTGGTTCGAGAGGCGCTGCATCCCGGCTGGAGTGTGTTCGAAGTGGTGAACTACGAGGTTACGACGCGGCTGGTGGGAGGAACCACGGCCACCGTGACGTTGCGCATCCAGGACAGCGTCCATACCGCCAGCGCCACCGGGCAAGGTCCCGTGAACGCGCTCGATCTGTGCCTGCGCCAGTGTCTGTCGAACGTCTACCCGCAAGTGAAGAGCGTCCGCCTGACCGATTACAAGGTCCGCGTGCTGGAGCCGAAGAAAGGCACCGCGGCCAAGGTTCGCGTGTTGGTGGAATGGAGCGATCATCGCCGCAGCTGGGCCACCGTCGGCGTCTCCGACAACGTGATCGAAGCCAGTTGGGGCGCGCTCGTTGACGCCATCCGCCTGGAGCTGATGCGCCTGACCGAGCAGGACGAAAACGTCGACAAGGTTGTGGAAGACTACTGCTGGGGCGTTTAGGCGTCGCTATTGAGCGTCGATCGGACGCTTCCTACATTCTGGATACTGACTTCTGAATTCCGACTTCGGAATTCTGACTTCGGGTCTATCGCTTGACCGCTTCTTCAATCTGAAAGCCACGCTTGTTTCCCGAGCTGACGATGCGCCCAGCGAACTTGTGTTCCCCGTTGATGGTGAGATCCAACAGCCGCGCTACGCCGAAATCGAAGGCCAGCAGATCGTCTTCTTTCAAATCCATGAGATCCGCCACGCTCAAGGTGGGCCCGCGCAAGCGTCCATCTAATTTGAGGTGCGACGTGCGGATCAGATGGAAAATGCGCGCCTGCTCCTGTTCGGTGGATTGGCTCTTGCGCACCGACCATTGCTGATCGAACTTGTTGCGCAGCATCTTGACGACGATGGAAGGGATGCCGATGTTCATCATCCCCGCATTCTCGCCAATCCGTACTTCCATGCTGACCGCAACTACCGCCTCGTTGGGAGCCAGGATCCGCAGCAGCCCAGGCTCAGTCTCGTGCGATTCGATCTCGAACTCCAGCGGCGTCACGGCGTGCCACGCGGTCTTCAGGTCGTTGAGGGTGATACGAAACAGCCCGTCTAATACACTCTGCTCGATCTCGGTGATCTCGCGATTGATTTTCGTCAGAGACTTGGCCGCGCCGCCCAGCAGCATCTCGAAGATGGGAAATACCAGCGCCGGATTCATCTCGAGCACCGCGCTGCCCTCGTAGGGCTGCATCCCCAAAGAGACCAGGCAGGTGGGCGAAGGCAGCGCCTGTGAAAACTCCACAAATGAGAGCTGCTCCACCGAAACCAGGTTGACCGCTACGTAGGCCCGTAAGTAGGCCGAGAGGCTGGACGCCAGGCTGCGCGCGAAATTCTCGTGCAGCATGTGAATGGCGCGGAGCTGATCTTTGGCGATACGGTCTGGACGGCGAAAATCGTAGGGTTCAGCGCGCAGCGCGGGATCTTCATCCACCGGCGTATCGCGCAGATTTCGAAATACATCATCGATCTCCTCTTGCGAGAGAACGCGGTCCACCATACCTCTTTCCATCGGCCATTCCCCCCATTCCAATCAGAGCCCCCTGTTAAAATCGAAGCAGTGTCGAGTTTTCACGTGCAGACTTTCGGTTGCCGGGCCTCGCAGGCCGACGGCGCCGCCATCGCGCAGGCGCTCATCGGGGAAGGCCTGCATCCTGCCGCGAATGCAGCCGAAGCTCAGTTAGTAGTGCTAAACAGCTGCACCGTCACTTCTTTGGCCGACGAAGATGTGCGCAATACCATTCATCGCGTGCATCGTGAGAACTCCCAGGCGCGCATTCTGGTCACTGGCTGTTACGCTCAGCGCGCGCCGGAGGAGATCGCCGTATTGCCAGGGGTGTACTGGGTAGTAGGCAACTCGCATCAGGCGAGAATCCCGGAAATCGTGACTCAGTCAGAGACTCAGTACCACGGACAAGTTCACGTCGGCGATATTTTCGATCAGCACGAATTCCTCTCCTCGCCGGTTGCAGGCGCAGCCGACCATCGTACGCGACCCAACCTCAAGATCCAGGATGGCTGCAACAACCGCTGCTCGTTTTGCATCATTCCCTTCGTGCGCGGACAGAGCCGCAGCGCCCCGGCCGGCCAGATCGTGGAACAGGTGCGCGCTCTCGCGTCACGCTATCGCGAGGTAGTGCTCACCGGCATCAGTCTCGGCCGCTGGGGACGCGAAGCGGGGAGCACGCTGCGGCTGGCCGATCTTCTCCGCCGGCTCTTGCATGAGACATCCATCGATCGTCTACGCCTCAGTTCTGTCGAGCCCATGGACTGGAGCGACGATCTGCTGGACTTGCTGGCAACGTCGGCGCGCATTGCGAAACACGTACACGCTCCACTGCAGTCTGGATCCGATCGTGTTCTTCGCCGCATGCACCGCAAATACCGGCCGCGGCATTATGCGGACCGGATCTTGAAGGCCCGCGCGTGGATGCCGGATGCCGCCATCGGCGCCGACGTGATGACCGGCTTTCCCGGCGAGACCGAAGCGGAATTCGAAGAAACCCGCGCGTTCATTGCGAGCCTGCCCTTCACCTACCTGCATGTCTTTACTTATTCGGAACGTCCGGGGACTCCGGCCGCGGCGGCGGAGCCTCAGGTTCCCATGGAGGTTCGTCGCGATCGTAACCGGATTCTCCGCGAGCTGGCCGCCCAAAAGAATCTGGAATTTCGCCGCCGCATGCTCGGCCGTTCGCTCTCGGTAGTAACACTGAGCGACGGTGCGCTATCCGATAATTTCCTGAAAGTGGAGCTAGCCTCGCCACGCGAGAAAAACCAGATGATCGATGTGAAAATCAGCTCATTGAGCCCGACCGGCCTTCGAGAGCACAGCGCTTTATCGGTCCTGTAACCGATCGCGTGGCGCACGCACTCTGCGTGCCGCGTTCACACTCGTGTGAACGCTGTTAAGAAGGTGTCCCCAAGAGTGGCGACACGGCACGCAAGAGAGAGTGCGTGCGCCACAACCTCTACATCTCCCGCCGGTTCTCGAGCGACTTCCCCATCGTCACTTCGTCGGCGAACTCCAGGTCGCTGCCCACCGGTATCCCCATCGCGATGCGCGTCACCATCACCCCTAGCGGCTTCATTAACCGCGAGAGATACACCGCCGTCGCTTCGCCCTCCACCGTAGGATTGGTGGCGACGATCAGCTCCTTCACCTCGCCCGAGTGCATGCGCTCCACTAAACTGGCGATGCGCAACTGCTCCGGTCCGATCCCGCGCAACGGCGAAATGGACCCGTGCAACACGTGATAAAGCCCCGCGAACTGGCGCGTAGTCTCGATCGGCAACACGTTGTGCGGCTCCTCCACTACGCAAATTACGGAATGATCGCGATGCGGATCGCGGCAATAATTGCATATCTCGCCATCGCTGATGTTATTGCAGACCGCGCAGATCCCCAGCTTGTCTTTGACGTCCACCAGCGCTTGCGCCAGGCGCTCGGCGCTCTCGCGCTCATTGCGCAGCACATGAAATGCGAGCCGTTGCGCCGACTTTTGCCCGATGCCAGGCAGGCGCTTAAACTCCTGAATCAGACGCGCGAGCGGTTCGGCGAAATCCGGCATCGAGAGAGTTAAAACATTCCCGGGGGAAGTCCCAGGCCGCCCAGCAGCCCGCTCATCTTCTCTTGCGACGCTTCGTCCACCTTTTTGGCCGCCTCATTGAACGCCGCCATCATCATGTCCTGCAGCATCTCCACGTCGCCGGCCACTTCGGGATCGATCTTCACCGCCGTCACGTTCTTCTTGCCATCCATGTGCACCGTCACCATGCCGCCGCCGGCCGAGGCGTCCACGCGAATCAGCGCGATCTCCTCCTGCATCTTCTTCTGCATCTGTTCGGCCTTCTGCATCATGGCCTGCATGTTTCCGGGAAGTTTCATATACCCTGCCTCATTGCTTTAGATTACGCACCTGGCGGACCTGCGCGTCCGGGAACAGCTCCTGGAATCGCTTCACTTCCGGATGCGCCAGCGCGCGTTCGGACACATCGTCCTTCGGTTTCGCCAGCGGAGCTCCAGTCGCCTGCGGTGTTCCGTATGTTATCTCGAATCGCATCTGGCTTCCCGCTACCTTCTGTATGATCTTCAGAATATCCTTTTCATTCATGAACAGCCGGTAGTCGTCAGGAGTTACAAAATTCAACTTGCCGCCCGACTCTCCGATCTGCGAATGCTCAATGGCGTCAGCGGTCGTCTGCATACCAAACTCGACGGCGGCGGCATGCAGGCGGTCCTTCCAAGGCTGTGCGCTTGCCAGGATTGGGGGTTGGGGATTGGGGGTTGGGGGCGCGGCCGATCTCGTTGGTGGCGGCGTTGAGGGCTTCCGTGGGGGAAGTTGCGGCGAACCGCCACTACCTAGATCGGACAAGGCCTGCTCAATTGAGACCAGCTTACCTGCCTGCACCAATCGCAAAAGGCCAATTTCCAAATGCAGCCTGGGCTGCAGCGAGAATTGCAAATCCTTAAACAGATCCAGTGTGAGCTGCAAATAACGCGTCAGATCTTCTTCGGAAAAGCTTTTGGCCACTTCGGCCAGCCGCTCCTGCTCGTGCGCCGACGCCGCGATGAGTCTGGTGTTGGCGCCCGCAACTTTCGCCACCAGAAGATTCCGGAAGTAGCGCGCCAGCTCCCGGCAGAAATGCTGCAAACTGCGCCCGTTGCGTTCCAGTTCCAACACCAGATCCAGCATGCGCCGGGAATCTTCGGCCTTCAGAGCTTCGGACACTTCGCCCAGCGAATCCAGCGAGAAGAGTCCCAGCATGCCCCGCACTTGGGCCGCGTCCAGCTTCGTGCCGCAACACGCTATGGCCTGATCGAGCGCCGACAATGAATCCCGCACGCTGCCCTCGCCCGCCTGCGCCAGCACGCTGAGCGCCTCGGGATTGGTCTCAATCCCTTCCTTGACGCAAATCTCTTCCATGCGCTTCACCACTTCGGCGAAATCCACCGACCGGAAGCTGAACTGCTGGCAGCGCGACGCGATGGTAGTCGGGATCTTGTGAACTTCGGTGGTGCACAGGATGAACACGGCCCATTCGGGCGGCTCCTCCAGCGTCTTGAGCAGCGCGTTAAAAGCTTCGCTCGTGATCTGGTGCGCTTCGTCGACGATAAAGACTTTGTACCGGTCGCGCGCCGGCCGATAGCGCACGTTCTCGCGCAGCTCGCGCATTTCGTTGATGCCGCGATTGGACGCCGCGTCGATCTCGATCACATCCGGCGAATTGCCGCCTGCAATTTCCAGGCAACTGGCGCAAACGCCGCAGGGCGTCGCCGTGGGGCCTTCGATGCAGTTCAGGCAGCGCGCCAGAATGCGCGCCACCGTGGTCTTGCCCGTCCCGCGTTGCCCCGAAAGAATGTAACCGTGCGCGATGCGCCTTTGCGCGATGGCGTTTTCGAGCGTGGTGCGGACGTGCTCCTGGCCGATCAGTTCCGCAAACGCTTGCGGCCTGTATTTCCTGGCGATGACCTGGTACATGAAAGAATTAGGCGGAAATATGCCAGACCCCGGGTGATCCGCGGCACACGGATTAAACCGTTACCGTTGCTTCCTTCCGGACCTGGCGGGGTTCACAGCCATCCGTTGCACGAAGCCCGGAGCCTGATAAGTATCCATCCTAACACGCGGGAGGCCTCAAGTTACTCGGTGGATCTGTGGTGGCCTATGGCCGAGCCAATCGCTTCCGCAGCCAAAAGACAACCACCTGACAATAAGGTTGAAGCTCTCTATCTTCGGATTCGCCGTTCCATTGCCGTAGCCACTTCTCCAGCGCCGCACGCCGCAATGGACCGCGCTTGGCTAAGCCTTTCTGAAACGCCGCAAGCATCGACTTCCGGTTGTTTTTCAGGAAGCGAAGATTTAGGTTCAACACGTCATTTAATTCTGCGTCAAAAACGGGATCAACTGAGAAAATCTCCCCATCACCCGAGAATCGGATCAGGTCCTCGACGTGGTGGTGTGGGTTTGCGGGGTTCCGCGAGAGATCGCAATCTCCTTTGCGAGTATCACAGTGCTGATCTCCGCGTGGCTTCCCTTCATTTCCGAGACACGCGCCCAGCAAGTTGGAGTAGTCGAGTTGCTCGTCTTCGTGGGTGGCTTGGCTATGCCAATGCTCAATTTTCATTGCATGGCCTTCGGCCCGGATACGCGAAAGACAATAGCAACAAAGGCCCCGCTGTTCGCTCACAAGATGCGTTCTCAGAGTATCTTTTTCGGCGTAACCCTCATAACTCGGATCCGGATTACGAGAAGCACGATACTGAACAAGGCTGATCGGCTCATCACCCTTTGCAATGTTCCTCATACCTTAGATTCAAGGAACGCCATTAGCGCCCGCGCGCGTGTGACTTCCGGATCATCCGAGCCAAGTTTCGCTTCAACGTCGACCAGCAGGCGTCTTGCCTTCTCGAAATCCTCGTCGTCTATCGATCCAAACAGACGAGTGAGAAGATCGTCGACCGACTCGTTACGTGATCTCGTGCCCATTACTTCCTCAAGAACGCGGCTAGAATCAATGCCGAAAGAACGTGGAGGCACCGACGTTTCATCACCGTCCAACAACCTGATCTCTTCGGGTTGGGCCTCGCCGATTAATTGAGGCGAGTGCGTTGAGGCGATGAATTGAAGAGAGGGAAAGGTGGCCTTTAGATCATGGATCACACGTCGT
Organism: Bryobacterales bacterium; assembly: GCA_963781905.1. Classification (GTDB taxonomy): domain Bacteria; phylum Acidobacteriota; class Terriglobia; order Bryobacterales; family Bryobacteraceae; genus Palsa-89. The sequence goes on from CAWAHZ010000010.1 coordinate 2,559,187, forward strand.
TGCCATTTCGGGTGAAGGTGTAAGTCTAGCTCATCGACTAGCACAATACCCGGCGTTTTCTGTAATGCGGCAGTCTCCAAGTGCGGGTTAAGGATAGTGGCCCTCGACGCCAGATCACCAACAAGCGTCAACATGATCCGTTGCCCATCGCTCAGATTCTTGAAGAGCTGAGGCCCGTGCTGGTCTAGCAAGACCACGAGGTCTTTGTACCGCCCATCGTAGTAGACAGACTTCGCTCCCTCCATGCACCTCGTAATAGCGTTCTTCACTACGCCGAGTGCAACCGTATCTCGTGGGGCGTGAATGGAAACAGTGCTTTGATCCCGGATCCAATCGATCAGGGCGGTCTCTTGAATCGTAGAGTTCAGGCAGTCGCGATAACCATCGAACCGTGAGGGCCCTCGTTTTGCTCCAGCGCCACTTGTCTTGCGCGCGTGGTGTCCTTTTTCAAACCACAATCGCTCAGTACCATAAGTGCAGATGAGGGGGAGCGTGATCTCCTCTCCTGCTCGCACTCGACGCTCCGTGTCTCGGCCTATGTGGTTAATGGACTTGGCGTCAACCGTCGTAGTTCGGCCGCCTTCGCGTTGCAGTTCCCTGGCCCAAGTAAGGCGCCGACCCATGACGACACCGGTAGATTCGATCCGCGCAGGGAACTGTTTCTCAAAGGTGTAGCTGTCTACATGAGCGTGCGAATCTACCCGGACCTCCTCCGGGTAGATTCCCGGGCTCCACTCGTACCCGCGAAGGCCCAGAAACCAGCTGCCGACAGAAATAGCAAGCGCATCGATCACCGAGCTCTTTCCACTGGCATTGTCGCCAACAAGCAGACTAAATTGAGGATTGAAGCCGAACGTACGGCGCTCAAAACCGTTAAAGTTCGTAAGCGTAATTTCGTCGATACGCATTCGGAATCCTAACTTGTGCCCCGGTCATAAGCTTAGCGAATTGAGGCAAGCCGAGCCAGAGACTACCGGTACGTGAGAGAGTCGTCGGCGGGCGCCACCGTGGTAACCGTGCGCGATGCGCCTTTGCGCGATGGCATTTTCGAGCGTGGTGCGGACGTGCTCCTGGCCGATCAGCTCCGCAAACGCTTGCGGCCTGTATTTCCTGGCGATGACCTGGTACATGAAAGAATTAGGCGGAAGTTATGCCAGACCCCGGGTGATCCGCGGCACACGGATTAAACCGTTACCGTTGCTTCCTTCCGGACCTGGCGGGGTTCACAGCCATCCGTTGCACGAAGCCCGGAGCCTGACAACTTCCAATGCTAGCATGCGGGGTCGGGAAGACGAGCAGTGTGGTGTCGGACATCCGGCGGTACGCTCATCGTCGGCCCAGGGCCTGCAGCAGCGCTGGAACCCAGGGAGCCCCCAGACCAGTGACGTTGTCGTATCCGGGCACGGAGCGCAGCGAACTGTCCACGTTCTCGACGATGTTGCCGCTCTTAGTGGGATAGGAATCCAGAGTCGCGAAACCTCCGAAATATCCTGGATAAACAACGAGTACTCCAATCGGCTCCGACGGCGCGTTCACATCCACGATCGGCGCGTTCGAGCCTGTCCCTCCATGCAAAGCATACAGAGCGGGATTCACGAAACCAACCGCGCCCAGCCCTTGGGAAAAACGCCTTTCGTTGACCAGGGCCATGACTCCGGCAAATAGCGGACTGGCAAGGCTGGTCCCACCGATCGGGGATTCGCAATATTCGGTAGTCGGCCCGGTTTTGGTGCAGCCCGGATCTACCGGCGGCGTGCCGATGAGCAAGGTCTGACCCTCCATGAGAGCTGTGTCCGGATCAGCCACCATCGAGATATCCGGGGTCACACGATGAGGAAAGTTCAGAGGAACAGGTGTGCCGGTAGCCGTATACGTTAGCGTGGCGAATATATTCGGAACAACGTTCCACTGATAAAAAGGCTCCGGAACAATCAGACTCGGACCACCTCCTGAACCGCCGCCATATTCGAACGGGGCCCATCCCTGGTCCGTAACCTTCGTTAAACTTCCGCTCATGTCATTGAACGAAGTAAAGTAATTTGCCCATCCGTATTCGGCCTTCTCACCGGAAGCATTCATGAGCAGCAGGCTGGTGCCACCCACCGCCGTTGCATAAGGGCTTGTAGCCGGCCAACTGCCGGACCCGACCGGTATCACCGGCGGAGCGCCTTGCGTCGAGTCTCCGTCGTCCCCGCTTGCAAACAGGACGGTGATGCCTTCGGCCGCGGCCTGCAAGAGTTGGAAGGTGTCAATGGCAAGCCGCGCGGTGGAAACATCTCCCTCACCGATGTACGTCCAACTGTTTGTGATTATGTCCGCCAGCCTCTGATCGATGACTTGGTAGAGAGGCTGTTCGCCTTCGCCCTCATCCACCACGTCCACCTGATCGCAAGAGCCCCCGACATAAAGAATAGAAGCGTTGGGCGCCATGGAATGCACTGCCGTAACATCCAGCGTTTGCTCCCCCAGCCAACCTTGGGACCCGCACGGGTCACCGGTGGGAACGTAATTCACGCCCGGCTGTAAGATCTCAGAGAAGTTTTCGGCGGTCAGTTGCGGCAAGCCGTGGTTTGCAGAGTATCGATTTACGTCGGCCACGAGCGTACTCGAGACGTAGAGATCCGCGATGGCAACCCGCACGTTCCTGCCGGTCTCAGATACCTGGTCGGCGCCGTACGCGGCACGAACCTGTTGCGGTGTGTAGCCGCAAATCTGCCAGGGAAGATTAGATCCATAGGGAAAAGGCACTGGCGACTCAAGTAGGGCTTGGTGGTCGCCCCAATAGTTGCTGCAAGGATACAGGTTGTCACCGCCTTGCGGAGGCGGAATCACGCCCGAAGTGGACGACGGCTGCATCCCCGCCCGTAGAGGCCGGGCGAGCGCGGGCTTCATGAGTGGACGCGTTTCGTCGAGACCGTCGATGTAGGTGACCAATCCTGAGAGCTGCGCCGGAAGCGAGGGCTCCTCAGCGTGGGCCCGCAGGATCTTGCCCCGATAAGAGTACAGATTCTGGCTTACACCGAAGACCTGCTTGATTTGTCCCACAGTTCCGCTGGCTTCGACGAACAGGCCACTGGCCGGAGTGTACCTGACGTTAAAGCCGAGAGCGCTCAAAGTACGCTGCACCAGAGCCACATCTTGCGGTCGGGGCGAGAAGGCAGCATGGAATTGCTCAGGCGTTAGAAACTGTCCGTAGCGCGAGTTGCCGGGTGTCGCTTGCTCCTCGATGAGCTGCTCGAGTTCGCTCTGGTTCCGCCAACTGAGATAAGCTTCGATGACCACACGGGTGTTCTCGTCAGCCGGGCCAAGCTGCCGTGCCTTGCCAAGCCAGGCGGGTACGGTGCCGGAGAGCGTCTTTGCGCCGGGCGTCTGACGCTGCTGTGCGCGCAACGGCGCCGAAGCAGCAATAAGTCCTGCTAGCGCGTACACCACGAGCAGGACGATCTTGTTCGATTTCACGGGTTGCCTCCGATGAGCGGCTGGATCTTCTAGTTCCAACTGGGAATTACACACTATACAAAGGGCAGCTAAGAATCGCAACAAGCCGATTCCATTGGCTCTGGCGGTCCTATTCTGCTGGCACGGCGAAGAACTGGCGCACCTCGACCGATGCGCGGCAGGCGACAACGGCTTTGCGTCCCCACGCCACGGCCTCATCGATCCATGTTGGCAGGCTGCTTGCGCAGTGATCGGCCACGTCAATCCGCACCGGCGTGAGCTGGCCGTCGTGCAGGCGCAACAGTTGCAGCTTCCGGGGATGCATCGCGACACTATCCAACAGGCTGCCCCACGCAATTGATCGCGCGGCGCCATTGACCACCACCCGGATCTCGAGCGCAACGGTGCACGCTTCGGGAAATGCGGCGCAGTGCGGCGATACTCCGTCGCAAACTGCATCCGGGTCAGTCTGCAATCGCGCTGCGAGAGCATCCAACTCGCCCATCGAATTTGCTCCTAGCAAAACCGCTCCTCGCGCACCCGCCTCTGCCGGAAAACAATTTGGAAGAAGTACCGATAGTAGCGATAACCGTTGCTTCCTTCCGGACCTGGCGGGGTTCACAGCCATCCGTTGCACCGAGCCCGGGCCTGACAACTTCGCATGCTAGCATGCGGGGTTGGGAAGGCGGGCGGCGGTTATATCCGTCGTCCGACTGTACGCTCGGGCGGACTGCGTCTTGGCTCCAGAAAAAAGATCCATGAGTTAAACGGAGACAAGCGCGTTTGCCGGGAGTAAGTCCTCGAATCAGAGGTACACTACTAGATCTAAGCAGGAGCCCAACCAGGCTGCTGATACACGGACGAAAATGCTGTGCGTCTCTTGCGCGTGCTTGCCCATCCACTACCGGTAACCGCGAATCAGTTCCTAGCCATCGCCTATTCTGAACCTGCTAAACTCTCCGGATACCCCCAGTACCAGAACAATGGGACCGAAATATGCAAAAGAATGCGCTATTCCTTTTAGTATTTGTTGGCGCCATGGTCGTCTCTGCCCAGGAACAGAATCTGACAATCGGAACAATCGCGGGGGGTGGTAGACCGGGATCGGCGGCCACCGCATACAGCGCGTCCGGGGCGAACGACGTTGTTCTGGATTCCAGCGGCAATCTTTACGTCGCGGTAAGCGCGCTGAACCAGGTCTGGGTGGTGAGCCCGAGTGGCGCGGTAACCGAGATAATCGGAACCGGCTCCCCCAGTTTCAGCGGAGACGGCAGCCCTGCGATCGCTGCCGGACTCAACAACCCTTCTAGCGTTGCCCTGGATCCGATCGGCAACCTGTACATCGCCGATCAGGGAAATTCGAGAATCCGCAAGGTCACTGCGGCCACGGGCATCATCACTACAGTGGCCGGTACCGGCGTCACAGGCTATAGCGGTGATCTCGGACCCGCAACCAACGCCCAGTTCTATGACCCAACGGCCGTCACCGTGGACTCCGCCGGCAACCTGTATATCGCCGACCGCCAAAACAATGTCATCCGCGAAGTGGACGCTACCAGCGGCATCATCCGTACCATAGCCGGGGACCACGCGCTGACCACTTATTCCGGTGGTTCGCCCTTTGGCAGCTACAGTGGCGATGGCGGACCCGCTACCAGCGCCGGGCTCGATCAACCCACGGGCGTTGCCGTGGATTTGTCGGGTAACCTGTACATCGCCGACAGTGTTTTCACGATTGTGAGGAAAGTCAACGCCACCACAGGCATTATCACCACGGTGGCCGGAGATGGTCAGTTCACGGACCTAACATCGCCGGACGGCGACGGCGGGCCCGCAACTAGCGCAAGAGTGGATGTGACAAACATTGCCCTGGATGCGATTGGCAATCTTTACATCGCTGGTATAGGGCGAGTGCGGATGGTTTCGGCAGCCACCGGCGTCATCAGCACTGTCGCTGGAAGCGCCAACGGTTCGATATCCGGCGGCGATGGAGGGCCGGCAACCAGCGCTCAATTATCCCCGAGCGCCGTCGCGGTGGATCCTGTGGGCAACCTGTACATCGCCGACGCGTTGAATGGCACAGTTCGTAAGGTAACTGCGACCAACGGCACCATCTCCACTGTGGTCGGAAACAACGCGAATACCTACAGCGGAGACGGCGGACCGGCGGTCAGCGCTCAACTCAACAAACCTAATGGCGTTGCCGTGGATGACGCCGGCAACCTGTATATCGCCGACACCGCGAATAGCTTGATCCGCGCAGTGGCGCCGGGCACCGGGGTCATTAATACGGTTGCCGGACATTATGCTCCATACTCTCCCATCAACCTCACCGATGGCATACTAGCGACCCAGGGCAGTCTGGCTGTTCCTGCGGGAATCGCGTTGGACTCCAGTGGCAATTTGTACATCGCTGATAGCCAGGAATGTAGAGTTCGCAAAGTGACCGCGACTAGCGGAATCATCACGACCATAGCGGGGGGCGTCACCAACGCCGGCGGTTTTCCTAATGGCTACGCCGGCGACGGCGGGCCCGCAACAAGTTCGCAATTGAACGCACCTTACGGCGTTGCGGCCGATGCCGCAGGTAATGTGTATATCGCGGACACGTACAACAATGTGATCCGTGAAGTTACGGCAGCGACGGGCATCATCAACACCGTGGCCGGAGGGGGGGTGGGCTATGTCGGTGACGGAGGCCAAGCATTGAACGCGGGGCTGAAGCTACCCACGGGAGTTACCCTGGATTCGGCCGGCAACGTGTATATCGCCGATCAGGGCAACAACGCGATCCGCAAGATAACCGCTGCTACCGGCATTATCACAACAGTCGCGGGGAGCGGTGTGGCGGGTTACCGCGGCGATGGCGGACCGGCTGCGCAGGCCCAGTTGAATCAACCCGCTTCAGTGGCGCTGGATTCCAATGGCAACCTCTACATCGCGGATGAGGGAAACAACGCGATCCGCAAAGTTACGGCCGCGACAGGCATCATTACGACCATCGTAGGGAACGGCACGCCTGGTTTTTCGGGAGATTACGGACCCGCGAACGCCGCTGAACTGGCACATCCTTTTGGTGTGGCGACAGATTCCAGCGGCCACATATATGTGGCCGATACGGCCAATAATAGGATTCGAGAGCTGCCCGGACCAGCCGTAATTCCGAGCCCATTGGTGTCCCCTGCTTTTGCGGGCGGCCAATCGGTAGCGTCCGGCGCCACAGCGGTCCTCACGTTCCCCATTACCAATATGTCATCGACCCAGGCGGCGAAGGGCGTGAGTTTCAATGCGGCGCTCTCATCGGGCCTGGTGGTGGCGACGCCAAACGGATTGAGCGGCTCCTGCGGAACGGTCTCGGCAGTTGAGGGCAGCCGAGGCGTGACCGTTTCAGCCGTCGATCTGGCACCGGGCGGGACCTGCACGTTTTCAGTCAATATCGCCACGGTGGGTGTGGGCGTTCAATATGCAACTGCAGCGGATTTAGTGACCGGCGATACCCCGGCCAACTTTTTCGCGTTGGCGGACATCAAGCTGAGCGGCACAGTGGATATTTTGGACAGCGCTTCGTTCGGGAACGGGACGGTGACGCCAAACGGGATTTTGACCTACTTCGGGCCGGTAGGTTGCTCGCCGAACGAGGATGTTCTGGTGAACGGCGTGGCTGCCACGATTCTGTTCAGCAATGCGTCGCAAATCAATTTCGTGTCGCCGGGATCAATCGCGGAGAATCCCGCCACGATTCAGCTTGTCTGCAATGGAAATCCGACGATTAGCGTTACCGCTTCAGCGGCCGCGGCTGATCCTTCCTTGTTTACGGAAACTGGGACGGGTACGGGCCAAGCGAGCATTGTGAACTCCGACGGCACGGTCAACTCCGCTTCAAATCCGGTCGCGCGTGGAGGCTATATCTCAGTCTACGGAACGGGATTCGGTGCTCTGAACCCAGCAGGCGCCGATGGATTACGTCATCTTGCCGCGACGGTCACGGCCACAATCGGCGGAACAACCGCAACCGTGACGTATGCGGGTCAGGCACCGGGAGAGACCTTAGGCCTGCAGCAGGTTAATCTTCAGGTGCCGATAGCGATTGCCCCGAGGCAGAATGCGGAAATTCTGCTGACCGTCGGTAGCGCGTCAACTCAGCCGGGCGTGACGGTCGCGGTGAAATAGAGCTCGCGAGGGTGAACTCATCAGAGCAACGCTGGCCATCAATCGGCCGCGCTGTTGATGGAGCCTGACCTGCTAGCTGCAACGCCTATCCCTAACGGTCCACAAACGGCAGCGTTCTCGGATTAGTCCTGTGAAGTCGGTTTGTGGCAACCGAATCTTGACGGGAGCTATGAAATTCCGCTGCTTATTCCCACTCCACCCGATCCCCCGGCAACAGGGGCAAGCGCAGCGCATTCGGATCGGCGACGTCAATCCGCACCGGCGTGAGCTGGCCGTCGTACAGGCGCAACAGTTGCAGCTTCCGGGGATGCATCGCGACACTATCCAACAGGCTGCCCCACAAAATGGAGCGCGCGGCGCCATTGACCACCACCCGGATCTCGAGCGCAACGGTGCACGCTTCGGGAAATGCAGCACAGTGCGGCGATGCCCCGTCGCAAACTGCATCCGGGTCGGTCTGCAATCGCGCCGCAAGTGCATCCAACTCGGGCATCGAATTTGCTCCTAGCAAAACCGCTCCTCGCGCACCCGCCCTCTGCCGGAAAACAATTTGGAAGAAATACCGATAGTAGCGATAATGCAATCGAGCCGCTCCAATCAACTCCTGCACCGGCAGTTGATCCGCCGGACGTTGCCCTTGCGCCAAGCCGGATTCCACCGAGATCAGCCGCAGCCCGTTGGGGCGAACCTGATAGACGGCCTTCTCGGTACCAATAAAATCGGCGATGCCATGCTTCGGCGCGCCCTCCCGATAGTAAGCGTTTTCGATATGCAAATCGGTGTTCGGATGCAGCAGCCAGCCCTGGCTTTGTCCCACTTCGCTGTAGCGGCTGAGCACCTCTGGAAAAGGCGTGTCGCTGGCGTCCGGTGAACGCAGCACGTAAGCGGGTGCGGCTGAGAGCACCTGGAAGGAACCACGCGCGCGTGGTGCGACGCAAGAAAACAAGACCAGCGTTGCGGACAGCGCGAGTCCCGCGGCCTCCCAAATCTTCATGTGCGTGATTAGACACCGGGTTGGAGATGTCAGTTCCCTACCCTCAGCTGTGTTATGATCCCGTTAAGTACTCCCTTCACTTGGCTAGCCGTGCAGCGACGCTCGAAAAACATTGATAGCGTTGGAGTTTAATGGCATTTGGCCGATTTATCCAGTGTGCAACGTTGGAAGTTGGCGGAACTTGGCGGATAATATGATCGCGCGCAGCGTCACGGTCGGTGCGTTGCTAATCGCGGTGGTGTGCCATGCCGTCGCCCAAGGCAATCCAGCTCAGGCCAAGCCGGTTCAACCCAAGCCCGCGCCCCCGGCAAAGATCACCTTGGAGCAGGCCGGCTCGCGAACCGGAAAAGATCGCGTCCCCGCCTACGAAGGCAAGGACGTTGTGGTCACAGGCCAAGTCTCTGCCCGGCCGATTTGGATCGCCGATTCCGACTATGTCGCCATCCAGGACAACGCCTTTTTTGGGTTGCTGCTGCGGCCGGAAATCCCCCAATTACCGGACTTGACGCCGGGTGATTGGGTGGAGGTGCAAGGAATCGTAGCCAAAAGAGCCGGCTTGCCGATTCTCTTGACGCGAGACGTCCATCGCCTGCGCCATGAGGGTGCGCCCGCTCCCAAGGTGGTCACGGCGCTCGACCTGGTGTCCTTTCGCTACATGGGCGTTCTGGTGACTCTCGATAGCATCGTCACCGGTGAGGACAAAAATGGCGGCGGGGATCTGCTCTCAGTGGGCCTGCGGACCAACGAGTTGAACATATTTCTGCCTCGAACGCGGCGCGACGCCGGCCCCAAACTGAGCGGCTTTCGCATGGGCGACCGTATTCGCGTCACCGGCATCGCCAGCCAATACTGCACGCTGCCGCCCTACGATCGCTACTTCCAGATCCTGATCCCGAGCCCTGCTGCCGTGGCCGTGATTGAACGGGGCTGGGCCATTCAACCGCCCGTGCTGCTGGCTTCGCTCATTCTCGCCGTCGCGCTCGGATCCATCTGGTGGTTCCGTGAGCGGCGTATGGCGGCGCTCCGAAAGCAGATGCGCCTGTTGCATACGCTGGGCGAGCAAGTCATCAGCGCCACCTCTTCCACGGAAATTCTGCGCCGCCTGATGTTGAGCCTTCCCGCGCTGTCCGATGCCGCCGGCGTGGGCTTATACATCCAGAATCGCTCCACCAAAACGCTGGATGGCGTGCACTCCAACAACACCTCGGTGGAGTCCATCGATCCGGAAGCGCCCTCCGGCTCCATGGCCTCGGCCATTGCCGGGTGTTTCCGCAACCATGTCCTGCTTGCGATTCCAGACGTCCGGCGCAGCCCATATTTCCGGCGCGAAACGGTGACGGCCCCGCGCTCTGTGTTACTGGTCCCGATGTTCGCGCAGAGCGAGCTGATGGGTGTGCTCGAAATTCATCACACTGGCCGCTTCCATTATTTCGGACAAGGTGAGCAGGCCGCCATGCAGCACCTGGCCAACCAGATCGCCACCGCGCTCAAGCTTCAGGAACAGCACTCCATGCGCGAGCAGTTGTTCCGCAGTGAGAAGCTGGCCGCCGCCGGCCAGTTGATCTCCGATGTGGCCAATGAACTTCGCTCGCCGCTGCAATCCATCGCGACGCTCGCGAACGCGCTGCTTTCGCGCAACGGCGACGCGTACCATGCCGAGCTCGAGTCCATTACAACGGAAGCCAGCCGGGCCTCTGAGATCGTGGCGAGACTGGTCTCCTTCGCCAATGTGGAGCAGGCTCAGGCCGAGCCCCTGGATCTGAATGCCATCCTTTCCGGCCTGCTGAAGTTTCGCGCGCCAGAGTGGAAGGCCAAGGGCGTCGAAATCAAGGTCCAGCTGGCCGTGAAGCGCGCCATCGTGCTCGGCTCGCCAGGTCAGATCGAACAGGTGCTGCTCAATCTTCTGGTGGATGCCGAGAAATCCGCGGCCGAGGCGCGCGACAAAGTGATCACGGTCTCAAGCAGCTTGCTCGCCAAGCGTGTGCTGGTGGAGATTTCCTATCCGCTCCGCTCGCCCGACACGCGCGGCGATTCCACCGATGGCGATCACACTGGATCGGGCGCACTCGGCCTGGGCGTTTGCCGCGGCATCATTGAAAGCCACGGCGGCGATTTCCGCGTGGTCCGCACGTCGCCCGCGCAGGCGCGCTTTGACATCGAATTGCCGGTGATTGAAGCTCGGCAGAACGGTCCGGGCGCTTCCAACTTGTCGGAAGCCATTCGCCAGCTCACGGTTCTGGTGGTGGAACCGGACAACAAAGTGCAGCGCCAGTTGGTGCAGATGCTCGGCAACCGTGGCGACCGCGTGGTGCCGGTCTCTAGCGCCGAAGAGGGCCTCGATATCGTGGAGCGCCTGCGTTTCGACATGGTGATCTGCGCTGTCCGGCTGCCCAGCCTCAATTGGGTGACGTTTTGCGAACGCGTCCGCCTGCGCGTGGGCGGTTTTGTTCTGCTTACCGACGCGTTCAATAGCGAGGTCGGCCGCGCTTTTCGCAACAGCGAAGGCTACGTGCTCTCGAAGCCGGTGGACGAGACGGATTTGCATCGCATCTGCCGCGCCGTGGAAGATCGGACCAGCTTACTCATCCGGGAGTAGCGATGTCTTTTTCCGCTTCTTACGATCGCACCACAAAGATCGTCAGCACTGTTGTTTGTCTGGGATTACTGGCGGTAATCTTTGCTGTTCACAGCATAATTCTGTCGTGTCTTTCGATATTCGTCATCATTTTGTGTTTCGCCTATTCTCCGCGCGGCTATTCGCTCGACGGCCGTTCTATTTTGGTGGAGCGCCTGGTCGGGCCCGTCCGCATTGATCTCTCGGACCTTCGTGAAGCGCGGAAAGCCACGTCTGATGATCTCCGCGGTTGCATTCGGCTGGGCGGCAGCGGCGGACTGTTCGGATATTACGGCCTGTTCAGCACCGCCAAGCTCGGCAGATGCACTTGGTACGTTACGGATCGAAGCCATAGCATCGTGGTGATCACGCCCGCGAAGACCGTGCTGCTGAGCCCCGACAACCCGGAAGGCTTTCTCGATACCATTCGCACTTACGCGCCTGTCTCGGCCTCATCCCCTCCGTTTTCGCCGGACCTTTCATCGCCAAGGGCCCGCTCCTTCGGCCCGCTCGGAAGAGCAATGGCTATCGCGCTCGCGTTCATCGGAATGGGCCTGGGTATCGTTGCTTTCACCTATTCACCCGGCGTTCCCAACTACACGTTGACGTCGGAGACGCTCGCCATCCATGACCGTTTGTATCCTGTAACACTGCGTGCAAACGCGGTGGACGTCGCCAATATCCGCGTGGTCGATCTGGATGGCAACTCCGAGTGGCGCCCTACGCTCCGCACCAACGGCTTCGCCAATTCGCATTACGAATCCGGCTGGTTTCGGGCGGCGAATGGCCAGAAGGTGCGCCTCTATCGCGCCGGAGGCGAGCGCCTGGTGCTGCTCCCACCCAACACGGCCGCAAACCCTCCGGTGCTTTATCAGGCCGAGGATCCCGAGCAGTTCGCCGCCGCCGTCCGCGCCGCCTGGAGCGATGCCGTCAAGTAGGTTGAGTAGCCGAATCCCGCAGCCGCCCGTAAAACGCGAGAAAATAGGTTCACTATGCGCTGTAACATCGTCCTCGCATTTGTGATCGCCGGTTCTCTCGCAGCCGCCGATAAATACGCCGGGCCCGTGCCGGCCAAGCCCGACATTCCTTACCTGCTCCACGCGTCGTCGCTGGTCGAAACTGAAGTGGCCAACGCCCAGCAGGGCAAGAAGGCCGACCAGTACACCATCTCCGGCGCCTCTTCTCCCGCGCGCACCCCCCTCGCCGAACCGATCTTCATCATCGACGCTCGAAATATCCAGCCGGAGACATTCGAGCTGTACCGCCTGGACGTCAAAGGCGGCAATCGCGAAGTCTCGTTGAGCAGCAACCGGCGGCGCGGCGGATCGCGCGCGCTGCACCTGGCCGTCAAACCTCTGGGTGGCCATCTCTTCCGCGTGGAAGTGGACGAAGCGCTGGAAAATGGCGAGTACGCGCTCTCGCCCAGCAACGATAACCGGGCTTATCTGTTTTGAAATCTACTGATCGTGTTCCCTATCTGGTGACCCAGGCCGCGACGCCCTACGAAGGCCTGCGGCCGATCCCGGTTTCCATCCTGCTGCATAACGTGCGCAGCCTGTACAATGTCGGCGCGTTCTTTCGCTCGGCCGACGCCGCCGGCTGCGACAAGCTGTATTTATCCGGAATCACCGCGCCGCCCGCCTCACCCTGGCATCGCCAAAACCGCGCTGGGCGCCGAAGAGACCGTTCCCTGGGAGCATCACCCCGATCCTGGCGCCCTCATCCTGCGTCTGCGCCAGCAAGGCCACGAAATCGCCGCCATCGAAACCAGCGTCCACTCCACCGACCTCTACGATTGGCAGCCGCGCTTCCCGGTTTGCGTTCTGTTCGGGCACGAAGTGGACGGCTTGGCCGACCCGCTGCTGGCTTTGTGCGATACCCACGTGCGCATTCCCATGCTCGGCCGCAAACATTCGCTCAATGTCGCCACCGCGGGCGGCGTGGTGATTTATGAGCTGCTGCGGAAATACCGGGTCCATGTCAGACCAGGCCTGTCAGACCAGGCAAAGTTGGATAATGCAAGAATAAGGCCATGAAGGCGTACCTCGCCACTCCCCTGCTTGCGGTTCTGCTCCAGGCGCAAACACCCAGCACCATGGCGCCGCCGGTGCGCGCGAGTCATCACATGGTGGCCGCCGCTAACAATTTCGAAGTGGAGGCGGGTTACCGCATCCTCACCGAAGGCGGCAACGCGGTGGATGCCGGAGTGGCCAGCGTTCTGGCTGCCAGCGTCACGGAATTGAGCCGTTTCGGGCTCGGCGGCGAGATGCCGCTGCTGATCAAGATGTCCGGCCAGCCCACCATCGCCATCAGTGGCGTGGGCGTAGCGCCCGCCAAAGCCACGGTTGAGTTCTATACGCACCGCACACCCGAAGTATGGGAAGAGCGCAACAGCATGCCTCCCGTTCCGGTGCAGGGCATTCTCTCCGCCATTACGCCCGGCGTGTTCGACGGCTTGATCCTGGCGCTCGAAAAATACGGAACCAAGTCTTTCACGCAGGTGGTGCAACCGGCTCTCGAATACGCGAGCGAAGGGTTCCCCATGCCCGAGGAGTTCGGCGGCATGCTGCGCAGCTACCAGCAGCATCATTGCACTGTGGCCCGATTCGGTAAAGTTTTTCTATCCCGCCGGCCTGCCCACGCCGCGCGGCGAGATGTTCCGCGAACCCACGCTGGCCCAGACCTTCCGCGAGCTGGCCGAACGCGGAGAAAGAAGGCCCATGGGAATCGCCAAGCCAAGCTGCGCGCGGTGCGCGATGTGTTTTATAAGGGCGACATCGCGCAGCGCATCGCCGCGTTCTCTGAGAGCCATCGCGGCCTGATCGCCTATAGCGATCTTGCCAATTACCACGCCGAGATCGACGAACCCAAGGTGGGCACGTATCGCGGCTATGAAATTTACAAGCCCGGGCTTCTGGACGCAAGGTCCGGTGATGATCGAAGCCTTGAACCTGCTGGAAGGCTACGACCTGAAAGCCATGGGCCACAACAGCCCGCAATATCTGCACACCGTGGTGGAGGCCGTAAAGCTGGCGTTTGCCGATCGCGACGCTTACTATGGCGACCCTAAGTTCAGCAAAATCCCCGAAGAGATCCTGCTGTCAAAAGAATATGCCGCCGAGCGCCGCAAGCTGATCGATCCCGAGCATGCCTCCATCGAGCATCGCCCGGGAAATCTCGGCACGCACATCTCGCTGCCCTCCGCCATCCGCATCAGCCGCGGCCGGCATGGTGAACGACACCACTTGCGTCAATGTGGTGGACGGCCAGGGCAACGCCTTCTCCGCCACGCCCAGCGGCGCATGGCTGCCTTCGGTGATCGCGGGCGATACCGGCATTCCGCTCACCACGCGCTTGCAATCCTTCGTGATGACCCCCGGCCACCCCAACCAACTGCAGCCCGGCAAGCGCCCGCGCGTGACTCTCAGCCCCACGCTGGTGACTCGCGATGGCAAGCTGGAAATGATTCTTTCCACGCCCGGCGGCGACAATCAGGACCAGGCGCTGCTCCAGGTGTTGCTGAACATCCTCGAGTTTCAAATGTCGCCGCAGGAAGCCGTGGAAGCGCCGCGCTTTCAAACCGAGCACCTGTTCAGCTCATTCGGCAATCACGAATTCACGCCGGGCCGGCTGAATTTGGAAGGCCGCATTCCGATCGCGACGGGCGACGCGCTGCGCGACCCTGGGCCATCGAGTGGCGCTGGCCGGCGATTGGAGCAACGCATCGGCTCCCACCGTCATCTGGGTGCATGACGGCGTGCTCAACGGTGGCGCAGACCCGCGCCGCGCCAGGTTCGTTTTCGGCCGATAACCCGCAGCTCTAGAGGCCTGTCGCAGCCAGATCGTTACTACCGCTTCCTCCGGTCGCGGCTCCGTTAAGCACGTCGGATACTGAGCCGTGACCGGAGGGAGCGGTTGGGCCATGCTAACGAACCCGCTGCGACAGGCCTCTAGTGCGCGTGCGCTTTTCTTGCGCTCGAAGTGGCGGCCGGCGGCACTTGAGCCACCACCGGAATGGTCACGATGTTGCTGGTGAACACGTTCTGTGCGATATACACCTGGGTCTGCGGATTGGTCGGCAGCGAGTTGTCGATTTGCAAGACCACCTCATAGATGCCCGGCATCATGCCGATCGCCAGTCCCGCGCTCAGCACGTTCGCGGTTGTACCGCCCACCTGCGCGTTGTCGACGTTGGTTATCGGCACGTTGAGAGCCGGCCCGGGATAGGATTGGCCAGTGATACTGGCAGTGGTCAAGCCGTCCGGCAGCGTGGTAGGTCCGATGCCCGTGGCATAGATGGTGATCACTTCGCCCGGAACCACCGGGTTGTCTTGCGTAACCAGCGAGCCAGGGATGTTCGCGCAGCAGGTTGCCGAGCTGTCGAGTGGAGACAACGTGATAGTGGCGTTAGTACTGACGGTTGCCGAAATAGTGATGTTGTTGCCGGCGGGCCCTCCCACCTTCGCTGTCAGGACGATGCGAGTGAACTCTCCGGCCGGCGCTGCCGTCACTATATCGTTTGCATTCGAGTTGATGAGAGCGATCAGACCGTCCCGAACCGATTGCAACGTGTCCGTGGACTGCACCACATAGCTGTAGTTATTGCCGTTAATGACGAGAGTGGCCACGTCGCCAGACGTTATCGATCCATCGATATCCACTAGCGCAGTGGCGTATCCGGTGTGGTAAGCGAGCGCGGGCCGCGGATCGTTTCCGCCTCCCGCAAAAATGCCGGGATTCCCGTAGCCGGAGATCACCGGGACACCGATGGCGGTGGTGGCGGTGACCGAACCGTCGTTGTGAACGGTTCGCACGAACGCACTGACGCCACTGGTGCCCTCCGTTTCATAGGGGAGCTGCACGTTGATTTGCGTTGGCTTGACGTACAAAATTGGCGAGCGGATTCCGTCGAAGTACACCTGCACTCCGTTGAAGGTGGTGGGATAGTTCCCCTTCGCGTCGGGAATGGGGGTGGCCGTAGTGTCGGCCAGGTTGTTTCCAAAGATGGTTATCAAAGTTCCTGGCGCTAGTTCCTCAGCCGCCGCGCCGCCGGCCAATGTGGATCCCGCCGCGGTAGCCGCTTCGCTCGGAGTGCCCCCGCTCGTAACGGAAGCCGTAGTCGCCGCGTATCCAATATTGTTGCCGTTCAAACCGGGCTGGCGCGCAATCAAATTCACCACAAACAAACTTCCCGCCACGATATTGGCGCTGGCAATGACATTTGGATCCGGCGTGGCGACCGGCTTGACGCCGTTGATCGCGTTGGCCAGCGCCTCCACGATGCTGACCAGCGTGTCGTTGGTCACCACTGTGTAGGTGTAGCACTCCTGGCCGGTTTGGCAGCCCGTAGCGGTGCTGCTGACGACGGTGCCGGGCGATGTGATCGTGATGGTCACCGTGTCCCCCGCGGTGATGGTTCCCGTAATACTCACGGTGCCCACCGCGTAGGTATTCTGGTTGGCGGCGTTCGTGATTCCAGTGATGGGAATATTGGACGAACCGGGTGTGAAGACCAGCACGCGGACATCGAATGGATCCGACACATAGAGATTTGTGCCGTCCCATGCCAGCCCGTAAGGCGTGCGCGTGGTGTTGGGAGCCGATTCGAGAATATTCGCGTCCGGGCGAAATGTGTCCGTGCTGCTGCTCACCTGGTCGGTAAATTCGTCGGGTTGTCCCAGATAAATATCGGCCTTCACTCCGTTCGTAGTCGGAATGCTGTTGTATACCAGCACGCGATCGTTCCCGCTATCGGCGACGAACAGCCGCTTTCCGTCCGACAAGGCATAGCGGGGAATACTCATGGTGACGCCGCAGCGTGATGGATAGAGCGGCGTGCCGTTGCTGTCCGTGCTCGTGGAGGGGCAAATCACCGTCGGGCAGCCGGCGCTGTACACCGGGTTGCCGTCGGCGTCGATGCTGGTTGCGACGCAGGAGCCGATATAACCATTGTCGAGTTCGCTGGTCATGTTCTGCTGGCCTACCACCACGTCCGCCGCTTGCCCGTTCTGCGTCGGGATCGAGTTCCAGATCAAGACTCGGTTATGGCCCAGGTCCGTGACAAACAAGTGCGTTCCATCCGAGGTAACCGACACCGGCGAAAACAAATTGCTCGCGGTAGGCTGAAGATCGCTGGTAGTGGCGGGCGGCGCCGTGCTGAAATTCGGCTCGCCTAGAACCAGGTCAGCCGGCTGATTGTTGGACGTCGGGATGTGGTTCCAAATCAGCACGCGATGGTTCTGCGTGTCGGCCACATAGAGTTGCGTCCCCTGTATCCACACGCCTTGCGGACCTCGCATCCCCGAGCTGTTGAGCGGCGGCGGCTCCTGCACGGTTGTAAAATTCGTCTGCCCGAGCACGATATCGGCCGGCTGATCGGGCACGTTTGGAATCGAGTTCCAGATGAGGACGCGGTTATTGTCGGTGTCGGACACCACCAAAATATTCCCGTCGGACGCGACCATGGTAGGGTTGCGGAAGCCGCTCTGTGTCGTATAGGGATTGGTAGTGGTGGTGAAATTCGGCTGGCCCAGCACCAGGCTGGCCTGGCCCACGCTCGGAGTGCCCACGCACACCGGGCACCCGCCACCTTGCGGAACCGGGTCAATCGGGTTGTAGATAAACCTCGAGATATTGTCGTAGATCAGGACCCGATTATTGACCGGCGTGATCAGCCCGTGGAGATTGGAATCCACGATGAACAACGTATTGTTGGCGTACGCGATTCCCTGCGCCGCCCCAATCTGATAAGGCGAAGGCGAGCCAACGGATTCCGCTGTAAACGTGCCTTGTCCGATCGTTTCCCGGGCTGCTTGCCCGGTTAGAAAGTCGAGCGCTGATTGCGCGAACACCGTCGTCGACAGAGACAGAAATAGAATGCCAAGACGCTTCATGTTATTAGAATTCGAGAAGTACCGCCCCAGTATAACAATCACCGACGATTCGGGGCCTCTATTCGTTTCAGCTTTATGCCTGTGATTACACAGCCTCAGTGTGCACTTTTTCCCTCACGTTGAACTCCAGCTTCCAGCGCCGCCCATCGCGCGCCACAGACCACAACTGCAGCATCCCAGTTTCGGTAACAACCGTTTCTAAAGTCACGGGAACAAATTCGCCGGCTTGGCCCGCCGCGTCTCCTGCCTGCCCGGCGGCGCCCAGCGTTACCTCCACCGGAGAGAGCTCTTCGAGTTCTTCCCCTACTTCGTCTAGCATGTTGCCAGCCGCGTCATTTTTGCGGACGGCGGATTGGAAGAATCGGAACTCGGCCGGCTCGCCTACAATCAGCCCGAACTCGCGCCCGCGCAGGTCGATGGAGCTGCCTTCCTCCATCCCAAACGGCGCGACGGTCAGCGCCTTCACTGGTACGCGCATGCCGGGAACCGCGGGCAGTGAGCTTTCGATGCCGACGTAATACGTGCGTGGCACTCCGCCTCGAATGCGTACCCCGCGGCCTTTGCGAGCCAGCCCATAGTACGCCGCGCCACGGGCCACGGCATGCATCAGATCTTCTCCCAATAACGGCTTTACAGCACCCATGCCTTCTTCCGCTAGCCAGCCGTTGAGCACATCCAGAACCCGCTCCCGCACCAGACGCGAGCGCAGCACGCCGCCGTTGAACAGCACGTGCGTGGGCGCCGCCAGTCCGCTCGCACCGCGGCGCACCGACCCATGTTCCGATTGCGCTGCCTGCTGCCGCAGAAATCGCGCCAGATGACGTGTGATGGCGGCATCGGAGGCGTAGGGCAGTCCAATCTCGGCGAAGCCCATCTTACGGCGTTGCGGCATGTCGTGGCTCGACACCGCGGGCAGGAAACCCTGGTCGAGCAAACGCTCCACGTCTTCGGCCGCTAGCTTGGTCTTGATGGTTCCGCCGACAAGTCCCGTGCCGCGCCCAAGGATGGTGACGGGCTCCTCGCGCTTCTTGTTGTCTTTGGCGAGTAAGCGCTCCTTGGCCAGACGGCACTGCTGCCAAAGGGCATGCAACTGCATGGCGTCCAGCTTGGTTCCTTTGGCGATGAGCTGCTGCTCCAGATGCCGGGCCAACGCGAGATCGATATTGTCGCCACCCAATAAAATATGCTCGCCCACCGCCACGCGTTCGAGCGCCAATTCACCGGCCTGCTCGGTAACCGCGATGAGCGTGAAATCCGTGGTGCCTCCGCCAATGTCCACCACCAGAATCAGATCGCCCACCGCCACGCGCTCGCGCCAATCGGGATGCCGCTCGATCCAGGCGTAGAACGCGGCTTGCGGCTCTTCCAGCAACAGGAGGTTTTTGTAGCCCGCCTCTTCAGCCGCTTTGAGCGTCAACTCGCGCGCCACTGCGTCGAACGACGCGGGCACCGTCACCAGCACCTGCTGCTCGCTGAAGGGCGCGTCCGGCATCTTCGAATCCCAAGCCTCCCGCAGATGCTCCAGATAACGCCGCGACGCCTCCACGGGAGAAACTTTCGCCACGCCTTCGGGTGCATTGAGCGGCAAGATGGGCGCAGTGCGATCCACGCCCGGATGCGACAGCCACGATTTAGCCGAAGACACCAGGCGGCTCGCCACTTCCGCGCCCCGCTTCTGGGCCAGCGCCCCAACCACGAACTCAGGCGCGGGTTCCCACGCGAGCGCGATGGACCCGGCCGGAAAATCCGACGATCCCGGCAGGTACAAGAACGACGGCAGAAGCGGTTCTTCGCGCACTTCGCCCGGGTTCACCAGCTGCGGGACTTCGAACAGCGAAACCAGCGGCTGCTCGCTGCTTTGACCGAGCAGCTCTCCACTGTCCGGCGCATAGGCCAGCGCGCAGTTGGTGGTGCCCAGGTCGATTCCGATGACGTATTGGCTTGGCAAGCGAGGTAAAGACTGCATTCAGTGTAACTCGCAGGGCCCCAGCGGCGCGGATGTTACAATTGCGGTTTTGTCAACGACCGACACCTTGATCCACGCGGCTGGCCGCTGGTTTTTGCAGTCTGGCATTCAGGAAGCGAGCGGCGGCGTAGCGCGATATTATCGATCCGACCTGTGTCAGAATGCCCCGCTATCCACCGAGATCACCGGCTATGCGGTCAGCGCTCTGCTGTTCTTTTATGAGCGAACCGGGGACGCGGCTTACCTGAGCGCCGGCGTGCGTGCGGCGCGGTTTCTGACCCGCGTGGCATGGGACGCCCGGCTGGGCGCGTTTCCGTTCGAGCTCGCGGCGAATGGCGCAGCGGGCTTCGCCTACTTCTTCGATTGCGGGATCATCGTGCGTGGGCTTCTCGCCGCGTGGCGCGCTACGGAAGATATCGAATTCCGGGATGTGGCCATCGCGGCTGGCCGCGCGATGCTGGCCGATTTTCCATCTGGCAGCGGTCTGAATGCGATTCTTGCGCTGCCGGAGAAACGGCCGCTCGCGTGGGAGCCGCGCTGGTCCCGAAGTCCTGGATGCTATCAGCTAAAATCCGCGCTGGCCTGGCGCCAGCTTTTCGAGATCACCGGCGAGAGCATGTTTTCGCGCGGCTACGAATCGGCGCTTGAGGCCGCGCTCGAAAACGATCCCAAGTTCCTGCCTGGCGACGCGGACTCCGAGCTCGTTATGGATCGGCTGCACGCCTACGGATATTTCCTGGAGGGTCTGCTGCCGGTGCTCGATCGGCCCGATTGCGCAGCGGCTTTTCGAAACGGGGTAGATCGCGCCGCCCGGTATTTGCGAGAGATCGCGCCCGTCTTCGCGCGCTCCGATGTTTACGCGCAGTTGCTGCGCGCCCGGCTGATGGGCGTTTTCACGCTCGATCAGACCGCAGCGGAGCACGAAGCTGAGCAGGCGGCAAGCTTTCAAATCGCATCCGGCGGATTCCTGTTCGGCCGCAAGCAAGGCGTCGATATGCCCTTCGTCAATCCGGTCTCGACCGCATTTTGCGCGCAGGCGCTGGCACTCTGGAACGATCACGCGTCTGGAAAGATGCCAGTCGCGGCGCAATCCCCTATCTCTGCGCAATCTCTGATCTGAGGGCGTGTCAGGTGCGCGGCTCCGAAACCACCAGATGAATGAAGTGCAGCTTCGCGACAGCCGGACGCGGGAGAGCGAATGGATAGAGGTCGGGCTGACCCATGCTGCGCGACAGTTCGTTCAGCACCGCCGAGAGCGAAATCCAGGCGTTCAGGAACGAAAGAAAGCGTTTTGCCCCGGCATCGCTGGGCCGGAAGAGAGCATCGCGAGTGAAGGGGTCGATCTCCATCTCGAGCTGGCGCGTGTCCAGGCCGAAGCTCAGCGCGGTATCGAGCGTGTCCAGCATGTGCAGATAGTGAGCCCACGTTTCCGCCCAATCTTCCCAGGGATGCACGCTCGCATAGGCGCTGACGTGCTGCTGTTCCCATCCGGCCGGTGGGCCTTGCTGATAGTTACGCTGCAGCGCCTCCGCGTAGTCCTGCTGCTCGTCGCCGAAGAGCTGGCGGAAATCGTCCAGCCAGAAGGACCCGGCGATCAGGCGGTCCCAGTAGTAATGCCCTGCTTCGTGCCGTAAGTGACCGAGCAGTGTGCGATAGGGCTCATGCAACTCCTCGCGAATCCGCTCGCGCTCGGAGTGGTCGGCCTCCTCGATGTTCATGGTGATGATCCCATCGGCATGGCCCGTCAAGACGCGCGCTCCTTCGGCGGGCGAGCGCAGAAAATCGAAGGCCAAGCCGCGCTCGGTGTCCTGGTCGACGCGCGATGCAACCGGAAGATCGAGGGCCACCAGAGATGACACCAGGCGGCGTTTGGCTCCTTCCAAGCGGCCCCACCAAACGGTGTTCTCGGGGATGGAAAGATCCGGAATGGTGCGGTTGAGCCGGCAGGCGATGCACACCTGACGGGGGTTTCCCTCCATTTCAGCCTGCGAGACGAGCCAGTTGCACGCGGCCGGCGAATCCAGATTGGCGCAGCGCAGGTATTTTCCATCGGGCGCGCCATCGCTCGCAAGTTGCCAGGCGCCGGACTCAGACCCTACTGCCAGTGGATAAATCCGCTGCAAATGGGGCTCATAGCCGAGCGGGGTATTGCAGGCCAGGCAGATGCTATTGCGAAAGAACACCGGCTTGCCGCAGCGGCAGAAATAAGCACGGCTGCGAGCGGCTGGCTTGCGTTTTCTGTTCGCGGCAAACCTGTCGAACACAGACCGGATGGGAATGCTCATGGTAGGTTTAGGGCGGTGGCCAGGCCAGCGCCCGCCTGCCCGTCCGTTTGTTAGATGCGCCCAGGGCCATTTTAGTAACCGCTAGGATTGGCTTCAAGCTTTTCGTGGCGCGAACGATGAGGAATTGTGACGAACCCGTAAGGAGCGCCGTGACTTCAACTGCCATCAACACGTCGGAATCGAACTCACCGGCCATGGCCGACAACCGAACCGGAAAATACCTGGCATTCCGGCTGGGAAAGGAAGACTTCGCCATTCAGGTATTGAAAGTTCGTGAAATTGTGGGGATTCAGGACATCACCTCGGTTCCACAGATGCCGGCCTATGTGAAGGGCGTGATCAACTTGCGCGGGAAAGTGATTCCGGTGGTAGACCTGAGGCTGAAATTCGGGCTGCCGGAGCGCGAATACACGCAGCGCACCTGCATCATCGTGGTACAAGTCCACCATGCCGGAGTACCCATCCAGACCGGCCTCATCGTGGACGAAGTTTCCGAGGTGCTGAATCTGGCGGCGGGCGAGATTGAAGACACGCCAGACTTTGGAGAGGACGTCAGCACACCGTATTTGCTGGGGATGGCGAAGGTGAAAGGCAACGTGAAAATGCTGCTCGACATCGATCAGGTTTTAGCCAACAGTGAAACGTTATCGCTGGACGCAATGTTGAACTAGCCGCTGACTACGGCGAGGCATTCGGGGACAGATCCGGGAGCACGGCCGGGGATACATCTGGGGATACGTCCGGGGACACATCAACTGACACGCTGATCACCTGCTCGCCGCCCCCCAGAGCCACGCCTTTTACCGGCGTGACGTCGGAATAATCGCGGCCCCACGCCACGGTAAAATGTCCGCCGCTCGGCAACACGTTGTTGGTGGGATCAAAATCCTGCCAACCGAACACCGGGCACCACACCGAAACCCAGGCATGCGATGCTTCATCGCCGGCCAGGTCTGCACCAGAACGCAGGTATCCGCTCACATAGCGCGCGGGTAACTTCAGCGACCGCAGACAGGCGATCATCACATGCGCGAAATCCTGGCATACACCCCGCCGCAAGGCCAGAACTTCATCCACCGGGGTGCCGATGGTTGTAGCGCGGCGATCGTAATGAAACTCAGTGTAGATGCGGTGCGAGAGATCTTCGACGGCGCTCAACAACGGACGGCCGGCGGCGAAGGAACTGGCCGCATATTGCGCGAACGACGGCCCAACCTTGATGGATGGCGATTCGAAAACAAACTGCCCGGCTTCGAAGGTCTCGGGCGTATCCCGTTTCGCCGCTTCCTCGCAGGCCTGCTC
Source organism: Bryobacterales bacterium (assembly GCA_963781905.1). Classification (GTDB taxonomy): domain Bacteria; phylum Acidobacteriota; class Terriglobia; order Bryobacterales; family Bryobacteraceae; genus Palsa-89. The sequence continues at coordinate 2,582,849 of CAWAHZ010000010.1, forward strand.
CCAGGGCGGCGAGAGATCGAGCGTGGGAGGCGCCAATGCCTCCAGATTGGCCAGGCAGCGCGATGTGATGATCAACTCCCGGTGCGGCTCGGCGATGGAGAAGAACGTCACCTCATTGCCGAAATAGTCTTCCCGCGATACCAGGGAATCCGGCCGGGGGCTGACGTCGAGGCTATATTCCAGGATGGTTTGGTTCTTGCGCGGGCGCGGCGCAAGATGCACCTCGGTATGGCACATGGAAACAGGGCCCGAGTACCAGTAGCGGGTGATGTGCGTGGCTAGAAGTTTCATCTCAATCTCAAAGACGGCGGGATTGCGTCGCGTGGCTGAAGTAGGCGCGAGTTAATGTTTCCGAGAGCAGGCTCAAATCGGCAATCAGCTTGCCAAGCAGACCTTCGCGAGCTTCCGCCGCGGCGCGCCCTCCGGAGCGTGCCAGTTCCCGCACGTCGATGAGCTGCACGGTATTGAGCAACGACAGCGCCATGCGTTCTTCGGCAGGCCGGCGAATGGAAGTCCGGCTGCCGGGGAGCTCACCGATATGTTCGCGCAGCCGCGCAAGCTGAAAGGCGATGGAGCGCGGGTTGGCTTCATCCACCAGCAAAAGATCGAGGACCAAATCCACTTGAACGGAGGTCAGGTAGCGCGACCGATAGGTGATGGAGCTGTCGGCCATTTCCAAAATCGCTTCCAACACGCCCACTCCGCCGAAGGCTTCCTTCGGTAAACCATTGCGCAGCAGCTCCACCATTTGGATGGCGCGTTCCAGACGCCGGCCGATGTCGAGGAAACGCCAGCCGTCGCCGCGCGTCATACTCTCCATCACCAGACCGCCGAAGGCCGAGAGCGTGATGATGGCGTGATTCAAGCGATCCTGCGCGGTGGTGACCCGAAATTCATCGGAGGGCGCCTGGGCGGAAAACTGCTGATCCAACTGATTGAGGATGAGCCAGGCGTCGACGGAAATGCGGTCGCGCAGCAGCCAGGCTACGCGACGCACTTGATGGATGTTCGAAACCAGGCCGCTGGCGTCAGCCGGATCGTAGATCATCGCGAGAACTTCGCGTTCTGCGGCGGCAGGTTTTTCGCCCGCGATGTAACCCAGGGCGGCAAGAATTTCTATGCCCGCTTTCAAACCGGAGGCGCGAGTGGCATCTTCTTCCTGAAAGAAGCGCGAGAGAATGGCGCGCGTAATTCGCACCGCGGCTTCCACGCGTTCGGTGTAACGGCCCAGCCAGAAGAGATTGTCGGCGATGCGGCTCGAAAGATCGAAAGTGGCGCGGCTGACATCCAGCGGATGCGTGGCGGGACGCAGCAGCGTGAAGGGGGGCGCGGGACCATCGCCCAGCACCCAAGTGTCTTTGCTTCCGCCGCCGCGCTGGATGGACACCACCATGCTGTCGAGGGAAGTGGAGACGCGCGTCAGTCCGCCCGGCATCACGGCATAGCTTCCGCCGGATGGCACCGCATACACACGAACCACCATGTGGCGCGGATTCAGCGGGCCATCCTCCCACACCGGAACGGTGGAAAGCGCAACGCGCTCCTGCGCCACGTAGCGGTCCGGTTCGGCTCGCACGCGATCGAGCAGTGCTGCGCGTTCCTTCTCGCTCAAGGCCGCGCCGAAGATGGGATCGCCGCGCGTCCCCGGGAAGGTGGGCTTTAGCACCAGCTTGTCCAAATGATTGAGCACGTAATCAAGCGGCTCTTCCTGGCCGCACCACCAGGTGGCAACGGTAGGAATTTTCAAGTCCTCGTTCAGCAAGAGACGGCTGAGTCCGGGAAGGAACGCAGCGTAAGCGGGGGATTCCGCCAGGCCCGATCCCAGGGAATTTGCGATGGCGACATTCCCCGCGCGCACCGCTTCCACCAGCGCGGGCACACCCAGCATGGAATCGCCGCGCAGTTCCAGCGGATCGCAAAACTGGTCATCCTGGCGGCGGACGATGACGTCCACTGGAAGCAGGCCGCCCAGGGTCTTCAGGAAGACGCGATTGTCGCGCACCGTGAGATCGCCGCCTTCCACCAGCGTGTAGCCTAGGTAGCGCGCCAGGAACGCATGTTCGAAATACGTCTCGTTATAAGGACCGGGCGTGAGCAACACGATACGCGGATTTTCCCGATTGGCGGGCACCAGGCGCTGCAGGGCGTCGCGATAGGTCTGGAAGAAATTGGCGAGCCTGCGGATATGGGACGCGCGAAAGACGTCGGGTAGCACGCGCGTGGTAACCAGACGATTCTCGAGCGCATAGCCGGCGCCGGAAGGAGCCTGCGTGCGATCGGCCAGCACCCACCATTGGCCGTCGGGTGAGCGCGCCAGATCGGCCGCGTACATGTGCAGGAAGACGCCACCGGGAGGTTCGATGCCCCAGCAGGGGCGCAGGAAGGCGGGGTTGGGAAATACCAGCTCGGCCGGGAGCATCTTCTCGCGCAGCAAGCGCTGCGGCCCGTAGAGATCGGCCAGGATGGAGTTGAACAACATGGCGCGCTGGATGACGGCGGCTTCGATGTTTTTCCACTCGGCCGGATCCATCATCAGCGGAACCGGATCGAGCGGCCAGGGGCGGGAGGTGCTTTCCGGATCGCTATAGACGTTGTAGGTGATCCCGTTGTCGTGGATCAGGCGCTGCCCTTCGCGCCAGCGGCGTCTGAGACCCTGGTGGCCCATCGCGCTGAGCGATTCCGAGAGCGCTCCCCAGTGCGGGCGAGGTTGCGTGCCGGAGCCCAGCACTTCGTCATAAAAGCCGGACGTGGCCGCATAACTCCACACGGGATCCAAACGGCCGGGCGGCGCTGTGAGCTTCCCCGTCATCTACAAAAACCCAGGAATATGTTTTTAGTGTTGCACAATATGGCGTTCACACGAGTGTGAACGCGGCACGCACGAGTGCGTGCGCCACACATCACAATTCTCCGTCGGAGGCAACGGGCGGTGGCCTCCGCAAATCCAGTGTGAGCGGGAAATCGGAGTTTTCTTCCGGCTGAGGAACACGCATGGGACCCACGGTGTGGCCGAACGGAAAGAAGCGCGAGCCACGGCGCGACTCGGCTTCGTTCGCATTGACCGGGAACGCGTCGTGACTGCGGCCGCCGGGATGCGAAACGTGATACGAACAGCCGCCCACCGACCGGCCAGTCCAGGTGTCCACAACATCGAAGATCAAGGGCGAGTGAACCGGGATGGTGGGGTGCAGACAGGAAGGCGGCTGCCAGGCGCGAAATCGCACGCCGGCCACCCATTCGCCCTGCTTGCCGGTGGAGTGCAGCGGCATGCGGCGTCCGTTGCAGCTGATGATGTAGCGCCCCTCCACCAGGCCCGACACCTTGACCTGCAATCGCTCCACGGAGGAATCGACATACCGGGCTGTGCCGCCAGGGCTGCCTTCTTCCCCCAGCACATACCAGGGTTCGATGGCCTGGCGCACTTCGATATCGATGCCCGCATGCTGCGCGTGACCGAAAACCGGATAGCGAAACTCGAAATGGGGCGCGAACCAATCCGATTCGAAGTGATAGCCGGCACGGTTGAGATCGCGCAGCACGTCGCGAAAATCCTGCCCGATGAAGTGCGGCAGCATGAACTGATCGTGCAATCGCGTGCCCCAGTGAATGGGACGCTCGGTATAAGGTTCTTTCCAAAACCAGGCCAGCAGCCCGCGCACCAGCAATTGTTGCGTCAGGCTCATGCGCGCATGGGGCGGCATTTCAAAGCCGCGCAGCTCGAGCAGACCCAGACGGCCGGTGGCCGAATCGGGCGAGTACAGCTTGTCGATGCAAAACTCGGCGCGGTGCGTGTTGCCGGTAACGTCCACCAGAATGTGGCGCAAGATCCGATCCACCAGCCAGGCTGGGACGGAGCCCTGCTCCGGACCTGGAATCAAGCCGAACGCGATCTCCAGTTCATACAAGCTGTCGGCACGCGTCTCATCCACGCGCGGAGCCTGACTGGTGGGCCCGATGAAGATGGTGGAGAAGGCATACGACAGCGACGGATGATTCAGCCAATATCCGATCATGCTGCGAAGCAGATCGGGACGGCGCAGGAACGGGCTGTCTGCGGCCGTGGGTCCGCCCAATACAAAATGATTGCCGCCGCCGGTTCCCGTATGCCGGCCGTCCAGCATGAATTTCTCGGCGCTCAGGCGCGATTGGCGCGCATCTTCATAGAGCGCGGTGGTGTTGGAAACCAACTCCTGCCAGTTCGCGGCAGGCTGCACGTTTACTTCAATGACGCCGGGATCGGGAGTTACTTTGATCTGCCGGAAACGTGGATCGTCGGGCGGCGTGTAGCCTTCCACCACTACCGGCATTTCGAGATGCGCGGCGGTATCTTCAATGGCGGCCAGCAAATCGACATAGTCTTCGGCCACTTGCAGGGGTGGCATGAAGACGTGCAATCGTCCGTCGCGGGCTTCCACGCATAAGGCGGTGCGAACGATCCACGGCGCGGATTCACCCAGCTCCGGTTTGCGATCGCGATTGGCTGGCTTTTTCGATTGCAGGCGCGGCGCTTCGCTCGGTGCAACCCCGGGCGTAAAACGCGCTGGAATGGGCAGCGGCGCGCGATTCACCATGGGGTCCACGGGATAGGCCACCGGAGCTTCCGCCGGCGACACCCACGGCAGGCTCGGCAGCGGGAGGCGCAGGCCCACCGGTGAATCGCCAGGCATCAGGAAGAGGTGCTGGCCGCGCAGCATCCACAGTCCGGTCTGCCATTCGGGGCCGCTCAATCCGGGGACGCGCTGGACGGGAAGCACGAAGCCCGTGGGGGTATCGAGACCGCGCTCGAAAACCTTGCGCAGCCGCTCGCGTTCCTGAGCGTCGCCCAGCTTGTTGTCCACCGGGTCGACATTGACCGGCAACTGGCGCTCCTTCTGCAAATAGTAAACGGGATCTTCGAAAGCTGGATTCACATAGTCCGGATCAAGCCCCAGCCGCCGGGCTAGCGTTTCGGCGAAATGCCGCGCTTCGAGGGGACCGAAATCGGTCTTGAGGCCTTCCTGCGCGAGCAAAGACCGATCGTGCCACAAGGGAACGCCATCGGTGCGCCAATAACAGGTGAGTGCCCAGCGCGGCAGGGGTTCGCCCGGATACCATTTGCCTTGCCCGTAGTGCAAAAGCCCGCCCGGTGCGAAGCGCTTCCGCAAACGATCCAGCAGTCGCTCGGCGAGCGCCCGCTTCTGGGGACCCAGCGCCGCGATATTCCACTCGGCTCCGTCCATATTGTCGACGGAAACGAAGGTGGGTTCGCCGCCCATGGTGAGGCGCATGTCAGCGGCGCAAATATCCTGATCGATCCGGCAGCCTAAGGCTTGGATGCGCTGCCACTGCTCTTCGGTGTAGGGCAACGTGACGCGCGGATCTTCATAAATGCGCGTCACCGACATCTCGTGCGTGAACTTTACTTCGCACGGATCCACGCCCCCGCTGATAGGCGCGGCGGAGGAAGGTTCGGGCGTGGCCGCAAGCGGGATGTGACCTTCGCCGGCCAGGAGACCGGAAGTGGGATCCAGACCCACCCATCCCGCGCCCGGCAAGTACACTTCGGTCCAGGCGTGCAGATCGGTGAAATCTTGGCCCGGGCCTGGTTCGCCATCGAGCGGCTTCAGATCGGGCTTCAATTGGATCAAATAACCCGAGACGAAACGCGCGGCCAGTCCCAAATGCCGCAGGATCTCGACCAATAGCCAGGCGCTGTCCCGGCAGGATCCGTTCTTGAGCGTCAGGGTCTCTTCACTCGTTTGCACGCCCGGCTCCATGCGAATGGAGTACTTCACCGTATGCTGCACCTGCCGGTTGAGGTCGACCAGAAAATCGTTGGTGCGGCGCTCGCTGAGATCCACCGTCTTCAGATAAGCGGCCAGTTTGGGGCCGGCCGGGCGAACTGCGCGAAACGGCGCGAGCTCGTGTTCGAGCGTGGGCTCGTAAGAAAACGGAGATTTCTCGGCGTAAGGCTCGAGGAAAAAATCGAACGGATTGATGACGGTCATTTCCGCGATTAAATCCACGTCCACTGAAAAGAGCACGACGGGCCGCGGGAAGACCACGCGCGCCAGAAAGTTGCTCTGGGGGTCCTGCTGCCAGTTCAGAAAATGAGGCTTAGGTTCGACCTTGAGCGAGTAGGCTGTGATGGGCGTACGGCAGTGAGGCGCGGGCCGCAGGCGGATGGTCTGTGGAGACAATGTGACCAGCCGGTCGTAATGGTAAATCGTCCGGTGGTGCAGAGCGACGCGGATGGGCATAAGTGGCTCAAATATACGTGGCCAACGGTGCCCTTGAGCATCCACGGACCGGGGGAGGCTATGTGATTGATTATAGCTGGACCACGCCCTTTCGGGCGCAGTCCAGGATTGGACTCCCCGCGGCCTGGGATCGGCTGGTCGGCAGTTAGAGCGCGATGGCCAGCGCTCTCGCTGAGGCTGGATGCTCGTAGATGGACTTCATTGTATCTACGACGTCGGTGTAGGTGAGCTCGTCTGTGACCTTGTCGCCGGCGAAGAGAACTATATCGTCCAGGCTGAGGATGCCAGCGAGCGCGCCTTCGTGATCCACCACGGGCAGACGCCGCACTTGCTGCGCCCGCATGGTATCGAGGGCTGTGTGGATGTCATCCTGTGGACGGCAGAAGAACACCTTGGGGACGGTGACGTCTCGCACCAGGGTATCGCCAGCCTTTGCATTGCGAGTTCCTAACGCGATCGATATATCGCGATCCGTGACTATGCCGATTGCACGGCCATTTTCAACCACGGGAAGGGCGCCGCAGCCGCTTTCCCAAAAGACTTGTGCAACGGTTGCCAGATTCGTTTCCGGACTGCAGAATCGAGCGCTCTTTACCATTACATCTTGGACATTCATAATGCGGATCCTCTCTGGAGCTTACCCTGAAGAGCACGGCTCCAGCCTTAGTACCTGCACACGAACACCCAACAGCGGAGCTAGGCGATTCAACTAACGCCAGGGTTCGTGGCCGGGAGCTGAGCAGATTCACGCAATGCTGAGGATCTCAGCGCAGGCCAGGTTCTACTTCTTCCAGGTTCGCCAGGTTCTACTTCTTCCAAGTTCGGATGTAGGCGACAATGTCGGCGGCGGAGGCCGAGGCGGCGGCTTGAGCCTTCATCTTGCCGGCGTCAGTTCGAGTGTTTTTAGAATATCGGGTGAGGCTTCGTCCACGGCCACGGCCTGGTGGCAAACATCGCAGTCCTGTTCGATGGTCTTCTTATCTGCCGTCAGATGGGAGGCGTCGTGACAGCGGAAGCAGCCCGGATCGTCGGTGTGGCCGAGATTATTGGGGTAGGTGCCCCAAGTGACCTTGAGATCCGGGAAGACGTTGCGCTGGTAGATGGCGGCCAGCAGCGCGCCGGCAGCGTGGATTTCAGAACTCTGCTTGACGGCGACGTCCGGATATTTCTGCAGATAGAACGTGCTCAAAGTCCCAGGGATCTTTTGGGAGGCTTCCGCCTCGGTCGCGTAGCCAGCCTTGAGAAGCTCGATCGATTCTTTCTTGACGAACGGCAAACTCGGAGCGATCTGGCCCACAGCCATGGCCTGGTTCACGGCGCGGTCCGGCAATTCGAAAGCGTGCGACGCGCGGTTGTGGCAATCCACGCATTGCATTTCGAAGGTGGGGAGCGAGCGGATGGAATCGGCGGTTGAGCCAGTGGCCAGATAAGATCGCGAGACGCCGTTCTGCGTGTGTTCCACCCACGGGATGGTCTGGCGCTTTTTGTCGGCGGCAGCGTAACGGATGCGAATGCCGGGACCGAGGTGCGCGCTATGAATGCTTTCGATGCGCATCAGCAGCACGGTCGAGGTGCGGCTGTTCGTTTCGTCATCTTTATAAGCGGGAATCACGCGCAGGCGCGGCGAGATTGGTCTCTCGCGCGCGTGACATTGCTCGCAGGTGTCGGCCGAGGAGACCAGCTTATTATCCTCCAGAGCCGACTCGATGGGCCGGGGAAAGGTATTGAACAGCACGGCAAACAACTGGCTGGTGCCGGCCATTTTCGCGTGCAACCAGCCGGTGGCTCCGGGAGCGATGTGGCACTCGGCGCAGGCCACGGCCTGATGCGGAGGTAGAGCGGCGTGGGCGGTGAACTCGGGCTTCATGACGTGGCAGGTGGCGCCGCAGAACTGAACGGTATCCATGTGCTCGACGGCGCGATAACTGAGCTGGCTGGCGATGACCACGTTGGCAAGCGTCATCACCGCGAAAAAGATCCCCGCGCGGCGCCAGGCCGTTCGGCGATCCTCCAGCGCGTTCAGTTCCTCGGTGACCTTGCGCTTGGCCAGGGCAATACCGATCGGAATCAGCGCCAGCCCGGCGAAGAAGACTAGAGGAATCGCGATGAAGACCAGCAGCCCGATGTAAGGATTGCTGACATGGCCGCTGACGTTCAACGGCAACACGAAGAGCCAGGAGAATCCGGCCAGGGTGACCAGCGCGGCGCCCAGCATGCTGATCCAACTGCTGGTGAGGAGGACGAGGATAGGACGCCTGTGCATGGATTACTTGGAATTCAAGTAGGCGATCAGGTCGGCCATCTGGGCGCCATCGAAGCGCGGCCACGCCAGGCCCTTGGATTTCATGAGATCCAGCATGCGCGGTCCATGCCGCCAGAGTACGGAAAGCATGGCGGCGCCGCTAAATTCGCGGCCTGGTAAAGGCAGGTGAGGCGCTCCGCTCGAAGCGTCGTTATGGCAGGTAGCGCAGTTCTTGCCGCGAAAGACGCGGCTGCCCGAGGCTGGGTGGCCTGCATCGGCGAAAAACTTCACGGCCCAAAGGGAGCTGATCAGGTCGCGCATCTGACCGGACGTGAGAGTAACAGCGGGCGCGCCCGCGGCGGCCATGCGCGGCGCGTGATTCCACATCTCGGCTGCGATTTCGGTAAGCGTTTTTCCTTGCACACTCAAAGCCAACGCATCCATCGATGGATGGCACTTGGCGCAACCGGCCGATTGGAATGCCGCTGCGCCGGAGTCTGCCGCCTCAATATGGAATTCTCCCGCTGCTTGCTGGGTGCCCGGTTGATTCCGTAGATAAACCAGCATGTCGGTGAGATCCTGGGAGCTGATCTGGGGCAGCGGCACGCCTTTGGATGCGGCCGCCGATTGCATCTGGGCGCGGTGATTCCACATCGCGTCGAGCAACCCGATAGGGTCAGTCAAGGACTCCCATTGGCTGGAAGCTTTGAGTTCATGGCAGCCGGCGCAACCGCGGGCTTCGAAGGCTCTCTTGCCGCGCCCGGCATCTCCCGGTTTCTCGAAGAAACGCGCGGCATAGAAGAAAGCCATCAGATCCTGAGCAGCCTGCTGATCCAGTTCCCCGGCGGTGATTTGCCGGTCGCGCATGGCCGCCCACATTCCCGGTGCGTGGTTCCACATGGTGGCGGCGAGCGTGGAAGGAGTAAAGCCGCGGTCCACGAGACGCCCGAGATCGGGACCGATTTTCGCGCCTCGTCCATTAACGCTGTGGCACTGGATGCAGTCGAGCGTCTCAAACAAACGCTGGCCGCGTGCCGAATCGGCGCTGAAACCAGCCGCCTGAAGGCTGAGCGCCGAAGTCAGGATGACCAGCCACACGCGCATCATTGGGTAATCCTTAGGCCGGTCGTAACCAGATGGGTTCGGAATCCTTCATAAAGATTGAACGCTTCCCCGTACCCGTAATAACGCCACTCGTTGAACCAGCTCACATGCTTGCCCAGCGGTACCCAGAGCTTCGCTTCCGGTTGATAGTAACTGGTGGGCATGCTGCCCGACGAGATAAAGAACGAGCCGCCAGCCGCCAGCTTCGGAGCAAACCGCTTGCCATGCGGCCAGGTGAGATCGATCAAAGCCGTGGCGGTGTGGGAGTTGTCGCGATAGCGCGATACCTGCTCCGACAAATCATCGGGCTCCAGGTACCCAATGTTGGATTTCAAATCGGAGCGCGAATAGGTGCCCTGGATATCAAAAATCTTGCTGCCCTTCGGCGACCAATAGAACGAGAGCGACTCCTGGTTCATCCAGTACTTGTAGTTGGTCCCGGCCAGCGGATTGTTGTTATTCAAAGACGTAAAATCGGCCGAGACGCTGAGCGACGCGAGCGGCTGGTAGTGCACTTGCGCCCGCACCCTCTGATAGTTGTAAAGGCTGGTGCGGAAGTAAACCCCGCTGCTGGTTGCACCCTCTACTTCCCCGGTGATGGAAATCTTCTGTGTGGGACGATAGGTGATCGAGCCGATTCCTATGTTTTGCCGGAGCTGCTCCTGATCCGCGCTCGCCAGGCCGGCCGCCGGCAGGAACGCGTACAACGCATCGCCCCATACGTAGCGATAGCCTCCGCGCAGCGTGAGTTTGGAAGACGCGTCGAAGAAGACGTCGAGCGACTCCTGGCTATAATTTGTGACCAGCGTGGAAGCGATCAGCGAACTGAGCGCCAGGGGTGATCCGGCCACCAGCAGCGTGTCGGTGGAGGCGTTGGAGCCTGCGTCATGCAAGCGGTCCGTCATCCAGTTTTCGACAATGCGCACGCGCTTGAAAGGCCGGATCTCCGCGCCCAGGCTGCCGGTGGTGTGCGGCTGCTGGGCGGCGGCCGTGCTCAACTCCGTTTCACTCGAATAAAACAGAATCTGGCTCTGGAGATAAAGATTGCCCGCGTCGTACTGCTGATAGTTGACCTTGGTGTTGGGCTGGCTGAAAAGGAACTGGCCGTAGATATCCAGCCAGCTGGTTGGGCTCACCGTGAGCAAGGCTTTGCTATAGGCGCTCGATCCGCCGATGCCGTAGGCCGCCAGCAAGCTGGTTAGATCCAAGGTCTGGCCGAAGATGGGCGACGACGGGAAGTTGCCGAAGTTGGTAGAGCCCGGATTCTGATACAGGCTCTGATCGCTCTTAAACGCCGTGCCGCCTTCTTCCAGCGTGAGGTGAAAATGAGGCTTTTCAAACCGGACGCCCGCCCGATAAACGTCGGTCGAATCGCGCAGGGTGTTGGGAACCGGGTACTCATTGCTGTCGCTGACAAAGACCGATGCGCCGGTTCCGGCGCTGGAATCGTGATCCCATCCAAAGTAGGGACTCCACCAATGTCCTGGCCGGATGTCGAGCGATAGCGCGGCGATCTTGCGCCGGGTATTGAAGGACTGTTCGTCTAAGACGATACCTTGGCTGAGTAGGGGATCGGCGTAAGAGGGCAGGAAATTATAGTAGGCGAAGTCGCGATAATCGGCGTTGAAATCGTAGAGGCCGGATTTCTTGGCTTCCACATGCACCGATGAGGATGGTTCAGCGCCCCAGGTTGTGGACCGCACTTGAATGGTGTCGAACCAGCGGTGTTTGGGATCGGCCAGGGTGAAGTCCGTACCCAGCAGCTTGGGACCCGAGTGAACGTCGATGATGCTGCGATAGGTGTCATAACTTCCTCCCACACCGGTGTTCCAGACATAGCCCAGGTCGATCCAGCCGGTGAGAATGGGTTCGGTGGATGGAATCGGTGAGGCCGCGTTGGTGGTCGCAGTGGACGCCGCCGGCTGCTGCGCCATTACCGGCAACACTACTAAGAGCGCCAGCAGCGTCTTCATTTGAGCAGATTCCGATCCACATGGCTGCCGTGAATCTTCTGATGGCAAACCGTGCAGTTCTGAAACACCGGTGACCGGAAATCATGAAATGCCGGCGGCACAACGCCCGCCACTTTCGCCGGAACGCTCGAGGATCCGGTGGGAAGATTCGCGTGGCACTCCAGACACACAAAGCGCACGTCGGCGCGCGTCAGCATCCTCGCGTTGGCCGAGCCATGCGGCTCATGACAGGCCTGGCAGCCTTCAAAGCGCAGCGGTGCATGCTCGAACGTAAATGGGCCGCGTTTATCGCCATGGCATTTGAAACATCCCGGCTCATTGGCCGCGAAGCTCTGCTGCATCGCCGGCCGGATGCTGCCGTGCGGATTGTGGCAATCCACGCACCGCATGTCGCCTTCGGGAAGCTTGTGATGGAATGGCCGCTGGAATTGCGCCCACTCGTTTAAGTGGCAGCTGGCGCACAGCTTATTCGTTGCGTCGGCCTTGCGAACCACCAGCGGTTCGCTCGAATGCATTTTATGGCAGGTTGTGCAGGCGATCTGGTTCTTCGCGTGGCTGCTCTCCAGCCGCCCCACCTGCGTGGGTTGATTCAGATGGCAGGTGAGACAGATTTTGTCGGCCGCCACCGGAGTGAGCTTCGCCGGGTTCTGGATGTTGTCGGCAGACGGCCCTTCGGTGTGCGCTTGACCAGGACCGTGGCAAGCCTCGCATTCGCGGCCCACCCATCCCTTCTTTGCGTCGACAGCCAGCGCGTGATGCGCGTTCTTGGCGAGCCCGTTGTAGATGTCTTCGTGGCAGATCTTGCAAGTCTGGGATCCCGCAAAACCGGGCGGCAGCGTTTGCGCTCCCACGTATAAAGGGGCAAACGCCGCCGTCGCCAGGGCAAGCACAACCGCTCGCCACATTACGGAGTATGCACCGCGTCCACGGCGAACTGCGCGCCGGCTGAATGGCATACCGTGCAGCTTTCACCCAGCGAATCGGTATTGGCCAGGAAGTGCGCCGCCTCGGGCTTGGAAACGTGACATCCGCTACAGGCTGACGCCGTGGGCTGCACTGGATTGATCCAGCCTTCAGGATCGGTGACCGGATTCAGATTGCCCATTAGCGGCAGATCGTTCTGCTCCGTGCTATTGACGTGGCACATCGAGCAGTTCTGCAGATACGTAGCGTCTCCGGCTCCGTTCATGGCCGGGTAGAGCACACTCGAGAAGTCGTTATGGCTCCCCATGTAGCCCACCACTATGTAGGGCTTTCCGCCGGCCGGCACCACGTTCACCCCGTCGTGAATGCGGTGAACCAACAGATTGAAGTTGATGCCTTGCGGAGGCATCGCCTTGTCCGCCGCAACCGTAGCCATGGCGCGGGTGGAAGCATCGGTGTTGGAGGGATTGTGACAGAGCACGCAGTACTCGGTGTTGTTGCGCAATCCGCCGTGCAGCGACAGATCGACGTGACAGTTGTTGCAATTGCTGAGCTCGACCACCGTGCGCCGCGCCGCTACCGCCGAGCCATCCACCGAGAAGTTCACCACCGGGTTCGCGGCCCCCAGTTCGACAGATTGCTGTGCGGTTACCCCACCCGACAACACCGGCACCATCACCGTGGTGCGCGCTTCGCCGCCGATGCTGTATGTTCCCGTGGCGCCGGAAGGAATGGCATGGGTGAAGGTATAGCTGCACGCCCCGCTGGAACTGCAAGTTGACGCCTTAACGCTCTCGGTCACATATCCTGGCGTGCTGGCAGTGTCGCTTCCAAAGCTGGTGTAGCCGTAGTCGGTGGTAGGACCGGCCATGGTGAAACTAAGAGTCGTAGTGCTCGATACGGCGATGTTGTTGCCCTTGTTGTCCTGCAGTGTAAAGTTCACGGTGGGCTTTTGTCCGGCGTTGGTGTTGGTCACGCTTGTAATGGCGAGATTGATACCAGCCAGAAGCGTATCTGGATTCTGCGGGTAAGTGGCAGCCGTATCGGTAGGCACAACATGCGCCCCCATGATGGATGCGTCAAACGGGATCTCGCCTTCTGGGACATGGCAGTTCATGCACTGCGTGTCATCCCCTTGGATCCCGCCCGGGTGGTTGGCGCCGGTGGCGAAATTGACATCGTCGTGGCAGGCTCCGCAAGCCGCCCGGCTCGGCTCCAGCAGGAACGCCTTGGCTTGAGCGGCCTTGGTGGTCTGGCTATGGCAAACCTCGCAACGGCGCGGATCTGCGGGATCCACTACCGTGGAAAAATCGTTGACGGAATTCATGTAGCCAATAATCTGGTATGGAACCCCGGGTGTGGTCGCGGTGCCCACCACGCTCGGCAACTGCGATCCCATGTGCAGCTTGTGAAAAAAGACCTTGGCGTCCAGCGTATTGCCGGTCACCGGGTCGGCGTTCTGCGGCTGATGGCAGAGGACGCACATCTGGAATCCCTGGGCATAACCGCCATGGAATGCCAATTGATCGTGGCAGGTGTTGCAACTCGAAGTTTCGATCACATCGCGCGTGACCTTGACTTGAGAGCCATTGGGGACGAAATTGAAGGTCGTGCCGGCGTAGCTGGTGCCCAGATTGAACGACGTAAGATCGCGATTGCCGTCCACCGCAACCGTGGTGGTAACGGTGGGGTCAAACCCCGCGGGCGCTTGAGCTTTGAACGTATATTGATACTGCCCCGGCGCTACTTGAGTGCCCGGGCCGCCGCCCAATTCGAAAAACGGGCGCGTGATGGTGCCCAGCGCCGCGCCGGTCGCTTGCTCCGTGGTATAGGCCACATATTGTTCCTGACCTTTGGGAATGTAAGCCGCCACATACGCCAGCGACACCACGCCCGGAGTGTTGGCGCCCGCCGCATCCAACGGCAGTCCTGAAGGATCTGTCAGAGTGTATGTCACACTGATGACGCCGGCGCTGCTGATCTTCGCCGAGTTGATGGTGATGACCAAACCGGGGCGAACGAAATCAACCAGCGCTGGATCCGCATAGAATGCCTTTTCACGCGGAGAATATTGATGCTTCTTGGTCTGACCCGTTAAGCACAGGGCAACCAGCGCAACAAACGCCGCGATGCGTAATAACAGATAGAGCGGTTTCATAGAAATCCTTATCGGTCGTGCCGCGTTTCGTTCGCGGCCATGTCCACGGATTTGTCGTCCGAGACTTGGATTTTTCTCAGCCTTGTCCGCTTTCTTCAGACACTGCGGCGCACGTGAGTAACCAAAGATCCGCCTTTGTATTCGTGGGGTTACATAACTTTGTGGGGGAATCCGCCCAACTGTAGAGGAATATCCCCCACTGACACCATAAGGTAATGAATTATAGGAATTTTGGCGCCCCGCCGTCTGGTCAATATTGCTCACGCATACTGACGCTGAATCGGGTGTTTCACTGAGTGAAACCTCTCAGGAAACCGTGCACGTTAGCGGGATTCAGCGCTCACCGGGGGCTGGCCGCCTTGATTCATTGAGAACCAACCCTGGCCAACAGCGTGCATATTCCGTTGTGAAAGGCGGTTTCCAATGCCGGCATTCCAAAAGATCCTTTTTCCGATTGATATGTCGGAGAGCTCGACGGCGACAGCTCCCTTCGTCCAAGCGATGGCGAAGAGATATAGCGCGGAAATCACGTTATTGCATGTACTCGAAATGCCGTCGGGCCTGATCCCGGATTGGTATGGAGGCGCAGTGCCGGTGATCGACACCACTGCCATTTGGCAAGCGGAAACCGAGGCGGCGCGGACTTATCTGACAGACCGCTTCGAAGGCCTGAAGGTGCAGCGGGTGGTAGTGGAAGGCGACGCCGCTCAAGCCATCGACGAATATGCGCGCGAGAACGGCACGGACTTGATCATGATGCCGACGCACGGCTACGGGCTCTTCCGCACGTTGCTGCTCGGGTCGGTAACGGCCAAAGTGCTGCATGACACGCCCTGTCCGGTTTGGACCGGCGTCCACGTGGAAGACGCGCCGGCGGTCTCTCCGGAATTCGCGACCATCATGTGCGCCGTGGATGGCACTGAGGACAGCGTCGCTACCATGCGGTTCGCATGCCGGCTGGCGCACGACAATCAATCCAGGCTGTTCCTGACGCACGCCATCCCGGGAGCGGAAGTAGCGCCTGAAAGGTACTTTGACGCCGATCTCCGGGCGTACCTGGAGCGAGACGCGAGAAAGACCATCACCCAGTTGCAGGAACAGGCCGGTGTGGCCGCTCCGCTGTGCCTGGGAGCAGGCGAAGTATCGCACGTGGTGCGGGATTCCGCGTTGGGCCATAGCGCCGACCTGGTGGTGATCGGCCGCGGACGCGCCACACGCACGCTGGGACGCTTGCGCAGCAACGTCTATTCGATTATTCGGGACGCGCCTTGCCCCGTAATCAGCGTGTAGTGGTGATGAGGCTATTTTTTGGTAGAAACCTCACACATGCGCCTCGACCTGAGACTCAATGGTCAAATGGTTGGAGAGCTCGCGCAGTCCGGGAGCCGACCACGCTGCTTGCTCGGCCGCTTCCCGTTGTGCCAGCGACCCAACGCAGCCCCACAGCCGGACGCTATCGCCGTCCACTTCGACCACGATCCGCCGGGCGTTCACGTCCGCGCACCGCTCCAGCGCAATTTCGATTTCTTCCTTTAATCTCTGCGCCGGGACGGCCGGCTGCACCGCGACCAGGTTGGTGACGCCCACCACCCCCGCTAAGTCCGCCACTGCGGCCTCAGCAGCCATCTTCTGGAACCTGCGTTCTACCGCACCTTCGAGCATCACCCAGCCGTGCGTTACGCTGACTGAAATGCGTCCCGGAGGAACTAGCGTGTTCCAGGCCAGCGCGTTGGCCGCCGCCCAGGCGATGTCGGCGTCGGAACGCTCCGCCAGCCCCGCCGGCTTCACCTCCAATTGGCTGCTCACCGCCAGCACTCCACGCACACGCCCAGCCGCCCGCTCGGCGGCACGTTTAGCGGCGTGGCTATCCACTGCGCCGCTCAACGTTACGATCCCATCCTTGACGCCAACGCCGATCTCGGTGGAATGGACAATCGGCTCCCAATCCAATTCGCGGATTACATCTTCCTGGACAGATTTATCTATAAACATAGCCGCCTCCCGCATTAGTCAAGGCACGCGCTGTGCCAAATCCTCCATAGGGCCACAGGAATGCTCGGCGTTTAGCGCTGGGAGGCGTTCCGCTGTCTGCGTGGGACACCGTGTCAATCGAGTGCCCCCGTTGCGGACTCGCTCCCAGCGATTATCAGGCTAACATCGGATGCCTGCCGACTCTGTCTGTTTCATCGGCCCAAAAGCCGATCGCCAACATTGCCCCGCGGGGTTACTTCTTGGGCTACGTGCCTTGAATGTCCCGCAGATAGCGCGCCAGATTATCGATTCGCAGCCGCCCGAGATCCTGATCCCTGGTTACTCGTGAAAACACTGGCCCCCAAACCGGCATCGCCCGAGTTCCGTGACCTCCGGGAAGCGCTTCTTCACCGGAAATGATGCGGTCCACGCGCTCCAACGGGAACTTGCCCCCGTTTCGGGCGGCGATACGGGTAAGGTCCGCGGGCTTTACTTTCAGCCAAGGCGCCATAGGACCGTTGCCCTTCGCGTCTTCGCCATGGCAGGAGGCGCAATAAGCTTTGTAAAGGTTATCGCCTCGAATAGACTCGATCAAAGCCTGCTCTCCGGTTCCCGACCCTCGCACTGGCCCTGCCAACAGCATCACTGCCGACACCGTGACGACCACGAAGCCCGTCAGTGCGAGCCATTTCTCCGGTGATCCAGTGCGAGGCGGCATTTCTTTGGGATCGCGGGAAGGATTGAATATGTTGGTAGTTGACACAGCATGCCCTCGCGTAAAGAGGAGCAATCGGGATGCCGTCGGCGTGCCCGGCGAATCCCCTGGTTCTGTAGGGTGTAGCGTGGTGTAGCGCAAATTGGTTGCGCGATTTGACTCAAGCGTTCGGAATGGGAGACTCAGCTGGCGAGGGTTTCGCGCCAGAAGGATCCAGTTGCGCTTTCAGTTTTGCGACCGTCACGGGCTTGGTGACATAGTCGTCAAAACCCGCTTCAAGAGCGCGCTCGCGGTCGCCTTGCATGGCAAAAGCGGTGAGCGCCACCACGCGCAGGCTGTGGAGTCTGGGATCGCCGCGGATTTCACGCAGCACTGCATAGCCGTCCATCTCCGGCATCTGGATATCGAGCAGCACCAGGTCGGGAAGCGTCTCGCGGATCTTATCGAGCGCCTCGCGGCCGTTAGAGGCCTCAATGAGCAAACCCACCTGCTCGGCTAAGCTTTCCCGGACCAGCTCGCGGCCGGCCGGATTGTCGTCGGCCACCAGCACGCGCTTGGCTTGTTCGGCCGGACGCAGGTGGCGCAGCCGCTCCACCAGCTCCTGTCGCCAACCCGCCGCTTTCGGGAGCACTTGCGCGCCTTGAGCAATCAACAATTCCCGTTCGCGCTCTGAGAGGTCCATGATGGTGACCATCAGCACCGGGAGCCGGCTCAGTTTGGGATTTGCGCGTATGTCGCTCAGCACTTCAAATCCGTTGCGGCCTGGAAGCATCACGTCCAGCACCACGGCATCCACGCGCGCAGTGGCCAGGATACGCAGCGCCTCCTCGGCATTCCAGGCGATCAACGGCGCGTGTCCTTCATTCGCCAGCGTATCCTCCATGAGTTCGCGGGTCTCCAGATCGTCATCCACGATCAGGACATGCAGAGCGCCACCCGGGTGCAAAACGCGTCGCACGGCCTGGATCAAAGCCTGGCCGGTAAAGGGCTTGGTCAGTGACTCGGCCGCGCCCAGTGCGGTTCCGATCCTGCGCTCGTCCTCGGCGGAAGCGATGATCACCGGAATGGAGCGGGTATCGGGCGAGCTCTTCAAATGATGCAGCATTTTCCAGCCGCTCTTACTGGGCATATCCATGTCGAGCAGCACCAGATCCGGACCCAGGTCCTTGGCCTTTTGAACTCCGTCCGTGCCCGAAGCGGTGGTTTCCACCCGAAATCCCGCCTGTAGCATTTGCTGCAGAATCTGATCGCGCCATTGAGACATATGGCTGGCCACCAACAGAAGCGGGGCGAAGCTACCCGCTTCCTGCTTCGCCTCCAGTCCGGCACGTTCTCTGAGGCCCAAAGTGAAGAAGAAGCGGCTGCCCTTGCCCGGCTCACTCTCCAACCAAATCTTTCCGCCATGCAGCTCGACCAACCGTTTCGTGATGGCCAATCCCAAGCCGGTGCCTTCTCGCACGCCCTTGGTGGTGGCGCTGGCCTGATGGAAGCTTTCGAAAATCGGCTGCTGTTCTTCGGCGGCGATTCCGATTCCCGTGTCGCCCACCATGATGCACACCGCTGCGTCCACCATCGACGATTCGATCCAGACCCGTCCGCCCGAAGGCGTGAACTTGATGGCATTGCTGAGCAGGTTGTAGAGGATCTCCTTGAAGCGCAGGCGGTCGGCCAGCAACACCCACTCGGCGTCCAGGTCACTGTCCAGCCGGATGCCTTTGGTAGCGGCCAGCGGCTTTACGCTGGCAAGCACCTCGGCCACCGAGCCCGCCATGGGGAATCTTTCCAGATGCAGTTCCAGACGGCCGGCTTCGATTTTGGACAGGTCGAGAACGTCGTTGATCAACTCCAGCAGATGGCCGGCATCGCGCTGGATGTGTGTCAGAAAGCGCTTCTGTTTTTCATTGAGCGCTCCGGCGCTCTCCTCGGCCAGCAGTTCGGAGAATCCGAGGATGGTGTTCAAGGGAGTGCGCAGCTCGTGACTCATGCTGGCCAGGAACTCGCTCTTCATCCGGTTGGTTCGCTCTACTTCCTGGTTCCTCACCGACAGTTCTTCATTAGCCGCCGCGAGTTCCGAGGAACGCCGCTCCAAACTCTGATTCAGTACGCGAATCTTTTCTTCGCTGGTCCGGCGCTGGCTGACATCGCGCAGCACACACATCACGTTTCCCCGATCGGTTCCGTCTTTGAGGGGGCTCAGATTGATATCAATGGCAAATTCCGTACCGTCTTTGCGGACGGCATACAAATCGAGACCCGCTCCCATCGGCCGGCGCACCGGATGGGCAGCGTAATGCGCGCGATGGGCGAAGTGGCCCCCACGATACCGCTCCGGAAGCAATTCTTCGACCTGTAATCCGGCCAGCTCTTCTTTGGTGCGCTGGAACAACCGCTGGGCTTCGGTATTCGACAGTAAAATTCGGCCTTGAGAGTCCACCTCGAGAATCGCGTCCGGGGCCGCTTCCAGCAATAGGGAGAAACGCTGGCCCGCTATGGCAAGCTCCCGGGCCGCGCGTTCTTTCTCCACCAGGTCCGCTCGAACGCGTTCCGCTTCGCGAACCTCGGTAAGATCGGTCAGCAATGAGAGGCGCCCGCCCAGGCTGGCGATGGGACCGCTCCAGACGCCGACCGGCACGCGCATGCCGTCCTTACGGACGCGCACCGATTCGACGCCCTGAACTGGCCCGGCGCTGAGATCGATGCCGAGCGCCGCGCGATCCAACCCGGCCGGAAAAATCGGAACCGGCTGACCCAAAACTTCCTTTTCGAGCCAGCCAAACATTCGCTCGGCGCTCTCGTTCCAAAGGATGACCCGGTCTTCCGCATCCACGGCGATAATCGCCAACGGCGAAGCTTTAATGATTGCTTCCAGCACGAATGAATCCTACACTTTATCTCATCGGCAGAACAGCGAAATCTAAGCACTTCCGGTTTAACTGCCGATTATTCACACAGCGAGGCCAGTGTTCTCGGCTAACATAAGAACTATATAGCCCTCATCATGCTTCCATCCGTTAAGCTTGTGGCGATCGACGACACGCCCGCGAGCCTGGAACTCGTGAGCGAAGCGTTACAGCAGGACGGTCTTACCATCTTCACCGCTACCGACCCGGAAGAAGGTTTGGACCTGATTTTTCAGGAGCATCCGCAAATCGTACTGCTCGATCTGGTGATGCCGAAGTTGAGCGGCCTGGAGGTTCTGGAGCGCGTTGTGGAGTTCGATCCAGCCATCGACGTAATCCTGATGACAGCGCACTACACCACCGAAACCGCGGTCGAAGCCATCCAGAAGGGCGCCAGCGATTACTTGAACAAGCCGATCTCCATCCCGGCCCTGCGCAGCCGCGTGGAAAAACTGCTGAGTGATGTTCGCAAGCGCCAGCGCGCCCTGGAACTGGATAGCGAGCTGCTGGAGACCTCGCGCTTTGAGGGAATGATCGGGCGCAGTCCATTGATGTGGGATCTGTTTGCGCGCATTCGCCGGGTTTCCCCGCACTACCGTTCGGCGCTGATCACCGGGCCCACCGGAACGGGGAAGGACCTGGTGGCCAAGGCGCTGCACAATTTGAGCCCGGCCAGTTCCGGCCGTTTTGTCACCTGCAACTGTTCCGCCGTGGTGGAAACGCTGTTCGAAAGCGAGCTGTTTGGGTACGTCAGAGGTGCGTTTACCGGCGCCGCCGCCGACAAAATGGGGCTGATGGAGTTCGCCAACGGCGGCACGTTGTTCCTGGACGAGATCGGGGACATGCCGCTGAGCACCCAGGCCAAACTGCTGCGCGCCCTGCAGAATCAGGAAGTGACGCGCGTCGGCTCCGTGACGCCCCGCAAGGTGGATGTGCGCGTCATCGCGGCCACCAACCGCGACGTTCAGGACTTGATCGTCCAAAAACAGTTTCGCGAGGATTTGTATTATCGCCTGGCGATGGTGGAGTTGCGCACTCCCGCGCTGGCCGACCGGCGCGAGGATCTTCCGCTGCTCGAAAAGTTTCTCCTGGACAAATTTGCCGCTCAATTCAACAAGGACATTGGTGGACTCACGCGTCGGGCGCAGATCGTGCTGGCGCGGCATGCCTGGCCGGGTAATATTCGCGAACTGGAAAACGTGCTGGGCCATGCCTGCATGATGGCCATCAGCGACACCGTCGACGTGGAGGATCTGCCCGTATCGCTGCGCCATAGCGAACGCACGGCGGGAAATTCGCACGAACCCAATCCGGCCGGCGAATTGGCCGCGGCATCCGCTGTTTCCTTCGACGAACACGAAAAAGGACTGCTGGCCGATGCGCTGGAGCGCTCCGCCGGCAATCAATCGGAAGCCGCGAGAATGCTGCGCATCAGCCGGGACCGGCTGCGCTACAAGATGGCCAAGTATAATTTGCGCTAATGCGGCGCGGCTTTACTTGGAAGCCGTCTCGCCTAGCTTCTTCAGCAGAGCGGCGGTGTCTTCATGCACATCGATGCGCTGTCCGCCCCGGCTGTTGCCGCCAGCGCGGCCCATGGCGGAATCGATGGGTGTCTTGCCCTTCAAATCCACAGCGTTCAGGTTCGCATGATGATCCACCAGGAACTGCACTACGTCGTTCCAACCCCAGAAGGCCGCGCCGTGCAATGGAGTCTGGCCACGGAAATCGGTCGCGTTAATTTCGCCGCCAGCCGCAAGCAGCAGTTTCAACGACGCCAGGGATCGCTCTTGTACATCAGGAGTGGTGAAGACTCCGCGCGTATCGGCGTCCACCGATCCCAGTCCAGCCGCAGCCATGGTGGGCGTGGTGCCGCGAATGTTCGGCAGGTTGACGAGCGCGGCGTGCGCCAGCAGCAGCTTGATGGCGGGCGCATCCAACGCCTTGGCGGCGCGCAGCAGCGGCGTCACGCCGATGGTTAACATTTGGTCCACGCCCCGGTCGGCGCCCACCGAACGAAACGGCGGCAGCAGCTTCAGTTGCAGATTCGGATTCGCGCCTTTATCCAAGAGCAGCGCGATGATATCCAGCGGCGTGGTCTCATCGAGCGACGGCCCATCGGCCCGCCCACCATGCGGAATGGTATTCATGTCGACCGCGCAGTACAGCGGGCTGCGTCCCCACCAATCCCACTTGTCCACCATCGCGCCCTTCTCGATCAGATATTTCGCGGCGTCGAAGTGCGCATTGGTGATGGACACGATTAGCGGGGTGACGCCCTCCGGATCGGGCTGGTTCAGTTTCGCGCCGCCTTCCACCAGGCTCTGGATGCACGATAAACAGCCTTCGCGAGTGGCGTAAAGCAGCGGCGTAAATCCACCATAAGATTGATGCTGCGCGCGCGGCTCGGAGCTCACTTGCGCCAGCCATTCGTCGATGTGCGAATGTGCGTTCACGTCCGCGCCGTGTGCGATGAGTTCGCGCACCATAGCAGGCTGGCTTTCGGCCGATGCCCACATCAGCGCGGTCTGTTCTTTCTGCTTCTCGCGCGCATCCACCTGCGCGCCATGATCGAGCAGCAGCTTCGCGGCAGCTACATTATCGGTGCGCGCCACCAGCATCAGAGCGGTTTGTCCGTCGGCGCCCGGTGAGTTGGGATCCGCACCCGCCTTCAGCAGCTTTTCGAGGATCGCGACGTTTCCACCGAATGCCGCTTCGGACATTGGAGTGGCGCCGAACTGGTTCCTGGCCTTGGCATCGGCGCCGGCGCTGAGCAGCCGATCCACCAGATCGACGTCGCCGTTATGGGCGGCCCAATGCAACGCCGTGGTTCCATCGGACGTGGGTGTATTCACGTTAACGTGCTGGTCAAGAAGTGCCATCGCGGCCTGCCGGTTATCGGCTTTCACCAGATCCACCAGCGAGACATCGCCCGAGGTGCCGGCGAGTAACGGAGCAATCAGAAGCTTTGCACCCAGAAGAAGCGCTGCGGCCAGAGGAAGTTTGCGCATCTTAGACCTCCGCGAATTTGCCCGAGCTGTCGCCGAATTTGTCCAGCGGCACGCCCGCCCGATCGAGCACTGTAAGCAGCATGTTCGCCAGCGGCGTTTGCTCGGGATACTTCAAGTGCTGGCCGCCCTTCACCGTTTTCCATCCACCTACCAGCGCGGTAGGCAGCGGATAGTGGTTGTGCAAATTGCTGTTGCTCATGTTACTGCCGTACAGAATCATGGAGTGGTCCAGCATGGTGCCGTCGCCATCCGGCATATTCTGCAGCTTGGCCAGGAACTTCGAGAATAGCTGGGTGTGATAGGTCTGGATCTTCACCAGGCGGTCCATTTTCGCCTGTTCATTGTTGTGGTGCGACAAAGGATGGAACGCGTCCGGCACGCCGATCTGGTTGTAGGTCAGGTTGCTCACCTCGGCGGCCATCATCATGCTGAAGACCCGCGTCATGTTGGCTTGATAGGCCAGCGCGATCAGATCGAACATCAAACCGATATGCTGTTCGAACTGCGGCGGCGTTCCAGCCGGCGCATTCGGGATGTCGACGTGCGAGAGATCATGCGCTTCCATTTTCTCGATGCGCCGCTCGATCTCGCGAACGGTGTCCAGATAATCGCTCAGCATCACGCGATCCTGCGGTCCCAGGGTGCGCTGCAGATCGGTTGCTTCGCTCGAAATCAGATCCAGAATGCTGGCGTACTGCTTGCCCAGAATCTTACGTTCCTGCGCCGTGTCGCCCTGGCCGAACAGACTCTGGAAAACCTTGCGCGGCTCGGTCTCCATGGGAAGCGGCGTGGTGGGAGTGCGGAACGAAATGGTGCCCGAGTAACTGCACCCGAAATCGCGATCGCAGGATCCGCCTCCGCCCCGGCCTTCGATGGCCACTTCTAGTGATGGTAAGGGCGTGTCTTGTCCGATGTGCGCCGCGGCAATCTGATCGATGGTCGGACCGCAGAACGGATCCTGGCTGGCGCGTGGATGCACGCAGTTCAACCACGTTCCGGGCGTAATGGCGTGGACGGCCGGGCTGATGGCGGGTTTGTTTTCCAGACCGCTGACCACGGTGAGCTGCTTCTGGAAGGCAGCCAGCGGTTTCAAAATGGTGGGCAGATCGAAGCTGGTTCCTTCCGTCTTCGGCGTCCAATGTTCCATGACGGCGCCGTGCGGGAAGTAGATGAAGCCCATGTGAGGCGTGGGAGTGGCCGCGGTCTGCGCCAATGCCGTGCGCGCCGGAATCATGGCGTCAAGCAGCGGCAGGGCCACGGCTGCACCCATGCCGCGCAGGAACGTGCGGCGCTCTAAATGTTTTTTGGTGATGAACATTCTTAGGATCTCCTCTACTGTCGCGACGCAACCTGAACCTGCTTAGGAGCAGCCTCCGGCGTTCTTTCCATCTGGAACGGAGCGCTCTCGGCGATTCCCATCACGATGGACGAAAAACGATAATTGTCGCGCGCCGCATCGCGCACGATCTTGCGGACCGTCGGCATGTCGTAAGCCGTCAGGCTGCGGCCGAGCGCGTAGCTCAGGAACTTTTCCGTCATGGTCTGCACAAACTGGTCGGGATGCGACATCAGCGCTTTGCGCAGATCGTCCGGCCCACTCACCACGGTGCCATCCATCAGCTTGCCGGAGGCATCGATCGCGGTCCGGGTGTAGCGGTCTTTGCTGCGCCAGGCGCCCACGGTGTCGAAGTTTTCGAGCGCGAATCCCAGCGGGTCGATGATTCCGTGACACCCGTTGCAAGTTGGATTGGCGCGATGCATTTCCATGGTCTCTCGCACGGTGTGCGGCTTCTCGCCTTCCTTATTTTCCTTGAACGCGGGAACATTGGGCGGCGGCGGCGATGGCGGCGTCCCCATGATATTTTCCAGAATATAGTTGCCGCGCAGAACCACCGAAGTGCGGTTGGCGTAGGAGGTCACCATGAGAATGGCCCCCTTTCCGAGCAAACCATAGCGCTTCGAATCGGGCAGCAGGACACGGCGGAATTCGTCACCGCGCACGTCGGGGATACCGTAGTGCAACGCCAGCCGCTCGTTCACGAAAGTATAGTTGGCCGTCAGCAGATCGAGCACGCTGCGGTCTTCGCGCTGGATGCTGTCGACGAACAATTCCACTTCGCGCCGGAATGCCGTGCGCAGGCTGGGGTCAAAATTCGGATAAATAAACGGATCCGGATCGATGGTATCGAGGTCGCGCAGCTTCAGCCATTCCGCGCCGAAGTTGGTCACCAGGGATCGCGATCGGTCGCTCGAGAGCATTCGCCTGACCTGCTGCTCGTACACCTTCGGGTCTTGGAGCTTGCCTTGCTCGGCTACGCGCAGCAGCTCGTCATCGGGAACCGTGCTCCACAAGAAGAACGAGAGGCGCGAGGCTAGTTCGATATCGCTGATCCGGTAATTGGTGCCCGGCGCCAGGCCCGCCGGCGGCGGCTCGGCCCGGTAGAGAAACTTCGGGCTGGCGATGATCGCGATGATGCCGTTCTGAATTCCGCCTTCGAAATTGCCCGAGTCCGCACGTCCTTGCTTGAAGAACGCCATGGGCGCTACCAGATCCTTCTGGGTGACCGGCCGGCGAAACGCCCGCTCCGCAACGCCCGACAGAATCCTTGCCGCGCAAGATTCTTCTTCGCTTTCGCTGGGCGGCTTGCAAACAAAAATCCGCGCGCGGCTCTCTGTCAGCACCGGCTTGCCGCTGGGATGGAACGGGCCGATGATCTCGATACTCGGCCCAGCGGGAGCGCGGCGGCCACCGGGGCCCGCGCCACCAGGAGCGAAACCATAGCCAGGGAAGGCGCGGCCGGGAACGAACGACTGCAGCATTCCTTCGGGCTCGGCAAAACTATGTGCTGCCGCCGTCAGGCTTAGCTGATGCGTTCCAGCCTTCACTTGTACGAAGCCGTTCGTGGCTGTCGGCAGACCGTCGATGGCCAGCACCCGGTTCGGTCCTGTGATGGTGAACTGGTAGTCACCGTCGTAGGGGAACAAATATTGGGCGACGATGCCGCCCTGGGCCCCGAGCGGCAGACTAGCGGGATCGGCGGGCACGCCATGCAACACCGCTTTCACCGGCTCCGCTGGCGGAGGATGCGAGATGGCCTGATGGCTCACCGCGCGCGCCGCGGCGATGTATTGATCTAGGAACGAGGGTGACACTTTGAGCACGTTCGCGATATTGTCGAGGCCGTTGCTCACGTCATCGCGAGGAAGCAGAGCGGCGGCGTCCACATCCACGCCCAAAACATCCTTCATCGCGTTCTGATACTCGGCACGATTCAGCCGATGCAGCGACACTGTTCCAGGATTGGGCGAAGCCTGCGCCGCTCGATCGAGCGAAGCTTCGAGGAACGTCACGAAGGAATTCACCGTGGCCGCGTCCGGACGGGGCATGCCCGGCGGCGGCATCATCCCGCCGCGCAGCTTGCGCACCGCGCGTTCCCATACCTCGGCATCTTTGCCAACCTGCGCGAGGTCCATGGTGTCGAACGTCAGGTTCGCGGTCTTGGCTTTTTGGTTGTGGCAGGTGACGCAATAATGATCGAGCATGGCTCGATGCGCGGCGAGCGAAGCCTGGGGTGTTGCGCCAAAAACCGGCGTCACACTCAGCAACGAAACCGCCACAACCCAGTGACGCATGTCTGAATTTGTCTCCCTTAAACGATACCGCCGAGCTCCCGGACATGTCCCCACATGCCGCGATAAGCCAGCTCGATGAACAGCTCCGGATTGCCCCACTTTTCGTCGAAGTCCTTGGTGGGCGCCTCGGCTATCATCTCCTTCGGACCCAGGCCATGCTTCATCAGCTTCGCGAACCGATCCTTGAGCGTCGCCAGCATCTGGTTTTCGGCCTCCAGATCGGCCGTGCTCATGACAGGCCCACTTCCAACGACGATACGCGTCGAGGCATTGGTTACTTTTAGCAGGGCCTTCTGTCCCTCGATCATGCCTCCCAGCCAGCCGCCGGTGGTGTAATCCACGATCGGATAGGCGCCGAGGGACACCACGTCGCCGGTTGCCAGGATATTTGGCCCCGGGAAGAACACGTAAATGTCTCCGTCCGTGTGGGCCTGGGGCATGTACCCGTATTCGACGGGCTCGTTGCCGAACGTCATCTTTTGGGCGCCGGAATAGAAGGTCTGGTTGGGCAGGGAGACCTTAGGATTCGGCTCATAAGTGCGCTTTTGCCAGCCGCAATCGATCTCAGTCCCGAGCCAGAGTTTGGTATTTTCGTGGGCGATAATCTTCGCGCCGGCTTTTCCAAGCGCTTCGTTCGATCCGGTGTGCTGCGGATGCCAGCAGGTATTGAATAGAACCTGTACCGGCTTGCCGCCGGACTGATCTTTCACCAGCTTCAGCAAGTCGGCGGACCCCTCGGCCGAGCCGCCATTGACCAGCAAAACGCTCTCGGGGCCGAGCACCGCCAGGACATTCCCGGGAGCGCCCGTGATCAGCAGGAAAGTGTCGCTGAGTTTGTTGACTTGAAGCGGCGTATTCTCGGCCGATGCGTGCCGGCAGAGCGCAATACCGGCCGTCCCGCCGGCGAGAGTGCGCAGGAACGCACGACGGTTGGATGAATGGAGCACCATTATGAGTTTACTCTCGCGGCAAGGGCGCCGGGGTACACCGCCTCAGGCGTAGCGGATACGCGCCGTCGACCTCCCACAGTGCCGTCTCGGCATCGCCAGAGCGCAGATCAGCAACGCCGACTATCCGCCCGCGTGAATCACGCAGGCGCCGCGACTTTACCAGCGGTTATTCCCTTAGGAGGTCGGGGCTAACGCAGGTGCCGGGTCGTATGATAATCACGTGGGCATTGATGACGTATTGATACGGTACAAGACCAGATTGAACGAAGTGCAGATCGGCATGGAGCAGGCACGATCGCACCACATCGCAGCCGCAGTTGTGCTGGTCGTTGCGGCTGGTCTCTTCCTCACGCTGGGCCTCTACGCCATTCAGAAACAGCTACCATTTTGGACGCCTTTGCTGCCAATTCCGATCGCGGCTGTCGCAATGCAACGATATAGACGATATCGCGCGGATGGATCTCGAGCGTGGCGACTCTGGCGCTTCTACGGCCGCGCGCTGAAACGTGTCCAAGGCGATTGGTCAGGAAATGGTGTTACGGGAGCAGCCTTCAATGATTCTAGCCATGCCTACGCGAATGATTTAGGCATTTTCGGTGAGGGCTCTTTATTCGAACTGATTTGCGTCGGGCGTTCTGGTGTCGGCCAAAGGGGGCTTGCTAAGTATCTTTCAGAGGCTCCATCGCTCGAAGAAACGCTGGCACGGCAGGAAGCAATCCGCGAGTTATGCCCAAGAACCGACTTGCGCGAGAAAGTAGCATTGCTCGGTCCGTTCGAGTTTTCGGAATCGAAATGGGAGACTTTCACGAATTGGCTCGACTCGCCAGCAGTCCCATTTCCTGCCCTCCTGAGCAAAATCCTCTTGACCTCGTCGGCGGTGCTCGGGGGCGTCATCCTCGTCGGTCTCGCTCTCGGCGGCACAATTGTTCCATGGACCTCGGTGGCGCACTGGATAATTCCCTTTATTCTGTTTCACACGGCGGTCGGCCTTACGCTGCGGAGCCGGGTCACGCCAATAATCCATTCGCTCGGTGCATTATCCAGCGAGACCCAGCTAGTACGAGAAGGCCTGCAGATGATCGAAAGCCAGCAATTCAAGTCTGCGAAACTGCGTCAGATCGCGGACCGTGTCCGGAACGGTTCTGCTTCGATTCGGAAGCTGGAGCGTGGGCTCAACGCGGTGCATGAACGAAACAAAGACTGGTTCTATCTGCCATCACTCGTACTGGTGCTTGGGACGCAACTGTGTATTGCGATCGAGCAGTGGCGCACAAGAAATGGCTCCGCTCTCCGAGCCTGGCTGGAAGCCTGGGCGGAATTCGAGGCCTTGAATGCTTTGGCCTGCTACGCCTATGAGAACCCGGACAACACCTTTCCCGAGTTAGTTGAAGGGGATGCTTGTTTCGAGGCGCGGGCTACGGGTCACCCGTTACTGCCGCGTCAAGTCTCGATCCCCAACGACGTGCGACTCAATCGCCGGTCTCGTTTTTACATCATCAGTGGGTCCAATATGTCAGGCAAAAGCACCCTTTTGCGCGCCATCGGGTTGAATGCCGTCCTCGGATTGGCGGGAGCCCCGGTTCGGGCACAATCTCTTCGCTTGTCCCCGCTAGCTGTTTGTTCTTCACTGGCCGTCGTGGACTCTCTCCTGAGTGGTAAATCCAAGTTTCTAGCGGAAGTCGATCGGCTACGGCAGGCGATCGAACTGGCTTCAGCCGACACCCCCGTGCTCTTTCTGGTAGACGAAATATTCAGCGGGACGAATTCGCGTGACCGGCGTACTGCGGCCGAAGCTGTTGTTCGGACCCTCGTGAACCGAGGGGCGATAGGAGCCTTGTCTACTCACGACTTGGCGCTTAGCGAGATTGCGGATGATGGGGCGCTCCACGGTGAGAATGTGCACATGGGCTCAAAAGGCGAGGGCGACCCTATGGACTTCGACTACCTTCTCAAAACCGGAGTTACACGGGAAGCGAACGCACTTGCGATAGCAAGAATGGCCGGCGTTCTGGTCTAATCTCTCTTCAGTCCGGCATTCGGACCGGTATCACTTTGTTGCCGTGCCGGCGATAAATTCGGAAATCTCCATCCAGGGTGAGCACCTCGGCTGCGCCGTGTATCTCCGACAGCCGAACCAGACACGCGTCCGCCAATGACATTGGCCGGTTGCGATACCGGCGCATGAGCGCGCGAAGATCCGCCTGCTGGTCCTCAACCGCGAGCCCGACCCGAATGATTCCTCTTTCCAACAACGCAAAGAGGACATCGGTGTCACGGCCCTTTCGCTTCATGAGAAATGCGGCTTCAGTGAGACTCGCCGAAACCTTCCATATATTTCGGATTGTGCGCCAGGTCGCGCGGCAAGCCCTTGCGGGTCCCCGCAAGGTCCCGAGCCAGGTCGTAACAAGAAGCTGCGCGCCGCGGCCGTCCGCGAAGGGCCGCTTCCAGGCTCTTACGCACTAGAGCGGATTTCGTGATTCGCCTGGTCCTCGCCTCCCGCTCCTGCTCGGTGAGAAGGTCGTCTGGTAGATTTAAGGCATCCCGTACGATCCAGCGCGACCGAACATGTGCTCTTCCACATGCATCCGCCCGCCAAACCGTCTACAGCGTGCCAGCTCCCCAATCCCTAACCCCCAATCCCCGACCCCCAACCCAATGGTCGATACGCAACGCGGAACAATCGGCCACCTATGCTAGAATCCCTTCGAGAAACGGAGACCACGATGAGTCTTTGGCGGCCTGACCCCACCTTTTATCCATCCCCGAAACTGGCCATGCAAGCGCCGCCGGAAAAACTGGCGTACGTAGCGATGCTGAATGCGAACGGCAACCATCGTCCCGATGCGCTGGGCGTGGTCGACGTCGATCCCGCATCCAGTGGCTACGGTCACCTGGTCGGCCAGTTGGACATGCCCAACGTCGGCGACGAATTGCATCATTTCGGATGGAACGCGTGCAGCGCCAGCCTTTGCCCTTACGCTCCGCATCCGCACATCGAACGCCGCTACCTGATCGTGCCCGGCATCAACTCCTCGCGCATCCATATTGTCGACACTAAGCCCGATCCGAAGAAGCCGCAGATCGTCAAAATCATCGAACCGGAAACGCTGGCCGCCCGCACCGGCTACGCATCGCCGCACACCATCCATTGCGGCCCCGAAGGAATTTACACCAGCGCACTCGGCGCGCCCTCGGGCGATGGCCCCGGCGGCATCTTTGTGATCGATCACGACAGCTTCGACATTCTGGGCAAGTGGGAGCTGGACCGAGGCCCGCAATATCTGGCTTACGATTTTTGGTGGCATTTAGGCTTGGACACCGTCATCACCAGCGAATGGGGCACGCCCAGCATGGTGCAGCACGGCATCAATCCCGAGATTTTGCTGAAGGGCGGCTACGGCCACAAGCTGCACGTTTGGGATCTTCGCAAGCGCCGTCATTTGCAGGAAATCGATCTGGGCGCCGAACAGCAGATGACGCTCGAGCTGCGCCCCGCGCACGATCCCACGCGCGCCTACGGGTTCTTGGGCGTCGTAGTTTCGCTCAAGGATCTGTCCGCATCCATCTGGGTCTGGCATCGCCTAGAAGGAAAAGAGGGTGCCGCGAAGTGGGGCGTGAAGAAAATCATCGAAATTCCCGCTGAGCCGGCCGATCCGGAGAAACTGCCGCCGCTGCTGAAGGGCTTCGGAGCAGTGCCGCCGCTGATTAGCGATATCAACCTTTCGCTCGATGACCGCTTCCTCTACGTTTCCTGCTGGGGCACCGGCGAGTTTTTGCAGTACGATGTGTCCGATCCATTTCATCCCAAGAAAACTGCGTCGATTCACCTGGGCGGCATTGTGCGCAAGGCCGCGCATCCGCGCGCTCCGAAGACCGAGCTGAACGGCGGTCCGCAGATGGTGGAGTTGAGCCGCGACGGCAAACGCATCTATTTCACCAACTCGCTGTATTCGCCGTGGGACGCGCAATTTTATCCGGAAGGCATCCGCAGCTGGATGGTGAAGCTGGACGCCAAGCCGGAGGGCGGAATGGAAATCGACCCCAGATTCTTTCTCGATTTCGGCGATCTGCGCGGCCATCAGGTGCGGCTGGACGGCGGCGACGCCTCGTCGGATTCCTACTGCTATTCATGACGCATTGGGGCTGGCCCGCGCTGTTTCTTTTGGGCGCCTACCACGGCATCAACCCGGGCATGGGATGGCTGTTTGCCGTCGCGCGCGGGATGCAGGAACACGCCACGAAAGCAGTGGCTCGCGCGCTGCTCCCGATTACTCTGGGGCATGCGTTGTCCATCGGATTGGTGTTGGCACTGGCCGGCCTGATCCAGATCGTGCTGCCGCTGGGCTACGTGCAGATCGTGGTGGCATTCGCGCTCATCTCGCTCGGCATCCTGCGCCTTGTGCGGCGCAAGCATTTCGCGTGGGGCGGGATGCAGGTGGGCTTTCGAGACCTCACCATCTGGTCGTTCCTGATGGCCAGCGCGCACGGGGCCGGGCTGATGGTGCTGCCCATCGTGCTGCACGCCGCTGCTGCCAACGCGAACGCCATGCCGGCCGGAAATGAACATCACATGCCGATGCCGGCCGTCGACGGAGCCTGGGCCAGCATTGCGGCCACGCTCATCCATACGCTCGGTTATCTGAGCGTCACCGCTGTGATCGCACTATTGGTCTATCGGAAGTTCGGACTATCGCTTTTGCGCAAAGGCTGGTTCAATCTGGATCTGGTGTGGGCCGTGGCGCTGATCGTGACCGGCTGCGTCGCTCTGGTGGCATAGTCCGCGGGTTGACATCGCGCATTGACATGTCTGATACGCTGTTAATCGGATGAGAACAATCTCCAAACGCACGCAGTATGGTCTAAAAGCGGTGATTGCGCTCGGCCGGCGGTATGGAGAAGGGCCGGTGCTGATCGCCACTTTGTCAGCCGAGGAAACCATCCCCCTGAAGTTTCTGGAAGGCATTCTGCTCGATCTGAAGGGCCGCGGGGTGCTCGATAGCAAGAAGGGCAAGGGCGGAGGCTATCAGCTGAGCCGTCCACCGTCTACTATTACGATAGGCTCCATCATTCGACTGCTGGAAGGCCCGCTGGCCCCGCTTCCCTGCGCCAGTGAAACCGCATTCAAGGCCTGCGAGGAATGCCAGGACATCGAACATTGCGGCACTCGAATGATCATGCGCCAGGTGCGCGACTCGATCGCCCAGGTGCTGGACAAGACTACGCTGGCCGATCTGCTCCGCCAGGTGGACTCGGCCAAGCAGGAGCACAGCCGGCAGCCCCTCATGTATCACATTTGACCGAAGCATCACATCTAGGTGATGCGATAGGTGGCGATTTTATTTAACGCCACGATCAACCGGTCGATGTCGGCGCACGTGTTGTAGAAGGCCAGCGATGGCCTTACCGTGCTCTCCACTCCAAAGCGCCGGAGAATCGGCTGGGCGCAGTGATGTCCGGCGCGGACCGCGATGCCCTCCCGGTTCAGCGCGCTGCCGATGTCTTCGGTCTTGTGGCCGTCCAGAACGAACGAAAGCACACCGGCCTTTTCGGGCGCCGTGCCGATGATTCGCAGCCCGGGAATATCTTTCAGCAGCCGCGTGGCATAAGCCAGCAACTGGTGCTCATACGCTTCGATGCGCTCCAATCCGATCTTGTTGACGTAATCGAGCGCCGCACCCAAGCCCACCGCATCCGCGATGTTGCCGGTGCCCGCCTCGAACCTGCCCGGCGCCGGTTGGAATAGCGATCGTTCAAAAGTGACATCGGTAATCATGTTGCCGCCGCCTTGCCATGGTGGCGCTTCATTGAGCAGCGCTTCTTTGCCGTACAGAACGCCAATACCGGTCGGCGCGAAAACCTTGTGGCCCGAAAAGACGAACCAATCGGCATTGAGATCCCCCACGTTCACCGGCATGTGCGAGACGGATTGCGCGCCATCCACCAATACTTTGGCGCCCACGGCGTGAGCGGCCGCGATGATCTGCCTGGCCGGCGTGATGGTGCCAAGCGCATTCGATACTTGCGGGAAAGATACCAGCTTGGTCTTGGGGCCGAGCAGTTTAGTGTATTCGTCGAGCAGGATCTGACCGTTGTCATCCACCGGAGCCACTCGCAGGCGCGCGCCTGTTTCATTCGCCAGCTGCTGCCACGGCACTATATTCGCGTGATGCTCCATCCAGGTGATGACGATCTCGTCGTCCTTGCCGATAAACTGCCGTCCCCAGCTTTGGGCAACCAGGTTGATGGCCTCCGTTGCGCCGCGCACGAAGACGATCTCTTTCACCGAAGAAGCGTGCAGAAAGTTGCGCACTTTCTCGCGAGCTTCCTCATAGGCGTCGGTGGCGCGCGCCGCTAATTCATGCGCGGCCCGGTGAATGTTGGAGTTTTCGTGCTCGTAGAAATACTTCAGGCGGTCGATCACCGCCTGGGGCTTCTGCGTGGTTGCCGCGTTATCCAGCCAAACCAGCTGCCGGCCGTTGATTCGTTCCTGAAGAATCGGAAAATCCTGGCGCACCAGATGGACGTCGAACGGCGCTCGAACCCCCGGCGCGGATGGCACTGGCGAGGGCGACCGAAAGGTGTGAGGCGCGGCCCAGGAGCGCACAGTGGGCAGGACGGATTCGAGCAAGGCCTGCAATTCGGTTTCGTCCGGCAAAGGGACCACTGGCGCGATGGTCCGTCCGAGCGGAATGTCACTGCGTATTGAAACGTCGCGCGCCCAATCCGGCACCACGGGAGCGCCATATTGCTCATTGCCGCCATGCCGTTCGTTAAAGAACTGATTCGCCAGGCGCGTCAACGCCTCTACATCCCACGAGCCGAAGTTCTCCAGCCCGCTGATATTTCCTTCAAGCCCACTTATATTCATGGTATTTATCCGTCTCCACGCCTTCTAAGACTCCCAGTGCATCTTCGGTGAGAACCGCGAGCGAGCAATACAGCGAGATCAAGTAGGACGAGATGGCCTTGTGATTGATGCCCATGAAGCGCACCGACAGGCCCGGCGACTGCTGTCCCGGCAGATTCGGCTGGAACAAACCAACCACGCCCTGTTTGCGTTCCCCGCTGCGAACCAAAAGAATATTCGACTTGCCTTCTTCAACCAGCAACTTGTCGGAAGGAATGAGCGGTATCCCGCGCCAGGTGACGAATTGCGAGCCAAACAGAGGCACGGTGGGCGGAGGAACGCCGCGCCGTGTACACTCGCGTCCAAATGCCGCGATGGCCGCCGGGTGCGCCAGGAAGAATCCCGGCTCCTTCCACACCTTCACCAGCAGCTCGTCCAAATCGTCAGGCGTCGGGGCGCCGTTGCGGGTCTTGATGCGCTGGCCCGCGGCCGCGTTATGCAGCAGGCCATATTCGCGATTGTTGATGAGCTCGCTTTCCTGGCGCTCCTTGACGATTTCAATGGTCAGCCGTAGCTGCTCGCTGATCTGGTTGTAAGGAACGCTGTAAAGATCGGAGACGCGAGTGTGAACATCCACCACGGTGTTGACCGCGGTCAGCATGTATTCGCGCGCGGGCGATTCGTAATCCACAAAAGTTTGCGGCAGCACGCGCTCGTCGCGGTCCGAACAATCCACAGCCACTTTGGATTCGTCCTTCACGCGATTCAAGCGGTAAATGCCGGCCTCCACGGGCACCCATTCGAGCAGTTGGGTAAGCCAGCGCGGAGTGATCCGCGACATCTGTGGAACGGTCTTGGTGGCGTTCGCTAATTGTCTAGCTGCTACATCGCCTAATGCGGTTTGCAGTTCAGGTCCATTGGCCATGCGCTATCGGATCCCCCTTGGTCCGCTTAAAGGCTTCCTCGGGGGAATCATAGCATTGTCGATAGAAAATATCTAGTATCAAGTGCGATCCACCTGGAAGCTAGCCTGGAGTAAAATGAAAACACCCGTGCGACAGACGCTTATTGCGCCGTTAGCCTTTTTGACCATTGTGCTCGGAGCCACGGAAACCGACGACCATTACCGGCAGGATGTGGAGCAGTGGCGCGCCGGCCATCAGAAAAAGTTAAGCGCGGATGACGGTTGGCTCACCGTGGTGGGCCTGGATTGGTTGAAG
Source organism: Bryobacterales bacterium (assembly GCA_963781905.1). Classification (GTDB taxonomy): domain Bacteria; phylum Acidobacteriota; class Terriglobia; order Bryobacterales; family Bryobacteraceae; genus Palsa-89. The sequence goes on from CAWAHZ010000010.1 coordinate 2,618,733, forward strand.
GAAGGCGACAACCGCGTGGGCACGGATCCATCGAGCGAGGTTCTGCTTCCGCAGGGCTCAGCGCCCCGGCAGGTTGCGATCATTTCGATGCACGCAGGCCAGGCGGTGCTGCGCCCCGTTGCCGGAGTCCCGCTCGCGCTCAACGGCAAACCCGCCACCCAAACAACGCTGCGCGAAGACGACGACATCCTGGCCATCAACCGGCTAAAGTTTTATTTGATCCGGCGCGGGGATCGGGCCGGCATCCGGCTCAAAGATAACGACAGCGCAACGCGCAAACATTTCCAGGGTCTCTCGTGGTATCCGGTAGATCCCGCCTGGCGTATCGAAGCGAAATACACCGCCTGGGACAAACCGCACTCTCTTAGCTTTCACAACACCATCGGGCAGGAAGAGAGCGACGCCAGCCCCGGCTACGTGACGTTCCACAAAGACGGACGCGAGTTTCGTCTGGAGCCGACGATCGATGACGGCCAGTTGTTTTTCGTTTTGCGCGATGAGACCAGCGGCAAGACCACTTATGGCGCGTCGCGTTTCCTTTACACGGAGCTGGCCAAGAACGGCGTGGTGCTGCTCGATTTCAACAAAGCCGAGAATCCGCCTTGCGCGTTCACGGATTACGCGACGTGTCCGCTGCCTCCGCCGCAGAATCGGCTAGCGCTCGCGATCACGGCGGGCGAGAAGAAGTACGCCGGTAGCGGCCACTAAAGATCAGTCAGCAACTTCAGGGTTTGATCGGCTTAGGAGCAGGCGGCGGTGGCGGCAACGGCACTGGATTCACGTAGCCGCGTTCTCCATCGGGACGAATCGGCCCGGGTCCAAATCCCAAGTGGTCGCGATCGACGGGGTTCTCCGCGCACGAATACTCCTCGAGCCGCTGGCCGGGCGTGCCCGCTTCCCAGGTCCTCGAATAGGTGAACGGCTTGGTGTAAAACTTCGGGTCTTCGATGGTGGTGTCGACGTGGATGTGCGTAGCGTCGGGCCGCGTCCAGCGCTCGATCACGTGCAGCGCATCGCTATGCGGGTCTCCGTTTTCATCCGCCCAGACTTGCGTGTCCTTGAATCCAACCGAATCGATCACGAACGCATCCCCGTCCCAGTGGCCCACTTCATCGCCAAAGAAAGATGGGTCGGGGTCTTCGGGATGCTTGCGATTGTCAGTCGGGATCAGACGGTAGTAGCTGTAGAAGTAAAGGAAGGAGACGAACTGCGGCGTCTGCAGCACCATGAACGGCAGCCCGCTCGCGTTGTGACGCGGAATGCCGCCCAGAATGCAGATCGCTTCAGGGTCCACCGTGGCCGTCGTATTGTGCTTCCAGGCTGCTTCGCCGGCGGGGGTGAAAGGCAGCTTGTGTCCGGGCTGATCCTTGCCGATGTTCCCACCCGGCTTGGTATCCTTCATGCCTTTCCAAAAGCCGTTCAGATCCGGATGCCCATCGGCCGTTCTCGGAACCTGAGAATAAACGGGGAGTGCCAGGGTCGCCAATAGCCAATAGCGAAGTGCCAGTGATCGCATCTCGAATGCTAGAGTATATCAGGAGATTCCAAGATGATCATGAGGACTAAGCTGGCGCTCCTTGGCATCGCATTCGCGGCATGTGTATTGCCTATCGAAGCGCATCATTCCTTCGCGGCCGAATACGACGCGAGCAAAGCGGTCCGCATCACCGGTGTGATTAGCAAAGTGGAATGGACCAATCCGCACTCCTACATGTACCTCGATGTGAAGGACGATCAGGGAAAGTTGATCACCTGGACGTGTGAGGGCGGCGCTCCCAATGCACTATCGCGCCGGGGCTTCAGGAAAAACGACATCAAGATCGGCGACACGATGACCATCGACGGCTACGGCGCCAAGGACGGTTCGCACCTGATGGACGCGCGGCGCATCACGCTGAGCGATGGCCGATCGTTCTATAGCGGCTCGCCAGGCGACGGCGGTCCGGGCGATCCCGGCAAGTCGGAATAAGTTTGACCCATCGCAGGCAATCTGCTATAACTCAGTAGAGTTAGTTGGGTGTTCGCGATGTCCTTGATGATGCGGCGATTTGTTGCACTGGCGGCGCTCTGGATGCCGATCCCTGCGATGGCGCAGATTGCGGTGCAAAACCAAGGCTACGTGCCGTTTAGCGATGCGCCCATCAACTACCGGACGCATCCGGTGACCGATCCGGTGGCAAAGCTGCAAGTGCTGCTCGATCGTGGCGAGGTGAAGCTGGATTATGAGTCGCAGCACGGCTACTTGAAGTCGGTGCTGGAAAAGCTGGAGATCCCCCTCAACTCGCAGACCCTGGTCTTTTCGAAAACCAGCTTCCAGTACAAGAAAATCACGCCTCGGACGCCGCGCGCTCTTTACTTCAACGACGACGTTTACGTGGGCCAGGTGCACGACGGCAAAGTGCTGGAGTTCGTTTCGTTCGATCCGATGCAGGGCGCGATGTTCTACATTCTCGACGAACACCAGACCGATCATCCGGTATTCCAGCGGGCCGAGCTCGATTGCACACAGTGCCATATCGCGGCCGGTACGCGCGGGATTCCGGGCGTTCTGCTGCGATCCATTTACACCATGCCCAGCGGCGGTCAGGCCGCGGCAACGCACGCGTACATCACCAGCCAGCAGAGTGGCTTTGAGGATCGATGGGGCGGCTGGTACGTTACGGGCACGCACGGCAGCCAGACGCACATGGGCAATGTTGTGGTCGAGGATCAGGATAATCCCGAGCAACTGGATCGGGCGGCCGGCGCCAATGTCACCGACTTGTCGAAATGGATAGTGCCGGCGGCTTATCTGACCGCGACGAGCGATATCGTCGCGCATCTGGTGTTGGGACACCAGACGCAGATGCATAATCTGATCACTCTGACGAACTATCAAACCCGTTTAGCGCTGTATGCCGCTGGAGCGAATCCGTTGTCAGCCGAGCAGCGTAAGCAATACGAAAAGCCCGCCGAAGAGTTGCTGCGATATCTGCTTTTCGCCAATGAAGCCACGCTCGAAAGTCCGGTCCAGGGGAATTCGACATTCGCAGAGGAATTCGCCGCGCGCGGTCCGCGTGATTCACAGGGAAGATCGCTGCGGGACTTCGATCTGCGCACGCGCATTTTCAAATATCCTTGCAGCTATCTGATTTATTCGAAGGCATTCGACGACATACCCGAACCGGCCAAGGGCTACGTTTATCATCGGCTGTTGGAAGTTTTGACCGGTCGCGAACAGAGCCCCGATTTCGCGAAGCTGACTGGGGAGGATCGACGAGCGATCCTGGAAATTCTTCTGGCGACGAAGTCAGGACTGCCCGACGAGTGGAAAAAGTACAAGAAAGGAACCACCTCATGAAGAGTCTCTCAAAAAACATTCTCGGCTTGACGGCCGCAATCGTGGGCTTTGGCGCTATCGCAGCTTGGGCGGATTCGGCAACTTCTGTTGTCGGGCGTTGGGACGCCAGTCTTACCGTAAACGGCGCGGCCATCCCGTTCCGTCTCGATATCTCGGGCGATGGCGCCACGCTCAAGGGCACGCTTTACAACGGAGACGACAAAGAGTTCACCACCAAAGCGTCTTTCCAGAACGGCACGCTGGTGTTGAACCAGGAACACTATCTGACCAAAATCGTCGCGACGTTGAAGGACGGCCAGCTCCAGGGCAAGATCCAGATGCGCGGCGATCAGGGTCCCGAGGGCAGCGTGTTTGAAGCCAAGCGGCATGTTAACGCGCCAGCAGCCGCCGTGAGCGCACCCTCCATCGCCGGGAGCTGGATCGTTCCTTTCGAAAGCAACAAGGGTGAAAAAGCATGGCGATTCATCGCGAAACAGTCCGGCAATGATGTGACGGCGGCGATCCTGCGCGTGGATGGCGACACCGGCGCGTTGACGGGAACCTTCCGTGACGGTAAGTGGCTGCTCAGCCACTTCGACGGATCGCGTCCCTATCTTCTGGAAGTCACTCTCGCCGCGGATGGATCGCTCGCGATGGTGCAGAAGGGCGGGGGCCCTCGCACCGGACCACTGACCGCGTATCGCGAAGACGTCGCAAAGGCGAAATCTCTTCCCGCGCCGTCCGATTACACGACGCATACGACGATGAAAGACCCCAACGAAGTGTTCGCGTATAGCTTCCCCGACGTGAACGGTAAGGTTCTTTCCAACAACGATCCGAAGTTCAAGGGCAAGGTGGTGCTGGCCATCGTCACCGGAACCTGGTGCCCAAATTGCCACGATGAAGCACAGTACCTGGTGCAGCTTTACAAGAAGTATCGCGACCAGGGGCTGGAGATCGTGGCACTCGATTTTGAAGAACCGGAGCAGCAGGACGATCTCGCGCGCGTGCATGCCTTCATGAAGCAATACGGCGTGGAGTACACCTACCTGATCGCCGGTGCACCGGCCGAGATGTGGGAGAAAGTGCCGCAAGCCGTGAATCTGAACACTTGGCCCGCGACGCTATTCGTCGGCCGTGACGGCAAGGTGAAACACATTCACGCAGGATTTGCGGCTCCCGCGAGCGGCGAGTTCAACGCGCAGCTCAAGCAGGAATTCACTTCCACCATCGAGAAACTACTGGCGGAGAAAAGCGGCAGCTTGGTTTCCGCGAACGTCACTCCCGCGCCCTAAGGCGTTGCGCATCGCAATCCAATAGGTAGCGGACGAAACGAAGAAGCCGACAAACCAGGCGTAGTCGTAGAGCCAGCGCAGCGGAGGCACCAACAAACCGATGAGCGCGACGACTACGCCCGCTATGAGCGCGACGATAGCGCGGTAATTCACGCCGCTGCCATAGCGATAAATCCCCGCCGGATTGTACAGTTCGCCTACATCCAGATAGGTTCGGCGCAGCAGGAAATAATCCGTGATCATGATCCCGGCCACCGGTCCGAGCAACCCCGAGTATCCAACCAGCCAACCGAAAATGTAGCTCTGGAAATCCGTCAGCAATTTCCAGGGCATCATCATCACACCCACCACGCCGGTGATCAGGCCGCCGGTGCGAAAGGAAATCAGGCGCGGATTCAAGTTTGAAAAATCGTTGGACGGCGAGACTACGTTCGCCGCGACGTTGGTGTTTAAAGTTGCCACCAGCAGCGCGACCAAGGCGATGGATGCGATCACCGGCTCATGAAAACGCGCGAGCAACGCCACTGGATCCCAGATGGCCTGGCCGAACAGGATCACCGACGCCGACGTGACCGCAACGCCGATGAACGAATAGATGGTCATCGACGCCGGCAATCCCAGCGCCTGGCCGATCATCTGCGCCTTTTGGGATCGCGCGTAGCGGGTGAAGTCGGGAATGTTCAACGCCACCGTGGCCCAAAAGCCCACCATGCCGGTGAGTGACGGAATGAAAAACTTCATGAACTCGCCCGTGGTTTGAAACTTGCTCGGCGTTTGCAGCACCGGCCCCAATCCGCCGGCCTTGCGCGAGATCCACCACAGCAACAACAGACCGACTGCCAGCATGAACGGCGCGCCGATGCCCTCCAGGTACTTGATGGTGTCGATGCCGCGCCAGATCACGGCCATGGTGAGCAGCCAAAACGAATAGAAACAGATCCAGGGCGTCCACACGCTCGAAGCAACTGCCGGCCACAGCACCTGGAGCATGGAATAGATGGCTTGACCACCGATCCAGGATTGAATGCCGAACCATCCGCATGCCACCAGCGCACGCAACACGGCGGGCACGTTCGCGCCGCGCGTTCCGAACGAAGCCCGCACCAGGACCGGAAACGGGATGCCGTACTTGGCGCCCGCGTGCGCATTCAGAATCATCGGAATCAGAACAATGACATTGCCGAGCAGAATTGTTCCGATGGCCTGCTTCCAGCTCATGCCACCCGCGATCAAGCCCGAAGCCAGCATGTAGGTGGGAATGCAGACGCTCATCGCCACCCACAGAGACGCGTAGTTGTAGATGCCCCAGGTGCGCTTCTCTGTCGGCACCGGAGCCAGGTCTTCGTTATAGAGGGAGGACGCCCGATGGACTACGTCCATGCGCCTCCTCTGGCCGCGCGCCGCAAGTATTGTCCGCGCCCCACGCGCCCGACGTATTGGCCTTGGTCGACGATCAACTCTCCGCGCGAGAACACTTGCCGGGCGTTGCCGATGACCTTGAAGCCTTCGAACATCGAGTAATCGACGCGCATGTGGTGCGTCTGGGCGCTGATCAGATGCTCGGCCTTGGGATCCCACACCACGATGTCGGCATCGCTCCCGGGTGCGATGGCGCCTTTCTTGGGATACATGCCGAAGATGCGCGCAGGCGCCGTGGAGACGATCTCGACAAAACGATTCAGCGTGATCTTGCCCGCGCTCACTCCATAATGATGCAGCAGTTGCAGCCGGTTTTCGATGCCAGGCCCGCCGTTGGGTATCTTGGTGAAATCGTCTTTGCCCAGCGCTTTTTGATCCTCGAAACAGAACGGGCAATGGTCGGTGGAGACCACCTGCAGGTTGTCGCTCTTCAGACCGTCCCACAATTTCGGCAGATTTTGTTTTTCACGCAGCGGTGGCGTGAAGACGTACTTCGCACTCTCAAAACCCGGACGGTTCATGTCGTCAATGGAGAGCAGCAGATATTGCGGGCAGGTTTCGGCGAACGCGGGCAAGCCGCGGTCACGCGCTTCACGCACCTGGTTTAACGCATCTTCGGACGACAGATGCACGATGTATATCGGCACGCCGGCCATTTCGGCCAGAGCGATGGCGCGATGCACGGCTTCCGCCTCGGCCAGCGTGGGACGGGTGAGCGCATGGTAAATGGGCGCGGTCTTGCCTTCGGCCAGTGCCTGACGAACCATCACGTCGATCACGCTGCCGTTCTCGGCGTGCATGCAAATGAGCGCGCCGTTTTTGGACGTTTGCTGCAAGGCGCGAAAAATGGTGGCGTCATCTACCATCAGCACGTTGGGGTACGCCATGAAAAGCTTGAAGCTGGCTACGCCCTCGCGCACCATGTCGTCCATGTCTTCCAGGCCCGCTTCGGGAAGATCGGTGACAATCATGTGCAGGCCATAATCGATGCAGGCCTTGGACTCCGCCTTTTTCCACCAGGTGTCGAGCGCATCGCGCATCTTTGTGCCCTTGGCCTGAATCGCGAAATCTACGATGGTTGTGGTGCCGCCGATGGCCGCCGCGCGCGTCCCGGTTTCAAAATCATCGCTCGAGGTGGTGCCGCCGAATGGCATATCGAGATGGGTGTGTGCGTCGATGCCGCCAGGCAGCAACAGCATGCCGGTGGCGTCCAACACCTCATGGCCGTCCGCAGAAATGCCAGCGCGAACTTCCTTTACCGTCGCCCCGTCGATCAAAACATCCGCCGCGAAAGTCTTTTCCGCGGACACCACCGTGCCGTTCTTAATGAGGGTTCCCATTCACCAAATCTTCCCAGGTCTTCGGAGGCAAATGATTTTCCACGCGCTCCATCGTGATGCAGTTCTCTACCGGACAAACCAGCGCGCAGAGGTTGCAGCCCACGCATTCTTCTTCGTCGACACGCGGCACGCGCGACTGCGCACCGTTTGATCCTACGCTGCGATCGAGCTTTGGAATCGGCGTCATGGAAATGCGCGCGCGGCTGGCGGTTTCGAGAGCGGAGGGTATGGAATGCGCGGAGTCCACATGAATACACTGATGTGCGCCATCCCAGCAGGCGATGTAGCAGAGTTCGCAGCCAATGCACTTCTCTTCATCAATACGCGCCACGATCTTGAAATTCAGATTCAGGTGATTCCAATCGGTAACCTTGGGCGCGCTCGCGCCGCGAAAATCTTCGATAGTCGCAAAATTCTTTTCGCGCATCCAGTTTTCGAAGCCGTCGATCATGTCCTCGACAATGCGATAGCCATAATGCATGGCGGCCGTACAGACTTGCACCGTGCCGCAACCGAGCAGAATAAATTCAGCCGCATCGCGCCAGTTGCCGATCCCGCCAATGCCCGAAATGGGCAGTCGCGAAGCGTCGTCGTTCTGAAGCTGATGCACCATGTTCAGCGCGATCGGCTTCACTGCCGGCCCGCAGTAACCACCGTGCGACGAGAGCCCATCGACGTTCGGCCTGGGCTCCAAAGTATCCAGATCGATGCCTGTGATGGAGTTGATGGTGTTGATGGCTGAGAGCCCGTCGGCGCCCGCTCGTTTGGCCGCGCGCGCGATCTGGCGAATATCGGTAATGTTGGGCGTAAGCTTCACCAGCACCGGTGTTCGCGCCTTCTCCTTCACCCAACCCGTAATCATCTCGGTGTATTCGGGGACCTGGCCTACGGCGCTTCCCATCCCGCGCTCGCTCATTCCATGCGGACAACCGAAATTCAGCTCCAGGCCATCGGCGCCGGCGTCTTCGGACCGCTGCACGATATCGTGCCAGGTTTCGCGCTTGGACTCCACCATCAACGAAGCGATCACGGCGTGCTTGGGATAGCGCTTCTTGACTTCCGCGATCTCGCGCAAATTCGTTTCGATGGGCCGGTCCGAGATCAGCTCAATATTGTTCAGCCCCATCATGCGCTGGCCGTTCCAATCGACCGATGAATAACGCGAGGACACGTTCATGATGGGCTCGCCGATGGTCTTCCACACCGCCCCGCCCCACCCGGCGTCGAACGCGCGCATCACCTGTTCGCCGCAATTGGTGGGTGGCGCGGAAGCCAGCCAGAAGGGATTCGGGCAACGAATCCCCGCGAAGTTGGTGGCCAAATCAGGCATCGGTATGGACACCCTCGAAAGACTTCATGATCGCGAGCGCCGCGCGCTTTCCGTCGGCCACCGCATCCACCACCTCGCGTCCGCCGTTAACGCAATCGCCGCCGGAAAAGTACTTGGGGCCGCGCGATCGCTCCAGCAATGAGCTATGCGCAGATTGCCCGATGGCCGGAATGACCATGTCACAAGGCAATCGAAGGTTCGATCCATTGCGCATACACTCGAGGGTTACGATGCGGCCCGACGCAGGATCGATGTGAATGGCGATGGGCTGAGCCAGCCACTCAAATAGGACACCCTCCTGTTTGGCGTGCTCGTACTCGAAGCCAAAGGCCGGCATGTCACTCTCGGTCCGGCGGTAAACGATGGTCACACGAGCCGCGCCGAGCCGCCGCGCTGCATTGGCTGCATCGATAGCCGTGTTGCCTGCTCCGACCACCACAACGTTATTCCCTACGTTCAGCTGGCCCGCGGTTTTATACCGTGCGATGAACTCCAGCGCATCGATGACATCTGGATGATCGGCGCCCGGGATGCGCAATTCGTTCATTGCGCCCAACCCGATTCCGACGAAGATCGCGTCGTATTCTTTTTCCAACACCGCAAGATCGTCTTCATTCTCAACTGCGAGTCCGAAGCGAAATTCGACGCCCAGTTCAGCGATCATCTCCACTTCGCGCAGACTGTCCGGCGAGCGCAGTTTGTATTCGGCCACGCCATAGGTGTTCAAACCGCCCGGCAACGCTCGCTTCTCGATCACGGTGACTGAAAATCCTTGCTGCGCCAATTCAGCAGCGCAAGCAAGCGACGCCGGACCTGCTCCGATACACACAATCTTTTGCACGCGTTTCTGGCTCGATTTCTTCGGAAGTCTCCCGCCTCGCTCCACAAAATAGTCCATGGCGTGCCGTTGCAGCCGTCCGATAGCGATGGGTTGTTTGTTATAGCGCAACATCACGCAGGCGCCCTCGCACAGCACCTCCACTGGACAAACCCGCGAGCAGCTTGCTCCCAGGACGTTCGCGTCCAGGATGGCGAGCGCCGAACCCAGCAGGTTTTCAGTGCCGATTTTCTTGATAAAGCGCGGCACATCGATGTGAGTGGGACAGGCCGCCGCGCAGGGCGCATCAAAGCAATAGAGACAGCGGTTGGCCTCCGTCAGCGCCGCGTTGCGATCAAAGGCGGGATTGAGATCGGGAAACCGGCGGGCGATCTCCGCGTTGTCCTCAAATGCGAACGGAACCCCGGCGCCCATCCTCTAGGTCTACCAAACCAATGGCCGCTTCGTCCAATTGCCCGCTACAATGCTCTACGGAAGCGAATACATGAGTCTTGACCCCGAACAAACCGTCGCGGATCTCAAAGAACTGCGCGAGCTGACAGGCGACGAGAATGGCGCGCAGCGCGTGGCGTGGACCGAAACGTGGATGAAAGCGCGCGAGTGGTTTCAATCCAAGATCAAGGGCCTTCCCGTGGAGCATCATTACGATGCCGCGGGAAATAGCTGGACCACGTTGGCGAGGTGCGTCGGAGAAAGTGCTGATCATCGGCGGCCATCTGGATTCCGTTCCGAACGGTGGATGGCTGGACGGTTGCCTGGACTTCCTGGCCGGTCTCGAAGTGCTGCGCCGTTTCACGGAAGAATTCAACGGCCGTCCGCCGGTGACGGTCCGCTTAGTGGATTGGGCCGATGAAGAAGGCGCGCGCTTTGGACGCAGCCTGCTGGGATCGTCTGCGTTCGCCGGGACATCGAGCATCGAAGCCGACCGCGGCCGCACCGACAAAGACGGAATCCGCCTGGAAGACGCAGTGGCGCGTTGTGGATTCCCCATCGATCGCTTTCCCGAAGCCACGCGCGAGCAGAAGAACGCGGCGGCTTACATCGAATTGCACATCGAGCAAGGGCCGGTGCTGGAGCGCATGCAGTTGCCGCTCGGCGTGGTGTTGGGCACCAAAGGCGTGGAGCGTCACGCGATCACGTTCTTCGGACAGGAAGCTCATTCCGGATCGACACCAATGGATGCGCGCCACGATGCGCTGGCGGCCGCCGCCAAACTAGCGCTCGAAATCCGCTCCATCGCGGGCAAACATAAGGACGCGGTGTGCACCATGGGCAGCGTCAAAACATTTCCAGGAATTGTAACGGCGGTGGTGGGGCGCTGCGAAACCACGCTCGATCAGCGCGATTTGGACGCGCAGGTCCTGGCCCGCATGTACCACGAGGCGCAAGCTGCGAGCCAGCGTTTTGCACGCGAGGAGAAGTGTACCGTGGAGTGGTCCCGCATATGGAATATTGAGCCCATCGCGTTCCATCCCGCGCTGCTGGGCTTTTGTGAGGAGGCGGTGCGCGAAGTGGCCGGATCCGCTCATCGCCTGCCGTCCGGCCCGCTGCACGACGCAGCGGAAGTGGCACGTTCCGGAATCCCCGCCGTGATGATGTTTGTGCAATCCCTGCGCGGCATCAGCCACAACAAGATTGAGGACACCACCGAAGAGCACCTGGAGATGTCGGTAAGGGCTCTCGACAAGCTGGCTACGAAAGCGGCGCGCTGGATTCTCTGAGGACCCGATGGCCCTTCGCCTCGTGCTTTTTCTTTCTTTCGCTGCGCTGGCGCTGGCGCAGGGGAACTACGAAATCCAGACCTATCCTTCCGAAACGCAGGACCCCGGGACTACTATGATTGAGCTGCATAGCAACTTCACCATCCAGGGCAGCAAGGGCATCCTGGACGGCGTTTACGGAACCGAACACCAGTTGCACGAAACGGTGGAGATCACGCAAGGAATCACGGATTGGTTTGAGACCGGATTTTATATCTTCACCAGTGCGAATCCTAACCAGGGCGGCTGGCAATGGGTGGGCGATCACATCCGGCCGCGCGCGCGAATTCCGGAGTCCTGGCATTGGCCGGTGGGTGTGAGCCTGTCGCTCGAATTCGGATATCAGCGTTACGTCTTTTCTCCCGATACCTGGACGCTCGAGATCCGTCCGATTATCGACAAGCAGATCGGGCGCTGGTATCTGGCGTTTAATCCCGTTCTGGACCGTAGCTTTCACGGGCCAAGCGTGAGCCAAGGCGTGGTCTTTGCACCGGACTTCAAGGCCGGTTACGACATCACGAAAAAGATCAACGCGGGCCTGGAATATTACAGCAGCCTGGGCCCGGTGGGAAATTTCGATCCGCTGTACCAGCAAGAGCAGCAGATCGTGCCGGCCGTGGATTTGAATCTATCGCCGAAGTGGGAGTTTAATTTCGGAGTGGGAGTGGGCGTCACGCGCGGAACCGATCATTTGCTGGTAAAAATGATCCTGGGCAGGCGATTTGGCAAGACCAAAAGTGGGAACTAGGGGCGAGGCGGAAAATTCGCGTGATTAGCGTCATCATTCCGGCCTACAACGTGGCGGATTTCGTCCGGGAAGCGGTTGACTCGGCGCTGGCGCAGACTCGGGCGGACATTGAGGTGATCGTGGTGGATGACGGATCCACCGACGGCTCGGCGGACACCTTGGGCGATCTGGACGACCCGCGCCTGCGCGTAATTCGCGAGAGCCATGGCGGGTCGGCTGCCGCCCGCAACGCCGGCCTGCGGTTGGCATCGGGCGAACTGGTCGCCTTCCTGGACGCCGACGATCGGTGGGCGCCGCAGAATCTGGAACGCCAGTCGGCTTTTCTTGAAAACCATCCGGAGGTGGACATGACCTTCGGCCATTCTTTGGTGGTGGACGAAGCGGGACATTCTCTGGGATTCAAGAGCTCTTCTTGCGATGGTCCTGTCTCCCTCGCGCAATTGCTGCGCACCAACGAGATCGGCAACGGCAGCTGCCTGCTGCTACGGCGTGAAGCGCTGGACCGGGCCGGCTGGTTCGACGTGAAGCTCGCGGCCTGTGTGGACATTGATGTCTGGATGCGCGTGGCCAGCCTTCGCCCCCATAACGTGGTGGCGATTCCAGAGGTGCTCACTTTCTACCGGCGGCGGAAGAACCAAATCTCGAGCGACTGGCGGCGGATGGAGGCGGGTTACCTGCACCTTCTGGAGCGCTTGCGGCGCGTGGCTCCGCTCGAAGTGCAACGCGAGGAGTACCGCAGCCGCGCCGGACGCTATCGTTACTACGCTCGATTGGCGCGTGAAAGCGGAGACGCCGGGGCCGCTGCGCGCCTATTGGCAACCGCCTTCTGCTGGGCTCCGCTGTGGCTGCTATGCGACTCCAGGACCTGGCTCATCGGAACGGCGGTTGTGTGCCAATTAGCTACTGCCGCGTGCCTTGTATCTGCGGGCCGTCCGATGGGGACAACGGGTGCTTGGACCTCTGTTCTCGTGACCGGCTATCGCATCGCGTTCCTGTGCGGCCACTCGCAGGAGAGCTGGTCGCCACTATCGGTAAACACCGGAATTGGCGGAAGCCAGGAGGCGCTCATCGCGATGGCAGCGGCTCTAGAGCGCCTGGGCCACGCGGTGCGAGTCTACAACTCCTGTGGATCCGCCGCAGGAGAATACGATGGCGTGGTCTATCAGGATTACCGCGCATTTGGCCGCGAACCGTCGGCCGACCTGGTGGTGGTGTGGCGCTGGCCGTGGCTCGAGAGTTCTTTGCCGCCACGCGTTCCGAGCTTATTGTGGCTCGAAGACATGATCGAACCAGAAGCAGTTGCCGCCGCCGCGCACCGCTACCGGAAGATCATTGTGTTGAGCCGCTTTCACCGGCAGCATTATTCCGCGCTTCCGGACGAGAAGTTTTTCTTTAGCCGCAATGGCATTCATCCCGAACAGTTCGATCAGACGGTGGAACGCGATCCGTACAAAGTGATCTACGGATCGAGCTACGATCGCGGACTGTTGCCGCTGCTGGAAGCTTGGCCACGGGTGAAGGCGCAGGTCCCGCAGGCCAGCCTGACAGTCTTCTACGGATTCCAGGCCGCACGGGCGCGCGCCTTTCAACGGTTTGGGGCGCCGTCATCATCTAGGAGCTATCGAAAACACAACCCGATCGCTTACTGGATGTATCGCCGATCGATGCTCACTAACATGCGCCGCGTAAACGCGCAGCACCTGGGGCGAATTGGCCATCGGGAAGTAGCGCGCCAGTTTCTCTCGGCCGGAATCTGGGCCTATCCCACGCACTTCCCCGAGACCAGTTGCATTACGGCGATGAAGGCGCAAGCCGCGGGCGCAGTGCCAGTGGTGATCCCTTCCGGAGCGGTGGATGAAACCGTGCAGTTCGGGGCCAAGACTACGACCAACGCCAATGATTATCCCTTGCGCCAGCTTCCACGCCAGGTGTACGAGGAATGGGAAGCGCTGCTGATTTCGAATCTCAAGGATCCGGCACGGCTGGAACCGCTGCGAGCCCCGATGGCGGCTGCCGCGCGGCAGAGGTTCGCATGGGAAACAATCGCTCGCGAGTGGAACGCGGAATTCAATTGCATGCTCGCGAAGTAAGTGCCGGCGAAGTAAAGGACCCACGAGAGTACAATGAAAATCCGTGTTTAGAGCCAGTTTCAGGTCCAGGCTGCGAGCTACGATATGGAAGCTTTTCTCCGAAGTAGGCCGGCAGACCCCTCGCGCGCCTGCCCGTTCAGCAGCGACGATTGAGGTCCTGAAAAAGCTTGACGATTGGGACGGACCGGTGGGTTGCACTCATCCTCGTTGCTTTCTTGGTTCCCAAAGCGTAAGCACGCCCGAAGGTTATCGGGACTATGCGCTTCGCCTCGCAAATCAGCCAGCCGAGCCGTTGATCGAGGAAGACAATTTGGACGGGGATGCACTGGAGATGGCTTTTGCATACACAATTTTGCGCGATACCCGGCTGCTCGATGCATCGCTTGCACAGGTGGAACGAATCCTGAAAGCGAAAACCTGGGTATGGCACGAGGATTTGCAGATGGACTTGCATTCCTCGATGCTGACGTCTTCCGTGGCGCTCATCTACGACCTTCTTTATCCCGAATTGACGGAAGCGCAACGCGACAGGATTATTTCCGGATTGCTAAAGCGGGACCTTGGACGCTACGAGAGCATAGTCCAGTCCGGGTCCGATTGGTGGGTTGCCTGCCAGATGAACTGGCAAGCGGTTGTACATAGCCACATCGGCATCGCCGCGCTCGCGATTTCCGAACGCTTGCCAAATTGCCGGCAGATTCTCGCAGCCGCCACGTCCGGTGTACTGGGCTTTCTGGACGCGCAGCCCGTAGACGGATCCAATCGAGAGGGACTGCAGTATTGGCATTTCGGAGTCGGAGAGGCTGTTTGGTTTGCACTCGCCTTGAAGACGGCCAGCCGCCACTCGGTGAATCTGCTCCTCCACCCGTACCTGCAGGCCACCGGTGAATTCGCCCGCCATATGTCCACTCCGGACGGATGTTTCGATTTTGAAGACTGCTACAACTTCCGCGCGGATGACTGGCTGTCCGCAATCCTGTCGCGCGAGTGCAACAACCCTGGGTTGCGCGCCGCGCCTTTCGATCTCGAGAAGCGTCCGTTTCGAAAGGTCAGCTCAACGGCCCGCGCAATGCGCCATATCGTGGCACTGGAACGGGCGCTCCCGGAAGAGGCGCCAATTCGAACGGACGCCGGCCCAACGTCGCGCTACTTTGAAGGCACCGGGACGGTTTGCATGCGTAGCGATTGGGGGCCGGACGCAACTTACGTCGCGTTCCATGCGGGTATCACCCGAGTTCCGCATTCCCATCTCGATACCGGTTCCTTTATCATCGGAAGCCGCGGTAAACGTTTGCTTCCGGACGCCGGCTTCTGGCCCTACGGCAAAGGTTTTTTCGACTTCCGCGGCAATCGCTGGGATTTTGACGGCGCCTCATCCGCCGGTCACAACGTGCTGCTCGTGGATGGCGATGGCCCCCGCTATGCCACGCCGTCCAAGGGACATCTGCTCTCCGTGGACCTGGCCTCTGACTGCGACCGCATGGTGTGCGACCTCTCCTCGGCTTATGGTAAAAAGGTGCTCCGCTACGTGCGGTATTTTGTGTTCCTGCACCCCAACATCGTCATCCTGCTGGATGATGTGGAAGGCCGTGGTCCGCGTTATTACAAGTGGAACTTCCAAATCGCCGGATCAGCGACGATTCGCGACAGCCGGGTGGATATCCTGAATGGAGGCGCGGCGGCATCGATCGTATTCTGTAACCTGGACAGGCAGCGTGGGTACCGGATGACGGAGGAAAGCAGAGTGTCTTATTACACTCCTTTCGTCAGCGATCCGGCTTGGCCGCCTCCGTCGACGAGAAGCGTTTCCGTGGGCAACCTGCATCGCGAAAGCAAATCGCTGCTCGGCGCGGTGGTGCTGATCGGCGAGGCGAACGAGCCTCAGGTCGACAATTATGATGTTCGGTTTTCCTTAGACTCCCCAAACACGGCCCGATTCGTCTGCTCGTGCGCAGGCACCCGGCGGGAAGTGATGATCGATCTTTCGTCGCGAACCATCAGCGTTGGAGCCGGCTAGACTGTGACCTTCCTGGTCTTACGGCTGTTTCTGGTCTTGCAGGTATCGCTTGCGACACTGGCGATCCTGGAATGGCGATTCAAAGCGCTTACCCGCTTCCTGAACGAGAAATCGACGGCCCTGAATCTGGCGGTTGCACGCATCGCCGTGGCGGCGACGCTGGGGTGGCAAATCCGTCTCCACGATATTCTGCTCAGCACCGCGCTCGACCCCGCGCTGCGCGTTCCCTTTCGAATTTGGGGCAGCCTGGCTTTGCGACTGATGGCTCCGCCGGCTCTCATGACCGCCATCTATGCGATCTTTCTGCTCAGCGCGTTCCTGATGTTGATTGGTCTGTTTGGCCGCATCGCCGCCGCCGTAACGGCGATGAGCGCGGTCTACTTGATCTCGTTCCTCTTTCTGTACGGCAAAGTGGATCACACTTACCACCACCTGGTGTTCTTCGCCGTGGTGTGCGCCGTGTTTCCCTCCACCGACACCTTATCGATGGATGCCGCGTGGGCCGCATGGCGCGACGCCGACACGGGCAGGTTGCGCCGGAGCCAGCCGAGCCTGGCCTATGGTTACGCCATGCAATCCATGTGGTTTTTCGTCGGACTAGCCTATTATTTCCCGGGTCTGTGGAAGATCAGCCGCGCGTGGACTCATTGGCTGTCTGGAAAGAACCTGCGAGATTTCATCGCACTGGCCGGCGAATGGTTATCCTGGACGCCGCTGCAGGTCTGGCTGTTCCAGCGTCCAGCACTGATGTCTTTTTGTTCGGTGCTCGGCGTACTTTTCGAACTCGGCTTCATCTTCATCATCCTTTTTCCCCCCTGCGTCCCTTTGCCGGACTCTCGGGACTCGCCTTCCACAATGCGACGAACCTGATTCTGAGAATCAAATTCATCCCGCTGCAATCCTGCTACGTCATCTTCTTTGATTGGACGGCGATCGTATCGTGGATCAGCCGCAAGCTCTCGCTGGGACGCGCTACTGTTCTCTACGACTCCCATTGCAAACTATGCCGCCGCGCTGCCGGCACGCTGGCGATTTTCGACTGGACGGGCAGCCTGGTGTTCGTGCCCAACTCGGAAGCCTCCGCCTTGCCTGAACGCATACGGGCGAATGTCCCAGAAGAACCGGAGCTCTATTTCTCCGCCATCACCGACCATGGCGACGCCGGCACCGGGTACGAGGGATACAAGCTGATCGCCGCGCGCATGCCGCTTCTGTGGTTGCTCCGTCCGTTCATGAGCCTGCCAGGAATTCAGCAGTTGGGCACGGCAATGTATGAATTGGTCGCTCGCTCGCGCACTTGCAGCGTCGTGGACAAAACCGAAGCGCGTGGTGAAAACATATTGACCGCAACAGCCTCGGTTATCGCGCGCGCGGTGCCTCTGGCCGGACTCGGACTCATGATGATCCTCGGTTTGCTCCACGTTGTGGATACGTGGCCACTCAGCTGCTTTCCGACCTTTGATGGGACCCCCACCGACATCGTGACCCAGTTGTGGATTCAGGTCCTGGATGACAGCAACGTAGCACAGGATTGGAATCTGAGCTCGGATCTCAAGTTGCGGAATGTCTATCGACGCTGGTATTGGCTGGCGTATCAGGGGAACGTGGCGGGCGCGGGTACGCGTCCGAAGGCGGCGGCTTTGGTGAATTTGTGGCTGAAGTACCATCCCGAGTTGCACGTTAAGAATGTCGTCGTCTTCCTGGATCGATATCAGATGCGGCCGGTGGAAGAAACCCAGGTCCGCTTGACCCGGCAAAAGTGCTGGGAATTCACGTTCTGACAGCGAAATAGTCCGCGCCGCAATCACGCACCGAGTATCCCTGTTTCCCTAAAAGCTGCAACATTCCCGTCTTCTTATGAGAGGACAAATGCCTGTGCTCGACGAATATCGAGCGCGGAGCATGTTGGACGAAATCCACGGTCTTTAGGACCTCGAAGTCGTGCCCTTCCGCGTCGACATGCAGTAAGTGCACATCTTGAATCCGGTGCCGCGCGAGGAGATCGGCCAGAGGACAGACTTGAACCTGGCACTCCCGAATGAACGGCTCAAGCCGGCCCTTCCAATGTTTCACGATATGGTTTCTATCGAACGATCCGAGTTGATCGAACCAAACCGGCAGGTTCGGGACGCTCTGCCTGGCATTGGCGTCCACGTAGTAGAAGCTGGCCTGCCCGGCCGGCGCACCGATCGCCACTTGCTCCAAACAGAATCGTTGCGAGTCTTCAAAATTCTCTTTCAGCCGGTCGAAACAATAAGGTACAGGCTCGATGAGCAGCCCTCTCCAATTTATATTGGCAAACAGAATATCGCTGCAAGGATCGCCTGTGATGCCATCATGGGCGCCCACTTTCACAAACACAGGCTCTGGCACGGCGCTCGATACATGCAGGCAGTACTCTCGCAACGCGCTCGCGTCGCTGTTCTTCGGCCGCCGCAGAGATCCGGCCGCCGTTCTCAATCTCTCCAGGAACATTACGGCAAGAGATCTTCGGCTGTTTGGTCGTCAGGCCCATTCGCCAGGGCCGTGCGCGTGGCGGCATACGGCGTCATTTCATACTGCGGCGGTGGAACGGCGTCAGCCAGGTAGCGAACGAAATAATCCCAGCGACGCCTGGTCATGTATTGCGAAGCGGCCCCATAGGAGTGCGCGGCGTTGGGAATCAGCAGCAGGTCGAAATCCTTGTTGGCCTTAATGAGCGCATCCACCACCAGCAACGTCTCATTGGGCGGCACATTGTCGTCCATGGTTCCGTGCGCGAGCAGCAGATGACCCTTCAAGTTCTTCGCTGTTAGCTGGTTGGCCTGCGAATCATAATTGCTGGAGCCGTCGGGATTCTTCTCGAGCAGGCCGGCCCACTTCTCTGCCCAATCGTCCTCATAGCCGCGATTGTCATGGTTGCCGCTCTCGCTGATTCCAACCTTGAAGAAGTCGGGGTAGTGGAACATCGCAGCGGCAGTGGCATTGCCTCCGCCGGAGTGGCCATACATGCCGGCGCGCTCCAGATCGATCCAGGAGTATCGTGCCGCCAGATCTTTCATGCCGGAAACCTGATCGGGGATCGTGTTGTCACCCAGGTTGCCGTAATACGCTTCGTGAAAGCTTTTCGAACGCCAGGGCGTTCCCATCCCATCGATACAAACCACGATGAAGCCCAGCTCGGCCAACGGCTGCAGGTCTCCTCGCGACGCCTGAAAGGTCCGGGTACCGCAAGAACCGGTCTGCGGGCCGGGATAGACATGATTGACGATCGGATATTTCCTGGACGCATCGAAGTTGGATGGCTTGAACATCAGGCCGTACAAATCGGTCTTGCCGTCGCGTGCTTTCACCGTAATCGGGACCGGTGGCACCCAGCCCGCGGCAACCAGCTTCGAGATGTCCTGCTTCGCGATATCCATCACCAGATTTCCGCTGCTCTCCCGAACGACAGCGGTCTCCGGCTGCGTGGGCGTCGAATAGATGTCCACGAAGTAACGGCCGTCGGACGGAGAAGGTGACCACGTGTTCCGCGTTCTCCGGCGTCAGCAATCGCAGGTTGTGCCCGTCGAACCCGATGCTGTAGAGGTGCGAGAAGTAGGGGTCGCGACCCGGCTCCTTGCCCACGGCCAGAAAGTAGATGGTGCGCGTCTTCTCGTCCACCTTCAATACTTGGGTGACGTTACCATCGCCTTGCGTAATCTGGTTCTTCAACTCGCCCGTCGCCAGGTCGTAAAGGTAAAGCTGACCCCAGTTGTCGCGCTCACTGAACCACAGGAACTCGTTCGACTTCGCGAGATACTTCCAGTTCACCTTGCCGTTGCCGCTCTCGAAGAATTTAGGAACCGTCTCGCCCATCACCTCTCGCACGTTGCCCGTCTCGGCCTCGGCCACGCGCAGCCACTCCTGCTTGTGATCCCGCGAGGTTGAGACGAACGCGAGATCGCCGGCGCCCGGGCTCCATTGCACATCGTCCCAGGCCGTCCCTCTGCAAGCCACGTCGTCGCACAGCGTGGACCGGTGCTGGTCGGGCGGCATTTTGAGACGAATCACCTTGGGCCCGTCCACTTCAATGATCACGCGCTCGATCATGGTGACATCCGGGTCGCCGACTAATGGATACTTCCATGCCTTCAGCTCGGGATGACTATTCGTCACCGGCACCAGATACATCTCGCCGGTTTTTCGCTGGTCCTGCCGGAACGTCGCAATCTTTTTGGAATCGGGAGACCACGCGAGGATCGGCCGGTCACTCTGCTTCCATCCGGCGTTGTCCGTCGCGTAGCCGTAGTCCTTCACGCCATCCGTGGTGAGTTGTGTTTCTTTGCCGCTGGCCACTTCCCGAATCCACAGGTTGAAATCTCGAATGAATGCGACCTTCGTCTTGTCGGGCGAGAGCGGGAGCGGAGGCTTGGGCGCGTCATCCGGCTTGGATTGTTCCGGCTTGGCTTGTTCCGCCGGCTGGCTTACCGCGGAGCAAGTGCCGGCGCCTGTAAGATCGCATCGAAACTGACGCGTCTTTTCACTGACGAGCAATTCCGCGGGATGCTCGGGGTGGTCCTTGGGAAAGGCAAGATCTGTGATCGCAAGATGGCGAGCGTCATTTTTTAGATCGCTAGAAGCCGCGCTCAATGCAGCTGCCAGCTTGGCCTGATCGAAGGCCGGCAACTTCGTCTTGTTCGCCGGATCGACGATCACATAGTCCCAACCATCGGGTTTGACGTCGCGATACCAGAAGCGCCCGTCGTCCAGCCATTTCGGACGAACTTGCCCCGCGTATGCCAGAGGGTCAGCGTTGTATGCCATGAACTTCTCGGCCTTCGCATAATCTTCCTTGGTGTATTGCCTGGGCTGCTGCGCCATCCCGGCAATTCCACAAGCTGACACGAAGAAAATTACAACCCTAGAAGCATAACGGTCTCGGAGCATCGCTTGTCCTTCCTGGACTCGATGATATCTTCCCCGCTCGGCGAAAGTCTCGGAACCGTCTCAGCTGGTTTGGACTTCGGTGGAAGCCACTTTGGCCTGCAAGGCTTTAATCAGGTCGTCGAGCTTGACGGGCTTTGAGATAAAAGAGTCCATGCCGGCTTCGAGACACCGTTCCCGGGAGCCCTGCAGAACATCCGCCGTCATGGCAATGATGGTGGTTTGCCGGTTCATTCCTTCGCGCCGGCGAATCTCAGCGGAGGCTTCGTAGCCGTCCATTTCCGGCATTTGACAGTCCATGAAGACCACGTCGTATGGCGCGAGAGCCACCATCTCCACTGCTTCCCGGCCGTTCCCCGCCACATCGGCGCGCAATCCCAGCCGTTCCAACATCCGGATGGCAACCCGTTGATTGACGACATTGTCTTCGGCGATGAGGATGCGCAGTGCCGACCCAGCGAATCTTCCAGCCACGCTCGGCGCAACACCTGACGCAACCCCCGCGGTTGAGTTTCGAATGGCTGTTTGTGGGCCGGCCATGGCCGTCGCTTTCTTGCTGGACCATCCGGTCACCAGAGCGTTCAGCAATTGGGAGGGCCGCACGGGCTTGGCCAGGCATGCCTGCACGCCGCTCTCCTGCAGCCCTTTCGCTTCGCTCAATTGCCCCACCGAAGTCAGGATCACGATCACTGGCTTGTCGAGCGAAGCATCACTAGTGATGGCCATCGCCAGAGCGGCTCCGTCGATGCCGGGCATTTGATAATCGGCAATCACGAATTGGTACGGATCGCCCTGCGCTTTCGCTTCCCGGATGGCCTGGAGCGCTTGTTCTCCCGAGGCAAAACTGCCGTTTCGCATACCCCAACTGCAGATCTGCTCGTGAATCACGCGGCGGTTGACCTCGTTGTCGTCCACAATCAGGACTCTCAGGTTCCTCAAGTCAGCGGCTGGAACTGGATGCATGGAGGGGCCGGCGTAGAGCAGGAGGGGAAGCGCCAGCGAAAACGTCGATCCCCGGCCGACTTCACTTTCGACTTCAATGGAGCCGCCCATCAACTGGCTCAACTGTCTCGAGATGGCGAGACCAAGTCCGGTGCCGCCATACTTCCGGGTGGTGGAGGTATCGGCCTGAGAGAATTTCGCAAAGAGCGATCCAATAGTTTCCTGAGGGATGCCAATACCCGTGTCGCTCACTGAAATCCGCATTTGAGCGGTTTGGGTGTCTCCGCCGGTGCTAGCCGCCTCAATCAGCACTTCTCCCTTCGAAGTGAATTTGACCGCGTTCCCCACCAGATTCGTGATTACCTGGCGAATTCGGCCGCTGTCTCCGGTGAAGTGCCGGGGAAGCGCGGGCGGGTAATGAACCAGCAGATCCAATCCCTTTTCTTCGGCCTTGGGCGCGAGCATTGCGGCAACTTCTTCGATCAGCAGGCACAGGTCAAGAGGCTGGGATTCGATCAGCAATTTGCCGGCTTCGATTTTCGAGAAGTCCAGAATGTCGTTAATCACCGTGAGCAGTGCGTCGCTCGAATTGCGGATGGTCTCGGCGTACTCCCGCTGCTCGGAGGTCAGATCGGTATCGAGGAGCACATCGGTCATTCCAATGACGCCATTCATGGGAGTTCGAATCTCATGACTCATGTTGGCCAGAAAATCGCTCTTGGCTATGGTGGCGCTTTCGGCCTCGCGACGGGAGATTCGCAGCAGACGCGTCAGCCAGGCGAACAGACCCAGCAAACTCACCAGGAGGCACATGGCCGCGGCCAGGTATCGATTCCGCCGCCGCGCTTCGCCCAGGTAATAGTTGGTGAGCACCTGGTTGTCCGGATACAGATACCAGCGCAAGCAGATTGCCGACAGAGTGCCGTCCTTCGCCATTTCCACAATTTCCGACCTGACTTCGTCGGCCACTCGTTGCGCGCCCGGCCGCATTCGCGAAGCTCCGATCCCGAAGCCGATATCCCCGTGGGCGAGCGCGATAAACTTCAACGGTTTGTCCTGGCAAGCACCTAAATGCTCCAATTCCGCAACTTCGCTGGCCCCAGCCACCATGATTCCCGCATCGACCGAGCCAGTGCAGACCGCTTCCAATACGCTGGTGGTGGATGAGCCGGCAGCAATGAGCCGCGCCTTGGGAAAATTTGACTGCGCCAAGCGCGCGTAAAGGCTGAGATTGGTATAGGCCACCGATCGCCCCTCGGTGTCCTGTGCGGCCCGAATCTGGCTGGAGCCCAGGGTCACCAGCCAGCTACTGGAAGTAGACCAGGGCTCCGAAATGTAGAGGATTTTTCGCCTCTCCGGGACGTCACCCAACGAAGTCCACAGGTCAACGCGCCCGCTCTTGAGACCTACCTCTGCGCCCTCCGGCGCATAGACCCATTCAATCGGAATCCGCAGCCGGCGGCAGGCCTCGTTGAAGAGATCGATATAGGGACCTTTGGGAGAGCCGTCCGGCGCAATCGTGTTGTAGGGAGGCGTGTCCACGTAGCCGACCCGAAACGGCCTGGACGCGCGCGATGGATCCCCCAGCCAGTTGGAGACCCACCACCCTCCACCCCAAGTTGCTAAGAACCCAAGGGATAACCAGAGAATGGTGTGGAACTTCCAGCCGCGAGCTCGAAAATGAGTGAGCCACCCCACGCTTAAGGATCGGCAATCCGTAGCCTTTGCTTCATACGAGTTACGCCGACACCAGGTACCTCGGGATAGGTACCCTCGGGATTGACACCGGGATTGTGAGAATATACGATTTGAACGACGGTACGTGGGGAGGACTAATGGCCCATCGCATTGAAAGCACTGTGACCGCGCTGGCTTTCCTATTCATAGGAGTGTCTGGCGCCTCTGCGCAAAGCCTGGCTCTGGCCGCGAAGCCAGCAGGAAAACCCGCGCATGCAACGGCCACCGCGGGTGCTTCCCTGCGCACAGCCGACGGTCAGCCGGATCTGCAGGGCTTTTGGACCAACCATACGGTTACTCCTTTAGAACGGCCCAAAGAGCTCGCCGATAAGGCGTTCTTCACTCCCGCGGAAGCGGCCGACTACGCCAAGCGCCAGTTGGCGGTGCCTGAAGCAACCGGTCCAGGAACCTACGCCGACGTGCATTACAATATGGCCCAATTTGGCCTGGAGAAGGGCCAGTCCAAGATTGCGGCTAACGTTCGCACGTCCCTCATTTTCGATCCGCCCGACGGCCGGATTCCCGCCATGACGCCCGAGGCTCGCAAGAGAAACGCCGATCGCGCCGCGTTGAATAAAGGCCATGAGTTCGACGGCCCCGAGAATCGTACCCTGGGGGAGCAGTGCATTCTGTGGCCGAACGAAGGGCCGCCCATGCTGCCGGCGGGCTACAACAGCAACCTCGAGATCGTTCAGGGCCCCGGGTATGTGGCCGTGATGCAGGAAATGATTCACGATGTCCGCGTCATTCCTACCGACGGCAGCCCGCACCTTCCCGCTTCGATCCGGCAGTGGATGGGCGACTCGCGCGGCCATTGGGAAGGGGACACGCTGGTGGTGGACACAACGAACTTCACCGACAGGACCGCTTTCCGCGGCGCCAGCCAGAACCTGCACGTGGTGGAGCGCTTCCGCCGCGTGGATGCCGACACCGTCCTCTATCAATTTACTGCCGAAGATCCTTCCACCTGGACCCATTCGTGGAGCGCCGAAATTCCGATGACCAAGATTCAGGGCCCTTTGTTTGAATACGCCTGCCATGAAGGCAATTACGGAATGGCGAACAATTTGAGCGGCGCGCGCGCGGAAGAAAAGCAAGCGGCGGAAAAGGCCGCGCAAAAGCAGCCGGGAGCGAAATGAGGAAGTTCATCGGCATTTGTGTGCTGGCCGCTGGCGCGCTGCCTGCCTGGGCGCACCATTCGTTCGCGGCCGAATTCGACGTCACCAAGCCGGTGAAACTGGCAGGCACCGTGACCAAAATGGAGTGGATCAATCCGCACTCCTGGATTCATATGGACGTCAAGAATCCGGACGGCACCGTGACCGATTGGATGATCGAGGGCGGCAGCCCCAATTCCCTGCTGCGGCGCGGATTCACCAAGAGCTCGTTGCCACCTGGAACGGAGATCGTCGTCGAAGGCTATCAGGCCAAGGACGGCGCCAACCGCGCGAACGGGCGCGACCTCACGTTCCCCGACGGCCGGAAGCTGTTCATCGGCACCAATCCCGACGAAAAAGCGCCCGACAAATAGGCCAGGCTTACTTCTTCGGCGCGTAGGGTCCCACTTCGGGCTTGCCCTGCGTGTCCTTCAGCGGACCTAGTTCAGCGGCCACTCCGCGCGCGATGGCCGCGGTCTCACTGCCGTTCTGGAAGCAGGTGAAATCGGCCCGATCCCGCCAGGCGAACGGACCGCACAGCCGCTTGCCCGCGCCGAGGGCCGCATCGTGCACCACGTTGATCAACCGCTCGTAATCGGGCGTTCCTTGCTTGTAGCCCGAGAAGTTGCCCAGATCTCCGCTGGCCGCAAAAATGGCGCTAACGCCGGGAATACCGGCTATTTCGCGCGCCGCTACCGCGCCCTCCAGCGTTTCGATCATCTCGATCAGCACCACGTTCTGGTTGATGGTGGCGCGATATCCTCCGGGGACACTGCCCCACATTTCAGGTTCGAATGCCTGGCCGCCGCCCTGGCTGCGCCTGCCGAGCGGTGGGAACATGGTCCAGTCCCTGGCAGCCTTCCCCTCTTCCACCGAACGCACGGTGGGAATCACGATTACCAGCGCGCCCAGATCCATGGCGTGCTGGATTTCCCGTTCATCGGTGTAGGCCACGCGTACGCCTGGAACCGCTTTGGCGTGCGGGCACGCCTTCCACATGCGGCCGACGGCGCCCCAATCGCGCGAGTCATGCTGCATCTCAGTCCAGATGAAATCGTAGCCGGCATTGGCCATCGCGCAGTAGGTCTCTGGAGTGTCAGTGCTGAACACCGTGCCGCCGGTGACCTTCTCGCCCTTCATCATCTTGATCATCACCGGATTCCAGATCTTGGCATCCGCCGGCGCATCGAAGGCCGGTCCGTATTTCCATTTGGATGGATCGAGCATTCCCTGATTGACGGCGCCTGCAGGCGCTTTGGTGATCGCGCCGGAGTCTTTGCCGGCGGGCGCGGCGAGGGGGAACTTCAGTTTTCCCGCATCCGGGTTGTTCGCGTAGGGGTCGGCAGTAGGCGCGGGCGTTTGCGCCTGTGCCTGAAACAGCGCTAAGCCGAGCGCTGCGGTGAGCGCCACTCCTGAGGATCGACGATTCATGGGAATATCCTATCAGTTCGCGGAAACATGGTTCGAGATGGGGGCCCCGTTATCGCGGGGGTGAGTTTCCCTGGAAGTACGGATATAATCTTACGGGCTGTTGCCCGATCACGGTTAGGAGAAAAGCATGAAGCGGATGTCGGTTGGCTTGGTCTTGGCGATCTGTATGGTAGCGGGCGCGCTGACTCTCAGCGCCCAGTCGGGGGCGAAGAACGGAGAGTGGCGGAGCTACGGCGGAGATCTCGGGAACACGCATTACTCTCCGCTCGACCAGATCAACGCGGGAAACTTCAGCAAGCTCGAAGTGGCCTGGCGATTCAAGACCGACAACCTGGGCCCGCGCCCGGAATTCAACTTCGAAGGAACGCCGCTGATGGCGAACGGCGTGATTTATTCCACCGCTGGAACACGCCGGGCCGTGGTGGCTCTGGATGCCTCGAATGGCGAGCTGCTGTGGGTGCACGGCGAACATGAGGGCGCTCGCGGCACGGCCGCTCCGCGCCAGCTATCGGGCCGCGGATTGGCCTACTGGACCGACGGCCGCGAAGAGCGAATCTTATACGTCACACCCGGCTACCGGCTGGTGGCTCTGGATGCCAAGACCGGCAACCTGGTGCCTTCGTTCGGTAACGGCGGCTTAGTGGATCTGAAAATGGAAGACGATCAGGAAATCGATCTGGTGACGGGCGAGGTGGGCTTGCACGCTGCGCCGGTGGTGGCCAATGACGTCGTGATTGTGGGAGCGGCGCACCGGCCCGGGGGCGTGCCCAAGAGCAAGACCAACGTGAAGGGCTTCGTCCGCGGATTCGACGTGCGCACCGGCAAGCGCCTCTGGATCTTTCACACCATTCCGCGTGCGAACGAATTCGGTTACGACACATGGGAAAAAGATTCCGCGTCCTACACCGGCAACACAGGCGTGTGGGGCCAGATCAGCGTGGACCCGGATTTGGGGATGGCTTTCATCCCCGTGGAATTGCCCACCGGCGATTATTATGGCGGTCATCGCCCGGGAAACGGTCTTTTTGGCGAAACGGTTCTGGCCGTGGACCTGAAAACCGGACAGCGCAAATGGCATTACCAATTGGTGCACCACGGAATCTGGGACATGGATATTCCGTGCGCGCCGATGCTGGTGGATATCACCGTGAACGGCCGCACCGTGAAGGCGGTGGCACAGCCCACCAAGCAAGCTTTCCTCTATGTCTTCGACCGGCTCACGGGGAAACCCATTTGGCCGATCGATGAGCGGCCGGTGGAGCAGTCCACCGTGCCTGGTGAGAAGACCAGCCCCACGCAGCCGTTCCCGACCAAGCCGCCCGCTTATGACTTGCAGGGGTTTTCCACCGACGATGTGATCGATTTCACGCCGGAGTTGAAGGCCGAAGCGTTGAAGATCGTTTCTAAATACCATCTGGGCCCGGTGTTCACTCCGGCGGTGGTGAGCAAGCCGGACGGCCCCTACGCGACGCTGGCGCTGGCCACCGCGGGCGGCGGCACCAATTGGGCCGGCGGTTCCTACGATCCGGAGACTCACATCGCTTATATCCCCTCGCAACGAAGCCTGACCAGCATCGGGCTGATCCCCGGCGATCCGAGCAAGACCGATATGACGTACATGTCGGGAAGCGCGGCGCCCAGAACACGGTGCAGCCAGCGGAGGCGCGGGGCCAGGCCTCACCATGCAGGGCCTGCCGCTGGTGAAACCACCCTATGGAAGCATCAGCGCCATCGATTTGAACAAAGGCGAGATCCTCTGGCAAATCGCGAACGGGGAGAGTCCGGACAATATTCGCAATAACCCGGCGCTCAAGGGCCTGAACATTCCGCGCACCGGCAGGCCTGGGGTTTTCGGCGTTCTGGTAACCAAGACACTGGTGATTTGCGGCGAGCGGAGCGCGGGCAAGTCGGAGGTGATGCTGCGCGCCTACGACAAGGCGACTGGCAAGGAGGTGGGCGCAGTTCCGATGCCTGCCGGACAGACCGGCACTCCCATGACCTACACGCTCAACGGCAAGCAATACATCGTCGTCGCAATCGCGGCCGGCGGATTCCCCGCTGAGTTGATCGCATTCAGGCTGCCGGACGAAGAGAAGTCCTGACTACTTGATCCAGACTACTTGATCCAGTTCTGGACCAGGTTATTGACGTCCACACTGCCGATACCGGTGGCGAAATTCCAGGATCCACCAGCGGCATAGGCTGACTTGAAAGAAGTGTCGGAGACCGAGAGAGCGCCCCCGTACGTGGTTCCATAAACGCGGCCGTGACGCCCGTAGTCGATTGTCCCGAGAAATCCGAAGCAATTCACGGTTCCACCGCAATTCACGTCGATGTCTCCCTCGGTAACGCTATGGAACACGCTCGGTTTGCTGGCGGCCAAGGCGTAATACACAGAATTCGGATTGCCCTGCGGACCGCCTTCGTTCTGGTTCACCAAAGCCTGAACGGCCGCCATGATGGGCGATGCCACCGATGTGCCGCCCACTCCGTTCCAATTGCTGGGACTTCCGGTGCAAGGCGTTCCTCCATTATCGGGGTCTGAAAAACAAAGGACTGCATAGTGTCCCCAGATGCCGTTGGAAGCGAACATGGAAACGTCGGGGATGTCGCGCACACCATCGTTCGGGATACCGGAGAGTCCGGTTTGCCAGGTCGGCTTCGCGTATCCTTGGCAAGTGCCGCTCGATACCCCATACGTGGAGGGCGCCCCGGTGGCGCAGTTACTAGGACCTCCGCTAGCGGCGGCGACCTCAATATTGCCGGACTCGCGGGCGGTGCTGCTGTTGCAAAAACCGTTTTCGCCGTACGTGGTGGAATAACCCAGGTAATTGGCGAGCACGCTGCTGGCGCACGAATCGTTCCAGGGAATTTCCGGGATATAAGAGATAGCCGAGCCGTAGGTCGCGGTGTTGGTGGAATTCCAATATTTGCCGGTGGTGTTGTTCACCACATCGGAAAAGTCGGTCCCGCCCACCGCGACGTTATACTGCGTGGAAGCATAGCCGCTCACGCCGATGCCGTGCGTGGCGCTGGTTTGGTTCCGCATCGCAGCTGGCTGCGCCTTCATCCCCGGCCGCGACGAAAACCGAAATTCCCTCGGCTGCCGCTTGCTGATAAATCGAATTGATCGAGGCGTTGAATGCAACGCCGTCTTCCGCCTCGCACGTGCCGTAACTCACGCTCATGATCTTAGGAGGATTGCTCGCGTTCACCAGATTCTGCATGGCGGTGAACAGACCGGAAGAGATGTCCGTGTCGGCGCACGCCGCTACCTCAACCACGGCGCCCGGCGCTCCCGCGGTGGCCCACTCCGCGTCCGTGATGGCCTCGAAATCATCTGAATTGACCCCCGGTGGAGAGCAATTGTTGATGCCGCCCGGCGGCGTGGGATGCACGCTGGTGAGGGATCCCGTGCTGTATTGCGAAAGGCCGAATGTGCTGCGAAACGTTGTCCAGTCTTCCGACGTGTACAGATCGGTGTCTTCCAGCACCACAATGGTTTGGCCTTGGCCCGTGATCCCTTTGGTGAATAGAGGATTGAAATCATAGATGGTCGCCAGATCGTCAGGCACCACGGCCTGATAGGTCTGCTGTTGGTAGGTAAAGGTGTATTTCGGACGGCTCATCTTTAGCGGCCGGAAGTCGTGCAGCGAGACGATGCCTGCCACGGCCGGCGCCAGCGCTTGGGGGATCATCGGATCACTGAAGTTAGCCATATGACGCACGCCAGTCTACGCTCAAATTGTGAATGGAGGTGCGAAACGCGCGCTTCACCTGGCCGGCATTACCCGAGAAATCGATCAGCATGCCGCTGGGGTAGACGAAGTTGACAACAAAGCCCTGGGATTCAAGCCAATTGGTAATGGTTTGTATGTCGGACTCAGCCAGGCCGTAATTCTTGCCGAAGTCGCTGGCGGAAAGCCAGTGGTGGAAATTCGGAGACTGGGGATTATGCAAGTCTGCTACCAGCTGCTCCGCCGCGTGTTCCTGTTGCGGGGAGCGTTTGAGCTGGAGCATCATATGATCCAGGCTGAGAGCGTCGGAGACCGCGCCCAAATCGTTCTCCGCATTCGCCTCGGGTCGAGTGTTCCCTGGGAGCGTCACCAGCTTGTCCTCATCCACTTTTGCGTGAATCAGCTTTTCGTGAATCAGGGCGGGGGCGCGGTTGGCCGTTTGAGACTGCAGAGCAACCGAGGCCAACAACAGAATCGAAAATGGAAAAAAGGCATTCAGGCTATGAATTCGAACCATGAGTTTATAGTAACTACACCAAGAGGGTTTGTTGTTTCGGACGCGGAGACACTTGCGATAGTGATAGACGAACGGAGCGGCCCATACGTGTACCGGAAAAGACGTGTACCCGAAAAACGGTACGATCGCGAAAAAGAATGGATCTCCCAACCGCGACTGGATCGCGCTCTCGGGGTTCTATGCAATGAAGCCAAGCTGCCTCTAACGCTAGTGTCACTGCAATAGGTGGAAGCGCGCTGGGTGGTCGTGTCAATCTAGAGGTTCATGCATTTAACCCTAAACAAATTCCTGCTTCCGCTGGCGGCCCTGCTCGGGATGGCGGTTGCATTTGGCCAGACCCAAGACACGAGCGGGAACGGCCTGCTGCATGGGAGCTTTGCGTTCCGGCACGTGGCGATACCGAATGTGGATGGGAACTACAATCCGACGGAGGTTACCGCAACTTACGGCACCATTACCTTCGATGGCGCTGGGAATTATGCACTCACCGGGACCACGGTGGACAACACGGTTTCGAGCGGCACGCCCCAGGCCCTCACGGTATCGGGGACCTATGCGATCGGGTCCAATGGAACGGGCTACATCGCCAATCCGCTGTATCCGACCGATTTCAACTACGACATTTATGGAGCCGTGGCGCAGGGCGTGTATGCGGGAAGCTCGACGGAGTCCGAAGAGGTTGGCATTCTCAACGACATTTTTATCGCTATTCCGGTTGGCTCCGCCCCTACCAACGCAAGCTTTACTACGCCCTATCAGACGGGTTTATTGGATTTCACCGCAGCAGGCAGCACGGCCATCAAGAATGCGCTTTTCGAGCTAACTCCAGATGGTAAGGGAAACTTCGGCACCATCAGCTTGAACGGCCAGGCGGCCGACCAGAGTGCCAGCTCACTGATGCAGTCCATCACGGGCGCTACTTATAATTTCAGCAACGGAAGCGCCACGCTGACCATTCCACTGCCCACCGGCGTCAGTTCGACAAACGCCCTGTTCACCGGCTCCAAGACTATATTTCAGTCCGCGGACGGCAACTTTATCCTGGGATGGACTGCGTCCGGTTACGACATATTCTTTGGCGTAAAGGCCCTGACGGTTAGCGGAACGAACAGCCTCAGCGGAGGACTGTATTTCACCACGGCTTTAGAAGATTTGCCCAGTTACTCGGGAACGGACTCGTATTATGGATCGACCAACGTTTCCGGCGACAGCTCCGGCGACGCCATCGTACATCAACGGCTGAATGTCCCGGTGGCTCTTTTCGCCGTCGACTATGGCACGGACGATCAAATCAACCTGAACCCGGATGGGACCACTGGCATCGACTTAAACGGGTATGAGTATATCTTTGGCGATGGAGGACTCGCGTTTGTCGGCATCGGGACCGACGGGCTCTTCTCGCTGCAGGTGGGTTTGCATGCGGCGTCATTCTCCGGAACGGGCGTATATCTCAATCCCATCGGAGTGGCGAACGCTGCCAGTTTCCAGCCGATTACTGCCAGTCTCGCGCCGGGCGAGCTGATCACGCTGTTCGGCACAGGCCTCGCTTCGACCAGCCTGTCGATGGCGGGCGGCCAGACGTTTCCCTCCAGTTTGGGCGGCGTTTCGGTGTCGATCGACAATCTGCCTTGCCCGATTTTCTATGTGAGTCCGACGCAGTTGTCGGTGATTGTGCCGTACGGGGCGGCATCCAACCAGACTGGCCTCGCGAACATTCAAGTAACCAATAACGGTGTGCAATCGAATGTGGTGCAGATGTACCTCAGCGACTCGGCCCCAGGATCTTTCTCGCAGACTCAGAACGGGATCGGGTCCGCCGCGGCTCTGCATGCGAATGGCGATCTGATTTCTTCGAGCGACCCGGCGCAGCCTGGCGAAACAATCGCGATGTTCCTCACGGGTCTCGGTACCGTAACGCCTCCGATCACGGATGGGGACCTCGGGCCAACCAGTCCCCTGAGTTACTCGGATCTTTATAATGCGGGCAATCTCACGGTCTATTTCAACGACTACGGAGAGAATGGAACCGCGGGCAACCCCGGCAACATTACGTACGCAGGGCTGGCGCCGGAACTTGCCGGCCTGTATCAGCTCAACGTGCAAGTTCCCACCAGCGGCCTGGCCTCTGGAGACAGCGTGTATGTCGAGTTTGTCACCGATGCCGCCGACGTGAACCAGATCCAGATTCCCTACGGATCCGCGTCGGGGAGAAGCTTGGTCACCCCGGCACGGCGCCTCGCCAGGGCCACGCGCATCAAAGCAATGCGCGCGCAAGGGAAGAAGCCGAGCGCTCACCATCGGGTGAGAGGCAGCCATCCGGCGACCAGCTCCGGGTCGTAGCGGGTCAACCCAGCGGGTCAGTTCGATCATCGGTTTTGGCTGGCTCCAACGTCCGGAAGCCTGCCGAATCAAGCATATCCGGCGGATGACTAAGGCATTGACCCCATCGACATTCTCAGCGGACTGGCCTACGCTGTCATCAAGTTGAGGTCAAGACCCACTGTCGACGCAAACAAAATCACACTTTTGTGTTTCCTCATTTTGGCGATAGGAGCTCGAGCCCAGACACCTACCATCTCGTCCGTCGTTAACGGAGCGTCCTATTCATCCACCATCAGCCCTGGCGCGATTGCCTCAATTTTCGGCAGCGGCTTCGGAAACACACCGGAAGAAATATCGGTGACGATTGGCGGTCTCAACGCGCCGGTCCTCTGGAACTCCAGCACTCAGATCAATGTCCAATTGCCGTTCAACCTTCCTGCTGGGGTTGCGGTGCTGACCCTGAACACCCGGGGCCAAACGCCGGCGGCCATCGGCGTTACGGTTTCCCAATATGCTCCCGCAGTGCTTGTCGATAGCCGCCGGGGAGTGGGCATCTTCGAAAACACCGATGGATTGATCACGCCTGCGAACCCAGCAGGCCCAGGCGACATGATCGTTGCGCATGTGGTTGGGCTGGGCGGTACGGAGCCCGCAATAGAAGCCGGGAAGGCAACATCGCTGAACCCTGCGCCCAGGTGCCTCACGTTTCCTAAGGTCACTGTTGGCGGTGTCGCGGCAGATGTTTTGTTCGCTGGGCCATCACGGGACTTGCCTGGAATTTATCAGGTGAAGTTTGTTGTTCCCCGCGTCAACACGGGCAGGCAGGACGCCGTACTCTCCATCGGCGGGATAAACTCACCGGCAGTCAAACTTCCCGTGGGCGCTCGTCGTGCTCCCGGCGTTTTGGCGGTGACCAATCGAACCGTTCCACTACCGGGCGCCCTACTGGAGAATGTTGCGCCGCGCGCCGCGAGAGATTTTCCGCCGCTCGTCTCGCAACCGGTGTCCGACACTTACCCGTCGGGGACGATCGCTTACACATGCGATGCCACCATCAACGCCATCGCCGGAGTTTGCAACACCCTGAATACAACCATAGCCGCTCTTTACAGCGCCGCATTCAGCAACGCGAACGCGAGCATCTATATAACGTTCGGCAGTACCGACCTGGGCGAGAGCTACACCGGGCTGAACTTGGTCTCCTACAGCAGTTACCGAGGCGCTCTCCTCGCCAGCGAGTCCAGTGCGAACGACGCGACGGCGATAACGGATAGCGTTCCCGCGACCAGCCCATTCGGGAGCGACTCTGTCGCTATTACCACCGCGACTGCGCGTGCGTTAGGTTTTTCAACATCGCCCGCGATTACCGGGAACGACGGCTCCTGCTGTTACGACGGCATGATTACCATCAGCAGTTCCATGCGGTCCAGCGGTGATCTTTACTATCGAAATGGAACCATCACATCAGGCCAGTATGATTTCTACACTGTAGTTCAACACGAAACGGATGAGGTTCTCGGCACGGCTTCCTGTGTTTTCGGTTGTGACTTCAGCGGCACCATTGCGTTCGCTCCCGCGGATTTATTTCGCTATCACAGCAGCGGAACTCGCAGCTTCGCGGCGGGCAACAACAGTTCCTGCGCCTCCAGCAACAGCGCGAACGCATGTTTCTCAATCGATGGCATACACATGTTGCAGCAATACAACAACCTGGACAATGGCGAGGATGGCGGCGATTGGGCCCCGAATTGTGCACACCCGCTGGTTCAGGATTCGGAGTCATGCCCCGGCGTTGCCGGTTTGAATATATCCCCTACAGCTGAGATCCTGGTGCTCGACGTTGTGGGGTTCACGCTACCCACCTGTAGTTATAGCTTGAGTAGCAGTTCGGCCTCGGTTGGACCTGGCTCCGGGAGTGGAACGGTTAGCGTGACCGTGACTGCCGGCAGCGGCTGCACTTGGACCGCAAGTTCCAACGCCGGTTGGTTAACCGTCACCTCCGGCGGTTCCGGCAGCGGTAACGGAACGGTCGGTTATTCTTTCGCGGCGAACGCTGGAACATCGACACTTGTCGGAACTCTGACCATCGCAGGCCAGACCTTTACTGTCACGCAATCCGCTACGTCCTCCCCGCTGCAGTTCTACACCTTGGCGCCGTGCCGAATCGCCGATACGCGGACGGGCAACGGCTTCACGGGCGCGTTCGGACCGCCGTCACTGGTGGGCGGCGCAACTCGCAATTTCCCGATTCAGTCCAGTAGTTGCGATGTTCCCGCGACCGCACAAGCCTATTCTCTGAACATTACTGTGGTTCCGCAAGGAACGTTAGGATACTTGACTGCTTGGCCAGCCGGTTCGAGCGTGCCAATTGCGGCGACCTTAAATTCCCCGAACGGCAGCATTGTTGCGAACGCGGCTATCGTCCCCGCTGGAACCAACGGTGCAATCAGCCTGTACGCCAGCAGCGAGACCGATGTGGTGATCGACATCAACGGATACTTTGCGCCGCCCGGTGCTCCGCAAGCGCTGGAGTTTTATGCGGTCACGCCCTGCCGGGTAGCGGATACACGAACTGGAAGCGGGTTTAGTAGTCCGTTCGGGTCGCCCGAGTTAATGGCGGCAGCCACGCGAAGCTTTCCGGTGCAACAGAGTGCGTGCGGCATTCCTTCGACGGCGCAGGCTTACTCGGTGCGGATGACTGTGGTGGCGCCCGCTCCTATGGGGTATCTAACTACTTGGCCCGCTGGACAGACGCTACCGGTTGTGGCTACTTTGAATGCACCAAATGGAGGCGTGGTAGGGAATGAAGCGATCGTGCCTGCCGGGACCGGCGGGGCAATCGACGTGTATGCCAGCGCCAACACGAACCTGGTGATCGACATTAACGGCTATTTTGCGCCTCCGGGAAGCACCGGAGCCCTGAACTTCTATCCTCTGGCTCCGTGCCGGGTGGCGGATACTCGTTCGGGAAATGGGTTCAGTGGAGCGTTCGGTCCGCCCTCGCTGGCCGCAGAAGCCGCACGGAGTTTCCCAATGCCATCCAGCGCTTGCGGGATACCGAACTCGGCGCAGGCGTATTCATTGAACCTGACTGCCATAGCGTCGAACCCATTGGGATACCTGACGGCATGGCCAGCTGGCCAGTCACTCCCGGTGGCGGCAACTCTGAACGACGTGGCTGGCGGAGTTGTAGGCAGTGCGGCCATTGTAGCTGCAGGCACTAACGGTGCGATCGACGTGTTCCCTAGTAACAACACCGAACTGGTCATCGACAGTAACGGGTACTTCGCGCCATAAACAGAGCCGACACCCGTCAGTTCGTAATTGTGATGGTGGCCGGCGAGCTGGCCACATCGCCGACCATCACCACCACCGGCTGCACACCGGTTGGAATGCCGTTCGGAACTTGTACGTTGATCTGTGTCACGCCCACCAGCGCCCAAGGGATGCCGATGAAATCGATGGTAGCTTCGGCGCCGCCGATGGTCACGGTGGTTCGCTCGGTCGGCGCTGGCAGGTCCGCAAGCGGCGTGGACGTTGCCGGCGCCGCGCCATCTGGGATGGCCGGGGAAACGGCCCCGGCGCCTGTAATGTAGAAGGCAACCTCCTGGCCGCGCGCCGCAGTCGAGGTCGGAACCAGTGCGCCGCTGGAGTTGGTGAAAATCCCGGGCGCGGCCGGAGCCACGTGAAACGTTTGGGTGGTCACATGCCCGTTATTGTTGACGCTCACCACCGCCGAGCTGTTGGCCGTGGTCTGATAAGGGATCTGCACGTTCAACTGCCCCGGGGAGACGTAATAGAGCGGCGCGACAATTCCGTTCACCAGCACCTCTACACCCGAGATCAACAGCGGCAACGGCACGCTGGGCGCACTCTGGGTCACCGGCGACAGGTTGGATCCGAACACCGTCAGAATCGATCCCGGCGCGAAGCCTTGCTGGAAGCTGGCTCCATTCGTTACGCCGGCGATGGCCGGTGCGGCCGTCGACCCGGACCCGGACTGGGTAACATTCACCGTCACCGACGCGGTGCTCGTGCTGTTATACGTGGCTGTAATCGTTCCACTGCCCGACGGCAATTGCAGGCCGCTCACCGCCAGCGTCGCAGTCGCCGTACCCACCGATCCGCTCAGCACCGCTGTTCCCAGCGAAGAGCCTGCGATCGAAAACGAAACCGACCCGGATGGCGTCGTCCCATCGGTGGATGTGACCGTCGCAGTCAAATACACCACGTCGTTCCTGGCCACCGTGTTCAAATTGCTAATCAGCTTCACGCTTACCGATGGGTTCACCGGCGGCGTCACGCTCCCGCCGTTCCATCCCATCACCAACTGGTACGCATCCACCGACCCGAGCCCCGTCGCCTGATCGTAGCCCACGCCCGCGTAGTATCCCACCGGAGCGTTGCCGCAGTCGGAATCTCTCTTGCCACAGGACACCGTGACGATATTGTTTCCGGTGGTGACGTCATGAAAGATCCCTGGGTTCGATTGCGCCAGCGAATAGAGCTTCGGATTGATATTGCCCACCCCGCCCGAGCCGAGCTTTTGATTCAGTAGCACGGTCAAACCCGCGAAGGAAGGCGCGGGCACCGACGTTCCTCCGTAGGCTTGCAGGCTGCCGCCGGTGTAAACCGCATAGGGGTCATGATCGTCCGAGGCGTTCAGCGATATATCCGGCACGTCGCGAGCATTG
The DNA here is from genome assembly GCA_963781905.1 of Bryobacterales bacterium. GTDB lineage: Bacteria > Acidobacteriota > Terriglobia > Bryobacterales > Bryobacteraceae > Palsa-89. The sequence continues at coordinate 2,656,331 of CAWAHZ010000010.1, forward strand.
TCCGACGGAACCCCGCGTCCGATTTGCCAGGAAGGCTTCGTAAAAAGGATACTCGCGCCGCCGCCGCTGGCCGACGGCTCCTGGTCTTCCACGCTATCGTTCCAGGTCGTCTCCGGAATGTAAGACAGTACAGAGGCCCCGTTGGCGTTGTTGGTTGCGTTCCAATAGGTGCCCGTACCCTCGACGAACTCTGTTCCGCCTACGCTGGTTACTTGCGGCACGCTTCCGGGAAGATCCACGGCCAGCCCGGGATTTTGCGAATCGTTACAGTCCGCCGCGCCGTTGTCGCCCGAAGCGGAGAACCACGTCATCCCCTGCGCGTTGGCTTGCTCCGCCCATTCGACAAACGCGCTGGACTCGGACCCGGGCGTTTCCTGCTCGCAGTCCCCATAACTGATGCTGACCACTGGCGCCAGCTTCTGGTCGATCGCGTATTCGACCGAAGTCATCACGTCACTGGAGTAAACGAAAATCACGGTTGCGTTTCGCGCCACCGCACCGGACCATTCCAGATCCAGGTCAGACTCTGCAAGGTCACCCGAGTTGCTGCTCCCCGGATTTCTGGAGCCTGGCACCAGCAGCATCTGCGGGTCATTGACGGGTAAATTGAACGTGCTGCGGAACTGCTCGATGTCGGAAAGATCGACCTCTACCTGGCCGGCAATCGCGATCTTTTGCCCAGCCCCGTTGATCCCGGCGTTGTACAACGGCGTGACGTCGTAAATTGTTGCGAAATCGTCCGGAGCTACGCAATAGTTATCGCACCATCCCGCTGTGTACTTAGGCTTGGCGAGCGAAGTGCGCAGCCGCGGCTTCATGCGGAAATCGTTCAAGCCTCGAATGCCTTTCACCAGCGAGCGGAACGCCGCGGGTACGGAGGGTTCCGACGCATTCGCGAAATGTTTCTCACCATCCACCAGGTAGCTGTGAATTTCGGTCTGAAACGCTGCCTCCGCCTGCGCGGCAGTTGCGCTGGCCGCGATCCAATTCCGCCCGCGCGCCACCGATACCACCTGCAGGCCTTGCTGCTCCAGCCATTGGGTGATCTTGCCGATGTCGGCGTCACTCACGCCGAAACGCTGCCCGTATTCTTCCGGCGTCAGCCAGAGCTGATAATTCGGCGATCCCGGCGTCTGCTGTTGCACCAATAGTTTTTCCAGCTCGGCTTGCTGGCTGGCCGACGGCGCGAGCGTTAGCGTGATGTAGGGCATTTCGAGCGAAGGCGCCACTCGCCCCTGATCATTGCCGGCCACTGCGGCTGCTAGAGCCTTGGGATGCACGTTCCCTGTTACGACAGTGCGCTGTCTAATATCGACGGTTTGCGTAACGCGGTCGGCTTGCGCCCAGACGATGGCCGCGAAGCCCAACGTGGAGCCCAATATGACGACGAGGCGAAAGGCGCAGAGTGACACTGATCAATGCGACGGTTCCGCGGCAGCTGCCGTTTCATCGTCCGACTAGAAACCGGCGTTCAGACACCTCGGCGAAATACCTTAGGTAACGACCAGTTAAGGCAACGACGCTCGGGAAGCGACGCTCTCTTTGCGCTTTCCCAGAAAACTCAGCAGCGCATCCGTCGTCTCGCGCGGGCGTTCCTCCAGCACCCAATGGCCGGTGTCTTTGAGAACCACCATCGTGACATCGGACGCAACCAGCCTCATCTGTTGCCCCAGGACGTCGCCGTTCGCTCTTTCGCCGCCGATCGCAAGCACCGGCATCGGGAGTTTGGTTCGTGCAAGCACGGCAAAATCCGCAGCTGCCTGCTGGAACGAGACGAAATACTCCCAACCGGCGTGCATCCGTCCAGGACGCGCGTAAGCCGCAGTGTATGCTTCTCGGTCCGCCTCAGGAATGGAGCGAGTCTTGTCCGCCGCGAAATTGTTCCAGAAGTGCTCGAAGTAGATGCGCTCCCGCCCTTCGACCAGAGCTTCGGGCGTGGGCCCGTTGAAACGGAAATGCCAGATGCCCGGATTATTATAAACCGGCTCCCAACCGTCCACGCCGGGCAGGAAAGCGTCCATCACCGCAAGCTTCTCCACCTCGCTTGGAAACTGAGCCGCGTAGGCATAAGCAACCATCAACCCGATGTCGTGTCCCACCACCTGCGCCTTCTCGAAACCGAGCGCGCGAACAAGCGAGTGAATTCGGATGGCTGCGGTTTTCATGTCCAAGCCATCGCTGGGAATCGACGAATCTCCGATGCCCGGCAAGTCGGGCGCGATGACCGTGAATTGTTCCGACAACGTAGCAATCAAAGGACGCCACATCAGGCTGGTCTGCGTGTAACCGTGCATCAGGACAATGGGTGGACCCTGGCCGGCAGTCAGATAGTGTAGTTGTACGCCGTCCGCCTCGGCGGTTCGGCTTTGCAAAGTCATATTAATCGCCCCCACGTGCAACTTCATGCTATTACCATTTGACAGCGTCGAACCCGAAAGGCAGGATGGAGTGTAGCTCGCGTCCGTATAGCTCGCATCAGTGCAGACCAATCGTAACAATCGCGTTACAAGAACGGGAAAACGGCTGCCCGTCTGGTTCTGCTTTTGCTCGCTGACATGGGGCCAGCTATACACGGGCTCGCTGACTGGCGTAGTTACCGACCCTTCGGGCGCGGTAGTTCCCAGGGCTGAAGTAACGCTGACCGACATCGATCGCGGAACGAAGAGTTCGGGTAGGACCGATGCGGTGGGCCGATATATCCTCCGCTCGCTTGCGCCAGGCCGTTATTCATTGGTCGCTAGCGCTCCTGGGTTCAGGCTCTACAATTTTCCGGAGATCGTGGTTGATGTCAACGCGAGCGTGACGCTCGATGCTCGTCTGGAACTGGGCGGAGATACTATTGCAGTCGAGACGAAGGCATACTTAACCTCCGAAAACGCGACGATCAGCCAGACCCTGCCTCGCGAGTTGATCAACGATCTTCCTTTGGTGAATCGCAACACCTTCGACCTGGCGTTTCTCGCGCCCGGAGTGTCGCAGGCGCCCGGCAGCACGTACGGCAACAATGTCAGCACTCCTGGATTCGTCACCAATTTCGTTTCCGACGGCAGCCGCAACGCGCAGGCCGACATGCTGCTGGACGGCGTCAGCGTCACCAACAGCGACAACAATCCCGGCGTGCAGAAAGCGCTCTATGTGCCTCCCGTGGAGGCGATTCAGGAGTTCACCATTCAGCAAGGCAATTTCAGCGCTGAGTTTGGCAACAGCGGCGGCGCCATCGTCAACGTGGTGACGCGATCGGGAACCAACCAATACCACGGCGAACTGTTCGAATTCTTCCGCAACAACGATCTCAACGCCAACAATTTCTTCGCCAATTCGGCCGGCCTGGCGCAACCGCACTCCACCCGCAACGACTTTGGCGTCACCACTGGCGGCCCGATCTTCAAAAACAAGACCTTCTTCTTTTTCGACTTCAATGGGATTCGTGCGCTCACCGGCGCGACGTCGAACATTGCAGGCGTTCCCGACGCGGCCGAACGAGCCGGCAACTTTGGCGAGTTGTGCTCGCGCGCGGGAGGGACGTTCAGTACAGGGGGCGTCTGCTCCAATCCCGCCGGCCAAATTTACGACCCCTACACCAGCCAGCCCAACGCGCAGAACATGGCCACCAACCGCGCACCGATACCGTTCGACAATCTTGCCACTTATATTAGTCCGGGAAATCCGAACATTCCTTTCGGGCTGGGCAATTTGCCTTCAAAGCCCGGTAATCTGATCGATCCAGTGGGAGCGAAGCTCATTCAAGCCTTTCCGTCCCCGAATCTCAACGTTGGAACCGGTGCCTACAATCCCTATCGCAACTGGGAGACCACGGCCTCCAGCCCCTATAACCAGCAATCTCTCGATATCAAACTCGATCAGCACTTCAACGACAAGAACACCGCAAACATCCGGTTCTCGCATGAATGGGACGCCGGCGAAAACCCCAATTTCTTTGGAACCGTCTACGACACGAACACGCAGGGACCGACCAAACATGCCGCGCTGGTCGGCGATCTCAATTTTGTCCACGCCTTCAGCTCGGCTACGCTCGCGAGCCTCTCCGTGGGATACGCCCATAATTGGTACCCCACCCAGGGTGTCGCGGCGTCCTTTGGAGGCTTCGATCCGGTGAAAGAGCTGGGCATGCCGGCCTACATGGACACGTCAGGCTTTCTGACGCCACCCTCCATCTGGCTCTTCAGTGCATATGGTTGCAACGGATTCAATGGCTGTCTCGGGGGCCAGTTCTATTCCATTCTTAAGTTCGCGAGCGAAACCGGGCATGTGGTGGGTTCCGTTGATCACGTCATGGGCAGGCATGAGATCAAGATCGGTGGCGAAGTGCGGCACCATCGTATTAATTTTCTGCAGGCCGGGGCTCCCAATGGCCTCTTCGCATTTACCAATGGCGGGACGGCGTCGGGCACGGCGGGAGTGGGTGGCGATGCGCTGGCCGGGCTGATGATCGGCTATGTGGATAACGCTTTCAGTGAATACGAAATCCCTCCCTACACTTCGACCCGGAATTATCAGTTCGGCGGATTCGTTCAGGACAATTGGCGCGTAAACTCGAAACTGACCCTGAATCTTGGTTTGCGCTACGACGTCACCACACCGCGTACCGAGCGTTTCAACCAGATGAGTTACTTCGATCCATCGGCCGCCGCGCCTATCTCGGTTCCTGGATTGAATCTTCACGGCGCAGTGGAATACGTTGGCGTGGGCGGAAATCCGAGCACCGAGTTCAATACTTACTGGGGCCAGGTGGGGCCCCGGTTCGGCTTTGCTTATCAAGTTCTGGATCGCACGATCCTACGCGGCGGCTATGGAATCTACTACGATCCCTCCGACGTAGGCGTGGTCGGCAATGCCGTCTCCGGCGGTTTTCTGGGATACGATTCGGTTACAACCGGCGTGAGCAACGTCCCTTCCGAGCCGTGGCTTCCTTTGGAGTTTCTGCGCAATCCGTTCCCATTTGGAATCCAAACCGCTGTCGGCAATAAAGACGGAGCTTCCACGCTCCTGGGGCAGGCGCTGACCAACATACCGGTTCGAAGCCTGAATCAGACGCCGCAGGAGCAATCCTGGAGTTTCGGCATCCAGCGCCAGCTCCCCTGGTCTGTATTGTTGGATGCTGAGTACATCGGTAGAAAAGGGACACACCTCTACGCGATGGGCTACGCCGATCAGATGGACGCGCTGCCGCCGGCGGTTGCCGCAGCGTTTCGCGCGGATCCATCCTACTACCTGGCGCAGGTTCCCAATCCTTTTGAGGGAATCATCAGCGGCAGTGCGGATTTATCGGGCGCGACTATCCCGCGCTGGAAGCTTTACGTACCGTACCCGCAGTACAGCTCGGGAGCGGCGTCTGGCATCAGCAGCAGCTTTGTTCCGTGGGCCAATTCGATCTACAACGCCGCGCAACTCCGCATCGAGAAGCGTTTCTCGGGAGGCGTTCAATTTCTTTTCACCTACGTGTTCCAGAAGAGCCTGGACGATTCGTCGCTTGCCTCCAGTGGTTATTCGTTCCTCACCGGGGGCTCAACCACAGCCGAATCGAGCGCGCGGGACCCGAACAACCTGCGCCTGGATCGTTCCCTCTCGGTCTTTAGCATTCCGCAGATCGCTCAATTCAGCTTCCTGTATCAGTTGCCTTTTGGGAAACGCCTGACCGGCTGGACGGGCATCCTGGCGAGAGGCTGGCAGGTGAATGGAATTTATCGCATCGACGACGGGCTTCCCGTTCAGCTCTTCCTGTGCGGCGGCTGCAGCGTCAACTTGCCGACCTATGGCAACCAATATCCGAATCTGCTGGCTCCTCTGCAAGTGGCTGGAACGGACAATTTGAATCATTATTTCGCCAATCCTCAAGTGGCTGTGAAACCGGCTCCCTACACTGACGGGGATGCGCCGCGCGTCCTCTCCAACGCACGAATCCCGGGAACGGATAATCTCACGGCATCGATATTCAAAGAGATTCCCCTCGGGTTCCGGGAAGGTACACGGATCGAGATCCGTCTGGAGGCTTTCAACGTCTTGAACCGCGTGCAGTTCGCCGCACCGGACGCCAACGTAGGCGACGCCACGTTCGGCGAGATATCCAGCCAGGCCAATCAGCCCAGGCAAGTGCAGATCGGGCTAAAGCTATATTTCTAGCTTGAGTTAACATGAACCTACGGCGCCTCCCCCGCCGTAATGTCAACACATGAGCCTCTGCTTGGCGTACCGACCTGACAATTCGCGTCCGCACTGGGGCGTCGCCGCGCTGGGGCTCGCGATTGCCTTATTAAATGGATGCGGAACAGCAGGGCCCAATGCGGCTCCGTCCGTCAAATTTATCCGCCTCCCCCGAGCGGACGAGGGCGGCACCGAAAGCCGGGCCCTCATAGAGGGACGCGTCGACGGCGCGCGCACCGGCCAGCAAATTGTCATATTCGCCAGAAGCGGCACTGGCCTTTGGTGGGTTCAGCCGTTCGCCGATCAGCCATTCACCAGCATCCGGGCGGACCAGCATTGGCAGAACTTCACACACCTCGGCACCGAATATGCAGCGCTGCTGGTGGAACCGAGTTATCGTCCGCCGGAAACCGCGCAAAGTCTGCCGCAAAAGGCCGGACCCGTGATCGCCGTTGCAAGCGCGAAAGGGGAACCTTCGCGGCTGATGGTCTCGAGAACCCTACATTTCAGCGGCTACGAGTGGGAGATCCGCGGCGTGCCGAGCAATCGCGGCGGCGCCACCAACAACTTTGATCCCTCCAATGCCTGGACCGATACCAGTGGGCGGCTGCATCTGCGCATCGCGCGCGGCTTGGGCGAGTGGACGTGTGCCGAGGTGACGCTCACCCGCAGCCTGGGATACGGATCGTATTCGTTTGATGTCCGCGACGTTTCTTCTTTGGAACCGGCCGCCGTGCTCGGCATGTTCACCTGGGACGATTCCATGACGGACGTCAACCATCGGGAAGTGGACACCGAAATCAGCCGCTGGGGCGATCCGGCCGGCAAAAACGCCCAATACGTTGTGCAGCCCTATTACATTCCGGCCAACGTAGTGCGATTTTCGGCGCCATCGGGACGCCTCACCTATACGTTTAACTGGCAGCCGGGGCGCGTTTCCTTTAAAACCGTTCGCCAGCCGGGCGAAGTGATCGCCGAACACGTGTTCACATCGGGTGTTCCGCTGCCGGGTGGCGAAGCAGTCCATTTGAACCTGTACCCGTTCGCAAACGAAAAGAATCCTCTGCAACACGCGGTCGAGGTGGTTATTGAGAAATTTGAGTACCTGCCTTGACCACTCCCGTAAACGCGGCGCACGCGTCCGGCGCTGTGCGCTGTTAGCCATCGGCGTCGTTGGCTGCCTGCTGCGGGCGTACGCCATGGATCCAAGCCGCGCCATGTCGCAGTACATACATGACCGTTGGGGTCCCGAGCAGGGCTTTCCGAGAGGCCCTGTCTATGCCATCACGCAAACCTCCGACGGCTACCTTTGGATCGGCACCCAGGCAGGGCTGGTTCGTTTCGATGGCTGGAATTTCGTTCTGATGAGCGATAGTTCGCGGAACTATCAGATCGCGAACGTTCTGGGATTGTCGCCCGCTCCCGACGGAAGCTTATGGATCCAAATGCAAGGCCGCACTCTGGTGCGATATCGCAACGGCGTATTTGAGGGCGCTCCCAGCACGCTATCGGATGCCAGCATTACGGCCATGTCCCGAACCGCTCAAGGGGAACTGCTCATTGCCAAGGACGGAGGTCTCGTACTGCGTTACCACGATGGCAGATTCGCGGTGCTGGAGTCCGAATCTTCCCGGCCCCGCTCCCCCGTGCTGGCGCTCGCCCAGACTCCAAGCGGCCTTTGGATGGGAACGCGCGATGCCGGGCTGTTTCGGCACGCCGGGGATGAGACATCTTTGATTCGCACTGGGCTCCCCGACGCCAAGATCAACTGCTTGCTTCCGGATGGAAACCAGGGCATGTGGATCGGCACCGACGACGGAATCGCGCGGTGGAACGGCACGGCGCTTACCTCGGCCGGGCTCCCGGCGAAAATGAATCGCTTCCAGGCGCTCGCCATGATCCGCGATCGGGACGGAAACCTCTGGATCGGCACAGACTCCCAAGGGCTGGTGCGGCTGAACCAGGATGGCGTCGCGTCCCTGGTTGATCTCGGCGACGAGCCAGGCGGGGCTGCGCCGCATCAGGCCGTCACCGCGCTATTCGAAGACCGTGAGGGAAATCTTTGGAGTGGAAGCTCGAGCGGGCTGGATCGGCTCCGCGACAGCGCGTTCGTTTCCTATTCCACGCCCGAGGGTCTGCCTACCGACGGCAGCAATCCCGTGTTCGTGGATCAGGAAAACCGAATGTGGTTTCCTCCCGTCGCTGGCGGCCTCTGGTGGGTGAAAAACGGACACCACGCGGCGATCCACCAGGCTGGTTTAGATGGAGACGTAATCTATTCGATCGCCGGAAGACCGGGTGAGCTTTGGTTAGGCAGGCAACACGGCGGCCTCACCGAGCTCCGCTGGGAACCTGGTTCGGATGCCGGTCTCTTCCAAACCAGCACCTATACCCAAGCGAATGGGCTGGCTCAAAATAGCGTCTATTCGGTATACGAATCTCGCGATGGTACGGTCTGGGCCGGAACCCTCAGTGGCGGCGTGAGCCGGCTTAGAAACGGAAAATTCACCACCTTCACCATCCAGGAAGGTCTGGCGTCGAATACCGTGGCCTCCATTGTGGAAACCTCGGACGGGATCATGTGGTTCGCCACTCCCAATGGATTAAGCGCCCTGGCGAATGATCGTTGGATTTCTTATGCCTCGCGCGACGGCCTGCCTTCAGATAACGTGAATTGTCTCTTCCAGGACTCAGGTGGCGTTCTGTGGGTGGGAACCTCAGCGGGCCTGGCCTTCCGCGCCGGTGGCCGGTTTCAAAGTATCGCCGCTGTCCCGGAACACTTGCGGGAACAAATCTTCGGAATCGCCGAAGACCGTTATGGGGCGCTCTGGATCGCAACATCGGATCGCGTGCTGCGTATCGACCGCGCGAAGTTGATGCACGGCTACCTCGCGGAGGGTGACATTCGAGAATTCACTCTCGCCGACGGTTTGCGTGGAACCGAAGGAGTGAAGCGCCAGCCATCCGTCGTGGCAGACCCTCTCGGGCAGATCTGGGTCTCCATGAACCGCGGGATTTCGGTGGTGGATCCGGCCCGCCTCAATCGCAACGATGTTCCGGTGATCGCGCATATTCAGTCTGTAGCCGCCGACAACGTGCCGGTCGACATCAGTTCCGCCTTGCATATTCCACGAGGCAGCCAGCGCATCATTTTCGATTTCGTCGGGCTCAATCTCTCGGTGCCCGATCGCGTGCGCTATCGCTTCAAGCTAGATAACTTCGACCACGATTGGAGTGCACCGGTGGAAAAACGGGAGGCAGCCTATACCAACCTCAGCCCGGGCCCTTATCGCTTTCATGTTCAGGCCAGCGATACCGCCGGCGTGTGGAGCGGAAACGAGGCCAGCATCGGTTTTGATGTGGCTCCGGAATTCTGGCAAACCTGGTGGTTCCGTGTGAGCGGTGTAGTGCTCTTCGCTCTTGCCATCCTCGCCGTCTATCGCCTGCGGCTGCGCCAACTCACCAGCCAGCTGAATGTCCGCTTCGAAGAAAGGCTCGCTGAACGCACGCGGATCGCGCAGGAGCTGCACGACACACTGCTGCAAGGCTTCCTAAGCGCCAGCATGCAATTGCACGTGGCTGTGGATCGCTTGCCCCGGAATCGCCGTCGCTGCACTCATTGAGCCGCGTCCTTCAGCTCATGCAGCAGGTCATCGAAGAGGGCCGCAATGCCGTGCGCGGGCTGCGCTCGCCCCAAAGCAGTTCGGTGAATCTGGAGCAGGCCTTTGCCAACATGCAGCAGGAACTCGCGTTGGATGGTAAGACTGACGGCGAAGTGGCCTTTCGCGTCATTGTCGACGGCCAGGCGCGGCCGCTGCACCCCATGCTTCGCGACGAAGTGTATCGCATCGGGCGCGAGGCCCTGGTCAACGCGTTCCACCACTCGCGAGCCAAGAGCATCGAGCTGGAGCTGGAATATTCAAGCGACCGGCTAAGGGTGGTGATACGGGACAATGGCTGTGGGATCGATCCCAAAACGCTGCAAACCGGGCGTGAAGGACATTGGGGGTTGCCCGGCATGCGCGAGCGGGCGGAAAAAATTGGCGCCAAGTTTCACGTCTGGAGCAGCCCGGCGGCGGGCACCGAAGTGGAGCTGTTAGTCCCCAGCCACGTGGCGTTTACATCACATTCGCTCCAGCCCGGGCCACGCTGGTTCTCGCGGCTGTATTCTCGCGGTTCCAAGCGCCCGCCGCCGGCATCCAATGTGGAAGCGAATCCCAGTAATGGAAGAGAGAAATGACCGATCAACTCCGCATCCGCGTCTTAAGTGTCGACGACCACCCCCTGCTCCGGGAGGGCCTGGCAGCCATTATCAATAATCAGACGGACATGTCAGTCGTGGCTGAGGCTGCCAACGCCAACGAAGCGTTGCAGCAGTTTCGGCAGCATCAGCCGGACGTAACGCTCATGGACCTTCGGCTTCCTGACGCCAGCGGCATAGACGCCATGATCGCGATCCGCAGCGAGTTTTCCGACGCTCGCATCATCATGCTGACCACGTTTGAAGGCGACGTCGAGATTCAGCGAGCGCTCGAAGCCGGCGCACGCGGCTATCTACTCAAGAGCATGCCTCCGCGCGAGCTGCTGGATGTGATCCGTCAGGTGCACGCCGGCAAAAAACGCGTTCCGGCCGAAGTAGCCAGTCACCTCGCGGAGCATTTGAGCGACGAGTCCTTGACCATCCGTGAGATTGACGTTCTGCGCTTGATTGCGGCAGGCAATCGTAATCGCGACATTGCCGAACGGCTGTTCATCTCGGAGGAGACGGTCAAAGTACACGTGAAGCACATCATGGAAAAGCTGGGGGCGACCGATCGAACGCAGGCTGTAGCCATCGCCGTACGGCGGGGCATCATTCAACTGTAAGTATTTACAGAGCTTTACCTCAGCCAACGCTAATACCTCAATAGTGTTATTTAAATATTCCGAGCTATCGGGATTCCTTTTACGGCAGCATCCCCTAGGCTGAATACAGGTGCGTTTGGAAGCACGAAGAAACGGGGGAAGGGCCACCTGCAACGTTTATTTTCGGCTTTCCCGGCTGGGTGGCCTGGAGTAGGCCTTCTATTATTGCGCTTGACGGTCGGGGTCTTGACGCTCATCCAGGGCGGGTTTTATATCAGCTCGAAAAGCGAGAGCATACCCGGCGCCTGGATAGGACTTGTGGTTGGAGTAGTGGCCGGTGCGGCCTTGCTCATCGGTCTGTTGACGCCCATCGCAGCGCTGTTCACGGGCCTGGGGGCAATCGGCACTGGCTTGTCCCTGCTGCCGGCGCCCATTCCGAATTTGTTCGACTCAACCCTCTCGGTGGTGCTGATCGGCATTGTTACCATCGCCATCATATTCCTCGGGCCTGGCGCCTTCTCACTGGATGGGCGTCTGTTCGGCCGCCGCGAAATTATTATTCCCAGGCGGTCCGAAGAATGACTCCAGGGTTGGACAAAAATACCACGATGGAGTTATACAGTTCCGGACCGAGAGTGGTACTGAAAATAACTTCGATCTCGGGATGATTCCCGGGCCCGGTTGCCGCAAAGTAGATTATCGATCCTGAGCGCGCCAAGTAGCGCACCAGGAGGAGGAACTAGATCATGGCTACTTTGGCAACTACGATTCCCCTGCGGACCTCTTCGCGGCCGGATTACGAATTGATCGGCTCCAGCATCGGCCTGCGCCGCGCGCTGAATGCGGTCCACATGGTGGCTCCCACCGACAGCGCTGTATTGATCCAAGGCGAAACCGGCACCGGTAAAGAACTGTTTGCGAGATCCGTGCACGACCACAGTTCGCGCAAACACGAGCCGTTTGTGACGCTCAACTGCGCCGCCATTCCAAGCGGCCTGCTCGAAAGCGAACTGTTCGGCCACGAGCGCGGAGCCTATACCGGCGCCATCAACACGGCCATCGGACGCTTTCAAATGGCGCATCAAGGCACGTTGTTTCTGGACGAGATCGGCGATCTGCCGCTCGAATTGCAACCCAAGCTGTTGCGCGTATTGCAGGAGCAGGAATTCGAAAGGCTCGGCAGTACCCGTACCATCCACGTGGACGTTCGAATTGTGGCCGCTACCAACAGGGATCTTGCCAAAATGGTTCAGGAGCGCCAGTTCCGGGCGGATCTGTTTTACCGGCTGCATGTGTTCCCCATTTCCCTGCCCCCTCTTCGCGAGCGATACGACGATATTCCGCACCTGGTGTGGCACTTCGTGAACAAGTACGCCGACCGCATGAAGAAACAGATTGACGTAGTTCCCGAACAGGTAATGGAACACTGCAAGCAGTACCATTGGCCCGGTAATATTCGCGAGCTGCAGAACTTCATCGAGCGGGCCGTCATTCTTTCTTCCGGACATGTGTTGTCCGCGCCCCTGGGAGATCTGAAGCGTACCGAAGGATCAGCCTCTGCCTCTGGCATGACGCTTGCCGACGCCGAGCGCGCTCATATTCTGGAAGTGCTTCGATCCGTGGATTGGGTTGTGGGCGGCCGACGCGGCGCCGCCGTACGCCTCGGTTTACCGCGCACCACGCTGCTGCACCGCATGCAAAAGTTGGGCATCGCCGGAGCTACAATGCAAAGATGCTAGCCAGCACGCTGGAGCGTTTTAATTTAGCGCTGCTTGCGATCGCCGCACTGGCTGTGGCGTTGGCTGTAACGACCGGCTGCTCCAACCAGACCAGCGGAGCTACAGCTCCCGCGCCGCCTGAGGTGGAAGTTGCCGCGGTGGAGCAACGCGATGTCCCGATTTACAGCGAATGGATCGGCACGTTGGATGGATACGATAACGCGGACATCAAGGCCCAGGTAACCGGGTATCTGCTGCAACAGGCGTACAAAGAGGGATCGTTCGTAAAGAAGGGCCAGTTACTTTTTCAGATCGATCCCCGTCCGTTTCAGGCGGCGTTGCAACTGGCTCAGGGGCAGCAAGCGCAGGCCGAGGGACAGTTGGCTCAGGCGCGGGCCGAACTGGCGCAGGCCGAAGCGCAGGTTGCCGTTGCAGAGGCGAATCAGCACCGCACGCAGCTGGATGTGGATCGCTACATTCCACTGGCGCAGCAGCAGGCCATCACGACCCAGGATCTGGACAACGCCACGCAGAACAATCTCGCGGCCAAAGCGCAGGTGCAAGCCGCGCAGGCCCAGGTGGCCACGGCGCGCGCGCAAATTCTGGCTGCCAGCGCCGCAGTCCAAGCTTCGAAAGCCAGCGCCGAAGCGGCGCAGATCAACTTGGGATTCACGCAACTTACGTCGCCCATCGACGGTATTCCGGGCATCGCGCAACAGCAAGTGGGCTCATTGGTCAGTCCTGCCAGCCCCACCATTACTACCGTGTCGACGCTCGACCCGATCAAGGTGTACTTTGTGGTCTCCGAACAGGAGTACCTGGATTTCGCGCGCCGCTACCCGACCGCCGAAAGCCGCCAGGCCCAACAGGGACGGCTGGACTTGAAACTCATTCTTGCGGACGGGACCACGTATCCACAGAGCGGCAGGTTTGACTTTGCCAATCGCCAGGTGGATGTCCGGACTGGAGCGATTCAATTGGCGGGTCTGTTCCCGAACCCGACCAATACGCTGCGGCCCGGACAATACGGAAGAGTGCGCACCGCCACTCGTGTGCAAACCGGCGCTCTTCTGGTTCCCCAGCGCGCGGTGAACGAACTGCAAGGCAGTTATCAGATTGCGGTTGTCGAAAAAGACGACAAGGTGAACATTCGCACGGTGACGGTGGGTGACCGCGTGGGCAACCAGTGGCTGATCGCCGAAGGGTTGCATCCCGGCGAGCGCGTTGTTACCGAAGGGCTGCAAAGGGTTCGTCAGGGAATGCAGGTCACTCCCAAAGCGTACGGAACCAAGTAGCGCGCCATGTCCAAATTTTTCATCAACCGGCCGATTGTAGCCATGGTCATCGCTATACTGACCGTGATCATCGGTGTTGTTTCCATCGTCAGCCTGCCGGTGGCCCAATTTCCGCAGATCGCCCCGCCGGAGATCCAGATTAACGCCACCTATGTGGGCGCGGACGCGCAAACCATCGAGCAGTCGGTAGCCACTCCCATCGAACAGCAGATGAGCGGCGTGGACAACATGAATTACATGTACTCGCTCAATGCCACCGCCAACGGCCAGATGCGAATGACGGTCGATTTCGACGTGAAGACCGAGCCCAATACCGATCTGATCCTGGCGCAAAGCCGCGAAACATTGGCCGCGTCGCAGTTACCGGCTGAGGTGAACAACTACGGGATTGTGGTTCAGAAGTCCGTCATCGCGCCACTCATGCTGGTGGCAATCTATTCGCCGCGGGGCACCTATGACGCGCGTTTTCTCGCCAACTACGCCTACATCAACCTGAACGACCCGATCACGCGCGTGCGCGGAATTGGACAGGTGCAAATCTTCGGCGCGGGCCAATACGCCATGCGCCTGTGGGTGAAACCCGATCAGTTGGCGAAACTCGAGATCACCGTCCCGGAGATCATCTCGGCTATCCAGGCCCAAAACACCGTGAACCCAGCCGGCCAGGTGGGCAGCGAACCGGCTCCCAAGGGTCAGGAGTTCACTTACGCAGTTCGCGCACAAGGCCGTCTCATTTCTCCCGAAGAGTTTGAGAACATCGTGATCCGCGAAACGCCGACCACCGGCATCGTGCGGGTGAAGGATGTCGCGAGAGTGGAGTTGGGCGCACAGGACTACAGCGTGGCCGGACGCTTGAACGGCAAACCGAGCGCGGTGATGGCGCTGTACCAATTGCCGGGATCGAATGCGGTGGACACGGCCGCGGCGGTGAGAAAGCTAATGGCCAGCGCAAAGAGCCGCTTTCCTCAGGACATGGACTATTCGGTCTCCATCGACACCACGCGCGCCGTGACCGAAGGCATGAAAGAGATTGTCGAAACGCTGCTCATCGCGATCGTTCTGGTAATCATCGTCGTGTTTCTGTTCCTGCAAGGCTGGCGGGCGACGCTGATTCCTCTGCTCGCCGTTCCGGTATCGCTGGTCGGAACCTTCATATTCTTCCCGTTGTTCGGATTCACCATCAATACACTCTCGTTATTCGGACTGGTGCTGGCCATCGGCCTGGTGGTGGACGATGCCATCGTGGTGGTGGAAGCAGTGGAGCGATATATCGAACAGGGAGTGGCGCCTAAGGAAGCTGCGATCAAGGCCATGGAAGAGATCTCAGGTCCCGTGATCGGGATCGCGCTGGTGCTCTCGGCGGTGTTTATCCCGACCGCATTTATTCCCGGTGTCACCGGACGGCTCTATCAGCAATTTGCCGTGACCATTGCGATCTCTGTGATTCTTTCGGCGTTCAACGCTCTCACGCTTAGTCCCGCGCTGGCCGCTCTCCTGCTGAAGCCCAAGAAAGAGAGCAAAGGACCACTGGGAATATTCTTCGCCTGGTTCAATCGCATGTTCGGGCTGGCCACCGATAACTACGTCCGGCTCTCGGGCGTGCTGATCCGAAAAAGCGCGCTGGCTATGATTCTCCTGGCGGGCTTTGGCGTCGCCAGCTATTTCATCAGCGACAAACTGCCCAGCAGTTTCGTCCCGGACGAGGATCAGGGCTTCTTGTACCTCAACCTCCAGCTCCCCAACGCCGCATCGCTCCAGCGGACGGACCTGGTGATGCGAAAGATAGAGGCCATCCTGGCGAAAACGCCCGGAGTGGAATCCACCACCAGCGTTCTGGGGTTCAGCCTGCTAAGTTACGTGCGCACCAGCTACAACGGATTCGCCTGGATCACGTTGAAAGAGTGGAGCAGACCGCAAGACGTCGCGACGAACAGGTGCAGGCGATCAAGGCGCACCTCAATCAAGAGCTCAGCAAGCTTCCTGAAGGAGTGGCCTTCAGCTTTTCGCCGCCCGCCATCCCTGGCGTCGGCACCTCTGGCGGATTCACGTTCATTTTAGAAGATCGGGCGGGCCGCGATATTCAATTTCTGTCGGACAATCTCAACAAGTTTATGGCGGCGGCGCGCAAGCGGCCGGAGATCGCGGGGCTCAGCACCACATACCTGCCGAGCGTTCCGCAGCAATTCGTGGACGTGGACCGGGACAAGGTAATCAAGCAGGGAGTGCCTCTGAACGACGTCTACCGAACCATCCAGACGTTTATGGGTGGTCTGTTCGTCAACTACTTCAACCGCTTCGGCCGCCAGTGGCAGGTGTACGTGGAGGCCGAGAATGAGTACCGCACGAAAGCGGAAAATGTCGGACAGTTCTTCGTTCAGAACGATAAGGGAGAGATGGTGCCGCTGTCGGCGTTGACGCGAGTTTGAATCGCGCACCGGACCCGAGTTCACCATGCGCTTCAACGAATACCGCTCGGCCCAACTGAACGGAAGCGCCGCGCCGGGCTACAGCTCCCAGCAGGGCATGAAGGCGCTCGAAGAAGTGTTCGCGCAAACCATGCCGCCCGAGATGGGCTACGACTACTCGGGCATGTCGTTCCTCGAAAAACAAGCGCAGCAAGGCGTGCCGCCGGCGGTGGTCTTCGGATTCTCTCTGCTTTTCGTCTTCCTGATCCTGGCCGCGCTCTATGAAAGCTGGAGCCTGCCCTTCAGCGTGTTGCTGAGCACTCCCGTGGCGGTGTTCGGAGCCTTCGCTGTTCTGTTGCTGCGCCGGATCATACTGTCGCATTTGCTGCCGCCCTACATGCTCCAGATCGAGGGCGATGTCTATTCGCAAATCGGACTGGTGATGCTGATCGGGCTGGCAGCGAAGAACGCGATCCTGATCGTCGAATTTGCCAAGGACGAGCTCGAAAAAGGCAAGCCCTTGATGGATGCGGCGCTCGAAGGCGCGCGCCTTCGCTTGCGGCCCATTCTGATGACCTCATTCGCTTTCATCTTTGGATGCGTTCCGCTGTGGATCGCAACCGGCGCCGGCGCCGTGTCGCGCCAGATCATGGGAACCACCGTGATCGGCGGCATGCTGGCCGCCAGCTTCATCGGCATTTTCATCATTCCCTCGGCATTTTACGTTGTCGAGAAGATTTCGGGCGCGGGCGTGGGGAAGGACCTCGCTCTGGTGCCTCCGCCGTCGCCGGCGCAAGGGGATTAGATGCATGCGCCGAGGCTTGGTGTTCGCGCTGCTGGCCCTGCTCGGTGGCTGTACCGTGGGTCCAAATTATCAGCGGCCCAAAATCGCAACGCCTGCGCAGTTCCGCGCGCCGGAGCCGCTGCCTCCCCAAGAGGCCTTCTCTCGGCCGATCTGAAATGGTTTGAGCTCTTCCACGACGATCAATTGCAAGCCTTGATCAAGACCGCGTTGCTGCAGAACTATGATCTTCGTATCGCGGTGGCGCGGGTGGAAGAAGCGCGGGCCAGTTTGGGCATCACGCGGTCCAATCAGTTTCCGCAATTCAGCGCGAGCGGTGGCGTCGAAATCAACCGGCTCTCGCGCGACGGAGCCACGCCCATCCCTGCGGCGCTGCTTCCCGATCAGAATCGAAACTTCGGAGAGGCGTCGCTGAATCTGCTCTCCTTCGAAGTGGATCTGTGGGGCAGGCTGCGCCGTGCCACCGAAGCCGCGCGCGCAAATCTTCTGAGCGCGGAAGCCAACCGCAAGACTGTGGTCACCACATTGGTGAGCGATGTGGCCACCAATTACCTGACGCTGCGCGAGCTGGACTATGAGCTCGAGATTTCCCGCCGCACGCTGGAGACTCGCCAGCAGTCGCTCGATCTAACCAAGTCGCGCCAGTCTGGCGGCGTGGGGACGCTGCTCGATCTTCGCCAGGCCGAGCAGCTGGTGGACACCGCGGCGCAAACCATTCCCGGGATTCAGCAAGGCATTGAGCAGACCGAAAATCAGATTCATCTGTTGCTGGGCGAGCCTCCTGGCACCATCTCGCGAGGACAAAGTCTGGCCGCGCAGGAACTCCCGCCCGACGTTCCACCCGGCCTCACCTCCACGCTTCTGGAGAGGCGTCCCGACATTCAAGCCGCCGAGCAGGACTTGATTGCCGCGAACGCCGAAATCGGAGTTGCCCGGGCCGCATATTTTCCGCAATTGAGCTTAAGCGGATTGTTGGGCGGCCAGAGCACCCAGCTCGCAAGTCTGTTCAGCGCATCCCACAGCGCCTGGACACTGGCGCCGCAACTCTCGCAGCCCATTTTCACCGCCGGCCGATTGAAGTCAAACGTAAAGCTGACGGAAGCTGAGCGCCAGGAAGCGCTCGCGCAATATGAGAAAGCCATTCAAACCGCCTTCTCCGAAGTGTCCAATAGTCTGATTGCTCACCAGCGCACCCGCGAGAGCCGTGTAAGACAAGAGGATTTGGTTTACGCTTTGCAAGACCGGCTGCGCCTCGCATACTTGCGCTATCACGGCGGCGTGGATACACAGCTGGACGCGCTGGACGCCGATCGCGATCTGTTTTCCGCTGAACTGTCCTTGTCGCAAATACGCCTGCAGGAAGTGCTCACGGTGGTGCAACTTTACAAGGCTCTCGGCGGAGGTTGGCAGTGATGACTAATGCTCCAGGGGATGCGTCATATCCTCCGGCCGAACCCATTCATCGAACTGCTGTGCGGTCAGGAATCCCAATTTGAGCGCGGCCTCGCGGAGGGTGATGTCCTCCCTGTACGCCTTCAGCGAAATCTGCGCCGCCTTCTCATAACCGATGTGTGGATTCAGGGCCGTCACCAGCATCAACGAATTCTCAAGCTGTTCGTGAATGCGCTTCTCGTTCGCGCCGATTCCTGCGGCGCAGCGAAGGTTAAATGAAGCGACGCTTTCCGCTAACAATTGAATCGACTGCAAAACATTGTGCAGGATTACCGGCTTATAAACATTGAGCTGGAAGTTGCCTTGCGACCCGGCGAAGGCTACCGCGTGATCGTTGCCGAATACCTGAACGGCCACCATGGTCAGCGCCTCGCATTGCGTGGGGTTGATTTTCCCGGGCATAATCGACGAGCCTGGCTCATTTTCTGGAATGGTCAGTTCAGCGAATCCCGCCCGCGGCCCGCAAGCGTACCAGCGCACATCGTTGGCGATTTTCATGAGCGCGCCGGCCAGCGTACGCAGCGCCGCACTGACGTTCACCATGGCGTCGTGCGCGGAGAGAGCCGCGAACTTGTTGACCGCCGAAACAAACGGCTTCCCGGTCTCCTCGGCGATTTTGCGCGCCGCAACTTCCCCGAAGCGAGGGTCGGCATTCAGGCCGGTGCCCACTGCCGTGCCCCCGATCGCCAGCGCATAAACGCCGGTCAAGCTCAACCGAATTGCCTCTAAGCCTTGATCGAGCTGCGCCACCCATCCCGAAATCGCCTGCCCGAGTGTCAATGGTGTCGCATCCTGTAAATGCGTCCGGCCCACCATAACCACGTGCGAGAACGATTTTGATTTGGCGTCCAAAGTGTCGCGCAAAGCGCGTAAGGCCGGCATCAGCATGCCGTCCAGCTGCTCCACGGTCGCGATGTGCATCACAGTTGGGAAGGTATCGTTTGACGACTGGCTGTGATTCACGTCGTCATTCGGATCAATCGGCTTCCTTGATCCCACCACCCCGCCGGCCAGTTGAATGGCGAGGTTGGCGATCACTTCATTCGCGTTCATATTGGTCTGGGTTCCAGAACCCGTCTGGAAAACCACCAGTGGAAACTCGGCGTCCAGCTTCCCGTCTATAACCTCCTCGGCCGCGCGTACAATCAAATCCACTTTGTCATGCGGCAACTGGCCCAATTCTTCGTTCGCCAACGCCGCGCACTTCTTCAAGATGCCGAGCGCTCGGATCACGGAGCGGCCCCAGCGGCAGTGCTCCCTACCGATCGGGAAATTGCGGCGCGACCGTTCGGTTTGAGCGCCCCACAAGTGATCCGCCGGCACCTCCACATGGCCTAAGGCGTCTTCCTCCACGCGAACCCTGCTGTCATCGTTCATAACTTATTAGACTCACGATGAGCGCCTAAAAATCGAATCGGCCGACCAATTGCAAAAATCGAGACTGGTTGGCGGCCGTAATCACTCCGAAGTTTGGCGAGTTCCAGATCGGCTGACCCGCCGCGTTGGTGGTCAGCGTCAAGCTGGAAGAAGGCGCCGCGAAGTTGGTGTGGTTCAGTGCGTTGTACGCTTCCATTCGAATGATGAGCCGCAGGCGTTCCCGCAGATCAAACACCCGGCCAAGAGACAGATTCAGATCCAGTTGTCCCGGCCCTCGAACCACGTCTCTACCCAAACTGCCGATGCCGACCGGTAACACCTGTGTCCGTGATGCGCCCGACCCGATAAACAAAGGTCCGGAGGGCTGGAGCGGGAAGTTAGCGGCGCTAACGGGCAACAAATATTGAACACCGGTGCCGTTGGGAACTTCCCCGGTGTAAAGACTGACGCCTGGGTTCACATCGTAAGGCCGCTGCTGATTGGTTCCGGCCTGTGCCGCGTTCTCGTTGGTTTGCCCGATATAGAGCGGCAGGCCGCTATGCGCTAAGAACATCGGGCTGATTTCGAAATTGCGCACCCAGCGATTGCCGCTGGTGCGGTACAGAATGGCGGCGGTGAAATCGTTGGGCCGGTCAAACTCGCTCAGGCCTTTGTTCAAAGCCAGGAACTGCTGCGGGAACTGGCCCACATTGAAGCCGGAGGGTTGGGAAAAGTTATAGATGCCGCTCGCGTCGTCGATCGATTTGGACCGCGTATAATTCGCGACAAACGTGAGATTGGAGCCGTATTGGCGGTGGACGCTGGCCTGCAGCGCCTGATAGCTGGACGTGCCTTCCATGTTGATCGAGTTGAAGGCTCCGATGGCAGGATAGGGCCGAGCTTGCTGGGCCGCGAGCGTGGTGTTGGCGCGAGCGATGGCCGCATCAATGGTTGGATCGTAAGGCACTGTGTTAGACGGTAGCTCCACTGGAAGGTGAACGCCGTGCGTTCCTAGGTAATTCACTTCCACAATCGTGCCCTGCATGATCTCCCTCTGGATTCCGAAATTCCATTGCTGCACATAAGGAAGAGGATTGACCTGGGTGAAACCGTTGTAATCGGTGAGAGTGAGCGGATTCTTCGCAGAGCCGAATTGAGCGATGTTCGCCGCAGGGTTCTGCAAGTTGTTGGTAGCCACCTCGGGCAAACCCTGCGACAGCTTGAACGGCTGCGCGATGCCTGTGCCCAAATTGTTAAAGACCTGCTCCACCGTGTAGCCGGGGAAAAGAACCTGCCCGCCGAGATCGGAGAAAATTCCCGCATAAAAGATGCCGAATCCCGAGCGAATCACGGTCTTGGGCGTCAAGCTATACGCGAAACCTACGCGCGGAGCGAAGTTGAGCTTGGGGGCCGTGAGGTTCAAGGTATCGGAAGCGTTTTGGCCTGCGAAGAGCACTTGACCCGTGGTTGGATCGATGCGCGAGTATTCGTTATTGGCCGCGCGCAGCGGCGACTCATATTCCCAGCGCAGGCCCAGATTCAGCGTCAGCTTCGGATTCAATTTCCAGTCGTCGCCGATATACAAACCGACATTGTAGTTGCGCCTTCCGATCAAAGGTTGCGCTAGCGAATACGATCCGGTCTTAATATCGCCTAGCAGAAAATCCGCCAGAGCGTTGATGGGATCGCCAGCGCTGTTCTTGCCGTTGCTGATCTCGCCGGTGAAGGTATAGCTCCCGTTCACATCGAAAGTCGGGTTCAGATCGTCGAACTGATCCTTCCGGAGTTGAAGCCCAAACTGGATCAAGTGATTCCCCAGGTCCTTACTGTTGTTGACGGAGGTTTGGTAATTGTTGTCGATCTGCGAGCGCTCGGTGTTGCTATTCGCGCCGAACCCGGAGAATCCGCTGATATTGATTTCCGGAGCGGCCTCGCCGTAAGAGGTTCCGATACCGAGGACGCTGGGGACATTGATGCCGGCGCTGGGCGGAACAACCTCGGCGTTATTGCGGAAAAAACCGAAGCGGACTTCCGTGATGAAGGTGGGGCTCCAGCTCTTCGTCAGGCCGGAGGACGATTCGTAGGCCGTGGTTTGGGTGTTGCCAACCGAATTCTCGAGAGGGCTTCCCGGGTACGTGGGTTGGATGGGCGAATAGTTATTGAAATGGATAAAGGTCTCGAACAGCCGAAGACTGTTGGTCACAGTCTCATCCACCCGCGCCAAACCGGTGTTGGTAGTCGGATGGCTGGCGCCGATGGACACAAAATTGTTCGTCGCAATATTATCGGTCTTATTCATGGTCCCAGGCGAATCCGGCGCCGGAACCCGCCCCAGAATCTTCAGGGCTGCCGGGTCGATCAGATTGGCTGGTATGGCGTTTTGCGGAAACGGAGATTTCGTTGCCGGATCGTAAACCAGAGTCGGAGAAGCGGAGAAGTTTCCCGCCGCATAGGCGCCATAGGGGACCGTCGAGGTCAGGTTATACGGCGAAGCCTGGATCAGCCCTTCGTAGTTCACGAAGAAGAAGGTTTTGTTGCGCCCATCGTAAATCTTCGGAATCGACAGCGGGCCGCCGAGCTTCGCGCCGAACAGATTGTAGCGATCTTCCGAGCGCGGTTTTCTCAGCAGGTTACTGAAGTAGTTATTGGCGTCCAGGTCCTCGTTGCGAAAGTAACCGTAAGCCGCGCCATGGAGCAAATTGGTGCCCGAGTTGGTAATCAAAGTGACCGTGGGGCCGGCGGTCCTGCCGTACTCCGCCGAATAGGAGGCACCCAGCACATTGAATTCGCGGATGGAATCCGAGGGAGGCAAACTCTGCGGCGCGCCGGTGGAACCGCTGACCACGGAAACACCGTCGATCAGAAACTCGCCGTTGAGCGTGCGGCTGCCGTCGATCGATAGCTGCGACGAACTGAGGCCGCCCTGGCTGGTAATATCTCCGCCTGAGGAAACGCCAGGCGTGAGAGCCAGGAGATTCAGAGTATAGCGGCTGGGCAGCGGAAGACCCTGCAATTGCGATGGCGTGATGGTAGTGGCGAGAGACGAACTGTCCGATGCCAGTTGCCCCGCGGTTCCGCCTTCCACCGTGACGGCGTCGGCCACAATGCCAGCCTGCATAATGATGACGATATCGGCCAGTTGGCCCACCGACAGCTGGATGCCGGAGACATATTGATGCTTGAAGCCCTCGGCTGTCACGTCGATGTTATAGCGTCCGGCCGGCAGACTGGGCGCCCGATAGACGCCCTCCACATTGGTCTTACCGGTCCACTCGATGACGCCGGTGTCCGTATTGGTAACGCTGACGGTGGCAGCTCCGATAGCCGCCTTAGGGGAAGTAATGATGCCGGAAATTACGCCTTCCACGCCTTGGCCCCAGCCGAAACAGCCGAACGCCAGGGCGAGAAGCAGACCACGCACCAGATAACTCATCGGCGTTCATGAGTAGCCACGAACTCATTTTCCGCGCCGTCGGCGGTCTTAGGCCGGCCGTGTTTGTGGAACCATCCAAACAACCCACTGGGCTGGTCCTGAAAAGCGATTCGTCCCGGAATAGTGAGTTCCACTTCGGTGCCCGCCGAGGCCCGGCTGAACACGTGAAGCC
Source organism: Bryobacterales bacterium (assembly GCA_963781905.1). GTDB lineage: Bacteria > Acidobacteriota > Terriglobia > Bryobacterales > Bryobacteraceae > Palsa-89. The sequence goes on from CAWAHZ010000010.1 coordinate 2,679,971, forward strand.
TGGCGCCCACGCGGTCCGCCCGTTCGCGCATTCCCGAGAGTCCGAAGTGTCCGTCCCGGCCGGTCAGCAAAACTTCCGATTCTATTCCGCGGCCGTCATCGCGGACCACCAGCCGAAATTGACTCGATCCGTATTTCAATTCCACCTCAATCTGACTCGCCTGCGCATGGCGAAACGCATTGGTCACTGCCTCCCGGCCAATCCTGTAGATTTCGTCGCGCAGCAGCGGATGCAGCAGCCTGCGGTGACCTTCCGAGATCACACGGAATTCGGCTTTCTTGCCATTGATGCTGGGCAGGGGGATCTCCTCCCCAATTCTCGCAAAGGCCTGCTCCAAATCCAGCGAGACGACATCCGACAAACGTAACCCTCGAACCGCGTTCCGGCCTTCGTCGATCACCTGTCCCATCAATTGCAGCGCGCGGGTTAAGACCGGCTTGATTTTGGAATCGTCCGCCAACAGGTCCATCGCGACGTGCACCTGCATGGACGCGCTGAGGAAGCCCTGCAGAAGCGTATCGTGCAATTCCTGAGCGATGCGGGTGCGTTCCGCCAGACGTTCATCGAAACGGGCATTCATGCCGGCGGCGAGCTGCCGCAACCGGAAGCGGTAAGACGCCACCACCAGCAAAGTCCCGGATGCAACACATAGCAGAAGGAACCATGTGGTTTGGAACCAGGCGGGAGCAACGCTCAGATCCAAGGTTGCGCCCCGCTCGTTCCAAACGCCGTCGTTATTGCAGGCAATGACATGGAACGCGTAGGGACCGGGGCGAAGCTTGGTGTAATAAGCTTGGCGGCGCGTGCCGGCGTCCTGCCAATCTTTGTCGACGCCGTCCAGTTTGTAACGAAACAGCACGCGCTCAGGAATAGCAAGGCTCAGTGCGGTATAGTCGATCTCCAGATTCTCGGTGCGGGCGGGGAGAGTGAGTTCACCGGAACCCATATAGCTTTTGGCGTTTGCAATGACCGCGGAGATTATCACTGGCGGCGGAATGCGATTTCGATTTTTTTCCAGTGTCGCTGGATCCAGCCATGCAACGCCCTTGGTGGTCGCAAACCACAATCGGCCGTCGGGAGCTTCGACCACCGATGGCTCTGGCCGCATTTCTTCCGAGAGTCCCGGAAGACCATCCAATTCGTCGAGATGATCGGCCGAAACCGCGACACTCGGATCCTGGAGCCACTTCTTCAATTCGGTATGCGGGACATGGCTGATGCCCGAGAATCCATTCACCCAAAGATCGCCCGTCTCAGTCTCCACCACGCCGGATACTCTGCCCGGCATACTCTGATCCTTCCATCGCATGATATGAAACTGGCCCTGCGGTGAAGAGCTGGATGCCGCCTGCGCCCCCTAGCCAGACGTGATCGCCGCGCACCGACATGGTGTTTTCCGAGACGCCTCGCTTGCCATCGGGGAAGGCGAACCGATGGTAAGTGGACCCGTCCCACTCCACCACCTTATTGGAAAAGCCAAACCAAACGTTGCCATCCTGGTCATCCACCATGGCGCCAGTCACGCCGGGCTTCTTTCCGAGAGCTTGGGTCTGGTTACTCCAATCGCCGCCCGAGAAGCGATAAGCTCGGCCGCTGGCGGTGGTAATCCAAGCGTCATCGTTACGGTCGGCCGCGATGAACACCACGGGGTCCAGAGTCTCGTCCGGGTAATGGAGCGGAGAGAACCCGTCGCCGGAGGATCGCCAAAGATGAAAGTCGCCAGCGCCGGCCGACCATATGGTTCCGGTGTGATCGCGTTGAACGCTGACAGCCTGCCGCGTACGCGGGAATGTCATTACGTTTCCGTCGGCAGCCACGTGCGTGAGCGGCAAGCTGCTGTTGCCAGTCCATACGGAACCTCCATCGCCCGCAGCGAGGCTGTATTCGTGCTCCTGCGCATGGGGCAACCCCACCGTCGTGAGCGCGGCACGACGCAGCCGGTCGAGACCGGAATTGGTTCCCACCCAAACGCTTTCGCGATCAACCAGCAGCTTCCACACAGCGTCGGAGCTGAGCCCTTGCTCGGGCGTGAAGATTTCGCCGGGAGCCGTTTCCAGCGCCACGGGCGTGGTCCATCGCTCGACATGCTCGAAGCGTTGCACCCCTTTGCCAGTCACGGCCCACAGAGAACCATCGGGAGCAAAAGTGAAGTCGCCGAAGGGAGCACTCCCCTTGGATCCTTTTTGTGGCGGCGAGAAGTCCGGGGCGTTCAACGTGTTTGTGGCGCTCGCGAGGCTTGCCACGCGGCGCAGCCCCTCGTCATCCGAGAGCCAGATCGCACCGTCTGGCCCCTGACGAATGTAGGCGTAACCGGTGGCCAATCCTTCCCCGTATTTGGTGGCTTGAAATCTGGAGTGGCCGCGGGGCAGAAACAAAAGAGGGCTGGTCCGAGTCTTCACCCACAACGTGCCCTCGCTGTCGAGAAAAATCCCCGCCGCGAAACCACCAGGATATCCGCGTTCCGTTCCAACCTGCTCGCATACCGACCCGCGCAAATGAAAGAGGCCAGAGGTGGCCTGCACCCACAACGATCCATCGCGGTCCTCAATCAGCGCTCCCTGCTTCCTGGTCGGCGTACAGCGCCGGTCGGGAAAGGTGCTGAGCTTTCCCTCCTTCCAGAAGAGCAGCCCCGCTCCCTCAGTGGTCAGCCAGATGCCTCCGGAAGACGACAGAAACACCGAGTCGATTTCGTTGTCGCGCACCGCTCCCCGCGTGACTTCCTCCACGGACTGGAAGCGAACCCCGTCGAAGCGAAGCACGCCCCTCGATGTCGTCAGCCACAGATATCCTTCCGAGGACTGCTTGATATCGAAAACGGCGCCCAGGCCTTTCCAGTCTGTGTGATGGAAATCCGTGGCTCCATGGACTACCGGCGATGCCTCTGCTCCACGCGCCTGTGAACACAGGACCAGAGCAGCCAGGGTAACGTTAGCCGGCCATCCGAATTTGCGAAAGAATGTCCACATGACGCCACGTTGGCGGCGCCACTGGTAGCTGTGCGCGTCGAGCCAAACCACGGCCTATTGTTGAAATCTTAACTGAATCGGACCACCCGGCGAATCCCCCGGCTGCGGAGTTTCTGGATACTGCTTTCGTGGTATGCAGCGCCGCTAAGTCACTGAATCAAATCCATTTGGACCGGGCGAGCTATTGGGCGGCGTTCGCTAGCCGCGCGTCTAAAGCAACCTTGGTCTGGTGCAGAGAAGTGGCGAGCGAATCCCTGGCTACACGCCGCACGATGGGCGTTACAAACAAGCGAAACGCTTCAGGGATATCGCGGCTTAACGCGATGGCTTCCAATTCCGCGTAGACGCCTCCATCGCGCTCCTCCAGGCGCGTGATACTGGACAACCGCCAGATCAAACCAGTGCCCTCGTCCTCGGGCAACATTCGTTGCTCCGGGCTTCCAAATTTATCGATTTCCTGGATGTGGGTGGTGTTGGAAATACTGTACAGGCGATGCTCGTCGACGCGAAAATAAGACGCTTCGCATTCGGCGTCCAGAGCCGTTTTGGCTACCACGGATTTGTTGGCCAGACGCATGAAGAAGCTGTCTTTCGTTCCGTCCGTATTTCGAGCGCTTGAGTCGAGAACGCCCGGGCGATAAATGTCCTTATACTTGCCGTAGTCCCTCAGCACCGCGACAATATCATCGATCTTCGCATTGGGGACAAAGCCCACGCCCAGCCAATCGTGGATCAGTCCGGAAGGAACCTTCTTGGGAATATGGGGGCCAATCGGCGCGATATGAGGCCCTTTGGTGCGAATGCGTTCCGCGAGATTCGGCTGCTCATCGAGCCAAAGAAAATGCGCTCCAGGCTGAAGGCGTGCCTGCATGGTGGCGTTCGCGTTTTGAAGATATTCGTCCCAGGCGTCTTTGGTCTCCTGCTTCAGCACAACCATGGCAGCAGACAGATTCGATTGCAGGACGATCAAAACAGCAGCTATGCGAAGTTTGTCGGTCATCTTTTCCTCTCAGGGTACAACTGAGATCAAGATATTTGGATGCCAAAACGGATCTCTTGATCTAGCGAAATCGCTAAATTCTCAATCCTGCGGGACAGCGAAAGAACCGTCGCAAGCCTGGGCGCGAGCTCTACTGGAGACTCTCCCGAAGAGCTGGCCTGAATGGTCCGAGCGAGACGATCGGCCGAGCCCGCGAGGTCCTGGCTTTCCACCGGCGGTCTCCCTTCCATCCATCCCGCGATACCATCCAGCGTGCCGGCCAGGCTCTCATCGAATTCCTTCTGCGCTCCGGCCACCGCCTCTGGCACCTCAAAGCCGGGAACCCGGGCACGGTATTTCCACAATGCGGTTCGTGTTACAAAAATCATGCGCAAGCGCGGCTGCCAGTGGCGGAGCCGATCGCGCATAGCGAGGCCCTGTTGCCGCGTAGGCCCGAATTCGAAAAGGACACCGTCGGCGAGTGACCGCACCTGGTCGAGACTGTTGTTAATGGTCTCGCGAAGCGAAAAGCTGCGCTCAGCGGCGACTTTCAAATCGTTGGAGAGCGGTTCTCTCGCGAATTGAGCCAGCAATCGCAGGTTAACTATAAACGTTCGCCTCATCTCCACCATCGCGGACCGACCCCAGAGCCGGTCAAAGACCAGCCACATTGCGACCAGTCCCACAAAGACGCCAACCACGCGGTCCCGGGCTATGGAAAGAGATGTCTGGAACGCGAACTCTTGCAGGTTGATCAGGTAATACGCGAAAGCGACCTGCACTCCGAAGTACGACAATCTGGGGCTGGAGGTCGCAATCCAGGAAGCAACGGCAGTCACCAATGCGAACAAAACTGCAAATCCCGCGATGGAATCGATGTGGGGCAGAACGAATATTTGCGATCCCATCCCAATCACAACCCCGCCTGCCAGGGCGCCCGTAAGACGCAGGACCTGTTTCTGCCGGGATGCACCGATGGTGGTGAGGCCAGTGAGCAGACAGGTGCTCACCGAGGTGCTGATGCCCGGCCACGCGATGAAGTTGTAGAGCATGTAACAGGCGCTCGCCGCCAGGCAGCCTTTCAGAGCGAAGCGAAAATGTTCACGGTTAGAAAATACATCGGGAGCGATCAGCCGTTGGCGCGGCTGGTCTTCTGAAAGGGCCGCGAAATCCATGGACTTGGAATCCGCAAACGCCTGCGGGATGAGCGCCAGGGTGCCCTCCAAATCGCGCAGCATGGGCACTCCGCTCCCCGCTTCGTCATGGGTGTCGAACTGGATCGGGCTGGGAATTCGCCGATTCACTAAATCGGCGCGAAGACTCTGAACGGCCTCCGCCAGGGTTCCGAATCGCGTCCGATCGACGCCGGATCCAGGGACGCGAAGTTCCGTCATGGTTGCGGCGATGTCGAGCAGCCTGCCCACCAGAACCGTTACGGCATTCATCTGCGTTCTGTATTGCGGCGAATAATCGGATCGCCGCAGCAGGGGCCGTAATCTAGACGTTCCAAGCGTACCGAACCGGATGATGGTCTTCTCAGTGGCGTCATCGAGCGGACGGCCGTCCGCGTAGCAAACTAATAAGCTGTGAACCGCATCCAGGCGGCCGGCCAGCGGCAGAATGATTTCATCTCCCGGTCGCATGCGCCGAAACACCAGCTCCACCGCCGCGGTAACCGCGATTCCCACCAACGCCGACAACGCGAGCCGAAGCGTGTCCTCCACGTTGGTCTCGGCGGAAACCTGCCGGTCCCAAAGGGGAATTGCGACCGAGATGACGATGGCGAAAACTATCGAAGCTCCGTAGTTTGTCACGGCGCTGATCGCATAGAAGGCCAGGAAGAATGAACCGATGTTCCAGAGGAAGTGAAGCAGCGGAACACTGATCACAAAATACGCCCCCGCTAAAACGTAGGCGATGCTGAGGGCGGTAACGATGAGTATTGTTCTCCCCGATTGCAAAGTGGCTCGGGGACTCTCGTGCGTGATGAAAAGCGCATAGACGGCGCCTTGGAATCCATAGGGGATTCGAAACGCCATCGAGATCATCATGATGACCGTGGCAGACAGAACCATGCGCGCCACCGTTGCCGCGCGGCCCGGGTAGGGAGCGAGCTCCTGCTTGAGAAATTCCCGAAACCAGCTGAATGGCTGAGGCGATGCGGGCAGGCTTTGGGCGAGGCTGGCCACTAGAGTCCTCGGATCACAACTACCGCGGATTCGCTGACTCGAAACAAGTCGGCGGGAGGATTCTCCACACGCACACGCACCGGAAAGCGGGAGGCCAGATGCACCCAGTTCAGCGTTCGCTGCACGTCCGGCAAGCCCTGCTCAAAGCGGCCGATCACGTCGGCATCCGGCGTAACTCCGAAACCGATGCTATCCACCACTCCCGAGAAGCGCACATTCGGTTTGGACATGACGTAGACATCCGCCTTCATTCCGGGAGCAATGTGCTGCAGTTGGCCTTCCCGAAAGTTAGCCACCGCCCACCAGGTGCGGGCGTCAATGAGCGTGAATACCTGCTGGCCGATATGTGCATAAGCGCCTTCTGAAATGGTCAGATTGGTAACTCGAGCGGCGAACGGCGCATAAACCCGGCAGTTGTTGAGGTTGTAACGGGCGGTATCGATGGCGGACGCTCGTGCGCCGCGCTGGTTGACGAGTGGCTCGAGCGTAGTGACCGCGTTCTGCGCCTGTTCGTGCTGCGCCTGGCTCTGTTGCAGCATGGCCTTGGAACGTTGCTCCTGCGCCAACATGGACTGCAAACCCGCCTGAGACAGCTTCAGTTGAGATTCCGCCTGCTTCAGCGCCTGGGCCTCGGCAATCTCCGACGTGCGCGCCCGATCCACTTGATCGACAGTGACGAACTGCTTGGCGAGCAGCGGCTCAATGCGATGCAGGTTGTTATTGGCATAAGTCCACTCCGCTTGAGCGCGGCTGACGCCCTGCTCGGCGTTCGCCACGTCGGCGCGCGCCTGATCCACTGCCGCCGCATAGCGGGTTACGTCGGCTTCCGTACCTTGCACGTTGGCCTGGGAAACAGAGACACCGCTCACCAGGGCCGCGATTCGTCGTCGTTCATCCGAGATCTGTCCTTCGAGCGCCGCCTGGTCTGAAATGGCTTTCTCCAAGGCGTAGCGATACGGCCGGTCATCGATTTCATACAGCAGGTCTCCTTGCTTCACGAACTGGTTGTCGTGGACGTTCAGCCGAAGGATCGGACCCTCCACTTGCGGCGCCATTCCGATAAAGTTGGCGAGTATCTCGGAATCGTCGGTGCGCGGATAAGAATTCGTGCGCTCGATCACTACCAGCCCCAGCACCAATGTGCCGATCACGATTGCAACGCTCAAAATGTGTCCAACCAGTTTTCCCATTCCTGTTCTCCTCGCTAACGAAAAAATGCCAGCCACAGCGCCATAGTAATGAGCGCTGTCAGGCACGGATAAATCAACGTGGGGAGCGCGATCACAACATGCAGGCGCACCAGCGCCCAGCGGATCGCAAACGTCAGCAGCACACCCAGTGCCAGGCACGCCAGCCAAGCCGGGAAGAAGGAGCCCAGAAGGTCGAAAGAGGGAGCGCGTGTCATGGCTTAAGACTCCTATTGTTGGCCTGGATGGAATCACCCGCGCGGAAAGCGACATCGGCCAACGCGGTGAGCACCTGCGTCCGCGCCAGGATGTCCTGCGAGCGAGCCGCGGCCAGCACCTTCTGAGCGGCAGTTACGTCCAGCAAGTTGCGAACACCATAGTTGTAGGATTCGAGTGCGGCGGCATAGGATTGCGTTGCGGCGTCCAGCAGCGCGGTAGCCGCTTCACGCTGGCGAAAAGCCGTGTTCAGGTTCGAATACGCGGTCCACACTTCGTCTTCAATTTGGTCGCGCGCCGCGTTGACCTGAGCTTGGGCCCCGCGGATCCCGGCCTCTGCCTGCGCCACCCGGCTTCTTCGCGCCCCTCCGTCGAACACCGTCCAGTTCAGGCTCAGCGACAGTCCGCCGGTCAAATCGGCAGTATGTCCCCACGGCAGGGTTTGCTGCTGGATGAATGAGGATTGAGCAGTGGGACTGGCTCTCAAGTTTAAGCTTGGATAGAATGCGGCCCTGGCTTCCTTCCTTTGCGCGTCTGCCACGCGGATTGCGGCCACCCGTGCCTGCAGGTCCGGCCGTTGCTCCACCGCACGGTCGATGGCCGCGTTGACGCTCTCACCCACCGACTCGGGAGTGGGCACTTCGTTCAAGGGCTGGACGCGAATCATGGTGGGGGCGGATGCCCCCATGCTGGTCGCTAAATCGCCTCGAGCGATTTCCTCCGCTCCCAGCACCGCTTGCAAATCGTATTGCGCCTGTGCAGTGGCGCTGCGGGCCTCCAGAACATCGGGTAGCGTTGCTAAACCGTTCTGCAGTCGTTGCTCGACAGCCTGTTGTACGGCCTGAGCATTAGCCAGGCTAGCCCTTGCCGCGGCTTCCTGACCGGACGCATTCAGCAGACGATAATAGGCCTCCTGGACCTGGTAAATGATTTTCCGATGAACATCGTTAAAGGCGAAATTTGCTGCCAGGACGCGGGCATTCTGAGCATCGATACGGCCGCGGCGCGCTCCGAAGTCGAAGATCGTGTAGCTGAGATCCAGTGAGGCTTCAAATGTGGGAGCTGTCTGGCGGTAGAACTCGGTCCCCAGGGGAACCTCATAACGCTGGACGCCAGAGAGCGCCACGGCGGACACCAACGGATAGAGTTCGCTGCGAGCGATTCCAAGAGCGGCCGCCTGCGCCAGGGCGTTTTCCCAAGCTACGCGAGTCTCAGGATTGTGCGCTTCCGCCAGGTCGATGAGTTCCCCAAGCGGGTACGCTTTGGCCGGGTCGATGGGCAACTGTGTTCGCGGCACTTGCTTCCCCTCGTTGGCAGCCTGCCGTTCCTCTGGGGAATGCCAAGGGCGATCGGGAGAAGCAGGGACGGTCTGAGCGAAAGCGCAATTCGCAAACAACAGAACAATGATGGAGATTGCTATTACGCGAGCCATCCCTTACCTTACTGCAAAGCTGTCGCGTTCTTCTTGCACTTTGTTCTCCGCACCCGGACGATCGCAATCCACACGGAAGTGCTTGTAATTGATGATCTAAGCGGCAGAAAACAGAACGTTCTGCCAGCGATTGCCCGGAGGCGGTCACCGGGTGGCGACCGGTCGGCGCAAGGTCACAAGCCTTGAACAGCCCGCGACAAATCCCTTAAGGGTTCCGCATCACGCGAGACGATACTGTATATCAGTGCAATCGAATAGACACTCGCCTGCCTTGATGATAGTGTGATTCCACGCGTGCTCGGGTCGCACGGTGCAATCTGCCCGACACCGGCAAAGGGGTTAGAATACATGAGAAGTCGGAACCGCGAAGTTCTGTCCGCTGCCTTGGTGCTCTGCATTTCTTTGTTTGCAGCCATTGGCAACCTATACGGACAGGCTGCGACAGCCTCCATTTCGGGACGAGTAACGGACGCCTCAAACGCTGCCGTTCCAAACGCAATCCTCACCGTCAAGAACACGGCAACATCGGCCACCCGAACGGCCACCACGGATGAACAGGGCCGTTATACGTTGTTGGACCTGCCCATCGGTCCGTACGATCTCAGCGTAACCAAGCCCGGCTTCCAGACTGCGGCTCGCACCGGCTTGACCATTTCCGTCGGCAGCGCGCCGGTGTTGGATTTCCAACTGGTGGTCGGCCAGTCCACCGAAACGGTGAGTGTGAACGCGGAAGCGGCTCAAGTGGAAACCACCACCTCAGCGGTCTCTTCGCTCGTCAATCAGACCCAGATGCGCGAACTGCCTTTGAACGGCCGCGATTGGGAACAGCTGATTCTGCTCGCGCCCGGCGTTGCGAGCTATCCCTCTGGCGGATCGAGCGCGCTGACCTCGGTTGCCAACGCTTATTCGATTTCCGGTACCCGGCCGGAAGGCTATTCCAACATGCTGGATGGCGAAGACATGCTGAACTGGTGGCAACGCAACGCCGGCGGTGACGTGAACGGCACTTCGCTCGGTATCGACGCGATTGCGGAGTTTCAAACGCTGACCGGAACTTATGGCGCGCAGTATGCGGGCAACGGCGGAGCCATCGTCGCAGTGACGAAATCGGGCACCAACGAATTCCATGGTTCGGTGTACGAATTCTTTCGCAACAGCGATCTCGACTCACGCGGTTTTTTCGATGTGGGTTCCGCGCCTCCGTTCCACAGAAACCAGTACGGCGGCACCTTTGGCGGCCCGATCGTCAAGAACAAGGTGTTTTTCTTCGCCAACTATGAGGGAATTCAGCAGGTGCTGAATAGCACGTATGTCAATTACGTGCCGACTGCAAGGTATGTCACGGACAATTGCCCACCGGCGTCGTGTACGGTAAACGCAGCTTCGGCCGCGATGCTGGCCCTTTATCCAGCTCCCAACGGCGGATTGTTCAATGGCAACCCGGAGATCGGTGTCTACAACTTTGTGGGTGCGCAAACATCACCAGAGAATTTCGGCGTGGCCCGCGTGGATTGGAATATTTCCGACAAAGACGCGATGTTCGGACGCTACGAGGCCGATTTCGGAAACCGCACCACCAATGAGGGCCTGGGTCTTTGGCCGCTCTATGACATCACCCATAACCAGTTTTTGACGTTGGGTGAACGTCACATTTTCTCGCCGAATTTGATCAACCAGTTCACCGCCTCTTACTCGCGGCCCGTGACGTCGGAGAGCCAGCCGGCTGAACATTCCGCGCTGCAGATTTTTACTCCCGCGCGAGAGGACGCTTATGTGGCCGTTCCCGGCGGGCCCACCGCGCTGGGCGCGGGTTTCGTGAACCCCTTCCAGTACCTGCAGAACAAGTTCACCGAAAAGGACGACCTGACCTGGACCAAGGGTTCCCACACGCTGCGCATCGGCGGCCTGTTCCAGCGGCAACAGCTGAATCCTTTTGTCCAGGTTTTCTGGAATGGCTTCTACATATTCCAGAGCACCGGGAATCCGGGATGCGCGACCGCTGCCCAATGCTTCCTGACGGGCAATCCATTCCTGCTGGAGGGCGCGCCGAACGGCGGCACCAACAGCTATCGGGCCGAGCGCTACGACGAGGTACAGCCCTACTTTCAGGACGACTGGAAGATTTCGAACAGGCTGACCGTCAATTTCGGCCTGCGCTACGAATGGGAAACCAACCCCATCGAGGTCCACAACCTTTTCTCCAATGTGGTAGGGCCACCCTTCGGTAACAATTTCGTAAGCGTGCCGCACGCTTACGCCAACAATCCCAGCAACAAGAATTTCGATCCGCGCGCCGGCTTTGCCTGGGATGTCTTCGGCGATCACAAGACTGCCGTGCGCGGCGGTTTCGGGATTTTCCACGATCCGTACACGACCTACGATTTCTCGTCGGCCTACGTGTCCAGCCCGCCGTTTGACACTCAGATCCAGCTGTTTTTCGCTGGAGATCCGAACTGGCCGAAGCCTTTTGTCGGCTCCGCGATTCCTTCTTACAGCCAGACCACGGGCACATATTACGGCACGAACACCACCCCGTATTCGCTGGAATACACTCTCAGCGTCCAGCGGGAACTTCCCTGGCATAACCTGTTAACGGTCGGCTATCAGGGGACGCGCGGCGTTCACCTGCTGGCATTCCACGATTTCAACTCGCCGATACCGACGGTGATCAATGGAGTAGACTACCTGGCGACCTCCAATGGTGGCCCCTGCCCCCTGACAGGGGCCTGTACCCAGAACCCGCGGCCTTCCCCGGCCCTAGGTACCCAGGATCTGCTCGACCCCAGCAGCTATTCCAGTTACAACGCGCTGCAGGTCGGGCTTACGCATCGGGCGTCCGCAAATCTGGTCTACCAGTTCTCCTATACCTGGTCGCACTGCATTGACAGCGCATACTCGTACGGCGGTCTCGGATTCAACAACGTGACCTCCTCCATCACCAACCCCTACGACTGGAATGCAGACAAAGGCAATTGCAGTTTCGATATACGACACAACATCTCGGCCAACCTGGTTTACATGCTCCCCTTCAAAGGCAACCGATTGAAGGAAGGCTGGCAGGTGAGCGGGATTACGTCATGGCACACCGGCGTTCCGTTCTCGATTGGTGAAGGCGACCAGATGGACACGGGCAACACCTTCGACAGCGAGCGCCCGAACTACGCACCCAACGCGCCCGGATGTGGTGGCAATCTCTACGCGAACCAGAGCGTAACGCAATGGTTCAACGAATCCTGCTTCGTGCCGTCGCAGTATGGCACGGCCGGCAATCTGGGAAGGAACGTGCTGGTCGGGCCTGGGTATGCGGAGACGGATATTTCCGTGACGAAGATCACCAGGATCAATGAGAGGATGACCATCCAGCTCAGGGGAGAGATCTTTAACGTCTTCAACCATCCGAACTTCGCGCCTCCGGCCGCGTCGATCATCAACGCAGGCTCGGGCTGCGGGCCAACAACAACCTATAGCCCCACGTCGCCCTGCTTCGTAGCCACGGGCGCCGCCATCACTTCGCTGGTCGGAAGCGGCGGCATTCCCGACGTGGCCCGGCAGACTCAGTTCAGTGTGAAGTTGCAGTTCTGACGTAAAGCAATTGAGGCCGAGTCCCCGTGGTTGGAACGGGGACTGGCCTTCTAACGAGTCCCGCCGGGCTGGCGCCAAATGGTGGTTTGCGGATTATAATTTCGCCAGTCGAACCAGTAGTCCTTGAGCATCGGGATGCGCTCGAGGCACAAGCCCTTACACTTCCCGGATACGGCGCAGCCTTGAAAATTCCACTCGCTGCCGGAAGGCGAGTCCATCATCAGAGCGGCGTCTTTCAGCGATATTCCCGAGTCAGCCCCAAGGCGATAAAAATCGGGCTCACCATCCAAGCCGGGAATCCGATCGCGAAACGCCCGCACCGATGCGCCATCCGGCCCAACCACCAACAGCACAGGCTGGGTGCCTACGCGGTCCTTCACCAGCTTCTGCTGGACCACTCGGGCATAAGCGAATGCGCGGCTGCCGCTCTCTAGCCGGATTCCCAGGATCAAATCGCGCGGGGTCATGCCGCTGCCGGGAAAATCGACCACTACGGGCTGTTGGCCCATCCGCACATCCCAGTCCTTCAGCTCATATTCGGACGCGTACCTCGACACCGGCAGCAACACCGTGCCTTCCGGCTGCTCGGCTTTCCAGACTGCGAAGGTCAACTCGTCGGAGAGGATCAAGCTAAGCTGTGCGCCGCTGAGCGGCCCGGAAATAGCGCGCCCGCTAATCTGCTGCCAGTAGCTGCCGGTCTCATCGTCGCGCATCAGAAAATTCTGATTATTGATGCCGGCCAAATGAAACGTGAGCCGCCTTCCGTCAACCTCTCTACTCCACACCAGACCGGTGTGACAGAGCGTTCAATACGTGGCGACCAGCGCCCTACCTCCCACTTCGTCGTTTACAACGTGGTGGTAACCCATCTCGCGGATTGGGTAGCCGCGGGCGATTCCGCCGATTTTCACCACGATCAGCTTGTCGTCGCGATCGAGTTTCGCCTCGGTTGCCGCCTGGAACGCTGGACGATCCACGGCATGAAACATGAGCTGCTCGTACACATTCACGCGCGCCAGCGCAGCCAGGATGCACACCGCAAGCGCGCCCAACATCGCGGCCATGCGCGAGGGGGTCTCGGTGGTCCGGCGACAATAGGCCAGAGCAGATCCGATCGCAACCATAGCCGATAAGATAGTCACCGCGCTGCGATAGCGCAGCACCGACAAAGCGGCCATCAATTCGCGCGTGCCCTGGGCACGGAACGGCCGTATCACGTAGATCGGATAAGCCACGCAAAACAACGATACGGCCACGCAAGCCAGCAGCACGAGAATCCAACCACTGCGCTTCATTTCAAAATCCTTCCCCGCCGCACCATCATTCGCGAACACAGGTGTAGCTCGCCGCGGAGTTCTCCGTTCCCGGCGCTCCCGTGAATTTCGGCCATTTCGGCCATTCGCAGAGGGGCCGTGTGCGATTGGCGCCTGGATTCGCGTCCATGGCGCTGAGACCACTGGGCGCTTGCCCTTTTTCGACCCAATCTTGGAGTGCAACCAGGCTGTCGAACTTCGCGTTGAACCGGCCAAAGCCGTGGCCGAAACCAGGAATCATATAGAACCGCAGAAAGCTGTTCAGACGGTCCTGCCCAAAATGGGCGAGTTGCCGCTGATAGTATTCGATGGAGTTATGCGGCGTGATAAAATCGTCCGCCGTGCCGTGGGTCAGAATGATCTTGCCGCCCCTGGCCAGGAATTTGTCCAGGCTCACGTCTGTCACATCCATGATGGAACCAACCCTTGCCAGACGCTGTTGCCACTGCTTGGGATCGAACTTCATGGGATCGTACTTTGGATCGCGCGTGACAATGAACTTCACGGTTTGATCGCCGGCGGAATAGAGCAAGGCTTCCTTCCCTGACAGCGGGTTCGACGGCTGGGACACTTGGCCAAAATTCGACGGTCCTTGAAAGAGAGCGCCTTCGAGCAGAGCCCATTTCGGGAAGGTCTCGAGGCCGGCGATGGTAACACCGGGTTTATAGCTGGAAGTGATGGTTCGAACGGCTGCGATCTGTGCGTCCGCAAGACAAGTATCGCCCGTGTCCGCTCCATTCGGACAGCGCAGCGCCGACACGTCGAAGGCGGCGTTACACCCGGCGATGTTGCTGATGATTCCGTCTTTCGCTCCGTCCAGCGCGTCGCATTTCGCGTAGACGGCGTCACCGATCAGCTTCGTCTTCCGCGGATTGATCCATGCGGCTCCTCCATCCGCATACAGGGCCTTGCCGACGTTCAGCGATCCCAAGTGCAGCATCGTGACGTTATACGCGGGATAATGAGCCACCACACCGTCGTAATCGCGCGGATAACGTGCGGCAGCATCCAGCGCTTCATGCCCGCCCTGCGAGCCGCCAATAAAATAAAACCGATCGGGCCGCCGTCCGTATGCCTTTTGAATGACGGCCAGCGCCGCGTCATGGGCCTTCTTCACCGACTGCTTCCCGAAGTTCAGCAGTGCTTCATCGTCCATCCCGAAACTGCCGTCGAACCCGGCCTTGCCCTGATGCCCACCGTCGCTGCCGAGGGTAACGTAGCCTTGCTTCAGGGGCGAATCGCCATTGGGTGTTTGATTGGAATAAACGGTGAGGCCCGTCACCAGCGAGCCGTCGTATCCGCCGCCGCCCATCTGCAACGCGCGCCGGTTCCACGCCTGCGGGAGGTTGACCTCGAATTCCAGGTTCGGCGAAGTGGGATTGTGGGGTTTGACGATGCCGGTCACCTTACAAAAATCGCCGTTTTTGTTGTCCTTATCCGACGCGTGGATCATCTCCGCGGTCTTGACGACCGCGCCTGAGGTAGGCAGGCCAATAGCCGATGCGGGGATCGAGAGTTCCCGAAGGCTATTGCAGGCCTTCACGAGAGAAGAGGGGGATTGGTCCCCGGAATCTCCGGCCATGGTCAGCGCTACGCCGCTCGCAATCAGGAGCACGCGGCCAATAAACAGAGTGTTTCGCAAAATGTGCATAATGAGGTCCCTTCGAGGTTATCGGGTGCGTTTCCGCAACGCAAGCACCAGCCCGAGACTCATCTCGACGCAAATTCAAAGCGTTCACACGATTGTGAACGCGGCGCGCAAGAGTGCGCACGCCACAACACGCGCCGCACATCCCAGGGCGCAATGATTAAGATGAGAATGATGATCTTGCATTGGCCAGAAATCCTGAAGCTCGCCAAGAACGGCAATCCCGCGCCGGATCGCAGGGTGGAAAAGAGCGATGCCGAGTGGCGGCGGCAACTGAGCTCCGAGCAGTACCACGTGACGCGGCAAGCTGGAACCGAGCGGGCCTTTAGCTCGGCAATGTGCAGCTTGTTCGAACCGGGGATTTATTCCTGCCTGTGCTGCGATACCCTGCTCTTCGACGCGTCGGTGAAATTCGAGTCCGGCACGGGCTGGCCATCGTTTACCCAGCCGATAGCAGCTAATGTCATCGCGTACAATTTCGATGGTCCCAGCTTTTTGGAGCGCGTCGAAACCAACTGCAACACGTGCGATGCGCATCTGGGTCATGTGTTCCCGGATGGCCCAGCCCCGAGCGGCCTTCGATACTGCATGAACGCAGTCGCGCTCAAGAAAGCCTCCCAGCCCTGACTTGCGGCCGATCCTAAGCCGGCTGCGCTACAGTGGCCTAATGCGCCTGTCTTTGCTGTTGCTCGCTGCGATTGTGCTCCGTGCCCAGACTCCCACGCCTTCGCCCGAAGAAGTGGCACGCAAGCAGCTCGAATACACTCGCGCCCACTACACAAAATACGACTACCGCATCCCGATGCGGGACGGAATCAAACTCTTTACGTCGGTCTACGTCCCCAAAGACGAGTCCAAGAAGTATCCCATCCTCATGCAACGCACGCCCTATTCGGTTGCGCCTTATGGCATCAATAACTACCCCACGCGGCTCGGACCTTCCTATCTTTTCACCGAAGAAGGTTTCATCTTCGTCTATCAGGATGTCCGCGGCCGCTATCTATCCGAAGGCACATTCGTGGATGTCGCCGTACATAAGAGTCACCTCTCCGGCCCCACCGATTTCGACGAAAGCACCGACACTTACGACACCATCGATTGGCTGGTGAAAAACATCCCGGGCAATAACGGCCGCGCCGGCATGTGGGGAATCTCTTACCCCGGCTTTTATGCCGCCTATGGCCTGATGAATTCCCATCCGGCGCTCAGGGCAGTCTCTCCGCAAGCTCCCATGGGCGACGTGGGCAATGGCGACGACGCGTATCACAACGGCGCATTTTATCTCGCGGCTAATTTTGGTTTCTATGTCGGCTTCAAACCGCGCGGCGTTGAACCCGAGCGACCGCCCCGAACCGTTCCATTCGACTTCGGCACGCCGGACCAATATGACTTTTACCTCAAAATGGGTCCACTCTCGAATGCGAACGAAAAATATCTCAAGAACCAGAACAGTTACTGGGACGATCTGCTGGTTCACGATACTTACGATGAATACTGGCAGACCCGCGCGCAGTCTCCGCACATGAAAAATACGACGCCGGCCGTGATGTTCGTTGGCGGCTGGTTCGACGCGGAGGATCTGGCGGGTCCGCTGAAGCTCTTTCGGGCAGTGAAAGCGGGTGGACCGAAGGCGCCGGCCACCATCGTCATGGGCCCCTGGCTGCACGGCGGCTGGTCGCGCGCGGATGGCGACAAACTCGGCAATCTCAGTTTCGATTCGAAGACCGGCGAAACTTATCGCGAACAGATCGAGCTGCCGTTCTTCGTTCAAAATCTCAAGGACAAAGGCGACGGGCTGAAAGCGTCCGCGGATGCCAAGGTGCCGGAGGCGTATCTCTTCGAAACCGGCACTAATCGCTGGCGGCGCTTCGAAACCTGGCCGCCCAAAGAAGCCGTCGAAAAGACACTCTGGCTGGACGCCGGCGGGAAACTCGCATGGCAGGCGCCGTCGGCCGCGGGAACCGACGAGTATGTCAGCGATCCCGACAAACCGGTCCCCGTGATCGGCGAACCCGGTCCAGGAATGGCGGGCGATTACATGACTTACGACCAGCGCTTTGCGTCCTCACGCCCCGATGTGCTGGTCTACCAGACCGAGCCGCTGGATCGCGACGTCACCATAGCGGGTCCCATCACGTCGGTCCTTAGCGTATCCACCACAGGTACGGATTCCGATTTCATCGTCAAGCTGATCGATGTCTATCCGAACGACTACCCCGATCCCACGCCCAATCCGAAGGGCGTTCATATGCCGGGTTATCAGCAATTGGTGCGTGGCGAGCCGATCCGCGGCAAATTTCGCAACAGCTTCTCGAAGCCCGATCCGTTCCAGCCCGGCGAGCGCGCCAGGATCGAATATGTGATGCCGGACATCTGCCATACTTTCCGCCCGGGCCATCGCATCATGGTGCAGATTCAGAGCTCATGGTTTCCGCTGGTGGATCGTAATCCGCAGAAGTTTCTGAGCATCCCGCTGGCGAAGGCTTCGGATTTTCAAAAGGCCACCGAACGTATCTATCGGGGCGGCGAAGGCGGCTCCGGATTGCGGGTGCGGTTGCTGCCCTGATTGCTCAGGCGGAGTTATCGCTCCGCCCTTTTCTCCACGTGCTTGTCGGTCCATGCCAGGATCAGGTCCGCGAGCTGGGCATTATTCTTGTCCTGCATGAGCATGTGGCTGTTACCTTTGATCCCCATTTTAGGCAGCGACATCATCTCTGCGTCCCCGCCCGCGCCATTCACCTGCTTAACGAACGTATTGCATGAGTCGAAGGCGCCCGGCCACACGTTAAACGGACCCTGCACATCGCCCAGATGATCGCCGAACATCACGAGGATTGGAATCTTCGCGAGCGTCGACAGCTCGGCAGGCTTGAGCGTGGTGACGCAAGGCATCTCGATGGAGACGATGCCCTTCACCCCGGACGGGTCTATGAGGGCAGCTTGCTCCGGGAAAAAACCGGATTCCGAGTGACCCATCAGGATGGCGCCCTTCAGCTTCACCGCCAGCGCCGCCATGTTGGTCCAGGTCGGATTGGGCATCGGGAGCACACTGTTGAGGTCCGGGATCATCTGCTTGTAAAGCTCGTCCACCGAGTTCATGGGAAATTGCTCGTCTGGAAAGGGAGTGCCGTAGGTGGGGCCGAAACGGAAGATCGCCCACGCGGCTTGATGGCTCGCGTCCAGCACGTTGGGAAGCTCGCTGGGCGGAACCGTTCCCGCCTTCACGGCATTGAATGTCGATGGATCGAAGCCCGAACGAGCGCGTGAAACCTGATCCGCCAGATAAACCGGCCGGTCCTTGCGCACGAAGTATTCATTCCAGCCCATGCGGCCATCCGGGGTTGTCTCCCAGGTCTTGCTGCTCAGGCAGCAGCCATGCACCATCACCACCGGCACGTGCCGCGCGCCGTTCACTGGGATCTGATACTGCACGTACATCTGATTGATGGTGATATCGCCGCCGGGAAAGATCGGTGCGCGCGAGGGTGCAGCTCCCGGCGCGGGAGGCGGAGGCGCCGGTAGAGTTTTCTTCTCCCCGCCTACGAAGAAGCTGCCCTGTTCGGCCAGCACTAACGGCTTGGGCTGCTTTTGCGCAGCCGCAACGGACGCCAACAGCAGTGGCAAAATCCAGTAACCGGTTTTCATGTCCCTTAACTATATACCTTGGTCCCGCCCTTTCACCCGGAGTAGACTGGACGAGTGGGAGGGGCGATGAACAAGTTCCAACGAACTGCAATGGGTTTGGCGTTTCTGCTGATCTTCGGCCTGGCGCTCGCGGGAGAGAGCGGCGACATCCGAAATCTGATCACGGGCAAGAGCGCTTTTGTGGATGCCAAGGATCTCAAGCCGGGCACCTTCCGGAAGATCACGGCGAACGATCTGCCGAAGCCCTACGACACCGAGTCGAACAGAAACATGAAGATCGTTACCCGTCCAGCGGGAGCCTTGCCCGCCGCGCCCCCAGGATTCAAGGTGGAATTATTCCTGGATGGTTTGAAGGGACCGCGCCAGATTCGCGTGGCTCCCAACGGCGACTTCTTCTTCACTGAGACTCGCGCCGGCGAGATCGTCGTTCTGCGCGGCCGCACGGCCGACGGCAAACCGCAGCAAAAGGCAACTTTCGCCACAGGCCAGCAAGGGGTGTTCGGCATCAACTTCTACCCGCCTGGTCCGAACCCGCAATGGCTGTACGTCGGCAACACGACTTCTGTCGTTCGATTTCCCTATAAGAATGGGGACATGAAAGCCACAGGTCCCATGGAAACCATCATTCCCGAACTCCCGGCCGGCGGCCACAATACTCGCGACCTGGTGTTCTCGGGCGACGGCAAACAGATGCTGGTGGCGGTTGGTTCCGGAAGCAACGTCGACGATCCGGACACCCATCCGAGAGAAGTTCATCGAGCGAACATTTTGGAATACACTCCCGAGGGCAAGTTCGTTCGCGTCTATGCGTCCGGTATTCGTAACCCGGTTGGCTTGGGCGTGAATCCGGAGACCGGCGAGGTATGGTGCTCGGTGAATGAGCGCGATGCGCTCGGCGACAATCTCGTCCCAGACTACATCACGCATGTTCAGCCCGGAGGCTTCTACGGTTGGCCGTGGTATTACATCGGCGACCATCAAGATCCGCGGCTGGAGGGCAAACACCCGGAATTGAAGGGCAAGGTCCTGGTTCCCGATGTGCTGATGCAACCGCACAATGCATCCCTCGGGCTCACTTTCTACACTGGAAGCCAATTCCCCAAAGAATACCGGGGCGACCTGTTTGCGGCCGAACACGGCTCCTGGAACCGCGCCAACGAATCGGGACACGAAGTGGTGCGGGTTCCGCTCGACAAGGGCCATGCCAGCGGAGCCTACGAAGATTTCCTCACATTCCAGGGACCGGACGGCCAGGCCTGGGGCCGTCCAGTAGGTGTCGCGGTGGGTCAGGATGGCGCTTTGTACGTCACTGACGACGCAAGCCTCGCCATCTGGCGCGTGACTTACGCCGGAAAATAACCGCTAAGGGACCACGGTGGTCCAAATCTTCAGCGTATTGGCATTGTCATCCACGGCCGCTAATTGGATGGTGCCCCATCCGATGGTATTGGCCGCCACGCCGAACGCACCACCGTTGTTCGGATCGATGGACATTTGGCCGACGAACGCACCGGCTGCGGTGTATTCCACCAATTCGCTCGGCTGGTTGGGGTCGGCGTTAGAGCCATCGCTGTTGGCAACCACCAGATGGCCGTTCGGCAAAATTACGATATCGATCGGACCGTGCAGGTGAGTGGAATCCTGGACTAAGAGTGTTGCAACTTGCGGGGAGTTGCTGGTCGCCGCATTGGGGATCTCGTAAATCGCGTTATCGTAGGACGAAGCCACGAGCAGTGTATTGTGGACTGCATCGTAGGCTAGGCCTGAGGGTCCCACTTCGAGGGCCGCTGGGTCAGCGCGATGATTGAAGCCGGTAGCCACTATGGTATCGGTGGCGCTGAGCTGGCCCGCCGAGTAGTTGATGTCGATCCGCGAGATCACGCCGCTCAGGACGTTCGACAGAAAAACGTGCGCCGTGCCGGTGACTCCGTTCCCAGTGTCATAGATCGCCATGCCCCATGGGCCGTTGACGGTCGACGAGTTTCCAAACGTGCCAAGAAAGTTCCCTTGCGGACCGATCACGGCCAGACTCCCCGGCTGGGCGGTAGCAGACGTCCCATCCGCGGTGGGTAAATTGCCGGCCAGCACGATTCCGTCGGAAAGCACGCCCAGAGCAGCGCTCAGTCCGGGCCGGGATGGGTTGCTGTAGAACGTCGACATGGCGCCCCCTTTCGATATGCGCACGATCGTACTTCCCGTACCCTGAAGATTCTCATTGTTGTTGAAATTGGATACCAGGATGTCGCCGGGCTGAATTGCGCCGCCGGTCCACACGGTTTTGGGCGCGAACACCACTCCGTATGGGTTCACATCGCCGTTGGAAGGAACGGTTGAAACCACGGGCGGCAGTAGCGGAAAAATGCTTTGGGTAGTTTGCGCGGGCGCCAGCCCGGCAGCGGCCAATGTAAGAGCGGCCGCGCTCAAGTTCGAGCGCGATCTCGCTCGCCAGGAGCAAAATGCAATGACGGCCAGTCCGAGCCCGAGTAAAGGAAAAAGCGCCGGCTCGGGCGTCGCAATCGCGGCGATGTTGTCCACGGCGAAGTCGGGCGCCGTAGTTGAAATCACGATCCGATTGAACGCGCCGCTCGAAAACGCGATCTGCCCCTCGGGGAAAAAGAACCCGTCAGGAACGGTGCCCATGGCCTGAATGGAACCGATCATCTGCGCGTTCTGATAGGCGGTGAGAGTCAGTGGCGACGCAGCGTTGAAGTCGCTGGTCGCAAAGTCCAGCGACACGGCGCTCAGATCCTGGCTGAAAGCGACGGTGAGGGATAGATCGTCCAATCCCGCCGGTCCGGGATCGCCGAGCACGTTTCCGGTGAGAGTATCGAAGATGGTGGGGTAAATCACGAACCCGCCCGGATCCCCGGGGCTCGAAAAGGTAGCCGAGAGGCCGCCCACGGTGTCGGTAAACGTAGTGGACGTGCCCAGGCTATCGCCGTCGAAGTTGAAGATAGTGGATGCGTTTGCCGCCGCGCCAATGGCGCAGGCAGCGAATAGAAGCTTGCAGGTGTGGTTGAATATCATGCTGGTACCTCGTCACTGGTTAAGCGACGTTGCCAGCGAGATTCCCTCACCGCAAATCAAAAATCTTGTTCAGGTGGTTTTCGCGCTGGGCGTCGGCCGTACCAGCATCGTAAGAATGAAGCCCACCACCAGCATTCCCGCCAGCACCTGGAGCGGCTGGTCATAAATGTGGATCTTGCTCGCGCCGGGAGCCAGGCCGGCTTTGGCGCGGGCGGATAGTTCGGTGATGATTACCGGACCAGCGATGGCGGCCGCACTCCAAGCGGTGAGCAGAACACCGTGAATCGCGCCCACGTTTTGCGCCCCGAACATATCCGCGAGGAACGCCGGAATGGTAGCGAAGCCGCCGCCATACATGGTGAGCACAACGAACAGAGCGGCTTCGAACATCAGCCATTCACCCCTGCCGGCGAAACCCGGCATGAGCAGAAACAAGATTACTTGCACGACGAAAAAGGTCAGGTAGGTATTGCGGCGGCCGATGAAGTCTGAGAAAGAGGCCCAAATGAATCGCCCGCCGGCGTTGAACAGGCTCATCAGTGAAACCACCGCGGCGGCTTCGAGCGCGGTCTTCCCGAACATGTCCTGCATCATCGGAGAGGCTTGCGCGAGAATGCCGATGCCGGCCGTCACGTTAATAAACAAAATGGCCCACAGCAAGTAGAACTGCACTGTCTGGAGCGCATCGTTCCGCGTGAATTGGAGATTGGTGATCATCTTGTTCCGGTTCACGGGCGGAACCCAGCCTTCGGGCTGCCAACCTTCCGGCGGCCGGCGGATGAGAAGCGCGCCGATCATCATGATGACGAAGTAAACCACGCCCAGAGCGATGATGGTTCGGGCGACACCAAACAAGTTCATGAAATATACGTTCAAATATCCAGCCAGGAATGCGCCGCCGCCAAATCCCATGATGGCCATGCCCGTGGCCATGCCGCGGCGATCGGGAAACCATTTCACCAGTGTGCTGACGGGCGCGATATAACCGAGCCCGCATCCCATCCCGCCGATGACGCCCATTCCGAGGAAAACCAACACAGACTGCTTCAGCGCCAGGCCGATTCCGCCAATGACAAGTCCCGATCCGAAGAGTATGGCGGCTGCCGTTGCGGCCGCGCGCGGTCCCCTCCGCTCCACCCACGTGCCACCGAACGCCGCGCTCAGGCCCAATATAACTATCGCTGTGCTGAAGGTCGTGTAAGGCGGGCTGAACCACCATGGATCGCCGGGGAACAGCGCGTGGATCGGGCGGTTAAAAGTGCTCCAGGCGTACACCGATCCGATGCAAATGTGAACCAGGACCGCGGCAACCGGAATGAGCCAACGGCTGAAGGAGGTGGCGGATTCGGGAGGCGTGAGTCGTGTTTGTTGGGTGGCCATGGGGTTCTCGTCCTTACCTTTTGTTACCTCGGGAATTCTATCGCAATAAACGCACCGCTGCTCAAACCTCGGCCGCTCAAGGCGACCCCGGCCATGGATTTCGAAAGGCAGGATCGTGAATCACCGCATCGTCGGTCAAGGAATTGAGAAATGCGATCAGATCCTCGCGATCCTGCGCGGAGAGGACAAAGCCGCCAATCAATGCGTCTTTGTTGGGATTATCGTGAGCCCTGCCGGCCGCCGCATAATGATCCAGCACGCCTTCGAGGTTCGGAATACTTCCGTCGTGCATATAAGGGGCGGTCAGCGCGATGTTCCGCAGCGTGGGCGCCTTGAATTTTCCAACGTCTCCAGGTTGCTTCGTGTACTCGAAAATCCCGACGTTGGGCTCGGGGTAGGAAAGCAGGCCGGCAAGATTGTAAAGACCGGTATTATGAAATTCGATCGGCCGGCCGGCGCTCCGTTCGGAAACCGTCGCGTCAGTGAAAGCGAACCCGCCGTGGCAGCGGAAGCATGCCAGGTGCTGATTGAAGAACAGGATTTCCCCGCGCTTCGCGGAATCGGAAACGGCGCTGTCGTCGCCGCCATAATGATAGCGATCGTAAGGCGAACGGGCCGAAATGATGCTGCGTTCGAAACTGGCCAGAGCCTTAGTAACGTTGAGGACGGTGAAACGGTCGGAGTCCGTGGGGAAGGCGCGCTCAAACAGCCGGCGATATTTCGCGTCGGCCCTCAGCATCGGCAGAAAGCGATCGCCCTCACGCAAACCCAGCTCAACCGGATGCTGGCCAAACATCGGCGTCAATGCCTGCTTCTCCAGACTCTTCAACTCTGGATTGCTCCAGGTGAGGGCCCCGCTGTAGGCCACGTTGACCAGGCTCATGGCGCTACGCGAGTGCAATTCGCCGGTCGATCCCTGCCCTACGGCGCGGCCATCGGTGAACGCCAGCTCCTGTTTGTGACACGTGGCGCAGGATTCCTTCCCGTTCACCGACATGCGCGCGTCGTAGAAGAGGTATCTGCCCAGCTCCACCTTGGCAGCCGTCATCGGATTGTCGGCCGGGACATAAGGTTTCGGAAAGCCCTTGGGCAGGTTCCACTGATAATCGCGCGCGCTGTCCGGCTCCGCGGCCATGGCCAGCGGCACGGCGAATGCAAACGCGAGAAGCGGGACCGCAAGCTTCATTTTTGTAATCGCACGAGTTCTATCGTTTCCAGCATTCGCACCGAGCGCGCGCCCGCCTTGTCGTTCGGGCAGACCAGGCGGAACGGTCCTTGATAACCGAACAGCGGCTTTCCATCTCGCTTGTCCGCCACCAGGATCTGCTCATTGGCGAATGCGGCATCCAGTTCGCCCAGTGCGAACACTACCTGGTAGCCATCGTGCGCCTTGGCAACAACGTAGCTGGCCAGCGCCTTGCCCCGAAGTTGACCGCCCAAAGGAGCGCCTGCCCGCTTCAAAACTTCCCGCAGCGAAACACCTTCGTACTCCACCTTCGTTCCATCCTGCTCCGGGACCGAAGCCGTCTCCCGAGGCATCTTCATCAGATCGTCCGCTGTGAGCATCAAAGGCGTAGCAACGTCGCCGGTCACCGCCAGTACTGCCGGGGCGGCGGCTTGGGGCGCTGGCGCCTGAGCGAAGACCAGGCCTATCGTGATTGCGGTGAGAGCGGGAAACCGAAGTAACGAAATTCGTGGAGTCATAAGAAATCAGTCACCGTCCTTCTTCAGGATAACTGGTCGCCGCCGCTGAAGACCCGCCGTGTAGACAAGCATTTGAAGGGCGGCATAGTGTCGTGTTACAAAGACTATAGCGTGTTTGAATGACACGATCGAACCTCATCCCCAGGAACGGCGCTCGGGAAATCCCCGGTATGCTGGCGACGCTGGCCTCCTATGAAGGCATGTTTGGCCCTTACCATCCCCAGACGCTCGCCCTGACAACCGTTCTGGCGGTGGCGCTCTGTGCGTCCGGCAACCGTGGAGACGGCAGGCGGTTGCTGGAACGAGCGGTAGGGGATCTTACCAGGCATCACGGCCGGCACCATCCGGCTCGCATTCGCGCCTTGGAGGCCTGGGCCGACGTGTTGCGCGAGGACGGCGATTGGATGGCGGCGTTACCCGTCCAGCGCGAGCTGATGGAATGCCGCACTCACTTGCTCGGCGAGGATCACGCGGATTCCGTGGCCGCCAGGGAGCATCTCTCCATCACCATCTCAGCAGTCATGGGCGCTCTGGTAGCGCGCTCGCCTATTTCTTGACCGCCATCTTCTTCAGCAGATCGGGAAACTGCTTCTTGGTCTTTTCCACCTTCGGTACGGCGACGCCCTGGATATATGGATTTTGCGGATTCAGGCTGCAATAGTTCTGGTGGTAACCCTCCGCCGGGTAGAAAGCCTGCAACGGCGTGACCTCAGTCACAATGGGAGCGCTAAAAACCTTGGCTTGATTTAACTGCTGGATGTAGGCTTCAGCGACGCGCTTCTGTTCGGGATCGGAATAGAAGATGGCGGAGCGGTATTGGGTGCCACGGTCATTCCCCTGGCGATTGAGCTGCGTCGGATCGTGCGCCACGCTGAAGAAAATCTTGAGCAGCTGGCCATAGGAAATCTGGCTGAGATCGTATGTAATTTGGATCGCTTCGGCGTGCCCGGTACCGCCCCCGCACACGGCGTCATAATTGGCCGTCGCGCGCTCGCCGCCCGAGTACCCCGAAACCACTTTCTTGACTCCTTCAATCTGGTTGAACACCGCCTCGGTGCACCAGAAGCATCCCCCGGCGAGTACCGCGGTCGATTCCGGAGCGGGCTCGTTCTTCAAGTCGATTGTGGGATTGGGAAAATCGATAGCCATTATCAACGACGGTAACATAGCTCCACGGATCATAGCTGTTGGGACTGTCTCTCCGTCCTCAAAACGTGATATTGTCTAGTCGAGCTGACATCGTCGCTCCTCGCGCACGGTGCTAAAGAGAAGGCGGCTGGAGGCTGTTCTTCTGCGCAGCGGCATGTCGGCCAAGCAAAAAGGAGCAACCTCATGGCATCTGTATTGTCCTCTCCCTCTGAACTAAAAGCCGCCGTGTCGGCGACCAAACTTCTTATCAACAATCGGTGGGTGAACAGCCAATCCGGCAAAACGTTCGCCACCATTAATCCAACCACCGGTGAAGAGATCTGCCAAGTGGCGGAAGCCGACGCCGCGGACGTGGATATCGCGGTGAAGGCTGCTCGCAAGGCCTTTGATCATGGCCCGTGGCGCAAAATCACCGGTCCCGGAAGAGCGCGCCTCTTGAATCGGCTGGCGGACCTCATCGAGAAGCACGCCGATGAACTGGCCGCCCTGGAATCGCTCGACAACGGCAAACCGGTGGCGATTGCCAAGGCGGTGGATGTCGCGGCCACGGTCGCCTGCTACCGCTATTATGCCGGCTGGGCGGATAAGGTGATGGGCAAGACCATCCCCATCGATGGCCCTTTCTTCTGCTATACCCGGCATGAAGCCATCGGAGTCTGCGGACAGATCATTCCGTGGAACTTTCCGCTGCTGATGCAAGCCTGGAAGCTCGGGCCAGCGCTCGCGACCGGGAACACGGTTGTTCTGAAGCCCGCTGAGCAAACCCCGCTGTCGGCGCTGCGGATCGGCGAGTTAATCGTGGAAGCCGGCTTTCCGGAAGGCGTGGTCAACATTCTTCCCGGCTTTGGGGAAACGGCCGGCGCCGCTATCTCGAGCCACATGGACGTGGATAAAGTGGCCTTCACCGGTTCCACCGAAGTGGGGCGCCTCATTCAACAAGCGGCCGGAAGATCCAACTTGAAGCGCGTCTCGCTGGAACTGGGCGGGAAGAGCCCGAACATCGTCTTTGCCGACGCCGATATGGATCAGGCCATCGAAGGCTCGCACATGGGCTTGTTCTTCAACCATGGCCAATGCTGCTGCGCGGGCTCGCGGGTGTTCGTCGAAGACAAAGTGTACGACCAGTTTGTGGAGCAGAGCGCAGCTCGTGCACGCAAGCGCACCGTGGGCGATCCCTTCGACGCCGGCACGGAGCAAGGTCCGCAAGTGGATCAAACGCAGATGGACAAAGTGCTGGGCTACATCGAGTCCGGCCGCCGGGAAGGCGCGACGTTGGCTTGCGGTGGTAGCCGCGTGGGAAATCGCGGTTACTTCGTCGAACCCACTGTCTTCTCCGACGTTCAGGACAACATGACGATCGCTCAGGAGGAAATCTTTGGGCCGGTGATGAGCATCATCCGCTTTAAGAACCTCGACGAAGTGATCGACCGTGCGAACAAGACCGTCTACGGATTGGCCGCGGGCGTCTGGACGCGCGATATCGGCAAAGCCCTGGCTATCGCCAACAATGTCCGTGCGGGCACGGTATGGGTGAACTGCTACAACGTGCTGGATACGGCTGCGCCGTTTGGCGGATTCAAACAGTCCGGAATCGGCCGGGAACTGGGCGAATACGGTCTGCAGCAATACACCGAAGTGAAGACAGTAACGGTGAAGCTCTAACCCCACCTGGTAGGGGGCTGACGCTCTCGAAACGTCAGCCCCTTTTAACCCGCAGTGCTTCAGCAGGCCTTCGCGCTGTCCCAATCGAAGCGTTGGACCAGCATGCTGCGAATAATGTTTTGGTCCGCTTCCAGGGCAGCAGGATCTTCCGCCAGCAGCCACACCAGCTCATCGGCAAACAACCTTCTCGCCGAATCCAGATCTCCGCTACGCTCGTAGCCCCGCGCCCGATTCCAAGCCAAAACGCAAGTTACGGCATGCGCCTTCCCCAGATGCACCCGGGCACTCTCGAAAGCGTCCCGCTCCAGCAGACCCGCCGCTTCCACTTGCCCCAGCTCAAACAGGACAGCGGCCATATCGCCCTTGGCCGCCAGCGTGCGTGGATGGTGGGCGCCGAAGACCAGCGTAAAATGATGGAGCGCCCGTTCCAGCAAGTCCGCGGCTTGGTCGAAATCGCCGGCCTGCCAGCGGGCCATCGCAAGCTCGTGGACTCGATCTTCTTCCAGAACTTCCGCGTCTTGTCCGCCGGGCGGGACTGTCATCGAAGCCGGCTAAGAGCTTTGCTGCTTGCCGCGCGGGAAAAAGTTCAAAGATGCGGAATTCATGCAATAGCGCAAGTGCGTGGGCGGAGGGCCATCGTCAAACACATGCCCCAGGTGAGCGTCGCAGCGCGCGCACATCACCTCGTCCCGTTGCATCCCGTGTGAGTTGTCCCCTTGCGACTTGACATTCTCTTTCGCGATGGGCTGATAGAAGCTGGGCCAGCCGGTGCCGGATTCAAACTTGGTTTTGGAATCGAAGAGAACGGTGTCGCAACAGATGCAGTGATACAGCCCGTCCGCATGGTTGTTGGCATATTTGCCGGTGCCTGGGAACTCCGTACCAGCCTGCCGCGTGACCTGGAACTGCTCCGCCGACAATTGCTTCTTCCATTCGGCGTCGGGCTTCTCCACTTTCTCTACTTCCACCACTCCAGTGCGTACGCCGTTTGCATCAAACTGGACGATCTTCACCACTTGCTTCTTTCCCGTACCGGCTGCCATGGCAGCCGCGGGAACCGCAAATCCTGCTGACTTGAGAAACGATCTTCGATTCATTGCTATTTGCCTCCTTTACATAAATCCGGGAATTCCGCGCGCAGGTTCGTCAACTTAGGCAGGTCGTTGTAAGCGACGTAGGGCTGGTGCGGATTGTGCAGCACGTAGTCCTGATGATATTCTTCCGCGCGATAAAACGCCTGCAGCGGCGCTACCTTGGTCACGATGCGGGTTCGGAAAACCTTCGCTGCATCCAACTGCTGGATGTACGCCTCCGCGATGTGCTTCTGCTCGTCGCTGGTATAGAAAATTTCCGAGCGATATTGAGTGCCTGTATCCGGACCCTGGCGATTCAGCTCCGTCGGGTCGTGAGCAACGGAAAAATATATCTTCAGTAGCTGGCCGAAGGAAATCTGCGTTGGATCGAAGGTCACCTCAACGGATTCAGCGTGGCCGGTTGTGCCGGTGCTGACGATTTCGTATTGCGCGTTCGCTTTGCTCCCGCCCGCGTACCCGGACACCGCGCTGGTAACTCCCTTGAGCGCGCTAAAGACGGCTTGCACGCCCCAGAAACATCCGCCGGCCAGAACCACCGATTCGGTCTTCTTCTCCGATCGGTTTTCGTCCACCGTGGGACCGGGTAAAGTGGCTGCGCCTAAGCTAAGACTGGCGATGAGACCTGCGAGGCCAGCGATTCCAACCAAGTGAACAATTGGTCTTGTCATGGAAGTACCTCCCTTCACGACTCGACGATCAGCGACCGACACCGATAATATCACTTTGGCACCTTCCCCGACGGTGGTGCTTATGCCGGACGTCGTCTCCCATAGCAGACAATTCTCACTTGGGAAGCTGAACCGCATACATCTTGAACATCCCCGGATCCTTGCCCTTCATGGCCGGATCGTTGCGATAGTTCAACTTCCCTTCCACGATCCACGCCATGCCGTGCGTCAGTGTCACGGCCGGCGTGCTTTCCAGCCCCTCTTTCACCGTGGTGATCACGGCGTTTTGCATTTCCGGTCCTTCGAAGGTGACGATGTCCATCTTCCCGGCGTTTTCAGCCAGCAATAACCGATGCTTCCCGATGGCGCGCATCCCATCCGGCCGGTCGACCGCGCGCGAGAGCTTCAGATCGACGATCTTTGTCGACTTCCCGTCGGGGCCTAGATCGAGACGCAAGATTTTGTTAGCGCTGACGCTGTTGACGTACAACGTGGTCTTGTCGCCGAAGGCCAGTCCATCGGCGCCGGCCAGCAGCGGATCTTTGGCCGCTACCTCCAGCGTCTTCGCGCCCGGCTTGAGCATCAGGATGGTGGCTTGCACCGTGTCGGATATGTAGGCCGTGCCATCGGCTCCTACCGCAATGTCGTTGCACAGCGGCATGCCACCGGGCAACAGGTAGGTCCCCTTGGGCGCGCCGGTCTTCAGATCGAAGCTCATCACCGAAGTGGCCTCACCCTTTCCCTCAAACTTGTTGGAGCAGACCCACAGCAACTTACCTTTTTCGTCCGCGAAGACCCCCAGCACTCCGTTCAGACCACCCGTTCCGGGCTTGATCCACTCTTCCGCCGTCGTTTTCCCGGGCGCGATTCGCAGCACGTTGCCGTGCCCCAGGCTTCCAACAATCAAGGTTCCATCCGACGTGGAAGTGATGCTCTCTGGAAACACCAGCGTGCCGGGAAGGGTAATCTCGGTGATGCCGGGTGCGGCGAAGGCTGCCGCCGTCATTACCAGCAGCGCCGCCGCGGACTTATACTGAAAGCAGTTGAATCGTTTCATGGCCTCTCGTTTCATCGCAGGGGATAGTAGGCCGCCTCTGGTGCCGTGTATACTGGACGGCGTCTCTCATACGAGACATCAGAAGCGGAGCACTTCATGATACTACTCTTTCTGGCTTTTCTGGGTGGAATTCTCACCATCATCAGCCCGTGTATTCTGCCGGTCTTGCCGTTCGTGTTCGCCAAAGCGGATCAGCCTTTTCGCAAAAGCGGGCTTCCCCTGTTGGCCGGCATGGCGGTCACGTTCGCGGCCTTCGCGGCCATCGCCACCGTGGGCGGCGCCTGGATTGTGCGCGCCAATCAATACGGCCGCGTGCTGGCTCTGGTGGTGCTGGCAATTTTTGGGGTAACGCTGCTATGGCCCGCGCTGGCCGATCGTCTCTCGCGTCCCTTTGTCCAACTCGGCAGCCGCCTCTCGCAACCTTCCGGTTCCGATTCCCAGCCCAGCGTGTTGCGATCATTGCTGCTCGGCATAGCCACCGGATTGCTGTGGGCTCCCTGCGCCGGGCCGATTCTCGGTTTGATCCTCACCGGCGCCGCGCTCCAGGGCGCGAGTGAGCGCAGCGTCTTCCTGCTGCTGGCCTACGCCGCCGGCGCCGCCACGTCGTTGGCCGTGGTGCTGCTCGCGGGCGGGCGTGTTTTTGCCGCTCTCAAGCGCTCCCTGGGAGCCGAAGTCTGGATCCGCAACATCTTGGGCGTGGCTGTTCTGGCCGGCGTCGTAGCAATTGCGCTCGGCCTGGACCGCGGTGTGTTAACGCAGATTTCGCTGGCCAGTACATCCGGCGTGGAACAGTCTCTCATCGACCGCTTTCATCCCAGCACGCAGGCCCAAAACGATTCGCAAAAGAAACCCGGATCGATGATGATGATGATGTCGGCATCCGCCACTGGCGCCGCGGCCGGACCTCAGGAAATGCCGGACCTTTCGGGCGCGGTGGCCTGGCTCAATTCGCCGCCTCTGAATCGCGACCAGCTCAAGGGCCACGTGGTGCTCATCGATTTCTGGACGTATTCCTGCATCAACTGCCTGCGCTCCATTCCGTACGTTCGCGCCTGGGCGGATCGATACAAAGACAGCGGGCTGGTGGTCATCGGAGTCCACACCCCCGAGTTCGCCTTTGAAAAAGACCTGGATAACGTGAAGCGCGCGGTGGCCGAACTTAAAATCACCTATCCTGTAGCTCTCGACGACGACTACAAAATTTGGAAAGCCTTCAATAATTCCTACTGGCCGGCTGACTATCTCATCGATGCCACCGGCAAGATTCGCCATCATCACTTTGGTGAGGGCAAGTACGACGAGACCGAAGAGCAGATTCAAGAACTGCTCAAGGAACACAACGGACAGTTGTCTGTGAATGGACTGGTGAAGGTTGCAGCCACCGGCGCCGAGGCCGCACCCGACAGCGACGTGGAGTCTCCGGAAACCTACGTCGGTTACGATCGCGCGGATAGCTTTCTATCTCCCGGCGGATTGAAACAGGACGTCGCCTACGTTTACTCACTCCCCAAGCATCTGGAGCTCAATCAATGGGGACTCTCCGGCAATTGGACGGATCATAAGCAAGTGGCGAGTCTCGATTCCACGCGGGGCAAAATCGTTTACCGCTTCCACGCGCGGGATGTGCACCTGGTGCTGGGGCCGGCTGCGAACGGAAAGCCGGTTCGATTCCGGGTGCTGATTGACGGCAAGGCGCCGGGAGCGAATCACGGGGTGGATACCGACGCCGAAGGCGACGGGAAGATTGTTGACCACCGCCTCTACCAGCTCATCCGCCAGAAGGATCCGATCGAGGACCACACCTTTGAGATCGAGTTCCTGGATCCCGGCGCGCAAGCCTTCGCGTTTACTTTTGGTTGATGCCGATCTTGGCGAGCGCCGCGGCGTCTGAGGGAAGCTCCTTCTGCCCGGCTGGAAAGCCATTGGACGCGAAAAGGAACGCCAGGATATCGGCGTTCTGCGCCCGGGTCAATTTCCCCGGCTGATCGCCCGGCATGGACGTCTGAATCTTCTCGAATAAATCATCGGCGGTTTGTCCCTTCCAATTGCCCAGGAAGTCGGCGCCCTCGAGCGGCGGAGCTTGTCCGGTGCCGCTCAAGTCGGCGCTATGGCAGGACGCGCAGTACATCCCGTATTGCGCCTTGCCGCGGTCCGCTTGCGCCTGGGTGTAAACGCCATCCCACACCGTGGCCGGTTGCTGCGCGTAGAGCGCGGCACTCAGAAAAAGGGCCAGGAAAACGGTCATGAAAACGATCCAAGCTGTTATGATTCTCACTCTGGTATTATTCTATGCGACGTGCATACGATGCACTGTCGCGATTGAAAAATGCGGTCTGAAGCGCCTTGCGTATGGGAGAATGTTGCATTATGAATCGGCTGAATAGCTTCGCTCTTGGATTGTGCGTTGCCGGATCTGTGATGGTTGGAACCATGGCGGCGGCACCGGCCTGCGATCCCGGCAATGGCGGCATTACGCTGCCGGCTGGATTTTGCGCCGAAGTGGTGGCGGATGGCCTGGGCGCGGCGCGGCATATCGCGGTCGCTCCCAACGGCGACGTTTACGTCGCGCTCCTCAATGAAGGCAAAGACCCCAAAGCCGGCGGCGTTGTTGCGTTGCGCGACACCAAAGGCGACGGCCACTTCGACATGAAGGAAAGCTTTGGCGAAGGCAGCAGCACCGGCATCGGCATGATGAATGGTTATCTCTACGTTGCCAAGGTAAATTCCGTGGAGCGCTGGAAAATGACGCCCGGCCAATTGAAACCCTCGGGTCCTGCTGAGGTGGTCGCCATGGGATTGCAGGGCGAGCGCCAGCATGGCGACAAAGGCCTCACGTTCGATGGGAAAGGTTCGTTCTACATTAATGTCGGCGCGCCTTCCAACGCCTGCCAGACCAAGGACCGGCAAGCTAAATCGCCGGGGCAGGACCCTTGCCCCATCCTTGAGATGCACGGCGGAATCTGGAAGTTCGATGAGAACAAGCTGGGTCAAAAACAGACAGACGGCGTTCGCTTCGCCACCGGCCTGCGTCAGATGCCGGCTATCACCTGGCACGATGGCGCCGTCTACATCGCAATGAACAATCGCGATCAGCTGGATGTTCTGTGGCCGGGCCAGTTCACGGCGCAGGAAAACGCCGACCGTCCAGCCGAACCTCTGGACCGCGCAGTGCAGGGTTCTAACTTCGGCTGGCCATATTGTTTCTTCGACTACGGGCAGAAGAAGTTCTTCACTAATCCGGAATACGGCGGAGACGGCAAGACGTCGGACAAGTGCGCTTCCTTTACGCCTCCCGTGGCGGCCTTCCCTGCCCATTGGGCGCCGGTGGACATTATGTTTTACTCCGGCAAAGAATTCCCCAAGAAATATCAGGGCGGCGCGTTCATAGCGTTCCATGGCTCCTGGAATCGCGCGCCTCTGGCACAGGCCGGCTATAACGTAACGTTCCAGCCGTTCTCCCATGACAAACCCTCAGGCGACTTCGAGGTGTTCGCGAGCGGCTTTCCGGGCAAGACGCCTCTCATGAATCCCAACGATGCCGTCGCGCGCCCGGATGGCGTGGCGCAAGCCCCGGATGGTTCGCTATACATTGGCGACAGCCAAAAAGGCCGCATCTGGCGCGTCTTTTATCGCGCGAAGTAAGCGCCATCAGGAATAGCGCGTCAGGAATAACGCAGCAGGGCCTTGAAGCCGAAATCCATGTGCTGTTGGATATGGCAGTGGAACAACGTCGCTCCCGGCTGGTCGGCGGTAAAGTCCACGCTGGCGCGCCCATAAGTAGGCACCACCACCGTGTCCTTGATCACGCCTGAAGTTGCTTTGCCATAAATTTCTGCAATCTCCAGTTGATGCCGATGCAGGTGCAACGGATGCGCATCGTCGGTGCGGTTGTGAAATGTGAGCCGGTACCGGGTGCCCGCCTTGAGTAGAAACTCCTGGTCGTGCGGATACGATTTCCCGTTCACCGTAAAGCTGTTGAATTTGCCGGCCCCCCGCGGCACCTTTTCGAAAATCATGTCCAATCGTTCGGTGGGCGCTGGTTGCGAAGGCGGCTTTCCAAATAGGGTGTAGTCCCAATTCGATTTTGGAGGCGCCACCCACTGGGGAGTTCGGCGTTGATTGGCGTACTCGATGACAATGCCGAGGCCGCCTTCGCGCACCGGATCCTCGGGCGCGCCCAGGATCCAAACACCCGGCTGATTCATTTGCACCCACGCATCGATGCGCTCGCCTGGACCCAGCATCAACACGTCCACCGCCGTTGGCGTAGGCACCGGATTTCCGTCCAGCGCAATGACGTT
The DNA here is from genome assembly GCA_963781905.1 of Bryobacterales bacterium. GTDB lineage: Bacteria > Acidobacteriota > Terriglobia > Bryobacterales > Bryobacteraceae > Palsa-89. The sequence goes on from CAWAHZ010000010.1 coordinate 2,715,170, forward strand.
GAATTTGTGGCCGGGCAGCGCCAGGTGGCGATTCTCGATGGCGCTCGCGTTCAGAAAATGAAACAAGACGCGATCGCCGGATTTCACGCGAATCGGATCGCCCGCGCCCAGCGCCTTGTCGTTGATGGAGAAGATATCGGCCGCTACCTCCATACCCGGCAGCCGCGTATCCAGCACCGCCGGTTTTTCCGGCTGAGCACCCGCCGGATCCAGATCGTCGTTGTCCATCGACTGGTTGGTGAAGTAGGGCTCCCAATCGCGCAGCGCCAGGTAATGTTCCTGATCGAAAGCGCCTGGATTATTCGCTCCTTCGATGACCAGAAAACCGAACATGCCGGTGAAGCTGCCGCGATGCAGGTCGTCCATCGCCATGGTGTGAGTGTGATACCAACGCGTGCCGGCCGGCGTAGGTGTGAACTGATAGCGGCGGTTTCCATGCGGAGGCACCGGCGGCGTGCCTTCTTCCTCCGATCCATCTACGTCGGAAGGAATGAGCAATCCGTGAAAATGCACGAATTCCGGCACGTCGGTGTCGTTGACCACGTTCACCGTCACTGGCACGCCTTCCTTCATCCGCAGCAGCGGCCCTGGCGACATGCCGTTGTACCCAATCGTGCTCAGGATTCGATTGGGCGCCAGCTCTACCGTGATGGGCGCGATCTGCAGCGTGAAATCGGTCTTGGCCACATCTTGTGAGCCAGAGGGCGCGAGAAAGGATTGCTGTTGCTGCGCGCCCAACCGCGCAGTTGCCGCCGCCATCCCTGCCATCTTGAGAAAGTCACGTCGTTGCATGGGAAACGACCATGGTACCGCCCGCGGCAGCGGAGTAGGTTAGAGTGATAATTCACGTGAAGACTCTCAAGGAAAAATGGTTCTGGTATTCCATTGCTTCGGCTTTTTGCTGGGCTGGCTTTGCCATCAGCGCCAGGTTCGGATCCACCGAACTGCCTGCCAACATGATGCAGTTCGTGGCTGCCTTCGGCTTTCTCGCGTTTGGAATTGTCCTGTTCGCGACGCGAGGATTCCGCCTGGAATTGAATAAACGAGGCGCGCTGTATGGAACCATCGCGGGCGTGCTGCTGGCCGCCGGAGGGCTCGCGCTTTACGCCGCTTATCGTGGCGGGAGCAATACCGCGGTGGTCACCACCGCAACTTCCTTGTATCCGATGTTCACCGTCGTGCTGGCTGTTCTGTTTCTGCGCGAGCGCATCACCATTCGCCAGTCGGTTGGAATGCTGTTTGCCGTCGCCGCGATTGTGATTCTGTCTTTATAGCCCATGCACGCTCCCTGGCTCTGGTTTTCGATTCTGGTCCTGCTCTCCTGGGGCACGTTGGGCATCGTGCAAAAAGTGGCGACGAACCTCATCTCGGCGGAGAGCGCTCTGGTATGGTCCGTCATCGGCTTCCTGCTGTTGCAGCCCATCCTCTACAGTGGCCCGTCGCCGTTTCACTACACATCCGCGAGCTTGAGCTGGGCGCTGGTGAACGGCGTGTTCAATGGCCTGGGGGCGTGGACGCTGATGGCTGCGATGGCGGCTGGAGGCAAGGCGTCATTGGTGATGCCGATCACGGCGATGTACCCGCTTCTGGTGGTCCTGGTGGCTCCCGTCATTTTCCACGAATCCATTACGGGCCTGCAGGCGGTGGGCGTGGCTTGCGCGCTGATCAGTGTGGTGCTGATATCGTCGGACAGCGCGCACGGACACTAAAAACAAAAGAGACAAAGTTGTTCGAACAGCAGATTGGCAGCCAGCAGAGAAGTAAGCTCCGCCGAGTCGTATTGCGGAGAAACCTCCACCAGGTCGCAACCCACCAGATTGAGATCCTTCAGCGCTCGAACCAATCGAAGGATCTGGTCGCTATTCAACCCTCCCACCTGCGGCGTCCCGGTTCCCGGAGCAAACGCGGGATCCACCACGTCAATATCCAGCGTGAAGTAGGTTTTCACGTCGCCGAAGCTTTTCAATTTCGCGCGCACCAGTTCCAGGCCCTGCTCGTGAAATTCTTCGGCCGTGATCATCTGGATGTTGTGCTCATGCGAATAATCCATATCCTCGGCGCTGTAAAGTTGCCCGCGCAATCCGATTTGCAGGATATGGGACTCGACGAGAAGACCCTCCTCAATAGCTCGCCGGACCGGTGTTCCATGCGAATATTTCATGCCCCAGTATTTGTCCCACGTGTCGGAGTGGGCGTCCAGTTGGACTAACGCTACCGGCCCATGCGCGGCGTGAATAGCCCGCAGTATGGGAAGCAGGATGGAATGGTCGCCTCCCACGCACATCGGAATCGTGCCCGCGTCCAGCACCGGCTTAAGACCTTTCGTAATCCGGTCGTAGGTATCCTCAATGGAAATCGGATTCACGGAAAGGTCGCCCGAATCGGCTACTCGCAGGCTCGAAAAAGGACTCACCTTTAACACCGGGTTGTACGGCCGGATGATGGCCGATTGATGCCGCACGTGGCGCGGACCCATGCGCGGTCCGGTTCGATAGCTGGTGCCTCCATCGAAGGGAATGCCCAGCAGAGCGACATCCAGCCGATTCGGGTCGGGAATATGGGGCAACCGAAAAAACGTCGAAATGCCCGCAAATCGCGGATACTCCAAGGCGTCCACCGGCGTTGGGAACGGCTCGGAAATATTCTTCAGGCGTCTGGCGCGCGTGGACTCAGTCCTGATCATCTCTGCCTACTTTCTTACCACCGCTGTCGAACTTACGACCGGCTTCGAAGGGCAAGTGTAGCCACTTTGTCGAAACGCTGTCAACGGCAAGCCCGACACGGCAAAACCTGGCCCTGAAAACCTGGGTCGAGTCGCCCTACATTAAGCATAAAGTGTGAATTGAAGCCCGTGCGTTTCACGTAAATCGCACCAAATATCGTCCTTTAGTGCTGATTTTGGTACCTGTTTTTTGCGACCCTCGGCGTTATACTAATCGCAACCCGGAGCCATATCGTTCCGGCTGAAATGACATTCCGAACAGCTTAAACGTCGTAAAGGAGACTAAAATCGTGCCTGTCAAAACTATTCAGCATCCGTCGGGGCATACTTTCAAACTGGGGCGCAAGCGGCCGATTGCCCGCTGTCCGCGCTTCGCGCTCAAGAACTACTTGACGCGTGGCCTGCCACCTCCGCCTGCCACGTGTGACTACACCAAGCACGCCAAGGCTGCGCTATCCGAGATGTACGACAACGATACACTCGGCGATTGCGTCATCGCGGGAATGGCGCATGTGGTCGGCGTATTGACGGGAAACTCCGGGACAAAACCGGTCATCTATAACAACAAAGAGATCATCGGCCTGTATAGCGCAATAGGAGGATATGTCCCCGGTGAACCCTCCACCGATCAGGGATGCGATGAACAGACGGCGCTGAATTACTGGGAGAACAATGGCGCGATGCCTCCCGGCTCTGCCAGTAAGACCGGCGCCCATAAGATCGCCGGTTGGATGACGGTGGACTCCACCAATGTGGAGGAATGTCGAACCGCCTTGTGGTTGTTCGAGAATCTGTATTTCGGTCTCGAACTACCGGATGCCTGGATCAGCCCGAACCCTCCGTCGGCCTCGGGCTTTACCTGGGACGTCGCGGGCGCGCCGGATCCGAACAATGGCCATTGCGTGGTCGGGGTGGGGTACACGGCGGCCGGCATAACCATTGACACCTGGGGAATGACCGGGCTGATGACCAACGCCGCCGTCGCGAAGTACCCCAACCAGGCGGCCGGCGGCGAACTGTACACGGTGGTGAGCATGGACGCGATCGGTAAAGCGAGCGAAAAAGCCCCCAGCGGTTTCGACTGGAGCCAGTTGATCGCCGACTTCGACTCGATGGGTGGTAACGTTGCGGCGCTTCTTGGGCAGACCAAATCGGCCACTGCGGGGAGCTAAGATCCAATCACCCGCTGGATGTCTTTCAGGCCGGTGCTACGTGCCGGCCTGAGCCCGAACGCAACTGCCGGGCTTCTTCTGATACCCTTCAATTCTGATACCCTTCAAGAGGCATCGGTAGTTAGCTATGAATCTGGTGCGGCCCATCTTCGGCATCCCTCTGTTGTTCTCGCTCTTTGCGATGCAAGGCGGAGGGCTCCAGTTCGGCCGCTCGCGATACGACTATTCCGACGGTCCAAGCGTGCCTTCGGAGTTTTATTGGAGCCGGCTGCAGTACAATTCGGGCTACGCCAATGGCGCCAGTTACGGCTATCGCCGTTTCTACGGCGGTTGGTCACGGGATTATCCCAAGGCCGACAACGATTGCCTGATTGCCCTGCGCCGTTTGACCCGCATCAACTCTCCGTCGCCGCTCAACGTCGCCGATCTCGAAAGCGACCATCTCTTCGACTATCCCTGGATCTACGCGGTCGACGTCAACACCTGGACCTTCACCGACCAGGAAGCCAAGCGCCTGCACGATTATCTTTATAAAGGCGGCTTCCTCATGGTCGACGATTTCCATGGCACTGACGACTGGCAGCATTTCATGGCCGGTATGCGCCAGGTGTTGCCCGACCGGCCCGTCGAAGATCTCAAGGATCAAGACGAGATCTACCACGTCCTGTACGACATCAACGAGAAATTTCAGATCCCGAGCGAGGTCTACGTCAACACCGGCCGAACCTACGAGAAAGACGGTTACGTGCCCAAGTGGCGCGCCATCCGGAACGACCACGGACGTATCATGGTGGCCATCTGCGCCAACATGCATCTCGGTGACGCCTGGGAGTGGGCCGATAGCCCGGAGTATCCTGAGAAGTTTTCCGGACTGGCGTTTCGCATCGTTCTCAACTACATTACCTACTCCATGACCCATTAAACCGAGCCGTCACCGTAAGGAAGCGGTTGAACAGCCCACCGAATCATGTTCGAGTTCTTTTTTAAATATCCGCGTTCGGTGTATGCACGCGGCCAATTCGCCTTATTGGGAGCAGGGCCAAAGTGGATGCTGGCGCTGCTCATCGTGGCCGCCGCCCTGGTTCTCGCCTGGCTGATCCGTTCGCGCCTCAGGGAAGCGGCGCCGGTGATGCGCGGCTGGCGGGCGTGGGTGATCTGGAGCTTGCAGACACTCTTGGCCGCAATCCTGCTGCTGCTACTCTGGCAACCGGCCATCACCATCGCCGAGTTGAAACCGCAACAAAACATCATCGCTGTTCTCGTCGACGATTCACGCAGCATGGCCATATCGGAGGATGGCTCCACGCGCCAGGCTAAAGCCGTTCAAGCGCTCCAGAACGGCGTTCTGGCCGGCCTCAACCGCGCGTTTCAAACGCGCCTCTACCGCGTGGACGCCGTGCCCGCCCGCATCGACAGCCTCAAAGACCTGGCGCCCAGCGCGCCCTCCACTCGCATCGGCGATAGCCTCAAGCAGTTGAGCGAGGAAACGTCCGACCTGCCGATCGGCGCCGTGGTGCTGCTCAGCGACGGCGATGACAACTCCGGAGGCATCAGTGCGGATGCCATCAACGCGCTGCGTGCGCGTCACATTCCCGTTCACACCGTGGGCTTCGGACGCGAGCACGCCGCGCATGATGTGGAACTGGACGATGCGGTGATTGCTCCCCGCGCCCTGGCCGACTCGCGCCTGGCCGCCCGAATCACCTTGCATCAACGTGGATACGCGGGTTCGAAGATCAACCTCACGGTGCGCGATGTCAGCACCCCGCAGGCCAAGCTGCTGGCTTCCCGCGCCATCACCTTCGGACCGGACGGCAATCTTCAGACCGAGACCTTGATGTTCGATATCGGCGGCGCGGGCGCCAAAACACTCCAGATCGCCGCGGCTCCACTGGCCGGCGAAGAGAACACGGCGAACAATATCTTGACCCGCGTGGTAAACGTCGGCGCCGAACCTCGCCGCATCCTTTATATCGAGGGGGAACCGCGCTGGGAGTACAAGTTTATCCGCCAGGCGGAGGAAGACGATCGCATGGTACAAATCGTCTCCATGGTTCGCACCAGCGAAAACAAAATCTATCGTCAGGGAATCTCCGATCCTAAGGAGCTGGCCGCGGGCTTCCCTTCTCGCGGCGAGGATCTTTTCGCCTATCAGGGATTGATTATCGGGTCGGTGGAGGCGGCTTATTTCACACCCGGCCAGCAGGAATTAATTCACCAGTTCGTGGATCGCCGCGGTGGCGGCTTGCTGCTGCTGGGCGGTCAGTACTCGCTCGCCGACGGTGGCTGGAACGCAACCAACCTCACCGATCTGTTTCCCACCACGCTTCCCACCCAGGCCGGCACCTTTCATCGCGAAGTGGATCCGAAAAACGGCGTCACGCACACCACGGCCTCGCTGGCTCGTGCCGGCGGAGACAGCATTATCACGCGACTGGTGGACGATCCCGCCGCGAACGCCGAAAAGTGGAAGAAGCTGCCCTACCTGATGGATTATGAAGATCCCGGCGTTCCCAAACCGGGCGCCGAACTTCTCGCCAGCATGATTACTCCCGAAGGAAAAACGCTGCCATTGCTGATCACCGAAAATTTCGGCCGTGGCCGCACCGCGATCATGGCCACCGGAGGCAGTTGGCGCTGGCAGATGAGTTCGCCGCTCGGCGACACCGCTCACGATTTGTTCTGGCAGCAGCTGCTGCGCTGGCTGGTTTCCGATACGCCCGGCCACGTCGCAGCGTCCGTTCCTTCTCAGATGCTGCTCGACAACGGCGCGATCAATATCACCGCGGATGTTCGCGATCAGCAATACAACCCTGCTCGCGATGCCAAGGTGGAAGCTCACATTCTGGGACCGAGCGGCGTCAGCGCATTGGTCGAGATGTCGCCGGTTCCAGATAATCCAGGCCAGTTCCAAGCCGCCTGGTCCGCTCCCAAGCCCGGCGCTTACCTGACCGAAGTGACGGCCCAGCGCGCGGACAAGGAACTGGGTCGCGATGTATTAACTTTTCAACGCATGGACGGCGTCGCGGAGAATTTCCACACCGAACAAAATCGCGATCTGCTGGAACGCCTGGCCACCCAAACCGGCGGACAATATTGGGAGCCCGCCGACCTGGCCAAACTCGCCGGCAGCATTCCTTTTTCAGAAGCCGGGGTCACCGTGCGCGAAACCAAGGATCTGTGGGACCTGCCACTGGTCTTCCTGGTGCTGTTGCTGCTCCGTTTTTCCGAATGGTGGCTACGGCGTAAGTGGGGGATCGTTTGAGATACCTCCTCGCCGCCATACTGTGCTGCCTTGCCTGCTCAAGACCCAAGCGGCCCACAGAAGTGCCGGCGGCGGCCGTGCGGGTGGAGGGCGCAAAAACGGGGTATTGGCAAATATGTACCGTCGGTGGAAGCGCCCAACTGCATTGCACCGTTTGGAACGATGGGGGAACGGTTCTGATGGATGAAACCTACCTTCCCCTCGACGAAGGGCCGGCTCCCCAAAACAAGGAATTGCAAATTCGGCCAGACGAAATCTGCAAAGGTGGGCCCTATCAGGTTTGCCTCATCAACGGACGCATCCTATTGCCACAATCGATGTTTGAAAGACTGAAAGCCTTCATCGAAGGCGGGAAGAACTAGCGGGGCTGCGCGGCATGGCTTCAAGCGTGATGAACAAATGCCAATGGCCAAAAGCTAACAGCGAATAGCTCTTCATGCAACAACGCTTCCTCGATCCTGCCATCCTCGCCGGCATCTCCGGACTCGACCTGGTCGCCAAAACCGTTGTCGATGGCTTTGTGGCCGGCCTGCATCGCTCGCCCGACTTTGGCTTCAGCCAGGAGTTCGCTGAATATCGCGCCTATAATCCTGGCGACGATCTGCGCCACGTCGATTGGAACGTCTACTCGCGAACTGAGCGCTTGTATCTGAAGCGCTTTCGCGGCGAAACCAACAGCGTGCTGACCATATTGCTCGACGCCAGCAACTCCATGCAGTTTGGCTCGCACGGTGTGAACAAAATGGACTACGCTCGCTACCTGGCCGCGTCCATCTTCTATCTGGCCATTCACGATCAGCGCGACGCCGCCGGGCTGATTACTTTCGATGATGAGATTCGCAACTTCGTTCGCCCGTCTACGCGCCAGGGACAGCTACATCGATTATTGGCCGCGCTGGAACAAGCCGAGGCTCGCGCCCGCACCGATTTCGCCAAGCCCATGCGCTACTTCCAGGAATTCCTGAAGCGGCGGGGCATCGTGCTCATCGTCTCCGACTTTTGGGAGTCGCCCGCCAGCATTATCCAAAACATCGAGCCGCTGCGCTATCGCGGCAACGAGGTGGTCTTGTTTCACGTCCTGGATCCCGAGGATGTGCGTCCCAAATTGAATCGGCCGTCCATCCTGGTTGACAGCGAAACCAAACAGGAGCTAGAAGTCACCCCCGATTACACCAGAAAAGAGTATCGCGAAAAAATCGATGCGCACCTGGCCGATCTGCGCGATCGCACTCTCGGGGCGGGCATGGGCTATTACCTGCTCATGACCAATCGGCCGCTCGACTCCGCCCTGCGCGAATATCTGACGTTGCGTGGAGTGCGTAAGTAATGGGACTTTTCGCTCCCTGGTTCCTGGCCGCCCTCGCCGGGCTTGGGCTTCCGCTGTACCTGCATTTGTTGAAGCGGCAAACCAGCGCTCCCAAAGAAGTCAGCTCGTTGATGCTGTACGAGTCGCGCACCCAAGCCTCCACGCGGCATCGGCGGCTCCGTTATTTCCTGCTTCTTTCGTTGCGCCTGTTGTGGCTGCTGCTGCTGATCGTTGCCTTCGCCAATCCATTCATCAATCGCAACGCGTCCGCTCTCGCCAGCAACCGGCTGGTGCTGCTGGTGGTGGACAACTCGTTTAGCATGCGCGCCGGCACTCGGCTGGCCGACGCCAAGGACGCAGCCATCACCGTGCTCTCCGGAAAGGGTGCTGCCCGCGCGCAAGTGGCGGCCTTTGGCTCCCAGTTGCGATTCATGACGCAAGTCATTGAAGATCAGTCCGCATTGCGCGCCGCGGTCCAAGCCATTCCACCCGGCGATGGCCACGGAAGTTTCGGCGAATTGGCTCGCGCGGTGCGTGCCCTGGCCGAGAGCGTCCACACTCCCATCGAGCTCCATTTGTTCAGTGACATGCAGCGCGCTGACCTGGCTGCCACCTTTTCCGACATGGCGTTGCCCGACAACGTGAAACTGCTGGCCCACGCCGTGGTCACCAAGGGCCAACCCAACTGGACCGTCGAATCGGTGGACGCACCAGGACAAGTTTGGGGGAAGGACGCCAAGCCCGTTCACGTACAAGCCGTGATTGCTGGTTTTGGAACTCCCGTTGCCCAGCGCACCGCGTCCCTGGTCGTAAACGGAAAAACCACCGCCAACAAAACCGTGGCCGTCCCTGCCAATGGACGCGCCACCGTCGACTTCCCCGCCCTCGATGTTCCCTACGGCTTCAGCCGTTGCGAGATCAAGATCGACGCCGCTGACGGCTTCCCCGCCGACGACCTTCGCCGCTTTGCGGTGGCGCGTTCCGATCCGCAAAAGGCTTTGCTCATCCACAACTATGGCGACAACCGCTCACCGCTCTACATCGGCGCCGCGCTCTCGGCGGCTGCGCAATCGGCCTTTGCGCTCGAATCCATCAACGTCAGCGAAGCCGCGGATCGTAAGCCGTCCAATTACGCCTTCATCATTCTCTCCGATCTCAATTCCCTTCCTTCGCTGCTCGAAAATTCGCTCAGCGAGTACGTGCGCTCCGGAGGCAGCCTGCTCATCGCCGCGGGCACTTCCGCGGGTGGCCGTTCGCAGATTCCCATCTTCGGTGCGCACATTATTGAGACGCGCGATTACACTCGCGTTCCCGGTGGTTCCATGGCAGTCGGCTCCAGCGACTCGTCGTATCCCGCGGTCGCCAAAGCCAACGGCTGGCCGGGCGTCAAGTTTTTCTATGCCCTCAATGTCGATCCCGGCGCGGGTCCCGCAGCCGCGCGCGTCATTGTCCGTTTGGCCGATCAAACGCCGCTGTTGCTCGAGAAGCGGATCGGTGAGGGCCGCGTGGTACTGCTCACGTCCGGGCTCGACAACCTCACCAACGATTTTCCGCTCGATCCAGCCTTCGTTCCCTTCATCGAGCAGACCGCGCGTTATCTCGCGGGCAGCGAACGCCAGGGCGGTGCGCGTCCGGTGGACGCTTTTCTCGACCTTCGCAACGCCAAAGAACAAGCGCAGGGCGTTGAAGTCACCGACCCCGAAGGCAAGCGCCCGCTCACTCTGGGCGAGGCCGCTTCCGCGCAATCTTTCCAACTTACCGAGGCCGGATATTACCAGCTTCGCCTCGCCAATGGCCGCCAGGACGAAGTGGCCGTCAACCCGGATCCTAAAGAGTCGAACCTCGACGTGATCCCCGAGGACGTCTTGGCTCTATGGCAAGGCACGGGCGGGAAGGGCACCGAGAACGCGTCAGCGCCCGGCCCCTCGGCTCCCGGCAAAATCAGGGAAGCTCTCTGGTGGTACGTCATGCTGCTGGTGCTCTTCGCCGCCATTGCCGAATCGGTCCTCGCCAGCCGCTACCTCGGCACCCAGCGCGAGGAAGCATAGCAACCTGACAAACTGGTCTCATGGAAATTCGAAACATCGAGAGCTTCCTGGCGTATTTCGAAACCATCCGTGAGCGAACCCTGCGAGTGCTTCGCGCGGTGCCTCCCGAGAAACTGGAGTGGCGCCACGCTGACGATGTGTTCTCATGTGGCGATCTGGCGCGCCACATCGCAGCCGTAGAACGCTACACCTTCGCCGAAAACGCGCTGGGGCGTCCCAGCCGTTATCGCGGCTGCGGCCCGGAGCTCGCGGAGGGCCAGGAAAACGTCATCGTTTTCATGCAGCGCATGCATCGTGAGACCGTCGAAATGTTGCAGCCCCTGACACCCGATCAACTGGCCGGAAAGGGGCTCACGCCGCAGGGCGCTCCCATCACGGCCTGGAAGCTTTTGCGCGCCATGGTTGAGCATGAGGTGCACCATCGCGGGGAGATGTACGTCTACCTGGCATTGCTCGGTGTAGAGCGGCCCCCGCTGTACGGCGCGACGGACCGCGACCTGCGCCGCTTTAGCGTGGCTTAGCCCCTATGCCAGTGCGATATGCTTCGATTGTTAACGGGTTAGCGCGAGTCGGGAGGCTGGAGGCTGATATGGGACATGGGTGTGCAATGCGTGCTCTAGCTCTCGCTCTTGCGTTCTCGGCCGCCGCGACGGCGCAAACCGCTCCCGTGAGCGGCAACCGGTACCCGCGCATGGCCATCCGCAACGCGATGATCGCGGACGGCAACGGTACGCCTGCATCCGGCCCATACGACATCATTATCGAGAACAACCGCATCGTGGATGTGGTTGCGCTCGATCCGGTGGCCCTCAACCGCAGTGCGAAGCGGTTGCCCGCACCCATAGAAATTGACGCCAAAGGTAAGTACGTTCTGCCGGGCCTAATCAATGCCCACGCCCACATCCAGGACGAGCGCGATGGCGAACCGCAGCCCCTTGAGTACGAGTTCAAGATCTGGCTGGCATGTGGTATTACCAGCGTTCGCGACGTTGGCAGCGACCTTATGAAGACCCTGAATCTGCGAGCCAGGAGCGCTTCCGGGGAGATCGTTGCACCCCGGATCTTTGTTTACCCAATGTTCGGAAGGGCTGGTGGCAGCCTTTTCGCCAATCCCAAGAACGGCACGGAGGCCCGCGCCAGCGTTCGCCAGGCGAAACAAATGGGCGCTGATGGAATCAAAATGAGACAGGTTCATCGCGACGTTATGGAAGCGATCGAGGACGAAGCCCATAAGCTGAACCTCCCGGTCGCCCATCATGCGGGTGTCGAAGAAACCACTGCCTGGGACGACATTCGCTTCGGGACGCGCTCCATAGAACACTGGTACGGAATCCCGGACGCAGCCCTTCCCGATGGCGTACAAAACTTCCCGGCGAGTTACAACTACAATGACGAGTCCGACCGCTTCCGATACGCGGGTTACCTCTGGCGTGAGGCCGATCCTAAGAAGTTGCAAGAAGTGCTCGATGCGATGGTGAAGGCGAATGTCGCCTGGGTACCCACGTTCGATATCTATGACGCAAGTCGCGACCTCGAGCGCGCCCAGAACCAGACCGTGTTCCGTGACTACCTACATCCCGCGCTCGCCGACTACTTCCGCCCCAACCCAGCGAATCACGGTTCATACTTCCTGCACTGGACCTCCAACGATGAGGCCTTCTGGAAGGAGAATTACCGCATCTGGATGGCTGCGGTGCGCGACTTCGATCGCCTCGGCGGTGTGGTCGGCGTTGGCGACGACGCAGGTTTTATCTACCAGATTTATGGCTTCGGCCTGCTCCGAGAGCTCGAGTTGCAGGAAGAAGCAGGGTTCCGTCCCATTAAAGTTATCCAGCATGCGACCGGAAACAACGCGAAGATCCTGGGAATGGAAGGTCAGCTCGGTGAAGTGCGCCCCGGCTATCTCGCGGATTTGATCGTTGTTAAAGGCAACCCTCTCGAGGACATCAAGGTGCTTTATCCAAATAAAGAGGGCGCGGGAGTTGAATGGACGATCAAGGATGGCTTCGTTTACAACGCGTCCACGCTAGCTGCGGAGGTCCGCGACATTGTAAAGAAGGCGCGCGATTCCAAAGCGGCACACAACGCCTCCGCGAAGTAACGGCCTGACTTGCTCCGCGCCCAGCCGCCGCCAACGCTCGGCAACTACGATATATGGCGCGACGGAGCAGGCACCCAGCGCGAGGAAGCATAGCAACCTGACAAACTGGTCTCATGGAAATTCGAAACATCGAGAGCTTCCTCGCGTATTTCGAAACCATCCGTGAGCGAACCCTGCGAGTGCTTCGCGCCGTGCCTCCCGAGAAACTGGAGTGGCGCCACGCTGACGATGTGTTCTCATGTGGCGATCTGGCGCGCCACATCGCGGCCGTAGAACGCTACACCTTCGCCGAAAATGCGCTGGGGCGTCCCAGCCGTTATCGCGGCTGCGGCCCGGAGCTGGCGGAGGGCCAGGAAAACGTCATCGTTTTCATGCAGCGCATGCATCGTGAGACCGTCGAAATGTTGCAGCCCCTGACGCCCGATCAACTGGCCGGAAAGGGGGTCACGCCGCAGGGCGCTCCCATCACGGCCTGGAAGCTTTTGCGCGCCATGGTGGAGCATGAGGTGCACCATCGCGGGGAGATGTACGTGTACCTGGCGTTGCTCGGTGTAGAGCGGCCCCCGCTGTACGGCGCGACGGAGCGCGACCTGCGCCGGTTCAGCGTACCCTAGCCGCGCCCTAATCCGACCCCCGTTTCGTATGCTAGGAGAAGGAGCACAGAACGATGGCGAAGGTAGATACAGCTCTGGACATCGACTGGACTCAGTGTGAGCTAATTGAATGCGTGCCCGGCAAAGTATCGGGCAGGCCCGTGGTGCGCGGAACCCGCATCATGCCGGACGCCATCGTCGGCAGTTACGACCTTGGAGAAACGATTGAGGAGCTTCACCAGGGATTTCCCACTCTTTCGATGGCCCAGATAAGGCGCCTGATCCAATTCGCTCAAGCGCAACGCGAGCACCAGCACCACCCGTGAAGGTGTTGCTCGACAGGCGTCGCCTGCCGCTGTAGCGTTGTCAGCTATCAGCTACCAGTCATTCGGGACAACATTCCGGCGGAACAACCTTCGAGCAATCGTCGCAGCGATCGACAATGCGGTGCCGGGGTCATTCCAAACTGTCGACTGTGGCACATTCAGCAGGAGGAAGCCGACCGGGTAGTAAGCTACGAGCCCCTTCTCGCGGGCACCTAACTGCGACCTTGTGGCCGCTCGGAAGGTCCGCGTCGATCCGCATAGCCGAATTCTTCCACATTCCCGAGAACGGCAGTCCACTCCGCCCATTGCGATATGCTTCAATTGAAACGTTGGCCCGGGCGTTGGAGCGGACGGCGCGGGACGCGCTCGCATAGGAAACAAACCGTCGCGTCCTGTTCGCGTGGTGCGCGGCGTTTACGGTAGGAGGTGCCATGAGTCTCCGCGAACAAGTTCACGCATACATTGCGCAACTGGAGCAGCGTCTGCGTTGGAGCACCCTGCTGCGCGGCCTGGCAATCCTCGCCGGCGGCGCACTAGCCGCAACCCTGGTGCTGGTCTCGATCGCCAATGCTCTCGCCTTTTCGCATGGCAGCGTCACCGCCGCGCGCTTCGCTCTCATCTTGATTTTGGCCATCGCCGCGGCCGCCGGATTAGCGCTGCCCCTGCGCCGCCTGACGCGCCCTCGCGTGATCCGAACCGCCGAAGCTGCCTTCCCGCAATTCCAGCAGCGCCTCACGACGTTCACCGAGCGCGCCCAAAATAATGACGAGCGCCAAGATCCCTTCATTGAGCTTTTGGCCGGAGACACCCTCCAAGTGGCCCAATTCGCCCAGCCCAGTGAACTGGTCACCGACGTTCGCCTTTGGAGCTCGCTAGCCGCGGGCGTCGGCGCATTCGCCATCTTGATCTGGATGATCGCCGCAGGGCCCGGCTTTCTGGGCTATGGCGCTTCGCTCCTGTGGACCGGCCCGCATCGCGACAAGCCGGCGCTCTACGATCTGCGCGTCACTCCAGGCGACGCTGTCGTTCGCCGCCATGCCGATCAGTTGGTCTCCGCCCTCCCCACTGGCCTGCGCGCGCCTCGCGTCAGGCTGTATGCCCGCTATCAGAGCTCCTCCAAGTGGGAAGCTATCGCGATGCAGCCCACCCAGGCTGGCAGTTTCGCCGGCGGCTATCAATTTCTATTCGCCGGTTTGCCCGAGAACGTCGAATACTACGTCACGGCCGGAGCGATGACGTCGAAGCACTTCAATATTCGCGTCACCGACCTGCCCGCCGTGAAGCAGATTCGCGTCACGTACCATTTCCCCGCCTGGACCGGCATGCCGCCCGAGACCGATGAGCGCGGAGGCGATCTGCGCGCCGTCACCGGTACCGAGGCCGAACTCGAAATTTCCACAGACCGTCCATTGCAAGGTGGCCAACTCCAGCTCGACAATGCGCAAAATCAGCCGACACAGATCCAGCTCACCGGCGGGACGAATAACGTCTATCGCGGCACCGTCAAGATGGATAAAGACGGCGTCTACCACGTCGCCGGCGTTGAGCAAGGCCAGCCCGTTCGCGTCAGCGAGGATTTTTTCATTGAGGCCCGTAAAGCCAACCCGCCTCAGATTTCCCTGGTGCGTCCCGGCCGTGGCGACTATCACGCCAATCCCATCGAAGAGGTGACGGTGGCCGCAAAGGCCACTGACGAATACGGCCTCAAGGGCGTAGAGCTGCATTATTCGGTCAACGGCGGACCCGAGACTACGCTGGATGTGCTCCCGCAAAAAGGCAAAAAGGAAGCCAGCGGCTCCGCCACGCTGTCGCTCGAAAATTTCAAGCTGATTCCCGGCGACCTGGTGAGTGTCTACGCCACCGCCAAGGACGCCAATGCCGAAGCCCGCACCGACATGATGTTCATCCAGGCCGACCCGTTTGAGCGCGAATTTTCGCAATCGCAAGTGGGCGGTGGCGGGGGAGGCGGAGGTGGTGGAGGAGGGGGCGACCCGTCGGCCGAGATTTCGCAGCGCGAGAAGGAAATCATATCCGCGACATTCAAGCAACAGGGTGATAAGAACTCCACCCAGCAGCAGGGCACCGATATCGCCAAGCTCTTGTCCCAATCCCAAACCACCTTACGCGATCAGGCCATCTCGCTTTCCGGCCGCTTGGAGGCCCGCGAGTTGACCAACGAAGTGCAGGCCATCAACGATTTCCAGAAGGACATGCTCTCAGCTTCGAAGGCCATGGAGCCCGCCGCGCAACAATTGCAGCAGCAAAAGTGGAAGGACGCCATCCCCAACGAACAGAAGGCGCTGCAATCCCTGCTGCGCGCCGAAGCCACGTTCCGGCGTATTCAGGTTGCCTTCGGAGCGCAGGGCGGAGGCGGAGGGGGGGGCGGCGCCGCGCGCGATCTGGCGCAGCTCTTTGAGCTGGAACTCGATACCGAGAAAAATCAGTATGAGACGCGCCAACCCGCGTCTAGCAGCGCCGAACAAAGGGAGCAGGCCGTCAACGACGCGCTGAAGAAGCTCGACGAACTTGCCAAGCGCGAGGAGGATCTGGCGCAGCAACAGCGCAATGGCACACAGACCGCCGAGCAGAAGTGGCAACAGGAAATGTTGCAGCGTGAGGCCGAGCAGCTGCAGCAACAGATGGAGCAACAGCTTGCTCAAAATGGCCAGCGCGGACAACAGAGCCAGCAGAGCGGGCAAAGTGGACAAAGTGGACAGGGGGGGCAAACTGGGAAGAGCGGCCAGAGCTCGGCTTCCGGACAATCCAGTTCCGGACAATCCAGTGGACAGGCCGGTCAGGCCGGTCAATCCGGCGGCCAGGACGGCCAGCAGTCCGCCGAACAAGCCGCCGACAGCCGCCAGCAGGCAGCCCAACAAGCGCTCGATCGTTTACGCCAGGCCAACGACGACATGCGCCGGGCAGTCTCACAACGCGCCAGCGCAGCCGATTCCCGCCGTGCCGCGGACCGCTTGCGCGAAGCCAGCAACCTGCTGGGCGGCCTGGAGCAGCAGGACGACGCCAGCCGCCTCAGCTCCATGGCCAAGACGGCCGATCAATTGGCGGCCCGGCAGAAGCAGCAGGCCGATCGTGTGCGCGACTTGATGTCTCAGCAGAATGCCGCTCGCACTTCCGGCAAGCCGCTCAAATATCCCTCGCCCCAGGAAATCGACAAAATGGTCGGTGATCGCCAGCAGGTGGCTGACGACTTGGAGCATCTCACGCAGCAGATGCGCTCTACCGCGCGCGAACTCGCGCCCACACAACCGGCCGCGGCCATCAAGTTGCGCAGCGCGCTCGACGGTATCGACCAAAACGACCTCAATACGCGCATGCAGCACAGCTCAGATGGGCTGCGTAGCGGCACTTTCTCGGACCAGGCGGAAACCGGTCTCACCAGTGACCTGCAAAAGCTGGGTCGCGATGTCGGTGACGCGGCTCGCGCCCTGGGCAGCGCGCAGCACGGTTCCGAGGATGCGCAGCTCAATCGCGCCATGGACGATCTATCTCGTCTGCGCGACCAACTCGGCGGCCTCGGCGGACGTCCCAATGGTCAACCCGGGCAGTCCCCAGGCGGACAAGGTCAGCCCGGCAAACCTGGCCAGCAATCTCAAAGCGGCCAGCAATCTCAAAGCGGCCAACAAGCCCAGAATGGCCAACTCACGCGTGACGGTCAGCCCGGTCAGGGGCAAGCGCAGAACGGCCAGTCTGGACAAACGGGCCAAGCCGGCGGAGGCCAGGCGGGTGCAGTTGGCAATCGCATCGCTGGTCTGGTGGGTAATCCCCGAGGTGGCGCTACCAATCGCGATGGCAATCCGCGCGGTGGCATTGACACCGGCAACACTCGCATCTCCGGTCGGGCCGCGTCGCCCCAGTCAGGTCCCAACCCCGCCGATACCCAGCGCGAGATTGAGCAAGGGTTGAACGTGCTCAACCAGGTCCGCGCCGCGGTTGAGGATAGTCCTGAGGCGAAGCGCGAGTTGCAATCCCTGATCGATCAAATGCGCAGTCTCGATCCCAGCCGTTTCCCCGGAAATCCCGGCTTGGTCGAGCAGATGCACCAGCAACTCGTCAGCGGCGTGGACGCGTTGGAATTGCAGTTGCGGCGCCGGCTGGATGAAAACCACGGCGGCACCATCCGCAATACAGACCCGGCCAAGATCCCCGCCGGCTATCAAGACTCCGTCGCCGAGTATTACCGCAAGCTTTCGGGCGCCAGCCATTAGCCTCCGCCGCGAGTTCTCGGCCCCCCGGTGACGCCGCAAATTATTTGTGATAGCGTCCGTCTGAGGTTCTAAATTATGTGGAATTGGCTGACTGGCTTATTGCACAAGTTGGAACGCTGGCTGCACCGGGATCGAATGAAACTCCCAAGCCCTCACCAGCGTTCGAATCTTCATGGCCGGCATCGCTAGAAATTCCAGCGCGTTCAGGGCTGGTCTCCCTTCACCATCTCGATCAACTCGATTGCCGTCTTTCGCACGGGCCGCATCAGAGGCAGCGCGGACACTCGAATCAAAGAGGTAACGCTCTTCGCCGCCAGGTCCAGCAGCCGCTCAGTGCGCGTTTGATTGGCCGACTCATCGATCACCCAGAAAAAGATGACCCCCATTTGAAAAAACCAGAGGACACCGGGTAAGTGCGGTTCCAGGTCGCGTGGGACGCGCACGCCGCAATCCACCAAAATGCGCCGGAACCAAGCCATGTCGATGTCCCGGATCTCCTTCGTTTGCGGGCTGAACGGCGATAGCGGATGTTTGGGGTCTGCGCCGTTTCTCAGCAGCGCGCGCAGTACGCCTCGGTTAGGCGCAAAGTGTGCGAGTTTCACTCGAATCACCGCGCACAAACGTTTCTCCAGGCCATTCACCTCGCTCAGGGCCGCCTCTATCTTCGGTTGCATCTCCGCGTTGGAGCGCTGATAGAAGCCCATGACGATGGCGTCCTTGGATGGGTAATAGTAATAGGCCGCCCCGGTTGCAACTCCCGCTTTCCGCGCAATATCCCGCATAGTCGCCGTGTCGAACCCTTCCTGGCGGAAGAGTTCCAGTGCGGCATCCAGAATCCTGAGGCCGGTTTCCTCGGCCTTGGGCGTGATCTTTACGGGCGGCATGGTTTTGAACGTATTCAACAACAGTCTGACCCCCAAGACGGCGCGCGTCAAGAACTATTTTGAACGCGTTCAGAATGATGACCCGGCCGGGTCACAACCACACGTTCGAATCCGATTGATAATGCGACTGTTTGATAATGCCACTATGCAGACGTTGTGCTCTGAGTGTAAAGCGCCCATGTCCTGTGAGCCGGAAAAAGGTTGCTGGTGCTCGGAGTTCCCCAATGTTCTGCCGTTGCCGCCAGCCCCGCAAGAAGGCTGCCTTTGCCGCCACTGCCTGACGAAGAAACTAGCCTCCGCGCCTCATCTGAATTTATGGAAGCAGCGGCTGGGCCATGTACCCGATTGGGTGTGGGAACGAACCGGGCTCGAAACTCTGGTCCTGGCCGACAACGATCTGACGGAAATATCTTCCCGGATCGGCCGCTTGAAGACTCTTCGAATGCTCGATCTTGGACACAACAACTTGGCTCACGTACCGGACGCCTTGGCGGACCTGGACGGTCTCACCGATTTTCTTTATCTGCACGACAATCAACTGCGCTCGCTGCCGCCAGCGCTCGCCAGACTAACCAAATTGCGCTATTTGAATATAAGTGAGAACGCCTTCGACGCATGGCCCGAGTCCATTTCTTGTATGACTGGCCTGATCGAGTTGCGCGCATCCGACAACCGGCTCCGAACCCTTCCCGATTCCGTTGGGCGTTTAGCACGCTTGCGCGAGCTGCATCTGAGAAACAACCGGCTGGCATCGCTTCCGGAGTCGATTGCGGCACTCCAGGAGCTGCGTCAGCTCGATCTCCGCGGCAACCCTTTGACGCATTTGCCGGCAGCCCTGGCTCAACTTCCTCGCCTGGAAAAACTCGACCTTCGTTGGGTGAACTTGCCGCCGCCGGCATTCCTGGCTTCTCTCGAAGCGCGCGGCTGCGCGGTCTACCGATGAGCGATTCAACTGAGACCAGCATGCGCATGACTCGCCGGGCTCTCCTCCAAAGCATTCCCGCCTCGCTCTACGCGCAAGGCATGGCGACGCGCAACATCCGTCCGCAACAGCGTGGAAAGCGCTCTGGCCTGCCCTTCGATGCCAAGTTTACCGACGTCGCGCGCGCGGCCGGTCTCACCGCTCCGAGCATTTATGGACCCATCGACGCGAAGCATCACATCCTCGAAGCCGTGGGTTGCGGCATCGCGTTCTTCGATTACGATCACGATGGCTGGCTCGATATTCTGGTTCTGGGTGGCACGCGCTTCGGCGCCACTCCTGCCGGCGCCGGCAACCGGCTGTACAAAAACAATCGCGATGGAACCTTTCTCGATGTCACCGCGAAATCCGGCCTCGCGCGTCCCGGCTGGGTCTCCGGCGTCACCATCGGCGATTACAACAATGACGGGCTGGACGACCTATTCCTGACCTATTACGACAAGAATGTTCTTTTCCGCAACAATGGCGACGGCACCTTCAGCGACGTCACGCATGAAGCAGGGCTCGTGCTTCCCGCCCCTCAATGGAGCACCGGCTGCACCTTTTTCGATTATGATCGCGACGGTCACCTCGACCTGTTCTTCAACACCTACGTCGATCTGGACACGGGCGCGAAAATTCCAACCGGCTGCGATTGGAAAGGGATTCCCGTGCATTGCGGTCCGCGCGGCCTTCCCCAAGGCCGCTGCTACCTGTTTCACAACGATGGTCACGGCCATTTCAGCGACGTGAGCAAACAGGCGGGCGTCGATCGCGTGCGCGCCTACTCGCTCACCGCTGTCGCCGCGGATTTCGACGACGATGGCTGGCCCGATATTTACGTGGCCTGCGATTCAACACCCAGCTTCTACTTCCGCAACCGGCACGACGGAACGTTTCTGGAAGAAGGGCTCGAACGTGGCGTCGCCCTCAGCGAGGACGGCGCCGAGCAAGCGGGCATGGGCATCGGCATCGGAGACTATAAGCTGGATGGAACACTCGGCATTCTCAAGACTCATTTCGCCGACGACACCAGCGTGCTTTACGAAAACAATGGAAAGGGCGAATTCACCGACGTGACTTTGAAGTCCGGCCTGGGCGTGGAGACCCGTTACGTTTGCTGGGGCGCGGGAATCGTGGATCTGGATAATGACGGCCTGCCCGATCTGTTTATCGCCGCCGGTCAGGTCTATCCGGAACTGGAAAAGCATGCGCCTCTCTTCCCTTACAAGAATCCGCGCATCGTGTTTCGCAATCTGGGCGGCGGCCGGTTCGAAGAACTATTCGACGAAGCTGGACCGGCCCTGGCCGCGCCGCACTCCAGCCGCGGATGTGCTTTCGGCGACTTCGATAATGACGGCGACATCGACATCGTCATCATGAACATGAATGAGCCGCCGTCGCTGCTGCGCAACGACACCACCGGGCGCAATCACTGGCTGAAGGTCCAACTGGAGAGCGATCATCACACCATTGGCGCACGCGTCACCGCCCATTACGGCGGCCGCGTACAGGTGCAGGAGGTGATGAGCCAGTCGAGTTTTCTTTCAGTGAACGATAAACGATTGCATTTTGGGTTGGGCCCGGAAATATCCGCCCAGCTCGAAGTCCGCTGGCCCAACGGCAGGAAACAGACGTTTTCGAACTTACCTGCCAATCACCTGGTCGTCATTCGCGAGGGAGCCGGCTTCGTTGCGGCGAAGAAGCCACCGTTTACCTCATGAACATTCGCCGGCGCAATTTTCTAAAAGGCGCGCTCGCTGCGCCCTGGCTGCGGCCGGTGTTAAACGGGCAAGTCCCGGAAACCTCCCCGGACGATTTCGTCACGGAGAAGTATCACGATCGCCTCGCGCCGGTGTTTGCGACATGGCGTGCAAACCTGGCCGGCGGCATCGAGACTTCACTCGCTCCGGATTTCCGGGGAGCTTCCCCACAGCCCGTCGAATCCCATATCGTGCGCCCTGGCCCAGCGCTCGAAGTTCGCCGCGTGACGTTCTCCCAGCAAATAAATCTTGGCCGCGAAGCTTTCATCCGCGATTTGAAATCCTCACTCGCCGCGTTGTCGACCATTCATACCGCCGAATTTCAGGTCACCCGAATCGATGTGCAACCAGGTGGCGCGCAACCCAGTGGCGTGATGCGAACGCGTGTCCGATATGAGCTGGTGGGCTCTGGCGCCGGATTCCATCGCGAACAGCGCGTCGGTGTTTGGGATCTGGAGTGGGATCAAGATCGCCTGCGGCGCTGGACTTCCAGTGAAGAGACACGCGCCCGTTCCGCCCAGCCTTGGTACCAGGACATCGCTCCCAGCGTATTCGGCACGGCTTCGTCGTACCGGGAACAAATGCTACGTGGCGTTGACGATTGGCGCACCGTTCTCGACGCAGCCTGCGGCATCGACATCTACGGCCACAATGGCGTTTCGGTTGGCGATATCGACGGCGACGGCTTCGACGATCTCTACGTCTGCCAGCCTGCGGGCCTTCCCAATCGGCTGTATCGCAATCGCGGCGATGGAACCTTCGAGGACATCACCGCATCCTCCGGCGTCGGTCTTCTCGAAAATACGGCCTGCGCCATTTTCGCCGACTTCGATAACGACGGCCGCCAGGATTTGATTACGGTGCGCGCCTCCGGTCCGCTCTTGTTCTTGAACCAGGGCGGTGGCAAATTTCGGCTCAAGCCCGATGCCTTTCACTTTGCCAACCCGCCGCAGGGAACCTTCACCGGCGCGGCCGCCGCCGACTACGATCGCGACGGCTGGCTCGACATATATTTCTGCCTTTACTCCTACTATCAGGGCGCGGACCAATACCGCTACCCCACTCCTTATTACGCCGCGGAAAATGGTCCTCCCAATTTCATGCTGCGCAATAACCGCGACGGAACTTTTCGCGACGTCACCGCGCAATCGGGTCTCAACGTGAACAACACACGCTACAGTTTTTGCTGCGGCTGGGGCGACTTTAACCGCGATACATGGCCCGACCTTTATGTCGTAAACGATTTCGGACGAAAGAATCTCTATCGCAACAATGGCGACGGAACGTTCACCGATATCGCGCCCCAAGCGGGCGTGGAAGATGTCGGCGCGGGCATGAGTGTGTGCTGGTTCGATTATGACAACGACGGTTTCGAGGATCTCTACGTCGCTGATATGTGGACCGCCGCCGGCGAGCGAATCTCAACACAGGACGGGTTCCAGCCAAACGCGCCTCCCGAGACTCGCGCGTTGTACCGCAAACACGCCATGGGCAATTCGCTCCTGCGGAATCGTGGCGACGGAACATTTGAAGATGCCACTGCGCCCAGCGGCACGGGCCTGGGCCGATGGTCCTGGTCGAGCGACGCCTGGGATTTCGATCATGACGGTCTTCCCGATCTCTACATCGCCAACGGCATGGTTTCCGGCCCAGTTCGTGAAGACCTCAATAGTTTCTTCTGGCGTCAGGTGGTCGCGAATTCGCCCGGCGGCGCCAAGCCATCCGAGGAGTACGAACAGGGCTGGAACGCGATCAATGAGCTGATCCGTTCCGACCACACCTGGAGCGGTTACGAGCGCAATGTCTTCTACGCGAACAATCGCGATGGAACATTCTCCGACGTCTCCGGCGCCGTCGATCTCGATTTTCTCGAGGACGGCCGCGCTTTCGCTCTCGCCGATTTCGATCACGACGGCCGCCAGGAGGTCCTTCTCAAAAATCGCGGCGCTCCACAGTTACGCTTGCTGAAGAATGTCGCTGACGATCTGCCGCCGTCCATCTCGTTCCGGCTGCGCGGCACCAAGAGCAATCCCGACGCCATCGGCGCGGCCATCAGTGTGGATCGCCAGACGAAAATGCTTCAGGCCGGCTCCGGATTTCTTTCGCAGCACAGCAAGGATGTGTTCTTCGGTCTCGGAGACGCCCAGGGTCCGGTGAACGCTTCCATCCGCTGGCCGAGCGGATTGGTGCAACAACTCCATAACCTTCCGATCAATCACCGCGTCTGGGTGGAAGAAGGCGCGGACCCATCGCGTGTCGAGCCGTTCGGGAAGGCCTCGCAGGCGTCGAACGTGTCCCAAGACGGCTTGGATAACCTGGTCATCCAAACGTGGCTGCTGGTGCCAAGCCCCGCACCGAATTTCTCTCCGACTGGCAAGCCCGCGGTTGTTCGCGCGGCGGATGACCACACCGGAGTCTACAACGTTCTGTATCGCTATCTTTTCGATCGTCACCGCGATCTCAAGAATCCCACTTCCTTCTTAATCGATTCTCACGGCGACATTGTTAAGGTGTACCAAGGGCCTGTGTCGCCGCTGTCCATTGAGGACGACTTTAAGCGCATCCCGAAGACCACCGAACAGCGCCTCGCGCTTGCGCTTCCCTTTCCCGGCAATGCCCAAACCTACGAGTTCGGCCGAAACAATCTGTCTCTCGGTTCAGCATTCTTCAAGAGCGATTATTACGATCAGGCCCTGGCTTCCTTCCAAATCGCTCTTCAGGATGACCCCTCCAGCGCCGAAGCTCAATATGGCCTCGGCAGCGTGTATTTAAAGCAGGGAAAAAACGCCGAAGCACGCGCCAGCTTTGAGCAGGCCTTAAAGCTCACGGCAAGTTATCCCGACACCCTCCCCAACTCCTGGAACAATCTTGGGCTTCTCGCTACGCGCGAGGGGCGCACGAACGAAGCGATCGGATATTTTGAAGACGCTCTTCGCTCCAGTCCGGATTATTGGATCGCTCTCGAAAATCTTGGCAACGCCTATCGCCAACAGAAGCGCTGGGGCGAGGCCCGGGACACGTTGGAAAAGGCCCTGGCAGCCAGACCAAGAAGCCCAGAAGCCAATTACAACCTCGCCATGGTTTATGCCCAAACCGACGACACCACACGCGCCTACCAATATTTGAAGAATGCATTGACATTTCGTCCGAATTATCCGGAGGCGCTGAATAATCTTGGCATCCTCTATCTGCGAACGCACCGCAGGGATGACGCTGTAGCTCAGTTTCAGCAATCCATCCGGGTGGCCCCGGCCTTCGATCAGTCTTACTTGAATCTGGCGCGCGTTTACAGCCTGGAGGGCGATCGCGATAAAGCGCGCGCCGTGCTGCTCGATCTGCTCAAACAGCATCCCGGCCACGCACAGGCTCAGCAAGCCCTCCGTGATTTGCAGTAATGAGCAACGTTAACCAAGCTCCCATGCCCCGCCCCATCATCATCGATACCGACCCTTCGCCCGACGACGCCGTTGCCTTCCTCACTGCGCTGGCTTCCCCCGACGAATTGGAGGTGCTCGCCATAACAACTGTCGCGGGAAATGTTCCGGTGCATCTCACCTCCAAGAACGCGCGCAAGATCCTGGAGCTTGCCCATCGCAGCGAAACTGCGGTCTACGCGGGTGCTTCGGCGCCTTTGTTGCGCCCTCTGATCACAGCGGAGCATGTGCACGGCCGCACTGGCCTGGATGGTTACGATCTGCCGGACCCTGTCACACCGCTCGCCGCCGGATTCGCGCCTGACGCCATCGTCGATCTCGTGATGCGCAGGCCGCCAGGCGATGTCACCCTATGCTGCCTGGCCCCGCTCACCAATATCGCGCTGGCCATGGCGAAGGAACCGCGCCTGGCCGGTCATCTGCGAGAGATCGTCATCATGGGTGGCGCATTCTCGGAAGGCGGGAACATCACGCCGGCTGCCGAGTTCAACGTATACGTCGACCCCGAAGCCGCCGCGCGCGTGCTCGGCCTGCGGCGCGCTCATCACCATGATCCCTCTGGATTGCACCCACCAGGCGCTCACCACCGCGCCGCGTCTCGAAAAACTCCGTGCCATCGGAACCCCCGTGGCCGAAGCCTTCTACCATCTTCTGAAATTCAACAAGCTCTTCGACGAGCGCAAGTACGGATGGGAGGGCGGTCCTCTGCACGACGCCACGGTGATCGCCTATCTGCTTGCGCCCGAGCTCTTCCATGGGCGCAAAGTAAATGTCGAAGTGGAGTGCTCGAGCGCCCTCACCCTAGGAATGACGGTTGTCGATTGGTGGGGCGTCACCGGCAAACAGCCCAACGTGATGCTGCTTCGCGAAATAAATGCCGGCGCCTATTTCGACCTCGTCATTGGCCGCCTGAGTCGTTTATGAAGTTCCGGCTATAATGCCCGTGTGAGGGCTGCTGCTCTTATCATTGCCGGGATATTCGGGGCCGGGATATTCGGGGCCGGGATATTCGGGGCCGGGATATTCGGCCACGATGTGCCTGCGGGCCCAAGCCCCAAACCCTCAAGCCCCTCCGCCCTATTTCGACGAGCCCAACTTCATTGTCGCCGGTGTCGCCGACCCTTCCGCTCGCGGCGGCCATGGTTCCGATCCTGTGTTACGATCCGCCGAAGCTCTCGCCAAGGCCACTGCAGCGCTTGGCACCGCGGCAGCTTCCGATACCAACCCGCTCGAAGCAGTTCGCGGCCTACCAGCGCGCCGCGGATCTCGATCCCAGCGAGCCCAATCTATTCAATTGGGGCGCTGAGCTGCTCACCCATCGCGCGTCGGACCAGGCCGTCGAAGTGTTTGCCGACGGCCATCGATTGTTCCCGCGCTCTACTCGAACTTTGCTTGGCCTGGCCGTGGCGCTGTACTCGCGCGGCTCCTACGATCAAGCGGCGCAACGTTTCTTCGAAGCCGCCGACCTCGATGCCAGCGATCCCGCGCCGTATTTATTCCTCGGCAAAATATCGAGTCGCGCCATCACAGGACCTGGCCGGCTTCGCCCAACGTATGCAGCGCTTCGCACGGCTTCACCCCGAAAACGCCTGGGCGAATTACTATTATGCGGCCACACTGATCGGCAGCGCTCCATCCCAAGCTCAGGCCTTGCTCGATAAGGCTGTCCGTCTGGATCCGCAGCTCGGCGAGGCATTTCTTCTGCTGGGAATTGCTAAATGCCGACGCTCAAAATCTGCCCTCGGCGATTTCCGCGTACCAGAGCGCGATCCGAGTGAGCCCTGGGATGGAAGAGGCGCACTACCGGCTGGCGATGGCCTATCGAAAAACGGGAAAAGCCGAGCAAGCGCAAAAAGAACTGGAGCTTTACCAGCAATTGCAGAAGCAATCGGCGGAAGCGCTCGAACGCGAACGTTCCCAGATCCAGCAGTTCGTATTCGACCTCAAGCGCTAGTTCGAGTTTGGCCGACATCAGCCGCACAAACATCTCGTAGAATTTTTCTTTATCCAAGTGCCACTTGAATCGTCACCGGCGGCCCCGCCGTTTTGGGCTTGTCGCCATCCGTCCAGGACAGCGGTGTTGCCGTATCCGGGTCCCTGGCTCGATGTCCACGCTCAAGTAACGAGTCTCCTGTTTCGTGATCACCGACGGATCCAGCCACGCCGCCGCGGCCAGTTCGTCCCACATATAATCGTTGCCATCTCCCTGCTGATAGAAGCGAGCGATATAGCTTCCCGAGCGGCGTGCCGCTCGCACCGATCCGCTTCGCCATCTCCGGCGAAAATCGCGTCATGATCGAAATATCCGAAAGCGTGCAGGTGATCTTCTTCCACGGCGCTCTGAGCGCGATGTAAGCGGCCTCCGGATCGAACCAGAAATTGAATTCGTGGCGCGGGTTGTTGGCAAACTCCAGGTCATCCGTTTGCGGATTCAGGCTCCCACCCATAAAAACCAGTTCCTGTGCCAGCTCAGCGAACCGCGGATCTATGGAAATCGCGAGCGCCAGATTGGTCATCGGGCCACCCTCATAAATCGTCACCTCGTGAGGATACTGGTGCACCATACGCACCAGGAAATGAACCGCATCTTCGGCCGCCGGCTTTACGCTGGGCGTTCCTTCAGCGAGCGCGGGCACCACCGACGGCGCGTGCCACCAGCGTTCGTCCCAGGCGCCCGCGTAGGACACCTTGCCGTAGCGCTCCTGCCATTGGAGTGATTCTTCGCGCGTACGCACCAGCGGAAACGTAGCTCCCAGCATCACGGGGATATCCGTGCGTCCCAGGATCTCGAGCAGCCGCAGCGTGTGCGCTACTTCTTCGTCGCGCCACTGGTCTCCGCTCACCACGGTGATGCCCAGCACTTCCACTTGCGGCGACTGGATCAGCAGCGCCAGCGTCTGCATATTACTGCCGCCCGGTCCGGAACAATCTTCGTTGATAATGATCTTGCGCTTCGGCTGGCTCCAGGCGAGCGCGCCTGTGAGCAGCAACGCAATTACGAGCCGCTTCATCCGATCCAGTTTAGCTCACTAACGCTAAAACGCCAGCTTGAGAGCAAACTGCACCAGACGCGGA
Organism: Bryobacterales bacterium; assembly: GCA_963781905.1. GTDB lineage: Bacteria > Acidobacteriota > Terriglobia > Bryobacterales > Bryobacteraceae > Palsa-89. The sequence continues at coordinate 2,743,043 of CAWAHZ010000010.1, forward strand.
TTGTTCACAGTGTAGTTGATCACCGCGAACTGCGGAGTATTGAAGTCCGCGCCATCTCCGTTGCCGCCCGGAGCGCCGAATTGGGGATGGTTGAACAGGTTGAAGAACTCCGTTCGGAAATCCACCCGCCATCCTTCGCGAGGAACAAAATGCTTGATGATCGAAAAGTCCGTGTTCACAAAATCGGGCCCGGAAACCGGCAGCGTGCGCGGCGCATTGCCCAGTTCGCCGGCCGCCGGCTGCGCGAAGCAAGCCGTATTAAACCACGCGGACAGCGTGGGGTTGCTCAGCGCCGGATTGCAGGTCATGTTGGGACGGATTAACGAGCTGGCATTCGCATTCAAAAGGCCGGCGCCAGAGGTGTTATTGCTGTCGATGTCGAATATTGGGAAACCGGATGTGGCGTGTTCGATCACGGTCACCTCCCAGCCCCCGGCGATCGCGTTGGCTGCAGCGTTCCAATTGCTGCCCCATTTTCGCCCTTTGCCTAACGGCAAATCGTAGATGATGCTGGCAGTGAAGTTGTGATTCAAGTTGATCTGCGAAAGGCCGTTATCCAGGCTCTGCCAGTTGGGAAGGGGGAAATAGGTGGCGCCGATGATGCTTCCCAGGCCATCGGAAAAACCGGTGTCGTAGGAACGCGAGTAGGTATATGAGATTAGCCCATACAGGCCGGCACGCGCGCTCTTGGTCTCGGCTTTGAACTGCAGCGAATTGTAGTGCGCCCGTCCGGCGTCGAAGATACTGTTTATTTCCGAACCCGGGAACGTAGAGGCGTACGGAGCGGCGAACGCGGCTCCATCCGGCCCGCATCCTAAGGTATATCCAGAAACGGTGCCGCATGCGCTTGGGGATCCTACATTGATGTTGTTCCCCGACACCAGGATGTGAGATGCGCGAGAGCCGGCATACCCGGCCGTCAGGACGATGTTCCCCGGTATCTGCTGCTCCACGTTCGCGTTGTATTGTTGAATTCGGCCCTGTTTGAAATCGGTATTTTGCGACCAGAGGGTGCCGGTGAAAGTGGAAGGAGCGGGTGGCGAAGTGAATGTCTGGAATCCAGCCGCCATGGGGCTGCTTCCATAATTGTCGGCTTCGGCGTAATACGGCGGGTTTTGCCACAACCCCTGCGCGCCCTGATTCCAGGACGAATCGTGGAAGATCGCGTAGCCGCCGCGAAACACCGTGCTGTTGCCGAACGGCTTCCACGCAGCGCCCAGGCGAGGCTCCAGCGCCGTCCAATCCATCTTGATGCCGGCGTTCGGCCCGGCGCCTTGACCAGCGATCAGGAATTGCGCCGTCGCCGGATCAAAGTTAGACTGCCGATTGGCAACTTCACTGATAGGCGTCACCATCGCGTACGCCAGACCCAGGTTCAAGGTCAAATTCTTGCCCACGCGCCATGTGTCTTCCACATATGGCCGATACATTTTCCAGCGGCGTCCGGTAACTCCGCCGTCGAACTCCTGATCGTGGGCTCCATAAACGTAGATCCCAGCCAGAAGATCCGCCGCGGCATCGCCCGTCACGCCTACCACCACCCAGAAGCCGTTGGGAAAACCAACCGCCACCGTATTCAACTGATTCGCTCGATAGCCGAAACCCGCTCGGATGTCATGGTTGCCCCGAACCAGGTCCAGCGAGTCGTTAAACGTCCAGACATTCGTGCCGCCTACGAACGGTGTATATCCTCGATCGCCGAGCGACCAGTAGGTGCTCATTTCCACCGAGGTCAGACCGCAACTGTTGCCCCCCAAATTCGCGCCCGGAATACCCAGGGTCTGCGAATAGCAGCTCCCGGTTCCCTGCGAGGTGATGTAGTCGAAGATGCGGTTAAATCCGAAGCTCATTTGGTTCACCGTATTCGGCGAGAAGAGATGCGTTTCGGAAATAGCCGCATTCCGGGCATGGTTCTGGATGCTCTGGTTGCTGGCAAAAGCGCCTTGTTCGGCGAACCCGGGCGCGCCGCCGGGCACATAGGATTCCGCCTGATCGTAACTGAAACGCGCGAACAAAGTGTCCTTGGCCGAAAGATTTTCATCCAGCCGGATGTCGAACTTTCCTTCGTTGAGCGACCTCACTGGTTCACTTGTGTAGTTGTACTCGAGCGCAGGATTGTTTGCGTTGGGAAGCGGATATAAATTAATCAGCTCTTGACCCACGCGATCGATCGAACTCGCGGGGAGCATGTTGTTCACATAGGGACTCGAGAGCGCCGTGGTGTTCGGCTGGCCGAACGCGTTGTCTGTGAAGTTGCCGTCTCGCATGGCCACTGTAGGCACCAGCCCGGTAAAGGGAATTCCGTGCCGCTGGTACTTCTCCTCGTAATCCATGAAGAAGAAAACCTTGTCCTTCTTGATCGGCCCGCCAAAGGATGCTCCGAACTGATTTAGATTGAATTTCTCGGTGTTGGCGGCGAAAAAGCTGCGGGCGTCCAGATCGGTGTTGCGCAGGAATTCAAACAGACTGCCATGGAAGTTGTTGCTTCCCGATTTCGTGGTCACCAAAACCGTCGGTCCTCCGCGGGTTCCCCATTCCGCCGAGTAGTTGTAAGTAAGCACCTTGAATTCCTGGATCGAATCGATCGAAGAAAGAATCGAAATCGCGCCGGATGTCAGCTCGTTGTTATCGTTACCATCCAGCAGCCAATCCGTGCTATTGGCGCGCGATCCACCCACCGAGAGCGAGTAAGACCCACGGGCCGACGCCTCGCTGCTCGGGCCGCCGTTAAAGAAGCTGTTCGGATTAGTTTCCTGCGATACCCCCGGCGTGAGCGTGGCAAGCTGCACAAAGTCGCGGCCGTTCAACGGCAAATCAGCCACCTGCTGGCTCGTGATGACCTGCCCCAGAGTCGCGTCCGCCGTCTGGATCGCCACTGCGGTCGCGCTCACCTCTACACTGGTTTGAACCGACGCGGGAGACAGCTTGAAATCCAACTCGCGATGCTCATCCACCTGCAGCCGGATGTCGTCGGCCTTGGCACTCTGGAAACCTTGCAGTTCCACCTGGATGTTGTAATTCGCGACGCCCAGCAAAGGCACAATGTACTCGCCCCCTTGGCTGGTTGTCGCGGTTCGCGATATCCCAGTCGCCGGCGCTGTCACCGTCACCTTTGCGTTGGGCACGGCCGAACCCGTGGTGTCCGTGACTATCCCAGAAATGCTTCCCGTGGCTTGTCCATAGACCAAAGATGCCACTGAGAGCGTAAGCAAACCAACAAGAACTAGGCGGGCTGAAATTTTAGTGAGCATGATTCCCTTTGTGGCTGAACGCACAAAGTTCAGTCTTCGAGCTAGTAGCGAAACGGCCAAGCTAATTAAGCCAGTTTTGCCTGTTTTCATTACTTTGTCAAGGATAAACAGCTTTGTTACAAAACAGTTAGCACCGTGCCAGCTGGTGTTTTTCGCGCCTTCCGAAACCCCTCAAGCGGGGATTCGCGGGACCATCAGATGGAACAGCTTCAGCGGCGATCCTGCTCCCGCTTGAATGCTGGCCGATTCTGAAGGTCCCAGATACACTCCTGCGCCGCGAGCGACATCGTAATCCTTGCTGTCGAGCCGGATGCTCCCCTGCCCTTCCATCAAGTAAATGAGTTGATGTTTTTCTTGGGGTCCGGCTTCAAATTTTTCCCCGGGAGAAAGCCAGCGCAATGTTCCCAGGACATTCTTCGCTCCCACTAACTGCTGATTGAGGATCTCGGTAACTTCGCCTTGCGGAGTCTTCACGCGGGGCAGCTGGTTGGTATCGATAAAAGTAAGTGACGATGTCATGACGAGTTCCTTTATGTTTGGACCCACACGCGCCCGTCCACGCGGTTCCAGCGCAAGTCGTCCGGGGTTCCGTCCAGGATGTGGGTCTTAAAACGATTGGGCGCCTGGAACTCGAAATAGAATAGCCCGGTTTCACTGGCTCGCAGCCGGTGCTTGGCGTCCGCGGGAATATAGACCAGATCGCCCGGACCGACCGCGCGCACACCTTCTTCGCTCTCTACCGAACCCTGACCTTCCATGATGAAGTAAAAGTGCTCGCAGATTTCGTGGTAGTGATAAGGCGACGACCCATGCGCTTTATACACCATCACGCCCGCCAGCATGTCGTCGATATTAGTAAGTTCTTTGTTGACGAAAAACGTGCGTTCGCGCCCGCCCGACACTCCCACCATTTTGGGGAGATCGTCCTCGTGAAAAATATATGCCATTCGTGCTCCCTTATCTTAGTGCGGCCGGTAAGCCACCCGTGCAACTTCGGCGTAAGGCACAGCGGCCACCGTGGCGCGTATTTCAGCCTGCTTGTGGCGCTCCACGGTCGGCTTGGTCGATCCCCGCGCTTCCTCGCCCCATACCACCGTAACCAGCGTGCCAGGCTCGCTTTGCGCGATGTCCACCACGCCCAACGAGATCATCGCGCGTTCATTGTAAGTGTAGCCGGTGTAAGTGGACAGCCCGATGATTTTCCCGTTTTTCAGTACCTTGTCAAAAGGTAACGTCGCGTAGTTAGCCAGCGGTAAGTCGATATACTTGGCGATGTCTCCAGCCTGAAACAAGGATCCAAATACCCGCGCGATATCTTCACCGTTCCACACCAGAGTTACTTTCTTACGTCCCTGATGATCGGCCATTTTCTCCAGGGCCTCGCGCCCAATGAAATCATGGTCGAACTTGACGAACGGGCCGTAACCCAGATCGTAGGGAGTGAGGTAATAATCAGTGATGTTATTCGAATAGTAACTGCCGCCGAGTGACGCAGTGGCTTCGTAACTCTTGGTGCTAAGCCACTGCCGGTACGGCTTCATCTCGTCACCGGTATAAATCGCCGGCAGCGGCGACGGAATCCAGCCTGACTCGAGACACGTGGTTGGGTAAGCTCTCGATCCTACCTGTCGAATCCCGTATTCCTGGCCGGCTTCGACAATCGCGGCACGAACCGCGTCGCCGTCCGCCCAGGGCCCAAATAGTTCCCAGCCCGGCTGACCCACCATCCCGTGCCGCAATGCCCGGACGCTGTGGCCCGCTATGTGGAAGACATCCATATTGAAGAAGCGGATATCGGGCGCCGGCTTTCCCGTCACCTTCTCCATGGTGCGTAGCGCGTGCGGTCCCTGGATCTGGAAGCGATAAGTCCTCCGCCGCCCTTGATTGACCGCAGACCTTTCGTCCCGCTCTGCCTTCGCCTGGTACCCGCCCGTCTCAGCCTTGTATTGCACCCAATTGAGAGCCGGAGGCCGTCCCACTAAGTTGAACTTGTTTTCGTCAAGATAAAAGAGGATCGCATCCCCGATCACATACCCCTGGTGATTACAAGCGACAAATTGCTTGGCCTGATTCACTTTGAAATTCTTGAAGCTATTTATAGCCAGATCCGAAAGGACCTTTAGCGCCTCCGGGCCCTCCAGATAGAGGTCCGCCATGTGATGGGATTGGTCGAGAAGCGCGCAGGTCTCCTTCCACGCCCGCTGCTCATCCCTCCAATTCGTGAACTCGGGACGCACCACCGGAAACGCGTACGGGCCGATCTGCGAATTGCGCAGGCGTTCCACCGGACTTCCGGAGGCTTGTAGCGCCTCCTCTAAACTCTGTTCGCTCATTGCTGTCGATCGCTCCGCATAGTCATCTTGTTGGCTCCTTTGACCCCACGAACCGGGTCGGACACAATAGTTTATCAGGACCCGGCGGTCGGATGAGATTAGGACCACTATCTGCGCTCATAGTAATTACCGCTCCTCTCTGGCCCCAGCCGGCTCCCGCGCAAAGTCAGCCCGAGATCGCGTCTGAAGAAGCGCCCATTACTTTCAGCAGCCGCGTGAACTTGATCTCAGTGCCGGTGGTGGTTCGCGATCGTGACGGGCATCCGGTCGGAAGTCTGACTCTGGAAAACTTCCAGCTCTTCGATAAAGGGAAGCTTCAGATCATCACCAAATTTTCCGTCGAAAAAACGGATGGGATCGCTGGGATCCCGGCCGCGGGCGCCAGTGCCCCACCCCAGAGACCGCAGGCTCCGGCGCCCTCTCAGTCCGTCCTTCCGGAAAGTTACGTCGCGTATCTGGTCGACGATGTTCACCTGAAATCCGGTGACTTGCTTCAAACGCGCCAGGCCATGCATCGCCATCTGGACGAATCTATCGATCCCACCAGCCGCGCCGCCATCTTCACTACTAGCGGAATCGCGCTGACCGACTTCACCGCCGATCGCCAAAAGTTGCACGATGCTATTAACAAAATCCAGCCCTATACCAGCGGCATCGACCGCCAACAGGATTGTCCTTACATCAGCTATTACGTAGCCGATATGCTGGTCAACCAGAAACTATATCTGGATGGCCGCCTCTTCCCGGACGCGCAGCTCGATCAAGTTGCCCAGTCCGGAACCGAGCCGGAGCTGACTGCGGCTTATGCGGAGGCCAAGGCCTGTGTCGGCGCCAGTTCCAGCGGCAAGGACACTTCGTCCGGGTTACTCCTGAGCGAAGTAGAAACCCTGACCAAGCTGCGAGTGTCGGCTCGACAGGCCTTGACCTATGGCGACCACGAGACCTCGCTCGGTCTCGGCGCCCTGCGTGACGTTGTCCGCAAGCTCTCCGCTATGCCGGGCAAGCGGAATCTGGTTCTAGTCTCGCCCGGCTTCCTGCTCACCCGTGATACTCGAAGCGACGAATACGATGTTCTCGATCGCGCCATCCGTTCGAGCGTCGTGGTCAATACCATCGATATGCGCGGCTTGTTCGCTATCATTCCTGGAGGCGATGCCAGCAGCCCCGCATTCCACAGCACCGCGGCGATTACCCAGCTGAGCCTGGCCGAAATGGCTGCAGCCACTCAGGCCGACGACGTGCTCGCAGAGTTGGCCGCCGGCACTGGCGGAACATTCTTCCACGACGACAACGACCTCAAAAGTGGCCTCAATCTCCTCGCCGCGCGGCCCGAATTCGTTTATGTCCTAGGATTTTCCCCGCCAGACCTCAAACTCGACGGCGCGTATCACGGCCTGAAAGTGACGCATCAAAAATGCGGCGAATCTCACCATCCAGGCGCGCCGGGGTTACTGGGCGCCCAACCACGCCGTCGATCCAGCCGAAGTGGCCAAGGAGGAAATTCAGGAAACGGTCTTCTCGCGGGATGAGATCCAGACAATTCCGGTGGACCTGCAAACCGAGTACTTCAAGACCGGCGACTTCACAGCTGAGCTCACGGTCTCAGCCCGTGTGAACGTACAGAGTCTGCGGTTTCAGAAGGCCGATGATCGCAGCAACGACACTGTGACCGTAGTCACTGGATTGTTCGATGCCAACGGAAACTACATCTCCGGCATTGAGCGGCTGTTGAAACTGCATCTTCGCGATCAGACCTTGGCCGCACTCGAGAACACCGGGATCAACGTGGAGGAAACCTTCCACGTGGCCGCGCCCGGACGCTACGTAATTCGACTGGTGGTGCGGGACTCGGGAGGCAACGCCATCACCGCACGCAACGGCGGCGTTCAGATTCCATAACGATTATTTGTCGAACGTGACGGTCGATTCCGAACCGAACTTGCGGTAATTCCGGAAATTGATGTCGTTCTTCGTGCAGGTAGTCGTCCCGCGTTGGCAGGTCAGGCTATCGCTGTGCACCGGCAGCGGGTAGGTTTTTCCGTCCAGACGAACGAAACCGTACTCCACCACTGATTCCGCCTTGTCGAAGGGGAAGCTCGATGGCATGGGTCCCGTCTGTTCCTCGATCCGCATCACATTCGAAGTTTCCTTGTCGATCCAGACCGTCCCGGTATAGGACGGCGTCACTTTGGAGCCATCCGGCGCATGGATGTCCCAATCCGAGTTTTCCTGCTTCACCTTAAAGTCGTAGGTGTAGGCGGGGCGTCCGTCCAGCAGATCGTCCTTGGCCTTGTGGAATGCGGCTGCGGTGTATGGATTGAGCAGGCTTTGCAGAGTGGTTTGAAACTCGCCCGTCGACCACGCGCCGGTTTTTTCGATGGGCCGGTTGGAAGGCTTGCCGTTCACCATAATATTGCGGTAGTCTTCCTTGCCGTTCACGCTCGCCACTTCGGCCGTCACCACGTCCAGCACCTGCCATTGCGGTGGCGCAGACCTGCTGAAGTACCGTGTAGTGCTCTGCTGAACCAGAAAGTTCGGCAATCCATCCAGCAGTTGATCGGCCGCTTCGCGCGCCGCACCGATGACGTCGTCGGATGCCTGCGCCTGAACTCTCGGAAGCGCCCCTGCCGGATCCGGTGCTGCCGCACGCGCAACAGTTTTGCCGTTGTCGATTTTGCCGCTATCAATTTTGTTATCGGGCGGCTCGGGCTGCTCAGTCTTGCCGGCTCTCGCCAGCGTAGGAATCTCCCGGGCGCCGTCGCTGCTCGTGTCCGGTTTCGACGCTCCCGCCGGCTCGGACGCCGTTTCCATCGCACCTGAGGAATGCGTGTCCGCTTCCACCGGAGCCTGCGCGGAATCGCGATCGAACGGCCGTTCGGCGCGCGCGCGTTCCGCGTCCGTTCCCTTGTGCGTCAAAATCACGCGCAGTGCAGTCTCCGGATCGTCGGGGTTCACTTCCACGGAAAGCTGATCGCCCGGCTTCAACAAGGAATCGCGAACCTGTTCGCCGTCCTTATCGCGAAATTGTGTTTTCCCGATCATGCGAAACTTCAGGATCTTGTGCTTTGAGGTTTCGAGAAACAAGTCTTTCTCGCCCAGCTCGCGCATCGTTCCATCCACGCCGCGCAGCGCTACTTTCGTGCTGTTGCTGTTCGCCGCATCCTTGTCGCCGCTCTTCTTTCCAGGCAGCTTCGGCATCGGAAGCGAAAGCCCGCCCGGCAGCCCGATCGAGCCGGGTGGATACTGTCCGGGTGGATATTGTCCGGGTGGATATTGCCCGGGCGGATACTGACCCGGCGGGTACTGACCGGGCGATTGTCCCGGCGGGTATTGCCCTCCTCCTGGATTCGGAAAGGGGTTCGGATAAACCTGAGCGTGACCCGCGGCGGCTGCCAGCAAGGCTGGAAGAACAAATCGAAGGATTCGGGTCAAAGGCAACCCCCTGCAAGGGATTATACGTCAGAGGGTGCCCCGTTCACACTTTGTGAACGCCTTGCGCGATGATGAAGGACGTAGCACGGCGGCTCGCACAACTGCGTCGACATCCCATGAAACTCACCACGGCATTGCTCTGTTTCGCCGGCGTTTTGAGTGCGCAACCCGCGCCTGCTCCGAACCCGGTTATCCAAACCGAAACCCGCGAAGTATTGGTGGACGCCATCGTTACCGCCAAGAATGGCACCTATATCCGCGATCTCACGGCCAAGGATTTTCGCCTCTTGCAAGACGGGAAGGAGCAAGCTATCAAGGGCTTTTCGTTGGAATCGGCAACCGCCTCCGCCCAGCCGCGCTCGCTCGTCCTGTTTTTCGACGAAACCAGCATGGAGCCGCGGGATCAGGTTGCGGTCCGCCAGGCCGCCGCCCGTTTTATCGATGCCGAAGCGGGAGCGAACCATATGATGGCCGTCGTCACCTTCGACGGCGCCATGCACGTCGTGCAAAATTTCACTAACAACGCCGGCCGTCTCAAGGACTCGTTGAATCAGGCGACATTCCACGGCCTGGCGCCCAGCGCCTCCGATTCGGACCGCTCGCACGATCCCAGCCGGGTTGAGGAAGACCGCGCCGTGGGACGCGGCACCGCGCCGCTGGTCAACGCATACAGCGCGCGCAACGCCATTCGGGCGCTCGGCGACCTGGGAAGGAGCTTGGGCGTCCTTCCAGGACGAAAGATCGTGATTCTGTTTGCTGGTGCGCTTCCCTCGAGCAACGATCCGAGAAACGAGGCGCACGAAGCCATCGAAGCCGCGAACAAATCCGGCGTCGCGTTCTATGCCGTGGATGTGCGGCCGGTTTTCGCGCAGACCGACCCTGGACTAATCCAGGACACGCCGGGCACCAGGTCGGGAGGACGGGGAGGATCATCCCTCAACCAATCGGGGCCAAGCGGCGGAACGGATGCTCTCGACTCTGCCCTTCCAGATTCCGGCTCCAGTGGCCAGCAGCTGCTATTTAACCTGGCCGGAGGAACCGGCGGCTTCGTTGTGCGCAACACCACCGATCTGCTGGGCGGATTGCAAAGCATCGGTGAAGAGGAAGATCAGTATTACGCACTCACCTATGTGGCTCCTGAAGCCAAGGAGGGGACCTGTCACTCGCTGCGGGTTAAGGTTGATCGCAAGGGGACCACGGTCCGTTCGCGCACCAGTTATTGCACCTCCAGGCCCTTAGACTTGCTCGCCGGGACCGCGGCCGCCAAGGATTTAGAGAAACACGCCGAGGCGGCGCAAACCGGCGACATTGCAGCCTTCGTCCAGGTTCCGTATTTTTACACGGCGCCCAACGTCGCCCGAGTTGACGTCGCCATGGAAATTCAAGCCGACAACCTGAAGTTCGAGACCAGGAAAGGAAAGTCGCACGCCGAGCTGAACTTTCTGGGAGTCGCGGCGGGCGCCGACGGAGAAGTGCGGGCACGCTTCAGCGACACTCTCAAACTCGATTTCGACGATCCCTCCCAGGTCGAACATCTCAAGGGAAAATCGCTGCATTACGAAAAGGAATTTAAGATCGTTCCCGGCCAATACAACCTGACCGTAGCTTTCAGCCAGGGCCAAGCATCCAGCTCAAGCGAAACCAGCTTCGGAAAGCTCGAAGTGCCCCTCGCGATCGATCCGTGGACGGGCGACTTCGGCCTGAGCGGCCTGGCTCTGAGCAGGGAAACGCATCCGGCCGCCGATCTGGGCCTTGGCACCGGTCTCGAAGGCCGCACCCCGCTGGTCGCCGATGGTGTTCAGGTGGTCCCAACCGGCGCCCCGCAATTTCTGAAATCGGAGCCGGCTTTTTTTTACTGCGAGATTTACGGGCCCGACGTCTCCACCACACACGTCCGCGTGCGAGTGCTCGATGCCAGGACCGGAGAGCAGAAATCGGATGGCGGTTTGATGAACCTCCCCGCTTCAAGTGGCACTGGCAAGACATCAGTCCCATTAGGCGCCAGATTGCCGCTCGAATCCCTCTCGCCGGGGTCTTATCAGCTCGAAGTAACCGCGGTCAACGCAGCCGGCAAGCAACTCAAGCGGACTGCCGACTTTATAGTCGCCGCTCGCTGACCAATTTCGAAACCACAACGCGTCCTATTCTTCAGTGAGGTGACAGCATGGCAACCGCGGACGAAAACATTCCTGTGACTCGCGGCCGAGTGCCCGGCCTGCATTCTTATCGTCATATGGCCAGGCGACCGAAGGTCAGGCCCTATTTCAAGCGTAAGGACACCGCGCGCGCTCCACGAGCGGCTAGCGTGGCTGAACCTTCCTGGGACGTCCCGGCTCTTTGCGCCGCCTACAACTGGCCCACCGGCCTTGCTGGTGGCGGAGTGATCGCCATCGTCGAGCTCGGCGGTGGCTGGGTGGCGTCCGATATGAGCCAGTTCTTCGGTGGCATCGGCCAGCCCGTGCCCCAAATTACCGACGTCTCCGTCGACGGAACTCAAAACACGCCCGATCCTGATCCGAACGGCCCGGATGGCGAAGTTGCGCTCGACATCCAGGTTGCTGGCGCCGCGTATTATGTGGCAACCGGACAGCCCGCCACCATCCGCGTCTACTGGTCTCAGGACATCGCCACGGCAGTTCGCGCCGCCACAGCCGACAACTGTGACGTTTGCTCCATCTCTTGGGGAGCTGACGAATCCGAATGGGGTGCCGAGGCCGGCCAGGATATGGAGCAGGCCGCCACCGATGCCACCACGGCCGGAATGATCGTTTTCGCCGCGGCTGGCGACAACGACTCGAGCGATGGTGGCCCAACCCCAGCCAATGTCGATCTTCCCGCCTCCGCGCCGCATGTGATCGGCTGTGGCGGCACCACGAAAACTGCAACTTCGGAAACCGTCTGGAATAACGACCCGGGCAACGCCAGCGGAGAGGGCACCGGCGGCGGCTATTCCACGCTGTTCCAGCCCATGCCCACCTGGCAAATCGGCGCGCCGAATGGGCCGGGACGCATGGTGCCGGATGTGTCCGCCGATGCAGATCCCAACACCGGCTACAACATCATTCTCCATGGCGATCCGGTAACTATCGGTGGAACCAGCGCCGCCGCCCCTCTCTATGCCGGATTATTCGCCTCTTTCGGCGTCAAGCTGGCCTTCGTCACCCCCCAACTCTACTTGAACCAGGTCTGTTTCAACGACATCACACAAGGCGATAACGGCGCTTTCCGCGCCCAGCCCGGTCCTGACCCATGCTCTGGAATCGGCTCACCCATCGGCATGAAGCTGGCTCAATTGCTGACGAAACCGGCGGCGAGTAGCGTGCCTAGCCTCAAGGATCTCCTGGCCGAAAACGAGCAGCTACGCAAGACCATCGCCGAGTTGAAATTGAAATTACCGGGCTAGAGTAGCCCTCCCGATAACGGACGCGGGGCTCGCGTCATCCCAGCGTCGCTCTCCGTCAGGATTAACCGGCCCATCCCAAAGAGACTATTGCACTTTCACGTTTCCGCCGATAAGCAAGTAGGAGAGTTATATCGAGCCGGGACAGGGGCGCGAGCCCCGATTGATTTGTTTCGCGGAACAGGCTGCTCGGCCAGCTAGAGTAGCCTAGGGAGGGCCGCTAGTGCCTTCCACGCTCACGCAGCGGCGCTGGCCGGTTCCTACGACTACCGCCTGGTCGCGCTCTCAGTGGTGATCGCGACGCTGGCTTCCTATGCCGCGCTCGATCTCGCCGGTCGTGTCACCTCGGCGCGCGGACGCACCAGATTCCTGTGGCTAACCGGCGGCGCCGCTGCCATGGGACTCGGCATCTGGTCTATGCACTACATCGGGATGCTCGCCTATAGCCTCCCGGTAAGAGTGCTCTATGATTGGCCCACCGTTCTGCTGTCTCTGCTGGCGGCCATGTTCGCGTCGGGCGTCGCGCTATTCGTCGTCAGCCGCAATGCCCTGCAGCCGGTCCGCACTGCCATTGGCGGTCTCCTGATGGGTCTTGGAATCGCCGCCATGCACTACATCGGCATGGACGCGATGCGTCTGCCGGCGATGTGCCACTATTCTCCAGCGCTCGTGACCCTGTCGGTGATCCTGGCCATCGTCATTTCGCTGGTGGCGCTTAGGCTGACGTTTCAGCTGCGAGAAGAGAGCGCCGCATCGGTATGGCGGAAACTCGCCAGCGCGATCTTGATGGGAGCCGCTATTCCGGTCATGCACTACACCGGGATGGCCGCAGTCACTTTCACCCGCATGGATTCCGCCCTCAACCTCACTCACGCGGTGGAAGTCTCCGATCTCGGCATCGCAGGCATCATCCTGGTCACGTTCATGATTCTCGGCCTCACCATCCTGACGTCTCTGGTGGATCGCCGGTTCTCGGCCCAGTCCCGCGAGTTGCAATTGAGCGAGCAGCGCTACCGGCAACTGGTGGAATCGGCCCAGGTAATCCTGTGGCGCTGGAGCGTGGATTCCGCTCAATTCAGCTTCGTCAACCAGGAAGCTGAAGAACTGCTCGGCTATCCAGCCGAAAAATGGAAAGCCGACGGGAATTTCCTGTTCGATCACGTGCCGCCTGAAGACCGCGCCTGGGTGCAATCATTTTGTGACGCGGCCGCCGGCAGTCACGGGTCCCAGCGTTTCGAGCATAGAATGATCTGCGCGGACCGGAAAATCGTCTGGCTCAGGACCTCGGTTCGCCTGGTGCAGGGGCATGGTAAGGCCAAGGAATTGGTCGGAGTGATGACCGACATCACGGAGCGAAAAGAAGCTCAAGAGGCGGCCGAGCGTGCCAGCCGCGCCAAGAGCGATTTTCTGGCGTCCATGAGCCATGAGCTTCGTACGCCCATGAATGGCGTCATCGGTATGACTGAGTTAGTGCTGGACACCGACCTCACCTTCGAGCAGCGCGACTATCTCACCACGGCCAGGTTATCCGCCGTGTCGCTGATGACCATCATTAACGACATCCTGGATTTCTCCAAGATCGAGGCCGGCAAATTCGATCTCGATCCGCAATGCTTTCCCCTGCACGAGTGCGTGGAAGAAACCATGCGCACTCTCGCCTTCCGGGCGCATGAGAAAGGCCTGGAGCTGCTCTGTGATATCAAGCCGGATGTTCCTTGGTACGCTGTGGGCGATTCCGCTCGAATTCGTCAGATCATTGTGAATCTGGTCGGCAACGCCATTAAATTCACCGAGTACGGCCAGGTGGAGCTGGACGTTGTCTTAGAGGCAGGTGACGGACAAAATGGCGATGAGCTTCCAGTTCATTTCATCGTCAGGGACACCGGCATCGGTATCCCGCCGGAAAAACAAGAGCTGATCTTCGACGCATTTTCTCAGGCCGATAGTTCTACCACCCGGCGCTTCGGAGGCACTGGCTTGGGATTGACCATCTCCTCGCGATTGGTGGAAATGATGCACGGGAAAATCTGGGTGGAGAGCGTTCCCGGCCAAGGCAGCAGCTTCCATTTCATCGTTCGCCTGGACGCCGCACAGGACGCATCGCCACCCCCCGAGGATGTTTCCTTGAGCGGCTTACCCGTTCTCGTGGTCGACGATAATCTCGCCAATCGCCGCATCCTCACCGAAATGTTCTGGATGTGGCAGATGCAACCGGCGCAAGCGGCCAGTGCGCAGGATGCCCTGTCTCATTTGGTGCGCGCGGCGCAGCGGGGCACGCCGTTTGCCCTGGTGGTGACGGACGTCCACATGCCGGAGATGGACGGTTTCGATCTCGTCGAGCGCATCCAGAGCATTCCGAATCTGGCCGGCATCCCGATCGTCATGCTCACCTCCGGGGAAAAGCGCGGCGACATCAATCGCTGCAAGCAACTGGGAATTTCCGCCCACCTGATGAAACCGGTGCGGCGAGCCGAACTTCGTGCGGCCATCGTGAAGGCTCTCAACAAGCATCCCGAGAGCCGGAGCGAAAGTGACCCGCCGCCGCAGGTGCCGGCGCCCGAGACGCTGGACGTCGTCGCCTCCCGCGTTTTGCTGGCCGAAGACAACCCCGTCAACCAGCGCCTGGCTGCCCGAATACTGGAAAAAGGCGGCCATAGCGTGGTGATCGCCGGCAACGGCAGGGAAGCGCTGGCTGCGCTGCACCGCGACACCTTCGACGTGATTCTCATGGACGTACAGATGCCTGAGATGGACGGTTTCGAAGCCACGCTCGCCATCCGTCAAGACACGGCCCAGATCAAAGACATCCCGATTATCGCGATGACCGCGCACGCCATGACGGGCGACCGGGAACGGTGTCTCGCCGCCGGGATGGATGCCTATATATCCAAGCCCATTCGCGCCGCGGACTTGTTGAGCTTAGTCCGGGAAACCAGCCGGCGTCCGGTCGCCAGCGCTCGATCCAAAGGTCCTCGAGCGCAAAGAATCGTAGCCGGTCATTGAGTTAACTTCGTTACTGGGCCGGTTCAATGCGCAGCACCGCGCCCTGTTTCTCGTCGGTCAACAGGTACAGCAATCCGTCCGGCCCTTGTCGAACGTCGCGAATCCGCTGGCGCAGTTCGCGGAGCAGTGCTTCGCGCCGCAACTCTTCCATCTTGTCGTTGAACAGAATGCGCTCCAGATGTCCGGTGCCGGGAATCTCGCCGGTGCGCAGCGACCCCACGAACACGTCGCCCTTCCACTGCGGAAATTTGTCGCCCGTGTAGAAGGCCATGCCGGAAACCGCGATGGCGGGATTCCATATCACCACCGGCGCCTCGAAGCCCGCATGTCCCGGAGGCGAGGATTGCCAGGGGCCCTGATACGTTCGCCCATAACTCACGATCGGCCAGCCGTAGTTGCGGCCCGGCTTCAGGATATTGATCTCGTCTCCGCCGTTGGGCCCGTTTTCGTTCTGCCACATCTCGCCGGTCGCGGGATTCACCGCCAGCCCCAGCGCGCTGCGATGCCCAAGCGTATACACTTCCGGCCGATACCCCGCCTTCCCCACGAACGGATTGTCGGGAGGCACCGAACCATCGTCCCGCAGCCGCAGCACTTTGCCGCCCAGCGTATTAGGATCCTGCGGATCTTTGCCGGTGGTGGTGAAGTACAACATGCCGTCGCTGCCGAAAGCAATGCGCGACGTGCTGGCCTCGGGCAAAACAAATATGTCCTTCACGTCCACCAGTGCGCTGCCATCCCAACGCCCGCGCGCGATCGCCGTCGTCCTTTTTCCCCCGTCCAGCGGCTTGGTGTACGTCAGATAGAGCAAGTGATTCTCGGCGAAATGTGGATGCAGCGCGATGTCCATATAGCCGTGCACCGCGCCGGGATCGCCCGATATGCCACCCCAAAAAGACGCCGGCCCACCCGCGATGGGTTTGGGATCGAGCACTCCTTTTCGAATAATCCGCAAGCGTCCAGGACGTTCGGTAACCAGCATGCTTCCATCCGGAAGAAACGCCGCGCTCCACGGATATTCCAGGTCCTTGGTCACCACCACCAGCCGGATCTTCATCCCTTCCGCCGTGTCGAACACCACCGGATGATCCGGCAGCGGACGAGCCTCCAGACCAGTGGGGGCAATCGGAATGTTGTACTTGTCGTTCCACGCGACCTTCTTCTGGGCGAACGCGGCTGTGGTAACGAGAACGGCCGCGAACAGAACGCGCAAAGTTGGATGTTTCATATCGACACTGATCCTATCATCCGCGTCAGCCTAAGTGTCAATTGCATGTCACCCCTCTTATCACCCGCGCGTTAGCCTGCGCGCGCCACCCATTGCGCCAGCTCCGAGAATTTCGGGACCTTGCCTTGCGACAAAATGCCGACGCGAAAAATGCGCGCTGCGGCCCACACCACCGCAATGGCCCAAACGATCACGCCCGCCAGGCCCACCCACGGCTGCCACCACGGCACCCCGTTGGGCAAAGCTTGCCGCATCAGCATCACCACCGGAGTGAACGGAGGAATGAACGACATGGTGGTCGCCAGCACGCCGTTCGGTTGCTGCATCACAGCGGTCATCAGGAACAGCGGGATGATGGTCGGTATGAACAGCACGAACGCCAGGTGCTGCGCATCCTGCGGACTCCCGCAAGCCGATCCCAGCGCCACGCCCACGGCCGAGAGCATGGCTACGTCCGCAATCAGGTACACGAAAAACCACGGCAGCACGTTGAGAGGCGCCAGCCCGAACATCGCCATTCCCGCCAGCGCCGCAAGCCCGGCGATGATGTATAGCGTTGAGCTGGTCAGCGACGCTCCGAGCGCAGCCAGAACCTTCCCCATCATCAATTCGAAGGAGGAAGCCGACCCCAACAGCATTTCGAACACCCGTTGCATCTTGTCCTCGGCCACCGCCCCCAGTTGCGGCGCCGATCCAAACAGCACCACCATGATCAACAGATACACTAGGAAAAACGGCACCGCGCCCGCCTGGACAATATTTCTCTTCTCGCCTTGCGCAATCTTCCCCGTCGCGGGATCTTTTGTCACCAGGTTCATCGACACCAGATTTACGTCCCGCAGTGCATCGGGAATACGGCGCTCATCCACTCCCAGTTGTGCCAGCCGCACGTTGCGCAAACCGGCGTTCACGGCATCCGGCAGCAGGAAAACGGCTTGATCCATCCCGGTCGAATTGCTGTAATACCGCACCGGCTCCTGCTTGGGATCGTCTGTTGGCCGCAGCGCTTCAGAAGGAATCTCCAGCACCAGAAACAGTTCGCCATGCCGCACACGATCCGACAAGGCTAAGAGCTGGCTGGTCGCGTCAGCCTCTGGTTTCACCTCTTCAAAGACAAAACGCGGCAGCACTCGCGGCCCGAAGCTGGTATCGGCCATGGCGCTGTGCGCCGATTCCTCAAAGGCCTGAACGACGGCGGAATAAACCACGCCCGTATGATCGATAATCGCCACGCGTTGTTCTTTCGCGGCGCCCTTGCTCCCCTGCCCCACAATCAGGAATCCGCCGCCGATCAGTAACGGCAGCAGAATCAGCCCCACCAAGTACGCCTTGCTCTGGATGATTTGCAGATAATCGCGCTTCGCGATCAACAGCACTCTATTCGGCATTGGATGCAACTGCCGCCTCCTCCGGCTGCGGGCCCGCGATGCGCACGAAAATATCGTGCAGCGACGGCTTCACCACGGAGAACGAAACGATCCTGGTGCGCGTAATCAACGTCTCGAGTACCCGCTGCGGATCGCAATCTTCAGCCATGCGCAGCTCCTGCACATGACCCAGGTCTTTGGTCTGTTCAATGCCAGGCAGGCCGTTTAACATCGAGCAACCACCTTCCACTTCCACCCGGATGGTATCGCTGCCATAGCTCTTTTGGATGGCATTGAGCGTACCGTCCAGAACTTTCTTGCCGCGAAAGATCATGAAAATCGAATCGCACAGGCTCTCGGCCACGCCCATGTCGTGCGTGCTCAAAATCACGGTGCACCCGCGCGAGCGCATTTCGAGGATCGCGCCGCGAATCGAATCGGCGCTCACCGGGTCCAGCCCGCTGAATGGTTCATCCAGGATCAGCAGCTTCGGCTCCGGCACCACCGTCGCGATGAACTGCACTTTCTGGCTCATCCCTTTGCTGAGCGTTTCCACCTTCTGCTCCGCGCACTGCGCCAAACCCAGACGGCCCAGCCACGCATTCACTTCCGTAGTGACATTGTGACCGCCGCGCAGCTTTCCGTGAAATTCGAGCAAAGAACGCACCCGCATTTTTCGGTAAACACCGCGCTCTTCGGGAAGATATCCAATTTCACTCGACCGCGTTCCGGACCGTTCCCGCCCGAACACGCGAATGGTTCCTGTATCGGGCTGAATGATATTGGCGATCATCCGCATGGTCGTCGATTTACCGGAACCGTTCGGCCCGATAAATCCGAACACCGCGCCCTCGGCAACCGACAGCGAAAGCCGGTCCACTGCCGTTACGGATTGGAACGCCTTGGTAACCGTGTCGATTTCGACGGCGAACACCCCGCACCTCCGGCCTCAAATCAGATTGATGTCTGAGCTCTCGAGCACCCGTTTCCCCCAGCCTTGCTTGGCAACCTTGAGCATCGCACGGCCGATCTGCTGGGTGCTAGTCACATACTTGGGAAAGCGCCCGCTCAAAAGCGGCAGGAACGGCCCCAGTATCACGTAAAACACGCGGTAGATCCTGGTCCTCGATTGTACGCCGTCCAGCGGCACAATCACTCCCGGCCGAAACATATAGGCAGCCCGGAACGGCAAACCCAGCAGGTCGTTTTCAGTCTTACCTTTCACCCGCGCCCACATCGAGCGCCCGCGCTCCGTACTATCGGTGCCCATCCCGGAAACATAGATGAACGTCATACCCGGATTCAATTTCACCAGCACGCGCGCCGCTGCCAGAGTGAAATCGTGAGTCACGCGCCGGTAGTCTTCTTCATTCATCCCCGCCGACGAGATGCCCAGGCAATAAAAGCAGGCGTCAAAGCCCGAGAGTTGGCTCTCGATGGGCGAGAAGTCGAGGAAATTATCGTGCAGTATTTCGCGCAGTTTCGCGTGCTTCTGGCCCGTGCCGCTCCGCCCGATTGCCACGACACTTTCGACCTCGCTATCGAGCAGACATTCGCGCAATACACCTTGGCCCACCATGCCGGTGGCGCCGAAGAGCAGAACCTTCATGTCTTTATTAGAACCGACCGAGCGCGATTAGAACCGACCAAGCGAGATAATGATTGCCATGCCCGCCACTCTTCGGCAGTTCCGCCTCGCCGCGCGGCCCGTCGGCCTGCCCAAGGAATCCGATTTCAACCTGGTTGAATTGCCCATCCCCGCGCTGCAGTCGAATGAAGTGCTGGTCAGGACTCTCTACTTATCCGTCGATCCCTACATGCGCGGCCGCATCACCGGCATCCGAACCTATGCCGACCCCGTGAACATTGGCGACGTGATGGTGGGCGGGGCGGTCGGCGAAATAATCGAATCGAATAGCACCGGCTTACAACCGGGCGATTTCGTTGCTGGCTATTGGGGCTGGCAGGATCACGCCGTCGCCTCCGCTTCCTGGCTGCAAAAGCTCGACCCGCGGCTCGCTCCCATCTCTACCGCCCTTGGCGTCCTCGGCATGCCGGGCATGACCGCGTATTTCGGCTTCCTCGATCTTTGCCATCCGAAGGCGGGAGAAACGGTTGTGGTTTCGGGAGCGGCCGGCGCCGTGGGCTCGCTGGTGGGGCAAATCGCGAAGATCCAGGGCTGCCGCGCGATCGGCATCGCCGGAGGCGACGACAAGGTTGCGCATATTGTCGCGAGACCTTGGCTTCGACGCGAGCGTTCAACTACAAGACCACCATTCGACTATGTCGCGAAGCTGAAGGAGCTGTGCCCCAACGGAATCGATTGCTATTTCGACAACGTCGGCGGGTCATCAGCGACGCTGTTTTCACGCTGCTGAATCCGTTTGGGCGCGGTTTCGGTCTGCGGGCAGATCTCGCAATACAACTTGCAGAATCCAGAACCTGGCCCGCGCTTGCTGGGCCAGATCCTGGTGAGGCAGCTCAAAGTGGAAGGTTTCATCGTCACGCGATTTCAGGAGCGCTGGCCGCAGGGCATCGCGCAGATGGCGCGCTGGATTCGAGAAGGCAAATCCGATATCGCGAAGACATCGTCGAAGGCTTCGAGAACACGCCGCGCGCCTTCATCGACATGCTCGAAGGCAAGAACACCGGCAAGATGCTGGTGAAGACTTGAGCGCCAGGCAGGAGACGCCCGGCTAACGGTCGTGGATCAAAAACGCCAGTCACGGTTCGGTAAAGTAGTGGGTTCGTCCATCGCAAGGCCAGCCAAACGCGATAATCACCGTCATTATCAAATTGCCCCAACGGTCGACGGCTGGAGTTTGTTCGATTTCATCTCCCAAGGGATCGGCGCCTTCTCAATGGCCCACAGGGAGCGAACATCCTCTCAGGCGGCGGAGCATCAACTTTCGAACAGCGCCAAGCCAAGGGATGCGATTGCGAGAACTACCCAAATCATATGCGGGTGATCAGATTGAAGGCAGCCACTGTATTCCCGCCTCCGCTGTAAGATGTGGCAATCGTCGATCCACATGCTCACCCGATGATTTTCAACTGCCGTACGACAACGGTGTAAGCACCGCGCTGAAATCCCTCAGGAATCGCACGCAACCTGTGAACGGGCGCGATAAATCAGGAGGCGGCGATCGGCCAGAACACTTCCGTCTTCCAGTCCTTGGGATCGGGAAAATCGGCCGGATCGGTGGTATAAATCTCCCAGGGCGCGCCCGCCGAGGTCAGACCTTCGGCTTCGATCCATTGCTGTATAGCGGCGTGAGCCTCGCCGAGTTTGTCGTAGGCGCCAGTGTGAGTCGCCGTCGCCACCCATCCGCCTGGCAAGCATCCGGCCGAGAACGCGCCTCCGGCAGGCGTTTCGCGATATTGGCCGTCACCGGAAGTCCAGCCTCGATGGTCCACAATCCTGGTCCCCATTCCAGGTACCGCGTGAACGGCTGGCCGGCCATTGCAAAGCCGTTCTGCTGCGCGTAATGAACACGTGGCCGAGCACTTCCGCGAGTGTAGCTGCCAAGTCCGACGGCTTGATCCTTCGCCTGACCACCAATACCGGCTGCGCTGGGATTTCTTTCTTCGTAATGGAATACGCCATGTCGTTTTTCTGTGGTCTCCCGTCCTGATGAGTGTGAAACAGCTTGATGCAAGGGCCGATTTTGTCCACCAACGCCCGCTGTAGAGCCGCATGCGGCGTGCCGCTTCCATCCGCAAACCCGCGCGCGCGATAGTCGCTGGGCGTCATCCCGAATCGCTTGCGAAAAGCCCGGCAGAACGCCTCATGGCTCTGGAACCCGCAGTCCAGCGCGATATCCAGCACCGAATCGTCGCTCGTGAGCAGCATCGCTGCCGCGCGTGCCAGCCGCAGGCGCAAAGTGAATTGCTTGGGCGTTTCCCCGGCGGCGGCGGAAAAGACGCGATGCAGATGAAAAGCCGACAGCCCCCCTTGGCCGGCCAGCGCCGCCAATGACACATCCTGATCAAGGTGCTCTGCCGCATAAGCGACCACCGGTTGGATTTGTCGTAGCACGTCCCTTTGAATCTAACCCACCTGATTGAATCTAACCCACCTGAATCTAACCCACAGGCAGCGGGCCGTGCTTGATCTTTCTTGTGGTGCTTAGTCTCCTTGTTCGCCCACCGGCAAGAGTTTCAGTGAACCCGCGACTGAGTTTGTCCTGCGTCCGCTCGCAATTGTTAATATATAGGGACTTTGACCCGACAATTCAGGTGTCAATTCTCGATCTGTCGTCCCGCTGTTTTACTGCTTAGTATTTCACCGCTCTTCCTGCTATTTGAGAACGCTACGGCGGCGCCCCAGGGCGATCGAGAAATCGAATTGACCGAGACGACATATCGTGTCACCGGAACTGATACCGCCGATATTACGTATCACCAACGTTCGAGGGCGCTCACGGCACAGGGACGTGCCGATATCAGCCAATTAAGATTTGCCTACGTGCCCTCATTCAATGATGTCGAAATCATGTTTGTCAAAACCATCAAGAAAGATGGCTCTGTCGTCGACGGCGACCTGGCCGGCGCCTTCGATACATCCCCTTTCCAGGAACCTCTAGCCCCGGTTTTCGACGATACCAAGTACAGGACAATTCTTCCCCCAAATGTAGAAACGGGCGACTCTGTCGAATATGAAATCGTCGAGCACGTACGCAAGTGGCCGAAAGCTGGCGATTTCTGGTTAGTTCACTATTTGACCACCGACATTCCAACGCTTTCTGAAACTGTTATTCTCGATCTGCCCGCCGATCGCAAGGTTGCTTTTTACGAGAGCGCAACGGTTTCAGGGCGGACGGAGATCGCGAACGGCCGGAGAATCGAGCGCTGGATGTCCGTCAATTCGGACCCGGCAACGGCTACGGACTCGGCCGCCCCGTTGTTTGCCGTAAGCTCGGTATCGTCATGGGATGCTTTCGGCGAGTGGGTACGATCGTTGAACGAACCTTCCGCCGAGCCGACGCCCGAAATCAAGACCCTCGCGGCGAAGCTGATAGCGAACAAATCAACCGAACAGGAACAGATCGCGGCATTATATGGTTATGTGGCCACGAAGATACGTTATGTCGGTATCTCATTTGGCCTCGGACGGCTCCAGCCTCACACAGCCGCAAGGGTCCTCCACAATGCTTACGGAGACTGCAAGGATCAAACCGCGCTCCTCTCCGCTCTGCTCAAAGCCGCTGGTTTCAGAGCGTACTCCGTGCTCACGACACCCGGAGCCGGCGTCGCGGTGCCCGGCGTCCCGGAGTTCGAGCAGTTCAATCACGAGTTCACGGCAGTCGACACTAAGTCAGGTCTCATGTTTCTCGATACGACCATGGGACCCGTCCAGCCGGGCTTACTACAACCTGGAGTTCGTGGACATAGCGCGCTGCTGATCGGAGATAAGACGTCATCAGTCGTGGATATTCCACTGCATTCCCCAGTTCCTGAACGAGTCGCAACCACGCTCACAGGCAAAGTGACCAGCGCGGGAGCCTTTGAGGGCTCCGCACGGCTGGAGTTCCAAGGATTTGCAGAGCCAGTTTTACGGCGCATTTTTCTCGATGCCACCGACGCCGAAAAGGAGAAAATCCTGCAGAAACTCGCTGGCCCCGAGTTCGGAAACGCGCATGTACGGCAAATGTCGAGTGCAGATCCGAGCGACCTAACCAAGCCATTCTGGGTCCAATTTGAGCTCAGCGATAAGAATTTTTTCTCCCAGGCGAAGACGTCCATGGAGATCAAGCTGGATTGGCCCGCCTCGCTGGCGGCGCTTCTTGAAGCAAAGAATCCGCAGAAATCCACACCCATAGATTCGGCTTCTATCACCAGAAGTATGGATCTGATTGTCGATACTACTCTGTTGATTGCCAATGGAATGCCTGTTCATTCAAAAACGCCCTTCGGCTCGATGGACTCAGAGTTCTCTTATCTGAGTGGGCACTTAATGCTTAAACGCTCGTTTCAGCTCAACGGAGGCGTAATCGCGCCGTCGGATTGGAAAGAATTCGTCAGCTTCATGCGGTCGGCGGAGGACGCGACCGCACGGGGCTTCACGTTGGAACGCCACTCTCCGGCTCGCTCCTCCACGTCTGCCCAGCTCTCGTCCTCTGCCCTCGCCATGCGGGAAGCTTCTCAAGCTTTCGATCGTCGCGACTATGAAGCCGCAAAGCGGTCCTACTTGGAAGTAGTGAGGCTTGAACCACAAAGCCCGGTTGCATGGAACAACCTCGGACGAACGTACTCTGCGCTGCACGACTATAGCGGCGCCGAACAGGCCTACAAGCGCCAGATCGAAATCAACCCAGAGGATGCCTACGCTTACAACAATCTGGGGCTGCTTTATCAATCGCTAAGTCGCCAAGACGATGCGATCGCGTCGTTCCAAAAGCAGATTGCGCTCAATTCCCGTGACCGCTTCGCCCATTTCAACCTCAGCAATTCATTTTGGGCGACCCGCCAGTGGGAACAGGCTCGGCAGGAGGCCATCATCGCGGCGGAAATTAGTCCCGAAGCTGCCACAAGGTGGGTTCAGCTCGGGAAAACTCAGATCAAGACACAACACATCCAGGAAGCACGGGATAGCTTTGAGAGGGCCCTCGCGCAGGGCCACGATGCTCTCGCCGAGAATAACATCGCATACGAGCTGGCCGACGCCGGAATTGACCTGGACAAGGCTTGGAAGCTGGTCGCCTCCGCCCTTGATTCCGATCGTGATGTATGCCAGCCGGAATCCTTAGCGAAAGACGACCAGTGCAGCACACAGCTCCGCCGAATTTCTACGCGGCTCGACACCGCGGGATGGGTGCTCTATCGGCAGGGCAATTTGGCAGAAGCTTTGCCCTATCTACTCTCCGCATACGCCATTACTGCCCGCACTGAAGTGGAGCTCCACTTGTCCATGGCGCTCGCCAAGTCGGGGCGCCTTGACGAAGCATTGAAACACTACGCGGATGCGCACGCGCGCGCGGATTTTTCCCGCTTCGACTCGGGTGAGGCGCGCGGCGAATTGGTCAGGGCTGTAGCAGGAGAGGCCGTTCTCGATTCACGCTTAGAGCAGCTCCAAATCAAACCCGCGCCTTCGGAGTTCACGCCGCGCGTTATCGCGCTGGTGGATGAACACGGAAAGGTTGTGGAAGCCCAATCCGCTGACCCGCGGACGCCCGATTCGCTGGTAAGCGAGGCGAAATCTCTTACGCTGGAGCCGCTCTCTTGGCCCGCACATTCTATCCGCTCCATTCGGACGATTGAGTTCCGCCGGGATGGGGCACAGTGGTCGCCGACCCGGTCATATGTCGGCCAGGCCCCCGAACCCCAGTCAGGGCGTTGAACGTCCGTCCGCGTCACCGTCTCTAGATCAAATCGCTACCTGAAGTGCGACGCTGCGCCCCCTTCCCGGCTCGCCTGAAGTTCGCCAAATTTTAAAAGTGAATGCGTCTCCGCGCACAGAAACTTCGCACTTCTCCGGCTTATGACACAATATCCACTGACTCACATCGTAAGGAGCACTAGCATGAGAACCTCGAGGTTCGTGATTCAGCTATCCGCCATTTTGTGCGGCGCCGCTTCGCTCGCCTTCGCCCAAACGCCATGCGATAATCTCAAATCGCTCACGATCCCTGGCGTCGAGTTCACGGCGGTTGAGACCGTCGCCGCTGGGCTCTATCAGCCTCCCGCCGGCGCTGGCCGGGGCGCTGGTGGTCCCGCCGCGCTCAACAACGGTCCGCAACCGGCCGGCCGCCCAGCCGTTCCAGCGCAGATGCTCCCCGCCCATTGCCGCGTGGCCGCGACGCTTAAGCCTTCCACGGACTCCGACATCCGGATGGAGCTCTGGCTCCCCGTCGAGAATTGGAACGGCAAATTTGAAATGGTCGGCAATGGCGGCTGGGCCGGCGTCATCAGCTTCCCGCAAATGGCCGCCGCTCTCCGCGATGGATACGCCACCGCTTCTACCGACACCGGTCATGAGGGCGGTAACGGAATGTTCGCTCTGGGGCATCCGGAGAAGATCGTCGATTTCGGCTGGCGCGCGGTGCACGATACGGTGATCCAGTCCAAAGCTTTGATCCAGGCTTACTACGGCGCAAGCTCGAAATATTCTTACTGGAACGGCTGCTCCACTGGCGGCCGTCAGGCTCTGGTGGAAGTGACCAAGTTCCCCGACGATTTCGACGGCGTGCTGGCCGGTGCGCCCGCCAATCCTCACATCCATCTCCACGCTGCAGGTGTCGAAAGGTCGCTCGAAGAGATGAAGAACCCGGGCGGCGCCCTGTCCCAGGCCAATGTAGAGCTGTTGCACAAAGCGATCCTCGCGAAATGCGATGCGCTGGATGGCGTGAAGGATGGCCTGATTGGCGATCCAACCAAGTGTCATTTCGATCCCTCTTCGCTACTCTGCAAAGGCGAGGAATCGGAGGGCTGCCTTACCGCCGCCCAGGTGAAAACGGTGAAGATTGTTTTCGCCGACGTGAAGACCAAGAAGGGCGAAATCATTTGGACCGGCTTCGAGCCCGGTGGCGAGTTGCAATACGCCGCTCTGAAGAGCACGCCGACGCAACCCGGCGGAGGCTGGGACAGCATCCGGATTTTAGGCCACCAGGATGCCGATTACGATTTTCACAAGTTCGATCTGGATAGCGATGTGGCGCTCGCCGACAAATCCGGGATCGATGCTCACACTTACGATCTTTCGCCGTTCAAAGCGCACGGAGGAAAGCTGCTGCTGTATCACGGCTGGGCCGATCCAGCCATCCCGCCCGGAAACACCGTGAATTTCTATAGCGCCGTGCTCCAGAAAATGGGACCGGACCAGAGCGATTGGCTCCGCCTCTTCATGATTCCCGGCATGCAACATTGCGCCGGCGGCCAGGGCACCGATCAGTTCAATAAAATGGCGGTCATCGAACGCTGGCGTGAGGATGGCAAAGCTCCCGCTCAGATCGTCGCGTCCCACGTCTCCAACGGGCAGATCGATATGACACGTCCGTTGTGCCCGTATCCGCAGGTCGCGGTGTACAAAGGAAGCGGCCTCACCACTGACGCGGGCAATTTCGCCTGCAAAGTGTCTCCATAATGAGCGGTACAATGAAGTCGTTAACGAAGCAAAAGCAGAGGCCTCGATGGAGAATGCTGTTTGGATTTCCTATGACCTCGGCGTTCAGGCCGACTACGAGGGAATGTACTCGTGGCTGGATGAGCATCAGGCCAAGGAATGTGGTGACAGCCTGGCGTTTTTTAATTACGAGTACTCCGGCTCCCTGCTCGATGCTTTGACCGCCGATCTGCAGCGGTCCGTGCAGATCACAAAACGAACACGCATCTACGTTATTTACCACGAGCACGATACGAAGAAGATGAAGGGAAGTTTCATCTTCGGAGGGCGAAAGGCCGCTCCCTGGTCTGGTTTCGCCGTCACCGCCGGATCGGTCGACAGCGACGAGACCTGAGCGAACATGCAATATGCGCTGGTTGATACAGGGCTTTGGTATGCAATGTTTGACCAACGCCATCAATACCACGCGGAGGCCCGAAGTAAGGCCGAGATTCTGAATAAGTTCCGTATCGTGCTGCCTTGGCCTACGCTGTACGAGACGCTTCGCACCAAGCTTGTCCGCAACGCCGCGGCACTTGCACGGTTCGAGCGGTTCTTAAAGACTCCCGAAATCATCTACCTGGATGACTCAGCGTTCCGGCAGGAAGCAATGGACCTGGCACTGGAATCATCGCTAAGGCAGCGGAGGCCGTTGAGCATGGTGGATTGCCTTATCAGACTCCTCATTGACGACGTAAACACGCGGATCGATTATCTGGCGACCTTTAACATCCAGGATTTTGAGGACGTCTGCAGGATTAACGGCGTTGAGATCGTCTAGGTCCTTTGTAGGGTAACCTTCGCAGCCGTTAATGACCTGCAACCTTTCGTCTTCGCGCTCATCTTAGGATCATGCCTAAGATTGTTCGCTTCTACAGCATTGGCGGTCCTGAGAATCTGAAACTCGAAGAAGCGCCCACGCGTCCGCCCGGCCAGGACGAGGTAAAGTTGCGCGTCCAAGCGGTCGGGCTGAATCGGGCCGAGTCCGGATTTATGCGGGGGCGATACTTCGAAACCCCCGAACTGCCTTCCAGCATCGGCTATGAGGCCGCCGGGGTCGTCGAAGCGGTGGGGCCCGGCGTCGATTCCAGTTGGGTAGGCAAGAGTGTCGCTACCGTCCCCGGCTACTCCATGAGCAAGTACGGTGTGTTGGGCGAGGAGGCCATCGTGCCCGCATATTCGCTCGGCGAATATCCAGCGAAACTTTCGCCGGTGGAAGCGGCTGCCGTCTGGATGCAATATCTCACGGCCTATGGCGCCCTGGTCACCTATGGCGGTCTCAAGCGCGGCGACTTTGTCCTCATCACAGCCGCATCCAGCAGCGTGGGCCTCGCCGCCATCCAGATCGTGAACGCGGAAGGCGCGGTATCCATCGCCGCCACGCGAAAATCCAACAAGCGAGCCGAGTTGCTTTCGCTCGGCGCGGCCCACGTGATCGCCACCGAGGAGGAGGACGTCGTTCAAAAGGTGAATGAGATTACCGACGGAACTGGCGCTCGCCTCATCTTCGATCCAATTGCCGGGCCCGGCGTGGAGAAGCTGGCCGAAACCGCGGCGTTCCACGGAATTTTCTTCGTATACGGATCGCTCTCCCAGCAGCCCACGCCTTTTCCTCGGACCGCGTTTGGCAAAGGACTCAGCCTGCGCGCTTATTCCCTGATGGAACTCCGGCGCGAGCCCGAGGTACTCAAGACCGCGAAACAATATGTTTTTGATCGCTTGGCTGACGGCCGGTTCCACCCAAAAATCGCCAAGACATTTCCGCTCGCGCAATCCGTGGAAGCCTATCAATATCTGGAATCCAATCAGCAGGTCGGCAAGGTCGTTATCACGGTCTAGCTCACCGTCATATTCTTTCTTATTCTGTTTGTATTCTGGCTTCTGTATTCTGGCTTCTGTATTCTGACTTCCGTATTCTGATTTGTGCCTGGTGCTACGCTCGTTAAAAGGAGGGATCTCTTGTCTATTCGACCAGTAAAACGGCTCATCAAGTCTAAACCGACGCTCGAGGGCGCCGGCGTGCATCTGCGGAGGGCCTTCGGTTTCGGCAACACATCCGACTTCGATCCTTTTCTTTTGCTCGATGACTTTCGCAACGACGTTCCCGCCGATTACCTGGCCGGTTTCCCCTGGCATCCGCATCGCGGCATTGAAACCATCACCTACGTTCTCGCCGGCACTGTGGACCACGCCGACAGCATCGGCAATCAAGGCAGCATCACGGCCGGCGACGTTCAATGGATGACGGCGGGGCGCGGGATCATCCACCAGGAGATGCCCAAGGGCGATCAGAGCGGCCGCATGCACGGGTTCCAGTTGTGGGCCAACCTTCCGTCATCGCTCAAGATGACTGCGCCGCGCTATCAGGAAGTGAAGGCGCCTGAGATTCCGCTCATTACCGATGACGACGGCACGGGAGTGCGGATCGTGTGCGGGAGCTTTTGGGGCAAGCGCGGGCCAGTGGATGGAATCGCGGCCGACCCCATGTATCTGGATGTGTCCGTGCCTCCGGGCAAGCGCAAGGTGCTGCCGATTGAAACTACCCGGCACGCGTTCGCCTACGTTTTCGCGGGCGACGGAAAGTTCGGCAATGCTTCCGGCCCGCTGGCGGTTCCCACCGAGAGCGTGGGATGGGCGGACACAACCCCGCCTACCGATGCCGACAACCGTTCGCTGGTGTTGTTCGATCAAGGCGATGAACTCACTGTGCAGGCCGGCGAGGATGGCATCCGATTCCTTCTGGTTTCCGGCAAGCCGCTTGAAGAGCCGGTTGCGTGGTACGGCCCCATCGTGATGAACACGCAGGATCAGCTACGCGAAGCGTTCAACGAACTGGAACAGGGAACTTTTCTCAAACAAGCCGCCGGCAATTAGGGCCCTGCCTTGAACACTTGCACCGTTCACATTACGCCGGCGTGATGCATAACCACTTCGGCTTTTTGACGGATTTCCGTGGCGACCTCAAAGGGATCGCCTTGTTGGAATTTCGGCAGGAAAAGTTCCACCGAGAGAGGACCGGCGTAGCCCTTTTCCGCGAGCTTCTTGAGGATCCGGGTGAGTGGAGTGACTCCATCGCCGGGGATCACTCGCGTTGTGAGATCCAGCATCTCTCGCGGCATATCGGGAACATCCTGAAAGTGCACGTGAGCGATTTCTCCGGGTTGAATGGAATCCAAATCCTCCAGCTTATTGAGCCCGGACCAGAAGTGATAGCAGTCGAACATGGGTGAGAGGTTGGGATGCGCCGCCGCGCGCGTCATTTTAGTCAGCGTCGGCAGCGTGGAAATAAATGTGGAGGTGCGCACGAATTCGATCCTGAGCGACACGTTGTACTGCTTGGCAATCTCACCGGCTTCATGCATGTTGGCGGGACAGGTTTTGTAGTCCTCCACGGTGAACTTCCGTGTCGCGGCGGTGATCGCATAAACGTTCTTTAGTCCCAATGTCGCAAACATCTCGCAACGTTTCTTGAGATTCTCGATCGAAGCCGAGCGATTGGGATTCGGCTCCCACAGGCCAGCTACTCCGGTGGCTCCCTGAACGGCTGTCAATCCCAAGTCTGTCAGCACCCGGCGGGCGGCCGGCAGGTCCTCGGTTTTCAGAAAATCATCCAGCAGATTATTGGTGATCTCAACGTCTTTGATCCCGGCACGAGACCAGCCTTCGAGCGACTTGCGGTACCCCGCCGCGGCGGACGTGTTCTGGTGCATAGCGAGCGTCATCTTTTTCTTGGGGGCTGCGGCCAGAACGGTGCCGGTCAAAGCCGCGGGAGCCAAAAGCATCGTTCTTCTGGAAAGTTCGTTCATTGACCCTTCATCCTTAATCGAATCTGTTCTCGCATCGAATCTCTTCTTGCTCCACAGGGGAAGGCGCGCAACGCCTCTTATGATATATGGGGAAGGGAGAGAATGGGTAGATTGACGCAAACGCCGGCCGCGAGATCCGCGTTCCTCTGTCTGGGTTTGACGCTGCTGGCGCTTTCCCCTGTGCTTCACGCCGCCGGCGGGGGCAGCATCTCGGGAACGGTGAAAGACCATAGCGGTGCGGTGATTCCGAAAGCGTCGGTAATCGCAACCAACCGGGACACAGGCGTCCGGCAGACCATTGCGACCAACGCTTCGGGAGTGTACTCTTTCCCCGGCTTGGCGGTTGGCCGCTACGATGTCGACATCATGGTGGCCGGTTTCAAGCTCTACCGGCGGGCGAATGTCACCGTCGACGTCAACGGCGCTCTGCTGGTGGACGCGGTGCTCGAATTGGGCGAAAGTTCCGAAGTGGTGATCGTCAAAGAATCGCTGGCGACGGTGGATGCGTCGAGCACTCAACTGGGCGACGTCATCACGGCTGCCAACGTAACGGCTGTTCCGCTCAACGGACGCAGCTATACCGATCTGTTGGCCCTGCAGCCTGGCGTGGTGCCCATCACGACCATCACGTCGCTCACCGTACAGGGGCTCGGCCAGAGCGTGTTTCCTCCCTCTGGCGGTTTGAACCCCGGAACGCTCTCCATCAATGGCCAGAGGGAGTCTGCCAACGGCTTCACCATCAATGGCGCCGATGCCGAGGAGACCGGCAGCCTGGCCGCCGCCATTGTTCCCAATCTTGATTCGATCGGCGAGTTCCGAATCCTGTCTGATAACTTCGACGCCGAGTATGGGAAATATACCGGAGGGCAGATCAACGTCATCACGAAATCCGGAACCAACCAATTTCATGGCGACGTTTTCGAGTTCCTGCGCAATACCGATCTCGACGCGCGCAATTTTTTCTCTCCCACTCGAGGAACTTTTATTCAAAATCAGTTCGGGGGCACTGTGGGCGGCCCCATCGTCAAGAACAAAGTTTTTTTCTTCTCGGACTACCAAGGCACACGCCAGATTCAGGGGGCGGACACCGGGCTGATCCCGGTGCCTTCGTTGCAAGACCGCTCCGGCAATCTGTCCGATCAAGCCAGTTCGCTGGCAGGCACGGTGAGCGGCCCTTATTGGGCCAATTTACTGTCGCAAAAACTCGGCTATCCGGTTACTTCGGGAGAGCCTTATTACACGGCAGGCTGCAACAGCCCAGCGCAGTGCGTGCTGCCGAACGCAACGGTGCCCAAGACCGCGTGGTCCCTTCCAGCCGCTAATTTGCTGAACTATATCCCGGCGCCGAATCTGCCCGGAAATGTTTTCTCCACGTCGGCTTACAACGAGATTCTCCACGACGAAAAGATCGGGGAGCGCGTGGATGCCAACACTCGCTGGGGCACAATCTTCGCTTACTACTCGCTCGATAACTATACCGAGAACAATCCGTACCCCACCGCGCAGGGAGGCGCCAACGTTCCTGGGTTCAACGCGCTGAACACGGGCCGCGCTCAACTGGCCGTGTTGGGCTACACCAAGACGCTCGGAGCCAGCGCCGTAAACGATTTTCGGCTCAGTTACACTCGCGACGCAAACGATCTCGGCAAGCCGGTTGGCGGGCTGGGCGTCAGCCTGGCGTCGCAGGGCTTTGTGACCGGAGCGGGGACGTTAGGCATTGTCCCCTTGGCCTCTGGAAACCAGGGCGTAGAAAATGTTTTCTTCAACAATTTCACCATCGGGTCCGATCCCGATCGCTTTTATCAGGTTAACAATGGCTACGAGCTGGACGACAATTTTTCCAAAGTAGTGGGTGCTCACAGCATCAAGGCCGGGGTCCATGTGGACTTCGACCAGATCAACACGCATCCTTACGCCGATCTGAATGGAAGCTTCAATTTCTATGGCACCGAGACCGGTATCGACTTCGCGGATTTCCTGCTGGGCATTGCGAGCCAATACACGCAGAACGATCTCAGACCGTTCTACGGCCGTAACAAGTACGTTGGCCTTTACGTGCAGGACAGTTGGCGCATCGCGAAAAACCTCACGCTGAATTATGGTTTGCGTTGGGATCGGATAGAGCCCTGGTATGAAAAATACAATAACAACATCACTCTGGTGCCCGGAGAACAGTCTGTAGTTTTCCCGAGCGCTCCTACTGGCATCGTCTATCCGGGAGATCCAGGGATCTCGCGCACGCTGGCCCCTGCCGGGAACAAAGACTTCGCGCCCCGCGTGGGTTTGGCTTATTCGCCCACCGCCGGGCGGGATTCATTGCCCGGAAAAATCCTGGGAGGTCCGGGAAAGACCAGCATCCGAGCCGGCTTCGGCATCTATTATGCGGCCATTCAAGGAGAAACCCTGGGATTGATCAGCGACAATGCGCCGTATGGATTCACATACACCAGTCCCGCTCCGCCGCTGTTTACCACTCCCTTTGTCGACGCGGCCACGGGCAACGTAGAAGGCCAGCGGTTCCCGGCCCAATTGGCGCCATTAAATGTATCGAGGAGCAATCCAGATCCAAGTCTCGACTTTTCCCAATTTGAGCCGATCAGCGCAACGCCGGGATACAAGCCTACCAACGCGATTCCCTACACCGAGTCGTACATGCTATCCCTGCAGCGGCAAATTGGAAACAGCACTCTCATCAGCCTGAGTTACGTGGGAAACCAGGCCCATCATCTGCTGGTATTGGAGGCAGCCAATCCGGGCAACCCCGCGCTGTGCCTCAGCCTGAGCCAGCCAGGCGAAGTGGCGCCCGGTTCCGCCACCTGCGGTCCGTTTGGCGAAAGCACTCAATACACCACTCGATCCGGGACGGTAATCAACGGAACACGGGGGCCTTTGGGGCCGGCCTTCGGCAGCGTCAGCTATCAGACCAGCATCGGCAATTCCAATTACAACGCGCTCGAAGCCAGCCTGCATCACACCAGCGGGCGAGTGCAGTTGTTCGTCAGCTACACCTACGGGAAATCCATCGATCAGGCTTCGAACTTAGGCGATCAGGTGGATCCTTTCAACCCAAACCTCAGCCGAGGACTCTCGTCCTTCGATATGCGGCAAAACTTTGTGGCCAGCTATACCTACTCCATCCCCTTCGAGCACCTGTTTCACGCCGACAACCGCTGGACCAAAGGTTGGTCCGTTTCCGGAATCACCCGCTTCAGCAGCGGCCTTCCAGTGACGTTCTACAACTACGAAGACACTTCTTTGCTTGGAACGCAGGGCAACGGCATCAACAATCTGGCTGTGGATGAACTTGCGTATACCAGCGGTGCTCTCGATTTGAATCACAACCCGCGCAATGGAAAACCGTACTTCAACACGTCGCTCTTCAGCTTGCCGCCGCTCGGCTCAATTGGCAACAGCGGCCGCCGGTTGTTCTCGGGGCCGGGAATCGACAATTACGATTTGACGGTCCAGAAGAACTGGAAGCTCACCGAATCGAAATCCCTCCAATTGCGCCTGGAGGGTTTCAACGCCTTCAACCACGCGCAGTTTTACGGCCCAAGCTCAGTGGATGGAAACATCAGCAGCGGTACGTTTGGCCAAGTGGTGAGCGCCGCCGCGCCGCGCTTGCTCCAGATCGCGATGAAGCTGGTTTTTTGAAGCCCTACACGTATTCAAACAGGGCCATGAATCCGAAATCCATGTGCAACTGCTGATGGCAGTGGAACAAGGTGAGACCTGGATTATCGGCGACAAAATCGATCTCCATCTCCTGATAGCCGCCAACCATGACGACATCTTTCATCACGCCCGACGTCGGCTGCCCGGCCACGCGCGTCAGTTCGAAACTGTGGCGGTGAAGGTGAATGGGATGGATATCGTCGCTGGCATTGCGCATACGCACCCGGTACCGCTTGCCTTCACTTACGCGAAACATGGGCTGCATATGATCGTCGGCGAACGCGACGCCGTTGATGGTCCAGCGATTGAATCCGCCTTCGGCCGCGTTTTGCTTGGCAAAGGTCATGTCGAAAACTTGATCGGGCTGAGCTACCCCCGCGCCCGAGTTTCCGGGCTCATTTCCGAACTGGGCGTAGTTCCAGGGAAACGGCTTGGGAGCAATCCAACGCGGCTTGCCCTTCTCGCCGGCGTATTCGATCACAATACCCATGCCATGCTCCCGGTCGTCGTTCGCCATATCGCCCATGGTCCAAATACCCGGGTGATTCATCTCGACAACCGCCGAGATCCGCTCTGCCGTTCCCAGCCAAAGGCCCGGCACGGTCACCGGCTTGGGGATTGGGTTGCCATCCAACGCAAGCACCGTGAAGGTGTGTCCCGGCAACGCCAGACTGCGGATTTCGGTGGCGCTTCCGTTCAGCACGTGGAAGAGCACGCGTTCGCCCGGCTTCACGCGGATGGGTTCGCCGCTTCCTAGCATGCGGCCGTTGATGGTGAAGGAACCGTACCCGACCTCGAATCCATGAGGCATGCCTTTGGCGAGCGAAGCCTGCATGGCGCTTTCGCCCGAATCTTTCAAGGCCTTGACGGTTGCCGCCGGCGACAGAAAGTTCATGTCCATGTCGCCGCCCCGGCTCAAGGTTGGCTCAAATTCCTTGAGCACCAGGAACACCTCGCGATCATAATTGCCGCGATTGTTCTTCGGTTCGATATATACGGGACCAACCAGACCCGTGTATTGTCCCGAGCTCAGATTCGGACCGGCATGGACATGGCTGTGGTAGAAGTTGTAGCCTGCCGGCCTGGGAACGAATCGGATGCGGCGGCTGCCCCGCGCGGGAATGAACGGAGTTCCCTCCTCGGCCGCGCCATCCACGTCGGTGGAAACGAACTGCCCGTGCCAATGCAGTTGCTCGGGCGTGTCTGTCTGATTGTGGATGTCGATGGTGACCGGGCGCCCTTCCTGGAAGCGGAGCAGCGGCCCGGGGAACTGGCCGTTGTAGGTGGTAGTAGAGAGAATGCGATTAGGCGCCAGTTCCACCGGCTTTACGGCGATCGTTAAGGTATAATCCGCCGGGACGGATTCGAGCGCGGCCTCTTTCGGTTGGGACGCGGCGGGCTGCTTGCAGCCAACGGTGTGAGCCAGCAGAGAGCCCCCGGCCAGCGTGCCCACGGCATTCATAAAATTCCGGCGCGATAAAGGAGAGCTTGCCATTCGCGTTATTGGCTGACGCAGCGGAAACCGATGTTGAAGTCCGTATCGCCCGGTTCGATCCGGCTGCGGTAGGAAGCGCGGACCAGGTCCGGATCGTCCCACCATCCGCCGCCTTTCAGCGATTTGAATTCCGCCATGCTGGGTCCGGTGGGGTTAATTGTTTCCTGCGACAACTGCACTGTGTACCAAGTGTGGGTCCACTCCACCACGTTGCCGAGCATATCGTACAAGCCGAAGGCGTTGGGCTTTTTCTGGCCTACCGGATGAGTGGAAAAGTTGCTGTTCTTCCAATACCAGGCGATCTGATCGAGATCGCCATAGCGCGGGCCCGTTGTCCCGGCTCTCGCGGCGTACTCCCATTCGGCTTCCGACGGCAGCCGGCCACCGATCTGGCTGCAATAAGAATCGGCCTCGTTCCAGGTGACCATTTCCACGGGCAAATCCGGTCCTTGAAAGACGCTGGGGTTATCTCCGGTGACATGTTCGTAGGCGGCTTGCGTCACTTCGGTCTGTCCCAACCAGAATCCTCGCGTGAGCGTGATCTTGCGGTTCGGATATTCGTCCTTATAGCATTCCTTGTCTCCCGGCGAGCATCCGGAAGTAAAGTTCCCCGGAGGAATCCAGCGGTAGCGCAGACCGTCTTTCGGATTCACCTTCGAATCCCCTGGCTTCCCAGATGCGGCCTGGCCTGCTCCCACTCTCGACGGCATGGCTACAGCGAACAAAATACAGGCTGCGCCGAAAAGCGCTCGCCATGACCCGCGTTGCTTGTACAAATAAGCCCCCTGAAAATGCAATCTATCACACCGCTCGAGGGCCCGGATGGTTGGGCGGCGATCGAACTGCCGCTAATATATACTGGATTGGATAAATCTGAAGCTATGAGAGAACCAATGAAATCGATCCGCTCCATCCGCACGGCAGCGGCTGCTTTGTTATGCGCCGGGACTATTGTGGCCGCCCTGTTTGTAGCAGCGCCTGCCCGTGCTCAATCGAAATACGTCAGCCCGAAGGGCTACATCACAGGCGTGGTGCAAAGCGAGAAAGGTCCCGAAGCCGGAGTTTGGGTGATCGCCGAGACCAAAGACTTGCAGACGCAGCTGGTGAAAATCGTCGTCACCAACGACGCTGGGAAGTTCGCGCTGCCCGAATTGCCGGTGGCGAATTATAAGGTCTGGGTGCGAGGTTATGGTCTGGCGGATTCAACTCCCATCGAGATGAAACCGTCCGCGACCGCGGTGACGCTCAAAGTGGCATCCGCCAAGACCCCTCAGGAAGCTGCCAAAGTTTACCCGGGTGATTATTGGCTCTCGATGTTGGTGGCGCCTGCCAAAAATCTGTTCCCCGGGACGGGTTCGAGCGGCAACGGCCTGGGTCTGGGAATGACGGATCAGGATCATTGGGTGAATTCGCTGAAGTCCGGCTGCAATTTCTGCCATCAGCTCGGCAATGCCCTGACTCGCGATGTCAATCATGTCTTCGCCGCCAAGCCCGAGCTTAAGACTCATACCGAAGCCTGGGAGTGGCGTCTGGGCGTGGGCGTTCGCGGAACCAACATGTATTCGCTGCTGGGGCAGATGGGCAAAGATCCCACGTTGAAGGCCTTATCGGACTGGACCGAGGGCATCGCCGCGGGTCAAGTGCCTCCCACTCCGCCGCGGCCGTCTGGAATCGAGCGCAACATTGTCGCGACGCTGTGGGATGTGGGCGACGACCATTCCTTCATGCACGATCAGATTTCGACCGACAAGAATCATCCGAACGTCAACGCCGGCGGACCGAACTACGCGGTGAACGCAGGCCATGGCCAACTGGTGGTGCTGGATCAGGCCGACAATAACACCTACTCGCTGGACATCCCGGAGCGTGAAGCCAGGGATAAAGTGCCTTCGCGCTTCCCTTCTCCGAACCGCCCCTCGATGTTCTGGGGCAACGAGCACCTCTGGTCGAATCCTCCGTATAATCCGGCAGACCCGCACAATCCCATGATCGACAGTAAGGGCCGGGTGTGGATGACTTCCAAGATTCGGAGCAACAATGACCCGTCCTGGTGCAACGATGGGAGCAATAAATTCTCGGATTGGTTCCCGCTGCGCGCCAGCTTCCGTCAGGCGTCGTACTACGACCCGAAGACCAAGCAGTTCACTTTGATCGACACGTGCTACTCGACGCATCACCTGCAGTTCGACAACGATGCCGACGAGACGGTGTACTTCAACGAATTGGCCGGTCCCATTTTCGGATGGATCGACACCAAGGTGTACGACCAGACACACGACGAGCAGAAGGCGGTGGGCTGGTGCGGCCAGGTGCTGGACACCAACGGCGACGGAAAGATCACGCGCCCATTCCAGGTCATGACGCTGGGACGCGCGGGCGATGCGTCGATTCTTTATTCCACCGACACGGGGGGCGCCGTCGCAGGGGGCGCGCCTGCGGCTGGGAGGTCGCGAACCCCACAGGCTGGATTCGATCCCAAGCTGGATACGCTGGTCAGCTACAGCATGTACGCCGTGATTCCGAGTCCCGTAGACGACTCGGTGTGGGGAGTGGCCGAGAGCCCCTTCCCCGGTATGCTGGTTCGGCTGCAGCGCGGCAACAATCCTCCCGAGAGCTGCAAGACGCAACTGTTCAAAGTTCCCGCGCCGGGCTATGATCCACGCGGCGTGGACATCGACAGCAACGGAGTGGTCTGGACCGGGTTGGCCGCCACCAGCCATCTGGCCAGTTTCGACGTTCGCAAATGCAAAGACTTGAACGGTCCGGCCAAAACCGATGGCAGCCAGTGCAAGGAAGGCTGGACGCTTTATCAGACCCCCGGCCCGAAACTGAAGGGTACCGATATTCCCGCGGATTTCCACTACTACGACTGGGTGGATCAGCACAACGTAATCGGGCTGGGCGCGAACACGCCGTTCGTCACCGGGTCCAACTCTGACTCGCTGATTGCACTGAATCCCGAGACCAGAAAGTGGACCTATTTCCGCGTGCCTTATCCGCTCGGTTACTATTCGCGCGGCATGGATGCGCGCATCGACGACCCGTCCGCCGGGTGGAAAGGGCGTGCCCTCTATTCGAACTACGGCACGCATTTCGTCTGGCATATTGAAGGCGGAAAGGGAACCAAGGGCAAGATCGTGAAGTTCCAGATCCGGCCCGATCCGCTCGCGAGGTAACAGTAGCCACATGCCCAGAGCCGGGTCTCTATTCGCACTCGGCCTGGCGTGCGGGTTGGCTTTTGCTCAACCTCCATCCGATCCGGCGTTGCTCGTTCCTCAGGCCGCGCCGGAGCTGGATTACATAGCGGTTCCAAATACTTTCGATCTCCCTGAGGGCGTCACAATGGGAGCGCCCGCGAGCGTTGCGTTCGACTCCAAGGGGCATCTGTTTGTCCTGAATCGAGGCCCCCATCCTCTGATGGAGTTCGACGAGAATCAAAAATTCATTCGAGCATTCGGAGAGCCTCTGCGGCGTGCGCATGGCTTTCGCCTGGATGACGCTGGAAATTTCTGGATCACCGACGTCGGCGCTCACTTCGTGGAAAAGCTCGACCCGCAAGGAAAGGTTCTTCTGATACTCGGAACCAGGGGGCAAGCGGGCGTTTGGGATGAGGCAACCGGATCACGGCTATTGAACGAGCCGAATGACCTGGCCTTTGGCCGCAAGGGCGATATTTTTCTGGTGGAGGGGCACAGCCCGGGCAAGGGGGATCCGCGCGTGCTGAAATTCGACAAGAACGGAGTGTTCCTGAAGACCTGGGGCGGCGAGGGGAGCGCGCCGGGTAAATTCAACGTGGCGCATGCCATCGCAGTGGATGCTCAGGGACGGCTCTGGATCGCGGACCGGGAGAATCAGCGCATTCAAATTTTCGACCAGGACGGCACGTTTATTGAACAAATGAAGTATGCCGGACTGCCCTGCTCTTTTCAAATCGGCGAACAGAACATATTTATGGTGAACGGTTTCACGGGCCAGCTCCTGAAAATGGACCTGAGCGGCAAGGTTCTGGCTGTGACGGGAAAACCCGGAAAAGGTCTGGGTGAATTCGGGGAAGCTCACTTTGTTGCGGTCAGCCCCAGGGGAGAGATCTACGTCGCCGATACCACTGGCCGGCTGCATAAGTTTGTGAAGAAGCAGTGAGGGCGGAATACGGGGAACACCCGGGAATACCAGGAAGACAAGGAATACCAGGAATTCAGAATCTTAAGGATTTTGCGAACGAATTGCGAAGTGGCGCGTATTACCTCTAGATAGGAGGTCGCCGTGCTTCGTTTACTTGTCGCCGCGCTTGCCTGCGCATCATTCCTACATGCTGTTGACCCGGACGATCACCTCCGGAAGTCGGCGCCTGTTTCATCGGCTACACGCTTGGTATTGAATGCAGACACCGGCTCGCTTCGTGTCCAGCCGGGCGGCGGGGGAAACGTCGATGTAGACGTTTATTTCCGGGGAACTCCACCATCCCGCGCGGAGTTCGATCGAATGCGACGTGATTTTACGCTCGACGTGATGCAGGAAGGCTCGGATATTCGGGTGACCGGCGCGTTCCATAGAGGCTGGCAACCGATGCTGGCGGTCTGGCCCTCCTTTTTGGGTGGCCACGCCATGTGCCGTAATTGGCAATGCCTGGAATATGCGAGCTGGCTGCACGAGGTGGAGTATCGCGTCACGGTGCCTGAAAGGCTGAACACCGATATGGAGACGGCGGGAGGTCCGATTTACGTGAGCGGCATGAATGGCGAGGTGAACGCCCGCACATCCGGCGGAGGCATTACGCTGGAGGGCGGCAAAGGGCGCGCCACGGTACATACTTCGGGCGGGCCGATCCACATCACCGAAGTAGTGGGCGACGTAGATGCGTCCACCAGTGGCGGTGGCATTTCCATTGAACGAAACTTAGGCCGGGTCCGGGCGCACACCTCGGGAGGAGGCATCCAGATCCGGGAAGCGAAAGGCGCGATTGATGCTTCCACTTCTGGAGGCGGCGTGGAGGCCTCACTGCTTGGCCAGCCCAACCAGGACTGCCGTCTCACCACTTCAGGAGGAAGCATCAACGTGAGCCTCAGCAGAGATGTTCATGTAGATCTGGACGCGTCCACCAGCGGCGGACGCGTGTGGACGGATTTTCCCGTTCCGTACAATAGCGACCGGCACGAGCGCGAACTTCGCGCGCCCATCAACGGCGGCGGGCCCCGGCTCTATCTGCATACGTCGGGCGGCGGCATCAGCGTGCGACGGACAGGCTGAGGCGCGAGGAACGCTTAGTGGTGGGGCATTATTAGTGATTATTAGTGATGACTCATTAGAAACCAGATCAGTACAACGACACCTGGCACGCCGAGCATCCACGCAACTACATATTTCATTTTGTTCTCCTCTTTCCGTTGGCGATTGAGCACCTGAAGGGCCGTCCAATTTGCCCACAATTCCGGCGCATAGCGCTGTAACGGCAGGGATCTTTTACCGCATCAGGAAACGGTTCAGTCGGGCGGGCGAAAGTTAACGCAACCGTAACGATGAAACAATCCGCACTCGTTCTGCGTCGTCCCAACAGCAGCTATGCGCGATTTTTCGGTGGAGATTGTTTGTCCGAGATGCCATTGGAAGTGCGCGCGACGCTCCAGGCGAAGGAAACTGGATTTCGCTGCAGCCGTGCTTTTCCTTCGTCCCTATCGTTGCCGCTCATGCCGGGCGCGATTCTACCGGCTTACGGTTTGGCGTCTAGAGCATCACCAGACCGCGCCGGATGGCCTGCGAAACCGCCTCGGTGCGGCTGGAGGCGCCGAGCTTCGCGAAGATGGAAGCGACGTGGGTCTTGACGGTGTGCTCGGAGATGTTGAGAGCGTGAGCGATTAATTTATTGCTGAGTCCTTCGGCCAGGCGATCCAGTACGTCCACTTCGCGCGCGCTGAGCGGTTCCGCAAGGTCCCCAGGGGATTGCTGCGCGTCGGGCATAGTGACAACCAGCCCGGCGTTGATGGCGTGCAGTGCGCCCTCAATCTCCTGCGGAGTTGCGTCCCACGCGATGACGCCTCGAATGCCGGCGCGCAGGGCGGAAGCGGTCTGAGCGGAGTCGGCTGAGTCCATAAGCAGGAGCACTGGAACCGGCAAGTCGGCAAGGGTGCGCCAATCGTGCTCAGCGGCGTCCGCAACCTCAATCACCAGTACATCGCCGGCGAGTTCGTTCAAATGATCAGGATCTGCCGTCCCGGCGAACACGAGCGAGGAACTGGATCGGATGATCTGCTCCAGTTCAGTCTGCTCCAGTTCGGCCGATCGCGACGCCACTAAGACACGAATCACGCCGCTCTCATTGAGGCTGGAGCCATTTGAACCGCCACGGTCCGGATGTTCGCGCTCGCGCCACGGCGGAATTGAAGTTCGAGAATCCCTCCCTGGCTGGCTTCGATCGCGCTGGCCAGATCCTGGGCCGACTGGAATAGTTTCGCTTGGGCGCCGATCAGAATGTCGCCTTGGAGAAGCGAAGCGCGATGCGCAGGTGAGTGGGGGACGACTTCGAGCACGATGAGACCAAATGGAACCGGCCGGACTACGACGCCCAGCCCATATTGTTCTTGATGCGGAGCGCTCAGAAAGCGAGCCACCAAATTCGAAGGAATAGCGAAGGCGAGTCCGCCGGCAATCATGGTATTGATACCGACCACCTCGCCGCGAGCGTTCGCCAATGGGCCGCCGGAGTTTCCTGGAGCCAATCGAAGCTGGCTGATTACCCATGAGCTGGTTTCAAAAGACCGGTTTTCGAAGCGATGAATTACGCCGGTGCTGGCTGCTCCGATGAAGCCCAATGGATTGCCGACCGCGACCACGAACTCGCCTACGCGGAGCGCGTCCGAATTGCCGGGCGTAACCGAGGGCAGCCGCTCGGTTGTGATCTGAACGGACGCCAGGTCGCGCCGGCGATCTCTCTGGACAACAGTGCCTGGCAATCTGCGCCCGTCCCAAAGCGTGATTTCAACCGCGTCCGAACCGGGGACCACGTGAGCGTTGGTTACAATTCCGCCATCCGGCGACCAGATCACTCCCGATCCTCCCTGGTTCACCTGCACCGTGGAGCGGCGCAGGCGTTCCACTATTTCTCCAAATGCCGCGCTCATGTTGTTAACTCTTTCGCCTGGGGCGCTCTCCGATACGAACATCCAGATCCTGCAATAAGCCAGCGCGGAGCGTCTTGAATTTCACCATCTGACCAGCCGGCGTCCTTTCCAAAAGCTCCGCGAGCGCTTCGGGCTGTGGGAGCGACTGCGCATCACCGGCAACCAGCACGTCCCCCAAGATCAATCCCCCAACTGCCGCCGGGCCATCCGGCTCCACTCCCACCAGCATGATTCCGGTATCCTGTGCGACTTTCTCCTTGGTCTCAGGAGGCAACGCCACGGGTTGCAGCGCAACTCCTAGAAAGCCTCGGCTGAAGTAGCCTTGCTGGCTCAATTTTCCCGCGATTCGATCGATGGTGGCGCGGGTGACGGCGAATACGGAACTGCGCGACAGGCCGGTGGAGACTAAGCCAATCAGATTTCCGGCCGCGTCGAGAGCCGCACCGCCGGAGAGCGTCGGATAGGCTGAAATATCCAGGCGAACAAAAGGGTCGAGTTTTCCGCCTCGCCAGGTCTTCCATTCGCCCGAAACACCGCTGACAATTCCGAATGAGGCGATGGGGCCAGTGTTGGCGGTCCGTCCAACCGCGAGCGCGAGTTGACCCGCCTTAATAGCTGTATCACCCGCGAATTCCAGCGGATGAAGACCGCCGGCGTCTG
This sequence comes from Bryobacterales bacterium, assembly GCA_963781905.1. Lineage (GTDB taxonomy): Bacteria > Acidobacteriota > Terriglobia > Bryobacterales > Bryobacteraceae > Palsa-89. Next base: position 2,786,908 of record CAWAHZ010000010.1, read on the forward strand.
TTTCCAGAACGGCGAGATCGGTGCCGGAATCGCGACCACGCAAACGCGCCGTTGCGGTGCGGCCATCCGGAAGATGGAGTTTGATACCTTCTTCGGCGCGCACCCCTTCGCTGGAGGTCAGGATCAGGTTGTCGCGCCAGGCGATGCCGCTGGATCCAATGCCGCGCCGGGCGTGGACGGCGACTATGCTCGCGGCGGCACGTTCGACGGTGGCGGCCAATTCATTCGAAAGATTTTGAAGTTCGCTTGCCATGATGATTCCAGCATGCTCCCGGGCGATGGCTGCCGGCATCGGAAGAAAGAGTGATTTGATAGGCTGATACCAGATCCCCAAATGGCTAGCGAACTCAGGATTCGGGTGAATGACCGTTCGTGGACTGTCTCGGCGGCGCCTGACACGCCGCTGCTATACGTTCTTTCCAACGAACTGCTGCTGCAAGGTCCACGCTTCGGTTGCGGACTGGCGCAATGCGGATCGTGCTCGGTGCTGGTGAATGGCGTGGAAACGCGGTCGTGCGTAACGCCGGTTTCGGCGGTTCAGGGAAAATCAGTCACCACTCTCGAAGGGCTGCCTGCCTGGTACGCGGCCCAGAAGAAGCTGGCACAAATTCCCGCGCTACATCCGGTGCAACAGGCCATGCTGGACGAACAGGCCGTGCAATGCGGGTATTGCTACAACGGCATGATCGTGAAGGCTTCCGAGCTGCTATCGAAAACTCCGCATCCGAGTGAAGCGCAAATCCGCACGGCGATGAACGGACATCTGTGCCGCTGCGGGACTTATCCGCGCATTATTTTAGCCGTCCAGCGGGCGTCGAGGGCGATGGCGTGATGTTACGACGCGATCTTCTCAAGGCCGGTGGAGCGCTCATCGTGGGCTTCCCCTTGCGAGATGCGCTGCTGGCTCAAGAGCCGACGGCACGCGGTACGGTGGCTGGCCCTCCCGATCCCAAGCAAGTGGATACTTGGCTTGCCATCCATGCCGACAACACGGCGACGGTTTACATTGGCTTCGCCGAGTTGGGACAAGGTAATTCCACCGCTCTACTTCAGGTGGCGGCCGAAGAGTTGGACATGGATATGAGCCAGCTCAAAACGGTGCGCCTGGATACCAACGTCACACCCAATCAAGGTGGAACGTATTCGAGCGCTTCCATTCAAAGAGGTGGGCCGCAGGTTCGGACGGCCGCGGCCGAGGCTCGTCAAGCGTTGCTGCAGATGGCATCGAAGAAGCTTGGCGCCCCGCAAAATGGTCTGGTGGTGTCGAAGGGAATCGTTTCTTTCGCGGGCGCAAGCGGCACGGTCAGCTACGGCGAGCTGGTGGGGGACAGACCGTTCCATCTGGCATTCACCGGTTCCGCTCCCACTAAGCCGCCCGCTGAGTACAAGGTAGTGGCAACCGCGTTTCCGCGTAACGATCTGCCCGACAAAGTAAGCGGGAAATACGTCTACATGCAGCATGTGCGCGTGCCCGGGATGTTGCACGGACGCGTAGTTCGTCCGCGCGGGCAGGGCGCGTACGGAGCGGGCGCCAGGGTGCTGGCGCTGGATGAAACTTCGATCGGGAATATCCCCGGAGCGCGTGTTTTGCGCAAAGGCGATTTTGTCGGCGTGGTGGCTGAGAACGAGTGGGACGCGGTGCGCGCGGCACGGCAATTGAAGGTGACGTGGGATTCGACGCCGTCGCTGACCGGCAGCGACCGGATGTATGAAGCGATGCGCGACGCCAAGACCGACGACAGAACAGTGCTGGAACGTGGCAACGCCGCGGATGCAATCGGAGCGGCTGCGCACAAAGTGGCCTACAACTGCCGCGCTCCTTATCAGGCGCACGCTCCTTTCGGACCGAATTGCGCCATCGCCGACGTGCAGGCGGATTCGGCGCTGGTGATGTGCTCCACGCAGGATGTGTATGGCACGCGCGGCACGCTGGCGCGTGTTTTCGGCCTGCCGGTGGACAAAGTGCGGGTGCAATATTACGAAGGATCGGGCACCTACGGACATAGCTGTTACGACGACGTGGCGCAGGCGGCCACGCTGCTCTCGCAATTGGCGGCCAAGCCGGTGCGGCTTCAGTTCATGCGCTGGGATGAGCACGGCTGGGACAATTACGGGCCTTCACACGTGGGCGAAGTTCGCGCGGGCGCAAACGCGGATGGAAAGATCGTCGGTTACGAGTATCACGGCTGGCAGCATCATTGGAGCAACGTGGAGACCACCGAGCAACTGGCGCTCGGAAAAGCGGCGGAGGAATGGCGAGCCAATCCCGCGATGCAGGTGAATCCGCTGTGTTGCGGAGGAATGTACGAAATTCCCAACGTGCGCCTGGTAAACCATCACGTTTCCGGGCTCGGTTACTTAAAAGGAGCGTGGCTGCGATCGCCGCTGGATCTTTCGTTTTCGTTTACGTCGGAACAGGCTATCGATCAACTGGCGTTTCTGCTGCGGCTGGATCCGTATGAGTTTCGGAGGCGCAACATCAAAAATGAGCGCTGGCTGGGAGTTTTGGACGCAGCCGCGAAAGCGGCGCAATGGACGGCACGGGGCGCGGCTTCGAACCTGTCGCAGGCCAAGATCGTCACCGGGCGCGGGATCGGAATGGGAACGCATCTGGCGTCGTACGGGGCGGCAGTTGCGGAAATCGAGGTCGACAAGGAGAGCGGGAAGGTTGTCGCCAGGCACCTGTATGGCGCCGTGGATGCGGGGCTCGTGGTGAATCCCGGCAATGTGGAGAGCCAGATCAGCGGGCAGTTGGTGCAGACGGCCAGCCGCATGTTCAAAGAGGAAGTGACGTTCAGCAAAACCAATGTCACGAGCCTGGACTGGGCCAGCTATTCGATCCTGCGTTTCGAGGAATGCCCGAAGGTGACGCCGGTTGTGGTGCAGCGCTTGAATGAGCGCTCCACAGGAGCGGGGGAAGAAGTGATGGCAGCGGCGGCGGGCGCCATCGCCAATGCATTCTTCGATGCCACGGGCGTCCGAATGAGGGAATTTCCATTGACGCCCAAGCGGGTGCTGGCGGCGCTGAGCCGGGGTTAGTTCAACGTCCCTGCGGCAGGGCTGCGAAGTATTTGATCAGCGGCATCGGACCCTGAATATCGGAATCGTCCGGAGCGAGTTGGCGGGCCCGTTGGGAAAGTTCGTTCGCCAGATCGAACAGCTTCGGATCGGCGACGGGCGCACCGCTTGTTTTGACCGCCAGGTTCGGCAGAGCAGTTCCGGCGGCCGCGATTACGATGGCGTTGGAGCTTTGTTCCAGCTCCGCGGTGGCATGTGCCGCGAGATTCGGCCGCAGAATTTCCAGCGCATAAAGGAACCCAAGATTCGCGGCGAGTTCGCGGTTATCCGGATCGGCATCCAAAGCGCGGCGCAGCAATTGCTCGGCAACGTCCGGGTCTTCTCTCTTCAGAAACCTCACCGCGTTGAATATTACCGCCGTGCTTTTCGGATGGTCCTCGACCGCTCGGAGCCACCGTTCGAGCACTGCTTCATGATCCGCCGGGTTGGCGTACGGGCCGTTGGCGCGATAGACATAGGCCGCTCTGGATGCGCTGGGCGGAGCTTCGGGCTTGTGCTCCACCATGTAAAGAATGTGTTGCAGCCGGACGGACCGGCGGGCAGAGTCAAAACCCGGCGGAGGGACAATTTCGAGATACAACTGCAACAGCTCCACACGCGCCGCCATGTCCTCAGGCATTTCGAGGACGTGCGATTCCAAGTTTGCAATCTCCTGCGGAGATGGCAACGGGTGTAGCCGGATGACGCCTAAGGTAGGCTGCGCGACCAAAGTACTAAGGCTCAAGATCCCGTTCAGAAGGACAATTTGGATTTGCCGCCTTGGCATTTGCAATCAACAGAGCAAGTGTCTTGCCAAAGTTCTGCGGTGAGGCAAAAGGGCTATTGCACCCCAGCTGTGTCGAATGGACAAACCAGCGTGTTCGCGGGGACACGAATCTGTTCACCGCGATATAGAATCCGCACACATATTTGGGTTCCTAGCTCGTACACTAAAAAGAATGGCCAACTTAGGGTTCGTCGGTTTGGGCGTGATGGGCGGCCGCATGGTGAACCGGCTTCTTGACAAAGGGCACACCGTGACCGGATACAACCGCACGCGCGCCAAGGCTCAGTGGCTCATCGATCGCGGAATGAAATGGGCCAATTCGCCACACGACGTGGCCGAAGCGGCCGATTTGACGCTTTCGATGGTGACCAATTCGGCCGCACTTCAGCAGATCGCCGACGGGGAAAGCGGAATCGTCTCGGGGCTCGCGGCCGGGAAAATCTGGATCGAAATGAGCACGGTCAGCCCGGACATCAGCAAGGCGCTGGCGGGGCGGGTAAGAGAAAAAGGCGCCGAGATGGTGGATGCGCCGGTATCGGGAAGCGTAATCACGCTGGAACAGGGAAAGCTTTCGGTGATGGTGGGCGGACACGCCGACACTTTTGAGCGGGTTAAGCCGGTACTACTGGATCTAGGTCCCAAAGTGACACATGTGGGCGAAAATGGTTTGGCGCTGGTGATGAAGATCGCGACCAATCTGAATCTCGCGGTTCAGATGCTGGCGTTCTCCGAGGCGGTTTTGCTGGCGGAGAAGAGCGGGATCCAGCGCGAGACGGCGGTCGACGTTTTGACGCACAGCGCTATTGCGTCGCCCATGGTGCAGTATCGCGGGCCGTTTGTGCTCAAGATGCCCGAAGAGGCTTGGTTTAACGTAAATATGATGCAGAAGGATATGCTGCTAGCGCTGGAACTGGGCCGCAAGGCGGATGTACCGTTGCCGACCACGGCCACGGCCAATGAATTTCTGACCGCGGCGCGCGCCATGGGCTACGTGGAGCAGGATTTCGCAGTAGTATTTGAGGTACTGGCCAGGATGTCTGGAGTTCGCAAACCAGGATTGTAAACAAAATGAGCACCCTCGTAAATCCCTCTCAGACCGAAGCGCGGACCGGTGCAGATTTGCATTTGCACATGTACCGGCGCATGATGATGATCCGCCTGTTCGAGGAACAGGTGAACGACTTGTACACCCGGGCGTTGATGCCCGGCCTGGCACATTTATATATCGGCGAGGAAGCTGTGGCGGTGGGGGTGTGCGAGGCGCTGCGTCCGGACGATTACATCACCAGCACACATCGCGGCCATGGCCATTGCCTGGCGAAGGGCGCGGCGGTGGATCTGATGTTCGCCGAGTTGCTCGGCAAGGAAATCGGATACTGCAAGGGCAAGGGCGGGTCGATGCACATCGCCGATCCGGCCACGGGCAACCTGGGAGCGAACGCCATCGTGGGCGGAAGCACCGGCATTGCGACGGGCGCGGCATTTTCGGCGCAGCGATTGGGGACCGGGCAAGTGGCGGTGTGCTTCTTCGGCGAGGGCGCGCTGGGGCAGGGCTTGTTGTACGAAGTGATGAACATGGCGGCGTTGTGGAAGCTGCCGGTGATCTACGTTTGCGAAAACAACATGTACAACGAGTACACGCATTATTCGGAGACCACGGCCGGCGATATTCTAGCGCGCGGACCGGCGTTCGGCGTTCATTCCGAACAAGTGGACGGGCAGGATGTGCGCGCGGTCTACGCCTCGGCCAAGAAGCTGGTGGAACGCGCGCGAACAGGGGAAGGTCCGTCGCTGCTGCTGGTGAACACGTACCGCTATCACGGGCATCATGTGGGCGACGTGAGCCGCGAGTACTATCGATCAAAGCAGGAAGAGCAACAATGGAAGACCGAGCGGGACCCGCTACGGATCATGGGCGAATGGCTCACGTCGGAAGGCACGGCTGATCGCGCGCTGCTCGACAAGATTCACGACGAAGTGAAGGCTGAGATCGCGAGCGCAGTGAAGTTCGCTCTCGAAGCCCCTTATCCAAGTGCCGACAAGGTGGATCAAGATGTCTACGCTTGAAAAAAGTCTGGATGTTGCCGTTCGCGAATTGACGATGGCGCAAGCCATCAAAGAGGCGCTGGCGGAAGAGATGCGGCGCGACCCGCGCGTTTTTATCCTGGGCGAAGATATCGCCGAAGCGGGGCATCCTTTCAAAGTGCTGACGGGCCTGGTGGACGAGTTCGGGCCAAAACGCGTGCTGGATACGCCAATTTCGGAAGCCGGCTTTACTGGAATTGCCGTTGGCGCCGCGATGACCGGCATGCGGCCGGTGATCGACATCATGTTCGGCGATTTCATCGGGCTGACGATGGACCAGATGGTGAATCAGGCCGCCAAGATCCATTACATGTCGGGCGGGAAGTGGAAGGCTCCGCTGGTGATGCGGACCACGATAGGCGCCACCCGCCGGTCTGCCGCGCAACATTCGCAGTCCCTGCATGCCTGGCTTTGCCACATTCCGGGGCTGAAGGTGGTGATGCCTTCGACGCCTTACGACGCCAAGGGACTTTTGAAATCCGCCATTCGCGACGACAACCCGGTGGTGTTTTTCGAAGACAAAATGATGTACCGGCTGAAGGGCGCGGTGCCGGAGGAAGAATACACCATTCCTTTGGGCGTGGCCGACGTAAAGCGCGAAGGCAGCGACGTCACCATCATCGCTACCAGCAGCATGGTGCAAGTAGCGCTGGGCGCGGCCAGCCTGCTCGAAGAGAGCGGGATCTCGGCCGAGGTGGTGGATCCACGCACGCTATGGCCGTTGGATGAAAAGACGCTGATCGAATCCGCGAAGAAGACCTCGCGCGTGATTGTGGTGGACGAGGGCTACCAACGCTACGGAGTGACGGCGGAGATTGCAGCGACCATTGCGACGGGCGCGTTCTTCGATCTGGAAGCGCCGGTGAAGCGCATGGGAGCGATGCACGTCCCCATCCCGTTCTCGCCGCCGCTCGAAGACGTGACCGTTCCCACCGAGAAGACAGTGGCGGACGCAGCGCGCGAACTCTGCGGCAAAGCCTAAGACTCGAAACAAAACTGGAGAATCCTGTGGCACTGAAGACTCACGGAACGATGGCGGTGGATTGGGAGCAGCGCATCGATTTCGATCGCCTGCGCCGGGAGCGGCTGGCGCGCATCAAAGGGCTGCTGGCGAAATCCGAGATCGGCGCGCTGCTGTGCTTCGATATGAACAACGTGCGCTACATCACCGCCACGCATATCGGCACCTGGGCGCAGGACAAGATCAGCCGCTTCACGCTGCTTGCCGCAAAATGACGAGCCCATTCTTTGGGACTTCGGCTCGGCGGCGAAGCATCACCAGCTGAATTGCCCGTGGCTGGGCGAACGGTCGCGTCCCGGCATTTCGTTGCTGCGGGGAGCGATGTCGCCCGAAATGGGACGCGCCGAAGATGTGGCGAAGAAGATCAAGCTGGAGCTCGAGATGCGCGGCCTGCATAAAGAGCCGGTAGGTATCGACGTAGTGGAACCGCCGATTTTGTTCGCGTTGCAGAAGGAAGGCATCACCGTGGTGGATGGGCAGCAGCTGATGTCGGATGCGCGCGTAATCAAGACCCAGGACGAGATCTCGCTGCTCAACACGTCGGCGATGATGGTGGACGCGGCTTATCACGATCTGTATTGCGCGATGAAGCCGGGGATGAGCGAGAACCAGGCCGTCGGGTTGGTGAACAAGATCCTGTACGACCTGGGATCGGAATACGTGGAAGGCGTGAACGCTATTTCGGGCGAGCGCTGCAATCCGCATCCGCACGTTTTTTCGGATCGCGTACTGCGGCCGGGCGATCCGGTGTATTACGACATTCTGCATTCGTTCATGGGTTATCGCACCTGCTATTACCGCTGCTTCAGCATCGGCTACGCGCCGCACACGTTGATCGATGCATATTCGCGCTGCCGCGATTATCTGGATGCCGCGATTTCGTTGATTCGTCCGGGGCGCACGACGGGCGAAATCGCATCGGTGTGGCCGAAGGCGCAGGAGTTCGGCTTCCCCAATGAAGAAGCGGCCTTCGCACTGCAGTTCGGCCACGGAATCGGCCTGGCCATCTGGGAAAAGCCGGTGATCAGCCGGTTGGTGTCGCTGGAACATTCTTACGAGATCAAGCCGGGCATGGTGTTTGCTCTGGAAACTTTCTGGCCATCGAAAGACGGCTGGAGCGCGGCGCGCATCGAGGAAGAGATCGTGGTGACCGAAACCGGGCACGAAGTGATCACGCGATTCCCGGCCGAGAAATTGCTGGTGGCCGGGGCGCACTACTTCACAGTGGATGGTCCGCTGCCGACGACGCGCGAGCACGATCCGGCGCCCAGCCAGCGCATTGTCGACATGGTGGAAGCCAGCGCGCGCGTGGAACAGGTGGTTTCCCGCTAGATGGCCGTCAGCATTGTCATGCCCGCGCTTGAGATGGCGCAGGAGACCGGGAAAATTATCTCGTGGCTCAAGAAGGAAGGCGACTCGATCGCCAAGGGCGAGCCGATCGCGGAAATCGAAACCGATAAGGTGGTGCTGGAACTGGAAGCGACCAGCGATGGCGTGCTGGCCGGCGTGCGGGCGGCAGCGGGCGATGTGGTGCAAGTGGGCAAGACCATCGCTTGGATCGTCGCGCCAGGCGAGCAGCCACCGGTGGAAGCAGAAAGCACGACGCCGGCAGCGCGGACGATGACCGATCAAGCCAAGCAGGCCGTGGCCGCAGCATCAGCGGCGCCTGCCGTAAGCACGCCAAAAACGGAAGTGAAGGTATCGCCGAAAGCGCGCCGCATGGCGCAGGAACTGGGCGTCGATTTGAGCCAGGTGGTGGGAACGGGTCCGGGCGGCGTGATTAGCGGCGAGGATATCGAGCGCGCCGCGGGAGCACAGAAGGCCGCACCCGCGCCGAATCCCGCGGCTCCCGCGACGCTCAGCTCCATCGCTCGCCTGATGGCGGAGCGCACCACGCAGAGCTGGACTACGGCGCCGCATTTCTTTCTGGTTCGTGAAATCGATGCCAGCGGATTGATGGCCGCTCGCGAAAAACATGGCAAGGCCATCACGCACACCGATCTTCTCGTCGCGCTGGTGGCGAAAACGCTTGCCAGGCATCCGAAGATGAATGCGAGTTGGACAGGCAGCGCGATCCAGATGAATCCCAACGTGAACATCAGCATCGCGATCGCGGTGAAGGACGGCGTAGTAGGCGCCGTGATTCCAAACGCCGATAGATCGACCCTGGCTGGGATCAGCGCGAAGCGGCAGGATTTGGCCGAGCGCGCTCGCGCGGGACGGCTGCACCCGCCGGATGTGACCGGTGGGACATTCACCATCAGCAATTTAGGGATGTTTGGCGTGGATGCTTTTAGCGCGATTATTACGCCACCGCAAGCAGCCGTGCTGGCTGTGGGACGCATCGCCGATCGCGTGGTTCCGGTGCATGGGCTAATCGGCATCCGCCCCATACTGACGATGACGCTGTCGAGCGATCATCGAGTGGTCGACGGCGCGCAAGCCGCGGCGTTTTTAAAGGACGTCGCCGAGGCGCTCACTCTCGCACAGCTATAGCAGGCGGAAGTTGACGTCGATCTTGGCTACCACTGGCACCGGCTTGCCGTTCTTGGTGGCCGGTTGGAATCGCCAGGCCATGATGCTCCGAATCGCGCTGGCATCCAGCCCCGGGTCGAGCGACCTGGTCACCCGGATGTCGTGCGCCATTTGATCCGTACCCACCACGATAGTGAGTCCCACCGTGCCTTCAATCTTCGCGGCTTTCGCTTCGTCAGTGTATGTTGGCTCCGATTTTTCAATGACCTTGGGCGCAACGATACCGGGTCCGATATGATAGATCTTCTGCGCGAAAGAAACGGTGGTCATCAGCGCAAGAAGCAGAGGAATCGCGATGGCGGTTCGCGGGCTGGTGCGCCTGGTTTCCGGCTGCCATTCGAATAAACGCGCCAAGCGCCTTCGAAGCTCGGCGCTGCCGGCCATGGCGCACCCGAAGGCCAGAGGACTGGAACATTCGCGCGCCACATCCAACAGCACGGTTGCGTAGGTATCGGCCGGAATGCCTGCCGACAAGACGGCGTCATCACAGGCCAACTCCTGTTCGCGATTCAGGCGCGCTGTGACGATCCAGGCGAGCGGATTCCACCACCACAAGGCTCGCGACCCTTGCGCCACATATTTCGCCAGGCAATCGGCACGCCGCACGTGCGCCGATTCGTGTAACAGCACGGCGCGCAGCCGCCCGGCATCCCAATCGCGCGCGCTCGAGGGCAGAAGAATCAGCGGATGCAGAACGCCACAAGCAAGCGGAGTGTTCACGCCTCCGATCCGGACTTCGGCACAATCGCCATGCTGAAAGGCCGAGGATCGATGGCGAATGCGCAGCAATACGATCCAGCCGCCGATGGCACGGAGCAGCATCAACAGAGCTCCGAGCGCCCAGATGGTCGCGAGTGCGACAGGCCACCTCCACGGCGCGGCGCCCGCCTGGTTTCCGACCCCTGCTACGCCCGGGCCACTGGGGATAGAAATGAGAAGGCTCCAATGCGGAGACCAGAGCCCGAGCAATGGCACCGCGGCCGCGCTCGCGAGCGCCGCGAGGTAAACCAGATGGCGGAGGGCCGCGTCCCGATGGCGGAGGAGTCGCGAGACAATGATCCCCACCAATAGCAAGATGCTGGACTTGATGGCGACGGAAATCAGATAGGTTTCCAACATGGCTACTTCCTTTCCTTCTTGGCCCGATCGCGCTTCGATAGATTAATCATTTGAGCCAGTTCCTTTAGTTCCTCTGCGCTCAAATGGAATGCCGAGGGATCGAGCAGCGCGGCCACGGCTTCCTTCGCCGATCCGTCAAAAAACGTTCGAATGATGCGCTGCAATGCTGAGCGGATCGCGGCTTCCCGTGCCACGGTGGGTTCATACACATATCGAAGCCCTTCCTCGAAATGACGGACGTAGCCCTTGCGCTCCAGCACGCGGAGGATGGTGCGCACCGATGAATAATTCGGCTTATCCGCGAGACCTTCCTGGATTTCGAGCCCGGTGGCGCGACCGCGCGTGAACAGAATGTCCATGATCTGGCGCTCGCGGCGGCTCAGGTCGGCCTCAGCCGTTTTCTTCGATATGCGCATTCCTTAGCACCATGCGTAAAAATTAACATAGCCGGCCGCGCCTGTCAAGAAGAATGTCATGATAAGAGCAAACCCATGATTTTCAGTCGAGACCGCATCCTGGTTACCCATGTCGGCAGCCTGCCACGCAACGAAGCGCTGTCTGAAATGCTGATTGACCGCGAGGAGGGCAAGCCCCTGAGCGAACGGCAATTGGCCGAGGAGATGGACCGGGCGGTACGCCATGTCATTCGGATGCAGGTGGAGGGCGGCATCGATATCGGCAACGACGGCGAGCAGCAGCGCGTGGGCTTCCAGACTTATGTGCCTCGCCGCATGTCGGGTTTCGCCGGCGAATCGAAACGCCGCCGCGGGCGCGACTTCGAGGAGTTCCCGGCCCTGGTGGACGATATGATGCGCCGTTTCCCCAAGCGCAGCCGCATGCAGAATGCTCCGGAAGCGCAGGCCGAGCTTCATTACCTGGACTCACAGGCGATCACGAGCGAGATCGAGCGCTTCCAAAGTGCGGCTCGTGAATCGGGGGCTTTCCTCGAGAGCTTCATGACGGCGCCTTCGCCCGGGATTATCTCTACCACCATGCTCAATGCGTACTACGATTCCGAGCGATCGTATCTGACGGCCTTGGCGCGTGAGATGCACAACGAATATCTGGCCATTCATCGCGCCGGCTTGCTGCTGCAAATCGACGCGCCGGATCTTGCAATGGATCGGTCCATGTTCTACCGGGATTTGTCCGACGTGGAATTCGTGAAGGCCGCGGAGATGCACGTGGCGGCACTGAATGAAGCCATCGAAGGCATCCCGCGCGACCGCGTGCGTCTGCATTGTTGCTGGGGCAATTGGAACGGCCCGCATCTGTACGATGTGGCGCTGGATCTGATCTTGCCGGTACTTTATCAGGCCAACGTGGGCGCGTTGAGCATCGAGTTCGGCAATCCGCGCCATCAGCACGAGCTGGCGGCCTTCGGGCGGCACAAGCTGCCCGATCACATGCTGCTTTTACCCGGCGTAGTGGAAAGCAACAGCAACATCGTGGAGCACCCGGAGGTTGTCGCGCGGCGCTTGGAAGAAGCGGTAGCGGTGGTGGGCGACCGTGAGCGCGTGATGGCGAGCGCGGATTGCGGATTCGGAACATTCACCAATCGTGAATACGTGATTGAGCCGGTGGTCTGGTTGAAGCTCAAAGCGCTGCGGCAGGGTGCGGACATCGCATCCAGCCACTTATGGGGACGAAGCGCGGGACAGTAATTACTTATTCACTAAGTGGGGAATATCGCGGTTGTTCTCGTTGCACACGAATTCGAGTAAGTCGGTGTCAGCGAGTAAGTTCATACCTTCGGTTACGGTCCAGGGCTTGGTGTAGGCTTTAGGATCGTTGATGGTCACTTGAATCGTCAAGTGGCCGAAGTCCGGACGCCGGAAGCGCTCAGTTACTTGCAAGGCTTCCGTTGCCGGGTGTCCGGCCTGATCCAGCCACGTCTTGCCATTGAAGCCCGACGTCTCCACTACCAGCGAGTCGCGGTCCCACTTACCGATTGAGTAACCCATCCACGAAGGATTCGGATCCTTCGGAAGCTCGCGCCCGTCCAGGAAGATTTGCCGGTACAATCCGAACGCTTCATACAGGATGATCACTTCGTCGGGGTTTTGAACGATCTTGAAAGGAACGGGTGTCACATTGACCTTGGGCACGCCTTGGGGCAGGCAGTTTGCGTCGGACTCTTCTGAAGCGTGAGCGCCGGTCATGCGCTCTTTGGTGAGGGCCGCGGCCCAGGGCTGCATAGGAACGTCCCCCGGCTTCAGATCGGCCGCCAGATTCTGCAGGTATTTTGGCCCGGGTACGATCCAGACTCCTGCAAGATCCGGTTTGCCATCTGCCTTGTGAGGCGCGGGAGCGGTTAGGTCGGGCTTGCCGTCCTTGGTTCTAGGAATGCCTTTGTCCGGCAGCTTCAGCCATTGGGCGGATAAATGCCCGGAGAGGGGCGAAAGCATCACGGCAAGCAGTGGGATCGCGAGACTGCGTATTGGAATCATTCGGACGGATTATATACCCTTGGGAGGCGCCACCTTGCGATCGAGCCAATCGCGTACCACGGCGAAGACCTCGTGGTTGTTCTTCTCCAGCAGCATCAAGTTGCCGTTCCCGACGATGCCGAAGTCGCGCAACCGCACCATTTCCGCGGAGCAACCTGCTTGCTTCAAGAACTCCACATTCGTGATGGGCGAGCCACCGCCGCCGAATTCACTGGTCAACCAGCCAATTGGAATTCCGCGCAGATTTTTCCACTTATGCGCGGGTTCGGCCTGCAGCTTGTAAGAGGGGACGATGGGACGCGGCGAATCGGGAGGCAGCGTGTGATCCACTAACTGAAATTGCGATGGATCGGTCACCGGCGGATCGTAGGTCATGGGGCCGGCAGTCAATCCCCAACGGAGCTGCGCGGCAAATGGATTGCCGTTGATCTCCATGCAGAAGATTCCTTTCACCAGGTTCGGACGCCGGTCCGCCACACCCCAGCCGAAGAATCCTCCGAACGCGTGCGTGAGCAAAATGCAGGGACCGATGCGATCCACTAACTCCGCACCCCCGTGCCACACCAGGTCGCTGTGGAACGCTTCGTCCATCACGTTGCCCGATTCACACGCCATGAACTGATCGATCAGCGGATCGTTCATGCCGCCGGGTCCCGGCCACTGCGCGGTGTTGAACACAACGGGCGTTTGAACCAGCCCTTCATAAGGCGGAACGTTGGGTAAATGGCTGGGCCCCAGCGCGTCGGGATGATAGGGCGAACGGCCGTAACTAGGCCGGTCCAGCCAATAGACGCTGTAGCCGGCCTGCACGAAATAATGCACCCAACCCGGCCGGCCGCCGATGCCCATCATGTGGGTGCCCTGTCCGCCGCCGCCGTGCACCATGATCACGGGATATGGATAACGCTTCTCGGCTGGGATCATGTACTGCACGTACATTTGTCCCATGGCGATGGTGCCGTAGCTCATCTTCTTGCGCTGGACGCCCACCCAGAAGCAGCCCTGGTCGGCGAGCTTGAGCGCGGTGTTGTCGTGATTGGGTTTGGGATCGACGGCGGGCTTGGCCGGCGCGTTATTGTTGACGTTCGCTTCCAGCCACTGCAGAACCGGCTCCACGTCGTCGCGATTCGCCGCCGTCAGCGATGGGATGTCGCCTACCAATCGATTCGAAGGGCCGCCGGGCGGTTCGACGGCCACTACTCCCTTCACCAGGTTCGGCCGCTCCTGCGCCGTCACCGCTGCGAACATAATGCCGTCGGAGTGCGTGATGAGGATTGCAGGACCGATCTCATCCAGCAACTTCGCGCCGCGCGATCTCCAGACGCTAAGCGTGATCGGATTGTTGCCCATCGGCTGACCCATGGATGCGACCACTTGGGCGACGGCTGGATCGTTCGCGTCGACGACGGATGGTTTTCGCGACGCCTTCAAACGTCGGCGCTTCCTTGTCGAAATATCCGTGCACATAGGGATGGTATGGATTGCGACCTTGGCCAGGCCGGTCGAGCACGTAGACCTGGTAGCCTTGCTCGACCAACAGCGTGGCCCAGCCACGGTGGCCGTCGGGCGTCGAGATCCAGTCTGAGCCTTGCCCATACCCGCCGTGGATCAGAACCACTGGATAAGGATGGCGGACCTCGCGCGGGGTCCAATGCTCCACGTACATCTGCATCCCGTTGCACATGGTGCCGCGAGCCAGGAGCGCATGTTCGACGCCCACCCAGTGGTAGCTCCAGTCCGCGATATCGAGCGATGGGCCGGGATTGCCGGCGGGCGCGGTTTGCGCGGGCGCATTAGTCGGGGTAATCGCGATGGCCGCTGCCGCCAGCGTCGCCAGATCGCGCCTGGTTAAGCCGTTCGAATTGTCATTGTTCATAGTCTTCGTTTATAGTCTCGCGCGCTTTCCAGCATACTCCGCATAGAATGAAGAGGAAATGCCCGATCAACCGGCGCAGCAGATGCAGTGCATGGAAGTATGGGGCGGCAGCCAGCTCACTTCGCAATGCGTCCAATTCGGCGGGCTGGACGCTTGGGTTTATAGCAAGCCGTTCGGCAAGGCTCACGCGGGCGGCGACATTTACTATGCGTCCAGCTGTGCCACGGGCCGCATCAGCCGCTTGTTGCTGGCCGACGTGGCGGGGCACGGCAAAACTGTGGCAGCCACCGCCGCCGATCTGCGGACGCTGATGCGGCGTTTCGTCAACCGGCTGGATCAAACTGAATTCGTCCGCTTGCTCAACCAGCAATTTGCCGCGCTGCCCAAGACCGGCGCGTTCGCGACCGCCATCGTAACCACGTTCTTCGAGCCCAGCCGCAGGCTGACGGTTTGCAACGCCGGGCATCCGAGGCCGATGCTTTTTCGCGCCGCGAAGGGCCACTGGGATTTTCTGGGTGATCAGGGCACGGGAGAGCGGTCCGCTCCGAGCAACATCCCGCTGGGGCTTTTTGATGGCGCGGAGTACGAGCAGTTCGATATCGAACTGGAGCCGGGCGACTGCCTGCTCAGCTATACCGACGCGCTGATCGAATCGCGCGATTCGGATGGCGAGATGCTGGGCGAGGATGGCCTGCTCCGCATCACGCGCGTGCTGGGCGACGTGGAGCCGCGGAAGATGATTGAGACTCTGCTGGCTGAAATCGAGACGCGGTATCCGGAGAATCTTTCCGAAGACGATGTCACGGTGCTGGTGGTTCGCGCCAACGGCCGCCGGCTCAAGTTTTCATTCAGCGAGAAGCTGCGCGCGATGGGACGCTTTACCAGCGCGCTCATGCGCGGGGAACGAGCGCCGTTTCCGGATGCGAAGCTGGCCAACATTGGGGGAGCCATCATTCCCGCGCTGGCCCGGCGCTGGCGCGCGTCACGTTAGCGCTTCTTAAAATCGTCCCGGAAGAAACCGTTTAGTTCAGCGAAGGGAGCGGCGCCGTCGAAGCCCGCGAAGCTACCTTCTTCGGCGATGGCTTTAGCCGCGCGGACGAAACCACCCCAGGCCGCACGCGCGAGCGAACTTCCTACGCTGATGCGACGCACCCCCAGCGCGGCCAGATCGGGAACCTTCAGCCCGGTGTTCGCGCTCATGAGCACGTTGACGGGCTTGGGGCTCACAGCGGAAACGATGGCCCGAATATCGGCGCGTTCTCGAACGCCCGGCGCGTAGAGCAAATCCGCACCCGCTTCCGAGTAGGCCTGCAGGCGGCGAATGGATTCCTTTAGCGGGTCCGCGTGTCCGACTAAAAAGCATTCCGCGCGTCCAACCAGGATTACGTTCTGACCGGACGAATCGATAGCCGCGCGCGCCGCGCGCATCCGCTCCACGGCCACCGGGAGATCGAACAATGGTTTCGATGGATCGCTGGTCGAATCCTCGATGGATAATCCTGCCACGCCCGTTTCCACGCAGCGGCGCACGTTGCGAGCCACGCCTTCCGGGTCGTCCGCGTAGCCGGACTCAAAATCGGCGTTCACCGGCAGATCCACTGACGCGACAATCTCCGCGATATGGCCGAGCATGGCGTCGCAGGATACATCGGCGTCGGGTAATCCTTGGGAGAATGCGAAGCCGGCGCTGCTGCTGGCCAGGGCCTGGAAGCCGAGATGCCGCAGATACCGGGCCGTCCCGATATCCCAGGGATTGGGGATCACAAAACATCCGCTCTCATGCAGCTTGCGGAACGCTGCGCGGCGCGCCGAAAAGTCGGTAGTGGCCATCAAGAGCTAGAGATTACCATAATAGATATTGACCGAAAGGAGGCGCCGTGCCCTTGTACGATTTTAAATGCCTGGATTGCGGACAGCAGTTCGAGGCGCTGGTTCTGAAATCCGAACCGGAGTGTCCGGGTTGTCAGGGCCGCAACCTGGAACAACTGATTTCGATGTTCAGCGTGGACTCCGCCAGCATCCGGCAGAGCAACATCAATGCGGCGCGCAAGGCCAACTCCAAGATGGCGCGCGACAAAGCGATCGCCGACAAGGAAGCGATCGACCATCATGACTAACGTTCCATGACTTGCCGCACGTGCGCGAAAGAGGTACCGGAGTCCAGCCGCTTCTGCCTGTCCTGCGGATCGGCCCTCTCCTCAAACGGTGGCGCAGCGCCCTCGGTGACACAAACGGTGGCGGCGCTAACGGCCGGGGGTCCAACGCCCACGCCGGGTCGTACACCCTCACACTCGCTCCTCTCTTCGTCTTCCGGCACGTTAGCCGAAGGCCGCTTCGTGCCAGGCGCATTGCTGGCCGGCCGATATCGCATCGTGGCGCTGCTGGGACGCGGCGGCATGGGCGAAGTGTATCGCGCTCACGACCTGACGCTCGGCCAGGAGGTAGCGCTCAAGTTCCTGCCCGAAGTGGCCGCGCGCAATCCAGCAGCACTGGCGCGGTTCTATAGCGAAGTCCGCATCGCGCGCCAGGTATCGCACGCCAACGTCTGCCGGGTTTACGATCTGGGCGAAGTGGACGGCCAGCCTTACTTGTCGATGGAGTACGTGGATGGCGAAGACCTGGGCTCACTGTTGCGCCGCATCGGGCACTTGCCCTCGGACAAGGCGATTGAAATTGCGCGACAGTTGTGCGCCGGTGTGGCGGCAGCGCACGCCAAGGGCGTCCTACATCGCGATCTGAAACCGGCCAATGTCATGCTCAACGGCCGGGGCCACGTGGTGGTCACCGATTTCGGCTTGGCCGCGCTGGCCGACGAAATCCCGGGCGAAGAGATTCGCAACGGCACACCGGCCTACATGGCGCCGGAGCAACTGGCCGGCCGAGAAGTAACGGTGCAAAGCGACATTTATTCGCTGGGCCTGGTGCTGTACGAAGTGTTCACCGGCAAGCGCGCATTTGAAGCTTCCACGCTGGCGGAGCTGGTTAGGCTGCACAGCGAAACCAGTCCCGTGAGCCCGTCCACGCTGGTGAAGGAACTCGACCCGGCGGTGGAAAGCGCCATTCTGCGCTGCCTGGACCCGGAGCCTTCCAACCGTCCCTCGTCGGCTCTCGCGGTGGCTGCGAGACTTCCCGGAGGCGATCCGTTAGCTGCCGCGCTGGCGGCCGGTGAAACGCCTTCGCCGCAAATGGTGGCTGCTTCGGGCGATACGGCGGCGTTGCCATGGAAGATCGCCGTTCCGACGCTGGCTGTCGCGCTGGCGGGTCTTACGGCGTTCGTGTTCCTGGCCTCTTCGTTCAGCATGATTGAGAAGGCGCAGCTCACTAAATCGCCAGAAGTACTCGCCGACAAAGCGCGAGACCTGATTCGGGGCTTGGGCTACCTTAGCCCTCCCGGCGATTCGGCTTACGCCCTGGAAGACAACACCGATTTTGTGAATGCGGTTGAAAAGAGCGACCAGCCACGGCCGGACTGGGACCAAATTGCCCGCAGCCGTCCTTCCCCTCTGAAGTTCTGGTATCGGCAAAGCCTGGAACCCATGCTGGCTCATGGCATGAACACCGAGATGCTGATTCCGGGCGCCATTCAAGAAGACGATCCGAAACCCACCATGTCAGGAATGATCGACGTCCAGCTCGATCCACAAGGGCGGCTCACTTACTTTGAGGCGCTTCCGCCGGAGAGAGAAAATCCGCCCGGAAAAACTCCGCCACCGGATTGGAGCCCGTTATTCGCCGCCGCGGGCTTGGACATATCCAAATTCCAACCTGAAGCCGCGATGTGGGCGCCGCTCGCCGCGTCCGACGTGCGCCAGGCCTGGAGCGGCCAATGGCCGGGATACAAAAACCGCCCGCTGCACGTGGAGGCCTCTGCCTGGCATGGCCGTCCAGTCTATTTTTCCTTGACCGGCCCGTGGAACCGCTCGTCCCGCATGCCCTCGTCCATACCGGGAGGCGCCAGCGATCTGGCCCAGAAAATTTTGATGATCATCGCGCTTCTGCTGCCAATCCTGGCCGCTGTGTTCCTGGCGCGCTGGAATTTCGTGCACGGCAAGGGCGACCGCCGGGGCGCGATGCGCCTGGCCACCCTGATGTTTTCGCTTCACATGGCGCTATGGGTATTCCAAACGCACTTCTCTTCCGCCGGAAACTTTCTGTATCTTCTGTTTATCGCCATCAGCGCCGCGCTCTTGTGGGGGGGCACGGTATGGGTGCTGTATCTGGCGATTGAACCGTATGTCCGCCGCTACTGGCCGCAGGCCATCATTTCCTGGACGCGTGTTCTCAACGGACGCTGGCGCGACCCTTTGGTGGGCCGGGATGTCCTCTACGGAGTTGCGCTCGGAATGTTCTCCTGCGACCTCTATTGCGTCCGATATCATCTGGAGGGCCGGCTGGGCGCTGCTCCGCCGATCTTGAGCACCGACTACCTCAGCAGTTTCCGGTTCGCTTTCGGTGCGTGGCTGTTCCATCTTCCAAGCTCTATTGCCTTCACTCTGCTGCTGTTCCTGATTCTCTTCCTGCTGCGCGTAGTGCTCCGGAAATCCTGGCTGGCTGCCGCCGGCTTTGTGCTGTTGTTCACGGCGCTCAAATCGCTGTCGTCGGACTACCCGGCCGTGGAATGGCCGCTGGAAGCCCTCCTGTATGCCGCGCTAGCACTGGGAGCGTTGCGTTTCGGACTTGTGGCATTGGTGGTGATCCTCTTTACCGTTGACTCGGCTTTGAACATTCCCGTCACACTAAATGCTTCGACCTGGTATTTCACTAATTCGACCTTAGCGCTCGCGAGTATCGCCGCAATCGCGATCTGGGCCTTCTACATCGCCTTAGCGGGCCAGGTTCCCTGGAAGAGCGAATCGTAAATCACGCGATTTGGCGCGAGCTTGGCGACATCAGGCGCGAACTTTCCGGCCAAGTCGCAGCTCATTTCAACCCTTCGGGCCAGCCCCAAGCTATAGTGGCGGGGTCCGATTCTGGCATAGCAATCAAAATAGCGTCAAATTTTAGCCCGAGCCGTTGACGTGGCCTAGCACTTGATTATATGCTCGCCACACGCTTACTCGCTCTTTGGCTTTCGAGAGAACTGGTCTAAGTTAAATTCACGTAACGGGAGATGTGCATGCGCCACGTAGTAGCAGCATTAGGTTTATCCCTCTGCGCTTTGGCAGCGTTTGGCCAAACAGACCGCGGAACGATCACCGGCACCATTACGGACCCGGCTGGGGCGGTTGTCCCCAACGCGCCGATTGAAGCCAAGAATGTGGCCACCGGCGCTGTGTACGCTGCGGCCGCTTCAGGAACCGGTAATTACACGATCCCCCAACTTCCCATCGGCACCTACGATTTGTCTGTGTCCGTTGCGGGCTTCAAAAAGTATGTTCGGACCGGCATAGCTGTCGAGGCCGTCGCTACTTACCGTATCGACGTCGCGCTCGAAGTGGGCGCCACGACGGAGTCAGTTGTGGTCAACGCGGAATCTCCCATGCTCAAAACGGAAAGCACGGAAGTGAGCTATACCACGCCGACCGAAACCTTGGACCAACTTCCGATCCTCACGCTCTCCGGCGCGCCGGCCGGTTTCGGGAACAGCAGCGGGCTGGGAAATATCAGGAACCCGCTGGCGGCGCTGCAATTGATGCCGGGTACCGATTTCGCAACCGACAATACTTTGCGCGTCAATGGCATGCCGTCCAGCTCCCAGACCATCAACGTGGAGGGGCAGGATTCCAGCAACGGTTTCTGGAAACAGCTTACCCAGGTGAACCAGCAGGGAGCGGATGCCATCCAGGAAGTGACCGTTCAGACCAGTAACTACGCCGCCGAGTATGGCCAGGCCGGCGGTGGTTACATCAACTACACCATGAAATCGGGCACCAACCGGCTGCATGGCGGCGGGTTCGACTATTTAACGAACACAGTCTTGAATGCGGGGCTGCCATTCACCATCGATGCGACTAATCCGAATTACAACATCCGGAATCCGATCCATCAGAACGATTATGGATTCACGCTCGGCGGCCCAATCGACATTCCCAAGATCTACAACGGTCACGACAAGACCTTCTTCTTCTTCAGCTTCGAACAGTTCCGGCAGACCAATTTCACCAACAACGCGATTTCCCAAGTTCCCGACGCGGCCGAACGAGATGGCAATTTCGCCGCGGACGCGGGCCTAGGCGCTGCCGTCCTGGGCTGCAATACAGTCGCATCTGTCGGCCAAACGATTTGCGCGAACCAGATCTTCGATCCTTCTACCCGGCACATCGTGAACGGCACTCCCGTGACGGATCCGTTCCCGGGCAACGTAATTCCGGCCAGCAGGTTCGATCCGACGGCGCTGTTGATCCAGAATTTGTTCCCGATGCCCAATAACCCCGCAGGCGGGCCTTTTTTCAACTACAAGGTCCCGGGTTATTCGGATTACCGCCATACCACGATTCCTTCCATCAAGATCGACGAATTGCTGAGTTCCAAGCTAAAGCTGTCCGGATACTACTCGGCGACTAAGACGTATTCGCCCCAGAACAACGGTTTCAGCGGGGCGCAATTGCCGCTATCCACGTTGGAAGTTCAAAATTCTCTCGCGCAGACCATACGACTCAACCTGGACGATACGCTGACGCCCACTCTCCTGCTGCATTTCGGCGCCGGTTTGCTGCACACCACGAATCCCTCAGTCACCCCCTCTTACAACCAGGCTAGTCTCTTCCCACAGGGGGTTCCCTTCCCAGGGCAAAACTTCCCCTACCTTTCTGGACTGAATTCTAATGCCTTTGGCTTTTCAGGCTTCACCGGCGGCGGTGGCTTCCCCTCCAGCACCAACACGGCTTCGTTCTTTGAAGCGCCTTTCGAAGAGGATGTAAAGCCAACATTTAACGCCAACGCAACCTGGATCAAGGGAAACCATACCTTCAAGCTGGGCGCGACAGCGATGTTTGAGGGCATCCCGACCATCACCAGCAGCCGCGCCAATGGTGAATTTGAGTTCGCCAACACTCAGACCGCGGATCCCGCGCAATATGGCCAGCCTTTTGCGAATTACGCCAGTAGCGGAATGGGCTATGCGAGCTTCCTGCTAGGCTTGGCCGGCGGTCTTCAAGTGGCCCCGCCCGAGACAGGGACACGGCTGGGCATGCATTCGTATGGGATATATCTGCAAGATAGCTGGAAGATCACTCACACTCTAACCGTCGAGCTCGGGTTGCGTTGGGATTACGCCACCCTGTGGAACGAGGAACACGGCCGGATGCAGAATGCGGACTTCACAGCGCCCAACCCCACCCTCGGCGGACGGCTCGGCACGGTGGAGTACGGCACCTCCTGCAATTGCAACTTCTCCAGCCCGTACCCGTTTTCGATCGGGCCTCACCTGGGTGTAGCCTGGCAGATCACGCCCAAGACGGTCTTCCGCGCAGGTGGCGCCATCAATTACGCAGCCGGAGCAGATCAGGCCGGGTTAAACGTGAGCGTGCCGGACTTCCTTTCCTTGGGTTCTCCCGGGTATGGATTGCCCTCCGCGATTCTCAAGAATGGCGATCCGTATGCTCCGGGCAACGTTTATGGCAATCCGGTCCTTACGTTTAACAGCTTCTACAATCCGAGCACTCCGCAGTACCCAGCGGCAGCGGCGCCCGGTGTAGTGCCTCCGAGTTCACCGTTCATCTCCATCGCTTCGAACGCCGCCCGCTTGCCTCGAATCTTCCAATGGAGCATAGGCTTCCAGCGTGAGATTTCAAAGGATATGGTGATGGAGGCCGCTTATGTGGGCAATCGCGGCACCTGGTGGACGGCGCCCCTGTTGGCCACCCAGAATTATGACGGTGTCTCGCCACAGACCCTGCAATCGAAATTCGGTATCAACATCCAAAATCCTGCCGACCAGCAGCTTTTGCTTACGCCGATTAATTCTCCCTCGGTGATCGCCCGTTTCCCGAATTTGGCAAATCCGAATAACGTGTACCCAGGATTCCCCGGATCGGAGCCGCTCATTGCCGCATTGGTGCCAGAGCCGCAGTGGTATGGTGGAGTCCCGCCATTCCTCGGTCCTCCAGATGGGGACACCTGGTACGATTCGCTGCAGGTGAAGTTCACCAAGCGTTATTCGCACGGGCTGACGGCGCAGGTGGCTTACACCTATCAGAAGGAGTTGACCAACGGCGTCAATTCGAATACTTCCTATCTGACGCCCAACGCTCCGCTCATCAACGACATATTCAATCCTGCGATCGACAAGCAGATCTCCGGGTTCGATATTCCGCAAGAGGTGATCATTGCGTTCACCTACACAACTCCCAAGCTCGCCGCCGAGAGCAGCGGTATGAAGGCAGTATCGTGGTTCGCGCGGGACTGGACCGTCAGCGGGCTGCTGCGGTACCAGAGCGGCGTATTGATCCGGACGCCTGCTTCCAACAACAATCTCTTGACCGAGTTGGGTGTCGGACCAGCCAACAACCCGGCTCTGTGGGGCGGTGGCACCACGTTCCAAAACCGCGTGCCGGGACAGCCGTTGTTCCTGGTGAATCCGAACTCTCATTTCGATCCGACCACGCAATTGGTGTTGAATCCCGCTGCTTGGACCGATGCGGGGGCAGGACAGTTCGGTCAGTCGTCCCCTTACTATAATGACTTCCGTTGGCAGCGCCAGCCGGCTGAGTCATTGGGATTTGGTCGCATTTTCCGAATCCGGGAAGGGCTTCAGCTCCAGGTTCGCGCCGAATTCCAGAACATCTTCAACCGGTTGTTCTACTCCATCCCAGCAAATGGCGTTGGGATCTTCGGCCTGCCGTCCACTACTCCGGAGACGGTGGCGTCTCACGGCAATTGCATCGGCAGCACCTGCGGTCTCTTATCGGCCGGCTATGGGTTCGTGAACTTCGTGGAGGGCGCCGGCGCCCAGCCCAGAAGCGGCCAGTTGATCGCGCGCTTTACTTTCTAAGAACGCGCGCTGTTCTAGTCTTGCATGCTGAATTTGAGGGGCGGGATCACAACCCGCCCCTCAAGCTATTTAGTACCCTCCTCGGTCGTCCCCTCTTTTTGCTGCCTCTGAAACGAACCGTCTAGCCGCCCGCATAGCACAGTTCGCTTTCTTTACAAAAAATCAAAATTGCGTCAATTTACTCGTGAATCGTTGACGCGGCCTATCGGTTGATTTATGCTCCCTCCAGCGTTGTTGATTCGATGGTGCAACGGGCACCAGACCGGCTCATCACACGGAACGGGGAATATTGGACATGCGCCATGTTGCGGTAGTAGTGTGTTTATCGATTTGCGCGTTCGCAGCGTTTGCTCAGAGCGATCGCGGAACCATCACAGGGACCATCCTGGATCCGGCGGGGGCGGTGATCTCCGGCGCCATGATTGACGCAAAGAACGTCGCTACCGGCACCGTTTACCCAACAGCCAGCTCGGACACCGGTAATTACACCATTGCGCAATTGCCAGCCGGTAATTACGAACTGACCGTGACTGTTCCCGGCTTCAAGAAGTATGTGCGCGGGGGACTGCAGGTGGAGGTGGCGGCCAACATCCGCGTGGACGTCGGGCTGGAAGTGGGGTCCGCCAGCGAATCCATCACCGTCGAAGCTGCCGCTACGCTGCTGAAGACTGAAGGGGGCGAAGTGAGCCACAACGTCTCCACAGAGACGCTGGACGACTTGCCGATTCTCACACTCACCGGTGCGGCGGCCAGCATTGGAACCGGGAACAGCCTGGGTAATATCCGGAACCCGCTGTCCGCGGTGGAACTACTGCCCGGCGCGCGCATCTCAACCGATGCCATATTGCGCGTCAACGGTATGCCGTCCAATTCGCAATCCATCAACATCGAGGGCCAGGACGCGACCAACGGGTTCTTTAAGCAACAGAACCAGGTGAACCAGGCGGGCATGGAAGCAATCCAGGAGGTGGCGATCCAAACCAGCAATTTCGCCGCCGAATATGGGCAGGCGGGCGGTGGTTACTTTAACTACACCATGAAATCCGGAAGCAACCAGCTGCACGGGAGCGGGTACGATTACTTTGTAAACGAAGTCCTCAACGCCGGTACCCCTTTCACCAACGCGGGGACTGCGAATCCAGCTAAGGACGGAGAACATATCCGAAACCCGATCCGGCAAAACGATTATGGTTTCACGCTGGGAGGCCCAATCGATATTCCTAAGATCTACAACGGCCACGATAGGACATTCTTCTTCTTTAGCTTCGAGCAGTTCCGGCAAAGCGCCTTTACGAGCAACACGTATGCCATCGTGCCTACCGCCGCCCAGCGCGGCGGAGATTTCAGCGCGGCCCTGAGACCGACCTGCAACACCGATCCGAACGGCGATCAGGTTTGTCTCAACGAGGTGTTCGATCCCAATACCAATCACACCGTGAATGGAATTGTGGAGCGCACGCCCTTTCCCGGTAACATAATTCCCGCCAGCCGCATTGATCCCACGGCGGCCATCATTCAGAACATGATTCCGATGCCAAACACACCAGGCGTTTTTAATTACACGGCGCCTGGTTACTCGAATTTCCGCCACACCACGATTCCTTCCATCAAGATCGATCAAAATATCAGCTCCAAAATCAAGCTGGCGGGATACTATTCCGCGACCAAGACACTCTCGCCGCAGACCAACGGCTTCTCCGAGCCGTATACCGCTTTGCAGCCGCAGAACGCGTTAGCGCAGACCATACGGCTAAACCTGGATACCACTCTCACGCCAACTCTGCTGTTGCATTTGGGCGCAGGTTATCTGCATACGTCTAATCCCCAGACCGCTCCCACTTACGATCAGAAACAGTTGTTTCCCGACGGCATTCCCTTCACGGCCAGCAACTTCTTTCCCTATATGGCGGGCATGTACAGCACGAATGGTGGCGGGTGGAGTGGCGGCGGCGGATTCCCTGGGGTTACGAACACAGGTGTGGCGTTCACTCTCACGCCGGTGGCCAACGACTATAAACCGACCTTTAACGCCAACCTGACTTGGGTGAAAGGCAACCACACCTATAAGCTGGGTGCAACGGCGCTGTTTGAGGGTATTCAAAGCGTGAACGCCAGCCGCGCCGACGGACAGTTTGCGTTCGCTCAACAGCAGACTGCCGACCCCTCACAAAACGGCCAGCCCTTTGCGAACACTGCGAGCAGCGGATTCGGGTATGCCAGCTTCTTCCTGGGCACGCCGAACACCGTGTCGACAGCCGCGCCGGCGGACGTGCGGTTGGGAACCCATTCCTATGCGATCTACATTCAGGACAGCTGGAAGATCACCCGGAAACTGACCTTCGACTATGGCCTGCGTTGGGACTACGCTATTTTGTGGAAGGAACAATATGGCCGGATGCAGAATGCGGACTTCACAGCGCCCAACACTTTGATCGGCGGCCGGCTGGGCACCGTGGAATACCAGGCGACTTGTCATTGCAACTATGCCAACGCTTATCCGTTTGCAATCGGGCCACACCTGGGAGTCGCTTATCAGATCACGCCGAAGACGGTGTTCCGCGCGGGCGGCGCCATCTCATACGCGGCGGAATCGGATCAAGCCGGACTAAACAGCAGCGCCGGCGATTTCTACACCATCCCTGCCGCAGCCTATGGAGCCTCGGCTGGCCTTCTGAAGTATGGGGACCCGCTGGGTCCCGGGAACCCGTACGGCAACCCGGTGGTCCATTGGCCGAATTTCAATCCGGAGTATCCGGTTGCCGCGGCGCCCGGGGTGATTCCGCCCTCCTCGCCGTTTGTCTCCATCGCTCCTAACACCGGCCGCTTACCGCGTACCTTTCAATGGAGCCTCGGCTTCCAACGAGAGATAACCAAGGACCTGGTGGTGGATGCAGCCTATGTGGGTAACCGCGGCGCCTGGTGGGTGTCGCCGCTGCTGAGCAGCCTGAATTACAACGCCCTCACTCCGCAGCAATTGCTGGCGGACGGAATCAACGTGACCAGCAAGGCGGACACTACGCTGCTCAACACGCAAATTAATTCGCCCGCTGTGATCGCCCGTTTCCCTTATCTGGCAAATCCGAATAATGTCTATCCGGGGTTCCCCGGCACGCAAACGCTGCTTCAGGCACTGCGGCCCTATCCGCAATGGAACGGCATCCCGCCTTTCCTCGGGCCACCAGATGGAAATACCTGGTACGACTCGCTGCAGATCAAGGCGACCAAGCGTTATTCGCACGGCCTGAGCGCGCAGGTGGCCTACACCTGGCAGAAGGAGCTCACCAACGGCACCAACTCCAACACGTCCTACGTGACGCCTTCGCCACCGCTGATCAATGATGTGTTCAACAAGTCGCTGGATAAGCAGATCTCCGGGTTCAGTGTCCCCCAGGAGTTGATTATTGCGTTCAATTACACGACACAGAGGATCGAGTTGAATTCGGGAGGCGGGAGGGCGCTATCCTGGCTGGCTCGGGACTGGACCATCGGTGGAGTGCTGCGTTATCAAAGCGGGCTAATAATGCAAACTCCGTTCTCGACGAACAATCTGCTGGCGAACCTGGGACGGGGACCCGGCAACAATCCGGCACTGTGGGGCGGCGGCTACACGTTCATGAACCGTGTGCCAGGCCAGCCCTTGTTCCTGGTGAATCCCAACTCCACTTTCGATCCCACTCAGCAACTGGTGCTGAATCCGAAAGCGTGGGTGGAACCGCCATATGGCACATTCGGGAATTCCGCGCCTTACTACAACGACTTTCGTTGGCAGCGTCAGCCGGCCGAAAGCATGTCCTTCGGGCGAATCTTCCGGGTCAAGGAACGATACCAGCTCCAGCTTCGGGTGGAATTCCAGAATATTTTCAACCGCCTGTTCTATCAGGCGCCCGCCGACGGGGCGCCTTTTGGCTTCCCGTTTACTTCAGTGACGACGCCCACGCTGCACGGCAATCCCGGAGGCACGCTGTCGCAAGGCTTCGGGTACGTGAACTGGGTGAATGGCGGACTGACGCAATTTGGCGGAGCCCAGCCGCGGTCAGGCCAGATCGTGGGACGCTTCACGTTTTAGGTCTATGGACGGCCGTCCTGGTCCGCAGTCCAGGGCGGCCAGGCACGGCAATCCATAAGCAATAGAGCATTATCGAGGCTGGTACCGGTACATTTGTCGGTTCCGAGCGGCCAATTACGCTGCCGCACTTGAGGCAATCGGTGCTATATTTTTCGTTCGGAGTGAAAATGGAAAATATAGCTTATTTGACGAACGTAAAAAGCGCACGACGCCGGGGCCTCGTGCGGCGAGCGGCGGGCACGGTGATTTTACTGTGCGCGCTTTCGGTGGGCACTGTCTTCGGTTCTTCGGTAACCGTGGGATCCGACAACGGCTCCAACGACTTTCCCTTTGGCGGGCCATTCGGCACAAATACAGGCTCCGATTATCAAGAGGCGTACGCCGCGAGCGACTTCTCAGGGCCGATGCTGATTACCGGAATCGATTTCTTCCTGGCGAACGGTTTCACCGGAAGCTTGTACGCCGGCACTTATACTTTAAGTCTCTCGGTCATCAGCTCCAACATTGGCAGCCTTAGCAGCACGAACTTGGCCGGCAACATCGGCTCCGACGATACGGTATTTGAAAGCGTCGCGCTCTCGGGCAAGTCGCCGAATACGTTGGCCTTTGCGGGCACTCCTTTCTTATACAACCCTTCGCTCGGAAATCTTCTGCTGGATATTTCGATCACCGGCGGAAGCGGTGGCAACGGTGTGGCATTTGAGGACAACGAAGGAGTTGGGAGCTCGCTGGCCCGTTATCAGAATTTTGGTTCTGGTGACGGCCTCGGTTATGGCTTGGTGACCGAATTCGTCTCCGCCTCGGCAGCACCGGCCGTTCCAGAACCGGGCATGTTGTCGCTGCTGTGCTGCGGGCTGGCCGCCGTAGTAGGCACGCGTTTGCGCCGCCGCTAATTCGATCGCGCATCTTACGCGGCGTTGAACTGTCAGATGCCGAATTGGCAGATAATGATGGCATGCCATCCCGCGAAGCCGGGGAAGCGAGGATCGTGCGTTACCTGTTGTTGCCGGCGCTCATGCTCCCTCTCAGCACGGCAGCGTCCGGGCAATGGATCAATTACCCCACTCGCGGACTCCCACGCACGGCGGACGGCAAGCCGAACTTGTCCGCGCCCGCTCCCAAGACGGCGGACGGCAAACCGGATTTCTCGGGGGTCTGGGAGCATCTGAACGCGCGCGGCAGCGCCTACTATCTGAAAGGAATCGATATTCCGTGGAAGCCATGGGCGAAAGCTCTGTTCGACAAGAACACCGCGGATAATCTGATCGACAATCCGGAGTCGCGCTGTCTGCCGCGCGGCGTGCCAAAAGCAGATGCCTTCGACCTGCATAAAATCATTCAGAGCCCGGACTTAATGGTAATTCTCTACGAATATCAGACCACTTACCGCCAAATTTTCCTGGACGGCCGCGCGCTGCCCAAAGATCCCAATCCGAGTTGGGCCGGTTATTCGACCGGACACTGGGATGGCGACACGCTGGTGGTGGAATCGAATGGCTTCAATGGGAAAGCGTGGCTTTCCGGGTTCGGCAATCCGACCACGAATGCGATGCATCTCACCGAACGAATGCGCCGGCGGGACTTCGGGCACATGGATATTCAGCTCACCATCGACGATCCGAAAGCTTATACCAAGCCCTGGACGGCCGAATTGCATCCGGAGTTGATCCCGGATACGGAGCTGATGGAGTTTGTGTGTAACGAGAACGAACGCGATTTGCGGCACCTGACGACGAAGTGAGTAAACCCTGGATCACTGCCGGGGTTCTGTAATGCGTTTCGCTTGACGAACGCGGTCGCCAGTGTGGTAAGTGAAGCCATTCGCCGCGAATTCGACCCAATCGCCATTGGTGCGCGATACGAAGATTGTTTCTGAGTTCGCCACCAGCGGCAGCTTCAGCGGGTTCGGCAATTCACGCAGGAAGAGCAGGTCATTTTCAATGCTGATCACCGCTTCGCGCCCCGGTGCGAACTCGTAAGTTCCCGCATATTTCGAGAGGATCTGGGGAGCCAGCTTGACGCTGACAGTGGCGCCGACCATGTGCGGAACAGAGCGGTCATTCTCGCATACGGTCTCGAGCAGGTCAGTGTCCGCCGCGAACGTCTGGTTGATCTTCAAGGAAAAGGGTCTGGTAAAGGCCTTCGGATCGTCGATGGTCATGTCGAGGTCCATGTGTCCGAAGTCTCGGCGGCGGTAGCGTTCGGTAATTCGAAGAGCTTCGGTGTGAGGGTGCCCTTCCACGTCGAGCCAGCTTTTGTCGTTAAAACCCGCGGTATTCACCACCAGGGTGTCACCTTCCCAGTGTCCAACTGAGTATCCAAGCCAGGTGGGATTGGGGTCCTTGGGAAGCTCGCGGCCGTCGGTAAAGATAGTTCGATAAATGCTATTAGTGGAACCTTGGTAGAGAATCGCGATCAGCGCTGGCGTTTGGATGAAGCGGGCCAGGTCGGTGATGTGATAGTAGGGAAATGGATCGGGCAGGCAAGTCGCGCGTGGAGCATCGCGGCCCATATCGCGCACGCGTTGCTGGTAGAGCGCTTCGGCCCAGGGCTGAATATCGCCCGGGCTTAGGTCTCGCGCGATGTTCCGATCATAGCCTCCCGCGCCAGGTCCTTTCCAGATCCCGGAGAGATCGGGTTTTCCATCCGCCGTACGAGGGGTTGGCGCTCCAAGATTCGGCTTGCCGTTGGGCAGACGAGGGATGCCTGGGGTAGGGTAATCCAGCCACTGAGCGCTCAGAGGCGCGCAAAGCGAGAAAACGGCCAGCGCGATGGCGATCTTGTTCACAAGCACCCCAAAAAACAGCATACATGGGATTACGGAACAAGGCGAGGTCCGGATTTCAGGGTCGGATTTCAGGGCTTAAGTTACGATCCGCCCACTTCCAGCGTTTCTCGCCGCTCCTCCGCAACCGGTTGCCGTCCGATCGATTGCTCTTCGCGGTGCACCTGTAACAGAGCCGCTCCGTGTACGCAGCGCTGAAGAAAAGCAGGCGCAATCAGCCCGATGATCTTCAGGCGGCAAAGCCCAACCGCACCTAAGGACTTGATCGCGAGCCATAGGTCTCCGCGGCATATGGAGGGCAGAATCCTGCGCTTGAAGACCGCTCGTGCGGCAATGATCTCCATCTTCAGCGGAAAAAGAAAGAGTGAGGCAAACACGATGCAGCGGACAATGGGATTTCTGAACGTCTTGGGACATGGGTATCCCCACTCCACGAAGTTTTTATAAAACAATGTGAACATCAGCGCTCGATCCTTCCGAGAAAGATGTTGGGATTGCCGCTGCACTTGCTCCAGACGCCGTCCGGACCAGGTGTTTCCGTCGCGCGTGATGAGGTAGGGCTTTTCGTTGAAGGTGCTGTAGAGTAACGTTGCCTGATAAGGAAGAGCAATCCAATCGGCGAGAGCGCGCATGGTTTCAGCGGTAGCGCAGTGCAGATCTTCGAAGCGTATGGCTCGCGTTCGGGACTCCATCTTGAAATGCGGCCGATCTTTATTACTCAGACAACAAACCGCCGAATAGGGCGCGAGGACATAAGTTTTTGGGAACAGCATTGCCGATCTTCCATACAGAAAATGAAACATTCTGTCACAGGAGGAGATTGGATCGCGAACGGCGTGGACGAACTTGGCCCGCGGAAAGTCCTCAGCCAGGTAAGCGGCGATCACATCGCTCCATTCGTGCTGCGCGTAGACGATTAAAGGATGCGAGCTAGCCGGCCGCCGGTCAAGCGCCAGAGTATACGCAATGTGGACGAACAGAAAGAAAGCGCGGCGCGATTCGAGAAATTCCCGCGGCCAGTTACCATAGAACTCAAGAATAGCTTTGACAGCAATGTAATACTGGACAGGAGAAACGGCGAAGGCGCTCTCGAACATCCCGGGATAATCCGACTCCGAGACCGGAAACGCGATTAATTTATCACTCCACGGCAGTGACCGGTAGCGGTCGAAAAAGCTGTAGATCCCCTGACCACAGAGTTCGGGAAGCATGATGACGTCGTCGTGCCCGTCGAGGTAGCTGGAGAGAAGCAGCGAGCCGCTTCTGCCCCATGACACAATTGCGACCACTCGCTCCATTGCCAGTACATCATAGGAGCGAAGGTCCTCGATTTTCCGCGAAAGTACGTCGGGCGAAACCTCGGATTGTTCGGCGCGGAATAGCGCCTCGGCCTTCAGCAGAATCTCATCTGCACAGGAAATGCTCTTCGCCAACGCGGTTCGCATCCTAAGCTCCAACGGACTGGTGCCAAGGAGACGACGCTGTTAACAAAATGTTTCATTCTAGCTACAGCGGCATGACGCGGCTATGCCAGAAGTAGTAGGATCTGCGAGAAGTAGTGGGATGGGATTGGCAACCGCGACATGTATTGATCGCTGGTGTTGATCCATTTGTAACATTCTCCTCGCGGTGGGGGTCTAACGAATCCATCCATCGAATCCGCCGAGTGAGGAAGGGTTACACATCGAGAGCCGCTGATCGACTATCTTAAAGCAAGTGCTGTGTTATGTTGGCCATGAAACGTCAGCTTGAGGGCGAGCACAAAGCCTCACCGGGGCGCGTCTTCTGGATTACCGGCTTGTCCGGCGCCGGCAAGACCACCTTGGGAAGAGAATTGTCGACTCGTCTGCGTGCTGCCGGCCGTTCCGTCACCTTCCTGGATGGAGACGCGCTGCGTGCCGCGATCGCGGAAGATCTTGGCTACAGCCCGGCGCATCGGCGGCAATCGGCGCTCCGCAATGCACGGCTGTGCCGGTTGCTGGCCGAGCAGGGCGGCGACGTGGTGTGTGCGACCATCTCGCTGTTTCACGAAGTGCAACGCTGGAATCGCGAGAACATCCCCGGTTATCGCGAGATCTACCTGCGCGTTCCAGTGGACGAGCTACGGCGTCGCGACAGCAAGGGAATTTACGGGGGAGATCTGCGCGGCGACGCGCGCAATGTGGTCGGGATGGATGTGCCCGCTGAGGCTCCCGAGGCGCCGGATCTGGTGCTCGACAATTTTGGTCCGCTGGACGTAGCCGCGGCGGTGGATCGCATCTTAACCGTTTGCGACACCTGGGGTGGCGATACATGGGATGGCGCTGAAGCGGCGCGGCTGGAGCGCCCGGTCGCCTTCAAAACGAAGGCGGAATCTCTAGAAGCGTTGGCGCCGCTGCTGCGCAATGGGCGCGTACTGCCACAGGTTCGATTCTCGGTCCGCGATTGGCTATCGGACCCCGCTCAAGTGCTGGCCGGGCTAACTGCTCAGCCCTGGGGTTCCGGTCGTGTCATCGTGCGTAGCAGTGCTCGGGATGAGGATCACGCGGCGCGGAGCCAGGCCGGCCGGTATGATTCCGTACTGGGTGTGGCCGGCGGACCGGCGGTGGAACAGGCCATTGACCGGGTGATCCACTCGTTCGAAGATCACCGGAGCGGGGATGACCAGATCTTCGTCCAGCCCATGCTGGACAGTGTAGCCATGGCCGGCGTGGTTTTCTCGCGCAGTCCGAGCGGCAGCCCGTATTTCATTGTCAATTACGACGACCGTTCGGGCCGAACCGATCGCGTCACTGGCGGCGTCGGCGACAACCTCAAAACTTTCTTTTGCCTCAAGTCGCGGGCGGATGCCTGTCCAGCTGCATTGGCGCCGGTGATCGCTCTGGTCAGCGAGCTCGAAACCCTCTTGGCCTGCGATGCCATCGACGTGGAATTTGCGGTTGGCGGGGATGGGCAACTGTACCTGCTGCAAGTGCGGCCGCTCACGGTTGACAGCCATGAGCTGGCACCGGACGCCAAGGTCGCGAGCGCGCTTGCCGACGTGGCGTGTAAGGTGGAGCTGCTCAGCCGCCCGCATCCTTACCTGCATGGCAGCCGGGCGATTTTCGGCGTGATGCCGGACTGGAACCCGGCCGAGATTATCGGAGTGCGGCCCTGGCCCCTTTCGTTGTCGCTTTATTGCGAGCTCATCACGGATACCATCTGGGCCTATCAGCGGGACAATTACGGTTATCAGAATCTTCGCAGTTTTCCCCTGCTGGTCAGCTTTCACGGGCTGCCTTACATCGATGTCCGCGTGAGCTTCAATTCCTTCATACCGCGCGACGTGTCCGACGATCTCGCCGGGCGGCTGGTGAATTACTATATCGATCGCCTGCTCAGCCAGCCGCATCTGCATGACAAAGTCGAGTTTGAAATCATTTTCTCCTGCTACACGCTGGATTTGCCGAAGCGGATGGGCAGGCTAGCCGAGAACGGATTTTCCGCCGCGGACCTGGCCGAACTTTCGAGCGCCTTACGACGCCTGACGAATCGAATCATGCATGGCGAGACCGCGCTGTGGCGGCGCGACCGTGCGAAGATCGATCTGCTGGCCGAGCGGCTTCCGGCCATCTGCAACGCGAAGATCGACAAGATCAGCCGCATTTACTGGCTGATTGAGGACTGCAAGCGATACGGAACGCTGCCGTTCGCGGGTCTCGCGCGGGCGGGTTTTATCGCGGTTCAGCTTTTGCAGTCCTTCGTGGAGGTGGGCGTCTTCACCGCCGAAGAGGGCGCCACTTTCATGGCGAGCGTCGACACCGTGGGGTCGCGCATCGGACGGGATTTCGGGCAACTTTCCAAGGCAGACTTCCTGGCGCGCTACGGCCATCTACGGCCGGGGACCTACGACATCCTGTCGCCGCGCTATGACGAGGCGCCCGATCTTTATTTCGACTGGGCCAGTGCCCGGCAGCCGGCGCCTGCTCAGCCACGCTTCGCGCTCTCTATCGAGCAATTGCGCCGCATCGAGCAGCTGCTCAAAGAGCACGAGATCGACATCGACGTCCTGAGTTTGATCGAGTTCATCAAAGCCGGCATTGAGGGCCGCGAATACGCGAAGTTCGTGTTCACGCGCAGCCTGAGCGATGCTTTGTCGTTAATCCGGCAGCTGGGCGAGGATCATGGTCTTGCGGCGGAGGATTGCGCATTTCTCAGCTACGACGCGATTCGGAAGCTCTACAGCGAGAGCGGTTCGGTCGGAGAAGCGCTGCGGGCGAGTGTGGCGCACGGGAAGGAACGTCACGCGCTCACGCGCAGCCTGGTGCTTCCGCCCATCATCGCATCGCCGGAAGAAGTTTTTGCATTTCACCTTCCGCCCAGCCAGCCTAATTTCATTACACGCAAAAGCGTAACGGCGCCCGTGGCTTCAGTCGGTGATCCGCCAGAGAGCTTCGCGGGAAGGATTCTTTTCGTGCCCAGCGCGGACCCCGGCTTCGACTGGATCTTTACTCGCGAGATCAGCGGATTCGTCACTCAGTACGGCGGGGCTAATTCGCACATGGCCATCCGCGCGAGCGAACTGGGAATCCCCGCCGTTATCGGCGCCGGCGAAGCGTTGTTCCAGCAGTGGCAGGGCGCGCGCAAGCTGTGCCTGGATTGCACCAATCAGAAGGTCCTGGTCATCGCGTGAGAGCAGTGATCCTCGCCGCCGGCCGCGGCAGCCGTATGGGGCATCTGGGCGACGACCGTCCTAAATGTCTGGTCGAACTCCAAGGCCGGCCGTTGATCGAGCGCCAGATCGCGGCTCTCTCTCAGGGTGGCGTGGACGAAATCGGAGTGGTCCGTGGATATCGCGCCGAGATGATCGATCGTCCCGGCCTCTTCTATTTCGCCAACGAACAATGGGCGGAAACCAATATGGTGATGTCGCTCGCCGCGGCGGCGCCATGGCTCGGTTCAGGGCCGGTGATCGTCAGCTATGCGGACATTTTCTACCACAGCGATTTGGTCCGCGGTCTGGCGGCCGCAAGCGGCCAATTGGTTATCAGTTATGACCGGGCGTGGCGCAGGCTATGGACGCGGCGTTTCGCCGATCCTTTGTCTGACGCCGAAACTTTCCGGATCGACGGCGCCGGCCAATTGCTCGAAATTGGCGGTAAGACCACGCGAATCGAAGAGATCGAGGGGCAATATATGGGCCTCTTGAAATTCACGCCGCCGGCCTGGAATGCGGTGGAGACGCTACTGGGCACGCTCGACGCGGCAACACGCAATCGCCTGGATATGACCGGATTGCTGAGGCGGCTGCTGGCGGAAAAGAA
Organism: Bryobacterales bacterium; assembly: GCA_963781905.1. GTDB lineage: Bacteria > Acidobacteriota > Terriglobia > Bryobacterales > Bryobacteraceae > Palsa-89. Next base: position 2,822,903 of record CAWAHZ010000010.1, read on the forward strand.
TCTCCCGATAAGCACTTTCGCGACCGATGGCCAATGGGGCGAAATCGACAATCCGGAGGATGTTGCGTTATATCAGAACATGATCCAGGAAGGGGAGCTGGTGCTCGATGATTGTGATGCGAAATGACGCGTCGCCGGGCAGAGAGACGAGGCGGTGATGAAGCACGGAGATTTTAGCGGCCTGGCAGGCGACTACGCCAGGTTCCGCCCAGGTTACGCGCCGCAAGTGGCCACCGCGATTCTGAGCTATGCAGGACGCGACGCGTCTGGCATGGATGCCGCCGACATCGGCGCCGGCACCGGCATTTGGACGCGCACGCTGGCGGCGCGCGGCCTGCGTTCCGTGGTAGCCGTGGAACCGAACGACGACATGCGCGGGCAAGGAATTGAGACCTCGCGCGGCACGCCGATTGTCTGGCGCAAAGGTTCGGCCGAAGCCACCGGCCTGCCCGACGCATCAGCCGATCTGGTGAGTATGGCCTCGTCATTCCACTGGGCCGATTTTGACCTGGCGTGCGACGAGTTCCACCGAATTCTGCGGCCGGGCGGCCTGTTCGTCGCCTTATGGAATCCGCGCTTCATCGAGGCGAATCCGCTCTTGGTGGAGATCGAGGCTCAGATCGCGCGCCTCAAACCGGACATTCGGCGCGTATCGTCCGGGCGCTCCGGCATTACCGAGCGGCTGACCGACATGTTGAGCGCCAAGCCGCAATTCGCCGACGTGTTGTATCTGGAAGGCAGACATTCACTGCAGCAAACCCCGGAGCAATATATGGGCGCGTGGCGCTCAGTAAACGATCTGCAGGTGCAATTAGGTCCGGATCTTTTTCGGGAGTTCCTGGATTCGACCGAGCAGCGCATCGCGGGTCTGACTTCGATCGAGACCACCTATGTGACGCGCGCCTGGACGGCTCGGCGCGCCTAACCGCCAAGCCGATAGCCCATCCTCTGAATCCGTCTCTTGGTCTCCTCATCCAACGCGTCAATAAAGGCCTGGAAGCGAGGGACCTTGGCTTGGACGGCCAGGTAGCCATAAGCTTTGGTTTTGGGAGGAGCTACCCGCACGCGGCTCCAATCCAGATCTACCGACATGAGCTCAACCATTTTAGAAAACTCCCGGAACGGATCGATCATGAAGTCCTCCAGCCGCAGCGCCAGCGTGGCGGATTGAAGATGCAGCTCGGTTTCCTCGACAAATTCAGGGAACGTCAAGAATCTCGGGCCGGGTGAGGCCGCAAAAAACTCTGCATCGCCCTGGGCGAAGGCCAGGAAATCGGAAAAGTTCTGCTCCAAATCGGCGCACAGATCATCGGTGTTCTGATAAACCTGTGAAATACCGGAAACCCGCCCATTGTCGCGAATGTAGATCCGCCACCAAACCCAATTTGTCAGCAAGGAATCCAGGGGATGGCGATAGACGAAAATCGAATCCGCAAACCCGGATCTTACCGCCTCCAATATGCTGCTCATCACCTGCGGCAAAGCCTGATCGCGCGACGGATACCGAATGGTGGCATGGCCGCTGTAGATCATGGGCGTCGGCCCAGGATGCAAACCGATGGCATCCCTGAAATATTGCGCCCTTTCTCCAATGTTTTGCAAAATCAATTCATTGATATATCGACGCCCGGTTCCAAATAACCCAATAATATAAGCCGTTCTGTAGTCGCCAAAATCCGGGCTGCCGCGATCCTCTGCCGGCAAAAAGGCATTCCTCTTCTCCATCCGCGCCAATCGTACTTCCATGGCTCTCAGGTTCAACGAAAGCTGCTCAACGTCGGCCATTTTCAAGGACAGGTGGTCAAGCTCAACCATGTTCCTGAAAAGATGGTCGACGGCACCGACAGTTCCTTGAAGCGATTCGCTTACGGAGGCATTGAATTCATTCAAGGGCCGTGTGTACCAGCCCAGCGAGCGAGCCAGCAACTTCTTCATACGCTGGATCAGATCGTTGTGCCACCCGGGCGGACGGGGATTCACCACCCCCACGGCCTTCCTGAGCCTCTCCAGCCCGGCCGCGGCGCGGCGCAGCTCATCCAGGTTATTGAGCTTCCAGCCGTCTTCCGTCTCGAGAACAAATTGCGCGGCTTTCAAATGATAGAGGATGATGGCAACCGTGGCCGTTGGTGGAGTTTCGGTGACACGCTGCACCAGCAACGCTGCGATGTTCCTGGTGGTGCGCGGCAAATTTTCGACCAGCTCCATAAGGCAGATTGCTTTCGCCACCCGCTCCGGCATTCCGGGGTAATCTGCTTCGTTGAAGCGTTGGTGAATATCGAGGATGTCTTTCTGCTTCTCCCACGGAATGTTGCTCTCCACCAAATCGTAGACTTTGTCGATGCTGGCCAGAGCGCCGACCGGCTGATCGGCCAGCCGGGTTCGGTCCGAGAAGAGCATTTCGAAAGACTGCTTCAGGATGGTGCGATTACCGCCGCCCAGGTGTATGGGCGCGTGGGGACGCAGATGGAGGCCAGCCACGATTTCCATGGAGAGTTCCATCAAATGCGGAAGATATGGATAAAATCCGACAAACTGATTTTCGTCAAAATCGGTCTGGCGGGAACATCCCTCCAGCGCAATGTTCTGCATCAGCGAGGCGCCGCAATCGACGAACAGCTTTCTGAGGACCGGCTCCTGGCTTTCCTTTTTCCGCAGGACGCGGCAAGCAACTACTTCGCGGATATCCGCCGAAGACAGATCGAATTGGTTCTGGAATAGCTGCTGTAATTCGGGCAAATGGATGCCGCTCGCAGCCAGATGGTTGCAGACCTCCGACAGCGATTCCCTGGAAGTAGCGACCATCCATGAGGACCCTGCAATCTTGCCGGTCCTCAACCGTTTCAGGTTCTCTTTCGCAAATTGCTCGATAACCGCTGCGAGGTCTTGGAAGCGCTGGCCATTGAGCTCCAGGTATTCGCCCATTTCGTCCATGATGAAAACCAAAGCCCTCCCGGGCCGCCGGCTCTCGCACAGATCGAACAGTTTTTCAATCAGCTGCTGGACGCTCAACTTTCTCGAAGGGCGCGCCTGAACCATCTTGAGCCATGTGTCCGAAGAGGTGTAAGTCCCCGGGTCTAGCCGGTGAAGCAAGGCGCTCGAGTGCGCAAATCTCTGGCTGCCTTTGCGCACTCTTCGCCACTCTTCTTTGTATTCCGCCCGGCACAGATCCTGGAACGCCGCAAGCTTGCCGGCCCTTTCAAGTTCAAACTCCAGCTCTGAGATGTCGCGGTCCTCCGCGTAGTCCAGATCGCGCAGTACAAAGTTGTACATCACCTCGCCGACCTGTTCCGGGCGGGTCTGCGTTGCAACCTCCGCTCGGATGTCGAACATAAAGATCTGGCACGGCACCGATCGATTGAGGTACTCGACAGACTCGGCAACCCGCTTGGATTTCACCTGCTCCAAAAAAAGCGAGCTGGCAGGAGTTCCCTGCACTTCGCGGTTGGCCAGAACGTATCCGATGTTTTTCGCGAACGAGGACTTGCCTGAGCCAAAAGGGCCCGAAATCCAAATGCCGACGCTGTTAGCGGATTTTTGGGTAGCCGCCATGGTCGAGAAGAGGCGTTCGTACTCAGCTTTGATATGATCCGTCGCGACGTATTCGGTTAGTTCCGTGAAGACTGAATCCGGATCGTGGTTGTTTACATTGACGAGATCCTCGACAGGTCTCGAAAAATCGCGCTCCAGCAGATCGGCAATTTTAGTCATCCCGTGGGATCTTACCTCCACTGGATCAGCCCGGCTTCAGCGCAAGCGGCGAGGTAGTCTGCCACCAGGCTCACCGGCAGCGGCCCATATTCGGCCGACACTGCGTCGCGTATTTCTCCCAGGCTGCGCTTGCCGTTCACGAAGTTCACGATCTCATAGGCGTAAAGCTCGGATTGGTCCCGTACGTTCAATAGCTGACTGGCGCTGGGATTGATCAGCTTGATCTTGCCGTAGCGCTCTTTGCCGAGACGCGCGAGAAGAACGTTATCGTTCTGATAAGTCAGCGGGCCAAATTCACCAATGCGCGACGGTATCCGTTTGGCACTCTCGTCGCCGGCCCAGGGGGCGCTCGGAGCCGGTGCTTGCGCTGCTCGCAATTTCGCCTGTGCGTCGAGCAAATTCTGGAACTCGGTAGCTTGCCCGGCAAGCGTTCGCGCTCCCTGCGCGTCCACCTCCGCGGCCCCGCCGGTAAATTTAACAACGGAGTTAAGCGTAGCCATTTCGCGCTGTAACGTTTGATTCACCAGGTTGCGCGCTTCATACCACGCGACGCCCGCCTCAGTGGAAGGATCATTCAGCAACTTCTGCGCCGGCCCGAAGGCCTGCGCCAGGCGAGCTTCCGCTTGTGCCGTAAGGAACGGAATCAGCGTCGTCAGTTGTTGTGCATCGATGCTGGCGTAGACGTAGCCTGAGGCGGCTCCCAACAACGCCACGCGGCGTAGCTTGGTCGCGTCGATCTGATCCAGGGTGTCATGGTCGGTGTGGATGTAGATGTCCGGCCAGTCCCGAAGGTAGAGCGACGGTACCGCGATGGTGGAGGAATCGTAGTCATCGTGATCGCTGCCGGGGGAGTACGGTGTCACATCCGCAAAAAGCTCGTTGCGCGTCCCTGGCCCGCCGGCGCGGGTTTCAACGATGCCTTCGCCGGCCGATAATTCACCCTCCGCATATCCGGCGGCAGCGGTGCGAATAGTATCTAGAAACGTGGCGCCCACGTCGGTCACAAAACTGGGCAAGGACCAGGGAGTGCCAGTGACGTGGAACATCGATTTGTTCTTGAACGGGTCGCCACCAACCATATCCATGTGGATGTCGGCGCGCAGGCGCTGCTTAATCTCACTGTGAGTAGCGAGAAACGCCATGGTGCCCTCCACCTCCGGCCCCCAGATAAAGCGCAGACTGCGTTTGGGCCGTGGCAGTTGCCGTGTCTCGATCAGATGCGAAAGCACACGCGCAGACTCCAGAATAGTGACGCATCCACTTCCATTGTCGTTTGCGCCGGGACGTTCATGATCGAGATGGCAGCTATAAACAATTTCTCCCGCGCCAGGGTCAGTGCCGGGGATTGTGGCGGTCACAACGGTCCAGTGGCCAGGCCCCACTTCGGCTTTGACATGGGCATTCAAAACAATCCGCTCGCCGCTGTGCAAACGTCTCCGAAGGTCTTCGGCCGTCTGCCGCGAAACCATAAAAGCAAAGCCCGACGGTTGACGCGCCGCTAAATGCCCCCAGCGAATTACGGTTGTGTCCACACCCGACCAAGCCGTAGTCTGGTTGGGCATGTCGCTGACAATTCCGGCCGCGCCGTGCTCCGCGATCGCCAATTCCTGCACTTGCGCCAGAACGCCATCGGCCAGCACAATCTTGCCGCGCACATCCGCCCGCGAGTAATCGCCCTCGCTAGCGCCATTTCCCACGTCCACCAGCTCGGTCTCAACGTCGGCGCTATGGCTGTAGTCCGCCAGCCGGATGGGATCGGTCTTCCAGTCTCCGATCAAAGTATGTTGCGGACGCATCTCCCACAGCCGGCCTTCCTCCACGGTCCATCCCAAGTACGAGCGCATCAGGCCATAAGTCTTGTTGCCGTCGATCGGAAACTGCTCGGCATGAGCGTCGTCCAGGCCGTATTCGCGTGCGCGCTGCAACATGAATTGCGCGGCCTGGTCAAAGTCTCGAGTGGCCGGAACGCGATGCAAGCCGGTGAGGTAGCGAAGATTCTCATAAGGCGCGGCGCCGTTCGCTTCATCTCGGAGCAGCGTCCATTGATGAGCATCCAGGAAAGGTTCCTGCCCTAGAGCAACGAGAGCACTGAACATGAATAGGATGCAAGTCTGAGAAAAACTCTGCATAAGCTCACCGAAAACCACCGGCCACTCTAGCGAGCGGCAGCGGCTGCTGAAATCTTCTTCCGATATTCAGGATAAAGCGTCTCAGGCATTCCGATGGCGGCGTCGCGCGGGACGCCATACTTGGTAGTCATCTCGTCGACGAAAGGATTCTTTTCGGGCAAGTAATGCGGCGCCGTTGGCCCGACGCTGCCTTCATAAGCCGTGATGCACGGCGGCCCGATGGGGGGTTGCGGCGTCATGCTCGATTGAAAGCTTCTCGAAAGTATCCATGGTTCGGCCAGGTAGATAGGATCCTGGATGATTTCGAGAACCGTCAGGATATCGCCGTGACGGTAAAAGCGCATGGTGGTGGTGGCTTCATCGCTCGATGGCGCGCCGGTCTTTCGCAGGAACCCGGCCTTCATGTGGGTGGTGTAGGTGACCAGTGTGTTGCCTTCCCATGCGCCGGTGGTGAACCCGGAACGCGTGTGCAGAGCGTATTGGGAAGGGTGAGGACGGCCGTCCATCCAAATGGTGAGCGGCGCCCGATCTTCCCAGCCGCCGATGGTATAGGAAATCACGTTTCCTTTGAGCGGATCTGTTTCGGCCCAGATCCTCATACCGAAAGGACCTTGCACCAGATAAAACGCAGGCCATCCCTGGCACTGATGTTCAATCATTTCCAGCTGCGACTGCGAATAACTCAATGCTCGAATCCGCCCTTCCTCGCTGAGCGGGATCCCCGTGAAGTCTACCGGCAGCCCGTCGCCAGTAAGGAACTCATGGTTGCGTGGAGTCCAGGAGCCGGTCAGCTCCACCTGCGCGAAGGCGGAGCCAGCCAACAGGAACAGAGCCGAAGTGAGTAGCGTTATTTTGCAGTACACGGAGTTGGATCCCATTTCGCGCCGTCGGCCTCCTTCTTGAATTGCGAACTCACCGTGAACGGCTGGCGGAGGTAGAGCGGATCGTCGACGATGGTGGTCACCAGCAGCACCTGGCCACCGCCGGGGATCGGCGCGATATCGAAGTATTCCGTAACAACCGCGTTCTGGCTGTAAGGCACGCCATTCTTGCGCAGATATCCGGCCCGCAGGTTTGTCGTCGTTACCTTCAGCGATGATGGCTTATCCCACTGCGCACTGGAAAACCCTTGCCAGCTCCGCTCACCCTGCGACGACTGCGCGGGATTGAAATGGAGCAGCCGCGTCTGCGTGCCGTAGTCGCTATCCACCCGCAGCGTGTTATCGTCCTGCCACGTAATGTGAAATCGCGCAGCAAGCCGCATCAGCGCCGCGGCGCCATACGCTTTGCATTGATTGCCAGCCGCTTCGTCGGCCGCTGGATCCCAAGCGTCGGCCACCTTGCGCGCTTCCGGAGTCATGGGCACGGGTTGGTAATCGCCTTTGCGCGGCGTGATCATCCTGAATCGCCAGTCCTCGGTGACAAACGCGACCCAATAACCCGTCAGATCCACGGGCGCGGATGCTTTGGCCGTACTCGAAGCGCTGGCCGGCGCACTCGCGCCCTGGCCGAACAGGCAGGCTGCGAATAGCAGAGCGATCAAAAAGACTCTCATGGCACACTCACGCCGATGGTCCGGTAAATCGCTTCGACGAAGTCGTTGGTGGTCCAGGCGCCGGTGTCGGATCCATAGCGGTGCACGTATCCCCGGGCCGGCGAGGCTGCCTTGACCTGTTCCAACGTGAGGCCCTGTTTCACTAAATCGTGGACGCGGTCCCGGATGATGGTCACCATGTCGCGGTAATCCACCACGTCGAGTTGATCGCACAGCCGGCCGTGGCCGGGAATGACCAGCGTGCCTTCTTCGCGCGATACAATCGGCACCGACGGAATGGCCGTATCCACCAGCTTCTGCAAGGCTGCAATTTCGCCCTGAATGCTTCCGCCCTTCGCGACATCGATAACCGGGAATCGCGTTGTATCCATAACGTCGCCCGCCACCACCACATCGGAACGGCGAAAGAAGACAATCGCATCACCATCGGTGTGAGCGGCCGGCTGACGGAACACTTCGATGCCTTCGCCATTCAGGTACATATACTTTCGCCGTTGATCGAAGGTTTCCGTGGGCCACGCATCAATCGGAAATGGGGAAGGCTTCCCGCTCGGTCCGCTCATTCTCGTCAATACCGGTTCGGCGGAAAGTATGGATGCACCGCCTCCCAGAAAATTGGTGGCGAGTCCGGCTCCGCCGTTCCCGGTGAACAGCGTCTGCCCGGCTTTCGCGACGGTGGCGTTGCCGCCCACATGATCTGCGTCGGCGCTGGTGTTGATGACGTATCGGATGGGTTGTGTGGTTATTTTCTTGATTGCGGCGACCACGGCATCCGCGTTCGCAGCCGATCCTGAGTCCACCACTACGACGCCATCCACGCCCACTTGAAAGCCGATGTTGCCGCCGGCGCCGGCAATCATATAGAAGTTGGGCCGCAGTTGCAGGACATCGAGATTCGCGGCGGGAGTCCGCTGTGCAGCCAGGGCAGTAAAGATGACGAGAGCGGCGGCCACTGTCGAAATCCGAAATCCGCTGAAGAGGACCATACGGCTCGACCAATTCTACTCCTATGTGCGAGTCGCGACGCGCTTGCCCGCAAGAATGGTGGCGCTCGGGAACAATCTCTGCTTGCCGGTTCGCTTGTTCCCGAAATTGTCCACGAACTCGAAGCTGTTTTCTCTCAGCTCCAGCAGCGCAATGTCGGCGGGCGCGCCCACCTTCAGCGTCCCCTTGCCACGAAAGACGGGGAAAGCGGCGGCAGCGTTCACCGTGGCGCACGCAATCACCTGGCCGATCGGCATGCCCAGCATCAGGAATTTCGACATCACGTTGGGAAAGTCGATGATCTGGGTGGTGCGGCCTTCCGGAGTCCAGTCCGTAGAGAAAGTGTCCGGCAGGAAGCCAGCCGCGAGCACGCGATCGGCGATATCCCAACGCAAGTGGCCAGTGCGTCCGTTGCCCAGATCGAATCGGACGCCTCGGCGCCGCGCCGCCATCACCTCCGGCAGAATGTGCCCGGCGTCGTCAATGATGCTGTTGGGCGGCGGCGCAAACATGTGGGTGACAATGTCACCCGGCTTGAGCAGCGCGATCAGTTTCGGCAGGGGCGACACGGTCTGGCCCATATGGATCATCACCGGCAGCTGGAACGACGATGCCACTTCCTGGGCGCGCCGCAGCACCTCGAAATCGTTCGGGCCGGCCACGTCTCGTGACAGCCGCGCCTTTACCCCGGCGATCATGTCGCGGTGCTGACCGATGGCTTCGCGCGCGGCTGCGACATCGGCACGCTTGAGGTCCATGGTGTCGCCTTCTGGAATGATGCCGGCGCGCCCGATGTTGATCAGAACGCGGCACGCTTGCGGCGCCGATCTGGCGATCGCGATGGTTTCGGCAATGCGATCCGCGCCTTGCGATCCGGCATCGATCAGCCCCGTCACTCCGTCGGCCAGGCACAGCGTCGGCCCTTCACTGGAGCGTGCGGCGTGGGTGTGGATATCGATCAATCCGGGCACTACCAGCTTGCCGTGCGCGTCTATCATTTCAACGGCGCCTGCCGCGATGTTTTCCTTGATCGCGACGATGCGTCCATTTGCAATTGCCACGTCGCGGATCGCGTCCAGCTTGCGCGAGGGATCGATCACACGTCCACCTTTGATAACCAGGTCGTATTTCGTTCCCGCCCCCAGCGCGGCCGGAATAGAGCCGAAGGTCGCGGCCCCCGCGGTGAGAATAAACTGACGCCGATGCATGCTCACTTCACGCCTTTCAGTTGCGAATACACCATGCTGACAAACCGATCCGCGCTGGTCCCCGCGCCCGCAGGCAGCAATCCTCCCGGAACCTTCGCGTCATAGGGAGTCGTCACTTTCGCGGCCAGCACTTCCTGCTGGCTCTTACCCTCGTCGATCATCCGCTGCACCTTCGTCTGTATATCCAGGATCATGTCGCGATAGGGCGCGATATCCGTTCGGTGGATGATGGTGCCGTGGCCTGGGATCAACCTGGTGTTCCCACCGGCCAGCTTCATGGTCTCGTCGAGCGCTTCCAATACGCCTTTGAGCGTGCCGCCGTTGGTGGTGTCGATGAATGGATATCCGTAATTCCTGTAGAAATCGCCGATCATGATTACGTCCGCATTTTCAAATCGGATCATGGTATCGCCGCCGGTATGAGCGGCGCGAACCGGGATCAGATCGACGATCTCTCCGTTCAATCGCAGTTTTATTGGATCGCCCATGCCGTAAGTCACCACGGGAAGACGCGCGGGATCTCGTGCAAGAGACGCGTTCCCAGCGCCCGGCGGAGGCCGTAACATTTCCTCGCGCAGTTCTTCCCGCGCAAACAGCAAAGCGCCCATTTTGACGAAGTTCGCATTGCCGGCCGTATGATCGCCGTGCACGTGCGTGTTGACCAAAAACCGAATCGGCTCCGGACTGATCTTCCGGATGGCAGCCAGCACTTTGTCGGATATTTGCGCGTACTGGGCATCCACCATGAAGATGCCATCCGGGCCGGCCAGCACGCCGATCCTGCCGCCGGCCGCGTCCTCATGGCCAGGATCGGCTCCCGAAGAACCCGAAAGTATATACAGGTTCGGCGCGATTTTCTCGGTCAGGATTTCGATCTTGGCATACTCGATTCCCTGCGCCCACGCGCCCCAGGAGACGGCGGCCGCCGCCGCTGCCACCAGATAGGTTTGCGTCGACAGCCTCATCGCTGATAGCCTCATCAGTCTCGCTCCTCTCAACGCCGCGCTAATTCCCAGGTTTTCGGTTCGGACTCTGCTTCAAGCTTTTATAAACAGCCTCGATGAACATGTCTGTCGTCCACGGTCCCGTAGTTGCGCCGAATCGCGTATCGTAATCGGCGGTTACTCTCGCCGCTTTGATCTGGTCTAAGCTGGCTCCCGAATCGATCTCCATTTGAATTCGATCCCGGATGATGGTCAGCATCTCGCGATATTCCCCTAGATCGTATTCATCGGACAGTCTTCCGTGCCCCGGCACGATCATCGTGCCGCCGTCCTCGTCATGTTTATACACGGTCTTTTCGAGAATATTGTTGAGTGCATCGATCTCACCCTTCACCGACCCGCCATTTTCGAGATCGATAAATGGATAGCGCGTCATATCGAAGACGTCGCCGGTGGCGATCACGTCGGATTGCCGGAAATGCACGATGGTATCGCCATCGGTGCTGGCGTTTGGCTCGTAAAACATCTCGATTCCCTCGCCGTTATGCCACTTGCGCCGCCGTTCCTTCAGATAGGTATCGGGCGGAATGGTTTCCTCCGGCGCTTTGGCGGCCTGCATACGGACCAGCACGTTGTTCTGCGCGATGAGCGTCGCGCGATGCGCTGGATCGCTGAAGAAACCCGTGGCCCCGGTGGGCGCCTGCCCGGCGAAGAACGAACCTTGCAGACTGGCATCTTCTCCGGCCGCTGCCAGGCTGGCGTTTCCGCCGGTATGCGCGGAATGCAGGCTGGTGTTCACGATGAACTGAATCGGCCTCGGGCTCAGCGAACGAACGGCCGCAATCACCTTGGCGGATAACTTGCCCGCCCCAGCGTCCACCACAAACGGACCCTCATCGCCCACCTGAACAGTGATGTTTCCGCCATCGCCCACCAGCATGTAAACGCTGCCCTGCACCGGCAAAATGTGAATCTCGCCATCCTCCGGCTCGCTGTTCGCTCCACGATTGGTCTCGGATCGAACTCCGGTGGCGGGAACCGTCAGCGCCATGGCGGCTGCATCCGCGGCGGAAGTGTCGCGCAGTTTCGCGATGAATTCAGGTCTAGTGGTTTCCACTCCGCCCAGCGCACCCAGGATAGGGACATGGTTCTTGTCGGCAAACTCGCGAAGGAAAGGATGCTTGCCCCAGGCGTACGACGGAATCTTCGAATCGTCGTGGGATACGATTTCTTCCCCGTCCTCGCAGGCGTAAAGCCAGGCCGTCGGATCCAGGATATTGCGAACGTTGATCACGGTTTTGGTGAATGGTCCGTCCAGCCACACCGGGTCCACCGTCTCGGCGAAGTACGTCATGCGGTCGCCATGCCGGATCAACGCTTCGTAGACCGTTGCCTCATCGCTCTGGGACGCCCCATTTCCCCGAACGAATCCGTGCTTGAGGTGCGTAGTGGTGATGTGCAGGACATTCCCTTTCCACTCTCCGGTGGAAAAACCGGCGAAGGTGTGCGCGGCCCAGGCCGGCGGATGCGGACGCCCGTCCATCCAGATGGTCCGGTTCACTTCGCTGGTCTGGAAGTACATGTGAATTGCGATCAGCCGCTGATTGTGCGGATCACGTTCCTCCCAAAAGCGGTAGTTGCCGGGAGAATAGAACGCATAGGGGATGGTGTACCCGGCGCACTGCTCCATTCGAATGGTCTGCCGGGATGCCGGCCAAGCCAGTGCGAACAGACGGCCGGCCTCATTCATCGGGATTCCGCCATAATCGACCAGCGCGCCAGCGGCGGTGATATACGCGACATCCTGATGGCCGCCCAGCATCCAGGTTCCGGAAATATCCGCGCCTGAGCCATTGGCAGGCGGACGGAAAAACGGAATTACACCGCCCGCAGCGGTTGGATCCTGCGCTAAGGACGCGGCCTCAATGAGAGCGGCAGCCAACGCCACGCGAAGAATAGCTTTCATTTCGCCCTCCTCATCGCGACCGCTCCGGTTCGCGGCATGCGGTTGGATTCCATCCCGACGCGTCGGCCTGCTTTCTGAAGTGGACTGAGGTGAGATAAGTCGCAGCTAGATTCACCGGGTCTTCCACCGTCGTAGTAACCACCAGGTACAGATTTCCATCGGGAAATTCGACTCGATCGAAATATTCCGTCAGCGTGGCATTCGCGCTGTACGGCACGCCGTTGCCGCGAAGAAATCCGGGTTTGAGGTGGGTAGTGACGATCTTCAACGAACCCGTCGCCGCAGGTCCGCGCGGTCCCGGCAGCATGTCCCAAGCAGCCATTGACGAGCCTTGCCAATCTCCACCAGGATTCTGAGTAGGCGCGAACGAAAACAATCGCGTCTGCGCTCCGGCATCGCTTTCCACTTTCAATGTCGAATCATCCTGCCACGTGATATGCAGGCGTCCAGGCTGGCGCATCAGGTTTACCGCGCCGAAGTTCCGGCAATCCTCGCGCGGCGCGGGATCTTTTGCGGGATCCCAAGTGCCGGCAGCCTGGCGTCCAGACGCATTCAGAGGCAGCCCATCATAGTCGCCCTTATTGGCCGGGATCATGCGATACTTCCAATCTTCGACCACCACCGCGACCCAGTAGCCAGTGAGATCCACTGGAGCCGATTGTTTTGCGCTAAGCGGAGACTTAGGACCCTGCGCGAAGATGCGCGCTGCAGGAACGGAGACCAGAACGAATATCAGGCAAGACGAAGCCCGCAACACACGGCGACTCGTGGTAAACATGTGAACTCGCTGAGCAAGCATGTGAACACGCTGAGCAAGTATGATACATGATCGGAAAGGATCGTGAACTATGCGAGTAACCAACATGGTGGGCGCGCTTCTGGCGATTACCTTGCCGGGCCTGATTCCCGCTCAGCCACCGGCCGCCGCTCCGGCCAAGCCGGATTCACCCGAAGTGCAGACGCTCATTGAAAAGGCGAAGAAGGCCGGTGGCCCGATGTGGGCCGGAGAAGAACACTTTTTCTGCGAAGCTCCTCGTCCCAACCGTCCCGACGACCCAGTGATTCCCGCTTCCAAGATTTTCGACAACGTCTACATCATTGGCAATTCGGGAACCGCGGTGTACGTCATTCAGACCTCCGCGGGACTCTTGATGATCGACTCGTTGGGCGCCGATCAGGTCCAAACGCAGCTTTTGCCCGGCTTTCAGAAGCTCGGTCTCGATCCAGCCAACGTGAAGATCATTCTGGTGGGCCACGGCCATGCCGATCACTTCGGCGGATCGGCCTATATGCAGGAACATTTCGGCTCCAAGGTGTACATCTCGGCCGCGGACTGGAACCTGATGGAGCACCCGCCTGCCGGACGCGGAGGACCGCCGAAAGGGCCTCCGCCAGTGCTACCCAAGCACGACGCCGAGGTGAAAGAAGGCGAGCCGGTGGTGCTCGGCGATCTGAAGGTCATCCCCATCGCCATACCAGGCCATACGCCCGGCTCGATGGCTTATATTTTTCCGGTGAAAGACCAGGGGAAGAGGCACATGGCCGGCATCTACGCGGGCACCGTCCTCACCCCGGGCATCGTTTCCGACCAAGGACTGGCGAGTTATCTGAACTCCGTGCGGCACTACAAACAAGAAGCCGCCAAGGCCGGCGTCGACGTGGTGATGCAGAATCATCCGCTCATGTATCCACTGCCCGATATGCTCGATCGGTTGGCCCAGAGGAAGAAGGGCGATTCGAATCCGTTCGTGGTGGGGAAGGCCAATTACCAAAAGTTCGTGGATGTGATGGAAGCCTGCACGGAAGTGAACATCGCGCGCCGCAAGCAGCCCTAATCGCTCCGCGCCCGCTCAGGCCTTCGAGTAATCACGCAGGAATTCGAGCAGCAATGCGCTCACCTGTTCGGGCTGCTCCTGCTGCGCCCAATGGCCCGCGCCGTCCAGAAGATGGAATCCGGCCATATGCGTGCAGGCGCTATTGCGCATCTTGTCCACCGCGCCCGGCGTTTGATAAACACCCCAGTCGCTCTTTCCCGCGATGAATTGGGACGGCACGTCGATGGTGCGGCCGGAAAAAGTTTGCATCTCGGCGATGCTTCTGGGATCGGAGCCGCGCCGCACGCGATAGCCCTGCAGCGCGCCCGTGAAACCAGTCCTGCCGTACTCGGCCGCGTATACTTCCACTTCAGGGTCCGTCAGCCACTTGCAATTCGCGATGTAATCGGCCGCCGGCATGAAGGCAGCAGCGGTCTCCGCCATGCCCTTGTCCTTTTCCATCACGTAATAATTCGGGATTTGCGCCATCTCCTCGGCGGTGCGCGCCTTCAAAGGATGGGGATGGTTCCCTTTGTAGTCTGCGCTTTTGCAAAAGTAATAGGCGCGGAAAAAAGCGTGCAGACCTTGCGGCGCGTGAAGCATATTATCGTTCGCGCCGCGCGTGCGCTGATAATTCCGATAATATTTCCGCGGCGGGTTAAGCTTCGCAAGCTGTGCATCCAGCTCATCGTCCGTCATGGCCGGCCGTGGCATCGGCGCCCCGTTCGCTGTGTCGAAGGGCAACCCGGGCGCGCCTTCAAACGGCGAACTCATGATGGTGAGCGAGCGGAAAATATCCGGCCTGATGAGCGCGGACCACGCGGCTACCGGCGCACCGGCGTCGTGTCCCACCACCATCGCTACCGAGCGGTGGCCCAGAGCATAGACCAGCCCGATGGCGTCGCGAGTCATGTTGAGAATGCGAAAGGGATCCGGATCGGCGTCGTAAGAATCGTCCCAGCCCATGGTGCGCCCGTAGCCGCGCTGATCGGGGGCGATCACGTGATAGCCGGCAGCCGCGAGTGACGGCATCACCTTGCGCCAGCTATAGGCGAGTTCCGGGAAGCCATGCAGCAGCAGGACCGCCGGCCGTCCCGGCGTTTCGTAACCTGCCTCCAGAATATGCACGGTCATGCCATTCACGTTGCCGATACGGCGCGAGCGGATGGCGGGCGGGAGGGTGCCGTTGCCGTAAGGAGGAAGCTTGGAAAAATCGGTATGGACGATGGCGGCACGCGCAACTTGTACTGCCGCGGCCGTGGCCAGGAAAGCGCGCCGCGAGAGATTCGGCTGATGGCCCATGGAGTCCGCCTAGTGCTCAGGCGCGCCTGCGTTCACGGTCACCGTCACATCGCGCGACGTGAACAATTGCCCGTCGTTGGCCGTCGCTCGCAGCACATAAGTGCCGGGCGCGCCAAAACTCGCCTTCGATGTCAGCGTCACCGGCTGGCCGTAAATCACCGAGGAGGAATCCGGATCAAACGTGACCTTGCCCGGTCCGCGATACTGAGTCCATTTGATCTGGACGCCCCTGGGGCGGCGAGGCTGCGCATCACGGTCTGGATTGGAAGGGGTTCGCCGATACGGTTTCGGAAGGCCGTCGTCGGTGGCGGAAGCAGTCAGCGTCACCGCCTCCGGCAATGCAACCGCATGCACATCGCCGACGCTGATGGACGGAGGTTGGTTGTTCGGATCGGGCACTCCACCACCCATGTTTTCGACGATGACGTCCGGGCTCAGCTCCCACACCGGCTCAAGCCATCCCTTGGCCTGGTCGGTCCGCCCATGCGACGTGAGGGTCCAAATCACTTTCTGTTGCTTGTCCCAATCCTTGGGCACCACCACTCGAAACAGGAAGCGCTGGCGTCTGGGGTAGAAATGTGTCGGCTGGCCGTGATCGCCGGAGGTTTGGCCGGCTACTTCAATGGTGTTCGCCGGGCCCACCGGGATGTCGAGCTCTTCCTGGTAATTCCGGTTGAGGTACCCGAAGACCATGCTGAAGGTGCCATCCGGATTGCGCTCCCAGCCTTCAAACACCGGCGCGACGTTCTGGCCCCGCGCATACTGCACCTGGGCACGTGCCGCACTCACCGCAAGCACCACGGCACACACCGCCAATAACCAGCGCATCCCCTACTCCGTCTTCGCCAGAATGGTCTTCGCTTTTCGCGCTTCCACTTGCTGCTTGAATTCGGCGTCGGAGAGGTAGTAGTAGCTGATCCAGGCGCCACCCATCTCGTCTACCGTCCGCTGCCCGTAGGTAATCAGGTTCTCCGGATCGGGGTTGTACTTGTTCCCCGGAGAGTTGTCGTACCAGGAGATCATGTGCAGGATGGTCCCCGCCGGCAGCAACGGTTGCTCATCTTCGGCGTAAAGGTATACCAGGTGCCACGCAAACTGATATCTGCTGACGCAGCTCAGCATCTCCACCTTGTGCCCGCCCGGATAAATTGCCTCCATGCACGAAGCCTTCCCGCGATTGTGCAGGTGCGGCTGGAAAGATAGCAGACGAGCCGGCTTGGCCAGCGTATTGTAACCATCGAAGCGCACGTTGTCCGCGCCCGGCGGAATGTCGAGCTCCTTGGGATCGCCGATCTTTTCGGTGGTCTCGATGTGCTCGGGCGTATATCCTTTGGGATAAAATTTGAGCGCCAGTGCCACGTTGGCCGGAGTCTCTTGGCCCATCGGATGCAAGTGGAGGTTGAAGTTGATCTTTGTGCCGGCCTTCATCAAGCGTCCGGCGCCGTCCGGAAAAACATCCGCGTTCTTTCCGAGAGCATACTCGTTGAGGAAGTCCCCTTGGACGTTGTCTCCCTGATCGGGATCGTCGTCGTGCTTCATGGACGTGGTTACATGGTGCACCGCCCGGAAGCCCTTAATCGGTTTCACTTCGATGGCTTTGATATAGCGGTCCTCGGTCAGGCCGGGGTCAACCAATACATCGATCCATCGATCGGATGCTTCGGCTGGCACGATCTGATCCTTCGGCAGCGTCACGATCAGGTCCGGCTGATCGAAGTGCCACCGATCCGAATCGTCAAATGTGCGCGGCTTGGGCATATCGGCCAGGTTTCCCTTGGGCGAGCCGCCATCCACCCACTTGACGATGGTCGCGATTTCTTCGTCCGAGAGCGACACATCGTTCTTGAAATGCTGAACGCCTACATTCTTGTCGATGTACCATGGCGGCATCTCACGCGCCAGCACTTTCTGCTTAATGGACTTGGCCCATGGCCGTGTCTCTTCATAGGTCAGCAGCGACATGGGAGCGAACGTGTCTGGCCGGTGGCAGCTCTGACATCGGTTTTGAAGAATGGGCGCCACGTCTTTGGTGAACGTAGTTTCGCCCTGGGCCATCGCTACAATCGCGAAAAGACCGGAAATTCCCAGAATAGCTCTCATTTGGCTACCTCCGCCAGCAACCCTTTGAGACTAGAAGCCCACGCCATCGGTGTCAAGCCCCCGCGCACTCCGGCGCCCTCGCTAATTTCCGCCTTTCAATTTAATTTCCGCCGTATCTCCCTTCACTTCCACGGTTGTTCCGAAAGGCCGCGACAGGTCAGCCAGGCGCTCCAGGATATAGTGCGCCTGCTCGCCTGTAGCCGGCGCTGGCAAACCGCGTGTCTGCAGAAACAGATTGTTGGTATGCTCGTCGTGCGTATCCGCCTGGCCCTGGCCAATCTTATTCTGGGCCACCGGCTGGAACTTGACCGATTGCAGATTCTTTCCCCGGAATTCGACGTACGCCACCACGCTCTCCCAGTTGATGGGCTCGTCCAGCAATATGTCCATGGGCGGTGCTTGAAAAATGAAATTGCCCAGATCGAAAAAGATTGGCCGGCCGTGATAAATCTCCACGCCATGCAGCAGCGGCGCGCCATGCATCACAATAATATCGGCGCCCGCATCCACTTCCGCGTGCGTCCATTTCTTGAGCCAATCGGGCGGCCCCAGCCGCTCCGGTAATTCTTCCAGCATTATGGTGCGGAAAGGCTTATCGAACACGTGATTGTGTTCATATACGATCACCAGGTCAGCTTGCTTCCTGGCGTTCCGAATGCTTTGCAGAATGCGTTGCGCATCTTCGTCGTTCGGCTTGTTCCCTTCCACACGCAGCTCATCTACGCCCGGCCTCGTGGCGGTGGCGGCCCCTCCTGCATCAATCAATCCGGATGCCATCGCCACCAGCGCAACCGTACCCTTCGATGTGTGCAGCAAACCAGGCGCGACGGCTTCATCGATCGTGTTCCCGGTTCCGGCGTGAGCCAGGTTCAACCGCTTCGCTTCCTGGAGCGTGTTCTCAATGCCCGCGAGCTTGAGATCGAACGCATGGTTATTGGATAGCGACACCAGATTGAAGCCGAATGACTGTAGGGCATCCAGCGCCTCGGGCGGGGAGAGGAACCGGCCATCCATATGTGACTGGCCCTTTTTCTCGTCGACGATGGTGGTTTCGAAATTCGTAAAAATCACATCGCCCTTCAACAGCGACTTAATTACCGGCACCGCGGCCGGAGCGTGAGCGCGAATGTCGGACCGGATCATGGATTGTCCAGTCAGCGTGATGCTAAACGTCTGGGATTCCGCCGGCAGCGTAAACACAATCGCCAGGCAGACTGCTAATATTCTTGCCATCTTTCGTTCTCCAAGCCCCGCTCTTTTGAAACTACGCCGCGGAGGACGTCTGCCCCCACAGTCTCGCAGTCGCGATCCTCGCGCCCTCGGCTTGCGCCTTCAGCTTGGCCCATTGAATGGTCGGATGCACCCGGCGTGTGAACGGACTTTGCGCGAAGCCGCAATCCGATCCCGCCATCACTCGTTCCCGTCCCACGATATTGGCCAATCGCACCAGCCGGTCCGCAACCAGCTCGGGATGCTCCACCACATTGGTCACGTGGCTAATCACGCCGGGAATCAGCACGCGGTCGTCGGGCACCTTCACCTCCTGCCATACCTTCCATTCGTGCTCGTGGCGTACGTTCGCGGCTTCAAATTGATAGCCGCCCACGCGCAGCTTCAGCAGCACATCCACGATGTCCCGCAACGGCACGTCATAAACATGCGGCGCGTTCCAGCTCCCCCAGCAAATGTGATAACGGATTCTCTCTTGGGGCAAGCCCTCCAGCGCGTGATTCAACGCATCGATCCGCAATTCCGCCCAATCGTGATACTGCTGCATGCTGAGCGGTGGCACGATGCGCTCATACGTCCAGGGAAGAAACGCATCGTCGATCTGCACTCGCAGCCCGGCATCCAATATGGCCTTGTATTCTTCGCTGAGAGCCTCGGCCAGCGCGAACAGCAGGGACTCTTCGTCCTGGTAATATTCGTTCTTATAAAACGGAAACGCGCTCGCCGGAGCCACCACCGGAAGGAAACCATCCTCTACGTGGACCTTGGCGACCGCAGCTTTGAGATTCGCGATATCGCGCTCCACCTGCGCCTGCCCAATATACCGGATGGGTCCGGTGCATACATTGGTGGTCGTGTTCGGCCGTACTTTGAAACCCTGCGTGGGAAAATATTCGGCGTAGAATTCGGGAAAGGCCGCGAAGTCGCGCCCCATGCTCATGGTCGCCAGGGGATCCTTGAGTTCTTCTGGCGTAGCCGGCCGTTCGGTAAAACCGGAGATCCGCTGATGGATATACCAGGCCCAGTTGCCGGTCTTGGCGAATTCGCCGTCACTGACGATATCCACGCCCGCTTCCGCTTGTTGCCGAACCACCTCGGTGATGGAGTCCGTCAGGCAGGCGGCATGCGCGGATTCGTCGTAAGGACGTCGCTCTTCGATCTCTTCCAGGAACGGGACCAGCTTCGGCGGCCGAACTAAACTCCCGACATGCGTGGTCAGAATTCGATGCTGATTGGTTGCCATGGTTCCTCCTGGAATCGTGCGGCGTTCCGGTCTTTAGAGAATATACTCCTTTGCAAAATGATCCGCTCCTATTGCATTGCCGGCCTGTTGCATTGAGAGCCGGTTGCAGTGATGATGGCTCAATGTCCCTTCCCGAAACGTTGTGCGAAGGCTTGCTCATCCCTGCCATCGCAGCGCCGATGTTCCTGGTCTCTGGTCCCGACATGGTGGTGGAAGCTTGCCGCTCGGGCGTGATCGGAACCTTCCCGGCGCTGAACCAACGAACCAGCGAAGGTTATGAGGCTTGGCTTGACGAAATTGAGCAGCGCCTGGATGACATCCGAGTGCGGACCAGCCGCTCTGGGGCGCGCTATGGAGTAAACCTCATCGTCCACAAAACCAATACGCGCGTGGAGCGTGACCTCGAGATCACCGTTCGCCATCGGGTTCCTCTGGTGATTACATCGCTCGGCGCTGCGCGCGCCGTGGTGGACGCCGTTCATTCCTATGGCGGCGTCGTTTTTCACGACGTCGTCCATTTGCACCACGCGCACAAAGCCGCCGAAGCGGGAGTGGATGGCATCATCGCCGTAAGCGCCGGAGCCGGTGGCCACGCTGGTACGCTTAGCCCGTTCGCCTTCCTCGCCGAGATTCGCGCTTTCTTCGATAAGACCGTGGTTCTCTCCGGCGCCATCACCAATGGAAGACAGATCGCGGCGGCTCAGCTCATGGGCGCCGACCTCGCCTATCTCGGAACGCGCTTCATCAGCACGCGCGAGAGCCTGGCGCCCGAAGGATTCAAGGAGATGATTCTCGAAGCCAATGCCAAGGACATCGTCTACACGGACGCCATCAGCGGAGTGCGTGCCAACTTTCTCAGAGCCAGCATCGCTGCGGCGGGCGGCGATCCGGACAATCTGCCGCCGCATAACGGAATGCATGTCAGCGCGGAGGGCGAATTGAAGGCCTGGAAGGATATTTGGTCGGCCGGGCACGGCGTGGGCGATATCCACGACATTCCATCCACGGCCGAACTGTGTGAGCGCTTAATCCGCGAATATCGCGATGCTGCGCGGGTGCTGAGTTCTATCGGCTAGTTTCGAGGCCGAGCAGACGTTCGGCGTTGCCGTGCGCGATCCGCTCCCGGTCGGCTGTGCTCACCGGCAGGTGGTCCAGGAAAGCGCGCGCCTGCGCCATCGATCCGTAGGGATGGTCGGCCGAGAACATGATACGGTCCACGCCCACCTGGAGCAGCAGATCCAAAAACGTAGGAGTGAAATTAAAGCCGCTGAACGTGTAGTGAACGTTTTCGCGAAGATAGGCGCTGATCTCGCGGCGAAGCCCGGTGATGGCTGGGGTCATAATATCTACTCTGGACAGCATGAAGGGCAGCGCCTCGCCCAGGTGGCCGACGATGATTTGTAGCTTTGGATAGCGGTCAAAGACGCCGCCCAGGATCATGCGGAGCACGTGAATGCCGGTTTCGATGTGCCAGCCAAAGCCGGCCGTGGAGAACATATACGTCACCTCCGGCGCAAACCCGGCGTAGGAAGCCTCAACTACCGCGTGAGGCGGCTGAGTTGGGTGCAGGTAGATGGGAAGACCGAGCGATTCGGCCCGTTCGATGACGGGCCAGAAAAACTTGTCGTCCAAATACCGGCCGCGGTGGTGACCGTTGATCATCGCTCCTTTGAACCCATACTCGCGTACCGTGCGTTCCAACTCGTCGGCCGCCTGCTGCGGGGTAGCGATGGGAAGCGCGGCGAAGGCGTCGAAACGCAGCGGATAGCGCTTCACGGCAGCAGCCGCAAAATCATTCGCTTCACGGGCCAGCACAGCCGCCTCGGCCGCGTCCAACTGCTCCACTCCTGGAGAGTTGAGCGACAGCACCTGCATATCGATGCCTGCGGCGTCCATTTCCGCGATTCGCCCCTCTCCGAGGTCACATACCTGTTCGAGGATCCGGACCATTCGGTCTCCCGATCTTGCGGCGCGTTCGGCTAGACGGCGCCCAGGCCCTTCGATAAATCCTGGACTAGCGTAATGCTCTTCGAGCGTTATGGTTCGCATTACTTTCAATATAGATGCGCCGGCCGTTCAGCTTGAACTTGGGCTGATTCCTGTATACTTACGACACCCAGATGCGGGAAGAAGACGGGCGGACAAGAAAGGGATGTGAACCATGTCGTTTATTGCTTGGATCATTTTGGGATTGCTGGCAGGTTTCATCGGCAGCAAGCTGGTGAACAGAAGGGGCGAAGGGGTTATCCTCGACGTACTCCTGGGAGTTGTCGGCGCGATCGTCGGCGGGTGGTTGTTCAACAGGTTTGGAGCAGCCGGTGTCAGCGGGCTCAATTTATATAGCCTCTTGGTGGCGGTGATTGGCGCGGTTGTCGTCTTGCTGGTTTATCACGCCATTCGGCGCGCGGCTTAGTCGCGACTCCGGCTAAGAATGCCGAGTGTCCTGCCGGCAAAGTAGCCGACGACGATCGCGAGAACGACGCACAGGACCAGGGTTGAAGGACTGTCCACAGTCCTCTATCGTCCAACTGGGGCGCGCACTCCAGAGCTGTGCCCAAATCTACTTCGGTGCAGGCCTCGAGAATTTCGCGGCGTCAATCGCCACGTTTGGCTTGATCTCGGCCAACTCTGTCGTGGCTTTTCCGTCCAGCCAGGTGACGATCACGCGATACGGCATCCGCACGCCATCCACATCGCGATAGTCGGCGTAATCGATCTGGGTGGGATTCAGACCGATGGGCGATTCGTCATAGCGGACCACTCGGGCCAGCAGCCCGGACTTACTGTCGAAGTATAAATTCACCGGATATCGGCCGTCGCTGGTGCCTTGAATCATCTGCATCTCGTGACCGTCGATGCTCCTCGAAGACGCGGCGCGCCATCCTGTGAGCGCCTGCTGGATTTGAGCCGGAAACCACATCGCCGCGTCCAGCTTTGCGCCCGCTAGGTCGCCCCCCGTCAACTCCAGTAACGGCACCGGCCGCTCTGCAACCGGTCCCGCGATCCAGCCGGTGCGGCCGTCATACGTTGTGGCGCTGTCTCCGGCGGCAGTGTGGACCACGGTGCTGATCTGATCGGGAGCTTTGGCGAATACATCTACCGGATATTTCTCGTCCTGATAGCCCTGGTAAGTCCCCTTAGCCGCGAAACTGGTGAGTTTGGCAAGACGCTCGGCGCCTCCGATGGCCTGGATGTACTTGTCCAGAATTTGATCGGCGGGCACTCCCTTACCAGCGGGCTGGCGCAGTTCGTCCGGCTCCTTGGATGGCGGTGGCCCGTACAAATCCGCCAGATTGGGAGTAACGTCGGGGCGCTCCACGCCGCGATGGCAGGAGTAACAAGTGATCTCGCGCTTGCCGCCGAAGTAGGTCTTATTGATCGCGTTCATCATGCCGATCATGCGCCGCGCAGTCTCTTTGCGCGGGTTGTCGTCGGCGTACTTCTCCCAGCTCCCTCCGCTCTCGGCGCTGTGGCAATCGGTGCAGGTTTCGCCGAGTGATGCGGAAAAGAATCCCATGGTCGCCATGAACTGGTCCACGGGAATGCCCTTCAGCACCCGGACATTCTTAAAGGCCTGCTCGGACATCAGGGGCTTTTCCTGCCCGTTCGCGAAAGCCCAGAGGAGCACACACGCAACCATCGTTAAGAGCTTCATTTTTCCTCCATCCCGGCGAGAGAACGCAGAACCGAAACCACCGCGGCGGTGTCTTGAAGACCCATGCCTTGCGCGGCGACGGCGGTATAGAACGGAACGCTGGCGCTGAACAATGGCACGGGGCATTTGGCTTGCTTGGCGAAATTCGCGATGATGTCCAGGTCCTTCTGAAACACGTCGACTTTCATCATAGGCGTGGCAAAGGCGCCAGTGGCCATGCTTGGTCCGCGCACTTCCAGCATGCGCGATGTAGCGGCGCTGCCGGCCAGCACCTCCACCAGCGTGGAAGCATCCAGGCCGGCCTTTTCTCCGAGCACGATGGCTTCCGCGGCCCCAACGATATGAATCGCGACGAGAAGGTTCGCGATGTATTTCATCTTTGATCCTGAGCCAAAGGGGCCCACGTATCGCACCGATCGGGCGAAGTGGGAAAGAAGAGTGCGGGCACGCTCGAATTCGGCGCGGTCGCCGCTCGCGAAAATCGTAATGTCTTTGGCTTGGGCCTGAGGACCGGTACCACTGATGGGCGCATCCAACATGCCGATACCCGCACTCGCCAGGCGGTTTCGAGCGCGTTCTTTGTCCTCGATCGAAAGTGTGCTGGTCTCAATCACCAATAGGCCCGTTCGGCCGGCCGCCACCACGCCATCAGATCCGAAGAGCGCATCTTCGAGAGCCGCGAATGTGGCAGCGAAGTGATCACGATATCGGCCTCTTCCGCCACCTCGCGCGATGACTTACAGGCGTGACCGCCGTGCGCGCTCGATGCCTCCACGTTTGCCGCGAGCAAGTCATAGCCGGAGGTGCGAACATCCGCCGCCACCAGATGTTTCGCAAATGCGCCGCCCATAATTCCCAGGCCGATTACCCCGGCACGTGTGCTCATGGTCTAGAATCTTCTCATGCCACGTCGACATAGCAAAGCATTTTTCCTGTTGGGTTGGGGATTACTGTGGATACGGGCCGCCGCGGCGCAAGCGCCCGATCCGCTGATAGCCGATCCCGCGCATAGCCACCTGGAACTCGAGAACCAATGGGTCCGCGTTTTCGAAGAGCATTTAGGCCCGCACGAAACCATGCCTATGCACCAGCATCCGGCTCCGGGCGCAGTGATCGTCTTTCTTACCGATCGCAACAACAGGCTCACCTATTTTGATGGGTCCGTCAAATCGTTCCAAAACCACGCGGGCGAAGTGATCTGGGCGGCGCCCACCACGCACAAATCGGAGAATCTTACCGGCGGGCAGTTTGCGGCTCTTCAAATCGAACCGAGGCCCGTGGCAAATCCGAAACCGTTTCCCAAGGAGAGCACCGACGCCGTGATCGTGGATCCAGCGCACTATCGCGTACTGCTCGAAAACGAATGGGTGCGCGCCATCAGTTTGACGGTCGGCCCTCACGAGAAGCTGAAGTTTCACAAGCACCCGGCGACGGGAGCCGTGGTGGTTCTCTTGACGGATCAAAACATGCGCCAGTATCACGCTGACGGGTCATCGCATGAGAACCACGGTAAAGCTGGCACGGTTCGTTGGGCGCCGCCGGACGAATCTCATCAGGACGAAAACCTGAGCGACAAGCCTTTTCGATTGGTCAGGATTGAACTGAAACAAGCCCAAAATTAGCCCTTTCGAGCGGTTGACACAACCAGGCACTCTCTGATGAAGTAAGCTCTCTAAAGGAGCGCGCACCCAGCGCGCTTCCACCTGGAGGATAGATTTGGCAAACGTCGGTTCGGTGGGGTTGGATTGGCAGGAGCGCATTAATTGGGACCGGTTGCGTAAATACCGGCTGGAACGCGCGCGCGAGAAGATGAAAGCGCACGGGCTGGGAGCCATGCTCTTGATGTACGACGAGAACGTTCGCTACGTCACCAGCACCTTGACACCCGGTTGGAATCGCCTGAAACCCGGTCTGCGCTATGCGCTGCTGTGCGGCGACGATGCCCCCGTGCTGTTCGAGCAGGGCGACATCGGAATGCATATCGCGAAGCATTCGCCGTGGATTCCGAAAGACAACATTCGATACTCCTACGCTTGGATTAAGGGCGCGGCGGGCCCGGCCTCCACGCAGCAGGTTGGAAAGTTCACTAATGCCATCAAGCAGGAGATGAAGAAGCGCGGAGTGGACGGGATGAAGCTGGGTGTCGATTTCATCGACATCAACATGATCAAGATCTTCGAGGAATCGAAGATCGAATGGGCCGACGGCATGACCGCCATGATGGAAGCACGCGCCGTCAAGAATCAGGACGAGCATGAATGCATGCGCATTGTCGGCGCCATCGGCGATGCGGCGCACTGGGAATTCATGAAATTCCTGAAGCCGGGTCTCACCGAGAACCAGCTCACGGCGCACATCATGGAATTCCTCTATAACATCCCGGGGATGGAAGACGTGGAGGACGTGATTGTGTCTTCGGGCCTGAACACCTGGCCTAACTGGCGCAATTTCTCGGACCGCATTATCAAGCCCGGCGACATGGTGTTCATGGATCTGGCAGCGCTCACCTGGAACGGCTACAAATCGTGCTACTACCGCACATACATGGTGGGCCGCGAGCCGAATCAGGAACAGAAGGATTATTACGCCACTGCGCTGAAGTGGTTGTATGACTCGATCAAAGCGGTGAAGGTGGGCGCGACAACGCGGGATATCGCATCCAAATGGCCATCGGCGAAGGAAGCCTGGGGCTACGAAGAGGAAGATCAGGCGGCGGCGAATCTATGGGGGCACGGGCTGGGGTTGGCGCAATACGATCAGCCGGTGATCTCGCGCATCTGGTCGCTCGATCATCCCATCGAAATCAAGGAAGGCATGGTCTTCGCGCTGGAGACGCAGCACGGGAAGCCGTTCCAATGGGGCGTGCGGATTGAGGAAATGCTGATCGTCCACAAAGACAGCGTGGAAATTGTTTCCAATTTCCCGGTGGAACAGATTACGGTTGTGGATCCGATGCCCGGATATTCCGATTACGGCAAACGGCCAGGAACCTAGCGTGAGTTTTCTCTCTTCACTCACGTCACCGGAAGCCACCGACGCCGCTCGCTTCGGTCCCAAGGCGGCGAATCTTGCGCGTTTGGGTCAGGCGGGCTTGCCGGCTCCAGGCGGCTTTTGCGTCGATGCGGAAGCGTATCGCGCGCAGATCAGAGCGCTGGGGTTGCAGGCAGATGCGCGCGGCGTTTTCTCAGCGCAGGAGGGCGCGCAAGCTCGCCGTCACGCGTTGATGATGAAGCTCGGGTTGCTGGATCAGCCGATCACGCCCCAAGTTCTCGATCCGCTGCTTGCGGCTTGGCGGGAACTGAAAGCCAAGACCGGCGCCTTGACCGTGGTGCGATCGTCGGCCCTTGTAGAAGATCGTTTTGGATCCAGCTTCGCCGGCCAGTTTGAAAGCTTTTTGGGCATTGAGAGCGAAGCGGACTTCATCACCGCGATTCGCTCCTGTTGGGGCGCGCTGTGGGCTACGCGTGCGTTGCGCTACATGGCGACGCACGATATCGATCCAGCCGATACCGCGATGGGCATTTTGGTTCAGCCGCTGGTGTCGGCACGGGCGTCGGGTGGGGGATTGAGCGAATCCGCGGATCAGACCATGATCCTGAGTGCAACCTGGGGATTGGGCTCGGCGATTGCGCAGGGAGAAGTGACCCCGGATCGCTATGAGTTATCGCGCGACGGGAAACTGGTGAGCGTCACGCCCGGACGCAAGGATCATCAGGTGGGCTGTATTCATACGCAGGTGGTTCCGGCCGCGATGGTTTCAGAGCCATGTCTCACCGAAGCCCAAGCGGTCGAGTTAGCAGGGTTGTTACGGCGCGTCGAGGATCTCATGGGGATGCCTGTCGAGATCGAATGGGCGATGGACGATGCGGGATTCCAACTGCTCCAGGCTCGGCCCCTGCACACACAACCAGCCGCGATTCCGGATGCTATCTGGCTGCACCGTCCGCGCTTGAACGGCCATGCGGCGGGTGTGGGCTGGGGCGAAGGCCGCGCGTGCGTGATTCAATGCGAGTGTGAACTCTCGCGCGTGGCGCCGGGGGACGTTCTAGTGACCAGAGTGGCTGGTCCCGCGTTGAGCCACATCCTGACTCGCGTGGCGGGCGTGGTGGCCGAGCGCGGAGGCAGTACGTCGCACATGGCTTCGCTCGCACGCGAGCGCGGCATTCCGATGGTGCTGGGAGTGCTGGACGCTACGCTGCGCATCCCGAATGGTTCAACGGTTGCCGTGGATGGCGTCGCTGGTGTAGTCAGGTGGATGAACTGATGCCGGCGAAACTCGTTGCGGTTACCGATTCCGTCTTTCCGAATCTCGATCCAGCGCGCGAGGTGCTGGCGAAGATCGGTGCTGAAGTGCGTCTCGCCGAGCAAGTGCCGCGCGATGCCGATGCCATCCTCACCACCTACGCAAAGATATCCGCGGAGATGATCCAGGAGCTAAAGCAGTGCCGCATCATTGCCCGATTCGGCATCGGCGTGGACAACGTCGACATTCCGGCCGCCACGAATGCGGGCATCGTCGTCACCCGAGTGCCGGATTATTGCCTGGACGAAGTTTCCGATCACACCATGGCGCTGCTGCTCGCGCTGGTTCGCAAGATTCCGTCGTCGAATGCGCGGACGCATGGCGGCAAATGGGAAATGCGCGCCGTGGTTCCCATTCATCGCTTGCGTGGAACGGTTCTGGGATTGGTGGCTTTTGGCCAGATCCCGCAGTTGGTGGCGCCCAAGGCGCAGAGTTTTGGTATCCGGGTGGTGACCTACGATCCTTTTGTTTCGAAACCAGTGGCGGAACGCGCGGGCGTGGAGCAGGTGACTTTCGATGAGTTGCTGAAGATCTCCGATTATATTTCCATCCACACGCCGTTGCTGCCTGCTACACGTCACTTGTTTAACGCCGATGTCTTCCCCCGGATGAAGCCGACCGCTTACTTGATCAATACCGCGCGCGGGCCGATCATCGATGAAGCAGCGCTTGCTAGCGCGCTCGATCAGGGCCATCTGGCGGGAGCCGCGCTGGACGTGATGGAGCAAGAGCCGCCATCCGGATCGCCGTTATTCGGACGCGATAATGTAATCGTAACGCCGCACACCAGTTTCTATTCCGAAGAATCGTTAGTCGATTTGCAGACCAAAGCCGCCGAAGAGGTGGTGCGAGTTTTGAGCGGGCAGACGCCCAGGAATCCCGTGAATCCGGAAGCGCTCAAGACCGCTCAGGCCAAGTAAAATTTCTAGTTTTTGGAGGAATTCATTATGCCGCAGGAACCCTGGAAGACAGATCAGTGGTTTGTCAGCCCTTGGAACTTTGAGAGCGCCGTCACGGATCAGCTTCATTTTCCAAAGCAGATCAAATTTCACGACATCACGTTGCGCGACGGCGAACAGCAGACCGGCGTCATCTTCACGAAAGACGACAAAATCCGCATCGCCGAGGCGCTGGCCGAAGCCGGCGTGCAGCGCATTGAAGCCGGCATGCCGGTGGTGTCGCCGAGCGATACTTCCGCCATCAAGGAGATCGTCAAGCGCAACCTGGGGCCGCAGATTTTCGCCTTCTCGCGCTGCATGGTGGACGATGTAAAGCGCGCGGTGGATTGCGGAGTCGCGGGCATCGTGATGGAAGTGCCCTCCAGCACGCACATCATCGAATACGCCTACAAGTGGCCGCTGGAGAGAGCGATCGATCTTTCGATCGAGTCCACGGCCTATGCCCATTCGCAGGGTTTGGAGATCGTGTTCTTCCCTATCGACTTCAGCCGCGCCGAAATGAAATGGGTGCTCGATCTGATTCTGCGCGTGGCCACCGAAGGGCACATGGACGCGCTGGCGCTGGTCGACACCTTTGGCGTCGTCTCGCCGCATGCCATGCAGTATCTGGTGCGTGAAGTGAAGAAGCGCGTCAACAAGCGCCTGGAAGCGCACTTCCACATGGACTTCGGAATGGGAATCGCCAATACCATCATGGCGGTTGCCGAAGGCGTGGAGGTGATTCACTCCACCGTTCTCGGGCTGGGCGAACGCGCGGGCAATGTGCCTATCGAAGAGACGGCCATGGCGCTGCTCACGCTTTATGGAATCGATACCGGCATCAAGTACGACAAGCTGTACGGCCTGGCGCGGCTGGTGGAGCAGTTATCGGGACACAAAGTGGCGAGCAACCGGCCGGTGGTGGGCGAGCAATTGTTCCAGATCGAGTCCGGCATTATTGCGAGCTGGTGGCAGAACTGCGGCAAGGATAATCCGACCGAGCTGTTCCCGTTCCACTGGGATGTGGTGGGGCAACCGCCCGCGAAAGTGGTTCTCGGTAAAGGCAGCGGAATCGATTCCATCAAAGCGGCTTTGAAGGGCATCGGTGTAGAGGCCAACGACGAAGAGGCGATGCAGGTGGTGGTAGGCGTCAAAGAGTTCTCGCTGCAACATAAGAGGCTGCTAACGGACCAGGAATTCCGCTCGGTGGTCGCCAAGGTGCTTCCCAATAAAGTAGGCGCGCAAGCCGTTCCGACAGCGGTTTAAGCCCGTAATTAGACGCCGGCCAGCGCGGGCGTCTTGCGGCGCGACTTTTGCCGTGACTTGGGTACCGAGGGTTGAGCGGCGGGTGCATCGTCCATCGGCAAACTAAAGCGGCGGATCCGGTCGAAGGCATAGAGAGCGCCCGCGACTGCTCCGGCCGTCGGGACCAATCCGATCTCGCCAGCGCCCTTGGCCCCGTAACCGCCCACTTCATCGGGGACTTCGATCAGAATCACGTCGATTCTCGGCGTGTCCTTGGCTTTCAGAATGCCGCAATCACGGAGCGCCAGAGAATCCGGCGTGGCATTGGTGCTGGTAAAATTCTCCGAAAGCGCATAGCCCAGCCCCATGTGAACGCCGCCTTCCACTTGCCCCGCGCAGCCCTTCGGATTGATGGCGCGGCCCACGTCGTGCGCGGCCACCACACGCTCGATGCGGCCAGCGTCGTTCAAGATCACAACCTGAGTGGCGTAGCTGAACGTCATGTGCGTGGTCGGATTGGTCAGCGATTCAGGCGTACCAGGCTTGGTGGTGAAGTTGCAAACGTAATCGCCCGTGTATTCGCGGCCCACAAGCTGGTCGAGCGTTGAGTGCTTCAGGTCATCGGCGAGTTGCGTTGCCGCCCGCTGCGCTGCGGCACAACTCAAGGTAGTGGCGCGCGAGGCCCAGGTTTCGCCGCACTTGGCGCCCAGCGCCCGGTCCCAGCGGACGTCCATGATCTCGGGAGACAGTCCGGTTTCTTCGCACACCGCCTGGCGAATGGTGGTGAACAGCCCCTGGCCCATCTCGGTATAGCCGGTCTGCACATCCAGACGGCCTCCTGCGAGCACCCGGATGGCAGCGTGCCCGCTGTCGATGGTGCCGTTGCCGATGCCGGTGCTCTTGATGCCGCAGCCGATGCCGGCGAACTTGGCCTGCTTGTAGACGTCCTTGACAGCTTCCAAACTGCGCCGCAAACCCGTTACGCTTTCGCGCATGATCTGGCCGGTGGCAAAGGCGTCGCCCGGGTTCAGGATGTTGCGCTCGCGAATGTCCCAGCCGTCCACGCCCACTCGTTCGGCCAGCATATCCATGATGCCTTCCATGGCGAAGTGCGCCTGGTTGGTACCAAAGCCGCGCATGGCGCCGCTGGTGGGATTGTTGGTGAATATGGCCTTGGCTTCGGCATCCACATTCGGTACGCGATAAGGTCCGCAGGAGTGACAGGCGGCGCGCAGCAGGCACTTTGCGCTAGTGCCCGCATAGCCTCCCACATCGCCGACAATGCGCGAGCGCACTGCTAACAAGCGACCTTCGGCGTCGGCGCCCACCGTATAGCTGAGCGTCATGGGATGCCGCTTGGGATGAAGCTGCGCGGATTGTGTACGCGTCAGAACGGTT
Organism: Bryobacterales bacterium; assembly: GCA_963781905.1. Taxonomy (GTDB): domain Bacteria; phylum Acidobacteriota; class Terriglobia; order Bryobacterales; family Bryobacteraceae; genus Palsa-89. The sequence goes on from CAWAHZ010000010.1 coordinate 2,854,625, forward strand.
TTTACGGGGCGGCCCAGCAAATACGCCGCAAGCGCAGTCTGCACTTGAATGGAGAGCTCTTCCTTTGCGCCGAACGATCCGCCGCTGGAGGCCAGAGCGATCTCTACTTCTTCAGCTGGCAGATTCAACGTTCGTGCGATCTGGGCTTGATCGAAGGTAGACCCCTGGCTCTGCGAAAAGACTTTCAGTCCCCTGCCCTGCGGTATCGCCAGGCAAGCCTCCGGCTCCAAAAAAGCCGGATCCACGGGCTGCGTCCTGAAAGTTTGCTCGATGATGTGGGTGGAAGCTGCCAGGGCCGCATCCACATCGCCACGCGAAAACGCCGTGGTATCCAGCAGGTTCGGATGCACGTGCAAATTGCCGAAAGCATGTACCTGCGGCGAATCCGGCGCCATAGCCAGGAACGGATCGGTGACCGGCTCATATACTTCGTAATCGACGTTGATTTTGTCCGCGGCCTGGCGCGCGTGGAACATCGTATCCGCTACCACCAGCGCGAGAATGTCGCCCACGCAGCACGTGGTCTCGCCGACGGCGACAAAGATCGGCAAGTCCGCAATCGCAAGACCGGTGCCGCGCTGCCCTGGAACGTCGCACGCGGTGAAGATCCTTTCAACGCCCGGCATGGCCTGCGCCGTCGAAGTATCGATCGAGAGAACCTTGGCGCGCGGGTGCGGACTCATCAGTGTGGCGGCGTGCAGCACGCCGGGGGCTCGCATGTCGTCCACGAAAGGCTTTTCGCCGAGAGCCTGTTCGAGCCCCAGATATCGCGAGGGCGATGTTCCTATCCCATTCGCGCGCTTAGGGCCGTTCTGGAGCGCGGTATTCCGGCTCAATCCGTATTCTTCGCCGAAGTAGGAATGACGGCGCGGTTCTTTACTCGGCAGTTCCTTATGGTCCTGCCACGCCTCGCCGGCCGTCTGGATGGCATCGATGATCCGCGCGTAGCCAGTGCACCGGCACAGATGCGCGTCCAGCGATTTCGCGACGGCTTCACGATCATGCGTGCGGCCGTGTTCCAGCAACCCTGCCGCTCGAATCACAATACCGGGAATGCAGAACCCGCACTGCACCGCGCCCTCCAGCAGGAACGCTTCGCTCAAGACGCGCCGCATCTCCTCCGGCACGCCTTCGAGCGTAACCACGTCGTGGCCTGCCATGTGTTCCGGCTTGCGCAAGCACGCGAGCACCGGCTGTCCATCCACCAGGACCGCGCAACACCCGCAGGCGCCTTCCGGTGCGCAGCCATTCTTGGCGGAAACTACCTTGCACTCTTCACGCAGGACTTCGAGAAAATCCATCCCCGGCTCGTACGACACCGTGGTCGAATTCCCGTTCAACGTGAATGTGGTTTCCGGCATAATCGGCGCTTGCGCGCCCACCCGCTTCTTTAAGGCTATCAGAGCCGCGAGGCGTCAACCACCTCCAGCTTCAGGTCGAGGTGGTCGCCGGCCTCAATATGGACCGGCTTGGCACCCTTAGCCAGCGTCGCCGCTACTTTGACATCGCGATAGGCAATATCGGCGCCGTTACTCAGTGCGATCAGCAGGTAGTCACCGGACGGGATGGTGGCCAAACGATACGATCCGTCGCTGTCGGTTTGATCCACGCGGTAGGCCCAGCGCTGCGCTGGATTCTTGGGCATCAAAAGTACGAAGGCGCCCACCTGCGGCATTCCGGCTTTCTCTACGGTGCCTTCGATCGTCGACACCGCCTGGGTGAGCATCAAATCGCGATGGATAGGCTCCCCCGATGCAATTTCGAGGATGAGCGGCAAGCGCTCGCCGGATGGGCCTACGAAATAGGCCGCGACGTAATCCGCCGAACCGGCCGTCACCTCATAGCGGCCCGGCAGAATGCGGCTCAGCGAAAAATTTCCCTCTGAATCCACTTGAATTCGGACCGAGTGGCCCTCATCATTGCGCAACGTGACAAATAGGCTGGCATTCGATCCAGGATGCTCGCCTTCGAAAAGGACATGGCCCGACAGCGCGCCCATGGGTCCCGGCTTCAACTTTACTTCCATGTCCGACGCACCTACGTCGACATCCCGGCGGACGTTCCAACTGGATGCCCCGGAGGCTGCGTCGGAGCTTGCGGTGATCTCGTACAATCCCGAAGGAACGTTCTTGAACTGGAATGTCCCCTCTTTCGAAACCGTATCCTGAAGAAATAAGACATATTGGTCGTAGACTTTCTTCAGCAAATTTGCGCGCCCGGCAGTCATCTGGCCCGAAAAATCAATGGCGCCCTCTATGGAGACCGCTTTCGTGAGCGGCAGAGTGATCGAAACCTGCGTCTCTCCTCCCACGTCCACTCGCACCAACGATGCCTCTTCCACGGTCTGCGCGCGTGGATAGAACGTCGTCATGAACGCCGTGCCGCGGGATCCCGGATCGGGAGAATATTTTGGCGCTTGATCCGGCACTTGACCCGGCTCTCGCTCAGCAATGGGCTTACGCATCTTTTCGAGTTGGATTAACGAATCGGCAAACCACGGACGGCCCATGGCGCAGACGTAGTAGTTGCCGCGAGCCAGGTAGGGTAACCGAAACTCCCCGGCGGAGTTGGCGCGTGTCTGCCCGCGTGGCACGATTTTTCGCTCTCCACCCACAATTAGCGACTGAAAAATGGTGACTATGGCGTTGCCCACCGGCTCGGAATCCTCGTCCTTGATCTGCCCGGTGATCGCGCCTCCCCGGTTTGCCTGGAACACGATATGGCTGGTGTCCTGATCGTCGCGAACGACGATTGCGCTGGAGAGGCCGCCAAAACCAGCCGCCTGATAGGACTGCGCTGCGTATCCGGACTTGACCACCTGAAGTGTATATTTGCCCGCCTGGCTCACCGTAAACGAAAATCGGCCGTCTTGTTTTGTGACCCGCTCCATCTTCTGAGCCCGGGTGGTGGTGGGCGCTAACAAAACCCGCGCGTTTACGAGTGGCATTTGGGACTGCGAATTCACCACAACACCACTGACCAGATAGTCGGCGGCGTGGAGCAAGGACGCAGCGATGAAGACCGCTCCTACCAGGGGCCTCGTCATTGCGAAGGCTGCTCCGATGCAGCTGCTTCTAGAGCCATGGTCCGCTGCTCGCTGGGTTGCAAAGTCAGCGTCTCTCCGGACCCGGAGAGGACTTCCTTGGCGGTTGGCGGCTTGGTCCATGCTTGGATCCGATAGTCTCCGGGAGGCACGCCCGTGATCTGATAATGCCCCTCAGGTCCACCGATGCCAAATTTAAGTCCAGCTCCGTCATCCGATGCAGGAATCAGGAAGACCTGTGCGCCCAGAGCTGGCTGCCCCTGAAAAGTTACCTGTCCCTGTACGGTAGCGCTGTCGCCCCGGATCGTCAGATGCAGTTCACCCGGGGTGCTTCCGCCGATCGCGAATTCTCCGTGCAAGACGTCTACGTCACCGAGCTTTGCGGACGACACGTAGCCGTCGCCTCTGTTCGCTTGCACGGTCAGTTTGTATTTGTCCGGGATCACATTGGTGAACGTGTTCGGTCGCGGCGGGGTGAACGTACCAATTGACAACGGGCGCAGGTTCTCGCGCGAGTGTTGCGGCAGCAGCATGAGTTGGACGGATCCATCGTCCTTTGCTCCTTCTTCATAAGAAACCGACACTGGAATGTCGACGGCCCCGGACAATGGAACCACCAGATTCCGAATCGTCTCCGCGGCGACGGTTATGGGCTCCTCCGCCGCGAACCAAAGCGGTGGATCGGCCTGGTATTGCTGCACTCGCAGCGTGTAGCTGCCGCGCGGGATATCCGTCAAGCGGAACTGGCCGCTGGTCAGGTTCACGAAAGCTCGCCCCAACGGTATGCGATCGCCATCCCGGAACAGTTGAATTTGAGTCCATGCCTGGGGAATAAAACCAGAGAGCCGTCCGTTGATATCGAAAGCGGGCTCCGTTGCTTGGCGGAAGTCCGCGTTTGCCTTTGCCGCAGGCGACAAATTTAACACCAAGGCAGAGGCCAGCGAGTCGACGTTGGAATAATACACGGGCTCGATCCCGCGATGGTCGTTGTTGGCATTCAGATTAGCGCCCTGGAAGTATTGCGTCATGGATGCTTCCCCGGCCAACCGGACTACGTACTGCCCGGGCGTCAGACCGAAAAGTTCGTAGCGGCCACGGTCATCGCTATGAGCCGTCCGCGCCGCCACATAGTCCGTGCCCGACAGGGACGCTTTCACCGCGATCGCCTGCACCGCCAGGCTGGCGAGCGGTTCGCCGTTCTCATCGAGAATTGTTCCAGCGATCGTGGCTAGCGGCACCAGCGAAATGCGCGCCGGCGGCGAGCCCGGCTTCAAGTCCACGGATAATTCGGCCGGCTTGGGCGGAGCTCCAAGCTGATCTGCCTGGCTCTCCTGTGCCTCCTTAAAAATCGGGTTGGAAAGGAGCAGCGGCGGGAGAGAATCCTCCTTATCGGAAACATAACCTGGCTTGGAGACCGATAGATAGTATCCTTGACACGGCACATTCTGGGCCTGAAAATTGCCGCCGGTATCTGTGAATCGAAAGCCCTGCGCGGCTCCGACATAAGTGACTAATGCGTGGGGAATTCCCGCGTTTGTCGCTGAATTGAGAACTGTGCCTGCCAGCACGCAACTCTGGCTTGGCGGCGCCTGGGCGAAGCACAATAATCCATTCGCGAAAACCGCCGCGAGTTTCCATCCGCCCGAAACTGCCATGCCTGACAGTTTAGTTGATTATTTACTTGCCCACCAAATGCGTCTGGTCCTTCTCGTTTTCCTGGCAGTAATATTCGAGCAGTTCCGTATTTAAAACGATGAAATTGTGCAGAGTCACCGTCCAGGGCCTGGTGTAGGCTTTAGGATCGTCGAGGGTGATTTCGATATCCAGGTTCCCGAAGTTCGGGCGCCGGAAGCGTTCCGTCATTTTCGCCGCGTCCGTCATCGGACTGCCGCTACGGTCCAGCCACATGCCGTCGCGAAAGCCGCTGGTCTGGACCACTAACGTGTCACCCTCCCAATGGCCGGACGAGTATCCGTGAAAGCTTGGCTGCGGATCCTCCGGCAATTCCCGAGCATCCGTAAATATTTGCCGGTATGTTACGTCCCGCTCCGAGAGCAACACCATCAGCCCCGGGCTTTGGAAAATCTTTCGGTATTGCGGAAAGGTGAACAAACGGATGGCGCTCGACGGCTGGCATTTCGACGCCGGATCGTCTTTTCCGTTCGCCGCCATGCGCTTTTTCGCTACTTCGGCGGCCCACGGCTGATACGGCAGGCCACCCGGAATACGCGCTCCGATATTGGTGAATTCCTTCGAAAGCGGCAGATCGGCGCATCCATTGGGCGGACACCCGCCAGTGTTCTCGATTTCCCACATTCCGGAAAAATCCGGCTTACCGTCGGCGGTTCTGGGCGTGGGCGCTCCGAGATTCGGCAACCCGCCCGGAGCCTTGGGCACGCCGGCGGTCGGATATTTAATCCACTGGCTGCAAAGAAGCGCCGGCAGCGCGAAGAAGATTGCGGCTGGTGCGTTCATCTATCGGCCTTTATGTATGATCCAGGATAATCTTCAAGCGTCGCTCGGCGCCGTCTTCCACCATTCCGAGGGCTGTGGCGAGTTCGTCCAAAGCCATGCGATGCGTCACCAGCGGCTCCAGGCGAACCATGCCGCGATCCACTAAGTCGATCATGACCGGGAAATCCTGCGCGGTGGCGGCGCGATTGTTGATGAGCGTCAGTTCCTTGAAATAAAGATCGTAAAAAGGCAAGTCGCCGCTCTTTGCGCTGGTGATTCCGAAGAGCAGGATGCGGCCTCCAAACCGCACCATACGGATCGCATCGGCGATGGAGGCCATGACACCGGTACATTCGATCACTACATCGGCGCCCCGGCCCTCGGTCTCCTGTAGAACCTGGGCTACCGCGGAAGGGCCGGATTCAATCCCCACGTCCGCGCCGAGCTGCTGCGCGAGGTCGTTCTTGAACCGGCTGCGGCTGATCCCGATTACTTTGCTCGCGCCGCGCGCCTTCGCGAGTTGTACATGCAGTTGGCCGGACACCCCCAGGCCCATCACAGCGACCGATTCTCCGAGCGATACCCGCCCGAGACGCTGCGCGTGCAGGCACGTAGTGGCCACTTGGATCAGCGGTGCGATCCGGATGTCGAGCGAAGCCGGAAGCCGGAACACTTGCGCCTCCGGGACGGCGGCATACTCGGCGAACCCGCCATTCGTTTCGCGTCCAATCAGGCCGCCGGAGGGACACAGATTCGTTTGTCCAATGCGGCAGTGAAAACAGGTGCCGCAATAGAGGACAGGATCGACAATAACGCGATCCCCGTTCCCGAGCTCGCCCACCATTTCGTGACCCATGATGAGCGGGTACTGGGCCGGAATCGCGCCTTTGTAAATCTTCAAATCGGTCCCGCAGAGTCCGCTGCTCGTAATACGGACGAGAACGTGACCAGCCGGGACTTCGGGCAGAGCGACGTCGGAAAGCGCCAGGTCGCTGGGCGCGCGAAGGACCATCGCCTTCATCGAAAAGCCTTCATGCCGGAAGCGACTTCCCGCGAGTCTCGGTGCCGAAGGGCAGCAGCAAGAGCCCTACCACGAACGCAATGGAAGTCAGCGCCACGGGAGTGCCCAGAGTTCCGTAATGCCGGATCATGGCGCCAACCAGAAAAGTCAGCCCCGCTCCCGCGAAGCGGCCGACGTTGGTGGTGAATGCGAACGCGCTCACCCGGCAATCGGTGCCGTATTGTTCCGGAAGCCAGAACGAATAAACCACGAAGTTGGCGCCGCCCACGCCGAGGAAAAACGTGCTGATCAGGAACCACATGATAGCGTTGCCCGGCATGTAAAACACGTAACCGAAGGCGAGCCATAGGAAGATCAGCATCAAACTGAAAAAGATGCCGAGCACCACCCGGCGGTCCATCCGTTTGGCCAGGATCGGCGTCAACAGGGCTCCAATCACGGTTCCGATTCCTAGAATACCGGTTGAATAGGATGCCAGGCGAGCGCCGATCAGCGCCGAATTGCCAGCCCTCTCCGACAGGTATGTGATGGCCGAGGGCACGTACACCGAGCCGGCCCATAAACCAACAATGGATGCCACCAGGTACAAGGAGTTAAGAATGGTCCGCCGGCGATATTGCGGGGTGAAGAGCTTGAGAAAAGCGTGATGCATGGCGACGATGCCGCCCTCTTCGCGCCGGTTCTTCCAACGCGCCGGCTCATGCAGTCGATTAAAGAAGAAGGCTACCAGTATGGCCGGTGCGCCGCCCACCACAAACATCCATCTCCAACCGTATTGGCTGCCAATGAAATAGTTGGCGAAGGCTGCAATCACGAAGCCGATGTAGTAACCGGTATGCATCAAACATACGCCCCAGGTGCGGCGTTTCTCCGGCCACTCTTCCGATACCAGCGAGGCGCCGATGGACCATTCTCCCCCGATCCCGACACCTGCCAGGAATCGGACTATGGCCAGCGACCAGACGTTGTGACACAAGGCTGCGAGCAGCGTGAACAAGGAAAACCAGAGGATCGAAAACATGAGTGTACGTGCTCGGCCGAACCGGTCGGCTATGGGGCCCCATACCAGTGCTACGCCCCATCCCACCATGAAGAGCGCGAACAGCAAGCCGCTGTAATAGCCCACGTTAGCCGTTGTCGCGGCAATGCCGGAGCTTGGCAGCACGTCGCGTAACGCTGGCACCAGCACCAGAGAAAAGATGAATGAATCCATGCCGTCCATGGTCCAACCGCCCCAGGCTGCCCAGAAGGCGCGCTTCTGGCCGGAAGTCAACGGGACGCTCGCCGCGGGCGTTTCTACTACCGGTTTGATCATGAGAGATGCATTACGCTCCTGCTGGTAAGAAATTAGATCATCCGTGCTGCCAGAAATCAAGACAAACTTCCGTGCCGGCAATATTTCCGGTTCGGACCGGCACTTGTCCGGCATAGCTCTTTCGAAGGATAGCTCCTTCGAAGGATTGACACCTTCGAGATAGCGATGATATAGTCACCCCCAAATGCGTTCTAACATCGTACGGAATGCGGCAAAATTATTCGCTGTCGTCGCGGGGTTGCTCCTGATTTCCATTTCTCTTTCGGCGCACCACGGCCAGGCGGGATACAACACTACCGAAACTGTCACTGTCAGCGGAGCAGTCACTGAATTTCAATTCGTGAACCCGCACTCCATTGTGAGCCTCAACGTCAAGGACGACAAAGGCGAAACCCAAGCCTGGCAGGGCGAACTCACCAGCCCCAATCATTTGCTGCGGGCCGATTGGACGTCCACCACGTTGAAGCCTGGCGACCAGGTGACGATGTCGGGATATCGGGCCAAAAGCGGCGCTAATTCGATGTGGATCACCAAGATCTCCGTGAACGGCGACGTGCTGAAGATGGGCGCGGGGAACTAGATGCGACCCTGCACGCTACCGTGGGGCCTCTTGACCTGTGCGCTCGCTTTGCCTTCCATGGCATTAGCGCAGGCCCCAGCCGCAACTCCCGACATCTCCGGCGTTTGGAACGTCAAGGGCTCGCCGGCCACGCGCTATTTTTCCTATAGCTTCATGAAGGATGAGCCGCCCATGACCCCTTGGGCCGAGGAGCGTTTCAAGCTCACCAAGCCTTCGTTCGGTCCGCGCGCGGTGGAAGATTCCAACGATCCCGTTAATCCCACCACGCTCAGCGCGGTTGGCTGCTTTCCTCCCGGCCTGCCCCGTCTCTATCTGCAGCCGTTCCCGATGGAAATAATTCAAACTCCGGGGCGCGTGATCATGTTGTTTGAGTTCTCGCACTTCATCCGGCAGATATACACCGATGGCCGCAAACACAACACCGATCTCGGCCCTACCTGGCTGGGCGACGCCATCGGACATTGGGACGGCGACACGCTGGTGGTGGATACCATTGGGTTCAACGACAAAACGTGGCTGGATCGCGCAGGCCATCCGCACAGCACCGATCTGCATCTCACGGAGCGCATCCGGCGCGTGGATCAAAACACACTGACCAACGAGATCACCATTGAGGACCCCAAGGCTTACACCAAGCCCTGGGGCGGCCAACTCACGTATCAGTTGAGGCCCAAGTGGAACATCACCGAGATGGTCTGCGAAGACAACGTCAACTTCGATCAATTCTTGAAGAACGAAGCCAAACCCAAGAAATAAGGCTTACCGAATGCCCCATCGCCGAGGATTCCTGAAGGCTATGACGGGCGCGGCCTCTGGCATCGTCGCTGCAGGTTGCAGCCTGGTGGGAGCCGGCGCGCAGCAGCCTGGGACGGGAAGAACGCGGCGCATGGTTACGGTAGGCGGGCGTCGCGTAAAAACCGTGGACATCCACTCGCACTGCGCCGTGCCGGAAGCGCTGGCTTTGATGCGCCTGCCGGCTGGATCTTCGGCCCGCTGGGATAGTCCTCAGTTAGTGATTGGGCCCGATCGCCTGCGCGTGATGGATGAGCAGGGCATCGACGTGGAGGCGCTCAGCATCAATCCGTTCTGGTACGCGGCGGAACGCAACTTGGCTCGCCAGATCATCCAGCTTCAAAACCAGAAGCTCTCAGCATTGTGCGCAGCTTACCCTGACCGTTTTGTCGCTTTCGCCTCGGTTGCTCTGCAGCATCCCGACCTGGCCGCCCAACAATTGGAGGACGGCAAGAAGCTGGGGTTGCGCGGGGCTGCCATCGGCGGCAACGTCAACGGCGAAGAGCTATCGTCGCGGCGTTTCGATCCGTTCTGGGCTAGGGCGGAAGAACTCGGAGCGCCCATTTTCATTCATCCGCAAGGGATACCGGAACTGCAGAAACGTTTCCAGGGCAACGGTTATTTAAGCAACGTAATCGGCAATCCACTGGAAACCACCATTGCGCTGTCCCACCTGATTTTTGACGGCACTCTCGACCGGTTCCCAGGGCTCAAGATATGCGCGGCGCACGGTGGTGGATATCTGCCGTCTTATGCAGCGCGCAGCGATCATGGTTGCGCGACATCCCCGCCCGATTGCGTTCCAACTCCGCTGAAGAAACATCCCAGCGAATATCTGCGGCAACTTTATTTCGATTCTTTAGTCTTTACGCCGGAAGCTTTGCGGCATTTGGTGGCGGAGTGCGGCGCCGGCCAAATTGTGATGGGGACGGACTGGCCGTTTCCCTGGACCACGACGGCCGTCGATCACATCCTGAACACACCGGGTCTGAGCGCCGATGAGAAGCGCGCCATGCTGGGCGGCACCGCATCGAAACTGCTGGGAATCAATTCGAACCAAAGCTGATTCGCATATTCAACTAGCTCTAATGAGCCATTAGTTTTGGCTTGCACGCCCTCCACGCTGGTGATATCGTTGTGTCCCAAGTGCGCGCCGAATGGCTCAATTTGGCGGCCCTGCTCGAGGTGATTTAATGCGCAAATATCTGGCGGTGTTGGCCGGCGCCGGTGTAGTGTTCACGGCGGGTTTCCTGGCGGGCACCAGGCTGTCGCCCGTTCAGGCTCCCGTTTTCGCGAAGGACAAACCCGGTACCGGTTTCGCGGCGGCGCCCGGGGAGATGGGCGTTCAAGATATTTTTGGTCCTTACGAAGTGCAGAAGGACTGGCCGAAAAACATAAGCACCATTCCGGGAAATGAAAAGTGGACGTGGGGCGCGGGACAAAGCGTGTATGCGGAAAGTCCGAATCGCGTCTTCCTGTTGTTCCGCGGAGAACTTCCGAACATTCCGCGGCCGCAAACCAAGTTGATTCCGGACTTCGGGCCGAGTCTGTCGTTTCCCATCGGCAGGCTGCCGTGGCGAGATGCCACCGTCGCTGCGCTGCCGGGTGCGGGCGGTAGCGGCCAGGATCCCGACGATGGGCCGAAGTTGTGGAAGGGGACGGTGGGCGTCGACGCCAAGTGGGAACACTGCCTCACCGTTGTAGATGCCAACGGCAACATCGAGGAACAATGGACGCAATGGGACAAGATTTTCAAACGTCCGCACTTCGTGGCGATTAATCCTTACGATCCTGAAAAGCATGTTTGGGTGGTGGATGATCATATGCACGCCATCTACAAGTTCACCCACGATGGAAAGACATTGGTGCAAACGCTCGGAACTCCAACCGTGAAGGGCGCCGATGGAACGCACTTCAATCGTCCGACATTCCTCAACTGGCTGCCGGACAGCACGCTGTTCGTGTCCGACGGATACAATGGCACGCGCGTTGCGAAGTTCGATAAGGACGGCAAGTTCCTGCTTGACTGGGGCATGAAGGGGACGCCTCCCAATGAAAAGCGGCCTTACTACATGAACAATGTGCACGGCATGGCGCTCGATCCGCAGACCCGGCACGTGTTCGTGAATGACCGCGCCAATCATCGCATTCAGGTATTCGACGAGAATGGGAAATTCTTGTACGACTTCAGCATGGGTCGGGAGCCGTCGGACATCCACCTGATCTACATTGGGGCGGATCGAAGCCTATGGGCCTTTGATCGCGGAACATCCAAGATGCTCAAGTACGACTTGGAAGGACACTTTCTTTATTCGTTCGGAACGTGGGGTGACTTTCCCGGCGGTTTCTGGGGTGTTCACGGATTTAGCGTGGACCAGGAAGGCAACTTCTACGTCGCGGAAGTCGATAACGGAAGGGTGCAGAAATTCCATCCCCGACAAGGTGTAAACCAGGCGTTTCTAGTTAGCAAGCCGGTCTATTCAGCCTGGAAGTAAGTGCTCGGGAAGGCATCGGGAGTTAGTAAGTCGTTTCTCCTCGTCTGAATCGTTGACGCACCGCGCTTACAGTTCGCAGTGTGCGTTGTAAGTGTGTTTGAACAACTAGGCGCACGACAATGCACCAATTGACTTACTGAGTGGTCGACTTTTTCAGGAAATTTTCAGGTTAGCCTGCTATACCCGCTTAGACCTCTTTGGAGTAAGTGTACCCAAAGACAGTCGTCGAGGGAGGTCCTCCATGTTGAGTTGGCGAATCCACATTGTCCTCAAGCGGATTATCGCTAGTAAGACTTGTGCCGGTGGCTTGTTGCTGCTCCTTGCCTCCGTTTCAATCTTCGGGCAAGGCAGCGAAGGACGCATCTCGGGAACGGTTACCGACCAAAGCGGCGCCGCGATCGCCGGGGCCAAGGTAACGGTCACGGACGAGCAGCGAAATGTTCCTCGCGTCCTGACGACGGACTCCTCCGGATCGTTCGCCGCTCCCAACCTGATCCCGGGCACATACGACGTGCATGTCGAATTTCAGGGCTTCAAGAACTCAGACCGCAAGGATCTTGTGCTCGATGTTGCCCAAGACCTTCGCGTGGATGTCTCCCTTCAGACAGGTGAGCAAACCGAAACGGTGGTGGTAACGGCCGAAGCCGCGGCCCTGAACACAACCAACTCGGAACTGGGTGGAACGCTCTCTAACCAGGTGATCAACGATCTGCCGTTGAACGGGCGAAATTTTGAGAACCTACTGGACTTGCGCCCGGGTGTCGTGAAGTACCCCGGCAACGCCGGCTGGACGCAGGCCACCAACGGCCTGCGCCCCCACGACAATTTCTTCCTGGTGGACGGGATCGATGCCAACGATCCGTGGATGGCCCAGAGCATGATGAATGCGGTGATGGCCGCCGGTGACGCCGGCACCATGCTGCCCATTGATGCCATTAATGAATTCCAGACCCAACAGAATCCGCGCGCGGAATACGGCTGGAAGCCGGGAGCGGTAGTGAATGTTGGGATCAAGTCCGGTAGCAACTCGTTCCATGGAACAGCCTACGCCTACGGCCGTACCAGTTCATGGGATGCCAATAATTTCTTCAGCAACGAAGTGGGGCAGCCCCTTCCACCGCTAGCTCTGGAACAATATGGCGGAAGCGTGGGCGGCCCCATCATTCGGGACAAGCTGTTCTTTTTCGGCAATTTCGAATCCCAGCAATATAACGTCGGCAGTCCATTTGTCCATACCGTTCCTTCCAACAGTGATCTCGTCGGCGCCTGCCAGAACGCACTTACTCACGGCGGTCTAAGCGCTCTGAGCGCACAACTGGCCGGTTTGAGCAGCAGTTGCACTCCGCTCACCAACTTCCCAGGATTATTTCCGAATAGCACCACCGAGAGTTACGCCACGGCGCTCGCCAGCAGCAATTCGATTTTCTCAGGCGTTGGCAGGCTCGATTATCGGCTGAACGAGAAGAACTCAATCAACGGGTTGTTCTTTATGAGCCCCGGCAACGGAACCTTCGTCGACGATGCCCTGCACGAAATGGCCCCGCAGTGGCTGACCACGCAGTATGCGCGATCGCAGGTCATCTCTGGAAACTGGGTCTATGTCGCGACTCCGACCGTCGTAAACTCCTTGCGCATCGGCGTATCCCGCTACCATCAGATATTTGGAACACCTGATGTCGGTGAAAACCCGGACGACTACTCCTACAACGGCTCAACCTACCATTTCTACACCGGACAGACCGACCCTGTTTTCGGGGGGTTCCCTCGAATTCAAATCAATGGGTTCCCGACTTTTCAACTCGGCGGCCCCGCGAGCTGGCCGAAGTCGGTTGGGCCGGACAGCGTTTACCAGTTTAACGATTCAGTTTCGATGCAACGGGGCAAACACGCCATCAAGTTCGGCGGCGAGATTCTGTTGAACCGGAGCGACGACAACGTCACCAGCAACAATAAAGGCCCCGTGGCATTTCGGAGTCTCGACAACTTCTTTCTTGGCACCCTGAAGACAGCCCATATTACTAGCGGGGATACCGCCAGAAGCCTGAGCGATGAAGGTTATGCATTGTTTGTTCAGGATGACTGGCGTCTCACGCCCAGGATTACAGTGAATCTGGGATTGCGGTACGAATTAACTACCGTGATCCAAGCTGACAATAATTTGCTGGGGAACTTCATTCCAGGCGAGGGCATGGCCCAGGTGGGATCGCCCCAACTCCCTAATATTACCAACGGCGACCATAAAGACTTTGCGCCCCGTGTCGGGTTCGCCTGGGATATCGGAGGGAATGGTAGAACGGTGGTTCGCGGGGGAGCCGGAGTGTATTATTCGCAGGCCAGCTTTGACGCGTTCATGGCGGTTGCCAATCTCTACGGCCTGCGCACTATCCCCACTGGTGTGCCGCTGTACGCCAACGGCAATTCCACGCCGACCACCGCGGGCGGAAAGATCAATGTGGCTAGCATTACTTACTCGGGCTCATCGCTGGGGTCGGCCACCACTCCGGGAAGCATCGCGTATGGTTGGGCCAACAACAGTTCCACCACGCCCCTTTACTCTCTGAGTTCAGCTTGCGGCGATGGAACTGTTACGCTGTCCACCGGCTTTACTCCCCAGCCTTGTTCCATTCTCGGAGTGGATCGGAATCTCAAAACCCCTTACGTGGCCACCTACAACCTGGGCATTCAACACGCGCTCACCAGAAGCCTGTCGCTGGAAGCCACTTATGTAGGTAACGACGCCCAGCGCTTGTTCGGTATAAGTGACTTGAACCAGCCTCAAACGGTCGGCGGATTCAGCGCCGGTTGGGGAAATCCAGCGAATCCTAACAGCGCCGCTGGACAATGTCTTGCCAGCGCTTCCTCGGGCTACAGCAATTGCGCTCCGAACGGCGCGACCGAGGTTTCCGCCCAGCCTTACAACGCGAAGTTCCCGTATCTGAACTATATCGATTACCTGCAGAACAGCAACATCTCCAATTACAACGCCCTTCAAGTCGCCTTGACCGAGCGGCAGTCGCATGGCCTTTCGTTCGTGCTGGGTTACACGTATGCCCACGCCCTGGCCGAAAACTATGACAATTGGAGTTACGTCGTTCCCATCAATAGTGCAAGCCAGAAATCGATCTATGGGGACAGTATGTTCGACATACGCCACCATTTCACCGCTTCGGTGACTTACCTGTTACCCGGGAAAAAGACCCGGAGCCAGCTCCTCGAGGGGTGGTCGGTCAACTCCATTATGCTGTTCCAGAGCGGCGCGCCGTGGGCCATCAATGACCTCACGACAGACTTTAGCGGAACCAATGAGATCAACAATCCAATAGGCTCCAACGGCGAGCAGTGGGATTTCTTCGGCAACCCGAGTGACTTCCAGACCAGAAAGTCTTTCAACGACACTAACGGCTGCTCCAATGGGACATGCACCACCGGCATTCCGTATTTCGCAGGTACCAGCAACCCGACTTGTCTCGCTCAGGCTACCGCCATGGGACAGCTCGCCGTGGCGTCACTGACCAACCTCGGTTGCTACGCCAACGGTAAGTCGATCCTGATACCTCCTCCGTATGGAAGCTATGGCACCACCGGGAACAATATTTTCCGCGGCATGCCGTACTACAACGTGGACTTCTCGGTCACCAAGGCCTTCCGCTTTAGGGAACGCGTCACCGCTCAATTCCGCGCCGAATTCTTCAACGTGTTTAATCATGCGAACATCGCCAATCCGGAAGGTGGTCCCGGCGGATTTGAGTCGGGCGTCACCGATCCCAGCGGCACGGGCGGCGCGGGTTTCGGCTTCTTGCCATCAACCCCGGACGTCGTTAGCTCCAACGCGGTGCTCGGATCGGGTGGCCCCCGGGCTATCCAACTTGGCTTGAAGCTGATATTCTAATCGCTCCAAGTCATGGCGACAGCTACTCATGAGACCAGCCTGAAAGCTCCTCGGAGGCCGATCTACAAAAGCCTCTCGGCGCAGGTCTTGTTCGCCATTGTGGCCGCTATCGCTCTCGGTTATCTCAGCCCGGATAAGGCCATCGCCATGAAGCCGCTGGGCGACGCCTTCATCCGCCTGATCACGATGATCATTGCGCTGGTGATCTTCTGCACTGTGGTTTCCGGCATTGCCGGGATGCAGGACATGAAGAAGGTGGGCCGCGTGGGCGGAAAGGCGCTGCTCTACTTCGAAGTGGTTTCCACCATCGCGCTGGTCATCGGCCTGATCGTTGGGAACCTGGTGCAGCCAGGCAGCGGCTTCAACATCAATCCCGCGACGCTCGATGCCAAGGCCGTGGCCGCGTATGCCGGTCAAGCCAAAGCGCAGAGCGTGACCGACTTCCTGATGCACATCATCCCGAACACCGTGATCGATGCCTTCGCGAAAGGCGACATCCTGCAAGTGCTCCTGCTCGCCGTCCTGTTCGGATTCGCACTGTCCATCGTGGGGCAGCGCTCGAAGATGATCGTCGATCTGTTCGGCGCTCTGACGCACGCAGTGTTCGGCGTGATCAATATCCTGATGCGCCTCGCGCCCATCGGAGCTTTCGGCGCAATGGCATTCACCGTCGGGCGCTTCGGCCTGGCATCGCTCGGCCCCTTGCTGAGGTTGATCGCTACCTTCTACGTCACTTGCATCCTGTTTGTGCTCGTTGTATTAGGCGCAGTGGCGCTGTTTGCGGGTTTCAACATCGTCAAATTCCTGTTTTACATCAAGGAAGAGATCTTGCTGGTTTTGGCCGTCAGTTCGTCCGAGCCCGCGCTGCCCACCCTGATGGAAAAGATGGAGAAACTGGGCTGTTCCCGGGCCCTGGTTGGGCTGGTTGTGCCTACCGGGTACACGTTCAATACCGACGGCACCAGCATCTACATGACGCTGGCGGCGCTTTTCGTGGCGCAAGCCACCAACACGCATCTCACGTTGTCGCAGCAATTGACCATCCTGGCGGTAGCCGTGCTTACGTCTAAAGGCGCCAGCGGTGTGCAAGGCGCGGCGTTCATCGCGCTGGTGGGCACCATGATGGTGATCCCTACCATTCCCGTGGCAGGCATGGCGCTGATCCTCGGCATAGACCGCTTCATGAGCATGTTCCGCGCGCTGATCAACATGGTTGGGAACGGCGTGGCGACGGTGGTGGTGGCGCGCTGGGAAAAAGAGCTGGACCGCAAGACTTTGCAGGCCCAACTCGGCTGATCGCGCGCCAGTCTCGCGCGAATCCGTTAGAGCTATACTGATTTGAATAAGGGACCGGAATCCGCCGTATCCTGACCGGAGGGTGACTGATACCGGAGGGTGACTGATGACGTTGAGAAGCTGTGCGCTCGTCTTGTTTGCAGCAATGGCTGGGCCGGCCGTGGCCCAATGGATTAACTATCCGACGCCGGGCATTCCTCGCACTGCCGACGGCAAACCGAACCTCTCCGCGCCGGCGCCCAAAATGGCCGATGGCAAACCGGACCTGTCCGGCATGTGGCGGCTCAAGCAGGCCACCGCGGGCGAGACCGACAAAGCCATGCAGACCATCAAGGCTCAGCCCTGGGCCGAGCAGCTTTCCAAGAAACGCAAGGAGGACCTGGGCCGCGAAAACATGGGCGTGCTGTGCCTGCCGTTCGGTCCGCGGGCCGATTTCGGCGTAGGAAAAATCGTTCAGACGCCCGGCCTTTTGATGATGTTGTATGAGGACCTCACGTACCGGCAGATCTTCCTGGACGGCCGTCCGCTTCCCAAGGATCCTAACCCCGATTGGATGGGCTATTCAGTTGGGCACTGGGAGGGGGACACCTTGGTGGTGGAGAGCGCGGGTTATAACGACAAGACCTGGCTGGATGACGACGGCCATCCTCACTCCGAAGAGTTGCGGGTTACCGAGCGCCTGCGGCGGCCCGATTTTGGCCATCTGGAACTCGAAAGAACGCTCCAAGATCCGAAAGCGCTGGCGCAGAAGTGGGTAATCCCGTTCAAGTTCGAGTACGATGCCGACACGGAAATGATCGAATATGTGTGCGCCGAGAATGAGCGCGACCGCAGCCATTTGGTCGGTAAGGCCGCCGACGACAAGAAGAACGAAGTGGCAGTGCCCGTCGAGACGCTGAAGCAATACGTGGGAACTTACGAGTTCAAGCCGCCAGAGCACCCTGAGGACCCGGTGCCTATCGACATCAGCCTGGACGGCGACAAACTGATGGTGATGTTGAGCGGCGGAGCCAAGTACCCGCTCACCGCAGTCTCGCAAACCAAGTTCTTCTTTCAAGGCACCCATCTCGAGTTCGTCAAAGAAGAAGGCGGTCGAGTTACTCACATGCTGATCCAGGCTGTGGAAGGCGATTTCAAGGCGCCCCGGAAATAGCCGCAAACCTGTACGCGCACTAAGGCTTTTTTCTTTTCCACATTTTTCGGACACCCCCGTACCAAAGGGAGCTGTAGTTCTGGTCGGTGCAGTAAATCCCCTTTGGAATCAACATAAACCGTTTGTATATGCGGGTCGTATTACCTTAGTACTCAGGTACCTACACTGGCTTGACCCACCGTAGAACTCCAGGGCATAGTAATACTGGTACCCGCCAGGAGGAGGGTTCAGAATCATTTCCGGGCCGGTGATGGTCCTCGGCCGAAAATGACGCTGAGAGGAGTGACGGCTCTGACGCCGCAAGAGAGGGACAAGCTAATGTTTCTCATACTCACATTAGGCGCCTTATCATTCTTACTGGCGCTGATCCTGACCCCCGTCATTCGGGATCGCGTCGGCAGGTTCGGATTTTTGGACCATCCGGATGGCGTTCGCAAGAAGCACACGGTGGCCGTGCCGCGCGTGGGCGGAATCGCGATCGCACTCGCGTACCTCTCCACGTTTGCCATCGCCTTCGCTTTACCATTCACTTATACCTACGTTCTGCACCGCGCTCTGCCGCACATGCTGCCTCTGGTGCTGGCTGGTGTTGTGGTGTTTGCGACCGGTGTTTTGGACGACCGGTTTGGTTTGAACGCCTGGAAGAAACTGCTCGGAATCGCGAGCGCCGCGGTGCTGGCTTATGCCGCCGGAATTCGCGTGGACATCCACATCCTGCATGGCCTGCCGGCCTGGCCCGGACTAGGCTTTGCATTGACTGTGATTTGGCTCATCGGCTGCACCAACGCTTTCAATCTCATTGACGGCATGGACGGCCTGGCAGCCGGAGTGGGCCTGGTAGCAACCGTCACTATGCTGATTGCGGCGCTCACCCATGGCAACCTGCCGCTCGCGCTCGCCACCATGCCGCTAGCCGGCTGTCTGCTCGGCTTCCTGCGCTACAACTTCAGCGGCGCTTCCGTCTTTCTGGGTGACAGCGGCAGTCTGCTGATCGGATTTCTGCTGGGTTGCTTCGGCGCATTGTGGAGCGAGAAATCGGCTACTTTGGTCGCTCTGACCGTTCCGCTGCTCGCGGTGTCCATCCCACTGCTGGATGTTGTCCTATCCATCGTCCGGCGTTATCTGCGGAACCGGCCGATCTTTGAAGCCGACCGCGGGCACATTCATCACAAATTGTTGGAACGCGGTTTTAGCCCCAAAGGCGCGGTCCTCACCATTTACGCGTTCTGTGCAGTGGTCGCGTCCATGTCGTTAGCCGCAAGCTCGCTCCGCAACCGGTTCAGCGGACTGATCGTAATCGTCTGTTGCGCGGCGGCCTGGCTCGGAATTCAACATTTGGGTTATACCGAATTTGCCACGGCCGGCCGGCTCTTCTTGCAGGGAGGTTTCCGGCGCATCATCGATTCTGAAACGCGCCTGGTGGAGTTCGAAAAGGCTCTGGCGCGTGCCACCGATCTGGAGGAGTGTTGGACCCGAATCCGTTCCGGCAGCCATGAGTTTGGATTCCAAGGCGTCCGTATGGATTTTGAAGGCCTGGTGTTTGAAGACTTGCCCAGGGGCGATTCCAAGCATCTTTGGGAACTGAGAATACCGCTCACCGAGGGGCGCCACGTGAACTTTTTCCGCAATATCGAGAGCGAAACCAATTCCATTGTGTTGAGCGCTTTCGTTACGGCCGTGGAACACGGCCTGCGCGCCTCCATCGAGCGGCGATGCGAAACCACGGAAGTGGTGAAATTGCCGCCCGTCATTAAGCACTTTAACACCAGACGCTATTACGCTACGGCTGCGGCCGCAGGGGCTGGGAATCAGGGCGGCGTCTAAAGCATCTCGTATACTAATACGAATGCGGAAAATACGTCTTTTCTTGTTGTTAATTGCCGTCGCGCTGCTCGTGGCCCACGTATCGTTTGCCGACGACAGCGCTCGCCTGCTGCGCGTCGATCATTACGTCCGGGTGCATTCCACGGTGCCCGCCATTACCGGCCAAACGTCACAGATCTATGTGCGCGAAGTGGTGGAAGCTGGGATCGCGCTCCGTGGCCCGGCATCGGACCGTGTGGCGCTCTTTGTGCACGGCGCAGGCACGCCGGCTGAGGTATCCTTCGACGTTCCTTACCAGGATTACAGTTGGATGGCGTATCTGGCCCGCGCCGGCTTCGACGCGTTTTCGATGGACATGACGGGCTACGGGCGCTCCACCCGGCCCGCTCCCATGAACGACCCGTGCAATGTCTCGCGCGCGCAGCAGGCCGGCTTCATCCCCTCGCTCCTTTCGGCGCCTTGCTCAGCGAGCTATCCGCATCCGTTGACCACCATCGCGTCGGACTGGAACGATCTGGGCGCTGTCATTGATTACCTGCGTTCGCTGCGGCATGTCGAGAAGGTGAGCCTGTTGGCATGGTCATTGGGCGGTCCGCGAGCCGGCGGCTACACGGCGCGCCATCCGGAGCAGATAAGCCAGCTGGTGCTGCTCGCTCCCGCCTACAATCGAACCAGCTCAGCCGATCCGCCCGCGCAGTTGCCGGCCGATGGAACCACCATGACCACACAATCTCACGACGAGTTCACCGCCAATTGGGCGCGTCAAACCGGATGCGCCGATCAAGTGGACCCGGCGGCCAGCGATTCGGTGTGGGAGCAAATGATGGCATCCGATCCGGTGGGAGCCACCTGGGCCACAGGCGTGCGGCGCGCACCACAGGTCACGGCATGGGGGTGGAATCAAGCGGTGGTGAGCAAGGCGAAAACGCCGACGCTGATGGTGACCGGCGCGTACGATCGACAGGTTCCCTCAGACCGGGTCCGCGACTTGTACGCTGACCTGGGCGCTGAGCGCAAAGTCTTCATCGATCTGGCCTGTTCCTCTCACAACGCGATGTGGGAAAAGAATCACTTGCTCCTGTTTAAAGCGTCGGCCGAGTGGCTGTCCAAGGGCACCGTAAACGGCCTCGAAGCAGGCGCGCTGAAGCTGGGATATTAACCAATGCCATCCCTAAAATTCTTGACCGCGCCCATTTGCATCTGCCTGATCGCCGCACCGCTGACGCCCGCCGATTCAGCCGCATTAGCCGGTTTCTCCGCCGATTCCGCCCGCAGCGAGCGCGACCTGGAGAGTAAATTCCGCGCAATTCCCGACCGCGCTAATCTGCGCCAATACATGCAGCGCCTTTCCGCCCGTCCGCACCATGTCGGCTCTCCCTATGACAAAGACAATGCCGAATGGATGCTTGGGAAGTTCAAGGAATGGGGTTGGGACGCGAAGATCGAGAATTACGATGTCCTGATGCCCACTCCCAAGGAACGCGAGTTGGAGCTGACAGAGCCCGGTCATTTTAAGGCCAAGTTGCAGGAGCCGGCGCTGAGCGTGGATCCCACATCTTCACAGCAGGACGAGCAACTACCTTCTTATAACGCGTATTCCATCGACGGCGACGTGACCGCACCGCTGGTTTACGTGAATTATGGAGCGCCCGACGATTACGATGAGCTGGACCGGTTGGGTGTTTCCGTCAAGGGTGCGATCGTCATCGCCCGTTACGGGCAGACCTGGCGGGGAATTAAGCCCAAGCTGGCGGCCGAGCATGGAGCCGTCGGCTGCATCATTTATTCCGACCCGCGCGACGATGGTTATGCGCAAGGCCTAACCTATCCTAACGGTCCGTTCCGTCCCGCGGATGGCGTGCAACGGGGAAGCGTAATGGATATGCCGGTCTATCCAGGCGATCCGTTGACGCCGGGGGTGGGCGCCACCAAGAACGCCAAGCGGTTGAAGCTGAGCGAAGTAACCACTCTGACCAAGGTCCCGACGCTGCCGATCTCTTATGGCGATGCACAGCCTCTGCTGGCCGCGCTCACTGGACCAGTGGTTCCGGAGAGCTGGCGCGGTGCGCTGCCGATTACTTATCGCGTGGGTCCGGGGGCGGCCAAGGTACATCTGAAAGTAAGCTTCAACTGGGACATGAAGACGCTCTATGACGTGATCGCACGCATCCCAGGTTCAACCTATCCCGATGAATGGATCATCCGCGGCAATCATCACGACGCGTGGGTCAACGGCGCGGAAGATCCGGTAGCCGGAACGGTGGCTCTGCTCGAAGAAGCTCGCGGCTTAGGTACGTTGGTCAAGCAGGGCTGGCGTCCCAAGCGAACCATTGTTTATTGCGTGTGGGACGGTGAAGAGGAAGCGCTGCTGGGTTCCACCGAATGGGCGGAAGACCATGCCGAGGAGTTGCAGCGCAAAGCGGCGGTGTACATCAACACCGACGGAAACGGGCGAGGATTCCTGAATATGTCGGGCTCCCATACGCTCGAGAAGTTCATCAACAGCGTGGCTAGGGACGTCAAGGATCCAGAGACCGATCTCTCCATTTGGAAGAGGGCGCAAATGCGCCGGATCGAGGGGCCGCGCCCGCCGGCCACTGCATCACCGGCTCAAGTACAGGATCGCCAGGATGCGCGCCAGCGTCCCGATCTGCGCATCGCAGCGCTGGGTTCGGGCTCCGATTATTCGTCCTTCATCGATCACCTCGGGATCGCATCGCTGAACCTTGGCTTTGGCGGCGAGGATGAAGGCGGCATTTATCATTCGGTGTACGACGATTTCTATTGGTTCACCCATTTCGCCGACACCGACTTCAGCTATGGGCGGGCGTTGGCGGAAATCGTGGGGCTGAGCGTGCTGCGTCTGGCCGACGCGGAAGTCATCCCGTTCGATTTCACGGATTTCACCGATACCATGCGGCGCTATGTGGAAGAAATCGAGCGCCTGGCCCAGACCCAGCGATCCGATATTATCGAGCGTAATCGCGAAATCGACGATGGCGTATTCGCGGCCACCAACGACCCTCACCGTCCCCTGGTGGCGCCCACCAAGGAACCGGTGCCTCCGTTCTTGAATCTCGCACCGCTCCGCAATGGCCTGGCTGTGTTGGAGCGATCGAGCGAGCAATACGATAAGACTATGAACCACGCCATGGAAGGCGACGGCGCGGCCCTGGCGCGCGCGTCCCTGAAGACCATCAACGCTCAGTTGATTGCGGTGGAACGCACGCTCATCCTGCCCGATGGGCTGCCGGGCCGTCCGTGGTACCGGAACCAGATCTACGCTCCCGGACTTTATACCGGTTATGGAGTGAAGACTCTGCCGGGAGTTCGCGAGAGCATCGAGCAGAGACAGTGGAAGCTGGCCGAGGAGCAGGCGGTACGCGTGGGCAAGGTGCTCGAAAACTGTGGCGAGAAGATCCAGTCGGCCGCCGCGGCCTTCGGGCGAACAACGCCCTAGCAGGAGCGGAGACGGAAATCGGTGAGCGGCAGTCTTAAGTTTTTCACGTAGCCGGCGCGGCTCACTTACTCAAGTCGAACTCGCGGAGGATCTCATGGTGGGGGATGCCTTCGCCGCGAGCGAGCGAAGCACGGGCGCGGTCCAGTGCTTCAGCGGTTTCGGGGGTGAGTTCCTCTTCTTCTACCGGAGCCAGGGCCAGCGAGTTGGACAGCGGTCCTATCAACGCGTGGGCCTGCTGGCGCTCCCTATCGAGACTCGGTTCCATACATTCCTCAAAGCCAGGCTGGCGGGTATTCGACTAATATTATAGCTAGCCGCTCGAATCCGACCACCTAAACATGCAGCATGCAGGATTGGCCTGGGAGCCTCGGACACTCGCCCCTTTTCACGTTTTCAGGCCAAAACCGAGGCTTTCCTGGGTACCCTTGCATGCAAGAGCTAATTGGTATAAGATTCATACGGGTAACGCGTGCGAATCATCGGGAAGAACATTGCTTTTGCTATAGCTTGCGTCGGCGTGACTGGGTTCCAGCTTTCGTTTGGACAGACATCGGCGCCCGAGCGTGCGCTACTCGACAAATACTGCGTCACCTGCCATAGCGATCGCGCCAAGACCGGCGGTCTCACCCTCCAAAACATCGACGTTACGAATGTTCCGGCGAATGCCGAGACCTGGGAAAAGGTGATTCGCAAGCTGAGCGTGGGCGCGATGCCGCCATCGGGCATGCCGAAACCGAACGCGGCTGACACCGGCGCTCTGGTGTCCTATTTAGAGGCTTCGCTCGACAAATCGTTCGCAACCAGCCCCAATCCTGGCCACGCCACGCTGCATCGCTTGAATCGCACCGAGTACGCCAACTCGGTCCGCGATCTGCTCGCATTAGAGGTAGACCCTTCGACGCTGTTGCCGCCCGACGACGAGAGCTACGGGTTTGACAACAATGCCGATGTGCTCGGCGTTTCGCCGGTGCTGCTGGAGCGCTATGTGTCGGCATCGCGTAAGGTCAGCCGCCTGGCGGTTGGCGATCCCGCCCAGGATGCGGTGGCGCAGACATTTCGCACGCGGCCCGACCTTTCACAGGCCAATCGCGTGGAAGGTATGCCGCTCGGCACCCGCGGCGGTCTGCTCATGCACTACAACTTCCCGCTGGATGGCAAGTACGCCATCAAAGTGGTTCTCGCGCGCAACACCGTGGATGTGATCCGCGGCCTCGAAGAAGCGCATCAGTTGGAAATTCTGGTGGACGGCGCGCGCGTCTTTCTGGCATCGGTGGGCGGAACATCCGATACCGAAGCGCTGGTCAAGAATCCGGCCGAAGCGCGCATGATGATTGAATCGCGGCTGCAGGCGCATGTTCCGGTGAAGGCCGGTCCGCGCACCGTGGCGGTCACCTTTCTCCAAAAGAACGCGGCCGAAGACGATTACATCCTGGAACCTTTTTTGCGCACTACGCTGGATCCTGTAAATGAGGCGGGGCTCCCGCACATCGATCAGGTAGTGATCGCGGGGCCGTACAATGCAACCGGCCCGGGAGACACGCCTAGCCGCCGCAAGATTTTCGTCTGCAAGCCGGCGAATGCCAGCGAAGAGATCGGTTGCGCCAAAAAGATTCTTTCCACGCTTGCTCGCGGCGCTTATCGCAGGCCGGTCACGCCCTCTGACACCGAGACGCTGTTGAGCTTCTATCAGGCTGGGCGGAATAAGGGTGGGAGTTTTGACGCCGGCATCGAGCGTGCGCTGCGGCTGATTCTCTCGAGCCCGGAGTTTGTCTTCCGTTTCGAACGCGATCCGGCTGCCGTGCCCGACGGAGCGCCGTACAAAATCGACGACCTGGAATTAGCGTCGCGCCTGTCTTTCTTCCTCTGGAGCAGCATTCCCGATGACGAACTGCTGGATCTGGCCGTCGCCGGCAAGTTGAGCAATCCTGTCACGCTCGATCAGCAGATCCGGCGGATGCTGGCCGATTCCAGATCGCAAGCGCTGGCAACCAACTTCGCCGCGCAATGGCTGTACTTGCGGAACCTCAAGAATTTCGCGCCCGATCCAAACGAGTTTCCCGATTTCGACGACAACCTGCGCCAGTCCCTGCTCACCGAAACTGAAATGTTTTTCTCGAGCGTGGTAAACGAGAATCGCAATGTTCTGGACTTGCTGAACGCCGACTACACGTTCGTGAACGAACGCCTGGCGAAGCACTATGGCATTCCCGATGTCTATGGGCCGCGCTTCCGCCGGGTCACGCTGACCGACGATTCGCGCCGCGGGTTGCTGGGGCAAGGGAGCATCCTCACGGTCACCTCCATCGCTACCCGCACGTCGCCGGTGTTGCGCGGCAAATGGATACTGACAAACATCCTGGGGACGCCGCCTCCCGCGCCGCCCCCCAACGTGCCGGCGCTCAAGGAAAATAACGAAGGCGGCAAATTGATGTCGGTGCGCGAGCGTCTTGAGGAGCATCGCAAGAGTCCGGCCTGCGCCAGCTGCCACAAGGTTATGGATCCGCTCGGTTTCGCGCTGGAGAATTTCGATGCCATCGGCCAATGGCGAGCCAAGAGCGAAGACGGAGCGCCCATCGATGCTTCGGGCGTTCTGCTGGATGGCTCGAAGGTCGAGGGCCCCGCCACATTGCGCGCCGCTTTACTCGCCCGTCCCAATGTTTTCGTTACCACGCTGACCGAGAAGCTGATGACTTACGCTCTCGGCCGGGGCGTGGATTACCAGGATATGCCGGAAATTCGCGCCATCATCGCGCACGCCGCTGCCGATCACTACAAGTTTTCGGATTTGATTTCGGGCATCGTGAAGAGCCCCGAGTTTCGCATGAAGATCAAGACCCCGGCGGAGGCGCCGGTGGTAAAGACTGCGTCGTTGCTGGATGGCAGCCAGAATCATAATCGATAAGGAGACATTGTCATGACGTTCGTCACCAAGAAGCACTTGTCCCGCCGGGCGATGTTACGAGGGTTGGGCGGCGCGGCGATTTCGCTGCCGCTGCTGGACTCCATGGTTCCAGCGCTCACCGCGCAGACCAAAACCGCCGCCAGCGTGACTCCGCGCCTGGGCTGCATTTATGTCCCGCACGGCGCC
Source organism: Bryobacterales bacterium (assembly GCA_963781905.1). Taxonomy (GTDB): domain Bacteria; phylum Acidobacteriota; class Terriglobia; order Bryobacterales; family Bryobacteraceae; genus Palsa-89. The sequence goes on from CAWAHZ010000010.1 coordinate 2,881,035, forward strand.
GTAATGGACAAGTGGACGCCCATCGGCACCGGTGCGGATTTCGAGTTTGGTCCCATCTTGAGCGCGCTTTCCAAGCATCGCGAAAACGTCATCGTGACGAGCAATCTGTGCCATCACATGGCCGAAGCGTTGGGTGACGGGGGCGCGGACCATTCGCGCGCCACGGCCACCTGGTTGAACGGCACGCACGCCAAGAAGACCGAAGGCGAGGATGTGCGCGCGGGCACTACCATCGATCAAATGGCGGCCGCCAAGATCGGCCAGAGCACGCGCTTCCCATCCCTGGAGCTCGCCACCGAAGACATGACCGGATTGATCGGCGCCTGCGACGTCGGCTACAGCTGCGCGTACATGAACACGATTTCGTGGAGCAATCCCACCACCCCGCTGCCGATGGAAATTAATCCGCGCGTGGTGTTCGAGCGGCTGTTCGGCGAAGGCGGCACGGTGTCCGAGCGCCTGGCGCGCATGGACGAAGACCAGAGCATCCTGGATCAGATAACGGGGTCGGTTCCGCGCTTGCAAAAAGGCTTGGGCGCGAAGGATCGCACGCGGATGAACGAGTATCTGGAGAACATCCGTGAAATCGAGCGGCGTCTGCAAATAGCCGAGAAGAGCGCCGGTTCCGAGGTAAGCATGCCAAATGCGCCGGTGGGCGTGCCGGATTCTTACGAGGAACATGTCGGCCTGATGTACGACATGATGGCCCTGGCTTTTCAATCCGACGCCACACGCGTGTTTACCTTCATGATGGCGCGCGAATTGAGCCAGCGCAGCTATCCGCAGGTGGGAGTGCCCGATCCGCACCACGCCACCTCGCATCACCAGGACAACCCCGAGAAACTGGCCAAGCTGGTGAAGATCCAGAATTATCACCTGACGCTGTTCGCGAAATTTCTCGACAAGCTGAAGGCCACGCCGGATGGCGACGGCAATTTGCTGGATCACACCACACTGGTTTACGGAAGCTGCTTGAGCAACAGCAATATCCACAATCACAATCCGCTGCCCACGCTGCTGGCGGGCGGTGGCGCCGGCACGCTGAAGGGTGGCCGTCACCTGAAGTATCCGGAGAACACGCCTATGTCCAATCTTCTGCTCACGGTGTTGAACAAGATTGGCGTTCCTGCCGAGAGGGTGGGCGATAGCACCAGCGGCCTGACGGACGTTTAGGGGCCAGGCATGCGTTTTCTACTGGCAGGAGCTTTCTTCGCCGTCGTGGCCTGGGGCGCCAACAGCCCCATCGCCGATATCGCCATGAAGGGCGACATGGATGCGCTGCGCACCCTCATCAAGCAACATCCGGGTGACGTGAATGCCGGGCAGCCCGACGGTTCCACTGCCCTGCTGTGGGCCGCATACTGGAATGACGACGCAGTGGTGGATGCGCTGCTGGCGGCCGGCGCGAACGTGAACGCCTCCAATCGAGAGGGATTTACCCCTCTTTCGCAGGCCTGCACCAACGGCAACGCCCGCATGGTGGCTGCGCTTTTGAAAGCCGGGGCCGATGCGAATGCCTTTCAGGCCGAAGGACAGACGGTTCTGATGACGGCCGCTCGCGCCGGTAGCGCCGAAGTTGTAAAGGCGCTGCTCGATCACGGCGCCGAGGCGAATAATAAGGAAAGCTGGCGCGGACAAACGGCTCTGATGTGGGCCACCGCCGAAAATCACCCGGACGTGGTGCAGGTGCTGGTGGAGCATGGCGCTGAGGTGAACGCCGTTTCATCGGTCTTCGACTTCAGCGGCATGAAGCCGAAGCCGGGCGACGTGCCCATGCACTTTCCGCGCGGCGGTTTCACCGCCCTGATGTTTGCCGCCCGCGGCGGATTCACCGAATGCGCCCGGATACTGCTCGATCACGGCGCCGATGTCAAAGCTGCCGATCCGGACGGAACCAGTTCGCTCCTGCTGGCCATCATCAACGGCCACTACGACACAGCGGCGTTATTGCTGGAACGCAAAGCCGATCCGAACGCTGCCGACAGCATGGGCCGCGCCGCTCTATTCGCCGCGGTGGACATGCGCGACATCTATGCCAGCAATCGCCCCGCGCCCAAAGACGACAACAAAGTGGAACCGCTGGACCTGATCAAAATGCTGCTTGATCACGGCGCCGACGTCAATGCGAAGCTGACCAAGATGATTCCGGCGCGCGCTGTCCTCGATTTTCCCGACATGATGATGGGCGAAGGCGCCACGCCGTTCTTGCGCGCCGCCAAGTCGGGCGACATTCCTCTGATGAAATTGCTGCTGGAACACGGGGCCGATCCGAAAGTGGTCACCAAAGCCGGCGTTACGGCTCTGATGGTGGCGGCCGGAATGGGGCACTCCAATACCGTCCGTGGCGGGGAGCAACCCTTGGAAGCCCTGCAAATTTGCTTGGACAAAGGCGTCAATATCAACGCGGCCACCGACAAGACGCTCAACACCGCGCTGCACGCCGCGGCCGGCAACGGAAACGATGCTATCGTACAGTTCCTGGCCGATCATGGAGCCAAGCTCGATCTCAAAGACAACAAAGACCGCACGCCGCGGGATGTCGCGCTCGGTCTGAAAGCGGACGCGGTAGGCGTGGAAGTCCACCAGAGCACTGTCGACCTGCTGAGCAAGCTGATGGGCGTTACGGCTGTGGCTACTGCGCCTCGGCCCGCCGCTGTGCAGCCTGTTTCGGCGCGATAGCTCGTCGAATCGGCTTACGCGTCTGCCGCACCAGCTTATGGGACAGGCGATGCACCGCCCGATAGTAGCGCGCCTTTGCGGCCGGCACCGAAATGGATAGCTGGCGGGCCGTATCGGCGATATTCAGCCCATCGATGGCCCGCATGCGAATCATCTCTTTGTAAGTAGGATGCAGCGTCACCATGGCGTTCTGAACCAGCCGGGTGGTCTCATTTTCCTGATACTGGCGGTACGGCGAATCGTTGGAAGTGGTGTGCGCCATCCGCTCCAGTTCATCGAAATCGAAGTAGGACATCCGCGAGCGGAATTCCGACCGGCGCTTGGTGCGCACCTCGTTCACGGCGATGCTCATCAGCCAGGTCTTGAACTTGGACTCGGCGCGAAAGTCGGCGAAGTGAATAAACGCTTTTACCACCGTTTCCTGCACGATGTCTTCGGCGTCAAATTGATTGCCGACCATTCCTAGCACGAAACGGTTCAGCGGGAGTAAGTTGGGTTGCAGCAGTTGGGTGAATTCTTGTTGATTCGGCATGGCACTCTGGCAAATGCACGTTAGTACCCGCCCGTAACATGTTGATTCGCTGAGTGCGTGCGGCTGGATCGGTGTCGAATGGCCGTCCTTATGTTCGTCATGTGTGGTCTCGGACCTTGAGCACGATCTTGCCTCGGGTATGGCCCTGGAGGCCCAGTTCGAAGGCTTCGCGTGCTCGTGCCAGAGGAAAAATGCTCGTCACGAACGTCTTCAGTGAGCCCTCATCAATCAGTTTCGCCATCTCCTCCAGTTGGTCGCGGTTCGGCTCGACAATGAAGAACAAGCCGAAGAACAAGCCTCGGGCATTGTGCTGGCGAAAGTCCGGTTCCGGGATCGGTTGGGTGATCGAGATCATGTAGCCTCCGCGTCGCAGCACTCTCCACGATCGCTCGACCGTATCGCCGCCGACCGCGTCCAATACCACATCGATGTCGCGAAGCTGGTCTTCGAAACACGGCTGCCTGGTGTAATCGATAGTCTGGTCTGCACCCAGGCCGCGAAGAAAGTCCAGGTTTGCGCCGGAGCTGGTGGTAATCACGTAAGCGCCCTTCCAATGCGCCAGCTGGACGGCGAATGTTCCCACGCCGCCCGCTGCCCCGCAAATCAGGATCTTCTGGCCCCGCTCCAGTCCGGCATGGGTGAACAGCGCCTGCCAAGCCGTCAGACCGGAAAGCGCGGCCGCGGCGCTGTGAACATGATCGATGGAGCGAGGTTTCAATGCCAAATTGGACACACGCACGGCCAGGTACTCGGCGGCGGATCCATTACGAGGGAAGTCTGCCAAACCATACACGGAGTCGCCCGGTCCGAGGTCCCGGATACCGGCCGGAACGGACTCGATGACGCCTGAAAACTCATGCCCGGGAATGGTCGGAATCCGTGGCGAGCCATCCGCGTTTTGGTAAGTCTGGTCCCACGTCAGCTCGGTTCGCGTGATGCCGGTTGCACATACCCGCACTAAGGCGTCGCCTGGCTCGAGCAGTGGCTTCGGTGCGTCCTCATAAATAAGTTGTTCGGGCCCTCCGCGGGCATGCAATCGAATCGCTTTCATATGAATTAGTGCCGGGTCCCAAATCCCGCGGCGGTTAAACCGCTCAGGATGAATTGCACAGCGATTGCCATCAGGAGCAAGCCCATGAACCGGGTCAGGATGTGGATGCCCGTGTCGCCCATTCGGCGGCCCAGCCGGTCGGCGGCGGCCAGGGTCCAGTAAGAAATAACCGCGGTGAGCGCTACCGCCAGAATGATCCATGCGCTGTGCAACCAGCTGCCGGATTGAGCCATCAAAGCAATGACGGTCGAAATGGATCCGGGCCCGGCCAGCATCGGTACACCGAGCGGGACGATTCCCACGTCGTCTTTTTCCATGGCCTGCTGGGTTTCAGCCGGTGTCTCCTTGGTTTGGGACCGGCGTGCCTGTACCATGTCGAGCCCGATCAGGATCATGATCAAGCCCCCGGCGATGCGGAACGCTGGAAGCGTGATGCCGAACATCTTGAAGATGAGCGTACCGGCCAGCGCAAAGCCCACCAGCACCACGAAACAGGTCCAGGCGGCGCGCTTCGCCATGCGCCGGCGATCCGCCAGGCCGGCATCGGCCGTTAACGCCAGGAAGGTTGGGATGGTAGCGATGGGGTCGACGATAAAGATGAGCGAGCTGAAGGCCAGCAACAGGAACTGGATATGTTCTTGGATGGAGTCCAGCATGCAAGCGGGCGCGGGCGCGTTCTGTCCGGCCCTTCTAGTGTCGCATCGTCTTCAATTGTCCAAATACCGTCATCTGTCATTCGGCAGCAATGATCCGGCGAGATACTTATGGGCATAGAGCGTGTGGCCATTCTCATGCACGCGATATTTGTTTTAGGAGGAACATGGCCGAAAACATTCAATATGACGCGCTGCGGGAATTAGCTCTGAACCTGCGATGGAGCTGGCATCATTCGAGCGACGAACTGTGGGGGAAGATCGATCCCGAACTCTGGGAGCTGACCCAGAATCCCTGGGCCGTTCTTCAGGCTGCTTCTCAGAAGCGGCTGGCCGAAGTGTTCGCCGACCCTGCGTTTGTGCGCCGGGTCAACGAACTTTTGAGCGAGAAGCGCGAGTCGCTCAAACGCCCGACGTGGTTTCAGAGCACGCATCTTTCGGACATGGCATCGGGGGGCGCTCCCTTGAGCCAGGTTGCCTACTTCAGCATGGAATACATGCTGAGCGAATCATTGCCGATTTATTCGGGCGGTTTGGGAAATGTGGCGGGAGACCAGTTGAAGGCCGCCAGTGACCTGGGGGTGCCGGTGGTTGCCGTCGGGCTGCTATACCAGCAAGGCTACTTTCGCCAGGAAATCGATTCCAACGGCGTCCAGCACGCGCTCTATCCGTACAACGACCCGAGCCAATTGCCGATTACTCCGCTTCGCCAGGCGAATGGCGAGTGGTTGCGGATTCCGATCAGCACGCCCGGCTTCAAGATGTGGCTGCGCTGCTGGAAAGTGGAAGTCGGCCGAAGCAACCTTTATCTGTTGGATTCCAACGATGTCGCCAATCCTGCTGCTTTCCGCGGCGTCACCAGCGAGCTGTATGGCGGCGATTCGGAGCTGCGCCTCAGGCAGGAATTGATCCTCGGTCTGGCCGGTTGGCGCTTGTTGCGGGCGCTGGGGCTGCGTCCCGAGATTTGCCACCTCAATGAAGGACATGCCGCCTTTGCGATCCTGGAACGGGCGCGCAGCTACATGACGGACAACGGCGTGTCGTTCGATGTGGCGCTGGCGGTAACACGCGCTGGTAATTTGTTTACCACGCACACCGCGGTAGAAGCCGGCTTTGACCGGTTCGCCCCCGACCTCTGCGCCAAGTACCTTACAGTGCTCGCTGACGAGCTGGGCATCAGTCTCGAAAAGCTTCTGGCGCTGGGCCGCCAAGATCCAAACAACGCGTCGGAGCCTTTCAACATGGCGTACCTGGCTCTGCGCGGGAGCGGCGCGGTCAATGGCGTGAGTCGTCTGCACGGCGAAGTGAGCCGGCGTCTGTTCGGAAGCTTGTTTCCGCGCTGGCCCGAAAAAGACGTGCCGGTGGGCTACGTCACCAACGGAATTCACGTTGGCACCTGGGAATCTCCGGCCAGCGACGCCTTGTGGGCGCGGGCCTGCGGGTCAGACCGAACCGCGCTCGAGCCCGCGAAAGTCGCCGAGGACCTGCGGGCGATTCCCGATGCCGATCTGTGGCAATTGCGAACCAGCGGATCGAGAGGCTTGATCGAATACACGCGCCAGCGCCTGTCGCGCGAACTCGCTGGCCGGGGAGCGTCGCCCGAAGAGGTGGAGGCGGCACAGAGGATCTTCAACTTCGACACCTTGACTATGGGATTTGCCCGGCGCTTCGCTACCTACAAGCGGCCCAATCTTCTGCTGCATGATCCCGAGCGTCTGGCACGCATCCTGACGAATCGGGACCGTCCCGTTCAGCTGGTGCTGGCGGGTAAGGCGCACCCGGCGGACTTGGCTGGCCAGGCCATGATCCAGCAGTGGCACCAGTTCCTGATACGGACCGATACCCGGGCGCACGTCGCTTTCCTATCCGACTACGACATGCTGCTGAGCCAGCAAATGGTGCAAGGCGTCGATCTTTGGATCAATACGCCACGGCGGCCCTGGGAAGCCAGCGGAACCAGTGGAATGAAAGTTCTGGCCAACGGCGGTATGAATTTGTCGGAGCTGGATGGATGGTGGGTGGAAGCCTATTCACCGGAAGTGGGCTGGGCCATCGGGGACGGCAAGGAGCATGGGGACGATCCGAACGTGGATGCCGCCGAGGCCGAAGCTATGTACACACTGCTCGAGCGCGAAATCGTTCCGAAGTTTTACGAGCGCGACCAGCAAGGCGTCCCCACCGGATGGATCGCGATGATGCGCGAAAGCATGGCGCGGCTCACGCCGGTCTTCTCCGCGAGCCGAACGGTGCGGGAATATACCCAGAAGCACTATCTGCCCGGGGCGGCAGCTTATTGCGGCAGATCCGCCGAACGCGGCAAGGCAGGCGTGGAACTGCTCCAATGGCAGGACACTTTAGCCGAGCATTGGTCGCACATTCGGTTTGGGCAACTGCATGTGGAGACCAAGGACAGCCAGCACCTGTTCGAAGTTCAAGTCTACCTGGACGATACGAACGCCGATGCGGTGCAGGTTGAATTGTATGCCGATTCCGCTGACGATCAGCCGATCCGGCAAGCCATGCAACGCGGGCACGAGTTGCTCGGGTCGGTAGGCGGTTATGCCTACACGGCATCGGTGCCTGCCACGCGGCCGGCGAGCGACTACACGCCGCGCGCGATTCCCGTCAAGGCTGGCGCCTTCGTGCCTCTGGAGGCGAATCAGATACTCTGGCAGCGATGAGATATAACTTCCTGGTAGATTCTTACGCCACCGAGCGCGTAAAGGTGATTAGCGCGTGGAGCATGTTCCGCGATTCGGATCTGCCGGTGCGGCCGAATTCATCGGACTCGCGCGGCCGGAGCGTGCATGAGCAAATGGTGCATCAATGCGTGAGCGAAGATTTCTGGTTCCGGAAAATCATTGGCATTGATGTCGGTGCGCCTCCGTTGCCCGAGCGCGAGGCGCGCTGGGAGTTCATGGCAAGATACGCGGAGGACAGCGGCAAACGTCTGGCTGTTTTGCGGGCGCAAGCCGAGCCCTGGTGGGAAGAGACCGTGTCGTTCTTCGATGTCCCACGGTCTCGCGCCTGGGTGATGACGCGCCGCATGACTCATACCTCGCAACATCGCGGACAGTTGCTCGCGATGCTGCGCATGCTGGGACACGACATGCACAGCACCTATGGACCTACAGCCGACACCGGCGGCTTAATGCAGAATCACGCTCCGACCATTTACGCGTACCAATCGCTCGAAGCGATACTGGAGGACGGTCCCAAAGCCGCCCTGCCTCCGCGCGGCGAGAAGCCGGTAACAGAGCGGCCGTAGTCAGGCACGTAAAAGTCAGGCGTGAACCGGGCTGGGCTCTGCAGTATATTCCCGATCCGCTTCCCCGCTTCGGCCCAAGACCCGCAGCGCAGCGGACGTAACGTGCTCGGGCGTGAAGCCCAGGTGCAGCAGCACATCCTCGCCCGGCGCGGATGCACCAAAGCGCTCCAAGCCGATGATCGCTCCTTCAGTACCCGTCCAACGATGCCAGCCCAGTGGCGATGCGGCTTCCACTGCGACGCGTGCCTGGATTCGTTTTGGCAGGACGCTTTCGCGATACGAATCGTCCTGCGCGGAGAACAGCTCCCAACTTGGCATGCTGACCACACGGGCCTTTACGCCGTAGCTCTTTAGTTTTTCCCGAGCCGCCACGCACAACTGCACTTCAGACCCTGTACCCATCAGGATGACATCCGGAGCGCCGCCGTCCGCTTCGGCGAGAATATAAGCGCCGCGCACCACTCCCGGCTCTTTGGACGTGCTGCGATCCAGATGAGGAACCGCCTGGCGCGTCAGCACCAGCACCGTAGGGCCGTTGTGTTGTATGGCGAAGGCCCAGGCTTCCGAGGTCTCGTTGGCATCGGCGGGCCGGATGACGGTTAAGTCGGGAACTGCACGCAGCGCGGCCAACTGCTCTACAGGCTCATGCGTTGGACCATCTTCGCCCAGGCCGATGCTATCGTGCGTAAAGACGTAGACGGCTTTTAAGCGGCTTAACGCGCCCAGCCGGATGGCCGGCTTCATGTAATCGGAGAAGGTGAAAAACGTAGCGCTAAACGGCAGCACACCGCCATGTGCGGCCATGCCATTCACCGCGGCGCCCATCCCATGCTCGCGAACGCCAAACGCGATGTTGCGTCCGGCGTAGCTCCATACGCCGCCCACTGCGCCTAGCGTTCCCGGTCCATACGCCTCGGGATTCTGGAAGTCGCCCCAGTTTTTCAAGGCCGTGTCCGTGGAAGGATTCAGATCGGCCGATCCGCCTATGATGTTGGGGATGTGCTTGGCGAGTGCGTTGAGCGCAGCGCCTCCGGCGGCGCGTGTGGCGATGGCCTTGTCGCTCGGCTGCCATTTAGGAAGATCCGCGGCCCAATCGTCCGGAAGAGCGCCGCTGATCAGCATCTCGAGCTCGGCCGCCTCTTTCGGAAATTCCTTGCGATAAGCCTCGAACTTCTTCTTCCATTCCGCTTCCGCGTTCGCGCCCGCCGGAACAGACTGCCGGTAATAGTCCACCGCGTCCTGCGGAAGGTAGAACTTGTCCATGGTCGGCCAGCCGAGCGCCGCCTTGGTGGCCTTCAGTTCATCCTCCCCGAGCGGGCTGCCATGCGAGGAAAAATTATCCTGCTTGTGCGGGCTGCCGTAGCCGATGTGCGTGCGGACCAGAATCAACGACGGCCGGTCGGTCTCGTCCTGGGCCTCTTCAATCGCCTGGGCAATGTCCGCGGTGTCGTTACCGTCCACGACGTGGCGGATATGCCAGCCATCCCCCTCAAATCGTTTGGCTACGTCTTCGGTGAAATCGATCTCGGTGGCGCCGGCGAGCGAAATGTGATTCTGATCGTAGAGATAAATCAGCTTGCCTAACTGCAGATGCCCGGCCAGCGACGCCGCCTCCTGGCTGATGCCTTCCATTAAATCGCCATCGCCGCAAATGGCATAGGTGTAATGATCGATGATCTTGTGGCCGGGACGGTTATAGCGCGCAGCCAGCCACGCCTCTGCGATGGCGAAGCCCACGGCGTTGGCCACACCCTGGCCAAGCGGTCCGGTGGTTACTTCCACACCCGGGGTTTCCAGGCGCTCCGGATGTCCCGGCGTCTTGCTGCCCCACTTTCTGAAGCGCTTGATTTCGTCGAGCGAAAGGTCGTATCCGGTGAGAAACAGGAGACTGTATAAGAGCATCGAGCCGTGTCCGGCCGAAAGGATGAACCGGTCGCGATCGAACCACTGCGGGTTCCTCGGGTTGTGCTTCAGAAATCGCGTCCACAGCGTATACGCCATGGCGGCCGCGCCCATCGGCAATCCTGGATGGCCGGAATTCGCGTTTTGCACGGCATCCGCGGATAAAATACGAATGGTGTTGATACACCGGTTCTCAAGTTCACTCTCTGGTTTTTGAATCACGTGTCCTCTAAACGTAGTATGACGCTTCCAGCGTCAGGAAGATGCACGGAAAGTCCGATTACAATCGCATATACTGGCTGAGGTTGGGAGGTCCACACAACGTGAGAACCGTGGTCCTTTTGAGCATTCTTCTGGTGGCGCCGCGCGCTTTCGCGCATCACTCTTTCGGCGCCGAGTACGACAGTGCGAAGCCGATTACACTTACCGGCGTGGTGACCAGGATCGACTGGTCCAACCCGCATGTCTACATCTACCTCGCGGTGAAGGGCGATGACGGCCAGTTGGTTAACTGGGCGCTCGAAGGGCATCCACCGAATACGCTGCGGCGCACCGGCTGGACGCACGGCGCATTGAAGGAGACCGACACTATCACGGTTACCGGCTGGATGTCGAAAGATGGCAGCAATCGGATGGCCGGGCGCGAGGTGACGTTACCCGACGGCAAGAAGCTTTTCCTGGGACCGCCGGCGCGATAGGAGCAATAAAAATGACGATGAAGACTGCACCGTTGTTTATGATTGCCGCCTGCTCGCTCTGCGCACTGGCACAAGAGAAAACACCCTCCAGCGCGAAAATTCACCGGGATGCCGCGGGAAGGCCCGATCTCTCCGGTATCTGGCAAGGCATCGGGGTGAGCTTGTTCGGCGAAACCGGCGAAGTGCGTCCGGGCGAAGGGCGCACCAGCACTTGGGGCCCGTCACCGGGTCCGGCTCCTTATCAGCCCTGGGCCGCCGGCAAGGTGAAAGAGCTGGCTTCCGATGATCGCAAGGATCCCAACGTACAGTGCAAGATGGCGGGCACGCCGCGTATTACCGGCATCCCGGTGCCGTTCGAGATTGCACAGACCGCGAAGAAGACCTATATTCTCTACGAGTCGAACCATATCTATCGCATCATTTCCACCGATGGGCGGCCGCATCCGGCGGACCTCGATCCAACCTACATGGGCGATTCCGTGGGGAGCTGGGATGCGGATACGTTCGTCGTCGACGTCACTGGTTTCAACGACAAAACCTGGCTGCCGGGCGCGGGGCACTTTCATAGCGAGGATCTGCACGTGGTGGAGCGTTACAGCCTGCAGCCGAACGATACCATTCTGTACCAGGCTACGATGGAAGACCCCAAAGTCTTCACCAAACCCTGGCAATACCGATTGATTCTGAGGCACCCGCCTCGCGACGAACGCATTATGGAAGCCGAATGCCAGGAGAACAATCAGGACCTGGAGCACATCGTTCCAGGTAAGTGACCCGGCAGTTAGTCCTTGACTAGAACCGACCGGTCGTGCTATTTTCGGGCATGCCAATGGCCCTCCATTCCAGCTTTCACCCATCCGATGCGCTGTTCGCCGCCTTGTCGGTGCTCATTTTCATTGCGCTGTGCGCGCTGCTCCAGGAGCCCGGACGCAGGAATTTCAACGCGATCCTGGTGGGTGGTGCGGGGGCTGCCTACCTGAGCGGCGGCGGCCTCGGACTGTGGGAACTCGCGTTCACCGCCGTTATGGCGTTTTGCGCCTACCGCGGCCTGCGTTCGTATCGATTCATCGGGCTGGCCTGGATTCTACACACCCTCTGGGACCTGGTGCATCACTTCAATGGGCATCCCATCATCCCGTTCATACCCAATTCGTCCGAAGGATGCGCCATCACAGACACCCTGCTCGCCATCTGGTTCTTTGCGGGCGCGCCTGCGGTGTTTACCTGGCGCCGGGCGAGTCCCAACCAGACGGGGTCCCCAACGGCATATTCTTCATGAACGCTTCCACCGCGTGGATCTGTCCGCCGTATACTTTGAAGGCTTCCCAAACGTCCAGCGAATCGCCTGCCACGCGAGAGGATCCGGCGCCAAAATCCATGCGAAGAAGCACGATGCCCAGATATTCGTCCACGGCCGCGACGCGATATTGAATTTGAGACAGCGTCGGGATCTTTTGTCCCTGGATGTTCTCGCAGCCTGGCATGAATGTACAGCCCGGCCCCGCCATCAGGCTTCCGTTCTCGAATCGATAGGCGTCGGGGGCGAAAGGCGTATGGACGGTAACAAAGCTGCCCGCCTTCAGACCGGCGGGATAAAGCTCGGCGATCTTGGTCGCTTCTTCGCGCGAATCGCGTTCTGCATCGCCGGGCACCCACAGCATGGCGCCGCTTGGGGCCCTCAGGGCCTCAGGCTTGAACAGCGATCCTTCGGTCTTGTTTCTGGTTACCTGCGTTTCCACCTCGGCAATCTTTCCGCCGGAGATCTCGAGCCGCAGCATCAGCATCACCGGCTTACCGGATTCTTCCACGATGGTTTGAGAGGCGGCCACTCCCGCGCGGACATCCAGGATGTCCAGCCGATAAGGGCGAAGGGCGGAGGCGTTGCGCCAGAGCTGACTTTCGCCCAGTTTCTGCTCGACTGTATCTTCGGTGAATCGGACATTGCCGGTGAGGGAAAGATCCGCCGGCTTGTGGACGGCTAACGCGTTCAAATACTTCGTTACGAAGCCGCGCAGGCATTCGCGATCACAGGCGTCGTTCGCGCCCTTGGCGAACAGCGCGCTGCCCAACAGGAGTGCAATGCAATAGAAACGCCGTCTCACTTGGCAGCCGGCGCCGCGGGAGGCCGGTCTGTAAGGGTCTCGCCACTGGCTGTTGTGACCGAAACAAACAAGGCCCCCGGCTCACCGCTCTTTTGCGGATGCCCCACCACCGTCACTTTGTCACCCGGCTTCAGCGAGCTGGATTTCCAGCCGGCGCGCACCAGAACAAACGGGGCCGTCATCTCGATGTTCCAGGTTTCCACGGCGCCATTTTCCTTGGGAACTTCCAACTCAATCCAGGAATGCGGATTGGCCCATTTGAATTGCTTGACCGTTCCGACCAGCGTGATGTTCTTGTCACGAGCAAAACCTTCCATCGAATGGTGGGCATAAGCGACGCCGGACATCCCGAGGCCCATCGCACAGGCAGACACAACCAGTAACCTTCTCATAAATCCCTTTCTAGTGAATGTTCACGGATTTCGACGTTACGCTCGGCATGTGAGCATTGAGATCCGGCAGGCACGACGCTTCGGTGATATCGGTATCGTCCACGCGCTTCCAGCGCTTGGTCCATTTCCACTCGCCCACCCAGTCTTTCGGATCCGATATGGTGTATTCGATCTCGAGCGTGGCCCCATCGTTCAGCAGCCGCATGCGTTCCACCATGTGCGTCTTGTCGCTGAGCGGTATGCCGCTGTCGAGCCAATGATGGTCGTCGACGAATCCGATGGTATCCACCACCAGCGTGTCCCCTTCCCAATGGCCGATGGATTCGCCGTTGAAACTGGGGATGACGATATCGGGATCCGTATGCTTGCGTCCATCCAGGTAAATGATGCGCGTGCTATTCATGAAACCACTGACCATGAAAATCACGGTCGGCTTCTGGATCATCGCGATGGCCCACACGCGCGTCATGATCAATGGCAATCCGGCGGGCCAGCACTGGCCGATGTCGTCGTGATAGGCCTTGCCTTCGGCCCGGGCTTTCTTGGCTGCGTCGTACTGCACCTGAGCCTCCGGCGTCAGCTTGAATCCGGCCGGGGGCGCGAAAGTGAACGGATTGTCGCGGCTAAAGGCGTGCAGCCAGGTTCCTGTAATGTCGAACCCCGGCTTGGGACGAGGCTTGTTGATATTCGCCGGAGCGAGTGCGCCAAGCTGGGGCTCGGGAGCGGCCGGGGCGGAAGGAGCTTGCGCGAAAGCCCCGAGGGCCAGCGCGAACAGAGCCGCTGATGTGATTCCAAATCGCTTCTGCATACTAATGATTCCTTATTACTTGTCGTGCAGCTTCAGCCGAACGATGCCCTTCTCGTCGACATATTCACGATTGTTGTCGCACACAAATTCCACCATCTCGTAATCGGCGGGCATGCGTTTATAGGCCACGGTATAGGTAACCGGCTTTTCGAGCACCACGGGATCGTCAATGGTGATTTGGTCGTGCAGGATATCCGGCGAAAGTTTAGCGATCCGCTCCGTGACACGCATCTGCGGGCTGTGCGGAATTCCTCGATAACCTGAAGCCGCGGGCTTGATGCCGACCGTGTCCACCACCAGCGTCTCGCCTTCCCAGTGCCCCACCGAGCGGCCGTAGTAACCTGGCGCAACGTCTTCGATTTTCCATTGGGGCCGGTCGAGATAAACCCGGCGCACCTCGCTGAAGGCTTCGGAAATAATCGTGACTTGTTTCGAGGTTTGAATGAACTCAACCGGATAAATGGCGATGGCCATCATGCTGGGCACGCCATACGGGATGCAGCGGGCGCCGCTGTTGTCCAGTTGCTCCCCGCGCTGTGCCGCCGCGGACTCTCTGGCGCGCTTCTCCCGATACGGTTTGTCGTACTCGGGCTTCAAGACAATGGGACTGGGCGCGGGCGCCACGAACTTCGGGTCCGCTCCGGGTCCGCCTCGATAGATGCCCCACACGCCAGTGAGATCCGGTGGCTGGCTGGCCGGCTGCGCATGGACCATGGCCAGAGTGATGGGCAGCAGCGCGGCGCATCGAAGCATCTTTAATGTCATCCAGGATTCTCCGCGAAGAGTCATTTCTGCGCCGGCGGGGGTGAAGGCTCCTGCCGCGGTCCGTTGCTGAGCACCTTTCCATCCGGCAAAGTCGCGGTGGAAAGGAATCCGCCATTCTGGCCGCTCTTCATGGGGTTCATAATCAGAGTGATCTTGTCGCCGGTATGCAGGCTCGAGAACTTCCAGCCGCTTTGCATGAGGATGCTGGGGCTGCCCATCTCGATGCTATAGTGCTTCACGGTTCCCTTTTCATCCGGAACGTCGATCTCGATGTAGGAATGGGGATTGGTCCATTCAAAAGAGGTGACCGTGCCCACTAGGGTCACCCGTTTCGTCATGTCGAACATGGTGAACGAATGGTGTGCCAGAACCGGACCTGCGGCAGCGAAAATCCCTGCGGCCATCAAGGCGGCACAGCACACTTTGTCACGGGCGGCCTGCAATATCGTCATTCGAAGCCCCTCTCTTATCGAGTCCATGTTATTCCTATTGTCCGGCTGCATGCAAGCGGGCTCGGGCCATGCCGAAACGAGCAAAAAGCCGCGCTAGCGGGGATGGGAGGTCTTTTCCATTTCGGCCGCTTCCATGGCCGACATTTCGTGCAGAATGGCCTTGTAGACCGCTTCGACGGCTGGGGGTGTGAGTGGCGCTTGGGCATTCGCGGATACGCGCCGCAGGACCTGCTCTTCGCGGCCCGGTGCACTGGCCGGCGCACGATACTGCTTCTTGATCAGCCCCACTTCGCGAACCACCTGGGCCCGCTGGTTGAGCAGCTTCACGATCTGGTCGTCAATAGAGTCGATGCGCTGGCGCGACGAGTTGAGAGCCTGAGCAAGGTCTGTGCTCGATTGCGCGAACAGACACAAAGCTGTACAAAACGACAGCAGATATCGCATTGACGGATTGTAGCAGGCGGATTGTAGCAGGCGAGATTTGTTCGGAAGTCCTAACGCTCCACGCGATTGGCTGCCGGGAACAGGGTGATCTGCGTTTTGTGGAAACTCTCGGTAGCTCCCACGCTATTGGCCGATTCCCCGCTGGCCGCGGTGAGGTTCATCGCGAGCACCACTACATTCCGATTATTCGGGAGCGTGATGGACTTGACGGTCTTGGCGCCGGACAAATTGAAGGTGTAACCGTAGAGCATCACCTGCCGCGTGTCCCGACTGCCAGTGCTGTTATCGCGGTAAGGCATCTGGATGGCGTTGGATTCGCCTGAATAGTTTTCGGGCGTGCACCAATCGCTCAGACTTTGAGTGAACGATGTAGTGCTGCCATCGGTATAGGTAACCTTGAAGGTCTGCGAGAGCTGATTGCCATTCACTCCCGTAGCCAGCAGCTTGAGAGAAGAGTAGTTGCCCGCCGGAAGAGGGATGGTTGCGCTGCTCACCGCGCCTGGCGTGTTGGGCGCCCCAAGTTTGAAAGGCGCGCCGCCGGCGGTCTCGACGGTCCCGAGCAAATTCCCGGAATACGCCCGGCCGCCGCCATCCAGGCCGCTGCTGCTCAGAAATTCCGCGCCGTCCGTTACCAGCCCCATCACGTTGTAAGCCGCCGCCATATTCACTCCCGCGCTTCCGCTCGCGGGCGGCAATACGGTGAGCGCTATCACGACGGCCTGGCTCAGGCTGCCGGATTTGCCTGTCAGGGTCACGGTGGATGGGCCGGTTGCCGCGGAGCTGGTCACCGCGAGCGTGAGGATACAACTGACGGGTGTGGTTCCCACGCTGAAGGATCCCACCACGCCTTTCGGCAGACTGGCAATGCTCAACGTCACGATGTTCGAGAATCCGTTCTCCGGAGTCAAAGTAAGAGTGCTGCTCGCCGTGGCTCCCTGCGCAATACTGAGAGTCGCAGGCGAAGCTGATAAGGCGAAGGTCGGCGGCCGCGCGATGGTGAGCGTGACGGTGGTTTTGCTGACGAGGGAGCCAGCCGTACCGGTGATGGTGACCGTCGCGGTGGAGGGTGGCGCGCTAATGGTGGCTGCGAAGGTGACCGAGCCTTGGTGACCCGCTGTCACGGGAGCGAAAGACGCGGTAACCCCGGCTGGAAGTCCGGAGACGGCCAGCGCTACCGTGGCGTTGAAGCTGTTCTCGCCAGTGACCACTATGCTGGTCGCCCCGTTCGTGCCGGGGGTGAGGCTGAGACTGGCCGGCGTCGCTGCAAGCGTGAAGCTGGCCGGAGCCGTGACGTCGATGGCGATCGAAGTTGTGCTGCTGGCTGTGCCCGACGTGCCCGTCACCGTGACGGTGGACGTGCCGGACGTCGCGCTCGCAGCGGCATGCAAAGTCAGAGTGGTGGTGCGAGTGGCTTGCGCCGGACTGAGCATGGCCGTAACACCAGGGGGCAGACCGCTAATCGAAAAAGCTACCACGCCGCTGAAGTTGCCTTCGGGCGTCACCGAGATGGTGCTCGCCGCGCTGCCGCTTTGGGGAACGTTCAAGCTGGCTTGAGATGATGCGATCGTATAGCCCATTGCCGCGCTCACCGTTAGATGGATGGTCGCCGTCGTACTCAGGCCCCCGGAAGTTCCGGTGATGATTATGCTCGAAGCGCCCACGGAGGCTGAATTAGTTGCGGCCAGAGTCAGCGTCCTGGCGCCGGCTGAGTTGGCGGCGCCAAAGGAAGCAGTCACGCCCGGGGGTAGCCCCGAAGCGGCCAGAGAGACGGTTCCAGTGAATCCATTTTTCTCGTTCACGGCGATGGAGCCGGTGCTCGATCCCCCTTGCGTGAGGCTGAATGTGGTGGGCGTCGCTACGATGCTAAATGCCGGCGACGCGCTAACGGTCAACGCCATCTTCGCTGTGCCGGTCAGGCCGTCGGAAGTTCCGGTGATGGTAATCGTGGATGTCCCAGCCGCCGCCGAACTGCTCGCAAGCAGCGTTAGAGTGCTCCCGGTCATGGTGCTCGCCGGGCTGAACGTCGCCGTTACTCCGGCCGGCAATCCAGCCACGGCCAGGTTCACAGCGCTGGTGAAACCCGGTTGTGAGGTGACGGTGATGCTGCTCGTGCCGCTGGTCCCGGGGGCGATGGAAAGAACGGAAGCAGAAGACGACAGGCTGAAGGCCGGCGTATTCGATGTCGCGGTCAAATTGTTAATCAGGGGCTGGCCGGCCGGACTGCCCCATCCGGTGGCGAGATCGTAACCGGGCAATGCGGTATAACCGTCGTTGTTGCCGGTGACGATGTCGTGCAGATCGGTTTGGTAGCTCGATCCAGTGCCGATGGCATAGAGCAACGGATTGAGAAACCCGACCCGCGCCTTTCCGCTCCCCGCCGCCTGCTGGTTCGCCAGTGCAAGGAAGCCGGCCCACAAAGGAGCTGCCGCGCTGGTGCCCCCCACCTCTACCGCTTGCCCGTTATTGCAGATCAGAAAGATTTGAATGTCCGCCGTGAGCGCTACGTCGGGGATGTTGCGCATGACCGAAGAGCCGCCCGCCGCGGTGGTATTCACGGACTGCTGATAGCTGGGAATCGGCCAGGTAGTGCTAACGCCGCCACCCGAGTCCGACCAGGTGGATTCCGATTGCCAGGCCCCTCCCGGGCCGGTGGTGGTCAAACTGGTGCCACCGACCACGGTGATATTGGGGTCATCCGCCGGCGACGGTATCGCGCCGCTGTACGCCCCGCTGTCGCCCGATGCCTGGAATAGGGACTGCCCCTGCGCGATCATCTGCTTGAAGATTTGCTCGGTGGTTGCATTGGTCGGGCTGTAGGTCCAGGACGAGCTCAACTGGCTGGCCAGATTGTCGGTGGCCATCCGGTTCAGCACGTCGTTCCAGTTGGTGCCTTCGTAAACGATGATGTTGGTCGCCCCCGGCGCCATGTAAGCGGCCATCATGATGTCCAGCGTCACTTCGATGTTGCCGCTGGCTGGGGTGCCGTTGAAATCGTCCAGCAGCACCGTTTCGACCGGCACGGAGGGCAAACCCGCCCGCTGGAAATTGGCCTGCACATCGCTCGCGTAAAAGCCGTCCAGTTCGAACAGACCGATGGTTTGGCCCGAGCCGTTCAACGTGACAGACGGGGCGTAAGCGGCGCGAAAATCCCCGCCGATGTAAAGACCCGCCGGGCCTGAGCCGGTGGTTAGCGGTGTTGCGCCGTCCAAAGGAAACGACTTAAGATCCATGGGACGCGGGAGCACGAAGTTATCGAGGCCGGTGATATCCAGAATGGTCACTCCGGCATCCACGGACGGCTCGCGATCCGGCGCAAAGAAGGTGCCGCGCTTGGGATGGCTCCAGTACATCATGTTGACCTGAAACGTACTCTCGATATCCGTCACCGTCCCGCTAACATCCAGAATCGTGCGGTTGGGATGCGTGGCCGTCACCGCCAGGCCGTTGGCTTGAAAGAAAGCGGCGAGCGCCTGGTAGTCGTCCGCAGTGGGGCTGAAGCGCTCGGCAAACTCCGCCGGGGTAAGGTACTGCCGGAAGTTCGGGCTTCGTGGGTCTGAAAGCTGCTTCAGAAGATTCTCAAGCTCTGCCTGATTTCGCAAAGGCAGTCCTACCGCCAGACTGATTCGCGTGGCGCCCGGCACCCGGCCCTCAACCTTTGATTCTGCTACTGCTTGCGGGACATGTCCCGTCAGGAGTTGTCGTCCAGCGGCCTGACCTGTCGCCGCTGAGAGAAGAAGTACAGCCGTCCACGCGGAAGCCCGAAACCGTCGGACCCCGCCTTGGGCGCTGGGAAACGTTGCATTACATCCCATGGATTGCTTATCGCGATCAGAGGGAACTTCTGCGCGAAAAGCGGGCCTAGCGAAGCCCTGAAAAAGGCCCTAGCTGAAAACCAGCAAAGGTACTGTTCGCTGGTACTTGCGGAGAAATCCTGCGCCAGAAAACACAGGCCGGAGTGAAGGCACGCAGGCCGGAGTGAGGGCACGCAGGCCGGGATCAATCGGGCTGGCGCAGGTACTTGACGGTGTGGACGTATCGTCGGGCCAGCTCTTCAATCCATCCGGACTCACGGTTGGCGATGGCGCGCGGGGGCACCAGGTCGGCGCCAATTCCCACAGCCGTGGCTCCGGCCGCCAGGTATTTCCCGGCGGTTTGTTGATTGACGCCACCCGAAGCAATGAACGATACCTGGGGAAACGGGGCTTTCAAGGCGTGCAGGTAATCCACGCCACCCACCTGCGAGCAGGGAAATATCTTGACGAAGTCCGCACCCGCTTTCGTCGCCAGGATGATTTCAGTGGGCGTCAACACTCCAGGCATTACGATGACTCCGGCCTTGACGCAGAAGTCGACGATTTCAGCGTCGAACCCCGGACTGGTGATGAATTTGGCTCCCGCCGCCAGGCAGGCGCGCGCAGTTTCCAAGTCCAATACCGTCCCGGCTCCTACCACCATGTGCGGATGTTTCTTCACCAGGCGAGCGATCAACTCGTTCGCGTTGGGGACTGTCATCGTGAGTTCGACAATGGGAAGTCCGCCGCGCGAAACCGCTTCAGCGGCGAACAGAGCGTCGTCCGCGTTCGAGGCGCGAACCGCCGGCACGATGGCCAGTTCCTCAATCCGGGCTCGCACTTCTTGCTTGGTCATCCTTCCGATGTTCCTCCGCTTTCAGTATGTACCGTTAGGAGTCGGCCTATGCGCAATAAGTCAACGTTGGATGCGCTTACGAGCCTGCGGCGGTGCGGCCGGAGCAATGTCCTTGGCAGGTGGAATGTCTTGGATATATCCCATCTCGATGGCGCGGCGTTTCCAGGTCGACAAGATCTGCTGGACCCGTTGACGAAGAAGGCCATACCGTTGCGCGATCCTATTGCAGCTCCATCCGAAGAGAAAATACAGTTGAACGGCCTTTACCTGCACGTCGGGACGGTCGTGTTTTGCGAAGGCCGGAACCTGCGAAGGGAAGCTGACGCGATTCTGACGAACCCTTCGTCGCAGCTCGTTCAGAGTCAAATTCTCAAGTTTTTGTGAATTGTTCTGACGGGGCCGGAGGCGATCGACCAGCAGCGATTGAGGTTGTAGACTTGCGCTGTCTGCACTCGCCGCCATAGTATTGGCCAGTTTGCTCGCAAAGTCATAAAAAAGGCATAAAGACGCGTCGACTGTCAGCAGCCTATGCAAGATAGGAAGGCGCGATTGGCTGGCAGGAAAGCCATGCAGTTCCTAGCCGATCTTGATGTGCTCTTGCTTTTCGATCTGGCCGGATTCGAGCCATTCATCCGCCACTTCCCGGCCAGTGGCGTACCAGATTTTCGGGAATTTCATAGTGAAATCGATGAACTCCCGCAGCAGTGCGATCCGGGAGGGCCGGCCGATCACCTGCGGGTGGCACACCAGATTGAACAGCCCGCCGCACCGGTAGATCTCCTGGAACTCCTGCTGCCATATTTCCAGCACGTGCGAGCTGGTCATGATCGGCCGCGGGTTCTTCAAGGAAAAAAGCATATACGGCGCGTCGTCCAGGCTCCAGTGCCAAGGAATCTCGATGGGGCCGGGCGCGCCGCTAGCAAGCCGCAACTGATATGGATTGACGTCATCCTGTAGCGAGCTGTCGTAGAGAAACTTGTGTTCCGCAAGCAATTCAACCAGGTTCGCGCTGGTTTCGCCGGCTGGAGATCGATAGCCGCTCGGCCGAACGCCCACGGTTGTCTGCAAAGCTTCCAGGCCCTTCTCCAGGGCTTCGCGTTCGCGATCCGGAAAATCGGGATCGATCCATTCGTGAAGATAACCGTGATGGCCGATCTCATGCTTGTCGCGCAGCATCGCTTCCAGACGGTCTTGGTATTTTTCGGCGGTCCAACCGGGGACGAAGAAGGTTGCCTTCAGTCCGAAACCGCGCAGCAGTTCCAGAATTTTGGGGACGCCGATTTTGCCGCCGTAGGTTCCTTGCGAAAGAGTACCGGGCCGTTTCCAATTGGATGGATCGCGCGAAATCCAAAGCGTCTCGGCATCAAAGTCGAAAGTGAACATTACGGCGCACTGCGCACCGTTGGGCCACGGACTAATCGGCGGCATGCGTTTGCGCGGCCACATTATGATTTGTGGATGTGGTCGCGTGCAGGGGCACAGACTGGAATGCCGACTCACAAGGCGGGCCATCCGTCACATAGAGCGTACGCGTATTGAGATCGATAGCGGCTGCCGCAACCGAGATCACGCGCTTCGGTTCCGGCAGCGTCATATCGGGATGGCGACAGATGGATGCAGGCGCGCTGAAGTGATCGGAGAGCAAGGTGTGGATGGTGTCCGTTCCGATCTTTCCGCTTTGGCGCATCAAGCGCTGCAGCCGATTCGCGCGATACAGCGAATGCGGCGCGATGCGTTCGAACTGAGATGCGATGCGGGTCTCGCTCACCAGATGGTTGGCATGCGTTACCACGCCATTGTCCGGATACATGTAAGAGCAGTAATCGGGCGTGGCCTCGATATTAATGATTTCGCCCTCGGCATGGCCGATCAGGAAGTTCGTCGAACAGCAGCGGTCCGTCTGCACCACCGGTAGCAGCGCTTTGTCGAAAGTCCAGGCATCCAGGATTTCCTTGCAGCGCACATGGAACGGCTTGCGGAATCCGTTGGCTCCGTCACGCTGGGTGACCAGTCCGTTCACGCACAAACCAATGCCTGCGGCGTTCACGCCCATTTTGCAACCGACAATGCCCGCTTCGGTAAAGCCAACGAAATCCGGCTTTCCCCTCCCTGGTTCGGAAGAGCGCGTCACGCGCATGATGAAGACGTGACCTTGCACTTTCTGCAGCCAGTCCCAATTCTGGCCGATCACCGTGTGGCCATTGGCCGTCATCTCCGGAAGCAGTCCGAACGAAGTGCACCCTTCCTGCTCGATAGTGGCAGACTTGTTCAGGGTCTGCGCCTCGGAACCGAACACGCAGTATGTCAATTCATAACGCGCATTCAGCATCGCGACTTCCGTCAACGAAAGTTCGGCTCCGGCCGCGACATTCTGCATCTCCTCGGCATACTCAGGATTGTCGCGAACGATGAAAGCCGCCCAGGCATCGCTTTGTTCGAGTACGGAAGGCAGCGTGGCGCCGCCCGCCTTGAAACGCTCCACGTACGTTCGGTAGTTCTCCCGAATTTGGGAGCGCATGCTGCGCCCATGCACCCTGCCGCGTTCGCGCGGGTCCGCGCCGAGTTCCAGAACCGTCAAGTCTGCCATAAATTCTAGTTTGGCTTGTTCTGTGGGGCTTTGCTGTGTTCCTCGTTGTAAGCCTTCCAGGATTGCTCGATGACGTAGGCATGAATGGCGTCGGATTCCTGCGCGCTCATCTTTCGTACCGCAATTGGAAAGCCGGGCGGATTGGCGAATCCGGGCATCCCCTGCTTCTGGTGACTGCCGCCCAGAACGGTTGCGCTCCACAGGCGATGAGATTCAGCGGGCAGATAACGCAGATCGGGAATCGCGCCGTCTTCGGTGAATGCGCCGCTCCCATCGGCGTAGGGCCCGTGACAATCGAAGCAAATGTGCTTTTCGAAAAGTGCCGCACCCAGTTGAATGGTTTCCTTACTAAAGGTTTGTTCGGGCGGCTTGGGCACCGGTGGCACCCGCACGGTCACGGTTGGGAAGGGCGTGGTAGCACCCAGCTTGAACGCGAGCAGGCGCGCCGGACCTCGCTTCGCTTCCGGCGTCGCCATAGAGCTGCCCTGGCTGAACAGTCTTGAGCCGGAACCCCATCCAACCGGAACCAGAACGTATTGCTCATTCCGAACGGAAAAACTCACTGGCACCGAGTGAATGGCCGATCCCGTTTTGATGGACCACACTTTGCGTCCACTGTCGGCTGAGTAAGCCGCGAATTCGCCCGTGCCCTCGCCCTGAAAAACCAAATTGCCCGCGGTGGAAAGGACGGCGCTGTTGGTGGCGATTGGTTCGGTGACAGACCAGCGAATCGATTGGCTGCGCGGATCCCAGGCTACGAGCTTTCCTACTTCCGGGAACTCGCCGGCCACCGGTTTCTCCCTGGGGTCGTGCAACGGGAGATAGACCAGGCCGGTAATCGGGCTGAAGCTCATGGGCCACCAGTTGTGTCCGCCTCCTTATCGCCGCTCACCGGTGACAGGCGTTTCCACTGGCCGCCCGGTCTTCAGATCGATCGAAGTGGCCCAGTTCACCTTGGCCACTGGCTTCGCTTCCACGAGCGAGCCGTTCTTTTCATCCAGTACATAAACGAATCCGTTCTTCGGCGCCGTAATCGCCACCCGCCGCTTCTGTCCATCGATTGCCATGTCAGCCAGCAGGATGTGCATGTTCTCGGTATGAAAATCCGACGCGCTGGTTTGAAAGTGCCAGACATACTCGCCGGTATCGGCGTTCACCGCAATCACACATCCAGCGAAGAGCCGGTCGCCGCCAACCTTCTTGTCGGCCTTGTCGCCGAAGAGCGTTTCGGGTTCCGCTCCAGCGGTTCCAAAAATCACCAGGCCGGTTGCCGGGTCATACGTAATCGGATCCCAAACATCGCCGCCGCCAACTTCCCACCATTTGTCGCCGGACCAGGTCTTGGCGGCCATCTCCAGCGCTTTCGATTCAAACCCCTTGGATGGATCGCCGGGCACTGTCCAGAATCGCCAGGCTTCTTTACCGCTGGTTGCGTCGAAAGCCACCAGCGATCCGCGCACGCCGATGTCCGAACCGTTGTAGCCGATGAACACTTTGCCCTTGCCTACGTGCGGCGCGCCGGTGATGCCGGTCTTCGAGCCATCGCAAACCGGCGACTCCCAGGCTTTCTCGCCACTGGTGGCATCGATTGCAACCAGCCGGCAATCGCCGGTTCCCACATAAACTTTGCCCGCCCACACCGCCAGGCCACGATTGCTATGCGCCGACCATGAATTCCGCATCCGGTCCAGCCGGACCTTGGGATCGAACTTCCATAGCACTTTTCCAGAGAGCGCATCCACGGCATACACGCGCGATTGCGGTGCGCTTACATAGATGACACCATCCACGACGATCGGTTCCGTCGCCAGCCCCATCGCGCTCTCGATGTCGGTGGCCCATGCCAGGCCGAGCTTCCCGATGTTCCGGTCCGTAATCTGCTTCAGAGGGCTGAAGTGCTGCTCATCGAAGGTGCGTCCGCCCACCAGCCAATCGCTGCCGGTGGAAGCCTCGGCGATGACCCGTGCTTCCGTAACGTCGCCTCGCTTCGTCTCGCTGGCCGCAATCAATAGACCCGCCGTAGCGATCACCAGAATGTACCGTGTGCTCATATTCATTTACGCCTCGAACTTCCATTCTTTAACGTTGATAGGCGATCTTACCATCCACAATCGTATAGTCCACGTTCAGATCCAGGATGTCGTTCGGCCGGGACGGTCAGCGGATCGCCGGACAAAACCACCAGGTCGGCCAGCTTCCCATTCTCGATGCTCCCTCGGGTCTTCTCCTGAAATCCGGCATAGGCCGCCCAAGTGGTAAACATGCGGATCGCATCCATTCTCGAAATGGCTTCTTCCGGATTCGCCGGCTGGCCATACTTGGTCTTGCGATTCACTGCCACTGAAATCGAAAACAGCGGGTTGGTAGCGAAATTTTGCGTGCCCAGCGTATCCGATCCGCCCGGTGGATGGAAGCCGCGCTGGATCAGCGTCTTCATCGGAAAAAACTTTACGTCGGGCTCCTTCAGATTCTCGTCGGTCAGCCGCCAGAGAAACGCCACCTGCGGCGAAGGGATCACGTGGTCGCGCTGCATACGTGCCAGCCGTTCCTCGGTTCTCTGTGGATCTTGCGTCAGGAAGTGGCCAAAATGTTCGATACGATGCCGCGCATCATCGCGTGGGAAAGCCTTCTGAGCGGCCTCGATCGCCGTGAGAACCATATCCTGCGCGCGATCGCCGTTGGCATGAACCCACACCTGCCATCCGGCCTTATGCGCATCCAGAATCTGCCGGTTGAGAATTTCCTGGCTGCGGCTGACACCACCGAAATTATTGGCAATCCAGGTGGTGCCCGATCCCTTCCACACCGGCTTATAGACCGCCGCGGTGGTTCCCCACACGCCGTCCAGAATGATTTTGATCGCCCCCAACCGCAGCCAGTTGTCACCGAAACCGGTTCGCAGGCCGGAGTTCAACATGGCGGCCTCGAGATCGGCATCGGTACCTGAAATATCGGGAACTCCAATGATGTAACTCAGAACCATTCGCACGGGAAGTTCATTCTGGTCGCGCGCGTCACGATAGATGCGGTACGCGGTCTCGGGGCTCGACATGTCATAGACCGTCGTAACGCCCCGTTTCAGGTAGAAGTCCCGAAGAGTTTCGGGCAGCCACTCGCGCATTTGCTGGTAGGTGGGACGCGGCAAGTGCAAATCGATTCCGGCATCCCGCAAGATCATCGGCTCGCCATTGGGAGCGCGTTCGATTCGGCCGGCGCCCTTGGGATCGGGCGTGGCGCGATTCAGATCGGCTTTCTCATCGGCCCGGTGGTTCAGCAGCCAATCGTGCGCGCTCCATCGCAGGACCACGGGATGGTCGGGGAAATTGCGATCGAGTTCCTCGCGCGTTGGCATCACCTGGTTGTATGTGCCTTGGCCAACGATCCACGTGCCGGCCGGAACTTGCGAAGCGCGCTCCTTAAGCTTGGCGATGATCTCCGCCGCGCCTTTCAACGGAGGAGCCTGAATGGGAACCATGGCATGCTCACTCTCCGCAAGCCCTTCCACGTGAGAATGCGCGTCGATAAATCCAGGCAGGAGTGTTCGGCCGTTGAGCTCCACTATTTTGGTTTGTGGGCCAGCCAGGCGGCTGATCTCCTGATTTGTGCCGATCGCGGAAATGCGATTTCCGGTCACTGCCACTGCCTCCCAGATGTGGTCTTGAGCGTCGACGGTGATCACTTTGCCGCCACGCAGAACCAGATCCGCGTATTGAATTTGTTGCGCCGCGAGAAAAGGAACCAGCAGCAATGCGGCCATCGCGCCTACCGCCCACGTCCCCTTGGATGACCTTTTACTGCTTCTCATAGATGCTGATTCCTTGCGATGTCTGTCCCTTGGAATTGGTGGTGTTCAAGGTCATCGTTAGCGTTTTACCATCCTTCGAAATCGTGGTCGTGCCTCGCGTGGCGACTTTTCCATCGCGGGTGAGAACGAACGACTCCGAATACGGGTCAATGGCATGGAAGGCAATGGTACTCAGCGCGCCCGCCCCCCGGGTGGCGACCGGGTATTCCTTGCCGTCGAACTTGGCGGCGTAAATGGTGAGTGATTCCTGCCCATGCTGATCGATTGTGGTATGCGTCGACATGACCACGCCACCGCCCCGGTCCTCATAGACTCGCGTGTCGCTTCGCGGTGCTGCGGTTTCCTCTGGAAATTTTGATTTCTGGAGATTCAACTTCCAGGTTCCGAACTTTAGCTGGAGATCCGCTGGTACCTGGCCGCTCATGGTCGCGACAGCCAGCAACAGTAGACCCGCCAGCAGCTTCATACTATTCCGCTAATTTGGGCATGGCGCGGCGATTCAGTACGTCGCCCACCGCGCGATGCGCTTCCCAAAGCGCAGTGTCGGTATGCGGGCTGGCGCCCGCATCGGAATTAGCGATCGCGATCAAACCATACGGCTGGCGCGCGATCACATTGGGGCGCTTCTCCGAATTCGTAAACACCCATTCCATCGGCTCGAAGAGGCTGTTGTAGGTGTAGGCGTATCCGTGCGGCCAGCGATTGACCGTGATGTCCACAATGTCGCGCGCCGGGTCGAAGCCGCCCGCGCCCAGCATGCGCGCCAACTGATCGCGAATGTTCCGCTCGAAGGTTTCGAACGTGGTGCTCAGTAACTCAGCCCTTCCCAACCGGTGTTGTTCCTTCCTCGGCTTCCCTGGCGAGGACATGATTTTCACCAGATGCAACGCGATCGGCTCTTCGGGCTTTGCGGATGTTTCAAGTCGCCGAGCGAAACAGCCTCCGTAAGTGAGGCCTCCGGGTGGTACATGGTGGGTGCGTTAATGTAGCTGACGCCGAGCTTCTGCCACGCCTTCCAATTCTTCACGCCGACGCTGGTGTAGACCAGCGGGCCTTTCACCGCGTAGGCCAGCGCTTCCTTCTGCGTCTGCGGGCAGCTCAGGCGCCAGATACGGGATGAACATGTTCCAGCACGCCATCACACAGGCCTTGCCGCGAACGTCGTACATTTTTCCACCGCGATTGTAGCTGACCACCACTTCGCGGGCTTGTGCGGGATCTCCGTCATGCCGCACGTTGAGCACTGTGCTGTTCAGTCGAATACGCGCGGATTGATTCGAACGGTCCAGCAGCGCATAGTTCACGCGCGCCGCACCGACGTCTTCCATGGTCTTTCCCGGCAGCGCGTCGGGGATCAACCAGCGCACCAGCAGGCGCGCAACCGTGGCATTGCCGTCCGGAAAGTGCACGGCCGCGCCTCCGCCCTCTTTTTGCCGGCCATGTTGCACCCCGGGCAATTCGCTCAGGACGCCCTCGGGCGTGGGATCTAGCTGCAGTCCCGAGAAACCCGGTTGCCCCATCTGCCACGCGAAGAGCGCAGGCGTTGCATCGGCCCCCACGCAGAACACGTCCTCTCCAAAATGGCGGAAGAACCACAGCACCTGGGGATCAACTTTGGCGAAGTTGAGAAGGAAGTCCTGATAACTCATCTTCGCCAGGCGCACTTTCTTGTCGGCTGAGGACAGGCCGGGAAGGTAGTCGGGCTGCTGCGCGTCGTAAAGGCGCAGTCAGGTCCTTTTGGGCTTGTTCGGAAAGTGGCGTCTTGGCGAGAAATGTCGACGGAAACTCGCCCAGGAATCCTCGCTCGGTGCGAGCAGATCCGCGCGCTACCAGGCGGTCCGCGCCCCACGTCTCTTTGTCGAAAAAGTGCGCGCGGCCCAATCCGAGCGAACGGTAAAGATTGTGATTGGTGGCATTCTCTGACTGGAACCGGTCCAGATCGATCCCGATGCCGAACAGCAGCTCCTTCGCAGCTTCGTTGTAACGCTGCGGGGCCTCAATGTTCAACGTTCCGCCATTGATGGCCAGCAGCCGGCCGTTGTGGCGGAATTCGTTGCGCTTGGCGTGGCCGCCGAAATCGTCGTGATTGTCGAGGATCAGGACGCGCGCGTCGCGCCCGGCGCTCTTGAGGAAATAGTAAGCTGCGCCCAGGCCGCTGATGCCGCCGCCCACAATCACCAGGTCATAGGTCTCGTTGGTGTGCGCCACCGCCGACAGATCCACCTGGCGGCTGTCGCGAAGTTGATGCGCTACCTCGAACGATCCGGCATGGTCGCCGCGCATTCCGGTGAGTGCCGGAGGATAATAATTTGGCGATTGCTCAGGAGCAAATTCCTGCGCCGCCGCAAACTGCGGGAAGAAGCGCCGCTCCCGCGGCGCCGGCGCTCACTCCGTTCACGAAATCCCGCCGGGTGATTCTCCGGCTCATTCCAAGATCGCGATCACGCTGGTTCAATGGCGCCTCCTCAGCTGCGGATTCCTGCGTCGGGGCATTTTCTGTAAGATTGCATCGTTAGGATAAGGTTGTC
This sequence comes from Bryobacterales bacterium, assembly GCA_963781905.1. Lineage (GTDB taxonomy): Bacteria > Acidobacteriota > Terriglobia > Bryobacterales > Bryobacteraceae > Palsa-89. Next base: position 2,910,348 of record CAWAHZ010000010.1, read on the forward strand.
AAGCAGGATTTCCGGTTCTGGCTCCATGCAGTCGGATATAATCGGGAACTTGTGCGTAAGCGCAACTCCGATACTGTCCGGGCTCGATTCTTAACGGTGGGGCAGACGGCCCGCATCGTTGGCGTCAGCCCCTCCACCCTCAGGCTTGTGGGAAAGCGTGGGATTGATCAGTCCCGCGCGCAGCACCGGAAAGTATCGGCTCTTCAACCCCGAGATGCTCGATCTGTTGAAGCGCATCAAGTATCTGCGGGACGTCCAAAAGCTGAACGTGCCGGGCATCAAGCAGGCATTGGATGGCAAGCACGCCGCGCCGGCTCCCAGCCAGGTGAAGAATCAAACCGAGCTTGGCGCCAAATTGCGAAAGCTGCGCAAGTCCCGGGGGTTGGGAGTGGTGGAGGCAGCCGAGCAAGCCAAGATTTCTCCCGGCTTTCTAAGCGCCATCGAACTGTCGCGAGCCAATGCCTCCGTAGCGACGCTGCAACGGCTGGCGGCCACATACAACACCACGGTTCTCGAGTTCTTTGACATTCCGCACCACAAGCGGCGCTTGATCCGGCCGCAGCAACGCCACTCCCTAACCACCGAATCGGGCGTAGCCATGGAGCTTTTGTCCACTGGGACCAAGATGCTGGAGTGCATGTTGTTTCGCGTCCCGCCTAAGGCCGGAAGCGACGGTGCTTACTCGCACGTCGGCGAGGAATTCATTTACATGCTGAAGGGCAGCCTTGAATTCTGGCTGGATGAACTGGAATTCCATGTCCTGCAAGAGGGCGACAGCTTTTGGTTCGAGAGTAATATCGGCCATCGCTGGTTCAATCCCACGGACAAAGAAGCGGTTCTGATTTGGGTGAATACGCCTCTGACGTTCTAGTCTGACCTCAATCCGTCCGTACGAGGCAGAGGGTATTGTGGCGCGCGCACTCTTGCGTGCCGCGTTCACACTCGTGTGAACGTCTTCGGGGCCCGGGCAAAAATGGGTTCGCATGAGTGCGAACACGGCGCGCACTCTTGCGTACGCCACCGCATGCTTGCGCTGATAAGGTGACTGTGGGCTTACAACCCTGCAATAAGTTTGCAGGTCCGCGGAAAGCTGGTACCATTGACGAGAATTCGGTCATCATAATGAGTGCGGAACCAGTCCCGGCGGTTTCTCCCGTGGGCGCTCCAGGCGCTGGCCTGCAGCAAAGCCTGGGCCTCTTCGATTCCACGATGATCGTCGCCGGCTCCATGATCGGCACCGGAATCTTCATCGTCGCAGCCGATATGGCGCGACAAGTTGGCAGCGTTGGATGGCTGCTCGCGTCCTGGATTATTACCGGTGTGTTGACCATCGCTGCTGCTCTGTCTTACGGCGAGTTGGCTGCCATGATGCCGCGTGCCGGCGGGCAATACGTCTACCTGCGGGAAGCCTGGTCGCCTTTGTGCGGATTTCTCTACGGCTGGACCTTATTTATGGTGATCCAGACCGGAACGGTGGCCGCGGTAGGCGTCGGCTTCGCGCGCTATCTTGGCATTCTCTGGCCGCGCATCTCCGAAAGCTCGTACATTATCTCGCCCATTCATGTGTCGAGCGGGTACGCTGTTTCGCTTTCCACGGCGCAATTGATCGGCGTGCTGGTCATTGCACTGTTGACCTGGAGCAACGCGCGCGGAGTCAACTACGGCAAGCTGATCCAAAACACTTTCACCTCAGCTAAGCTCGCTGCTTTGCTGGGCGTGATCGTGGTGGGAATTGTCGGCTGGAGCGCGGCGGGCAAGGCAAATTTCGCTGACCCATGGCGGCCCCAAGGATACACGCCGGTGGCCCCGGGGGTGAGCCCAACCACGATATTCGGGCTGATCGCCGCCATTTGCGTGGCTCAGGTCGGCTCGCTGTTCGCAGCCGATGCCTGGAACAACATCACCTTCACCGCCGGGGAAGTGAAGAATCCGCGCCGTAACGTACCGCTGTCGCTGGCACTGGGGGCCTTCATCGTGATCGCGCTGTATGTGTGCGCGAACTTGGCCTATGTCGCTGTCCTGCCGCTGGAGAAAATTCAGCATGCTCCGTCCGATCGCGTGGCCGGCGCGATGCTCCAGGCGGTTTTCCCCTCGGTGGGCGGGCAGTTGATGGCCATTGCCATCATGGTCTCGGCCTTCGGATGCATTAACGGCATGCTGATGTCGGGCGCGCGAGCTTACTTCGCCATGGCGCGCGATGGCCTGTTCTTTCGCCGTGCGGCTCAGCTAAACAGCGCTCATGTGCCTGGCGCTTCGCTCGTGATGCAGGGCCTCTGGGCGGGCTTCCTGGTATTGGTCCGCACCTACAATCCGTCCACCGGCGCGTTTGGCAATCTCTTCAGCAATCTGCTGGATTACGTGGTTTCCGCCGCTCTGCTGTTCTACATCCTCACCATCGCGGGAGTGTTCCGGCTGCGCCGTCTTCGTCCCAACGCCGAGCGTCCCTACCGGGCTTGGGGTTATCCCGTAGTGCCGGCGCTCTATATTTTGAGCGCTGCTGTGATTCTCACGATTCTCTTCGTGTATCGTCCGGCGACCACTTTCCCAGGGCTGATAATCGTCCTCATCGGAGTTCCGGTTTATTTCGCTTTTCGGCGGGCTTCCAACACCAAAACAGCCGCCCCAACGTTTTGACAACATCACAAAATTCATGTAAGGTTTAGAAAAACATGCCGCGCGTCACGTTAGAGCAACTTTCCTCCCAGGAAGTGGTCGACACTACCCGCCAACTCAACTACGGAACCTGGCGCTATCAAAAGAACTGGATGCCCCTGCACATCGTGGACGCCAAGGGCTGCCACTTTATCGACGGCGCAGGCAAGCGCTATCTCGACTTCTCATCGCAGTTGATGTGCGTGAACCTGGGGCACAAAAACCCCGCGGTTATGGAAGCCATTGTTGAGCAAGCCCGCACCCTGCCCTACATCGCGCCGGGTTATGCCACCACCGTCCGGGCTGAGTTGAGCCGCATGCTGCTTGACGTGCTGCCAAAAGGGCTGGAGAAGTTCTTCTTCACTACGTCGGGGACGGAAGCCAACGAGGCGGCCATCAAGATTGCCCGCATGGTGACCGGCAAGACCAAGATCGTCGCCCGCTATCGTTCTTACCATGGCTCGACTACGGCCTCTATTGCGGCCACTGGAGATCCCCGGCGATGGCCTATGGAGCCCGGCGGTAAAGGTCAAGGCGTAATTTTCGCTCCCGAAGTGAATTGCTACAAATGCCCGATCGGTCATCAGTATCCGGGCTGTAATATCGCTTGCGCGGATTATCTGGAGCACATGATCGAGAACGAGAGTGATGTGGCGGCGGTGCTGGTGGAACCGGTGGTCGGAACCAATGGAGTTTTAGTGCCGCCTCCGGAATATTTTCCGCGGCTGCGCAAAATTTGCGACCGGCACAACGTGCTGTTGATCGCAGACGAGGTGATGAGCGGTTGGGGACGAACGGGCCGCTGGTTCGCAGTGGATCACTGGGACGTTCAGCCGGACATCCTGGTAACGGCCAAGGGCATCACGTCCGCGTACGTTCCGTTGGGCTTGTGCGCCACCACGGCGAAGATCGCGTCCTATTTCGACGATCATTACTTCGCGCATGGCCACACCTATGAGGCGCATCCGATGACGCTGGCGCCGGCCATCGCCACCATTCACGAAATGCAGAGGCTCAATCTGGTGGAGCGTGCCTCAACCATCGGCCAGTACCTGGGTGAGGAACTCATGGAATTAGCGAAAAAGCATCCTTCCATCGGCGAAGTCCGCGGTTTAGGTTTGTTCTGGGCCGTGGATCTGGTGAAGAACCGCAAGACCAAGGAACCTCTGAATAGCAAGGCGGATAAGTTGTCTGGAAAACCCATGGTAGTTGATCAGATGGCGTCAGAAATGATGAAGGCTGGAGTGGCGGTGCAAGCCTGGATCAGTCACCTGGTCATCGCGCCCCCCTTGATCATCGAGAAGGAAGACATCGATTTTGGCGTCGCGGCGCTGGATCACGCCCTGGCGCTGGCCGACCAACAGGCGGAAGCGTAATCATAATGGCGACCACCATCCCAAGCGAGAAGCTCGCATCCAACTATGTCGGCGGAGAATGGCTTCCTGGCGATTCCGTCGATACTTTCGAAATCACCAATCCGGCCACGTCCGATTCCATTGCGACCGTGGCCTTGGCTGGGGCCGAAGAGGTCGGCAAGGCCGTAGCCTCGGCGGCCGCGGCGTTTCCCGGATGGCGCAGAACGCCGCCCCCTGAGCGAATCCAGTATCTATTCGCGTTCAAGCAATTACTGGAAGCTCACTTCGATGAAATCGCGCGGATCACCACGCTGGAGAACGGCAAGACGCTGACCGAATCAAAAGCCGAGCTGCGCCGTGGTATCGAGAACGTAGAAGTGGCGTGCGGCATCCCGACGCTGATGCAAGGGTACAACTTGGAGGACGTCTCGGGCGGCATCGATGAACTCATGATCCGCCAGCCGTTGGGAGTGGTGGCTGCCATCACGCCATTCAATTTTCCGGCCATGATTCCGCTGTGGTTCCTGCCCTACGGCATCGCCTGTGGAAACACATTCATTTTGAAACCGTCGGAACGCGTGCCGCTCACCGCGCGCAAGATTTTCGAACTGCTCCACGCCACCGGTCTCCCGCGCGGCGTAGTCAATCTGGTGGTTGGCGCAAAACCGGCCGTGGATGCTCTGCTTCAACATCCGGACGTAAGGGCCATCAGTTTCGTCGGATCCACGCCGGTGGCGAAATACATTTATGTGGAAGGCGCCAAGCATGGCAAGCGCGTGCAATGTCAGGGCGGCGCGAAAAACCACGTGGTCATCATGCCGGATGCCGATCTCGAAATGGCCGCGAAAGTTGTCAGCGACAGCGCGTTTGGATGCGCCGGACAACGCTGCCTGGCGGTGTCGACAGCCGTGATGGTCGGCGATTCGCGCGAGAAGTTTTCGTCCGCGATTCTGGACCTGGCATCCAGCATGCGCGTGGGCAATGGACTGGACGCAGACGTCCAAATGGGACCGGTGATATCCCCGGCCAGCAAGACTCGCATCGAGCGTTCCATCGCTACCGGAATCGAAAGCGGCGGGCAAGCTTTATTGGACGGGCGCGGCGCGCGCGCGCAAACTGGCTCGGGTAATTTCCTGCGGCCCACGGTACTCACTGGCCTTGGTTCCGATCACGCTTTGGCCACCACCGAAATCTTCGGCCCGGTTCTCACCTTGGAACCTGCCCGGGATCTGGACGACGCCATCGCCACCATATCGAAAAACCCCTATGGGAACGCAGCGTCCATCTTCACCACCAGCGGTGTCGCGGCGCGCAAGTTTCGCTACGAAGTCCCCACCGGCAACGTGGGTGTGAACATCGGAGTGGCGGCGCCCATGGCGTATTTCCCATTCAGCGGCTGGAAAGATAGCTTCCTCGGCGTACTGCACGGACAGGGACGCGACGCCGTGGAATTCTACACCGACAAAAAGGTCGTGATCGAGCGCTGGCCGAAGGAATGGTCGCGCAAGTTCTGATCTGATTTCCCGATCTGGTTTCCCGAAGTCTGATTTCCCGAAGTTTTGGAGGCGTGATGGCAGCATCCGTTTTGCGGCTCATTCTAACGGCCGCGACATTGAGTTTCATCCTGAGCGCCCAGTCCAATTCGGCTGGCGAGTGGCTTACCTATGGCGGGAACAAGGGTTTCAGCCGTTACTCTCCCCTCGATCAAATTAATCGCGACAACGTAAACAAGCTTGGAATTGTCTGGGGACGGCCTGCCGTGGATCCTCAGATCAAGGACAAATTTCCCGACCTCAGCCCGTCCAATTACTTTCGCGGAACTCCGATCATGGTGAACGGCGTCCTTTACGCTCCCGATGGAGTTGGGCTGGTGGAAGCCTTCGATGCCGTTACCGGAAGAACCAGGTGGGTTCAGCAGCCCGTGGAGCCGACGTTGAAAGAGGCCGCGGGCGAAAGCACGCGTGGCGTCGCCTACTGGCACAAAGGTTCAGAAGAGCGCATCGTTTCCATACGCGGGCAGTATCTGTATGCTTTGGACGCCAAGACTGGCGCGCCGGAGCGAGAGTTTGGCGAAAACGGACGAATTTCGCTGAAACGCGAAACGTCCGACAACGCGCCCTATTTTGGGTGGCCTGGCCCGTTCATCGTAAACGACGTGATTGTAGTCGGCGGCAACGGCGGCGGCAGAGCGGCGGGCGGTTATGGAGATGGCGGATTCGATGCCGGCGCCAAGCCCGAGGATCTCCGCGGCTACGACATCCACAGTGGCGCGCTGCTTTGGACATTCCACGTTATGCCTCGAAAAGGAGAGCCTGGGTATGAAACCTGGGGCAAAGGTTCGGCCGAATATGTCGGCAACATGGCCGCCTGGGCCTCTTTGACCGCGGATGAAGAACTGGGTTACGTATATGTTCCCCTGAGCACGCCGACCGCTTCTTACTACGGTGGCCATCGCCCCGGCATGAATCTCTATTCCGATAGCCTGGTGGCCCTCAACGCGAAGACTGGAAAATTAGTGTGGTATTTTCAATTAATCCACCATGATATCTGGGAATATGATGCTGCGACGCCGCCCATTCTCGGCGACATTACTGTAGACGGAAAGCGCATCAAGGCTGTCATCGCATCCAACAAAACCGGTTTCTTATATGTGTTCGATCGGGTGACCGGCAAACCGGTATGGCCCATCGAGGAACGTCCCGTGCCGAAGTCTACCGTTCCGGGCGAGGAAACCTGGCCGACGCAGCCCTTCCCAACAAAACCGCCGGCCATCGATCGGCAAGGCATCAGCGAAGACGATCTGATCGATTTCACGCCCGAACTGCGCAAGAAGGCGGTGGAACTGGCCAACCGTTTTGTCATGGGTCCGCTGTTTACGCCGCCGACAATTATCCATGACGATGAGCCAAACGGGAAATTGGGAACGATAGCGCTCCCGAGTGACTGGGGCGCGGCCAACTGGAACACCGGAGCATTCGATCCGGAAACAGGAATGTACTACGCGATTTCGATGACCTTACCTACGGTCTACGGCTTGCGAAGAAATCCAAACGCCAGTTCGCCCATGCTGTACGGGGAGGGTCTTCTGCCCCGTGCGCCCCAACAGCCTGGTCAGCCGGAAAGGCCACGCTTGGAATTTCCCGACCTGGAGGTGGATGGTCTCCCGATGACCAAGCCACCCTACGGACGGATTACCGCCTACGACATGAACCAGGGAACCAAGGTTTGGATGACACCCAATGGCGATGGCCCTCGCGACCATCCGTTGCTCAAGAATCTGAATCTGCCGCCGCTCGGTAACACGGGCCGGCCCGCTCCATTGTTGACGAAGAGCCTGCTTTTCCTCGCCGACAGTAGTAACGCTGTGATGGGTCGCGCGGGCGTGAGTGGCCCCGCGAAGTTCAGGGCTTACGACAAAGCAGACGGCAAGCAGTTAGCGCAGATTGATTTGCCGGTTGGCGCCACTGGTGGCCCGATGACCTATTTGCTGGATGGCAAGCAGTATATTGTCGTGCCGGTGGGAGGCAGAGGATATGGTGCTGGCTGGGTTGCCTTGGGGATCGGCGGTCTCAGCATCTATACCGAGGCGCAGGCCCAGCATGGCAAGAACATTTATCAGGCCAGGTGTTCCGGATGCCACGCCGCCGATCTCACGGGAGAACACGCCCCGCCGTTGAAAGGCGACCCGTTCTGGTCCCAATGGGATGGAGAAACCGCGCGTTCGCTTTATAGCCGAATCATCAGCACCATGCCTCCCGATGACGCCGGTAGCCTTGCGGAGAAGGATGTGATTGATCTGATGGCTTTCCTGCTTCAGACTAACGGCGCGCCAGCCGGAACCCGGGCCGTCGCGAACCCCGGCGAATTAAACAATGTCAGACTGCAAAAGCCGAAATAAGGCGGCGCTCGCGCTGGTTGTTCTCGCGGCCTTCTGCGCGCATGCGTCCGCGCAGTCCAATGTCGGGATCGCGGACATCCTGATCGTCCACGGCAAAGTATACACCGCCGATCGGGGCGCATTTTCGGAAGCCATCGGCATTCGCGGCAACAAGATCATTCAGGTTGGCGGCACGCAGGAAATCTTGAAACTGCGCGGTCCGAAGACCGAAGTCATCGACGCGCAGGGCAGCGCCGTGCTCCCAGGCTTCAACGATATTCATACGCATCTGCTAGAGGGAGGCTTGCAGTTGGCCAACGTCGGGTTGGAAAAGGCCCGCACGCTCGCCGAAATTCAGAATCGGATCAGCGCCTTCGCCAAGGCCCATCCCGAGCGAGCCTGGATTCAAGGCATGGGCTGGGGATATGAGGCGTTTCCAGGCAATTTGCCGACACGTGCGCAGTTGGATGCCGTGGTCCCCGATCGTCCCGCTGTGATGGAGTGCTTCGATGGACACAGCGTTTGGGTGAATTCCAAAGCGCTCCGCCTGGCGGGAATCAACAAGGCAACACCGGATCCGCCCAACGGTTTTATTGTCCGCGATCCCAAGACCGGCGAACCAACCGGCTTGCTCAAGGAGACACCGGCGGTCGCCCTGGTTCAGAAGGTGATCCCCAAGCCCACTGGCAAAGAACAGCGCAGCGCACTGCGAGCCGCTTCAGCGGAGGCTCTGCGTTTTGGAGTGACCAGCGTAACAGACGCAGCGGGCTCTCCTGAAAATCTCGAAGGCGTACGACGAAGCGCGGCGCACTGGCGACTTGTCGGTTCGCGTGAATTATTCGCTCCTAGTGACGCCCGGCTTTTCCGAGAGCCAGGCCGGCCATTTCGATCGCGTATGGCGCAGCCATCCCGACAATCCGATGCTCAAGACCGGCGTGATTAAAGTATTCATGGATGGTGTCATCGAGACCAACACGGCCTACATGCTGGCCGACTATGCCAACACGCCATCGCGCGGCAAGCCCAACTACAGCGTTGAGGATTTCAACCGCATCATCCAGATGATGGATCGTCGCGGCTGGCAGATCATGGTTCACGCCATCGGCGACGGCGCGGTACGGATGACTCTCGATGGTTACGAGCGCCTGGCGCAAGTAAACCCCGCACCCGCCCGTGGACGCCGCAATCGTATCGAGCATATTGAGACCATCGATCCGGCCGATGTGCCGCGCTTTGGCAAGCTCGGGATCATCGCTTCCATGCATCCCGGCAGCGGCTTCTTTCCGCCCAATCGCGCAGCCGCCCCGCCCGGATTTGCGCTCGGAGTGTGGGGCCGCAATCTAGGGCCGGAACGGGTGGCGCACGGCTTTATGTGGAAAAGCATTTCCGACGCCGGCGGCCAGGTGATCTTTGGCAGTGACTGGCCGGTGGCCTCGCTCGATGCCATGGGCCGCATCTACAGCATCACCCATCGTGGGCCGATGCCCGGAGGACCGGATCAGCGCCTTCCGCTGACTGCCGCCATCGACGACTATACTCGCGAATGCGCCTACGCCACCTTCGATGAAAAGCAGAAAGGCGTACTGGCGCCCGGCATGCTCGCCGACGTTGTCGTGCTGGCCACCGATGTCTTCTCTCATGAGCCAACCGTGGCCAGTGATATCGCGGTGAAGTTCACGATTTTCGACGGCAAGGTCGTCTATCGGGCAGCCAAATAATCAGCTCAGTTGTTCCTGCACCGCCCGGTAAGCCTGATCGATCGCTTGATCGGTATATGCCGCGGCGGCTGCGTCCGAATTCGCGATCGAAATGCGCCCGAAACGTTTGCGGCCGATTTCGCATGGTGACTCGCCCTTCGGCCATTCCGGATCCCACAGAAAATTGTATTCGTAAGCGTAGCCGTGCGGCCAGCGATTCACCGTGATGGCATCGATATCTCGCGCAGGATCGAGCCCACCCGGCCCCAGCACACGCGCGAACTGGTCGCGGATATTTCGCTCGAAGGTCGAGAACGGCGTCGACAACAGATCCGCATGCCCCGCGCGCTGCTGATCCCTGGCCGAAAGTCCTGGTTTGCAAGGCGTCCGTAACATCCGCACGACAATCGGCTGATCCGGGGACATGGCAGGGCGATAATCGGCGATGTCGGTAGGTTGTTCCAGATTCAATGTGGAGTGATACATTCCCGGTGTCTGCACACCGCGCATTCCTAGCTTCTTGAAAGCGGTCCAATTGCGCAAAGCGACGGCGGTGTACACCAGCGGAACCTTCACGCCATAATGCAGTGCTTCCTTTTGCTTCGGCGGCAAGTCCGGGCACAGATACGGGATCATCATGTTCCAGCAGCCTAGAATGGCACTCTTGGCACGCACGGTGTAAAGCTGCTTTTCGCGGCCATATACGATTTCGACCTCTTTCGCTTTCGCCGCATCTCCCAGGTGACGCGCGCGCACGCAGGTGCTGCCCAAGCGGATGCGGACCGGTGAATCGCTTCGGTCCAGACGGCTGTAATCGACGTTCGCCAGCACGCTGTCCTCGGCCGTGCGGCCGGGCATCGCGGCCGGAATGAGAGCTCGAACCAGGAGTCGCGCGATGGTCGCATTCCCGTCCGGGAAGTGATACTCGTAGGGCTGTTTAGGAATGTGCTCGCCCAGAGCCGTGAAGCTCAAGCGGCGATACGGCCCAGGCTTGAGATTCATGCCCTGGAAACCGGGAGAGTTCGGCCACAATTCCAATGCGCCAACAGCATCAATGCCCACTCCATACAAGCCGTGCGTTCGCGTTTGGTAGAACGGGATCACATCAGGATGAACCTTGACCACGTTCAGCAGAAAATCTTTGTAGCTGATTCGCGATAGCTTGTCCTTTTTCTCCTCATCGGAAAGTCCGGGCAGGTAGTCGACGTGCTCTTCCTGCAGGCGCGCGATATCGGCCTTGGCCTGATCGGAGAGCGGAGTCTTCGTGAGGAACTCCTTCCACGTCGGGCCGGCAGGGGCTGCTCCAGGCGCCGCGCCGCGTCTTCCACCCGGCAATCCCACCACCAGACGATCCGTTCCAAAGGTTTCTTTGTCGAAGAAAAATGCGCCTTGTAAACCCTGAAAGGCCGAGCGATCCGTAATCTTCTCGGACTTTGCCTCCAGCGTTTCGGGGTCGATTCCTAACTCCGAAAGCAGCCCGCGCGCCTGCTTGCTGTAGTCGAAAGGAGACTCGATGGATAGTGTCCCGCCGTTGGTGATGAGCAAGCGTCCGCCGGGACGAAACTCATTTCGCTTCGCATGGCCTCCAAAGTCGTCGTGATTGTCGATGATGAGAATCTTCGCGGCAGGATTGGTCTTCGCGCGATAGAAGTACGCGGCCGCCAAACCGCTGATACCCCCGCCAACCACCACCAGATCGTACGTCTCGCCTGTATCCACGGGGGTTCCGGCGCTCTTCCAGAAGTTGCCGTCGCGCAGCGTGTGCGCGTAGTCATAGGATCCGTCGTGGCTGCCGCGCATTCCCGTGAGCGTTGGCGGATCGTATCCGGAACGGTCCTGCGGAAACGTTGTCGCGGCGCTGGCATTCTCGGCCAGCAGACTCGCACCGCCCACGGCCACCGCAACGCCATCCAGAAAGTCGCGGCGCGTGATGGGGCGATCCATCCCGAGTTCTCGATCACTGTTCATGCCAGCCCTCCAAACGCGATCAGCTTGGTCTCCAGGTATTCTTCCAAGCCCTCGGCGCCGCCTTCCCGGCCGATCCCGCTCTCCTTCCATCCGGTAAAAGGAACTTCTGTGCTCTGCGGCGTCCACTCGTTCACGCCCACCATGCCGAACTCCAGACGCTCAGCCGTTCGCATGGCTGCACGAAAATCGTTGGTCCAGACATAGGCCGCCAGACCATAACGCGTGCGATTCGCCATTTCAATCGCCTCATCCGCATCGTCGAAGGTCGCGATCGGCAACACCGGACCGAAGATTTCGGCTTGAAAAAGCGGTGTTTCCGTCTCGACGTTGGTCACCACGGTCGGCTCGTAAAAGTAACCTCGGGCGAGCGCTGGCGGACGTTTGCCGCCCAGCGCGATCTTAGCTCCCGCGCTCTGGGTTTGCTCGACCATTTCCTCCACACGATCCCTCTGACGCGCATTGATGAGCGGACCAACGGTCGATTCGGCCTCCAACCCATTACCCACGCAGAGCTTCGATGCCAGCGATGTCACCTGATCCGTGAACTGCTCCGAAATCCGGCTGTGCACCAGAAAACGCTGCGGAGAAATACACACCTGTCCGGCGTTGCGAAATTTCGCGGCGACGGCGCTGGCCGCCACTTGCTCCAGGTTGACGTCCGGGAAGATCAGCACTGGAGCATTTCCACCGAGTTCCAGCGAGAGACGTTTCACCGACTTCGATGCGCCGTCCATTAACAGCTTGCCGACGCGTTGGCTGCCCGTGAAGTGGATCTTGGCGCATTTGGGATTGCACAGCATCTCCTGGCCCATGCTCTCCGGTTCGCCGCTGATCAGATTCACAGCGCCGTCGCCGATCCCTGCCTCCAGCAAGATGTTCACCATCTCCATGGCCGTCAGCGGTGTAAATTCGGATGGCCGTATCACGATGCTGCAGCCTGCCGCCAGGGCCGCCGCGGCAGCGCGCGCTACATTGTACGCCGGAAAATTCCAGGCAGTGATCAACCCCACCACGCCCACCGGTTGGTGAATCACCAGTTGACGTTTGGCCGCGCTGCGCGACGGTACCCAGCGGCCATAGGCGCGCTTGGCTTCTTCGGCAAACCATTCGAACAGATCCGCGGCCACTCCCCATTCGCCTTTGGCCTGCACCATCGGCTTGCCGGCTTCCATCACCGTGGTGCGCGCGAGTTCCGAGGCGCGTTCCCGAATCAGATCCGCTGCTCTCTTGAGAAGAGCCGCGCGTTCGTAAGCCGTTTTTCCGGACCACGCGGGAAGTGCGCTCGCAGCCGCGTCGATAGCCGCTTCACAATCCTTCGCGTTGCCAAACGGCACGCTTCGAATCACTTCTTCGGTTGCCGGATTCAATACATCCCAAGTGCCGCCATTCGAGGCATTCTGCCAGGCGCCACCGATCAGTTGCTGATATTGATATTGCATTTAGCTTCTCACCATTATCTGCAATCATAGGGAGATGATTTTGCGCGCATGCGTGCCCTGCCTGTTTCTGTCGCTAGTGGCTCACTCTGTTTTTGCAAGCGACACGGTGCTCCTGAATGGCCACATCTACACTGCGAATACCCAGAATCGATGGGCGGAAGCGGTGGCCATCACGGGAGACAAGATCGATGCCGTCGGATCGAACGCCGATATTGCGCGTCGCCGCTCGGCCAACACCAAGGTGATCGATCTCAAAGGCAAGACCGTGATTCCGGGGATCACCGACGGCCACGTTCATCTGTGGTTCGGAGCATTGGCGCTGCATGGGTTCAATCTCTCCACGCCCGATTCCAACATCACCTCCAAGGATACGGATTTGCTGCTCGGCAAGATCAAGAGCTACGCCGCCGGCCATCCCAAGGACCCGGTGATTTTCGGGCGCGTTCAATTCATTACAGACTTCACCCCTTCCGGCAATGCCTTTAAGAAGCCCACTGTCACGCACCAGTTTCTGGATCGCGCCGTGCCGGACCGTCCGCTAGTGATTCATGATGTCAGCGAGCACGCCCTGTGGGTAAACCAGAAGACTCTGGACCTGGCTCATATTTCCGATGCCCCTCTTTCCGATCCATCCCTCGAAGCGAATGTTCTGCGTGACTCGCACGGGCATCGCACCGGCGTGGTGATGGAAGGAGCCATGGAAATTATCGAGCAGGCGCTGCCCGATCCTCCCTTGGAAGTGAAGTTTGAATGGCTGAAACAGGCCATGCATTACTTGAACGGGTTCGGCATTACGAGCGCGACCATGGCGACGGGAAGCCTCGCGGATATCGAACTGTACGGGAAGATGCGGGACCGCGGGCTGCTGACGCTGAGAACGCGCACTGCGTTCGGCGCGGTGGCCGTGAACCATCACTTGACGCCTCAGTTCCTCGCCGATCTGGACAAAGCCCGCAGCAACTATCATGATTCCTGGGTCTCGGCCAATCTGGTCAAGTTCTTTTCCGACGGACTCACGGATCCGCCGGTCTATACGCCGGAAGAACTCCAGAAACTTTACGTTGAGTTGGACAAGCGCGGTTATCAATTGATGACGCATTCCATCGGCGTCGATTCCGCGCGCATGGTTCTGGATGCCTATCAGGCCGCGGAGAAGATCAATGGGCTCCGGGACCGGCGCTTCCGCATGGAACACGCCGATTACCTGAATCCGGAAGACGTCGCCCGCTTCCATCAACTCTCGGTGATCGCGAATATGCAGCCGGGCTTCTGCTGCAATGCGGGCCAGCTTGGGCCAACCAAAATCGATACCTGGAACAGCTTGTTGAAAGCCGGTGCCACCGTGACGTTCAGCAGTGATTGGCCGTGCACCTGGCCGCCCGATCCGATGGCCGCCATTAAGGAAACTATGACGCGCGAAGTGCTGAGGGAGATTACGCCGCACGGGCCGGTGGGCAAGATTCAATATGACCAGCCGCAGGAGCGGCTTTCGGCGGAGCAGTCGGTTCTCGCTTACACGCGCGATGCGGCCTACGCGAACTTCGCTGAAAAATCGACGGGGACGCTGGAGCCAGGCAAGTTCGCGGATCTGGCCGTTCTCTCGCGCGATATCTTCTCGGCCCAGCCGGCCGATGTCGGAACAACGCGCGTCAGCATGACCATGGTGGGCGGAAAGATCGTCTTCGAACAGTAGAAACGCCGTTAGAATACTAGCCGCAGCGCAAGTTGGCCGATGCGCGGATTGTACGTCGACGTGATTTGTCCCAGCAAAGTCGAACTGATGGGCGTGCTCGAAGTGGGCGGTTGCCACTCCGTGTGATTCAGCACGTTGAAGAATTCTGCCCGGAAGTTTAATTGCACTGTCTCCGTTAGATTGGTGCGCTTCTCGAGTGCCAGATCGAAGTTCACCAGATCTGGTCCGCGAAAAGCATTGCGGCCTAAGGTGCCGTAGGTTGCGGCCGGACACCCACCCGGAGTTCCCGGTGCTTGTGAACTGAAGAAGCACGCGGGCAGGGACAAGCCGCTGGGATTGAAAAAGTAGTGGCCTGTCACAGGCGTACCGTTCACCGTGAGCGTCTCCTCCTGGTGAGGATCATAGGTTTGCACCGCGCCGCCCGCCCAATTCGGTCTCACCAGGTTCTGGTCGCCGTCGCCTGAGGGTCCAGGCGTCACGCCGTCCTGAAACAAACCCGCGTTGATGTCCACCGGCAAGCCGGATTGGGCCGTGAAAATTGGGTCCAGAATCCATCCCTGCGTAAGCCGCTTCGGGCCGCTCGACCACAGCTTGTCAAAAGGCAGCGTCCAGCCTGCGCTCAAAACGAAGCGGGTGCGAATGTCGATGTCGGCCGAAGAATAAGCTTCGTTCTGATTGTAGTAGGATACGCTGCTGCTGTTGCGTGCAAACCCGTCGGCGTCGTCCAGGTTGTGCGCCCAGGTGAAGGCTGCCGTAAAGAAAAGTTGGCCGAAGCCGCGTAGTTCGCCCGTCCTCTTGGTCAGGCTCGCGACCAGAGCGTTGTAGTCGGCATTGGCAAGGTTCCCGAAATACGCGGGCATTTGGCCGTATGCGCCTGGTATCTGCAGCCCCGGTTGCGTGTTCAGAATGCGAGTAGTGGTGCCGATGATGAACGGATCGATATCCTCCTCGGCAACCAATTTGCGTGACTCACTGCCGATATAACCGATTTCAAATCCCAAGCCATTCGCGATCTGCTGTTGGATGCTGAAGTTGTATTGCAGCGTGTAGGGCGTCCGCAAGTGCGGGTCGATGAAAACGCTGCTCGGACCAAACGGCAGGAATCCGGCGGTAGCGAAGTTTATATTCTTCGATATCGGCCTTGATGGGAAGGGATTCGTCGTCCCAGTGGTTCCGAAGGGATCCGACAAGAAAGTCGCCGGCCCATCCGCTGGAAGTTCCGACAATGAGAATGGGATGAATGCGGCGGAGTGGAATGGGGGCGTCCCGTTCTGATACTGATTGTCTTGCGCCAGCAGGACATCATAGAAAACTCCGAAGCCGGCTCGAATGCTGGTCTTTCCCTTGCCGAAGGGATCCCAGGCGAATCCCACCCGCGGTGCCCAGTTGTTACGAACCGGGAAGTTCACGCCAGTGGAGGGTGCACCCGGGTCCCCGGGAAACAGCAGCCCGAGCGGCGCATTGGGATATTCCACAGACTGGCGTCCCGGGATAATCATGTAATTCCTTCTTTGCGGATCGCTCTTCGGGGACGAGTATTCGTAGCGGACACCTAGCGTCAGGGTGAAGTTAGGCTTCACCTTCCAGTCATCTTGCACGTAGGCGCCGAATTGGTGGCTGCGCACGGCGCTAAAAGCACCCGGATATTGATAGTAATAATCTGGAATACCCATCAGAAAGTCGGCGAGATCGACGCCCGAGCCAATGCCGGTGGGTCCGTCGAAAGCGAAAGCTCCATTCGCTGCGTAGGCGAAGAATGCGTTGTTTTCCACCCAACTGATGGAGGCGCCCGCCTTAAACGTGTGTCTTCCGCGGTTCCAGGTCACCGCATCCTGATAGCCGTAAGTGGTGTCGGCGTAGTACGCGGGACCATTGATGTTAAAGCCGAGTTGCAGATTGCTGGCATACAGGAGCATCTGGGCTGGGCCAGTGGCAAGGTCCGGCGTGTTCTGAATCCCCAACTGGTTGGAAGTCGGCAACGTAACCGCCGGATAGTTCAGCGAGTTGTAGTCCCGCTGGGCGGTAAAGTGAAACTCGTTTACCACCGTGGGAGAAATCACTTTCGTATAGGAGACGTTGCCAAAATAATTGTCGAACTTGTCGTTACCCGGATATCCGG
This sequence comes from Bryobacterales bacterium, assembly GCA_963781905.1. Lineage (GTDB taxonomy): Bacteria > Acidobacteriota > Terriglobia > Bryobacterales > Bryobacteraceae > Palsa-89. The sequence goes on from CAWAHZ010000010.1 coordinate 2,927,148, forward strand.
CGACATTCGGCGCGCCATTCTGGACAAATGGGTAGTCGAATGGATTATGGAATCGAACCAAGGTGATGGAGAGACGATCGTTATTGGTGATGTTGAAATCTGTTTTGATCGTAAATTCATCGCGGTTGTCTAAGGCCGGGCCATTGGGAGTCAGTGTGCCCGTCGGGCTGGTCGGAATTAAATTGTGCGCAATGTATGCCTGCGCCACTGAGTTGATGCTGGAAGGAGCGATAATCCCCTGCGCCGCCAACTGTGGATTCGGTTGGAAATAGGGATAGGTCTGAAGGAAGCTCACCAGGCTGGCGGGTGCGCCTCCCGGCATCTGTGAGAAGTTACCGGTCAGCTCCAACGGCGTGTAAGTAGTTACCTGCGGGTTCACCTGCACTGAGCTTTGCCGTTGACCCTGGTAGCCGAAGAAGAAAAAGAACCGATCCTTTCCGTGAATCAACTTGGGGATGCTGATCGGTCCGCCAATGGTTCCACCGAACTGATTGCGAATCAGCACGGGCCGGGGTTGATACTCGCCGGGCGTGCTTTGATTGAAAAAATTATTCGCGTTCAGGTCTGTGTTCCGCAGATAGTCGAATGCGGTGCCGAATACCCGGTTGGCGCCGGACTTGGTCACTACGCTGACCACTCCTCCGTTGCTGCGCCCATATTCAGCGGAATAATTGTTTTCAATGATCCGGAACTCGGCGACGGTGTCCGGATTCGGATTTACCACTGGCACGCCGTACGTCACAGAGGTATTGTTGCCGCCGTTGAGCAGGTACGTGATGGCGTTGTCTCTTCCGCCCGCGATCGTAAACTCACCACCCGGAACGCCCGCCGCGGCGCTGCCGCCATTGATGCCAATCACGGACGGCGTCACGCCCGGCTGTGTCAAAGCCAATTGCAAGGTGTCGCGTCCGTTGAGAGGAAGGTCCTCAATGGGAGCTCCGGTAACCACCGAGCTGACTGCCGAAGATACTGTGTCCACCAGAGACGATTCGCTCTCCACCGTCACGGCTTCCTTTATGGAACCCACCTCCAGCTTGAAATTATTCGCAAGCTGATCCCCAACGTTGACGGTCAGCTTAACCACTTCCGCCTGCTTGAATCCCTCTTTTTGAACGGAAACGCTATATTGGCCGGGCTGGACGGTTGGGAAGAGATACAGACCGGCATCGTTCGACGTGGTAGTGGAAACCGTTCCACGTTCCGTGCTTGTAAGTTGCACGGAAGCGCCCACCACGATGGCGCCGGAGGAATCCGTCACGCGCCCAGTAATGCTGCCCGTGGCGGTTTGGGCCACCAGCGGGCGAATTAAACCAAACGCAAGAAAAACGCTCGCGATGCGCAAGCCCAAGTGCACGCTTTTCATAACACCCTCCGTGATTACTGCTGCTGCGGGATTCGTCGAGCACCTGTCTGAGCAGCGCGGGCCACCAAGCGCTATGAGCGGCCGCCAAGCGAAAGCTCGGAGCCGCGTTCCTTTAACCTTACAGAAGTTTCACAATGTTGATTTATAATGCAACAAGTACCAAAGCGTGTCAACAGCAGATTTCGAAGCCAGATTTCAAAGGATGACCGTTGGTCCGGCAAGCGGTCGGGCCGCGATTTGAGAGGGATGAAAATGGATTTCTCCAGGCGTAAGTTCTTGGGCGCGGTGGGCGCCGCTTCACTCAGCGGCGTTTCACACCTGCAGGCACAGACCGGTTCAGCCGACCTAGTGCTGTTCAACGGCAAGATTGTCACGGTGGACGACGCTTTCTCGATTCATCAAGCCATCGTGATCAAAGATGGGCGGATCGCGGCGGTGGGCGGAAATGAGCTGCGCAACCAATACAACGCCGCGCGGACCATCGATCTTCGCGGCCGCATGGTGATGCCCGGGTTTCACGACACGCACATCCATCTGGGCGGTCATTCCCGCCGCTATATCGATTTGAACGACACCACCTCGCTGGCCGAGTTGAAGGAACAGGTTCACGACAAGGCCAAAGAACTCGGCCCCGGAGAATGGATCACCGGAGCAGGCTGGGACGAATATCACTTCACCGAACAGCGCAAGCCCCTGAAAGAGGATTTGGATGCGGCGGCTCCCAACAATCCAGTCGTTTTGACGAGAGCCGGAGGCCATAGCTCGGTTGGCAACAGCAAGGCTCTGGAACTGGCGGACATCAACAAGGCCACGCCGGATCCTCCGCGCGGGCTGATCGAAAAGGACGCGAGCGGCGCGCCCAATGGTGTGATTCGCGAGCGCTCCGATCTCTACACGCGATTAGTTCCCAAAGACAAACCCGCCGACGTGCGAGAGAGCTTGCTCAAGAACGTGAGCGATCAGCTGAAGCTCGGAATCACGAGCGTGATCGAAGCCGGCTCGTCGGTCGATCCCAACGTCGTCGGCTCTTATGCCGAATGGGAGATTTTGTATCAGAAGCACGGGGCCCAGCTGCCGCGCGCATCCATTCAGGTCGGCTATCCATCACCCGCCGGAGAAGCCAAGGCCGGCGCTCAAAAGCTGAGGGAATTCGGAAAGAAGACCGGCGACGGTAACGACCGCTTGCGTGTCGGCTCCATCGGCGAGATGGCCGCGGATGGCGGCTTCACCGGCCCCACTGCGTGGTCGCTCGTAGACTACAAGGGCCAGCCGGGATTTCGCGGACGGGCGTTCTTCAACCCCGAGGAGATTCACGCCAACATCGAGGAAGGCCATAAGCTCGGTTGGCAATTTGGAATCCACGCCATCGGCGACGCTGCCATCGCAATGACAGTGGATGCGCTCGACACCGTGCTTCAGAAGTATCCGCGCAACGATCACCGGCACTACTTGTGCCACTTCACCGTTCTTCCGCCCGAGCGCACCATGCAGATCATGGCCAAGGATAAGATCCTGATTGCCCAGCAGCCCAACTTCACTTACAACTTGGAAGGCCGGTATGTGGAGACTCTAGAGGGCAATCGTCTCAACACCAACAATGCCTTAACTACTCCCATTCGAAAATACGGAATCTTCATGGCCTTTGGCAGCGACAATCTGCCCATCGGACCTATGGTCGGCTTGTACGCGGCCGTCACGCGCAAGGGCGAAAGCGGCAAGGTTTACGGTGCGGGCGAAGCAGTAAGCATGAAGGACGCCGTCACCATGTACACGCGCAGCGGAGCTTTCTTGACGCGGGAGGAAAAGATCAAGGGCACGCTCGAGGTGGGCAAGCTGGCCGACATGATCGTGCTACCGCAGGATCTTCTGAGCGTCTCGCCGGAGAAGGTCTTGAACATGAAGGTGGACATGACCATCGTCGGCGGCAAAGTGCTGTACGAACGAGCGTAACGGCGCAATACATTTTCCGATCACTTCTTTATACGTTCCTTATGCTGGCGGGCATATACTCGCCCTATTAAGGTTGCAGTGCCGCTCTCCACAGTCCCTGACAAAGAGATGGAGCAGAGCAATTCTTCCAACGTTGCGAGCGCAAATCCGCAAGGCGCCGTCCTGATTGTGGACGATGACGCCTCCGTTCGGCGCGCCCTTCACATTACACTGCAAACTTCCGGGTTCAGTACCTCCGAAGCCACCGGCGGAGAGGAAGCGTTGCAATTGGTCCGTGCCGCGCATTATGATGTCGTGCTTTTGGACATCAATATGCCGGACATGGACGGAGTGGAAACCTGCCGCCAGCTTCGCCGGCTTCTGCCGCGCATCGCTATTCTCATACTTACGGTTCGCGACAGCGAAGAAGACAAAGTGAGCGCGCTGGAGGCTGGCGCGGACGATTATGTCACTAAGCCTTTCCATATTCGCGAGTTGACGGCGCGAGTTCGTGCTACAGTCCGCCGCCTGCGCGCGCTCGAAGACAACATGCAGACCGCCATTTGCATTGGGGAAATCGAGCTGGATCCCGCGCGACGCGAGGTTCATAGAGCAGGTAACTTGATCCACCTGACGCCAAAGGAATTCGATCTCCTGCACTATCTTATGGCCCACGCCGGCCTGCCCATTACTCACCTGCGCCTCCTCCAGGCCGTGTGGGGAACCGAACACGGCGACCAGATTGAGTATCTTCGCACTTTCATGCGCGGGCTGCGCAAGAAGTTAGAGGATGATCCTTCGGCTCCCAAGTATCTGTTGACCGATATTAGGATCGGTTACCGCTTCCGGGAAGCGCCGAAAAAGTAATTCCGGGACTTATGCTTTACTCATGCCTTTAGCTCCATACTGCCGTTGGGAGGATAAGGACGGAGATCGATGGGCTGCGAGCTCTATGCCACTTTCATTATTTACTTAGCGTCCTTCGTTATCCAGTTCTTTTGCAAGGTAGATACACATTTCAGATTGGACACAGTGAATTGCTAACTCTACACTCGGGAAACAATCCTATGATTAGATCGTCGTTAGTCTCCGTCGCCATACCGGTTTGGATGGCACTCAATCTTTTTTCCGTTCAGGCGCAATCGCCTCTCGGTGCGCTGCACGGCGTGACAGCGAATCCGGATGGCACGGTGATCCCGTCGGCCGTGGTGGTTGTGCATAGGCCCGGCGACAGCACAGACCTGACCATTATCAGCGGCTTCGATGGCGCTTTCTCGGTGTCGAATCTCAAGCCTGGCCGATACGAAGTCAAAGCGAACAAAAAGGAATTGCACAGCCCCACGGCAACCGTAGATGTGGCCGGGAAACAGGATCTGAAGGTGGATCTCGCGCTGGCCGCGGGCAGTGCGGAGCCTCCCGATGCCGGCCTCAGCCCAGCCGTAGCGAAGAGGTTTGAAGCTATGGAGGCGCGCATCGAACAGCTCGAAGCTGAGCTGAAAGCCAAGTCCGCAGCAGAGCAACCAGTGACACCGGCACCGCGCGGAGATCTTGTCGCCACACTCACCAAGGATCCCAGCCAAATCCCCATCGTCGCGGTCCCGCTCGGCAAGCCCGACATGAGCAAAGCGGTGGCCTCTGCCGGCGGGTCAAGTTCGAGCGGACAAGCTGATCAACCTGTATCGGCGCCCGCAACTCCTGCGGTGGACAACGAGACACCGTTTGCTTACGGCGATTTTACCTGGCTCAATGGCACGCCGCGCAACAAAGATGTAGTGTTGGACACCCCGTTCTTCACTCCAGAAATTCGTTTCGACACCAACTTCATCAACGATTTCAACCAGCCGATCGATCACACGATGGGTGGCTCCACCGAAGAGTTCCGCAACGGCGAATTTCAGGTTGAGGACATCGGCATCGGCGGCGATTTCCACTGGCAGAACGTGCGTGGTCGCGTTATGTTCATGGATGGCCTGTTCGCCGTTACCACGCCTCGCAACGACGCCAGCTCGGCGACGGGCAATGAAGCGGGAAATACCGGCGGTGTCGGTCAATGGGATCTCCAGAATGCGTACAAATATGTCTCGGAGGCGTACGGCGGATATCACTTCAACGTCCAGCATGGCCTGAACGTCGACGCCGGTATTTTCGTCTCGTACATCGGCTTGTTCAGTTACTACAATTTCGATAATTGGGTTTATCAGCCGTCGTATGTGTCCTCTAACACGCCGTGGTTCTTCAACGGCCTGCGAATTCAGTGGTTTCCCACCAACAAATTGAAAATCGAGCCATGGATCATCAATGGCTGGCAGTCCTATGCCAAGTACAACGGTCACATCGGGCTGGGAGGGCAGCTTCAGTGGCAGCCCAAGGAGTGGTTCAAATTTGTCGGGAACCAGTATGGATTCGGCGAGGATAACCTGGGCCTTCCCCATACCCAACGCATCCATACCGATGACAGTATCGAAGCGAGATACTACAACCATCCCGAGAACAGCGGCCTGGATAAGATGGCGTTCTCCATCACTGGCGATGCCGGGTGCCAATACGGCGGTGGAATCACCTGTCATGGAGGTCCCAACAAGAGTTCGTTCCTTGGCTGGATGGCATACAACCGCTGGTGGTTTCACAAAGACATCTTTGCAATCACGCTCGGTGGTGGCGAGATGAACAACGCGGGACGGTATCTCACGCTGCTGCCTCCCATCGATGGAGCGTGGGCCGCGGTGGGCAGCGCATATTTCCCTGAAGCCCCGGGCAGTAAGGCCTTTATGTATGACGGCACCCTCACCTTCCATTACATGCCGAGGCAATATATTACGTGGTGGGCGGAACTTGGTTATCGACATGCGAACGTGCCTTACTTCTCCGGGCGCGGTGGCATCACGCCTCCCGGCGGCAACAACGGATTGCCGCAATACTTTACCTGCATGAACGGAACGTCATCCGGCACGGGAAACTTAGCCGCCGCGCAAGCAGCCTGCGGTGGCGCCAATGACGTATGGTTCCCGGATCTGCGCGAAAGCACGTCTTCGCTGGGGTTCGGCGTCATGGTGAAGTTCTAAGGTTCCTGTCAATCAGAGGATTCCATGCGTCGACTTAAATTCCAGTATTGGCTGATTCCTTCCTTAGCGTTCTTGCTGATCGGGCAAGAACCAGCCTGGCAGAACAAGCCCGTCGCGAGCTGGACCGATGAGGATGCGCAACAGATCCTGGAGCACTCTCCCTGGGCCAAGACAGTGCTTGCGGGCATAGCACGCCGGCAAACCGAGGACGAACGCCGGGAGGGTGGAAACATGGGCCAGCCTACCGGCGTCGGTTACGACGGCGTGCAGGATAAGAAAATCCCGATCAAGCAGGCGCTCGGCAATCCATTCATCCCAGGCAAACCCTTGCCATCTACCTCGCCCGCCATCCGATTATTGGTGCGCTGGGAGAGCGCTCTTCCAGTCCGCGCGGCGGAATTCAAGACCCATGAAGATCCGCCACCTACTTTGTCTGACGACGGCTACACCATCGCCGTCTATGGCGTTCCAGCCAGCTTTGCGAAGGGCGATCCAACCAGCCTGGGAAAACCTCTCAAGGAATCGGCTGCCCTAAGGCGCGAGGGCAAGAAAGACGTCCTGCCATCCAGAGTGGAAGTATTTCAGTTGGAGAACAGCGTAGTGGTAGCGTACTTATTCCCGCTATCGGCTGAAATCGGCAAGAAAGACGACGTCGTCGAGTTTAGCGCGCTCATCGGACGCCTTCAGGTATCGCAACATTTTCTGGTTGCGGCCATGCAGTTTCAAGGCAAGCTCGAACTCTGAGACTGCGCCATCAATTCCACTCTTCCATCGGGTAAACTGAGTGAACCGCACTCACAAAGGATTCCCGATGTCTTTCATCAAGCTCCTACCGCTGCTGTTCGGCGCGCTCTTTTCAGCTCAGGCCCAGGAGCCGCCCATCGGGGTTCCCGTTCCTCCCTTGGGTGCTGGTCCGTTCGTGCTCGATACAGCGGAGCAGCATAAAATTCGAGTCACCGTCGTAACCAAAGGCCTGGTGCATCCTTGGGGTCTCGCGTTTCTTCCGGATGGCGGGATGCTGGTCACCGAGCGACCCGGCCGGCTTCGCATCATACGCAACGGAGTGCTGGACCCGAAGCCGCTCACGGGCGTGCCGGGCGTAAGGACCAACGGCAACGGCGGCCTCATGGATGTCGCGCTGCATCCGCGCTTCGCTGAGAATCATCTGGTCTATCTCACCTACGACAAGCCGGTCGAGAATAACAAAGGCGCCCCCACCATCGCGCGTGGAAGATTGGAAGGCGGCGTTCTCACGGAGGTCCGCGATATTCTGACTACCGACGCTTATGAGGGTACCGGCGGGCTGAGCGGACGCATCGCATTCGGCCGCGATGGCACGCTCTTCATGGCCACCGGCGGCAACGTCGGTTGGGTCGCGCAGGAGCCCGCGAGTCTCAGGGGCAAGATTCTTCGCGTGCGCGACGATGGATCGGTGCCGCCCGACAATCCATTCGTGGGACGTGCCGGTTACAGGCCCGAGATCTACTCGCTCGGACATCGCAATTCTTTGGGTCTCATTGTTCATCCTGTGACAGGCGCATTGTGGAACAACGAAAACGGGCCCAATGGCGGAGATGAGATCAACATCATCCTCCCTGGCCGCAATTACGGATGGCCCGTCGTCAGCTTCGGGCGCGACTACGCCGGCCCGCGGATTTCAGAAAGCCCGACCCACAAAGGCATGGAGAATCCTCTGGTAGTGTGGATACCGTCCATCGCCGTCGCCGGGATGACCGTTTATACCGGCGATCTTTTTCCCAAGTGGAAGGGAAACGTTTTCGTAGGTTCCATGCGCACCGGCGAAATCCCGGGCACTGGTCATCTGGAGCGCATCGTGTTCAATGAACAGACTCAGGAGTTGCGCCGCGAATCGCTGCTGGGCGAATTGCGGCAAAGAATTCGCGAAGTCCGCCAGGCACCCGATGGGTCCCTCTATCTGCTGACGGATGAGGATGACGGCGCTCTTTTGCGAATTGAGCCGGCGCAGTAAGCGCTCGGCTTACGGCGTGGATTTTGCGATGGCCACGCGCGTGGTCGGCTTTAGTTCCACGCGATAGGCTTGGTACGGCACTTTGCCGAGATTTTCCACCGAGTGCAGCGGCTGGCTGCTCGGGTCGTACGTCACTTGCAATTCCTTCAACTCCGGACGAGCTGTTTTCTTGCCATCCTTCAAAAAGCGCTGGGAAGGCGGGAGGCTGAAATAGACCACTACAGCCGGCCAGGTGTGAGTGTGCCACGGTTCCTTCTCGCCGGGAGGGATTCTGACGCTGAGCACACGGACGTAGGCGTTCTCCAGAACGACAGTCATATTGGGGTCGTGGATCTTGACGGCGTCGGTCGGGGGCAAATCCACAGCGGGCGCAGGTTGGCAGTCCACATTCTTGATCTCAATCAGCAGATTATGCCGGTCGCGATCGCTGCTCTCAAATCCTTTGGAAGGCCCTCCCTGGGACCAGCGGATGTTCACGGTTTTCCAAGGCTCGTTGAGAGGGGAGGTCTGTTCGAAAAATACGCTCGGCCAGGGATGTGTGTGCGGCGGTTCGTGACTGTGTAACGGGACTCTGGCCTCAAGCACGCGCACAGCGTCGTTCTCGAGAATCACCTTGTGATGCTCTGGCGCCGCAGCCACGGCGTCCGTTGAGTCGGGCTTGATTACGCCGCAGCCGGAGGCGGCTTCTAAACCGGCTGGCAGAAGCAGCGTGAAGAAGGTCAACGGGTAAAGTACGCATGAGCGATTCATTTGTGCACCTCCGAATCCAATCCAAACGCCAGTAAAACGTTGCCCGGCAGACCACCTCGCGCCGGATATCCGGATACAGCGAACAACATTCCGCCGGCCACCACGGGACCTGCCACATCCATCGCTCCGCCACGGCCGGAAACTCCGTTGACGGTCTGATACTCGCGCGCCGTGTCGTAGTCCCAGATGATCTTGCCGTCGGAAGTAGAATAGCCGCGCAGGTGACCATCGGCCGCGCCGGACCACACCACGCCGGGAATCGCCGTGACGGCCGCCGATTGCGCCGGGCTGCATGGCCGGCGATCGCCACAACCCGGCGGCGGAGTCTGCCACATGCGTTCGCCGTTGTCCACCCGGAACGCGAACAATCCCCCGCCCTTCGTGGGGTTCAGATTATAGGCGCGGTCGTTGCTGCCGGGTTTGCGGTCCACTTCGAAACGGACGTCGGACAGCGCCACGTATACATTGCGCCCATCGGTGGCCGAGCCCCACTCGATCCCGCCCACCGTGCCGCCTTCGCCAATCCGCGCTTTCCACAGAATCTCGCCGCGCTTGTCCGGATCCACGGCATAGACCACTGCCGACTTCTGCCCCAGCAGCAGCGCCCGCTTCGAGTTGGGAAGCGAGACCAGGATGGCCGACGAAGCGAAATCAAAATCGGGCCCTTCTGAATTTGGGCAATTCACTTTGCCGGAAAGCTGGCACGAACTGTTCCACGCGTCTTTCGCGGTGAATTGCTTGGACCAAAGAATTTCGCCGTTGGACATCTGCAAAGCGATCAGGGCATCGCTCATCGCGGTCGTCGGATCGGAATAATTGTCGCCAGTGGTCACATACATGACGCCGCGATAAAGATCCAGCACCGGCGCGGTCCACACCCCTACTCCAGACGGCCCCCAGGCCGAAGCGCCCTGCTTGGTCTTTGGCCGAGCCTTCGCCGTGTCCGGGATCATGTAGGTCTTCCACACGGTCTTTCCGGTGGCGACATCGAGTGCCGATTCGCTGCCTCGGAACGTGCAGCACAAGTAACCCGGAGAAACCGCCAGAGCTTCCTCGCGCGAAGCCGACCCGACAAACAGGCGGTCCTTAAAAAATACCGGTGTCGCGGTCACTGTGGATGCCGGATGCTCGTCCGGCCGCACCTTCCACAACTGCTTCCCGGATTTTGCGTCCAGTGCATATACGAACCCGGCGGAATCGCCGAAGAAAATCGCGGGGTTGCTGCCATCGTCTCCCACCGTGATGCCCGACCGCACCTGCGATTCGACGGTCGTCGACCAGTACACGCAACCGGTCCTCATGTCGAGTGCGTAGACGCTGCCGTCCTGCCCGCCTGCGAATAGTCTGCCTCCAGAGACGGCGGGCTGCGAGCGCATGGTGGACGTGTCCGGGAATGCGAATGTCCACTTCAGTTTCAGCCGTGGCACGTCTTCGGCGGACAATCCCGCATCTTTCGTCGATTGGAACCTGGTATTCGCGAGATCGCCTCCCCAACCGGCCCACGCCGAACTATTGCCAGGCGTGGCGCCCGCCGGACACAGATTCGCGATTTCGTCGCGCTTCCGTTCCAGGGTTACCGCTGTTCCAAGAAAGCCAGCGACCCTCTGGCGTTCGTCAGCCGAAAGTGGCGCCGCTTGCTGTTTCATGACGCCGCTTTCTAGCGTTCTCTGAATCGCCGCCGGAGTCATGGACTTCAGGGCCGAAATTTGTGGAATCCGCCCTCCGGCTCCGGCCTCCGAGTTGTGGCAGGATGCACAGTGCTTTTGAAAAAGCTGCGCGGCGTAAGGATCGTCGGCCGCGAGCGCGGCCATGGAAGCGAACATGACAGAAGCGAACATGACGAGCCAACAAAGTCTCATACAGAGTCCTCACTTCCCTACCATGTGTTCTACGTCTTTCTCGTTCTCGGTGCAGACATACTCGCCCACGTCGTCGCTGGTATCGAGATCCGAGGCTCGCCGGATTTTCCAGGGCTTGGCATAAGTTCCTGGATCATCGATGGTGAACTCGATTTCCAGATGCCCGAGATCGGGCCGCCGGAAACGTTCGGTTACGTGCATCATTTCTGTGTGCGGGTGGCCCTGGGCATCCAGCCACGACCGCGCGTCAAACCCCACGGTATCGATCACCAGGGTGTCGCCTTCCCAATGTCCGATCGAATGTCCCATCCATGAAGGATTCGGATCCTTAGGATGCCCGCGGCCATCCAAAAAGACCTGGCGATGGCTCGGGATGTCATCCTCGAAGAGCATCACCAGCAGCGTGGGCGTTTGAACCAGTCGATAAGGAAACAAGGCCCCCGCATTGGTGATGCCGCGCGGAAGGCAGTGCGCTCCGGGCGCGTCCTTCTGGTTGTTTGCCGCTCGTTCCTGAAATAACTTTTCCGCCCATGGCAGAGGCTCCGGCTTGTCGATATCCACTGCTCTTTGCGCGTACCAGACGCCGGTGAGGTCGGGCTTGCCATCCGCAGTCCGTGGAGTGGCCCCCGATGGCGCAGCGTGCGGACTCGTTAGATCAATGCGGAATTCGCGGCCGTCTCCGAGCGTGCCCAATTGATATTCGAGCAGACGAACATCCAGGCGAAGCGACGCTTTTGCGTCCACGGAAACGTTTTGCCGGGTGTACCCGTTGAATCCTGGAGCAATGACCGACACATCGTATTGACCCAGTGGCAGCGACGCCAGCGTGTAACCGCCTTCTCCGGATCCCGCAGTCTTGAAAACCGCGCCGGTGCTCTGATTCGTCGCCTGAATCTGCGCGTTCCCGACCGCCTGGCCGTCCGAATCCACTACAGCGCCAGTGATCGTTCCCCCCGATTGCGGATACGCCGCTGTCGCGCAGAGCAACGCAATCCAGCAGAGCATTCCGATCCGGTCGGCGAAAGTAACCCGGCGGTTCATGATTGAAGATTATAGTCCAGGAATCTGGCCAGCGCGCGCCAAGGGTTGGAGGCTCAGTATATAGTTGGACGCTCTGTATATTTGGAGGCTCTGTATAAAAGAGATATGATGTATAGCGCTTGAAGAAAGCGAGGCGCTATGGCGAGTCCTCCCAGCGCAAGAGACAAGAAGCCTTCGGTCGGCCGGCGAAATTTCCTGAAAGGCACCGTGGGCGGAGCGGCAGCGTTGGTGGCGGCTCCTCTCCCTGCGCCCGCGCAACAGCAGGAAGCGGCGCGCTCCGCCACGGCGGCCGTGATTCCGCAAGAGCACGATCCCTCGCCCAGCGTCGAGGTGCTCACCGCGGACCATCCCGGTTCCGATTTCATGGTGGACGTTCTCAAGGCCATCGGATTCGACTATATCTTCGCCAATCCCGGCTCCAGCTTCCGTGGCCTGCATGAATCGATCGTCAACTACGGCGGCAACCAGCGCCCGGAGTTCATCACTTGCTGCCATGAGGAATCTTCCGTTGCCATGGCGCATGGCTACTCCAAGATCGAAGGCAAGCCGGTGTGCGTGCTGGCTCACGGAACTGTCGGGCTGCAACACGCGTCCATGGCGCTGTACAACGCGTATGTCGACCGCGCACCCATCTTCATGGTGATCGGTAATACTGTCGACGCAGCCACGCGCCGTCCGGGTGTCGAGTGGGCCCACAGCGTTCAAGACGCCGGCGTCCTGGTGCGCGATTTCACCAAGTGGGACGACATGCCGGTATCGCTGCAGCATTTCGCCGAATCCGCGGTGCGCGCGTATAAGATGGCCATGACGCCGCCCACCATGCCGGTGCTGCTGGTGGCCGATGGCGACCTGCAGGAAACGCCCATGCAGCCAGGCGAGCAGCCGCACATTCCGAAAATTACTCTGGCCAGCCCGCCGCAAGGCGATTCGGGAGCGGTAGCTGAAGCGGCGCGCCTTCTCGTCGCGGCGGAGAACCCCGTGATCGTCGCGGATCGCTGCGCTCGCACGCCCGCCGGTTTGAAGCTGCTGGTGGAACTCGCCGAAACGCTCCAAGCTCCGGTGATCAACCAGTATGGCCGGATGAATTTCCCCTCGGCCCACCGGCTCAACCAGACCGAGCGCAGCCGCACACTGATTTCGAACGCGGACGTGATCCTGGGTCTCGAAGTGTGGGACTTTTGGGGCACCGTCAATAACTTCCGCGATCAGCTGCACCGCACTTCGCGTCCCATCGTCAAACCTACCGTCAAACTCATCAGCATCTCTTCCACCGATCTCAATACCAAGAGCAATTATCAGGACTTCCAGCGTTTCCCGGACCTCGACATTTCCATGGCTGCCGACTCCGAGGCAACCCTTCCGGCGCTCATCGAAGCCTGCCAGCGCCTGCTCACTGCTGACCGCAAGAGCGCCTTCGAAGCACGCGCCAGGAAACTGGCGGAAGCCCAGCAGGAGGCACGCGAGCGCATGCTCACGGATGCCAGCTACGCATGGGATGCCAGCCCCATCAGCACCGCGCGCATGGCTGCCGAGATTTGGGCGCAGGTGAAGGATAAGGACTGGTCGCTCGTGTCGAACAACGCCTGGGCACAACGTCTGTTCACCTTCGACAGGCACTATCAGTACATCGGCGGATCGGGCGGTGCGGGTGTCGGCTATGGCGCTCCGGCTGCGTTGGGCGCCGCGGTGGCCAACAAGAAATACGGGCGCCTGTCCATCAACATCCAGAATGACGGCGACCTGATGTACGCGCCCGGAGTGCTATGGACCAGCGCCCATCACAGCATCCCTCTGCTGAGCGTCATGCACAATAATCGCGCTTATCATCAGGAAGTGATGCACCTGCAGCGCATGGCCAACCGTCATCAGCGCGGCATCACCACCGCCGAAATCGGCACAACCATCAAGAATCCGAATATCGATTACGCGGCCATGGCTCGCAGCATGGGCGTCCACGGCGAGGGTCCCATCACCGATCCTAACGACCTGGCGCCCGCGTTAAAGCGCGCGCTCGAAGCGGTATCGCGCGGCGAACCGGCCCTGGTAGACGTCGTCACTCAACCGCGCTAGGAGCAACCAACCATGCGTGGACTAATTTTCACCATCCTGATTTCCTGGCCGCTGTTCGCGCAAACACCTGCTTCCGCTGCGCCGGGAAATGCGCGGAATGGGCGGAAGCTTTTTGAAAACTACGGCTGTTATCAATGTCACGGCCGTGAAGCGCAGGGCGGCCTCGGAACAGGCCCGCGGCTGGGTCCCAAACCCATCGCTTTCGCGGCGGTCCAACGCTACGTTCGCCAGCCTACCGGACAAATGCCGCCCTATACCGCCAAGGTGGTTTCCGACAAAGATTTGGCCGACATCTACGCCTTCCTGCAATCGGTGAAGCAACCGCCCGCGGTGAAACAGATTCCGCTCCTTTCCAATTAGCCACAGTGAGGCTTATTTGTGATTTGTCATTTATGATTGGCCAGAGTCGGGCCCAGCATGGAGATGCCGTTCCAGGCAATCTGCACGCCAATGCACATGAGGACGAAAGCGATCACCCGCAAGATGCCGTGCACGGTGGAAGGCGAGACGGCCTTGATCAGTCTTGGCGCGTACGCGTAACAGAAGTACACCGATGCGCTCAACAGCACGGCGGCCAGCAGGATGCCGGCATGGCCCTCGGCGGTTTCGATGACTCCTTTGTTCGAAACGCGCGCGCTCAACGTGAGCATCACCACCAAAGTGCCTGGTCCGGCGGTGATGGGGAAGGTGAACGGATAGAAGATCTTTCCCGCCAGGTCATCATCGTGATACTCTGTCGAGCCGTTGCCTCCGATTTCCTGGTTCTTTTTTCGGCTACTCGCGCCGGCATCGCTCTCAAACAGCAAAGACCAGGCGGTCGCGGCTATGATAATTCCTCCCGTCACTTGCACCACCGGCAGCGAGATGCCGAAAAAGCTAAGCAGCAGCGAACCCAGAAACTCGATGACCATTAAGAACAAGATAGTCGCGATGGCTATCTTGCGGGCTAATTCCCGATAGACCGCGGCCGATTCATCGCCCACCAAACCAAGAAAAATCAAGGCGGAGCCAATCGGATTGATCAGGGGAAGCAAGGCGGTAAACGCCAGAAGAAACGATATCCAAACCGACTTCGGCTGCATGTTCTCGGATTGTACCTTGACCGATCCGAAAGAGCGCAGGTCGTCAGTACTTGCAGGCAGCGCCTTCGCAAGAGTTGACTACCACCTTCGACGGCGGGTGGCCACGATTTGTCGCGACGTTAATTTCAGCGCTCATTCGGCGGCCCTTCAGCGAGACGTTGCCATGTTGGGTCTCGTCCTGTCCCGGAATCACAATTTCGTAGTCAAAGCGATGCGGAGCTTTACTGTCGTTCAGAAATTGCAGTGACAACAAGGTATCACCCGTGATTTCGTAACGATATTCCGTGGATGCGTCCGTGCTTGGTATCCAATCCGACCATTGAAAAAACTGTTGCGCTCCAGCGCCCACCGTCAGAGCGAAAAAGAGTGCGATCGAAATAGGCTTCATGCGCGCTCTTAACTATAGCCATACTTGCACGAGCGGTGCAGCATGACGCAGTCCCGTCACCGGATCGATCGAGCGGATCGTCGCTACCGCTGAACCTGCTTCAGAACGTAAAGCGCGCCACGATTTGGCCCGTTCTTGGAGTCGTTGTATTCAGTCCGGTGGCCAGTCCGTTAGCGCTGGCGCCCCCGCCGTTAAACTCGTTGACGAAGCCATAGCCTCCCGACAACGCTCCGCCGGTCGATCCCGGAACCGGGAACGGGTTTTGGAAAGCTGCCGGCGTATAAGCGCCGGATGGGTAGCCAGAAACCGGCGCGGCGTAGAACACGCGATTAAACGGGTTCTGGAACTCCGCCCGGATCTGGAACTGGTACCTCTCCCTAACCCGGAAGATCCGCCCCACGCTGAGAGATTCGGCCGGTTGCCGCTGCCACCGGTTGTTGATGTAGTACGGCGCGGAGACGCCGAACGTGCCCGCGGGCGCGTCCGTCCAAGCCTTGGGATTGAGCACCAACGTTTTGGTCGGGTCGAAGTGCGAGTTCGGATTCACCGAGAAGTAAGGCTGACCTGGAACGTAGTTTTCCAGGCCGTCGGGTGCGCTGAATACCGCTGGGTTATCCTGCGTACCGACACCCAGTTGATACAGGAAGTTGTTTTCCGAGGCCGGCGTTTGAAGCAGCACTCCGCTCTGATAGCGCAGCACGCCGCCGAAGGTCCAATCGCGGATCAGCCAGCTGACAGCCCTGCTGCCGCCACTGCTGGCCCCTTCCCATTTCGGCGTGGTGTAGTTGAACGTGGCCGTAAGCACCTGCGGCTCGTCGCAACTGCAGAGCTGCTTGTTTTGCATGCGATTGTTGACGTCATTGACAACCACCTGGCCGGCCGTAAAGTACGGCGTGGCGGAGGTGGTGCCCAGGATCAATGTCTTCTGGAAGGTATAGGACCCCGCGACGGTCAACCCGTGAGAATAACGCTTGGTCAGCTTCACCTGAAGTGAATCGTACCAAGTATCGCCGAGCGGCGGTCCCAGGAAGGGAGGAACACCGATCCACTGCGGATGAGGCCGCAGAGCCTGGTTCAAAGGTTCATAGTCGGGGAATCCCGGATATACATTATTTGGATTCGCCAGCGCTGGAAACGCCGCGATCACCGCCGGACTGCTGATCGGCTGGGTGAGCAATCCCAGTTGTGCCGGGTTGCTAACGTTGATTCCCGTGGTGTTCCCGTACTGCCGCGAGGCCAGCAGCCCGGCCGGGGTAAGTCCATTCTCCACTTCCGGGTCCAGGTCCGGCGCCGTAAACCATGCGCCGCGGTTGCCTACGTAGGCGGCTTCAATCAGCAA
Source organism: Bryobacterales bacterium (assembly GCA_963781905.1). Taxonomy (GTDB): domain Bacteria; phylum Acidobacteriota; class Terriglobia; order Bryobacterales; family Bryobacteraceae; genus Palsa-89. The sequence continues at coordinate 2,944,021 of CAWAHZ010000010.1, forward strand.
GCTGGGCAAAATCTGGCGTTGCAGCCCGATGCTCCATTGGAAAATGCGCGGCAGCCGTCCCGTGCCCTTGTCGATCGTAATGAACGGCGAATCGATCGGTTTGCACGGACTCGCGAAAGCAGGCGGCGCGCCGCAACCCGAACTGGAAGTCTGTGAGGGAAAGCCCGCGCCGCTCAGAGGCGCCGTGAGTGGTCCGTTGCCATAGATGTTGCCGGGAGCAAACGGATTTCCATTCCTGAAATAGATCGCGCCGGCGCCGGATCCGCCCAGGCCCTGGCCCGTTCCCTCCGGGGCTCCAACGGCGTAGAAGTCGGCATCGGTACCCGACAAGCCGGCGTTGCCGCCAGAAGTGGAGTAAGCGATACCCCCGCCCGCGCGGAACACCGTCTTCGAATCGATCTGGTAGGCCACTCCGAGACGCGGTCCAAACGCGAACGGATAGTTCTGGTTGTACTGCTTCTGGTAAACCACCAGTCCGTCCAACGGGGTGGTGGAATCCGCTGGAACCAGGTTTGGATTCGGCATTTGGAAGTTGGCGCTCTGCATGCGCCCATGCTCCTCCTCCAGCAGCGTGGAATAATCCCACCGGATGCCCAGCTCCAGGCTGAGCTTACGGGTAACCTTCCAGCTGTCCTGCGCAAAGAAGCCCAGGGAATGTCTACCCAGCCGGGTGTCGGTAATCGCGGAAGCGTTGAGGCCATCCACTGATCCCAACAGGAAGCTGGCATAGGGGTTTCCGGACGTAAACACCGAGCTGGGGCCGATGGCGGGGCTGGTATACTCCCAGGGATTCTGAGTCTCTTCGTAGCCGAAGGTATAAAGCGCGTTGGCGCGGCTGGAACTCTGCGTGGGGAAACCTTCCACCACCATTTCCCCTCCAACTTTGAACGTGTGGTTCCCTTTCACCCAGGTTAAGTTGATGTTGGCCGTCGGTTTGTATTCCTTCTCATCCTGATCCGCCGCGAAGCCGACGCCGGGCGTGGGAGCGAAGAACCCGGCACCCAGATTCATGCCGCCCTCAAAGAAGCTCGACAAGCCGGCCACCTGAGGCATGATGTTATTTGCCGGGTACTGCTGGTTGGACGCCCAACCCAGGATCTGGCCTGCGTTAAAGGACGGCGGATACTGGTCCGCGTTGAAGTACAAAAGACCGACACCCATATGCAGCAGCAGGGTGGGCGTGAGGGTGTCGTCGAAATTGCCGCGGATGGTCTGCGCCCTTGTGTTCTGGGGCGTGGCCGGCGACAGTTCCTCGGCGAATCCATTCGAGTTGGGCGAATAGGTCGCCGTCTGGGAATAGTATCCGGATATTTTTATTTTCGAGCTCAGGTTCTGATCGATCTTTATCGAGGGAATCGTGGTGTGCCGGTAGTTGGAGTAGGCCGGCTGAACGGAGTTGTTCACCAGCCCGCCCCGAGTGGGCTTGATGAAGAGCCCCTGATAGAGGAGCGAGGACGAATCCATCCTGCTGTACGGAATAATGTTGCCGGGGAACGGACTTTCGACGATCCCCGATCCTAGCGCCCCGCCATTCACATAGTGGGCTGTTTGCGGGTCAAACAGCTCGCCGAGCAGATCGATCTGGCCCGTCGGAGAGGGTGTGCCGAACCCCGCGGTCAAGAAGGGGCCTAATGGGTTTTCAATGTTACCCGGATTCGGCTGGCCGTTTGCCAGCGTGGGACCGAAGTTTGCACCCCGCGGATCCGCCCCCGTCCATTGCGGCATGGGCGCGGTAGCAATCAGATTAGTAACAGTCACGCTCTGGCGGAACTGCTCGAAATTGAAGAAGAAGAATGTCTTGTCTTTACCGTTATACAGTTTCGGAATGCTGACCGGTCCGCCCAGCGTGAATCCGTAGTCGTTCCGGTTCAACGGGTTCCTGACCAGCCCCTTACCGTCCGGGTTGATTGTGAATGGCAGGCCCGCGTTCAGATCCGCGTTCTGGAAATAGTCATAAGCGGAGCCGTGGAACTGATTGGTGCCCGACTTCATGGTGAAGTTGATGTATCCGCCGCCAACCTGGCCGTACTCAGCCGCGAAATTGCTGGTCTGGACGGACACTTCCTGAATGGCGTCCACACTTGGCTGCGTCGCCTGGCTGGCATTTTGCATAAAGCCGTTGGTGGAGTCCTGGCCTTCCACTCGAATTGCTTGCGAACCGGACGGCAGGCCGTTGACGCGAACCTCAACATCGGAAGTGAAATTCGTTCCCGGCAGCGTGTTCAGAACCGACAGCGGGTCCCGAACGTTGCCAATCCCCTCTGTGCCGCTCCCATTCAGACTGAATACAGGGATATTATTCTCATCGGAGTAATTAAGCTGATGGCTCACTTCGCCGCTTTCCGTTTTCAACTGTGCGGCTTCGGTGCTGACTGTGATGGACTCGGTGGCGGCTCCCACTTCAAGGGTCGCATCTGCGCGAGTAGTCTGGGCCACCTGGACAATAAGGGTCGACCGGATAAATTTCTTGAAACCCGCCGCAGTCACCGTGAACTCATAGGTGCCTGCAGGCAGGTTGGCCAGCGTGTAATTACCAGTACCTGTCGTACCTGCCGAATACACCTCGCCGGTTGCGTTGTTCTTCGCCTCGATAGCGGCGGTGGGGATCACGGCGCCGGACACATCCAAAACGGTACCTGTAATGGTGCCGCGATCAGTTTGCGCCAACGCTACGAAGGCACAAAGGAATAGACCTACCACTCCCGCTACTTGGCGCATGCAAATTCTCCCCCTCAACAATCTAGTCAGACCGATACCCTTAGCACCGGTCGCCACTAAATACTGGTGTGGAGCTTATATCAAGTTATAGGGCGGGTCAATGATTTGTAGAAAAATTGACGCACGTTTGAGTTTTTTCAACGGGAGTTTATGCGCGCGTTTTGACGCGAGGAAGATTTAGCCACGAAGCGAACGAAGCCGAAAAATCCCGCTAAATCGGCATCGAGGACGTAGAACATTAGGCTTCAAAATGTTCCGAACTCAGTCAACGGCACGGCTGGCCGGTACCTTCGCGCAGATTCACAATCCGATCCACCACCGTCTGCTGCCACGCCTCACATTCCCCGGCCAGCCAATGGACCTGAATGCGATCCAGGTCGATGCGATCCACGTCGGTGTCCTTCCCCAGACCGAAATGTACTCTCGGATCGTTGGCGGCGAGATAGCTGCCATCGCCCCTCACCCAGCGTCTGACGGATGTGCCGCTCTTTGTGCCGGACTTTGTGCCGCTTTTCCGCACCAGTTCCACCACGCTTCCGTATCCGGAACGATTGGTGCGGGTTCCCTCCAGATGAACCGAGATCCAATGACCGCGGTCCGGCACAGTGTTCAACAGCAGGTGCGCGGGACCGTTGTTGGTAGTGACCAGAATATCCATCCCGCCGTCGTTGTTCACGTCGCCGAAAACCGCCGCCCGGCTCACCTCCACGGCCTGGAGCGCCGGGCCCGCTGAAGCCGTGATGTCCTCGAATCCCTTTCCCTTGCCTCGGTTGCGCAGTAACAAGTTGCGTTGACGGTATGGAAACTTCTCGCCCTGCTCCGTCGCCATGGCGGCCACCGCTCCATTGGCGCTGAAAAAATCCAGGAGTCCGCGATTTTCCATATCCAACAAGCCGACGCCAAAGCCGCTGTATGGCAGGGAAATGTGGGACATTCCGCTTTGCTCGGTGGCATCCACGAATTCTCCGTTCGGCTGCCGCTGGAACATGGTGAATGACTCGGTGGGGAGGTTGGTGACGATCACCGCTTCTCCGCCGTCGCCGTAGATGTCTCCGGCCGCGATGCCCATGCCGGCCCGTGGTTGGCCGTCCGAAGCGTAGGCCAGCCCGTGCGTGAGGCCCTCTTCGTGGAAGACTCGGTCATTCGGTTTCCCCCGCGGCGTGCGCGGCGAACTGATCCAAAGATGATTGGCCGCGCCATCGTTGGCCACCATGAAACCCGGATAACCGTCCGTACCGAAATCTCCGGTCAGTATGCCCAGCCCCGGCCCTCTCTTGGCGTTGAGGCCTGCTTCCTCCGTCACGTCTTTGAAGCGCCCGTTCCCCAGGTTATGGAAAAGCTGCGTCACAGTTCGTTTAAATGGCTTCGGCCCGCAATAGTCTTTTGGACCCTGCGGCAAATAACAAGGCCCGCCAAAAAACTCCACATAGTGAACCACCACCAGGTCGAGCAGACCGTCCCGATCGTAGTCCGTAAATGCAGCACTCGTGGACCACCCGGATGAGGCCACTCCGGCGGCTGCGGTCACATCCGTAAAAGTGCCGTTCCCATTGTTGTGATAGAGAATGTTGCTCCCGTAATTTGTGACATAGAGATCGGTATAGCCGTCGTTATCATAGTCCCCGGCCGCGACGCCCATGCCGCGATCGGCGTGTCCCAGACCGGCCGATTCGGTAACGTCGGTGAAGCTGAGTTTGCCGCTGGGATTCAGGTTATTGCGGAACAGCCGGTTGCCGGGTTTCCATCCCGCGGGCACCGGGACCAGAGCTTTCCCTTGAGGGTCGGCCGGATAGCCCTGCACCAGAAAAACGTCTAGATCCCCGTCATTGTCGTAGTCGATCAGCGCGGCCCCGGACCCCATCACTTCCGGCAATAGATATTCTCCCGTTGCGCCGGAATACTGCCAGAAGTCGATCCCACTCTGTTTGGCCACATCCTGGAAGAGGGGAGGGTTATGCGTCGAGGGCGGCCTTGCACGAGAGGCAAAGGCCAAGCAGCGGGAGCAGTAACCACCCCGATTTCACTTGCAACGGAAACCCACAGAGGTATAGTATCGAGTCAAATTGTGAAGCGGGTAGCGGGGATAATCAGCGTGGGGACGTTAGCCGCGCTATTGGGCGGGGTGGGGGTTCACTGTTTCCTGCGCCCGCCCCATTCCGCCGGTTCCCTCCGTTTCGCTCGATGGTCTGGACGCGGACGTTCGCGCTGCCATCGAGAAGGCTCGCGACGAGGCCGTGGCCCAGGCTAAAAGCGCGCAGGCTTCGGGACGCTTCGGAATGGTGCTCGAAGCGAATACGCTCTATTTGCCGGCCGCGCTGGCCTTTGAACGGGCCATTCGTCTGGATCCCAAAGAATTCGCATGGCGATATTATCTGGCTCTGGCCGAGGAAAATGCGGCCAAGCCGGAACAAGCACTGGCAGCGGTTTCTGACGCCTTGCGCATCCGCCCGGACTATACGCCCGCTGTCCTGAAGCGCGGAGCGCTGCTCCTGAAACTGGGGCGTTTTGAAGAAAGCGACGCTGTGCTCGAGCCGCTGCTGGCGCAAAATCCCGGCTCGGCCGAAACGCTCTACACCCTCGGGCGGCTTAAGTTCGCGCAAGGGGATTTCACTCGCGCCGAATATCTCTACCGCCGCGCTTCGCAGGCGTACCCAACTTACGGGGCCGCATGGTTCGGCCTGGCCGAAGCCGGAAGAAGACTGGGGCACAACGAAGAGTCCGAGAAAGACTTCCGATTGGCGGAGAGTTACAAAGACCGAATTCCTCCGTCGGAAGACCAACTGCTCCGCGATGTCCTAAAGCTGGCCACCGGAATCGAAAATCGCCTGGCGGAGGCCAAAAGGCTCATGGATCGCAGACAGTTCGATGAGGCATCGCGGATTTACAAGCAGGTTCTGACCTCGCATCCCGAAAACCCGGATTGCCTTGTGAACCTGCTCTACATGGCTCAGTTCCCGAACCAGTCGTCTCCCGAAGAAGTGGAGGCCTTGTACGCCACCGCCAGCCGGGTCAGCCCTGACATTCCGCAGGTCTATCTGTACTATGGAACGGCGCTGGCCAGCCAGGGCAAATATACTGCGGCCGCCGCTGCGATCCAAAAAGGGATTGCATTGAAACCCGACGACGGGGAGGCTCAGGCCTGGTTCGCGGACATCATGATGCGGCAGCATCGGCCTGCCGAGGCGATTGACCATTATCGCCGCGCGCTGGCGGTGGATCCTTCCTTTCGTCCGGCCCGGCTGATGCTGGCGCAGCTCTTGATCAATACCGGCCGCAGCCGCGAAGCCATTCCCGTCTTGCTCCCGGCCCTGCAGCGGAATGACAAGGCCACGCCCGTGTTCCTGATGACTCTGGCGCAGGCCTATGCCAACACCGGAGACCCGGCCAAGGCCATCGAGCGTCTCAAGCAAGCCCGGCCCCTGGTGCTCCAGTCAGGCCCGCCCAACCTGTTGGCGCAGATCGACCAGGGGTTGGCGCAGCTCGGGTCACACCCCTAATCCCCCTGTCGCGCGGCGATTGTTTTGGGTAATATATTCTGTAGCCCGTGGCCCCGAAATGCGACGCGGCTCAATTGCCCGTCGTCAACCGTCTTTATCGCACGCTCTTTATCGAAAAAGAAAGGAGCTGACGAGTGAAATTCATCCTCTGCGCTCTCGCGCTATTTTCTCCGGTATTCAGCTGGGCCCAGCTAGCCGGAAATTGGGCTGGTGTGGTGACGGATGCGCAAGGAACGCATCGCATCGCCCTCCATATCAGCGGACCCTTCACCGCCATGAAAGGCAGCGTGAATATTCCCGACCAGAAGCTCTCTAATGCTCCGGTCGAATCGATTACTTTTATCGAGTCCACGCTCGAATTCAGCATGCCCGCCTCCGACCTTCAGTATTCCGGAGTCCTGAACGACAACGGCGTGATCGTCGGCACCTTCACCCAGCACGGGGCGGCCGTACCGTTGGTACTGGCTCGCGTCGCGGCCGAGATTCCAACCGTGGCAGGGCCCGGCGGAACGTTAGAGAATGGGCGCTATCATGACACGCTAACGGCGGTTGAATTCGACGTGCCGTCTACCTGGGCGATCTTGCGAACGGACCCCGAGCCAGGCAATCCGGGCGGCGTTCGCGTATTCTCGGATCGCAGCGGGAAGGCGTCCGTCGTTACCGCCAATATGGCAAAAGTGGCGCTGGATCCGGACGGTGTTTCGAAGGCCCTGGAACGCGTGATCCCGCACCAAATCGCCATGCGAGCGGGACAAACCGGACAGGGCCCGATGCACACCATTCGCGATTACAAAATCCGCGACGGCAGCGTCGACAAGACGTACATCGGAGGGCATGCCGCAATACGCGCCATTGGAGATTTCGAGTTAGGCGGCAAGAAGTTCTCTGAAGCTTTGGCTTGGATTGTCAGCGAGCATACCCGCACATATTTTATGGTTCGCGGTGCGGCGGAGGATTTTCCATCTCTGCAGGCATCGTTCGATCAGATGATGCAATCGCTTAAGATCCCGTAGGAGAGGAGCTGAGTCATGAAACTGGGCATTTGCGTTCTACCATTGTTGTTCCCGGTACTGAGCTGGGCTCAGCTCGCGGGCAATTGGGCTGGTGTCGTCGTGGATTCCGAGGGAGCGCATCGCATTGTGCTCCACATCAGCGGAGTGTACACCGCGATGAAGGCGACCGCTGACATTACGGACCAGAAGGTAATCCGCGCGCCGGTTGAACCGATCACATTGTCGGGATCCACGCTGGAATTCACGATTCCCGCCTCTGATGCTCGTTATTCCGGAGTGCTGAACGACAACGGCGCGATCGTCGGCGCCTTGACTCAGCACGGCACGGAAACTCCGCTGACTCTGGCACGCGTTGTCGCAAATGCCGGTGCCCTGCGGGTGCCGGATGGGCCGGGCGGCGTGATTGAAAACGGGCGCTATCATGACGCGTCGTCGACAGTTGAATTCGACCTGCCTTCCGGCTGGTTCATCCAGCGGACCGACCCCGACCGGGCCAATCCCGGCGGCGTCCGGATATTCGGGGATCCCAGCGGCAAGGCGATGATCTTTACATCTTGGACGTTCAAAACGGAGACCGATCCGGACAATATTCCAAAACTTCTGTCGCACGTGGTGGCCTACAAAATCCAACAGCGGGCGGGCCAGACCCCACCCGGCGGGCATTTGGTGGTCGCGAATTACAAAATACGCGACGGTAGCGTGGAGCAGACCTCCATCGGCGGCCATCCGGCAGTACGGGCGATTGGAGAGTGGGAGCAAAACGGCAAGAGCATCGCCGAGTATTTGACTTGGATCTACACCGAACACACTCGAACGCATTTCGTTCTGAGAGCAGCAGCGGAGAACCTTCCGTCGCTCGAAGCTACACTTGACCAGATTCTGCAGTCGACCAAAATTCCGTAGAGAGCGCGTACGTGAGGGGCCGTTTGCCCCTCCAATCACAAACTTCCGCCTCCTCTTTCTATTTCCCCTTCAACAAACCACGCCGGCCCGCCCCTCAGCCGAGCCCACGCCCGTGTTAATCCGGTGACCAAGGCGCGCGAAATCGCCGTCCGCCCATGATAAAACTGCGCCCGAGGTCATCCCCGAGGTAACTATGACAAACCCGACCCCTATTCCCCAATCCCCAATCCCAGGGCCTCGCACTCGCGCGAACCGCGCGAATGCAAGGCACTCCACCGGCCCGCGCACCGAATCGGGCAAGCGACGTTCGTCCCGCAACGCGTTGCGCCATGGCCTCACTGCCCAAAACGCCGTCCTACCCACTGAGGATCCCGAAGCCTACCAGCGCCACCTCCAGCAATTTCTCGATGAATACGCCCCCGCCAACGCCACCGAGACTCAACTGGTTCACGAAATCGCCAACACCGCCTGGCGCCTCAACCGCATTCCATTCCTCGAAGCCGAGTTGCTCTCCCAGGACCCCGATCCCAAAAACGTAATCCCGCAGCTCGCCACTCTCGGCCTCTACGGCTCGCGCCTCTCCCGCCAGTTCCAAAAGGCCGTCGATCAACTGCTTGATATTCAACACGAACGTCGCCGCCTGGAGCGCCGCCAGCTCACCGAAGCTGCCGACCTCCTCATACGCCATCAGCGCAGAGGACTTCCCTGGGATCCCGAGGGTTTCTCAAGCGAGTCTGGCTTCGTTTTTTCAAAACAACAAGTCGAGCGCCACGCACAACACCTCATCCGTCTGAACCCGGCCTATTACGCCCCGCCCGCAAGCGTCCAACGGCTAGCCTGCCACAAAAACGTTGCCTCCACTGGCGTATAATGATCCCGCCGGAAACAACCCATCATGCATTTCGCCAACGCGAAGGTCTTGCGCCGCACCGCGTATCCAGTGGCGGCCGCTGTCCTCGGCCTGATTCTGTTTTCGCGCGTCGCGCGAACAGGAGACGACGCGAATGCGATTCCAGTGCGGCTGATCGTCGTCAATTCAGCTGAAGATGCGCAGGCGATTCTGGATCGCCTGAAGGCGGGGGCCGACTTCGCGGTTCTCGCGCGGGAACAGTCCGTGGATCCCACATCCGCCGGCGGCGGCTTCCTGGGGAAGATCGATCCCGCTTCGCTGCGCGACGAATTGAGAGACGGGCTGCGCGCATTGCAGCCCGGGCAGCTTTCTAGGATCGTCAAATTACCAACCGGCTATGCGATTCTCCAAGTCTTGACGGATTCACAGGCCGCGGATCTAGGCGGTGCTGACCGCGCCCTCCAAGCCGCCATCCGGGCCGAAGGAAGCATAAGGCTGGCGCCGCTCGTGGGTGGACAAGATGAGGCCATGTCGCGTTTGTTCCAGCGCGCCATGCCGGAGGGTTGGGGCCAGGACCTGCATGCGATCTGCGCCGCCTATCGTCAGTCACCGTTAACGCTCCTGAAGGAGGTCGACGCGCTGCTGGACCCTGCGAATAAAGCGAGCCCGCTCAACGCCAAGTCCATCAGGCCGGTCGACGTGATGGAGGTCTACATGACCAGGGGACAGCTCCACGCCTACCAGGGCGAAATGGCCCAGGCTGTCGCCGAGTGGGAGATCGCGTATCGAATTGCTTCGTCGGACGTTCCGCGCGCCATGCCGCTGATGGAAGAAGTGCTCGGGGTCGGTTACCTGCACAAATCCGAGATGGACAACGACGTTTATCGTCATCCGGGTGAGCGCTGCATCTTCCCCATGCGTCCCGATCTGCACTACGCTCAAACCGCCGGCTCGGAGAAAGCCATTCAGTATTTCACGAAATATCTGGACCGAAAGCCCGACGATATCGAAGTAAAATGGCTGCTGAACCTGGCATATATGACGCTCGGGAAACACCCCTCCGGCGTTCCGCAAAAATACCTGCTGCCGCTTTCGTCTTTTACATCCGGCGAAACCATTGGACGCTTCACCGACGTGGCTCCCCAGGCAGGGCTGAATCTGTTTGCGATGGCTTCCGGCGTGGTGGTCGACGATTTCGAGAATAACGGCCTGTTCGACGTTGTTACATCGACCTACGACGCCTGCGAGCCGATGCACTATTTTCATAACAACGGCGACGGGACTTTCTCCGACCAGGCCGCCAAGGCCCATCTCACCGATCAGTTGGGCGTCGGCCTGAACCTGGTGCAAGCCGACTACAACAACGATGGATGCACAGATCTGCTGGTTTTGCGGGGAGCGTGGCAGTCGCAGAACGTCGCGCAGCGTAAGTCGCTGCTTCGCAACAATTGCGACGGCACCTTCACGGATGTTACCAGAGAGAGCGGTCTTGCCGTACCGGCTACAAATACGCAGACGGCGGTTTGGGCCGACATCAACAACGACGGTCTTCTCGATCTTTTCGTGGGCAACGAGACCGGCCCCAGCCAGCTCTTCCTCAACAAAGGCGACGGAACTTTTGCGGACATCTCCCGTTCCGCGGGCGTCGACCGAACTTCCTTTGCCAAGGGCGTGGTGGCAGCCGATTACGACCACGACGGCTACGTGGATTTCTACGTTTCTAATCAGACTGGCACTAATTTTCTGTACCACAACAATCGCAACGGGACGTTTACCGAGATCGCTAGCCAGGCTGGGGTACCGGGAGTTGGCAGGGGTTTCGCGGCTTGGTTCTTCGATTACGACAACGATGGCTGGCCCGATTTGTTCGTCGCGAGCTATTACGCATCGGTGGAGGAGAGCCTGAAAACTTACCTTGGGCTTCCTTTCAAAGCCGGGACGCTGAAGTTATACCGGAATTTGGGAAATGGGGCTTTTGAGGACGTGACCAAAAGGACGGGGTTGGACAAGGTCTTCATGCCCATGGGGGCGAACTTCGGAGACGTGGACAACGACGGTTATTTGGATATCTATCTCGGCACGGGAAATCCTTCGTATGCCTCATTGCTCCCGAATGTGTTGCTGCGGAACAAGGAGGGAAAATTCTTTGTGGACGTCACGGCCTCTTCCGGCACCGGCGAGTTGCACAAAGGACACGGCGTCGCCTTTGCGGACATGGACCGCGACGGCGATGAGGATATCGTCACCTCCATCGGCGGCGCAATCCCTGGGGACCGCCATGCTTTCCGTCTGTTCGAAAACCCCGGCAATGGAAATGACTGGATTAGTCTGAAGCTGGTGGGAGTGAAGGCCAACAGATCCGCAATCGGAGCGCGGATCAAGGTGACCGTCAAAGACCAGGCCGGCGCCGCACGCGCTATCTATCGCACCGTCACCAGCGGGGGCTCCTTCGGCGGATCACCGCTCGAACAGCACATTGGGCTGGGGAAATCGGCGCAAAGTGTGAGCATCGAAATATTATGGCCCGGAGGCAGCACCACGCCGCAGACCTTTTCCAATGTGGGCAAGAACCAGCTTCTTGAGATCAAAGAGTTTGCCACCGAATACACCAGGCTGGAGCGCCATCCGGTCCGACTGGGGGGAGCCAAGAGAGCTCCATGAAACGCGTGATGTTTTTGGTCCCTGTTGTATTTGTTTTCGCGAGCAACGTCTCGGCTGCCGCGGCGGCGCGCTACACCGTTACCGGGCTGATCCTGAGCATAGACAAACCGCATCTCACTTTTAGTGCATCCTGTACGGAGATCCCTGGCTACATGAAGGCCATGGTGATGCCGATCACGGTTCGCGAGCCAAAAGTCCTCGATGGCCTGAAACCCAGCATGTTTGTGGATTTCACCCTGGTCGTGGAAAAAAATCGCTCCTATGCCGAAAACGTTCGCGTTCACGAGTACGAAAACCTGGCGCAGGAACCGCTGCTGGTTCGCCGCTTGCAACTGCTTGCCAGACTCGACAGTTCAAAACCTCCGCCGCCCGAGCTTGCCATCGGCATGCCCGTGCCGGATTTCACTCTCACCGATCAGACCGGGCAGCGGGTGAGTCTTTCACGCTTCGCTGGCAAGGTGGTGGGAGTCACGTTCATTTACACCAGTTGTCCCCTCCCCGATTATTGTTTCCGGCTATCCAACAATTTCGGACGCATCCAAAAGCGCTTCGCCGCACGGATGGGCAGCGATCTGGTGTTGCTGAGCATTACTTTCGATCCGGTTCACGATCAGCCGGAGGTTCTGGCGAAGTACGCGAGTATCTGGAAAGCCGATCCGCATTCGTGGCACTTTTTGACGGGAACGCCCGCTGAGGTAAAGGCGGTGTGCTATCGGTTTGGCTTGAACTTCTGGCCGGATGAGGGCGCTCTCACACATTCCATGCACACGCTCGTCATTGACCGCCAGGGCAAACTGGCGGCTAACTTCGAGGGCAACCAGTTCAGCGCCGAGCAGCTGGGCGATTTTGTGGAGACAACGCTCGACCGTGTCAGGTAATTATGTTCTGGAGCGCGCGGATCAGTGAAGTCAGTATCGGTCTGGATCTAGCCCGAGGTGCTCCACCATGTAGTCATAATAGGGTCCGTCCACTAGGAAAACCATGAAGATTTCGTGCACGATGTGGATGATCTTTCGCGCGGCGTAATCGAAATCGCCGTCCTTGGCCGTGACGGTGATCGAGACGGTCCCGCGCAGGTTCTTCGATTGGAGGCGCGCCTTCGCCGGATTCACCCGGCGATGCTCGGGAACTTCGTCGGATTGGCGCGATTTCAAGAAGGCTTGCACCTCGCGGTACATCGCGGAGCGCGCCGGCACGCCCGGCAGGACCACAGGAAAGCTCAGCGTCTTTTTTGGAGCGTCCAATAGCAGCTCAAATGGGCGGTCGTAGTGCCACACGAGTTTGAAGGTGGCTTTTCCTCCGCGTCCCGGATGCGCGCTGAAGCCTCGAAATACGGCCTTTTGGGCGTACCCTTCCAGAATCGCGGTTACGACGCCCGTTACGTTCGGCTTGCTAGTGGGCAAGCGCTCCTACACTGGGTTCGGGGTTGATGATGTTGCCCGGAGGATAGTCCTTGCCCGAAGTGAACTCCTTCAGAGCCTGCACGTTGATCAGCGTCGACACGCGTTCCTTGGCGGCCACTTCATAGCTGGTCTTCAGCGCTTTGCGGAATTCATCCTGCGTCCGCACATATTCGCCGCGCGCACCCAGCCCTTCGGCCATTTTGTCGTAGCGAAGATTTTCCTGGAACAGATACATGTGCATGGATCGCGGCGTTCCCACCGCGCTCGGCCACATGCCCCAGGCGTTGTTGTTGTAGACGATGCAAACGATCGGGATCTTGTATTTGGCCGCCGTATCCAGCTCGAACATACTGTAGGTGATTCCCGCGTCGCTGGTGATGACCACCACCGGAGCGCCTTTGTAGGGCGCCTGCGGACCCACTCCCAGTTGCACCGCGGCGCCCGCGCCGACCATCATCGCGAGATCCGGCCCGACCGCCGAGTATTGGTACGGGCAGTTCACTTCCTGGCCCGGCCGATAGGCGCGCAGCCAGCGTGCACCCGCGTTGCCGATGGTCCACCCGCCCCAACCGGTGACGGTGAGTTTCGGATCGATGGAACCCTTGTAGAGAAAATCATGCACCTCTTTGCAAACCACCGCATGATGCAACGTGTTGGTGGCTGCGCTATGTTTCACACCCTGCTCGTATTCGTCGAGAAGCTGCTTTTCATATTTCTGCCGCGCCGTGGCTAATTCGCCCACCCAAGCGTCGCGCTTTTTCTGCGGCAGGTCGCTCGCCAGGCCCTCCAGGAAGGCGCCTTCGTCGGCGACGATTCCCAAATCGAGCGGCCAGTTCCGTCCCAGATCCTCGCCGGTGGGATTCACGCGAATGGCCTTCGCGTCGGGATGAAAGCGCCAGCGTTCCGTTTTGGACGGCATGCTGTACTGGCCGACGAAAACTACCAGGTCGGCGCTCATGAACGCATCCGGCGACAGGCTGGCGGACAAGCGGTGCTCGTCGGGAAAATGCCCGCGCATCGGTCCGGATGTCACCACCGCGATGTCGTTCTTCTCGGCGGCAACCATCAGCGGCTCCCAAGCTTTGTGGAAAAACACACCGTGCCCGGCGACGATCACGGGGCGCTCAGCGCGATTGATCATGTCGACCGCTTGCGCCAGGTCCTTCGGCGCGGGATGGGGCCGCGACTCGGTGCGGTATTTGTCCTTGCTGTAATACTCTTTCACTTCCGATTCGGCGCTGAAGCGATGGTTGTAAATTTCACCCGGAAAATCCAAATGCACTGGTCCCGGCACGCCAGTTTTCAGATGCCGGAAGGCGTACGCGGTGTATTCATGGATGCGATCGGGCGCGATCAGCCGCTTGCCGTATTTCTTCAGTCCTTCGGTGGTCGGCTGCTGATAGCCGGTTTGAATGAAATACTCGCGATCGTCGGTAGCAATGGTTACGTTACTTGCCAGCACCAGCAGCGGCGTGCGCGCGCGATGGGCAACCGCGATATTCATGATCATGTTCGTAAAGCCCGGGCCTTCCGTGCCCGAACACGCAGTCACCTCGCCGGTGCAACGGGAAAATCCGTCGGCAGCCGATGTCATGGAGCCTTCCGAGCGTCCGCCAAACGCTGGAATCCCGGCCGCGGAAATCGCATTGATGATCTGATAATTGCCCGGACAGCAGAACAACGCGGCCAGGTTTTCATCCTTGCAGGACTTGGCGAAAACCTCCGCGCCCGTCATGCCTCCCTTGGCGTCGAAAGAGCCGAGCCTGGTGGCCTCGGCCAAACTGTCGGTGATGTCCTTGGCGATGCGAATAGAGGGAATAGGAGGAGGAGTGGCAGCGAAGATTTTGCCCGGATTGACGAGCGCGGCCGCGGCGGCGCCGGCTCCAAAGGAGGACAGCAAGCCCCGGCGCGATGGGCGGGCCTGGGGTTCACCGGCACCGTCGTTGCTGGGCTTCGCCTTCTGAAGTTCGCCGTTCTTGTTGTCGTTCATGTGACTCTCCTCTGGGCTATTGGACCGGCGGCCGCATGGATTCCGGCCACAAACTGCGGATGAAATTCACTAAATTCCAAATGTCGGTTTCGTTCGCGAGCTGCGATTGGAACGCGGGCATCTGATCGCCCGCGCCGTCGCGGATGCTGCGAAAGATCTCACCCTCGCTGGTCCCGCTGTTGTAGAGCTTCGGGGATGTAAGATCGGTAGCGGAAGCCACCAGGGAACCTTCGGCCTTGCCATCTTCGCCATGGCAACTGGTGCAATTTTGTAAGAAAATCACGCGGCCGCGGTCGATCGACTTCTTGGTGTTCGCCTCCGGGTTCTTGAGCTTCTTCGCCTCGTCGCGAGTGAGCTTGGCGGGCGCGTCGCCCCAAACCAGGAGGGCTGCCCCGAATGCCAGAAGACCGATTACTCCGAACCTCCGCATGCCCACCTTATTTCCACTCGGCCGTGAAGATGTTGAATTCGTACGGCGTCTTCGCGCCTTTGTCGGAGGCGAACACGATGGTCTTGCCGTCGGGCGCGAACTCGGGGAAGGCCGTGAACCCGCCGAAATCCGTTACCTGCTCCAGGCCCGTGCCGTCCGTGTTCACCAAGTACAGCTCAAATTTTCGACCGTCGCAGTTATGTTTGTTCGAGGCGAAGAGAATCTTCTTCCCGTCCGGGGTGAAGGTAGGTGCAAAACTGGCGCATCCGAAATTCGTGATTTGCTTCGCGTTCTTACCGTCGCCGCCGGATAGGAACAGCTCCATCTTCATCGGCGACGTCAGGTTTTCGCTCAACAATTCGTGATAGCGCTTCTCCGTTTCGGGCGTCTGCGGATGGTTCGCGCGCCAGACTATCTGCTTGCCATCGCGGGAAAACACCGGGCCTCCGTCGTATCCATCGGTTTTCGTCATTTGCTTTTTATCGGACCCATCCGGCTTCATCGTCCACAGATCCAGATCGCCCGATTGCAGGGACGTATACACAATGCGCCCGGTCTTGAAATTCACCGTGCCTTCGGCGTTATAGCCCGGCGCTCCGGCCAGCGTCTTCAGAATCTTGCCGTCGTCGGTTGCCAGATACACCTTATAGGTCGGATAGACGGCCCACACGTAGCCCTTGCTGCGGTCCGCGGCGGGCGGGCACGCGGCGCCGGCCTCATGCGTGGAAGCGTACAGGATGTGTTTGTTGTCCGGCAGGAAATACCCGCAGGTGGTGCGGCCCTTACCCGTGGAAACCATATGCTGGTTGGAGCCGTCGCGATTCATTATAAAAATCTGATCGCACTGCAGCTGGTCGCGCGTGGATTGAAAAATGATGCGCTGACCGTCCGGCGACCAGTAGGCCTCCGCATTCTCACCGCCATTGGTGAGCTGCCGGATTTCGCCGAGATGCGAAGACGTTTGCGCCAATGCCGTTTGCGCTAGAACGCCACTCACAAGGAGAATGTATAGTAAGTGTCTATGCAAGCCACTATCGTATCCTAATGTTCTGGCCGGCAGTTAAGAGGCTATGCACAAGTTGAGATGGCACCCGAACCTCTGCCCGGCCAAGTGCACCCAACGGTGACTGTGGTTGTTCCAACGCTTGAGGCGGACGAGACCCTGGTGGAATGCCTGGCCTCACTGGAGCGCCAGACTTTTTCCGATTTTGACGTGATCGTGGTCGACAATAGCGGACGAGGCGTGGCCAAATCCGGCGGGCGGGTTCAGGTGATCGCCAACCATCGGAACGTCGGCTTTGGAGCAGCCGTCAACCAAGCGTTTCGTCAATCGGGGGCTCCTTACCTGGCCGTTTTGAATGACGATGCGGCCGCGCATCCGGGCTGGTTGGAAGCCCTGCTTCGGGCCATGGAACCGCGGCCCGACGTCGGCATGTGCGCCTCTCAAGTGCGCCACGCGAGCGACGGCTCTCTGGATTCGGCGGGCATGCTGTTATGTATGGACGGAAGCAGCAAGCAGCGCGGGCACTTGGAATCCCCGGCAGCCTATGCGCGCCAAGAAGAAGCGCTCCTGCCCAGCGGATCGGCGGCCTTTTATCGGCGCGAAATGCTGCAGGAAATCGGCCTCTTCGATGAGAGCTTTTTCTTATATTGCGAGGACACCGATCTGGGCTTGCGCGCGCGCTGGGCCGGCTGGGAATGTCTGTACGTTCCCGAGGCGCAGGTGGAACATCGCTATTCGCACTCTTCGGGCCAGGCTTCCCCACTCAAAGCGTATTACGTGGAGCGCAATCGTCTGTTCGTGATTTTCAAGAATTTTCCTGTTCCCGATTTGCTGCTGGTTCCCTTCTATGCGACGTCGCGCTACTTCTGGCATCTGCTTTACGCTCTCGGCGGGCGCGGCAAGGCAGCCGAGTTTCAGCGCGCAGGCGGCAGTTTTGTCCGACTACCTTGGTATGTGGTTCGCAGCCATTTCGAATTGCTGCTGCGATTTCCCCACATCTGGGGCCAGCGCCACAAGATGAAGCGACGCCTTACCGCCAGACAATTCCGACGCCTGATCCGGCGTTACTCCATCAGTCCGCGTCAGGTGGCTGCTCTGTGAAGCCGGCCGGCGGGCCTCATCAATTTTTGGTTCTGATACCGGCGTTCAATGAGGTGGGCGCCATCGCCGGCGTGATCCGGGAAGTGCGCGGCGTTGTGCCGGGAGCTCCTATTCTGGTGGTGGATGACGCATCCACCGACGGAACCGACGGCAGCGCGCGGGAAGCGGGTGCCAGCGTCCTGCGCTTGCCTTATCACCTGGGTCTGGGTGGAGTTGTGCAGGCGGGATACAAACTGGCCTTTGAACTCGGCTACGAGTATGTGATTCGCGTGGATGGCGACGGGCAGCACGATCCGAAGTACATACCCGCTTTACTGGAGACACTGCGTGAAACCGGATGCCACATGGTAATCGGCTCGCGATTTCAAGATGGCAATGGCGCCTACACCAGCTCCGTTCGCGCCATCGGTATCTGGTTTTTCCGCCTGGTGCTGCGGCCCATTCTGGGAAAACCGGTGAGCGATCCTACTTCCGGATTCGTGGGCGTCAACCGCCAGGCGTTACGTGTCTTCACCGGTAGTTTTCCCTTGGAATATCCCGAAATTGAGGCGTTAGTCGTTTTGCAGCGCAAGCGCTTCCAATTCCAGGAAGTGCCCGTCGGGATGCGTCCGCGCAAGACTGGCCGCAGCACCATCACCGCGGTAAAATCGCTGTATTACATCTTCCATGTCCTGCTGGGGGTGTTTATCAACGTTCTGAAATTCGAAGGCCGACGAAGGAAGGATACTCCGCAAGAATAGGAAAAGCATGGAGCGCCTACTCAATGTCACCACCGTTCTCAGCATCCTGCTGGCTGCGATGGTTCTGTTCTCCGTTCGCCGATCGCATATCCGCGTGGAGTACTCGGTAAGCTGGCTGGCCGCCGCGGTGATTCTTCTGGTGCTGTCGCGCTCTTCTCCCGTGCTGAATTGGATCGCCCGGCAGTTGGGGCTGGCCGATCCTCCTCTGGCCCTCCTGCTGCTGGCCTTCTGTGTGTTCGTGATCGTGATCTATCGTCTTTCGGTGGTTATTTCGGACCTGAAGGATGCCAACATCGCGATGGCCCAGCGGTTGGCGATCGTCGAATTTCAGTTGAACAACAGAAATGAAGACTAGCAAGACGAAAGGCAACAAGAGTAAGCCGGCGAAAAACATCGCGCCCATAGCGCTTGCAGCGGAGCCGCGGACCAATCCTTGGACCTATATCTACGCGGCAAGTTTGGTGGTGGCCTTGTTCGCGGCGTTTGAAGTTTATTGGCCGGCCATCCACGGCCCATTCCTGTTGGACGATACGCACCTCACGTACATGTTGCCCAACGCGGCCGATTTTCCTTTCAGCCGCTGGATACTGCAGATGCGTCCGCTGTTGATGTTCACTTTCTGGCTGAATTTTGCGCAGTCCGGAGCGCAGGATACGTTCGGTTATCACGCGGTGAATGTATTTCTGCACTGGTGCAACACAATTTTCATATTCCTGGCCGTTCGAAAGGTGCTGAGCTGGGCCAGCGAGGAAGAATCGCGCGCAACCATCCTGTCGTTCTTCGCCGCAGGGCTCTTCCTGTTACACCCGGTGCAGACTGAGTCCGTCAGTTACATCGCGAGCCGTTCGGAAACGCTCAGCGTGTTCTTTGTTTTGGCGGCGCTGACCGTTTTTCTCTATCGCCCGGGCGCCGTGGTGTCGATCCCGCGAATCCTCGCGCTGCTGGCGCTTTTCGCCGCGGCCGGAATGTCGAAGGAGCACACGGCTGTTCTCCCGGCGCTTTTCATACTCACCGATTACTACTGGAACTTCGAATTCTCCCCGTCGGTGATCTGGCGGAATTGGAAGCTCTACATTCCTATCGCGGCCGGCGCCGGCTTCGCGCTGGTGATTGTCTTACGCATTTTGCACGGGAACCAGACCGCGGGATTCCAGATGAAGGGACTCAACTGGTATCAATACTTCTTCACCGAGTGCCGCGTGATCTGGGACTATATTCGCCTGTTCGTTGTGCCGATCGGCCAGAACCTGGATCCCGATGTCGACATATCCCGAAGCGTCACTTCACACGGCGCAGTGATCGGGCTGGCTGGATTGTTAGCAGTCAGCGTGTTGGCGTGGATCTACCGGCGCCGCTTTCCAATTGCCTCATACGGATGGTTCGTGTTCCTGGTGCTGCTCGCGCCAACGTCGTCCTTCGTGCCGATTCACGATCCGATGGCTGAGCGCCGGCTGTATCTGCCGTTCGTCGGGCTGTTGTTGATCACGGTGGAATTCCTGCGGCGCTGGAAGGCGTCGAGAAGCACATTCGTCGGAGCGCTGGCGCTGGTGTTGGTGATCGAAGGCGCCTTGACGTATCAACGGAATCTATTGTGGGGCAGCGAGATTGCTATCTGGAAAGACACGGTCTCCAAATCCCCTCGGAAACTGCGCCCGCGCTTCCAGCTGGCATTCGCCGACTTCCAGGCCGGCGCCTGCAACGATTCGGTGGACGAGTTCGGCAAAGCCGCGGCGCTGGAACCGCCGACTTGGGATCTGCTGCTGGATTGGTCGCTCGCGTATGATTGCGGGGGAAACTCGCAACAGGCCATCGCGAAACTGCAGCAGGCGGCCGCGCAACGTCCCAGTGCGCATGTGTACTCGCAGATCGGCAAGGAATACGGGAAGATCGGAAAATATCCGGAGGCATTGGAAGCTCTGGCGACGGCGCAAAAACTCAATCCCACCTTCGCCATGACTTACTACTATCTCGGAAACATTCATGCCATCCAAGGCAACCCGGCGCAGGCGCGGGCAGACTATCAGCAGGTGTTGGCGCTCGATCCCCAAAACGAACCCGCGCGCGAAGCTTTGGCTCGTATGGGCCGTTAGATGCTTCGCATCGGGGTGAACGCTCTCTATCTCATTCCGGGCGGCGTGGGAGGCACCGAGATTTATCTCCGAAACCTGCTCAAAGCTCTGGCGGAAATCGATTCGGAGAACCAATACACCGTCTTCACCAATCGGGAAACGGACGCCGCGCTGGTGCCGGACCGGCCCAACTTCACGCATGCGCCGCAGGCCCTCCGCGCGAGCTTCCGTCCGGCGCGCATTGTCTGGGAGCAACTGGTGCTGCCATTTGCGGTGCGCAAACATCGGCTGAACGTTTTGTTCAACCCTGGATTCACATCACCGCTGGTGTGCGGTTGTCCAATGGTCACGGTGTTTCACGATCTGCAGCACAAGCGGCATCCGGAATATTTTCGCTGGTTCGATCTGCCGTTCTGGAATTTCTTCCTGTGGGCGTCGGCGCGAAGATCGCGCGGTGCAATCGCAGACTCGGTGGCGACTCACGACGATCTCGAGCGTTATTACGGCAAACCGTCCGAAGTGGTGCATCTCGGCGTGGAGCGCGAGTTCTTGCAGATCGCCCAGCGCAGGGAACCGAAAGACTATTTGCTGTGCGTGTCCACGACGCATCCACACAAAAATCTCGGGCGGCTGTTGCGGCTGCACGCTCAAATGAAGAACGCGCCGAGATTGATCTTGACCGGCGTGCGCGGATTCGCCGCCAGGGAGATCGAAGGGCTGGCGGGCGCGTCGGTTGAAATCACCGGCTGGGTTCCGCGCGCGCAGCTTCACGAGCTCTATCGTTGTGCATTGGGGTTTATCTATCCATCCACTTTCGAAGGCTTCGGATTGCCGGTGCTGGAAGCGATGGCCGCTGGACTGCCGGTGGCTTGCTCCGATATCCCGCCGCTGCGCGAGATCGCACTTTCCACTGTACACTTCTTCGATCCACTGAACGACGGGGAGATCCAGGAGGCTTTATCGCTGCTCGCTTCGGGCAAAATCTCGACCGATGCCGCGCAGCGCCGCGCCGCTCAATTCACCTGGGAGAAAACCGCTCGGGCGACACTGGACTACCTGAGCAAGTGTTCCAGTTGAATCTTAGTGTCGGTCTTCGAATCGCGGTACTTAATGATCACGGGCGTGTACAGGGACAGGCCCCAGTCTTTACCAGCGCCGGATGTAATGGCGCGAGAGCCCGCAACCACAACCGCATCTTCGGGAATTACCAGCGGATCGTCATCAGTGGCACGATGGATCTCACCGCGCGCCACATCGTATACTGGCGTGGAGCGATTCAGGATTACGCCAGAGCCCAACACCGCGCGCCGCTTCACCACTGTGCCCTCATAGACGCCGGTGTTGCCGCCCATCAGCACGTCATCTTCAATGATCACCGGTAGGGCACCCACCGGTTCCAGCACCCCGCCAATTTGCGCGGCAGCCGAAATATGGCAATTCGTTCCAACTTGTGCGCAGCTTCCCACCAGCGCATGCGAATCGATCATGGAGCCATCGCCCACCCAGCTCCCGGTATTGATGTACATGGGCGGCATGCATGTCACGCCTCGGCCGATGTAGCAACCATCGCGAATGCTGGAACCCCCGGGAACAATGCGGATGCCGCGATCGGGTGTCAGATGCTGCACGGGATAGGTGGCCTTATCGAACCAGGGCTGCCGCGCTGGGTTGATCGACATGTCCACCACGGTTCCCATGCGAAACCCGAGCAGGATTCCTTTTTTCACCCAGGCGTTCACGCGCCATCCGGTCTTGGTGGAGCCGTCGGGCTCAGCGGCGCGAATCTCACCCGAGTTCAGCGCCTGCTTGAAGCGTTGGAAAAGATCAAAATGATGGTCGGTGTATGCTTCTGGTTTATGGTCGAATAGCTTTTCGATCTCAGCCTGCATGCACGCTCCGGCCGGCCAGCAGCCCCAGTGTTTCGACAACCTTCTCGATCTTGGCCAGATTCGCAGGATTGGGCGGGCACAACGGCAGGCGCCATACAGGCTCGAGCAATCCCATCAACGCCATGGCGGCCTTCACGGGAATGGGATTCGATTCCACGAAGTTCACTTCCATCAGCTGCAGGTACTGCTTTTGCAACTCGCGAGCACCCGCGAAATCGTTGCGCAGAGCGCGCTCGATCAGCGCCGTGAACTCGCGCGGAATTTCATTGGAGACAACCGAGATGACCCCCTGGCCGCCCAGCGCGATCAAGGGAATTGCGATGGAATCGTCTCCGCACAATACCGCGAAGCCGGATGGAACCTGATGCACCACTTGCGCCATCTGGCTGATGTTGCCGGAAGCCTCTTTGACGCCGATGACGTAATCGATTTCCGAGAGACGCCGCAGCGTGGCCGGCTCCACGTTCACGCCGGTGCGCCCTTGCACGCTATATACAATGATGGGCAGTTTCACCGCGGCGGCGATGGCCTTGTAGTGCTGGTACAGGCCTTCCTGCGTCGGCTTGTTGTAGTATGGCGTGACTGAGAGAATGCCGTCCGCGCCCAGGGCTTTGATTTCGCCGGCGAGCTCGATCACCTCGTGAGTGTTGTAGCCACCGGCGCCCGCCAGCACCGGCACCCGGCCCTTGGCTTCCTCGAGCGTGATCTCTACCACGCGCAGATGTTCCTGGTGCGTGAGCGTGGGGCTTTCACCCGACGTTCCGCAGGGGACCAGAAAGTTGATGCCTTCTTCGATTTGCCGCTTCACCAGGGCTCGGAGCGTATGTTCGTCGAGAGATCCGTCCTGCCGGAACGGGGTGACCATGGCTGTGCCGCAACCTTGAAATAACATGTCTTCCCTCCAAAAACCTTTCAAGCTCCAAAGAGAACGTCGCTGAATTCGTAAAATCCTTTACGCCCTATAATCCATTGTGCCGCTTTCAGAGCGCCCCGGGCGAAGCCTTCCCTGCTCCGCGCGGTGTGACGCAGCGTGATGGTGTCAGCGGCAGAATCGAAGCCAATCTCATGAGTGCCCGGATGCGCGCCGGCGCGACTGGAACTGGTGTCGATATTGCGTGTGTAGCCCGCGGACTTCATCCGATCCACAAGCTGGATGAGGGTACCAGAAGGCGCATCTTTCTTAGTGATGTGATGGATCTCCCAGGCCCAGGCGCCGTATTCTTTCTCATCGGCGAGCAGCTTTGCCGCTTCGCCAACCAGGCGCGTGAAGACGTTGACCCCGACTGAAAAATTAGGGCTCCAAACCAGGGCGCTGTGGTTGGCTTCGATGAGCGCTTTGGCTTCAGCCATATGAGCTTGCCAGGCGGTGGTACCGATGACGATCGGGATACCAAGCGCCGAGAGCTTCCCGATGTTGCCTAGCACGGCGGATGGCACCGAGAATTCCACCGCCACGTCCGCGCCTTCGAGCGATTCGTCCCGATCGACATCCACGCGCGCGCTAACGCTGAATCCATACTCGGGCGCGAGTTGATCGATCAAGCGCCCCATCTTGCCGTAGCCGATGATGGCTAGATTAGGCATCTGGTTTGCTCATACCTGGTTTGATCATTCAAAGACCGCCGGATCGAGATCGGTGAAAAACTCGGTGTGCAAGGCCTGAACAGCGGCCGTGAGATCGGCCCCCGCGACTACGAATCCGAGATTCAAGGAAGATGCGCCCTGCGAAAGCATGCGCACATTGATGCTGCCCAGCGCGTTGAAGACGCGCGCCGCAACGCCGGGGGTGTGCCGGATGTTCTCGCCCACAATGCAGATGATAGCCTGATTTTCGTCCACGGAGACTTCGGCGAACTCGCGCAATTCGGTGAGAATCGCGTGCAACCGTTCGGGCTGGTCGATGGTCAGGGACACGCTCACTTCGGATGTGGCGACCATGTCCACCGAGGTTTGATTGCGGTCGAAAACCTCAAAGATTCGCCGCATGAATCCATGCGCCATGAACATGCGCGTGGAGCGGATGTTCAGCACCATCACCTTACCCTTGCAGGCGATGGACTTCACCACATTTTTGCTCGGAACTGCCGCTGATTGGATGCGCGTTCCTTCTACCTGCGGGCGGCGCGAGTTGAGGATCATCACCGGGATATTGCGGTCAATGGCCGGCATCACGGTGGCGGGATGCAGCACCTTGGCGCCGAAATAGGCCAGCTCGGCGGCTTCGGTAAATGAGATCACCTTCACTCGATGCGCGCCGGAAATGACCGTGGGGTCCGCCGTGAGCATGCCGTCCACATCGGTCCAGATCTGAATTTCTTCGGCGCCCACGCCTGCGCCGACGATGGAAGCCGTAAAATCGGACCCGCCCCGGCCCAAGGTTGTGGTGACGCCGTTTTCGGTGGATGCGATGAAGCCGCCCATCACTACCACGTGTTGCCTGGCAAGTGGCGGGATGGTCTCCAAGAGTTTCGCGTAGGTCTGGTCGAGCAACGGACTGGCTTGTGTGTGGCGATGATCGGTAACGATCACCTTGCGCGAATCGACATGCACGGCGCTCACGCCGTGATGCTGAAAATAGTTCCTGACGATGAGGCTCGAAAGCCGTTCGCCAAAGCTGGAAATGGCATCAATGGATCGCGGCGTCAATTCGCCGAGGACCGCCAAGCCCTTCACCAACTCCGAGAGTTCCTGGAAATGCTCGTCAACGGTACGCTCCATGCCGGATTCGCGGAGATGGAAATCGCGCAGCTCGATCAATTCGCGGAGGGCCTCTTCGCGCTGACCGGAGACCGCGAGGTCGGCGATCCTGAGCAGTCGATTGGTGGTTTTGCCCATGGCGGAAACGACCACGATGGGCTTACGGTCTAACCGCGACTTGACGATCGCGGTGACACGCTCGATGGCTTCGGCGGACTCGACGGAGGTCCCGCCGAACTTCATGACGATCATTGTTGAGTTCCCTCACAGCGTTCACACGAGTGTGAACGCGGCACGCACGAGTGCGTGCGCCACATCAATCCAGAAGCCCTTCGGAGTACATGAGCTCCGCATTCAAAACGGCTGCGCCGGCGGCCCCACGAATGGTGTTGTGTCCCAACGCGACGAATTTGTAGTCCAGCACCGGGCACTCACGCATGCGGCCCACAAACACGGCCATTCCGCGCTCGCGCCCCGCATCGCGGCGAGGCTGCGGCCGGTCGTTCTCTTCCATATAGATGATGGGCTGCGGCGGCGCGCTCGGCAGCTTACGCTCTTGCGGAACGCTGCGGTAATCCACCAGCGCACGGATGATTTCGTCCTGGCTGGGCTTGCGATCGAATTCGACGCTGACGGTTACGGTGTGTCCATCCACTACTGGCACGCGATTACAATGCGCGCTGACTTTTGCACTCAGGGGAAGCAGTTTGTCACCCGCGAAGTCGCCCAGGATTTTCTGCGTCTCCTGTTGCATCTTTTCCTCTTCGTTGCCGATGAAGGGAATCACATTAGCGTTGATGTCCATGGAAGCCACGCCGGGGTAACCTGCTCCGGAGATGGCTTGCATCGTGGTGGCGACAACGCGTTGGATACCGAACTGCTTCAGCGGCGCAAGCGCCAGGGCCAGCACGATCGTCGAGCAATTCGGATTGGTTGCGATCTGCCCTTTCCAGCCGCGCAGGCGCTGCTGGTGCGGAATGATCTTCAAATGATCGGGATTCACTTCCGGAATCAGCAGCGGCACATCCGGCTCCATGCGATGGTTGCGCGAATTCGAGACGATGACGTGGCCGGCTTTTGCAAACTCCCGCTCAATCTCGGTGGCAACGGACGCGTCCATCGATGAGAACATGAGGCGCGGCGCGTTGGCCGGTTTGCACTCCTGTACTACCAGGCGCTCGACGCCAGTGGGCATGGCGCCATCCAAGCGCCAACTCGTGGCTTCGCGATAAGGCTTGCCGGCCGAGCGATCGCTCGCTCCCAACCACGCGATCTCAAACCAGGGATGATTCTGGAGAAACGTGACGAACTGCTGGCCCACCATGCCGGTGGCGCCCAGGATTCCTACGGGGATTCGATTGTCGTTCATAGAAGTTGCTGGACCATTCGCTTGTAGATTTGTACTGCTTCCAAAATCTGCGCTTTGGGGATTCGTTCTTCCGCTGTATGGGCCAGGTGAATGGAGCCCGGGCCGATCAAATACGGCTGGCCCCAGGATTCGCCGAGCGCGGGTATATCGGTGGTATAGGAGACCACGGTGGTTTCAAAGCCCGGTAAAGATCCGAGCAGCACTGCCGGAATCCTGAGGGCTTCGTGAATTTCGGCCTTGCCGTTGGCGGCGTTTTGCATGGCTCGGAGCGTAGCGTCACCGCTGTCCACTAGCCGGATGAACAGTTCGGCGCGGGCCTGATCGGGAATGACGTTGGGAGCGCGGCCTCCCGAGATGGTGCCGATGTTCAAGGTGCTGGCACCGAGAATTTTATCGACCGGCAGTGGCACGCGGCGGGCTGCATGGAGAGCGTCGAGCAGCTTCTCGATCGCGGACTCACCGAGCTCGGGGTAAGCGGAATGCGCCATGCGGCCACTCGCGACCAATTCAAGACGTAATGCGCCCTTGGAGCCGAGCGCCAGCTTGTTTTCGGTTGGTTCGCCGTTGATGAGGAATTTGGAGCCGCGTGGCGATTTCGCGGCGGCCAGCGCGCCCGCGCTATTGCGCTCCTCGCCGACGACGAATAATAGCGCGAGATTGGTATGGCCAGCCGCCAACAAATCGCGCACGGCGAAGATCATGGACGCGATGATGCCTTTGGTATCGCAGGCGCCGCGTCCCCAGATATGCAGGTCATCTTCACGCGAAGGGAAGAACGGCGGCACGGTGTCGATGTGCGTGGAAAGCGTGACGGTTGGATCACCCCACCAGGCCAGAACGTTGTTGCGGCGCGGCTCTACCGGAATCAGTTCGGCATGTCCGGTATATTGCGCGGCCATCTCCGACAGGTGAGCGAAGAGCACATGGCCCATTTGCTCCTCGTTCCCGGTGATGGATTCGATATCCACCAGCGCGCGCGTGAGTTCGAAAACGTTCATACCATTCCAATCGGGCAATGACAGGGATGGAGACGGAAGGACACGCGGACAGCGAGCGTGCTTCCCGGTAGCGCTCCATCCGATCTCAAGTCCCACGAGATCCGGATGACAGTGGGCAGGTGTTAGCCTGGCCCCCCAATCGTGCCGGGCGGAGCTGCCCAGGGCCGACTTCGGCGGATGATATACCCCTTTCGCCAGCGCTCCGAACTCCCGGAACCGCGCCCTGGTTACTGATGGCCTCCGCGCCTCTACGAGGACAAATCCAAGAATAGCAGGTTTCGTAGGATTGAGCTAAGCGCCTGAAAAGACAGCCAGAGCCAAGGATGTGCGGAGATTAGAGGGCCTAATCGCCGCATATCTTGCGGCGATTGTGCTTGTGGGATGCGGAGATTACAAGATATAATCGACGCAGAAGATGCGGAGATTATATGTCCACAACCTTCGGACGTGGCCCCGCTTCGAGTGGGACCGGGAACGCCTGGCGGAGCCTTTGGCGGCAGTTCGCCTGCGGCAGGGCCGGCTGATCGGGCACATGGAAGCGCTGGGCTTTCCTCTGCGCAGCGAGGCCGTGCTTCAAACCCTCACCTCCGATGTGATCAAGAGCAGCGAGATCGAAGGCGAGCGGCTGGATGCCGGGCAGGTGCGATCCTCGATAGCGCGCAAGCTGGGCGTGGACATCGGAGCTCTGAAACCCGCCGACCGCTACGTGGACGGTGTGGTGGAAATGATGCTGAATGCCACCGGCCAATACGACAAGCCGCTGACGGCCATCCGTTTGTTCGCCTGGCAGGCATCGCTCTTTCCAACCGGACGCAGCGGATTGCGCAAAATCAAAACCGGACGCTGGCGCGACGACAGCACCGGGCCAATGCAGGTGGTCTCAGGCCCCGTGCATCGCGAGAAGGTGCACTATGAAGCGCCGGCAGCCGTACGGCTCCCGGAGGAAATGAAAGCCTTTCTCAAGTGGTTCAACGCCAGCACGCCTGGAGACGCAGTGATGAAAGCTGCGCTCGCGCATTTGTGGTTTGTGACCCTGCATCCCTTTGACGACGGCAACGGGCGGATCGCGCGCGCGATCGCTGATATGGCGCTGGCGCGATCGGAGGGAAGTCCGCAGCGCTTCTACAGCATGTCGGCGCAGATCCGGCAGGAGCGCAACGCCTACTACGACATTCTGGAGCAGACCCAGGGAGGCGCTCTGGATATCACGCCCTGGATGGAATGGTTTCTCGGGTGCCTGGGGCGCGCGATCGATGGCGCGCAGACTGCGCTCAAAGGGGTCCTCGCCAAGGCTCGCTTCTGGGACACTTTCGCAACAACGCCGTTGAATGACCGCCAACGCAAGGTGGTGAGCCGCCTGCTCGACGGGTTCGAAGGCAAGCTGACGACATCGAAGTACGCCAAGCTGACCGATTGCTCGCAAGATACCGCGCTGCGAGATATTCTCGGTTTGGTTGAGCGCGGAATGCTCTCGCGCGGTGAAGACGGAGGGCGCAGCACCAGCTACGCGCTGAGCCAAAGCGGACCGGCGTAATCTTACGCGCGTTCCTGGTAAGTGCCTTCCGCCGTGCTGATGCGGACCTTTTCGCCTTCATTGATGAAGGGCGGAACCTGCACCACGAGCCCTGTTTCGAGTTTGGCCGCTTTCGTGACGTTCGATACGGAGGCGCCTTTGAGGCCGGGCTCGGTTTCGACCACCTTGAGATCCACTGTCGGCGGCAACTCCACGCTCATGGGCTTGCCTTCGTAGAACTCGATATTTACCTTGAGCTGGGGGACCAGATATTCCACTGCGTCGCCAAGGATATCGCGCGTAAGATGCATCTGCTCGAAATTCTCGGTGTTCATGAAATAGTAGTATTCGCCGTCGTCGTATAAATACTCCATTTCGATCTCTTCGAGCGCGGCGCGATCCACGCGATCTTCGGAAGAGAAGCGGTGTTCCGTCATGGTGCCGCTGCGCAGGCTGCGCATCTTCACTTGGACGAAGCCGCGCAGATTGCCCGGTGTGCGGTGCTCCATTTTGAAGATGGAGTACAGTTCGTTGTTGAACTTGATCACCATGCCCGGACGTAGCTGTGTTGCAGAAATCATGTAGAGTCGTTTACCTTCCGTTGGCTCGGACGACGCCCATAGCAGGGTCGCGAGCGAAACTTCAGTTTAACAGGGTGGAAGGGAAGGCTGCCCGCCGGATATAATGGATGCAGCTCAAAATTAGCGGCGCTATCGTCTAACGGTTAGGACGGAGCCCTCTCAAGGCTTAAATAAGGGTTCGATTCCCTTTAGCGCTACCAATTCCTCATTTGACACCCGCTCAGTCACGGATTAGAGTTGGGGCGTGGAACAATCACCGCTAGGCAACCAATCGTACGGCAATCAGGCCTTCGGGCTGGCCTCCATCGCGGCCGAGAACGCCCGATTCATGAGCCGTGTGTACGGTTGGATGACGGCTGGACTTTGTCTCACCGGCGCCATTGCCTGGGACGTGTCCGGCAATCCCCAACTGGTACAAACGATTTTCGGCAACCCGCCTCTGTTGTGGGGGTTGATCATTGCGCAACTTGCGGCCGTCTTCGCGTTTTCGTGGCTCATCAACCGTATCAGCGCTGTCACCGCGACGCTCATCTATTTCCTCTACGCGGCGCTAACCGGACTAACGCTATCCAGCATCTTCCTGATCTACACCGGCTCCAGCATTGCGGAAGTTTTCGGCATCACCGCTTTCGCCTTCGCCGGCCTCAGCGCCTTCGGCTTCGTGACGAAGCGGGACCTTGGCCCCGTGGGCTCGTTCTGCATGATGGGTTTATTCGGATTGGTCGGCTTCGGTCTACTCTCCATGATTTTCCCCAGGCTCATGACCGAAGGCGCCAGCTTCGTCTTCTCCGTGGTCGGCATTATTGTGTTTGCCGGGCTGACCGCTTACGATACTCAGAAAATCAAGCGGATGAACGCTCCTGGCCAAGAAGAAACTGAGGCCGGACGTAAAGCCGCCATCTTCGGCGCCCTGATGTTGTATCTGGATTTTATTAACCTGTTCCTCAGCCTGCTGCGGTTGATGGGACGCAGACGCTAGTCTCTAGTCTATTGACGCACTTTCGTTAGCTGATCGAGCATGCGCTGCACCCCGGGATCGGGCCGGATTCTTTGCGCGGCTTCGAGCTCCGCGATGGCGTTCGGCACTTGACCGGGCATCTGCGCCAGCGCAGTTCCCAAATTGACGTGCGCTTGGGCGAGATTGGGCTGGATTCGCAGCGCCAGTCGCCACTCCTGAATGGCTTCGCGCAGCCGTCCCGGCGTTTGGGCTAGCGCGTTCGCGAGGTTGTTGTGGGCCGGCGCAAATTCCGGCTGGCTGCGCAGCGCAGCTCGATACTCGGCAATCGCATCGGCGCGGCGGTCGGGCATTTGGGCCAACGCATTTCCGAGGTTGTAGTGTGCCTCGGCGAGATCTGGATCGCTCTCAACCGCAGCCTGCCATTGGGCCATCGCGTCCGCCTGGCGCCCTGGGATGCGCGCCAACGCGTTGCCTAAATTGTTGTGCGCCATCGCGAAATCAGGCTGGCTTCGAATCGCGGCCTGGAACTCCGCAATCGCATCCGGCCATCGCTCCGTTTGTTCGAACACCAAGCCCAGGTTGTAGTGCGCGTCGGAGGCATCGGGCGCTATCCGCAGCGCCGCTTGAAACTCCGCGATTGCATCCTGGGCCCGTCCGGGTGTTCGGGCCAGCGCCTGCCCCAGATTGTAGTGCTCCTGTTCCCCATCCGGCAAGATTCTGAGGGCCGTTCGATACTCCGCAAGTGCGTCCGGCAGCCGCCCGGGTAACGACGCCAGCGCAAGTCCTAAATTCATGTGCGGCCGGGCGCTCCCCGGACACACCTCCACGGCGCTCGACCATAGATTCAGGTCGTCCTGCCAATCGACGTTGCGGGCATAGGTGCGCGCCGCGCATATCAGACAAACAAGTCCGGTCGCCACCCACGCCGCTCTCGGACCCGTTTGCCAGCGGGATGACAGGCGATGGCCCAGCGCGTGGATGGCGGCCACCAGGCATCCAGCCAGGCCCACCGAAGGCAGATACATGAAACGCTCGCCCATAATGCTCCCGATGATAATAGCCAGGTTCGCGGTAGGCATCTGGGCGATGAAGAAGAAACCGATGAAGAAGGACAGCGCCTTCCATCTGCGACGGCAGACGACGGCCAGCACAATGGCGCCCACGGAAATTGCCAGCGCGATGAGCGTCTTGTCATCCTCCCAGTTCGCGAGCCTCCAGCCGAACAACGGAAACGCATTGTAGGAATAATCCGCCGACAAGCGGGCTGGCCAGATAAACAGCCACAGAAATTTGCCGATCACTTTGACGGCGGTGAAACGCGCAGTCCAGAAGCCGGCGTGAATCAGCGGATTCTCAGAAAAGGCCACCACCATCTGCGCGTGCATGGGACCCCACACATAGAAAAAGGCTGCCAAGGGTAACGCCAGGGCGGCGTAGGCAGGGACGCGAGCGCGCCACGTCGTGCGGTTTGGGGTCGCGCGGTCTGAAAACGTGAGATCGTAGAGCAGCAGGATGCCCGGCAGCACCGCCGCGTTCTCCTTGGAAAAAATGCCGATCGTCTGTGCGGCAGCGAGCGCGGCCAGCCACCACCACTTGCGCCGTCCGCCGGCGGATACCCAGCGCAGGTAGCACCATAGGCCAGCCAGAACACCAAACGCGGCCAGTTCGTCGGCGCGTCCTACGATGTTGGTTACCGATTCTGTTAGCAAAGGATGCAAACCCCAGACCGCGGCCAGCGCCAGCCCTAGCGACGGTGTCGCAAGAATAGATGTGCCTAGCGTAAATACCAGGCTTACATTCACGACATGCAACACGAAGTTGACCCAGTGGTAGCCGGTGGGGTTTGCGCCGTTGTCGAGAACCGCGTAGTTCACCAGGTACGACAAGGTGGTCAGCGGCCGATACAGTCCCGAGTGCGGATTGCTCTGCCAGTACCCTTCCGTCAGAATCGACGCGAGGTTGTGCGCCGTTACCGCATGGATTCGAGGGTCTTGCGACAGCACCCCAACGTTGTCGAACAAGATTCCGGCATGAAAGGAATCGGAATACGCCAGAAAGACGAAAGCCCACAGCAGCAGCAGACGGCGCCCATTTTGACTCCAGACTCGATCCGCAAACCTGCGCGCCCAGGACGGTGGCGCCGGGGCGGGAGGCACTGCGTTTGCTCTGCGCGGTTTCTGAGTCTTTCCCACTCCTCGAACAGTATAGCTTTCCATTCGTCGCGCGAATGGAGAATAGCCGGCGCTCGGGCCGTTTCGAGAATTAGCGGTAAACGCCCGTGTGGCCCAGCGAGTACCGTCCCGGCTGCGGATAAACGCACAGGCCATGCGGGCCTTTGCCGACTTTGATGCGAGCCAGCAGCTTTCCGTTTTGCGTATCGATAGCGTAGACTTCCTTGTTGTAGCGGCCTGACAGCCAGAGCACTTTCCCGTCGGCCGAAACGCCGCCCATGTCGGGGCTGCCCCCGGGTATTTGCCATTTCTCCACAACTTTGCGGGCCGCGAAATCAATCACCGAAATGCTTCCTTCGTCCCGATTGGAAACATACAGCATTTTCGAATCGCGGCTGGCGTAAAGGCCATGCGCACCGGCGCCGGTGGGCACGAAGCCGATCACGCGGAAGGCGTCGGGCTCGACGAGATAGACACCGTTGGCCACCATGTCAGCGACGTAGAACACAGAGCCATCGGGCGATGTCTTGACGTCTTGAGGCATGCCCTCTGGATTGTACTCAATGGAATGCCTGGAGCGATGGGGCGCACCGCGCTCCTCCGCTTTCAACGCGATGGTGCCGACCACCTCGCGCTTGGCCACGTCCACCTTGAGCAATTCCGCGGAAAATTCGCAGCTGGCGATGAGAAAGCGTCCGTCCGCGGTGAAATCCATGTGATCCACTCCACGGCAGGGCACTTTGAGTGAATCCTTCAGCGCCATCGTCTCCGGATCGCGAAAATCCAGCCGATGCACCCTCTCCGCTACCACGATGGCAAACTTGCCGTCGGGCGTGAAGTACATGTTGTACGGATCTTTCACCGTCACCGTTTCCCCTTTCTTCCCGGTGGCCGGATCGATCCTAGTCAAGCTATCGCCAAGGTCGTTGAGCACCCAAAGCGTCTTTAGATCGAAGGATGGCGTCACGTGCTGGGGTTGGCGTCCAACTTTTAAGTGGCTTACGATTTCGTAGCTCTTCGGATCGATGACATCCACACTGGCACTGCCGGTGTTCGGCACGTAAACGTAGGAAGGGAAGCTTTTCACCACAGCACTGAGCTGACCGGCGTGATCGGCCGCGTAGATGTCTTTAGGATTCATCACCGGCGGCATCCCTGGCAGAGCAGCAAAGGGAACTGCGGGAGTAGCGAACAGAAGCAACAAAAACTGGAGGAGCATGTGACTTCAAGCTATCAAAATTCAACAAGGCATAAAGCTGAAACGTTTACTTACCGATCGAGTGCGCGGAATCTTTCTCGTTGTCGCAGACATCTTCGATCATTTCAGTGTCGGGGAGAAACTCAAATTGCAGCGGAAACGACCAGGGCTTTGTGTAGGCCTGCGGATCGTCAATGGTGACTTCAACGTCCATGTGACCGAAATCACGGCGCCGAAAACGCTCGATGGTGTGAAGCGATTCGGTATGCGGACGGCCGCTGTCATCGAGCCAGCTCCTGTCGTTGAAGCCACGTGTGTCTACCACGAACCGGTCGTCTTCCCATTTGCCGATGGAATAACCGAGCCACGCGGGATTCGCCACGGCGGGATGACTGCGGCCGTCGGTGAAGATCTGGCGGAAACGCGTGAACTCTTCATAAAGGATGAGAGTCAACCCAGGGTTTTGCACAATCTTCATGGGCACGCGGATCAGCATCTGATCGGGGATGCCGTGGGGCAGGCATCGCGCGGACGGCCGGTCCGCCATGAAATTCGCCCTGCGTTGCTGATAAAGCGCAGCGGCAGCGGGGAGCATCGGCGGGATCTTTTCTCCGGGCCGCATGAAATCCTCCAGATTGGGGCCCATCGCCAGTCCCGTGGCCAGACGCTGGTTGGGTCCGCGCACCCGCTCCCATAATCCCGACAGATCCGGCTTGCCATCGATGGCTTTGGGAACGGGGGCCGCAAGGTTGGGTTTGCCATCGGCCGTGCGCGGGATGCCAGGGGTGGGTTGGTCCAGCCACTGGGCTGAGGCGAAAACAGTACACGTGAGAACGGCGAAAACAACTCGACGAATCAGAGCGCAGGCATTTACGCACATAGCATCTCCGGCTTAATGCAGCGTCAGCTTCTGGACCCGAAGATTGCCGATCTCACCGACGTAGAGCGTGTTTTCATTGCGGCAGTCGATAGCATTCACCGTTCCGAACTCCTTCAGCAGCTTGCCGGCTCTGCCAAACTTGCCCGTCATGGTTCCGTCCAGGCGCATTTTATAGATTTCACCGTCGTGATCGATGTCAGCGGGGTTATTGGAATTGGAAACATAAAGGAACGGATTCGCGCCCTTGGTGATGCAGAGCGCCTGAGCGTTACCGAGGTTGGTGAAGGCCGTCTTGAAATTGCCGTCATTGTCGAAAACCTGCACGCGCTTATTGCTGCCGTCCGCGGCGTAGACATTGCCCTGCGCATCCACCGCGATGCTGCGGACGTTGCCGAACTCGCCGGTTGCGGTTCCCTTCTTGCCCCAGGACTTCACGAACTTGCCATCTTTATCGAACTTGGCGATGCGCGCGTTGCCCAGGCCGTCGGCGACGAAAATGTTCCCGGCCGCGTCCCAAGCTACGTCGGTGGGGCGCTCGAACAAGTCGGTCGGCTGTCCCGCCCCGTCTCCCGCTGCCGCCGCTCGCGCCGGAACAGAAACAGCCTCTGCTTTTCGTCCGAGCAATAATGCGACGCGGCCTTGCGGATCGAACTTGATCACCATGTTGGTCATCTGATCAACCACCCATATGTTGTCGTTGGGATCTACGCGGACCTGGGCGGCGAACATGAACCCGTAGGAGTCCTTACCGATCTCGCGAACGAATTTGCCGTTCCTGTCGAACTGGAACAGCCGCGATCCACCATGCGCGAAGGGACGCGCGGTTCCGATGGTGATGGTGGGGTGACCGGTGCGCGTGTAAACAAAAATATCGCCGCGCGAATTCGTCGCCACACCGCCCACTTCGCCGAGATAAAGACCGGCGGGAAGCTGGAGAGCGTTGGGGATGGAATCGAACCGAATTTCAGGCGCGTCCTGTTGAGCGAGGGCCGGGACAGCGATCAGCGCGGCCGCGACAGCCCAAACAAATTGCGTCAACCGTTTCACCGTGCACCTCCCGCTGTGGCGGTGATGGGCTGCAGAATGAGTTTCTGCACGCGCCAGGACTCGATTTCGCCGGTGATGATCTCATTCGGATTGCGGCAATCCAGCATGTGAACCACCTGGAATCCTGGAACCAGTTTGCCTGCATGACCGAACTTGCCGATCATGGTACCGTCCAGCTCCGTCTTATAAATCTCGCCAGTGATGTCCCAGGTACCTGGCATGTTGCCATTCGGATTCGAGTTCGACAGGAACGCGTATTGGTGCGGTCCTTGCGAAATGCAGAGTGTCCAGCCAACGCCCAAGTTCGTAATCTCTCGCATGGGCTTCAGGTTATTGTCGAGCACCTGGTAGCGATTATTGGCGCGGTCGGCAACCCAGACATTGCCCTGCCCGTCAACTTGCAATCCATGCGGCAGATTGAATTCTCCCAAAGCCTTGCCCGGCTTCTCGCTTCCGGCCTGCGCGAGGAAACGGCCGTCCTTGTCATATTTCACGACGCGATTGTTGCAATAGCCATCGGAAACGAAGATGTTCCCTTGCGGGTCCCAACCCACATCCGTTGGGCGGCAGAAAATGTACTTCTGCGCGGGAACGTTGGGGCCCGTGGGGTACGCTTGCGCGCCGAGTACAGCCGGGGGCCTGCGGCCGAGCACCATCAGCACTTTTCCGTCGGGGCTGAACTTGGTGACCATATTGGTACCCTCATCGACGGTCCAAATGTTGTCGTCTTTATCGACGCGAACCGAGTGGGCGAATTCGAAACCGTAATAGCCACTTCCGATTTCCTTGACGAAATTGCCGGCCCGGTCGAACTCAAACAGCCGCGTATTCGCGCTGCGGTGATAGACAAAGACATGGCCCTTGGAGTTGGTGGCCACGGCCACCGATTCGCCCAGATATTCTCCGGGCGGAAGTTTCAGAAAGTTCGGCGCCGAAGTGAATGGAATCTCCGGAACATTTTCGATGGTCGCCTTGCGCTGGGCGGACGCATGCATGGCGAAAAGAATCGCAAGAGCCACTGACGACGTCAGAATCCATCTCATAAGGAGCCTCCTTGAGAACCTTCCTATTCTAGGCGAGCGGGGGCCGATGGGAAACGGGTACTCCCTGTCGATTGGATCGTTGGTTTGATATACTCGCTGAGCGCTGGCCGGTATTCATTTTGAAAGGAGTGCTGAACCGTGCTGACAAGGATTATCCAGTTCACCTTTGCGATCGCCGGTGCGCTTTTTGTTACCGGGTTGCCGCTCTCGGCTCACCATTCCTTTACGGCGGAGTTCGACGTTGAGAAGCCTGTGACTTTCACCGGCACTGTCACCGGGCTCGAGTACTACAATCCGCACGTGCAAGTCTATCTGGACGTTACGGCTGAAGACGGCAAAGTCGAGAAATGGCACCTGGAAAGCGGCCCGCCCAATCAGTGGCAGCGCGGAGGATTGCGCAAGGCCATGCTCTCGAGCGGAACGATGGTGAAGATTCGGGCCTATCGCGCGAAGGATGGCACACAGAATTTCGCGTTCTTGCGCGACCTCACCTTCCTGAGTGGTCCGCAGAATGGCACGCACTTCGAACTTTGGATCGGCGGCTTGGACGAAAACGGCCGGCCGATTTATCCGGGGCAAAAATGAACAGCGGCGTGCGGGCTGTGATGTTCGGAATCGCATTGGCTGCGGCGTGCTTGGCTCAGCAACCAACGGATCAACTTACGGGCCAAACCGCGAAGCCGACACCGCATGCTGAAGACGGCCATCCGGATTTGTCCGGACGTTGGGGCGGCGCAGGCGGTTTCTTTTCCTTCAAGGATGACGAAGGCACTCACATCTACCTGCGTTCCCGTGAAGCGCCCAAGGACAAGGATCCCGACGGAAAATTGCGCCGTTACTACCTGCAGGTGGACGGCGATAAACAGCGCGCGGCGAATCCCAACAAGCCGCCTTACAAGCCCGATTTGCTGGCGAAGGTTCGCCAGTTGGATCGAGACGAGAACAAGCTGGACCCGGTGGTCCAATGTCATCCTCCCGGTGTGGTGCGCATGGGACCGCCGGCTCGAATCGTGCAAAGCAAGGGTTGGATCGTTTTCCTCTACACCAGTGAGCCGGGCAATTTCTCGCGGCTCATTCCCACCGACGGGCGCGCTCATCGCACCGATCTGGATACTTCCTACAACGGAGACTCCGTCGCCCACTGGGATGGAAACACTCTGGTGGTGGATGCAACCGGCTTCAACGACGACACCTGGCTCGGCAGCGATGGTTGGTTTCATTCCGAAGCCATGCACGTTGTGGAACGCTTTACTCGCGATGGGGACACTCTGCGCTACGAGGAGACGGTGGAAGATCCCGAAGTCTTCACGCAGCCCTGGGTGCGGACTCCGCGCGTGTTGCGCCTGAACACCAATCCAAACGACGAGATCTCCGACGCGCCGTATTGCCACGCGGTCGATGCGGATCACATCGTCAACCACGATCATTTCTGACATGCGGCCAATGGTTGTAATGTTGCTCGTCGCCTTGGCCACGCAGGCCATGTATGGCCAGGATTGGGCCAAGTCGCGACTGGAAAAATCGCCGCGCCGTCATGAACGGGTGGTCGTTCATCATGACGGCCGGGATATCTCGACGTTCATCGTTTATCCGGAGGCCACCGGCAAGAGGCCGGTGGTTCTGCTGATTCACGACCGCACGGGCCTTACCGATTGGTTTCAGAGCTTCGCCGATCAAGTGGCGGCCATGGGTTACGTGGCGCTAGCGCCGGATCTTATGTCCGGCACAGCGTTGACTGCCGACAACCAGGTCACTGGCATTCTCAATGCGGTTGCCGATTACGGCCTCAAGTTGCCTGCATACGGCGGCACATCATTCGTTGCAGGAATCGGCTGGGGAGGAACGCAGAGCTTTCGCTTCGCGGCGAGCCGCGCCGACGTGGTTGCGGCTTTGGTGATCTGCGGCGCATCGCCGGACAAGGATTTGATCGCGCGAATCAAAGGGACCGTTTTCGGGTTCTACGCTGCCAACGATAGAGTTGTGAATGCCACGGTTCCTGCCGCGCAAGCCGCGGCCAAGGCGGCCAACGTGGTGTTCGAGGCGGTGACTTATGACGGTGTGGGCCCGGGTTTCATTGAGGCGGGCGATGCCCCCGATGCCAAGCCCGCCGATAAACTGGCTCGCGGGTATGCCTTGGAACGAATGAAGAGCGTTCTCGACATGGTTTCACTGCGGGGTTATTAACCGGCCGTGAACTTCTACGGCCGCCTTGGGATTCTTCTCGCGGCTGTTCACCTTTGTTCAGTGGCCGCTACGGCGGGCGATCTCGCCCACGGCCTGTGGGTCTGGAAGTCGCAGGACGTGTTGGCTGCTCCGGCTACGCCCAGCGCCTTGCTGAAGTTCTGCGAATCAGAAAGCATCAATGAAGTATACGTCTCGGTTGCCGCTGACAACCGCACGTTTGCCATTTCGAACCAACAGCAGATTGCGCGCCTTATTGCTCTGCTGCATCGATCCAATATTCGAGTAGAGGCTCTGCTATCGAGCGTGGATGCGGACGAGCCCGGCAAACATCGAGATAAACTCTTGGGCCGAGTTCGCGGCGTTGTGGAGTTCAATCGGCAACACCCCAAAGAGCGGTTCGATGCCGTTCATCTGGATGTGGAACCTCACCAGCGTCCCGAAAATAAAGGACCGGGTAATCTTCGATTCCTTCCCGATTTGGTGAACACGTACCGCGCAGTGGCCGCCCTGGCTAGCAAGGAAGGGATGGCAGTGGACGCGGATATTCCAAACAAATACCTCAAAGGCGAAATCGGTGAGCGGCGAATGCTGCTTTCCTCAGTGCCCCGGCTCACGTTGATGCTGTACGAGATCAGCAGCCCGTCAGACGGCGCGAGCGTTGCGCAAAAGACCGAGAAACTTCAGAAAGCGTCATTGAAGTCCATCGAGATGGCCTATCAGGGCCTCGGCAATCACGATCTCGCAAAGATCAGCGTCGCCCTGCGCACGCCCGACTATGGGTCTTTATTGCGCGGGATGTTCCAGACCCTGGATCAGACACTGGGCGGGAATCCGCACTACGCAGGCTGGGCGCGCCATTCCTACAACGACACTTTATTCGAGACTCGCTGAAGCCCACAACCGGTCGACCAGACGGCCCGCGCGCTGCTCGATTTGATGCATGGCATCCAGGATCACATCCTCACGGAATCGGCGTCCCACCAGCTGAATTCCGGCGGGCAGATTCTCCACCAGATCAATCGGCACAAACCCGGCCGGGAGCCCAAGATAATTGATGCCGTAACTGTACGTGGCTGCGTCGAAGAGATCTTTGGTCTGAGCCAAACCCAGCGCATCATAGTTCCAGGAATAGAGCGGGCGCATCATGAAAGGCGTCAGCACCAACGGATAGGAATCCAGAAACACGTTCCAGGCGCGGGTCATCCGGGTTCGGTCCGCGACACCGGCCGAGTAGCCTTCGAGATCGAGAAGCTTCCCGATTTCGTAGTACCAGCCAAAGATCCGGCGCAAGTCTTCACTGCCGGACTTATCTACGACCGGACCTAATGTTGCCTTGAGCTCCGTGAGCAACACACTGAACCAGCCGCGCGCCGGCTCCATGATGGACGGCGGCTCAACTTCCACAACCTGGTATCCAGCTTCACGCAGATAGCCCGCCGCCCGGTCGATCAACTGAATGATGCCCGGATGAATAGGATATCCGTGACCGTTGCGCGTGACCGCAACGCGAATGGGTTTCTCCAGAGGCTCGCCGTCGAAGGGCGCCGGCACCCACCAGGGGTCGCGCGGATCGCCGCCGGCCATCACGCGAGTTGCAAGACGCACATCGGCAACGCTGCGCGCAATTGCGCCTTGCACCGACGAAAGCTGCGCGATCAGCCCGCGCTCCACGCTTGCCGACGGATTGAAGGCCGGAACGCGGCCCTGTGTCGGCTTGATGGTGGCCACACCGTTGGCGAATGACGGGAACCGTAACGAACCGCCGATGTCGTTGCCGTGATGGATGGCGCCGAATCCCACGGCGGCGGCGACCCCGGCGCCACCCGAAGATCCACCGGGAGAGGCGTCCGGATGCCACGGGCTGAAGGTGCGCCCGTGCAGCGGATTTACCGTGGTGGCACGCATGGAAATTTCGGGCGTGTTGGTGCGGCCGACAATGATGGCGCCGGCGCGGCGAAGGTTGCGCACCAGCGGTGCGTCGGCAGGGGCAATAAGATTGGCGTAGGCGGGAAGTCCATTGGTGGTGGCCTGGCCTTCCTGATCGACGTTCACCTTAATGGTGACCGGAACACCGAACAGCGGCCCAGGCTCGGCCAGCGTCGGGAGCTTGCGGTCGGCCGCGGACGCCTCGGCGAGCGCTTGATCGGCGAGATCGACAACGATCGCGTTCAGCTTGGGATTCAATTTTCGAATACGTTCGACAACGGATGCCATTACTTCGGAGCACGAAAACCGCCTGTCGCGGATACCAGCGGCCACCTCAACGGCGCTTTCCTGCCATAGTGCCTGACTCATCACGAATATTCCTTTTCTGTAGGGAGTTGAAGGATAGGATTACTCGCTTACGTTAGCACGAAGGAAATTCCGCCAGACGAACTCGGGTTGGGTTAGAATCAGGACGTTCCAGCGCCCGATCATGGCCACTCAACTCAAATCCGTGGACGTCGCGGTAATCGGATTAGGCGCCGCGGGCCGTGTCGCGGTTCTTCCCTTGGCGCACGCTGGGCGGAACGTCGATTCACTATTTGGCGCAGAGCCGGCGCCTGAAGCCTTGGGACTTCGAGACACGTTCGTG
Source organism: Bryobacterales bacterium (assembly GCA_963781905.1). Classification (GTDB taxonomy): domain Bacteria; phylum Acidobacteriota; class Terriglobia; order Bryobacterales; family Bryobacteraceae; genus Palsa-89. Next base: position 2,985,502 of record CAWAHZ010000010.1, read on the forward strand.
GATGCTTCCGTCATGGGAACCAGCGGAGCCCGCAATCCCACGCTGACAGCGCAGGCCCTTGCCTGGCGGACAGCCGACCATTTGGCAAAAAACTGGAAATCTTTTCAATAAAAGATTGAACAAGTTTCATCGTTAAGACGAATCCAAATTCCCTGGGAATCGTCTAACTGGGTGTGAGCGCTATAGCTGAAATAACCCGTGAAGACGTAATCAGGGCACTGGACGAAGCAAGAGCGAGGTTCTCGCAGGCTGACGCAGCTCTGAAAGGCTTCAGGTTTTCGTACCCCGCGAGTTCGGAACAGTTCGAAAAGTGGAAGGAATTACGGGAATCCTGGGACCAGCGCGATGAGGAACTGCAAGCAGCGCATGAAGACCTACGGGACTTTGACAAAGGAAACCTGACTACGTCTGCCTGACTATCTTCCGCAAGACTCAATCACCGCCCTGGAGCGGAGGGGCTAATTTTTCTCAGCAAAGGAATCGCAGCTAGCGCGGTACTGTCGCGAGGGTCCACTTGCAGCCGGGAGCCCGGCCGGTCGAAACGGTACTGGCGTCCGGTAGCCGGGCCCACGACAACCAGCCGCGTCTTGCCGGCATATTCAAACGTCAGAGTAGCCAGCCGGGCGATTCCCGGCACCACCGGGGCACTGTGAAGGCCGGAAATTCCCCGTCCTAATCTTCCTCTACCGCAACACATTGATTCTCTCCTCATCCTCGGCGTAAATCGCGGCCGGAATTTCTCCTTCGCGGGATGTGATTCGTTCCAGCAGAATCGCAGCCGCTGAGAACGCGAGCCACAACAAGACCCGCTCTGTCCCTTGTTTTGCGAGTGCGAACGCGAACGGCGCGGCGATCCAAAGACTCAGGCAATAAAAACAGCCCACGAGACTACCCCAGAATCCCGCGCCCGCCAGTCGCCTCAATCTGCCGAATACATCCCACGGTCCGCTCTCGGCGGCGAGCAAGTGAGAGACCCGCCACACCGCCAGAATCCCGAGTACGAGCCGATACCAGGACGTGTCCATTTCTTGGAGCCATCGGCTCTAAACAATCGGCGACACGTCGACCGTCGCAGTCTGGAAGTCGACGTTTTGCCAAGTGCCGAAAATCTCTTGTCCGTCGGTGACGCGTTTGCCGGCCCACAACTGAAAGTCGTAACAGCAGCTCACTTGAGGGCTGATCTGGATGGTGTCGCCGCCGCCGACGTAGGAAACCAGCGCCGTATTCGGCACCCCATAGCCGGGATCAATTCCATAGACCTGCCCCGGCAAAGTGAGTGGCGGCGTGAACGGGTACGGATCCACGACATAACCGCGATGCGAGGGCACCGTCGGCACGCTGGTAGAGCCGTGGCCAAACTGGGTATCGATCTCGTACCCGAGCAGGTGTTCATTCAGGCTCAACGCGGCGCTGGGATCCTGATCAGTGACCGTGACGTGCAGCAGCAGGTATCCATTCTTCCCGATGTGATAGGACGGACATTGGGTGGTGGAAGGCCCGCTCAATCCGACAGGATTTCCGTTCACATCGAAGGCGCTGATGCTATCGATGGAATGCGAGCTCAGGCCGGTGGTATCGATCATGAGCGTCAGCGGGTTGTTGGTGGTGAGCGCCAATTCGGTTCCAGTGGCGTCGTAGGCCACCAGCGTCAGATCCACACCACCACCTGGCGTCGAACCGATGAGCGGTGCAGCGGAACTCACAATCAATCCCGCGCTAGACCACGTGATCACCGTGTCGCCGGGAAGGAAAGGATTCGGGCCCAATCCAGTTACGCCCGCAGGCGGATTCTGCCGCTGGCTGGTAGTCATGTAGAGGTTGTCGATCCCGGCGAAACTGCATGGCCCCAGGGTTACGTCATTCAACCACAGCAAGGAGCCGCCACGAACGATGAGCACGTTCGAACTCAGGGGGATCGAAATGGGCAGGGAGGGCCCGGGTGCGATTCCGCCTCGCGCGGGGTTCGCGTTACCCGTCCACAAACCCTCCCATACCTGATAAAACGGGATGGACAGATCGTTGAATCCGCCATAAATATTCAACGAACCGAGGAACGCCATGTTGCTCGCGTCCGCTCCGGCCGTGCCATTGGCATATCCATTGGTGATGTTTTCCACCAGGATGCCCGGATTTCCCACCGAAACCCAGCCGAATCCTTCGCAGATCTTGGGCGGCGGGCAGACCCCGACGCTCTGGCTGTTGCCGACCAACGTTACGGATTGGCCGCTCGGAAAACACCAACGCGTGGCCGTAGCAGGATCTTCGTTCAGTATCGTTGTGCCGTTTTGCGTGACGCTGAAAACCAGATTCGGATTGTCACAGCACCACCACCACCACGGAAAGAGGTCGCGAATTTGCGGGTTCGCGAATTTGTTGGCGATGAGTGCCGTGCGTGCCGCGTCCGGCTTGAGAGCTGCACTGGCGCGAGCGAAGCCCTGGCCCGTCATAAGATCGGCTGCGGCTGGCCGCCTCAATGGCGCGACATTGGCTGCGATCGAAGCGATGCCCTGCGCCGGGCGCAATGGTAACTGGCGCTCGACATTTTCGATCACCGCCAGGATATCCAGCTCCCACCACCACGGCCAGCAATGCCACCAGATGGGCCAGCAGGGCCAGCAACAGAGACATTCGCACCAGTTGAAAGTGGCCGTGAACTGGCCTTCGGCGTTGGTCTCGACGGTTTCGATGGAAGTCTCGGTAAGTCCCGTGGCCCCTGATGTGACGTTATAGACGGTGACTTCGGCTCCGGGCACAGGACATCCGTTCTGCGTCTGCACCGTGCCAGACACCGTGTATGTTCTGCACCAGTTCCACCATAGGTCGACGATTTTGTCGTCCAGGTTGAGAGTGGAAAAATCAAGAGTCAGTACTCCGCTGCTATGCGCCTCGCGTGAGCTGGCCGCTGAAAGCGATAGCCGCGGCAGGTCGGTTCGAGCCAGCAGCGTCTGATCGTCCAGGCCTTTAGGTCCCAATACCACGATCAGACACGGGTCGATGACGATAGACCCAGGCAGCCGGAATCGGAATCCATTGGCTGTTACGGGCGATTGCGCGAGTACATTGTTTCCTTGCACCAGAAAAGCCGCAATGCGTCCGATATTGCTCGAACTCAGTTTGGGTAATTTGCCAATCACGGTGATGGATGCAGCTACCTGCGTCGACGGGGTACGTTCTTGTCCACTCATTTGAAGTCTCCTTTTCCAACAGGGGCCGGTTTTTTGTCTTCTTCAGTCTTCTTCGGTCTTCGCAGGAGTAGTGAAGGTGGACGCAGCATCGTTTCAGAAGCCGGGCCGAAGTGGTCCCATGCCTTCCCGGAAAGTTCTACAGTAATGAGTGGGTTTGAACAAGGTGTTCAACGGGGTGAAGACTATGCGGCATCGGAGACAGTTCATTCGGAGCTTAGCGGGCGGTGTTGCGGGAGCGTTTGCCGGCTGCGGCGGGCTGTTGCATGCTGCTGGACAAGCGCCGCAGTCCGGCCCCGCGGTGACACGCCGGGAAGTGCGTGTGGGCGGGAAGCGCGTCAAAGTGGTGGACGTGCATGCTCACGCCACTTTCGCCGAAGTTGCGGATGTGGTGAAGGGCGGGCCGCTGGCAAAGTTCGCGCGCAACGGAGTGCGGCCTCTGGGGCCGGACCGCATCCGGGAGTTAGACAAACGCGGCATCGATGTACAGGCCATCGATGTCAACGCCTTTTGGTGGTATCAGGCGGATCGCGATCTAGCGGCAAAGATCGTGCAAACGCACGACGAGGGCCTTTCGAAGTGGTGCGCGGCGCATCCGGACCGCTTCGTGGCGCTCACTTCGCCGGCGCTGCAGTTTCCAGATCTGGCGGCGGAACAACTGGAACATGCCGTGAAGCAGTTGGGGATGCGCGGAGCGGCCATCGGCGGGCACGTGAACGGTGAACCACTGTCGGCGTTGAAGTACGATCCATTCTGGGCCAAGGCGCAGGAGTTAGGCGTGCTGGTGTTCATGCATCCCAACAACGCGGAGAACATCGTGAAAGCCGGAGGCGCTCCAGGGCGCGGGCGATTTGGGCAACGTCATCGGGAATCCGCTGGAGACCATGCTGTTTCTTTCGCACTTGATTTTCGATGGGACGCTCGACCGCTTCCCCGGCTTGAAGATTTGCGGAGCGCACGCGGGCGGCTATTTGCCATCCTATCTTGGCCGCAACGACGTAGCTTGCGACGTTCGCCCGAATGCGAAGTGCGTGAACAAGAGGAAGCCGCATGAATATCTGCAGGACCAGATCCTGGCGGACTCGATGATTTTTTCGCCGGAGGGCATACGGCACCTGGTGGCCGAGATGGGGCCGGGGCAAGTGGTCTACGGGACAGACATGCCCTTCGTATGGCCGGACACCGTGGACGCAATCCTTGAGGCGCCGATTCCGGACGCGCAGAAGGAAGCCATCCTCGGCGGGAACCTGGCCAAGCTACTGCGCCTGTGATCTCTAGAATCCGAATGTCCCGAATACTTTTAGTATTGTTGTCGTCCGTCGTTTGCTTGGCGCAAGCCAACACAGATTCATTGGACAAGCTGGCGTCCGATTTCTGGACTTGGCGAGCGGAGTTTAGACCGTTTTCGTTTGACGATGTCCCTCGTATCGAGCACCGGCCCGGAGTGCGCGACTGGTCCGCGGCAGCGATTGCCAGGCAGCGTGCGGATGTGGCCGAATTCGAGCGCCGCTGGAAGGGCATGCAGACCAACGGTTGGCCGGTTGCACGGATGGTGGACTACCGGCTGATGGGATCGGCCATCGCGCGCGTCCGATGGGAGCTGGACATCAATCCGCGTTGGCAGCGCGACCCTGCGTTTTACGTCGAGCAAACCGTGGGCGCGCTTCAAGAGGCACTCTTGCCTCCTCCGCCGTTCAGCGATTTGCGTTCGCGCGAAATTCTGACGCGTACGGAAAATATTCCCGCCATCCTCAATCAAGCCAGGCTGAATCTGAAGCCCGTCGCGCCTTTTGCGCAGTTAACCATCGCAATGCTCGCCGATATCGATGGGCGCCTCTCCCGCGTGGAGCGCGGCGCTACGCCATTGTTGACGAGCGACGATCTGCGCGCTAAGTTCCGAATGGCGATTCCCAAGGCGAGCAAGGCGTTGACCGACTATCGCGAATGGCTGCAACAGAACCTGCTCGGCATGCGGCAGGATTTCGCTCTCGGCGACAAGGCTTACGGATTCTTCCTCCACCAGGTTGCTCTATTGCCTTACACGCCGGAGCAGTTGCTGAGCATGGCGCGCCAGGATTTCGAGCGCATCCTGGCGCAAGAGAGCTACGAGCGCCAGCGCGACTTGCGTGCACCGGAATTGAAGATGCCCGCGACGGCGCAGGAAGAAGCCGGTCGCATGGAGCATGACGAGGCGGCCACTCGCAGGTATCTGATGGAGCACCAAATCCTGACGGTCCCGTCCGACATACCACACTGGACTTTGCGCCCGGCTCCGGACTATCTCACGGCCTTGGACGGGTTCGGCGAACTGGATGACTTTACCGGACCATCGCGCCTGCATCAGGCTGGAACACGTTGGATCCAGCCGCCATCGAACGATCTGCCTTACTTCTGGAAAGCGTATGCGGAGGATACGCGCACCACAGGCGTTCACGAAGGTGTGCCGGGACATTTCTTCCAATTGTCGCTCGCGTGGCGAAATCCAGACCCAATCCGGCGCCAGTATTACGATTCGAGCGCGAACGAAGGGATCGGTTTTTATGCCGAGGAGATGATGCTGAACACAGGATTGTACGACGACAGCCCGCGATCGCGCGAGATCGTCTACAACTTTGCGCGCTTGCGAGCATTGCGCGTAGAGGTAGACGTAAAGCTCGCGCTGGGGCGCTTCACTATCGCGCAGGCGGCCGATTATCTGGCCCGCACCGTCCCCATGGACCGCGGAACAGCGGACGGCGAAGCGGCGGCCTTTTCAACAGCTCCCGGCTTGGGCATCGCGTACCAGATTGGCAAGCTGCAAATCGAGCGGATGCTCGCCGAACGCCGTCTCCAGCAGGGCGCTAAATTCACGCTGCGCGAATTTCACGATTATGTGTGGAGCAACGGCAACGTGCCGCTGTCGCTGCAGCGCTGGGAACTGCTGGGTCTGGACGACGATGTGAAGAAGGCCGACGAACTGGCTCGCTGAAGAAGCTTCCGCCTTCAAGCCACGGATGCATAAGCGGCCATCGCGTTGTTGCAAGTGCGCGAAAGTGGCCGCGGCGCCTTCTGAAACCAGGCCAGGAACTCGTTGAGCGCCATATTGTAGACGCGTTTTGTAATCGGAGAGGAAACGCTATCGAGCACCAGGGCATTCAGCTTCTCCCATCCGGCTATTCTTTGAACTGCAATCAAATCCGTCATTTCACGTCCTTTTGCTGGCTGTTGTTGGGCATCAACGGTAGCCATTCAGACGTTACCTCTGACACCTAGAGATCTCAAGTGAGATCGAAGCATCAGACGTGCATGACGCGGGGCGCCCCGGCTCCTCATCTTCCTTTGGCTATAAGTGCCGCGATGGATTGTAGGATGAGAATGTGCGGCTTCCTGTAAATCCTCCCATTGGTCCCATGCTTTCGAAAAGGATCGGCACACTGCCGGAAGGTGAGGGCTGGATCTTCGAACCGAAATGGGATGGTTTTCGCGCGCTGATTTTTCGCGATCATGACGAACTCACGATCCAAAGCCGGGATGAGAAGCCGCTGAACCGCTTCTTCCCCGAACTGATCGCTCCGTTGCACGCTCAATTGCCTGAGCGTTGCGTGTTGGACGGCGAGATCGTTATCGCCAGGAACGGCGCGCTCGATTTCGACGCGCTGCAGCTCAGGCTTCATCCAGCGGCCTCGCGAGTGAAGCTGCTCTCCAAGCAGACTCCTGCCTCCATCGTCCTTTTTGACGTGCTTTGCGAGGATAATGCGGACTTGAGATCCGAGCCTTTTCACAAACGGCGCGAAATACTGACATCCATGCTTCGATCGGCTGCTCCGCCGCTGCATGTAACTCCGGCCACCGAGGATCGGAATGTTGCGGCCGATTGGTTTCGGCGTTTTGAAGGCGCTGGTCTGGATGGCGTGATGGCCAAGCCTGTAGCCGGTCTCTACGAATCGGACAAGCGCGTCATGTTCAAGGTCAAGCACGAGCGTGATTGCGATTGCGTGGTGGCGGGGTTTCGGTGGTATAAGAAAGGCGAAAAAACAGCAGTCGGTTCGTTGCTGCTCGGCCTCTTCGACGATGACGGCGCGCTACAGCATGTTGGTGTTTGCGCAAGCTTCACGCAGGAGATGCGGCGGGATCTGGTGAATTACTTGGCGCCGTATCGCGAGAATGCGCTCGCCGATCACCCCTGGAAGAATTGGGCCGGGAGTGGCGAGGCGGGACAACGCATGCCCGGCGGGATGAGCCGGTGGAGTCAAGGCAAGGATCTTTCATGGGAGCCGCTAAGACCTGAACTGGTGGTGGAAGTAACCTACGAACATATGCAGGGAGCGCGCTTCCGGCACATGTCGCACTTTCGAAGATGGAGGACGGACAAGAAGCCGAGCGATTGCACCTACGCGCAGCTCGAAGTGGTTCCACCTCACGAATTGGCGTCGATCTTTGTGAGTGGCCGCTAGGGGGAAGCGGCTGGAATACGGGGAAACCAGGAATACAAGGAATGGTCACGTATCTACTCCTTTTCCTCGTCTCCCTTGTATTCCTTCGGGCTTGTATTCGTTCGGGCAATCAGGGCCGTTTCGACGCGCGCTTTGTGGCTCGCATGGCGCGCCACTCACGCGTGGGGTCGTCGTCGGGATCGGGCGTCTCCTGGGCCGGCCGCATCGATTCGGGAATGTGTCTCAAATTGACTCGAATGCGGGTCCAGGTTGAGGAACGGCCGCGCATCGAGTCGATCAACACGTCATCGACGGCCAGTAGCGCCGCTACCGAAGCGTGTTTCGATTTCCATCGTTCGAGTCCTGCGAGCGCGGCCTCCTTATTCGGGGAGTTGGCCACCACGATGAGCGGCATCTTGCTCCGCGCCATTGTCTGCGTATTAGGCCGCAGCGCTGACTTAGAGCGCGAAGGCGCGACCCGCGGCGCCTCGCCCTCCATCTTCCGAAAGTGCGGTGGCCAGGGCGCGTCTCCGAGTCCGGCGGACTCATCGGTCGCCGCCAATTCCAGCAATCTCTCGAGCGAGCCTGGTTCTTCGTTCATGCGCGCATGCGGATCGCCCAGCTTCGCAAATCGTGCGGGGACCGTCAGGACGGTGAAATCGGCCGGATCGCAGTCTGGAATTTCGTCCCAGTGGAGAGGCGTGGAGATGCGTGCGTCGGGAAGAGGCCGGACCGAATACGCAGAGCAGGTAGTCCGATCCTTTGCGTTCTGGTTATAGTCGAGGAATACGCCGTGGCGTTCCTCCTTCCACCACTTGGAACTGGCCAGGGCGGGAATGCGGCGCTCCACTGCCCGCGATAGCGCTACGGCGGCGCGCCGAACTTCGGCGAAGGTCCAGCGCCGCTCGATTCGCGCATAAATATGCATTCCGCGCGAGCCGCTGGTCTTCGGCCAGCCGCGCAGCCCCAGTTCCTCAAGCAATGCCTTCACCTCCAGACTAACGGTTCGAACATCGTTCCAACTCACGCCCGGTCCTGGATCAAGATCGACGCGCAGCTCGTCGGGATGGTCCAGATCAGCCGATCGAACCGGATGAGGGTGCAGCTCAATACATCCCAGATTCACAATCCAGGCAAGCCCGGCAGCATCGTCCACGACAAGTTCTTCCGCCGTTCGGCCGGATGGAAAAGCCAGCGTAGCCGTGCGAAGCCACGAAGGATGGTCGGACGGAGCGCGCTTCTGGTAGAACGCCTCGCCGTCTGCTCCGTGAACGAATCGTTTGAGCACCAGCGGCCGATCCATGATTCCGCGGAGAGCACCGTCGGCGACAGACAGGTAGTACCGAACCAGATCGAGCTTAGAAAGTTTGACTTGTTTTGAGAAATACGGTTTCTCGGGGTGCGTGATTCGGACTTCTCGTCCGACAACGGTAATCAGCTCACTCGCTTCTTGCATGGCCACAAGACCAGCCTACAGAAAATACATCACGGACGAACATCGCAGAGGCTGGTTATCTCTTCGCAATCCGAGCCTCTTGAGTACACGACTGGGCGAGCAGACTATCGGGCCCGACTTGCTCCCTAGGCCCGTTGGCTGCCTGATGTGCAACATTAACGGAACCTATTTGGATACTAGTCATTGCTGCGGACTCTGGTGGCGGCGGCTAACTCTAGACGCCGACGTAATCTGTTGATGATCGATTTCATTCAGAACCCACGAGGACTGGATCGCGGCCCGTTCGGGCAGATCTTGACGCCGTTCTCCCTTAGGAACGTCTCCGTTTCCTCCGCATTCAGTCCCCCTGGGATCTGGCCAACATAAATCAGTACGAATCCTGTCGGGGTTAAAGGTAAGCGCCGGCAATTTCGATAGACGGGTAGGAGGATATCGATGAAATCGCTCGTCAGCCCGAACTGCTCTCTCAGACGCGTCTGCTGGTACTGGGCAGTCTTTATTTTTGGCGCACTCGCGTCTGGTCCTTGTCCGGCGCAGGATAGTCCACGGCCGGCGGTGAAGAACTGGTCGGTGCCGCAGTATTGGGACGCCCGTGGAAATCTCAGGCGCGATCCGCATTCCAACGCCGCCGCCGGCTCAACCATTCTTACCTACGTGGCGATTACTCCGTGCCGTCTGATGGACACCCGGGAATCTCAGGGATTTACCGGCGCTTTCAAGCCCTCCCTCTCTGAGCGCGTACGCCACACGAACCGTTCCGATTCCCAGCCAGGCTAAGTGCGACGTTCCCGACGCCCCGGCGTACTCTCTGAACTTCACCGTGCTTCCGCCCGGTTCGCTAAGCTTCCTCGCCGCGTGGCCGGACAATGCCTCATATCCGGGAACGTCCGTCCTCAACGCGACAGCGGGTGGAGTGGTTGCAAATACGTCCATCGTCGCAAGCGGGTCCGATGGCGGGATCGACGTGCTAGCCAGCAATGCTACGGACCTTCTGATCGACATCAACGGATACTTCATTAGCACACCGAATGTGGGTAGCCTCTTTGGAAGCAACAGTATCGATTTCTTCACAGAAGGCGGCGGAGGGGTAACATGTACGCTCGGAGAAATTATTCTGAACGCATCCGTGATCTATACGGGCAATTACCTGCCAGCCGATGGCCGCACTCTTCCGATCAACAACAACACGGCCCTGTTCTCAGTGCTGGGGACCAACTACGGCGGTGATGGGATGACGACTTTTGCGCTGCCCGATCTGAGACCGGTCGCACCGAACAATACACAATACCTCATCTGCATCAGCGGCACTTTTCCATAAGCGGCTGCCGAGGGTCAGAACCTTGCCGGGATCGGGGACTCTTGGGATGGAGCTAGCGGGAGGCGCTGCGAGTGTGGGCTTTTAAGCAAAGCCGCAAGGATGTCGCCTCCTTTTTGTTAATCCTATCGATGGAGACCAAGACGTACTTAAGTCTTTCGGCAGTCCCTTGACAGGCGAAATCCCAGGCAGGGGCATTGTCGCGGATTGCTTTACTTCTTCCGATTCCGCGTAAGATACGCCACCACGTCTTCCAATTCCGCGTCGCTGATCTCGGTCTTGCGCGTAATGGGCATGCCGAACAACCCGTGCCGCACCACACTCTTGATCATGACGGGCGTGAGGTCCGTGCGTTGTTCAAGCACCGCCGGCAGCTTTCCTTTGTATTTGACGGCAAGGGCGGACGTGCCTGCTAAAGCGCCATTGCCAAACATGACATTCTTGGGCGCCACGGCTCCGTGGCAAGGCGCGCACCACTTATCGAAGACGACTTTCCCATTTGTCTCCGAAGGCGTCTGGGCCAGAAGATGATTGCCGAAGCCAACAACGCCGAAGCCAACTACCACGAGAAGAAGGATTGTCTGTCTCATGCGCGATTCTTCCTCATGTTTGCCGGCCAGATCCCATAGCGGCCGGGCGAGATGATTCCATTGGGGTCAATGGCGTCCTTTAGTTTTTCCTGGAAGCGCAGGAGGGAGTGGTTGTTGAAAGAATATTTGCTGATCAAGAGATCCTGAAAGGCGGGATTGGTGCGATAGCCAACCCAGCCATGCTCGGCGCAGCGGTTCATCACTTTCTCAAACAAAGCCCGGCTTCGTGCATTCTTTGCGGGGTCGCGCCAGGTCGGTACGGTGGTCCCTGTCCAGAAACAGCGCGAATAGTAAGTGAATGGTGTGGGAAAAGGATTTTGTTGGGCCGGCAGGCCAAGTTCCTTGTAGGCTTCAAATAGGACGCGTGCCGATTCCCACAGGGCCGAGGCTTTGCGCGGGATCGTGACAAATAGGTCGGCGTGTCCGTCCGGGGGATCACTTGCGTTGCCTGCGTTTCGCGCCACCATGTTAAAAACTTCCAGCGCGGGAATTCCCAGGCGAGGTTTGTCGGATTGGGTCGGTTCTTTTTCCTTGGAGATGGGCAGCGTCAGGAACTCGCCATCCTGGAACGTAGCGCCGGCAATCGCTTTGCCGATACGCCGCTTGGCGGCCTGCCAGGTGGCGCGAACCGTTTCTTCCGGACCATAAAAATAAAGCTGCGCAGACCAGGCTGGAAGCTTCTGCGCCGCCACGAAGTTCTCCACCGCCTCGGCGGACGGCCAGCCGTTTTGCATCAAGCTCGCCATGGCGGATGCGCCCGCACCAAACGCTGACCGTCCGACCGGACTGCCGTATTGAGGCATCCCTGTCAGGCCCAGGTCTTCCAGGTAGCTGACTTCATAAACCAGCGCGTCCAGATCCTGGTGGCGCGGCACGGTGACGATACCAGACAAGAAAGCTTCCGGCATCGGCATCAGCCAGAAACCCATCTTCGTGACGATTCCGAAGTTCGATTGCGCAAACAGGCCGTCCACGTTGGGGCCGGCACCGTAGCGGAAGTCCTGCCAGGTATCAGAGTTGGGCACCGCACCCATTCCTGTGCGGATCAGCTCTCCATCCGGCGTCACCACTTCCATGCCGCAATGCGACCCAAAGTGATCGCGAAACGCAGCCATGGTGTAGCCCGCGCCATGATCCAGGCTGTTGCCCATGGGACTGCCCCATCCCGGGTCGGGCACATCCAGCATCAGCTTGAGGTTGCGTTCCCTGATGTGGTGGTAAAGATCGAAATACGAAACGCCCGGTTCTACCAACGCGAACGCCCGCTTTTCGTCGACTTCTAAGATGCGATTCATGCGCTTCAAATCCACCACAACGCTGCCGCGCATATTGGGGGCGGATCCGCCGTAGGTGAGGTTGCGTCCCGTTGAGATGGGGTACAAGGGGATGCGGTAACGATTCGCGACGCGAACAATCTGCTGCACTTCCTCGACCTGGGCCGGAGCCACCGCCGCGGAGGCCACCCGCTCGTCGGGTTCGCCCCAATTGATGGAGTAAGAGTCGCGATAGAGCGCCACATCTTCGTCCGAGCTGAACACCCAGTTCGCGCTCACGACAGACCGGAACTCACCCAGGGCCGCATTGAAGTCCGCTGCGCTTACATTTGGAGGTAAAACCATGTTGCAATCCCTTTCCGCTACGCGATTACCCACGACACCAGCGCCGTTTTGTTTTCGGGAGAAAATGGCCCTGTGCGTTTTTGCGCGGACGTATCGCGACGCTCACTCAAATCGAATTGGCTTAACAACGCAGCTATGTCGCGCCCGAATTCAGCTACGCCAACTGCATCGTGCTGTATACCGGTTTTTTGATCCATGATGTGATCCGCTCGAAAAATCACGCGCATGCCCACGTCGCGCGCCAATTCTTCGAGACAGAACAACGCGGCGCGATCCGTCAAGCCAGCAACTGGCAAACGGTTTTCTCTCAAATGCACTCGCAGATCGGCATACCACAGTTTGCTAACATCGCCACGAATCCCGGAAGTGCAGACGCCTGCGCGGCGTAGTTCGGCCGCGAAAGCCCGGCACTCCGCGAACCGTTGGTCAAAAACCGCTCTGTGAAATGCGGTGTGCGCCCTCCCCGGTGACAGGTTTCGGCCGGAAGCGGGCACTTTGACGAGTACTCCGGCCACCGTCGCCGCACCGATTTTCAGGACACTTCTGCGGTTGACCATTTCTCCTCCTGCGACAATCTTTGCCGCTAAGTTTATCATCGCAACCGCTTGGACGTTTAGCGCCCTAGCGGCCGAAGTGCTGCCCTGCCGCCTATCTTCTGTCGAAGTCCCTGGCGTAGCTAGCCGCCAACCGCTTTGTCAAACGCAACGGTGGTGTCCGGTACATCGGAGCGGCAGCAGAGTTTGGTGCGCTCATGTAGAAATCTTTCGCCGTCGCCAAGATTCGTTGCAAGACCTGGAGGTTCCAAGGCTGACCGCGTGGGGGAATCGGAGTCGGCTTTGAAGAGACCGTTAAGTCATTATCGGCGCCTATTCTGTGGCTCCTGCTGCTGCCGCTGTGATCCCTGGCCTTAAGCGGAAGATAGTCTTGGTGAATGAGCACTTTTGAACATACAGGAGACTGAAATGATGCTCTAATAGGTGGGCTCCGGTGGTTGTTGATTATCTTATACCTGAAGAAGGTAGCCATCGCTGCTCTGGGTCTTCGGTTAGACCATCCTAGCTAGGTCGCTCGATTGTTGCTCTATTGATCACGACGCTCCATTCCTCAGGTAAATTTCAGCTAGGGGCCATACGATTGCTGCGGGCCTCCCAACTGGTAGACGGTTTGATTTCACTACGCACGAACTATGAGCATTCACCTCGTTAATCCAAGCGATACCTCCTTCGGTACTGCAGTTATCACCCCGCGATGGCTTTACGTGCTGGCGGCAGCGACTGCTCAGTCGTTCGGAGATCCCGAAATCTGCGATGAGACTCTGGAACACTTGGATCTGGAGCGCGTTCAACAAGGCGACGTCGTTGGTATTGGCATTCACACGGGCAACGCCCTACGAGGCTACGAGGTGGGTCGCGCGGCGCGCGAGCGGGGCGCCTGGGTGGTCTTCGGTGGAATCCATTCCACGCTCTATCCTGAGGAGCCGTTTGAGCAAGGCGGCGCACATGTCGTGGTAAAAGGGGATGGCGAAGTCGCCTGGAACCACGTTCTCCGCGACTGCGCTGCTGGCACTCCTCAACGCATTTACAATGGCGGAAAGGTCGAACCAAAGCACATGAAGCAGGCCCGGTGGGATCTGCTACCGGCTAACAGCTACATGTGGGCATCCGTGCAGACGGTGCGGGGATGCGCTAAACACTGTTCGTTTTGTTCCGTATGGCGCACAGATGGACAGCGCCCCCGGCAGCGCGCGATCGACAGCGTCATCGAGGAAATTGTTGAACTGCGCCGCCGCGGCTTCAGTTTCATCGCTTTGGCGGACGACAATTTTTATCCCGTCACGCTGACGGACATTAAACTCGCAAAGCGACAGAACGACCAGGCAAAGGTCGATCAACTGGAGGCCATGCGCAAGGAGCGCTTCGAGCTCATGGAGAGGCTGTCGGAGCTCCCCAAGGACATGACCTTCTTCACACAGATCACTATGGAGGCCGCGGAAGACACCGGGTTCCTGGATGCTATGAAGAAAGCCCGGATCAAGGGGGCGCTGGTCGGTGTGGAAGCCGTTACCCCCGAGGGCCTGAAATCGATCTACAAGGACTTCAATTTGTCTGGCGACGATCTAGTAAAACAGCTCAGGACGTTTTCCGATCACGGCGTGCATGTTCTTGGTTCGTTCATCTTCGGCTTACCCAGCGATCGCCCGCACACCTTTGACGCCACTCAGGATCTTGCTCAAAGGGCCGGTCTCACTTTCGCACAGTTCGTCATGCTGACGCCGTTTCCGGGCACCGTCGACTTTGAGAAATGGGAGCGAGCGCAAGCCGAGGATGTGGGTGTAGTAGATGGAATCCCGTTGACGCGCTACTGGCTCATTCCTGCGTACAAGCGGCCGAAGATGTTCATGCCACATCCCACCATGAGTTCGGAAGAGATGCGAGCGCGCACCCAGCGCGTGTGGGATCGTTTCTATAGCCTGGGTTCCGTTTGGAAGCGGTCGCGCTGTACGCCCAATCTTCGCGCCCGACTGGCTTTCGTCTTTGTCTCAAAACTGTATCGTCAGATGTATGCCAGCACCGGTATCGCCACAGACAGTGCTCGCCGGAACCGGGCCAGCGCTTGGGCGCGCTGGCTCGCGATCCCCTGCCTTAAGCTATTTCAAGCTCGTCCCATGCCAGACCTCCAAATCCCTTGCGCGAAAAGGGTGGCGGGGGCGCGGGACCTGTTCCAGGTAGTCCCATAGAACCGACGGCAGCTCGACATCATCCCATTTCAATTCTCAAACCTTGGCAGCTATCATAATCCGTTCGGAGCCGCCCGACAATTCACATTATCGGAAAGTTTGAAAAGCGGAAGGCGAAGTTGTGATTCCATTCTAAGGAACTGGTAAGTACGGGTGGTACTCACAATTTGTGAAGAAAAGAGCTAAAACACCCGCAGAGCAGATGTATCCGGGAGTATTATTACAGGGTCCAAGGGTCCATAATGTAACTCCCGGCGCACTCTAGCGCGGCTGGGACGCCAAAAACTGAAATTCTGGCCATGATGGATATCCCGGTCAAGGAGAAACATCATGCGAGTAGTAACCAACTTGCCTCTGACAACTGTGCTCTTCGGGCTCCTGCTTGTCCCCGTGGCCGCGCTGGCCGGGACCGCGGACTGTCCGGTTGAGCCTGCCGCGAACACGCCGCTCGCCGACGGTATGGTCCTCGCAGGCACGAATTGCACCCTCAACACCGCCGGAGATGTCGATTCGTTTGTGTTCAGCGCAACGGCCGGGGCCACCTTCCAGCTTGCCATGGGGATAAGCGGCGCCGCCTATGGCGTCCCGAACATCTGCTTGACTCTCCTCGATCCGATGGGAAATAACGTCAACGGTGGGTGCACGAATACCTTAGGCAATGCATATTCCGTAGTGATCGCCCAGGCGCTGACTGCGACGGGCAAGTATACCGTGGATATAAAAGAACCGTTCAGCGGCTCCGTCAACTACGCGGTGTCTCTCGAACGTCTTTACCCGTTCCCACCAAACGCGGAACACGTGACGCTCGGGACAGTGGTTGCAGGTAACATCGCGCCGATAACGGACTCGAATGCGTTCACGTTCGGCATTGCCGCGGGGGGCACGACCGGCATCTACCAAGTGGCGGCCACCATTCCCGCGATCTATGGAGAAGACAACGTGTGTATGACGGTGTATTCTCCGGCCGGCGCCAATGCCGGCTCGGGATGCACCAATTCTCTTGGCAACGTTTATACGATTCCGGTAGTCCTCAAGCATCCTGCTGCGGGCACATACATGGCGTTCGTGACCCAGGACGGAAACTACTTGACAGCCACATATAATCTAGAAGTCTCGTGCGTGCAGGGCGCCTGCAAACAGACTCCCTCCTGTACCCTGGACGATGCCCTAGGCTATACCTCCGGTAACCTGACTATGAATTTCACGGTTGAGAACACGTACGCCACCACTTGGAATATTTGGCTGATCGATCAAAATACGATGCAGCTCCTGTACTCCCAACCGCAGGCAATCGAGAACTCGCCGACCGTCGTCACCAAGACCGCAACACTATCGCCGCAAGGCATCGTAGGCGTTCTCTCCACCTTGACCACACCCGCAAATGGCATTACCTGTTCCAGTTGGTCAGTGATTGAAACCGGCGCGCCCTAATTGATTGGGACAGGAACATCGACCGGCTGATGCGCGCGCCGAGCTGTCCAGCATGTCAACGCTGGTCGTGCCACCCGATATCGATTTGTGGCAGTCGATCAGCAGCGAAAATAGACAATTCAACCGGACGGAATCAGCTATGCAGGATACCGCTCACCGGCCTCCGCCCGAAGTGCCGTACTCTAGTTAGAGCACCTTATCGATAATCATGAGCCTGTTTGGGAAAAAAGAGAAAGTAACAGCCTCCGTGACCTATATCTCGTATGCGGGCGACACTCGTCAGGTCTCCGTTCCGATCGGTGATTCGGTTATGGAAGGCGCTATCAAGAATGGAATCGACGGTATTGTTGCTGAGTGCGGCGGTGCCTGCCAGTGTGCCACCTGCCACGTTTATGTGGACGAGGCATTTCTCGCGCTGTTGAGTCCGATGCAGGAAGACGAGGACCAGATGCTCAACACTACGGCTTCTGAGCGGCGGCCGAACAGCCGTCTGGGCTGCCAGATACCGGTCACCAAGGAGCTCGACGGCCTGATCGTGCGGACGCCTGAAGCCCAGCAATGACAGCTTTGGCGTAGAGCAATGAAGTCGGACGGTGTGGTTATCGTCGGAGCCGGGCAAGCTGGCTTCCAAGTTGCCTCGTCTCTGCGAATGGAAGGTTATGAGGAATCGATCGCTCTAATTGGTGACGAGCCCAATCTCCCCTATCAGCGCCCGCCGCTCTCCAAAGGCTTCATGGCCGGCAAGCAGGATATTGAAGGAACGGTTTTGCGACCTATCGCCTTCTATCAGAGCCATCGAATCGATCTGGTAACGGGCACCAAGGTAAACGAAATCGACCGATTAGGTCGCTCAGTGAGCCTCGCAACAGGCCGCCGTCTTCCTTATGAATCGCTGGTGCTCGCAGTCGGAGCGCGCAATCGGAAGTTGTCAGTGAAGGGCTGCGAGCTCGATGGTGTTTGCTACTTGCGCACCGACATCGAAGCCGTTGAAATCCAGCAACGCTTGGAACAGGCGAGTAATCTCGTCGTGATCGGCGGAGGCTTCATTGGCCTCGAACTTGCGGCCGCCGCCCGCTCGCTGGGGAAATCGGTTCGCGTGTTAGAGGTCCAGTCGAGGCTGATGCCGAGAGTGGTTTCGCCGATACTCTCTGATTTCTATCGCGACCTTCACACCAGCCACGGCGTAGAGATCGCTCTTGGTGGCGCGCTGTCGGAAATCGTCGGCCATCAAGGAAAGGTCTGCGCGGTTGTGCTTAGCGACGGCTCTGTCTGCCAGGCCGATCTGGTATTGGTCGGAATTGGCGTTGTTCCGAATATTGAGTTGGCTCGTGAGGCCGGGCTCACCGTCTCGAACGGCATTATCGTGGACGAACGTCTACAGACGGAAGACCACAGCATTTATGCCATCGGTGACTGCGCCGATCATCCCAATCCATTCGCCGGTGCGCGCGTCCGCCTCGAATCCGTGCAGAATGCTGTCGACCAGGCCAAATGTATCGCGGCGGCCATCGTCGGCCGTCCCGAAAATTACCGTGCCGTTCCCTGGTTCTGGACGGAGCAATTCGATATCAAGCTTCAGATGGCCGGGCTGTCGGCTCGCTGCGAACAAGCGGTCACCCGCGGCATACCCGAAAGCCGCAAGTTTTCAGTGTTCTATTTCAGGGACGGTAGATTAGCCGCCGTCGACTCAGTCAATCGTCCCGGTGATCACTTGGCCGGGCGAAAATTGATCGGAGCCGGGACGCAGATAACGCCGAAGCAGGTTGCCGATCTTAGTGTGGACCTGACGGCAGTCAGATGAATTCTCCTCGACCCTCGCTAAGCCGACTAGAGTGATGTTGTCTGTGTGGTGTCACCCGAAAGCAACGGCAATGCGCTCCATTGTGAAACAGCATCCCCACAAAAGTCCCCACAGTCGGCTGTAGAGCGTAAGTCTTTGAAAAGTTTGGCTCCCCGCACTGGACGCATTTCGAGCTTTTGCGGCCGAGTGCCCCCAACTCCAGGAGTCCTTTCAACGACTTCGAGCACCATGATCGGAGCGAGCAGATGAATGAGCGGACTTCATTCCGAACGCCCCAGCCTTTTTCCGGCAAGGTCGGGCGGTTCATTCGTGAAAGCCTCGTCCCAAGGATCGAAGGTGAGTTATGAAACCAATGCGCGCCAGACGTGCTCCGAAGTGGCAATTGAGCGTGGCTACCGTTTTCGCTCTTCTTCGGGAGCGTTGCTTAGAACTAGACACCATCCCTAAGCCTGTCGGCTTAGGTTTTGGGACCGCGCAAGGTGTACGCTCTGTCCGGTTGATGTCCGGCCTCTGTCCGAGATTTGTCCGGTCTCTGTCCGGTGCGATG
Source organism: Bryobacterales bacterium (assembly GCA_963781905.1). Lineage (GTDB taxonomy): Bacteria > Acidobacteriota > Terriglobia > Bryobacterales > Bryobacteraceae > Palsa-89. The sequence continues at coordinate 3,004,592 of CAWAHZ010000010.1, forward strand.
TTGACGCAGCTTTGGAGGGTGTGGAAGACAAATTCCAAGACATTCTGAACAAGGTGATCAAAAAGTCGGGGCGCTCGCGTCTGAGATTGCCCGGAATCGTCGTTGAAAGTTAGCGACTCTCGACCCTCATAGACTACGCGACGGCGGCTCCTTTCGCAATCGATTTCTTGGAAACGGCGTTGGCCATCGAAGACAGCAACAGCGGAATCTGGCGATGGCCGATGACTTTGCGGAACTGGCGCTCGGCGACCAGCAGTCCCGAGCCGACCCAACGCTCGATCTGATCGCCGTCCGCCAGCGTTTGACGTTGCGGCAGACCGTTTCGACGATGGAGAAGGCCGACTCGATCACGTTGGTGCAACACAAAGTCCGGCGGAGTTGGTCCGGCACGCGCAACTTGTGAACGGTGAGCGTTTCTTCCATACCTTCTTCCAGGCTGCGCGCCGCGCTGGGATTGAGATCCATCAGCTCGCGATGCAGACGGTCCAGGGCACGCTTGGCCTCGGCGTAGTCCGCCATCGCGTAGGCGTTCTGCAGTTTCCGCTTCACGTCGGCTTTGTGTTCGTCCGGCAAGTGATCGACGACATTGCGTTTCTTGTGGACCTGGCAGCGCTGGATGAAGGCTGCCTCGCCGGCATGCTTCCGCACCGCGGCGGCCAGCGCTTTGCCGCCATCCAGGATGTACAGCCGCGGACGTGGAGAAGTCCAGGCCGCGCTCCACCAGCTCACTCAACAGAGTGCTCACCACGGCCGTGTTTTCCGTCGCGCCTTCGCGGATGCCCAGCACCGTTTTACGTCCATCGCAGCCAATCCCAAGGGCTACAATCATCTGCCGGTCCTTGAACGGCGTGCCGTCGATCACGATGGCGCACAACCGCAACTCGCCCAGCGGACGCTCCATCAACTGCTTCACCTTCTCCCGGCTGGCCTCGATGAAGTTCTCGCTCACCGCCGACTTCTCGATCCCATAGGCGTTGTGAAAGTCCTTCACCACCGCGCCGTAGTTGCGCGTCGAAAGCCCGCGCATCATTTTGTCCCACACGCCCTACTGCATCGGTCCGCTGCGCTGGAACAGTTCGTAGCTGCCCAAGCGTTGTTCGCGCTTGCTCCGGCGAAGTGCGCAACCGCGTCCGCGGATCGGCACCTTCTGCCCGTCCACCACGCAGTAGCCGTCTTCTTTACCCCAGCGATGCGCGCGTCGTCCTTCGTGTTGTTGATGGCGCTCGCCGGCCAGGTGCCGCACTTCTTCTTCCATCACGGCCTGCATCAGCGCCAGCCCGGTTTCCCGCAGCAGGTTGCCCACGCCTTGCTGCAACAGGCCGACGATCTCGGCCAGCGGCAGGATCATCTGGATGTTCGGGTTTTGTTCGGTGGCGATCCGGCGGAACTGCTGCACGGCTCGTTGCTGTTCGATCTGGTATTGTTTCTTCAAGCGACTCTCTCCTTTTTTCTTGGCAGAAAAACTCACCGTCGGCCTATTATGGCCGGGGGTTGAGAGTCGCTACTTTCTACGATCTACCGGGCAATCTCCTCGCGTTTAGAACCGTACGGCGAATTGATAGACGAGATGCGCGGCCGCGGGCTGACGTATCGGGATATCTCCGACCATCCTAACAGTCGAATTGCAGTTTCAAGTTCCGAAAAGCACAGTCAACGATTTCGTGCGAGAGCGATCCCGACGGAGACGCAATGCCGCCCGCAGAGTTTCGCGCAGCGGCGCGAAATCTGCTCCGATGGTTCCCAAGCTTGCGACCGTCCCACTGAGCCAGGGACCCAGCGAAGATGAAGTCCGACAGAGAATCGCCGCACTGAAAGCTCGTAAGCCGGCCACATCCTCACCTGACAATGGCTTCTACCTCGACCCAAGCGAACCGCTCCGGCTAATCAACCCGCGGAAAATTACCTCAGACGATAAGTGGAGTGACGAGCCTCGGTAATCCTGCATCGATCGCCTCATATGTGAGGCTTGTGACGACGACCCTGCTGAACGACAGCCGCAACTCTGAGCAATACCACTCGATGAACTCTACGATCGCGTATCGGTACCCGCGTTTCAATTCCGGTGAGCGCAAGCTGCTCACAACCGCATTTTTGCTGCGATCCAGATCGGGAAGTTCTGGCTTCGTCTCGGCGGCCTTGATTCCACTGCACCACGTTTGGCTTTTCTTCTCATTCCGGTCGCCTCCCTCGCGGCTGAGAGGGAGCTTATGCCAGATTACGAGAACGAATCCGACACTATGCGCCCTTGTGGATTGATTGCAGAGTGGCGCGCAATAGACTCAGATCGGAAAATAATTGTGGCTTCTCCTGACGCCCGTCATCTCTATCCGGAGCGATCTGCTGCGTCTTGAGATATCCTTAGCAATAATCGATGAATCTCAGCAAGGTTGTTAACGCACAGCTGGGTGCTTTTGCGTTCGTTGTGCTTGGATTTGGCTCGCCAATTTTCGGCCAGACCTTCCAATGGCAGATTCAACCTCCGTGGCTGCCGGCCGCCACCGACAGTGGACCGATAGTCTTCTCAATCGAAGGGCTCCCCGCTGCGATCTACGCCATGCTGTCTTCTGGGACGTTGGCCGTACGCTGGAACCAACAGTTCCTTCCGGTAAACCTCTATTCGGCGAACAACGAACTGCAGGCTGATTTTTCGGTGCCTGCCTCCGCTTGCACGCCCGGACTAATTGACGCCGTTCTTTGGAATACCGCGACGCAGCAGCCCCTTCCCTATCGAGTTTGGGTTCCAGTTATCCTGCCGACTCAAGCATCGATCTTTGAAGCTGATCCTGCATCCAACCGGGTGGTCTCTGCAGGAGCCGGCGCGCCCGGGACGACTGCGCAGAACGGCGACTCAATCGAAGTGTTTCAACTGTCGACTGGGAAATTGATGCAAACGATACCTCTGTCCGCGCCGCAGCGGGTGGTGGCATTTACGCCTGACACGCAATATGCATGGGTTGTTCAGGACGATCAGCATGGACTGCTTGCGCGATTTAACATCGCGACACAGGCATTCGATGAGAAATTCCAGGTGACTTACCCCACGCCGCCAAACTCTGTGCCCGAAAGCACCATTTGGGGCGCTCAAGTTTACCGGCAAGACCCGCAAATTCTATTGGTAGTGACCGGCAACGCAGGCTTCGTGCTGGAATATGTTGACGGCACCCTGGTCAACAATGGCTCACCCACAAACTGGCAATCAAACTATCCGCTGGTCCTAGATGATACCGGCCGCGTAATGATCGGGTCTCAGGAAGTTTGCCAGGTTAGCGCCACCGCGGGATTTTCAAACTGTCAGCCCGTCTCGGTGCCGAGCCGGGACTCCCCGACCGCGATTTGGGGCGACAAATACTTGGATATCTGCGGGCGTCGTCCGCGAAATCGCAACAGGCCAAATAGTCGGGATGCTTCTGGGCGTCGGCGCTCTGTATCTCCCCGAGAGTGACCGCCTTTTATTGGAGGCGGGTTTGTTGACGGCACGTCATTGGAAGTCTACACCCAATTGAATGGGATCAATTTTGCGGCGGCCGGGATCAATTTTGCATCGGCGCCCACCAATCGAATCTGGGCCCCCGATTGGATGGCCGCTCAAACTGAAAACGGTATCCTGGTTGCGCAGGTTCCTCAGTTGCTTCCTTTGCCTTCATTTCCTGCGGCCGGGCTCGTCAACGCGGCTACAAACCAACCTGTCCCAATCGCCGCAGGTGAGATCATTTCAATCTATGGACAGAACCTCGGCCCAGCAGACGCTGCTGGTCCTGTGGTTGACTTGGGTTTGCAGCTTTCCGGTGAAGTGGAACAGACCAGCGTACTCTTTGACGGCGTCGAAGGCTCTATTCTCTTTGCCGGTTCTGATCAGATCAACGCCGTAGTACCCGACTCTGCCGCTAGGACAGGATTCGGTCAATGTGCAAGTTGTTCACTACGGAATTCCGTCAGCCCGAGTTGCCGCGCCGGTCGCATCCTACGCGCCGGGTTTGTTCACGTATTCATTGCAGGGGAAATTCTACTTGGCGGCGCTGTCTCCTTCCGGCGCGGTGCAATCCCCTACAGCCCCACTAATGCGTGGAACCGTGGCAACGTTTTGGGGCACAGGCCTTGGCCTACCAGCTGATACGACCTCCGACTCGATACCGGTTCGAGCCGTAGAATTGCCAGTTCTGCCTACAATCACGATCGGGGGTCAAGCGGTGTCAGTGCTGTATGCTGGTGCGTCGCCCGGCCTTACCGCCGCGCTCACCCAGATCAACGTTGAGATCCCCGATAACGCGCCCGTAGGCGACGCGTTGGACGTGCAGATTTCGATTGCCGGGCAAGCGCAAGATGCGGGTCTCGTGGCGATACAATGACCAAAATTATGGGGGCGTTCCGGAATAAACTCGTTGTCTGCATTGCCATGGTTGGATGTTGCTACGCCGGCTCACCGTGGAACCCAACACGGGAAAACGTGTTCGAGGAGTCTTCTCCAGGTGTTTGGCGTGCCCTATCCGGGCCGGGATTCACAATTCTGCGGGATGGCTTCCTTTTCACTCACGGTCGACATCTCAGCCGATTCCGCTGGGATGCTTCCATGAAATTGGCCAGCATCAGGGCGGAGGAGATCGTAGCCAGCCACAACTATCGGTTGCGGCCCGGCGTTGAAGCTCCTCCTCTAACGCATGCCCGCCGCGTGCGGGCGTCTAGCAGGGATGGCAAGGTCTCGGTTGTCTACTATTTTGGGCCGCGCGGCATGGAGTTCGACATTGAAGTCGCTCCCCGGACTAAGTTACCAGTGATCGAATTGGCGGCCCTGGACACCGGCCTCCGCACAGGTGCGCACGGACGCGCGAAGCTTGGCGATGCGGATCTGTTGCTGGCTCCAGTGGCATTTTCCGAAGACAAACGCGGTCGCAAGCATAGCGTCGCAGCAAGCTATGCGTTAGAGGGAAACAGCCGGTTGAGGTTTGCTATTGGACCGTATAACTCGCGCGAAACCCTCACGATTGATCCGGCGGTAACGTATGCAACTTACTTCGACAGCTCCGGAAACGACGAACCACTTGCGATTCGCGAGATGCCGGACGGCAGCGTCTTCATTGCGTACAGCTCCAGCGGCGCTGGTCTCCCACAAGGAATTTCACTCGACACCGTAAAGGAAGAACCTTACTCGGGCTGTGCTATTGCGAACTTAATCCCGGCGACAAATCATATTAACTTCGTCTCGTATCTTGATGGAACGTGCTCTTCGGTTGATATAGACTCTTCCGGCCGAATATTGCTTGTGGGTGTGACTGAGGCCAAATCTGGTCTTGGAACTCCGGATGCCCAGTACCCTTTTCCTCCCTCATTATCCCCGGCTGACTATTTTCTGGCGCGCGTCTCCGCAGACGGAAAAACCCTCGAATACGCGACATTTCTCAACATGGGTTACAACAGTAGCGCAGGTCCGATATTCGTTCGGGCCGGAGCAGGTGATGCGGCGTTCCTGGCGCTTGACGACTACGGACTGAATCTGCCGGAGATCTCGGGCGGTTACCAGGGCCAACCAGTGGATTCCACCTTGGTAGTGCTGGGCTACGATCTCAGCGCCCACCAATACGACGGAAAGACCTTTCTTCAGGGAGCCGGCAACCTCTACGGACTGGACGTCTCACCGACGGGTGCGATCTATATCTTCGGATCGACCGGCCTGACCGATCTTACCTTGCAGAGTCCCATCCAGACCGCGCCGCCGACTCAGGAAGGATACGCCGGCTTTGTTGCGGCGTTCTCCCCGGATCTCAGCAGCCTTCTGTTTAGCACCTACCTCGGCGGCCAAGGAAGCTACTGCGGAATCAACTCAATCGTCTTTGAGCAGAACGGATCGTTGCTTTTGGCCGGGATCGCGGGGAATCAATCGATTCCCGGACTAAAACCGGCGCGGCCTTTTCAACAAGTCCCAGTGCCCTACACCGGATCGCCTTTCAGTGTCGAGGGGACGCCCGGAAGCACGACCCTGAATAAAGGTTTCCTCGCGGGCGGTTATCTTGAGAACGTACCGGCGCAAAGCTCCACTTCAAGTCTCACACTAACGGACGGCCGATACTGCCTGTTACTCAGCGGATATCCAATAGGCGCACCAGCCGGTGGAGCGGGCTTTCCGTACCCCGGTCCGACCTTGGGATGCCTCAATGATGAGGCCAGCGATTTTGCCCTGGTAACCCCGGTTGCAAGCGGCTCCGTGTCTGTCACCACCGCTTTCGTAACTCCCTCACAAAAAGGCGGCGTTTGGTCGCTCCAGAGCACCCTAAACAGTAACGAAGTGTCAAATGACCTGATAGCGACCTCGCTCCAGCCGGTTCCTCCGGTGTCGGGAACCAACTATGTCGTTTTGCGTTACGTGGATCTGGGGGTAGCGAGTCCGCAAATGGTAAGCCCCGTGCCGCTCGAGTTACCGGCTGGCTCCCTCACCGCGGCAGAATATATATTCGGGCGCAATTTCGTGACAGGGATGTATCTTGATCTCGATGATCAAACCGTGCCTCTGGTTGCTTTTGATGCGACAGCCGCTACAATCGATGCGACGCAAACCGTTACGTTGACGGCCGGACAGTATACGGCCCACCTTGTAATTCCTGCGACGCCAGCTATTCCAAATGCACTTATGTCGGATCCTTTTTCTGTCACAGTCAGCAACCTGCCGCCGAATTTTCTGCCCTTTTCCCAGACATCCGACCCAACTATATTTACGGTGCTTCCACCGGCGTACCCCACAAGCCAAGTTACCTGGCGCGGCCAACCGCTTCCGCTCTTGCCGGGACCTCGCTCGGGCTATTATCAAGTGCAGTTGCCGGCAGGAACCGCAACGGGCCCGGGAGATTTGGTCCTCACGAATCCTCGCCCTGGAGGCGGAGTGCAGCGGCAGACCATTCAGTTCGCCGGACCGAATGCTGCTGTTCCGGCAATTTCACGTGCGCAGCCGTCACCGCTCACCGACCTACCCGCCGATTTCTATCAATTCGATGGTCAGCGGATGATCCTTTACACCGCCAGATCAATTCTGAACGGCGGTTTCGAAATCGACACCTATGATCTGGGTGCTCAACTGCAATTAGCTAGCGTATCGCTGCCGAAGGCTGGAGCCTCCTCTATTTGGGATTTCGAGTTGTCACCGGATGGAACGCTGCTCTACATCGTTGACAATCAATTTCGCATCCGGCGTATCCAAACCGATAGTCTAGCTGTAGACTTAACGTTCACGGTACCGTCGGACGTTCCAGGTACGCTCCTGGATAATCTGACGCTAAACGTGATGCCGCTGGCCGATATGGCTGAATCTCTGGTCATAACAACCCCTGCAGGACGGATGTTTCTCTACGATCGAGGCCAACCGCGTGCCTACAGTACCGATGACTTCCCGCCTGCGGAAATGCAATCCATGGAACCAGTGCTTGCGACCAGCAACTATGTGTATGCGGTTGCGGTAGCGAAGCCCTCGCTCAACCCGTCGGCAGTTCCATCCCTCTACTGCTTGGTGCGGTATGCGATCGACGAACTGGGATTCTCTCCGCCGGAGGAATTCTGCAATCTGGCGCTGGAGTGGGGAAAATATGCGGAAATGAAAACCTATGACGGAATGATGGTCCTGGAAGCTTTCAATACCGCACGTGCTCTTTCCGTGGCACCCGGCGGAGTCGCCTTGAAAGACTATTTGAGCATTGATCCGAGCCAAAACCTTACAGCGGCGGCGCCGTCGGAGATCCTCCCTATCAACGGTCAACCGATGGGCACCGAAATCGTGTTAGCGCGGTTGGATACCGGCGAGCCAATCGGCCATGCGCCCTCGAACGGAGTCTTCCTAAACACTGGGATTACCCACATTACAGTCGTTGGCAACCTGCTTCTATTCCTCGAAAGTCCCCGAGCCAGTTCCAGCGTTGTTGGAATCATTTATGACTGGTTTGACAATATCGAAACTTATCCGTGAGACCGCTACATATTACCGGCGCACGGAGGCCCATCGTTCGAAAGGGCCCTCTTGCCTTGCATCATCGGCTGAGGATTCCGGGGGGCGCAACGTGCACAAATTTGATAGTCGCCTATGGTGACTTGTGTCGTTTGCGGTCAGGAACGGCCCTCGAGTAAAGTTGCGAGCCACATCCTCTAGCAGAACAGCTCGTCTTACAGAATCCGACTTTGCGGCGTTGATCGTGAGAGCGAGCCATCCGACCCACCAAACCTAAGCTCTGCTGGCGCCTCTGAGAACACGATTCTGGGAGGGAAATCGGCTGTCCGACACTTGACCGACAAACGAGCGAGCTCGGCTGACGCATGAAGTCGCGGCGCGCGAGCGACATGCAATACAAAATCGACGGTAGCGTCAGACGTTTCCTTTATGTTCCACTACGCATTTTGGACTGCCTCCAGAGAGGTCTTTGGGGGCCCGATCGTTGCAAAGGGTTTCAAACTGTTGCCGAAACCGATTGGACCACCCAAATTGTTGCAGAGGGTTTCAAACTGTTGCAATCGGTTGCAGCCTGTAGCACATCGACAAAAACGAAATTCTACCGTCCCGCACCCCCTCCGCCATTTCCTTTATAAGGTGACAGAGCAACATAGGCCAAGTCGAATGGACTCTGCTCCAGGATCACGGGCTACGGAATGAGATGCGAAGAAAACGCTGTCTTTTGCCGTCCCGATACCTTCCCGCCATTGCCTTATTAATTGAGGGAGCAGTGTGGGCAATCTCGATGGAGTCAGAGCTGACGAGCGAGTGAACTGATGGCGAAGCGGGCAGTCGCGGACGAACCTCAGAAGACAATCGGGAAGAAAGCCTTGTCCTGCTCTGAACGGGCCGCCCGCGACGGTGTGGAAGCCTTCCGCGGTCAGCCCTTAAGCGATCCGGAATGGGCTCGTCTTTCAAAGCGCCTCACCAAATTCGTCAAACTCTTATACCGATGGAATGCCGAGCAGCGTGCCTCCGCAAAATGCGCGAAGATGGAATCCAAGAACGACCAGGAAAGAGTTGCCTGAAGGGCACCAAAATATGCTTCAGAACGGATTAGGACCAAAGCCGCAGTGGGTAGTGATCTATGCACGAGTAAGCAGCAAAGAACAAGAGATCGAGGGCTTCTCGATACCCGCCCAGTTGGACCTGCTGCGCGAGTACGCACGCAAACAGGGCATGAAAGCGGTCCAAGAGTTTCTCGATGTGGAATCAGCCAGCACCAGCGGACGGACTGGTTTCGGCCAGATGCTCGCGTTCTTGAAGAAGAACCGTAGTAAGTGCCAAACGATCCTGGTGGAGAAAACGGACCGGCTTTACCGGAACGTTCCGGACTACGCCACCGTCGATGAGCTCGGCGTCACGATCCACTTCGTCAAGGACGGCACGATCCTGTCGCCGGACTCCAAGTCTTCAGAGCAGTTCATTCACGGCATCAAGGTTCCTATGGCCCGGAACTACTCACAAAACTTGGGCGAGGAAACGCTGAAGGGGATGCTCCAGAAGGCCAAGAGGGGCCTGTATCCGAGCAATGCACCGGCGGGTTATCGGAACGTGGAAGGGGCGGATGGAAGGCGCATCATTGTGCCGGACAACGATGCCCCAACGATTACACGTCTGTTTGAGGAGTTCCGCACGGGGCGGTATTCCCTGAAGACTCTCGCAGCCACAGCACGAGCGGAAGGATGGACGGTTGGAGGCCGGCGACTTCATCGGAGCACCCTGCACTCGATCCTTCGCAAGCGCATCTACACCGGTGATTTCGACTGGGACGGCGCGACCTACCACGGCAAGCATGAAGCTCTCATAAGCCAAGAGGTGTGGGACGGGGTTCAAGCCCTCTTGGATCGACGCGCCCAAACGAAACAGCATCGGATCAAGGCACGACTTTGCGTTCACGGGGTTCATTCGCTGCGGGCATTGCGGGTGTGGTTTGGTGGGCGAGTTGAAAAAACAGAAATACGTTTACTACCATTGCACCGGACATCGCGGCAAATGTGAGGAGCCCTATGCGCGGGAGGAGGTGGTGCAAGGCCAGTTCGCCGCCGCACTCAAGGACCTGGTGATCCCGCCAGCCATTTTGAAGTGGCTCCAGGAGTCCGTCTCCGAATCCGATCTAAACCAACAGGCCGCCCGAGACCGGGAAATGAAGCGGTTAGAAGAACAACACCGCAGGCTCGGGTCAAAGCTGGATGTCCTCTATGACGACCGGCTGGAAGGTCGCATCAGCACAGAGATGTACGATCGCAAGGCGCTCGAATGTCGAAACCAAGGAACTGCCCTCGAACGCCGGATTGAGGAAATCCGCGCTGGCACACCGGCCCCAGTCCAGGGCGCTATCGACTTGATGGAGCTAACCAGCCGTGCAGCAGATCTGTTTGCGATTCAGCCACCGCACGAGAAGCAGGCATTCCTCAGACTGGTTCTCAAGTCGGCGGCCTGGCGACACGGCGAGTTGCAGACCCAGTTCGAGCAGCCGTTTGAGAATTTGAGGCGTTCGAACAAGCTAAGCCGAAGAAAAGATATGGAGATCGTAGCGGGAGATCCCTCAAATGTGCAGCTCGACACATAGGTAACAGAACGTACCGGAGACATGGGTTACACTTTTTCCCCGTAAGGGGGGCGGGTGGGATGCCATGGAAGGAAAGTTCTGTTATGGACGAACGCATACGATTCGTGATTCGGCTCAAAGATGGCGAAAGTATGGCCGCGCTGTGCCGCGAGTTTCAGATTTCCCGCAAGACCGGCTACAAGATCTTCGAGCGTTATGAGGAATGCGGACTGGAGGGGCTCACGGATCGGGCCAGGCGCCCCCAGCGATATGCAAACCAACTGCCCGAGCAAATCGAAGCCGCCATCGTAGCGGCCAAGCGCGAGAAACCGAACTGGGGCGCCCGCAAGATCCGGGAGCGCCTCCTTCGAAGACTGCCGAGCGAAGTGAAAGTTCCGGCTCGCAGCACCATCCACACCATCCTCGATCGTCATGGACTGGTAGCCCGATCCAGGCGATCGCGCTCCCGCTCCGAAGGTACTCCGCTGTCCGAGGGCGCCAGCCCGAACTCGCTGTGGTGTGCTGACTACAAGGGAGAGTTCATGCTCGCCGATCGGCGCTACTGTTATCCGCTCACGGTCACCGATCATGCTTCGCGCTATCTGCTGCTGTGCGAAGCCATGGAATCGAATGCCGAAAAGACCGCTTTTACGGCCTTTGAGCGCTTATTCAAGGAGCGGGGTTTGCCGCAAGCGATCCGCTCCGATAACGGCGTTCCCTTCGCTTCGCCCAACGGGCTTTTCAATCTTTCGCGGTTGTCGGTCTGGTGGTTGCGGCTCGGCATCAGCATCGAACGCATCCGGCCCGGTCATCCGCAGCAGAACGGCCGCCACGAGCGCATGCACCTGACCTTGAAGAAGGAAGCCACTCGCCCAGCCGGCGCCAATCTGCTCCAACAGCAAGCCAAGTTCGACGCCTTCATCGAGGAGTTCAACAACGAACGCCCGCACGAAGCTCTGAACATGAAATGTCCGGCAGAAGTCTACTCTGCTTCCTGCCGCCCTTACCGGGGCATTCAGGAACTCTACTATCCGTTTCACGATAAAACGGTCGTCGTCACCAACTGCGGACGGCTCTGTCTGTACCGCAAGAAGATCAATCTAAGCACGTGTTTGGCCGGCCAGGCCGTCGGCGTCAAGGAAGTCGACGAAGGAATCTGGCTCGTCAGCTTCATGGATTACGATCTTGGTTATATCGATCTGGAGGAAAAAACTTTGCAGCCCCTCAACAACCCCTTCGGGCCAAAAGTGTTACCTATGTCTTAGGAACGATCTGTTACCCATGTGTCCGGGCCGGACAAAACGGAATTTGGCTCCTCAGGTAGGACTCGAACCTACAACCCTTCGGTTAACAGCCGAATGCTCTACCATTGAGCTACTGAGGAACAAGGCAGGCTATTGCTCAATTACATCATTCAGCTACTGCGCTGTCAAATTTCGCCTGCTTGCTAAACTGGTAGTTTCCCCATGGAGTTGGAAAAAACATACGAGCCACAGCGCTTCGAGCCCCGGTGGGCCGAATGGTGGGTGGAATCCGGCATCTTTCACGCCGACCCACACGCGCCCGGGGCGAGATTTTCGCTCGCCGTGCCGCCTCCCAACGTTACCGGATCGCTGCACATTGGCCACATGCTCGATCACACCGTGATCGACACCGCAACGCGCTGGCATCGCATGCGCGGCGACAACACGCTGTTCCTCCCGGGCACCGATCACGCCGGCATCGCCACGCAGATGCTGGTGGAGCGCAGCCTGGCAGCAGAAGGGACCACGCGGCAGCAGATCGGCCGGGAAGAATTCGTGCGCCGGGTCTGGGAATGGAAAGAGAAATACGGCAACCGCATCACGTCGCAGATGAAGCGCATCGGCGATAGTTGCGATTGGAGCCGCGAACGCTTCACGCTCAATCCCGATCTTTCGCGCGCCGTGCTCGAAGCCTTCGTGCGGCTCTACGAACGCGATCTCATTTATCGCGGCACATACATGGTGAACTGGTGCCCGCGCTGCGCCACCGCTCTTTCCGATCTAGAAGTGAAGCACGAAGACACGCAGGGCAACCTGTGGCACATCCGCTATCCGGTGAATAACAGCTCGCGCTATTTGATGGTGGCCACTACCCGTCCCGAGACCATGCTGGGTGACACCGCGGTGGCTGTGAATCCGAACGATCCGCGTTATCAGGACCTGGCCGGACAAACGGTCACGCTGCCGTTGATGAATCGCCCGATCCCGATTATCTTCGATGAGATCGCCGACCCGCAATTTGGCACTGGCGTGGTGAAAATAACGCCCGCGCACGATCCGAACGATCTGGAAGCGGGCAAGCGTCACGATCTCGCGCAGATCAAGGTGATCGGCGAGGATGCACACATGACTGCCGAAGCGGGACCTTACGCCGGGCTCGATCGGTTCGAGGCGCGCAAGCGTATCGTGGCCGATCTGGAGGCACAAGGCCTGCTCGAAAAAGTGGAACCTTACGCGCTCGCGATCAGCAAGTGCGACCGTTGCTCCACCATCGTGGAACCGCTCATTTCCACGCAGTGGTTTGTGAAAACCAAGCCGCTGGCTGAAAAGGCGATGGCCGCGGTGAATGAAGGCCGCATCCAGTTTGTGCCCGACAATTGGGACAAGACGTTCTTCAATTGGATGGAGAACATCCGCGATTGGTGCATCTCGCGCCAGCTCTGGTGGGGCCATCGCATTCCAGCGTGGCATTGCGCCAACTGCAAAAAAATCACGGTGGCTCGTGAAGAGCCGAAGGCTTGCGGCAACTGCCAGTCAACCGAACTCACGCAGGATCCCGACGTGCTCGACACCTGGTTCAGTTCCAGCCTGTGGCCGTTCTCAACTCTCGGCTGGCCCGCCGAGACGGACGATCTGCGCGCCTATTATCCGACCACCCTCATGATCACCGGCTCCGACATCCTGTTCTTCTGGGTGGCGCGCATGATGATGATGGGCATCGAGCTCACCGGCGATGTGCCGTTCCGCCAGGTGCATATGCACGGCCTGGTGCGCGATCCGTACCGAAAGAAGATGTCGAAGACCAAGGGCAACGTGGTGGACCCGCTCGACATCAACGATAAGTACGGCACTGACGCGTGCCGTTTGTGGCTTCTGATGGCCGCTGCACCGGGCACCGACATTACTTACAACGAAGACAAGCTCGCATCGGCGCGACAGTTCTGCAACAAGGTTTGGAACGCGGCACGGATGCTGTTGATGAACCTGGAAACCTCGGGTATTGAGCCAACCCTCCTGGAGCCGGGCCAGCTGGAAACATTAGAGGACCGCTGGATATTCAGCCGGCTTAGCCGTACCGCCGAATCGGTGAATCGCGCGCTGGAACAACACCGCTATCACGAAGTGGCAGAAGAGCTGTGGCAATTTTTCTGGCACGATTTTTGCGATTGGTATCTCGAAATCAAGAAACTTCGTTTGTCGCCGAATTCGGGACTTACGAACGACTGGCGCAACCTGCTCGGCGTCTTCAGCGCATACCTGCGATTGCAGCATCCTATTCTGCCGTTCATCACCGAGGAGTTGTGGCATCGTTTCGGACAGACGACGTCCATCGCACTCGCGCCTTATCCTCAAGCGAGCAAGACCGACGAAGCGGCCGAGACGCGAGATGGGTTTGCTGCAGGACATGGTGACCGCGGCTCGGAAAGCTGAAAGCCGACAACGGGCTGGACGACAAAATGGAGCTGGCCGGGGTGCTCTACTGCCGCAACGGATCGTCGAATGTGGAATTGCCGGTTCTGGAGCGTCTCGGCAAAGTCAAGCTCGAAGTCCGCACGGGTACAGCGCCGGTGCTGACTGGCGCGGTTCGCTCGACACAACATTTCGACCTTGCACTGCAGCTTCCCGAGGTGGATCGCGATGCGCTCCGGCAGCGGCTTTTGAAAGAAGACGACAAGCTGCAAAAGCTGGTCATCAATATCGATCGCCAGCTTGCAAACGAAAAATTCCTGAGCAACGCGCCTCCGCAGATCGTCGAAGAGCTGCGGAGCAAGCGCACCGAATACCTCGCCCAAATCCAGAAAAACCGCGACACGCTCGATGGGCTTTGATTTAGCGTGGCTTCGGTCGCAAGTGCCGGATCGTCGCATCGGATGGCACACGACCATCGATTCCACAATGACGGAAGCGATTCGGCTGGCCGGGCAGGGCGCGCCGTCGGGCACCGTGGTCGGGGCGGAAGAACAGACCGCGGGACAAGGCCGTCACGGACGAGTGTGGCAGTCCGAGCCAGGCTTGGGTCTGTACGTCTCCATCATTCTGCGGCGCCAATTGACGCCGGCCACGTTGCCGGTGGTCACGCTCGCGCTGGGACTCGCGACGCGCGAAGCGATCCTCAAGGCCACCGATCTCGATTGCGACCTGCGTTGGCCCAACGATGTCCTGATCGAATCGAAGAAATGCGCCGGCATCCTCACCATGCTCGAAGGCTCAGCTATCATTGCAGGCATCGGCATCAACGTGAATCATTCGTCATTCCCGGCGGAACTGAATCATATCGCCACGTCTTTGCGTATCGCGAGCGGACGCACGCAATCGCGCGAGCGGTTGCTGGTGGAAGTATTGGCGAGTGTCGACGCGTATTGCGATCTGCTCGAATCCGAGGGCCGCGGACCAGTTATTGAAACCTTTGCGCGCGCATCCAGCTACGTTTCCGGCCGGCGCGTTTCGGTGGATCAAGACGGCTCTGTGCTGCATGGAACCACGGCCGGGCTCGACCATTCCGGCTTCTTGATTCTTCGTGAGGACGACGGCCGCAGCAGCCTGATCGTCGCGGGAGGAGTGCGCCCATGCTCTTAGCTCTGGACGCGGGTAACAGCAACATAACCATCGGCGCCTTCGAAGAGACCAAGCTGATTGGACGCTGGCGGCTGCGCACCATTCACGAACAGACCGCCGACGAATGGGGCGTACTGATGCGCAACCTCTTCGCCCTGGCTTCGCTCGACCTGGAGCGCGTGGATGGCATCATCATCGCGAGCGTCGTGCCCACGCTCGACTCCCCGCTCAATGCCATGGCGCAGCGTTATTTTCACACCACGCCTCTGTTCGTAACGCCCGACACGGACATCGGCCTGAAAGTGCTTTATGACAATCCGCGCGAGGTGGGCGCGGATCGCGTGGTCAACGGGGTGGCGGCATTCCATCGCTATGGCGGGCCTTCGGTGGTGGTGGATTTGGGAACAACAATTAACTTCGATATTGTTTCCGCCAACGCGGAGTACCTGGGCGGCATGATTTGCCCCGGCATCGGTATGTCCATCAGCGGTCTCTTCGCCAAGACGGCGCGGCTGCCCATGGTGGATCTGCGCGAGCCTCTACGCCTGATTGGCAAGACCACCGTGAGCAGCATCCAATCCGGCCTGTACTACGGATTCGCCGGGTTGATCGACGGCATCGTGGGACGCGTGGTGGCCGAGCTGGGCAACCAGACCAAGGTGATCGCCACGGGCGGCCAGGCGCAGTTGATCGCACGCGCCGCGCGCTCGGTGCAAGAGATCAACGAAGATCTGACGCTCGAAGGTTTGGAAATCATATGGCGCAGAAATCGTAAGAAGTGACACCGGAAGAAACAGCCTGGCCTTCCAACTACTTCAACTATTTCACCGAAGTGGAAGAGCGTTTTCAGAAAGCGCGTGGGACGGGGTTGTTTCTGATGTCGCCGCTCGATTGGGCGCTGGTGGAAACGTGGAAAAACTCCGGCGTGCCTTTGGAAGCAGCTCTACGCGGCATCGACGCAGCTTTTGAAAAATGGCGAGCCAAGAAAAAGCGCGGCCAGAACGTGAACTCCGTGGCATATTGCGCGCAGGCCGTTCTGATTGAGGCTCAGGCCATGGCTGGAGTGGCGCCGGCGCGCGGCCACAAAGCTTCCGCCGCGCCGTTCGCATTCGAGGATCTGGAAACCTTTCTCCGCGAGAACGCCGCGGAAATTCGGAAGCAACCAGGCTTCGACGATATTGCCGCGGCGGTGGATCGTCTGGCATCCGAGGCCGCACTGCTGTTTCACGATCTGGAGGATCTGGAACAACGCCTCACCGCTCTCGAGGACAAAATGATCGCGCTGGCGCGTTCACGCCAAACCGAGGAAGATCTGCTTCGCGCCCGCCGCGAGCTGGATCTCCAACTTCGTGCGTATCGCGGAAAAATGACCGCGCCGCAGCTTGCCATGCTCGAAAAGCAATATCTGGAGCGGCAATTGCTGGAGTCGGCTTCGCTGCCGCGCCTCAGCCTGTTCTATCTCAGATAGCTCTCGCGGGTATTATGGTTCATGGGTGCCATGTCCCCTTCCCCGCCCCGGTCTAACCGCACTTCTCATATCTTCACTGTCATCACGCTGGTGGTCTCGATAGCTTGCCTGGCGTGGGCGGTGCATGGAGTGAGCTGGACTGAGCTGTGGGCGGAGATCCGCGAACTAGACTGGCGCTGGGTGGCCGTGGGCGCCATCGCCGACTTGTTGGTTTACGTCGTTCAAGGCTGGCGATGGAGCTTGCTGCTCCTCCCCGTTGCTCCGGTGTCTGCCTGGGGTTCGGTGGGCTCCATTTTTGTCGGCCTGTTCGCCAACGAAGTGCTGCCGCTGCGCGCCGGTGAACTCATCCGCTGCTGTTTGATGGCCCGTTGGAGCAAGATTCCCATCTCCGTGACGCTGGCATCGGCATTGATCGAGCGAATTTTCGACGGCGTATTGCTCATCGTAGGTCTGTTTCTCTCGCTGCGCTACCTGCGGCATTTTCCGCTGAGGCCGGGCCAGGCTCGCGCCATCGGTATTATCACCACCGGCAGCATTTTTCTTGCGATCCTGCTCTTCGTTTGCGCCGCGCTGCTGGCCGTCGCAATGTATTGGCGAGAGCAAACGTTGGATGCTCTGCTGGACGCACGACTATTTTCCTGGGCACACGTGTTCATTGAGGATCTGCATCGCATCGGCCATTCGCGCTATCTCTACTTCTCGGTGGCGGTCAGCGTTCCCTACCTGCTCATCCAGATCGTTCCCATCTACGCCATCATGCAGGCCTACGGGTTCGACGGCGTGTCGTGGGCGCAGGCCGGGGCGCTAATGGTATTGCTGCGCCTGGGATCGGTGGTGCCGCAGGCGCCGGGCAACGTCGGCCTGTTTCAAGTGCTCTCCACGCTCGGCCTGACGCTGTTCGGCGTTCCCGCCGCCATGGCGCGGCGCTTCACGCTCATCCTGTGGGCCGTGGTGACACTGCCCCTGCTGATCGTGGGATTTTTCGCCTTGATCGCCTCCGGCTCGAAGATGGGCGACATTCAGCGCGAGGCGCAGGCGGAGATACGCGCCCGTCAGAATGAACTTGCGAAGAGTTAATACGTCGTCGTTCACTAGTGGCCTGTCGCAGCGAGTTCGTTAGCATGGCCCAACCGCTCCCTCCGGTCACGGCTCAGTATCCGACGTGCTTAACGGAGCCGCGACCGGAGGAAGCGGTAGTAACCATCTGGTTGCGACAGGCCACTAGTGAGTCATGGCGTAGACCACATAATCCACGCCAACCCGAATCGCCAATCCCGAAAACTTTTCCGGATACTGCGGATCGTCGGCGAACTCCCACGCGTCGCCGACGTCGGAGTTATACGAAATCGCCACCATGATGCGGCCCTTGTCGTCATAGATTCCGCGCCAGTGCGCGCCGCGGCCGCCCTCGCGGCAGTTCTTGCAACCTTCGTAGAGATGCGCCGCGCCGGGAAGCTGAAAGCGATCGTCCAGATCGAACACGGTGTGAAAGATCGGATCGTCATCCGGAATTTCGACGATGGGACGGTCCGGAAACACGAAGCGAATGCGCTTCAAGAACATCTCCCATTCGTAATCGCCGTGAAAATCGTCCGCCATGAAGAAGCCGCCGCGCAGCAGATACTCGCGCATCACTTTGGCTTCCTGTTCGGTGAATCCCCATTCGCCCACTTGCACTGCGTAGATCCAGGGCCAGTTGAACGCTTCGTCGCCGTCTTCCATCATCACGGGCTGCTCGACGGAGCGCACCTGAATACGCGTCAAACGCCGGACGGCCTGCGAAAAATGCCGGTCGGCGCGGGGATAATCCTGCGTCCAGAGCGACAGGCCCTGGCGGAAATCGCCGTCGAAGCGGCCCGCGTAACCGTCGTTCGGCCCGGGCGGAAACATGAGACGCGCAAAGGCCCACTCGCCGGGCACTTGCCAATCGGGGGTTAGCTCAAAGCTGAAATATTCGACGCCCGGCAACTGGCGGAAAGGCTTCTGGAAGGCGTAGAGAGCGCCCAGAAAAACGAGGCCGCATCCCAGCAAACACGCTGCTCTTCGCCCGTTCATCGGTGGCACCCATCCCGAGAATAGCATTCACTCGGGCTGACGGTTGCTATACTGCGTCCTTGAACCCATCCGCCTCTGCTCCTTCGGATCATCGCTCCGCTCTTGCGGCCGGATTTCTCGGCTGGACGCTGGACGCCTTCGATTTCTTTCTGGTCACGCTGTGCCTTACCGCGATCGGAAAGGAGTTTCACAAGTCGGACGCGGAGATGGCTATTTCGATCACCCTGACGCTGGCGTTTCGGCCGGTGGGCGCGTTCCTGTTCGGATTGCTCGCGGACCGCTATGGCCGCAGGCTTCCGCTGATGATCGACCTGGTTTTCTTTTCCGTCTGCGAGGTGCTTACGGGGCTCGCGCCCAGCTACACCAGCTTCCTGGTGCTGCGCGCGCTGTTCGGCATCGGCATGGGTGGCGAGTGGGGCGTGGGCGGTTCGCTAGCCATGGAGAAAGTTCCACCGAAGCTGCGCGGCGTGCTCTCCGGATTGCTCCAGGAAGGTTATGCCGCCGGCAATCTTCTGGCTGCGATCGCATTTTTCTTTTTGTTCCAGCGCTGGGGCTGGCGGCCTCTGTTTTTCCTGGGAGGATTGCCCGCTCTGCTGGCTTTGTTCGTGCGTTTCCGCGTGAAAGAATCCGAGGTGTGGAAAAAAAGCCGCGAAGAAAGCTGGGGCGGGTTGGGGCGCGCCATCGCATCGCACTGGAAGCTATTCCTGTATCTGACTCTCCTGATGACGATGATGAATTTTGTATCGCACGGCACGCAGGACATGTATCCCACCTTCCTCGAGCGCCAGTGGCATTTCGGCCCGTCGCAACGCTCCGTGATGACCGGGATTTCGATGATCGGCGCCATTCTAGGAGGCATCGCCATGGGGCGCCTGTCAGACCACTACGGCCGCCGCCGCGTGATGGTTTGGGCTCTTCTGGGCGGCATCCTGATGGTCCCGCTATGGGTCTTCTCGCCTACCACGGCGCTGCTGGTGCTGGGCGCGTTTCTGATTCAGTTTATGGTGCAGGGCGCATGGGGCATCATCCCCGCGCATCTGGCTGAACTTTCTCCTAACTCAGTGCGCGGATTCCTGCCCGGGTTTTCGTATCAGTGCGGGGTGCTGGTGGCCGGCTCGGTGACCTATATCGAACCCATTCTTGCCAAGACCATGGGCTACGCCTCCGCCATGGCACTCACCGCCGTGACCGTGTTCGCGCTCGCTGCGATCGTAGCGGCAGCGGGCAAGGAGCGCAAGGGACAGGTGTTCGGCGCCGGCGTATGATGTGTCAACGATTGGCGGGGCGCTCGGCTCCAGAAAGGCGGCGATAAGGCCCGCGTGAGCCATTCGGCAGGAGGGTGGTGTCGTCGGTGCGCGCCTGGGTTAACTGCTGCGCCGTCATTTCACGGGCGCCGGTGAGATCGGCCCCGCGCAGGTCGGCTGCAAAGAGCAGCGCTCCACCGAATCGCGCCCCGGTCAGATCCGCGCGGCAGAGGATCACGCTAGCCAATTGAGCCTCACGTAGATCTGCGTCCCGTAAGCGTGCCCGTTCCAGTTGCGACCCCGTCAGATCGGCCCGGACGAATCTGGCGCGTGCCAGATCGGTTCTCGCGAAGTCGCAGCCCTTGAGGCGGCAGTTGCTGAAGTTCGCATCCGGCCCATTGGCGCCAGGAAAACGGCTGCCCTCTATCTGCGCTCGTACAAATTGCGCTTCGCTGAAATCGCATTCGGAGAAATCGCACAAGGTGATGCGAGTATGATTCAAGCACGCGGCGCTCAATGTCGCACCCGGGAACTTACAGCTCTCGAGCAGAGCTCCTTGGAATCTGGCGCCGCGCAGATTCGACTTGCGAAAACTTGTGTTCCGGATTTGCGCGTCCGACAGGGCGGCTTCCGCCATCCAACTGAAACCGAAGTCGCTCCCGGACATTCGCGCCTCGCTGAAATCCGCGCCTCCCAACAATGCCCGCTGAAAATCCGCGCCGTCGATGATGGCCCGGCTAAATTTCGCCGTGGAGAGCTCGGCATCCAGGAGCGTAGCGCCTCGAATAATGGCCGCGTGCAGATCCACGCCGGTCAGATTCATCCCGTTCAGAGTGGCGCCATCTAATATGCAGCGGCCCTCGCCAGACTCCTGATGCATCCACTGCGCGTGCGCCCTCAGTATGGCCTGAAAAGAACCGCCGTTTGCGATGTTTGTCGTTTCCATTTCACCAAGTGGGCTTATCGGTGAAATGCGCGGTAGTCTTAGCTGCGAGTCTTAGTTCGCGGACCCCGACCCCTCTGAGGGATAGTCTTTACTATCCCAGTCGGTATGCAAGTTCGTCGGCAAGCTCAGCACGCGAATGTGCGTGAAGCCCAATTCCTTGAGGGTGCGATAGGCGGGCCGAATGTTCGGACACTTCAGCATGGGACAACATCCGCAATAAATCACCAGATCGGAGTCCTTCGGTAAGCCGGCAACAGCATTCTTCAATGCTTCAATCCCTTCCGGCTTCGAGGTTGGGCCGGCGTTGATGGCGTGCACAATGTGCTTGCCGCGATAGAGCACCGGAAACGCCACGGACAAGATAATAGGAGCTTTGCCGGATTGAATCGCCTTGGCGAGCTCGGCCGGCTGCAGAAGGTCGCCCGAAACCCAAGGATCCGCGGTTCCTTCCTGGCCCCAACCGGCCAAGCTGGCGAACGACAGAATTGCAAACACGGCTGGCCACTTTCTGTACTTCACAAGACTAGGGTTCATAGGGAAACTTTCGAATTCCTTTCACGCACTCCGCGAGCGCCTGCAGAAGCGAGGATCCCCAGCCTGTCGGCGTATAGGGCGCGGTCTTTTGATTGGTTTGCTTGTCGGCTTGAGCCAGGAAGCGCATAGCCGGGTCGGGTGGGTTCACGTATTCCCGGACCGTGATCAGAAACTCCACTTGGCCGCCGGCCTGTTGCTTGAGCATCGAGTAGTACTCGATCTTGCACAATCGCTCGGCGGGTTCTTCTTGCGCGTAGTGCCAATCTGACAAGGGCGACCCTCCCCCAAGGGAACTTAGTCCCTCAGTGTATCGCAGCAAATGTGAGCTGTCGCAGCAGAGCTGTCGCAGCAGAGCTGTCGCAGAGGAGCCCGCAGCTTTAGTTTTCGATTTCGCCGCTATGACTGGTTGTGAGGAAGATGTCCAGAAACATACTGACTGCGTACCCGAGGAACGCCCCGACGGCGCCGCCTCCGATGAGGGATTGGACCATCCCAAATCCAAACCGGTCTCCGAGCGGGACCGCTACCGCGAGACCTGCCGCGGCAAAAACCAGAGCTACCAGTAGCCGTTTTCTCATTTGTTGTTACCCGCCTGATGTGGTTACGAATTTAGTATGCGGCCAATAGGGGATTGAAACCAGCGGGAGTTACTGTACTGGTGACGGGGGCAAGACCTGAACCGGCGTAGTGTTTTTCCCTAGTACACGTAGTGTCTCCAGTTCTAGCTCTGGCGAGGATGCGTTGGCACCAACTAGTCGAAGTCGAACGGCCTCTTGGGCTTGGGAGCGTCGGGATTCTCCTTGGCCTGCTTGAGCAACTCGTCGAATTTCCGTTCCAGAACCTTTTGATGACCCTTATGCTGATCAAACGACTTCTGGAACACCTCACCTCGCCGCGCCTCTTCGCCCTTCATCTTTTGGACTGCGGCGCCAATGTCCTCGATAGTCGGAGGCTTTTTGTGCTCCTCGTAGCTGATCACCGCTTTCAGTTCAGGGTCGATCTGAAGCGTCGCTTCGCAGCATGGGCAGCGCACTTCCACCAACTGACGTTTGCCTTTGGCCATAGGGCAGATACTAGCGTACCTGCGGCTGGGGCGCGGCGCAATCACTGCCTGGCAAGCGCCGGTCAGTTGTGGAGGTCTTGAAAAGGAATTTCGCGCGTCCCCTCGTCCAGGCCCTCGATTCGGATCACGCCGGGCTTGGAGGGTGCGGTGACGGGAGTGATGGCCGGCGTGGGACTCGGATTCGACCGTTCATTGGATGCCGTGTTCCGCGCCGCCTGCAACCCTGCCGCAAACGCTTGCGCGCTCTTTTCCAGTTCCTGTTGCGTCAGTCGCAAACTAATCTTGGCGGCCGAGCCATCCACATTGAACTTCAACCTCTTCGCGATGTCCTGCATTTGCGCGCCGGCACTCTTGTCCTTCGCAGCCATATTCACGATGCGCGTCAATTCCGTGGTGATGCGCTTGGCGGTTGCTTCCGATGAAAAGCGCACCGTGATATCCGCCGCAAGGCCCGTACGCAGATTGACCCCCGCGTCGAATCCTTGCGCTTCCGAGGCCCATTCGCCGCCGCGGAACAGGGCTGCGATCTGATCGGTGGATACGATTTCCGCGGCGTCCATGATGATCCAGAATTCGTATGCGGCCTCCATTTCGGCGGCGCGAGCAGCTATGGAGCCGGCAGCGGGCCCAGATGGCGACGAAGCGGACGCAAACCGATTGCGGTCTAGCGTGGCAAAGATAGACGGCGCGTCTCCAAACAAAATGGTCTCTGCATCGAAAAGAACCCACGCCGTGTCCTTCCGATCTTCACTCCGTCCCTGCGGCCGATAGACCTGGAAAGAATTGTAAGATTGCGGTTTGGCGCCAAAGTGAGTGAAGACTGCCCGCACCTTGGCGGAGTCGAAGTGCCCATGGATGGCTACCAGGATGGGCGACTCCGACGAATCGTCGTCCGAATTCTTGCCCGGCGAGGAGATCAGTACACGATCCATATCGTCGAGCAGTTCCAGGCCGGGTATGGCGGGCATGGCGCCCGCGCTCAAAAACTTTTCCTGAAGCATGGCGCCGGCTGGCGTCTGCCGGATGCGCGCCCAATCGATGCTGATCAACGCTTTGGCATTGGGGTAAACGAATCGCCACAGCGCGGGGTCAGACTGGCCGCGCGCCACCACCGGCGCAAGCAGAACGGCCAGGGCGAGAGTGGGGCGAAGACGGAGCATGCTAACAGATGTATCGGCGGAATCGAGCAGGCGCTACAGGAGCGCGGGGGACGCGGATGGGAACGCAGGGGATAAGGGAATACGAGGGATAACGGAATACAAGGAATGGGGGAATACGAGGAATAGGGGAATACGAGGAATGAGGGGCAATGTTATATTGGGAGGTGCCTTCCTCGCTGTACTCCGGGCCCGTAGCTCAGTTGGTTAGAGCGCTACCTTGACACGGTAGAGGTCACAGATTCGAGTTCTGTCGGGCCCACCACTGAAATCAAGAACTTGAAGCAAGTTACCCTCTGCATCGCGACGGACTCGATCAGCAGGCACTTGAAATGCGCGGCTATTTGAAAGCAGGCGCGTCGCGAATGGAGATGATGCTCCGCGACCTGCTTGCCTACACGCAAGTCATAATTTAGAGGGATGGGAAGAAACGGACGCCACGGAAGCCATCGCCTCCGCGCTTGCGAACCTCGAAAACGCGATTCATGCGAACTCCGCGCAAATCATCTACGGAATGTTACCAAGTCAAACCAGACGTCGCCATCCGTCCGCCTACTGCGGCCGGTGCACGATCAATTCCACAAAGAAGGTACGCCCGGGTTGGGGCATCGAGTCGACAATGGGAGATAGCGCGATGGGGTCCGAATATTTCAGGTTGAGCGCATTTCGCAGACCGCACCGGAAGTCGAGGTTCGGCAGCAGTTTTTTCGAAGTGAGGGTGAAATCGGCAAGATACGTCGGATTCAAGATGAATCCCGCTAGTGTCAGCCGCGAGGAATCGTACTGCATCCCGCTGCTGAGGTCAAACTTCCGCCCCAGTGGCACGGCGAGGCGAAGCTTGGCCAGAGAACCGGGCGAGTTTTCCAGCGTCGTCTCGTCGTAGGTGTGTTGCACGGCGTAGCTTGCCGTCATTTCCAGCCAGTCCGTGGGGCGGCCGTTGATTTCGAGCTCAACCCCCTGCGCATTGATGCCCCGGCTATTCTGATATTGGAGCAATCCATTCGGGAGGTACACACCCTCCAGCACGTCGTGCAAATGGTAACCATAAGCGGATGCCAGCAGGTTCATGCGCTTCCCAAGCTTACGCTCCACGTCCAACTCCAGCGTGTCTGCCCATTCCGGGCGAAGCGTGGGATTGGCCGCATCCGCAACGCCGTCGCCGTAGAAGAGTTGAAACGCGCTCGGGTTGCGAAAGCTGCGGCCGTAGAGGAGCTTATAAGTCCATGTCGACGGTTGATAGATCAGTGCGACGCGGGGAGAGACAAAATCGTGCTCGTAATAGGATTTGTCAGCGCGCATACCTGCGTCCACCTTCCAGTGCTCCGACAACTTCTTTTCATCCTGGAAGATCAAGTCGACGGAACGGTTGGGATGACTGGCGCTCAGGTACACCACCGGCCCCGGCGTCACATCGTAGTTGGTCAGGAAGGCTCTGAGGTCAATGTCGCTCTCGATACCCACCGTGACGTTGCCGGCAAAGAAAGGACGTACGCGATAAGTGAGCTGGGAACCCACCCAATCGCCGATCTCGCTTTGCCGGTTGTCTTCCACACCACCGTCGCTGAGCGCATACTCGTCGTGGCCTTCATAGTGAAATGAATCATAGTAAGTGCGCCAGCGGAACGTGCCGCCGGCGACCACGCGCTCATACGCCGCGTCGATGAAGTTGCGCTCGTCGTTGTTCCGGGTGCCGCGGTTGTTGAAGATCGTGGGACCCCAGGATATGGGCTGAATCTTGCTGTCGCCGGAGAAGGCCGCGGTGAAGATCCAGCGCCGCCAATCCATCGTCGCGAAAAAGTGATAGCCTTTTTCGCCCGCCATGTCGATCGCCAGTCCGTTGTTGGTCTGCGGAGTGTTGTACTGCGGGAAATACAGGGGACTCTCGCCGGTATTATTGAACACCGACCCGGAGAACAGAAACTTCGCGCCGCCCAGAGATCCCGTCTCCACAATCTGGCCCTTCTTCTCGCCAAAACTGCCGGTATCCATAGTGACCGTAAGCGGTCCGGCTTCCTCGGGCGACTTGGTAATGATATTGATGGTGGCGA
This sequence comes from Bryobacterales bacterium, assembly GCA_963781905.1. Lineage (GTDB taxonomy): Bacteria > Acidobacteriota > Terriglobia > Bryobacterales > Bryobacteraceae > Palsa-89. The sequence continues at coordinate 3,030,417 of CAWAHZ010000010.1, forward strand.
ACATCGCATTGCTTCCATAGAGGGCCGAAGCCGGTCCTCGGATGATCTCGATCTGCTTGATCAGGTTCATCTCGATCGGAAAATCGTTCTCGAAATACAACATGTAGTTGAAAACATTGTCGGCCATGTTGTGACCGTTGACCATCACCAGGATGTGGCTGTCGTAATCTCCTGGCAGGCTGAAGCCACGTACACCCACGGTTTCGTAGGTCCGGTCGTTAGTCAAATAGAATCCACGCACCGCGGACAAAGCTTCGCCCAGGGTGCGGTAGCCGTACTTACGGATATCCTCGGCGGTAATGATGGTCACGCTGGCCGGCGCGTCCTGAAGAGTCTGCGGATGCAAGGCGGCGCCGACCACCTTGACCTGCATCAGCTCTTCGATGCTAAGTGAATCCAGGTTGGTGGGAGCCGGAGCGGTCGGTTGCGAGTTCTGTGCACCGGCGGAAGAAGCGAGCGCTAATAGCACTCCGGTGAGCAGGGTCAAACGGCTCATGAGGTGCATATCGTTCCTTACGGCAAAAGCTTGACTCACGCAACCAGCGTCCGGTCCGATTAGGTCTTTGAGGGCAGTAGTTTGAGCCAGGCATCTTTGATGACGGTGACCGTGCCGTGACAGGGCTGCAGAGCTGCGCAATCGCTCTGGGAATTCTGCTCAGCTCCGGCGGCGCTCGCGCCTGTGCGGCCGACGAGAATCGGGCCGACGAGTACCGCGTAAAAGCGGCATTTCTGTACAACTTCGCCAAGTTTGTAGAGTGGCCTGCTCAGGCTTTCAAGACTCGTTCGGACCCGATCGTGATTGGAGTGCTGGGCAAGAATCCCTTCGGTGACGCGTTGGCTGAAGCGGTGTCGGGGAAAACCTTGAGTGGGCGGGCGTTTCAAGTCCGCGAGGTCACCGACGCCCAGCAGGCTGCCGGTTGCCAGATCCTTTTTGTCAGTTCATCGGAGCGCAAGCGTCTGGGGCCGCTCTTTTCGCGGATCGGGAAGGCTGCGGTGTTGACGGTGGGCGAAACGGATAACTTCGCCTCTGAGGGAGGAATTATCAATTTCAAGATTGACGCGGGAAGTGTTCGCCTTCAAATCAACGTCGAGGCAGCGCGCAAACAGCAGCTTCACATTAGCGCGAAGCTGCTCAACCTGGCGGAGATTGTGGAGAAATAGAATGAGCATGATTGCGCGCTACCGGAACTTGTCCGTCAAGCACAACTGAGGCTCATCATCCTTATCGCGATCGTCCTGGGCTTTTCGCGATCGTCGCCGCCTTTTCGCGATCGTCGCGGCCCTGATTCCCGCCAGCATCGGCGTGGTCGCCCACGGGCGTGGATGGGTTTATTCTCGGCAACCTGCTCGTCACACGCGCTGGCCGCGCTCGAGCGTTCGTTGATGGCCCTCTTAGCTGCCGAGAATACGCCCGGAACCCGGTGCCTGATATCATTGTTGGCCGACTCTGCTATGCACCGAAACCTGCTGATTCTTGTTTTTGTGCTTGGATACTCCTTTGCCAGTTTCCCGATCAATGCGCAGAACTCTTCGCCCGTTTCAACTCCAACGCCATCGAAGCCTCAAGCAACTCCAGATCGACAGCCTCCCGTTCCCGCCGCCGGTGACCCTTTGTACGCGCCAGTCGTGACCCGGCGCGGACCGCAAAGTCTTCACGAAAGGTTTATGGACTACGCGATCGTGACCGTTGGTCCACGGAGTCTATTCGTTCCGCCAGCTTACGCCGCCATTCGTATGGCTGATCCGCCGGGGGCATATCCGCGCGATTGGCGCCTGGGGGCGGGCGCGTTTGGCCGGAATTACGGGAGCGCCCTCGCGTCCCGAACTTCGCTAGAGACGGGAAGGTTCCTGACCGGTGCTCTCTTGCATGAAGATTACCGTTACAGGGCATCAACCAGCAAGAATCCACTCGTGCGATCTCTTCACGCGTTGGCATTCACTTTCGTCGACAAATCGGATTCCGAGCACAACCGAATTGCGTTTGCGAATTTTGTTGGGGCGGGAGCAAGTGGATTCGTGGGCAATCTGTACTTGCCCGCCGGTTTCAACGATTTCAGCCATGCCGAAACTCGCACTGCGATCGCTTTTGGCGGCTTCGCGGCTCAAAACCTGCTGCGCGAGTTCACACCCGAACTTTTGAAAGCCACACGCCAGTGGCACACGCCGTTCCCCCGGATCCCGCTGCCTGCGTGGTGGGTTAAGTTGCCGGCTCATTAGGAGATTGCGAATAACCGGGCGCAGCGGCGCTAAATCCGTCCGTTTGTCCCCCACACAGTGGAGTTGCGTCAAAGCACGCGATGCATACCGGGCCTTGATTGTTCGCGGTGTGACCATGGGAGGTCGGCTGACGATATATGGTTAGATCCTCTACGTTTTCATTCTTGGGACTGAGGGCCGCTGGGATAGGCAGGTGGCATAGCGGTCGCAATGAGCTGATCGGCCATCGACGTGCCCAGCTCTTAACTGGCCGAAGCAAACGCACTCGGGCTTCAAGGCGAAACAGAAGGGACAACATCTATGACGATAAATTCAAGACTCTGCACCTGGGTTCTCGCGGTGGCGACGGGGATGGTTATCAGTGGAGGCGCGGTCCAGGCCGTGGCAGCTCCATTCTTCCAGGACCAGAACCACGAACCGGACTACTCGAAAAACAAACGATACCAGCAGGGCATGCACGAAGGCCAGAGTGACCATGCGCACAATCTGGATCACAGCAAGAAGCGACACTTCAAGAAAGACGAAGACCAGAAAGCGTACGAGGCTGGTTACCAGAAGGGCCACGGCAACTGATCGGCTAACAGCCTGCCGAAGGGTTCATGGGTCGCAAGTCGCGCTCTTTCGCGATTGAATCTTGGGATGTACTTCGAGTATGCGGCTGTTTTCGGGCGACCGAATAAGGGCCTAATGCTAATGATGTGCGTCCCTTACTCACGATGCTATCGAAATGAGTTCAGCCATTCAGTCTAGTAGGAGCGGAGTCCTTCGGCGCTGGATTTTCCTGAGTGCGGCGCTCGCGGCGGCGGGAGTGGCGTCCTGCGCTATCGTGCTCTCCCTCAACTGGCCTTTCACTCAAACGGCTGTCACAAAAACGTTAGAGGATCGGTTCGCCCGAGACGTGAAGATTCGCAAGTTCCGGAGCACCTACTTCCCGCCGGGTTGCGTGGCCGAGGGGATCGAGTTTTTACATCGTAAACGTAAGGATCTGCCGCCACTCATCACGGTACAGACTCTGACCATTCGCACGGGTTATAGCGGGTTGCTAAGAATTCACAAGCTGATCAACGACGTTCAGGTGGCCGGGTTGCATGTGCTGGTGCCGCCCAAGAGCCCTGCCTCCGGACCCCAAACGTTTCCGCTCACCAATAGCACGTCCGGCAAGACGCTGACGATCGGCGAAATCACCACCGACGACGCCGTATTGGAGTTCATCTCTGAGCAACCTGCACAGGCGCGCTTCATCCTCAGAATCGATCATTTGACCTTGGATCATGTGGGCGAGAGCGACCCTGTCACGTTTCACGCCCGCTTCAGCAACACTGAGCCCCCCGGGGAGATCCGCTCAGATGGACGGTTTGGTCCCTGGAACGAGGACGATCCCGGCAGTACTAAAGTTTCGGGTTCGTACACCTTTGAACATGGAAAGCTCGGCGTGTTTGAAGGCATCGCCGGAACTCTATCCTCGCGAGGGAAATTCAGCGGCGCCGTGGGCCACATCGATGCCGAAGGGAACTTTGACGTGCCCGATTTCCAAGTCTCCGGTAGCGCCCACAAGATGCATCTGACCTCGAGTTTTCAAGCGGTGGTTGACGGCACCAACGGGGACACCTTTCTCACCCGCGTCGAATCGCATTTCGGAAGAACTTCCGTGATTTCGCAGGGCGACGTAAAAAGCCGTCCAGCGCAGCGCGGGAAAACGGCGATGTTGACCCTGAGTATTAGCCAAGGGCGCATTGAGGACCTATTGCGCCTGTTCACGGGCTCAGCGCGGCCCGCGGAGACCGGCGATGTTCGATTGCAGACGAAAGTGGAGTTGCCCCCCGGGCCGGAGTCATTCATTAGGCGGCTCCGCCTGGATGGAACACTCGGAATCGGCGGTGGCCGCTTTACCGACCCTAACATCCAGAAACCCGTAAACCGCCTCGCCGAAAGCGCGCGCGGTGAGACGAAGGACCAAGAGGAAGTAGATGCGGCGACTGTGCTCTCGAATCTGAAGGGCCATTTTTCGGCGGATGACGGGATTGCCAAGCTTTCCAGCGTCTCCTTCACCGAGCCCGGGACGCTTGCGGAAATCGACGGCACGTACAATCTCGTCAATAAGAAACTGAATCTGCGGGGCGTGCTCCATACCAGCGGCAAGCTGGCCGACACGACGTCAGGCTTCAAGTCAGCGGTCTTAAAGGCGGTTAATCCGTTTCTTAAGAAGAAATCCATCACCGTGGTGCCATTTGTGATTACGGGTACTTCGAGCGATCCCTCTTTCGCTTTGGATCTCGATGCGAAACGTTAGCGGGAGCCTGTCGGGTTGCATCCTCGGAGACAAACAACCGTGAAACAAGATTTACCTTCAGGGGGGCTCGTTACGCGGCCTGAGCTTCGCGGCGCTGCGGGGGCCATTGTCCTGTTCGGAACTGTCGCGGCGCTATACTTTGCGCGCGAGATTTTAATCCCATTCGCATTTGCTCTCACTCTGACGTTTCTGTTAACTCCAGCGGTAGCGCTTCTCCAGAGACTGCATACCGGCCGCGTGGTATCCGTTCTCACTACCCTGCTGGTTTCGATCGCGGTGGCTGCCAGCATGGGCTGGGTCATCGCGGGCCAGTTGGTCGACGTCGCCAATCAGCTTCCTCTATACCGCCAGAACATTCGTGCCAAGATTGACGCGTTTCACCTCCCCGTATCAGGGCAGCTAGGGCAAGCTTCCGCAAGCGTGAAAGAGATCGTGGCAGAACTTAGCGGTCCTGCTGGAACGTTACCAACCTTGGCGCAGCATGGTCAGAATCCAAAGCAGCCTAAGACGGCGCCTTCGCCAATGTCTCCCGTACCGGTTCGAATGGTTCCATCCCCCACAAGCGGGTGGACCAGCTTTCGCGATCTGGGTGGGCCCATTCTTGCGCCTATTGGGCGAGCAGGAATTGTCTTCATCTTTACGGTCTTCATGCTGATGAAGAGGGAAGACCTGAGGAACCGGCTTCTGCGCCTGGCAGGACTTGGCCAGTTGAACGTAATGACGCAAGCGCTGGACGATGCGGCAACCCGCGTCAGCCGATACATCCTGATGCAGTTCCTGGTGAATGCGAGCTTTGGAACTCTGTTTGGTCTGGGTCTTTACCTGATTGGCGTACCGAATCCAGTGCTTTGGGGAGTGCTGGCCGGCATTCTGCGGATTGTGCCGTACGTAGGAACGCTGGTTGCGGCGACATTGCCCTTCGCACTCTCTTTGGCCGTTTTTGATGGATGGTTCAGACCCCTGCTCGTGTTCCTTCTGGTTGCGGGACTCGAACTGACCATCGCCAATTTCGTCGAACCCTGGCTCTACGGCACCCACGTGGGAATCTCATCCCTGGCGCTGCTGGTGACCGCAGTATTTTGGACCGTTCTGTGGGGACCCGCGGGCCTGATCCTGGCTACGCCTCTGACGGTTTGCGTCGTGGTTCTAGGGCGCTACGTCCCCCAGCTTTCTTTTCTGCACATCCTCCTGGGAGATGAACCTGTTCTCGCGCCTGAGGCCCAGATCTACCAGCGGTTACTCGCGATGGATCAGCTGGAAGCACATGGCATTGTCAGCCAGTTTCTTAAGGGAAGACCTTTGGTCGAGTTGTACGACTCGGTGCTGATCCCGGCCTTGAACATGGCCGAACAGGACCGGCACAAAGGAGCAATTGACGCGGTCCGAGAAGAGTTTCTGTTTCTTAGCATCAACGAAATGATCGCCGAGTTTTCTGAGTATCAGCTCTCAGACAGCTTATCGGAAGAAGACGCCGCGGTGCATTCAGAAGCCAGGGTCCTCTGTGTTCCGGCCCATGATCGTGCCGATGAGGTCACCGCCGCGATGCTCGCTCAGCTCCTGGAGCAAAAGGGCCTCGCCGCTTTGGCCTTTCCCCTGGACGGACCTTCCCTCAACGAATTATTCGTGTCGATTGAAGCCAAGCGAAGCGACATAGTCTGCATCTCGGCATTGCCGCCCTACGCGTTCGCTCCAGCACGGGCCATGTGCAAACAGATCCGGGAACGATTCCCAAAACTCAAAGTGGTGGTTTGCGTCTGGGGATTCAGCGGCGACACTCAGAAAGCCAAGGCCCGTTTCGAACGGGCTCAACCCGACCGGCTGTCCACCAGCCTGGCGGAGGCCATGCAGCATGTTGAGGAACTGGTTCAACCTACGCCGAAGGAAAATCTCCAGATCGCATAGGGCGCACGTTCACGTAACGGCCAAGCCCAGGGCGGCTGCGCACCGGGTAGAAGCAGCGCAGTCCAAGTGTTCCATATTGAACATGATCCGTAGCTTACATCGTGTACAATTGCGCATGATCCACGCCGGGTGTGCTCAAGGTGACCTCCGGTGGCCGCAGTCCTAATTGTGCTGTTGGCGATTGTCGCCGTGACGACTCGCTCGTTGCCTGAGGGCACGCACCTTCATATCCGACTAACAACCACCGTAGGATCCTACGCGAGCACGCCGGGCTCAGCGGTCAGCGCAGTTCTGATCGCCCCAGTAGTGGTGGACGGTGAAGCCCTGTTGCAGGCAGGAAGCACGTTGTCTGGGAGAGTGAAGGCGGTTACCCGGGTGGGCTTCGGAGTGCGCCACGAAACAGCCGGGCTCGAATTGGAATTCAACCAGATCACTCCCTTGGCCGGGGACGCGATGCCGATTGCCGCGCGAATCGCGGAGGTGGACAACAGCCGCGAGCGCGTCACTCAGGATGGAAGCATTCAGGGAGTTCGCTCCACCGGCAGTTTATGTTACCGAGTGAGCGGCTACATAAGAACAGCACTGCAGTGGGAAGTGCACGCGCAACTCGCTGATTGGGTAATCAGATCCTTCATCATGGAACTTCCAGAGCCGGAGATCTATTACCCCGCCGGCGTCGAACTGACGCTGGTGTTAAGCCAACCTCTCAGTCTGGACGCGCCAATCGATGGAGAGCAGCCTGCCCCTGAGCTCACCGACGATCAGCGCGAGGAATTGACGCGCGACGTTGCAGCTATGCCGTATCGGACTCAGGCCCCTAAATCTGGCCGGCCGTCCGACCTTACGAACGTGCTGTTTATCGGATCTCAGGACCAGATTTCCGCTGCTTTTGCCGCCGCCGGCTGGGCCCAGGCTCGTCCATCATCCTTTCGTCGCCGCATCAACTGGATCCGTGCCGTTGGCGAGCTCCGGGGCGATGTCACCGCTCCCATGTCCCGGTTGTTGTTGAATGGAGCCGAGGCGGATATGTCGTGGGAGAAAGGCCTGAATGACGTCTCCAAGCGCCACCATATTCGGATGTGGAGAGAAGAGACGATGTGGCACGGCCAGCAGATGTGGGTTGGAGCCGCCACCCGCGATATCGACTTCGCGTACATGCGGCGAGGCCACAAGTTCTCGCACAAAATCGAAGAGGATGTTGACGAGGAGCGCGATAAAGTGGCTTACGATTTGGCTTTCACGTCTTGTGGGGAACTCCTGGACTGGACGGAGAGGCCAGACTTTCCCCGATCAGCGCGCAATGCTACGGGCGATCCCATGGTCACAGATGGACGCATGGGGGTGGTGAAGCTGAACGACTGTAGCGCTCCCAGGCTCTCCACCGAGACCGTCGACTCAGCGCCGCTTCCCGAACACGGCGATAAATGGCAGCGCTTTGCGCGGCGCGAAGTCCTGAGCGCACGAAACGGACTGCTCCGCACCAATCCATATTGGCGCGCTTATGAGGGGAGCCGCTTGGTGGTTGAGTGGATTCGCCGGCGCAAGCAAGCGGCTGAGGGCCCGGAAGTATCAAGCACTTCGCATACGTCTGCCGGTTTCTTCCAATCATTGCGCCTGGCTGCGGCGCGAATGCAATAGCGTCCTAATATAACTATGAGGTCCGCGCGAACACGCTGTAGCCCTGCTGCGCGCGGCCTCGCCGCCCCTACGGGCCATGACAATCAGGTAGCTTAGCTGGTGAGGAAGCCGGCGGCGTCGGCGAGAAAGTGGGCGAGCATGTTGGACGGTAGGTCTTTCCTCCAGACATACAGCAAAGCAAAGACAAGGCCGCCGGCCCCGACGGCGATTAACTGGACGGGTCCCCATCCGCCGAGATGAGCGTAGGTAAATGCCGCGACGGAGAGGATGACGGCTGCGGTGGTGCTCTTCGAGAGTTGCCGGACCTTTTCGATCAGATAGCCGCGATAGATTACTTCCTCAGTGAAGGCGGCGCGCAAGACCAGCAGGATTCGGTACCAGTATGGCGTGTTCATAATCGATTGGCGTCTGGCCAGGATCGCCCCAATGTTCAGGTGAAACAGAGGAACGATGACGGTGAACTGGAGAATCTGGATCGCTGTAAGAACGAGGGCGGCGACAATTCCGAATACGATCCCCTTCCACGTCGGCGGGCGGAAGCCTATGGAACTGAGGGGCAACCGCTCGGCGTATCTGAGCCATAGGAGAACAATCGCCGTAAAGCCCCAGACAACTGCTTCGCCGGCCAGCAGTTGTCCGATCGAATCGCCGTGAACGAACCAATCGGGGGTCGGAAACACGGCGAAGGCCAGCACGCCTGCCAAGCCGCAAAGCGCAAGAATTTTCGCGCGCGGACCAGACCACTCATCCGAAAGATTCGTCATTGCATAAACAAATTTAGCAGAGAACCCTTCGCCGGCCTCCCCTCGAGCTCCGCGGTCTGGGCAAACTCTTAAACGCCGAACTGTCTCAGATGATGATCGAGGTGTTTGTACATTAAAATGGCCCACTGCCGCGGTTTGAGCGGACCAAAGAAAGGATGTGGGTGCTGGGAGCAGCACGCCGCGCCTTCCTTGGCGAAGCGATCGATGGCTGCGATGAGACAGCGGCGTTCCAGCTCGAAGTCGCACTTGGTGTGGTCCGCGGAAAAGAGCTCCGGCGACGAAGGTGAATTGCGACGCATGGGCTTGTCATTCCCGAAGACCAGCGGCTTAATCAGCAGGCCCATGACGTTGGCAGGGAACGGTGCACGTTTGGGCTTGATAGCCCCCATCGCCATCTCCAAGCCAGAAGTGCAGTGCGCAAGGGTCTGGGCGACGGTCATGTTACCCCACAGCCGCTGACTGTGCTGATGGAGCTGCATAACGCGCTGCCTTGTATCTCCCGCCAGACCGGGGTTAAAAAGATTCTTTACGGTCATTCCAACACCTTTCTATCACGTGGGAACCGGATCTCAAAGGCCCGTTTTTCGGCCAAAGTGCTTTTTCCCTATAGCGACTGGTGGGGATGTTCGTCACACGGCGGATGTCGAGCTTCAGTCTCTTTGTTGTTCCGTTACGATAGACTCTTTTGATACACGATGCCAAGTTCCGTGCAAGATGAAACTCTGAAGGAGGCTATGATGCATCAAGCGATGGTTCTTTTCTGTGTCCTTGTCATTGCCGTGTTTCCGCCTGCTCCTTCGCTGGCGCAAACGCGGACTCCCGGAACGCTGGACGTTTATGTCATCGATGTAGAAGGCGGCAACGCCACGCTGTTCGTTTCGCCTTCCCGTGAGTCACTGCTCATCGATACCGGCAACGCAGGTGCTGCGGCGGCGCGCGATGCGGGCCGCATCATGGAAGCGATCGAGGACGCCAAACTTCAGCAGATCGATCATCTGATCACCACGCACTGGCACGGCGATCATTTCGGCGGCATGACCGAGCTGGCCTCCAAAGTACCGATCCGTGAGTTTATCGACCACGGCGCGAATACGCAGCCAGGCGAACTCGCGGATACCTTCCTCAACAAGGTCTACCCGCAGCTCTATGCCAAGGCGAAGCACACCGTCGTTAAGGCGGGTGACAAGATCTCCATGGCGGGTCTCGACGTGCGCGTGGTGACATCCGCCGGTGAAACGATCAAGACGCCGTTGCCCGGCGCGGGCCAGCCGAATCCCTATTGCGCGAATTTCAGGCCCGGAGAGAACAACGCCGAAGACCCGCAATCGGTCGGGGTGCTTATCACGTTTGGAAGGTTTCGTGCCGTTCATTTGGGGGACCTAACCAAGAACAAGGAATTTGAGCTAATGTGCCCCAACAACCGGATTGGCGTTGTTGACGTGCTTTTGGGTTTGCATCACGGACAGGCTAGCTCGAATTCGGAGGTGCTGGTACACGCCCTTCATCCTCGCGTTGCCATCATGAATAACGGCACACGCAAAGGCGGCGATCCTGAGGTGATGAAGACTGTGCATTCCTCCCCTGGTCTCGAAGATCTCTGGCAGCTTCACTTTTCACTCCTGAGCGGACAGGAGTACACGGTGCCGGGAATGTTCATCGCCAATACGATTGATGATCAGCAGCCGACGATGCCCATTGCTCCTACCGCTGCTCCACCTCCCGGCCCCGGTGCGCCGCCCGCGCCGGTCCATAACGGCAAGGCATACTGGATCAAACTGTCCGCGCCACAAGATGGTTCGTTCACGGTGACCAACGCGCGGAACGGCTTCACCAAGACCTACAGAGCAGGGCTGTAGCTTCATTCGACCACTTCGCACCAATCTCTCCGCCCGGCTGACCGCACGGTCCAATATGCTCAATCGGTTTTGCGCCAACGGCCGAAGAATTGTACGGCTTGCGCTAGACTGATCCGGCACCTGCCACATCGGAATTCCTACTCCTGCGCGTTACTTTAGCGTCGATATCGTCCACGCGTTGCCTGCTGGCGACATCGCGACATGAGTTCCCCCGTCGGCCTGCATTTCGCTCACGGTGCCGTCGAGTTGCAATTCGTATACGGGATAATTCCCATCGACATTCCCATCGGCGTACAGGCAGCCGGTGAACCACGGAGTTGCGGACGGTCCGGCAGCAATCGACGTGGCGCAGAGAGGTATGTTGCTGCCTGGGTAAAACAGCCCGGCGCTGACATCGATAAAAACCCCGTCCTCCACCGAGGCGAGGATATTGCCACCCAAATTGAGGGCCCATGTTATGGAACCCTCCGGCGACACCGAGATCTGGTAGGCGATGTCGGTCTGTATCTTGACCCAGGCGCCCCCGGTTTGCATTTGGTATACGTCACGATTCCCGTCGGGATAATCTTTGCAACCGGTGATCCACGGAGTTCCATTGCTGAGACCGTAGGAACTCGGTCCGACGGTAATCGACGTGGCGCAGCCACCGGTGGGATTCGCGACAAACTTGCTTCCGTTCCAGTAGAGGATATCTCCTTTCGCGTTGATCGCCCACGCGTGGCCTTCCGGTGATACCGCCACCTGGGTCGCGATGTCGGCCTGCATTTCGACCGAGGCGCCGCCGGTTTGCATCTGGTTTACGTCATAGTTCCCGTCGGCATGCGCGTTGCAAGCGGTGCTCCACGGGGTTCCGTTGGTCAGCCCGCGCGAGTTCGGTCCAACACCGATTGAGGTTGCGCATCCAAAGATGACCCCAGGCTGCGCTGCTGGAGTCCCTTGCGGAGTGGAGAGGCTGTTGAAATTGCTACCGTTCCAATAGTAGATATTGGTCTGCTGCTCCTTCCACTTCACTTCCCCTTCTGGGAGGGTGATGAGAAGATGCCCGTCTCCGCGCTCGAACGGAATGCTGGTAACGTCGTCGGTCAACAACGTGACCGAAGGATCTGTATTTGTCGTGACCCATGTGCCGGTTCCCGAGACACCGCTGCCTTGAACCACGAAGGCGGCGCCGGACATCGTGACCGGCGAAAAATCGGGCCATTCGTCATAACACTGGGTACTTGAGGTCGCTTTCGGACAATTCCCGGTGACTTCATCGGTGTCGCCCTCGATAATGAATTCTGCTGTTTGACCGATTTTGCCGTTCGTCAGGTCAGCCGGGTTAGTCGTGAAAGACTGGCACTCGGAGCTTTTGGCCTGATCGCACTCCCACTCTACGCCTTGCGTCACGTCAAACATCACTGAGCACCCATATCCACCCGACAGGTTCACATTTCCCTTGGCGTCGCAATACCACACCTGGGTGTAGATGAGGTCGCCGGCGTTCGGGGTAAAGTTTATGCCCTCTCCATCATAGGTGCTCGCAGGGTTGTTGCTGGCAAAATCCTGGCGATGAATGAAGTAGGACTGGGTTGTCTCGTTCACCCAGACGATGGCTTGGAAAAGCGCGGAAGTATCCAGCCCGTTCCATATCGACATCAAGGTGCCACCTGTGTCGTAGCCGCCAGGGATCATCGTCGGGACAACGAAGCTCGCTTCATTCTCCACGTAACTATAGGTCAGAGCGGACGTCGCGTTCTTCTTGTAAGAACCACTGAGGACGGCCCCAGTCCAGCCTGCGTTGGAGCGGCCCGATGGCACCGGGGAGATGGTCTCGTCTGAGTCGGGCTCGGGACCCCGGACCGACGGTAAAAAACTGGTGCGCGAAGTCTCCTCGGGGAGTGTGGACGGAGTTCGAGCGGCGCTCGGGAGCTTATACGCCGGCGCGCTCACCGCAGCCAGCCACCGCTGGTATCCGCCAGGATTGGCAGCCGGATCGGGACGCAGTCCGTAGCCTGCCTGGATGAGTTCTTGCTGTGTGAAGCTGAGCGGATCGGCGGAAAGTGCCGGCCGAAACGCCAGATTCGCGCTCACCGGGTCGAACGGGCGCCGCTCGAAAGTCTCCTCCGACCGAAGATCAACGGAATAGGTTTTGTCATTTCCATAGGAATCGGTGCAATCGAGCGCAAGTCGGTCGACGCTGTTCGGATGAGTTGGACGCACAGCTTGAAATCGGACCACGCCATCCGCATCGGCTCTGAGCCGGATAGATTGCTTCGGGTCCAGGCTGCCATCGGGGTGGAGCACACAGGCATTGCCTGCCGGAACAACCACTGAGACCGACTCGAATTGAGTTTGACTGCCCAGCCCCGGAGACTGCGAATATGCGCTCAGGCCGCACACCAGCAGACCCAATATGATGCCGGTTGCACGAACTACACTGAGGCGATCAAAAAGACCGGTAAAAGCCGGCCAGAGCGGAAATACGATAGGCAATGCCAATTCCTTTGCCCTAACCGACAGCGACTTCGTGTTCTGCGTTTTCATTTTATGTTCCTCCAATCTCAGTCCCGTCTTCGGGGATGAGGCAGTCCTGGAGCCAAGCCGTAAGTCATTGTAAAAACAATGATTCGGCTCACCCGGAGTGACAGCACCATCTTGGCCGAAACGGGTCCAAAGAGTCTTTAAGACGCGATTAATAAGTCTTTAATAGTGGCTTAGGGCCGCAAGGACAACCAAGTGAAGCACTTCGTGCAATGCGTCCCTCTCGAATCAATCCCGACAAATGCCTGTTGCTACGCGACGAACAGCCGATTCCGTCGTCGCCAAAGCTTTTGATCTGCTCCTGGCTCTCGCCCAACGGAGTGGACAGGTGTCTGAAAACCGCTCTCAATCACTTAGGAGAAGCTGGGCGCCTTCCGGAATCAGCTCACCGTTTCTGGTAAGGCGGCTTAGACGGATTGTTGGCGGCGCTCACGCGGCCTGCGTCAGAGATGGCCGGGACAAATGTATTATAGTTCTGCCAAAAGAACCACCAGTGAGGTCCAGCACAAGGCGAGTGGGTTCCACGCGAAGGGAGAGACGTAATATGCCCAAGTATTTGATCCAATCTTCCTATACAACGGAAGGTATTCACGGACTGGCAGGCGACTCCGCGTCTGGCCGGCGGGCCGATGTCCAAGCAGCCGTCCAGGCCCTCGGAGGAAAGGTGGAGGCCTTCTACTATGCATTCGGCGCCGACGATACGATCCTCATCTTGGACCTTCCCGACAACGTCACGGCCGCCGCTGTGGCTTTGACCACGTCCGGAACTGGAACGGTTCGGGTGCGCACCACACCTTTGCTGACAGTCGAAGAGGTGGACAAAGCGCTCGAGATCAAAATGAGATACCGTGCACCGGGTGAGTAAGGTCAAGAACCCACGACTGTTTTTTCAGCTCCCATGAGGTGAACCGAAGGGAATTGTCGCTTTCCAGGTTGGGAAACGGAGTTCCCGATCATGAAGATTACGTATGTTTTAATTCCGGCGGTGATTCTTCTGGCAAGTGGACCGGGTTTCGCGAGCACGATCGTCCAGACGCAAGAAGACACACTGCTCGACGTTGAAAACGAATTCATAGCGCCAGTTGAGTTCAACCAGTTCGATCCGTCGCTGGGAGTTCTAAACTCCATTACTCTCAGTCTGGCGGCCAGCTTCGCAGGTACCGTGGGGGTGGAGAACCTGAGCAGCGTGCCGGATGTGGCGGCCGGCATAATTGCCGGGACGGTGACCATCGCCACCAACGGCGATACGCTGAGCGTCGAAGTGTTTCCCTCGGCGATCGGACCGACACACCACTTGACCGCGTTTGACGGAACGCTGGATTACGCGGGCACGTCGGGAGCCACGGATTCCGTCTCGGGTGCGATGGTAACAGGAAGCGTGACTGGGCCACCACCGGATTCGGTCCTGCAGTTATTCAGCGGGAGCAATGATATCTTTCTCACGCTGACCGCAACCAGCTTTCCGCTGGTGGAAGGCATGGAGACGGAATCCGTCAGGGAGACCGCGAATGCCACCGCGCGGGTGACACTGGCTTACGATTACACGCCTGCGCCGGAACCGGGTACGTTGCCTCTGCTGGCGGCTGGCCTGGCGGGGTTGGCGTGGATCCGGCACCGGCGGGCTAGTCGATTTTAAATGCGCCTGGTAAATTCATTCCTGCCGCAACGCCACCATGGGATCCACACGCGATGCTCGCCACGCCGGCAGGTATGCGGCAATCAGCGCCGCGATCGTAATCGCGCAGGCAGCCGAAATGCTGGTCAGCGGATCGAACGAGGCCAGCCCGAAGAATCCGTTGGAAAACAGCCGGGCAATCAAGCCCGACGCGATGATTCCGATGGCCAGCCCAGCCGCCACCAGGCGTAGCGTGTCTCTTAGCACCATGCTCATGACGTTCGACCGCGCAGCTCCGAGCGCGAACCGGATTCCAATTTCCATGGTCCGCCGGGCGGTTATGTAGGACATCACGCCGTACAGTCCAATCGCAGCCAGGGTCAACGCAAGGACGCCGAAAAAGCCCGATAATTTCGCAATCATCCTTTCTTGCGTTAAATCGTCGCCGATCAAATCGTCCGCGCTCTTCAGGCTCAGAATTGGCAAGCTCGGGTTCACCGCTTGAATCGCTCGCCGCACCGGCTGCGTGATGTTTCCGGCGCGAGCGCTGGTGCGTATCTCCAAATTGACCAGCGCAACCGGGTCCGACGGAGAATGCTGGTAAAGCGCGGTGTAAAAACGCCTGGGCGTTGGCTTCCGCAAGTCGCCCTGCTTCACGTCCCGAACCACGCCGACGATAGTGTAAGCCACGCGATCTTTCCCCTCACCGTCGAAGATATGCCGCCCGATTGGATTGCTCTGGGGGAAATAGAACCGGGCCATCGCTTCGTTAATCACCACCACCTTGGGTGTTGTCTCCGTATCTTCCCAGCCGATTCCCCGCCCTGCGATCAGCGGCGTACCCGCCACCTGAAAGTAATTGGGACCAACGCGATCCGAACGATTCGTCCGATCCGCTATTTTCGTTGCCGTGAACCCTTCCACCTGTGCATCGCTGGCCGAATCGGTTCCGCTGAACAGCCCATTCTCCGACACGCTCAAGCTTTCCACGCCCGGAATCCGCTCCACTCGCGCCAGAAGATCGCGGCTCAGCTGATTCACCTGAGCATCCTCATAGCCGCCAGCCTTGGTATCGATCTCGGCCAGCATCAGCCCGCCGCGGCTGTATCCCACGTTCACATTCTCCAGATTCACAAGTGTGCGAAGGAAGAGACCCGCCAGCACCGTCAGGACAACCGAAAACGCAACCTGCGAGACGATCAGCAGCTTGCTGAACGCGCGCGTGAATCCGTCCGCTTCTCCGGATTTGGTGGTCTTCAAACTCGAGACCACCTCCAGCCGCGTGGCTTTCCAGGCTGGCGCAAGGCCGAATATTAAACCGGACGCGATAGAAATCAGCGCGGTGAACACCAGCACTCGCGCGTCCAGGTGCGTGTCGATGGGCATGACGGTCGATTGCGATTCCAGCTTCACCAGCAAGTCGCCGCCCCACGAAGCAAATAGCAGGCCCAACGCACCGCCGGCCAACGCGAGCAGCAAACTTTCCGTCAGCAACTGGCGCACCAGCCTGCCTGGGCCCGCTCCCAAGGCAATTCGCAATCCCATCTCGCGTCCCCGGCTCACCGCGCGCGCCAACTGCAGATTGGCGACGTTGGAACAGCAAATCAATAGCACCAGACCCACGATTCCCATCAAGGCCATCAGCGGCATTGAGAATTCCGCCCGCAGGCGCGAGAGCCCTCTTGCTCCAGAGGAAACTCCAACCTGCTGCTTCAGCATCTCCCGCAAGCCGTCCCCAGACTCGATCGATTGCAACTGCTCCTTCAAAATCTGGGCGGCGAGAACTCGTATTTGCGCGGCGGCTTGCTGCTGGGATATGCCCGGTTTCAAACGCCCCATCAGGATCAACCAGCTGACATTCACGGCTTTGAGATAGTCATGTCCCGGGTTGGCCTGCGCCTCCATGGTGATCGGAATCCAAATGTCCGTCGGCGCTCCCACCACGTCCCCGAAAAACTCTCGCGGGGCTACGCCAATCACGGTGAATGGAAAACGGTTGATGGTCAGGTTTTGCCCGATTATGGCCGGATTACGTCCGAACTGCCGCTCCCAATAGCCATAGCTGATCACCACCACCGGCGCGCTGCCTGGAACCTGGGTCTCCTGCGCGGTGAACGTACGGCCGAGCAGCGCCGTTACGCCCAGCACGGAAAAGAAGTTGCCCGTCACCATTCGGCCGCGAGGATTCTGGTCCACGGCGTTTCCCAACGGTTGCGCATCACGCAGCGCTACATTCAGTTGCTCACTTCGCCCGGATGCATAAACGTCGCTGAACACGCCGTTCTGGGTCCGAAATCGCTCGTAGAACGGATAAGAGAAGTTATCCGTGCTTCCCGACCCTACGGATACCGACCCTACTCTGGTCGGATCGCCGACCACCACCAGGTGGTTGGGGTCCTCGCACCGGCAGCGATTTCAGCATCACCGCGTCAAGGACGCTGAAAATCGCGGTATTCGCTCCCACACCCAGTGCGATCGATAAAATCGCAACAAATACAAAACCCTTGCTCTTGCGCAAAACCCGCGCGGCGTAGCCCACGTCTTGCCGCAATCTCTCGAGCGACGTCCAACCCCACATATCGCGCGTCACCTCTTTCACCAGTCCTACGTTTCCGAATTCCCGCTGAGCGGAAACACTGGCTGATTGAGCCGCTTCGCCGCGTTCTATTCGATCGCCGATCGCCATCTGGAGATGGCTCTCGATCTCCTGCTCGAGATCCTGTTCGCGAACCATCCGCCTGCGAAAAAGCTTCCGCCACATCTGCTATACCGCCTTTGCGCCGGGATTCAGCACGCCCGCGATGGCGCTCACCACTTGGTCCCAGCGTGTCCTTTCGTCAACCAGCTGCCTCTTTCCGGCCGCGGTCAGCTTGTAATACTTGGCGCGCTGGCCACTCTCTCCGAGCTTCCATTCCGCCTTCACCCACTTCTGTTTCTCCAGACGGTGGAGCGCCGGATAGAGCGAGCCGGTCTCTACGCGCAGCACGTCGCCCGAATTGGCGCGAATCGCCTGGGCGATCCCGTACCCATGCCTGGGCCCCCATTGCAGCATCTGGAGGATGAGCATATCGAGCGTTCCTTGCAGCAGCTCGATCTGATTTTGATATTGACTCTTTCGCATCTTACTGTAGACATCCTACACCCTGGTATGTAGGATGTCTACCCTCACGCGGCCCAACCCCGGCAGCGTCTTCGATTCGGACGGCGTATGAAAAAGGTAAGACGCATAGTACCTTCCTGCTGTTGGTTCTTGTCACATTCCGGCGTCTACATGCTTACACTGAAATGAGGCTTTGGCGGGAACGGTTGCTAAAATTGCGGGCCGCACTCCAGGTTATACGGGACGATCCACCCACAGTCCAATGAATCTGCTCTCTTCCATGGGATCGGAACTCCCTCAGCATCCGCGTCCAGCGCCAGTGCCCGCTAGCGCGGAAGCCCTTCGCGGTAAGCTTCGGGTTCTGCAGGTTGGAAAGTTCTATCCGCCTCATATCGGCGGTATGGAAACTCATCTCGAAGCCCTGTGCGGAGGATTGCGGAACCACACGGATGTGCGCGTCATCGTCTCGAGCGACGATCGCAATTCCGTCGAGGAAGTGCTCCACTCGGTGCCGGTCTCGCGGCTAGCCACCGTGCTAAAAGTCCGTTCGACGGCCATCTCGCTGGCCATGGCTGCGCGAATCCGCAACTCGGCGGCGGACCTGGTGCACATCCACTTGCCCAATCCGACAGCCGTGCTGGCGTATCTTGCGAGCGGCTATCGCGGCCCCCTGGTGGTCACCTATCACAGCGACATTGTCCGGCAGAAGGTGTTAGCCCGGATGTTTGAGCCACTCCTCTATGCGGCCCTGCGGAGAAGCTCAGCCATCATTACCACGTCGACAAATTACCTTGCCACTTCGCCCGTGCTCCAGACCTTTCGCGACAGGTGCCACGTTATACCCTTCGGCATGGACACGGCGCGGTTCGAACAATGCGATCCGGATGCGGTCAGGCAGCTCCGTGCGCGATTCGGTGAACGCTTGGTCATCAGCGTGGGGCGCCTGGTTTATTACAAAGGCCTGGAGCACTTGATTCGCGCCATGACGCAGGTGCGCGGCAAACTGGTAATTGTCGGCGACGGCCCGTTGCGGGGAAGGTTGGAGAGACTAGCCGCGGAATTGGGCGTCGCTGAGCAGGTGTTTTTCGCGGGCGTAATCGATGACGCCGCAATGCTGCCCTATTATCACGCCGCCGCCTTGTTCGTCCTGGCTTCGGTAGCGCGCAGCGAAGCTTTCGGAATCGTTCAGATCGAGGCTATGGCAGCCGGGCTGCCGGTGGTGAACACCAGCCTGGATTCAGGCGTACCGCTGGTTTCTCTACACGATCAGACCGGGCTGACCGTCCCGCCGGCAGACCCACAAGCCTTGGCAGCGGCCATCAACCGGCTGCTGGACGACTCTGGTTTGCGTCACAGGTTCGGACAGGCGGGCATGCTCCGAGCCCGGCAGGAATTCGGCCTCGACACGATGGTAGATCGTACCTTGGGCCTCTATCAAAGCGCCATTACGAAGCGATGAAACGAATTCTACTTTCGAATAGAGATTTCCGCAGCCGCGTCCTGATAAACCACTCGGCCAGCGAAGAGGGTCAGTTCGCATTTCAGGTTCTTGATGCCGGCGGCGGGCATGGTATACAAGTCGTGATCCCAGACCGCGATGTCGGCTTGCTTCCCTGGCTCTATGCTTCCAATCTTGTCTTCTAGAAACAACTGCCGCGCGGCCCAAGCGGTGTAGGAACGCAGCGCGGTGCGGACGTCAATGGCTTCGGCGGTCCCAAAAGGATGCGCGCCGTATACGCCTTTGAGCGTCTCGCGCTCCATTGAGGCCCAGATCCCATAGCGCGCCGCGTAGGGAGTGACGTCATAATCCGATCCTCCGGTCCACTGAACGCCTTTGGCCAGCCAGGTCTTGAAAGGCTCTAAGCGCTGGGAGCGCTCGGGACCGAAATTGCCCGCGTAGGTGTCGCCGATCCACCACATGAAAGGAGCTTGTGCCTCCGGGTAACCAGCGTCATATTGTTTCTGCAACGAAGCCATCACCGCGATGGCGTGATCCGTTGGGAGATTGCAGTGAATGATGCTGTGACGCAGCCCACGCGTGGGTTTTTCTTTCAGCACTTCCGCGTAGGTGTCCACCACCCAGTCAATGGCGCGGTCGCCGATAGCGTGCGTGCCGACGTGCACGCCGGCCTGATGGAAGAGCCGCACCATCTGCCGATAAACTTGAGGATCGGTAGCCGGATAGCCGACGTTCGTTCCGTCCACTTCCGTGCGGTTCTTGTTCCAGGGTTGGTGCATCCAGGCCGTGCGCGCACCGCCGCTGCCGTCCATATAGATTTTGGCGCCGCCCGAAAGCAGCAGGCCGTCGCCGAGCGAACCGGGCGGCTTGGGGAGCGCGGAAATACTCGCTAACGCTTGCCGGGCGGATTCCATGGTGGTGCCGGCGTGCCACAGAATGAAGACGCGCTCGTCCAGCTTTTTCTCGTTGAGCAGTTCGCGGTAGGCATCCCACATGGGTTGGGTTAGATCCGGGTCCTTCACAGCGGTCATGCCCTCGCGATGCAAGCCCTCAATGCTATGCAGGATTCCGCGGCGCCATTGCTCGGGCGTTGGAGCGGGAGTCAGACTGACCATCATGTCTTTGGCCGATTCTTTCAACACGCCGGTCGGGTTGCCCTGCGCGTCGCGGTCAATGGTGCCCGCCGGAGGATCTGGCGTGGAGGCAGTGATGTGCGCCAGCTTCAGCGCATAACTATTGGCTACGCCGTAGTGCCCGGTGGTGTGCATCAGCCAAACGGGATTGTTGGGCGTGACCTTGTCGAGGTCGGAGGCCACGAGATAGCGCCGTTCCGCCAGTTTGCCCTCGTCCCATCCAGCGCCTACCAGCCATTCGCCGGGTTTTAGCGTAGCGGCCTTCTGGCGAATCTTCTCCACCGCCTGGCTCACACTTGAGACGTCATTCAGAACGACGCTAAACAATTCGTCGACGCCGCTGGCAGCGTAATGTCCGTGGGTGTCGATCAGGCCGGGCGTTGCCGTGAGGCCATTGAGATCGACGACACGCGTGGCGGGGCCGGCCTGCCGCTGGATGTCCGCCGTCGATCCTACCGCTACGATCCTTCCCTGCTTGATGGCGACAGCTTCCACGATTGAGTCCTTCGCGTCGACAGTCAGGATCTTGCCATGGATCAGGATCATATCCGGAGCCTGCGCCGTAGCCATCAACGCCAAGCCGAAGAACAGCCAGCCGCCAGCAATTTGCCTCATGACAAACCATCATAAGGGAGAGGATCTGTAGCGTGTAACCGTTAACGAAGTATGGCCTCGCTAGTCGGCGTGCTAACATAAAATCCAGCTAATTTTGCTCGCGACTTCGCCTCGCGGTCCGGCGTACGCCAGCTCGCCTGTAACCATGAACCACGCTGCCAAGAGCCCTCGCAGCTAAGGAGTGTCCGCATGACCAACATCTTTGTAGGAAACCTTTCCTACGAAACATCCCAGGAAGACCTGGAAGCAGCTTTCAATGAATTCGGCGCCGTGGAACGTGTGAATATTGTGCGTGATCGCGACACCGGCCAGCCCCGTGGCTTTGCCTTCGTGGAGATGACCAACCGTAATGAAGCCTCGAATGCCATTGCGGGCTTAAATGGCCGCAATATGAACGGCCGCGACTTGAACGTCAACGAAGCGCGTCCTCGCGAAGAGCGCTCCGGCGGACGTCCCGGCGGTGGTGGCGGCAACCGCAGCGGTGGCGGCGGTGGTGGTTTCAATCGCAGCGGCGGCGGCGGCGGACGCAGCAAGGGACCGCGCTGGTAAGGCGCGCCCGTTTCGTTAACTCCCACCTTGGTTCGTAAACTCACAACCCGTTTGGGTCCCTATTGGCTTCTTCTGGAAGCTTCCGGCGACTCCACGTGGCGGCTGCAATTGCTCGGCGACAATCACCATGAGGCCGAGATCACTGCCGTGGATGAAGAAGAAGCCAAGGACGCCGCAGTGGTTGCGACGGTGGCGCTGCTCAAGGAAGAGAACCCCGAGTTCAAGGAGCCTGCGAAGGTGCAATGGAACCCGGCGTTCGTTTCCGATAACCGGTTTAATCTCTGAACTGAACCGCGACCGTCGGGGGAGCGCTCACTTACAGCCGTTCAGTCCCTCGGTCAAACAGATAGATGACGTCGGAGCCGGCGGAATGGGGATATGGCGATCGGTCATCAGCTTGGCGAGCAGCGCCGCGGCCTCAGGATGCGCAATCGCCGATTGTACGCCCACGCGCACCAGCCCGCGCGCCCAATCGATCGGAATCCAGGTCTTGCCGAGCAGCGCGCCGTTGACGCTGTCGCGGCTGCCGCCGTCATGCGCGTTCAGGTTAGCCCCATGATCCACGAGCAGTTGAATCACTTCCACCCGGCCTTTATGCGCCGCGCCATGCAGGGCGGTACGGCCTTCGTCGTCGGCGACATTGGGATCCAGCCCCAAATCCAGGCACATCTTGACGGCCTCGGTTGTCTCCGCAGGCGACCATTCGAACGTTACGCCTTCCACCCAGCCGATACCCGCGGCCACGGCCAGCGGCGTCACATTGTGCGCGGTGAAAATCTTCGGATTGGCGCCGTGCGCGAGCAGCAGCTTCATCAGTTCGACATCGCCCGATTGCGCCGCGCGCAGAAACGGTGTTGCGCCGTCCTCAAACAGCCACTGCATGGTGAAGTTGGTCCGCGTTTCGGTGCTATCGCCCATGCATTCCTCAGGCGTCGATTCGGCGCCGCAAATCCGGGCGTTCACGTCCGCGCCTTTGGCGATCAGCAGCTTGATGAAATCCAGATGATCCATGTCCGGCGCGCGCACCGGATAGTCGCCGCCTTCTATGTTGCGATTGTCGGTGGCCAGATACAGCGGCGTCCATCCGCCCTTGTTCGCTATGTTCGGATTCGCGCCATGCTCCAGCAAGTACGCAGCCAGCTTATAATGCCGGTTCTGCGTTGCAACCAGCAGCGGCGTCCAACCGTAGAACGTTCGCTGATTGACGTCGGCCCCCGCTGCCACCAGAGTCTTCGCGCATTCGATGCAATCTTCACGCGCGGCATAGACCAATGGCGTCAGGCCTCCGCCGTCTTTCTTGGCGGGACGCCGGAAGAAGGCCGCCACCACCTCGTCCTCGCCATTGGGCTGAGTTGCCGGCGCCTTGCGAGCGGCCGCACGTTCGGGTAGCGGCGGCGTGCCGTCGTTGCCAGGCCCGCGTTTACCAAGCACGCCGAAGCTCGAATGCAAGCGCTGCTTCACCGTATTCGCCAGATTGTTCCGCGCGTTGCGAGTGTCGATGTCGGTTTGCGCGCCCACCGCGGCGCCATGCTCGACCAGCAATTTCACAGCCTCGGGATGGCCCTGCTCGGCGGCCCACATCAGAGCGGTAGTGGAGCGGAGCTTGTCCTTGGCGTTCACGTCGGCGTGATGATCCAGCAAGGTCCGCATGGCGTCCAGATTTCCGGTGCGCGCCGCGAGCATCAGCGGCGTCTCGCCCTCCGGCCCCAGCGCATTCGGATCGGCTCCGGCCTTCAAGAGTTTCTCAATCATCGGCGCGCTGCCATGCAACGAGGCCAAATAAAGCGGCGTAGCCCCTTCGCGATTGGCCAGCTTGATATCCGCACCGGCCCCGATCAGCACGCCGGCCATTTCCAGATCGTCGCGATACACCGCCCATTGGATGGCGGTGGCGCCGTCCGCCTGCACGGCGTTCAGATCCGCCTTCTGTTGCACCAGCGCTTGGACCGCCGCCCGATCGCCCTGCATGGCCGCGTCCGCCAGTGGGCTGTTACTCGCGGCGAAAGCACCGGCGGACAGGAACAGCGTGCAGGCACAAACGGGAAGGACGCGGCGGGGTCGCATATTCGGCCCGTCTAAACCAAACCCGGCAACCGGCCAGTGCTGTCGCCGATAGTATCTTCGTGGACGCCATACAGATCCAGAATGCTCGCCAGCAGATTCCCGGTTGGAACGGTTTTCGATGCGTAGGCCAAATGGCGATTGCCTTTGAGCTGGCCGGACGCTCCTCCGATCAGCAAATGCGGCACGTCGTAATGCAGGTGCTGGTTCGAATCGCCCATGTTGGTGCCATAGAGGATCAGCGAATGATCCAGCAGCGTGCCGTCGCCATCCGGCGTGTTCTTCATCTTTTCGACAAAATACGCCAGGCACTTGATGTGATACTGATTCAGCTTGGCGTAGCGCGCGATGGTCTCGGGATTCTCGGCGTGGTGCGAAATGCCGTGGAAACCGTCGTGCACCCCGCTCTCCGGATAAGAGCGCGACGTCAGATCGCGCGCGTAGAGGACGGTGGAAACGCGCGTGATGTCGGCCTGGAATGCCAGGCGTTGCAGATCGAAGTGCAGCTTCACGTGCTCATCGAAGGACTCCGGGACGCCGGCTGGAATCACCACGCCATCGGTGGAGATAGCGCCCGTGGCTTTCTTGGCGATGGCCAGCCGCCGCTCCAGCTCTCGAATGTCGGTCTCATATTCATCCAGCTTGGAACGGTCGCTCGGATCCAGGTCGCGCTTAAAGCTTGCGAGCTTCAATGTAATGGAATCGAGGATGCTACGGTCCTGCTCGCGCCGCGCCGCGCGATCCGCCGCGTTACCGCCCGCGCCGAACAAGCGCTCAAAAGCAACTTGCGGGTCCAGCTCCATGGGCAGCGGCTGCGTGGGAGTGGACCAGGAGATGGTGTTCGAATAAGTGCAGCTATAGCCTTCCCCGCAGTTGCTCGAATTCGCACCCGGATCCTCGAGCGCCAGTTGCAGGGACGGCAGCAGCGATCCCTGCCCGACATGCTGGGCGATGATCTGATCGATGGTGGTTCCATCGTAGATGTCCGCGCCGGTGGTCTTCTTGGGCTTGTTCGCGCACAGGAACGCGGCCGCCACCCAGTGATCCGCGCCGGTTTGTCCAGGAGGCGGCTCGGCCGATTTGGACCACAGACCGCTGGTGATCACGGTGTGCTCGCGAAACGGCTCGAGCGGCTCAAAGATCATCGGGTACTTGAAATCTTTCGCGCCCACTTCCCGCTTCGGTTCGCCCGGGCCGCCCGCTTCGGGCACCCACCAACCTGGCGCCGCGCCGTGTGGAACGAAGATGCCGGTGAACCGGGTCTTGGGGTTCGCAGCCGTCTTGCCGATCGGAGTCTGCGCAGGCAGCATGGAATCGAGCAGCGGCAGCGCCAGCGCAACGCCGGCTCCACGCAGCAGCGTGCGGCGGGATATGTGCTTCTTAGTAATAAACATTTATGAAACCCCTTCTTTACGGTCGCGGTTCTGAACCGCGCGCATCAGCCAGCGGCCCTCGTCCGTTGGAGGTAACCTGCTCTTTCTGATTCACCTGGAACGGCTCACTCTTAACAATCCCCAAGATGAAGGATGAGAACCGATAGTCTTTCGACTCCGCATCCCGCACGATCGACCGAATCAGAGGCATGTCATAGTATTCACTGCCCCGGCCCATCGCATAAATGAACAGCTTCTCAGTCACTACGCGGACAAACTGTGGCGAATAGCGCAGCAGCGCCTCCCGCATGCCCTTGACCCCATCCAGCTTGGAACCGTCCACCAGCTTGCCGGCAGGATCGATCGGGCTGCCGTTATCCTCCGTCCGCCAGGCGCCTACGGCGTCGAAGTTCTCCAGCGAAAAGCCTATCGGGTCCATGATTTTGTGGCAGGTGGCGCACGGTTCGTTCTTGCGATGCATCTCCATCTGCTGGCGCATGGTGGGCTTCGCGCCGCCATGGACGGCCGCGCCCTGATCTTTCAACTGCGGGACGTTAGGCGGCGGATCGGGCGGGCTCACACCCAGGAAAATCTGCATCATCTCTTTGCCGCGGACGGTGGGAGTGGTGCGCTGCGGATAAGAAGAGATGGTCTCGATGGCGGCTTTGCCCAGCAGGCCGCGGCGCATGTCGAATTCGGGGCTTAATTCCACGCGGCGAAAATCGCTGCCATAGACGCCGGGAATGCCGTAGTGCTTGGCGAGGCGTTCGTTGAGGTAGGTGTATTTGGCATCCAATAGATCGGTCAGGCTGCGGTCTTCATGCACCACGCTTCCGACAAACAGCTCGGTTTCCTTGCGCATCGCGAGACGCAGATTGTCGTCGAAATCGGGGAACAGAGAAACCGTCGGCGCCCAGGTCTGCAGTGCGCGCAGGTTCAGCCATTGTCCGGTGAAATTAATCACCAGCCGATCGGCCCGCGGATCCGCCAGCATGCGCCGCACCTGCGCCTCCAGCACGGCCGGTTCATGCAGCTTGTTCTTCCCCGCAACGTCGATCAGTTCGTCATCCGGGATGCTGCTCCACAAAAAGAACGATAGCCGCGAGGCCAGCTCCAGATCGCTGATGTGATAGTTTTGTCCGGCCGCCAGCTTCTCCGGCTCGGATTCCTTGCGGAACACAAACTCGGGATCGGCCAGGATGCGCTGTAACGCGCGTTCAATGCCGGTGTCGAAGCTTCCATCGTTGCGGCCCTGCTGATAGAACGTCATCAGCGTCTCGGTATCTTGCGGAGTCACGGGACGGCGGAACGCATGGCGCGCCAGCGCATCCACGATCTTCTTCGCGCAGGCCGCCTCCTCGGATGCATTGGCGGGATGGCAAACAAAAATCTTTTTGGCACTGGGCGAATCGTTCGCACCGGCCGGCTTGAACGGGCCCAAAATCTCCATCTTCCCTACATGCGGATAAAACTTGAAGCCCGGCAGACCACCCGTCTCGATGGTGCTTCTCAAGAAATGTTCGTCCAGGTCCTGGCTCGGCGCAAGCTGAGTGGAGAGGAAGGTGACACCCACCGTGTGGGGACCGGCCTTTACCTGGAAATGAACTTCCGCCGTGCCGAAATGAACCGCCTTGCCTTGCGCCACTTCCTTGTCCCAATCGTATAAGTGAACGCGCTGGCCATCGACGATCAGCTCCAGCTTCTCGCCAGTGATCTCGCCGAACGCCCGGTTACCGTCCATCAATCCTTTGTTAATAGGGAACACCTTGAAGACGTAATCGCCGTCGGCCGGGAATTCATGCTGCACCACCAAACCGCCGCGAGTGCCGAAGGGCAGCCCGTCGATGTGATAATCCTGCGTGGTGTCGGCCGGCACCCGATAAGTCGCGAGCGCCGGCTCGCTGACGTCTCCCATGGCGATACGGCTGATCTTGGCCGCAGCCGTGGTGTAGCCTTCGAGCAAGGCAGGCGACAAGGCTAAGGCACCGGCGATGTTGTCGAATCCACGCGTGGAATCGTCGGAAGGCAGATACTTCGTCGGATCGATATCCAGCGCCAGCATGTCGTGGATCACGTTCGCGTATTCGGTGCGATTCATGCGGTGCAGACCGGGCGGGGGCAGGTGGGTTGAGGCGTTCTTGTCCAGCTCGCCTTCGAGCCAACCGACCATGGATTCGTAGGTGGTCCAGGCGGGCCGCGGCAGCCCGGATGGCGGCATCATGCCGGAGCGCAGCTTGCGCACCACAAGTTCCCATTTTTCGGCGTGATCGGCGACGTGCGCCGTGTCCAGCTTGTCCAGTTCCAGGCCACCGGTCTTCAGCTTCTGGTTATGACAGATGACACAGTACTGATTGAGGAGGGCGCGTTCGGACGCGGAGTCCGTCACTTGAGCCGGGGCACTTCGCGGTGCAGGCGAGGTCTGTGGACTAGCCGTCTGGGCAGCGAGTACAAAACCCAGAGCAGCCATGCAACCGGAAGCTTGGCGTATCGTCATGGATCTTTCCGCGCCTATGGGGCCTTGGTCAGGATACCGCACATCCTACTGATATTGCACTTGTTCCCTTGCGGAACCCAAAATCAGCCCGATTCCGGCGCTGTAAGCAATGACGAACTCATTCATTCTATTGTTACTCCGCTTGGCACCTAACTTGGGGTAACAGCTCGATTTAGTTGGACAGCCAGTATTTCGGCAGGTTCGGTTTCGTGGCGCGCACGATCTCTAGAACGGCTTGCCGGTCGGCGGGCGAAATACCGGCGAAGGTCTTACTTTTGTCCTGGCCGGTCAAGATGTCATACAGGCGCTGGTAGATTCGTTCGCGCACCACATCCGGCATCCCATCGAACGCCGCGCTGTAGATCAAATAAGACAATGGATAGCGGAACAGGCGTTTCTGAAGATCGAAGTCCCGCAAGGACCGGCCCTTCGGATCGCGCGGTCCCCTCTCGGCGAAAGTCTTGGTGAACGTCGAGACGCCCTGGACCGGCTCCTTCAGCGGTTCCTCATCCACGAAGAGCATATAGCCGACAGTCTCCTCAATCTCCGGGTTGATTCGATCCCGCGCCGCAGGATCGAGAGTCCCCTTCCCTTCCCGCAGTGCGATGCGCGCGTCCCATCCGATGCGCGTCATCAGGTTGATCATGCGCGTCTGATGCTCCAAGGTCATCAGCGCGACGATATCGCTGGTGGGCGCCAGGTACCGGGCAGTGTTGAACCGGTCTTCCAGGCTGGTGACGTTTTGCGTTCCTTCTTTCAACGCACGCCCCGGATTCAACGGATCGGTCAGCTCCGGATTATTTCCCAAATGCACTTGCGACCCATGCGTTCCCGTGACGTACCAACCACCCCAGCGCTCCGCGAAACTGGTTCGATCGTCCGTGATGTAACGCGCTACCGTGTGACTCGCGCCCCTCGGCATCGGTAATCGGGTGCACCGAACTCACCAGGATTCCGGGAATGCCCATGGTCGGCGCGCCTTGATGACAGCGCAGACAATCGTCGCGGCGCGCGAATTCAGGCCGGTCGGTTTTCTCGGTGTCCATGCTGTAAAAGACGGCGCCCTGCTTGGGATCGCTAGCAGACAGCTCCAGCACATCGCCATTTTGTACGAATCCGACGGCCGTTTCGTCGTTGAAATAGATGGCGCGCGGCGTGCGCGGCGAGATATGCGAAGTCTGGATGCTGGTGCGGGAGAATACCAGCACCTGCGAATCGACATTGATGTTCAGTTGTTTCAGAACGGCCGGTAAATATCCCCAGCCATTCGGCGCGTAGTCCAGCTTGATCTTCTGCGCTTCGAGTTGCTTTTGAAGACGGGCGATTGGATCGGAAACGGGCCCGGCATACTGAATGGCCGGATCGTCCAGAGGGACATAGAAGGTGTCTTCCAATCGATCCGCGAAAAGCACGGCGCTCACTACCAGCACGGCCAGCACCCCAACCAGCACGACACGCATTACGCTCATATTTTACCGCCTGCGCTGCTGGCGTGAGTCGTCCATGTCCGAAAACGGCTAGTTCGTGGCGCAGCCGAGGCTAAGATCAAATGAGGGACCTGTGGAACTCGGACATGTGGAACTAAATCGTGAAATCTGCCGCGCTGCCCGCCTTTCGCGCGACGCCCGCTTCGATGGTAAGTTCTTCATCGCTGTGCGCACCACCCGCATCTTCTGCCGTCCGGTGTGTCCCGCTGTATCGCCGAAAGAGGAGAACATTGACTATTATCCGTCGGCCGCCGCCGCGCTACAGGCTGGTTTTCGGCCCTGCCTGCGCTGCCGTCCCGAAAGTTGGGGCACCGCGGCGTGGGATGGAACGTCCACCACCGTGGCGCGCGCGCTGCGGCTGATTCACGAAGGGGCATTCGATGGACGTGCGGACGGACGTGCGGAGAGTGATGGCGAAGATTCCAGCGTCGATGCGTTCGCCGAGCGCCTGGGTATCGGATCGCGGCATCTGCGGCGGTTGTTCTGGCAGCATTTGGGCGCCACGCCCATCGCCGTCGCGCAGGCGCAGCGGCTGCTCTCCGCAAAAAAACTGATTGACGAGACCCAACTGCCTCTAACCACCATCGCCAGTGCTTCGGGCTATGGCAGCATTCGGCGCTTCAATGCCGCTTTTAAAACCACGTACGGACGCAGCCCGCGTGAATTGCGGCGTAAGTCCAAACGCGCGTCGAGTTCGGGTCCTTACACGCTGCAATTGCGTTTTCGGCCACCGTACGATTACGACGCGCTGCTGGAGTTTATCGCCCGGCGCGCCATTGCAGGCGTCGAATCTATTTGCGGGGATCGCTACCGCAGAACATTCGTGCTGGACGGCGAGATCGGTTGGCTTGAGGTAAAGCCCGCTGGATCGCACGCGCTGACCTTGCTCGTCGATTTCGCCGGACCTGCCCGGCTGCTCCACATAGTTTCCCGAGTGCGGCGCATGTTCGATCTGGATGCCGATCCGCTGGCCATCAACTCCAGCCTCAAGCGCGATCCACTGCTCGCCCGGCTTACTAGAGCGCGGCCCGGCTTGCGTGTCGCGGGCGCCTGGGACGGCTTCGAACTGGGAGTGCGTGCCATTCTGGGCCAGCAGGTGAGCGTGGCCGGCGCTTCCACTTTGACCGCGCGTCTGGCCGCCAAGTTCGGCCATCCGGTACCGTTTGAAGTGGACGGTCTGGCCTGCACTTTTCCAACCGCCGATGAGCTGGTTGCCTCGGACCTGGCAATCGGCATTCCGGCGTCGCGCGGCGAAGCAATCCGCGAGTTCGCCAGGGCTGTCGCCAGCGGAGCGCTCACCTTCGATCGCGGTGAGTCGGCGACATTCGTGGAACGGTTATCTGCCATCCGCGGCCTTGGCCCCTGGACCGCGCAGTACATCGCCATGCGCGCTCTGTCGGACCCGGACGCATTCCCGTCGGGCGATCTGGTGCTGCTACGCGCGGCGCGAATGAAGAAAACTGGAGAGCTGGAACAGCACGCTGAGCGCTGGCGTCCCTGGCGCGCCTATGCTGCCATGCACCTTTGGCAAGGAGTGAAAGATGGAACAATCAATATGCTTTACGTGGATGGACAGCCCCACCGGAAAGCTGCTGCTGGCGGCGGATGACGTTGGCCTGCGCTACGTGCTGTTTGCCGAAGGTCGCGAACCAGCCACGCCACGTCCGCACTGGCGCGAAGACGCGGCGCCGTTGCGCGAAACGATCCGTCAGTTGCGAGCTTTTTTCGCCGGCAAACTGCGGGAGTTCGATCTGCCCTTGGCGCCCGAAGGCCCGGCTTTCCACGGCCGCGTCTGGCGCGAGCTCTGCAATATTCCTTATGGCGAGACCATCTCTTACGGCGAACTCGCGCGACGCATCGGATCGCCCAACGCCTTCCGCGCGGTGGGACGTGCCAATGGGGCCAACCCAATCGCGATTGTGATTCCGTGTCATCGCGTCATCGGCAGCAACGGCAAGCTCACCGGTTACGGCGGTGGCCTTCCCAGGAAGGAATTGCTGCTGGCGTTAGAGCGAAAGCAAATGCCGTTGCCATTGGCCACCAGCGCGGCGGCTATGCGTGGGTCTTGAGCATCGGCCTGCCTTCATGCGCGACGAGCAGATCGTGCATGTCGTTGGCGTGCTCCTCTTCGTTGCTGAGGATGCCTTCCATCATCACGCGCGTGGTGGGGTCCTTGTCGGCGAAATATCGGATCAGCTCGCGATAATGTTCGCAAGCGATCCGTTCGGCCACCAGATTTTCCTTGATCATCTCGACCAGGTTCGCGCCTTCCACGTATTGTGAAGCGGAACGCGTGGCCAGACCTTCCGGGTTAAAATTCGGAGATCCGCCCAGTTGGTTGATGCGCTCCGCAACCTGGCGCATATGGCCTTGCTCTTCTTTGGCGTGCTGGTCGAATTCTTCCTTCACGCTCTCGCTCGAAATGCCCGTGGCCGCGATCGCGTTCATGGTGTAGCGCAGCACGCACACGATTTCCGTCGCGAGTACGGCCTGCAGGATGTCGATGGTCTGCTTCACATCACCCAGATAATCCGGTGTGATGGGGCCCTTTTCAAGGCTGGTGCGCGCCCGTTTGCGCAACTCCTGAACATCCGTGAGGAAGGGCTGATGATTTGTGGTTTTAGTCATTTGGTTTTTCGTATCGAATCCTAGAATATTTTCTTGACGGCTTTGCCGATGCCTTTGCCTATCTTGCCTGTACCCTTTACGGAGCCCACAGCCACGTCCTTACCGCCCACCGCGGCTCCCTTGCCAACCGACGCCGCTGCATTGATGGGATGCAGAGTTACAAGATCAAGAGCGCCCTTACCGGTGCCCTTCGCAAGATTTCCGGCGCCCTTAGCAGCACCCTTTCCGAGGTCGCCGGCTCCGCTCCCGATCTCCTTGCCTGCGCCGCGGCTATGTTTTTGTTCAGGTTGGGATTGCGCCCAGGCGCACGCGGCCAGCAGTGCGAGTACCACCAATCTTCATCAAAACGTGAGACGCACGAAGGGGCGGGAACGATACAATCGACAACAGTCGAAAGGAACACTACATGCGCCTCCCAGCCGTCCTTCGCGTATCCCTTTGCTTACCCCTGGCCGCTGCCGGAATTCTCGCTATCCTTGGCAGTGTGAATGCCCAAGCCCCCACCACTCGCGACCTGCACTTGCGCGGCGGCCGCTTCCAACCGCTGAGTTACGACAAAATGACACCCGAACAGAAGGCGCTGGCCGACAGCATCCTGGCCGGACCGCGGAGTTCGCTGGACGGGCCATTCAACATCCTTCTACGCAGCCCGGAGATGGGCGACCTGGCACAAAAGTTCGGCGCGCAGATGCGCTACCACTCCTCCCTTCCACGCCGGCTGAACGAATTCGCCATCCTGATTACGGCGCGTTTCTGGACGGCGCAGTTTGAGTGGCAGGCGCACCACAAGAACGCCCTGGCTGCAGGCCTGAGCCCCGCGCTCATCGACGCTCTGGCCGCCGGCAAACGCCCGTCACCCATGCAGCCTGACGAAGAGGCGATCTACAATTTCTGCACCGAGGTGCTGAATACCAAGCATGTCAGCGACGGAACCTTCCAGGCCGCCAAGGAGAAATTCGGCGAACGCGGCGTGGTGGACCTGATGGGCGTGGTGGGTTACTACCAGTTTGTTTCCCTGCTGCTCAACGTCGACGGGTACCCGCTCGCCGATGGCGCCCAGCCGGAGTTGAGGCCGCTGCGTTAACGTCCCGGTTTCGCCCACACGCCGCGCTGATGCATCTGCGCGATTTGCTTCAGGATCACCTCTTCGCGATACTCGGCGTGCTTCATGGGCGCGCGTTCCAGATAGAGATTCTTGGGGTAAATAGGCGCCTCATAGAGAATCTGGTACAACTCGGTGCGCAGGTCCTTCACCCAGTTATCCCATTGCGCGCGCGCCCGGTGATCGCGCAACGCTTCGATATCGATCACCCCACCCACATAGGTTGAGCCGGCCCCGTACTCTTGCTTGCCGACGATCTGGCCCCGATAGTTGATGATGAATGAACGCCCGCCAAAGGTATCGATGGGCGTGTTCTCTTCTGAAAATAGATAATACGTGCCCATATTGGGCGCCACCACGTAGACGTTATTGTCCAGCGCACGCGCGCGGCTTTGAATTTCGAAATAATCGTTCCCGGTGGCGGGATGCGGATAAGATGCGCGATAGATCACCTCGGCGCCATTCAGCGCGAGGGCGCGAGCATTTTCGGGATAGGAACCTTCGTTGGCCATCATGATCCCCAAACGCCCGATCTCGGTGTCCACCACCGGCCAGAAGGCCTGCAGCGTGCGCCCGTATTTCTCGACCCACCAGTCATAGATGTCGTGCGGGCACATCGGAATGCTCGACGGGAAACAGCGGCGACACTTTGTAGTGCTGCAGGATGACTTCGCCCTTGGGGTCCAGGATGAAGCCCACATTGAAGAATCGATCCTTCCAGTCGGGATGCCGGGCCTTGGCCTGGGCAATGATGTAGCTATCGTATTCGCGCGCCAGTCGGCCCAGAAAATCGGTCTCCTCGCCGGGAATATCGATGGCGCCTTCGCGAGCAAACTGCACATGATCCAGATCCAGAACTTCGTCGTTGAATCCTTGCAGAGCTCCCTCGGGAATGGCGATCAGCCGCACCGGCAGATCCAGGCTGGAGAGCCACGCTGCTGCCTTGACCAGGTGCTTCAAGTGCTCCAGGTTGATGCGAATATCCGCGCGTTTGCGGATTCCGCGCACGGTGGGAATCAGTCCCACGGCGGTGTAGGGCTTGATGCGGCCATGAGCTGTTCTCAGCTAGCGCGGCAGGCCCGCCAGCGCCATCGCGATTTCTTCCGCCGGATACTCGTAGTTTTGCAATTTTCCCGCCTGATAGTCGATATACGATTGCATGTCGAAATGTCCGTGCCCGCAGAGATTGAACAGGATGGTCCGCTGCTTTCCTTCTTCCTTGGCGCGCAGAGCTTCGCGGATGGCTCCGGCAACGGCGTGGTTGGCTTCGGGCGCCGGAATGATTCCCTCGGCGCGGGCAAATTGAATCCCGGCGGCGAACGCGTCCAGTTGTTGCACCGCTGTCGCTTCGACCAAGCCCGAGATCCATCACGTGCGACACCAGCGGCGCCATGCCGTGGTAGCGCAATCCGCCCGCGTGAATTCCCGGTGGCATAAAGGTGCTGCCCAGCGTGTGCATCTTGACCAGCGGCGTCAGGTGGCCGGTATCGCCAAAATCGTAGGTGAATCTGCCCTTGGTCAGGCTGGGACAAGCCGCGGGTTCCACGGCCACCACGCGCGCGCCGCTTTGTCCCTTGATCTTGCGGCCCAGATAGGGCATCACCAGACCCGCGAAATTGGATCCGCCGCCCGTGCAACCGACGATCACGTCGGGTTCGTCGCCGGCCAGGCTCATCTGCTCGATCG
The DNA here is from genome assembly GCA_963781905.1 of Bryobacterales bacterium. Classification (GTDB taxonomy): domain Bacteria; phylum Acidobacteriota; class Terriglobia; order Bryobacterales; family Bryobacteraceae; genus Palsa-89. Next base: position 3,064,909 of record CAWAHZ010000010.1, read on the forward strand.
CCTCCTGCCCGATCACGGTCTGGTGCAGCAGGACGTGATTCAACACGCTGCCCAGCGCGTACTTGGTGTGCGGGTCCTTGGCAGCCACTTCAACCGCCTCCGAGATGGCGATGCCCAGCGAGCCGTTGGATTGCGGATCTTGCGCCAGAATCGCGCGGCCCGACTCTGTCTCATCGCTCGGGCTGGCGGTGACGGACGCGCCGAACGCCTCCATCAGTGCGCGGCGGTAGGGCTTCTGGTTGTAGCTCACCCGCACCATGTAGACCTTGCATTCCAGGCCGAAGAACGCGCAGGCCATCGCCAGAGACGAGCCCCACTGGCCCGGCTCCAGTCTCGGTGGCAAGACGCTTGGTCCCTTCCTTCTTGTTGTAATACGCTTGCGCCACGGCAGTGTTCGGCTTATGCGAGCCCGCGGGGCTGACACCTTCGTACTTGTAGTAGATCTTGGCCGGCGTATCCAGAGACTTTTCCAAACGGCGCGCGCGAAATAACGGCGTAGGGCGCCACTGCGCATACACCTGCCGCACCTCTTCCGGGAATCTCGATCTCGCGTTCGGTGCTGACTTCCTGCAGGATCAGCCCCATCGGAAACAGCGGAGCCAGGTCGTCCGGTCCGATAGGTTTCAGAGTGCCCGGATGCAGCACCGGCGCTAACGGCTTCGGGAGATCGGGGAGGATGTTGTACCAGGCTTGCGGGATGCGGCTCTGCGGCAGGTTGTACTGGATTGGGTACATGCGGAACATTCTATCAGCGGCGCCCAGACCGGCAGGTTTTGGGAACTGCTTCGCCGCTTCAACTGAGCAGGCCGGTGAGTTCGGAAACGCTTTTGACCTGCTCGAAGTCGCGAATGGTCCGCAGGATTTCCGAGATGCGGTCCGCCGGCAGCTTGGATTGCGGCATGAGGGCACGATATTTGGCCTCAATATCCCTCCATTCGATGCCGCGCGGAGCGGAACCTTTGGGCGCATCCACCGTACTGGTGAAACGCGCACCGGATCGAGTGACGATGGTCACGGTGGCTCCCCACGGCCATTGGTAGCGCACCGGACTCGGCGCGGGGTCCTGGGCAACCAACCCGATGAGACGGCGGATAACGGGACGCTCGATCATCGCCGGCTCGGCATGCACCCACGAAAAATCTTTGTCGGCCACCGCGGAGGCAATGTAGTAAGACAAGCTGTGAATGGCTTGAATAAAGTCCTTGGGCGGAGCAGCGGCAACCAGCCCGCTTTGCGGACCGGCCACCAGAATCTGCGCCACATCTTCCGGGCTTCGCCTCCGATTCGCGGGCGGCGTTCACGGCGGCTTCCACGGCTGGGTGCAACGCGTGAGCGCCAGGAACCAGCTTCACCGCCAGGTAGCGGGAAATCTGGTAGTCATCGTCCGATCCAATTTGGCGAGCGAGGCTGTGGGCATCCGGCGTCCCACCAGTGAATACGGCCAGAAATCCGCCCCGCGCTTCCAGCATGTCCGGATTCACGGTATATCCGCGGCTGGCCGCGAGCGCTGCATTGATGGACGTGAGCGCGGCATTGCCGGCGTGATACTCGCGCGCCCAGCTATTGGTGCCGATGGAAAGTCCGCCCACCGTGGTTGCGGTAATCCCGATGGCTTGCGCCATCTGTTCATCCGTCAGCCGCAGTAGCTTGGATGCAGCGACTACTCCGCCGAAGGCGACGATGGCCGAAGCGTGAAAGCCACGCCCCACGCTGCCACTGACGGCGCCCGCGCCGGCGTCACCGCCCGCTGCGCGAGTGCTGGCCACGATCGATTCCGTAATGCGTCCGGCTGCTTCATATCCGGCGACCATCGCACTGATTGTTTCGTAGCCGCTGGCATTCATTCGTTCGCCGACGGCCAGGCCCACGGCAGTGAGACAAGTCCCGATGTGCGCCACGTTGCGCAAATCGCTGTCGTCGGAGGCTGAGGCGTCGCTGAGCATCGCGTTCACGCGTCCCGTGGATGCGACCGGGAGTTTCGCTCCGTCCAACCAAATGGTGGCTTCGCCTTTGCCGCCCTGCTCTTTGGCGAGTTCCCGAATGATGCGGACCGATCCGAGATTGGCTCCGGCAGCCGCGCTCGATAAGGTGCTCGCGAGGATCATCTTGGCGTATTTGACCGGCGTGGGCGGCAAGCTGGCATAGCTGATTGAGCTGAGGATGCGAGCCAGCGCAAGAGCGCTCGTGGTTGTCTTGCCGCCGATGTAGTTGTCTTGAGGAAAAGCCATGCGAGTCATCCCTCCGGCAACAATGCCGGCCTTCAAAAGCATTCGGCGGCTGAATCGATGGAGCGGCATGAGGTCTCGACCAAGTTTATCGCTGTTTGTCACCACCTCATCACGCAAGAGCTGTAGCCAGGCGATTGAGAAGCAGATCGCAGGCGGCCAGCTGATGGGCGTCCACGTATTCATCCACTTGATGGGCGTTGGCAATATCGCCGGGGCCGCAGACCACCACCGGGATACCGCACTGTTGTTGATATAGGCCGCCTTCGGTGCCGAACGCTATCTTGCCCAGCGGCGCCTGGGAATCGAGCAGTGACTGAACCAGTGCCACCACTTCGCTTTCCGGCGCAATGGACAAGCCAGGGTAGGCGAACCTCTCGTGGAACGCGATCCCGCAGGCTGCGCTCACCTTTTTCATGGCCGGCTCCAACTCGTCGGCTGCGAATTTTTGGATGCGATCGAGAATCGGCTGGACGGAATCTTCGGGCAGATAGCGAATCTCGAAATCGAAGATGCATTCCGCGGGAATGACATTGAGGACCGTTCCTCCGTGCACCGTGCCGACATGCAGCGTGGTGTGCGGCACTTCATATTGCGCATCGAACGGACCGTGCAGCTGCTTCTCTTCATTCAGGCGGCTGATGAAAGTAATTAACTCCGCGGCATATTCCACGGCATTGACGCCCGCCGCCGGGTTGCTCGAGTGACCTTCCAGGCCACGAACCTGAGCCCGCATAGCTACCTTTCCTTTGTGCTCTACAACGATGCGCATGGAAGTAGGTTCGCCGACGATGCCCATGCTCGCCTGGACTGGCAGATGGCCCAAATCCTCCAGCAGGTGACGCAAGCCAATGCACCCGAGTTCCTCATCGCAGGTAAACGCGAGATGAACTGGCGTGCGAAGTTGCTGTCGGACAAAGTGCGGCACGGCGGCCAAAACACATGCGATGAAGCCCTTCATATCGGCGCTGCCGCGGCCGTAGAGGCGGCCTTCGCGATGATCCATCTGGAACGGAGCAGTGGTCCAATTCTGTCCATCCACCGGGACCACGTCGGTGTGCCCGGCCAGAAGAAATCCGGCGCGATCAGGCGGGCCGATGGTCGCAAAGAGCGTGGCTTTGGTGCGCGACCGGTCTTCTATCACCGCGATGCCACGCCGTGCCCCGCCAGATAATCGCGAATAAACTGGATCAACTCAAGGTTCGAAAGCCGGCTAGTGGTATCGAAGGCGATCAGCTTTCCGAGCAGCGCTTCAGAATCGTAAGCTTGCATTTTCGGACCTCAAGGATCTCCCGCGACGCCGTAAGATGGCGCCGCGTCGGGCGACTGTGCACGCTGCACATAAGCGTCGAGCTGCGGCTGGTAGAGCTCCCATAAAGAGCATAGCTGCTCGATGGGATCGTCCGACCAGTCCACACGCAGGTCGACAACCGGCCAAGGAACCTGGTCCGCTACCAGCACGCCCGCGGCATGCAGTTGGCTCGCTTCGCCGCCGGCTTTCAATCCTGCGCGAAGAGCTTTGAGCAATCGATCCGCTAGATGTCCCTTGCTCTCCTCAAAAGCCCGGGTCATCTCACCAGGCACTGTCCCATTCGCCAGGAGATTTCCGGCCGCGGCACAGTCGCTGGATAGAGACTCTCCAAAAACTCCGAGCGTGCGATCGCCGCTGAACACTGCGGGCGCACCGGCGGATGGGAGCAGCACCAGTTGCCGCCATCCTATATAACGATGTTCCCTTCTGAATAAGTCCACGATCTCGCTCGCGCTTTTGCCGCTCTGCATCAGATCGAGCGCAAGCCGTCCAAGATTGGGATCGGTCACATTCTGGCTCAGCGCCGCGCCGACCCCCGCTCTCACATGCGCGCAACGGCTGGCCACGGCGATGCTCGAAGAGGCCACGGCTACACCGACCATCCCGGTGAGCGGGCAGCGGGCTGCGATGGACATCGTCATTTTAGGTATCAGGCAGTTGGTATCACGGCAGTGACATCGATCTCGACCAGCCATTCCGGACGGGCGAGCGCGGAAACCACCACTCCCGTCGAAACTGGATAGACACCCTTCAGCCATTTACCAACCACTCGGTAGACGGCCTCCCGGTAGCGGGCATCCACGAGATAGATCACGATCTTGCAGATGTCATCGAGACGGCTTCCCGCCTCTTCCAGCAACACTTTGATATTCGACATGGCCTGCTCGGTTTGAGCGCTCACGTCGCCCAGCCCGACGGACCGGCTGGTGTCCAGATCCTGTCCCACCTGGCCGCGCACGAACACCATGTTTCCGGCCACCACCACCTGGCACAAATCATTGTCGAGCTTCTGCTCGGGATATGTGTCGCGAGTATTGAATTTGCGGATTCGCCGGTGACTCATGCGCCTCGCGTTTTCGTGCTCTTCGAGAGCACCTGTTCCGAGAGCCCGGCGGACTTGCGGACGAACTCGAGTGGCCCGTTCCAATCGAAATTGTTATAGACGGAGGCCAGATGTGCAAAGGGCGGGGATTGAGCGAACAATTGAAAGGTGAGGCGATGACCGGCGTAGTCCGAATTCAATAGGTCGCGCGCAAACGCCAGCAACTTACGCCGATCTTCCGCCACCCACTCTTCGTTGACTGAATAAAACTTATTCAGCCACTTGCCCGCCACCGGATGCGCGAAGGATGCCGCATCGGGCGTTATGCAAATTTGTCCGCCGCACAGCTCACGGGCAATGTGCATCATGGCGGGTAATTGCGTACAGGCCAGCACGCGGCCGGTGTAGAGCAGTGACTGGTTGGGCATCAACAGCCCACCGGGACTCGGCTCTGCCAGCGCGATGGAAGCGGTCAAATGCGCGTGGATGCCTTCCCGATAGCAAGCCAGTTGCGCGAGTTTCTCCTGCACCGCCTGCTGCTTGTCGAGGCCGGTTTGCCGGGCGTTGAAGAGCGCCGCGCCGATCAGCATGTCCGCCACCTTGAGATTCCGTTGGACGAAAGCGAAGGCGCTATAGCGGTGCAGCGTGGAGCGGATAAACGTGGCGGCTCTGGTATAGCGATAGAACAATACGTTTTCCCAGGGGATGAGGACATCGTCGAAAATTACCAGCGCGTCAATCTCGTCGAAGCGATTTGCGAGCGGATAATCTTCCGCCGGCGCACGGCCGGCGAAACCGGTGCGGCAGATAAATTTCAAACCTGGCGATCCCAAATCGCAGATGAAGCCCAGAGCATAATCCGACAGCTCGGCGTTTCCCCAGTTCGCGATGGTCGGTTTGACGAACGCCTGATTGGAATACGCGGCAGCCGTTTCGTACTTTGCGCCGCGCACCACGATGCCCGCATCGGTTTCTTTCACCAGATGCAGCAGCATGTCCGGATCCTGCGCCTGCGGCGGCTTGGAGCGGTCGCCTTTCGGATCGGTATTGGCCGATACGTGGAACAGATCCTGGTACAAAACGCGATCGATATGATTCCGGACATTCTCCGAAAAGCGCGGGTCCACTTCGTTCAGCAGATTCTGGCCATCGTAGAGGGACCACATTTCGCCCACCGTCTCATCCCCCACCCGCGTGACAACGCCGCCGATTTCGTTCATCACCGTGTCGGTGGCGCGGCGCTTGTCCCACCAATCCTGCTGGGTGTGCGGAAGCTTCAAGCCGATGGCGTGCGCCTCGCCTTTGGCGTCCGTGTAGCTCATCACCGAACTAGTGGCCGGATCGTGCGCCATATCGTAAATGCGGGCGCGGATGTCGACCAATGGCTTGAACGCGGGATGCGTGACAACGTCGTCCACTCGTTCGCCATTCAGATAAATTTCGCGGCCATCTCGAATGGACTGGCGGTATTCATCGCCGGTGCGGATCATAATTCCACCTTGGAGATCGGTGCGGCTGAAAAACGCCGGAAGATAAAATAGATTGGCACACCGATCAAAATAATCGCGAGGCCGGGATAAGTAGTGGCCGGCCGGTATAAGAGCAAAGCTGCGAGGATGGACGCCGCGCCCATGAGATAGAGCGCCGGGACTACGGGATAACCCCAGGCACGATAAGGCCGCTTGGCATCCGGACGAAGACGACGTAAGCGGAACACACCGGCGATGGTCAGGATGTAGAACACTAGAGCCGCGGAAACCACGTATTCGAGCAAACTGCTGAAGAGATTCCCGAACGTTTTGGTCGCCGGATTGTAAGTGCGGATCAGGATCAGGAAGCATGCCCATGCGCCCTGCATCGCGAGCGAAGGGCCGGGAACGCGGGCGTCGTTCAGTTGAGCCGCCTGAGGGAAGAACAAGCCGTCGCGCGCCATGGCGAAATAAGCCCGCGCTCCCGACATCAGCATGCCGTTGATACAACCGAATGCCGAGATGACAATGACGATGGCCATGATCGCAGCGCCGGCCGACGGCAAAACCGCTTCGAGCATGGCGCCCGCTACGCGGTCAAAAGGAGCGTGTTGAATTTTGTCGAGCGGCAGCACCAGCACGTACGCGAGATTCACCAGGAAGAACAGCGTGGTCACTATCGAGACGCCGAGCAGCAGCGACAGCGGGACGTTGCGGCGCGGGTTCTTGACCTCCCCGGCAGTGAACGTAATATTGTTCCAGGCGTCGGCTGCAAACAGCGATCCGGCCTGCGCCAGACAGATGGCGGCTATCAGCCCGAAGGCTGTTTCGGGCGTCAGTCCGGGTGTTATCGGCGTGTAACCTTGGGGCCGCCACAGGCTGGCGAAATTCGCTCTCACGGCCGGGCTCCAGCCAACGATTCCTACCGCGATCACGCCGAGCAAGGAAACCAGCTTGGCGCTGGTGAAGGTATTTTGAATCCGCTTGCCGTAGCTGATGCCGCGCGCGTTGCTCCAGGTGAGAAGCGCCACAATGGCAACACCCACCAGCTGGCCGGTGGAAAGCGAGATCGCGTAGCCGCTGAACACATGCCAGGGCGGAACGATGTAGGCATTCTCCGCGATGCGCGGCCAAAGAATGCCGAGATAACGAGCGAACCCAACACCCACTGCCGCAACCGTTCCAGTCTGGATCACCATAAATAACGTCCAGCCGTATAGGAATCCGCACAAAGGAGACCAGGCCTCTCGCAGATAAACGTATTGGCCTCCGGCCAGCGGCATCATCGCGGCCAGTTCGCCATAAGACAAAGCGGCGGCCACGGTCAACAATCCGGTAATGATCCAGGAGGCAAGCAGCCATCCCGAACTGCCTACGGTACGCGCCATTTCAGCCGCCACGATGAAGCTCCCGGTCCCGATCATGGAACCTGCGACGATCATGGTGCTGTCGAAGAGGCCGAGGCTTCGCTCGAGGCTGGCGCCGGGGGCGCCGGTTGGAGAGTTCACCGCAACTGGTTCCGCATTCATGCTGGCAACGGAAACGGTTTATGGTAGCAGCTTCCGCTGTCCGTTCTAAACGGCAAGCATGCTGTTTGCGGCAAGGAAATAATTTTCAATCCACGGGATTGGTCGCGAATATCGAGAGCTCCGGCGTGAAACCCCGGTCCTCCATCTCGAGCACCGCTTTGATCATGTAGGCGATGTCTTCGCTCTGCAACTTGCTCGGATTCTCGGCGGCTTGCGGGAACCCGGCGCGGCGGGCGAAGTCGGTGAGTACTTCGCTCGGATTGACCAGGAATACGCGAATATTGTACTTCCGCAACTCGGCGCGCCAGCACTCTGTCATCCCGCGCAAGGCGAACTTGCTCGCGTAGTAGGCCGTGCCATGCGGTGCGCCCCGCAAGGAGGCGGTAGAGGAAATGTTGATCAGGTTCCCCCGCTTGCGCTCCTTGAACAGCCTGGCCGCTTCGCGCGACATCAGCATGACGCCGGTGACGTTGGTGGCAAACACAGCGTCGAAGCTGGCGCGATCCAAGTCGATCAGCTCCTTGCGAATGCCGATACCCGCGTTGTTGATCAGGACGTCCAGGTCGCCCAGCTTTTCCTTTACTTCGCGAAAAGTCCGCAGAACATCGGCTTCGTTCGACACGTCAGCTGTTATGCCTAAGACGCCTAACGAGCGCGCGGCCTCGGCCAATCGTTCCGGGTCCCGCCCGGTGATAGCGACGCGCGCGCCTGCATCTTTGAGCACCTGGGCTGCGGCGCGCCCGATGCCGCTCGATCCGCCGGTAATCAGAACTACAGCGTTTTTGAGATTCATACTTTCAGCTTCAACCATTCCCCGAGTACTCTCAACTCGGCTGAGAGCGCGGCACGTACCGCTGCTGTCTTCCGTCCTTCGAACCAGGTTCCCAGCACGCGCAGCCGTCCGTTAGCGCGATCCGTTTTTAAATCCACCCTCGCAACCAGTTTCTCTCCGAGCAGGAACGGCAGCACATAGAATCCATACCGTCGCTTCTTTGGCGGAATGAAAACCTCCAGCCGGTATTCGAACCCGAACAGCCGCTCCACGCGCGGCCTGCACCAGATCAGTGGATCGAACGGGGACAGCAGTGCCGCTGCGTCGATCTTTCGCGGCAGCGCGGCGTTGGGATCCAGATACGCCGCCTCCCGCCATCCTTCCACTCGCGCCTCTTCCAACTGGCCCGACTCTACCAATTCGCGCAAGCGGGGCAACGCTTCGCGCATCGGCATCCGGAAGTAATCCGCAAGATCTCTGGCCGTTCCCACACCGTGCGCTTTCGAGGCCTGGAGCAGCAGCGCCCGCCGGCCCTCCTCGTGATCCACTTGCCGCGAGTGATGCTCGGCTGGGATCAAGCGCTCCGCCAGGTCATACAAGCGCGAGAAATCCGATCGCCTTCCAGCGGCCGCCAGCGATCCTCTCAGGAAATGCGCTTCCAGCACGCCGCGTTGAACGGTTCCGATCCAGGACCCGGGGATTCTTGCACCAGCGCCATCGGGAGGCGTCAGGTCATCGGCGGCCAGGGGTCCGCGCTGCCTCACCTCTTCGAGCACCCACGCGGCATAGTCCGCGCGCTCTTCCAGAACCTTTGCGAATCCCCAGGGCCGCACCCGATCGGTTTCACGCCGGTATCGCAGCAGCGGCCAAGTCTCCGCGGGGACGATCGAAATCTCGTGCGCCCAGTGTTCGGCGAACTCGCCGGTTGAGTAGATCAGCTTGTCGAATGCGGCGCGATCATACGGCCCCACGCGCGAGAACGGCACCATATGCTGCGCTTGGCACACTACGTTCACGCAGTCGATTTGCAGCAGCCCTAGCCGCCGAATGGTATCGCGCAAATGTCGGACCGTCGCGCGCCGTGGCCTGGGACGATCAAACCCTTGCGCCGCCAAAGCCAAACGCCGCGCTTCGCTTAAAGACAGTGAGGTGCGTGTCAGAACATCAATGGTAAACGATCGGCGTGCAGCCCGGAATGTTCAATTCGCGGTCTTCAATTCGGAATGTTCAATTAGCCGTGATGGCGCCAAACGTCCCGGTGGTTTGATACGTTCCCCCCGCGTTGAAGTAGAGCACCGTGCTTGGGCCGGACTCAGTGTTCCCGTTGCCAAACTCGATGCCCCAAAGGCCGGGAAGCACGATCGGCGCTCCGTCGCTTTCGAGGAAGCCCTGGAACACGCCTTTCGAATATGCCCCGATCTTTCCACTGCCGGTGTTTCCCACCAGAATCATGTTGCTGAGCGCGCCAAAGTTGGCGGGCGCAACGGCCAATCCCCAGGGCTGATTGAAGTGCCCGTACTCGAGATCATACTGAAACTTGCCGTTGGTATCGAAAACCCCGACGAAGCCAGTCCCTCCGCCGGCCGACGCATTGTACGTCACGTAAATATCCTTCCCGATGGCCTGAATTCCTGCCGGTGTATAGGACGCGGGCACCTTCGAATCCATGAAAGCCCCCGCCGGCAACGTGACTGGACTGAACGACGCGGCATCATAGGCCTCCACTCCGCCATTGGCATTGGCGACGTAATAAGTATAAAGGCCACTCGTGGCGTTCTTAGCGATGGTCAGCCCCTGATAGGACGCACCGCTGGCCGAGTTGTTCACCATAATGGCCGCCGTAGTTACATGACACTCGAGACAGCCTTTGCCCGGCTTGCTGGGTCCAGCCGCGGCACTCCAATTTGAAATGGTTCCATCCAGAGTGACGAACGCAAAGTCGTAGTTCGTTGGATTAAACGCGGTCCCGGTGGGACTACCTGTTCCCGCGCCGCTCGCCGGCGGAATGGTTACCGCTAACTTGACGATAGTTCCATTAGCGTAATACAAAGTGGAAAGACCGGTGACTTGATCGTTGATCCACCACTCATTTTCTTTGAACGCGGAACTAGTGGGGCGCGACAATCCCCACGGATTCACCAGGCGCGAATCCTGCACGGTTGTGACGATATTCGAGACTGTGTAGCTGTTGGTTTGAGCGTCGGCGTGGCCGAGGCCGATCAAGGCCACGGCCAACATAAGAATATTTCTCATGGCTCCTCCTGTTATCAAGCAAGACTATCGCCGTTTTTCTTTATCGTCTAGGCGCTTTTTAACCATTGGAGTTTGCTTTACGGCGCGGCGCCGGCATCGCGTTAAATTATAACTTGGCCCCTATGAAAGACCCCGCTCGGGAAGTGGAGAAGCTGCGCGAAGAACTGCGCCGTCACGAACATCTTTACTACGTGTTGGATGCGCCGGAAATCTCTGACGCCGAATATGACGTGCTGATTCGCCGGCTGCGGGAACTCGAGACGCTACATCCGGAGTTCGGGGCGCCCGACTCCCCAACCCAGCGCGTGGGCGGCAAGCCCCGCGAAGGCTTCATCAAAGTGGCGCACAGCTCCCCGATGTTGAGCCTGGATAATGCTCTGAACGAGGAAGAGCTTCTGGCGTTCGATCGCCGGGTGGGCGAACTTCTCGGGGGCCTTGAATATCGTTATGTCACCGAACTCAAGATGGACGGGCTTTCCATGGCCGCGCAGTATCGTAACGGACAGTTCGTTCAGGCCATAACGCGCGGCGACGGGACGATTGGCGAGGACGTTACCGAGAACGCGCGAACCATCCGCTCGCTGCCGCTGCGCGCCAAGGGCAAGTTCGCCGAATTCGAAGTGCGCGGAGAAACGGTATTGAACCGGCAGGCCTTCGAACGGCTGAATGCTGACCGCGATGCACATGCTCTCTCCCGCTTTGCTAACCCTCGCAACGCGGCCGCGGGCTCGCTGCGCGTTCTGGAACCGCAGATCACAGCATCGCGGCGGCTCGATTACTATACATATTTTTTGCTGCGGCGCGGGCAGCCGGCCATGCAGAGCCACTGGCAAGCCTTGGAGGAGCTGCGCAACATGGGATTCAAGGTGAATCCGCATCGCAAGCTTTGCAGCGGTATCCAGGAAGTGGTGGAATTCTGTGCGCACTGGCACACGCACCGCGCCGAACTGCCATACGAGATCGATGGCGTGGTGGTGAAAGTGGATTCCATCGCGCAACAGCAGCAACTGGGACTTACCGCCAAGGCGCCGCGCTGGGCCATCGCGTACAAATATCCGGCGCAACAAGCCATCACCACGCTCGAAAGCATTGAGGTCCAGGTGGGCCGCACCGGCGCCTTAACTCCGGTGGCGCGCCTGAAGCCGGTGGAGGTGAGCGGCGTCACGGTATCCAACGCAACGCTGCACAACGAGGATGAAATCGAACGATTGAACCTCCAGATTGGCGATGAAGTGGTGATCGAACGCAGCGGCGACGTGATTCCGAAGGTGGTGCGCGTCCACGCCGAAGGCGCTCACCGCAAGAAGTTTCACATGCCCACGCACTGTCCGGTTTGCCACAGCGCCATCGTCCGTGAAGAGGGGGAAGCTGCCAGCCGCTGTATTAATACCAATTGTCCCGCCCGCTTGAAGGAATCCATTCTGCACTTCGCTTCGCGCGGCGTCATGAATATCGACGGCATAGGCTACGCGCTAGTGGATCAACTGGTGGATCAAGGCCTGGTGAAGAGCGTCGCCGATATCTACGATCTCACCATGGACAAGCTGCTTACGCTGGAGCGGATGGGAGAGAAATCCGCGGGCAATATCATCCGCAACATCGATAATTCCAAGAAGAATCCTCTGCCTCGTGTCCTTACTGCGTTGGGCATCCGCTTTGTGGGCGAACGGACAGCGGTGTTTCTGGCGGAGGCTTTCGGCGGCATGGACGCTATCGCCCAGGCCAGTCTGGAACAATTGCAGCAAGCCGAGGAAGTGGGCCCGAAAGTCGCCGATGGAGTTTTTCAATTCTTTCAGGAGCCGCACAACAAAAAGTTGATCGAGCGCCTGCGCGCCGCTGGACTTCAGTTCGAATATCAGAGTACGCGTCCCAAGGCCGGAGCGCTGCATGCACTGACCTTCGTGCTTACCGGCACCCTGCCGAATCTGAGCCGCGAGGAAGCCAAGAGCCGGATTGAAGCAGCCGGCGGGAAGGTGACCGGCACGGTGAGCAAGAAGACGGATTATGTGGTGGCGGGTTCCGACGCTGGTTCCAAGCTGGACAAGGCCCACAAATTGGAAATCAAGGTGCTGACCGAGCAGCAGCTGCTGGATCTGATTCAGAACGGTTGAGCAGGATCTACGCCGTTACTTGTTGCAACACCCAATGGGCAAGAATCGCCACCGTCCGTTGCCCTGGACTACCTGGGCCGCCTCCGTCGCAGATCCCACAGCCCGCGCGCCGAGAGGATCAAAGTGAAGCCCCCTAGCCCGCCGAGCGCCCAGAGTGTCCAGACGAAGAAAAAGCCGCCTGGGGATTGGGCGATTTCGCTGTAATGTGCCCCCCTCATGTGCATGACGGGCATGGCTGCTGCGATCAATCCGATGAGCAGGATGATGAGGTGCCCCGATCGCCGTTCGGCGAGCACGAGTGCCCCGTACAGGAAGACCGCGAGGACGAGCAGCGCAGTGTTTGAGCTCTCAGCCTTCGATATCCCGCGAACGATGTCGTCCGTAATGTGAAGCGTCAGGAGGAGGAGCGAGAGCAGAGATGCGACGGTCAACATCGTGTTGTGTTTCATTGGCACTTCTCCTTATTGGATTTTATGTGTGTGCTTCATTGCCCTGCTGCGCCCTGCTGCCTGTGCCTGGTCCGTCCGGCGCTGCTCATTCACACCCAAACACCAGGAGCGACAGCGTATTGGATGCGAGGAAAAAGGTGGAACTGGAGACCAGATCGCCTTGAAAGACAGTCTCTTGTTGAAGTCATGGTATCCATAGTACGCGCCACGCAGCCATTAGGATTGCAAAATCCCCAAGCCCGTAATCCGTCCGTAAGCCCCGCGCAATTCGGCTGGAGAGCCAATCACAACGGGTTCTGGAATTGTTAGCCCAAGCCACCTGAGCGGTGCAAGCATGGTGTGGCGCACGCACTCCTGCGTGCCGTGTTCGCACTCATGCGAACACGTTTTGTTCTGGCCTCGATGGCGTTCACACGAGTGTGAACGCGGCACGCGTGGGCGCGTGCGCCACAATACGCGCCCACCGCTTACGGACGTATTACGGCCAAGCGCTATATACTTTCAGAATCTGGGCCGAAGTAGAGATCCGGATTAAACTTCTCCGTGTTTCCAGGCCGGCGTGATATTTGCCAGATAGCCGACATGGATTAATGAAGAGCGAAGGAGTGGAGATTGAGCCAGAGAGACAGAGGAGGAAACCTGACAATGGTGAGACGGAACTGGTTAAGTGGATTGCCGCCTGTTTTTGCGCTCTGCGCGGCTACGGCGATCATGGCTCCTGCGCAGACTTTCACCAGCCTATTTAGCTTCGACGGGACGAATGGCCAGTGGCCTATTTATTCCGGCTCGCTTGTCCAGGGGCTGAATGGGGAACTCTACGGGACAACCTTTGAGGGCGGGAAGTACAAGTGCGGAACCATTTTCGAAGTCACGCGGGCGGGTACGCTCACCACGCTGCACAACTTCTACAATCCAAACGGGTGCTCGCCCTATACGGGGTTGGTCCTCGGTACCAATGGGAACTTCTATGGAACGGCCAACGGCGGCGGTGCCAATATCAGTGGCACGGTCTTTGAAATCACCGCCGCAGGCGCGTTCACAACGCTTTACAACTTTTGCATGCAGACCAACTGTAGCGACGGTGCTAATCCCGCTGGTCCGCTGATGCAAGCCGCGAACGGGTATTTCTATGGAACAACCGAGAGAGGCGGAGCCAACGGCGACGGCACAATATTCAGGATGACTCCTGGCGGTGCGCTCACCACACTCTACAGTTTTTGCAATCTGGCGAACTGCCCGGACGGGCAGGGCCCCGTTGCCGGCTTGGTGCAAGGCGCGGACGGCAATTTGTACGGAACGACGAGTGGTAATTACGGCCAGTCGCCCGGCACGGTCTTCAAGATGACTCCGGCCGGAGTGTTGACTACGCTTTATACCTTTTGCAGTCAGACTGGCTGTACCGATGGCGAACAACCGTCCGGCGGTCTGGCAGCCGGACCAGAGAGTACTTTCTACGGCACTACCTATCACGGAGGCGCTGGCTTTGGCACGATTTTCAAAATCACGGAAGGGGGAACATTCACAAACCTATACACCTTTTGTGACCCCGCTTGCTCCACCGGAGGCACCCCGCAAGCCTCGTTCGTACGAGCCACCGACGGGAATTTCTATGGCACAGCCTATGAAGGCGGCGTAGGGGCGTACGAAGGCGGGACAGCCGGAGGCACCATCCTCCAGCTCACGCCAGGAGGCACGATAACCGACTTGTACAACTTCTGTTCACAGCCCTCATGTAGTGACGGGAAGAATCCGACAGCCGGAGTGATTCAGGACACCGACGGGACTTTCTATGGCACCACTTACGAAGGTGGCGCCAACAACAACGGCGCCGATGGCACCGTGTTCAGGCTCGCTATGGGGCTTCCGCCTTTCGTAAAACTGCTCCCATCGGGCGGCGCAGTAGGGACCACGATCGATATCCTCGGAACGAACCTGACGGGCTCAACCAGTGTGACTTTCAATGGGACAGCTACTACGTTCACAGTGGTTTCGGCTTCGTTAATTACGGCAACCGTGCCAACCGGAGCAACCACCGGCACGGTTGAGGTGGTAACGCCCAGCCGCACGCTGAAGAGCAACGCGAGTTTCACCGTGCGTTAGAGTGAACCGCTTGTGGGTGGTCCAGGGACGGCTGGTATCGACAATGGCCAACAGTCCGCGTTCCCGCGACCGGTGGCGAAGCGTTTGTGAGCTGATCGCTAGCCGTTCGGCTACAGCATGCAAAGCGCTATCCAGCGAGACCACGCATGGGAGCAAAATCATCCACCACCAACAGTGCATCTTTGGCGCCGGAGCTGGAGCGCCGCTTCCGGCGCCTGGCGATCGAAGAGGCCTACTTCGTCAACTACTTGGTCGCAATCGAGGTCGCTGTATACTGTTACGAAGCTGGGAAGCCAAAATGGAAACTCCGGCCAAGAGGAGAAACTAACATGAAACACTTATTCAAGCTCATGCTTTTGACATTTGGCATAGGAGTCATAGCAGTTATCATGTTGTCCCTTCCGCGCCATACAGTCTCCGCAGCCGGCCCGTCCAACACCCTCGTCACCTTATGGTATAACTTCGGCTCAAGCTGCTTCGTCCAAATTTTGGCCACGGGGACCAATTCCACAGAATGCTACGTAGTGCCAACGGACAATTTCCTTGTAGTTACGGATATTCAGTTCACCTGCCTCAGCGGCCCCGCAGGAGGAAGCGTTCAGATCGCGTTGGATCCGTTCAATGGTGGTGGTCCCTACACTGCTATCGTGCAGCCAGACTCCAACGGCAACGCCTTCCTTCAATCACACCTAACCACGGGCTTGGTCTTTAGGAAGACACCGTCGCTTACGGTGTACCAGAACCCGACCGGATGCTTTCCTTCCATTACCACGCTACAGGGGTATGGTAGCGCGACTTTTCCAACGCATTAGCTCATCGACGGCCGGGCAAGGCGCTTGGCAGCCTATCCGCCCATCGGTTCAAAGTGGGCGAGGAAACTGGGAGAGCGGGATCTTCCAGGCCGACGGCCAGCCCTACAGCGTTCGCGGCGTCCAGTGGTTTAAATTCGCGGACGGCAAGATCAGGAAGATCGACGAGATCATCGCTACTTCTTGATCCACGGATAGCGCTCGGTATCTTTACCCGCGTAATCGGGATCCAGGTAAATGAAGCAGCGCTGGATCAGCCCGCCGCGGATTTCGAACACATCGCACCAACGGCCCGCGCCCCAATCCGGATCGCCGGCGCGCCACGGCCCGTCAACATGCTCACCATGGCTGGTGCCTTCGCAGACAATGGTGTCGCCGCCCGAAAATATCCAGTTCAGTCCGGAATAGTGATGAGCGATCGATTTGAGCTTAGCGCCCAAGTCGCCGAACAGTTTCTCGATTTGCTCCCGGCCCCGCGCTACGCCCCACTTGGGAAAGTAGACTTGGGCGTCGGGCGCAAACAGATCGAAGATCGACCCGCCGGATGACGTGACACCGCCCGAATCCAGCGCCTTCAAGTATTCCAGTGCTACCGCTTTACGCTGTTCGTCGTTCATCCCGAAAAGCGAACTTCATTTACCCACCAGGTGGGCGTCGGATTTTTCGTTTTCGTTGCAGATGAACTCGATCAAATCGGTATCGAGTAGCAGGCGCTGGTTGAACTTGACGGTCCAAGGCCTGGTGTAAGCCTTCGGGTCTTCGATGGTAATCGCGATTTCGAGATGTCCGAAATCGACGCGCCGGAACCGCTCCGTCATTTTTCCGGTGTTCGTGAGCGGACTACCCTCCACATCCAGCCAAACGTCGTCGCGGAAACCGGTAGTCTCCACCACCAGAGTGTCGCCATCCCAATGGCCGATCGAGTAACCGTACCACCATGGATCGGGATCATTATTAGGCAGGGGGCGGCCATCCATGAAAATCTGCCGCACGCCGCCCTGCGCTTCGTACAAGATCACGATCAATCCAGGCGTCTGGATCATCTTCCTGGCCTGTGGATGCATGTGCAGCTGCGTCAGGCCGAGAGGCAGACAGTGGGCGTCAGGATTGTCCTTGTTGTTGTTGTCCTTGCGCTCTTTGCGCAGCGCCGCTGCCCAAGGCGTGAAGGGCAGGCCGCCCTCCACAGTGGAGCCGATGTCGAAAAATTCGCTGATACCGGGAGGTCGCGGACCCAGACCGGTTCCTCCGGCAGGTGGCGGACCGGGAGCTGGCTTTGGCGCCGTTGTAGCCGGTGCCCCAGTAGCCCCTGCTCCAGTAGCCGATGCCCCGGTGGCTGGTGTGGCAGCCTGACCAGGTCCCGACCCGGCGATGGCACCTGCTGTGGCGGGCAGGCGCAGGCCTCGCTTGCCCTGAAACATCCAGATTCCGGAGAAGTCTGGCTTGCCCTCGGCCGTGCGGGGTACGGGCCCCTCCATATTCGGCTTGCCATCGGCAAGTTTGGGAACTCCAGGCGTGGGATAAGGCGGCCACTGCGCCAAAAGTACGGTTGGGAGCGCGGAGAATATCAGGACGGTCGCAATTCGATGAATGAGAGCTTTCATATTAGTCATGCCTGTAAAGGGTTGCCGCGTTCCAGCGGCTCTATCAGCTTACATCGATCGTAACCGTTCGGGGAAGGCGCGTTACAGGCGAGCGGTTACAGGCGGTAAAAAGGTCATTTTTTCCGGCTTTGGCTGCCCTTGGATAGCGAACACGGCAGGCCGCCCATGATTCACCTGAGAATCCAGTGCTGGCAGCGAAATTGCATGAGACGTGGCTGGAGGTATCCAATGAAAAAACTTACTTTGGGCTTGTTATTTCTCAGTGGGATTCTAATGGCGCAGGAGGTACCTGTGGCACAGGAGCCGGCGCATTTATCCGAAAGTCAACGGATCGCGTTACGCACGCAATCGCCCCCGGTGAAGACACACAGCTGGAGACACCGCGACAAACCCGCAAAGTATGTGGTCACGGAAAATAAGACCACCATCGTCGCAACCAGAGTGTACAACGGCCAGTAGCTACTGGTAATCGGGACTCAAGAAGTCAAAATCGCAACCCAGATCGGCCTGCGTAACGTGATCCAGAAATAGACGTCCGTATCCCCGATCGTAATGACGTGGCGGCGGCGTGAACAGGCGGCGGCGACGATCCAGTTCCTCGGGCGCAACCAGCAACTCCAGCTTGCGGTTGGGAACGTCGAGCAGGATTTCGTCGCCGGTTGCGACCAGCGCGAGCGGACCCCCGATCGCAGATTCGGGAGCCACATGCAGCACTACCGTGCCGTACGATGTGCCGCTCATGCGGGCGTCGGAAATTCGGACCATGTCGTGCACGCCCGCGTTTAGCAGCTTCCGCGGCATCGGAATGTGGCCCCATTCGGGAAAACCGGGCGCGCCTTTGGGGCCGCAATTGCGCATCACGAGCACCGTATCGCGATCCACCGGCAAATCGTCGCGGTCGATCTGCGCCAGCATCTGATCACGAGTTTCAAAAACGAACGCTGGTCCGCGATGCTGCAATAGCTCCTTGGATGCGGCCGTCTGCTTGATCACCGCTCCGTTCGGTGCCAGATTGCCATGCAGCACGGCAATGCCGCCTTCCAAAGACAGTGCTCCCTCGCGCGTGCGAATCACCGTGTCGTTCAGCGCATGCGCATCGCGAACGTTCTCGCCGATGGTTTTGCCGTTCACTGTTTTGCAATCGGCATCCAGCAGATCCTGAATGCGGTTCATAACGGCCGGAACTCCGCCGGCCTCAAACAAATCCTCCATCAGATATTCGCCCGATGGCTTCACGTTGACGATGCAGGCTGTGCGCCGCGATGCGCGATCGAAATCTTCCAGCGTCAGACGGATGCCGAGGCGTCCGGCGATGGCGATCAGATGAATCACGGCGTTGGTGGATCCGCCCAGCGCCATTAGAACGGTGATCGCATTTTCGAAAGCCGCGCGGGTCAGGATTCTCGAAGGCTTCAGCCCCGGCTCAATCATCCCGACCACGGCTCTGCCGCTCAGTTCCGCCATTGCCATCCGCCGCGCATCGGGCGCCGGGATGTTGGCGCAGCCCGGCAGCGTCATCCCTAACGCTTCAGCCAGGCTGGTCATGGTGGACGCCGTGCCCATCACCGTGCAATGGCCGGCGGTACGCGCGATACAACCCTCTATCTCACACCACTCCTCATCTGTGATGCGCCCGGTGCGGTATTGATCGAAAAGTTTCTTCCCGTCGGTGCCGGAGCCCAGCCGCTGCCCCCGCCACTGGCCCGCCAGCATCGGACCGCCGGGTACCACGATCGCGGGGATATCGGCGCTGGCGGCGCCCATTAGTTGCGCCGGCGTGGTCTTGTCGCAGCCGCACAAAAGCACCACGGCATCCAACGGATTGGCCCGGATGGATTCTTCAACATCCATCGCCATCAGGTTGCGATACATCATGGTAGTGGGACGCATGAACATTTCGCCCAAGGAAATGGTCGGAAATTCGAGCGGTACCCCGCCCGCGGCCCACACCCCACGCTTCACCGCCGCCGCAACGTCGCGCAGGTGAGCATTGCAATTGTTGAGTTCGCTCCAGGAATTACAGATGCCGATTACCGGCTTGCCGTCGAAAACATCGGCCGGAAAGCCTTCTGAGCGGAGCCAGGCGCGCCGCCCAAAACCGTAATATTCCGGAGCTTGAAACCATTCCCGGCTGCGATTGTTTTTCATGTGTTTTATGGCAATCCCCGCCCAGTGTACCGGACGGGGCCCGACTTGCGCCTGATTGCATGCAGGCTGTGATAGCATAAGTAAGTTTTAAAATCTGCGGACTTGAATATTGGGGACTTATGAAAGACCGCTCTTCCGGTGCCTCGGACCTCGCGGGTGAGGCATATGTCATCATTCGCGAGCGAATTCTCCGAGGCGAAGTAGCTATCGGCCAAGTGATTTCCCGGCGCAAAATAGCGGCCGAGCTGGGCATGAGTTTTCTGCCCGTTTCTGAAGCGTTTCTGCGGTTGGAATTTGAAGGCCTGCTGGAGAGCCGGCCTCGCGCCGGAACACGCGTGCGCATTCCCAGCCGCGAAGATGTGCGCGGGCACTATCTGGTGCGGGAAGCACTGGAGGTGGAGGCGGCGCGCCTGTTCACCGAGATGGCGACACCCGAGGAGCGGTCTGAGCTGCTGAAGCTGGGCCTGCGCGTGGACGCCATGCGCTCGCAGACCGAAACCAATCGCTTCTATTATCTGAATTTGCACGAAAAGCTGCACCGCCGAATCGCGGAATGCACGCGTTGTCCGGCGCTTTGCGATGCCATCGAAAGAACGCGCGCGCTATCGTCCACCTGGCTATGCGTGGGACGAGCGTTCAATGGAACACCCTCGCGACGCCATCAGGACTTAATGGCGGTGCTGGTGGGAAAAGACCGGGACGCATCCGCAGCCGCCATGCGCGAGCACGTGCTCACCAGCATGCAGCAAGCCATCGAACGTCTAGAGCCCTACTTCCGGGCACGCAAGGCGCAGGGCAAGACGTACTCGCGCAAGCAGTTCACCATTGAGCTTCCCGCTGCAACGGGGACCAACGGAGACGCGTCTCAGGCCTCGGCCGTCGAAATCTGACGTCCAGCTCAGGGAGCGGCAAGCTTCGGCTGATTCTCGATCGCTCTGCGCGATTGTTCTAGACTATTCTTCAGCGCTTCGGCCGGAAGCTCGTGCACGATAGGGCTGAGCAGTTTGGCCATCAAGAAAGGAATATCGCGTGTCAGCGTGACGGACTCGCAAGTGATGAAGACGCCGCCGTCGCTTTCCTCAAAAAACCAATAGCCGTTGATACGCCACATCAGTCCACGATCATGACCAACCGGCAGTTCATGCTCGTTCTGCTTCCCCGGATTGGCGATCTCGGAGACGCGCTGGCTCGCTGAGCGGCTGTAGACTCGCTTGGAATCGAGTGGGACGAAGTGAATCTGGTTGACGATATCGAGCACGTCGGAAATGAAAAACTTGGACTTGACGACACGCGTTCGAATCGTAAAGTCGTTGCCGTCGTGTGACAGCACGTTGACCTCGGTGACGTCCGGCCGGTAGATCTCGACATGTTGCGGGTAGTCCTGAAGCACCCGAAGCGTTTCCTCGAGCGTGGTCTTTGGAACGAAGACTGCCCCCATCCAGTCTTGAATGAGACCGCCGGGGAGCGTCACAATGCCATTTCCTTGGACCGGCCGTGCCACTACAGCGCCGGCCAGCAGACGCAGACGGATCTCAGGCGAGTCGTCAAACCAAAGGAAGTGCTCGCCGCTCCAGCGAGTCTGCATCTTCGCGTCGGTATTGGCGATGTAACGATCGTAAGCTTCGATGGTTTCAGGTTTCAGCTCGACGGCGGAGCAGACACCGGCGCCTGAGGACAAAACGACAACGATGAGAAGCAGCCGGACCAGGTTCAGTCTGCTCCAACCAACTTCTTGGCGGTAGCATCCACTACTTCCCGATAGCCCTTGGGCGCTTCGCCGCCGAAAAGCTGTTTCAACCCTGCTGCAACGCTCCAATCCATCCGGCGGACGATGGCCTCCGCCATGATGGGTTCGATGTCGATCTCGCGCAGCGTGGCAGCCACTTCTTCCATCTCGCGGGCGCGGCGTTCCCCGTGCACCACCACGCGGCCAACCATGTAATCGGCTAGCTCTTTCCAATTGATCCCGGGGAAGGTTTCGCCCAGCGATGCGAAGACGCGTTCATCGGCGTGGTAGCGGGTTGCGCCCAGCACGCACTCGGTGATCAGCGCTTCCATGCCCTTGACGATGATGCTGCGAAACATTTTTGTGGCTGCCGCCGTGCCCACTTCGCGAGAGACGATCTCGGCCGAGATGCCAAATGGCGCCAGCCGATCGACAAATTCCTGCGCACCGGCGCCGCCCGCCAGCATCGGAACTTTGTGCCCATAAGGCGGAACGGGAGCCATCATCGCGATTTCGGCGAAACGCGCACCGGATGCTTCAATTACGCGCGCGATGGATTGCTTCACGCCGGGGGACACGGAATTGAGATCGGCGTAAATGTGTCGAGCGGTCAGATGCGGCGCGTTTTGTTCGGCTGCAGGCAAAGCCTGATCCGCCGTTACCGCGGACAGCAGAATGTCGCAGGATTGCGCCAGCTCTCCATTCGCTTCCACCAGGAGCGTTTCCGCTTCTCGAGCGCGCTGCCGAACCTTGGAAGTGACGTTAATGTCGAAAGCTGTGATGGAAGCGATACCAGACTGGCGCAGTCCCTTTGCGAGATGATAGGCCGCCTCTCCGAATCCGACAAATCCGATCTGCACTTTACAACGCTCCGATCAGCTTCCAGTAGCCGATGGACGCGGCAACCGTGAAGAGCGAAATCACCGCGTACAAACTCGCCAGCCGCACGCGTTGAGCGCCTGAAAACGCCATGCCTTCGGTGATTCCTTCCCCCATCGCGACCCAAATATTTTGATAGCTGGCCCAGAACGGAACGGACGGAATCAGCAGCGCGGCGGTCAAAACCAGCGGCGCAATGCCGGCCGCGCTTGTGGTATCCACCAGGGGAACGAACGTCACGACGATGGCGATGAATCCGCTGGGATCCAGGAAACGCAAGGCCAGGGTCGCAATTCCCACCGCCACCAACGCAACCACCGCGTTGAATGTCAGATGCTGCATGATAGGGACGAAATATCCGGCCAGCCAATCGGTGAGTTTGTATTCAGTGAGGACGTTTTGCAGGCTGAATATTCCGCCCATGAACAGCAGCAAGGTCCAGGAAATGCCGCCCGCGATGTCGGCGTTCCCTACAATACCGGCTAGCGCGAAAACCGCCAATCCGACCATGCCGATGAAGAAGCTCGGCAAATGATGCCAGCGATCAGTGGACCAGAAGACGATGGAGCAGAGCACGATCAAAGCGGTGATCGCTTCATCGCGTTTGAACGATCCCAACTCGCGCAATTTGCCGCGCACGAATTCAGCCGAGGTGTCGAGCGATTTTTCGGGCTTCAGTACCCATTGGTTGCCAAACACAATCAGGGCGCATAGCACGAACACGGGCAAGTAGAGCACGCGTGCATACGAGAGGTAGCTGAGGGGCAGATGCTTTAAATCGAAGACCGACGCGACGACCGGGCCATCCAGCGAACCGTACAGCAGCCCCAGCCCAGGCACCACGGCCATCTCGATAGTAGTCAGCATGATGAGCGCCGAGCCGTGGCTGCGCGGTTTCAAATCCAGCGATTTCACCACGGCCCAGGCGATGGGAACCATAATGGCCGTGCGCACGGTCATGGATGGAATCCCGAGCGAAAGCACCGTGCCGATGACGAAGAACGCAGCCAGAATACCGGAATACGACGCCGGAAATAACGACAAAATGTAGTACGAGGTGCGCGCGGCCAGGCCGGTCTTCTGCATGGCGAAGCCATAGTAGAGCACGGCGAGAAGGATCCACCACGACCCGCTCGAGAAGCCACTTAACGCAAGAGCTGGTTTGGCGCCGGCCGGAATCAGCAGCGCCATCATCAAGACCGACGCCACGCCATTGTTCATTACGCCGAAAGCCCACAGCACGATGGTGAAGGCCGTGATGGCCAGAGCGGTTTGGCCGGCGCGGGTCAAGCCGTGCTGCGCCGGCATAAAATAAAGCCCCAGGCCGAGGGCGATGGCGAGCAGCAGGGGAATCCACTTTACACGCACTGCCGTGGTTACGGGCGGCTGGGCTATCGCGGTCGGAGCCATGGAGGGATCCTACTTGACGGCCGTGGTCTGCGCCTGTTCCGCGCGCATTCTGCGCTGCTCGGCTTGCACCGTAATAATCGACATCCACATGCCGAGAGGATGCGCGCCGGCATCCACCAGGGGATGCGGCTTGAGCGATCGTACTGCGTCGATGCTTTCGTCCTTCATGGTCTCGAGCACCACCGCCTGTTCCGGAGTGAGCCCGTACTCAGACGCCAGAGCGGGCGTGTTCTCAAACAATCGCCGGCGCAACGGCTGGCTGAAGCGCAGATCGTACAGCAATTTGTTCAGCGGATACACCGACGGGTCCGGATGCCTGTAGAATTGATAACCCTCCGCGCTGCCGAAGCGAATTTCGCGGTAGGCTCGGGCGTGGTTGGAACGCCCTTCTTATTGGGGATGAAGCGCATCACCGCGTGGCCGTGATGCCAGGTGGGCTGATAGGTGATCAGTTCGCCAGGTTGCTGGCCGATGGCCCCGAAGAGAATCATCCAGGGCAGCATCTCGGTGTTGCCCACTTCGTCCAACTGCTCGTTATTGAGTTCCAGCAGCGCGTTGTTGTTGCCGCGCTCCATGTGGGCGATGGCCCACCAGTCGAAATCAAACGCCGGTTGAGGATACTTCCACGCACCCGGATAGTGCGACATGCCGCCGCTGGCTACGATCGCGATCCTATACGGCGATTTCAGAATGGCATCGCGAACCGCGGCTCCCAGCTGTGCGCAACGGCGGGCCGTCGGCAACGGCGGCAAGTAGGTATTCACGAACAGCGGAATCACCGGCAGCGAGCGGCCTTCGATTACCCATTCGTACACGGCGGCGAATGCATGGCCCAATTCGGCGTCTTGCGAATACGTCATATCGAAGCCGTCCGTCACTAAATCGTTCACCAGTTCTTCGGTGAATCCGTGAATGGGCAGCGCGTATGTCTTGCGGGCGAATGCGGCTTTCGATTTCTCGCCTCCCACGATAGCGAATGTGGGAACGGCGGAAAGGAAAAATGTTTCCAGGTGATCGCTTCCGATGACGAGCACCGCGTCGGGCTTGATTTCATCCAGATTCTTGCCCAGCTCGCGCATCGCGGCGATGTCGGCGTCCAGCTGCGCTTTGTCTTCGCTCGGCGGATAGGTGAATAGCTGCGGCGCGTGAACCGTCGCGGCTGCAAATACGATTTCTCCCATGGTGTTACCCCTTTACTACAACCCGGCCATTCGCAGAACTCTTCGACCGGTTCGTCTACGTATTCCACTCCCAGTTCCTTTAGCTTGGCGCGGAGACCATAAAAATCCAGACCCAACTCGCCTTTCGCCAGCGCTCGCGAGTTTTCACTTCCTTGGCCGTACGTTGCTGGCCCGCTTTCGCCACATCTGCGGCCTTCGCGCGTGGTACCACCACCACGCCGTCGGCATCGCCCACGATCACGTCGCCTGGGTTCACCAACATGCCCGCGCACACCACCGGAACGTTTACCGAACCGGCGGTGGCCTTCACCGTGCCCTGCGCGGAAATTGCCTTGGCCCATACCGGAAACTTCATCTCGGTGAGTTCGGCGGTATCGCGAACGCCCGCGTCTATGATCAAGCCCGCCACGCCGTGCGCCTGGCACGAAGTACCCAGCAAGTCGCCGAACATGCCATCGGTGGATTCCGAAGTTGTCACCACCACCAAAACATCGCCCGGTTTGCAAACCTCGATGGCGGCGTGGACCATCAGATTGTCGCCGGGCTGGCACGATACCGTGACGGCCGCACCCGACACCTTCGCCGAAAGGTAGATCGGCCGCATGTACGGCTTCATCGCGCCCGTGCGGCCCTGCGCTTCATGGATGGTGGCTGCGCCCAGTTCACCCAGCAGCTTCACGGCTTGGGTGTCGGGACGCGGGATATTGCGGACAATCTTGTGGCTCATCATCGTGCCTCAGGAAAATTCGCTGGTCACTTGCGGATACACGCGCTGATACGCCTCGGCGTACTTGATTCCCTTTTTGCCCGAGTTGCGAACGGCCTGCACACCGCGCCGCTTAGCCAGGTCGCGATAGTAATTCCACAGGTGCTCTTGCGCTTCCATCGATTCCATGGCTTTCTCTTTGATCTCGTAGACCGGCGTGATGTCCAGCAGCACTTGCGGCTTGAACTCGCATTGCTCGGGCTGGTGGGGCTCAAAGATGAACACCGGCGGCGCACCCAACTGTTTGCCTTCGGCCGGATAACCTGCCGCCTGCGCGTACACCCGCGTTTGCAGCGTGAGCATGTTGGCGTAAGGATGATCGGGGTTGTAAGGATCTTCGTAGGAATGCGTCAGCACCACTTCGGGCTGCAGCTTGCGGTATTCCACCACCATTTCGTGAATGGTCTCTTCGGAAGCCTTAATAGGATAGTCGCCGGAATCAAAGAAGCGGATTTCGGCGCCCAAAATACTAGCCGCGCGCTCGGATTCCTTCTGCCGCTCCACCTTCACGCACTCCACCGTCATTCCGTCC
Source organism: Bryobacterales bacterium (assembly GCA_963781905.1). GTDB lineage: Bacteria > Acidobacteriota > Terriglobia > Bryobacterales > Bryobacteraceae > Palsa-89. The sequence goes on from CAWAHZ010000010.1 coordinate 3,091,223, forward strand.
ATCTTCCAAAGGCGCTCGGATTCACCGCGCTCGCCGAACGACAGGCACAGGATCCGCACTCGATAACCCTTTTGCGCGTAGAGCGCGATTGCCCCGCCTGCCCGCCAAACAAAATCGGCAGCATGGGCGCTTATAACTAAAACCGTTTTTTGGGAATCCATATTTAAGATCGAACCTTCAGTTCACCAGCGCGCTCGGATTCGTCACTGCCATGCGCTTGATATCGGCGGCCGGGAATCCGCCATCCATGAGAGTCTGCGCGAACATCGCAAAGCCCTCCGACACCGGCGGATTGATGGTCTGGCCCAGGTCTGTGGAAAGAACGCAATGTTCCGGGCCCGCTTTGCGAATGCTTACCATCACCTCGTCCCAGGGCGCTTTGCCGGTGTGCATGGTAGTGAAGCAATGCTCGATCAATGCGCCTTCCCGCGCCAGTTCAGCCTGCTCATCGGCGGTCAGGTTTTGAGAGGGGAACTCCGCATGGGTCACCAGCACGCGCTGCAGCTTCATTTCTTTTGCGCCACGCACCAGAGCGAAAATTTCCTTGCGCCCCAAATGGCCGGTAGCCATGATCATATTGTGATGGCCAATAATCTCGAGACATCTACGAGCAGCCTCGTTCAAATTGCCTTTCTCATCGAGGACAGTCAGGGGCGGCGGCGAGATTCCCGTTGCGGCCAACTCGCGCTGGATCTTGGCCCAAAAGGGCAGCTTGGTGTTGGGGCCGTCCACTCTACCGGCCGTTTCGTTGGCGGCATCCACGGTCGGCATCCAGACTATTTTCGCGCCCGACCGGCCGGATAGCTCCACGGCTACCGGGTTCAACCCACCCACGCTGTGATTCAGAGTGATGGCACCGAAAGCTTGTATTCCAGGCACGGCTTTGGTAACAACCTTGGCGCGCTCGGCAGTGGGAAGGTAGTGCGACTTCAACACGAATCCCTTAAGCCCGCGCTTCAGAAATTCGTGGGCCAGGTCGATGTCGTCAATACGCCGCTCGATAACGTCCGGCGCAACGTGAACCTGTAAATCATAACCACCTTCTATTGCTTTCCAGGCCGCGTCCGATACAGACGTAGCTGTCCCCGTTACCGCTTGTGCGCTCATTGCAAAGGCAGTATGACAGCCCACTCACGGCGGTGTCAAGTTTCTGATCTCTCAGATTCCGTTGAGTTTGCTGGTGAAATTAACGGTTCCCCTTGCGCTGCTTGGAAAGGAGAATATGGATGTCTCGTCCCAGCGTTTTGATATATCACTTGAACCCCGTCCTAACATGCGATCATAGGCCAAAGAACCGTATGAAGACTGCCGACTTTCGCGGAGAGGTCACGCCAACCGGACAAATCTCGCTACCTCCTGAAATCGCCGCACAGGTCCCTCCCGGAGAACATCGGGGACAGGCATCGGCTTGCCTCCGGGCGGCCAGAAAAGCGTTTTCTTGAGACTCGGTGAGATAGCTCATGCCAAGGCAAGTGGCCGGTGTGCAGGAACGTCTCAGCCTGAATTCTCGATTCTGAATTCTCGATTCTGAATTCTAGCTTCTGAATTCCGGCTTCTGACTTCTGCCTTCCCACCATCATCCCCGCCCCACGAACGGCATCTTGGTCGCCATCACCGTCATGAACTGCACGTTCGCCTCTAGCGGCAGGTTCGCCATATAAAGGACCGCATCCGCCACTAGCTTCACATCCATCCGTGGCTCCGGCGCTTTTGTGCCGTCGGCCTGGGCGACGCCCGCGGTCATCCGCTCAGTCATCGGAGTGGCCGCGTTGCCGATATCGATCTGCCCGCATGCGATGTCATACTTGCGGCCGTCGAGCGAAATGCTTTTCGTCAGCCCGGTGATGGCGTGTTTGGTGGCCGTGTAGGGCGCCGAATTGGGCCGGGGCGAATGCGCCGAAATGGATCCGTTATTGATGATCCGCCCGCCGCGCGGCTGCTGCCACTTCATCAACCGGATGGCGTGCTGTGCGCATAAGAACGCGCCTGTCAGGTTGACGGCCAGCACCGCACTCCATTGCTCAAACGTGAGATCTTCCATCGGAATAGCCGGAGCGCCGATTCCGGCATTGTTGAAAAGGACGTCGAGGCGTCCAAATTTTTCCTTCACTCGATCGAATAGCGCGGCGACGGCATCCGGCTGCGACACGTCGGTAGGGACGGCAACCATCGGGGTGTTCGCGGCGGTTCGTTCTAATTCCGCGGCGCGGCGCCCGGCCAGCACCACCGAGTAACCGGCCGAATGGAACGCCAGGCTCACCGCGCGGCCGATGCCGCTCCCGGCTCCGGTCACCAGCGCGACTCGGTTCAAATCAATTCCCAGAAGCGAATCACAACCTTATCGGGATATCGTTCCCCGGCCCCCACCACTAAAGCGCGAGTCAGCCACATATATTGCGGCGCGCTGGTCTCAAAAGTTCCCGCAGTCCGGAAATAGTACAACGCCGGATCGACGCGCTCGCCCCGGTTCAAGCGTGCCAGCACCTCGGGCGGCCCGTGCCGAACGCCGCGGCTGACTGCGGAAATGAGCGCGCCGTCGTCGGTCTGAATGGTATAGCGCGCCTCCAGATCGGCCGCGCCATCCGGGCGAAGAATCTGCCAATCCGCCCCGCCGGGCAATATGCGTCCTTGCAATCTGGGTCCGGAAACCAATCCCCCACCAATCGGGATCACCCGCCGATGCCCGGCCTGGGTCTGCCCCAGATCGAGCGGAGCTTGAACGTCAGCGGCAATTTCAAAGGCGAATCGCAACTCGGGAGGTGTCATGGTCAAGCGACAAGAATATCAGACGGTCGCCGGAACGGGCGGCAGGGTGCGGCACAGGGTGCGGCAACGTCCTGGCGGTTTTCGCCGCTTAGTAGGCGCTAGCTGCGTCGAGCGTCTCAATCGAAGCCGGATCGAGTTGCAGACTCCCCGCGTCCACCAACTCGTTGAGCTGCTCCACTGTGGTAGCACTCGCGATCGGAGCCGTGATGCTCGGACGCGCGATCAGCCACGCGATCGCCACTTTACCAGGCGTGGAATTGAGCTTCGCGGCCACTTCATCGAGTGCTGCCAGAATCCGGAACCCACGCTCGTCCAGATACTTCTTCACCATCTGCCCGCGCGGCCCCTTGGCAAGATCGTTCTCGGACCGGTATTTGCCCGTCAAGAATCCGCTTGCCAGCGCGAAATACGGAATCACGCCGATGCCTTCCTCTAAGCACAACGGCTCCAGTTCCTTTTCATAACCGGCTCGCTCGTAAAGATTGTAGTGCGGCTGCAGGCACTCGTAGCGCGGCGTCCCGTTTTGCCCGCCCATTTTGATGGCCTGCGCCAGCCGCTCTGTGCTGTAGTTCGACGCGCCAATGGCCCGCACTTTGCCTTGTTTGATCAATTGCTCGTAAGCCGCGAGCGTTTCCTCCAGGGGCACGCTTGGGTCGTCGATGTGCGATTGATATAAGTCGATATAGTCGGTCTGCAGGCGGTCGAGCGAATCCTCAACTTCGCGCAGGATGTATGCCTTCGCAAGTCCCTTCTTCTCGGGAGCAAGTTCAAGACCGACCTTGGTGGCCAGAATCACTTTCTTCCGGTTTCCGCTGCGCTTGAACCAATTGCCGAGTACAGTTTCCGATTCGCCGCCTTTGTGGCCGGGCACCCAGCGCGAGTAGACGTCGGCGGTGTCCACGAAATTGAATCCGGCGCCGACAAAAGCGTCCAGGATCGCGAACGATACGGGCTCATCGGCAGTCCAGCCAAATACATTGCCGCCCAGGCAAATGGGAGAGACTTCGATTCCCGACCCTCCCAATTTACGGGTCTTCATTAGGTTGTTTGCTCCTTATTCCGCTCAGTTATTCGGATTTGCACTTTCCGCCTGGACAGCGGTTGTTCTCTTCGCAGACGTATTCGTACAGCCCTTGCGCATCCCAATCCGGATGCAATGCCATGGTGAAGTCCTCGGTCCAAGCGGCGGTGAAAACTTTCGGATCGTCGATCGTGAGCTGGTAGGAAAGTGTCTTGTCATCCAGCCAGCGGATGTGTTCCACCGTTCTGAGCGCGTCGCTGTGCATACGGTACTGCTTGTTATCCGAGTAATAATAATCGTCCAAACCCCAGCGCTTGAAGTTGGTGCTTTCCACCACCAGCGTGTCGCCTTCCCAATGTCCTACCGGATCGCCGAAATACGTCGGCTCAATCCCCTTGCGATGCGGACGCCCGTCCAACGGAATGATGCGCGTCATGCGCTGGAACTCATGCACGATCACCAGATAGTTCTTGTTCTCGACGAACTGCACCGCGTTGGCCGAGAGCATACCCGACGGAAAACCGGCCGGCATGCAAAACTCGCGCGGCTCATCGTGGCGGGGATCGCCGGTAGGCGGCTCAAAAAAAGGCATGCCTCCGGGCTTGAACGGAGCAAACTTGTTTCGGTCAAACACCGTGGCGGAGCACTTGCAGCGCTCGCCCTCGCTCGATTTCGGCCACTCATACACTCCACTGAAATCCGGCTTTCCGTCGGCGGTGCGCGGCAGCCCCTTCGCGCCCGAAGCTTTGGGGCTTTGCGGCTGCAACCGGGCGGGTGAGAGCACCAGACCCGCCAGCAAGGCGCCAAACGCCATGCGCCGTCCGATCCAATCGACAGATGTTGGCTTTGGTCTCATGCTCGATGCTCCGTCAATTCTTCTTGGAATCCGGTTCCTGGCTCGCGGTGAACACCTGGCGCCCGTCGGGGAACGTCACCTTCGTTCCGTTGGCATTATCGGAACCGTCTTTCGCTCGAAAACCTTCCACGTCGATCATCATTCCCGGCTGGATCACATCTTTCGTAATGCCACGCCGCATCAGTTGCCCCGGCGCGCCGCCGGAAAAGGCCCAGTGCGCCACCTTGCCGTCCGAAGTTTTCTCGTCGACGTAAAACCAGATGTGCGGATTCAACCACTCCACTTTCGTCACCAGGCCCGCCACCTTCACCGGCTTGTTACTGTCGTACTCGGCCGCGAAGGAATGATGGCCCAGAATGGGTAGCGCGCCCAGAGCCACGCCGAGCAGCACCGCAGCGGCCGGCATAACCCGGACGGATGACGTCTTCATCAGTGGATCTCCAGACATCAGTGGACCTCCAGACATCGGCAGGATATCGCGAGTTCCCCCGCCAGCGCAAGGCGACTAGCAAAACGCCGCGTCTTTTCGAAATGATTGTTCACCCGGCCGTCATGCGGCTGAAATTCTCGCTCGATATCATCCCACCCGGAGGTAATCCATGTCGAAACAAGCCGCGGAACATCACCGCAAAGCTGCCGAGCATCACGAACATGCCGCCAGGCATCACAAAACGGCGGCCGATCATCACGAAGGTGGCGACCATCATTTGGCTGGTCATCACGCGCATGTGGCGCAGGGGCATAAGGTCCACGCCGAGCATCACGCCGAGGAAGCCAGCAAGCATCACGCGAACGATCACGGCCATAACTAAGCCCAGCGCGCGGTGCTCCGAACGGCGTTGCTTACAGTGTTGTCGCAGCGGCGCCGTTCATGCATCAACTTGAAACAATTCTCTAATCAACCCTTCACCAACTATTCATTCGGCATTCACAATGCCTGCGTATACTCAAGCGTTCAACCTCAAAGCAGATCGAGGAAGATTTTCAAGCAGTAAGAACTGGAAAGGAACCTTATGAGAACACGTTTGTCTATTCTCCTCGGCGAGGCTTTGATTGCCGGGACTTTACTTAGTCTGAGCGCGGCCTACGCACAAACCCCCGCTCCGGCGGCCGGCCCGTCCACGCCGATTCAACACCTGGTAGTGATTTTCCAGGAAAACATTTCATTCGACCATTACTTCGGCACCTACCCGTTTGCGATGAATCCGGAAGGCGAACCGGCGTTCTACGCTTACCCCAATACGCCGAGTGTCAACGGTTTCAGTCCCGCCATCCTGAGCGGCAGCGGGACGTTAGCGAACACAGCTAACGGTACGGGCGCATCCGCACCCTTCCGGCTGGATCGATCGCAAGCCGCAACCGCCGATCAAGATCACGACTATACCGCCGAACAAATCGCCTATCACAGCGGATTGGTGGACCTGTTCCCGATGGGCACCGGCACCGCGGGCCCTCCTCCGAGCAACATCCCGCAAGGTTCCACCACTGGTCTCGTAATGGGTTACTACGACGGCAACACGGTGACCGCTTTCTGGAACTACGCTCAGCATTACTCGATGAGCGACAACTCGTTCGGCACTAACTTCGGCCCGTCCACCGACGGCGCGCTCAATGTGATCTCCGGTCAATTGAACGGGGCCATCAACAATACCAACGGAACAGGTTCGCTGATCGAGGACGGATCCGGCGGTATGACGGTCATTAGCGACGCAGATCCGGCTGGCGACGTTTGTTCCACCACCACCGGTGAAACGTTCAGCATGAGCGGAAAGAATATCGGCGACCTTCTGAACGCTGCCGGCGTAAGCTGGGGATTCTTCGAGGGCGGTTTCAACCTGAGCGTGACCAATCCCAATGGAACCACGGGCTGCAGCCGCAGTACTACGTCGCTGATCACCAACTCGAAGAAGGCCGACTATATTCCCCACCATCAGCCTTTCCAATATTACAAAACCACGGCCAATCCCACTCACGCGCGCCCCACGTCCACGGCCATGATCGGCCAGCAGGGAGACGCGGGAAATCATCAATACGACATCAACGACTTCTACGCGGCGGTGAACGCAGGTAACTTTCCGGCCGTCAGCTACCTGAAGGCCCCGGGCTTTCAGGATGGGCACGCTGGTTACTCCGATCCCATCGACGAACAGGCATTCGTCGTGGGCGTGATCAATTACCTGCAAAATCTACCCTCCTGGTCCTCCACGGCGGTGGTAATCGCGTACGACGATTCAGACGGCTGGTACGATCACGTGATGCCGCCGCTCGTGAACCAGTCCGCTACCAGCGCCGATATGATCACGGGAACCGGCTCCTGCGGAAGCTCGGATCAAGCTCTTCCCGGAGTTGCCGGCAGTGGTCATGCGCAGGGCCGCTGCGGCTATGGCCCCAGGCTTCCGCTGATGGTGATCTCGCCGTGGGCCAAGCAGAACTTCGTGGATCACAGCATCACGGATCAAAGCTCTGTGGTCCGTTTTATCGAGGACAACTGGCTCAACGGACAGCGCATAGCCGGATCTTTTGACTCGATCGCCGGCCCCTTGGACAACATGTTCAACTTCGACGCGGCTCCCAACACCACCACCTTGATCCTCTCGGAATCCAGCGGTCAACCGGTAAACCCGGCGCAGAGCGCTTCGCCCCACACGGCGTTGCATCAGCACTCGGTGAAACCGTCGAGCGGCACCAGGTAGCCTTTTTCACCATCCGATTCGTTCTAGACCGCGCGTCCTTCGTTGCGACGCGCGGTTAAACTTTTAGATAATCATGACCCGCCGGGCATTTGTTCGTAACGCAGCTTATTTGACAGCACTGGCGAATCGCAGCGCGTCCGCCGCGCCGGCTCTCAATCCCAACTCGCTCGCCAAGTTTGTCGATCCCCTTCCCATCCCGGAAGTTGCCAAGCCTGCCGGTTTGCGTCCTCGACCGGGCGATCCTAGTGCTAAAGTTCCCTATTTCCGGGTCCCGATGCGGCAAGTTGAAGTCAAATTGCACCGCGATCTTCCGGCAACTCGTTTGTGGTGTTACGGCTCCTCGTCCCCTGGTCCGACGTTTGAGACGCGACGCGGCCAGCCTCTTCTCATTGAATGGCCCAACGAACTGCCCGCCAAACATTTCTTGCCGATCGATCACAGCCTGCACGGCGCCGAGGCGGACAAGCCCGAAGTGCGCGGTGTGGTCCATGTCCACGGCGCCAAGGCTCCGCCGGAGAGCGACGGATATCCCGAGGATTGGTACGTTCCAGGCAAGTCGCGCACCTACTTCTATCCCAACGCTCAGGAGGCTGCGGCACTCTGGTATCACGATCACGCCATGGGCATCAATCGGCTCAATATTTACGCCGGCATGTTCGGATGCTTTCTCATTCGCGACGATTTCGAAGACGCGCTTGCTCTCCCCAAAGGCCCTTTCGAAATCCCGCTGGTGATCTACGATCGGCTGCTCAAACAGGACGGCCAGCTCGATTACCCCGTGTCTGGCGATCCTGACCGGCCGTGGGTTCCAGAAGCTTTTGGTGACGTGATGATGGCTAACGGAAAGGCTTTCCCGTTTCTCAATGTGGAGGCGCGCAAGTATCGCTTCCGCGTGCTGAACGCTTCCAACGGCCGCTTTCTGCATTTATCGCTCTCCAATGGACAAAGCTTTCATCAGATCGGCACCGATCAGGGACTGTTACCCGCGCCGGTTCCGCTCGAACGTTCCCTGCTTGCTCCCGGCGAACGGGCCGATCTGGTCATCGATTTTGCCGCTGCCGCCGGCCGGCAAATCGTTCTCGAAAACGACTCGTTCCAGGTGTTGCAATTTCGCGTTGCTGAAACGAAATCCTCCGATAGCAGTTCACTGCCCGCGGCGTTGCGCCCTGTGCCGAAAACCCTCGAATCAGCCGCTGTCAAAACGCGTCCGCTAGCGCTGATCGAGAAGGAGACTCTGAAAGGCGAGTCCATGACCATGCTGCTGAACAACACGCCCTGGCACATGCCCGTAACCGAAAATCCCATTCTCGATAGCGTCGAGATCTGGAGCTTCATCAACACCACGGACGACTCGCATCCCATTCATCTCCACCTGGTTCGATTCCAGATTCTCGATCGCCGCCGTTTCGAGCCGTTCTTCTACACGTCCAGCGGAGAAATACGATACACCGGACCCGTTACACCACCCGCGCCCGAGGAGGCGGGATGGAAGGACACGGTGCGCGCCGACCCCAAGATGGTCACCCGCATCATCGTTCGATTTGAAGGCTACCTCGGCCGCTACGTGTGGCACTGCCACGTACTGGAGCATGAAGACAATGAGATGATGCGGCCTTATGACGTAGTGGCGGCGTCACCCAAATAAGCAGGCGGCATCTCCGGTACAATGGATCGCCAATGGGCTATACGTTTCCGCCAAGGGGGCCGGATCGAAACTCGTGGTGATCAACCTAAGCCCCCGTGTTCGCGACCTGTTCCGCATGACCAATGTCTTCTCGATCCTGGATGAGTACGCCGAACACATCATTCGGACGCCATGAGCGTTCTCGGATAGAACCCTCGCCCAAAGGAGCAGCACTATGTCAACCGGCCCGGCGGATGCCGCAGGTCCTCCGTTGATCCTTCGCACTTACATCGAAGGCGACGCCACCATCGTCCAATGCACCGGCAAGCTGACGGCCGGCCTGACGTCCATTCTTCGCGACGAGGTGAAGCGGCTGATCCCGCAATCCACGAAAATCGTCCTGGACTTAACCCTCCTCACGCAGATGGACAGCATGGGTCTGGGAACAATCGTCGGATTGTATGTCTCGGCCAAGTCTTCCGGCTGCACGCTAATCTTGATCAACCTGAGCCAGCGCGTGCGCGAGCTGTTCCGCATCACCAATGTTTGGTCCCTGCTCGAGGTTTACGGCGAGAACATCATTCGGATGCCATGAAGGCCCCGGTTCCCTGGCAGGCGCCGGGTGGCTGTGGCTTTGGAGCGGAGGAAAAAGCGAGAATGGGTAGGTAGTTGATCTTTAGCTACTTAGAGCTAGGTATCATTCGTGTCTCCTGGAACGTCTTTATACCGTGCCTGGCGCGAAATGGATTGGTATCTATCGCGCGACCGAAGGCTCCTCCGTCCAACGGCATAGCGGTCTGAAGGCCGTGGGCGGTGCATACCCATGCAGTACGTACCGATGATGCAGGTGGAGTAACGATGGATCAACCGCCCAGCGCCTCAGCTCAAGTGGAACACATGACGCCCCTCGCGCCGACGCTGCCGGCGCCTCAGGCTCCGGGCAAGCAACGGCCCCCCGCCAATCCTCCGCCGCCCCGACGCCGCTCGTGGGTTTGGATCCTGCTGCTCTTACTCGCCGGCGGGGGAGGGTACTACTATTGGACGAAAAGAACGCCAGCGGCCCCCGATTCTGGCGGGAAATCCGCCGGCGCAAAGGGACAAGGCGCGAACGCAGCAGCGCCTGTGGATGCCGCCAAAGCCGTGAAAGGCAATATCGGGGTCTATGTCACCGGCCTCGGCGCCGTGACGCCCATATATACCGTGACCGTCCACACTCGCGTGGATGGCGAGTTGATGCAGATCCTTTACAAAGAAGGCGACATGGTGCAGAAGGGCGACAAGCTGGCCGAAATCGATGCCCGGCCGTATCAAGCCATGTTGACGCAGTACGAAGGACAGCTCATCCGCGATCAGGCCCTCCTCGACAACGCACGCATCGATCAGGCGCGGTATGAAACGCTCATCAAACAAAACGCCATTCCCGAACAGCAGCTTGCCACTCAGGTGGCGCTGGTCAAGCAGGACGAAGGGACGGTGAAGAACGACCAGGGGCTGATCGACAGCGTCAAGGTGAATCTCATTTACTGCAATATTACGGCGCCCATCACCGGCCGCATCGGCCTTAGGCTCGTGGATCCAGGCAATATCGTCCAAACCAGCGACACCACCGGGCTCCTCGTCATCACCCAGCTTCAGCCCATCAGCGTCATATTCACCATCGCCGAGGATCAATTGCCCGCCGTGTATGCCAAGCACAACGCCGGCCAGAAGCTGCCGGTGGATGCATTCGATCGCGACATGAAGAAAAAGCTGGCGTCGGGCGCGCTGACCACCATCGACAACGAAATCGATCAAACCACGGGCACAGTGAAGCTGCGCGCCACCTTCGATAATTCTCACAATGAACTTTTCCCCAACCAGTTCGTGAATGCGCGCCTGCTGCAGCAGGAAAAAACCGGAGTGGTGCTGATCCCCTCCGCGGCCGTGCAGCGCAATTCGAATAGTACCTATGCCTACGTGGTGAAGCCGGATTCCACCGTCACGGTGCGCCAGATCAAGACCGGCACCAGCGACGACAACAATACGGAGATCACGTCGGGAATCAACCAGGGCGACGTGGTGGTGCTGACGGGCGTCGACAAGTTAATAGAAGGAAGCAAAGTGACGGTGCACATGGATGTCGCGCCGGCTGCGGGTAAGCAGTCCGCGGGGAAAACGGCCCAGTGAGCCCTTCACGAACCTTTATCTTGCGCCCAGTGGCCACCACGCTGCTGATGGTCGGCATTCTGCTGGTGGGAGCCGTGGCCTACAAGCAGCTGCCCGTTTCGGCATTGCCGGAGGTGGATTACCCGACCATCCAGGTGACCACCACTTATCCGGGCGCTAATCCGGACGTGATGGCTTCGTCGGTTACGGCGCCGCTCGAACGTCAATTCGGCCAGGTCCCAGGCCTTCAGCAGATGACGTCCATCAGCTCCGAGGGATTGTCGGTCATCACGCTCGAGTTCAACTTAAGTCTGAACATCGATGTCGCCGAGCAGGAAGTCCAGCAATCCATCAACGCCTCGGGAACCTATTTACCCGCGGACCTTCCCACGCCGCCGCTGTACAGCAAAACCAATCCAGCCGACACGCCGATTCTCACGCTCGCGCTTTCCTCCAGCACTTTGCCGCTTTCGAAAGTTGAAGACCTGGCCGACACGCGCCTGGCTCCCAAGATCTCGCAGCTTCCTGGCGTTGGCCTGGTCAGCATCAGCGGCGGTCAAAAACCCGCGGTCCGCATTCAGGCCAACCCCGCCCAGCTCGCCGCATACGGCATCAACATGGAGGACATGCGCAGCGCCATCATCGCCGCCAATGTCAATCAAGCCAAGGGCAACTTCGATGGACCGCGCCAGAGCTACCAGATTGGCGCCAACGATCAGCTGCTTTCCAGTTCCGACTACGCCAACCTGGTGGTCGCTTATAAGAACGGCGCGCCGGTGGAAATGACCAAGGTGGCCGACGTGGTCGACAGCGTGGAGGACGTCCACGAAGCCGCGTGGATGAACGAGACCCCCGCCGTAATCGTGAACATTCAACGCCAGCCGGGCGCCAACATCATCTCGGTGGTGGACAGCATCACCAAGCTTCTTCCGCAGCTCACCTCCACGCTCCCCGAATCCATCCAGGTAAAGATCCTGACAGACCTGACCACTACCATCCGCGCGTCAGTGCGCGACGTGGAGTTCGAATTGATGCTGACCATCGCGCTGGTGGTAATGGTCATCTTCTTGTTTCTGAGAAATCTGTCGGCCACCATTATCCCGAGCGTCGCGGTGCCGCTGTCGCTGGTAGGGACCTTCGGCGTCATGTATCTGTTGGGCTACAGCCTCAACAACCTGACGCTGATGGCTTTGACCATCTCCACCGGATTTGTGGTGGACGACGCTATCGTGATGATCGAGAACATCATGCGCTACATCGAAGAAGGCGAACATCCGCTGCGGGCCGCGCTCAAAGGCGCCGAACAAATCGGATTCACCATCATCTCGCTCACCGTTTCCCTCGTCGCCGTTCTCATTCCACTGCTGTTCATGGGCGACATCGTCGGCCGTTTGTTCCGCGAGTTCGCAGTCACGCTCTCCATCACCATTCTGATGTCGGCGCTGGTCTCGCTCACGCTGACGCCCATGATGTGTTCAAAACTGCTGAAGCACACGCCGGAAGCCCAGCAGGGCCGCTTCTACCGCGTCTCCGAAAAAGGCTGGATGTGGGTGATCGGGCTTTACGAAAAGACCTTGGCATGGGTGTTACAACGGCAAACCGCGACCTTGCTGGTGGCGGTGGCCACTTTGGCCGTGACCATCCTGCTTTTTTACGAAATCCCGAAAGGCTTCTTTCCTATTCAGGACACCGGCGTGATTCAAGGAATTTCTGAAGCCGCGCAAACCGTATCCTTCACCGAGATGTCGCGCCAACAGCAGCAGTTGACGCAGGCCATCCTCCAGGACCCGGCGGTTGAGAGCCTGTCGTCATTCATTGGCGTGGATGGAACCAACACCACGCTCAACAGCGGACGCATTTTGATCAACCTCAAGCCGCTGGCCACCAGGAAGATCAGCGCCACCGACGTAATTACGCGCCTGCAGCCCAAGCTCGCTCAGATTTCCGGCATCACCTTGTACATGCAGCCGGTGCAGGATTTGACCGTCGAAGATCGCGTCAGCCGGACCGAATTTCAATATACGCTCGAGGATCCGAGCCAGGATGAATTGAACATCTATGCACCGAAGCTGCTGGCCAGGCTGCAGCAATTGCCCCAGTTGCGCGACGCCGCCAGCGATCAGCAGGTACTGGGGCTGCAAACGCGCCTGGTGTACGACCGGGTGACGGCTTCGCGCCTGGGAATAACACCCTCGGCGATTGATCAGACGCTCTATGACGCCTACGGCCAGCGCCAGGTCTCCACCATGTTCACGCAGCTCAATCAATACCACGTCATTCTGGAAGTGAAGCCGGAGTATCATCAAAAGCCTCTCGATCTGCGCGCGCTCTTTGTCCGCACCGGTGCCACCAGCGGATCAGGCGGGGCAGTGGCGGGAGGCACGGGCACGGCGGTCAGCAGCGGTCCAGTCAGCTCCGCTACCTCGTCCCAGAACAGCCTCAATTCCACTGGATCGAACAACGCCAATGGCGCCGCTCCGATTGCATCCACCACGGCATTTCCGAACGGCGGCCAAGTCCCGCTGGCCGCGTTCAGCACCACTGAAACCCGCAGCGCGCCCATCGCCATCAACCACCAGGGCCAATTTCCGGTGGTGACTCTGTCCTTCAATCTGGCTCCCAACGCGTCGCTCGGAGAGGCGGTGGAGGCAGTCAATAAAGCCAAGGACGAAGTCGGCCTGCCACCCAGCATTCAAGCGGCGTTCCAGGGAACCGCGGAAGCCTTCCAGGCTTCGCTCTCGAACGAACCGGTGTTGATTCTAGCCGCGCTGGTGACGGTCTACATCGTGCTGGGCGTTCTGTACGAAAGCTACATCCACCCCGTCACGATTCTTTCCACGCTGCCGTCGGCGGGCGTGGGCGCGCTGCTGGCGCTCTTCATCACCCGCAGCGACTTCAGCGTCATCGCGCTCATCGGCATCGTGCTGCTCATCGGCATTGTCAAGAAGAACGCCATCATGATGATCGATTTTGCGCTCGAAGCCGAACGGCACGAAGGCAAGTCTCCCGAAGACGCCATCTTTCAAGCCTGCCTGCTGCGTTTCCGTCCCATCATGATGACCACCATGGCGGCGCTGTTGGGCGGCGTTCCCCTCGCCCTCGGCACCGGCGTGGGCTCCGAACTGCGGCGGCCGCTCGGCATCACCATTGTTGGCGGCCTCATCTTCAGCCAGATGCTCACGCTCTACACCACGCCGGTGATTTACCTGTTCTTCGATCGTCTGGCCATCCGCTTCTCGAAGCGGCATCGCGAGATGCGTGCCGGCGGCGAAGCTCCATCCGGCCCCGCTCCCGAGCCAAGTCCCGCGCAATAGCCATGAATATCTCCGAACCATTCATTCGCCGGCCCATCGCTACCACGCTGTTGACAGCGGCCGTGGCGCTGGCTGGCGCCGTAGCGTTCCGGCTGCTGCCCGTATCGCCGCTGCCCCAAGTGGACTTCCCCACCATCTCGGTATCGGCGTCCTTGCCGGGCGCTAGTCCTGAGACCATGGCATCCTCGGTGGCCACTCCGCTCGAGCGGCAGTTCGGACACATCGCGTCGGTGACGGAGATGACATCGTCCAGCACGCTCGGAGCCAGCAGCATCACCCTGCAGTTCGATCTGAACCGCAGCATCGACGCGGCGGCGCGCGATGTGGAGGCGGCCATCAATGCAGCGCGCGGATACTTGCCGGCCAATCTGCCGAGCAATCCGAGCTACCGCAAGGTCAATCCGGCCGACGCTCCCATCTTCATGCTGGCGCTCACGTCCGACCAATTGAGCAAAGGCCAGATGTATGACGCCGCGTCCACCATCATGGCGCAGAAGCTGTCGCAAGTCGCCGGCGTGGGCCAGGTGGTTGTGGGCGGAAGCGCGCTGCCCGGCGTGCGCATCGAGCTGAATCCTTCGCAGTTGAACAAGTACGGGATCGGGTTGGAACAGGTACGCACCTTTCTGGCCGGGTCGAATTCGAATACACCCAAAGGAGATTTTCAGGGCGGCAAAACGCGCTTCGAAATCGGCGCCAACGATCAAATCTTCCATGCCATCGACTATCAGCCGCTGGTGATCGCTTATCACAATGGCTCCGCGGTTCACGTCTCCGACGTCGGTGAGGCCGTTGATTCTGTGGAGGACTTGCGCAACGCAGGCTACGCCAATGGCAAGCCATCGGTGCTGGTGATCGTATTCCGGCAGCCCGGCGCCAACATTATCGATACCGTCGACCAGATCCGCGCCGCCTTGCCGCAACTGGAAGCATCCATCCCGCGCGCCATCAATGTGCGCGTGGCCATGGATCAAACCGTCACCATCCGCGCCTCGGTGCAGGATGTCGAGATCACCCTGCTCATTTCGATCGCTCTGGTGATCCTGGTGGTGTTCGCCTTCCTGAGGAGCGGGCGGACCACCTTTATCCCCAGCATCGCCGTTCCGGTTTCGCTGCTGGGTACTTTCGGCGTGATGTATCTGGCGGGCTTCAGCATCGACAATCTCTCGTTGATGGCGCTGACCATCTCCACCGGATTCGTGGTGGACGACGCCATCGTGGTGATCGAAAACATCACGCGCTACATCGAGCATGGCATGCAGCCCTTCCAGGCCGCGCTCAAGGGCGCGCAGGAGATCGGGTTCACGGTGTTTACCATCTCCATCTCGCTGACGGCGGTCTTCATTCCTCTGCTGCTGATGGGCGGCATCGTGGGACGCTTGTTGCGCGAGTTCGCAATTACGCTGTCGGTTGCAATTCTGGTTTCCATGGTGATCTCTCTCACCACCACGCCCATGATGTGCGCCCATCTTTTGCGGGTGGAGCACGAGCACGGCTGGCTCTACCGGAAAAGCGAGCAGTTTTTCACCTGGGTGGTGAATCTCTACGGACGGGCCCTGTCGATCGTGTTGCGGCATCCCGCGCTAACGCTCTTGAGCCTTCTGGCCACTGTGGCCCTCACCATTTATCTGTACATTCAGGTGCCCAAGGGATTCTTTCCCCAGCAGGACACCGGCCGGTTGAGTGGCCAGATCCAGGCCGATCAGGACACCTCGTTCCAGTCCATGGACAAGACACTGCTGACCATGGTGAATATCATCGACCGCGATCCGGCCATCGACACCGTGAACGCTTTCTCCGGCGGAGGCGGAGGCACCACCACCAATACGGCGCGAATGTTCATTTCCCTGAAGCCGCTTGGCGAACGCAAGATCGATGCCGACCATATCATCCAGCGCCTCAGGCCCCAGCTGGCGAAAGTGCCCGGAGCCACCCTCTATTTGCAGGCCGTGCAGGATGTGCGTGTGGGCGGCCGGTCCAGCAACGCGCAGTATCAATACACCATGCGCGGCGACAACTTGAACGATCTGATCACGTACGCTCCGCGCATGCTGGCCGAATTGAAAACCATCCCGGTCATCACCGACACCAACAGCGATCAACAGGATCGGGGTCTGCAAGCCATGGTGGAGTACGACCGCAAGACCGCCGCGCGCTTCAACATTTCCCCGGCTCTGATCGACGCGGTGCTCTACGACGCTTTCGGCCAGCGGCAGGTGTCCACCATGTATTCCTCGCTCAATCAATATCACGTGGTGATGGAGGCCGCGCCGCAATTCTGGCAGAATCCCAACACGCTCCGTCAGATCTACGTTTCCGCGCCCGATGGCAAGGAAGTTCCCTTAAGCGCCATCGCGAAAACGGAAGACACCACCGCGCCGCTCTCGGTGACCCATCAAGGATTGTTTCCCGCCATCACCCTGTCGTTCAACCTGCGGCCCGGCGTGGCGCTGGGCACGGCGGTAAATGACATCGCCGCGGCGGCCAGAAAGATCGGGCTGCCCGCCACCATTCAGACCGGATTCGCCGGAACGGCACAGGCCTATCAGGACTCGCTCGGCAGTGAACCGCTGTTGATCGCCACCGCCTTGGCCACGGTCTACATCGTGCTTGGCATGCTGTACGAAAGCTACATCCATCCGGTGACCATACTGTCCACGCTGCCCTCCGCCGGAGTAGGCGCCTTGCTGGCCCTGGAACTGACCCACACCGACCTCAGCGTGATCGCCATCATCGGAATCATTCTGCTGATTGGCATCGTGAAGAAGAACGCCATTCTCATGATCGATTTCGCCATCGCAGCCGAGCGCAACGAAGGCAAGAGCTCACGCGACGCGATTTTCGAGGCTTGCCTGCTGCGATTCCGGCCCATTCTGATGACCACCATGGCGGCGTTGCTGGGCGCCTTGCCTTTGGCGCTGGGCACAGGCACCGGATCGGAACTCAGGCGTCCGCTCGGAATCACCATCATCGGAGGATTGATCTTCAGCCAGATGCTGACGCTTTTTACCACTCCAGTGGTCTATCTTTACTTTGACCGGCTGCAGCAGTGGCGTGACCGGAAACGTTCCGAGCGCCGCCAACCGCTGGGGAACGACCAGCCCGTGGGCTCGGAAACGTAGACATCGACGTGCGAATATTAAGTCTGAAGAAAACGAATCGAATGAATCGTAAGTCAAAACCCAAGTTTTCGGCAGGTGCGGTACTGGGCGCGCTGCTCGTTTCGAGCGCATGCATGGTAGGTCCAAATTACCAGCGGCCGCCGGCTCCCGTGGCCCCCGCCTTCAAGGAAAAGCCCCCGGATGGCTGGAAAGAGGCTCAGCCGAGCGATGCCGCCCTCAAGGGCAAATGGTGGGAGATTTATGACGATCCGAAGCTGAACGAACTCGAAGAGCAGGTAAGCATTTCGAATCAAAACGTGTTAATGGCGGAGGCCCAATACCGCGCGGCGCGGGCCTCGGTTCAGATTGCGCGTTCCGCTCTGTTTCCGACCCTTACGGCGGGACCCACCATAGGGGTTAGTCAAGGTTCGGGCGGCGTTTCTTCCAATCAGGTAGCGGCCGCCGAAGGCATTCACACCACCTATCAAATTCCATTCGATGTCTCCTATCAAGTGGACCTGTGGGGCAGCATTCACCGCAACGTGCGAGCCAACGCCGAAACGGCGCAAGCTACCGAGGCACAGCTCGAAAACATAAAGCTCACCTACCAGGCGGATTTGGCGCAAGACTATTTTCAATTACACGGCACCGATGGCGACATCGCGCTGTTGCAATCCACCGTCGATTCGTACAGCGGCTTTTTGAAGCTCACCCAGGCCCGGCATGACTCGGGCATCGCGTCCGGCGCCGACGTAGCGCAAGCGCAAACGCAGCTGGACTCGGCTAAGGAACAATTGATCGACTTTGGAGTTGCCCGCACACAGTACGAGCATGCCATTGCAATCCTGATCGGCAAGCCGCCGGCCGAGTTGACGATTGCGTCCGCGACGCTCAAGCGCGAACCTCCCGCCGTGCCGGTGGCCTTTCCGTCCACGCTGCTGGAACGGCGCCCGGACATCGCCACGTCGGAGCGTCAGATGGCCTCGCTGAATGAGCAGATCGGAATCGCGGACGCGGCATACTATCCTTCGCTGACGCTCAGCGGTGGTGCGGGCCTGGCGAGCTCGAGCTTCGTGAGTCTTTTTACCTGGGCGGGCCGCTTCTGGACCGCGGCCGGCACCTTATCGGAAACTTTGTATGACGCTGGAAAGCGCCGGGCCCAGGTGAATGTCGCCAAGGCCAACTTCGACGCGGCCATGGCTAGCTACCGGCAAACCGTACTCACCGCGTTTCAGCAGGTGGAGGACAACCTCTCTGCTCTGCGAATTCTCGAGCAGGAAACGGGAGCCACCACCGAAACCGTTCAGGCCGCGCAAACCGCGCTCGATATCACTGTCGCCCAATACAAGGCCGGGACCGCCACTTATCTGCAGGTAGAGACGCAGCAGACGGCGCTATTCGCCGAGCAGGAGGCCCTGGTCAACCTGCTCACTCGTCGCATGGTGGCGAGCGTGCTTCTGGTGCAGGCGCTGGGCGGCGGATGGGACAGCTCGCAATTGCCGGAAGTAAACGCACTTTCGGCCAGCGACAAACCGGCTAATCACTACAAGCAAACACCCAAGGGCCAATAGTTAAAAACTGATCTTGTCCTTTGCGGCCGCGATCTTTTTGCCATCCACGCCGTAAATGATCAGAAGGTCGCCCCAGGCGTGATAATCGCCGTGTCGCTCGCGATACTTCACCACCGCCTCGGCCTCTTCATTAGTCAGAGCAAGCCCTGTTGCGATCTCTTGCGCCGAGGCCTTATTTACGTTGATCTTGGTCGAGTCTTCCATCTTGGGGAAATGCTCGAACATGTAGGCGGCGATGACGTCGAGCTCGGCTCGTGTGGCCTGCGCACCCCGATCCCCCATCCGATACACGATCGCCTGGTATTCGTCTTTCGTGAAGCGATAGACCGTCAGCTCCTCAGCCTTGTGACAGCCCACGCAGGCGCGCTCGATCAATTCCTTGCCCTTGCCGTCTGGAAGGTCTGCGCCGCGCAGTTGCAGCATGCCCGCACAGATCGTCAGGCATGCCATCAGCTTCAAGTGCAGTCCCCGTTACGGCCGGTGAAAACGGCCTTCCAGAACGCCCTTACCGAGGATGTGGCCTTGCATCGCCGCGAGAACTTCTGCGCGCGTGGCGTCGGGGCCGAGATCAAGCTTGGTGTCCAGGGCGAACAGCTCAAAGGTGTAGTGATGGTAGGGGCCGGCCGGAGGCGCGCCTGGTCCCATGTAACCGACGCCGCCGCGCAGGTTCTTAGCGTTGATGGCGCCATCCTCGAGCTTCGCATTGGCGGGAACGCCTCCGGGAAGCCCTGTCGCCGTGCCGGGAATGTTGAAGATCATCCAGTGCAGCACGTCGTCCGTCTTCTTCTGCAGCGCAACGTCGGGATCGTGCAGGATCAACGCGAAGGTCACGGTGCCCGCCGGCACATGCGTCCATTCGAGCTTCGGCGAAACGGCCATGGGATCGGCCTGCGTATATTTGTTTGGAATGACGCCGCCGTCTTCGAAGTCCGGCGAAGTGAGCGTGAGGCCAGGTCCGGCCGGACCCTTACCCTGTCCGAAGGCCGAACCCAAGCTCGCTGCCAAGAACATTGCTCCTACTGCGAGTTTTCTCATGAATGTTTCCTCCCTGGAATGTAACAGCATATCAAGAAGGCGAAGCGAATTGCGCGGGCCGTGCTATGATCGGGCTTCTCGCGAAGTCATGCGAGGAAAAACGCCCTGCGGAGGGGCCTCAATGGCAGCGCAAGCGACCAAGTCTTCCGGGAAAAAATCGAAAGTATCGCCCAACGGGGAGCAGCACTTAGCGGCGCACCTGGCGTTCGAGATGGCGCGCGTGGTGGAGGAAGCGGCAGTGGCTTCGGCGCGCACCATGGGACAAGGCGACAGCCCGGGTTCCGATCATGCCGCGGTGCAGGCCATGCGGCGCGCTTTTGAAGATGTACCGATCGCCGGGAACATCGTCATCGGCGAAGGCGAGCGTGATGAAGCGCCCATGCTGTATATCGGCGAGCGGGTGGGCGCCACCCCGCCACCCGGCCTGGAATATCCCGCCGTCGATATCGCGGTGGACCCGCTGGAGGGCACCAATCTCTGCTCCACCGGCGCCGCCAACTCCATCGCCGTGCTGGCCGCATCGGAAGCCGGCGGCCTGCTGCACGCACCCGATTGTTATATGGAGAAGATCATCGCGGGCCCCGGATGCCAAGGCGCGTTAGACCTGGATGCCCCGCCCAAAGACAATCTGAAGGCCATCGCGAAGCGCTTGGATCGCGACGTGGAAGATCTGGTGGTGATGGTGCTGGACCGCCCCCGGCACAAGGAACTGATCGCGAGCATTCGCAAAGCAGGCGCTCGCATCCGTCTGATCGGCGACGGCGATTTATCGGCCGGAATCGCTGCCGCCGTGAGCGGTGCGGGCGTGCATGCCGTGATGGGAATCGGCGGAGCGCCGGAGGGCGTGATCACCGCGGCCGCCATGCGCTGCCTGCACGGCGAGATGTTGGGGCGGCTGGTGGTGGGCAATAAGGAGATGGAGCGCCGGATGAAGAAGATGGGCATCAGCGATCCGCGCAAGATCTATCGCGCCCAGGATCTGGCTCCCGGCAAGAAGATCATCTTCGCGGCGTGCGGCGTAACGCCCGGAAATCTGCTGCAAGGCGTTCGATTCTTCGGCACCGGCCATCGGACGCATTCCTTAGTGATGACGTCGCAGCCCAACACGGTGAACTTTCGAGATACTGTTCACCTGACCGGTAAACCGGACCGCAGGGGAGTGCGGCTGTTCTAAGAAGAATTCAGGATTCTGAATCCAGAAGTCAGAAGAGAGGAGCGCCGCAAGCGGCGGTCTTTCCACATTTTGAATTCTGGCTCCTGAATTCTGCCTTTAATTCAGCCTCCCCAACCAGCGATGAATCGACCCTAGCTGCTCCGTGATTTGCGCCCGGTCCTCGGCGTCCGGCGAGTATTTCAAGTACAGTTCCAGATCCTTCTGGGCGCTGCGGAATTGGCGCATCCTTAAGCGAGCCACGCCTCGTGCTTTGTAATACTCCGGGTTGCGCGGGAAGGCTTCAATCAGCAGATCGGTCACCGCCACCATCTTGTCGAATTGCTTGCTGCGAAAGTAGGCCGAGCGCAGATTGTTCAACATGCGAACCAGGATGTAGCGGATACCGACCGGCGCAAGAGCCTTCGCGTCGATATCCGATCCAGTACGGTCGCGCGCGATTTGCCTGCAATCCTCCGCGGTGAGGAGCTTGCCGGAATAAAACGGATCGATATACGTAGCGAATTCCCCGTCGTCATATTGGACGATAAAGTGTCCGGGCAATCCGACGCCCGCCACCGGCCGGCCCAGGCGGCGCGCCACTTCGATGTAAACCACCGAGAGCGCGATCGGAATACCCGTGCGTCGATCCAAAACAAGATTGAGGCAACTGTTGCGCGGATCGTTGTAGTCGATTTCGTTGCCGTGGAAGCCGAGTTCGCCGAACAGGTAATCGTTCGTTACGCGAACAAACTCGCGCCCGTCGGCGGAAGCGGGAAGACGCGCCGCGATTTCGGATGCGATCCGGTCCAGAACAGCCAGAGACGGCGTTGGATCCAGATCCGGCATTTCTATGGAAGCGATTTCCAGCGCCGCCACGTCCAGCCTGCCGTGCGGCTGCTCCTGAATAGCTCCACGCAGCGCCTCCATCTATCTCTTCAGCCCTCTTCGATTCGCGCCATTCCGAATTGTGACACCGCGGGCGGCCACTTCCACCGGCAGGATTTCAGCGCTCGCACTGGCGATCGCACGCGCCACTCGTTCCTGCGCGCCGCGCTCCACTAGAAAAAACACGCAGCCTCCACCGCCCGCTCCGCAAACTTTAGCGCCCAACGATCCGGCGCGCCTGGCCAGCGCGATCAAAGCATCGATGGCGGGAGTGGAAATACCCGGCACATTGCCGCGGCGATGGGACCAGTCTTCGCGCAACAGACGGCCGGCTTCGCTCCAATTGGCCTTCTCCACGGCAGCCCGCATGCTCGATGCAATCGAAGCGATCTCGCCAAAGTTGCGCTGCACCTTACGTTCGCCGTTGATGTAGGCTTTGGTCACTTCCCAATTGTTGATGCCGGAATTACGCGGCGCGCCGGTGTAGCACAGCACAATCCGGCGATTGAAGTCGTCCAGGTCTACGGGAATGGCGACGCGCCGCACACCGGCCGCCCCCAGTTCGATCGCGCTGACACCGCCGTACAGCGCTGGATAGTAATCTTGCACGCCGGTGGGCACGCGAATGATTTGCGCTTCCACGTTTTGAGCAATCTCGCGGATCTTCTCGCGCCCGTGACCGGTGCCGGTGAAGCGGTTCAGCGCGCTGGCTGTCGCGATCATCAACGCCGACGATCCGGCGATCCCCGCGCCCGCCGGCGATTCCGAATCGGTCTGTATGGTGAGACCAGTGCGCGGGCGAAAAAACCGCAACAGATTGGTTGCGAGAGGCAGTTCAGGCCGCACAGCTTGGTCCATCTCAGTGAACGACCGGTAGCTTTCCGCCGCCTTCAGGTCACTCGAGTGCAACCGGACTTCGGATGAGTCCAGCGCTTCGACGCTGCAGCGCGTGAGCCGGTTGATAGCAAAATTGACC
Organism: Bryobacterales bacterium; assembly: GCA_963781905.1. Lineage (GTDB taxonomy): Bacteria > Acidobacteriota > Terriglobia > Bryobacterales > Bryobacteraceae > Palsa-89. The sequence continues at coordinate 3,114,360 of CAWAHZ010000010.1, forward strand.
GTCACGGCGCCGGGATGGAACAAGTAGAGCGGCCAGATATCGAGGGTGCCGCCAGCCAGGTCAACGCGGCAAGGCGCCTCGGCGATGATTCTCATGCAGAAGCTTTACTATACCGCCAAGGTATCAACTATACCGCTGGTGGTATCGAGAATCGGGCAAATTCCGCCGATAGCAAGAAAGGATGAGGCGGATACTGCTCGCTGGCGTTTTCCTGACAGCCGTGACATCGGCCCAAGTGGCCCCGCCTGCCCCGGCAGCGCCTCCCGCCGACAAACGGCCCGCAGCCCAGTCCCCAGCGGGTCCCCCGCCCGCGGCAACTCCAAAGTCCGCTTCATCCACACCATCGTCACCGCAGCCGCCGTCACCGCAGCCGCCATCGTCGCAACCAGCCACGCCGCGGTCGGCTATGCCGCAAGATGGCAAAGCACCCGATCAGGCGGCCATCCAGTCCAGCATGGCGGATTCTCTCGCCAAGCAACGCGTCGCCGCCATGAAGCAGATCGCGGCCGTGATGGGTAAAGCGCCAACTCCCGCCGCGTCCTTCTTCACCGTCCCGTGGGTGGAAACGCCGGTGCCGTTCAGTTCCCCGCCCTGCGATCCTCTGCCGGCGGCTGATTTGGACAAACTGGTAGAGCAAAACTCGCAGCAGCAGGGCGTGAAAGCGGAGTTGATCCGCGCCGTCATTGCTCAGGAATCGGGCGCCCGGCCGTGCGCTGTGTCCTGGAAGGGCGCTCAGGGGATCATGCAATTGATGCCCGCCACTTCGGAGCAATTTGGCGTGAAAGACCCTTTCGATCCGCAGCAGAATGTCGAAGCGGGCACCAAGCTCCTCAAGCAATTGCTGACCAAATACAACAACGATGTCAGTCTGGCGCTGGCGGCTTACAACGCGGGCGAAGGACGCGTGGATAAAGACGGCGGCGTACCGCAAATTCCAGAAACTCAGAACTACGTGAACGACATTCAATCCAAATTGCCTAAGAAATAGCCCCGATACATCTCTGTAGTATCAATACTTTACGTCTCACATCCCTGACGCCGAACCTTAAACTTTTGGAGTTGTTCCGACGATACTTCCCTTGGAGCATACCGTTCCCGGCCGTTCCCCAATGCCAACCAAGGATAATTTCGGTAATTCGGGTTCACCGGCCTCAACGTCGCCGCTCATTGCACCAATTCCCTTCTTTGAAGCGGACGACAACCTGCAATTTCCGGCGACAATTCTGGTTGTGGATAGCGAGGAGATCAACCGCCGGCTCTTGAAGGCCATCTTCAAGACCACGCCATACAAAATCCTGGAGGCGCATCGGGCGTCGGAGGCGACGGCGCTATTGCAGTCCGAAAAGATCGACCTGGTGATTTTGGACCTGATGCTGCCGGAGATGAGCGGCCCAGAGTTCTGCCGTTACATGAAAGCGCGCCGCTCCACGCAGTTGATCCCGGTGCTGATGATCACCAATCTGCAGGGCGTGGAGAACGAAATTGTTGGAATCTCCTCCGGCGCCGACGAGTTTCTGATCAAGCCGCTGCACCCGGCGGTAGTGCGGACGCGAGTCCGGGCGATGTTGCGCAACAAATCGCTCATCGATTCGCTTGAGGAGGCGGAGACCATTCTGCTGGCATTGGCGCAAACCGTGGAGCATCGCGATGAGTACACGGGCAAACACTGCCAGCGTCTGGCGGTGGCATCGGTGATGCTGGGCGAAGCGTTGGGCCTCCCGAGCCAGGACCTCACCGCTCTCTATCGCGGCGGCTATCTCCACGACATCGGCAAGATCGCCATTCCAGACTCGATTCTCTTCAAACAAGGCGGCCTCAGCCCCGAAGAATGGAACATCATGCGGAGCCATCCCACGCGCGGCGAGGACATTTGCCGCCCGATGCGGAGCCTGGGACCGGTGCTGCCGATTATTCGCGGCCATCACGAGCGTTGGGACGGTTCGGGGTATCCGGATGGATTGGCCGGCGAGGACATTCCGCTGCTGGCGCGCATTCTGCAAGTGGCCGATATCTACGATGCGTTGACTACCGAGCGTCCCTACAAGCCCGCCCTAACGCCCGAAGATGCATTTGCGGTTATGGAAGAAGAAGTCCGGCGCGGCTGGCGCGATCCGGAACTGGTTCCCCTCTTTGCCAGCACCGTCCAAACCAATCCCAGCGCGGACCTCACGTCGCTCGAAGCGTCGCTCGAAAACATGCGCACCGCGGTTTCCCGCTAACCTTGTAGCTTGAAAGCTCTCGAAATCCTCGAAAGCCAGATTGTGGCGTGCGAACAATGCCCGCGCCTGGTGGAATATCGAGCCGAAGTGGGGCGCGTAAAACGCCGCGCCTATCGCGATTGGAATTATTGGGCGAAACCAGTTCCTGGCTTTGGCGATCCCAAGGCCCGTCTGCTTCTTGTCGGCCTGGCCCCTGGAGCCCACGGCGCCAATCGCACCGGGCGAATGTTCACCGGCGACAGCTCGGGAGATTTTCTCTACAAGGTTCTCTTTGCCACCGGCTTTGCTTCGCAGCCCACCAGCGTTTCGCGAGACGACGGGCTGAAGCTGATGGACGCATACCTCAGCGCGGCGGTCCGTTGCGCACCACCCGACAACAAGCCAACGGTCGAAGAGATTCGCACTTGCCGCCCGTACATGCAGCGCGAGTTGGAGCTGCTCGAAACCGTTGAAGTGGTTGTGGCGCTGGGCCGGCTGGCTTTCGACGTCTACCTGGCAATCCTGCGGGATCAGGGTAAGATTGCGCGGCGATCGGCATTCATCTTCGCTCACGATGCAGAGCATCGAACCGGCCAAGACCAACCATTACTGATCAGTTCCTACCATCCAAGCCAGCAGAACACCTCGACCGGCAAACTCACCGAAGCGATGTTACGGGCGGTCTTTGAGCGCGCGCGCCGGCATCTAAACGAAGCGTGACCGGGCAAATGCCTGCTAGCGAGCGAAGTACGCGGACCGCAATAGCACTCCCAGGCGCGCTCCATCGCGCGGGGCGACGTACGGATTACGGACCCGCATTCGCACGGTGGTAAGGCTGTCGGTCTTCAGCCAGTCGACGGGAACATCGTGCTCGTAAATCACATCACCTTCTTTCGCGAAGCGTGCCTGATCGAGCAATTGGCCGTTGACATAAAAGTCGACCATGAGCGGGCCGGTCTTGCTGAAGGTGGTCGGCGGAATATAAAAATGTTCCCGGAACATGTGATGCTGAACGGTGGAAAGCTGAAACCGCAACTCCGGTTCATCAAGCGTCCAATAGGCCTCCGCTTTCGCATCGCCAGTCAATACACCCTTGACGAAGTAGCGGGAAGCGCCAGGCTTGCCGACGCTCATCACTTCGCCCAAGGTGTCGCTGTGTCCGGCTGTCTTGGGAATGTGAAGTTGAATGCTTTCGAGAGTATCGCCGTTCTCGAGTTCTATATAGTGGCCGTCCTCAAAGTCGAAGATGTGATCGTAATTGGGCAGGCGATTGAGAGGGATGCGCTGTGCCGGCGGACCGTTCAATTCCGTGATCCACAGGTCGTTGTCGCGGTAATACAACCTCAGAACAAACACCAGGTCGTAGGTATCATCGAGCGAAGTGTGGAGAAACAGCAGCTTGGAGCCGTGTGGAAGAGTGGGATAGAGTCGCGAGAAATCGGCTACGGTATTCCGGTAAGGCGAAAATCGCGGATCCTGAGCGCGCGGCCAATTGCGGTAGTCGACCACCCCGATGACCACCGCCGTCGCGAGGAATAGCGCGATCGAGGCGGACAGGGGCGATGCCGCACCCTCGGTTATACGCTTGCCCAGCGCTTCGGAGACGATCCGCAACAGGCCTTCTTTGAAACGCACCAGGCAGACAGCGGCGTAGAGCGCCAGCCCAGCCAGCGGCAGATAAAGTACGAAGCCAAGGCGAGCCGGGATGAACGACACCGGCAGCTGCACAATCACGAAAAAGATCAATCCGAACCAAGCCGCGCGAGAGCGCACCCAAAGTGCGACGACGATGAGCGCCGCGTAAAATCCGGCCACACCGAGCGGCGTCAGGGGCGCGACGCCCAAATCCCCTGTCGGACTGTTGCGATAAAGCAAATCCGCCAGATACGTCCCGGTGTCCGTCAGCCAGCGTGCCCAGGTGTAGAGCGGAACATAGGCGGGGTCGGCTGTAAGGCCCTGGGATCCCAGCTTGGCCGGCAGATAGATCAACACGCACACGGCGCCCACCAGCGCCATTCTTCCTTCCCGAAAACACCACCCGATGAGGGCGCGCAGGCTGCGGAAATCGGGCGGATGAAACAGCAGCTCGTAGACAAAAATCATGATCGGCAGCGTGGTGGCCATTTCCTTGGAATTCAGCGCGCACACGAAGCACACCAGGAACCCGAGCGTTTCCCACACTCCCAAGAGCCGGCCTTCGATCCGGGCTCTGAGATAGATCAGGAGCGTGAGGAAGGAGAACAGGAAACAGAAAACGTCGTACATCGACCCGGCGTTGTAATAGAGATAATCGAACTTGCCGTGGAAGCAGTACAGCAGCGTTGCGATCGCGGCAACCTCCCGGGATCCACTGACCTTGGTCAACACTAGATACGCCAGCCATAGATTCACCAGCATGGCCACGTAATACAGGATGTACACCGGGCGCGGATTGAACCCAAAAATCGCGAAGAACGTTCGATAGATGATGCCGCCGAAAGGACGATAGAAGGGCGTCCAGAAGAGCAGGTTGCCCTTGACCAGCGCACTTACCGGTTTGCTCCAGTAAATGTAGAGATTCATCATGTCGTCGCCGCTGTAGTAGAGCAGCAGCACGCGCCAGGTGAAGAACAGGAAGAAGCAAGCGATAAACAGTCCGCCCAGGACAGAGAGCAGGAGACTGGTCTTGCCAGCCTGTTGGACCGGCGGGCTGGAGTCGGGTTGGGTCAAGAATCTTTGCGCCAGGCCTGCTGCAGTTTTTCCGCGAAAGGAGAGCTGGAGGGAGCGAAGCGCGCTTGGTGATGCTCGGCCGCCGGCAGCGGTTCGGGGACCGCGGCAGGAGCGGGTAATGGCGTTTCCGACGAACCGGGCGGCGCTACGGGCGGCACATCGCGCGCCGGCGCATCCTCTAAATACTTGGCTTTTTTCAGGATGGAACGCTCGAGCGATGGACTGTAACCGGTCCAGCAGCCTTCAATGTGCCGGTCCTTCTCCGCCAGCGCGCGCATGCACTCCATCTTGGAATCCAGATTATCCAGATGATGCAGCAGCATGGCTTCGGGAAATAGCGGCACCTTCGGGGAGCCGTACTCCAGTTCGCCGTGGTGGCTCACAATCAGGTGCTCTACCAACACCCGGAGCTTGGGCGGAAAATCCGGCACCTGCTGAAGCTTGTCGTGCAACAGGCGCAGGCCAATGATAATGTGGCCGAGCAGTTGACCTTCGGTGCTATACCCGAAGCTTCGCTCATAGGTGAGTTCAGCCACCTTGCCCACGTCGTGAAGGATGGCGCCGGTAAGCAACAAGTCAGGATCCAGGTTGCCGTAATGCGAAGAAGTGAGGTGACACAGCCGGCAGACCGAAAGCACATGCTCGATCAATCCGCCCAAGAAAGCATGATGGACATGCTTGGCGGCCGGCGCGGTGCGATACATGCGCGCCAGTGGTTCGTCGTCCAGGAATGCATTGAGAAGAGCCTGCAAGTGGGGATTGCGCATGGCTGCCACCAAAGCGCGTAATTCCGCGAACATCTCCAGGGGATCACGCGTTGAGGCGGGGAAAAAATCGGCGAAGTCGACGTCGGCGTCCAGCACGCGCGCCATTTTGTGAACCGTCATCTGCAGCCGGTTTTGAAAGATCTGCAGCAGGCCCTTCACCTTGACGAAATCGTCGCGATCGAAAGTGTCCACCACTTCGACCACGTTGTCCCACATTTTGGCGTCCACCTCGCCGGTGCGGTCGCCGAGCAGCAGCGAAAGATAAGGTTCGCCGGACTTCTTTTGCCGGACGTCCTTACCGTGGACCAGAAACGTAGTGGTGAAAACCTGGTTCGGCTTTAGATCGCTAAGATAAGGCGACTTCATGGAAACCGCTGACCTGACCCTTATTGCCCCGACGAACTGGTGGCTACGGTTTGGGTCCCGGGAACCGGTATGCTCCAGAGCAGCCGCTTGTGCCGGACGTGGCTCTCAACTTCTTCCTTCTTCACTGTTTCGGGACGGAGTTGCGCCGGATCCACCCAAGCGGTGTCCTTTCCGCCCGCCGCTCCGGTATCGATGTAATCGGCCTTGATCTCTAAGAACGCATCCTTGCGCAGCTTGGTGAGATAGTCGCGAACGGCTGCGTCCAAGCGCGGCGCGAGAAGTTTCTCGTTGATTTGATTCTCCACTTCGGCCAACTCAGCCTGACCGGCTTTCTGGTGATCCTCAACGCGAAGAATGAGAAAGCCGTTGGGTGTCCGGACCGGATCTGTGATGTAGCCTTTGGGCTGGTTCCAAACCAAGTCCTCCAGATTCTTGCTCAGAACGTCCTTCTTATAAGGAGGAAGCTCACCCATACCTTTGGCGCTCACTGAATCGGAATTGTCCCGGGCCATTTCGGCAAAACGTTCGCCTTTGCGCGCGCGCGCCACCAGGTCCTTGGCTTTCTTTTCGGCAGCCGCCACGCCCGCGGCATCCTTGCCTTCGGTGGAAAGCAGGATTTCCTGCAGGAAGATGCGCTCTTCGCGTACGAACTCCGTCTTGTGCTCGTTGTAATACTTTTCTATATCCTCGTGCTTCACCGACATCTTCTCGGTCACTTCCTCGCGAATCACGTGCTGCGTCAGAGCGCGCGTCTTCATCTCCTGTTTGAAGTCTTCATACGACATGCCGCTTTGTTCCTTGATGTAGGCCTGGAACTTCTCCGGGTCGGGTATCTTGGAATCGGACTGGATACTAGCCAACTGTTTGCTCACATCGGTGTCGACATTGATGTTGAGGTCCTTAGCCTTCTGGGCCAGGATCAACTGATCGATGCGGTCGCGCAGCAAGTTCTTTTCGCGATCGCCTAGTTCTTTTTCGAGCTGGTCACCCACCACGCCGCTGGCGCGCAGGGTCTCGATGAGCTCGCGTCGTGAGCGATCCAGATCGCCTCGGGTGATGATGTCGCCGTTACACTTGGCGACGATCTCTTCCACAATGGCAGAGTCAGCGGCGGCCAAACTGAGGACGAACACGCCGCTAGATCCAAGCACCAGGAGGGGCACAAACAACTTCATACTCTCCATTATGGACGAAAGGGCGCGGCTTGGGGATGGGGATGGAGGCCGGGGACATCCGGCGCCCGCGGTTCCCAAAGGGCGCTGGCAGAACTGGCAGTTGGCGGCATATGGAAGAGCACATGCTCGATGTGGCGCGACTCTCCTGAAAACATCGCACAAAACGGAGTGCGGCGCGAAACGGTTTCTTGCTGGCTTGGTGGCGCGCGCCGCACCCTTTGCGCTTTTGAAAAAACGAACCCAAATGTAGCCGGATCGTAGGGAATGCCTTTGTGTTTATGAAGTTCCAGGGGGGCGGCGGCCTGCTTGAGGTGGCTTCTTCCTGAAACGGCGATCGGATTGGATTTGGCGAAGTTTGTCGAGCGCTTTCTGGAATTGGCGGGAGACCGCTGGCAGTGCAGGCCGAGAGTGGCGAGGGCGCGGTGAGCGTCGACGATGTCGAAGTCGATAGCGGCTTGCCCGGTGGGAGGGTTGGCAGCGCGGTCGAGGAGCGCGGCTTCGAGTAGCGGAATGCCGTTAAGACGCCAGGCGGTGTCGGCCAGTTCCTGTGTGAGCTGGGTTTCGGTAGGGTTGGCGGGCTGATATTCGTCGAAGAACTGGCGGCAGTAGTGCTGATAGGCGGGGGGCCTCGCTGGAGAGCGTCGGGGATTTGGGGCTGGGATTGGCGGTTGGCGATTCGCGATTGGCATCGGAGCCGGGTTTGTCATGGAGCACCTCAGAAGCCGTTCTAGCATGGGCGGAGGGCGATTCCGTTGGCCGGGTGGTGGATGTTGTTATGTGGGAGGGGAAGATGGACAAAGGAGCGGTGTGACCGCCACAGAGCGGGCATGGGCTTCCACTGTCGCGGGAAGCCGGGAGGCATGGTCACTCGGCGACATTCCGACTAACCAGTGGATTTCGCATCTTGGCTCACAACTGCGGCACGAACTAACGAGGAGATTCGGCTTGTAGCTTGGCGATCGCATCTCGAGCCGCTTCCGCCACCGATTCTGATTTGTCGAAGTTAGATCTCTCGTTATCGCCCAATAACTGGCGGAGCCGGGGCAATGCATCGGTCGCTTTGAGTTCTACAAGCGCGTAGATTGCGAGGACACGCGTGCTCGGATTGGAATCGCTCAGTGTTTGGATCAACGGTTGAATCGCAGATCTGTCGCCAATTTGCCCCAGTGACCAGGGCACAATGTAGTTAATCTCGGTATCGTTCAAGAGGGGCACCAAGATGGGGATCGCGCGGGGGTCCTTCAAGTCACCGAGTAGATGCGCGGCATAATAACGGTCTTCGCGGATCTGCCCTTGGACCCACGGAAGACCTACCGACGAAATCTTATCAACCCTGCGCCTTTCGGAACGATCGCCAAGAATCGCGACAATCACGTCAAATCCACGGGGATCGCCAAGTCCGGCGTAGATGAACGCGGCGTTTCCCCTTAGGTGCCGGTCTTCATTCGTCAGCCATCCCTGTAGTTGGGGAAGAACACTGATGTCATGAGCGGCGACGATTTCCTTTGCCACTTCAATCTGCTGCCAGAACATTGTTGTGCTTTCGAATCGGTGGAGTAAATCGGCAAGCGACGGACGTTGCTGGCCTCGATTGACGCAGGGCGCGGCTAACAGCAAGACGACGGCGACGCCAACCGGGAAGAGCATCGCTCGGGACACCCTCATTGCGAGAGGCGAACCAGTGGCCATATGTTTTGAGTTTAGTCTTCTGAGGAGCGCCATCTGGACGGAAAACGGCCTATGCTCTCCCGTGGAACACACGATTCTCAATTCGCGCCATGCCGACGAACCATCAAAGTGGACGTAGCGCCGGATTTGTCGGGCGATAGCGACGCTCTGTTCAGGATTCTGGCCGATCCCACGCGTCGGCGGATGCTCGATCTGCTTGCGGAACGCGGTCCCCTGACCGTTGGTGAACGGGCCGCTGAGTTCCCTGATCTGGTGACGTCGGGCATTTCCAAACACCTGATGAGCCTGCGGGCCACGGGTCTGGTATGCGCAACGCGCCGCGGGAGACAGCAGATTTATCGCTTGGAATCAGATGCGTTCGCCGCCGCACTGAGCCCGTGGATTGCGAAGTACGAGCGGTATTGGTCGGCCGCCCTGAAACGTCTGCGCGCCCTGGCCGAAAAAGGGCACGCAAAGGATCAACGCCGCTCTAAGAAAGATGTCCGAAAAAAGAGACTGAAGTCGCCGAAACGTACCGCCAGGTCCAGTTGACCATCTTGGAATTAACGGTGATCGCATCCGGGCCAACAGCAGGGGCGTCGTTTTCCAGCCCTAAGGCTGGAACAGCCCCACTCGATCCGGCGGCTTCTCGTTTCCGCTTTTTTAGCCGATTCAACCCAACATATCCACTCATTGCGTGCGAGCGGCGTGATGTCTTCCCATGTTGTTAACGCTTGCGGGTCGGATGTAAGTGCTTTTCTTAGATCTCCGGGCACCTCATGTACTACACCGCCAGAAATCTTTTTTTGCGACATCGATAAGCTCCTCTTTCGTAAGCCTCAGCGGCGCGAGCATCTCTTGCTGAGCAACGGATACAGGCGTTCGGCCATTTAGTAGTCCCACCCCCAGGCTCTTACATTCCTATTCCTAGCCGATGAGAAATATGGGAGCGCATTATCATTCCTCACCGCAGCTGAGCGAACACGCTCCAGGCCTGGCTTGTTCGACAGCTGCTTGAGAGGGATAACCATGTTTGCCAACCTTGAAACCAATTCGACGCCCCAAGTCAGCTGGGAGCAGCGTCTGTTGAAGAACGGCGGGCAGTCGAAGGCCGCCCTCAAGCCCGAATATCAAGAACTTAAGTTTAAGCTGCATCGCAAGTTGGTCGACAAGATCAATCTGGAGGTGCTGGCCGCCACTGACAATCAGCACGTGCGCAGTGAGGTGCGCCAAGCATTAATCTCTCTGATTGATGCAGAGGCCACTCTGCTCAGTTCGCCCGAAAAACATCAGATCTGCGACGAAGTCCTGGACGAAGTGTTCGGGTTAGGCCCTCTGGAACCACTGCTTCTGGATCCCAGCATCTCCGACATCCTGGTAAACACACACCAGCAGGTTTACGTTGAGCGCAAAGGCTTGCTAGAACTGACTTCGGTAACATTCCGCGATAGCCAGCACCTGTTGCGCATCATCGACAAAATCGTTTCGCAAGTGGGACGGCGTGTGGATGAGTCCTCCCCCATGGTGGATGCCCGTCTTCCGGACGGCTCGCGTGTCAACGCGATCATTCCGCCGCTCGCGGTGGACGGCCCCTTACTCTCGATCCGCCGTTTCAGCACGGACAAAATGATGCCGCGGGACCTGGTGAACAAACTTGCGTTGACCTCGGGAATGATGGAACTTCTCGAAGCGGCCGTGAAGGCCAAGTTGAACATCATTATCGCGGGCGGCACGGGCGCCGGAAAAACCACGTTGCTGAACGCGTTGTCGGCGTTCATTTCGCCCAAAGAGCGCATCGTCACCATCGAAGACGCGGCCGAGTTGCAGTTGAAACAACCGCACGTCGTGCGTCTGGAAACCCGTCCTCCGAACATCGAAGGCAACGGCGCGGTGCGCCAGCGCGAATTGCTCGTCAACTGCCTTCGTATGCGTCCGGACCGTATCGTGGTCGGCGAGGTCCGCGGCGGAGAGGCTTTGGATATGCTCCAGGCCATGAACACTGGACACGACGGATCTCTGACCACCGTCCACGCCAACAGTCCAAGGGACGCCATATCCCGACTGGAAGTGATGATCGCGACGGCCAGTTCCAACATGAAGCCCAGTTCTATCCGGCAGCAGATCGCCAGCGCCGTTCATCTCTTGGTGCAGGTCTCTCGCATGAGCGACGGTTCGCGCCGCGTAGTTAATCTGACGGAAGTCACCGGGATGGAAGGCGATGTCTTAACATTGCAAGATGTTTTCGTCTTCGAAAAGCGCGGCCTGAATCCTGATGGCCGGGTAGTCGGCCGTTTTGCCGCTACAGGTATCCGGCCCAAGTTTACCGATAAACTGTTGGCTGCCGGAATTCGTATGCGACCGGATTTATTTGACGAAATCGTCGAGGTCTGACGCAGGACCTTGCCGTCGGGAGTGAACTTGACGACATGGGGCGTTGGGCGTCAGTGAGGTGACCAACGACCCACCTACGACCCACTGGCGTCTTCGCCCCATCGCGTTGGTAAACTATAAGCGGGGAAAGCATCCAATAAACGATGGCAACGCCCACCCGCGTACAAACTCCAGTGGATGCAACACTGTCGCACGAGCAACTGGTGTGGGCCTATCGCGTAATGTATATGGCGCGGCGCCTGGACGATCGCGAGATCCTGCTCAAGCGGCAGAACCGTATCTTCTTTCAGATCAGCGGCGCCGGGCATGAGGCGGTGCAGGCAGCGGCGGGGTTGGTTTTTCGGCCCGCGCACGATTGGTTCTATCTTTACTATCGGGACCGCGCCCTGGCGCTGGCTCTGGGTGTGACTGCCGAGCAAATGCTGCTGGCCGCGGTGGGAGCGGGCGACGATCCGGCTTCCGGCGGCCGCCAGATGCCGTCCCATTGGACAGATGCGGCGCTGCACATCGCTTCGCGCTCCTCGGCCACCGGAACCCAGTATCTGCAAGCCGCCGGCTGCGCGCAGGCCTACCGTTATGTCGATCCCGATTCCGACGAGGTGACGCTGGTTTCGAGCGGCGAAGGCGCCACCAGCGAAGGCGAATTCTGGGAAGCGATGAATGCGGCCAGCCTGGAGAAGCTGCCCCTGGTATTCCTGATCGAAGACAACGGCTATGCTATCTCGGTACCGGTTGAAAAACAGACTGCGGGCGGCAATGTATCCCAGCTAGTGTCTGGATTCCCGAACTTGAAGCGCATCGAAGTGGACGGGACGGACTTCAACGCATCCTACCGGGCGCTGAGCGACGCCGCGGAGTATGCGCGTGCCCGGAACGGCCCGGCGCTGGTGCATGCCATGGTGACGCGCCCTTACTCGCATTCCCTTTCCGACGTCGAGCGCGACTACAAGACCAAGTCCGAGCGCGAAGCCGAGGAGGCGCGCGATCCGCTGCTGCGCTTCCCGGAATGGCTGATCTCGGAAGGCATTCTCGACCGGCAGGCGCTGCAAATTATCGTGCACGAAGTGGATCAGGAGATCCAGCAAGCCACCGATCGCGTTTTGCGCGCGGATCCTCCCGCTAAGGGTTCAGCGCTGCAATATCTTTATTCCGACCAAATCGACCCGGCCTCGCCGGATTTTGAAGCGGACCCCGAGTTCAGCGGCGACTCGCGCACCATGCTGGACGAAATCAATCTCACCATGCATGAAGAGATGCGGCGAAACTCGCGGATCGTCGTTTTTGGCGAAGACGTGGCGGATTGCAGCCGTGAAGCGAACCTGAGGGAAGTGAAAGGCAAGGGCGGAGTCTTCAAGGCGACGGCCGGGCTGCAAATCAAGTACGGCGGCGAGCGCTGCTTCAATAGCCCGCTAGCCGAAGCCGGCATCATCGGCCGCGCCATCGGTCTCGCGGAGCGCGGGCTGAAGCCGGTGGTCGAAATCCAGTTCTTCGACTATATTTGGCCGGCGATGATGCAGTTGCGCGCCGAATTGGCGACGTTGCGCTGGAGATCGAACAACGCGTTCAGCGCGCCGGTGGTGGTTCGCGTCGCGATCGGCGGCTATCTCAGCGGCGGAGCGATTTATCACAGCCAATGCGGCGAGGTAATCTTCACGCACATCCCAGGACTGCGCGTGGTAATGCCTTCCAATGCTCTGGACGCGTGTGGACTATTGCGAACCGCAATGCGCTGCGACGATCCAGTGTTGTTCCTGGAACACAAGAAGCTGTATCGCGAGCTGTACAATCGTTCGCAACATCCGGGCCCGGATTACACCATTCCCTTCGGCAAAGCGAGCGTAGTGAAGAGTGGACAAAGCTTGACGGTAATCACCTACGGCGCCGTGGTGCAAAAGATGTTGCAGGCGGCCTTGCAGGTGGAGCAGCGCAATCCCGACAAGACCATCGAGGTGATTGACCTGCGTACGCTTTCGCCCTACGATTGGGAAACCATCCGCACATCGGTGGAAAAGACCAATCGCGTGATGGTGGCGCACGAAGATTGCCTGTCGTGGGGTTATGGCGCGGAAATCGCCGCACGCATCGCGAACGAGCTGTTTGATCGCCTGGATGCTCCGGTGGGACGAGTGGGCGCGCTCGATACCTGGGTGGGCTACAATCCGCAGCTGGAGAACGAGATCCTCCCGCAGGTGGAGAATCTGGCAGCCGAAGCCGAGCGGCTGCTGCAGTTCTGATCGCGTTAATCTGTGATTATCTGCGGCTATTGAGATCAATCCGCGTGAGCGTGGGTATCGCGGGTGCGATGGCCACGGCGCCGGCATTCGCCCAGCCGCCCACTTTCGCCCGCGATATCGCGCCACTGGTGTATGAAAAATGCGCGGCCTGTCACCGTCCCGGGTCAACCGCGCCGTTCTCTCTGCTTACTTACGATGACGTCAAGAAACGCGCGTCCCAGATAGCAGCCGCGACGCGCGCGGGCTATATGCCGCCCTATTTGCCCGAGCCGGGCTATGGCGATTTCGCGGGCGACCCGCGCCTGACCCAAGATCAGATCGCTACCATCGCCGCCTGGGCAAGCAACGGCGCTCCCGAAGGCGCCGTCACCGATATACCGCCTCCGCCAAGCTTTCCGGAAGGATGGCAGCTTGGTAAGCCTGACCTGGTTTTGGAAGCGGGAAGCTCGTTCCAATTGCCCGCGGCAGGTCCCGACCTATATTGGAACGTCATTCTTACGCCGAATGTGACGACGCGCCGATGGGTGCGCGCTATCGAGATTCGTCCCGGCCAGCCGCGCCTGGTGCATCATGCCAACCTGCTGGTGGACCGCGCTGGATCGGCGCACCTGCACGAATTGTCGCCAGGCAAGGGATTTCCGGGCATGGACCTGGTAATCGGCCGTAGCCCCTTCGATCCGGATGGCAATTTTCTGTTTTGGAAGCCGGGGGCCGCTCCGCACATCGAGCTTGACGGGTTCGCGTGGCGTCTCGACCCCGGCAACGAGCTGGTGCTCAACATGCATCTCCAGCCGTCGGGCAAAAAGGAAGAAGTACGGCCCTCAATCGGGCTTTACTTTACCGATCAGCCGCGGACCAAGTTCCCACTGCTGATCCAACTCGAGAACGATCAGGCGCTCGATATCCCTGCCGGTGCGCGCGACTTCACTATTTCAGACGATTTCCGCCTGCCGATGGATGCCGTTGTTCTGGCGATCTATCCCCACGCACATTATCTCGGGAAGCTGCTCGAAGCCTGGGCGATTTTGCCGGACGGTTCGCGGAAATGGCTGGTCCGCATTCCCGCCTGGGACCCCAACTGGCAAGCGGTCTTCTATTACCGCGAGCCCGTTTTCCTGCCGAAAGATTCCGTGATCCACATGCGGTACCACTACGACAACTCGGCCGCCAATCCGCGCAACCCGAACCATCCTCCGAAGCGCGTCGCGGCGGGCAACCGGGCTACCGACGAGATGGGACACTTGTGGCTACAGATGCTGCCGCGCGGAGCAGGCGACCATCGCCGCGAACTCCAGGAAGCAGTGATGCAGCATCGTGTGGAGAAGAATCCCAACGATATTGTGGCCCACATGAACCTGGGCGCCATTCTGCTCTCGCGCTTGAATCCGCAGGCGGCCGTGAGCGAATTGCAGGCGGCGGCGCGCGTGGAACCAAACCGGCCAGAAGTATGCAATATGCTAGGCCTTGCGCTGGCCCAATTGAATCGGAACGCGGAAGCCATCACGCAGTTTCAGCGGGCATTGCGAGCCCGCCCGGACTACGCGAGCGCACGCTTCAACCTGGCGACGGCGTTGGCCAAGTCAGGGCGGAGGGATGAAGCCATCACGAACCTCCGCCAGATCCTGGCCGCCAATCCGGATGACGCCTACGCCAAACAGCGGCTTTCCGCCTTAGAGTCCGCTCGCCATCCCGCCGCCCCCAATCCGTAAAGCTAAGTGCCTGATTCCCCAATCCCTAACCCCTAATCCCCAATCCCATCCCTCCGGTTTACTGAACAAAATGCCGGTTTCTGCCGTATACTCAGCTAGACGATTATGAGTTTCCTTTCCAAGCAGTTCATCGATGTTATCCAATGGACCGAACCGGAAGACGGAATCCTGGCCTACCGTTACCCCATGGAGGACATGGAGATCCAGAACGGTGGCAAGCTCACCGTGCGTGATTCCCAACTGGCCGTGTTCGTCAACGAGGGGCGGGTGGCCGACGTCTTCGCACCTGGCCTCTACACACTGAGCACAAACACACTGCCGATTCTGACATACCTCATGAATTGGGATAAGGCGTTTAAATCCCCATTCAAATCGGACGTGTATTATTTCTCCACGCGCCTGCAAACCGACCAGCGCTGGGGTACAGCCACGCCGATCACCATCCGTGACAAGGAATTCGGAGCCATCCGCGTGCGCGGCTATGGCATCTACGCCTACAAGATCGCCGATCCCAAGCTGTTTTACCAAAAGATCAGCGGCACCCGCGATCTTTATCAGGTCGCCGATCTGGAAGGCCAGCTACGGAACACCATTGTCGCGCGCATGACCGATAGTTTCGCGCAAAGCTCAGTGCCGTTCCTCGATATGGCTGCCAACCAGGCGGCCCTGGGACAGAAGATTGTCGAGATGCTGAAGCCATCTTTCGGCGAATTGGGCCTTTCGCTCGAAACGTTCGTGGTGGAAAACATCTCGCTCCCCGACGAGCTTCAGAAAATGCTGGATCAGCGTATCAGCATGAACATGCTCGGCGACATGAATAAGTACACGCAATTCCAGGTGGCGCAGAGCCTGCCCATCGCGGCCGCGAACGAGGGCGGAGGGGGCGTGGCAGGAATCGGCGTCGGGCTTGGCGCCGGCCTCACCATGGCGAACAGCATGATGAATGCCATGAAACCCGGCGAGCAGCCGCCTCCAACCGCGGGTGGTGCAACACCCAGTGCAGGTCCCGTGGCTCCCGCAGCGCCAGCCGCTCCGGCCACCGACACCAAGTTCTGTACCAATTGCGGGAACAAGATCCCGCGTGCTTCGAAGTTCTGTCCGGAGTGCGGCACGGCCCAATAACAGCCTATGAACGGTCTGGAGTGGATCGTGGAGGCGCACGGTTGCGACGTGGCGGCGCTGATAGACCAGCACCGCCTGGAGGAACTGTTCCGCCTGATCGTAGCTGCCATGGATCTCCATCCGCTGGGCAAAACGAGCTGGCATCAATTCCCCAACACCGGCGGCATCACCGGTATCAGCCTGCTCACTGAATCGCATCTCGCCTGCCATACGTTCCCGGAGTACTCTTCGCTTTGCCTGAACGTGTTCTGCTGCCGCCCCCGGCAGTCCGCGGATTTTGAGGCGCTCTTGAAAGTCGATTTTACTCCCGCGCGCGTCTCCGTTCGCCAGGTGGAGCGGCCCTATCATTTATGAGCTCCCCGGTATGAGCTCTCCTGCTGCGAACTGCCCCAACTGCGGCGCGCCGGTCAAGTTTCTCTGGTCGAGCGCGGTGCAGACCACCTGCGAATTCTGCCATTCGATTCTCGTCCGTACTGACGTTGACTTGAAGAAAGTGGGCGTTGTGGCCGACCTTCCTGCCGACGCGTCACCCATTCAAATCGGAACCGAGGGCGCTTATCAGAACAAAAACTTCGTCGTCGTGGGCCGCATCATTTACGAATACGAACAGGGCGGGTGGAACGAATGGCACCTGGTCTATAACGATGGATCGAGCGGCTGGCTCGCGGACGCGCAGCTGGAATACGATTTGTCGTGGTTGACCAACGTGTTGGGCAAACCGCCACAGCCTCTTCCGCCCAATGCCAGCAAGGGTCAGAAGTTCGATTGGCAAGGCAAACAATACGAGGTGACGTCTGTCACCAAGGCCCACTACAAAGGCGTGCAAGGGGAACTACCTTTCCAGTATTGGGATAAATCCGATCTGTTGTTCGCCGATCTCAGAACGACGAGCGGTGAATTTGCAACCATCGACTACAGCGAGAATCCGCCGCTGCTGTTTCTCGGCCGGGCGGTTGAGTTCGACGATCTGCATCTGAAAAACCTGCGTGAATTCGAGGGCTGGACCTGATGCCGGCGGTTCAGGCCAAATCGATCTCCTGCCCCAATTGCGGTGGCCCGGTGCAGCTCCGCGGATTCGCCCACACGCTGAGCGTGGTTTGCCCGCAGTGCCTGACGGTGCTGGACGCGTCGACGCCCGAAGTTCAAATCCTCCAGACGTTCCAGGGCAAGACTCGAACCCAGCCCACCGTCCCTCTTGGATCGCGCGGCAAAATCAGCGATACCCAGTACGAAGTAATCGGCTTTCAGGTACGCCAGGTTTCCACCGGAGACGACTCGTATTCCTGGGACGAATACCTGCTCTTCAACCCTTTTAACGGCTTCCGTTACCTCACCGAATACAACGGCCACTGGAATTTCGTTCACGTCGAGAGCGCGTTGCCGGAGCCGGCACACGCCCGCGGCCGGCCCGCATTCCGCTACGGCGGCCAAACCTATGCCGCTTTCGATTCCATGACAGCCAGCACGGCTTATGTTTTGGGCGAATTTCCCTGGCGCGTTCAAACCGGCGATTCGGTGGATTGCCAGGACTTCGTCGCGCCGCCTTGGATGCTGTCTTCAGAATCCACCGGCGGCGAGATCACCTGGTCGCGCGCCGAATATATGACTGGTTCCGAGATCTGGCAGGCATTCAAGCTGCCTGGATCTCCGCCGCCCGCCTACGGCATATTTGCGAATCAGCCTTCGCCCTTCGGCGGCGATGTCGGCTCCTCATGGCGCACCTGGCTCTGGCTCAACGTGGTTCTCGCCGCGCTCTTATTCGCGTTCATGTTCCTTTCTCCAGGCCGCGTCGCATTCAACAACAGCTATGTTTACTCGGAGGGAGCGAGGCCCGACGTCGCGTTGGCAAACACCACTGGCCCGTTCGTGACTCCCACCTTTCAACTCGACGGCCGCACGTCGAACGTGGAGCTCTCCATTCACACCGATCTCGACAACAACTGGGCTTACTTCAACTTTGCGTTAATCAACGATCAAACCGGCCAGACCTTCGACTTCGCCCGCGAAGTGAGTTACTATCATGACTCCGATGGCAGCGAAGGGAGCCGCGACAATAGCGTGATTGTTCCGTCGGTGCCGTCCGGCCAATACTATCTACGTGTCGAGCCGGAGATGGCGCGTGGATCGCCATTTGTGGCCTATGACTTGAAATTGCGGCGTAACGTCCCGAACTACGGCTTCTTTGGAGTAGCAGCGCTGCTGTTGCTCATTCCGCCCCTTTTGACCACCATTCGAAAGGGCAGCTTTGAAGCCGCTCGATGGCGCGAGAGCGACTATGCACCCTCGGCGTCCAGTTCCAGCGGCGGAGGTGACGATTGAATACTCCTTTTTTTGTAATTTACGGCGTCTTGTTACTCGGCCTCACCGGCACCGCCGAATACCAAGGCTGGAGCTGGACGCGCGTGAATCAGCAAAGGGTTCTGCCTAAGTCGATACGTGACAACCCGGGCGCGTACCGCTCGTCCTACGGCGGTTATTCCCGATACATCGGAGGTAAGTGAACTTGGACACCCATGCTCTCCTGAACGCGGTAGTTTATGCGGCGCTCGGAATCGTAATCTTTGCTATTGCGTTCGTGCTGATCGACAAGCTGACTCCGTATCACCTATGGAAAGAAATCGTCGACGACAAGAATATCGCACTGGCCATCTTGATTGGCGCGCTGTCCATCGGTATGTGCATCATCATCGCCGCCGCGGTGCACTAAGTCAGTAAAACCAGTGTCCATCGCACTGTTCCTCTCCGTTTTCCTGATCGCGGCCTGCGGCCTGATCTATGAGCTGATCGCGGGGACGCTCGCGAGTTACTTACTTGGCGACACGGTTTTCCAATTTTCCACCATCATCGGCTGTTACCTCTTCGCGATGGGCATCGGCAGTTACTTGTCTCGATTTTTGCATCGGGGCTTAGTGGCGCGTTTCGTCTCCATCGAGTTAATGGTCGGAGTTGTGGGCGGATTCTCCTCCTCAATACTCTTCCTGGCCTTTGCGTACACGGAAGCCTTTCGCTTCATTCTCTATGCCGTGGTGATTCTGGTGGGAACATTGGTCGGCCTCGAAATTCCCCTGCTGATGCGGATCTTGAAAGAGCGCTTTCAGTTTCGCGAGCTGGTCTCACACGTTCTTACGTTCGACTATCTGGGTGCGCTCGGCGCGTCGCTTCTGTTTCCGATCCTGCTGGTGCCAAAGCTCGGCTTAGTCCGCTCGGCATTGGTGTTTGGAATTTTCAACGCTGGCGTAGCCCTCTGGTCCACTTACTTGTTCCGCGAACAGATTGGCCGCGCGCACGCGCTTCGTACCGGATGTTTGGTGGTCATCGGACTTCTTGGCGCCGGCACCATTTTCGCCGATCGCATTTCTTCCGCGGCCGACAACAGCTTGTATGCCGATGAAGTGATCTTCAGCCGCAATACGCCCTATCAGCGCATCGTAATGACCAAGTGGAAAGACGATCTGCGGCTTTTTCTGAACTCGCATTTACAGTTCAGCTCGCGCGATGAATATCGCTATCACGAAGCGCTGGTGCATCCGGGGCTCGCCGCGCTTCCGGGCGCGCATCGCGTTCTGGTGCTCGGCGGCGGCGATGGGCTCGCGATTCGGGAAATCCTGAAGTACCCGTCGGTCGAGAGCATCACACAAGTGGAACTGGACCCCGAAATGACGCGGCTGTTCTCCACGCATCCGGTGATGTCGGGCTTGAACCAACATTCGCTCACCAACCCGCGTGTGCATGTTATTAATGCCGACGCGCTAGTCTGGCTGGATTCCAACACCGAGCAATACGATTTTATCGTGGCCGATTTTCCAGACCCCACCAGCTACGCGCTCGGCAAGCTTTTCACCACCGCGTTTTACCGGCTGGCCGCGAAGCATCTTGCCAGCGGCGGACTGATCGTGGTCCAAAGCACGTCGCCGCTGTTCGCGCGTCAATCCTACTGGTGCATCGTGGAATCCGTCAAGCAAGCCGGTTTACGAGTTTATCCGTATCATGTCTACGTGCCGTCGTTCGGCGAATGGGGATACGTGATCGGCAGCTTCGGCCCTTATGAGCCACCGCACCAACTGCCCGCGGGCCTTCGCTTCCTCTCCACCGCCAACATCGCTGAGCTGTTCATTTTCCCCGTGGATATGCAGCCAGTGCCGGCTGAGCCGAACCGGCTGAACGACCAGGTTCTGGTGCGTTATTACGAACAGGAATGGAAGGACGTGGCGCACTAGTGGCTGGCCTTTCGCGTCGCGAATTCTTCGGCGCACCCGCGTTGATCGGCCTGTTGCGTAAAACGGATAGAAAAATCACAGGCGGCTTCGTCAACGATTCGTTTCCGCTCGGTCACCGGCTTCGCGATCGCGCCGCTTTCCCTGCGCCCACGCAACAAGTCCGCATCCCCATCGTGATCGTCGGCGGCGGCATGGCCGGATTGAATGCGGCCTGGCATCTTGATAAGCGCGGCTTTCACGATTTCGTGCTGCTCGAAATGGAGCGGCAGGCCGGCGGCAATTCGCGCTGGGGTGAAAACGAAATTTCGAAATTTCCCTGGGCCGCGCATTATGTTCCGGTGCCGGCCAAAGGTGAATCGCTCGCGCGCGAGTTGTTCGAAGACCTGGGCGTGTTCCGCGATGGCGGATGGGACGAGCGCGTGCTCTGCTTCGACCCGCAAGAACGCCTGTTCATCAACGGCCACTGGCAGGAGGGCATTGAGCCCGAGGACGGCGCGACACCCAAGGATCGCGCGCAATTTCGTCGCTTCCAGGAGAAGATCAACGAGTACCGCGCGACGGGCCAATTCACCGTCCCAATGGAGCGCGGTGCTAGACCATCGCTGCTCGATCGAACATCCATGGCCGATTGGCTCACGCAACAGGGCTTCGATTCGGCGCCTCTGCGCTGGTACATCAATTACGCTTGCCGCGATGACTACGGAGCGCTGGCGAAAGACACCTCGGCGTGGGCCGGCGTGCAATATTTTGCTTCGCGCGAACCGGAAGAAAAAGGTCCGCTGACATGGCCGGAGGGCAATGGCTGGATAGCTGCGCGATTGATCGAAAAGCTGAAGCGCTATCTGCGGACCGGCGGCGCGGTGTATCGGGTTGCGCGAAGTGGAAATAAAATCCGAGTTCTCACCGAGCAGACTGAGTATATAGCGGACGCCGTCATCTGGGCCGCTCCTACATTTCTCGCGTCGTACATCGTCGAAGGCGCGCCCCGCGCCGATGGATTTCAATACTCGCCCTGGCTCACCGCCAACTTAACGCTCGATCGCATTCCCGATCAAAAGAACGGCGAACCGGCTTGGGACAACGTGATCTACGATTCGCCGACACTTGGTTACGTGAATGCCACGCACATGAGCCTGGCAACGCATATCGATAGAACCGTGTGGACATTCTATTGGTCGCTCGCCGAGCACACGCCGCAAGACTCGCGCCGCTTGTTGCTCGCGCAGGACTGGAATTACTGGAAGGAGGCGATCCTGAATGATCTGGCGCGGGCCCATCCCGACATCCGCCAATGCGTGGCCCACATGGACATCATGCGCATCGGCCACGCGATGGCGCGCCCGTCGCCCGGTTTTCTGTTCTCAGAAGAACGATCACGTTGGTTGAAGCCCAGGGAAAACATCTTCTTCGCCAACTCAGACCTGAGCGGTTTTTCAATCTTCGAAGAAGCGCAATACCGGGGAGTGGAAGCAGCCCAACGCGCTTTGCGCATCGTTAGCCGCGCCTGACTCTCTGTGGCGCACGCACTTTGCGTGCCGCGTTCACAATCGTGTGAACGGTTTCGGTGCTTGCGAACAGCTGTTGGCACGAATGCCAACACGGCACGTACGAGTACGTGCGCCACGCCCACGAGCTATCTACGCCGTCGCCACCGGCGGGCGCCGCTTGTGCCAGTCCGTGCGCTCTTGAAATGTTTTTCCGATCGCCAGCAGCATGTTCTCAGAGAACGGCGTGCCCACCAGTTGCAGGCCCATCGGCATGCCATTCGCAAAGCCACAGGGGATGGACAACGCCGGAAGGCCGCACAGATTGCCGGCGGGAATCAGAGCCGTAAGGCCGGGTGTAGAAGGCGTGGGGCGATCCGTTGCGCGACGATCGAGCGGCTGCGTGATCTTGGGCGCCGGATCGTAACGCGTGGGAGCGATCAGCACGTCTATCGTGGAAAGCAGGTCGTGGAAGGCTTCCTGGATCAGCGCGCGAATGCGCATGGCCTTCAAATACTCTTTGGCCGGAATCTCCAGGCCGGCTTTCAGCCCCGCAATCTGATGCTGATCGGCAAGTTGGTCCACTTTTCCGTTCTGAATGAGCGGCTCGAAGATCGCGGACCCTTCCGAGGAGATGATGGTTCCGATCACGGCGCCATAAGGGAAGTCGGGCAATTTGGCTTCGACGACTCGTACGCCGAGAGAGCGGATGGTTTCCAGAGCCTTGGCGTAGTCCGCGCGTGCCGCGGGATCAACGCCTTCGTCGAAGTCCACGGGCGCCCAACCCACGCGAACATCCTTGAGATCGCGCGCGAACTGCGGCGTGTAGTAGAAGTTTTTGTGGGCGGACGAGGACTCTTCGAATTCGGCGCCGGCCAGCGCTTCCAACACCAGTCCACAATCTTCCGCCGAGCGGCAGATCGGTCCGATTTTGTCGAGCGTCCAGGAGAGAGCCATCGCGCCATGCCGCGAGACTAATCCATAAGTGGGGCGCAAGCCCGTGACACCGCAAAAGGCGCTGGGCGTGAGGATGGAGCCGGAGGTTTCCGATCCAAGCGCATACGTAACCAGGCCGGAAGCAACGGCGATGGCTGAGCCGCTGGAAGACCCGCCGGACCAACGCGTGATGTCCCAGGGATTCAACCCTGGCCCAGTCAAGGACGCACTTGCGTAGCGATAGCTGGGGCCGCCAGCCAGTTCCACCATCGCGAGCTTGCCGGTGAGCAATCCACCGTGCTTTTGAAGGCGCTTCAGTGAGCTGGCCGTATAATCGAAAACCTGATCCGCGTAAGGTTGCGCGCCCCACGTGGTGGGATGTTTGGCGTATGCCAGCAGATCCTTGGCGCCGAACGGAATACCCTGCAAGGGGCCGCGCAGGCGCTCGCGCTTAATGTCCCCGTCGACCTCTTTCGCTTCATGCAGAACGTCCTTGCGCAGCAAGAGCGCGAGTGCGTTGTAGCGTGGCCCGATGGTCTCCAGACGATCGCAGAAAGCGCGCGCCAGCTCAACGGCGGAGAATTCCTTCTTCGTGAGCTTCTGGTTGATTTCGGCGATGCCGGCGAAGAAGATGTCGTCTGGGATGGAGGCCATGGCGTGGCTCAGGGCCTGAAAATTGTCGCGGGCTCCGCAGCCATAGGCAAAGCAAATTTGTCGAGCTGACCGGCGTTGTCGACGAGCTGGGCTCGCGAGGCTTTCAGCTCTTCATCGGGATTGGCGGGGAGCGCGGGAGCAGGAGCCTGAACTTGCGGCCGGGCCAGTAAAACCGCGGATGTGGAAAGCGCCGCAGCGAGTTCACGGCGAGTGAACTTACTCATACATCTAGTGTAGTTCAGGGCTCAACCGCCAAGTCACTGACTGTAGAGTCATTGACAGGTTGGCGCAAGGGCCTCCATCGCGGCTTTCTCCATGATGGAGCGTGGGGCGGAACCGCCGGTCCAGATTTCGAACTGCTTGCTCGCTTGCTCCAGAAACATCTGGAGGCCCGAGATAACCGTGGAACCTTGCGAGGCCGCGTGGCGCAGCAGCGTGGTTTCCAAAGGGTTGTACACCATGTCGAAGACCAGCTCGGCGGGAATAGGGCCGGGGAAGAAACACGCTTCCGGATGAGGGAACATTCCGAGCGGCGTGGCATGCACTAGAGCGTCGAACTTACGGCCGTTCATCTGTTCGCGCAGCAGAGACTCGGCGCCACAGGCCCGCGCGAGCGATCGCACGCGGTCCGGATTGCGGCCGACTATAGAAACTTTCGCTCCGCTGCCCACCAGCGCATAGGCCGCGCTCCGAGCCGCTCCGCCGTTGCCGACCACCAGCACCGACGATTTCGATAAACGCAGCTTGCGTGACAACGGAATGGTCACGGCATCGGCGTCGGTGTTCGCGCCGCGCCACTTGCCCGCTTTCTTCCACACGGTGTTGACAGCGCCGATGCGCCGCGCCAACGGATCGATCACATCCAGGTAACGGACAATTTTCTGCTTGTGCGGGATGGTCACGCTGAAGCCGGCGATCGGCAATGCCCCGGCCAGGATGAAAAAATCCTTCAACTGCGCAGGCTGCACCAGAAACGGAAGGTACACCGCATCCAGGCGATGGGCTTGAAACGCGCGATTGTGCACGGCCGGCGAGATGGAGTGGCGTACTGGATCGGCAATCACGCCATAAATCTTGGCGGCGCGCGAAAACTTCTCGGCGCGATAAAGATGGCGCAATATGCGGGCGCTCACCTGGCCTGATGCCGTGCCTTCCGATGCATTGGGCGCGGCGTAAGTGAACATGCCGCCCCAGGCGGTGGACAACACACGCGTCGGAAATCCGGTTTCACCCATGGCCAGCACGATGAGCGGCGTGCGCGAATGCGATTTCGTGAGAGCTAGAATGCGCGAATTATCCGAAGGCTTGCGGGCCGTGGTGACGATCTTATAACCGTCGGCCGAAATGCGCGACATGCGGCGCAAAACAACCTCGGGCGAGGGCGTGCCGTCGTAATTGTGATACGAAAGCATCAACTGGCCTTTGCCGCGCAGCGCTTCCAGGCGAGGGATGGCATTCTCAGCGCTCTCGATTTCGATGTCCACGGCGCGGGCGCCCGCGTCCAAGGCGGCATCCAGAATGCGAATCTGATCCTCTACGCTGCCGTTGAATTTCCCGTGATTCTGATGACGGCGGCAAGTGGCCAGAATGGAACATTCCGGATGCGCCGCCAGAAACTTACGGATGACCGCGATGCCTTGCTCGGGAGCGGGCAGGTAATCCAGGCGGAATTCAAAGAAGGATTCTCCCGCGTTGACTTCGCGGCGCGCATTTTCGAGCAACTTTTGCGCGTCGGGAAAACCCATGGCGATGCAGATCCGAGGTAGCGATGTTGGATGCGACATGAGCGCGGGAGGAAACAGCATAACACAGCGCTCAGTGCCGGGTTTTAGGGATCGGAGTTGGGGATTGGCTGGGGAGAGCCGCGCGACGATTTAATTCGGCTTGCGGCGCCGGGCCGTGGCCCCCACCGTAAGGCCCATCTCGCGCAATTGCGCTTTGGCTTGGGCCGCAATGTCTGGATGATCGTTGATATAACGCGTGTAGATATCGCGAAACTCGCGCGCCGCCGAATCGTTCCTGCCGAGCTTCATCAGACACATGGCCTTCCTGAGGCGCGCTTCGGGAGTTTTGGGGTTGTCGGCGAATTTCTCTAGTACGGCATCGAAAGCGGTGAGCGCACTACTATAATCCGCCTTCCGAAAGTAGATGTCGGCGATATAAAACTGAGCGCTGGGAGCGAAATCGGTGTTGCCGAAATATTTCAAATAATCGCTGAACTCCTGAAAGGCGATATCATATTTGCCGGCCAATAAGTCGCCACGGGCACTGGTATAGAGCGTGCCGGACTGGATTCCTTGCGGCGGTCCATTGGGAACGCTGGCCGCCCCCGGATTGGGCGCCAAAGGGGAATTGGGGTCGGCGGGCGTAGTCCCCGTGGCCGGCGGAGGGGGCTGGGCTGGCGCGCGCACGGTGTTGATCAGATTTTCAAGGTCTGCGATCTTGGCGTCCAGCTTGCCCATGCGCGTGTTCATGTCGAGCACTGATTCACGCACCGCGCGGAAATCCTCCGACATCTGATCCAGCTTCTGGCCGACATTGGCGACCGGAACTGCCAAGCTCGACTGTTGCTGCTTCATCGTGTCGTTGAAGGTATTTTGCATCACGGCCAGAGCGGCGTTGGTCCGGCTAACGCTGTCCAGAGTCTGCGAGGTGAGCGCCTGGAGAGCGGCGACATTTTTGTCCAAGGTACTTTGCAGCATGCGAACCTGGTCCTGCAGCAAGGCGACATCGCGCTGCAATTCCATGATTTCTTTGCTCGCCCCGAAGGCAAACGGCGACAGCGCGAAGAATACGACGGCGACACGAGAAAAACTCATAAACCACTCCTGTATATCGCGGGACGCCTGGAGACGCGCCCCGCGGGATCTACTTCAGCTTACTGCCCTTACTGCCGCGATCTGGCCAATCCGGTTCAGGCTACTGCGCGGGCGACAAATGCGCGCGACGGTTCTTCTGCCAGCAATCCTCGCTCGCTTCGGTGCACTGCGGACGCTCCTTACCGTAGCTGATGGTCTTCAAACGATCCGCCGGGACTCCCAACTGCACCAGGAAATCCTTGGCTGAGGTTGCGCGGCGGTCGCCCAGCGCCAGGTTATATTCGGCCGATCCGCGTTCGTCGCAGTGCCCTTCCACCACCACCGAGAAATTCGGATCCTGCTGGAAGATCTGCTTTAACAACGCTGCGTCCTTGGTGAGGGCGTCGCGTCCATCGGTCCGGATTTCGCTCATGTCGAAATCGAAGAAGGCATCCTGCGCCTGCTGCTGCAACAGGTCGGCACTCGAGAGACGAGGCGCGCTGCGGGCCGGTGGCGGCGGCGGCGGAGCGCTGCTCACTTCCACGGTAACGGAGCGCGAATCCATGCCACCGGGCCCTTTTGCGGTGAGCGTGTAGCTGGTGCTGGCCCTGGGGAAAACCTGCCGCATCCCTGTGCTCTGCACCGCGCCCACGCCCCGGTCGATATTCATGTCGGTAGCGCCGGTAATGGACCAACGCAAGGTGGAGGACTGCCCCGCCTCAACCGTGGAAGGCTCGGCGGTGAAACTGTTGATCACGGGCGCTGCCGCCTGGGGTGGCGGTGGCGGCGCGGTGCTGGTCGGAGGCGGCGGGGGCGGAGGCGGCGGGACCTTCTTAGCGCAACCCACCGCGAACAACAGCAGCGCCGACAGCAACACCAGCATGCCAGCCTTGAACGGGTGCAATCTCGAACTATCGCTCATCCTGACTATCTCCTCTTCTCATTCTCTTTTGGTTTTTCGTTTTATTGTGTTGCTTTACTCCAAACAGGTTTCTCGTTGTTCCCTTGCGTGGTGAGCTGCTGCAATCCGGTGCCATCCGCAAGCATGGTGTAAATCTGAGTGGTTCGGCCGCGCTTGGATGAAAACACCAGGTGCACGCCATCCGGAGCCCAACCCGGATTTTCGTTCCGGCCGGCGCCATGGGTCAACTGCACTACATCGCGGCTCGCCACGTCCATGACAAAGATATTGAAATTTCCCGGTTCGAATCCGCGCGTCCATGCGAAGGCAATGTGCTGGCCATCGGGGTTCCACGCCGGATTCACTGCGTCACCCTCCCCGGTGGTCAAGCGGCTCACATCTGTTCCGTCAATATTCATTCTATATACTTGCGGCGTACCACCGCGCCCCGAAACAAAAACCACGTCCATTCCGGTGCGGGGATTTGCCTTAGGCTCCACTTCCAGGGAATTAGAGTGCGTGACGCGATGCAAGTCACCACCGTCCAGATCGGTTTCATAGATCTGCGAGAATCCGCCATTGGCTGTGGAGTAAATCAGTAAGTGGCGGCTGTCCGGTAGAAAGTCAGACGCCGCATTCATGGATGCCTGTTGGTTATAGTAAATCAGCTTGCGTCCGGTTTCCACCGAGTGAACGTAAATTTGGGGCTGGCCGAGATTCTGCGACTGATTGCCGAACTGCGACGCGGCCGCGCTTCTGGAAGAAGCGAGCAGTGGATAAGTGGTGAACGCGATCTTGGTGCCGTCGGAGGAAATGGCGGGAAAGGTGGTAATCGACCGGTAATTGGTGAACTGCTTTTGATCCGAACCGTCGTAATTCATGGACCAGATCTCTTTGTGGCCGCTACGGTCCGAGACAAAATAGATCCTGGTTCCGATCAGGCTGGTAGCGCCGAACTGCTTCAGGATGTCGGCGGCGAATTCCTGCGCCACTTTGCGCGACCCCGCTTCATCCAGTGAACCGAGATAGACTTTGGCGATCAGTTGCGCCGAGCCGGGGTTGGCCTGCCGGACATCGAAGAGAAATCCGTAGAGCACGATCTGGTTATTCTGAGTGGCTGTATAGCCGAAAGCCAGGTAGTTTGCGTTGGGGGGTGGTCCAGACCAATCCGAGAGCCAGAGGCCTTGACTCTGGCCATTCACCGGCGCCTTGAAGTCGGACGGTTGCTGCGGCGCCTGCACCGGATAGAGCGTCTTGGGAATCATCTTCAATTGGCCGGAGCCTGATAGATCGTTGAAGAGGGTTGTGTTGAAGACGCTCATAAAATTTTGCGCGTCGCCGGAGCCGCGAAAATCGGGGACGGCGATGGACGGATTTTCGCCATGCCCTTTGATTGTCGTGCTGATTTGCTGGGCACCGACGACGCCGACGATACCCAAAACGATTGAGGCCAGAAGAATAGTTCGTTTCATTGCTGTAGTTGGAATCGAAGCTCCACGTCGGCTTGGCTGCCGCTGTAGTTAGGCGGGAGAGGAGGGAACGGACCTGCGTCCGTAACAGCGCGAATGGCGGAAAAGTCTAGCGTGTTGTTTCCGCTGGATTGCGCCACCTTGGCATTTTTCACCGAGCCATCGCGCAAAATGTCGAACGTAATTACCGCCATCGGAAGATGTAAACCCGCCAAACCTGTGGTCTGCCACTTGTTTGTGATGCGCTGCACCACTAAATCGGCATACGCGCCGAACTGGTTTCCGAACGCGTTGTTTACTCCCACTCCGGCGCCGCCCGAGCCAGGCTTTTCAAACATCGGCGAGACCGCGGCCGGTGCAAACCTGCTGTACAACTGATTTTCCGGAATCAACTTCGGTTGCCAATGCTGCGTGGCTTCCGGCTTAGGCTGCTTCTTCGCGAACTTGCTGGGCAGCGGGATGGCTTTCTCGTCCACTACCACCTGTTTCTTCGGTTCGGGCTTGGGCGCCTGCGGAACCTGTGACTCGTTGTCGTTCGCCACCGGATTGACTTCCCCGGCCCTGGACGGCAGCGGAATCTTCGACACCGAATTAATTGCAACCGCGCTTCCCGCGCTGGTGTTTGCCGATCCCCAAACCTGCCGCGAATGTTCGAAGCTGATGCTCGCCAGCACCAACGCTCCCGCGATGGCGGCGTGCAGCAACACCGATTGAACAAACGGACCGCCTAGCGATTCCTGTTCATCGAGGATGTCGGCGTGCTGTTGCATGATAGCCGTTTATCGGCGCTTGTCTGCCTTGTCTTCAGGCTGCGTTACCACGTTCACCGCCAGCTTGGCTTGACCCAAAGTGGCAATCACCTGCGCGATGGGATCGAAAGGCGTGCGGCGATCGGCGCGCAAGTAAACCGAAGATGCGTTATGAAAGCGCTTATGGATTTCCGCGGCGAGCAGATTGATGTTCACCGGCTTGTCATTCAGGTATGACGTTCCTTCTTTGGAGATGGAGACGACGGGCAGATCCTGAACGTTTTCCTTCACCGGCTTCACTTTCGGAACTTCCACCTGCAAGCCGAACTCCATCACGTGCGCGGTCAGCATGAAAATGATCAGCAGCACCAGCACTACGTCCACCAAGGGAACAATGTTGATTTCGGCCAGCGCTGGGCTGCCGCGAAAGCGCCCGCGTCCAAGCCCGCCGGAACTGTTCATTGAGAAGGCCATGTTACCTTTCCAAACTGCGCTCAGTCAGGTTCAGAAACTCGAGTTGAAAGTCTTCCATGCGCGACGCGAATTCCTTGATGTCGCTGCCGAACTTGTTGTAGAAAATGTATGCGGGTATAGCGGCAAATAGACCCATCGCAGTGGTGATCAGCGCTTCGGAGATGCCAGGCGCGACGGCCCGCAGGCTGGATGCGCCCGCCGTGCTCAATTGCTGGAACGCGTCGATAATGCCCCACACCGTGCCGAACAGTCCGATGAACGGAGACACGCCGGCGGTGGTGGCCAGCACGCTCATGTTGCGCTCCAGACGAGTGAGCTCTTCGCTCATACCGAGCTGCAGTGTTCGCTCGAGCGAAAGCGGATTGGTGACGCTGCCGCGCGATTTCATCTGGCGCGCCACTTCGCTGTATCCAAAATCGAAAACCGCGATCAGCGGACAGCGGCGGAATTGTTCGCTGGCGGCGGCGATGGTGTCGAGCGCCGGGGCCTTGCGGAAAGCGCGCAAGAACGAGCGGTTGGCGGCGCGCGACCGGCGGAACGCGGCCCACTTCGAAAAAATGACGGCAAAAGAAGCGAGTGAGAAGCACAGCAGGATCACCATCACCGCCTTTGGCAACGGACCCGAACTCTGTATCAGGTCCCACACTTCCAATTGCAGGAACAAACCGCCCACCCCCGGAAATATCAACCAAGCTCCTTCTGGCTGAACACCACGCCACTAAATCCATGATATCGCGCCGCCACGATTCCTCCGCGCCGAAGAAAAACAAAACTGCATCGTTCTGTTTTACAGATCGCTCTGTTCTACAGTATGACTCAAACCGTCCGATTTGGACAGTTCTCCTCTCCGTTAGACGGACGGAAACCTCGTATAATTTCATCGAGTGTTGCTGGAACTGGTTGTCGAGAACTACGCCGTGGTGGAACGCGTCCGGGTGCGGTTTCACGCCGGGCTGAACCTGCTGACGGGCGAGACCGGAAGCGGCAAATCCATTGTGGTGGATGCACTTGGGCTGGTTTTAGGGGGTCGGGCCTCGGCCGACATGGTGCGTTCCGATACCCAGCGGACGCGCGTGGCGGCTATTTTCGAGGCACCTAAGGACCCCGCCTTAGTACAACTGTTGGAGCAAGCGGGCGCGCCGGTGGAGGATGGCGAGCTGCTCATCGAGCGCGAGGTCCTGGCCGGAGGCAAGTCGCGGGCATTTCTCGGAAACCGTCCCGTAACATTGGCGCTATTACGCGAGATGGCTCCGTTTTTGGGCGATATTCACGGGCAGCACGAGCAGCAACAGTTATTCCTCAGTGAAGCGCAGCTGTTGTCGCTGGATGATTTCGCGGGACTGGACCACCAGCGTGAGGAAGTGGGCCATTTGTTCGGCCGTTGGAAAGCGACGGAAGGGGAACTCGAGGAACTAAATCGCTCGGAACAGGAGAAGCTGCGAATGGCGGACCTGTGGAGTTTTCAGCGCAAGGAAATCGACGCCGCTGGGCTGAAGCCGGGCGAAGACGCGCAACTGGAACAGGAACGAGTGGTGCTGCGCAATGTTGCCAAGCTCCAGGAAAATGCGAATGCCGCCTACGCAGCGCTGTATGAGGAGCAGGCGAGCGCTTCCACGCAGCTTCGCACCGCGCTCAAGAGAGTGGAGGAACTGGCCCGCATCGACGCCAGCCTGGACCGGGTGGTGGAGACGCTCAAAAGCGCGGCCATCGGTGTGGACGATGCATCGGACGCGATTCGCGATTATCTGGACAGGTTGGAGGCAGATCCGAAGAAGCTGGACGATATCGAGTCCCGCCTGGCTTTGATCGAGCGTCTCAAACGCAAATACGGAGGCACCTCAGTGACGAGCAGCCTGGACGACGTGCTCTTATTCCTCGAAGACGTGCGAGCGAAAATGGAGGCCATTGAAACGGCCGGCGATCGCAAGGCGAAGCTGGAGCAAGATCTTTCGCAGGCCAGCGCCGCGTATCAGGAGCGAGCCACGGCTCTGACAGCGGCGCGGAAGGCGGCCGCGGAGAAACTGTCCAAAAAGGTGGAAGCTGAGCTCGACTCGCTGGCGCTCGAAAGCGCGGTCTTTCGTATCCAGGTGGAAGCAGCGGCGAACTGGACCGCGAACGGCGCGGACCGCGTGGACTTTCTGATCTCGGCGAACGCCGGTGAAACGCCGCGGGCGCTCGACAAAGTTGCCTCGGGCGGGGAGCTTTCGCGCATCGCGCTGGCGCTGAAAACGTCGCTCATTCATCCGGCCGGCCGAGCTGCGCGGGCCAACGGCGTGCAGCGGACCTTGGTCTTCGACGAGATCGATTCCGGCATTGGTGGAGGCGTTGCGGAAGCGGTGGGCCGGCGCTTGAAAAAGCTTTCGGCTTTGAGCCAGGTGCTGTGCGTAACACATCTGGCGCAGGTGGCCGGGTTCGCCGATCATCACTATTCGGTGGAGAAGCGCGAAGTGAAGGGGCGCACCGTGGCTGAAATCGAGGAGCTGACGGGCGACGCACGCACCAGGGAAATTGGGCGCATGTTGTCGGGGCAGATGGTGACGCCGGAAGCGCTGAAGCACGCCGAGCAGTTGATTCGTTTAGGCGCGGCCAGACGATGAGATTACGATCGTCGGAGTGGCTGCTGGTACTTTACTTCGGCTACGTGGCGGCCATCGCACCGCGCTTCCCGTTAGAGCAACAAGTGGTCTGGCGGCCGTTCCTGGTGGAAGTGCTGGTCTGCGCCTTGTTTCTGGCGCTGGCATATGGCGAGTCGCGCGAACACGCGGTACTTTTCAGCATGCTTCGGGACTGGGTTCCGGTGGGGCTGCTCTTGTTGACGTATCGCGAAATGGACTGGTTTTCCAGGCTGCCGCGCAATGTCGATTACGAATTGAGCTGGGTGCAGTGGGACCGGACCCTGCTTCATCAATGGGGGCTGCGCCACGCTATCGAGGCGCTGGGCGTGATTGGGCCCTTGCTGCTGGAACTCTGCTACGTGCTGGTGTACACAGTAGCTCCGTTCCTGGTGGCCATATTCTACCTGCAAGAGCGGCGCGAGCGCGTGAACGGGGCGTTGTTCTTATACCTGCTGGGAACCATGCTGGCCTACGCGCTGTTCCCGTACTTCCCGTCCGATCCGCCGCGCGTGGCGTTCGGTGGAGCGGATATGCCGAATGTCACAACGGCAGTGCGGCAGCTGAATTTATGGCTGGTGGGAAACTACGGCATTCATTCCAGCGTGTTTCCGAGCGCGCACGTATCATCGGTGTTCTCGGCGGCCTGGGCGCTCTTTGGATTTTTGCCCGAGCGCAAGCGATGGGGTTGGGCAATGCTGGTCTATGCCATCGGCGTGGCGGTAGCTACCGTATATGGGCGCTACCACTATGCAGCCGATGTTGTGGCGGGAATCGCGATCAGCCTGATTCCCGGCCTTATGATTCTTCTTGCTCGCCGTCTTCGTGTTCGCGGCCTTCTTGAACTGCCTTGAGGCGTTCTTCCCGGCGCTTGGCTCGTTCGGCGGCGCGCTTGACCAGTTCGGTACCCACCAGCTCAAGCTTGGCGAGTTCGGCGCCATCGCCCTTGCGCCATCCCAGCCGCACGATGCGAGTGTAGCCGCCATTGCGCTGTCCGAACTTGGTGCCGAGCTTGTCGAACAGCTTCTGCACCGACGCCGGCGTCCGAAGGAAGGCAGCGGCCTGACGGCGCGAATGTAGCGTGTCTTCCTTGGCGAGCGTGATCATCTTGTCCACCAAGGGCCGCACGGCCTTGGCCTTGGGAACGGTGGTGATGACGAAATCGCTTTCAATGACGCTGGTCACCAGGCCGCGCAACAGAGAATTGCGCGCGGCGACGTTGCGTTTGAGCTTAAATCCGGATACGCCGTGACGCATGATTACTCCGCTACCTCGTCCAATCCGTCCAGTTCGTCCGGCCCACCGAAGTGCGGGAGCGACGGCGGCGGCGCCACCAGGCGGCCCTGGGCATCGAACTTCATGCCGAACGTCAGGCCCAGGTTGGAGAGGATTTCCTTGATTTCGTTGAGCGATTTCCGCCCGAAGTTCTTGGTACGCAGCATTTCGGCTTCGGTCTTCTGCACCAGGTCGCCAATGGTTTGGATGTTGGCGTTCTTCAGGCAGTTGTAGGATCGAACGCTCAATTCCAGCTCCTCGACGGAACGGTTGAGCACCTCGTTCATCTGGCTCGCGCCGCGCTCGGCCGGCTCTTCGGCGGTTTCGGGCAGCTCTTCGAAGTTGATGAAGATCGCCATGTGGTCTTTTAATAGCTTGGCGGCTTGGCCGATGGCATCCTGCGGCGAGATGGCGCCGTTGGTCCAGACTTCGAGAGTCAGTTTGTCGTAATCGGTCATCTGGCCCAGGCGGGCGGCTTCGACGGCGAAGTTCACTTTGCGCACGGGCGAATGAACGGAGTCGATCGGGATGTAGCCCAGCGCCAGGTCTTCATCGTAGTTACGGTCGGCAGCCACATAGCCTCGTCCGGTCTTGAGGCGCATTTCGATGTTCAACTTGCCGCCTTCGCCGACGGTAGCGATGGGCAGATTGCGATCGAGCACTTCGACGTCCGCGTCGGTTTCAATCTGGCCGCTTAATACCTGGCCGGGACGGTCGACACGCAGCCGCGCGATGCGGATGCCTTCGCCGCTCATTTTGAACGGCACCTGCTTCAGGTTGAGGATGATGTCCGTGGCGTCTTCCACCACGCCCGGTATGGGGCTGAATTCGTGAGCCACGCCTTCAATGCGAATGGAGGTAATGGCTGCGCCCTCAATGGAGCTGAGCAGTACGCGGCGCAGGCCGGTGCCGATGGTGGCGCCGAAGCCGCGCTCGAACGGCTGGGCAGTGAACATGCCGTAGCGTTCGGTGAGAGTTTCCGTGTTGGCGATCAGCCTTTTCGGCTTTTGAAAACCTTTAAACATGATTCAATATTCCTTTTCTCACTCGACTACTTCGAGTACAACTCGACGATTAACTGCTCGTTGAGCTGGATCTGGACCAGTTCTTCTCGTTTGGGCTGCGCGATCATCCGGCCTTTGAGATTATCGCGGTCCACTTCGAGCCAATTGGGCGAAGGTGCGTGCGCGGTGGCATCGCGGGCAGCCAGGATGGTGGGATTGTTCTTGCTCTTCTCGCGGATTTCGATGACGTCGTTGACCCGGACTTCGAACGAAGGGATGTTGACCTTGCGTCCGTTCACCATAAGATGGCCATGACGGACCAACTGACGCGCCTGGCTGCGGCTGGTGCCGAGGCCCATGCGGTAGATGACGTTGTCGAGCCGGCGTTCCAGCGAGTTGAGCATGTTGTCGCCGGTGACGCCCTTGGTGCGAAACGCGCGCTCGAACAGGTTGCGGAATTGCCCCTCCATCAAACCGTAGTAACGGCGGGCCTTTTGCTTCTCGCGCAATTGGAGGCCGTAGCCAACGATCTTGGGCTTACGATCCTTGCCGTGCTGGCCGGGAGCGAAGTTGCGCTTTTCGATGGCGCACTTCTCGGTGTGACAGCGCTCACCCTTCAAAAATAACTTCATGCCCTCGCGCCGGCATAGCCGGCAAACGGGGCCATTGTATCTTGCCATTCCTTCTTTACCTTCCTAACTCAAATCTTCAGTTACAAGGTGCAGTTTACGGCTTACGCCTTCGTCCTGCTTACTTCACGAACAACTTCCAGTACGGATCAAACGCGGCGGCGTTTCGGAGGACGGCAACCGTTGTGTGGAATGGGCGTCCGATCCTTAATCGACTTTACTTCAATCCCTACCGTGGCGAGCGCTCGCACCGCCGATTCCCGTCCTGCGCCGGGCCCAGAAACTCGCACTTCCACCGAACGAAGCCCGTATTCCTTGGCCTTGTTAGCGGCCGTCAGCGAAGCTTGTTGAGCGGCGAACGGAGTGCCCTTGCGCGAACCTCGAAATCCGAGCGAACCGGAGCTGGACCAGGCCAGAACGTTGCCCACCAGATCGGTAAAGGTCACGATGGTGTTGTTGAACGAAGCCTGGACATGCACCAGGCCGTTGGACACCACCTTCTTTTCCTTCTTCTTGAAGGTCTTCTTCTTGGTAGTTTTTGCAGGAGCTTTGGCCATGGGTTCTCTCTAGGTCTTTCCGGTGGCTTTCTTCTTGTTGGCGACCGTTCCGCGGCGTGGTCCCTTGCGCGTGCGGGCGTTGGTATGGGTGCGCTGCCCGCGAACCGGCAGGCCACGGCGATGCCGCAACCCGCGATAGGAACCCATTTCGATGAGGCGCTTGATGTTCATCGAAAGTTCCTTGCGGAGATCGCCTTCGACGGACCCTTCGTTCTCGATCAGGGTTCGGACGCGATTGATTTCCTCTTCCGTGAGGTCTGAGACCTTCTTGGTCGCGTCCACGTTGGCACGATGGAGCAACGAGAGCGCACGAGTGCGCCCGATCCCGTAGATATAGGTCAGACCGATCTCGGCCCGCTTCTTGGCTGGTAAATCGACACCTGCAATACGCGCCATAGTTTCCTTCTTGGCTCCTTGATTACCCCTGCCGCTGCTTATGCTTCGGATTGCTGCAGATGACCCGCACCACGCCTTCGCGGTGGATCACTTTGCATTTGTCGCACATCTTTTTGACGGACGCCCGGACTTTCATATCTCTTCTCCCCGCAGGCCAGAGTGCCCGCGCTACAGTAATTTCACTATTCTTCCACGGCCGGGATCGTGCGGCGATAACTCCACCTGCACCCGATCGCCTGGCCGAACTCTCACAAAATTCGTCTTCGCCGCTCCGGCCGCATGCGCCAGAACCAGGGCTTCGTTCTCCAGCTTCACCTTCACCACCGCGCTCGGGAGCAGCTCCACCACTACTGCGTCCACTGCCATCCCTGGCGACGTCACGGCCGCGTCAACACCCACGGACCGTTGGAGGTTACCGCCACGCAATGCTCAAAATGCGCCGACAGCGAATGATCCTTGGTAACCGCCGTCCACTTGTCGGACAAAACCCGCATGTCGGGAGCGCCGGCATTCACCATCGGCTCAATCGCCAGCACCATGCCTTCTTTCAGCCTCGGATTCTCGTTCCGGCGATCGACGTAATTGGGGACTTGCGGCTCTTCATGCAATTTCGTGCCGATACCATGCCCCACCATCTCGCGAACCACCGAAAATCCGTTTTCCACCACGTGCTGCTCCACCGTCCCGCAAATATCGAACAGCCGGTTGCCGGGCCGCACCTTGTCGATGGCCAACTCCAGCGATTCCTTGGTCACTTCCAACAGCTTCTTCACCGAATCGTTAATCTCGCCCACCGGAACGGTCACCGCCGAATCGCCAAAATAGCCGTTTAACTGGACTCCGGTGTCGATCGAAACGATGTCGCCCTTCTTCAATTTTGTCCTCGCCGACGGCATACCATGCACGATCTGATCGTTCACCGACGTGCACAGCACATAGGGATACTTGCTGCCCGCCGACGGCGTGTAATAACCCTTGAAGGCCGGCTTCGCACCCGCGTCCTTCATCATCTTCTCCGCCGCAACTTCCAGATCGTGGGTGGTCACACCCTCTTGGACCATTTTCGAAAGGTCCTGCAGGATCTGCCAGACCAGCATCCCGCTTTTACGCATCTGATCCAACTCGTTGCGGTTCTTACGGATAATCATCTCCGCCGACTAGCACTTCCCGGAAGCAGGCACACACTCGCCCTCTTCACGGTAATGGCTGATAAACCTAGTATACTGCAAAATCATCGGGTTAGGAAACGCTGCTGCGCCGGCCCCGAATCCGGCCGGAGCGTGGGGTGAAACCTTCGTAATGCCGCATGATCAACTGGGCTTCCACCTGGTTCACCGTATCCATCGCGACACCCACCACAATCAGCAGCGACGTGCCGCCAAAAAAGAAATTTACGTTCAAGCCATCCAGGAGCCAGCGCGGGAAATAATTATCGATGAAATTGCCCACCAGCGGAAGACGCTGCAATTTGATGCCGGCGATCATAATCTGCGGAATCAGCGAGAGCACCGAAAGGTACAGACCGCCCACCACCGTAATTCGGGTGAGGATCTTGTTCATGTAATCGGCGGTGTTCTTGCCCGGGCGGATGCCGGGGATGAATCCACCATACTTGCGCATGTTGTCCGCTGCTTCGTTGGGATTGAAGATGATGGACACATAGAAGAAGCAGAAGAAAATAATCAGGGCGCAGAACAGCAGGTAATAGAGGGGCTGATTGCCGCCGATGGAATCTAGCATTCCACTCAGAATGGGGCTGTTCTTCACCACCTGCCAGTTGGTGAGGGTCTGGGGGAAGGCCAGCAAGGAAGAGGCGAAAATTACCGGAATGACACCGCCCGCGTTTACCTTCAACGGCAGATGCGTGGATTGCCCGCCCATCGTCTTGCGGCCCTGGATGCGCTTGGCGTATTGAACCGGAATGCGGCGCTCGCCGCGCTCCACCAGCACGATGAAGGCGACCACGGCAATCATGACTGCCAAAATAATGATCAGGTGAATCGGCGTCCAATCGCGCACGCGGAACACATGATCATAGATATTGTCGATGGCGCGCGGCAGGCCGACCACGATTCCGGCGAAGATCAACAGCGACATCCCGTTGCCGATGCCGCGCTCGGTGATCTGCTCGCCCAGCCACATGATGAATGTGGTGCCGGCGGTCAGCGTGATGATGGTCATCGTAATGAAGCCGACGCCCGGATTGAGGACGAACCCTCCGCCCGACTTCTGAAGCGTCAACGCGATCCCGAAAGATTGCACGACGGCCAGGATGATGGTGAGGTACCGGGTCCACTGCGTGATCTTGCGGCGGCCCAACTCACCTTCCTTCTGGAGTTTCTCAAGAGTGGGAACCACGACCTGCAACAACTGCAAAATGATGGACGCGGTGATGTAGGGCATGATGCCCAGGGCGAAAACGGTGAGCCGCCGGAACATACCGCCGCTGAACAGATCGATAAAACCGAACAGCGAACCGGAATTCTGCTGGAAAAACTCAGCCAGCCGGTTGGCATCGATTCCCGGAGTGGGGATGTGGCCGCCAAACCGGTACACGGCCAATAAACCCAGCGTGAAGAGAATGCGCTTCCGCAGGTCCGGAATCCGGAACATATTGGCGATGGTGTCGAAGAACTTCATCTTGACCTACCTCGATGATCTCGCTTAACTACTCGCTCGCGATCACGTTTCCACTGCCCCCGGCCTTCTGAATCTTCTCCAGAGCCGACTTCGAAAATATGTGCGCCCGCACTTCAATTTTGCGGGTGATGTCGCCCGAGCCCAGCACTTTGAGCCCGGCGCCCAGCTTTTTGATGACGCCCAGTTCAAGCAACCGTCCCGGGTCAAAGGCGCTGCCTTCCAACTGCTCCAGCCGCCCCACATTTACGATGGCATATTCTTTCTTGAAAATGTTGGTGAACCCGCGCTTGGGCAGGCGCCGATGGAGCGGCATCTGGCCGCCCTCGAAACCGCGCATGATGCTGTAGCCGGAAATGGATCGTGCACCCTTGGCGCCGCGGCCGGAGTACTTGCCGCGTCCGGTGCCCATGCCCTGTCCGATGCGTTGCTTCTTTTGCTTTTGCCCCTTGGGTGGGCGAAGATCGCTGAGATTCATGGCTATTCCTTACTTCCGCTCCCTTTGGTCGCGGCTCGGTTACCCTTATCCGACTCCCTCACGGTCGCGGTTCAGTCCTTGACGATGGCCAGCAGGTGCGGAATCTTGGCCACCATGCCGCGGAATACGGCGTCGTCCGGCCGTACCACGCTGCGATTCATTTTCTTCAATCCGAGCGACCGCACAATCACTTTGTGCTTCTCGGGGCAGCAGATCGGGCTGCCGATCAACTTAATCCGGATGGTGCCGTTGGCCATGTCTTAACCCACCTTCTCCTGCGCCAGACCACGCATCTCGGAGGTCTGTGCCCTGTCCCGCAACTGTTCCAGAGCGTTGATGGTGGCTTTGACCACGTTGTGCGGATTCCTGGAGCCGATCGATTTCGTGAGCACGTTGGTAATGCCGACCGCTTGAATCACCGCGCGCACCGGGCCGCCCGCG
This sequence comes from Bryobacterales bacterium, assembly GCA_963781905.1. Classification (GTDB taxonomy): domain Bacteria; phylum Acidobacteriota; class Terriglobia; order Bryobacterales; family Bryobacteraceae; genus Palsa-89. The sequence goes on from CAWAHZ010000010.1 coordinate 3,154,410, forward strand.
ATCACGCCAGTGCCTTCCGGCGCCGGCTTCAGCAGCACCAGGCCGCTGCCGAACCTTCCGAGCACCATATGCAGGATGGTAGTTTCAAGCACATTGATCTTGCGCAGATTCTTCTTCGCCGCTTCGATGCCCTTCTTGATGGCGGCCGGAACTTCCTTGGCCTTGCCGGTGCCGAAGCCGACGATTTTGGCGCCGGGATCGCCGATCACCACGAGCGCCGAGAAGCTCAGGTTCTTGCCGCCTTTGACCACTTTCGTGACGCGATTGATCGAGACCACGTTCTCCTTGAGGTTCAAGGTGTTCGCGTCGATCCGTTTGGCCGTGGGTATTGCCGCCATGGTTAGAACTCCAATCCTGCTTCTCGCGCGGCATCGGCCAGGGCTTTCACTCGCCCATGGTACAGATAGCCTCCGCGATCGAACACAACTTTGCTGATGCCCTTGGTCTTGGCTCGCTCGGCAATCAGTTTCCCGATCTCTTTGGCGCCGGCCAGATTGCCGCCGCTCTTGACGCTCGAGTTCTTTTCACCCGACGACGCGGCCGCCAGTGTTTTACCCGCGCGATCGTCAATCACCTGCGCGTAAATATGTTTCAGGCTGCGAAACACCGCCAGACGCGGACGCTGTTCGCTGCCGCGCATCTTGAGCCGGATGCGGGTGTGAATCCGGGTACGAACGTCGTTTTTGGAAGATTTCGCCATTTACTTCGCTCCTGCTCCCGCGGTTTTGCCGGCCTTCTTGCGCAGCACTTCGCCGGTGTAGCGGACGCCCTTGTTCTTGTACGGATCGGGCGGGCGCAAGGCACGGATGTTCGCGGCCACCTGTCCCACCATTTGCTTGTCGTACCCGCTGAGCACCAGGTGCGTCTGCTTGTCGATCTTCAGCTCCACGCCCTCCGGCAGCAGCAACTCGATAGGGTGCGAGTAGCCGAGAGTGAACGTCGCCACCTTGCCCTTCACGTCGGCGCGATAACCTGTGCCGGTGATGTCGAGCTCGCGCGTGAAGCCGGTGGACACGCCCTGTACGGCGGCAGCGGCCAGCGCGCGCGTCAATCCGTGCAGCGCGGCGCGCTGATCGGAATCGCGCAAAAATTCGAGATTCCCGTCGGTCTGCCGTGCTTCAATACCTTCCGGCATCGGCACATTGAGCTTGCCCTTGGGACCTTCCACCAGCAGCTCTTTGCCCATTGTGATCTTCACGCCCTTGGGCAGGGGAATGATTTTCTTGCCTACTCGCGACATAGTGTACCTGGCTCCATTGAACTGCCTACCACAACTGACAGAGAACCTCTCCGCCGACGCGTTCCTTGCGCGCCGTGCTGCCCGTCATGACACCGCGCGCGGTGGTCAAAATATTGATGCCGAGACCACCCAGCACCTTGGGAACTTCCTGGCTTCCGACATAGACGCGGCACCCGGGCCGCGAAACGCGCTCGATCCGCGAGATCACAGGCACATTGCCCGGCGTGTATTTCAGATAAATGCGGATGCTGCGTTTAGCGCCCTCTTCCGCCACCTTGAAGTTGACGATAAAGCCTTCTTCCTTCAAGATACGCGCGATCTCCATTTTGAGCTTGGAGGCGGGCACGTCCACTTTGGGATGGTGCGCCAGCTGCGCGTTGCGAATGCGGGTCAGCATGTCGGCGATGGGATCGGTAATGGCCATGTTTCTACTCCGGAACTCCTTTCCTTACCAGCTCGCCTTGATCACGCCGGGAACCTCGCCCGCGAGAGCGAGCTGGCGGAAACAGATGCGGCACAGATTGAATTTGCGGATGTAGCCGCGCGGCCGGCCACAGCGGAAACAGCGGTTGCGGAGCCGTATCTTCACCCGCGCCGGGGTGATCTTGTTCGCCGCCTTGTCGGAGGCCATCCTGGCTCTGGTTGCATCTTCTTTCGCGATCTTCGCTGTCGTTGCCATTGATTCCTTGTGTTCCTTGTATTCCCAGAATTCTGAATTCAGAATTCTGAATTCTATTGTCTGAACGGCATCCCCATGTGCTTGAGCAGCGCCAGGCCTTCGGCGTCGGTCTTCGCACTGGTAGTGATCGAAATATTCATGCCCTTGACCTTTTCCACTTTGTTGTAGTCGATCTCGGGAAAAATCAGTTGATCGCGGACGCCCAAGGTGTAGTTACCGCGCCCGTCGAAACTCTTCGACGACACGCCGCGAAAATCGCGCACGCGCGGCAGAGCGACGTTCATCAAACGATCCAGAAACTCGTACATCCGGTCGCCGCGCAGAGTCACCATGGCGCCGATCGACATGCCTTCGCGCAGTTTGAACGCCGCGATGGACTTCTTGGCCTTGGTTACCACCGGCTTTTGTCCCGCGATCTGGCTCAGCTCGTTTACCGCGCCATCCATCAGCTTGGCGTTTTGCGTGGCTTCGCCCAAACCGATGTTGACCGACACCTTCTGGATCTTGGGCACGGCCATCACGTTCTTGTAGCCGAACTCCTTGGTCAGCGCCGGGATCACGCTCTTCTGATAATGCTCTTTGAGTCTCGCTTCTGCTGCTGCCATCTTTTGAATCCTCTAGCTTTTGTTGGTTATCCCTTGGTATCCAGCGCTTCGCCGCTCTTCTTGGCGATGCGAACGCGCCGCGTGGACGTGCCGGCCGTCTCCAGCTTGTAACCCACGCGCGTGGGAACTCCGCCCGAGGTCAACACCATCACATTGGAAACTGAAATCGAGCTTTCCTTTTCGGCGATCCCGCCCTTGATCTGGCGCTGCGGATTGGGGCGCGTGTGACGCTTGATCATCGACACGCCTTCCACGATCAGCTTGCCGCGCCAGCGATCCACCGAGATTACCTTGCCGGTCTTGCCTTTATCGCGTCCGGCGATCACCTTCACCTGGTCGTCCTTCTTGATTCTGGTCTTGGTAAATGTCTTTTCGACGGGCCGCTTCGGCATCAGATCACCTCCGGCGCCAGCGACACGATCTTCATGAAGCGCTTGTCGCGCAGTTCGCGCGCTACCGGACCAAACACGCGCGTTCCCACCGGCTCACCCACTTCGTTGATCAGCACGGCGGCGTTGGAATCGAACCGGATGTAGGTGCCATCCTTGCGGCGCGATTCTTTGCGCATCCGGACGATCACGCAACGCACCACTTTGCCCTTCTTGATGGGCGATTCCGGCGTCGCTTCCTTCACGCTGGCCGTGATGACGTCGCCCAGGCCGGCGCGTAATCCCAGATCTCCGCCGCGCGGCAAAATGCACATCAGCTTACGGGCGCCGCTGTTGTCGGCCACCTCCAGGATAGTGCGCATCCCAATCATGATTTCCTCCCGCCCTTGGCTTTGGGCGATTTAGAGCCCGACGTTGGTTGCGTCGTTTCCAGATCGACAGCGGTCGGTTCCACGGCTACTTGCACCGCTTTGCGCAGCACTTCACCCAGCCGCCAGCGTTTTAGCTTGCTCATCGGACGGCACTCGATGATCCGCACCGTGTCCCCCACCTGCGCCCGGCGTTCTTCGTCGTGGGCGTAAAACTTGCTGCGCTTATTGATGATCCGCTTGTAAATGGGATGGGGAACGCGCCTCGTGACCTCCACCACAATGGTCTTGGTCATCTTGGCGGAAACCACCTCGCCCACCTTCTCGTTTTTGTTGCCTATCTTTTTCCTGGCTACCGGGCTGTCGGCCATGGCTTACTTCCCCTTCTTCTTTTTCTTGGGCGTGGGCTCGGGCGCCGTGTCTGGATGCAGCTCGCGATCGCGCAGGATGGTGAGAATCCGTGCGCGGTCCTTGCGAATGGTCCGTAGCTTCTTCAGTCCGTCGGCTTGGCCCATGCTCATCTGGAAGCGGAGCCGGAAGTTCTGTTCACGGATGTCCGCCGCCTGCCTGCGCAGTTCGTCGCTATCGAGTTCCCGTACTTTGTCAGCTTTCATCGTTGTTCTCCGCGCCTACAGGCCGGTGTTGTCCTCGCGGCTCACCACTTTGGTGGGCAGCGGCAGCTTGCCCGCGGCCAGCCGAAAAGCCTCTTGCGCGGTGGCCTTGGGAACGCCTTCCATTTCAAACAAAATCTTGCCGGGACGGATCACCGCTACCCACTCTTCCGGCGCTCCCTTCCCCTTACCCATACGAGTTTCAGCCGGCTTCTTCGTGATCGGCTTGTCGGGAAAAAGGCGGATCCAAACCTTGCCGCCACGCTTGATGAAGCGCGTCATGGCGATACGGGCCGCCTCAATCTGCCGGGCCGTGATCCAACCGCAGCGCATGGCCTTCAGCCCGAAATCGCCAAAAGCTAAACTGGAGCCGCGCCAGGCCTTGCCGGTCATGCGGCCGCGCTGCTGTTTCCTGTACTTGACCTTCTTTGGCATCAACATGGCGATATCTCTCCGCTATCCTTGCTTGGGTGGTTCGCCACCGGGCGCCCCATTCGATTCGGTGGGCGCTTCTTTTCCTTCTCGTTTCCAGGTTGGCTGCGGCGGGGCCAACGGGGGCAGAATGGGTGCGACGCGTGGCGTAGATCCGGGGTCGGGAGCGGCCTGCACCACCGGTCCGCTCGTCGGATCGGGTGTCGGCGGCGCAAAAGCGGTTCCTGGACGCCGTTCGCGGCGATCGCGCAAAGGCTGCCGCCGTGGCTCCGGGTCGTTGCGCAGCGAATCGCGGCGCCCGCTGTCCAAAATCTCGCCCTTATACGTCCAGCATTTGATGCCGATGACGCCGTACGTGGTGTAAGCCTGCGCGAAACCGTAATCCAAATCGGCGCGCAAAGTATGCAAGGGAAGCTGGCCTTGCAGATACCATTCACTGCGCGCGATTTCGGCGCCGTTCAGCCGGCCGGATACGCGAACCTTGATGCCCTTGCAGCCAAAGCGCAAGGCGGAATCCACGGCCTTTCGCATGGCCCTTCGAAACGCTACGCGCTTTTCGAGCTGCAGCGCGATGGACTCAGCCACCAGCTGCGCGTCCAACTCCGGCTTATGCACTTCCTGAATATCGATGAAAACCTCGCGCTTGGTCTTCTTCGCCAGGTCGCCTTTTAGCTTCTCGATCTCGGCGCCCTTGCGTCCGATGATAATCCCGGGCCTGGAAGTGCGAATGGTCACGCGCAGCTTGTTGCCGGGCCGGTCCACTTCAATGGAGCTAACGCCGGCCGACTTCAGCCGCTCACGCAGCGCGCCCTTCAGCTCCAGATCTTCCCTCAAGAGCTTGGCGTAATCCGCCTTGGCGAACCAGCGCGATCGCCAGGTTTTGGTGACGCCCAGACGAAAGCCGTATGGATGTACTTTCTGTCCCACTATGCGTTCTCCTCGGTCACGGTTTCGGCACCCTTTTTGTCGCTGACCACAACCGCGATATGCGACGTCCGCCGCTGATAGCGGTACGCGCGGCCCATCGGCGCGGGCCGGATGCGCTTCTGGCGCGGCCCTTCGTTGACGTACGCTTCACTGACCACTAATTCATCCACGTCCACGTCGTTGTTGCGATTTTCGGCGTTGGCGATGGCCGAATCCAGCACCTTCAGCACGGTCGGCGCCATGCGCTTGTTGGTTTGGCGCAAGATGATACGCGCTTCGTTGGCCGAACGGCCGCGGATCAAGTCCACCACGAGGCGCGTCTTCTGCGGCGACGATCGAATATATCGGGCTTCTGCTCTGGCTTCCATGCTTTAATCCTTAGGCCCCTACGAGGGCTTGGCCGTCTTCTCCGTGGTTGCGGCGGCCTTCACCGAGTGCCCCTTAAACACGCGCGTCGGAGAGAATTCGCCCAGCTTGTGGCCCACCATGTTTTCGGTGATGTAGACAGGTATGAACTTCTTGCCGTTGTGGACGCCCAGGGTGTGCCCGATAAAATCGGGAACGATGGTGGAACGGCGCGACCATGTCCGCAAGACTTTCTTTTCGTTCTTGGCGTTCATGTCGGCCACCTTCTTTGCGAGGTGGTCGTCCGTGAAGGGCCCTTTTTTTAATGATCGACTCATTTTTTCTAATCCCTAATCCCCAACCCCTAACCCCGTTTTTTGGCTTTCCTGCTCACAATCCACTTATCCGTTCGCTTGTTGTTGCGCGTCTTGAATCCGCGCGTCGGCTGGCCCCAGGGCGTCACGGGATGCCGGCCGCCGGACGTCTTGCCTTCGCCGCCGCCATGCGGGTGATCCACCGGGTTCATCGAGACGCCGCGATTATGCGGCTTTTTTCCAAGCCAGCGCGACTTCCCCGCTTTGCCGTGCGCTTCGTTCTCGTGCTCTACATTCCCCACCTGGCCGATGGTGGCCATACATTCCACCGGCACGCGGCGAATTTCGCCGGACGGCAGCTTCAGCAGGGCGATTCCGCCTTCGCGCGAAACCAATTGGGCTTGCGCACCCGCCGACCGCGCCATTTGCGCGCCCTTGCCCGGACGCAGTTCAATGTTGTGGACCACGGTGCCGGCTGGAATGTTCTTCAGAGGCAGCGCATTTCCGACCAGGATGTCAGCCTCGGCGCCCGAATTCACGGTGCGGCCGACAGTCAATCCCACCGGACAAACAATATAGCGCTTCTCGCCATCGGCGTAATTGAGCAGCGCGATGCGCGCCGTCCGGTTGGGATCATACTCAATGGACGCAACCTTGGCGGGGATGCCGAACTTGTCGCGTTTGAAATCGATGGCTCGATACGCCTTCTTGGCCCCGCCGCCGCGGAAACGCGACGAGATCAAACCCTCGCTGTTACGTCCGCCGGAGCGCTTCTTACCCACCACCAGCGACTTTTCGGGAGTCTGCTTGGTGATCTCGTCACGGGAAACAACGCTCATGAAACGCCGGGATGGCGTTGTCGGATTGTAGCTTTTCATTGGCATGACGTTATCTCTCCAAGCTCCTATAGGACCGCTTCCTTTGGTCGCGGCTCAGAATCGGCGCTCCGTGCTCACAGCGACTTACCGAGCCGTGACCATAGGGTGCGGAACAACTCCTGCTAAATTTCCGCATATTCCGGAACCTTCTGCCCCGGTTTCAACCGGACATAGGCTTTCTTCCAATCCGACCGATAGCCGGAAAACTTTCCGCGACGCCGCAGTTTGCCGGTAATATTCACCGTGCGAACGTCGGCCACTTTTACTTTAAAAAGCTGTTCGACCGCGGCCTTCACCAAAGTCTTATTGGCAGCCGGCGCTACTTCAAAGCACAGCGTGCTCTCGCTATCTTTCTTGGCGACGCCCTTTTCAGTCACAATGGGACGCTTGATTACTTCGTAGATGGTCATTTTGCGAGCGCCTCCGAGAGTTTCTGCGCCGCCGCCTGCGAGAGCAGCACCCCAGCATGGCCCAGCAGAGAATAAACGTCAACCTGTTTGGTCGAAACCAGCGTCACGCCTTTCAGATTGCGGGCGCCCAGCGCCAGGTTGCGATTCTCTCCGTTGTCAACCACCAAAACGGTCTTGGGAGCTCCCAGGACATCGAGCACGGCGCGCATCGCCTTGGTCTTGTGATCGGCCAGCGCGAATTCGCTGACGACGCGCAGTTCGCCGTCGCGCAACTTGGCCGACAGTGCCGACCGCAGCGCGCCCAGCATCATCTTGCGCGGCAGCTTATAGCTGTAATCGCGCGGTTGCGGACCGTGTGTCGTTCCCCCGTGCCGCCACAATGGCGATCGGATAGAACCCATGCGCGCGCGGCCCGTACCTTTTTGCCGCCACAATTTCTTGCCCGAACCCGACACTTCGTGGCGCGTCTTGGTCTTGGCGTTTCCGCCCCGGCGCACAGCCTGCGAATGCCGTACGGCCTCATAGAGGAGGTCTTTGTTGAGCGGAGCATCGAAGACTTCGTCCGACAATTCGAGCGAACCTACCACGGCATTATTCAAATCGACAACGTCTACACTCGGCATGGCTACCTCTTCGCCCTTCTCACCAGCACATAGCCGCCATTGGGACCGGGCACCGCGCCCTTGATCACCAGCACGTTATCCTCGGCCACCACGTCCACCACCTCGAGATTTCGGATGGTCACTTGCTGGTCGCCCGAGTGGCCGGCCATGCGGGTTCCCGGGAACACGCGCGAGGGAAAGCTCGACGCCCCGATGGATCCAGGCGCGCGATTGAACATCGATCCGTGGCTGCCCGGACCACCCTTGAAGTGGTGCCGCTTGATGATGCTGGTGAAACCGCGTCCTTTGCTCACGCCGATCACGTCCACCTTGTCGGTGGGCTTGAACTGATCCACCAGTACACGATCGCCTTGTTTCAGGTCGTCATCGCCCGGCCGCATGCGAACTTCGCGCAGAAACTTCACGCCATCGGCGCTGGCCTTTTTCAAATGTCCAGCCATCGGCTTGGTGGCGCGCGACGCTTTCGCGAATTCCACCAGCCCCAGCTGAACCGCGTCGTAACCATCGGTGGTCGGGGTCTTGCGCTGCACCACCACGCAAGGTCCGGCCTTCAACAGCGTGACGGGAACAACCTGCCCGTCGGGGCGGAACACCTGGCTCATCCCGATCTTCTTGCCTAAAATCCCTGGGCTCATCAAAACCTCTCAGAATTCAGAATTCTGAATTCAGAATTCTACTTCCCTCTTCCAAACGCCTTGATCTCCACATCTACACCGGCCGGCAGATCCAACTTCATCAAGGCATCCACCGTATCCTGCGTCGGCTCCAGAATATCGAGCAGCCGCTTGTGCGTCCGGATTTCGAACTGCTCGCGCGACTTCTTATCCACGTGCGGCGACCTCAGCACGGTATAGCGATTCTTGATGGTTGGCAGCGGAATCGGTCCCGATGTCCGCGCCCCGGTCCGCTTGGCCGTTTCGGCAATCTCACTGGTCGATTGGTCCAGGATGCGGTGATCGTACGCCTTAAGGCGGATGCGAATACGTTCTTGTAGGGCCATTATTTGCTCGCTTCTTTCAGTCAGTCGCGAGAAGCCAGAATCCAGAAGTCAGAATCCAGAATGCCGACGCCCGACCATTCTGAATTCTGAATTCTCGAATTCTGAATTCTTCTATTCAATAATCTCCGTCACGGTTCCCGCGCCCACCGTCCGGCCGCCTTCGCGGATCGCAAATCGCAATCCCTTGTCCATGGCCACCGGCGTAATCAGCTCGATCACCAATCCCACGTTGTCGCCCGGCATCACCATTTCGGTCCCCGCCGGCAACTCCGCCACACCCGTCACGTCCGTGGTCCGGAAATAAAACTGCGGCCGGTATCCCTTGAAGAACGGCGTATGACGCCCGCCCTCTTCCTTGGTCAGCACCACGATCTCGCCCTTGAACTTCTTGTGCGGCTTGATCGATCCAGGCTTCGCAATCACCTGCCCGCGCTCCACGTCGTCTTTCTCAATACCGCGCAGCAGCAACCCGACGTTGTCTCCCGCGCGCCCTTCATCCAACAGCTTCTTGAACATTTCCACGCCCGTGACCACCGTCTTGCGCGTGTCCTTGAAGCCCACGATCTCCATTTCCTCGCCGACCTTGCAGATTCCCTTCTCGATGCGCCCCGTCACCACCGTGCCGCGGCCTTGAATCGAGAAAATATCTTCCACCGGCATCAGGAACGGCTTGTCGATATCGCGAGCCGGCATGGGAACATACTCGTCCACCTTCGCCATCAGCTCGTCCACCGACTTTTCCCACTTCTCTTCCCCGTTCAATGCTCCGAGCGCGCTCACCCGCACCACCGGCAGATCGTCGCCCGGGAACTCATACTTGCTCAGCAGTTCGCGAACTTCCAGCTCCACCAGTTCCAGCAGCTCGGCGTCGTCCACCATGTCCACTTTGTTCAGCGCGACGACGATCGACGGCACGCCCACCTGGCGAGCCAGCAGGATATGCTCGCGCGTTTGCGGCATCGGTCCGTCTGTCGCCGCAACCACCAGAATGGCGCCATCCATCTGCGCCGCGCCGGTGATCATGTTCTTGATGTAGTCGGCATGGCCCGGGCAATCCACGTGCGCGTAATGCCGGTTGGCCGTCTCATACTCCACGTGCGCCACCGCGATCGTGATACCACGCGCCTTTTCTTCCGGCGCATTGTCGATCGAATCGAACGAGCGGAACTTGTTTTTCGGGTTGTGCTTGGACAATACCTTGGTAATGGCCGCCGTCAACGTCGTCTTGCCATGATCGATGTGCCCGATCGTCCCGATATTCACATGCGGCTTGCTGCGGTCAAATTTTTCCTTCGCCATGGATGTTGAACTCTCCTACTTCCTTCTGAATTCTGACTTCTGAATCCTGGATTCTACTTCGTCACTCTTCCTTGAACTTTCGCCACGATCTCTTCCGACAGGTTCTTGGGAACTTCCTCGTATTGCCCGAAATGCATGGTGAAACTGCCGCGCCCCTGCGTGCGGGAGCGCAATTCCGTCGCGTAGCCGAACATCTCCGACAACGGAACCATGGCCTTGATGAGCTGCGTGGTGCCGCGAACTTCGGTGCCTTCCAATCGGCCGCGTCGCGAGCTGAGATCGCCGTTGACGGTACCCATGTACTCTTCGGGCACCACCACTTCGACCCGCATCACCGGCTCCAACAGCACCGGCTTGGCTCTCCTGCAGGCTTCCTTAAAACAGATAGAGCTGCAGATCTTGAACGCCATTTCCGAAGAATCGACATCGTGATAGGCGCCATCCACCAGTTCGACCTTGATATCCACCATCGGATAACCGGCCAGAATGCCGCCTTCGAGCGATTCGCGAACGCCCTTTTCAACCGCCGGGATAAATTCCTTCGGAACCGAACCGCCCTTGATGACGTTGTCAAACTCAAACGCCTTGCCCGGATTGGGCTCAACCGTCAGACGCGTGCGCGCATACTGACCGCTGCCGCCGGTCTGCTTTTTGTGCGTGTAATCGAACTCGCCTTTCGATCGAATGGTCTCGCGATAAGCTACCTGCGGTTTGCCGACGTTCGCGCCGACGTTAAATTCGCGCTGCATACGATCGACGATGATCTCGAGATGCAGCTCGCCCATTCCGGCCAAAATAGTTTGCCCGGTATCAGGGTCGGTATTCACGCGCAGGGTGGGATCTTCCTGCACCAGTTTCTGAATGGCAAGTCCGAGCTTTTCCTGATCTGCCTTGGTCTTAGGCTCGATGGCAAGCTGAATCACCGGCTCTGGGAAATCGATGTTTTCGAGCAGGATCGGCCGTTTTTCGTCACAGATGGTGTCGCCGGTGGAGACATTCTTCAGCACCGCGGCGCAGATGTCGCCGGCCAGTATCTCTTGAATATCCTCGCGCTTGTTGGCGTGCATCTTCACCAGACGCCCCACGCGCTCCCTACGATTTTTCGCGACGTTGAATACCGAATCGCCCGCACCCAGGCGGCCCGAGTATACGCGGATAAACGCGAGTTGGCCGACGAACGGGTCCGTCATGATCTTGAATACCAGCGCCGAAAATGGAGCGGAATCGGAGGGGGGAAGCTCCTCGGTAATTGCGGGATTATCCGGGAGAACGCCCTGCACCGGCGGAATGTCCAGCGGCGAAGGCAGATAGTCCACCACGGCGTCCAGCAGATTCTGCACACCCTTGTTCTTGAACGCCGATCCACAGATCACCGGAAAAATCTTCTGCGTGATGGTGGCTTTGCGGATGCCTTCCATGATCTCTTTTTCAGAGATCGGCGTGCCTTCTACAAACTTGGCGAACAGGTGGTCGTCGGATTCGGCGATCGCTTCGATCATTTGCTCGCGATAAGACTTGGCTTTTTCGAGCAGATCGGCGGGAATCTCCACTTCGTCGAACTCAGCGCCCAGCGTCTCGTCGCGCCAGATGCGGGCTTTCATGGTCACCAGATCCACGGTTCCCTTGAACTGATCTTCGGCGCCTACGGGCAGCTGAATCGCTACCGGCCGGCACTTGAGCCGGTCCACAATCGTATCGATGGCGTGGTAATAATCCGCGCCCACGCGATCCATCTTATTGATGAAGCAAATGCGCGGAACGCCGTACTTGTCGGCTTGACGCCACACGGTTTCCGATTGCGGCTGTACGCCGGCCACGGCGTCGAACACCGCCACTGCGCCGTCCAGCACGCGCAGACTGCGCTCCACCTCGGCCGTGAAGTCCACGTGACCGGGAGTGTCGATGATGTTGATTGTGATGTCGCGCCACTGGCACGTGGTGGCGGCTGACGTGATGGTGATCCCCCGCTCCTGCTCCTGCTCCATCCAGTCCATGATGGCGGTGCCTTCATGAACCTCTCCGATCTTATGAGTACGACCGGTGTAATAGAGCACACGCTCGGTAGTGGTGGTTTTACCGGCATCGATGTGGGCCATGATGCCGATGTTCCTCATTTTTTCGATCGGTACAGTGCGTGCCATAAATAAAAACCTACAACTTGACTACCAACGGTAATGCGCGAAAGCTTTGTTCGCTTCCGCCATTCTATGAACGTCGTCCTTTTTCTTGATCGCTCCACCGCGCATGTTCGCGGCATCCGTCAATTCATTCGCCAGCTTGTCCGGCATCCCCTTGTCGGGCCGGCTGCGGGCATTCTGCAAAATCCAGCGGATGGCCAAACTCACCCGGCGGTTCTGCGATACCTCCACCGGAACCTGATAGTTAGCGCCACCCACACGCCGCGTCTTCACTTCGAGCAGCGGCTTGGCGTTCTCCACAGCCTTCTTAAAGAGCTTCAATGGATCGTCGGCGGTGCGCTCCTTGATCTTGTCCATCGCACCATAGAAAATCCGCTGAGACGTGTTTTTCTTCCCATCCCACATCATTGAGTTGATGAACTTCTCCGCCAGCGTGGAGTTGTAAATCGGATCCGGAAGGATCTCGCGAGGCTCTGGTCTGCGTCTGCGTGGCATAGCTTACTTGGAGGGCCCTTTCGGCCGTTTGGCTCCGTACTTCGATCGTCCCTGTTTACGGTCGGTCACTCCCGCCGCATCCAGCGTGCCGCGCACCACGTGATAACGAACGCCCGGCAGATCCTTCACACGGCCGCCGCGGATCAATACAATGGAGTGCTCCTGCAAATTGTGGCCGACGCCTGGAATATAAGTGGTTACTTCAATCCCGTTCGTCAGGCGCACACGCGCCACTTTCCGCAGTGCCGAATTCGGCTTCTTGGGGGTGGTGGTGTACACGCGCGTACACACGCCACGCTTCTGCGGACAAGCCTGCAGCGCCGGACTGGCGGTCTTATAACGTGGCGGTTTTCGCCCTTTTCGCACGAGTTGATTAAACGTCGGCACGAATCTTCCCTTCAGAAGTTATGTTTGTTCAGTGGCACACAACGGCAGGCTAAAAGCCAAACCGCGAAAGACTACAAGCTGCGAGGGTACTTGCTCTGGACTAGCCCATATCCCAGTGGCTGAAAAACCATCAGGACATCGGGGCCGGCCCCCGGCCGGGCTCTCTAACTAAGAGCGGTAGCACGGGAGCAGAAGACACAACTCGCCAAACCCTTACAAGAATACAGAACCACGTTACGGTTGTCAAATGGACGCAAAAGAAGTCAGAAGTCAGAATCCAGGAGTCGGAATCCAGAAGTCAGAATGCGGAATGGGGCTCAAATGGCCATTCTGAATTCTGCATTTCTGAATTCTCGTTCCCGAACCTTCGCTTGACATCTCGACATCACTAATGTTATGTCTAGACATATGAGGACTACGGTGAGACTTTCGGAGGGTCTAATGAACCAAGTAAAACGAGAAGCAGAACAGCGAGGAAAGACTGTGACCACCCTGATTGAAGAAGGTCTTAGATTGGTCCTGGCGCAAGCCCAGGCGCCGGACCAGCGGAAACCGGTAAAGCTTCCGTTCTCGGTCGCCGGAGGCGGTGTGCTTCCTGGCGTCGACCTGAATGACAGCGCAGCGTTGGAAGATATCATGGATGGCCATCGGGACGGCCGTGGGTGATTCTGCCGGATGTGAACGTCCTGGTGTACGCGTTCCGTTCCGATGCGGAAAATCATAGCGCGTATCGACGCTGGTTAGAAGACATCGTGAACGGCGAACAAGCCTATGGAATGTCGCCTCAAGTGCTGGCGAGCGTGATCCGGATTACGACTCATCCACGCATCTTCGCCCACCCCGATCCTTTAGCCGACGTACTGGCTTTCGTGACCGTGCTTCTGGATCAGCCACATTGCCAAATCATCGAGCCAGGACGTCGCCACTGGGGCATCTTCACCGCCTTATGCCACAAAGCAAATGCGTACGGAAATCTGGTGCAGGACGCCTGGCTTGCGGCACTGGCGATAGAATCGGGCTGCGAATGGATCACCACTGATCGCGATTTCGCGCGATTTACCGGACTGCGGTGGCGTGTGCCGTTCTAGCGAAGACGAGCCGTGGAAGTAGCCGGCTTTTCCGCCAACAGACTATCCACCTGCGCGTAAAACTCCTTGACGGCCTGATGATATAGCGCGCCGCTGGCCGGGCCCGGGAATCCGGCATGGACGAAACGCACACGACCGTCGCGGCCGAGGAAAAACGTGGTCGGCCAGGAATTCAGATTCACTGGCTGCGTCAGCTTGGCATCGCGCTCTTCCGTTGTTCCAGCCAGTAAAACCGTGTAGTCGATGCCATATTCCTTCATAAAGGCCCGCAAGCGTGTCGGATTCTTCAACTGATCCTCTTCCTCAAACGAAAGCGCGACCACTTCCAACCCCCGGCTGCGATATTTGCGGTATAGTTCGGCCAGGAACGGAGCTTCATCGTGGCAGTTGGGGCACCAGCTTCCGGTAACGTTCACCAATACGACCTTGCCTTGAAAGCGCACGTCCGTGTTCGAAACGATTTTGCCGCTGAGATCGGGCGCGCTGAAACGAAATGGTTCGGCTGGGTCCTTAACCGTGGTGTGATGATCCGGATCGGTCGGCGGAGGCAGTCCTTTGGCGCGCGCGACATCGGGCCGCGTAGCGGTGAGCTGGCTCTTTCCATGCAGATCCGTCATGTCGACCGCCAGCGTCCCGTCGGCGGCGGGAGTTAAGATCATCAACGCGGGGCGCCCGCCCGAAAAGTGGCTGAGGACGAAGTGGCCGTCCTTATAACCACCGGTCAACGCGCCGGTGTCGCCGTCCACTCGCAGAATCGCGGCTTCGACATCCGTGGGGCTCTTCTGCTGAACGATCAGGCGCCAGGCCTGCTCGCCTTTCGAGCTCTTCACGGCCACTTCCCAAAGACCGTTGATAGACGGAGTTTTCGCGCTGGAGCCGGCCTCCGCCGTATGACGATGCGCCGCGACCGGATAGGTCTTCTTCAGCATCGGCCCGTACTGTCCCACCAGCGCGCCATCTTGCAATTTGGCTTCGAGCTTGGCCGCGTACGAATCGAAATTCAACACCAGTGATCCGTTCTGAAAGCTTGCACCGCTGGCGACAACTTTGTCCTCGCCGTTGAACAGCCAGCCTTTGAGGTTGGATCCCTCGCCTGCGATTTGAAGGTGGAAGGGAATGTCCTGGCCATTAAAGGTGATGGTGGCGTCCCACAGGCCTGCAGGAGATTGAGCCCCAGTGGATTGAGCCCAAGCAGCAGGCGCGATGGCGAGAAGAAGAGCCGGCAAAAGTTTGGTTTTCACGTTCGCTCCTTTCGTGAACCGGTGATTTGGTAGCTATTAGTGTACATCCGCGCCGGACTACCCGGAAGCCGATCAAGCCTTCCAGGGATCGATGAGCCGAATTTGGCAGTGCTCAAAATCGGCGGTATTGCGCGTTGCCAAGGAGGCGCGATGACATCGGGCAATCGCGGCGATCATGGCGTCGAATTGAGAGATGGGACGTCCGGCTGCTTTGCGGCTGGCCGATATTCTTGCATAGTGCCGGGCACTCTCCTGGTCGAAGGGAAGAATACGCCCTTGAAAATCCTGCTCAAGAATCTCTTGAATCACATCGGAGAGGAGTTGCCTGCGCTTTCCCGTGGGGAGCGCTTCGATTCCATAAAGGATCTCGGCCTGGGTAATCACCGTTGTAAAGACGCTCGACGATTCCTGCGACGCCAGCCAACGCAGGACGATCTCCGAAGGCTGAGGCTTCAATATTTCAGACACAGCATTGGAGTCTAGAATGATCATTCAAAGCCGGGCGGGGGGCGAACAGGCTCGCGCGGTGGTATTTCCAATTCCACGCCACCGAGCGGCGCAATACGGCGTCGGATTGCCTCAACGAGATTCAAAGGCCGATTCGGCTCTTCCGAGAGCACGGCGCTTAGGACTTGCCGCGCCTCCTCTTCCATCGATCGGCCGTGGCGAGCTGCTCGCACGCGCAGCCGAGCCTTCACTGCGTCATCCAAACGCCGGATCGTGATACTCCCCATACGTCGATGATAGCACTGCAATCAATGATGGCACTCTACGGTCGCTGCAATATAGCGCCATCGTTTTGAGAGCGGCAGCTTCGCGGGATCACTCGCCGCCAGCGCCGCCAGATATTGATTGGCGAATCCTTCGAGACAGAGACGGCGGGCGTTTTCTCCGAGCCGCAGAACCTGGTGGACAAACCGATCTTCCATCAAGCGCTGACGCCCTCCGTACGCCGCCCGCGAGCCGAGTTGATCCGCGTCGCGAATTCGTATTTCTTGGATATGGAAGAGGGGACCGACAAAGACACTCCGTTCGACAAACACTGCCAGCGAGACGAGGAACGCCGATTCCCAGTGGTGGATGAAGGGCGCGGCTGGTGCTATCGATTATCCGCTTCGATCACTCGGGTAAGAACCGGTTCCGTATGGGATGCCGACGGGCCGGGTGACGAAGTAACGGTCTCGGCCAGAAGCTGATCCACGTCGGCCCGAAAAACGGACTCCTTGACAGCGCCGACGTATGCCTTTGCCGCGCGCCCGTTGCGGTCGACAAGCACCGTGGTAGGTAATGCGTCGATGGCCGGCGACGATGGAGACCCCAGATCGGGCATGAGCACCGGATAGGGCAGGTGGAATTCTTGTAAGAAAGACTCGACAGCGTGCTTTCCACCCTCATCCATGGAGACGCCGACAATCGACAGTCCCTTGTAGCGATAGTCGCGAGCCAGGTCGATCAGTCCGGGGGTTTCTTGCCGGCATGGCGCACACCAACTGGCCCAATAATTGATCAGCACCACTTGGCCGCGGTGATCGGAGAGTCGCCAGGAGCTGCCGTTCAGTTGAGGAAACGTCAGATCGGCGACCAGCGCTCGATCCTTCACTGCCCTGACGCCGGCTTTCTGATCGCTCCAGCTTTGCCAGGCTACCGCGATCCACAGAACCGCAGTGGCGAACAGCACGTACTGGATCAGCTTTCGACGCTTCTCTTTGGTGTCTAGCAACCTGCTTCTATTATATCGACCGCACTGCGCGAGCAGATGCTTCCGATTTCTTGTGGGCTAGACTGGACTTGAAAGTAGACTGCAAGTAAAAAGGAATGTCGGATTTGTCTGCTAATGCCTGACCCCACGATCCCGCTTTCTTTTCTCTCCCCGAAGGCAGCCGTCCGAAACAGCCCGATTCACGGCCGGGGGCTTTTTGCAATCGGCGAGTTCCGGCGGGGCGAGATGGTCTGTGTAAAAGGTGGATATATCTTCAACCGGGCCACATTGGCCGGCATTGCGCCCGCGCTGGGACCAGCCGAAATTCAAATCGCCGACGACCTGTTCATTGGTCCCCGCCACGTTGAGGAACGGGATGGCGCCATGATCTTCAGCAATCATTCCTGCGATCCGAACATCGGCGTCGAGGGGCAAATCGTTTTCGTGGCGCTCCGCGACATCGTGGCCGGCGAGGAGCTGACGCACGATTGGGCCACCACCGACGATGACGACTACACCCTGACTTGCCACTGCGGAGCAGCTTGCTGTCGAGGTGTGATTACCGGGAAGGATTGGCAGAATACGGATCTACAGCGAAAATATCAGGGGATGTTCTCCTGGTACTTGCAGCGGAAAATCTCAGGCCAATGACCGATCTCCAGCAGCAGTTCGGACAGATCGACATCTACCTTTTCGATCAGCTTCTGCGAGGACGTATCGCGCCAGGGATGCGAATCTTCGACGCCGGCTGTGGACACGGGCGCAATCTGGTCTATCTGCTTAGGGAAGGTTACGAGGTCTTCGGCGCCGACGCGGATCCACGGGCCATTGATGCAGTGCGCCAATTGGCTCGATCGCTGGCGCCGGCCCTTTCGCCAGACAACTTTCGGGCAGAGACTATCGAGTCCACGTCCTTCCCGGACGCGCTCGCCGACGTTGCGATCAGCAGCGCCGCGCTGCATTTCGCGCGCGACGACCAAGACTTTGAAGCCATGCTGCGCGGCACCTGGCGAGTTCTGAAGCCCGGTGGATTGTTCTTCTGCCGCCTGGCATCCTCCATCGGAATCGAAAGCCAAGTGAAGCGCATAGCCGGGCGCCGATTCCTGCTTCCGGACGGTTCCGAGCGCTATCTCGTCGACGAAACGCTATTGCTGGCGCTCACGAAAGATTTGGGCGGAAAGCTGGTGGACCCGTTGAAGACCACCGTGGTCCAGAACCAACGCTCGATGACCACCTGGGTGCTGCGGAAGGACTGAACTGAGGAGCTGAACTCAGAGCCCTTTCTTGCCGAGAAAATCGATCAGATCCACCACCCGCATCGAATAGCCCCACTCATTGTCGTACCAGGCAATGACATGCACCAGATTCCCGTCCAGCACTTTAGTGAGGCCCGCGTCCACGATCGAGCTATTGGGATTGTGCAACATGTCGGTGGAAACCACCGGGTCTTCGGTGTAGGCCAGGATGCCCTTCAGCGGACCCTCCGCCGCTGCCTTCAGCGCCTTGTTCACCTCTTCGACCGAAGTATTCTTGGAGGTCAGCACCACCAGATCCACCACCGAAACATCGGGCGTGGGAACGCGCATGGCGTAGCCATCCAGCTTGCCCTTTAACTCCGGCATCACCAGCGCAATGGCTTTCGCGGCGCCGGTGGTGGTGGGGATCATGTTCAGCGCCGCGGCGCGGGCACGCCGCAGATCCTTGTGCGGAAAATCCAGCACATTCTGATCGTTGGTGTAACTGTGGATGGTGGTCATCGACCCCTTTTGAATGCCGAACTGCTCGTGCAGCACCTTCACCACCGGCGCAAGGCAGTTGGTGGTGCAGGAGGCATTCGAGATGACGTTATCCTTGGCCGGATCGTACATTTTCTCGTTGACGCCCAGGACGATGGTAATGTCCTCGCCGCTGGCGGGCGCCGAAATGATGACCTTCTTCACCGTGCCCTTCAGATGCTTGGCGGCATCCTTCTTATCAGTGAACCTGCCGGTGGACTCCACCACCACTTGCACCCCCAGTGAACTCCAATCCAACTCGGCTGGATCCTTCTGGGCAAAAATCTTGATGCGCTTTCCGGCCACGGTGATCGAATCGCCGTCGTGCGTCACCTCTTCTGGAAGCTGGCCGAGGATGGAGTCGTACTTCAAGAGGTGCGCCAAGGTCTTGGTGTCGGTTAAATCGTTGGCGGCGACAAATTCGATATTAGGATGGTGCAAACCCGCTCGAACTACATTGCGTCCGATGCGGCCGAAGCCGTTAATGCCTACTTTGATGGACATTCCCCTCCGAATTTACCTTCCCAGTTTATTTGGCGGCTCTATTTGGCGACACTATTTAGCGGCTCACTTAGCGGCTCATTTGGCAACCAGCGGCGGCGCGGTAGATCCGCCTATATCGGCGTAGGCTTCCTTGACGGCCGTCACCTTGGCCCCGCCGAAGGTCACAAACGTAATCTTACCGGGAGGATCGCCATAGATCCAGTCCTCCAACTCGGCGCCGTCGTCGGTGACATTGCGTTCCTTGTGGCGCGGCTTGCCCATCGCCAGCAAAACCTGGTCGCGATCCATACCTACGATCACCTTATTCGACTTGATGGCTTTCTGGATTGGTTCAGGCAGTTTTTCGACATAATTCCCGGCGGCCGTTTGTTGGTCGAAATCGAGCACCGGCGTCATGATCTTCTTGATGGCGTCCGCCTTGATCTCAGGAACCGGTCCGCCGAACAGCAGTGCGATAGACGTGCCGCTGATGGAGTTGGAATTTTGTTGCCGGTTAATGGGAGACATGGTTGGCCCCACGCCCACCTGCACGTGATCCTTCCAGCTTCCACTTCCCTTGCCTTTCATGCCGTAGTTGATTTCGAGCACGATCTGGTTGCTCTCGATCGAAACATGCGTGATCTGCACCAAATCCCCGACCCGCGCCGCTGGACCGAACGCCTGGCCGGCCTGAGCCCAGTATTGTTTGTCATATTGACCGCTGGCGTCGAACGGTAGCGGCTTCTTGGAGCGCGGAAGAAAAGCCTTCACTGTGGCATACTCGGACAGCAACCCGCGCAGGATCTCAACGCGATCGTCTTCGCTGAGCTTCTCATCGCCGCACCAGGCCGGTGGCGCGATGATGGGAAGCAAGACCAAACAAGCCATCAGCGGCATAAGGCACTGAGTCGCGAGCTGCTTACGATTCATACATTCACCTCAGGCTGGCTCTCCGGGTTCGCTTCCTGGTGCTGGATGGGGGCTTTTCCAAGGTAGAAGAACAAGCCAATGGCGACGGCTGTGGTGAGCAAGCCGCCCTCCGGGCCATAGGCGCCTCCACTCAAGCGGTCCCCGATCTTCCAGTGCATCGCGTAACCTGTAACATCCATTGTAAACCCGCTGAGATTGGCGCCTAGCAAGGGCAGCGCCCAGTTCCAGCCAAAGTGCAGCCCAATGGGCAGCCAAAGATCGCCGCTGCGAAGGTAAGCGTAGCCCAGCACCACTCCCCACAGCATGGTGTTGACGAACGCCAGGGGGCCGAAGTTCAGATTTTGCGAGTGGGCCAGACCAAAGAGCACGGCCACCGGAAGAATCGTGGCGAATGGACCCATGCCCTTCACCAGAACTTGAAAGCCGTAACCGCGGAAAAGCATTTCCTCGCCGACGGCGCCCAACAGCAGCAGGATCGAAACGAAAAGCAATGAGGGCCAGCGGAGGCGCTCGTTTGGAACCGGCTCGAAATCGGCCAGGCGCAGCACCAGGGGAAGTAAAACTACCACCAGCGCCGCGCCCACTCCGCCCAGCAGCCCGAGCGATAGATTACGGCGGGAAGCGGCGGTCCAGCCCAGGCCGATATCGGCCAGATTGCCGCGTTCGTAGATGCGGACGGCCAGCGTGTTTGCCACGGCCGCGGCGGCGAAAGTGCCGAGCGTGGATATTACGAACACCGGCGCACCGAGAAAAGCAATGATGAGGGGAAAAACGAAGTAGTAGCCGACAGCCGAGATCAGGGCAAATACACCGACGCGCAGCAGCAGGCCGAGAAGCTTCTTGCGCTGGTCCGCGGCCGAGAGTGATGGCGAAGGGAGCAAATCATCATGTTACGTGAACAGCGAGATGCCTGCGACGCCGGCCGCACCCGCTGCCATGCATTGCGGTGCGTTTTCAACCGTCACTCCACCCAGCGCGTAAACCGGCAAACGCACACTCGCCACGGCTTGCGCGAATGCTTCGATCCCAATGGGCTCGGCCGGCTTGCTGACGCTCGGAAACACCGGGCCGTATACGGCAAAATCCGCGCCTTCGCGCTCCGAAGCCCGCAATTCGTCGATCGTGTGGCAGGAGACGCCGATCAGGAAACCCAGCGGCGCGATCCGGCGAATGGTGGCCGGAGACATCGATCCGGCAGGCAGGTGCACGCCGTGCGCGCCACAAGCCAGTGCGATATCGGTACGTGTGTTTACCAGAATCTTGCTGCGGCCCGCCTGGGCCAGGGCGTCCCGAACCAATTCGGCAAGAGCACGCGCGGAAAGCTGCTTGGCGCGGATTTGAATCATCTCCACCGAATCACCGGCAGCGCGCTCGGCCACTCGGAGCGAATCGGTGATGCAATATCGCTTCACAGAATTCGCAGGTCGCGGCTCGGGAATTCGACCACCCAGTCCTTGACACCGCTGTATTTGTCCAGGGAAGCAAATGGAGTGCCAGCCGGCACTTCGACCGCGATGTCGCCCGAAAACTCCAATCGCAGCCCGTCAGGTTTTTCGAGCATGCGTAGCAGGGTGCCGGGGATCTGATTGAAGGCCGGGCGGCCATTGCGGGGCGCGGCCGAGAGCTGATCGGGACGGACGAAGAGCCAGACTTGATCGCCGATCAATTTACCTGGAAAGTATGGTCCCGTGAGTTCGAAATCCTGATACCGCAGGCGGCTCGAGTTGCGGCCGGGATCGAGCGATCGAATCTCCACGGGAAGCAGGTTGTAGAGGCCGAGCAAACGCGCCACCTCCACATTGGCGGGTTGCTCAAAAACCTTGCGTGGTGCGCCGCTCTGCACCGCGCGGCCGTCCCGCAACACGATCATCTCGTCGCCCAGTGTGAAGCATTCCTCGGTGTCGTGCGTGACCAGCAACATGGGCGTTCCAAAGTCCTCCCGCACTTGCCGGAGCACCGCATAGAACTCCGCCCGCAACGGCGCATCCAGACCTCGCCCCGGTTCGTCGAGCAACAGGACGCGCGTGGCGCCGATCAAAGCGCGAGCGATCGAGCAGCGCTGCTTTTGTCCACCGGAAAGCTGGTAGGGACGGCGTCCGGCAACCTCGGTCAGGTGGAATTTATCGAGCATCTCATTCACCTTGCGGTGCCGGCCCAGCCGCGGCGCGCGTTCTGCCGCGAACTCCAGATTTTGGCGCAGCGTCATGTGCGGAAAGAGCGCGTAGTTTTGGAAGACGTATCCGCAATGGCGCGAGCGCGGCGCCAGATGCACGCCCGCGGCTCCGTCGAAGAGAATCTGATCGTCCAACAGAATGCGTCCTTCATCGGGGCGGACGAATCCGGCGATGCAATCCAGAGTGAGAGTCTTGCCCGCGCCGCTCGAACCAAACAGCACGGTCACTCCAGCGGCAGCGCTGAATTCAAGATCCAGGGAAAACCCTGTGGAATCCGGCCCCGCGGCATACTGCTTGCGAATTCGCGCCTGGATCATAAAACCGTTTGACGAGGTCCGAAGGGGTTGGATGTGATGCGATTCGCCAGTGTCAGGATGACGAGCGCCACGGCCGAGATGATGATCACCAAAATGCGGGCGGTTGCGCTGTTACCTCCTTCCACGGCATCGTAGATCGCGATGGAAACGGTTTGGGTGCGCCCCGGAATGTTACCAGCAATCATCAGCGTGACGCCGAAATCGCCCAGCGACCGGGCAAATGCGAGCGCGGCCGCCGCTAAAATGGAGCGGCGTACCAGGGGCAGAGTGACGCGCCAGAACAGCCGCAGCTCAGTGGCGCCCAGATTGCGCGCCGCGCGTTCATAGGATCGGTCGACGCTCTCGAAAGCCGCCCGTGAAGACTTCACCAACAGCGGCGTGGAATGAAACAACGACGCCACCACCGCCGCTTGCCAGGTGAAAACCAAAGGTCCGCCGAAGGCCCATTCATAGAGATGGCCGATGGGGCTGGCGCGTCCCAGCAGGACCAGCAGATAGTAGCCCAGAACGGTTGGCGGAAGCACCAGCGGCAGCGTAACCGCAGCGTCCAGGACTTCCTTCCCGCGGAACGTCCGGTTCGCCAGGATCCATGCCAGCCACAGTCCGACGGCCAGCGCGAGAGCGGTGGAAATGGTAGCCACACGCAAACTGAGCCACAGCGGGAACCAGTCCATGGGCGGGCCGGGGGGCATGGAGATATCTCATGTTAGCGCAGGGTGCTCTGAAACATCTGGCGGGTTTTACGTTGTGACCAATCCGTCCTCTTACCTGCCACAATAATGAGGAAACCGATGAAGATTTCTATCCTGGTGCCCCTCTATAACGAAGAGGAGTTCGTGGCAACCTTGCTGGCCAGGGTAATTGCGGCTCCGCTGCCCGAGGGTTTCGAGCGGGAAATTATCGTCGCCGATGACGGCTCGACGGACGCTTCGGTGGAAGAAGTGGAGGGGGTAGCCCAGCGATATCCAGGCGTCATTCGCCTGCTGAAGTCTGCCCGCAATCGAGGCAAAGGATCAGCCTTGCGCCGGGCGATTGCCGAGGCCCGCGGAGAATTCTCCATCATTCAGGATGCGGACCTCGAATACAACCCAAACGAATACCAGAAACTTCTGGCGCCCTTGGTGGACGGGCGGGCGGACGCGGTATTCGGTTCGCGATTCATGACCAGCGGCGAGCGGCGGGTGCTCTATTTTTGGCATTCGCTGGCGAACCATTTGCTCACCGGCATGTGCAATGTATTCGCCGATCTGAATCTCACCGACATGGAAACCTGCTACAAAGCCTTTCGCACCTCTCTGCTGCGGAGCATTCCCATTCGTAGCCAGAGGTTCGGATTTGAGCCCGAGATCACTATTAAATTGGCCAAGCGGCAGGCACGCATCTACGAAACTCCCATTAGTTACAGCGGGCGCACCTATGAGGAGGGCAAGAAGATCGGCCTGGGGGACGCGTTCGAGGCCTTCTGGGTGATTTTGAAGACCGCGCTGTCCAACGATATCTATGCCGCCAAAGACAAAGACATTCTGGATGCATTCGCCAGCGCGCCGAATTTCAATCGCTGGATGGCGGATACCATTCGGCCCTACATCGGCAGACGTGTGCTCGAAATCGGAGCGGGGATGGGCAATCTCACCCGGCTGCTCTTAGCGGGCCGAAAAAGATACGTCGCCACCGACATTGATCGCGAACATCTGGAGCGGCTCAAGAATCGTTTGGCGAACCGGCCCAATCTGGAAACGGCGGAACTGAATGCGGTTGAGCCGGAAGGGCAGGAAGCATTCCGCGGCCAGATGGATACCGTGGTGTGCCTCAACGTTCTGGAGCACATCCAGGATGCCGCCGGCGCTTTGCGCAACATTCGTTCGCTGCTCGAAGATGGCGGCCGCGCAGTGATCCTGGTTCCTTGCGGTCAGAGTATCTACAATTCCCTGGATGAAGAATTGGGCCATTTTCTGCGCTACTCCGAGGATCAGTTGCGTCAGCGAATGACCGAAGCCGGGTTCGAGGTGGAGACCGTGCTCCGGTTCAACCGCGCCTCCCGGCCAGGCTGGTGGCTGAACGGAACCATTCTGAAGCGCAGGACCATCAGCCGGCTGCAACTCAAGAATTTCGACCGCCTGGTTTGGATCTTGCGGCGCGTGGACAGCTATCTGCCCTGGGAGCAGACCTCGATTATCGGAATCGGCAGGAAGACTCCTGCGCGTGCCTAACCCTGAGCGGCCTTGGCGCGCCGCTCCAACTCTTCCGGTGTCACATCTTCGATGTGAGTGGAAATCCACCATTGATTACCGAAGGAGTCTTCGACAGCGCCGGAGCGGTCGCCATAAGGCTGGTCGGTGGGCTCGCGGAGTGACTTCGCGCCTGCCCGGATGGCCCGTTGATATACCGCGTCCACGTCCTCCAGGTAAAGATGCAGCATCGCGGGAAACTTCTTCCCACCCTCCCCCGCATCGCCCAACATGACGATAGAATCGCCGATCTTGATCTCGGCATGCATCACCGTTCCATCCGGTCGCTGATGCAAAGACACTTCCGTGGCGCCAAAGGTTTGCTTGGCGAAATCGATGATCTGTGCGACACCGGGCGAGACGATATACGAGCACACCGTGTGGTGGCCCTCGGGAACAGGTTTCACTTTAGTTGTCATATTCCGATCCTTTCAGCCATTGTGCGGCCAAAGCGCCTGCGTCGTATTGTAAAAAATTTCGCCCCTTAATCCTTGAGCGGGACGTGGTTGCGATGGGTCGTCTGCTGCAGCAGGTACGACGAGGGATTGATGCCGGAGAAGGCGCGGAAATCGTGGATGAAGTGGGCTTGATCGAAGTAGCCGCAATCCAGCGCGACGCCCGCCCATTCCACCCTCTTGCGCCCTTCCATCCGGCCCAGAGCCTGCTGGAACCGGCGGATGCGGCAAAACACTTTGGGGGTGAATCCAGTTTCGTCCCGAAACACTTGAATGAATCGCCGGGGACTCAGGCCGATTTGGTCCGTCACGCCCGAGATGGTCGTCATATGCGGCCGTGCGATGAACCGATCGAGCGCGAACCTCACGGCTTGATGGCCATCGAAACCTCGCGCCAGCTCGGCTAACAACGCTCGCTCCAAAATCGCGAAACGAGCGTGAGGTGTCGCGGCCTCGAGCAATTGATCTCGCAGATCGGTGGCGCCCGCGCCCCACAGTGTGTCCAGCGACACCGTAGTGTCTCGTAATTCCCCGGCCGGCATCCGAAGGAACGGGAACGCGCCGCCCGGCTTAAAATTTACGCCGATGACGGAAGCCTGCATGGCGGTGCTGATCACCAGGTATTCCGAATGCGCGCCCGCCAGGAGCGATCCACTGAAGGTCTGGCAGCGCTGGGGGTCCTCGCGATCATAGATGCAGGACTTGTCTTCCAGCAGATTCATGACGATCTGCATCTGGCCGGTCGGCAACACACGCTCTTTGGCGTGCGGCTGCGTATATCCTTCGTAGAGCCACAGGCAGTCGACGAATTGCGCAAGCGGGTGCCGCGGAATGTGCCTCAGAGAGATCATCCTGGTCCCTCCAGTTTCCTACAATAGCTCTTCCGGGCCGTTGTAACCGGCGCTTCAATGTGAAAGAATCTCCCAGTCGTATGTGGAGGTGCTTATGAAGATCGGGTGGAGAACGCTGGCCGCACTCGGCCTGGCGCTTTTGTGCGTGTCGCTTGTGTCGTTGACCGGTCAAGAGCCCGCCGCACCAAGGTTCAGATTCGATCCGGACTGGCCCAAACCGCTCCCGCACAAGTGGAAGATGGGCGGTGTCACGGGATTGGCCGTGGATAAGGACGACAACGTTTGGGTGTACGATCGTCCCAACGATCTGACGGATATTGAACTCGAAGCCGAGTTGACTCCTCCGCTGGCCGATTGCTGCGTTCGGCCGCCCTCCATGATCCACATCGACAAGAACGGCGACGTCATCGGCTCCTTCGATGCGCCCCAGGGCCATGGTATGGCCGTGGACACCAAGGGCTTCACATACCTTGGACAGGATACGGTCCGCAAGTACGATCCGAAGACTGGCCAGGTGGTGGGCCAGGTTCCCCGCACGCCGGACAAACAGCCGGGTGGTGGGGGACCTGATGCCGTTGCGCCGCACATTCCAGGCCATGGCAGCGCAGGGCCAGTTGCCGGATTTCTCACTCCACTCGGCGGCAGGCCACAACCCAGCCCTGCGGCTCAGGCGGCTCGGGCCGCGGCGATCGCAACCTTCCGCGCCAAGTATCCTCCGACCACGCCGATGATCGTGGGAGGGCTGGAAGAAATACGGCTCGACGAACCAGCTCATGAACTTTATGCGGCCGACAATTATCTGGGCGGTCGCGTGATGGTGTTTGACCTGGACACGCTGCAGTTCAAGCGCGGCTGGGGCGCGTATGGGCATACGCTCGCGGAAATGACTACCGACGACAAAGACCGCGCGTATACGCCCGGCGGCCCCGAACCCAAGGAATTTCGCGGACACCTCACGCTGAACGTCTCCCACGACGGCAAAGTCTACGCGGCCGATCGCATGGCCAACCGCATCCAGGTCTTCACCAAAGATGGCAAATTCCTGAAGGAGTTTACCCTGGCCACCGGGACCGGGGTGGGCGGTTCCACCGGCGGCGTAATGTTCTCGCCGGACAAGGCGCAGCGGTTCCTATACATTTCCGATCTCACCAACAACCACATCTATTTCCTGAATCGCGAGGACGGGAAGATAGTGGGACAGATGGGCAGCATGGGCGAAAATGGAGGTGAGTTCTTCGGGCTGCACATGATCGCGGTGGACTCGAAAGGCGACATTTATACGGGCGAGGTGTTCCAAGGCGAACGCGTGCAGCGGTTCCTTCCGGTTAGGTGATGTCAAGCCTTAAGCCGCCCCAACCTCAACCTCGATGGTGCGAACCTTGGGAGGTCAAGTAGCCCGCGGCGCTTCGAAGTGGAGCTCTAACGCCTCTTGGCAAGAGCCTCGTCTTCGCTTTCACCTTGGCTGGCGACATCCACCTCCAGGCACTGAGAAACATACCAGTTGCCTTCGCGCCAAACGGTAGCCGAGAAGGGTCGCTTCACGGGCATATTCTTTCACATGCCAAGCCTATTTGGTGTTGATTCGCTGATGGCTGCTGTCGTCAAATGGTTTGGTGGCGCGCGGCATACACAATTCGGCGGAGTTTCAAGAAGCGTTTGCAGTGAATGGGTTTCCCCTTCTGGAATTCGACCGGAGGCCCGTCAATCGGCACCACCTGGTAGGTTTTGCGCTCACTTGGAACGAGGAACTTACCCTGATCCAGCCCCTCGAAGATCAGCAGTTTTTACTGAACGGCTACACCATTTTTCGTAATACGGATGTGGAGCGGTGGCGCCCAATTCGGAAGGATGACTTTCTGGCCAGGGCTGCCGCGCTGCACAAATTGAGGCCCCGAAGGCCAGACAAAGTAAGCATTACTTCCATAAGACAGGCGCTCTCTTCGGCGGGGAAAGCGTTCCCGCTCGTAACAATCCACACTGAGCGGGCCAAGCGGGGCGTATGTTATGTTGGCCGAGTGCTCCGCGTCAGTCAGCGGGCGCTCACTCTTCTCGACATCTCGCCGCAGGCGGACTGGGACGATGAAGAAAGCTATCTGCTCAAAGACATTAGGCTCATCGATTTTGGTGGTGCGTATGAAACGCTCCTAGCGCGGATGGGAAAGAAGTAATCGCGGGATCGGAACCCGACGGGATCGGAACCCCGATCCGCCCCCTTGTCGCCTCTGGTATAATCTCAGCTAGATGTTTGCTTTTTCTCCGCGACCGCGGATGAAAATTCCCGCTACCGGCGATTCCTGTCCGCAGTGCATTCAGGCTTCTCCCGCTGTCGCCCCATGCAACTAAGTCACACCTTTTGATGAAACTCAGCGTTCAGATCACTCGCGGTATTGAGTCCCTGTTCGGCACCCGTGACGAAAATATCCGTGTGCTCGAGAGCGGCCTCCATGTGACAGCCAGCCTGATGAACGATTCACTGGAGATCGAAGGCGCCGAGCCGGACGTGATTCGAGCCGCCAGCATTTTGGAAGATTATGTCGCCTTGGTGAAAGAGGGCCAGAGCTTCGCGAACGGCGACCTGAACAGTTACCTGCGCGTAGTAACCGCCGATCCCGAGGTGACACTCCGCAGCCTGGTTCACAGTGGAAGGCAGCGCAATTTCGGGAAAAAGACGCTAGCGCCCAAGACCGTGAATCAGCGCCGGTATGTGGATGCCATCGAGCGGAACGACCTGGTCTTCGGCGTGGGGCCCGCCGGCACCGGAAAAACGTATCTGGCCGTGGCCATGGCCGTTTCCGCGCTGATGAACAAACGCGTGGCTCGCATCGTGCTGACCCGGCCGGCGGTGGAAGCCGGCGAACGCCTCGGGTTCCTGCCCGGCAATCTGCAGGAAAAAGTGGACCCGTATCTGCGCCCGCTCTACGACGCGCTATACGACATGCTGGATGCCGACAAAGTGGAGAAGCTACTGGAGCGCGCGGTCATCGAAGTGGCGCCCATCGCGTTCATGCGCGGCCGAACCTTGAACGACAGCTTCATCATCCTGGATGAGGCGCAGAATAGCACCGCCGAGCAGATGAAGATGGTGTTGACGCGCCAGGGCTTCAATTCGAAAATGGTGGTCACCGGCGACCTTACGCAGGTGGATCTGCCTAGCGGAAAACGCAGCGGACTGAACGACGCGGTAGAAGTACTGCGTGGCATCGAAGGAATCAGCTTTGTTTATTTCGACGATCGCGACGTCGTTCGCCATCCCCTGGTGCAAAAGATCGTAAAAGCGTACGAGCGGCATCAGGAAACTATCAGCGGACGTCAGCTCGCATTGAAACTGACCGATCCGGCGGTCGAAGCCGCGGCGTTAGCCGAACCGGCGGGACATCCGCTCCCGGTCGTACCGGCGGAAACCCGCGAGATCCCACTGGTTTAATATTCGGCCATGCCTGCTGAGCCGCCTACGCTGCTATTCCATTCCGCCACACCGGGCTTTTCCAGGCGCCCGGCCCGCGCATTCGCCAAGCGCCTGGCATCGGAAGTGACCGGCGGACGCCCGTTCACTTGCCTGATCACGGGCGACCTGGAAATGCAGCAGCTGAACCGCGACTTTCGCAAGCAGGATCACGCCACCGATGTGTTGTCGTTCCCATCCAGACAGACTCTGGGTTTTTTGGGTGACATTGCGATCTCGTTTGAACACGCCCAGCGCCAGGCAGCCGAATATGGCCATGGCATCGGACAAGAGATTGAGATTCTAATGCTGCACGGCGTACTTCATCTGCTAGGAATGGATCACGAAAACGACGGCGGCCGGATGGCCCGCGCGGAAAAAAAATGGCGCGCCGCCTTCGGATTGCCGAACGGTCTAATCGGACGGTCGCGCTCATGACCCAGGTGCTCTTATGACCCCGGAGCTCTTATGACGTGGTTTGCCGTCGCCGCGACCGTGATTTGGGCCGTGTTGCTGTGTCTGATCACCGTGGTCCAGGTGCTCTACATGGAGTCGTTACGGCTGCGTTCGCGCGATTTGCCGGCTCTCCAATTCTTCAAAGAGACACTGGAGGATCGCATAGGCGTCAAAGGCGACGACGGCGTGCTCGCATTTTCGCTGATCAAACACACCTTGTTGTTGTTGCTGGGCGTTTGTTTTCTGGCTACGCAAACCACGGATCCCGCGCAACACCCCGGCCAAGCCTGGCAGAACCTGTTCGAGGCAGCGCTCTTCGCCTGGCTCACCATGTTGATTTCGACGTACGTTTTGGCCCAGTTGCTGTACCTCAAGACCAGCGGCCGCTGGCTGCTTCCGTTCGCTCCTATTCTGCGCGTGTGCGCGCTGCTGGTTCGGCCGCTCACCGCGATTCTGGGCTTCTTCCAATCGCTGGTGGAATTGTCCGAACCCACGAAAACCAACGAAGAAGGGCCCGGACCATCCGGCGACATCGAGGCGCTCATCTCGGCCGGAGAAGAAGAAGGCATCATCGAGAAAGACGACCGCAAGCTCATAGAATCCGTGGTCGCATTCGGCGACAAGACCGTCCGGGAAGTGATGACGCCGCGTCCGAAAATGGTGGCCATCGAAGCCCACCGGTCTCTCGAAGACTTGCGCGAACTGGTAATTCACGAGCAATACTCGCGCGTTCCGGTGTATGAGCGAACCATTGACAACATTATCGGCTTCGTACACGTGCGCGACATGTTCGAACTGGACGAAGCGGCGCGGGAAGGCCGCCGGGTGAAAGAACTGACGCGTCCCATTCGTTTTGTTCCCGAGACCAAACCGGTGAACGATCTGCTGCGCGAGATGCAGCACGACGGAGCGCACATGGCCATCGTGATCGATGAGTACGGCAATACGGCAGGCCTTGCGACCATGGAAGACATGGTGGAAGAGATTCTGGGCGAAATTCACGACGAGCATGAGCCCGAGCGCGACGTGGCGACGCAGCCGGACGGCAGTTTCGTGGTGGCCGGCAGCCTGGATCTGGACCGCTTGTATGATCTGTTGGAATTCCGGCCTCCGGAGGAGACCGAATCCACCACCATCGGCGGCCTGGTGACAGAATGGCTGGGCCATGTCCCGCATATTGGCGAAGTGATTGAACGCGACGGCATCCGGCTGGAGGTGCTGGCCGGAGACGAGTTAAAAGTGGAGCAAGTACGAGTTTCGAAAGTGGCGCACGAAACCGTGCCCCAGACTCACATATGAGTGGTACTCATTCATGAGTGACTTCCGCTCTGGTTTCGCGTCGCTGATCGGCCGCCCGAACGCGGGAAAATCGACGCTATTAAACGCGCTTATCGGCGAAAAACTGGCAATTGTTTCCGACAAACCGCAAACCACTCGCACCACCATTCAGGGCGTGGTAAATCTTCCCGGCGCGCAAATCGTTTTCATCGACACGCCCGGAATTCACAAATCCACTACGTTGTTTAACAAGCGCATGATGGAAACCGTTCGGACCGCGCTGGCGGATCGCGACGTGCTGCTCTTCGTAGCCGACGCATCCATTCCTTTGACCCCCGAAGATACCGAGGCCGTCTCCGTGTTGAAGGACCTGGCCACGCCCGCGCTGCTTCTGGTAAACAAAATCGACCGCGTGCAGGACAAGCGAAAGTTGCTGCCCTACATGGAGCAATTCAAGGCAATCCGGGAATTTGATGAATATATTCCGGTGTCGGCCACTACGGGCGAAGGGTTGGACCGGGTGCGCGACGCAATTGTCGCTCGACTTCCGGAAGGTCCGGCCTACTTTCCCACCGACCATCTTACGGACCAACCTGAGCGCTTCCTGGCGGGCGAAATGATTCGCGAGCAAATCCTCCGTCATACCCGTCAAGAGGTGCCGCATTCAGTCGCCGTTCTGGTGGAGCGCTGGGAAGAGTCTTCGAAAATCACAAAGATCGCCGCCACCATCTACGTCGAACGTGACGGACAAAAGGCCATCGTCATCGGGGCGGGCGGAGCGGCGCTTAAGCAAATCGGCACCAAGGCGCGTCTTGAGATTGAAAAGATGCTGGGTCGCAAAGTCTTTCTTGAACTGTTTGTTAAAGTGCAAAAGGATTGGCGTGAGAATCCCGAGTTTCTCAATGCCATTGACTGGCGATCCATGCGGGGGGAGAATTGGATTCGGACGAAGGTACTGTTTCCTAATGCGACTCCTATCTATTGCAGTTTTGTTGGCTCTGGTCTTCACCCCACTGTTCGCTCAGAAGACCAAGACGCCTGTCACCGACGATGTCATCGTGGATCAGGTCAGGGTGAAGATCGCGGACGATTCCGAAGTCGGTGGCCAGCCGATCTCCGTGGACGCCCACAACGGCGTGGTAGTACTAACGGGCAAGGTGACCAACGACAAGCTAAAGGCAAAAGTGGAAAAAATCGCCAAGAAAGTGAAGGGCGTCACCGGGGTGGATAACAAGCTGGCGATCAGCCCCAATTGAGCCTTGCAAAGCTTTACATCACCGCGCGAAAGTGCTTGAACTTCCGACGCTTTTACGTATCTTGACACTTTGCGAGTAACCGCTGTAAGTTCTTGTTCGCCCGTTCATTGATGCGCCCTGTATCTATAAGAGCGTGGTTCAGCCTGGTTGCTGTCCTGGCGTACAGCGCAGCCGCTTGCGCCCAAACTCCGCCGGCGCTCAAGCAAATCATCGGCGAAGTTACCTCCATCGATGCCGCCGCCAAGCAAATCAAACTCAAGGGCGACAACGGCGCGGCGTATACGGTCATGCTCGCGGACAACACGTCGTTTTTGCGTGTGGCGCCTGGCGAGAAAGACCTCAAGAAGGCCACCAAAATCGCATTCACCGACGTAATGGTTGGCGATCGTGCTTTGGCTTTGGAGAAGGACAGCGACGCTCCGGCTCGCGCGGTGGTC
The DNA here is from genome assembly GCA_963781905.1 of Bryobacterales bacterium. Taxonomy (GTDB): domain Bacteria; phylum Acidobacteriota; class Terriglobia; order Bryobacterales; family Bryobacteraceae; genus Palsa-89. Next base: position 3,187,660 of record CAWAHZ010000010.1, read on the forward strand.
ATCATGACCAAAGCCGATCTGGCCCAGAAACATCAGCACGACCAAGCCGAGTGGCGGACGCGCAGCGTTACCGGTGTAGTAACGGCGCTGAACGCGGCGAACAAGGAAGTGACCGTCACCACGCGCGGCCGCGATTCCAAGACCATGACCATTGACGCCTCGGCGGCTGAATTCCGGCGCTATTCGCCCGATTCGGTGCAATTCGCCGATGCCAAGCCCAGTTCATTTGCCGATCTGCAGCCCGGCGATACCGTGCGTGCTCTCGGCGACAAGAACGAAGATGGAACGCACCTGAAGGCGGAAGAGCTGATTTCGGGAGCTTTCGAGACGATTGCGGGAACGGTGGATTCGGTGGACGCAACCACCGGCGAAGTGCGCATCACCAACTTGCAAACCAAGAAGCCGGTGGTGGTTCGAACCAATCCAAATTCGCTGTTGAGGCGCCTGGACACCGAAACAGCCACCCGGTTGGCTCGGCGGCTTCGTCCCAATACCGTTGCCGCTGATGGACCGGCGCAGGGCGCTGCAGCGGCTGGTGCGCGTCCTCCGTCCGGTGAAGATGCCGCGCCACAGGGTGGGCGCACGTGGATTCCGTGGAGGCCCGGGCGGTGGTGGTGGCGATCTCCAGCAAATCCTCGAACGGATGCCGCAACTATCGCTCTCGGAATTGAAGAAGGGCGACGCAGTGATTGTCTCCAGTTCGAAAGGTCCTGGCGATTCCGCGGTCACCGCCTTCGCGTTTGTCGCGGGCGTGGAGCCATTCCTGGCCGCGGCGCCGCGCACCGCCGGACAAGTAAACTTAGGATCCTGGAATCTCGATGTCAGCGGCGGCGGCGGGGACCAATGATCCCGGCCGATCGGCAAACAAAGTCCGCTAAGTAAAGGCAAGAAAGATGAAACCCCTACTGCTACTCCTGTTGCTACTGCTGACTTTGTTGCCTGCCACTTATGCCCAACCATCGGGCATCGTGCATGGCGTGGTGACCGATGAATCGGGCGCCCTGGTGCCAGGCGCCAAGGTCACCGTATCCAATGCCGCTGGTCCGGTGAAATCGGGAACGGCGGGCAATGACGGCTCCTATTCCATCAACGGTATTCCATCCGGCCAGTACAGCGTCATCGCCACCTCACCCGGCCTGCAACAAGCGCAGCCACTCGCTGTCGATCTGAGCGCCTCGCCGAACGCGACAGTTAACTTACAGTTGAAGGTAGCCGCCGAAAAGCAGGAAGTTACGGTGCAGGAAAACGCGGGCCCCCAGGTGAGCGTGGACCCTTCCCAGAACGCAGGCGCCCTGGTGCTGCGGGGAACCGATTTGCAGGCATTGTCTGACGATCCCGACGATCTGCAGGCTGATTTGCAGGCGCTGGCCGGACCATCCGCTGGACCGAGCGGCGGACAGATTTACATCGACGGCTTCACCGGCGGCACGCTGCCGAGCAAGGATTCCATCCGCGAGATTCGCATCAACCAGAATCCGTTCTCGCCCGAATACGACAAGCTCGGGTACGGGCGCATCGAAATCCTCACTAAGCCCGGCACCGACAAGCTGCACGGAAACGTCAATGCCGACTTCGGCGATGCCATTTGGGATGCCCGCAACCCCTACGCCGCTGCGAAAGCGCCGTTCTCGCAGCGGAATTTCGGCGGTTCGCTGAGCGGGGCGCTGGGTAAAAAGGCCTCCTTCTTCCTGGATGTTCAGGATCGCGACATCGACAATGGAAACATCATCAACGGTTTCACTGTAAATCAGACCAGCTTTCTGGTCTCGCCTTCCAACAGCGTCTTCGTCGCTCCGCAGAACCGTTTTCGCATCAGCCCTCGCATCGATTATCAACTCAGTAAGAACAACACGCTGACCATGCGCTACGGCTACACGCGGAACGACCTGGACAACCAGGGCGTGGGCAATCTGAGTCTCTTGTCCACTGGCTATCACGCACTGAACACGGATCACACGCTACAACTGATCGAAACGGCCGTGCTGGGCACCAAGGTAATCAACGAGACGCACTTCCAGCTCTATCACACCAACTCGGCTGAGATGGAGACTTCCGAACTGCCCGGTATCACGGTAGCCGGCGCGTTTAACGGCGGCGGCGCTCAGATAGGAAAGTATAGCGACACCGAAAACCATTACGAGTTGCAGAATTACACGACGATTTCAGGCGGAGCGCATACCTGGAAATTCGGCGCTCGCGTTCGCGCGGTAACCGTCAACAATTTTTCCCCTACCAACTTCGGCGGAAACTACAATTTTTATGGCGGCTACGGCCTGGAACCCACGGATGGCGTCTATTCGGCGACACCGGCTGTCACTGGGTGCGATGCCACCAACCCGAACCCGGCTTGCGGCACGCTGCAGTCCATTCAGGTTTATCAGCTCACATTGTTCCTGCAGAGCTTGCACTATACTCCGGGCCAGATTCAGCAGCTCGGTGGCGGTCCGTCCCAGTTCAACGTGAACACCGGAAGTCCTTTAGTGAACGTCAACACGACGGATGTCGGCGCATTTTTGGGCGACGACTGGCGCGTGAAACCCAACCTCACGCTCAGCCTGGGCCTGCGTTTCGAGACGCAGACCCAAATTCACGACTGGCACGATTGGGCGCCGCGCGTCGGATTCGCCTGGGCGCCCGGCCAAAGCAAGAATAATCCGCGGCCCGCCACCGTCTTTCGAGGCGGCTTCGGCATTTTCTACGATCGCGTGAGCCAAACCGTTATCGAGGCCGCGGATCGCTATAACGGCATCTTGCAGCAGCAATATGTGATCACGCAGAGCGCCGCCAACCCAATCCCGTTCGATCCCAATACGCCCGGCATACCGGCGGGCCTGTTATTGCCGCCTCAATCCGCGCAGACCATCCAGTTGCTCGATTCGCAGTTGCACGCCCCTTACATTTTGCAGGAAGCTTTGACCGTAGAACGCCAGTTGCCGAAGAACACAACCATTTCGGAATCCTATGTGAACTCGCACGGCCTGCATGAACTGCGCTCGGCCGACATTAACGCACCGCTGCCCGGCACCTATACCGGTCCTGGGACGGGAGTTTATCCGCTTTACGGCCAGTATTTGACGGATCCGGTGCTGCTGATGCAATCCTCCGGCCTATACAACCAGTGGCAGTTGATCACCAACGTCCGCTCGCAATTAAACAAGAGAGTCTCGCTGAACGGGTTTTACATGTATGGCCAGGCCCACAGCAATACCGATGGCGTGGGTACTCTGCCGTCCAGTCCTTACAGCATGCAGGGCGAGTATGGGCCTTCCGCGCTCGACCAGCGCAACCGCGTGTTCGTCGGTGGAACTATCACCGGGCCGTGGAACTTGCTGCTGGCGCCCTTCTTCAATGCCAATTCCGGTGCGCCGTTCAACATCACCACCGGCACCGATCCTTACGGCGACACGCTGTTCAACGAACGGCCGGGCATCTCAACAACCCCCACGAAGTATTTCTTTGACGGACTTTATCTCAATCCCAATCCCACGCCAGGCGAGGCGATTCTGCCCCGTAACTTCGGCCGCAGCCCGGGCAGCGTCAGCCTCAACTTCCGCATCGCGAAAACGTTTGGTTTTGGCGGATCGCGCGAGAGCACGAACAGGCCTCGCAACAATGGCGGCGACTTCGGCGGCGGGGGGGAGGCGGCGGACGCGGTGGTCCTGGTGGCGGCGGACCGGGCGGTGGTTTCGGTGGAGGTCCGGGCGGCGGTCCCGGCGGTTTCTTCCGCGGGTTGGGCGGCGGTACCAATACCGGCCAGCGTTACAATCTGACTTTGTCCGTCCAGGCGCGCAACCTGCTCAACCACGTCAATCCCGGGCCCATCAACGGTATCATCAGCTCGCCCTTGTTCGATGAATCGAATAATCTGGCAGGTGGCTTCGGCGCTTTTGCCCAAAGCGGTTTAAACCGGCGGATCGATTTACAGGCACGTTTCACATTCTGACGTGGCGCACGCACTCCTGCGTGCCGGTCTCGCAACTCTCAGTAGATGAGTTAAACTGAATCACAACATGCCGATCAGCAAGGATTTGCTCGACATTCTGGTCTGTCCACTGGATAAAGCGGAACTGGAAATGAAGCCGGACCAAAGCGGCTTGAAATGCGTCCAGTGCAAGCGCGTGTACCCCATTCGCGACGACATCCCCGTCATGCTGATCGACGAAGCGAAGGTCGAGGAGTAAGCTGACTTGTCCCGTTAAGTGCGTGTTGAGATGACGACCCACGTCCTAGACCGCTTGCCGTCCGGCGCAAGGGTGGCGATCATCCGTTTGCGGTCGCTGGGCGATTCTGTTCTGACTACGCCCGCGCTCTCTCTGCTGAAACAGGCGCGGCCCGATCTGCGCGTTGCGGTGGTGGTGGAAGATCGTTTCGCGGCAGTGTTCGCCGAAAATCCGGATGTCGAGCAAATCCTTGCGCCCAATGCAGCCAGTGTTGGGCGGTTTCGGCCGCATCTGGCCCTGAATCTTCACGGTGGCGCTACCAGCGTTCGCATGATGCTGGCAGCGGCGGCCGGCCTGCGCGCTGGATTCGCTCATTTTCGATTCCAGCCCATGTACAACCTGCGCATCCCGCGCGCCCAGGAAATACTGGAGGTGGATCGCAAGGTACATACGGCGGAACATCTCGCCTCCGCCATGTTTTATCTGGGCGTGCCGCTCACCCAGATCCCGCGCGCGCGATTGTTCGCAACCGCTATTTCCCGCCCCCGCCCCTACGCCGTTCTGCATCCGTTTGCATCCGAGGCCGCAAAAACCTGGCCGCAGGAAAACTTCCTCGCTGTTGCGAAGCATTTGAATCGCGACCTGGGCATCGAACCTCTCTTCATTGGAGGCGCCGGCGAAGATCTATCGGCCTTCGCTGAATTTCCCTGCTTCGAAGGCGCACCGCTCGAAGAAGTGAAATCGCTGCTCGCGGGCGCTTCCATATTCGTCGGAAACGACAGTGGACCGGCGCATATCGCGGCGGCTTTTGGCCGCCCCGTGGTGGTACTATTCGGACCGTCCGAGATAGACAATTGGCGTCCCTGGCGCACCGAGAACGTGGTGTTGACCGGCGCCGAAGGAATCCACTCTCTCGAAATCTCCCGCGTGACAAGCGCCGTCGCCACCCTGGCCCCGGCCCAACAATCCGCATGAAGGAACTCCACCGGCTGCTGCACTACGTTCGCCCGTACCTGGCGCCCTTGCTGCTTTCGGTGTTCTTGATGGCTCTGGTGGGCGCCGCGCAGGGATTCACCGCTCTTCTCATTGTTCCCGTGTTCGATCGCGTATTGCAGCCCGACAGGCCGGATTCTCCTGTCCCGCTGTTCACCATCCCGGTCTTTAATCACGCAGTCTATCTTCAAGATTTCTTACCTGCCTCCATCCATAACGTCTGGACCATGGTCGCCATCGCCATTTTCGCCACGTTCGTCATCAAAGGGGCCTGCGATTATTTCGGCAATTACTTCGTCAACTATGTCGGCATTTCGGCGGTCACCGATTTGCGCCAAACCGTATTCGACAAGGTGTTGCGGCAGGACGCGCATTTCTTCGAATCCAACTCCACCGGCCGCTTGATGTCGTCCGTCATGAACGACATCGAAAAGATTCAGGTTGCTACCTCGCATATGCTGGCCGATTGGATGCGCCAGAGTTTCACGGTGGTCTTCCTGCTTTGCGTGGTGATCCAAAAGGACTGGCGGCTGGCTCTGGTCAGCCTGACACTTCTGCCGTTCGTGCTGGTGCCCACGCTGCGCATCGGCCGCCGCATCCGCCGCACCACCCGCAAGGCGCAGGACGAGGCCGCCGATCTCAATCAAATCCTGCAGGAAACCATCAGCGGGCATCAAGTAGTGAAATCGTTCGGAGCCGAGGACGTCGAATCCAACCGCTTCAGCATGGCCGCCGCGCGATTCAAATCCAGCAACCTGCGCTACATTGCGCAACAGGCGCTCTCTTCGCCGCTCATCGAATGCTTCGGCGCTCTCACCATCGTCGGGCTGCTCAGCTACGCCCGCATCCAAATCAAGAGCGGCACCTTGACGGCCGGCGAATTCACCAGCTTCGTCATCGCGCTCCTCATGCTGTATGAACCCGTAAAGCGCCTCACCGGCATTCACAACATCTTCCAGCAAGCCCTGGGCGCGTCGCAGAAAGTATTCGAATACCTGGATCGCGATCAACAGATTGCCGAAAAACCGGGTGCGGCGAAGCTCGGCAAATTCCAGCATGCGGTGGAGCTGGACAATGTCGACTTCCACTACCAGAACGCGCCCAACGGATTCGCTCTGTGCGGCGTTCGCCTGGAAGTGCGCGCCGGCGAAGTGGTGGCGCTGGTGGGTCCGAGCGGCGGGGGGAAGACCACGCTGGCCAACCTGGTTCCGCGATTTTACGATGTAACCGGGGGCGCCATTCGGATCGACGGCAAGGACGTGCGCGATCTTCAAATCGCTTCTCTGCGCACGCAGATAGGGATGGTCGCGCAGGAGACCTTCCTGTTCAACGACACCGTTTCCAACAACATCCGCTACGGGCGGCCCAAAGCCAAGGACGATGAGGTTCGCGAAGCGGCGCGCAATGCCCTGGCCGACGAGTTTATCGAGCGCATGACCGAAGGCTACGAGACCGTTATCGGCGAGCGCGGAACCAAACTCAGCGGTGGACAACGGCAACGGCTGGCCATCGCGCGCGCGCTGCTCAAGAACGCGCCCATTCTGATTTTGGACGAAGCCACGTCGCATCTGGATACCGAATCGGAGATTCTGGTACAAAAGGCTCTGCAGACGCTGATGAGCAATCGCACCGTGATCGTGATCGCGCACCGCTTGTCGACCATCCGCCGGGCGGACAAAATCGTGGTGGTGGATCGGGGCCGCATCTCCGAGGTTGGAACGCACGAGGAATTGATCAACCACGGCGGCATCTATCAGCGGCTCCATGAGCTGCAATTCTTGTCCGACCCGCTGGTGAATCCCTGAAAATGAGCTCACCTATCCGCAGCATGACCGGCTTCGCCCGCGTCCAGAAGACCGCCGAATATGGTGACATCATCATCAGCCTCAAGAGCGTCAACCATCGCGGCCTGGATCTGCACTTCCATTTGGGCGCCGAGCTCGATTCGCTCGAACATGTCATGCGGGCCGCGCTCAAGCGAGCCGTTCTGCGCGGACACGTGGACGTCCGATGTACCGTTCAGCGTCCGGCCAATGGCGCCTCCGGCGGTCTCAACCTGCCGCTCTTTCGCTCTTACCTGGCGGCTTTTCGGAAAGCGGCAGCTGAAGAAGGAATGGATGCGCAACCGGATCTGAATCGAATTTTGTTGTTGCCTGGGATCCTCGGCGCTTCGGACCAATGGGCTCCCGACACTACCGCCGAAAAGGCCGTCCTCGCGGCGCTGGATGAGGCGGTCGAAATGCTCAACCAGTTTCGGGCGCGGGAGGGCGCCGAGCTCGCCGCATTCATCCGGGAACAAAACGCGGCCATCCAAGCCGGTGGGGAAGAGATGCATCGGATTCGCGCGGGAGCCATTCCCGCCTTCCAGAAACGTCTGGTCGAAAAACTGCAGGAGCTGCTCGGCAGCACCACCATCGATCCGCAGCGCCTGGCGCAGGAGGCTGCACTGCTAGCCGACCGCAGCGATATCGGCGAGGAAATTTCGCGCCTGCAGATTCATTCGCGCCAAATAGACGAGATCCTGGGCTCGGGCGGCGAAGTGGGCAAGCGCCTTGATTTCCTGTTGCAGGAGCTCAATCGCGAAACCAATACCATTCTGTCGAAGACCAGCGGGCTGGGCGATCTGGGCCTGCGCATTACAGAGCTGGCTCTCGCCTCCAAGGCCGCTATCGAAAAAATCCGCGAACAGGCTCTTAATCTGGAATGATCAGCGTTTTTATCATCTCGGCGCCCTCGGGTTCAGGGAAGTCAACCCTGGTGCACCGGCTCCTGAATACAGTGCCCAACCTGCACTTTTCCATCTCTTATACCACGCGCCCTCCCCGGTCGAGCGAGACCGACGGTGTTGACTATATCTTCATCAGCCGTAAGGACTTCGAGGAGCGGCTTGCGCGCGGCGAGTTCCTCGAATATGCCGAGGTGTTCGGCAATTACTACGGAACGAATCGCGAGGCGTTTGACTCGGCTGTGCGCGAGGGCAAGGACCTGGTACTCGACATCGACATCCAAGGTGCGAGACAATTGAGAGTAGCGATTCCGCAGGCGATCACCATATTTGTGTTGCCGCCCTCCAAGCAGATTATGGAACAGCGGCTTCGTTCGCGTTCGCAGGACAGCGAGGAAGTGATCCAGCGCCGGCTGCAGGGTGCCGCAACCGAAGTGAAGAACTACATGCACTACGATTTTGTTCTGATCAATCGGGATATTGAGAAAGCCTCGGCGCGACTGGTGAACATCGTGGAGGCGGAGCGGTTACGCCGGGATCGGATGGAAGAAGAAGTAGGGCCGATCCTCGAAAGTTTCAAGGTCGACTAAGAGAGAGGTAACCACCAGCATGGCTGAGAGAATGAGAAACAACGCGATGTACGCCATCCCCGACGATGGCGAGCAGAGCACCTATCGCTTCATCATCGTGGCGGCCAAGCGCGCGCGGCAATTGCAGAACGGCGCCCGTCCGTTTCTCCCCACCACGTCGAAGAAACCGACCGTGACTTCGATGGAAGAGGTGCGGCGCGGTCTGGTGAAGTATACCGACTCGCTACGTGTGGTTCCCGAGGATGTTCCACAAGAATAAGCCATGAACGTGGTGCTCGGCGTCGGTGGCGGAATCGCCGCCTACAAATCCGCGGAGCTGGCCAGGGCCTTGATGGAGCGCGGCATGCGCGTCCAGGTTGTGATGACGGACGCAGCGTGCCAGTTCATCACGCCGCTGACTTTTGCGAGCCTCACCGGAAACAAAGTAATTACCGGACTTTTCGCCTCCGGAAACTCGGACGAAACCCTTTCGAGCGCGGTGGAGCACATCGCCGTCGCTCAGGACAACGAAATTCTGGTGATCGCGCCGGCCACGGCCGATCTGATGGCTCGCCTGGCGCACGGACTCGCTGACGATTTCCTGACAACCATGTACCTGGCTTTCACCGGCCGCGTGGTTCTCGCGCCCGCCATGAACAACAACATGTGGGCCCATCCGGCGACGCAGGAGAATTTGGAAACCTTGCGCAAGCGCGGGCATGTCATCGTGGAGCCGGAAGAAGGCTTGCTGGCTTGCGGGACCACCGGACCGGGACGTCTGGCCGAGCCGGGAAGAATCGCCGATGTGGTTGCCAACTTAAGGTCCGGCCTGAGCAACCATTCCCGCGACCTGGAAGGCGAGACCGTTCTCATCACCGCCGGCCCCACCCAGGAGCCGCTCGATCCGGTGCGCTTCATATCCAACCGTTCGAGCGGCAAGATGGGTTATGCGCTGGCCGAAGCGGCGGCTGAGCGCGGAGCGGAAGTGACGCTGGTCTCAGGTCCCGTACAGCTGGCGGAGCCACGCGGGGTGCGCGTGGTGCATGTGCGCACCGCTCTTGAGATGCACGACGCCGTGTTCGCGCATTTGAGCGAAGCCGGCATTATCGTGAAGGCTGCCGCGGTGGCCGACTATCATCTCGCGCAGGTGCCCCGCCACAAGATCAAGAAAACCGCGATGCGGATGTCTCTCGATTTAGACCCGACACTCGACATCCTGGCTGAACTGGGGCGCAAGAAAGGCGACCGGTTGCTGATCGGATTCGCGGCCGAAACCGAGAACCTGGTGGAGAGCGCCCGCCAGAAACTCGAATCGAAGAATTGCGACATGGTGGTTGCCAATCTGGTCAATCAGGAAGCCACCGGCTTTGAAGCCGACGAAAACGAGGTGGTGCTGGTGCTGAGCACCGGCGAAACCATTCCGCTTTCGCGAGCGCCCAAGCGCGTGATCGCCGACCGCATTTTCGATCAAGTGCTGAAGCTTCGCCTGGCAATTCACGCGGCGCAATGAATAAGGACCAGCTGCGCCAGCGTCTGGAGTTCTACCAGGACCTCGGCGTCAAAACGATATACCGCCGATCCGTTATCGAGCGTGCCTTGCCCCCCAATCCCCAACCCCCAATCCCTGTCGTATCGTTACCGACTGTATCGTTACCGACCATCGAACCCGCGCAGGATTCTCTGTTAACGATCCTGGGGGACATCGGCGACTGCAAACGCTGCCGCCTGCACGAGGCGCGCAACAAAATCGTTTTCGGATCGGGCAACGCGGAAGCTCGGCTGGTGTTCGTTGGCGAAGGCCCGGGTGCCGACGAAGATGCGCAGGGCCTGCCGTTCGTCGGCCGCGCGGGACAACTGCTCACGCAGATGATCGAAGGCACGGCCTCCAAGGAAGGCATCCCAATTAAGCGTCCCGACGTTTACATTTGCAACGTGGTGAAGTGCCGGCCCCCGGAGAATCGTACACCGGAACCGGACGAGATGGAAATCTGCGGCCAGTTCCTTTATCGCCAGCTTCAGGCCATAAAACCCAAGGCGATCTGCTTGCTGGGAGGCACAGCGGCCAAGGCTGTGCTGAACACCAAACAAAGCGTGACCTCGATGCGCGGAAAATGGCACAACTGGCGCGACTTTCCCGTGATGGTCACCTACCATCCGTCGTACCTGCTACGGGCTTACAATCAAAGCGCGAAGAAGGAAGCGTGGGAGGATCTGAAGAAGGTCCTGCACTATGTCTACGACTAAGCGCCGGGGCCTGTTCGTGACATTTGAAGGGCCCGACGGCAGCGGCAAAAGCACGCAGGCTCGCATGCTGGTCGCGCGACTGCGTCATCAAGGACGCGATGTGCTCGAATCCGTGGAACCAGGCGGCACGCCCATCGGGCAACAAATCCGCCGTATTCTGCTCGATCCGGCCAATAAGGAACTAACAGCAACCACGGAATTGCTGCTGATGTTCGCGGCTCGAGCACAAAATGTCGAGCAGTGGATTCTGCCGGCGCTGGCTCAAGGCAAGATCGTCGTCTCAGATCGCTTCACCGATTCTTCCATCGCTTATCAGGGCGCCGGGCGCGGGCTCGGGTGGGAGAAGGTGTTGGAAGTGGATGGTATCGCGTGCCAGGGACTGGTACCGGATCTGACTCTGTGCATCGATATCGACAGCGAAACCGGATTGGCGCGTGCGCAATCGCGCGGAGGATTAGAGACGCGCCTGGAGGAGCAGGCCATCGAGTTTCATAAGAGGGCGCGCGAAGCTTATCACCAGTTGGCCCTGCGCGAACCTCGGCGTTTTCGTCTCATCGATGGGAACGGAACGCCGGACGCAATCGCGGCCAAGGTATGGACCGAGGTTGCGCCTCTGATTACATGAGCCCCGTGGCGCACGCACTCCTCTCCTGCGTGCCGCGTCGCCACTCATGGTGACGCACGGCCAGCGGTTGAAAACGTGTTCGCAAGATTGCGAACACTGCACGTTTGAGAACGTGCGCCACATCGGGTTACATCCCTCAACTCACTAACTTCATTTCGTTGATGCGGTCCACTTCCACCACCAGGTCCCCTTTTGCGTCCACTTTGAAAGTTGGAAGAAACTTCGCGCCCCACACAAACTGGTCGTGCCGATAGGAATACCGCGAGTGGACCTGTTGGCTGAAGGTATCGTCGAATCCCTGAATCAGGATCAGTATTTCCGCGGACAGCGCCGCCAGATCCTCACGCGTCTTTCCGAAGAGCGGGCTGGCGGAATCGATGGGATGCACAATGGTCCAAGTGAGAGCGAAGAAATAGATGCCGGGCCGTTCGAGCGGAAGGTCGATGAAACTGCGCTTCAACTCTCCGTTGGCGTTATCCACCATCATCAACAAGACGCGCGCCTCCATATTCATGAGCACATTGCGGCGAGCGTTTGTGATGCGGAACTGCAAGCTGGTTCCGTCCTGGTAGGGAGCGATGATAGCATTGTCGCTATAAACGATGCGCGCGGACGGCCTGGAAAAGCGGCCATAAAGCAGTCCCGTGGCGATCGCAAACACCATTAAACCGGTCGCGGCTTCGAGCGACGAAATGGTATTGGCCCAAGGGCCTTCCGGATAAACATTGCCGTATCCAACGGTGGTCAGGGTGTGAACGCTGAAGAAGAACGCATTCGCAAAAGCGCCCATGTCGGATTCCAGTCCCTTGAGGTGTTGGATGCCGATGAGCAGATAGAGGCAAGCGAAGATCATGTTGACGGCCAAGAATCCAACCATCACCACCAGCAGGAAGCGCGGCCAGGTGGTGTCGATCAGCATGAGGTACGGATTAGCGTCGCGCCACTTCAATCCGCTGCGCTTCACATTAAAGGAGCCGTCGGGGTTAATGGTCCGGCGCAGTTCGCCGCTGAATTGAGTTGTTAAGCCGGGATCGAAGGATTCCTTCTTCATAGAATGAACTCAGAATAACCCAGCCCGGGGCAAAACCGAGAAGAGCAGAACCGAGAAGATTGGTGCGGGCAGAGCTAGCGCAGCAGGCCCATCTTGTCGAGCGGCCAGTAAATGAACACCGCCTTGCCGTAAATATAGCGGCGCGGCACCATGCCCCAGGCGCGGCTATCGTTCGACGAACTGCGATGATCGCCCAGCACGAAGAATTCGTCCTCGGGAATCACCCGCTCGGACATGGAGGTTTGATCGCGAAACTCGGGCGGCACGTAATTCTCCACCAACGCCTGGCCGTTGACCATCACCTTGCCCTGGTCCACTTCCACGCGATCACCCGGCATGCCGATCACGCGTTTGATGTAGCTCTTGGTAGGGTCGCCCGGAAACCAGAAGACCACCGTGTCGCCACGATCTATATTGCCGAAATGGAAACGGTAGACGAACTTGTTGATGAAGATTCGCTCCTGGTCGTCGAGCGTGGGCATCATGCTGGTGCCTTCCACCTTCACCGGCTGGTAGATGAACAGGATGACGAAGATCGCGAGCACGACGGAGATCATCAAATCCCGCGCCCAATGCGCCACCGAGCCTAGAACCGAGCGCTTAGGCGGCTCGGCGGAATTTCCGGCTGGAGAGGAACTTACACCGGGTTGCGCGTCTGCTGCCGAAGGCGTGTCTTGCTGGTCCATTTCTTATATAATTTCGAAGTGGATTGCCAATACCATTTTCCCACCGGGCCGGTGGTGAAGCAAGTTCTTATAATAGGAACCCTGGGGCTGATCGCATTCGCCTCTGCTCCTCCTGGAAATGCCGCCGATGCGAGCAAATTGCCTGGTGGCACCTGGGCCACGATCGCACAGCTGCCCGATTTGAACGGCGTCTGGGAGATGACGTTCGGCGCCCGCCGCGCCGCCCAATCCAGCGCGACTCAGTCGGGTGCCACCAGGGGCGCCGGAGACTTTGGCCCTCCCCAGCAGTTCGTGCTCACACCTGCCTATGCAGCCATGCAGAAGGAGTATATGGCCAATCCCCCGCACGATTCGCCCATGGCGAATTGCGTGCCGCCCGGAATGCCCGGCGTTATGAGCCAGCCGTATCCCATCGAAATTCTCTACACGCCCGGCATGGTCACCGTGATTGCCGAAGCGTTCATGCAGGTGCGCCACATCTACACCGACGGACGCGGGCATCCAGACGATCCCGATCTCACTTACAACGGCCACTCGATCGGCCATTGGGAGGGCGACACCCTGGTGGTGGATACGGTCGGTTTCACTAAGGACACCCCGCTCGGAATGAACATGGGCGTGAAGCACAGCGAAAAGATGCATATCGTGGAGCGCTTTCATCTGGCGGATCCTAAGACGCTCGAAATCGCCACCACCATCAGCGATCCAGAGGCGCTGTCGAAGCCGTGGAGCCGCACGATTAGCTACGCGCGCCATCCCGATTGGACTCTAGCCGAGTACATCTGCCAGCAGAATAATCGAAACTTTGTGGATGCCTCCGGCAAAGCGGGGATCAATCTCACGGTGCCAAAACAATGAACATCCAATTCCTTCGCACGGGTCTGGCCGCGATGGCCCTCTCTTTTCTGCTTGGCACAACTCCGGCGGTGGCGCATCATTCGTTCGACATGTTCGATATGTCGAAGCAGATCACCCTTACCGGGACCATCAAAGAATTTCAGTGGACCAATCCGCACACCTTCACATGGATTGACGTTCCCAATGACAAAGGCGGCGTGGATACCTGGGCCATCGAAGGCATGAGCCCGAATTTTCTGGGCAGGCGCGGTTGGACCAAGCGCACCTTGAACCCAGGCGACAAGGTCACCATCACCATTTATCCTCTGAAGGAGGGCAAGTTGGGCGGGACATTCCTGCACTGCACGCTGCCGGATGGCAAAGAGATGGTGATGTTCGACGTGCCACGGCTGCCGAAATAACGCTACTTCGTCTTGGCCGCGTTTCTCGCCAACAGCACCGATCCGAGCCCCAGGATCGCGAAGGCCATCCCCAAAATCCAGTACATGCTTTCGTAGATCCGGGGTTTCACTTCCTGGACTTGTGGCTGGCCATTATCGTCGCCCGATCCTTCGGACTGCGGCTGCAGGGCCCCGGTGCCGTCCACTTCCACTTTGAAGCTCGCGCTCTTGATGCGGTAGATACTGGCCTGGGTCTTGGGCTCTGTTCCCGCGAGTTCCAGATCGTCGCTCTTGGCGGTGACGCCGGCTCGGAACCACCAGATTCGATGCCGCGTCGGCGTGCAGAAGCTGGTCCGTGAAGATCATTGGACTGGTGGTGGGCACCGTATAGTTCAGGTCGAAACGCGTTTCGCCGGGCCGCACCGGATAATCGATCTTGTAGATATTCGGCACTTCTGTCTTCAGAGCCGGGCGCGGGATCGGCATCCCACCGGCCGGATTCACGGTAACGCTGATGGGGCCTTTGGCTTCAGGCGGAACGTAGAAGCGGACCGAGCCCTTCACCGGGTCATAGTAGGTGACATTGGGATCGCCCACGTACAGCAGACCTTCGCTAACGGTCATTTCCTTCTCACCCGGCTGGAGCACGATGAAGTGCTGCGTCTCTTTCGCGGTGCCGGCTTTGTTGCTGGAGGCAAATACCGGAATCTCCACTCCCGTGGACGGCATTCCGGGCGGCACCATTTTGTTGTATTGCACGCCTTGGAAAACCGCTTGAATCAGGCGCGGGCCCGAAGCGTCGTTATTGTCGAAACTGAACTTGCCCTGCGCGTCGGATTTCGTGGTACCGAGCGTTTGCATGCCGGACTGGGTGGGCTGGATGAGCATGACCACCGTGTCCGGCTCTGGTTTGCCGGTAGTTCCATTCACGATTGTGCCGTCGACAGCGGCCAAGATGGGCGCGACGGCAAGCAATACCAGGGCAGCGATTTTCATGCCATTGCCTTTCCGCATTCGCCGCAGAATTTCAAGGGTTGCGGGAACTTGGCTCCACAGTGCGGGCACTGGTCGGAGACTTTGGCTGAGCTTTCGGCAGCCTTGGCCGCTGGAGCGCGCGCGGGCTTGGCCGCAACCGGAGGCTCAACGGCATCGATCTCCGCCAGCACTTTCGCCAGCTCACGCTGCAAATCGATTTTAGTCTTTTGATAATCGGCATCCGACAACTTGCCCAGCCGAAATTCAAATTGCAGGTCGCGCAAGTTTTCGTAGATCTGCGCCTTGCGTTCTTCGAGGTGCGCCGTGGGAGAAACAGCGGGCGTCTCGGGGACGTCCTGGGAACGAACGAAGAGAGTGAACAGAAGGGTCCCCATGACCAGTACAACGGCTGCCGAAAGGACCATCAATCGAGCTTATCCAATTCCCTTTCGATCCGTTCCTTCTCGATTTGATCGTGATAGCGATCCAAAAGAGGATCGTGCGGTGCTCCGCCGGCGGCAACCGCGGCTTCCTTGCGGCTCAACTTGCGGATCACAAACACCACCAGGATCAAGCCCAATGCGGCGGCGGTATAAAACGAGAGCGAGCCGAGGATGCCGGGAGGAACCACCACCGTATTCGGTCCCATGTCGCTGGCGAATGAGGCCAGAATAGCCTGATCCGACATTCCAGCCTGCTCCATCTTGAGAATTTTTTTCTTGTTCTCCCAGCAGGTGCGGCAAGGATACGGATCCATGCGGCAAGCCATATTGGTCTTGCAGCCGCACGGGCAATTCAGGCGCGTGGCGATGCGATTCACCGCCGGGCTTTCCAGCTCTTCCGCTGACTGGGCCGCGCAGACTCCTGCCAACCAGCCACAAGCCAAAAGGCCAATAGCCAGTCTGCTAATTCTCAACCGTCGCATGTTTCTCGGCAACTCCTACTACTTGCGTCCTAGCGTAAGACAAGCGAACTTTATTGGGAATCAGGCAGACGATGGTGCCGAACGCGAGCACCCAAAATCCGATCCAGATCCAGGAAACCAGTGGAAAAACGTAGGCCTGGATCACAGCGCGGCTATTGTCGGCCGAAAGCCCCGCAAAATTGATGTAGAAATCCTCGTTCAGGCGTCTCCGAATCGCTACTTCTGAAGTGGGCTGCTGGCTGGCCTTGTAAAGCCGCCGTTCCGGGTACAACGTGCCCAAGGCCTTCCCGGCGCGAGCCACGTCCACTGCCAGCCTCTGCCAGGCGTAGGTGTCATTCTCGCCCTGTTCGATATTTACGACGTGCACATCGTAATGGGAGAGCTGAAAGCTACCGCCGGGAGCAACTTCCTTGGTGACATCCACGTCGAACGCCGCACCCGTGTATCCGATAAACATAAACACGATACCCATGTGGACCAGGTAGCCGCCATAGCGCCGCGTATTACGGTGCGTCAGTTCGATGGCCGCTGGGATGAACCCGATGCCGTTCTTGGCGCGAATGGCCGAAGCGCCTTTCCAGAACTCAATGAAGATGGTGGCGGTCACGAACATGCACAATCCGAACGACACCAGCGCGAACGGATGCTCATAGGCGCCCAGAGCCGCGAGCAGCGCCATCAACGCCACGCCGCACATAGTTGGAATCAGGAACGCGCGCTTCAAACTTTCCACCGAGCTTCTGCGCCACGCGATCAGCGGACCAATGCCGGTAAGGAAAATGAGGGCCAGGCCGATCGGTATATTGATGCGATTGAAGAAGGGTGCATCCACACTGATTTTCTCGCCTGTAACAGCTTCCGAGATCACCGGGAACATGGTGCCCCACAGCACCGCGAAGCAGCTGGCCACCAGAATCAGGTTGTTGAACATGAAGCTGGATTCGCGCGAGACGACGCTTTCCAGGCGCGCTTCGCTCTTCAGATACTTCAAGCGCTCCAGGATCAGAATGACCGTCGCCGCGATCCCGATAGCCAGGAAAATCACGAAATACTTGCCTATGGGCGACTGCGCGAAAGCATGCACCGAGCTGACGACGCCCGAGCGCGTCAGGAACGTTCCGAAGATGCACAGGAAGAAGGTGCCTGAAATCAGGACCATGTTCCAGACCTTCATCATGCCTTTCTTCTCTTGCATCATTACCGAGTGCAGGAAAGCCGTGGCGGTGATCCAGGGCAGCAGCGACGCGTTCTCCACCGGATCCCAGGCCCAGTATCCGCCCCAACCCAGCACCGCGTATGCCCAGCCTTGGCCCAGCAAAATGCCCGCGCTTTGGAACAACCACGTCACGATGGTCCAACGCCTGGTGGTGTGAATCCACGCATCGCCCGGCTGCTTGGTGATCAGCGAACCCATCGCGAAGGCGAACGGAACGGTGAATCCCACGTAGCCCAGATACAGCATGGGAGGATGGATCACCATGGTCCAGTACTGCAGCAAAGGATTGAGGCCCTGGCCCACTCCCTCAACCAGATTGCCGCGGCCGGCCTGGAGGACACCGAAGGGGCTGAGCACAAACGAAATCAGGATCAGGAAGAACGCCTCGGTGGTCATCAGCACCGAAGTTACCCACGGCATCATGTCGCGGAACTTACGCCGGTTCATGAAGACCACGACGGTGGAATAGCTCGCCAGCAACCAGGCCCACAATAATAGCGAGCCTTCCTGCCCGCCCCACCAGGCCGTGAACTTGTAGATGGTCTTCATGGACGAGTCGGTATGCGCCGCCACATAGGCCAGCCGGAAATCGCCCGTGAAGAGCGAATAGATGAGCAGACCGGACGCCACAGTGAGCAGCAACCAGACGGAATAGACCGCGCGCTGCCCGCTCACGATCAGGAAGGAGTTTTTCTTGAGCCTGCCGGTAACCGAGGCAACCACGGCATAAACGGCAAAGCAGAAGGCGAGCAGAATCGAGAGAGCGCCGATATTTTCCATTGCGAGCTTGTTCAGTCCTTAACGGACCGCGAGCAAATTAGCTTCTGGCCTGTGCTTTGGGCTGGGTCGCGTCCGTCTTCATCTGGGGCTTGGCTTCGTATTTGGAGGCGCATTTCGCTTGCACTTTGCTGGCATGAAAGACGCCGTCCTGACCTAATCTTCCGTCTGCGAGAGCCTGCGCGTTGTCCTTGAACGTATCGGGCAGCGGATCGATCCCGCTGTAGACAACCGCGAGCCGTACCGGATCCTTCTGGAGCATTCCAGGCGTCTGATGCAGGACAAAACTCACCTGAGCGCCGTTGCGCACGATGGAGCCTTGTTCCACGTATCCGTTCACGCGAAGCTTCTCGACGTGGGCGCGGTCGCCCATCTGAGTGACCTCTTTGATTTCCTTGTAGTACGTTTTGCTTTCGGTGACTCCGCCCATCGCGAGCCACACCAGCACGCCGATGATGACCGCCACAATCGCGCCGAATTTCCAGTACGTGTTCATGCTCCGCTCCTGAAACTATTAGTATAGCGCTGCTGGTACTTCGCGAAACTCTAAGACGAACGCCAAGCCATTTTTCATCCGGGTATTCTCAATCACATTAGGGCAATCGGCCAGCCAAACCAGTCTAAACTGGATTCGACACTCGGATCAACCAGCGTGAGCGGATACCGAACTACGATCGGCAATGTTGTCTATCACTTTGATGACCTGAAAGCGGTTTTGGCCAAGGCGTCGCCCGCGCGCTCCGGCGACGATCTGGCCGGGATTTCAGCCGCAAGCGCGGAAGAGCGCGTGGCAGCCCAGATAGCCCTGAGCGATATTCCCCTGAAGGCCTTCCTGAACGAACCCGTTGTTCCCTATGAATCGGACGAGGTTACGCGACTCATTGTGGACGAGCACGATGCCGCTGCATTCGCACCCGTAGCCCATCTTACGGTTGGCGATTTTCGCGACTGGCTGCTCGGCGAACGTGCCACTGGCGAGGTTTTGGCTGCCCTGGCGCCCGGATTGACACCCGAAATGGCCGCGGCGGTCTCGAAACTCATGCGCTTGCAGGACCTGGTGACAGTAGCGGCCAAGATTCGGGTGGTCACGCGCTTCCGTAACACACTGGGATTGGCCGGGCGTCTTTCTACGCGGCTGCAACCCAACCATCCTACCGACGACCCCCAAGGAATCGCCGCCAGCATCATCGACGGTTTATCGTACGCGAGTGGCGACGCAGTGATCGGCATCAATCCGGTGTCGGACAATCTGGAGAGCGTCGAGACTTTGCTGCGGCTGCTGGACCACGCGCGCCAGGCCTACGGCATTCCAACGCAAAGCTGTGTGCTTTCGCACGTCACTACAACCATGGACGCCATGCGGCGCGGCGCTCCGGTGGACCTGGTCTTTCAATCCATCGCGGGAACCGAAGCGGCGAACGCGTCGTTTGGCGTGAACATCGGGCTGCTCCGCGAAGCTCGATCACAGGCGCTGGAACTGCGGCGCGGGACGGTGGGCGACAACGTGATGTATTTCGAGACCGGGCAAGGCAGCGCGCTATCGGCCAATGCGCACCACGGCGTGGATCAGCAGACGTGCGAGGCGCGGGCGTACGGTTTGGCGCGACATTTTCAACCGCTGCTGGTGAACACCGTGGTGGGATTCATCGGACCGGAATATTTGTACAACGGCAAGCAGATTTTGCGGGCGGGACTGGAAGATCATTTCTGTGGAAAGCTGCTGGGCCTTCCGATGGGCTGCGACATTTGCTACACCAACCACGCCGAGGCCGATCAGGACGATATGGACGCGCTCGCGACCATGCTGGGCGCGGCTGGCGTGAACTATATCATGGGCATCCCGGGCGCCGACGATGTGATGCTGAATTATCAGAGCACGTCGTTTCATGACGCGCTCTATTTACGCCAAGTGTTCGGATTACGTCCCGCGCCCGAGTTTGAAGCGTGGTTCGAGCAGATGCGCCAGGAACTGCCGAGGATGGCTGGGCTGTTGCTGAAAACTGGATCAGGCAATTCTTAATCGGCCGAGGACGGGAGCGCTTCGGCGGCGAAAGCGGTCGCGGCTCGAATACCTGCGGCCGTCAGCCGTGAGTGCTCGGACAAAATCTGTTCGATGGTTTCTCCAGCCGCCAGCTTCTCCAATATCAGTTCAACGGTGATACGGGTGCCTGCAACCGTTGGTTTTCCCATCATGATTTTGGGGTCGGAACTGATCTGGACCTCGGGCATTCGGAACCTCAATTCATCTTAAGTTTACAACGCAACTGCCGCCCTGAAAGATCGACGTCACTCCACCACATGCAGGCCCGGGCGAGTGACGAAGGGTTCGAAATCCGTGTCGTTGTGCAACAACTCGTACCGGTTTGCTGTCACACCGTGATATCCCTGAAGCCGGAGATACTGGGAAACATGACCCGGCTTCGCGACTACACAACCGCTCGCGTGGAATTGGGCCGCGCGGGCGTGAGCCTTCCCACACGGGCGCTGCTCGAATTCCAGCTCGCGCATGCCAGGGCGCGCGATGCGGTTTATTTGCCGCTGGCCACCGGTTCGCTCGCGATTGAGTTGAAGATGCCATCGATCGTGCTGGCCAGTGCCGCACGAAATCGCGACGAGTATCTCAAACGGCCCGACCTGGGCCGGCGCCTGAGCGACGATTCGCGCGAACGTTTAGCCCCGTCCCGCGCCGAGTACGAAGCCGCCTTCGTGATCGCGGACGGGCTTTCAGCGCTCGCGGTGCATCGCCATGCCGCGCCTTTGCTCGATACCTTGCTACGCAATTTGGATTGGCGCATTGCGCCGGTTGCCATCGTCGAGCAGGGCCGCGTAGCAATCGGCGACGAGATCGGCGAACTCCTCGGAGCGCGGATGGTGGTGGTTCTGATCGGCGAACGTCCCGGCCTCAGCTCGCCCGATAGCCTGGGCGCGTATCTCACCTGGCAGCCGCGGCCCGGCAGAACCGACGCGGAGCGCAATTGCATCTCGAACATCCGAGCGGAGGGGCTCAGTTACGCGGCCGCCGCGCACAAGCTGCTCTTCCTGATGAACGAATCGCGCCGATTAAAACTATCCGGCGTGCGGCTCAAGGAAAACGCGCGGATATTGCCGCCGGGCGAATAGCTGGATCACGACCATTCCAGAATCACCTTGCCCGCGTTGCCGGAGCGCATCACCTGGAAGGCCTGCTCATAGTCGCGATAAGCAAAGCGGTGCGTAATCACAGGCCGAATATCCAGCCCGCATTCCAGCATCACGCTCATCTTGTACCAGGTCTCGTACATCTCGCGTCCATAGATGCCCTTGATGGTGAGCATATTGAACACCACCGTAGTCCAATCAATGGCGATCTCCTGCGTCGGAATGCCGAGCATCGCGATCTTCGCGCCGTGGCTCATATTGGCGATCATTTCGCGCAGCGCGGAGGGATGGCCCGACATTTCGAGTCCCACGTCGAAGCCCTCCTGCATCCCAAGTTCCTTCTGCACTTGGGCCAGCGATGTTTGGGCCGTATCCACAGCCATCGTCACGCCCATCTTGCGCGCCAGATCCAGCCGGTAGGGATTCTTGTCGGTGATCACCACGTGACGCGCGGCGGCATGCCGCACCACCGCGGCAGCCATAATTCCGATGGGGCCGGCGCCGGTGATCACCACGTCTTCGCCCAAAACCGGAAACGAGAGCGCGGTGTGGACGGCATTGCCCAACGGATCGAAGATCGCGGCAACGTCCAGATCCACGGCTTCTTTGTGACGCCATAGGTTGGTCACCGGCATCGCAATGAAATCGGCAAAAGCACCTGGGCGGTTCACGCCGACGCCTTGGATATGCGCGCATAGATGCCGCCGTCCGGCCAGGCAGTTGCGGCAGCGTCCGCAGACTACGTGACCTTCGCCGCTCACCAGATCGCCAGGGTGAAAATCGTTCACATTAGAGCCCACTTCGACGATCTCTCCCACGAATTCATGGCCGATCGCCATCGGCACGGGAATGGTGCGCTGCGCCCATTCGTCCCAGTTATAGATGTGAACGTCGGTACCGCAAACACCGGCGCGGCGCACGCGGATCAAAACATCGTTGATACCGATGCTGGGCTCGGGGATCTCTTCCAGCCATAGACCGGGCTCGCGTTTGCTCTTTACGAGTGCTTTCATGAGGAATTGGGAGCAGCCCGGGGAATCACGGCCGCCTTCTCATTGCAGCACGTTTTAAACTCAAAGGAACATGCGTCCTAAATTGACCATCTTGATTTGTCTCGCGCTGTCGGTGGCGCCGGGTTTCAACGGGCAAACCAACCCAGCGCCCGCCGTCACTCCCAGCATAGAAAAGAAAGTCGAGGGGATGACGAAGCTGGACGGCTATTTTCCCCTCTATTGGGATGAACACGCCGGGACCTTGTGGCTCGAGATCCCGCGCTTCGATACGGATTTCCTCTATGTCACCGGTCTCGGGGCGGGCCTGGGGTCCAACGACATCGGCCTCGATCGCGGGCAAGCCGGAGATTCGGCAATTGTTTACTTCCAGAGGATCGGGCCCAAGATCTTTCTGGTCCGGCGTAACGAGGCTTTCCGATCCACCAGCCCCAACGCTGCCGAGCGGCGCTCGGTGGAGGACTCATTCGCGAAGTCCGTGCTCAAAGGCTTCGCGGTCGCCGCGGAAAGCAACGGGCGCGTGCTGGTGGACGCTACCAGCCTTTTCGTAAGCGATGGATACGGAGCGGCGCAAGCTCTGCATCCGGGCACATACAAAGTGGATGCCGACCGCAGCGCGGTGTACATGCCAAGAACCAAGGCGTTTCCCAAGAACACGGAGGTGGAAGTCACTCTCACCTTCGCCAAGGCCGCGGAAGGCGGATTCGACCCAGGATTTCCGGTGCAGGGCCCAACAGCGATCGGCCAAGGCGGCGGACGCGCTTCCGCCGTAAGCCAGGGTCTGTTTTCTGGAACGGTTGCGAGCGTCACGCCGGATGAAAAATCCGTGACGCTACGCGAACATTATTCGCTGGTCGAATTGCCGGACGATCATTTCAAGCCGCGGCGCTTCGATCCTCGGAGCGGGTACTTCGCGAATGGCTTTCGTCGACTACAGCGTTCCGATCGGCGAGCCCATGGTGCAGCTGTTCATCTCGCGGCATCGTCTGGAGAAGAAGGACCCCGCAGCCGCCGTCAGTGAACCCGTGGAGCCAATCCGTTACTATGTCGACCCCGGCGCGCCAGACGATGTGAAGAAAGCCCTGATCGAAGGAGCGAGCTGGTGGACCCAGGCCTTCGAGGCGGCAGGCTTTCGCAATGCATTTCTGGTGAGCGTGCTGCCGGATGGCGCCGATCCCATGGATATCCGCTATAACGTGATCAATTGGGTGCATCGCTCCACGCGGGGGTGGAGCACGGGTGAGGCGGTTACCGATCCCAGAACGGGCGAGATTATCAAAGCCACCGTCACGCTTGGCTCGCTGCGAGACCGGCAGGACTACCTGATTTTCGAAGGACTGCTTTCTCCCTATACCACCGGAGACGAGAAACCGGACGTGCTGTATCAAGCAGCGCTGGCGCGCATCCGGCAACTAGCAGCGCATGAAGTGGGGCATACGCTGGGCCTGGCTCACAATTACTACGACAGCCGCCAGGGATGGATGTCCGTGATGGATTATCCGCATCCATCTGAAAAGCTGCGCGAGGATGGCAGCATCGATTTATCGAACCCTTACCCGGCGCGCATCGGCGAGTGGGACAAAGTGACCATCAATTACGGCTATCGCCAGTTCGCGAACAATACCAACGGCGCGGACGAGCGAGCGGCGCTAACCAAGATCCTGGACGGCGCGTGGGCGCAAGATCTGCGCTTTATGACCAATCAGGATCTGGGCGTTCATCCCAAAGTGGATCAGTGGTCGAACGGGGTGAATCAGGCCGATGAGCTGAACCGCATTATGAAGGTTCGCCGTGCCGCGTTGAACCGCATGGGCGAACACAGCATACGAAATGGCGCACCGATGGCGACCATTGAAGAGGCGCTGGTGCCGATTTTCATGTATCACCGGTATTCGGTGGAATCGGCCGCGTCGAGCATCGGCGGCGTAGATTATATTTACGCCATGCGCGGCGACGGACGCGATCCCGTGAAATGGGAGACTGCGGCGAATCAGCGGAAGGCGTTGGAAGCTCTGCTGGCCACTTTGAAACCTTCCGAGCTCACTGTTCCCCCCAAGGTGCTGGACGCCATTCCTCCGCGTCCCTCCGAGTATCCGCGCAATCGGGAGTTGTTTCCTCGCACCACGGGCAAGGCGTTCGATCCGCTGAGCCCTGGGACGCTGGCGGCGGACGTGACCATCGGTTTTGTCCTCCAACTGGATCGCGCGGCTCGTTTGGTGGCGCAACACGCCGTGGATCCCGCGCTGCCGAGCCTGGAAGAAGTGATTGATCAGTTGACCAAAGCGACCTTCAATGCGACAGCGGCGACGCCCTACGAAGCCGAGATTCGCCGGTCAGAAGAACGCGTGCTGGTGGATCGCCTGGCATGGCTCGCGGCCGGCGCTTCGAACAGCCAGGTGCGCGCTATCGCATCGTTGAAGCTTTCGAACCTTGCCGCGCGGCTCAAGACCGAGAGTGCACCCAATGAGGACGAAAGAGCGCAACATGCACTGCTGGCCGCGGACATCCGGCGATTTCTGGATCGTCCGGCCGAGTCCATCGCTCCGATTGTCGCAGCCGATGCGCCACCAGGAGCGCCGATTGGGGGCGACTCAGGGATGGGATGGCTGGACAGACCGCCTTACCGTTGATTCGCGAGTGGGGCATGAGCTGTCCCTCGACGGCCGGATTCTTCGCACGTCAACCTGCTCAATGACGCGAAACGATCCGTAACTGGAACTACTTCCCGGAGTACCCCTTGGGGCTGCCAAGTCCGGTGCAGAAGTCCCAGCCAGCCTTGGCGAAATACGACATATACGGACCGCAGCTTCCGTACGTAAGGTCGGTAAAACCGGAGCCCGCGTACATGGTGGTAAGTTCGACAATGCTGCTGGCAGCGAACCCGCCCGCCACATTGACGATGCCGGCCATGGTGGGCGTGGCTACGCTGGTGCCGCCGACGACATACCAAGTCCCCGGACCGTCAACCAGGGTGTCCGAAACCCAGACGCCCGTGTTGGGGTTTGCGTCAGCCGAGACGTCGGGAACGTGACGAGTAGCACCCGTAATACCGGTGACGCCATCCTGGTAGCTCGGCTTCGCCTCATAGGCGCTGATTCCGCCCCCTCCCAATTGCCAGCTGTTCTCCAACATGAAGGCTCCCGTGCTGGGGTTGGTGCTGAGCGACGTGCCGCCGACGGCCACCACGTGGGGCGAAGTGGCGGGATACTCAACCCCAGGGCTATCGCCGGTCACAGCAAAATAAACCACGCCGGGCTTCTTGAAAATGACGTCGGCACTGGTTTCACTCGAGTACTCGCTGCTTCCCCAGCTCATGGAGACCTCGCCACCGCCGGCCGCCGCCACTAGGCCGTTGGCCACGACGACCGCGCAGTAAAGATCGGCGTCGCTATTCGACTGCGCTTCCACCAGGTAGAGCGTGGCCGCCGGCGCCATGGCATGAGAATACTGAACGTCCAAGGACTCCTCAAGGTCCCAGCCGGTGCCCGCAGCCGTCGGGGGCTCCGTGGCTGACCCGGTACAGGAGCCCGGGGTGGACCCTCCTTTGGGCGCGTACTCCACGATGAAACTAGTCGGCGTAATGGGCGTTATTCCGAACTGGGTTGAAAAAGTCTGCAGATCGGTATACGCGTTGGCGTCGTTATAGGCATCCACGATAGCGATGGCCTTGCTGCCCCCGCTGGGGTTCGTCTTAAACGTGTTCGGATCGCATCCCGTCACGGGCGTCACAAGCTTGTAGATGCAGGCCAGCGATGCCGGTGTCTCGTAAGAGTATCCCGGGAACGGCGGTCCAGAAACTTGGGGCACGCCAATCATTGGTGTGGCGCCAAGAATTTGCAAGTTGGTGTGAAACCGGACGCCGGCATCGCCGGGGCTGGGAATACTGGACGGCGGGATTATGGCGACTGGGCCGGCTATCTGTCCTGACGCGGTCATCGCGCAGGCGCCAATCCAGGCAGCGACCATCATTAGCGATGTAATCGATTGTTTGATTTTCATACTCCTCCTTCAAAGACATCTTTCTTTTGCCAAGTGCGTGGTGGAAAATACCTTGGTCTCCGAACTCGCGATCGTCTCGAGTGGTAAATACGCTTTCTCTCCGAGCGCCGCATTCAGCCGCGCAAGCAGGGCCAGTGTTCTCTGTTTTGGGTTGAAATTTTAAGCAGTATATCAGCAATCGCCTCAATCTTGACCAGTTTTTTGGAGGGTGTTTTGCTGGGTGATGCCGCTCCCATCACGCGATGGGGACTATTAGTACCGGCTGACCTCACTTAGAGTCCCGGTTACAATAAAACTACACCTGCGCTTCCTCGGAATTGAAGCCGGTGGGGAAAGCAAGCCGAGCGGCCTCGCCACGCTCCAATGGGATGGCCGCACGCTGCGTTTGTCGCAGCTCGATTGCCTCACCGAACCGGACGACATTATCCAGTGGGCCGCCGACACCGCCGGGAACGATGCGGTGATCGGGATCGACGCGCCAACCGTTGTTCCTGACGACGTCCCAGACGCCATCGCGATGCGTTCGGCGGACCGGCTTGCTCATTCGCTTTATGGCAAGTACCACGCTGGGCCTTCGCCCGCGAATCTGTCGCCACAGGTTTGGCGCCGGACCACGCAGCTATCGTCTTCGCTGGTGAATCTGCGGTTCGCACATGGCGATCGGCTCGCGCCGCACAGCGACGGCCGCCATCAGATTGAGGTGCACCCTCCGGCCGCGTCGGTGCAGCTCTTCCTTCTGGCCCGAGTGGTCCGCTATCGCAGCGGAACCATTGCCGAGCGTAAGGATGGGCTGCGGCTATTGCGCGGCCTGATGCTGGATCATTTTCCGAGGCTGTTTCCGAGGCTGGCATTGACCGAACTACCGGAGATCCCGTCGCAATTGCCGGACTTGAAGGCCATGCAGCATCGTCTGGATTCGCTGATGGGCGCCTATGTGGCGGCGCACTGGTGGTATTGGGGACGGGAGCGCAACGAAGTATTGGGCGATGCCCGGAGTGGCTACATCGTGGTGCCGCACCGGCGCACCGCGGATTTGAAGTTGGCCGACCTGCGCGAAGAGCTAAAGAGCCGGGAACTGGAAGAGCGAGATACTCCTAGCGAGCCGATGGCCCAGTTCCGGATCTGGTTTGCGGAAGCTTGTTCGGCGGGACTGGAGCAGCCCAATGCCATGACGCTTGCGACAATAGGCACGGATGGACAACCGTCGGCGCGGATCGTATCGCTTGAGCATGCCGGCGACGAAGGCTTCACGTTTTACACCAACTACCGCAGCGGCAAGGGGCGCGAGCTCACTGCCAATCCCAGCGCAGCTCTGGTATTCCACTGGCCGGAAATCGGGCGGCAGGTACGAATCACCGGCCTGGTAGAGAAGACGGACCGCGCGGACGCCCAGGCATTCTTTGAGGCGCAACAGCGCGACGCCCAGTTGGCCGCCTGGGCCTCGTGGCAGAGCTCCCAAATCGCCGATCGAGAGTTTCTGGATGCGCGAATTGCGAAACTGGAAAGGAAATACGGCCAGGGGACAGTCCCCGTGCCGTCCAGTTGGGGCGGTTACCGGCTGCGCCCGGGGACGCTCGAGTTCTCGCAAAGCCGCCCGAATCAGCTACATGACCGATTGCGATATTCGCGCCGGCCGGGCGACCGCTGGAAGATCGATCGTCTGGCGCCGTGAACCTGCACCCCCAGGCTCCCTCGTTCGCCGACTCCCAGCCGCCATTCGCCGATCTCGCGTCGAACGCCCGCCGAGCCACTGATACGCTCGAAGCATGGACACGGATCGCTGGGACGAACGTAAGCAGCGCTGGGAACAGAAGATGGAGGCGAAGCGGGCCCGCTGGGACAATCGCATGTCGCGGCGTCACTCAGGGGCGTCTGGCCTTTTCTTTGGCGCTATTGTCGTCGCCGTCGGGTGCCTTCTGCTGCTGGATAATCTGGGGATTGTACGGTTCCATGATGTCTGGCAGTATTGGCCGGTCTTGCTGGTGGCTTGGGGTGTCTCTCGCGTGGTGGATAGCCGGACGCCTTCCGGATGGATTTGGGGCGGAATGATCGCTCTGGTAGGCGCATTTCTGCTGTTGGACAATCTGGACATTATCGTCTTCAACTTCGCGGTGGTCTGGCCGATTCTTCTGATCGCGTTCGGCGTGAGCGTGCTGGTGCGGGCGCTGGAGCCCAAAAGTTCGATGCGCGGAGGGGCTGCGTCTCCGGGCTCGCCCGTCATTGGGACGCACGCAGTCTTCAGCGAGAACAGGAGCGGCAGCGATACCAAGGATTTTCAAGGCGGAGAAGCGACAGCCATTTTCGGCGCCGCGCGTTTCGACCTGCGAAATGCCTCCATGACTGTGGACGAGGCGCGCATCGATGTCAACGTTGTCTTCGGTGAGGTTGAGGTGCGGGTTCCTGAAACCTGGAACGTCGTCAACCGGGCCGGAGTGGTCTTCGCCGGGGTGAACGACAAAACCATCCACCCCAGGCCCGATCCGGCTATGAAGACTCCGCGGGTGGTGATTACCGGCGCCGTGATCTTTGGCGCCATCACGCTGCGCAACTAATCGCGGGACAATTTCATAAATGCAACCTCTTGCCGGGCGGGACAGGCTATCACTCTATTTATTGAGGTGGCCGACGCTGACGTTCGGGCTGGCCTTTCTGGGTGTGATGTTTGGCCGCCTCGGATGGCTGGAGGCTGTGTTATTGAGCCTGCCGCTCGCGCTTTTCTACCTGCACATCCTGCTGGCGCCTTGGTATATGTGCCGCGCTCTCCCGCTGGGCGCTTCTCCGGGCTACAAGATTCTAGGCAAGCACGTGGCAGCCGCATTGGCCGCGGGGCTGACCTGGATCGTGCTGGCCAAGGGCGTGGGACTCGCGCTGGGGCACTACTTCTTCCCACGGCTGAACGAAAGGCTCAGCCCGCAGCTCCCATTTCTGTGGGATCTGGGAGTGATCTTGTACCTGGGGACGGTGGCACGGCATTACCTGCTGCTCTCCATAGAGTCATCGAGAGAAGCCGAGACGCGCGAGCAGGAAGCGCTGACGCTGGCGCGCGAATCGGAATTGAAGGCGCTCAAAGCGCAGATCAATCCACATTTCCTGTTCAACAGTTTGAACTCCATTAGTGCGCTCGCAACAGTGGATGGGCAACGCGCCCGGGACATGTGCATTAAATTGTCCGATTTTTTGCGCACCACCTTGAAGCTGGGTGAGAAGCAAAGGATTACGCTGGCCGACGAACTGTCCCTGGCTAGGGCTTATCTGGAAGTGGAGCAGGTGCGATTCGGCGCGCGGCTAAATGTGGAGATCGACGCCAGTGCCGATTGCGAGCGCTGCGTGGTGCCGTCGCTGGTGCTGCAGCCGCTGGTAGAGAACGCGGTGAAACACGGGATTGCCGGCTTGGTGGACGGTGGGACCATTCGGCTGGTGGCGCGCTGCACCAATGGCGTTCTGCAACTCAAGATTGAAAACGATTTCGATCCCGACTCGCCCGCATCCAGCCGTCACGGGCTGGGCCTGCGAAATGTGCGGGACCGGCTGCGCGCGCTCTATGAAAACACGGCGCGTGTAGACACCAAGGCGACCACCGATCATTTTGTCGTTGAATTGGAACTGCCCTGCCCGGAACATGCGTGATCCCGAAGCATTCGTAATCCCGGAGCATCTGTAAAAATGGATGAGGTGATGGCCGACCTTCTCGAGACAGGATCAAACGTCGCGCACTACCGGATCGTCTCGCGCCTGGGCGAAGGTGGCATGGGCGCCGTTTATCTGGCCGATGACACGCGCTTGGGACGCCGCGTCGCTCTCAAGGTGTTGCCCGTGAATGTGGCCGCTGACCCGGAGCGCATGCATCGCTTTGTGCAGGAGGCGAAGCTCGCATCGGCGCTCACCCATCCCAACGTCGCGTACATTTACGAAATCGGAGAAGACGACGGGCTCCGGTTTCTCGCCATGGAATACGTCGCGGGCGAACCGCTGAGTGTTCGTCTGGCCCGTGGCCCGGTGGCGTTGAGCGAACTGGTCTCGGTCGGGATCCAGGTGGCTGACGCGCTGGACGACGCGCATTCCAAAGGCATCGTGCATCGCGATATCAAGCCTTCCAATCTGATGCTGACGCCGCGCGGCTATGTAAAGGTGTTGGACTTCGGACTCGCCAAGCTGGAGACGCCTGGTGTTGGCAATAAGACTGGCAATCAAATGCCGCCCGACGAGACGCAGGTGATGACTAGCCTCGGAGTGGTGATGGGAACCGTGGCTTACATGAGTCCCGAGCAGGCGCTGGGCCGCGACGTGGATCATCGCACCGATCTGTTCAGCCTGGGCGTGGTGCTTTACGAGATGGCCACCGCGCGCCTTCCCTTCCCTGGCGCCACGCCTTCGGAAACCATGGCCCGCATTCTCGGCGCGCAACCCGACGCGATGGCGCGCTTCAACTACGACATTCCCGAGAGTCTGGATCGCGTGGTGCGGAAATGCCTGGAAAAGGATCGCGAACGGCGCTATCAATCGGCGCGCGAGCTGCTGGTGGATCTGAAGAATCTGGAACGGGATGCCTCGGGAACTCGGACCACCGTCGCGGCAGTGCCTGCTCACCGGACCCTGACTGCGATGATTGTGGATGATGAGGAACTGGCGCGGGCCTTGTTGCGCGAGTACATCGGCTCGTCTCCCGACATCGAGATTTTGGCGGAATGCGCCAACGGTTTCGAAGCGGTGAAAGCCATCGCGGAGAAGAAACCCGATCTGGTTTTTCTCGACGTCCAAATGCCGAAGCTGAACGGGTTCGAAGTTCTGGAACTCATCGGCCAGGAAGTTGCCGTCATATTCGTCACCGCTTACGATCAGTACGCGATGCGCGCCTTCGACGAACACGCGGTGGATTATCTTTTGAAGCCGTTCAGCCTGGAGCGATTTCAAAAGGCGCTGGAACGAGCCCGCCAGCGGGTGGGTGAAAAGGGGACCGTGCAGGAATCCGCCACAAAAGCTCCCCCCTCGGACCTGGCGCGCGCCGCGCGGCCTCCACAAGAATTTGTGCAACGAATCGTGGTCAGGGACGGGGCGCGGGTCCACATCATTCCGGTGGAGCGTTTGGATTATGCCGAATCGCAAGACGACTACGTGTCGCTGCATAGCCAGGGCAAAAGCTATTTGAAGGAGCAGACCATTTCAAGCCTGGAGGCGTCTCTCGATCCCGAGCGTTTCGTGCGCATTCACCGCTCCGTGATCGTCAACCTGGAACGCGTCGCGAAGATCGAGCCGTACGCCAAAGACAGCCGCGTGGCGGTGCTGTCGGACGGATCGCAGCTTCCGGTAAGCAAGGCGGGTTATGAGAGATTGCGGGGACTTCTCGGAGATTAGCCGTTTACCGCAAGGCGCGGCTTGGCCGCTGCGGAGAGTTCCACGCCCGCTCCTTGCAGCGCGGCCTTGCCGGCGGCGATGATGACGGTGCCGCGTGACTGGCCGTTCGGCGAATGAATCGGCGAAGTCCAGACTGCCGCCTCGATGAAGCTGCCGTTCTTGATTTGAATCGGGCCATGCGGGTCGAAGGGAAGCTCGCGCCCCACCAGCTCATTGCGTGTCCATCCGATCAAACCTTCCGCCGCCGCATTCCAGTGGGTAACTATACCGTGGTCATCAATTGCAAGAATGGCGAGTGGTGAGGAGTCTAAAACTGGATGACCCAGTTCGGGCACTGCCGCGATCAGCGCGCCCGTCAGATCCGAGCGCTTCTCATCCGCCTCCACCAGCCGCAGATGAACCTTGGTAGCTGCGCGATCGATGCTGGACGTTTTGAGAATCAATGCCGCGAGTAAATACAGGCAGGCGCTGATCAGGTCCACCCAGCCTTCCATCGTTCGGAAGCGCGCGAAAGCGGCGAAGCCGGAGTCTTTCAGAATGCGCAGAGCCTCGTAGACCGCGATCAATCCCAACAGGCCCGTGAGAATCTTGTCCAGGCCGTTGCGCTGCCGGCGAGTTAACAGGATGCACCAGAGAATGGTGGCGAGGCAGATAAGAAGGGCAAGCGCCATTAAGAGATTGGCGCGCAGTAACTGTGCCAGATACAAAGGCGTACTCCTCTTGCGTCGCGGCATTGCTGCCGCAACACTTGAATCGGGCGGCCGAGCAAGAGCGGATAGACCGCAACCGCTTACTTGAGAGCAGCGGTTCTGCTTAGGAAACTTCGCGGAAGCGCCCTAGTGGTTAAGGGGTTCGGAAAGGTAGGAGTCGGGGGAATTGCTGACTCGGCT
The DNA here is from genome assembly GCA_963781905.1 of Bryobacterales bacterium. GTDB lineage: Bacteria > Acidobacteriota > Terriglobia > Bryobacterales > Bryobacteraceae > Palsa-89. The sequence goes on from CAWAHZ010000010.1 coordinate 3,220,233, forward strand.
GCTCGTCCGTCACTTTCGGGTCACTGTAACGTAAGCCAACCCGCTCCCTCTAACCACTGGAAAGTGCATGGACGCACGAAACGCTCAATCAATCAGTATTCATTAAAATCCAAAGGAGAATAGACATGGCGGGAAAGAACACGGCCGTATTCGGCATTTACAAGAGTGCTGCACAAGCGGAACTAGCGGTGGATCGGATCATTGCTGGTGGCTTTTCGAACAACGATATTTCGGTGCTGCTGCCGGACACTCAGACCACGAAGCAGTTTGCTCACGAAAAGAATACCAAGGCCCCGGAAGGCACCACCACGGGCGTGGCAACGGGCGGCGTAATTGGCGGTGCGATCGGCCTTTTGGCCGGAGTGGGAGCGTTGGCCATCCCTGGTGTCGGACCTTTTATCGCGGCCGGCCCAATCATGGGCGCACTGGCCGGTTTAGGCGCCGGCGGCGCTGTGGGTGGTTTGATCGGCGCTCTGGTGGGGATGGGAATGCCGGAGTACGAAGCCAAGCGCTATGAGGGTCGGGTGAAAGCGGGTGGCGTCCTGCTCTCGGTGCACTGCGATACCTCGGACGAAATCTCGCGAGCGAAGGATCTTCTGAAAGTGACCGGCGCGGAGGATATCGCGTCCTCCGGCGAAAAGAGCGTGAGCACGCACGGGGTAGAGCCGGTGGGAAGCCGCCGCTAAGCTTCCGGTTTCTATTTGTTTTTGGGGGTGGCGGACAGGGGTGGTGGCGAGCCTCCGCCCCCAAACCCCTGCGGTAGAATGAGTGCATGCCGGACGTCCTTCGCATTGCGGATCGCGAATTTCACTCGCGGTTGTTCGTCGGAACGGGGAAATACCGCAGCTTCCAGGAAATGGCGCGCTGCCACTCCGCGTCGGCCGCCGAAGTGGTAACGGTCGCCGTGCGGCGCGTCAATCTCACGGACAAATCCAAAGAATCTCTGATCGACTACATCGACCGCTCGAAAATGTTCATCCTTCCGAACACGGCCGGATGTTACACAGCCGACGAGGCGATTCGTACGGCGCGGCTGGGACGCGAGGTGGGCCTTTCCAATTGGGTGAAGTTGGAAGTGATCGGCGATCAGAAGACGCTATTTCCGGACAATGAAGGTTTAGTGGAGGCCACACGCGTGCTCGCGCGCGAAGGCTTCGTGGTGCTGCCCTACACCAATGACGACCTGGTGAATGCGCGTAAGTTGATCGACGCGGGAGCCGCGGCAGTGATGCCTTTGGGCGCCCCGATTGGTTCCGGGCTCGGTATTCAGAACATTACCAATCTACGGATTCTGCGCGAGATCATCACCGAAGTGCCGCTGATCCTGGACGCCGGCGTCGGAACGGCCTCGGATGCCGCCATCGCAATGGAGCTGGGCTTCGAGGGCGTTTTGATGAACACCGCCATCGCCGAAGCGGAAGAGTCCGAGAAGATGGCAGAAGCCATGAAGCTGGCGGTTCAAGCCGGACGCTTGGCATTTTTGGCTGGCCGCATGCCGAAGAAGCTGTACGCGAGCGCGAGCAGCCCACTAGTCGGCGTCGTACGGTAAGGCCGTCGCTCTAGTTGACTTACTCCATTCATCGCGAACAGTGGGTTCCCCGGCCGCTGGACGAAGTTTTTCAGTTCTTCTGCGACGCGCGGAATCTGGAACTTCTTACCCCGGATTGGCTCAAGTTTCGCGTGGTGACGCTGCCGGCCGAGATCGCAACCGGAGCTCACATCCGTTACCAGCTGGTCTGGCACGGCATTCCTTTGCGTTGGATCACCGAGATCACGGGCTGGAATCCACCGCACGATTTCGAAGACGTTCAGTTGTCCGGCCCGTATAAGTTGTGGCGCCATCGGCATGGCTTCGAAGCTTTAGACGGCGGCACTCGGATGACGGACCATGTCGAATATGCGCTGCCCCTAGGACCCTTCGGCCGCCTCGCGCACGCATTGCAAGTGCGCCGCAACGTGGAAACGATCTTCGACTATCGCTTCGCTCGGATTCAGGAGAAATTCGGCAAGCGCTAGCAGGACGCAATCCGCCTACAGGGTCCGCGTCACTTTGTTCAGCGCCCTCGGCTGATCCGGATTCAACCCCTTCTCTTCGGCCAGGGACGCCGCGAACAATTGAGCGGGAATGATGTAGGGGATGGGCGTGAACAGTTCGTCCAGCGCCACCGGCACGATCACCGAGCGGCGGTCGCGCGCAGCTTCCACGTTGCTCACGTCGGTGACGATCAGCGTTTCCGCCTTCAGCTCGCTGAGAGTGGCCATCATCTCGCGGGTACCAGGCCAGGTGACTCCCGCCGGCGCGAACAGAAAGGCTGGAAAGGACGCCTCCAGCATCGCGATGGGGCCATGCAGCAGGTCGGCGCTCGAAAAGCGCTCGGCCACCACATAGCAAGTCTCCATCAACTTCAGCGCAAACTCGAAGGCACTCGCATAATTCAATCCCCGGCCCAGCACCACGGCGTGCTCCATGAAGCGGTAGCGCTCCGCGCGACGGGCGATATCGAGTTCGAGCGTCAGCGCGCGATTGGTCCATTCGGGAACGCGCGCCAGATCGTCGAGCGAAAGGTCGGCGCCCAGCGCATAGGCCAGCAGATACAGCAGCAACAACTGCCCGGTATAAGTCTTGGTGGCCGCGATGCTCCGTTCGCGCCCGGAATGCACCAGGAACAGATGCTCGGCCAGCTTCGACAGTGCGCTCGATCCCTCGGTAGTGATGCCGATGGTGCGCGCACCCTGTTCGCGAGCCCGTTCCAGCACGAGGTTGGTATCGGTGGATTCGCCGGATTGCGAAATCGCCACCACCAGGACGCCGTCAAAGCGAAATGGAGCGTCGTACAGCGTGAAGATGGAAGGAGCGGCCAGGGTGACGGGAATTCCGGTGGTCATCTCGAGCAGGTAACGCCCGAATTGCGCCGCATTGTCGGAGGTGCCGCGCGCGGCCAACATAATCAGGCGCGGCGGATCGCGCTCTAATACCTTGCGCAGCTCTTGGATGGGCCCGCGCTCTGCCTGTAACGTCCTTTCGAGCACAGCGGGCTGCTCGAGGATCTCGTCTCGCATTTTAGACATGAAAAATGTTGTTTGATTCTAAAGCTCCGGAGGCGAGCGGGTTTCGCTCCCGGCCCAGGCCCTCCACGCCGCGCTCGCCGATGGCGGGGCAATGGTGACGTGCGGCTTCAGGATGATCAGCGTGGCGCCCTGGTCCTTCGTGATGGTATTGCTGCGCAATAGAGGGATCTTGCTGATAATCGGAATTCCGGTGATGGTTTTGGCTTCTTGAGAGGTCATCAAACCGGAGAGCACGGCCCATTCTCCGGTCATCACGTCTACCTTGGATTGATATTGCGTATTCAACACCACGGGAATGCCGTTGGAGCTGGTGGCGCCGAGCAGCTTAAACTCGGCGTCTAAATCCAATGCCACTTCGTCCACGCTGGTGACGTGCGGCGTCACTTTGATCATCAGCCCCAGGTCTTCGAAGCTGACGGTTGGCGGCGGCGTGTAAACCGTACCGCTGCCGGATGTGTTTCCAAAATAACCGCTGGTGATGATGGGGTACTTTTCGCCAACATGCAGCGACGCGGGCAGCCCGTCGACGGCCACCACCTGCGCGTGATAAATGCTTTCCGAACTCGAGTTAGCAACCGAGGCGAAAAGCTGCGCGCTGGTAATGCCCAGGCCCAGCATACTGGCGCCGCCGCCGAAGGCCAGAAAGGTGGAATAGCTGGAGGAAAGGTAGCTAAATGCGTTAGTAAGATTCGACCGATTCACGAAACTCGACAGGCCAAAGGAGGTGGGCAGCGACAGCCCGTAACTTAGAGACGACGAAAGGTCCGTGGTGAGGATCTCGACGTCGATGGTCACCTGGGCGCGTGGGCGCAGCAAATCCGCGAGCAGCTTCTGCGCCATCCGCACCTTTGCGACTTTGTCGCGGATCAAAATCAGGTGCCTCGTGTTGTCCACCATCAGCTTCTGCGAATCGAGCGCACCGCGGATGGCGGTGGCAAGCTCCTGCAACTCCTGAACGCTGATCGATTCCGGAAATGGAACCACAATGGCCGCCGTCCGTTCGAAATCCTTGCGCTTCTGCGTGGTGTCGTTGGCGACAAAAATCAAGCGCGGGCTGATGGGCACCAGAAACGAATCGGTGGCAGCTTGCAGCCCACGCAGCGCCTCACGATAATCGGCATTGGAGAGCTCGAAGCGGAACGCGCGGGTCGGTTTATAATCGGCGTCGAATAGCACTTTGAGGTGCAAGGCCGCCGCCACCTGTTCCCAAAGCGCCTTGGAGTCGCCCTGGAAGTCATAATCGCGACGGCCGGGCTCGGCCTGAAGCTGCTCGGGCGGCAATGGCTTGCGTGCCTCCTCCAGTTCCGCATTGGTGACGGTCCCAAACAAAGTGCGATCTATTTTGTCGCTGGGGAATTCGGGCAGCTTGGGCGGGCTGGCGTCCAGCAGGCTGGCGGCAGGCCTGAGCGCCTGGGCACGCGACCAATACTCGATCTTGGTAGGGTCCGCCGCGGCAGCTTCCGCGTAAAGAAGATAAGCCTGGATGATTTCGCCGTCGTGCTCGGCTTTCTGCGCCTGACGGAATAGTTGCTCCCCGGTAGGGGCGGCAACCGGCGGCGGAGCTCCCGCCATCAGCCCGGCAGCAGCGCTCGCGAACAGAATCGTAGCTAAACACAACCTCACTAGAGACTTGACGAGTCGAATGGGGCGAGCGTGTAAACAATTGAGACAATCAGCCGATAAAGAGAGTGAGGCTCAATTTCTTTCATGGCTGCAACACTTGCTCCGGCCCACAGCGGGTTCAGTCCCGGGGTTCCGCAAACCTTTGAAGACTTAGGCATTTCCCAGTCGCTGGTGCTTGATCTGGTGCTGCGCCGGCTGCTGCTCGAAGGGTTCAGCAACCTGCAGAGCCTGGCTAGCACACTGAAGCTGTCCATTCCTATTCTAAACATCGTCTTCAATCACATGCGCCAGCAACAACTGGTGGAAGTGAAGGGGATGCTCGGCAACGACTATCACTTCACGCTCTCGCAGAGCGGCAAGATGTTGGCGGGCGAGCGCTTTCAGATCAGCCAATACGCGGGCGCCGCGCCGGTATCCTTGAAGGATTATCACAGTGCGACGAAAGCCCAGGCTGCGCAGGTTCGAATCGACCGAAAGATCCTCCGCGCGGCGTTTTCAGACCTGGTGGTGAACGATCAACTCCTCGATCAGCTAGGTCCGGCGCTGATCTCACAGAATTCCATTTTCGTCTACGGGCCCACCGGCAACGGCAAAACCAGCCTGGCGGAGAGAATGTTGCGGGTGTATCAGGACGGCGTGCTGATGCCCTATGCGGTGGAAGTGGACAACCAGGTGATCAGCCTGTATGACCCGGTAGTGCATCAAAAGGTGGGCATGGACGATGCGGATGTGGATCCGCGCTGGACCCTGTGCCGCCGGCCTTGCATCGTGGTGGGCGGCGAGCTGATTCCCAGCATGCTCGAATTGCGCCTGGACGAGGCGTCGGGTATTTACGCCGCGCCCCTGCAGATGAAGGCCAACAACGGCATTTTCATCATCGATGACTTTGGCCGCCAGTTGATGTCGCCGCGCGACCTGCTGAATCGCTGGATTGTTCCCTTGGATCGCCGGGTGGACTATCTGATGCTGCGCTACGGTATCAAATTCCAAATCCCGTTCGAGTTGATGGTGGTGTTCTCTACCAACCTGGAGCCGAGCGACCTGGCCGACGAAGCGTTCCTGCGCCGCATCCACAACAAAATCTTTGTGGACGCCGTGGACGACAAGTCTTTCGACCAGATTTTCCATCGCGTGGTAACCAAGTTCAACATCCCCTGCGAGCAAGACAGCTCGGAGTATCTGCGCAAACTGTGCCTGCGCGAGGGGCGCACCGAGTTGCGAGCCTGCTATCCGGCCGACATCTGCACCATTCTTACGTCCATCGGCAGGTACGAAGGGCGGCCGCCGTTCATGAGCAAGTCGGAACTGGAGCGCGCCACGGCCTTGTACTTCGCGAAGAGCTAAACGCAGCTAGGCAGCTATTCGATGCCGAAAGCCAGCAGCACATTCCCGGTGTTGCCCGACGTGACCCCGTAGCCCGATCCGATGAACAGCATGCCGTTCGCGATGGTCGGCCCGATGGAGGCGATGGATCCACCCTTGGCTTCCACTTTATTCACCGTGTCAAACGGCCTGGTGGTGTCGTAGGACCAAAGCTCGGAACCGTCGGCGGTGGCGAGGGCGTGCAGCTTGCCGTCGGTTCCGGCGATGAAAACCACTCCCTCCATCGCAGTGGCGGCAGCGCCGTTGTTCACATGTTTGCCCGGCTCGGCCAGGTCCTTATGCCACAGCTTCTCGCCGGTGCTCAACTGAATGGCTGTGATGCCACCGCCAGTAGCGCCGTAGTAAGCGGCCTTCGCATCGAACGCACCGCCCCAAACGATGCCGCTCTGCCGGAAGAATGGCGTTCCCGGCGGATTATCGGCCACTTTCGTTTGCCACACCATGGCGCCCTTTTTATCCGGATCCAGCGCAAACACCTTTCCGTCCTTGGTCCCAGCGACGACGATGCTCTTGCCGCCCGGCAGAGAACGCAACACCGGCGAATTGCCGATATCGGCATCCGGCCCGGTATCCTTCGGACAGTTGTCCGTTTTTTCCGGCCCGAAACAACCGCCCAGAAACGCGTCATTGGCCTGGGCCTGGTAATACCAGAGCACCTTGCCGGATTTTATGTCTACGGCCATCACGGAATCGGACATCTTGGCGGCCGGCTCCGTTTCCGAATCGCCCGTTCCGAAATAAACGGCGTGGCGTTTCTCGTCGATGGTCGGCGAATTCCACACCGAAGCTCCGGCCGGCGCATATTGCTGCACGCCTCTGGAATTCTTGCGCGTGGGCTTAGGGGTCTCGGGCACTACATACGTTTTCCAGGCCTGCTCACCCGTGCTGGCATTCAACTTCACCACGCTGCCGCGCGAGGTGCAGCAAGGATAATCCAGATTAGCCGCCGCGAATTCCTCCGACGACGACACCGGAACATAGAGGAAGCCGTCGTATAACTTGGGCGATGCCGTGATGCGCGCCACGAAGTGATCGTCCACTTTCTTGGTCCACAGCTCCTGGCCGGTCTGCGCGTCCACCGCATAAACATTGGCGTGCGCATCTCCGAAGAACAACGCGTACTTCACACCCGGGTGCCCTTTTACCGGCCCGACGCTCGGCCCGCCGCGCACGTTGCCCTTGGCTTGATAGGACCAATAAATACATCCGGTCTTGGCATCCAGCGAATATACATATCCGATGTCGCTGCCCACGAAAACGCGGCCCGCGGCTACTGCCGGCTGACCAAAAGCGGAGACGCCGGTGGGATAACCGAAGGCCCATTTCAGCTTCAATTGGGGCACTTGAGCGGCCGTCAATCCCGCGCCTTTCGCGTTTTGGTAGCGTGCATTGGTGACGTCGGCGCTCCACCCGTTCCAGGACGCGCTGGCGCTCGGGTCACTCATCGGCGGATTCACTTCGCAATGGTTGGGCATGCCCTTTGCGTCGCCCTGCTGGGCGCTGCCAAACGTCCGGCCGCTCATGAAAACGGCCAGCATCTTCTTCTGATCGTCGGACAGGCTGGAGCCCTGAGTCTTCATTGGCCCGGTGGTGAGCGCTTCATAAATCTTCTCGGGCGGCAGCTGCCGGATCGTCTCCGGATCGGGCACGCGTCCGGCCATGGTGGGGTTGCCATGGCAGCTCATGCACTTGGTTTGAAAGGTGGCAAAGCCGGACTCGGTTCCCGCGAATTGAACGTTCGACCGCGCCGGCGGCGCTTCCTGGGCGCGAAGCAGGCACGCGGGCGCGGCTAGAGCCACAAACGCGACGAGGCGAAAATGTATTTTCATGGTGATTCCTTACGATCCCACAGCATATCGAACGTTGCATGCAAGCCGCAAGGTCGGTCTAACATATAAGAATCATGCGATACCTCGTGATCGTATTCGCGATTTCCTCATCGATGGCAGCCGCCAGCACCTGTGAGAGCCTGGCCAAGATCGCCTTGCCGCACGCCACTGTCACCCTGGCGGAGGCTGTGCCTGCCGGCCAGCTCACATTGCCCACGGGAACGGTGCCAACGTTTCCAGGCTTTCCGGCGCCGAATTTTGGAAATCTTCCGGCCCTGTGCCGCGTGGCCGCCACGCTGAAACCGACCGCCGACTCCGAGATCAAGATCGAAGTGTGGATGCCGGCTTCAAACTGGAACGGGAAGCTGGAGTCAGTTGGCAACGGAGCATGGGCCGGTAGCATCAGCTATCGTGACCTGGCTACCGCAGTCACCCTCGGTTATGCCGCGGCCAGCACCGATACCGGCCATAAGGAGACCACGGCGGCGTTCGTGGTCGGGCATCCGGAAAAGCTGATTGACTTCGCGTATCGCGCGATCCATGAAATGACGCTTGCAGCGAAAGCGATCACCAGCGCGTATTACGACAAGCCTGCGGCGCGCTCGTACTTCAACGGCTGTTCCACCGGTGGCCGGCAGGCGCTGGCTGAGGCGCAAAGATATCCGGCCGATTACGACGGCATCATTGCCGGAGCCGCCGCGAATTACCCATCGCACCTGCAAGGCGCGCAGGTCTGGACCACCAAGATCACTAACCAGAGCGATGGGTATATCCCGCCAGCGAAATATCCGCTCATCCACAAAGCGGTGCTCCAAGCTTGCGATGCGCTGGATGGAGTGAAAGACGGAGTGCTCGAAGATCCGCGCCAATGCCACTTCGATCCACAGGCGCTCCTTTGCAAGGGCTCGGACAACGACAAGTGCCTAACCGCCGCACAGGTGGAAGTGGCACGAAAGATCTATGCCGGCCCTGGCGCGTCGCTTTTTCCGGGCCTCGAACGCGGCAGCGAACTCGGATGGGCCACTCTTTCCGGACCGAAGCCGATGGCGCTCGCGGGGGAAACCTATCAATACCTGGTCTTCAAGGATCCGAGTTGGGATTATCTGAAATTCGATCCTGCGCGCGACATACCTATCGCGGATAGGGAGCTTGGCCCCACCATGAATTCGATCGATCCCAATCTCAAGCCGTTTTTCGGTCACGGAGGAAAGCTGCTGATGTATCACGGCTGGGCTGACCCGGGCATCGCTCCCGAGAACAGCGTGAACTATTTCACCAGCGTCGAGGATAGGATGGGCGGAAAATCGAAGGCGGCCGAATCGATTCGTCTGTTCATGGTTCCCGGGATGGGACATTGCGCCGGCGGCGATGGCACCGACGATTTCGACGAAATTGGCACGCTGGCCGCTTGGGTGGAAACCGGCAGAGCCCCCGATCGCATTCCGGCGGCGCACAAGACCAAGGGCGTGGTGGATCGAACGCGTCCGTTGTGCGCTTATCCCCAAACCGCGCATTACAAAGGATCGGGCAGTACGGATGACGCGGCGAATTTCGTTTGCGCTGCGCCCTAATCAAACAACAAAAGGGATCAGCGCTTTCACTTCGCGTTGATAGCGGCGATATTGATCGCCGAATTGCTCGATCATCAGGGCCTCTTCGACGCGCGCCTTCAGCCACCAGCCCGCCAGGAAGAGCCCGAAACCGATCAATCCGCGGACTTCATCCACACAGAAGGCGGTGCCCAGCAGACCCAGCAAGATCCCGGAGTAAATGGGATGGCGAACCAGCGCGTAGGGGCCGCGGACGATCAATTCATGCCCTTCCTTCACGGTAATCTGGCCGCTCCAGTTTCGTCCCAGGATGAAACGCGCCCAGACCGCAAATGCAAGGCCTCCAGCGGTCATCGCGAGGCCGATATAGGCCACCGTGGCGTTCTCCGGCAGGAAGCGCCAAGCCAGGAAGCCAACTCCGAGGCTGGGATCAAACAGGAAGACGGCGCCGGCAGTCGCCAGTAAGATTTGCAGCATGCGCGCCTGACCGGAAATCCTGCGTGCCGCGCGCTTGACCCGCATGGCGCCTAGCAGCCAGATCACGATGAACGTGATCCACAAGGCGTCAATCCATTGGAAAACGTCAAACTGGAAAACGCCAAAATGCATCGCGTGTTAGCGGTAGGCCACGCCGAATTCGTCGGCCATCGCTGACAAGCGCGGATCCGCGGTCCACAGCTTCATTCCATCCACAATGGATGAGGCTAACAGGTGAATATCGATCCACCCGGCGCCCCGGCCGTGCACGCCTCGGGCTCTCACAAACGCGACCACCTCTGGATGCGGAACGGTGGTGGCTTGAGACATCTGCTCATAAGCGGTCAGGAGTTTCTTGCGGCCTCCCCGGTCCCCGATCAGGAGTTCGCCGTAGACCAGATCGTGACCGGCCACTTCATCCAGATCCAGCAGCCGGGCCAATTCCTCCGCGAACGGCGCGCGATTGGAAAGGGCCCGTATCCAGACCGACGTATCCACCAGGACCATTTTATTTAAGCGACGTGGTGTTTCGCCGACGGCTCTTCACGCCTTCGTGGCACGTCCTGCGCATCCGGCTCAGACCCGATCAGGGCCCTCAGCCGCTGGTATGCAGCGTGCCGCACAAGCGATTCCAACCCCAACCGAACGGTTTCAGTATCGGTGGTGGCCCCGCAGGCCGCTTTGGCCTGTTCGAAGAGCGCAGTGTCGATGTTGAGCGTCTTCTTCGTAGTGGCATTCATATGTATAATATTGCCATACTTGTATGGCTCTGTCAATACTCTTACGGCATGGTTGCCCCGGCTGCCCGGCCGGAGCCTCGAAGATGTTGATAATAGCCGAGATCCTGGCCGGTCAGCATCTTAGTCAGAAAAATGACCTGGCCGGTATGCATCGCGAAGTGCTCCACAACATGCGCAATAGCCTCCAGCACCGTGACATCGTGACCCTGGGGCGTAATTCGTTCGGTGAGGCGTGCGGCCGGGACCGCGCGGATAATCGCCGTAACTTCGGCGACCCTGGTGTTCAGAAGTTCGGACAACTCCGCGGGCTCTTTGCCGCCACGCGCATCGAACTCGGCATCGCGCTCGCGATGGTCGGCCAGGCCAGCCACGCCCGAACCAATCCACTGGCGCACGTTCCCAGAAAGATGCAGCACGAGATTACCGACCGCGTTCTCGTTTTGGGAATTGCGGGTCCAGATCTGCTCCGGCGTCAGACGGCCGAGGCAATCCTGAATGCGGCCGTGCAGTTGTTCCAGCTTGTCGGCCGAGAACTTGATAAAGATCTCGTCCGATGTCACAAGACCTCTTCCGCCCAGTTTTCGAGAATCGACTTCACTTTTCCCGTGAACTGGTCGGCGAGAGCGCCGTCGATCAAGCGATGATCGAAGGTCAGCGCCAGATAAGCGATAGAACGAATCGCGATGGCGTCGTCGATGACCACGGGCATTTTTTCCACGGCGCCGACGCCCAGGATGGCTACCTGCGGCTGGTTGATTACCGGCGTCGCGAAAACACTGCCGAAGCTGCCGAAATTGGTGATGGAGAACGTTCCGCCCTGCACTTCATCGGGCTTGAGCTGGCGGGAGCGCGCGCGCGTTGACAGATCCACGATGGAGCGCTGCAGTCCTACGACGTTCTTCTCGTCGGCGTTGCGAATCACGGGCACAATCAGGCCGTTCTCCAGCGCCACCGCAATCCCGATATTGATTTCGTTGTGATAGACGATGTTGGTGCCTTCGATAGAAGCGTTCAGGATGGGAAAATGGCGGATGGCTTCGGCAGCCGCTTTAGCGACGAAAGGCAGGAAGGTGAGCGAGTAACCGTAGCGTTGTTGAAACTCGGCTTTGTTGCGCTCGCGCATCTTCGCGATTTTCGTCATGTCGGTTTTGTGCACCGTGGTGACGTGCGCCGAAATGCGTTTGCTCATCACCATGTGTTCGGCGATGCGCTGCCGCATCATGCTCATCGGTTCCACTCGGGCGCGGGGAGCTTCCGCACGGGGCATGGGCGCGGGAGAAGCGGCGGGCGGGGCGGGCGGAGCATAAACTGCCGGAGTGGTAGTGGCTGCGGGAGCTGGAGCAGACGATTGTGCCATAGTCCGCGCGCCCTTGCGCCGACATATACGCTTCCAGATCCTGCTTGGTGATGCGTCCACCTGCTCCGCTGCCCCTCACCTGACGCAGATCGATACCGTACTCGCGCGCCATCTTGCGAACCAGCGGCGACAAGGGACCAGCGGGCGATTCGGCTTCCATGGGCGGCGCGGGCTCTTCCACCGGAATCGGATAGGGACCCGCGGAGTGTGACACGGGTTGGGGCAGAGGCGCGGGCTGCGGAGCTGGAGGTGCTGGCGCTTGGGGCGCAGGCGCCGCGACGGGCGGTCCTGGTGTGGGCTTAGGAGCGGCCGGCGGCGGAGCGACACTAGCGGCTGCGGCTGGAGCCGACGCCCCATTTCCAGCGCCTTCCTCGATCCGGCCGACTACCGTGTTGATCGCCACCGTCTTGCCTTCTTCCACCAGCACTTCTTTCAAAACGCCGGCGGCGGGCGACGGAATCTCGGTATCCACCTTGTCGGTGGAGATTTCAAACAACGGCTCATCGCGATCCACGTGCTCGCCGGCCTTCTTCAGCCATTTGGTCAGGGTGCCTTCCACGATGCTCTCGCCCATCTGGGGCATTACTACGTCAGTCATGAATATGTCTCCGTATACGAAAAGCCCGCATCTTGTCTGTCGTGGCTCGGTTGAAACTGCCTGGCCAAGCTGGTGGACAACGCGGCCAGCACTTGTTCGCGGCTCGCGCCCGACCCCAGTTCCTGCATGGATGTGACCGGCTTCGTTAGCCCACAGGGAACGATGTACTGAAAGTATCGTAGATCGGTAGTATGATTCAACGCAAAACCGTGCGAAGTAACCCAGCGGCTGATATGCACGCCGATTGCCGCCACCTTCCTGCCATCCACCCACACGCCGGTGCAGCCCGGAATTCGCCCGGCTGCAATACTGAACTCCGCAAGCGCATCGATAATCGCTTGTTCGAGAGCTCGAACATAGGCGACTACGTCGCGCTTCCATTCTCGCAAATCCACGATCGGATAGCCGACAATCTGCCCGGGACCGTGATAAGTTACGTCGCCGCCGCGATTGGTGGGATAGAACTCGATTCCGGCGCTGCGCAGCGCTTCCTCGCTCGCCAGCAGGTTTTCGGCGTGGCCGTTGCGCCCCTGGGTGATGACGTGGGGATGTTCGACGAACAAGAGCTGATCGGGAATCAATCCCCGCTTGCGCTGTTCGACGACGTCGTTCTGGACCAGCAAGCGCATCCCCGTAGCGCATGCGCCCAAGATCTGTAATACGAAGCCCGCGAACTTCAGGCATTGATGGTGAGCCCGTAGACGTTGTTGAACGCCTCGCCCATGGCTTCGTACAACGTGGGATGCGCGTGGATGGTACCCATCAGCGTCTCAACCGTGGCTTCGGCTTCCATCGCCAGGACGGCTTCGGCGATCAGCTCGTACGCTTCCGGTCCGATGATGTGCACGCCCAGGATCTCGCCGTATTTCTCCTCAGCCACCACCTTCACAAAGCCATCGTGGTGTCCCAGGATGGTCGCCTTACTGTTGGCGACGAATGGGAACTTGCCTACCTTCACCGCGTAGCCCTGCGCGCGCGCCTGCGCTTCGGTGAGGCCGACGCTGCCGATGCCGGGCTCGGTGTAAGTGCATCCCGGAATGCGATTGCGATTGATGGGCTTCGCCGGTTTGCCCGCCATGTGGGCCACCGCGATCATGCCTTCCATGGTCGCAACATGCGCCAGTTGCGGCGTTCCAGCCACCACATCGCCAATGGCATAGACGCCCGGTTCGCCCGTGAGCTGATGCTGCATCCACCTTGATGAATCCGCGATCCAGTTCCACCTTCAACTTGTCGAGCCCGATGTTTTCCGTGTTCGGCTTGCGGCCCACGGCCACCAGCAACGTCTCGGCTTCCATATCCTCGCGCTTTCCGTTCGCGAGCGCGGCGCACAATCTGACGCCGTTCTCGGTGCGCGTGATGTTCTCAGCCTTCGCGCCGGTTTCGCAGCGGATGCCGGTCTTCTTGAAATAACGCTCCAGTTCTTTGGAAACTTCTTCGTCTTCCACCGGCACCAATCGCGGCAGCATTTCGAGCACCGTGACCTTGGTCCCGAACCGATTGAATATGGATGCGAACTCCACGCCCACCGCACCCGCGCCAATAATCAGCATGGTCTTGGGGATTACGGGAAGGTCCAGAATCTCGATGTTGGTCAGAATGGCTTTGGGGTCCGGCTCCAATCCGGGAAGCATGCGCGCTTCCGATCCGGTAGCGATAATGACATTCTTGGTCTCGAGTGTTTGGGCGCCCGTTTCCGACTTCACTTCCACCTGCAGCGGGCCGGCTCCTGAGCGCGGCAGGATGGTCCCATAGCCCTTCACCCAGTCCACCTTGTTCTTCTTCATCAGAAACTCGACGCCTTTGGCGTGCTTCGAGACGATCTTGTTTTTGCGGTCGAGCACCTTGGGATAATCCAGCCTCGGATTTTCGCACGCGATGCCCTCGTCGCCGGGGTTCACGAAGTGCTCCCAAAGGTCGGCCGTATGGAGCAGCGCCTTGGTCGGGATGCAGCCTACGTGGAGGCAGGTGCCACCGAGTTTGGGGTCTTTTTCGACGATCGCGGTCTTTAGGCCGTACTGGCCGGCGCGCACCGCTGCGGAGTAGCCACCGGGGCCGCTCCCAATCACAATCAGGTCATAAGTCATTTATTTTCAGGATAACATTCGAGGCTCATGGACCTTGGCCCGGCGCTCGGATGTCAACATTTGTTGGATGCTGGAGACCAGCGGAACGACGCATGGCGTTGAGCCGTTCCGCGCGATGACGAGTATGCATTTCGCGCCGAGATGATTTCGTCTCATGTGTGACTTCTCGCGTCGGGGTACGGGGAGGCGTAGGTAACGATTGACTGAGGTGAAACTAACCTTTCGGAAAGTACTAAGTCAGAATCCGCCGGAAATTGGCGGCTAGACGGTCTGGAAAGTGTCGCGCACATCGCTTAAGGTAGAGCTTCACCCATGCCGCGACGCCTGAAAACCCCTGGCACTACGTTGCTCCGGCTCTACGTGTTGGGTGCGATCTTCCTGATTCCTCTTTCGATTGGCATCGTGTCGGTGACCAACAATGCCAACCGGAGCGATCATGCCTACCAGATCAGCCACGACGTGGGAAGCATGTATGCGCAGGGTCTCGATTTTTCGCAGGGCGCTAACCAGAACATCGCATTGAGTGTGGCGGAGGGCATCGGCATTGACATCCACGGTGGGAGGGCGGTTCTGATCCTCAGCAAAATCCGCGTGGTTCACCCTTCCGATTGCCCGTCCGATGACGCTGAGAAGTGCAGCAACAAAGGATACCCCGTGGTCACTGAACGCTATGTTCTGGGCAATCGGCAGTTACGGCCCAGTTCGTTTGGAACGCCTGCCAGTCTCGATCCCGCGAGCGGAAAAGTTCGCGATTGGACCAACGATCTGTCGGCGCGCGCCGACAACTTCGCCTCGAGTTTGAAGCCGGGCGAGGTCACCTATGCGGCTGAGTGTTACCTCACCTCGCCCGAATCGACGAGCGGCGTTTACTCACGCACCATGTTCTAGCGCAAACGTTACCAGGGCAACATTCTAGGGCAACCCGGGGCCGACCGATGTCTTGTACATAATTGGCCCAGGCGAATCCTGGATCTTGAAGTCCGAAGGAACGGTAAACAGCGCCGGATCGGGCTCCGCGCGAACGATATTCGTGAGCGCAAAGGTTTGATCGCCCATGCGCGGATCGCTGCGCTTGCTGTAAATGACCGTCTTCAGTTCCGGCGATGTCCAAACCTCGGTGACGATGCTGAGCGGCCGCTCATTGCCGATTTGGCCGGCCGGAATGGCGCGAGTGGTGCGCGTGCCAGTGACGGTGACGCCTTCCATGGCCTTCGATCCAAGATCTTCAGTCTTCACGTCTCCTGGCTCATCGGCGATCATCACCCTTTGTTGTATGCCGATCACCTGAGGCTGCATATGAACGGTGGTAGCGGGTAGCGCAGCGCCGCTGATGAAAACCGCCGGACCGCTCGCGGCGGTGGCCCCAGTGACAGACCCCGAAACAGATGACACAGACGACGAAACAGATGATAGGGTCGACGAAACAAACGACGGGCCCTTGGTCGCGGTCTTGTCCGTCAGGTTCAAGGTATAAGATGCCTGCGCTACCGGGTCCTGCAGGAAAACCAGATGTGGCGCATCGGCCGGCAACATGTTGCCGATGGGCGGCAAGGGCGCATCCTGGCGCGTGCGTCCCACCGAATCCCGCGCCGTAGTTCCCGTGCTGCTTTGGACGATCCGGTTACCGTCCGCAAGCGTCTGGATGGATTCATTGGTGATGGTGGCAGAGTAAGGCGCGCCTTGCACCGGAGCAGCCGACATCCTTTGGAATCCGCCCCCGATGCTGCTGGAGGTAATGAAGACATGATTGGCCTCCGGCTGCGCGAAAGCGGAGCTGGCTGCGAACAGTAAAGCGAGCAAAACTAGAGTCAGTGAACGTTGCATAAATGGTCTCCCTTGAAGATTACTTCTACGGATGAAGATTACTCCTACGGACGAAAGTCCGCGATAAAGCTGAAACCTGCCGGTACCGCGCCGGGCGGAAACAACGCGTCCGCCGGCAATGCCACTTCCACTGTGGGCTCGACGGCGATCCACTGAGACCGGACTGGCACTGGGCCCGGCCTTCGCGGCGAGCGGACTCGGGCCACTGGCGCTGGCGGAAGTTCGAATGCCATGGGCGGCGCGTGCGGCGGGGACGGGATATGGGCTGCAAGCTTTTCCGTCCGCGGTTGGGCCAGAAGGAATGCCGCCAGGATGGCCGCGGCTGCAGCCACGCCGCCCCAGGCCCACAGGGGCTTATTGCGAGGCTTTTTCACCGTCATGGTGGCTTCGTAGCAGAGCAGGAAGGCCCCACTCACCTGTTGATATGCGCTCACCGCGCACCGGCATTCGGCGCACTGCCCCACGTGCCATTCCACGTTCGTCGCTTCCTGGTCCCCCAGTTCGCGATCCAGCCACGCGATCAACCTCCCCGAATATTCACACATTGCATTTCTCCGCCAGTTTCTTCACCGCGCGTTCCACCACATCGGCAACCGTCGAAGTTGCTATCCCGAGCACCTCTCCGATTTCGCGGTACCGCAACCCGCTCGCGCGCAACAGCAGGCAATCGCGCTCCACGTCTGAAAGCATGCGGATCGCAATGCCGAGACGCTGGTATTTTTCCTTTTCCAGCAACACCCGCTCGGGCGTGGTTTCATCCAGTATCAATTCGGAGGCCTGGCCGTCACTGAGCGGTGTGCTGAATCGCCGGTCATAACTCAACTGCCGGTTGCGCGCCTGATTGTGCGCTACACGGAACAGCCAGCCGCGAATGTTCTCCTGCGATCCGCCCGCCGACAAGTGACGATGCAGGTTCAGGAAGGCATCCTGCACCACGTCCTGCGCTTCATCGGAGGAGAGCCCCAGGCATACCAGGTATCGAAGCAAAGGTTTCCGCAGCTCTCGAAACAGAGTTGTAGCCTCGCGATCGCTATTTCCAAAACGCGAGAGCGGCAGAGCCCACGGTACGGAATCGCCACTCATGTTGTCCTCTGCATCGCGCTTCTAGTCATAGAACAAGCCGCTGGAGCTGTTTTCCGGCTGCCTGGGTTATAAAAGGACTTGGACGCCGCCAACATCGCTCGTGGGTTCCTGTTTCTGCTGGGCCTGGGCGCCGCGGCACAGTCTCCCGTCTTCCGTCCCGGGCCGGACGTGACGGCGCCATTTGTGGTGGCGAAAGCGAAGCCTGGGTACAGCGAAGAAGCTCGCATCGCAAAGCTCGAAGGCAGCGTTTTGTTATCGGTGGTAGTGGGGGCCGATGGCCAACCGCGCGACATTCACGTGGCTCGCGCGCTAGGCCTGGGTTTGGATGAAAAGGCGGTTGAGAATGTGCGCGCGTGGCAATTCAAACCTGGGACACGGGCTGGAAACCCGGTTGCCGTCCAGGTGAATCTGGAGGTTTTTTTTCGCCCCGAGCGCACTTTATGGGACTGGCATGTGATTCGCGCCGTTTTCCGGCCGCCGACCGAGCTCGCAACGCGCCCCACTCTCATCCGCGCGAAATTCCCGCCGACCGTCGATCAAGAGGAAAACGCATCCGTCACCATTGCGTTCGATATCTCAGCCAAAGGCGTGCCGGTCAACGTCCGCGCTGTGAAATCGTCGGATGCGAAGTGGGAGAGCGAGCTACTGACAGCCGTCAGCAGAGGCTGGCGATTTCGGCCGGGAATCATCAACGGAAAGCCAGTGACCGTGCCTGCCTGGTTCGAGTTTGTGCGGGGATCTCATTCACCGATTCCTCCGCTGCCGATCCCGCCCGCGCCTGGCATCCATTAAGCGTTAGGCCTGAGCCAGTTAAGCCTGCGCAGCGGCGTTCTGCACATGCTCCTCGACAATCCGGCCGTCGAACAGCGTGATGGTGCGGTCAGCACAGCGCGCGTATCGCGGATCGTGCGTCACCATGCAAATAGTAGCGCCTTCCTGGTGCAATTCGCTCAACAGGCCCATCACTTGTTCGCCATTGACGGAATCCAGATTGCCGGTTGGCTCATCGGCCAGCAGGATGGAGGGACGTCCGGCCAGTGCCCGCGCCACGGCCACGCGCTGTTGTTGGCCGCCGGAAAGCTGCGACGGATAATGTTTGATGCGATGCGACATGCCCACCCGCTCCAGCGCATCCTTCACCAGCGTCTTGCGCTCCGAGGACGGCATATTGCGATAGGTGAGCGGCAATTCGACGTTCTCATAGACGGTCAGATCGCCAATTAGATTAAAAGCCTGGAAAATGAATCCAATTTCGCGGTTACGCACGCGCGCGCGCTGCGAAAGCTTCATCTGATCCACACGCGTGTCGTTCAGCACGTAACTGCCGTCCGATGGCGTGTCGAGCAGGCCGAGAATGGCCAGCAGCGTCGATTTCCCGCAGCCGGATGGCCCGGAGATAGATATGTACTCGCCCTTACGAACGTTCAACTCGATTCCGGCCAGCGCGTGAGTCTCCACCTCGTCCGTGCTAAATACCTTAGTCACGCTTTTGAGGCTAATCAGTGTCGTATCTGAATCCACACCGTCTCCTTCCCGAGCGACCGAAACATCCGGTGCTCAGCTCTGATAGACGTACGTTGGCGGAAGGGGTTAGGTTCGCAAAAAAATAGCCGAAAAACGAAAAATGGCCGCCGATGAACGCGGATCTTGGGCCAGCCTAAGGGGGCATTCCGAGAATAGAGGCTTTATCGGCGCGCGCCGGCATTCATCGGGGGCCGGGAGAAAGTAGCCCTCATTTCGGCTCCCGTTGCAAATTCCCCGGCGTCCGCTTGCCGCAGCCCCTCGCGAATGTGCTCCAATTGCCAGCGGTGGACATCGAGATACGCCTCGATGGCTCCATTAATGACATAGCTCCGGTCCCGGTCGAGCGCCGAGGCAGCTGCGTCCAGCGCTTCTATTTTTTCAGAATCCATACGGAAGCTAATAGTCTCTCGTGGCATGGCTACCCTGATTCATAGTACCGGGAGAAATCACGCCAGCGGTAAAACCAGCCGCGCCTCACAGCCCGGACCATCCGCCGCGTTCTGCAAAGTCAGCACTCCACCATGCGCCTCGGCGATCTGACGGCTGAGCACCAGCCCGATTCCCGATCCGCTCGGCTTGGTGGTGAAGAACGGCACGAACAGATTGGCGGTGTTCGGCAAACCCTGTCCCTCATCACGCACCCACACGGTCAGTTTGGAGTCCTGCCGTTCCCAACCCACGCGCACGCCACCCCCGGTTTCGAGCGACGCATCGGCCGCGTTCCGAATCACATTAATCAATAATTGTTCCAACTGATCGGCATCCGCCTGGATTACGATTTCCGGTCCAGGCACAACCTGCGGAGCAATGCGTGTCTCGAGCCTGGCCACGCGCCGAACCAACTCCGCCACGCCCACCGGCATGATCTTGGGCTGTGGCAGCTTGGCCAGCGTGGCATAAGCGCTCATAAAGCGGCTTAAGGCTTCGCTGCGCGCGGCGATCACAGCCAGCCCCCGGCGAGTGTCGGTTTCCCAATCCTCCGGCCGAGGCTGGCGCGCCAATATGCTTTCCAGGCTTCCAGCAATGGACTTGATGGGCGTCAGGGAATTGTTCAACTCGTGTCCCAAAACCCGCACCAGCCGCTGCCAGGCCTTCAGCTCTTCTTCACGCAAGGGGCGCGTTAAGTCCGTCACCACCACCAATTGGTGCGGCAACCCTCCTTCGCGAAACAAACTGCGGCTGACGCCCCAGCGCGCAGTCCCGCCGGGAAATGTTCGCTGCTCGGTGCGCTGCGCTTCACCTTCCAGGTATGGGCTCAATCCCAACAGCTCCGCCGATCGATCCAGCAGGCGCACCGCCGGCTCATTCATCAGCCGCTCGCCGGCTCGATTCACCAGGCGCAGCCGGTGGTCGCCGTCAAATGCGAAT
Source organism: Bryobacterales bacterium (assembly GCA_963781905.1). GTDB lineage: Bacteria > Acidobacteriota > Terriglobia > Bryobacterales > Bryobacteraceae > Palsa-89. The sequence goes on from CAWAHZ010000010.1 coordinate 3,240,745, forward strand.
ACGGCGACATTGATCTCCTCCATCACCTTGCGCAGCAGTGTGGTGGCTTCCATGGCTCCCAGGCGCTGAGCACGCAGCGTGGAGCTCATGGCGTTCACCTGCTGCATCACTTCGCCCATCGCATCGCCGCTTTTGGAATGCCGCGCGCGGATGGAATAATCGCCTTCGCGCATGGCTTCCAGAAGATTGGCGAGCGTTCGCAAGGGCGACGCCACGCGCTCGCGCAGGGCGAAGCAAAACCCCAGCCAGATTCCGCCGATCACCGCCGTCAGCGTCCACTGCACGCGGGGCGTGTAATCGCCCAGCCACAGCACCAGCATCGACGTGATTACCCCGGGCAACCCAGCCACCAGCGCCATGACGAGAATCCGCTGCTCGTGAACCAGGCGGGGGCTGTGGAGCTTCACGAAGCGATCATAACCCGTAGCGCTGGAGACGGCGGTAGAGCGCGCTGCGGCTGAGTCCCAGGGCGTTGGCGGCGTGGCTCACGTTTCCGTTGTAACGCGCCAGAGCTTTCTTGATGAGGAAGGCTTCCACTTCCTCGATGCTCATGTCTTCGAGCCGCGGGCTGACATCGCGGCCGGAGCGCAGCGCCAAATCGGCCGGCTTGATCTGGGTGTCTTGCGCCATCAATACGGCGCGCTCAATCACATGATTCAATTCGCGCACGTTGCCCTGCCAGGGATGCTCCAGCATCAACTGCAACGCGGCGCGATCGAACCCTCCGATACGCTTCCGGTAGCGCTGCGCATGCGCGGCGAGAAAATGCGCCCCAAGCACGGGAATGTCTTCGCGTCTTTCGCGCAGCGGCGGCAGATGAATTTCGATGGTGTTGAGCCGGAACAGCAGGTCCTGCCGGAATCGCCCGGAATTTACTTCTTCGTCCAGGTGCGCGTTGGTAGCCGAGATGACGCGCACATCCACGCGCTTGGTCTTCGACGATCCCACCCGCTCCATCTCGCCCACTTCCAGCACGCGCAGCATCTTGGCCTGCAGATTCATGGGTACGTTCGCGATCTCGTCCAGAAACAGTGTGCCGCTATCGGCCAGCTCGAAGCGCCCCACGCGATCGGTCTTGGCATCGGTGAACGCGCCTTTCACGTGCCCGAACAGTTCGCTTTCGAAAACTCCTTCGGCCAGCCCGCCGGCATTCACCGTCACCATGGGCTTGGCGCTGCGCGGCGAAATCGCGAACAGCGTCTTGGCCACCACTTCCTTGCCGGTCCCGGGTTCGCCGGTGATGAGCACGTTCGCGTCCGACGGTCCGACGCGCGAAATCATCTGGAGCACCGGCTGCATGGCTTGCGAATCCGCAATGAGCGACGGAACGCCTTCCGCGCGCAGCAGCCGGTTCTCGGCTTCCAGGCGCATGCCCCTGCGGATAGCGTTGCTCAGATCGATCTGCGTCTTGACGATGCTGAGCAGCCGCTCGTTTTCCCAGGGCTTCTGCACGAAGTCGCGCGCGCCGCCGCGCATCGCTTCCACCGCCAGGCCCACCGTGGCCCAAGCCGTCATCACAATCACCGGCAGCACGGAATCGATGGCTTGAATGCGCGAAAGCAGATCGAGCCCTTCTTGTCCCGACGTGGTGTCGCGCGTGTAATTGAGGTCCATAATGACCACGTCGAAGTCACGCGCTTCGAGCGCCGCCACGACACCAGCGGGCGAAGTGGCGGCGTCAATCTGATAGCCTTCGCCCTTCAGCAGCAGGCGCAAGGCTTCGAGCACGTCCGACTGATCGTCGGCGATCAAGATGCGCGGCGCGGCGGAACTTTGCCACTCCTTCATGGCCGTTCCGTCACTGCGGCTCAATCCAGCCATCGGCGATATTGATGATGCGGTGGCCGTACTCGGCATTCTTCTCGTTGTGGGTCACTTGAATGATGGTGGTTCCCTCGTCATTCAAGCGTTTGAAGAGATCCATGATCTCCTTGCCTTGGCTCGAATGCAGATTACCGGTGGGCTCATCGGCCAGGATGACTTTGGGACTTGCAACGATGGCCCGCGCGATAGCCACCAATTGCTGCTGGCCGCCAGAAAGCTGATTGGGATAAAGATCCTTCTTGCCTACAATCTGAAAGCGGTCCAACACGTCGCACACGATACTGTCGCGTTCAGACTTTTTGATGTTGCGATAAGACAGCGGGATATCGAGATTCTCGTACACGGTGAGCGAATCCAGCAGATGATAGCTCTGGAACACGAAGCCGAAATACTTCTTGTACAGCTCCATGCGATCTTTCTTCGACAGCTTGTGAATGGCGTGGTCGGCCAGATAGTATTCGCCGGTCCAGGAGCTATCGTGCATCCCGAGCAAATGCAGCAGCGTCGACTTGCCAGCGCCCGACGGCCCCATGATGGAAACGAACTCGCCATCCTTGATCTCCGCGTTGACGCGGCGCAAGACAAACGTCTTGGTGGGACCGTGCTCGAAATACTTCTCCACATTCCGCAGAACTATCATGGGGGAACTCATAAGGTATCTATAGTATGACGAGAATTCAGAATTCAGAAGCCAGAATTCAGAATCCCGGACCCATCAGTCCCACCATTCTGAATTCTGAATTCTGGCTTCTGAATTCTGGATTCTATTTGAAAATGGAGGCGAGATTCGAGAACACCCGCTGGGACGCCGGGCAGCGCTCGATCTGAATCGCATTTTCGACGCGAATCGAATCCAACGCTTCTTGAAGATGCCACGACCGCACCTCGGCGAAGCCGAGCATCGCGAGCGCGATAAACAATACCGCGAAAAAATCGACGTTTCGTCCAAACATCACGCCACCCCCACGCTTTCTTCCACAATCCGTCCATCAAACAACCGGATGGTGCGGTCCGCGTAACTTGCATAGCGGGGATCGTGAGTCACCATGCAAATGGTCGCGCCGCCGCGATGCAGCTCGCGCAGCAAATCCATCACGGCTTCGCCGTTCACTGAGTCCAGGTTTCCAGTCGGCTCATCCGCCAGCAGGATGGACGGATCTCCGCCCAGGGCCCGCGCCACCGCTACGCGCTGCTGCTGGCCGCCGGAGAGCTGAGATGGATAATGCTTGATGCGGTGCGACATGCCCACGCGCTCCAGCGCGTCATGCACCCGTTTCTTGCGTTCGGCGGAAGGCATGCCCCGATAAGTGAGCGGAAGCTCCACGTTCTCGTACACCGTCAAATCGCCGATCAGATTGAAGGCCTGGAAAATAAAACCAATCTCGCGGTTACGGATGCGGGCGCGCTCGGAAAGTTTCAGGTTTTGCACCGGCTTCGAATTCAACACGTACGCGCCGTCGGAGGGCGAATCGAGCAGCCCCAGGATCGCCAGCAGCGTGGACTTCCCGCAGCCCGATGGCCCCGCGATGGCCAGATATTCGCCCTTCTTGATGTGCAGATGAATGCCCGCCAGCGCGTGCGTCTCCACTTCGTCGGTCTGGAAGACCTTGGTAACGCCGTCCATGCTGATCAAAGCTGTTTCGTCAATCGCCATTGAGCTCTCTCCGCCACTCCGCCTAATTCAAACGGATCCTGTTGTATTGATCCTGCGATGACATGTCCGACAGGATCACCTGATCGCCGACTTTCAATCCGTCCAGCACTTCAATATTGTTCACCGAGCTGCGCCCCAGGGACACCGGTATGCGCTCCGCTCCTTTGTTGTCCGGATCCACTTTAAACAACGTGATCTTCGCGCCCGGCTGCCCCACCACCGGACGGCCCACGTAGACTACGTTGGCCAGACGTTCGAGCGTTATGGTTCCGTCCACACTCAGATCCGGCCGCGCGCCCTGCGGCAGCGGACCCTCCAGGGTCACATCCACGTCCACGGTTCCATTCACCGCCGCCGGATCGATGCGCGAGACGTGCCCGGGAATAATTCCGTTACGCGTATCGATGGAGGCCACCTGCCCGATGGCTACGTCCTTCACCTGCGTCTCGGGGATCTTGAGGGTCGCTTTCAGCTTATTGGGCTGCGCGATCTTCGCCAGAATGGTTCCGGGCGCAACCCGCATGCCCACTTCGAGAGGCGTGGCCGTTGCACCCAGCTGCGTAAGCGTCCCGTCCGTTCCCGAGCGGATGACCAACTGATCCACTTGTTCCTTCTTCAACTCGTAGCCCGCCTGCAATTTTTCGATTTCCACTTTTTGCGCGTCCATCTGCGCCTGGATGGATTTGTCGCTGATATCCAACTGCTCTTTCGACAACGCGTAGCGGCCCTTCAACTCCTCATACTTCGCCACCGAAAGCTTGGTGTCGAGGTCCGACTTCAACCCCAGCTTGGTCAATTGAGAATCGCGATCGGACTGCAACTCCGCCTGTTCCATATCGGACTTTACTTGTTCGGTGGTGGCCTTCTGCGCCAGTTGCTGCGTCTGGAGTTGGACCCGCAGATTTACCAAATTGGCCTGCGCCGCTTTGATCTGCCACTCCAGGTCCTTGGCCGCCAGTTCCATATCGTGATTGCTCAACACCATGAGGACATCGTTGGTGTGCAGCGTGGCGCCGGGGAGAAAATTTATCTTTTCCACGCGGCTCTCAAACTCCGCCGGCACCCACATATATTGCTCCACCACCAGCGTTCCCAGGCCGCGCACGTCGCGCACCATGGGCCCCCGCTTCACCGTGTCGATCCACACCGTCGCCCGATCCACGGATGGCGCCGCCGGCTTCAGCCGGGATAGTCCCCAGGTGATGAGCGGAATGGCCGCCACCAGGATCACGATGTAGATAATTCGGCGAATCAGTTTCCGTCGAGCGACTTCTTTACCGCGGGGTACATCCATTGCCATGGGAGATTTCTCCTGATCTCAATTCGCAAGTACTCTTCCAATGTCGATATTACTGAAAAATAAGGCGCGATGGGCGTTTTAGGATTGATGAGGCCGCGCGGTGTGTCCGGTTGTGGGACTCACTGTGCGGGTGCAGACGGACCTATTGGACCAGGCGGGAAGCTTCGGCGATTGCCCGATACATCATCCCGAACGCGACCACCGTCATGGCGATGCACACCCCGGCCAGGGCCCTGAGCAGCGGCTCCTTCCACATCAGGCGCGCCCGCGGCGTACTGGCCAGCCATCCGGACAGGAATCCGCCTGCGAATCCGCCCACGTGCGCCCAAAAATCCACGCCTGGAAGAAAGCTGATCACCAACCCATAAATCACCCAGCGCGTGTAGAGCGATTTCACCTGCATCCCGAGCGACGAACGGTCGGTGAACCCGAATGCCAGCATGGCCCCAATCAGGCCGAAGATGCCGGCCGAGCTGCCTACCGAGGCATTCCCGCTCAGGTGCGAGCTCGCCGCAAAGCCCGTCACCGTGGAGAGAAAATAAAACACGATGAGCCGGCTGGTGCCGTAGAACATTTCCACTTCGGCACCCAGGTCGAACAGCACCCAGGAGTTCATCAGGATGTGAAGAATACTGCCGTGCAGGAAGCCTGCCGTTACCAGTCTCCACCATTCTCCATTCATATAGGCCGCGGGGAGACTCCGTCCGTACTGCGAAATTCCCGATTGCGGGTTGATGTACTCCGCGATGTACAGCGCCGTGTTGATGAGCAGGATGATCACGGTTGTAAAGCGCGCGTGCGGGATCAATCCGCCCAAAATCTCGCCTGGATTGCGGCGCTCCACCGCTCGCGGGCCCAAGGGGGCTTGGCAATACGGACACACCCGGTCGCTGGTCGTCACAAACGCCCGGCAATTCGGGCACATTCGCCTGTTGTCCACTGCACCCATTGTACGACGGGCTCCTTCCGAAAACGCCGCCTTCGGCAGTTGGAAACTACGATTGCTACAATTGAAAGTCCGGATGGCCAAGACGGAAGAACAATATCGCCAGGACATCCTTGACGTCGGCAAGCTGATCTATCAAAAAGGATGGGTCGCGGCGAACGATGGCAACATCAGTGTGCGCCTGGACGGCCGACGCATTCTGTGCACTTGCACCGGCGTGAGCAAGGGCATGATGTCGCCCGCCGACATCATCGTCTGCGATCTGGACGGCAACAAGATCGATGGCGCGCGCGAGCGAACCACCGAGATCGCGATGCACCTTACCATCTACCAGATGCGCCCGGACGTGTCGGCGGTGGTGCATGCGCATCCGCCCGTGGCTACCGGATTCGCGGTGGCCGGCCGGCCGCTCAACCTGGCTCTTCTGCCGGAAGTGATCGTGAGCCTGGGATGCGTGCCGCTTGCCGAATACGGGCTCCCCGGCACGCCTGCGCTCACCGACGGCATGTTGCCCTACATCCCGCAATACGACGCCATTCTGCTGGGCAATCATGGCTCGGTGTGTTATGGCGAGGATGTGTACAAGGCGTTCTTCAAGATGGAAACCGTGGAGCATCTGGCGCGGGTTACGTTGGTGGCCGAGCTGCTCGGCGGACCAAAGGTTCTCTCCAAACATGAGGTGGGAAAACTGTTTGAAGCACGCGGGCGCTACGGCGTGAAGTCCCACAACCGCATGGAACCCGGCCGTCCCATCGTGGCCGAAGACCGGACCCCAGACGCGGAGGGCGGGAACGACCGGTTAAACATCACGCGGGATGAGCTGGTCGCCTTGGTGGATGAAGCGCTGCGCTTGCGCGGCGTGTTGACCTGAGTCTCTCGCGGCTGTTTAGTCGCCTTTTGGCGTAGGCTCCGGGGCGATCACTTCTCATCGAGTGGTTTAAGCGGCAACTGCACGCTCGGCGCACTTGGGAGATCAACGATACCGTAACACGGCAAGCCAACCTTTTTGGCGTGCTTCTCTACGTCTGGATCGGTGGAATAGATCGCGTCAACTCCCTCCACCTTAGCTATAGCTACAATCTGGCGATCGAATTTGATCTTAGACCACGTCCCAGCGAAAACCGGATCTTTCTTGTCGCGTTCGCGAATCGAGTTTTTGGTCATTTCCGCTGCTTCAATGGCGGCCCGCTCGTCGAACGGAGCAATTACAAAACTGCTTGTGGCATGGATCTTGTCAAGAATTGACACGTCGGCCTTCGCCAAGAACTCGCTCAACGCCGGAGTGGGGATAAGGATTTTGCTCCTGGATTTTGATAATTGATCAAGAAGCAGGTCGATTCGCTCTTGGAGACGCGGTGTGCCCTGATTCGCTACGGCTTCTTCGTCCAGCATCAGGATCAAGAAACTCGTATCGAATGCAACCATCAATCACCATGCCTGAGTTTGTGAAGTTCTTCGAGAGGAGCGTCTGCTTCTCCCCACTGGCTCAATTTCTCAGAACGAATCGAGGCAACCAGGGATTGCAACGGCGTATCTTTCAGCGGTGTGAAGTCATGGATAGTGAAGCGCGCCAATATCCAGTCACCCGAGAGATTGCGTTCCCATCGCCCGTTCCCGCTAACACGAATTGGAGTCTCATAGATATACGGCGCAATCTGTTTTATGAGGGCACGACTCGCATGGCATACGTATGTTTTGCTTTCGTCTTGTAGGTGAACCGTCGGCGGATTGTCTCGCCCCCCTACGGCCATCACAACACCATCTAGTACCCCTGGTTGAGAGAAAGGACGAATTGCCTGTGTACGATCCCGTCCGGGAAATTCGATAATCTTGTTGTCACTGTGCGTGCGGCTCACCAGAGTGCCCTTGGCGTTGTCTCTAGCCAAGCGATCATCGATTGCTCTGTAGGCTCGCATGGCGTCTTCAGGCGCGTCGCTCATGCGAACGGCATTTACGCGATCACGGATCTTTGGAACATCGGCAGCGTCGATGAGGATTTGGGGCCGTGTGCTACCGCCTTCAACACCGATCAGATGAACGCTGGCTTTGTGGCCTAGGAGCACCGCGAGGTCTTTGAGATACTCCGCAAGCCTAGCCATCGGCATCGTCTCTTTCGTGAATGCGTCAATATAAAACTCTATTTGTTCAGGCTCAGGCATCGCGATAGACTCCTAAACTGAGCGTGTCTGCTTGGTGTTCCGAGCGCCAAGCTAAACTAATAGAAACGCACTAAAAAAGGTCAAAAGACGAACCCCTTTACGAGAGAAGCGTTTCACACTCTACTGAAGGGCGCGGTCAAGCCGCTCCCGGCTTCGAAACCTCGGCCAAAATCAACTTGAAGGTCAGGTTGCCCCGATCCCTTCGATTGTAGCGAAAACCGTAATCCCTCATCCGAATTGGTCTGAATCGCCGCAATCGTGGTTTCATACATGTCCATGGTCGGCCCTCGAGTTACCCTGAACCCGGCATACCCAACCCCACTTGACTTCTCCTTTTGTTCGCCCCACAATGGTTCCATGGCCTTGACCAAGCGGCAAAAGGAAGTGCTCGACTTCATCGCGGACTTCGTTGAAGACAACGGGTACAGCCCCAGCTATGAGGAACTGGCCCAGGGGCTCCAGCTCGCGTCGCTCGCAACCGTTCACAAGCACATCCAGGCGCTCGAATCGCGTAATTACCTGCGGCGCCTGTTCAATCAAAGCCGGTCGCTCGAAGTGTCGGCGAAATACATTCAGGAGCGGCGCAAAGGCCGGGCATCGGTGCGATCCAACGAAGTTCCGCTGGCTGGCCGCATTGCAGCGGGCACGCCGGTGGAAGCCATCGAAGGACAGGAAACGCTGCAGTTCACCGACTTCACGGGCAAGGGCGATACGTTCGCGCTCCAGGTAAGCGGCGAATCGATGATCGACGATCACATCATGAGCGGCGATTACGTGTTGGTGGAGCGCGCGCAACAGGCGCACGATGGCGAGATCGTGGTGGCGCTGGTGGATGGCCGCGAGGCTACGCTCAAGCGCTTCTATCATGAGCCTGGCGGGCGCATCCGTTTACAGCCCGCCAACGCTTCTATGCAGCCCATCCTTGTGGATGCGGCCTCGGTGCAGATCCAAGGCCGGGTGCTGGCCGTGCTCAGGAAATACAAGTAACCCTCCCTAAGCTTACTGCTTACATTCACTTACATTCAGTGCCCAGGCACCGACGGGGCACATGTTAAACTGAAGGCGATATGGATAGCCCGATCAGCGGGATCAAGCGCTTTTTGTTTTGGGATTATCCACGCGCCGGCTGGCAATATGACGTGATGGTGGGGCTGATTCTGGCCTTCATCTTCCTGACTCCCCGGGAGTGGTTTCGCGATCAGCCGCGTGCGAATAGCATCGTGATGCTCCCCTCCGAACATGGCGACACCGTTTTTTGGATGGATGCGGAGCAGCTTTCGAATACTCCCGAGAGCGCTCGGCCCGTCAAGGCGGGCGCCCTGCTGCAAGCGCGCACCGGCAAGAAGTATCATGTTGTTCGGTTAGAACCTATTGTCGATTCCGAACAGGAAATTAAAGGATTCATGGCGTTCACAACGCCGTAGCCGCGAGGCTCCCTCAGGTATCCAACAATTGATGCAAACGCGACTGCGCGGATTTGTTGTGTGTCTCTTCCTGGCTGCTCCGGCCGCGATGGCTGCAGCCGACAACGATGTGCAGCAGGTGTTGGCGCGCATGGACAAGGCCGCGAGCGAGTTTAAGTCCATGACCGCCCAAGTGACTTACGTCACGCACACGGACGTTTTGAACGAGGACGACAGGGAAAGCGGAACCGTCACGATGAAGAAGGTTCAACCCGGCGAGGTACAGGGCCGGGTGGATTTTACCGTTCCGGACAGCAAGATTATCACCTTCGAGAAACGAAAGTTCCAGGAGTATTTTCCGAAAATCAAGACCTTGCACGTGTATGATCTGGCTAAGCAAGGCGAGCAGATCGACAAGTTTCTGATGATCGGATTCGGCACTTCCGGCACCGAACTTGCAAAAGACTACGACGTGAGCGTGCTAGGGACGGAAACCACAAAAGGTCCAGCGGCCATTCATCTGCAGTTAATTCCCAGGGACAGCGCCGCGCGGCAGTACGTGCAAAAGCTTGAATTGTGGATCCCCGTACAAGGCGATCCCTATCCGCTGCGCGAGAAGATTATGGAGCCGTCGCGCGATTACCGTCTGGTGACCTATAGTGACTTGAAGATCAATCCGCCGTTGCAACGGGACGCTTTGCAGCTGAACCTGCCGCAAGGCGTGAAAATCGAATATCCGGGTAAATAGAGAAGTGGAAACCACAGCGCAGCTTAATAATCGCAATGCCGGCGGCCGCCTGACGTTTCTCGATTGGGCGCGTGGCGCGGCTGTGGTGGTGATGCTGCAAGGCCACGTGTTTCATTCCTTCAATCGAACCGATCTACGAACCGATGGGCCGTTCATGCTTTCGCAGTTTTTCGGCGGAATCGGTCCCGCGATCTTCCTGGTCCTCACCGGCATCACGCTCTCATTCCTGATGGATGGGCGCGAGCGGCAGGGTCTGAATGCGATGGGACGCTGGCGCGCGGCGTTAAGGCGCGCGGGTTATTTGTTCACACTGGCCTTCCTGTTTCGTTTTCAGCTTTGGGCCTTTGCATTTGGACAAAGCCCCTGGACGGATCTGCTCAAGGTGGACATCCTCAACTGCATGGGATTCGCCATTCTGCTGATGTCTGTGATGGCCATCTTCACCACGGCCGAGCGCGTTCGTTTGTGCGCCGGGCTGGGCGTCGCCATCGCGGCCGCGTCTCCGCTGGTCTCCTCTATCGACTGGCGCTGGCTTCCTCCGCAATTTACCGCGTACTTCGTCCCCAGCTATCAATACTTCGCGTTCTTTCCCTGGGCTTCGTTCATCGCCTTCGGCCTCAGCATCGGCAGCATCTTGCGTCTGGTGAAGGCGGACCAAATGAATCGCGTGATGCAGTGGGGCGGGCTAATAGGCTTCGGCTTGATTATCGGGGGCCAATACTTTTCGAACATGCCGTACTCGCTCTATCCCAAATCCGAGTTTTGGCTCGACAGCCCAGGGCTGATCGTGATCAAACTGGGCGTGGTGATGCTGGTGATGGGCTTCGCCTACTTGTGGACTGCACTACCGCTCGCGGCTTCCTGGAGCTGGGTACGGCAGTTGGGCACCACGTCGCTGCTGGTCTACTGGGTGCACATCGAACTGGTGTATGGCCGCTGGTTCGGGGCTCTGAAGGAATCGCTGAGCAACGTGTATTGCGGCATAGCGGCTATCGCGGTGATCCTGCTCATGGTGGGGCTCTCCCTGGTTCGCACGCGCTGGAGCACGATCCGATTAACGCTCGCGTCACTTGTTCCGTACAATCCGCCGCGCCGGGCATCCGGAGATTAACGCGATCAACTCGCGGCTTCCGCCAGTAGCGCGCCCCAGTGAAAACCGGCGCCGAACGCTGCGAAACAAATTAGATCGCCTTGCTGAGGCCCGGGATCGCGCCACCATTCGGCCGCCGCGATGAGCATCGACGCTGACGACGTGTTCCCGTACCGCCGGATGTTGGAGTAAAAGCGCGTGGCGTCTACTTCCAGAGCGCGGGCCACTCGATCCATCAGGTTCTGATTGGCCTGATGCATCAGGAAAACTTTCACCGAGGCTGCCGATTTTCCGTTCCTTCCCAGCAACTCACCGATCGCGGCCGGGATCTTGCGCGAGGCCTGTAAGATAACGGATCGACCGTTCATTTCGAGTGGCGCATCAAATTGGAGACGCAGATCCTCGGCGAATGCGCCGTCGGTATGGAGCACCGAATCGACGATCTTCACCGGCCCGTCTTGGGGGCCGATCAGGCACGCGCCCGCGCCGTCGCCAAAGAGAGGCGCAACGCCGCGTTCCATGGGCTGGCGCGAAACAATCGCCGACATTTTCTCGCAGGCGACGACCAGGATATTGCCGTGAATGGCGCATAACGACGCGGCCACTGCCATCCCGAACAAACTGCCGGCGCTGGCGATGGGCAAGTCGATAGCCGGAACATGATCCAGGCCCAAAGCATGTGCGATGGCGGATGCCGGCCCAGGAAAGCGGCGCTCGGAGGAACCTGAGGAAACCAGAATCATTCCCAGATCGCCCGCGCTGATTCCGGCGCTCTGCAGGCTTTGCCGGGCCGCAGCCACACCCATGCTCGCAAGGGTCTCGTCGGGCGCGGCATAACGCCGCTCCTCGATTCCCGAAACGTCGAGGATCCAGCCGGCTTCACAATTCAATTGAGCGGCCAGTTCGGCGTTGCTGACCACGCGCGACGGCAGATAGGCTCCCAAGCCCCGGATCGCCGCCACCAGTTACATCCTGCTCTCGATATAGCTTTGAATGCGCGCGATGGATTCGAATTTGCGCGGATTCAAATCGGAGTCAGGTATCTTGATCCCGAACTCGCGCTCAAGGTCGCTCACCAGATCCGGCAGTGCGAACGAATCGAGAAATCCCGAGTCGAACAGCGACTCTTCGGGGTCGGGAAGCGTGTTGTTCTTCGAAACCTTCCGTACGATCGCCAGGATGCGTTCTTTATTGTCCATTCTTATTGACTGTGGCTTTCTTCGGCGCGCACGCTGAGAAAGCGATTGTACTGTGCCATTAGATCCTCAAAGAGCAGGTCGCTGGTCATGCGATATCCGGCGCCGGTCTGGTGCGTGTAATCGCCCTGGCCAAGGCCGGCCTGCACCCATTGCCGCACCGCTCCGGGTCCGCCCATGGCAGCGCGCCAATCCCAAAAGGCGCAGCCGTTGGCTTGAGCCACTTCCCGCTGGATCTGGATCACCTCATCCAGATGGGGGAACGGGAGACGGCGGCCGCGGGCGCGGTATTCGCAATCCGGCGGACCGATCAGGAGAATGCTCGCCACAGGAACCGCGCTGCGCAGCCGCTGGATGATTTCCGTCAGGCTGGCACGATACTCTTCGGCGGTCCACGAACGGCTGAGTGCTTCGTTGGTTCCATACGCCAGGACGATCAGCGCGGGATCGCGGCTCGCGAGCTCCGGCGCAAGGATGGACGAGTTCCAATTGAGCATCAGGCTGGCCTGCGCGCCGTTGATGCCCAACGTTTCATAAGTGACGCCAGCGTGATTTTGCGCCACCCATCCAAACAAGCGCACCGGCGCCGAACTCAGCGTTCGCAACGTATATTGATGCGGTCCGAGCGCGGCGATGTGGGAAAACACACCTGGTCCGGTTTCGCCGTCCGTATCGATGGTGTCCGTGGGCGCGCCGTCCACCGAGAATTCAAGCCGGCCGCCGCCGGGCTGACGCAAATAATGCAGTTCGAGTTGCTCGCACTCCACGGTCAACGTCACCGTTTCACCCGCGGATTGGGCCGTAAGACTGACTCCACCCAGGCCTTCGATGCCATCGCTCTTGCGGGTGACGATTCCGCTGGTATACCAGCCGCGCGAATTACTTCCTTTGCTGTCGAATCGGCGGTAACCGAGAAACGGATGGCCGGGCAGCGTGTAGCCAGCGCCGCCGGCGCCGAACTTGGCCTGGAAATCCTGACGCATCTGGTTGGCCCAGTCATCGGACGCGGTGTGCGAATCGCCGTACTGCAAAATGTGCAGCGACATGTTCTCGGGCGGATGCGAGAGCTGCTCGAAGAATGGCACCAGCGCTCCAGCGCCTTCGAGAACGCCGAGGGGGCGCTCGGTTCGTTCACTGATAGCGCGCAGCGCCGCGCCGCGGACCACGGGCGAGACATATACGGCGGGAACTCGCACCCGTTTCTTGAGCGGCTTTTTCTTGCTGGTCTTTTTTGTCGCGGACGGCGTTACGGCCGGAGCAGGCGCGGCCAGAAGAACAACCGCGAAGATCAGCGCGAGCTTGCCCACTAGCGGGTCACCTTTGTAAGGGTGCGCCGCGCGCCGGGCGTTGCTCGCGCGCTTTGAATTGCCGGTAGCCGGATTCGAGCGCTTGATCGAGCAGCACGCCCACTTTCCGCGCGCCAGCCGGCAAGGGATGCGTGAAATCGGCACTGACCAGTCTGGGCTGGCTGTCATACCAGCGCGCCATGGTTCCTTCGCCGCCCATGGCTTGAAAAGTATTGAAGAACGCGCAGCCCATCTCAGACGCCATCTGCCGCTGGATCTCGACCAAACGCGGCAGCGTGGGAACCGTGGCGATCCGCGAGTTGGCGTCGCGCTGCCCGCGATCCATGGGGCTCATAATCAGCACCGACGCGCGCGGCACTGCCGTCTTTACGCGCTCGATCACCTGGCGCAACTCGCCGGGGTAGGAACGCTCGATGTATTCGGCATAAATGCTTTCGTTCGTGCCGTAATTAATCACCACCAGATCGGGATGCTGGTGCTGCAGCTCCGCGGTCCACTGCGGCTTGTCAAAATAGCGGACCACCGATTGCACCTGGCCGCCGTTCAGCCCAAGACTATTGTAGATCACGCCCGGTGTGTTTCTTTCGAAACTGACGCCGAAGAGGCGAACCGGCCCGCGCTCCACCGACAGATCGATCTCGCGCGCCCCCGCCGCCAATGGGAAGGTTCGGTAATCGGGCTGCTTGTCGGGCCCATCGGTTTCCACGTCGCCCAATTTTTGCCCGCCGGCTTCCACCGCCAGCACGCCTCCGCCGGGCTGGTGCAGAAAATGAATCTCCATTTGAGCGTGATCTTCGGCGAGTTCCAGGTGCGAAGTAGCGCCCGTTTCGCCTTCGAAGCTTACGCCACCCAGGCCGTGAAATCCGTCCTTGGCGCGAACTTGCGTAGCCGCGTTGATGAGCCACCCTTTACCCTGTAACTCCACCCCGCGGTGTCCATACCAGGCCCATGGCTTGGCGATGAGGACGAAGCCGTGGCCCGCGTCACCGAAGTGCTGCTGCAAAAGCGAGCGCACGTCGGCGGTGATGGAATCGGCAGTCACCGGCGAATCGCCATAGTGCAGCACGCGCGTGATTGCGCCGGGAGCTCCCAATTCGGTGCGCCAGAGCGCGAGATAAAACGCCCGCAGATTGTCGTGCGGATCCATCAGATTGGGCTCGATAATCGGGTGCTTAAAGGCAGTGACTGGCCGGTTGGTAGCTGGAATGGGCGCGAGCGGCTCAACGTTCGGAATGTCGCGCGGACGAAAATCGAGGACTTCCGAGAGCGTAAAAGGCCGGGCGAGTTTTGCGAAGTCCAGCAGCAACAGCAGCGCACCCAAGGTTGCAATGGCCAGCGATGTCTTTTTGGGAAACATGGGAGGCGGCATGTTCTTAGAATCGCGAATAGATGAAGGGCGCCGAGCCCGAGCCCGCCACATATCGAATGGCCACGGCGAGCGCGGCGATGACCGCGGCTTGGGCGTAGTAAGGAAATTGGCAATAAAGCTCAAGACCGCCCGCATACCAACGGTCCGGAACAAAGTGAGCGGCAGCGGCGATGATCATCACCAGCACGAACGCCGGCGTTATGTTCGCGAACGAGATGGTTCCGGAGATAATTTGATAGAGGATATCGCGCGCCACCCCGAGGCTGGAGGCGCGGAAGAAGATCCAGCCGATCAGAACAAAGTGAAAGGTCGCCAGTCCGCACAGGATGCGCGCGCCGCGCGTGAGCGTCAATTTTGGATTGCCGTGCAACGCGTTCCATCCGCGGTGCGCCGCCAAGCCGACACCGTGCCAGGCGCCCCACGCCACGAACGTCCAGCCGGCGCCGTGCCAGAGCCCGCCGATCACCATGGTGATCACCAGATTGAGATAAGCAAAAATCTTCCAGCGGGAGCGGAGACCGGGGAGCGAGAAATAGAGGTAGTCGCGCAGCCAATTGGAGAATGAGATGTGCCAGCGCCGCCAAAAGTCGGAAATGTTTTGGGCTGCGTAGGGGCGATTGAAGTTGCGCGGAAGCGTGATGCCCAGCACCAGCGCGGAGCCGATCGCGATGTCGGTGTAACCGGAGAAATCGTAATAGAGCTGGAGCGCGTACCCGTAGACGCCCGCTAACACTTCGGCCCCGGAGTAGAGTTTAGGCAGATCGAAGACGCGATTCACGAGAGTCTCAGCCAGGTAATCGGCAATCAGGAACTTTTTCACCAGACCCAGTCCGATCAGGAACAGCGCCCTGCCTCCTTCCTGCGACGTCAGCATTTCGCGTTTGGACCATTGCGGCAATAACGTCGAAATGCGGGTGATGGGGCCGGCCACCGTGGTGGGAAAGAAGCTGGCGGAGGCGAGATACGCCAGGTAGCTTTCGGCCGGCTTCGCATCGCGCCGGTAGAGATCGATGGTGTAGGTGAGCGATTGAAAGCCATAGAAGGAGAGCGCGAGAGGCAGCACCCACCCCAGGATGGACAGATATTTGACAGATGCCATCAGGCCGACATTGAGCGCAATACTGAGTGTGACAAGCAGGCGCCTCACTTGAGGGCGAGTCTCTTTATGGAGCGCGTTGCCAATCAAAAAGTCGCAGGTGGAAGCGGCGGGAATGAGGACCAGATAAGCCAGATCCCAGCGGGCGTAGAAGAAGTAATTGGCGAAGAGCACTACGGCCAGCGTGCCCAGACGATAGCGCGCGGCGAACCAATAGGCGAAGAATACGGCGGCGAGAAAGGTGAAATAAGCCGCTGTGGTCAACAACATGTGCGGATGCCCCAAGTATAGCGGAGGGGCCGGTATGGAGATTAGGGGGTTCGGTCAGAGTCGATGACGATCCGAACTTGCATTACCATGGTAATGTAAAATTGTGGCAATTGCGCGTTCCAAGCTTACGGCCCAGGGACAGATTTCGGTTCCCGCGGACGTGCGCCGAAAGCTCGGCGTAGGCCCGGGGTCGGTCCTGGAATGGGAAGAAGAAGGCAACCAGATTGTTGTCCGTCGCGCGGGACGCTTCAACTCCGAAGATATCCACAAGATGTTATTTGGGGCGCATACACCTGAAAGACGAACTGTCGATGAGATGAGAGAGGGCATCCGGCGTTATACGCGAAAGCGCTATGCGCGCGATTGACGCAAATGTCCTGGTCCGCCTGATCACGCGCGACGATTCCCGCCAAGCCGCATCCGCCGAAGCCTTTATCGAGCATGGCGCGTGGGTTTCCGTGCTCGCGCTGGCCGAAGCGGCGTGGGTGCTAAACACAGTCTATGGGTTGAATTCGAAGGACCTGGCGAAAGCAATTGAAATGTTGCTCAATCACCGGGACTTGACGCTACAGGATTCAGAGACCGTCGCAGCGTCCTTGGAACTGTTTCTCGCCAAACCGGCGCTCGGTTTCTCCGATTGCCTGATGCTGCAGCTGGCGCGGAAAGCGGGGCATCTTCCTTTGGGCACGTTCGACCGGAATCTCGCCAAGGCCGACGGAGCTCAAAAACTTTAGACATCCCGGCTCAACTTGCGCCCCGGCCGGCTCTACGCGGTGGTTGCTTCCTGCTCGGCCAGGAACTCGGCGTACGGACCCTTGAAGTCTTCGATTTCCCGATTCTCGAAATGCCAAATACGTGTGGCCACTTCATCCACCAGATCGTGATCGTGCGTCACCAGCAAGACCGTGCCGTCGTACTTCTGGAGCGCGATGTTCAAGGCGTTGATGGCTTCCAGATCCAAGTGATTGGTGGGCTCGTCGAGCAGCAGGAAATTGGGTTTCTGGAGCATTAACCGGCAGAAAATCACACGCGCCGCTTCTCCGCCCGAAAGAACTTCGGTCCGCTTGGTGGCATCGTCTCCGCTGAACAACATCTGGCCGAGCAGCCCGCGCAGTTCCTGCTGCGATGCACCGGGTTGGAACTCGTGCAGCCATTCCAGCAGCGTGAGACCGGGCTGAATGGACTCCTTGTGATCCTGGGAGAAATATCCCACCGACACTTCGTGCCCCCAGGTAACCGTTCCGCTGTCGATCGGAAACTCGCGATCTGGCGCGTCAACGAAGCCGGTGGCGTTGCGCAGAAGCGATCGCAGCATGGTGGTCTTCCCCGCTCCGTTGCGGCCTAGCAGCGCGATTTTTTCGCCACGCGCGATGGACGCGGTAAAGTTTCGAACCACGGCCAGGTCTTCGTACGATTTCGACAGTCCCTTAATTTCCAGTGGATGCCGCCCGGAAGGACGTTCGTTCTGAAAGCGGATAAACGGACGCTGAATATTCGATTTTGCGAGGTCCGAGGTTTGCAGCCGCTCCACTTCCTTCTTGCGCGAGGTGGTTTGCGCGGACCTGGTTCCCGCCGAGAACCGGGCGATAAAATCGTTCAACTGCGCGATCTTTTTCTCCCGCTGAGCATTGCCGGCTTCCACGCGCGCACGGATCTGAGTTTTGGCCAGCACCATGTCGTCATACGCGCCGGTATAGGTGATGATGCTCTGATAATCGATATCGGCGGTGTGGGTGCACACTTCATTCAGAAAATGGCGGTCGTGCGAAATCACGAGCAAGCAGCCGGTGTACGCCAGCAGGTACCTTTGCAGCCAGTGGACTGAATCCAGATCCAGGTTGTTGGTGGGCTCGTCTAATAGCAGCACGGTGGCGTTACTGAAGAGCGCTTGCGCCAGCAGCACGCGCACCTTCTGTCCGCCCTGCAGCTCCGACATTTTGCGTTCATGCAACTCTTCACCGATGTCCAAACCCTGTAGCAAAGTGCCTGCGTCGGCTTCGGCCGTATAACCGCCCTGGTCGCCGACGATTCCCTCCAGTTCGCCCACGCGCATGCCGTCTTCATCCGTCCAGTCGTTCGCGTTCGCGTAGAACTTCTCGCGCTCCTGCAGAGCATCCCAAAGCGGCGCGTTTCCCATGATCACGGTGTCCAGGACGCGATAGGCATCGAAAGCGAACTGATCCTGGCGCAGGATGCCGATCTTCTTGGGCCGGGTGATGGAACCTTTCTCAGGTTCAATTTCACCGGTGAGGATCTTCATGAAGGTGGATTTGCCAGACCCGTTGGGCCCGGTGATCGCATAGCGGCGTCCCGGGAGAAACGTGGTGGTTACTTCTTCAAACAGAATTTGGGCGCCGAAGCGCATGGAAATGTCGTTGACTGTAATCAAGGTTGAAAATCGAACTGTCTGCCAGGGATTTGCGGATGCCGCCTGGAATCCGCCTGAGCCTTCATTGTAGCGCGTTCTTCAGGAAAAACCCGTGTAATACTTCGGCCCCCAGAGGCATCCTATTGCCGAGGAGATTCGAGTCTTGCGCCTGGCCAAATCGTTAATACTTTTGTTTACAATCACTTTTGTCATAGTTTCGGGTCTGGCAAGTGCGAAAGATAACCCGGACAGCTACTCGGGAAAGTGGGTGCTGGACAAGCATAGCCCACGGCCCGGAGATGCGCCCAACAGCCTGGAAACGAAGATCAAACAGGACAATTCGGGTGTGACCATCGAATCCAGCTTCAAGGAGCCCGACAGCGGCGTGGTGCCATTGCTCTACCTCGGCGTGATGACCAACAAGCTGCATTTGACCACCGACGGCCAGCAGCAGCAGAGCCAGATCGGCCCGTTTATGGCGGTGTTTAAGACCACCATGGACGGGAACAAGCTGATGACCGAATGGAAGGCGCAGATTAATGGCGATCCGGTGGAAGGGCATTGGGTCCACACGCTCTCCGACGACGGCAAGCATATGACGCTCGAGATCCAGGAGAGTTCCACGCACGGCCAGCACGCTGAGGCAACCCTGAACTTCGTTCGAAAATAACCTGCGCTAGCATGTGAGGATGAAGCGGTTCTGGCTCACCACTGCTGGGTTCCTACTGGCGTGCCTCCTTTCTTCGCGCGCCACATCCGCGGGGAAGTTCGCTCTCACTATCGACAACATCATGCGCGGGCCGGAACTGTACGGCTACGAGCCCGCCGAGGTTCGCTGGTCGGGCGACGGCCAGCGGATCTATTTCCAGTGGAAGCAGGCCAGCGACCCGCGGATTAAGCCGGCGGATACGTATGTAATAGCGCGCGATGGATCGGGGCTTAGGAAGTTGACGGAAGACGAGGCCAAGGTCGCGCCACCCGAAACGGGTGCTGTGACGCGCGATAAGAAGCGGGTGGTTTACTCGCGCGACAGGGACATATTCCTTTACGACGCAGCCACCGGGACGACGCGGCAAATCACAAAGACTGAGGAAGCTGAGACGGATCCGCATTTCACGCAGGACGAGAAACGCGTTACGTTCACGCGCTCGAACAATCTCTATGTGGTATCGCTCGATAGCGGCGCGATCGAGCAGATGACGGATATTCTGCCGGCGGGAAGTCCGCCGCCCGCTGAGGACGCCAAGGGCACTGCGAGCCAGGAAGCGCTCAAGAAGGACCAGAAGGATCTGTTCGATACCATCCGCGAGCGGACGGCGGAGCGCGAAGAGCAAGAGGCAAAACGCAAGCGGGAACATCCGAGGAAGCCATTCGTCATCGAAGCCGGCCAGACGGTAGCTTCGTTGCAGCTCACCCCGGACGAGAAGTACGTGATCGCGAGTATTCATGAGCCTGCGACCGGCGCCAAGCGTACCGTGGTTCCGAGCCTGGTGACGCGATCGGGCTACACAGAGGACATCGAATCCTACGAAAAGGTGGGCGATAAGCAGAGCCTGGCGAAGCTGGCGATTCTCAGTGTCAACACGGGCGAAGTCAAATGGGTGGAGCACGGCCAGAAGACAGAAGGCGGAAAAGAGCGCGAGGTGCAACTTTTCGATCCGTTGTGGTCGGACGACGGCACGAAGGCGATCGTCGATTCGCGCGCCGTCGACAATAAGGATCGTTGGATTCTGGCGCTGGATGAAGAGACGGGAAAGACGCGCGTGATGGCGCACGATCATGATGACGCGTGGCTGGGTGGGCCTGGCCTGGCGGACTTGGACGAGCCGAAGAATGTGACGCTGGGGTGGATGAAGGGCGATCAGAGCATCTACTATCAATCCGAGCGAACCGGCTTCTCGCACCTTTACACCGCCACCTTCGCGGGCGGCGAGCCGAAGGCGCTGACTTCGGGGGCATGGGAAGTGGACAGCGCGATTCTATCGAACGACAAGAGCCGGTTCTTTCTGGTCACCAACGAGGCCGACCCAGGCGAACAAAACGTTTATGCGATGAGCGCGGACGGTGGAGCGCGGACCAGGCTGACGAAACTTCCCGGCGGTCACTCGTACGTTCCCTCGCCGGATGATGGATGGTTCGCCGACGTATATTCGTACACCAACAAACCGCCCGAACTCTATGCGCAGGAAACTCGCGCGGATGCGCCGGCGAAGAAGCTGACGTCGTCACCGGCGTCCGAGTTCGGCGAGTACCCTTGGCTGGACACACCCATCGTCACCTTTCGAGCGCGCGATGGCGTGCTGGTGCGGGCGCATGTTTATCAAGCCGGCCAATTATCGCAAGGGTGGGCCGGCGGTTCTCTTCGTGCACGGAGCGGGGTATCTGCAGAACGTGGACCGAATGTGGTCTTACTACGCGCGCGAGTACATGTTCCATCAGCTATTGATGGAGCGCGGCTATCTGGTTGCGGACGTCGATTATCGCGGGTCGGCTGGCTACGGGCGCGATTGGCGAACGGCGATTTACCAGCACATGGGCGGCAAAGATCTGGACGATAACATCGATGCCGCGCGTTGGATGGTGTCGCAATATGGCGCAGATCCGAAGCGGCTGGGAATTTATGGCGGCAGCTACGGCGGCTTCATCACGCTGATGGCGATGTTCACCCAGCCGGATGTATTCGCGGCGGGCGCGGCGCTGCGGCCCGTTACGAACTGGGCGAATTACAACGATCAGTATACGTCGAATATTCTGAATCTGCCGCAGACGGACGCGGAGGCGTATAAGCGCTCGTCTCCGATTTACTTCGCGCAGGGCTTAAAAGGCGCACTATTGATCTGCCACGGCATGGTGGATAGCAACGTGCATTTTCAGGACACGGCGGAGCTGGTGCAGCGGCTGATCGAATTGCGCAAGCCGAATTGGCAGCTGGCGGTGTATCCGGTGGAGAACCACGGCTTCGTGGAGCCGACCAGCTGGGCGGATGAATACAAACGAATTTTCGACTTGTTCGAGAAGAACCTGAATCCCCGCTGAATTTGATATAGTGGCCGGACATGAGCCGCACACTCCTTACGCGCATTTCCGCAGCAGCGCTGTTTCTTGGGATCGCATGGTTCGCATATACGCAGAACCCGGCGCCCGCGAAACTCACTGCTCAACAAAGTGAAGGACGATCTGTTCGAGATCGAAGGCGACGGAGGCAACGTCGCGGTGTACGTCACCAACGAAGGCGTTATTCTGATCGACGACAAATTCGACCGGGATCATCAAAGCATCGTGGATGGGGTGAAGAGCGTGACGAATGAGCCGATCAAGTACATCATCAATACGCACTATCATCAGGATCACAGCGGCGGCAACGCGCAGTTTTTGCCAACGGCCGAGATTATCTCCACCGCGATGGCGCGAACCAATATCGTGGAGCACAAGCAGCAGGGAAACGTCCAGCCTCCTCGCCGTGAGCCCCGCGCGCATCACTTTTACGACGGAAGCCGATGTCAATCTGGGAGGGAAAGAAGTGCGCGCCATTTATATGGGGCGCGGCCACACCAACGGCGACGCGGTGATTTATTTCCCGGCGCTGCGTGTGCTTCATACCGGCGATCTGATGGCAGGCAACAGTCCGCTGATCGATTACAGCGGCGGCGGCAGCGTAGTGGAGTGGACCAAGACGCTGGACAACGCGCTGAAGTTGGATTTCGACACGGTGATTCCGGGACATGGCGCGATCACGAACAAGGCGGGACTCGCGACTTATCGCGACAACGTGGAGAAGATGCGCACTCGCGTGAGCGGCATGATCCATCAAGGCAAGAGCCAGGCTGATGTTGCCAAGTTCATGGAGACCGAGTACAAGTGGGCGCCGAACAGCATACAACAGCAGTGGAGCGTGCCGGGAATGTTTCAGGAATTGAAGTAGGCCCGGAAGAACTTAATAAACATGGACGCGGCCATCGACAGGCCGACGATGATCACAATGCGGCGCACGGTAGCGCCGCCAATGCGCCGCGCGATCAGCGCACCGCCGTATCCGCCGATGATGGCGCCGATCACCATCACCACGAACTCAGGCCAGTAAACCATGCGCGCCCAAATGAAGTAGAGCGCGGCCACGCCGTTAATGCTGGCGCCGAGCAGCGCTTTCAATCCGTTCATCTGGTGAATGTCGGTGAGGCCCAGCACGCTCAGCGCCGCCAGCATCAGAATGCCGATGCCCGCGCCGAAATAGCCACCATATAACGCCACAAAAAGTTGAAACAGCATCGCGCCGGCCAGCCAGCGTGTCGATTTATGGGACTCCGGATGCGAGATCTTCAAGCCGCCTCTGGATGGGCTCCTGGATCATGAAGAGCAGCGTGGCGAAGAGGATCAGAAACGGCACCAGTGCATCGAAGACCGCGGGCGGAGTGTAGTTGAGCAGCAGCGCGCCGAGAATGCCTCCGACCACACTGGGAAACACGAGCGCCAGCATACGCGGGCTCGAAGTGCGCATCTCCTTTCGATATCCCCAGATGGTTCCGACGGTGCCGGGCCAGATGGCCACCGTGCTGGTGGCGTTCGCGTTGATGGATGGCAGCCCCAGCCAGATCAGCGTGGGAAACGTCAGCAGCGTGCCGCCGCCCGCAACCGAGTTGATGGCACCGGCCACGAAGGCCGAGCCGAATGCCACCACAGCTTGCCACGCAGCCGAGTGACGTGGGAGATGTTATAAGGAAGAACATGCGTCAGAAATTCAGCCTAACATCCGCGGAAGCCCACGCCATGGTAACGGCCGCCAAGTTGGAAGCGGTGAAGAACAATTGGAAGGTCACGATCGCGGTGGTGGATGAAGGCGGATACCTGCTGCATCTGGAGCGCATGGACGGAGCGGTATTCACGAGCCCGGAGATCGCGACGCTGAAAGCGCGGACAGCGGCGCTCTCCCGAGTTCCTACCAAGTTTCTCGAAGACGTGACCAAAGAACGCGCGGCCACACTCATGTTTCCCGGCAGGTTGCCGGTGCAGGGCGGTCTTCCGATTTTGTACCAAGGCGAATGCGTGGGCGCGGTCGGCGTGTCGGGCGTCAAATCGCCGCGAAGACGAGCAGATCGCGAGCGCAGGACTGGCTGCCTGCTGCGAAGTAAGTCGTCTACTTCTTCTCCAGCGCGTTCAGCAGCGGAATATCTTTGGCCGGCTTCGCCTTGGGCATGGTCTGCAAATAGGCGTGAATGTCCGTCAGTTCCTGATCGGAGATTACTTTGTCGGTGTACGCGGGCATTGCCCCGCAGGCGCGCGAACATAGCGGATCAGCCCTTGCGCGTTGAGCCCGATGGCTGCGATGCGAGCGCCGCCGCGCCGCCTTGTCCCGCGTAGCCGTGGCATTCATAACAGCCGTCGCGGAGGAACAGCTTCTTGCCGTTGGCGGCGTCGCCGGCGGGAGTTTGCGCGATCAATGTCGCGGCCGAGAAGACCGCGTAGCCGCTAAAAGTAGTTGCTTCATGCGTTACCTCGGTTGCGTGACCACGTCGATCATGGCCGGCTCGCCCTTCTTCACCACTTCGATGGCGCGCTTGATGGCCGGTCCCAGATCGTTGGGATTCTCGATGGGACCTTCGCTGATACATTCCGTAGGCTTTGGCCATCATGCGCGTAATCGATATTCGGATCGTCGATGGCGGTGCCGATCTCAGGCCCGTTCCACGCCGCGTTCGGCGCGAGCGGCCATGTCCTCCACGTACATCAGCTCCTGATGATACGCGCGATTGTTGTGCATGATGTTCAGCATCGGAATGCGATGATGCGCGGCCGTCCAAAGAACGCCGGGGGCGTAGTTCAGATCGCCATCGCACTGGATGTTGACGCTGATGCGTCCGTGCTTCTTGTTGGCGAGAGCCGCGCCCACCGCCGCCGGAGCGCCATAGCCAACGCCGTAAGCGCCGTGTCCGCCGATGAAATGATACGCGCTTGTCGAAATCCCACAGGCGGCCGCGGCCAGCCAGGAGACGAAGGTGACGATCGGAGACCAGCGACCAATCTTCGGTCTTGATCTGATTCCACAGTTCCGCGGCCATGCGGGCAGTAGTGATGGGACTCGCGTCCCAGCCCCAGGCGGCCTGTTCGATGTCGCGTTCCCGATTTTTCCTGCTCACTTCAGCCAGCTTGACACCGCGCTGTGCGATGGCGGCCTTGCGATCGGAGGTAATCAGCTTGCGGCATTCCTCGATCAGGAGCGGCAATGTCGCTTGCGCGTCCGCCGCGATGGCGAGATCCACTTCGTCGTAGCGGCCGAAATCCTGATAATTGCTCTTGCCGAAAAGATCGCCGGCGAAAATGGTGATCACCTTCGCGCCGGGCTTGGTGATGCGCTTGCTCTCCATGCCCATGCGGTTTACCGGCGTCTGGGTGTGCGTCACCTGCCACATGTCGGGCACTTCCAGGCCGAGGACCACATCCGCGGAACCCACCGTGCCCGCGCCGTAGAGCGGATGCGCGGTGGGGAAATTCATGCGGAGATTGCGGTCGATCACCGGCGGCCTGCAGCGTCTCCGCCAGTTGGACCAGCAGATCGATGCCTTCCGGAGTGCGCGCCACGCGGCCGGCCACGATGACGGGATTCTCGGCGTCCACCAGCATTTTCGCGGCTTGTTTGACGGCTCCGTAATCGCCGGCGGGTGGCGAGGCCAAGGTCAGCTTGGGAATTTGCAAACGTCCGCGATCGGCCTCCGGGATCGGCTCTTCCTGCAACACGGCGTCGGCGACGATCACCACGGGCTCCATGGGCGGCGTCATCGCGATCTTGTACGCGCGCACGGCGGATTCGGCGAAGCCGCCAAGCGAAACCGGCGAATCGTCCCACTTGGTGTAATCGCGAACCATCGACGCGGCGTCCTGCACGCTGTGCGCCCATTCCACATCGCTGCGACGCCATGCGCCATCCTGGATGTTGCCGAGCAAAAGATACAGCGGCACGCGATCCGCGTAAGCGTTGTAAATGGCCATGGATGCGTGCTGCAGTCCGACCGTGCCGTGCGCCATCACCATCATCGGCTTGCCTTCGATTTTGAAGTAGCCGTGAGCCATGGCGACCGACGATTCTTCGTGGCAGCAGGTGAGCAACTCAGGCGTCTTGTTGCCGCCGTAATTGATCAGCGACTCGTGGATGCCGCGGAAGGAGGAGCCGGGATTGGCGGCGACGTATTCGAAGCCCAACGTCTTGATGACGTCGACCATGAAGTCGGAACCCGGGCGGTCCGTAGTCCACACGTCGACGTGCGGAGGAGGCGTGGTTTCGGCGGCGGTCTGCTTAGCGCCGGGCAGGGGAGTGGGAGTGGCGGGACGGCGAGCTTCGGCCGCTTCCTGCGCCTGAGCGGCCTCGGGTTTCACCACCAGCGCGGCAGCTCCGGCGGCTGCGCCCTTCAAGAAGCCGCGACGGTCAACTGAAATCTTCTTGGATCTCGCCATGGTAAATCCTCCGTAAGGGGTTGAAACACTCATACTTTATCATGCGGGGATGGCTGTTGGCGCTTGGCGATTGGCCGTTGGAGGCTGGTTGGAGGTCGGGGAAATAATGCGCGCGGCGGCGCAAATTTTTCAAATTTGGCAAAACGAAGCCAAACGAAAAGCGTGTGGCGGCCAGGGACCCCTCTGAGGCGTTCGGGTCGAGAATATCAGTGGCTGGAAGCGGTTGGGGGTTAGGGATTGAGGATTGGCAACGACGGCAAAGGAATAATAAATCTGTGAAGCTGGTGACCAGATCCGCAGAACACTTACGCCTCAGACAAACGCGGATTAACGGGGATCGGTTTAGATTCGCTTGAAGTTGACTTCGATGAGGGCCCCGACGGCGATGGGCTGACCGTTTTTCATCGCAGGTGTAAATCGCCATTGCTTTATGGCCGTGATGGCGGAGACATCGAGCCCGGGGTTAAGATGCCGAAAGACCTGTATGTCGGACGGAATTCCGCCGCGGTCAATCACAACGTAGAGGACGACCGTCCCCTCTATCCGGGCTCTGCGCGACGCTTCATCGTAAGCAGGGTCCTCCTTCGAGATAATTCGCGGCATCGAGATGCCAGGATCGCGATTTATAGTCAATGATCCCAATCGCTCTGGGACTGGAAGATCGTAGGGCGTCGGCGTGCTCCCTGGGGGAAGTTTGAGCACAAAAACGTCGGGACTCATGTCGATATCCCGTTCAATCTGGCTGTATGTGTACGTGCGGGTCGAATCTCTATATTGTTCTTTCTCAGAAACAATCAGATTTTTGCTCGTGTCGATGCACAACTCACGCTTTATCTCTCCGGAAAGAGGCGGTGTTGCCTCCGATTTGCCCCGGACCACTTCACAGTCGCTCGTCCGGCCACCAATCTCGACGGTTCGCCGCCCTGCGAAAACGGGCGACTTAAGCGTGCTGAAGAGTGATTTCCAGCCGCCGACGATCGGCGAGCAGAGCGTGCTCTGGGAAACGGGTTGAGTCCGGTAGCGGTTGAGGGGCGGCGAATAGATCCATGCATTGTCTGTGTCGCAGACAATAACCACCGGAGTCGAGCCGCCAATCTGCTGAAACCGAACTTCCACAGGCGCGCGCATCATTAAGGTGAACGTAGCGGATTGAACATACCTGGAATCCTGCATCGATCCCCCGATCCGCCACGTTTTGGTATTCGAGGCGGTGTCGGCGACTGACTGGATGAGCGCGGAAGCGTCACGATCCCGTGAGAAAGCGCAAAACGCCAGCATCAGAGAGAGCGAGAGCCGCATTTAAACAGGATAGCCGAGAAGATTGGCCGCGCATAAACACGCGCATAAACACAAGGCTAAACGCCGATCTGCGTCCATCCGCATTAATCTGTGGCTTATTTCTCTTTGAGCAATTCCTGGATCAGCGGGATGTTCTTGGCGTCCGGCGAAACTGGGAGCGTCTTGATATAGGCGTAAATGTCTGCGAGTTTCGCGTCCGGCAAAACTTTAGATGAATAGGACGGCATCCGCCCGGCATTACGCACAAAAGCAATGAACGCCGTCTGATTGAGCGGCATGGGGACCAGCCGTGCGCCCGCGCCGCCGTGCCCGTCAAAGCTGTGGCAGGAGTAACAGGCGTAGCTGAGGAATAGCTCCTTGCCGTGCTTGGCGTCGCCACTGGGCGATTGTGCGCTAGCCAAAGCCGCGAAGGTCGAGATGAGCAGAAGTAGTCGGGTCATCGTCGTTTGTCAGCGGGGTTGCGTCACCACGTCGATCATGGCGGGCTCGCCCTTTTTCACCAGTTCAATTCCGCGTTTGAGCGCCGGAACCAGATCGTTCGGATCGCTGATGGGCCCTTCGCCGTGCATGCCATAGGCCTGCGCCATCTTCGCGTAATCGATATTCGGGTCCCACAGCTTGGTTCCAATGTGCGAGCGGTCCGCGCCGCGATTGTGCAGCGCAGCCTGCTGCTCCACGAACATCACTTCCTGGTGATAGCCGCGGTTGTTGTGCATGATGGTCAGCAGCGGGATGCGATGATGCGCGGCGGTCCACAACACGCCGGGAGCGTAGTTCATATCGCCGTCCGTCTGGATGTTGACCGAGAGGCGGCCGTGTTTGCGATTCGCCAGAGCGGCGCCCACCGAGGCCGGCGCACCATAGCCCATGCCACCCGCACCCTGTCCACCGATATATTGATAATGCTTGTCGAATTTCCACAAACGCGTGGGCCAATTGCCGATGAAGCCTTGCGGTGAAACCAGCGACCAGTCTTCGTTCCTGATCAATGGCCACAACTCGGCGGAGAGCCGCGCCAGACTGATGGGGCTGGAATCCCAACCGTACTGCGCCTGCAAAATCTGATCGTCCCAAGCCTTCTTGTGCGCCTCGGCCAACTTCGCGCCACGCTCTTGCAGCACGCGCTTGCGATCGGGTGTCAGCTCTTTCTTGATCTCCTCGATTAAGGCCGGCAGCGTTGCTTGAGCATCCGCGCCGATGTCGAGATCGATGTCGGCGTAGTGTCCGAAATCCTGAATGTTGCTCTTATGAGCTATCGAGACCGAGGTGATTTGGATGGTCTTGGCGCCGCGCGCGCGATCGATGCGAGCCTGCGGCAGAATATCGCCCACTTCCAGATTCAGCGTCACGTCCGGCTGATAACCCTGCCAGCCCGTTCCGGCCAGCGGATGACGCGTGGGGAAGTTGATGCGCTCCTGGCTATTCACGGGCGTCTGCAGCAACTCGGCCAGTTCCACCAGCAGCGTCATGCCTTCCGGCGTCCGCGCCATGCGCTGCGCGATAATTTGCGGACGGTCTGCCGCGATCAGAAGCTTGGCGGCTTCTTGAACGGCGGCCCGGTCGCCCGCGGGCGGCGTGGTGAGCGTGAGTTTCGGAATGCGCGGCGTCGCGCCTGGCATCGGATCGCCTTGAATCTCGGCGTTGCAGACGATGAGCACGGGGCCCTGGGGCGGCGTCATCGCGATGTTGTAGGCTCGCACCGCGGACTCGGCAAAATGGCCCAGCGACAGCGGCTCATCATCCCACTTGGTGTAGTCGCGAACCAGCGCGCCCAAGTCCTGGGCGCTGTGCATGGATTGCACGCCGGGATTGCGCCGCGCGCCGTCGGAGTGGTTTCCGACCACCATATAGATGGGCACTCGATCGCAGTACGCGTTGTAGATGGCCATCGCGGCGTGCTGTAGCCCGATGTCGCCGTGAATCAGCGCCATCATCGGCTTGCCTTCGATCTTGGCGTAGCCGTGGGCCATGGCGACGGCCGACTCTTCGTGGCAGCACGTCAGGAACTCGGGCATCTTGTTGTCGCCATAATTGATGAGCGACTCATGCAGCGATTCGTAGGTAGATCCTGGATTCGCGGCCAGATATTCGATGTTCAGGCTCTTGATTACATCCACCATGTAATCGGAGCCGGGATGCTCGATCACACGCGTGGATTCGGCGGGACGGGCGCCGGTCTCGCGGGCCAGCGCCACTTGGGAGGGCTCGGCGGCCGAGCCGTTGACGCCGCGATTTTGGGCATTTTGCGCAGCAGCTTCCTGCGCGCCAACCAGTTCCGGTTTTGCGACGAGGGCCGCGGCGCCGGCGGCCGCGCCTTTCAAGAACCCACGACGGTCCACTGAAGTCTTCTTGGATCTGGCCATACAATCCTCCTGGATGGCTACCGCTCGCGGGCAACGACGGGCCGCTTCGAGCATTTCACACTTTATCATCTTCTTCCTCGTCGGAAGGCCTGGTTCCGGTCGCCGTTTCTGGCTCCGGACCGACTTGACAAGGCGACGACATGGGCAGTTCGAGGTGATTGATGCGACGGCGACTTCACCAGACCAATGCCTGGCACGGGAGCAAATGGCCTGATCCTTCCGCTATGAATCTGTTCTAGAGGCCGGCCACTTAGTGAGTGGCGGGCAGTCCAACGACGATGAGAACCTCGTAGTCCTGCTTGCGGCAGCCGTCCACGACTGGCATGGCCGCCCCTGGATTCACCGGAAAACCCGTGGTCCGAACGTTCGAGGGCGAGCACGTGTTGTTAGCCGTCGCCGGCGTGTAGCGTGCGGAGCGGCATCCGAGATGGGTGACATCGAAGAGGGTCGCGCCGTTGGCGAGTTCCCACCGCTGATTGCCGTCCTTGTCCTTGGGATGAATTGTGAGTACGGTGGTCACATTGCGGTCGCCCGTGACGAGGTATTTCCCAGGAGGCAGCGGAAAGGTCGGCTTCTCCATGATCAAGCCGTGTTCCTCCAGCCACCAGTCCTTGGCGTCGAATTTCCACTGTGCCGGCGCCACCCCGCCGTCCGCCTTCAATTGGGGGTAGTGGTCCAGCTTGCAAGCGCGCGGGCCCGGGTCCTGGTTCCAGAAGCCCCATGACTGCGCGCCGTTGCCGGAGGTGGCCCCGGGGTCTCCCAGCGCCGCGATGAATTGCGGCTCGATGCGCCTGAACT
This sequence comes from Bryobacterales bacterium, assembly GCA_963781905.1. GTDB lineage: Bacteria > Acidobacteriota > Terriglobia > Bryobacterales > Bryobacteraceae > Palsa-89. The sequence goes on from CAWAHZ010000010.1 coordinate 3,271,378, forward strand.
TCGAGAGGTCTACGCCTGACGCGCGAACCGGCTGCTGCAGGCCGGCCGCCAACATGAGGAATCCCATGGACAGGAGCCAGCGGCTCACGGATGGTACGAGGTGGTGGACATTCATGCGATTGCTCCTATTCGAGGACCTGATGACATCCTACACCAACGCGCGCGCCCTCGGCACGGCCTCAGGACTCCTCGCGGCGGTCCACAGAAGTCTTCTTGGATCTCGCCATACGATCCTGGATCTCCGTTACCTGGCGGGAGCGCCGGGCGTGGATTGGAAGCCCCCGAATAGTTTGCGGCCATCCGGCAAGGTAACGGTGCGGGCGTTCGCCACATTGCCGCCATCTTTCGCAGCATAGCCGTCCACGCTGACCTGATCGCCCTTCTTCAGTTCCGTTTCTCTCCAGCCGCGGCGCTTCAGGCCGCCTGGGCTGCCCATTTCGAAACCCCAGCTGGTCACTTTGCCGCTTTCATCTTTTTCTTCGACGTACAGCCAGGTGTGCGGATTCGTCCATTTGAAATCGGTCACGGTGCCGGAAACTGTGACAAGTTTGTTTTGGTCGTACTCGGCGGCGAAAGCGTGATGCGCCGAGGCGTGCATAGCTAGCAAAAGCAGCGCGGCCACTGTGGCGTACAAAACCTTGACCATTTCAAAAGCTCACGGCAGCGCGCAGGTGAAATTCGCCGCGTCGTCGGTGCTGCCCGATCCTTTATATTTCGCGACCTTGGGATACACACACAACGGGCGCGTGCGATCCACCGTGCCTTTGGTCAAGTGCGAGGCGATCATCACTTCCGGCGCCTTGCCCTGCTCCACCCAATCCCGGATAGCGGTCATCTTGTCGAAATCGTTGGGACCTTCGCCGCCGGCGCAGTGCGCCATGGCTGGCACCATGAAGAGCCGCACGTCGTCGGACGCTTTCGCCTCTCCGCCCAGGTTCTTCACTACGCTTTCGTAGTAATGGACGCTGTTGAGTGGCGCGATAGCCTGGTCGCTCCAGCCGTGATACATGAGCAGTTTGCCTTTGTGCGCGAAAAACGGCTTCATGTTCGGATCGGTGGCGTCGATCAAGCTGCCGTAGGTTTTCTCGACAGCAGCCACGTCGCTCGTGAGATTCATGCTCTTCCAATCCCACTGCGGATTCTTATACACCACGTAGGTGAAACTGTCCGAGGCCACGGACGCCGCTTGCTGGCCGGCCAGCAAATTCCAACCCAATTCACTGCCGGGTTCAAAGGTCGGGAAGATTTCCTTGCCACTCGGACTCCTGGGACCGGCATAGATGGCCTGGACCGCGGCAACCTGCGCCGGCTTCAAACAGTTAGACGAATCGTCGCCCTTGCATTCGATGGCTCTTCGGATCGAAATGGCACTTGGTGGGATCGTTCAGCAGACCATCCTTCACGCCGTCTTGCGCATCGCAAGCGGCCACCACGGCTTTGTGCAATACCGCGAGTTTCTCGGGGGGAAGATAGCTGTCGGGCGTCTTGTTCATTTCCTGCGCCACCCAAACGGACCAAACGTGCAAATGCGTCTGGTAATTGGCGGGCGCACCGGCCACGATTCCGTCGAAATCGGCCGGGAACTTCTGCGCTTCCTTCAAACCCTGACGGCCCCCGGTGGAGCAGCCATTCCAATAGGAATAGCGCGGGGCGCTGCCATAGAAATTCTGGATGATGGCCTTGGAAGCGACCGTCATTTCATGCACCGCGCGATAGGCGAAATCGGTGAGTTTTTCCGGATGCCCCATGGCGAAGCTCGCGCTGCCACCCACGTGGCCGGTGTCGGTGCCCGCCGTGGCATATCCGCCCTTGACGCCTTCGGCCAGCGCGCCATAACCCATGGTTCCGTTCCAGCCGCCGTTGCCGATCGCTTGGAAATCGTTGTTCCAGCCTGAGACCGGCAGCCAGACTTCGACCTTGATATCGGAGTCACTGGACGGCGTCAAGGTGGCCATTACGCGGCAGAAGGCGGGCAGACTTTTGAAGGGCGCCAGGTTGACCGGGAATCCTCCGGGCGGTGCGGGAGGCGGGGTAAAGGCGCCCGCGGCCACGCTCTGCGCCGAGTTAATGGTGACATTGGGCAGGCTAAGCCTGGACACGCTGTCGCATGTCGATCCACCGGTGGGTGCAGCCACGAGCGTAGCAGCGGGAAGCAAAAACAGCAGGGAAATCGAGGATTTCGGCATGGATTCTCCTTGAGTGAGCGCCTTCGGTGATTGTACACCTGGAATCGCACAAGCGCGGGGCATGTTATTCTGAAGTCGCACACCGCTCATGCGTGTTCGCGTTACCTTCGCCTTTGGTTTTGTGGCGATCATTTCCGCTTGGGGCCTGCTTCGCGCGCAGAAACCCTTCAAAGAATACCCGGCTATCGAATATAACGATTTCCCTAGGCCATCGGACTGGGAGCAAAAGGCCGAGTGGGTGCGCGCGCGCCTCCGTTATCCCGATATTTACGGCTATCCCGACCATCCCCGCATTATCAATCGCGATGGCAGCGCTTTTGCAGGCTACTGGACCATGGATTATCCGCGCTCGGATCGACATTTGCTGGCCGGCATCCGGCGGTTAACGCGCATCGACACGCGCTCCATCGAGCAGGTGGTTACTCTGGACGGCACCGACGACGTCTATAACTGGCCGGCGCTGTATGGCGTCGAGGTAGGGCACTGGCAGTTGGGCGATTCGGAAGCCAAACAGTTGCGGGAATATCTGCTGCGCGGCGGTTTCTTCATGTGCGACGATTTTCACGGCAACGAGCCTTATCGTCCCAACCGGGAGTGGGACACTTTCATCGCGAGCATGAGCAAGGTTTTTCCCGACCGGCAGATTGAGGATATCCCGGATAACGATCCAATTTTCCACACGCTCTTCGATCTGCAGGATCGCTTCCAGGTGCCGGGTGCGCAATACTTCGAGAGCGGGATCACGTACGAGGCCGGCGAAACGGGAAAGGTGCCGCACTGGCGCTGCATTCGCGACGACAAGGGACGCATCATGGTGGCCATCTGTCACAACATGGATTTGGGCGACGCCTGGGAGTGGGCCGACGATCCGCGCTACCTGGAGAAATGGGCGTCGCTCGCGTATCGCATCGCGGCGAATTATTTCGTTTACGATCTGACGCATTAGGTCGCGCTAGCGCGTCGCGCTAAAGCGCGACCGGAATTCATGTCCGCGCAAAGCGCAGACGGAATACAAGGAATACAGAATAGGTCGCGGAAAGCGCGGACGGAATACAAGGAATACAGGCCCGGACGGAATACAAGGAATACAGAATTCAGAAGCCCGTGGGGTGGATCCAGAAGCTCTCGGTCCAGGTGGCTCCAGACCCGATACTCTGCAAGTTTTTGAAGATTCCTTCGTGCGCCAGGTTGAAGCCGTTGGTAAGGCCCGTCATCGGCTCGAAGCAGACCACTTCCGGCGTATGCGGCGCGTAGACGATCGCGACCGGGAATTTCGGGCCAAAGCGAACCGACACTTTCCGGCCGTCCGCTTCCAAGGCGAACTCGGCGCTCGAATCCACGCCGCCGAACACGTCATCGAACTGGCGGCCAGAGAGCGGAGTAGGATCTGGAAAATCTATGGGCTTGGATTCTCCCGTCGGAGTGAGCTTGGGCGAAAGCACAAAGTGCTCGCGCACCGGCAAATGCACCTTCCACCGATCACGCGGCGTTTCGGGAATCTGATACCAGGGATGAAACCCGATAACCAGCGGCATGGGGTCCACGGAATGATTTTCAAGCGCCGTGCGGACCTCGAGAATGCCGCCGTACAGCCGATGCGTCATCGTGACGGTATGCGCGAACGGGAACTGCGCCATCCATTCCGGATGCTTCCAGAACTCCAGGCGGCTGGTTACCTGGGCGCCGTGTTCGTCCGCGTCGAGCGCCATCACCTGCCAGGCGGAAGTGAAGAGCAGCAGGCCGTGAATGGGCAGGCCATTTGGATCGCGCCGGATTTCGACCACATCCGGATTCAGCAGATAGCGCTTGCCATTGGCCCAGTAGGCGTCTCCATCCAGGCGATTGGCCCAAGGCCCAAGAAACGGGATGCCGTTCTGCGAGGGTCTCTGCTTCCACTCGCCAAGCGAGGGAGGAGACTTGAGAATCGGCTTGCCGTTGACGCGCAGGTCGTAAGCGATGTTGCCGACGGAGGGGCAAATCGAAACCTCCATCCCATGCGAGGGGTCCGACAGACGAATCGTCTCGATGGAATCGACGGTGACTTTTCGAGCTGTGTAAGTTTCCGCCAACTTGTGAGCCTAGAGAAAAATGGTGCCTTCAAAGAATCGCACGGCCTTGCCGCTCATAGTTACCCGTTCGCCCCGGTCTTCGCACCATAGTTCGCCGCCGCGCGGAGACGCCTGATAAGCGTGGAGCTTCTTCTTGCCCAGGCGCTTAGACCAGTAGGGAATCAAACTGCAATGCGACGAGCCGGTAACCGGATCTTCCGGCACGCCCTTGGCCGGCGCAAAAAATCGCGAAACAAAATCAAAGTCGGACGAGGCGGCCGGCGCGGTGGCGATCACCGCGAAACGATCCACGGTCATCAGCCCCTGCATGTCGGGCTTGAGCGCGCGAAGCTCTTCCTCAGAGCTATACACGACGAAGTAATCGCGCGCGGCCAGCACAGCTTCCGGCTTGCCGCCCAGCGCGGGAATCAAACCGGCACAGGCATCGGCGCAAGGCTGGGGCGGGCGTGCCGGAAAATCCATTACATAAAGATCGCCGTCGCGTGTCACGGTCAATGTCCCGCTCTTGGTCTCAAACGAAACGGAGCGCTCACCCGGCGTCAGATCGTTCAGAATGACGGATGCCGTGGCCAGTGTCGCGTGCCCGCAAAGATCTACTTCCACGCCCGGCGTGAACCAGCGCAATTTGTATCCGCCGCCATTGCGTACGAAAAAAGCCGTCTCCGCCAGATTATTTTCCGCGGCGATAGCCTGCATCTTTTCATCTGGGATCCACGATTCCAACGGGCAGATGGCCGCGGGATTCCCGGTGAAGACTTGCCCCGCGAACGCGTCCACCTGGTACATCGGGATTTTCAGCGCGCTCATGGTTTCACTCCCAGTTCCTGGCCGTGAGTGAAGCTGGGATGATGCCGCTTGGCCAGCAGTTCGCCGTGTTCGAGCAGCGCCGACACCAGAATGGGCATCGCGATGGTGGAATCGGAATGACACGTCACCATGGAAGCGTCCTTTGCGATTTTACCCCAGCTTTGCGCTTCTTCGAAGGTGCAGCCGGAAAGACCGCCCCAATGCGGTGAATCGGTGACGCACTGGATGGCATACTTATGGCCGGTGACGCCGGTGTTCATGATGATCGCCGTCACTTCGGTTTGTTGCACGAAGTTTTTGGGTGTGCCGCCACCGAAATAAATAACGCCCGTGGCTTCCGATTCCGCAACGATGCGCGCGGTCTCCACCACGTCGCCGATGACGTCGAACGTAAAGCGATTGCCGCCTTCATAGCGATTCGCCGCGATGCCGATGCCGATGGAGCTGTCGGCAATGGCCGGGCAATAGAGCGGAATGCCGGCCTTGGCCGCCGCCGATACGATGCCATCTTCTTTACAGTGCTTGCCGAGTTCCAGACCGAGCAGATAGAGGAACTCGCGCGTGGTGTAAGGCCGTGATTGATCGAGCGAAGCGGCGAAGCGGCCGATCCACTGATCGTGCTGGCGAAATTTTTCTTCGTCGGCCAGCACGTCGTACATGCGGTCCACCAGATTCTCAGCCAGCAGCACGTCGTCGATGGCAGGCGACCCCTGGTAATGAAAATTCCCCAGGGTCTCATGGAAGTCGTGAAAGAAATTGGCGCCGGTGGAAACCAGGCAATCGATGAGCCGGTGCTCGATCATGCGCACTACCAGCCGCCGCATTCCGGCCGGAACCATGGCGCCCGACATCCCCATCATGATGGTGCAGCGGTCGCCCAGCATGCGCTTCCAGACCTCAAACGCCATCCCGAGCTGTTTGCCCTGAAATGCCGTGCCCTGCATGCGGGTCAGGATTTCGGTGGCGCTGGATGCTCCTACGGGATCGAAAGGGCGCGTGGGAGTGGAAAGCAGGCGCGATTTTGCTTCCTGGTTCACTCCATCCTGATCCAAATGCGCATGATCCAACTGCGCTTCCGGTAAAGACGGGGTATCGGTGTGTTTCATCTCTTTCTAGTGTAAGGGGAAGCGAGGCGCGCGGAAATGAAAAACAGGTTACTGCGGCGTTTTACTGCACGAAGGGCGGCCGGTTCTTTTCGTTGAGAACCAGCTCGTCGAAAATGGCGAGCACCTGCTTGCGGTAATGATAGACGCGCCGCAGCGCATCCCGGAATCCGGTTTCATAGCGCTGGCGATTCAACCACTTATCGAGCACCGGCTTGGGCACGTCGATGTCGCGCCGCAAGGTCTCCGCCGAATGGCCGCGTAAGAACAGGCCGTAGAACATGGCGGCCTCGCGCTGCGGCGCCAGAGGATCCAAGTCGTCCCGAGGTGTCATGCTCAAGTTCATCATCGGCGAAAAAAGCCAGTATAAACAGGGCAGATGGTTGAAGCAAGGGGTTTAATGATCGATCCGCCGCTAGGATGTTACCGGGCTCAAGTCCGATTTTATCAGACCTCTCGAAATCCACCAAGAAACGAAGGGCAAGGACGAAGTTAGTGCTTCTCTTTGCTCGCCGGAACCGGAGCAGCGGGACCCTGCTGAGGGTTTGCTTTGGCGTCCGCGGGCGGAGTAATCTTGGCGACGGTCGCCTGGGCTGGCGCGGGTGCTGTCTGATACTTCACCACGATCGACACCCGCCGATTTGACGCGCTGGTGGGATCATCCGGCTTGCGCAGCCTTTGATCGGCGAAGCCGCGCACGTCGTCCACCTGGTCGGCGCGAACCCCGGACTGTTGGATCAGCTTGCGCGCCGTGTTCGCCCGGTCCGCCGATAGCTCCCAGTTGGAATAACCGGTCGTGGAAACGTAGGGGCTCGAATCCGTGTGGCCTTCCACCGAAAGCCGGTTAGGCAATTTACCCAATTGCTCGGCCAGCAGCTTGAGTATTTCGTCGCCGGATGGCGTTGGTTGCGCATTGCCGCTCTCAAAGAATGAGTTTGTCTTGCTTTCGAGCAGCTCGATGCGCAGGCCTTCGCCCGTCACGCTCATCTGCACCTGATCCTTGAGTTTTCCCACGTCGGGCGCCTGGCGGATGGCGGCTTCCAGCTTGTCCTTGAGCTTTCCCATATCGTCCTTGCCGATCCCGATGTTCTCGCTCGCTCCACTTTGGCCGGTACCGTTTTGCGCGGTCTTGCCGGAGGGGTCGCGGAAATAGCCGCCGACGGCTTTCTTCACTTCCGCGCTCGAGCTGAGAAGCCAAAGCACTATGAATAGCGCCATCATGGCAGTAACAAAGTCGGCGTAAGCCACCTTCCAGGCCCCACCGTGATGGCCGCCGTGGACAATCTTCTTGACGATGATGATGGGTTGGACGAGGAGTTGATCGGACTTTTGCGCTGACATAAGATTATGCTGCCGGCTTGCCTTTACAAGCGTTCTCTAGTTCCTGAAAGCTGGGTCGTACGTGCCCGGGCACGGCGCGCCGTCCGAATTCCACGGCCATCTGGGGCGAAGTTCCCTTGAGGAAGGCGATCAACGCCACTCGCACCACGTGGTAGAAATGGCCCTCTTCCTCGGCGGCCTTCCCCATCTTGCCGGCCATGGGACCGAGCAATCCGTAGCACAGCAGAATTCCGAGGAAGGTGCCCACCAGCGCGGCCGCTACTTTGTGGCCGATCTCTTCGGGAGGTCCGCCGATCGCGCCCATGGTGATCACCACGCCCAGCACGGCGGCGACAATTCCCAAGCCGGGCAGAGAATCGGCCACGGTGCTCAGAGCGTTCACCGGCTGGTGCGCGTAGTGGTGATGAACTTCCATATCCAGCTCCATCACCTGGTCCAGCTCGAACGGTGTGGGACCGCCGGTCATCGCCATGCGCAGCGTATCGCAGACGAAATCGCGGAGATGATGGTCCCAGGTTTTGAACAGCTCGCTTTGGTCCGGCTTTTCCACATCCGCCTCTAGCTCGGTAAGACCTTTCTTGCGCGCTTTCTGCATCACTTCGTACATCTGCTTGAGAGTGGCCTGGTAAAATCCCTTGTCGTATTTGGAGCTGCCGAATACGGCCCCGAGCCCGCCCAGAAGGGCTTTCAAAACAGCGGGAGGATTACCCGTCAACAGCGTGCCGAGTCCCGCCCCTCCAATGATCAGCAGTTCGGCCGGCTGCATCAGGACCTTCAGGTTGCCGTGCTCCATGAGGTAACCGCCCACCACGGCCCCGAAGACCAAAACGATTCCGATTATGGCGAACATCGTTGCGCTCCACTTTGAACCAGGTGTGCGATAGCGGTCCGATCCCCTCCGGCTGCCTGGCACCCTTCGTACACTTCGCCGACGCGCTGTTCGAGCGATTCGATGCTGTCGCCGGGTTCGGCGGTAGCGCCGCCCACCGAAACGGTGACACCCAACCGGTCACCCCACCAATCCAGGGCCGAGGCGCGTACCAGCAGCCGCAACCTCTCGGCGGCGGCGGCCAATTCGGAGCGCGAACAGCGACCCACTTCCACGCGGAATTCGGCCGGCTCCCAGCGCGCCAGCACATCGAGCGATCCCAGGCTCCGATCCAACGTGGCGGCGATCAATTTCACCGCCGCAGCCACCATTCCGTGCCCGTAGCTCCGATCGAGATCCTCCGCTCTGTCCAATCCGATGCGCAGCCATCCAAACGGAATCTCAAAAAGATCGAAGGCCTCGAGCGTATGCCGCAGCATCATTTCGCCGAACTTTCGATTGGCCGCGCGCGTGGAGGAATCCGAGAAACCAAAAATTTCCATCTCGCGGGCGCGATCATGCAGCGGCGCCGACACCTCTTCGAATACTTCCACCGCGCCGGCGATACCGCCATTCGGGTCCCGGATAGGGCGCGCTTGAAGCTGCACCAGCAGCCTGTGCCCTTCCTTGTGCAGCAGGAACACCGTGGATTCGTGGGGCTTGCCATCCAGCATGGCCGCAACCACCGGCGAACCGGGACCCTCGCCTGGCACGAGGCTCCCATCGCTCTCGCAGTGCATCAGCAAATCACCGTGGCTGAATTGGCCCGCAACCTCGTGGGCAAAATATCCGCTCATGCGCTCGGCGCCCGAATTCCAGTACAAGATCCGATGATCGCGATTCACCATGCAGACGCCCTCATCCAGCCGATCGAGCAAAGCTCTGTGCAGGCCCGCATCGAGCAAAGCCAGCTGGACGACCGCCTCAGCGACGTCTGGATGGTGTGCGGCGTCGGGATCGACTACGCCCATGGATCTCCTCCGCTGGTCTTATCGGATCGAATAGCAGTTGTGAGATTTCTTGCGCCAGATTCGCGTTCGCGGAGGTTTTCAGTAAGGAAGTTCGCCGCTAGGCCGGTTGTCCGGGCGCTTCTTGTGCGGCGGGGGCCATGACGGGAACGTCCTCGGTGGCCGGCGCCATAACGGGTTGCGCGGGCGGAACGTCGAACGACATCTCCGCCTGGCCAAGACCGCTGGAGATTCTCAGCTTGACACTGGCAGGTCCGGCGGCAGGTCTGGGGGAGGCTGGAGGCGCATAGGTGATTTCGAACCGGCTGCAGAGAGTAGAATAAACATCCACCAGCCCATCCACCATTCCTTCCAGTGTGGCTTCGGTAAAACTTCCTTCCGGGTTCGACAAACACAACTCCCGCAGCAGCGCCCATTGCCCCGCGACATCGGGACAGATGCAGTGCAGTACGGTGCTGCTTTCCTGGGCAATATTCCGGAGACGGCTAATAGCGGCATCCTGCTTCAGGTCGAAACCGGACATGTCGTGCAGGAAAACAAAGACGTGACGCTTGCCGCCGCGCTTAGCGAATGCATCGCACTGCCGTTCCAATGCCGCCACCGGGTCGGGTGCCGCGCGCTCCCGTGGCGCTCCAGCAGCCAGCACCTTCCCCAACAGATCCGGGTCTGAAATGCAGCCGCCGGACGCCTTCAGCTCCCCAGACATGAAAGAGTCGTCATACGGCCACGCGGAATCGGATTCATGCGGATTCATTTCGATGGAGTAACGATCGATCCTCCACAGATCGTCCCGGCGCTTCATGGAGAGACATTGTTTCAATCCTTCGCGCACGGCTTTTTCGTAGCCCTCCTCGCCGGAATCAAACCAGGGCGCCACGAAGCCTGCCATCAAAAGCACCGGAGGGCTAACCAATCGAGCCTGGTATTGGTCGATGAGGGATCCGTTCTCCCACACGGAAAACTCCGTCGGCTTGATTCCGGCCAGATCGCGGGCAGGATGACACGAAAGCGCGAAGGCCAGTCTCCGGAGACTGTCCGTGGGCGCAGCCGCTTGCGCCATGTGGATCTGGAGTGGACTGGCAGCGTGGGGCGCCTTGTCACCGCGCCGGATTCGCGACATGGCCCCAACCGTAGCCAGGCGCAGGCGGCCGGTGGCGTTTTTGTAATGCTCCGTCAGAGCCGGCAGGAAGCGCTCGTCGTGCGTTTGGCCAATAGCCCATAATGCGGAGAGCCGGAAGAGCGGATCGGTGTGCTGCAGCATATCCTGCAAGACGCGCATGGCGGTAACATCCCCGCAGCGATAGAGGCCGAGGGCCGCGTTGGCCGCTACCCGGTTGTTGCTGGATTTCAACGCGGCCAGAAAATGGGGTTTCGCCTCCTCAGGGTCCAGGTCCCACAACGCTTCGACAGCGCTCGCCTGCACGCGCGGATCGCGGTCCAACAAACGCCGGGCGATCCATCCCACATTCCGCGTGCTGCGGCCAATCAAAAGCGCCGCCTTGGAACGGACCAACTTGTCGGGGTAGGCCATCAGCTCCACTTGGAACGAACTCCAGCAGCTCTGAGCACCGGTGGCAGCCAGTATATCCAGCAGCCGCAGGATGCGTTCGGATTTCTGCGGGCTGGCTTGGCCCTGCATGGCCTTGTTGAGCGCTATCTCAAAGCTCGCTTGCAATTGCGCTCCCGCTGCGGCCGCGGCGCGCGTAACCGCCACCGCTTCCCCGAGAGTGCACGCCTGAGAGTCCAGCAAACCGAGACTCAAGCGTTTATCCTTCGCCAGGGTGAGGATCAAATAACGCGACCCTTCCGACGGCGTCGCAGCGGCCACTGCGTGAATTCCCGCAGCGAAAAAACCAGCCGGATCGGAGCTGGCAAGCTGATTCAAAAGCTGCTTGCCGCTCGACTCTGCTTCCGGGAACGACTCGATGGCTTTGGAGATACGGTCGACTAAGCCGGCTAAGGGATCGCTCTTATTCATGGGCCCGCATAGCTTATCGGCGCATGAAGCCGTTTTTGAGCGAAATGTTGTTTCTTATCGACGGTGCTCTTCCACGCGCTCACGGCCCGTCCGCGCAGCTAATCGGGAGTCGACGAAAGCTAAAAGTCGTTGAGGGAAATCGGAATCGAGGGAGCATCGGCGCTGGAGCCGGTTGCTTTCTTCAGCCCCAGCTTTTCCAGGATGGCGGTAACGTAGTCCGCGGTCTCCGGGATGCGTGGGACGCCTCCGGCCTGGTCCACGCGGTCAGGTCCAGCGTTATAAGCGCCCAGGGCCAGGGCCGGATCGTTCTGGTAGCGCTCGAGCAGCGACTTGAGCAGCCTGGCTCCCGCCTCCACGTTCTGCTTGGGATCGAAGGGATCGTCGACATTGAATTCTTCCGCGGTTGCGGGCATCAGTTGCATCAAACCTTCCGCGCCCTTAGCCGACAGCGCGCAGGGCCGTCCAGCGGATTCCTTATCGATCACCGCGCGAACCAAGTGCGCCTCTACGCCCGTCTTCTGGGCCGCTTCTTCGACTAACGAATCCAGTTGCTCGGCCGGCAAAGGATCGCAATCGAACGCGCCTCCTTCCGCCGGGGGAAACGGAACAGTGAAAAAGGAGGAGCGGGCGGTAGCCGACGGAGCCGCTCCGGCAGGAACGATGGCCGACACTTGCTTCTGAACAGCCGCACGCTGCCGCGCGATCGACGGGGCCATGGCTGCCTTCACGGTTGCCTCAAAATCAGCGGGAGGCTGAGCGCCGAGCACAGCCCCCACAAATAACAGCGTGAACTTACCGTGCATGTCAGACCGCGATGGAGCCGGCCGGCGCACTGTTCGGATTGTAGGCAGTGTCGGTTCCCATGCCCGGAAGCCCGGGAGCACTCTCCACCGGATTCTGCAACGCGGATGGCACCCAGGTGTACCCGTCAGCCTGGCGCATGCTGGTTACGATAGACGGATCCCAGCCCCACACCATGATGGGAACGTCGATGGAATAACCTTCGCCGGCCAACTGAGTGGCCAGTGCCGCGCGCTGTTCCGGATTTTGCATGGTTCTGAGCGGCTGAACGGCTGCCGGCTGCTGAGCCCAATAAGCGTTGTCGAAAGCCTGCTGCGCGTCCAAGGGCGCCGAAGTCGATTCCGTTGTGGACTTGGCCGGCGTCTGCGTCGGCTGGGTATAAGGACTGTTAAACAGAGCTTCCAGAGTTCCGGTGCTGCTGGCCGACGAGGAACTGCTGTCCGGCGAAGAGCTCGAGCCCGGCGAAGGCGTGCCGGGCGTAGGCGGAACAGTCCGGTCGCCGGCGGTCGGACTTTCCGAGGCCGGCATGGTGGAAGCCGCGCTGGCGCGAGTAATAGAGATTTCGACGTCGCGTGGATGGATGCCGAACTTTTCCAGGGTTGACGATACCGCGTCCGACAACGCGCCGTGGAAGCTATCGAGCGATTGGCTCAAAGAAGCCTGGCTTGTGCGGCAACTTTGCCCGGCTGTGGAAGTGTTGGTTTCAGAAAACATGTTCTGCAGGTGAATCATGATGGTGACCTCCTTAGTCTCATGAAACTGCTCTGGCGCCCATCAAGCGATAAATGTAGGCCAGAATCTCGGCTACAGCGCGATACAGATGGGGCGGTATATGCTGTCCAACTTCGACGGATTTATACAATGCCTGTGCCAAGGGCGGATTCTCAATGAGCGGCACACCGAACTCAAGCGCCCGCGCACGGATGCGCAGCGCCAGGTAATTCTTGCCTTTCGCTACCACCAGTGGAGCCGCCATGGTGTCGTGGTGATAGCGGATGGCGACCGCGTAATGCGTTGGATTGACCACCACCGCCGTGGCCGTCTTCACTTCGTCCATCATGCGGCGGCGCCGAACGTCGCGCTGCAAGCGCCGGATGCGCATTTTGGTCTGCGGATTGCCTTCGTTTTCCTTGGCCTCGTCGCGGATATCCTGTTTGCTCATCCGCATTTGTTTGGAGAACTTGCGTTTTTGGCGGGCGAAGTCGACGAAGCCGAACAGAAGGAAAAGCGCGGCCGCCTTCCACAGCAGATCCATGATCAAAGACCGCAGGGTCTCCAATCCCACTTGAAAACTGGAGAGCGGGATCATGAGCAGCCGTTCGCCGCTCTGGGTGACGATCCAGTAAATAGTGGCGCCAAAAACGGCCACCAGCGCAACCGCCTGAATGGCTGAAACCAATCCCTTCTGCGGCAGCGACTGAAGCTTCTGGAAAACATCGAAATTCGAAGGCTTCGGAAGCATGCGCGTCAGACTGAACGAAAAGCCGGTGGAACTGAGTTGAAATGCAAGCGCGGTAAAGATCAGAATTCCGCTGGCATACATTAATGGAGAGAGCCCGCGCGAGAGCGCTTCGTGCAGAATTCCGATCAGCGTGGCGGTACCCAGGTCGCCCCGAAAGGCCTCCATGAACAAGCCCCTGGTTACTTCCTTCAACGATGACAGCAGTGACGGCCCGGTCTGGGCGATCAACAGCACGAAGACGGTGAATTGCAAGCCGCTAACGAAGTCGTGCGAGGAGGCAAACTGGCCCTCCCGGCGCGCTTTGATCAGCCGCCGGGGAGTTGCCTTTTCTGTCTTTTCGCCTGAAGGATTCATTTCCGTGTTATCGAATCAAAGCCCCAACACGCGTCCCAGCGCGGTGAAGGCCGCCGTGCCGAGTTGCTGATAAAGCTTGGGAATCAGTAAGACCAAAAAGCTTAGCGCCGCTAGCGCCGTCAGCATCTTCGCGGGAAACGCCAGAGCAATGAGCTGCAATTGAGAATTGAGATGCCCCAGCAGGCCAATGGAAAGGTCGATCAGGAACAGCAGCGTCATTACCGGGAGCGCCAGGTGGACGCCGGTGGAAAAGATGCTGGAGCCGAGCATTACTAACGCTTCGATACTGGCCCGCGACGCGACAAACGCCCCCGGCGGATGTGTTTCCAGACTGCGCGCCAGAATGGTGAGCAGCACGCGATCGAATCCCATGGCGAAGAACAGCAGCCCAGAGGTCAATTGGGCCAGGAGAATAAGAACGGTGGAGTCGGCCTCCGTGTTGGGATCGATAGTCGATGCATAGGCGAACCCCGCCTGCGTACTGATGGCCTGCGCGGCAAACGTCACCGCTTCGATCAGGAAGGCGACAGCCAGGCCAGTGGCCAGGCCGACGGCGGCTTCGGCGACCATCCAACCCGCTATCTGCATCATGCTTTCCGGAATGGGGTTGAGCACCGGCCAGCGCGAATACATTCCGAAGGTCAGAATCATTGCCAGCGTGATTTTCGCCGCGCTGGGTCCCGCTTGCAGGCCAGGCAACGGCAGAAACACGAAGACTCCGGAAATACGGGCCAGCACCAGAAGAAACCCGTACAACACGGAGGTCGGGATGGCTGGGTTATGCATAAAGCCTAGCGGGCATAGCGCGACAAATCGCCGAACACTCCAATCGAGTATGCCGAAAGCTGTTTGAACATCCACGGCATCAGAAGCAGAAAGCCGAAGAGGAACGCCGCCAGCCGCGGAATGGTGCTAAAGGCGGAGTCCTGCATGGAGGTCGCGATCTGAATAATGTTGACGACGATGCCCACCGCGAAGCCTATGGCGAGCAGCGGCGCGCAGACCAGCACCGTAGTCCAGAGAGCTTGACTGATAATGTGAACCGCTGTATCAGGAGTCATAAAATCCTCAATAAAATGTCTTAAGAAGCGAGCCGATCACCAGATTCCATCCGTCCACCAGGACGAACAGAAGAATTTTGAACGGCGCCGAAATCATCACCGGGGGCAATTGCACCATGCCCACCGAGAGAGTGATGGAAGCTACGGCGAGATCGATAATCAGGAACGGCAGATATAGCACCGCGCCGATTTGGAAGCCGGCCTTCAGCTCGGAAAGAATATAGGCCGGGATCAGAACCTTGAGATCCAGGTCGGCCGAATTGCGCGGCGGAGCCGACTTAGTCATCTCCACGCAAGTTTGGATGTCCTTCTCGCGCGCGAATTTGAGCAGGAAAGTTTTGAGCGGCTTGGCGCCCTCATCGAAACCCTGCTCCCAGGAGACTTGCCCGTTCTCCACCGGCTCCCAACCCCGGTGATAAATGTCCATCACCACCGGCTGCATTACCAGGAACGCGAGAAACATCGATAATCCGACCAGCACTTGATTGGAAGGAGCCGACTGTGTTCCCAGCGCCTGCCGCAGAAAATGCAGCACGATGACAATCCGAAGAAACGGACTCACCGACATCACCACAGCCGGCAACAGCGTCAGCAGAGTCAACAAAATGATGATCTGCGTGGGAGTGCTCAGCGTGAGCCCGCCCTTGGGATTGGCGCCGCCGAAAACAGGAATGGCGGAGTCGGAAGCGGGCGCGGCCCAGGCGGCCATCGCGCAGAACAAGAACAGCAAGATGGAACGGAACTTGATCATTAGCTGGATCGGAGTAAATCGCGTGAGATGGATGAAGAAGAAGACGGGTCTAAGGCGATCGGTGCATCGAGCACGGTACACGAGGACGGAGCGGTTGCGATCAACACCGTCCGGTCCGCTACGCGCACCAGGTGCAACGCGTGCTGTGGTGTCAGCGGAACGCGCTCCAATACTTCCATGCGCCGCCCGTTTCCGCCTCTACGCACACCGACGCTGAATGCCGCCAATCCGCGCCTCTTCGCCAGCCACAACAGGCCACCCAAGAGTGCGAAGACCAGCAGCACCATGCCGATCTGCTCAGTCAGTTGCATTTCCCCCGCCGGTGCTGCTTTTCTGTAGCATCTTCTGGACTCGAACGGAGACCGTATTGTCGATCACGATCACCTCGGCCTCCGCCAGCTTCACGTTGCTGGCAAACAGCGGGAAAGGCGCTCCGGCGGGATGATCCGTTCGCAGCACCGATCCCTCTTGCAATTGGAAGATCTCTCCGATACTCATGGAGAGCGTCCCCAACTCGAGTTCCACGACGAAAGGCAACTCCCCGAAGCGCTTTAAAACGTCGGAGGCGTTCATCGTTATTGCTGCAGGTTGAGGAGATTTTGCGTCATCTGATCTAGGGTAGAGATCACCTTGGAGTTGGCCTCATACGAGTTTTGATACACGATGAGGTTGGTAAACTCGGTGGCGATGTCTACCGTGGAGTCTTCGAGCGCACCGCCCTCCACCGTTCCGAGCGTGCCGGTGTCTGGAACACCAACCACCGGAGTGGCCGTGTCGGCGCCCACTTCGTAGTTATTCTGGCCGACTGCGATGAGTGAATCCGGATTGCTGATTCCAGCCAGGGCAAGCTGCCCAACCACTACTTGATTGCCGTCGGAGAACTGCGCCGTGATGGCGCCCCCGTTGGCGATGGAAACCTGCGTCACCTGGGAAGCGGGCACTCCGTCCTGCGTGCTGGCGGACTCGGCTGATGTTGCGGCATACTGCGTAATCACCGGAGTTCCGGTTCCGTTCTCGGTGGCAAGATCCCAGGTGACGTTCATGTCGCTCGCGCCGTCACTCAAGCCGCTAATCGTGAAGGGTACCGTTGCGGGAGCGGACGGAGAAGTCAAGTTGCCGTTGGCGTCGAACGCTAGAGTGCCGGTAATCACTGAGCTTGGAGTGCCCGCTGTTCCAGACGTTACATCCTGGCCTGGTATATCTATTTCGTAGTTCCAACTGCCCGGAGACGCCTCAGTGAAGTTGATGGTCAGATCGTGTGTGACGCCCAGGGAGTCAACCACCTGAATCGGCGCCGAGAAACTTCCGCTAGCCTCAGTCGGTACTCCGGCGGCATTCAAGTTCAGGCTCAGCGACATGTTCTGAGTCGCGCTGGGGGTCTGCAGCGCATTGGAGGGAATGGTGATGTCGGAGATTGCGCCGCTGGTATTCAGGACTCCGTTCACCGTGTTCCAGCCTTGCACCACTTGACCGGTGGCCGTCACCAGTTCACCATTGGAGTTGAGCTGGAAATTTCCGGCGCGAGTGTACAAGGTATTGCCGGACGGGTCTTGCACCACGAAGAATCCGTTGCCTTGTATCGCGGCGTCGTAGTTTCCGCCCGTGGACTGAATGGATCCCTGGGTAAATACCCGCTCGGTCTGAGGCGCGGAGACACCGCCGCCAATTTGCGTGGAACCGCCGGCCACCGACTCCTGCAGTAAGTCGTAAAAGGACACGGTGCTGTCCTTATAGCCGGTGGTGTTGAGGTTGGCCAAATTGTTACCAACGACGTCAAGCGCGTCCGAATCCGCTTTAAGTCCGCTCAGTGCGATAGAAAATGATGACATTCAACTGCTCCTTTTGTAAGTGTGAATTGGTTGCGTTTCCGCTACGTGGATGAAGTCTTTTGCGCCGGCGTCGCCTGGCTGTTTGCGTTGGACGTCGACGAAGTGTCGCCAGTCAGGGTCTGAACACCCTGGTTGATTCCCATGAGTTGCTCTAACTCGCTGTACTGCACCAGCTGACCTACAAACTGGATACTGTCGGTTGGGTTCAGCGGGTCCTGGTTCTGGATCTGCGCCACGAGTAACTGCAGGAATGTGCTCTCGCTGGTGAGAGAATTGATCGAGCTTGCCGAGCTCGAGCTCGCCGTGCTGTTCCCCGTGCCGGTGGTGGCTTGAGCCTGCGCCTGGGCTTGCGCCAGCGCCGCATGTCTTACCTCGGTTGGGCCGAATAACTGCATTACCCGTTTCCTCCTGGATGGGCGTCGCCGCCCGTGATGTGCTGTTCCAACTCCTGCTGCCATTGGCCGCCGCTCGCGCGACGGTCTCGCTGCGGCTGTCGCTCGCCGCCTGAAAATTGCTGTTGTTGGGAGCCACGCTGGCCGCCCGCGTGCGAGTCCTGCTGGCCTTCGGAATGCGCGGCCACCGCGGCCGATTTCATGACGTCCGCCTTCCAACCTTGATCGTTCAATTGCGTGGACAGCTCTCCGAGATTGGAGCGCAGCGACTCGCGCAAAACGGGATCGGACGCGTGTACCGACACGTTCACCGTCCCTGCGCGATCGGCTACCCGGATCGCGGCCGACGACTGGTCGTTGCCCGTGAGATGCAGCAGAATTTCTGAACCGGCTGAGGTCCTCGGCAGCTCCGGCGAGAGTAAGTGCGCTTCCTGCGCGGCGAGGGGCAGACTCGGCTGAGCAGCTTCCGCCGGCTCCTGCGTCAGCATCTGGGAACCAATCTCGGGAGATTGCAAAACTGCAGCATCATTCCCGTGCGGAGTTACTGCTTGTGTCTGCTGCGCTCCTTGTAACTCGGATGGATTGCGAGCGCCGGTATTGGGCTGCTGCGCTTCAGGAGCCGAAGACTGGGCTTCTCGTAGCGGAGCGTCGGAAGTTTGGCTCTGTGGCGAAGCTGGCGGCTGGGAAGCTGAAGCTTCGGGCGGTGTACTTGAGCCTTTGGTCTGTGTAACCGGCGTCCCGCTAGTGGTAACTGGTGTCTGGAATTGTTGAGTTAGTGATGAGTTGTCCGAAGAATTTTCCGGGGCGGCCATCCGGACGGCGAAAGCGAAATTCTCGGCCTGCGGTATAAGTGGGGATTTCGGCGCGATGGTTGCAGCCAGCGCCTCGTGCTGAGGCGCGGAGGTACCGGAAGTCTCGGGCGCTCGATCCGTCGCTTCGTGACCCGTGGGCAACGGCGCTGGCGATGCTGTTGCCGTGGCTACGGCTGCTGCAGCGATGGTTGGTTCTGGTGCGCTCGCTGCAGGCGGAACGATGGACACCGGAACGATTGGCTCCGGAACAATTGCGCTCGGCTCCGACGCGCCGGTGGATGGCTGCTGCGCTTTCGCATCCGCGGCATATGGCTTTTGAGGCGGCTTCGATTGCGTAGCTGACTCCGGCGCCGAGATTGCCACCGATGGAAGCGGCCCTGGCGTTGACGTCTGATCGTCAGCGGGTGTCGGCAGGACGGGCGTCGGAGCTACAGCTTGAGGCGCATTGCTTACGGGCGGATTCGACGGTACCGGATAGCTCTGGCTGGTCTCGACGCGCGCTGGCGCAGCCGTTGCTGGCGTCCTGATCGGCAAGCTCGATGCAGTGGGACTGCTCTTTGGCGCACTCGCGCTGGTCGCCTGGGGCACGGGCAAACTCGTGGACGGCCGAACAGTCGCTGTGGGCTGATGAAGCTGATAAATCGGAAGGGTCGCAGGGAGCGTTGGACCTGCTTGCGCAGTTTGTACCGGAATCGCGGTTTCTTGTACAGGCTTTGTTTGAACCGGTTGACCTTGAACCGGTTGAGCTGGAACCGATTCAGGCGTGGGCGGCGCTGTGAAAAGGGTCTTGGCCGTTGCGGATGTTGTGGTTGCCTCGACTACTTTTGCCGGTATTGCTTTGGTGGCTGGCGCAGCCGCTAGCTGGGGACTCGCAGAAACAGAAGGCGGCACTTGTGCCTGTTGAACGATGGGCGCCGCTTGGCTCTTTGTGGCCTGCGACGACGATGCGTCACTCTGCTCGGACGAGTTACCGACCTGCGGCGTGGGAACTCCTTCGGGAGCTTCGTCGTCCAGCGCTTCACCGCTCTCGGAAGCTGCGCCGATCGCCGACAGCGAAAGTACCAGCGAAGGCTTGGTCGCGCTTCGGGCCGGGGCCTGTAGGACTATCGCGTCCTCAGTCCCAGCGCCTGAGCTCTCAGGCTGCGTCTTCTTACTGGATGAATGCTGAAGGGTGGATGAATGCGGAAGGCCGCCATGCTCCTGCCCGGCATCACCATGCTGCGGAGAATCCTCAAACAGCGTCAGGCTATCGAAGACATTCTTAAACGGACTGGCCTGCGACGCATCAGTGTCTTTCGAATCCAACGCAGGGTCCTTCGAACCCAGGGATGGCGCGAGAGAAGCAACCGGCACGTGGAGAGAGGCAAGCGCCGGTACGGAGAGAATCACGGCGCCGCTAATGCAGGTTCGCGACCATAACGGCCGCCGCCGATTATCAGCGCGTTAGCACATGGCGTCCGTCGAGAACTCGGCGATCACCGACTTAGTTTCGGCGAAGTGACTAGCCGAGCTCTCGCACCTTATCGCGGATACAGAACAAACCTATACGATTTTTTTCATTCAGCGATTTTGGCTGCGTACTTGCAATGCTGCTAATCGCTCTATGGATCAGATTAGTGTTTTAGCAGCCGCTGGCATGCAGGCCCGCATGCAATCGCTCGACCTGGTTGCTAACAACCTGGCCAATTCTTCCACCGGCGGATTTAAGACCGATGGCGAGTTCTACACGTTGTTCACTTCCGAGGCCGCGGGCGAAGATGCCTCGGGCCCCTCTTCCGTTCCGATGATCCAGCGGCAATGGACCGATTTTACGCAGGGCTTGCTGGAGCCCACCAACAATCCCCTGGACTTCGGTCTTTCCGGCAAAGGCTTTTTTGTGGTGCAGGGCCCCTCAGGGCCGCTTTATACGCGCAACGGAAACTTCCGCTTCACCACCGGCGGCGCCCTGGTCACGAGCGAAGGTTACCCGCTGCTGCAGCAAGGCGGGCAGCCATTTCACGCCAACACCGCGCAGCCGCTGGCGGTATCGCGCGAGGGCGAAATCACACAGAACGGCGGCTCGCTCGGGCACGTGGAGATCGCCAACTTTCAGAATTCCGCGGGCCTCACCAAATACGGCGCGAACTATTTCTCAAATACCACCGGTCAAGATCCAGTAGAGGCAACGGGCACGGAAATTTATCAGGGAAAAATTGAGACGTCCAACGTCAGCGCATCGCACGGAGCAGTCCGGATTGTCGGGCTTTCACGGCAGTTCGAAATGATGCAGAAGGCGATCACGCTTTCCAACGACATGAGCAAACAGGCCATCGAACAAGTAGCCAAGGTCTAGCGGCATGGGAATCACCAGAGGGGAATGACAGATGATTCGAGCACTTTTTAGCGCTGCCAGCGGCATGAACGCGCAGCAGACCAACGTGGAAAACATCGCGAACAATATCGCGAACGCCAACACGGCCGGATTTAAGGCCCGGCGCGCGCAATTTCAAGACCTGCTTTATCAGAATCTGATCCAGCCCGGCGCAGCGGCCACTCAACAGACCACCGTCCCCACCGGATTGCAGCTCGGCCTGGGTACGCGAGCAGTTTCGAACGAAATCATTTTCACTCAAGGCGACTTCTCTGAGACCGACAATCCGCTGGACCTCGTGATTCAGGGAAATGGATTCTTCCAGGTGCAGACGCCATCCGGACAAATAGCGTACACCAAGGCCGGAACTTTCCATCTCAACCAGACCGGACAGGTGGTGGATCCCAATGGCAACTTACTCGATCCGCCAATCACCGTTCCGCAGAACGCTCTTTCGCTCACCATTGGCAGCGACGGGACGGTGAGTTACACGCTCCCTGGACAGGCCGCGGCGCAGCAGGCCGGCCAGATTCAGCTCGCTAACTTCGCCAATCCTTCAGGCTTGAACAGCCTGGGTCAAAGCCTGTTCCAGCAGACGGAAGCCTCCGGCGCGCCGATCATCGGTCCTCCCGGCGGCCAGGACGGATTGGGCACGTTGTTGCAAGGTTACGTGGAACAATCCAACGTCAGCATCGTTCAGGAATTCGTCAATCTGATCGTTAGCCAGCGCGCCTATGAGGCGAACTCCAAGGTGGTCAAGGCCGCCGACGACATGTACCAGCAAGTAAACAATCTCAAGCAATAACCGTGGGCTGAATTAATGCATGTATGGCTTCTCTTCTTCAGCATGATCACACGCACAGGACCCTGTGAAACGATCGCGAACGACCGCATTCTCGGCGAAGACCTGGCGAAGATTGTCCCGGGTTTCCTGGATAAAATGCCCGGCGACACGGTGATCGGCTATTCGCCCGCGCCCGGTTCCCGCCGAGTTTTTACATCCGTTGAGCTCAATCGGATCGGCGCCCCTTATGGCGTCACAGTGGCGCCCGAAGCCGAAGCGTGTTTCGAATGGAGCGTGCAACCGCTCACCAAGGATGTAGTTCGCGCCGCGATTCTCGATTCATTGCAATCACCGGACGCGCGCATAGATGTTCTGGCCATCAGCGGAAGCCTGGCTCCGGCCGGCAAAATCAGTTTCCCGATCTCGGGACTCCTGGCGTCCACCATCACCGGCCCGGACACTCCGGTCACCTGGCGCGGCGAAGTGCTTTACCATGGCTCGCGCAAGTTTTCGATCTGGGCGCGCTTGAAGATATCCTCCACCATGACTCGCGTAGTGGCCACGCAATTGATCCTGCCGGGACAGACCGTGACGCCGGATCAAGTGCGCGTAGAGACCTACGACGATTTCCCTTTGCGCAACGACATCGCCCGCAATCTGGAGGAAGTGGTGGGCCGCATGCCGAGGCGTGCTCTCCGCCAGGGACTCCCGGTTTCGCGGGCCGACTTGATCGAGCCGTTCCAGGTGCAGCGTGGCGATCTGGTGGACGTAACGGCCATCGCCGGTGCGGCTCAACTTCACGTGCCCGCGCTGGCCGAGACTCCAGGACGGCAAGGCGACTTGATTACTCTCAAGAACGCGCACAGCGGAAAATACTTTCGCGCGCGAATTGAAGGAAGAGACAAAGCCCTGGTCATGGTCTGGCCAGTGCCTGAGTTAACGAGGGCCCAATGAAGCTGCGAATCGTGAGCCTGTTATTCATCTGCACCGTGCTTGCGACGGCCGCCGATCCAAAAAAGAAAAAAGGGCAGACGCCGCCGGAGCCTTCGCCGCTCGACAAATACATCAGCGACGCGATCAAAGATGGCAGCTCTCCGCAGGCCGCCCATCCACCCGGATCCACCTGGTCGCAAAACGCACTCTTGTCGAACTTGGGGTTGGATCTCAGAGCCAGCCGCGTGAACGACTTAGTGACCATCGTTGTAAATGAAACGTTTTCGGCCGTCGCGAATGGCGATGTAAAAACGCAGCGTCAATCCACTGCCCAGAGCAATATCTCGCAACTGGCCGGCATCACTAAAGCCACTGGGCCCTTGGCCAATCTTCTCAACACCAACACGCAGAGCCAATTGCAGGGCACCGGCGAAACCAGCCGGGGCGCCGTGCTCACGGCAAATCTGAGCGCTCGTGTAACACACGTGCTGCCCAACGGCTATCTGGTCATCGAAGGAACCAAGCGCGTACAAGTGAGCTCGGAGAATCAAGTGGTAACCGTGCGGGGCGTGATCCGGCCGGTGGATCTGGTGCCGCCCAACACCATCCCTTCCAACCTGATCGCGCAGATGGAAATCCAGGTGAACGGAAAAGGCGTAATCGGCGATTCTATTCACCGCCCGAACATTTTATATAGGATTTTACTCGGAATACTGCCGTTTTAGCTTTTTTTCCCAATGATTCTATTTATTAACTCTCTCCTCATTGCCGGCCTCCTCCTGGAGATTCCGGCGCCGGCCGCGGACACTCCCATGACGCGGCTCAAGGAACTGGTCTCGCTCGAAGGAGTCCGCGAGAATCAGTTGATTGGTTACGGCATGGTGGTGGGACTGAAGGGCACCGGCGACCGGCAACAAACGCTCTTTACCGCGCAGAGTTTGACCAACATGCTGCAGCAGATGGGCGTCACCGTGAATCCATCGACGATACTGGTGAAAAACACAGCGGCTGTGATGGTCACCGCGATGCTCCCGCCATTCGCGCAGTCGGGGATGCAGATCGACGCCACGGTGGCCGCCATGGGCGACTCCGCCAGTTTGCAAGGCGGTCTGCTTTTGATGACCAGCCTGCGCGGCATCGACGGCCAGGTTTATTCCATTGCTCAAGGTCCCGTGGTAACGGGCGGCTTCATTGCGGGTGGCGCCGGCAACACGCAAACGGTGAACCACCCTACCGTGGGACGAATCCCGAGCGGCGCCATGGTAGAGCGTCAATCGCCCGCCGTCGAGCCCACCAAAGAGGTACGCCTGCAACTTCACGAAGCAGACTTCACCACCGCCGCTCGCATCGCCGAAGTCGTCAATCATCACTTCACGCCGGAAACCAAGTCGATCGCTCACGCCGACAACTCCGGCCTGGTCAGCGTCGCGATTCCGTCGGATTTCTCCACGCGAACCACTGAGTTCATCGCCGAGCTCGAAACGCTCACGGTTCAAACCGACCGGCCGGCGAAAGTGGTCATCAACGAAAGAACGGGAACCATCGTGATGGGCAAGGAAGTGCGTGTTTCCCCGGTGGCCATCATGCATGGCGATCTCACTGTCGAAATTCAAACCACCTACGATGTGTCCCAGCCGGGCCCCCTTTCCAACGGCACAACCGCTGTAATTCCTCAAGTTGCCGTAGGCGTGAAGGAAGAGAAGGCGCGCAACGTGGTTCTCAAGGAAGGCGCCACGGTAGAGGAACTGGTGCGCGCGCTCAATTCGATCGGTTCCACGCCGCGCGACATTATCGCGATTCTACAGAGCCTGCGCGCTGCCGGAGCATTGGAATCGGAGATCCAGGTTATATAAGCGCGGTTCTTATGGATAGCATTTCATCGGCAACGGATTTAGCGGCCAGTTCCTGGAAACTTCCGAACTCCGGCAACAGCGCCGTTATTCCGGAGAATCAAACGTTTCACGAAGCGCTCCAGAACGCGTCGGAAAAAACCGATACGCCTGAAAAGATCGCCGGTGTAGCCAAACAATTCGAAGCCTTGATGATCGGGCAAATTCTGAAATCCGCGCGCGAAGCAACGGGTGGAGGGTGGCTCGAGAGCGGTGACGACCAGGACGATCAAACCGGATCGATGGTGATGGAATTGGGTGAGCAAGGTTTGTCGCAGGCCCTGGCCGCGCACGGCGGGCTGGGGATTGCGAAGATGGTCACCGCCAACCTGGAGCGGCACTCGGCCGCGGCCGCCGATGCGGCTAAAACTGCCAGCTCCGGCTCTGAGGCTCCAGCGCCACAGCCGTTGTCGTCGTTGCGTAGGGAGAAGAGTTTGACGACGAGTACGGAGACTCAGACGGCGCCGAATACTGGTTTGAAGCGCCGCTAACTGGCGCCTCGGGCACTTCCGCGCGCGCGCCGGCATCCTTGGCGACGGCGGCGTCCAGCGTATTCAGATTGTGCATCGCGCCGATCCAACCGTCCAGAAGCGTCTGGATTAATTTCAAAACCTCCTGCAACATGCTCTCCGATTTTTCGGCGTGCGCCTGAATCAGCCGGTTCTGCAGATAGCCATAAAGGCCGCTCAGGGTGTCGCAATATTGCGGCGCCACGTCGCGCCGCAGAGAGAAGCGCAATTCACCCAGGATTTGCACCGCCTTCGTGACTGCGTTGCCGCGGGCCAGAATGTCGCCGCCCCGATGCGCGGTCAGCGCTTCCTGGACCGCCTGCACCGCCGTCTCAAAGAGCATGCGGGTGAGTTCCACCGGCGTGGCCGCCGCCACACGGCTCGCAATGTACTCTTTGTGAGGATCGGTTGGTGTCATGGAATTTCCGCCGCGCGGCCTATTTTCCGCCGCGCTACTTTTTTCGGTCGCGCTACTTTTTTCGGTCGCGCTACTATATCGACCCACCTTAGAACTTTTTCAGAGATTCTTTCACCCCCATTTGCGGGTAGCAGTCCTACCATTGGGACCACCCCCATATGCTCCTCGCATAAGAAAAGACACTGAGCATATCAAGTCTTCCGTTTGAACTTCCGATCTTGTAAACACAAGGCACAGTTAGATGAAGTTACCTTACTTGCGTCGGGAGCGTTTAGTGTGAACACAGTTCTTTGGATTGACGAAAGCGCTACTGGCAGCCGACACGTGTATTTGAAAGACGGCCCTGAAAGACTTCAGGTTTTATTCGCCGCCAGCTTGCCCGTTGCTTTTGAATTGCTCAAAGCGCATTCCATCGGCGCAGTCCTGGTGCATCTGCCTATTGCGGACTCGAACCCGTCGGAAGTTCTGCGGCAGATCCACGACGAAGGATGCCGCGTTCCAGTGGTGCTCTACGAACCTGCGGGCGGAGCGGTGAGCAAGGCTCTCGAATTGACACAGGGCGGCGCTTTTCAGTACGTCTCGCACCTGGTGAAACCCGAGGAACTTTGCGAGCTGCTCTCAGTAGCCATCCGGCACCACGGGCTGCACCGTGAGGCGCAGCGTGACGGAAAAACCGAGCAGGCCAGCTCACGCAACTTGCTGGTTGGTTCCAGCGGTCCGATGCGTGAAGTAGTCGAGATTATCGATCTGGTCGCGAACCGCCGTTCCACGGTGCTCATCACCGGCGAAACCGGCACGGGCAAGGAAGTGGCGGCGCGCGCGCTGCACCTTTCGAGCAGCCGCTCAGGCTCCCGCATGGTGGCCATCAACTGCGCCGCGCTCCCCGATCATCTGCTCGAAGCCGAGCTCTTCGGCCACACCAAGGGAGCCTTCACGGGAGCCATCAACGCCCGCGTTGGGTTATTCGAACAAGCGCATCGCGGCACCATTTTTCTGGACGAAATAGGCGAGATGCCGCTGCCTTTGCAAGCCAAGCTTCTGCGCGTACTTCAAGAGCGCGAAATCCAGCGCATCGGCAGTTCGGAGCCGCTTTCCATCGACGTGCGCGTGATTGCCGCGTCCAACGCCAACCTGCTCGAAGCCGTCGCGAATCGCCGCTTCCGGGAGGATCTTTACTACCGGCTGAACGTGGTCGCTCTGCGCATGCCGGCGCTGCGCGATCGTCCTTCCGACATCCCCGAACTGGCCGAGCATTTTCTTCGCAAGATCGCCGAACATGAGCCGGCTTGGCGCAAGCAGCTTTCCCAGCAAGCCGTCGACCTGTTCCTGAAGTATTCCTGGCCCGGCAACGTGCGCCAGCTCGAACATGCGCTGGAGTCAGCCTGCGCGCTCAGCGGCTCTCGCTCCGTTCTCTTTCCCGGCGATTTCGATCTTCCGGCCGAGGTCCGCGCATCGGAGTTCGGCTCTTTGTCCTCACTGGACGTTCCCGAGAGTGGCATCAATTTCGAGGAGCTCATGACCGGCATCGAGCGCAGGCTGCTCGAACGCGCGCTGGCGAAATCGGGCGGCAACAAGGCCCGCGCCGCAAGCATGCTCCACATGAAGCGCACCACGCTGCTCTCCAAATTCAAGTCCCTGGAAGTGTGCGCCTAGCAGTCCATGGCTCAAGCGCGTGCCATTAGCAGTCCGGCGCCGGCGCCTGCTCCCCTCAAGGCAGTTGGGCTTTCCAGTGTCGGCGAACTCGCGGTACCCATTGCGGTATTGCTCATCGTCATTGCGCTGATCACTCCGCTGCCCAGCTTCATGCTGGACGGCCTGATCGTGCTTGATCTGATGATGTCCGTCATCGTGATGATGGTGGCCATGTACATCGGCCGTCCCGTGGAGTTCAGCGTGTTCCCCACCGTCCTCCTGCTGCTGACGCTGTTTCGTCTCGCGCTCAACGTGTCTTCGTCGCGTCTCATTTTGCTCAATGGAAATACCGGAACGTCCGCTGCCGGCCATGTCATTGAGGCTTTCGGCAGCTTCGTGGTAGGCGGCAACTACATTGTCGGCGCGGTGATCTTTTGCGTTCTCATCGCTATTCAATACGTGGTCATCAACCACGGTTCGGTGCGTATTTCCGAAGTAACTGCGCGCTTTACCTTAGATGCCCTGCCCGGCAAGCAAATGTCGATCGACGCCGATTTGAACGGCGGGTTGATCGATGAAACCGAGGCGCGCCGCCGGCGCCGGGATTTGAGCAGCGAAGCCGAGTTCTACGGAGCCATGGACGGTGCTTCCCGCTTCACGCAGCGCGACGCCATCGCGAGCATCATCATCACCGGCGTGAATATCATCGCCGGCTTTTTGATCGGCGTCCTGCAGCACAACATGGACCTCGGGCGCGCCCTTCAAACCTACACCGTGCTCACCATCGGCGACGGTTTGGTGACCGTGATACCGGCCTTGATGATTTCGATTTCCGGCGGCTTGATCGTCACCCGCGCCAGTTCGGACTCCAGGCTCGGAGCGCAATTCCAAGCGCAGGTGTTCGGCAAATCCGAACCATTACTGCTGGCCAGCGGCGTACTAGTGGTGCTCTCGCTGTTTCCCGGATTGCCCACCATTCCGTTCCTCGCGATGGGCAGCGGACTAGGCGCAATCGCCTGGCGCATGCGTCGGAAAAACGACGCTGCCGTCAAAACCTCGACGGAAACCGCCGAAAAACCGGCCAAGGAAAACGTCGAAGCGCTGCTCCAGGTAGACCCTCTGACGGTGGAAGTTGGTCTGGGACTGGTCAAGCTGGTGGAGGGCGGATCGAATTCCCGGCTGCTGCAAAGGATCGCCGGGATTCGCAAGAACCTCGCGTCGCAATTGGGTTATTACTTGCCCCCGGTGAAGGTCAACGACGATCTGTCGCTGCGCTCGCGTGAGTATAAGATCCTGATCAAGGGCGTTGAAATGGGACGCTACGAAATGCCCGCAGGGCAGGAGCTGGCGATTCCCGGCGCCGGCGTGGACGGCAGCGTACAGGGCAAGGCGACCAAGGATCCGGCGTTCCAATTGGCGGCTCTCTGGATTCCCGCCGAGCGCGCGGCGCTGGCACGCACCAAAGGCTACACCGTGGTGGACGACGTGAGCGTGATGGGAACTCATCTCGCCGAAGTGGTGCGGCGGCACGCCCACGAACTGTTCAGCCGCCAGGACACCAAAGCTTTCTGCGACCGGGTAGCGCAGAGCAACCCGAAGGTGGTCGAAGATTTGGTTCCAAAAATGCTCTCGCTTTCGGTGATCCAACGAGTGCTTCAGAATCTTCTGCGGGAGCGGGTACCGATCCGCGACTCCGTTACGATCCTGGAGGCTCTGAGCGAAGGAGCGCAGATGACCAAGAACCCGGTGTTGCTCACCGAATACGTAAGGCAGTCCATTCGGCGGGCCATCGTGAGTTCGCATGTCACGCAGCAGGGCGAATTGACGGCTTACATGGTGGAACCCTCGGCGGAACACGCCGTGGAGGCAGCCGTGGAACACAGCGAGCACAACAGCGTGCTGGGCCTGGCGCCGCAATCGGCTCGCGATCTGGTGGGCCGCATCACTCGCAAACTCGAGCGGCCGGATTCTTCCGCCGTGGTGCTGGTGAACCCGTCCATCCGGTACTTCGTCAAGCAGTTGCTCGAAACGGCTTTCCCGGATGTTACGGTGCTATCGCACAGCGAAGTGCCCCCGGAAATCAAGATCAAGTCGTTGGGTTGGGTGGGGTAACAGACGAGATAACCAATGGAACAACCAACCTCTTCCATGAAAATTAAATCGTATTTCGCCAGCTCCGTGGAGCAGGCCATTCAGGAAGCGCGGCAAGAGCTGGGCACGGATGCCATGCTGATCACTTCCAGGCGTTCGTCGCCCGAAACACGCAGCCTGGGCGCTTACGAAGTCGTCTTTGGATTGCAAGGGACATCCACTCCGGCCGGAGCGCGGCCGCGTACCAATATCCCCTCGGATTTATCTGGCGAGCTGCAACAACTGCGGGCGCAACTGCAGGAAATCAAAAGCACGCTCAAAGGCGCCAGGGGTCAGGAAGCGCAATCTTCGGAAGCCGAAGAGCTGTTCGAGGAGCTGGTTGCCAACGATCTGGCGCGTAACATCGCGCAGGAAACGGTTTCGTCCGCGGTTCGTTTGCGCGAGCAATTGTCGCGCGATCAGCCGGCGCACTCGACCACTCTGCGAGCGTATGCGGTGGAGCTAGTGTCCAAGAAGCTGCGCTTCGTTCAGCCATTCCAAGTAACGCCGTCGCAGCCCGCATCGGATGCCGCTAAAGTTGTGGTCTTCGCCGGGCCCGCCGGCGCAGGCAAAACCACCACGCTCATCAAGATCGCGATTCGCGAGTGCCTGGCGCAACGGCAGTCTGTCCGCATTCTCTCGGTGGACCCGCAACGCGTGGCCGCGCACGAAAAGCTGCGCAGCTTCGCCGCCATCATCGGCGTCGGATTCACCGCCGTCAATTCCATCCCCGAATTTCTGGCGGCTGTATCGGAATCCCGCAATAAGGGCATTGTGCTGGTGGATACGCCCGGCTACAGTCCCGCGGAATTGGAAGGCCTGAAGGAAATCGCGAGCTGTCTCGAACGCCTGCCCAATAAACAGGTTCATCTGGTGTTGCCCGCTTCGATGAAGCGCGCGGACCTGATGCGCACCATCCGGGACTACGCGGCGCTGCAGGCGGATTACCTGCTCTTCACCAAACTGGACGAGACCGAATCGCAGGGGGCCATTCTCTCGGCGGCGCTCGAAGCCGCCAAGCCGCTGTCGTATTTTGCGAACGGCCAGAACATTCCCGAAGATATTGAGCCGGCCCAGGCGCGGACTTTGCTCGCGTCGGTGTTCCAGCCGGAAGTGGCGGAGGCTGTCTCGGCGGCATAGATGGCTTCCAACCTCTTAGCGAACGCGGCCTTCTACACCCAAACGCCGGCCATCGACACCGGCGAGAGGGATCGCTTGATTCTCGAGAATTTACCGCACGTGCGCTGGGTGGCTATGCGAATTCACGAGAAGATCGGTGGCGCGGTCAGTCTGGAAGACCTGGTGTCTTCCGGCGTGATCGGGCTCATCAACGCCGTCGATAGCTACGATCCCAAGTTCAACGTGAAGCTCAAGACCTACGCCGAGCATCGCATTCGCGGCGCCATTCTCGACAGCATTCGAGGCTTGGACGGCATTCCGGTCCACAAGCGCAAACGCTTGAAGGACGTGGAAGCGGCCATCGCGAGCGCCGAGCAAAGGCTGCAGCGGGTGCCGAGCGAAGAGGAAATCGCGGGCGAGATGAACATGCCGCTGGATGAATATCAAGAGCTTCTGGCGGAGCTGCGCGGCGTCAGCCTGGGCAGCCTGGATGAAATCTCGGAGGGCTTCTCAGAGAGCAAGCTGCTTCGTTATATCCCGCATGACGACGAGAATCTGCCCACCCGGATACTGGAGCGCGCTGAACTAGAGAAGCTGTTGGCCGAGGCGGTGAACAAAATGCCGCGCCTGGAACGAACCATCCTTACGCTGTACTTCAAGGAAGAACAGAACCTGCACGAGATCGCCGAGATTTTGGGGATTCACACCACGCGCGTCTGCCAGCTCAAGTCGCAGGCGGTGCTGCGGCTGCGCGCTTACGTGGTAAAGAAATGGCCATCCACCCGAGGGATTCTATAAATGAGCGATCAGGAGAGCACACCAACTCCAACCACCTCGGACCCCACCGCATCTGGGGGATCCCAGGGTGAAGCTCAGGGGGGTGCCCAAGGAGATGCGACCACTGCCACCACGCGTCCTGCCGCCAGCCCTTCGCAAGCCGCGCCTTTGTTGATGGGCGTGAAGCTGCCGATTCGCGTGCTGCTGGGACGCACTGAGCTTTGCCTCCGCGACATTGCCCAGCTCGGAAACGGAGCCGTAGTGGAACTGGACTGTTCCCCGGACGATCCGGTGGAGATTATCGTGAATGATCGAGTGATTGCGCATGGCGAAGTGGTGGTGGTATCGGGAAACTACGGCGTGCGCATCACTAAAATCGCTTCGCACGACCAAGGCGCGGAGGCGGAGAACGGGTCCTCGGATTTGTTCAGCCTCTCCCAAAAGCTTAGGTAACGAAAATGTTATTGACTCTGCTCCCTTACTTGACCGTAGCCGCCAATCTGGCGCTGGTGCTCGGAATCCTGTTCACAGTGAACCAGCGCGTTCAGGAGCTCGGGACCCGCGCCGCGAAGCAGGAGAAGGCGCTCGAAAAGGAAACCACCCGCCTTTCGGCCGAAATCACCGAACTGAAGGGTCACATCCTGGAACTGGAACAATCCGGCGATTCGATTTCGGGCGCCGCGGCGCCGGGCACGCCGGCCACAACGGCCAACGGTGTCAACCACACGCTGCGCAGCAAAGTATTGAAACTGCATCGTTTGGGCCAGTCTCCCGACCGGATTGCAGGCAGCCTGCGCGTCCCACGGGGTGAAGTAGACCTGCTGGTAAAAGTCCACAAAATCGTCATGCGCCCCTATGAGGAGGTTGTGTTTGCCCCGTTGGGGGGAGAGGGTGCAGAAAAACCTTAAATGTTGTTCGAGAATGCGCGATATAAGCATGTTTCGAAATGCCCGCTGCCATCGGAGGCCGCTAGGGCCCGATGACGCGGACGGAATGAGGAAGCGATGATGATTAACAACAACCCGACTCCCGACCTCTCGAACCTGCAAACAGCGCTGGAGCAGACGCAAGGGTCGTCGCGCACCCCGAGCGCCGGAGCATCCAATTTCGCGACCGTGGACAGCACGCCCGGGGATGACTCCATCTCGCTCTCAAACACTCCCAATCTGGTTCAACAAGCGCTCAACTCTTCGTCATCCGAACGCTCGGCCCGCGTCCAGGAGCTGAAAGCGCTGGTCCAGAACAATCAATACCAGCCGAATGCTCAGGAAGTCAGCAGCGCGTTAATCGACGCGCACCTCACGGGAGCTTAGCGCGCTACCCGGACATGCTATGGAGAACGCCACCGAGTACGGCGACGCCCGGGAGTGCCTGCAGGCCGCTCGCGTCAGCATGCGCCAGGTGAAGCGGCTGCTCTCTCGGCCGTCGGCCGACGCTGCCGATGAATCCGCGGCACTGCTCCGCGACGTGGAAGTTCAACTGGGTTGCGTGGCCGCCATCCTGCGGCAGAGCGCTCCAAAACCAGACGCGGGAATGCGCCAGGGCATCGAAGAACTGCAGAGCGAAGTGGCTGTACTCGCGGCTTTCTTCGCAGGCGCCGACAAGATGCTCTCCGGTTGGTTGGATGCCGTTCGATCGCGCCGCGGCGGATATACCGAGCGCGGACAGTCCGCGCCCTTGATGCTGGTAGGAAAACTGAGCGTGGAAGGATGATTATGCTTCAAAGGATCGTTCGCCATGGGTAGTCTTTTCTCGGCGTTGGATTCGGCCAGCCAGTCTCTCCAGGCCTTCGAGCGCGCCATGGACGTCACGCAGAACGACGTCACCAACGCCAACAGCCCGGGCTATGCCAATCAGGTGCCCGAGCTGATCTCGCAGGACTTCCAGACCGACACTGGCGTCAACGCGGGTGGCGTTCAGGAACTAACGCAAGATACGCGCAGCAGCTATGCCGACACGGCCGTGCAGCAGCAGTTGTCGCTCCAAGGCATGTATCAGCAGTTGCAGACTTCGCTGGCGCCGCTGCAGAACGTCTTCGATGTCTCCTCCAGCAGCCCGATTCCGTCGGCGCTCAATCAGTTGTTCCAGAGCTTCTCACAATGGAGCACGGATCCAGGCAACTCGAACTACCAATCGGCGGTCATCGACGCAGCCCAGGCGACCGCCCAAGCCATCAATCAATCCGCGGTGCAACTCAGCCAGATTCAGACCTCCACCAACCAGGATATTCAGTCCACCGTCACGGAGATCAATCAGGACGCCGCCCAGATTCAGACCTACAACGAACAGATCGCTCAGAATCCAACGCCCGATGCCGGATTGAGCGCGCAGTTGGAAAACACCCTCGAGAATCTTTCCGGCCTGGCCAACATCCAGGTGGTGAGCGGCATCGGCGGACAGGTCACCGTGTTGCTCGGCGGCCAGACTGCGCTCGTGGAAGGCAACCAGGTGAACGCGATTCAAGCGGTGAACGATACTGCTTCGAACGCCGGAAATCCAGGTGCAGCGCCTACCATCAGCATTCAAGACAGCAACGGTAACGACATCACCAGCCAAGTCACGTCGGGCAGCCTGGCCGGACTGTTGAACGTGTCGAACACTTTGCTTCCATCTCTTATTGGCGGCGGACAGCAGGTGGGCGGATTGAATACGCTGGCGCAGGGCCTGGCCGACAGCGTCAACAATTTGCTGGAGCAAGGCACCACATCCACAACGCCACCCTATGCGGCAGGCAGCGCGCTGTTCACGTATAATTCCGCCGTGCCCGCGGGCGTCGCCAGTAGCTTCGCTGTTAGCTCCACCATCACTGGCAGCCAACTCGCGGCCGGCGATCCCGGGCCGCCCTACACCGTCAATGGCACCGCGCTCACGCTGGCGGGCTTGGATTCCGCCGCGGCCGGGCCGGTGGACGGCGAAGGCTTCACGCAGTATTTCGGCTCGCTCACCTCGGCGGTCGGTTACGCCGCGAGCAACGCCAGCACAGAGGCTACCGCGCAATCGCAACTCGTGGCGCAAGCCCAGAGTTTGCAGCAGCAGGTGCAGGGCGTTTCGCTCGACCAGGAAGCCATCCAACTGGTGCAGTTCCAGAGTTCGTACCAGGCGGCCAGCAAAGTGGTCACAGTCATCGACGACACGCTGCAGACGCTCATGACCATGATTCCTACGTGATGATCGTGATTCCTGAGTGAGGCAGTGAGGCAATGTTGAGGCGCAGGCAATGTTGAGGCGCAAATGATGGAGGGTAATTTATGGTCAGCGGCTTAAGTGCCAGCAACGAACAATTCCTGGCGTCGTTGAACATTCTTGAGAATAACCTGAGCCAGACTGACGAGGAGCTTTCGAGCGGCCTGAGCGTCAACCAGGCTTCCGACGCCCCACAGTCCGTTCAGGATATCTTCGAGACTCGCGCCGAACTCGGCCAGGCGACAACCACGGCACAAAACCTATCCTCCATACAGGACCAGGTGCAGACTGCGGACTCCGGGGTCCAGAGCGCCATCCAGTTGCTCAATCAGGCCATTTCGTACGGTACGGAAGGCGCCAATGCCGGCACATCTCAACCGGCGCAGCAGGACCTTGCGAATCAGGTTCAATCGCTCGAGTCCCAGTTGGTGGCCATCGCCAACACCGAGGTGGGGGGCGTGTACGTGTTCGGCGGCGACACCGGTACTTCACCGCTCTATCAAGTGGACACCTCCAGCCCGACAGGAGTGGATCGGCTGGTAACACCGCAGCAGTCCACGCTGCAGGTTGCCGGCCCCTCCGGCGTGACGTTCCAAGTGTCCATGACCGCGCAAGACCTGTTTGATCAGCGCGACGTCAACGACGCTCCCACCGCCAACAACGCCTTCGCGGCCCTCAACGGGCTGACCCAGGCGCTCAATAGCGGGAGCCCGAGCGCGATCACGCAAGCCATCAGCGTGCTGCAGGGGGCTGCCGGGTATGTTAACGACCAGACCGGCTTCTACGGCTCCGCGGAGAACAACGTCTCGTCCGCTCTCAATCTGGCGCAGAAGTTTGAGACCCAGGATCAAACCCAGCTCGGCACTCTTGAAGACGCCGACGCGACCACGCTCGCGGTCCAGGCGACGCAGGACTCCACGGCGCTCGATGCCGCCATGTCCGCCCAGGCTCACCAGCCCACCACTACGCTGTTCGACTATCTGCCGATCAGCTAGCCCAGGTACTTGTCCCGTACCCCGCATGCGGGGGGTGAATTTCCCCCAGTACTCTCACCGCAAGCACGCTATTTTCGGGGAAAAGCGCAAATAAATCTTCAATTAAGACCCCGAAATAGCGATAGAAGAACGTACCCAAGCGGGTGGTCAAAAGCAGCGAGGGTATCGAGCCGTTCACACGATTTTGGAAAGGATTTTAGTTCATGCTTAGAATTTCTGCCAGCAAGATTTCCCTCGCCGCGTCCGCGCTCCTTCTGTGTGCGGGCTTGGCACAATCGCAGACCGAACCTGTGTCGCCGTTGACGGCCACCTGGACCAATTCCCCGGCTGCGGTAGGGCTCACATTTAATTTGACGGGCAATGTCGCCAACGGTCCGATTACGGTCACGGTTACCGCATCGAGCCCAACCATCTTCGACATCGATCCCACCACCGTGCCTTACTGGCTCTCGCTGTCAGTAATGGGTGGTACAACGCCCAACGTGGCCATTACCTTCCAGGCCAATACTGCCGCGGAAGCCTTGCCTGTGGGCGACTACCTCGCGAGCATCGGCTTCAAAGTCAGCGGATTCGCGAATTTTGTAGTCCCAGTCTCGCTCGCGGTGACCAATGGTGTGAACACCTTGTCGGTGACCCAAGGCGCCACGATACCGATCACCTGGATTTACGGCTCCGCGGCTCCTACCACTACATTGACCATCGTTTCCAGCGCCCAGCCGGCTTCCTTCACTGTCGCGACGGCCAATACCACCACCAGCACCACGGAGAACATACCGGCCAACTGGATCTCGTCCAGTGCGCCGTCTGGAATCGCCTACACGTTTGGAACGCCCATCACTATCAGCTTCTTGAGCGACGTTCTCAATAACGCCGCGATTGGTGCTTCGTTGACGGGCACTGTGACGATAACCGGAGGCTCCGGATCTCCCATCGTTGTCACCATTACCATCACTGTTGGTGAGCCCCCTGCGACGGTTACAGGACTCTTCCCGGCGCAAGCGGCTCCGGCTACGAGTGGCTCTCTTGCCGTCGTAGTCACCGGAACCGGATTTACTTCGAGCAACGCTACTTGCTCACCCGCAGTTTGCGGCGACAAGACAGCCGTGACAATCAATTACGCCGCGTCCAACGCCGGAGCCGGTGGCGCCGTGGCCATAGGAACTCTCGTTTCGAGCGGTAATCCCATCAACGTGGTGAATCCTACAACCATGATTCTCACCATCCCCGCGATGGATGTCCAAGGGACTCCAGGAAACGTCCTGGCGGCAGGCACCATCACGCTCAGCATAACGAACGGACTGAGCGGTGAGACTGCGCAGACCATAGCTCTGACCATTACGAGCGACCCGATTATTTCTTCCATCACCGACGCCGCTTCGCTGGTAGAAGCCACCCCGCCGGCCCCCTTGAAGCTGGCGCCCTACGAACTGATCTCCATCTTCGGCGCTAACTTCGATCTCACGTCCGGATCCGCTGGAGCCGTGGTAGCAGCTAGCGCCAATAGCTTCGGCCAGTATGCGAGCACTCTGGTGGTACCCACCAGCGGAAGCAACTCGCTCACCGTCGCGTTCTACAAGCAGGGCACAATCGGCGCGCCCACCCTCATCGGCAACGCACCTTTGGTCTACGTCTCGAACACGCAGATCAATGCGATCGTTCCGTCGGGAGTTACCGCATCGGGAATCACGAACCTGCAAATCGTCATCACTTATGGCTCAAATTCAAACGCCACTCCGTATAACGCCGTTCCGGCCGCAACCAATCCGGGCATCTTCTCGGTGGGCGCGGATGGACAGGGCCAGGGCGCGATCCTGAACAGTAACTATTCGGTGAACTCCGCCAGCAATCCAGCCGCCGCAGGCTCCGTTGTAATGATTTACATGAGCGGCCTGGGCGTGCCCAACAGCACCGCCAACGACGCCAACACCACCTCTGCGCTGAAGTTCCCCACATCGTGCATCACGCCGGCCAGCTACTTCGCCGCCGTGAATGCGCTCGCAACGCCGCCCAGCCCGGCGTGGACCAGCGACGATGGCGCGGTTATGCTCGAGAGCAATCTCGGGACGAACAAATACGCGCCTTGCTTCACCGCTTCGCCGACTGTCACGATCGGCGGGAAATCGGCCACGGTCACCTACGCAGGATGGGTGGCGGACTCAGTGGCTGGACTGTATCAGATTAATGCCACCATCCCAACCACGGCCACTGCCTCAGCAACGGCTCCGGTCTTGGTGACAATGGGCGGTGTAACCAGCCAGGCCGGTGTAACAATGGCTATTCAATAACCGGGCTCCGGCCAATTCGCTCGGTTCCAGCCAGCGGCGGGAGGGTGCAGTTCGACCCCCGCCGCTGTTTTTTTTGTACGGTCACCGATTCTCCACTTACTTCGTTCTAAGTACTTTTCCTCTGCAAGTTTCTTCAATTCGAGCCCCGGATCTTCGATACAGGTACCATGACACAGTCCACGCAGGTCCAAAGGGAAGGCGTTGCGCAAGTGGCTGGTAGAATCCTGATGGCCTGGCGCAACGGTGAAAACGCGGGCCTGCGACAGGAGTTGGAGCGCGCACGCCATTTCGCCGCGCTGGCGCCCTATATCGGCAAGTTCGAAATGGCCAGCACGCTCGAAATGGAGAGATTGGAAGTGCTGTCGGGCGTTGTGGAAGCGCTGCGCTCCGGCTACCACGAGCGTTCCGGTGCGGAACGGTTGCTGGAACACCTGGCTACCACGCGCGCCCCTCGCGCGATTAGCGAATGAACTCTTCCACCTGGAATGCCCGCCGCTGTCCAGTGCTCACAATCTGCCCGCTAAAGCTGGAAACGCCATTAAGGGTGCAAACCACCGTTCGTTCCACTGGATGGTCCAGACGCACAATCTGTCCCTCCTGCAAACGCAGAAGGTCCCCCAGCCGCATCTGGGATCCGTCCAGCCACACCTGCAATCCAATGTGGCTACCCAGAAGCAGCTCCATGGTGGCCTCCACCGAAACGCTGGTTTCGGGCTTTTCTAATGCAACGGGCTCATCTTCCAGCTCTACGGTGGCGAACAAATCGGGCGGAACCAGCAAGGTAAGCTGTCCGGTTTGCTCTCCGGCGGTCAACTCGAAACGGGCCGCAAACACTGGATCGGTAGGCGGCAGAATACGCGACGGTGTGGGTTCAAACTCGAGGCTCGCCGTCTCGAGCGGCGCTTTCATCAATGCGGCCCAGCAGCGGCACGCATCCCCAAGAATCATGCGGTACAACAGGCCCACCACTTGCAATTCGATCTCGGTCGGTTTGCGGTCCACCTCGCCGAAAGAGCCTGCCTTCGCACCCAGCGCCACGCCTACCAGCGGCAACAGCACCGAGTGCTCCAGCACCACAATCAGTTTGCGGTCGTCCGGACGCACCAGCGCCAAGCCAAAAGTGGCCCGGTCGTCGGCAGTGGGAAACTCCCCGAAAGACATTTCTCCGGCGCCGGAATGCTTCGCGGTTACCGTGGTCCGCAGAAAGGCGGAGAGGCCGATGGTGAGCTCCCGGGCCAGTGTCTCGTTCGCCAGCCGCAGCCGCTCGCCAGATTCTCCTTGCAACTTGCTCGCAACACGGAACTCGGCCTTAGTGAGATTCGATTCCATACTGGGGGACTAACCGTAAATCATAGAATCGGCTGGCTCCGGCAAACACTTTACCTTAGGGCACTTAACTCACTGAATCCGTCTGAGAAATCGTAAATCTGGCGAAGAAATCGTCGATAAACGAACGGCCCATCTTATGATCAAGCTCACCAGGCTAAACCACGTTCCGCTGATTGTGAATGCGGACCTGATTGAGCACGTCGAGGTGACGCCGGATACCGTTGTGGCCCTGACCAACGGGCAGAAGTTCATGGTTCTGGAATCGGCTGAAGAGGTGGTGGAGAAGGTCATCCAGTTTCGGAAGGCCCTGCTCGGTTCCGCTCACTGTCCCCTGAAGATCACCGACAGGACGATTGACGATGGCCCCGACCA
The DNA here is from genome assembly GCA_963781905.1 of Bryobacterales bacterium. Lineage (GTDB taxonomy): Bacteria > Acidobacteriota > Terriglobia > Bryobacterales > Bryobacteraceae > Palsa-89. Next base: position 3,310,865 of record CAWAHZ010000010.1, read on the forward strand.
GGCGGACGCAGGCCGGAAATCGGCCGCGTCGTGGGCCAAGTAAAGGAACCCGATGGCAAACAACGGTGAGCGCAAGAAGCCATCCAGCCGGCCGGACCTGGCAACGCTGGGAGGGTTGCTACTGGCCGCCGGCGGCATACTGGGCGGCCTGCTGATCGAGGGCGGCAAGCTGACCGACATTACCCAGGTCACCGCGCTCATGATCGTGCTGGGCGGCACCATTGGCGCGGTTATGGTAACCACCCCGCTGAAGACTCTCATCCGCGCGGCGAAGTACCTGGGAACCGTCTTCTTCTCGGCGGACGAGGAGCCACAGGAGGTGATTGAGGAAATCATTTCCTATGCCACCAAGGCTCGCAAGAACAGCATCATTTCCCTCGAATCGGATCTGGAGACGATCGCCGATCCGTTTCTCCGCAAAGCGATTTCGTTGAGCGTGGACGGCACGGATTTGCAGGAGCTGCGCAAGATGATGGAGCTGGATTTGGAACTGCAGCAGCGCAGCGGTGAGTCGGTCGCGAAGGTTTACGAATCCGCCGGCGGCTACGCTCCCACAATTGGCATCATTGGCGCCGTGCTGGGCCTGATCCAGGTAATGAAGCATCTGGAAAATATCGAAGAGGTGGGCCGCGGCATCGCCGTCGCATTTGTGGCCACGGTGTACGGCGTCGCGTCGGCGAATTTGTTTTTCCTGCCGGCCGCCAACAAGATCAAAGCCCGGCTGCATGAAACGCTGCACATCAAGGAACTGATGCTCGAAGGAGTCTGCAGCATTGTGGAAGGAATGAACCCCAAGCTGATTCGGGTGAAGTTGAACGCTTTCGCGGATGGCGAAGCCGCCGAGCCTCAAAAGGCCAAAGCTCCGCAAGGGGCGCGGACCGCCGCGGTTCAGGGCTAGCGCAATGGCCAGGAAACGCGCGCCGGAACCCGAGAATCACGAGCGATGGCTCGTATCCTACGCCGATTTCATCACTCTGCTGTTTGCCTTTTTCGTGGTGATGTTCGCCTCTTCGCAGACCGATAAGGCGCGCGCCAAGCAGGTCTCCGAGGCCGTCGAAAAAGCGCTGGACAACGGCCGCTCCATCAGCGTACCGGTGGAGGTGGCGAAGGTTCTGGGCGGCACGGTGGACGATAAAGGCCAAGGCAACGCGATGATGAAAGGTCCGGGAGGCGCGCAGCACGCGGTGAAAGACGCCCCGCCGGACAATGTGATCGAGCTGATGCCGTCGCTCGAGCGCCTGAACAAGGAACTGGCCACCGAGGTTGAGGAGGGCAAGCTCGAAATCCGCATGGAGCCGCGTGGCCTGGTGATCAGCTTGCGCCAGTCCGCCTTCTTTTCCTCGGGCACCGACGCCCTGGATCAAGCCAATCTGCCCACCATGAAGAAACTCGCGGAACTGATCGCGACACTTCCCAATTCCATCCAGCTCGAAGGACACACCGACGCGATCCCCATTCACAACGGGCGATTCAAGAGCAACTGGGAGCTTTCCTGCGCTCGAGGCATCGCGGTACTAGAAACCTTCTGCGGCACTTTCCAACTGAGCCGGACGCGCTTTTCCGTGGTGGGGCGCGCTGACACCGTGCCCATCGATTCCAATGAAACGGCCGCGGGCCGGGCCCGCAACCGCCGCGTGGATGTCGTCATCCTCAACAGTCTCCGCCTCGAGACGCGACGGTCAGGATCACGCCGACGACAAGGACAAAGATAAAGACAAAAAGGACGCCTTCCGCAAGTGAGCCCGTCCCGCCCGTCCGCTCCGCTCGCAACCTTTCAGATCTACGTAGTGACGATCTTTCGACAGTTCCCGCGAGCATGCAAAAAAATCCAGAAAAACCGTGAAAAAGGACGCTGGATCATCGATTAGAGTACTGCACGCTGGACAATGGCGTGATTTCGGCGAGAGCCGAGTAAAGGACGAAAGAGGAAAAATATGCTATCACTTCAAACTAACGTCACGTCTCTGTTCGCGCAAAACGAGCTCAATCTGAACGGTAATGCCGAGAGCACCACGATTGAGCAGTTGACGTCCGGCTATCGCATTAATAATTCGGGAGACGATGCCGCTGGCCTCGCCGTCGCGAATACATTGCAAGCCGAAGTCGCCGAACTTCAGCAGGGCGTAATCAATGCCGCCAGCGGCAGCAGCACGCTGCAGATTATGGACGGCGGACTGAGTAACATTTCTAACCTGCTGGACCGCTTGGAAACCCTGGCCACTGAGGGCGCGAGCGGAACTTTTGCCGGCAGCTATACCACGTTGAACAACGAGTTCCAGTCGGTACTGGGCGAAATCACGCGCCAGGCCGGTAACATCGGACTGGCCAGCACAACCGCGTCGGGCGGTCTGGGAACTGTGACCACCACCGGCACCATCGGTGCATCGCAGTATAACACCACTCCGTTGACCATCTTCATTGGTGGTGGCGACTCTAACACTGCCACCGACGACCAGGTTACCGTCAACCTCACGAGCAATGGCGGCGCGGGTGGTAACGGTGTGGATGCCTTCGGCCTGGGGCTGAGCACCTCGCTGGTGGACAATTCGGCCGACTCGGCCCTCGCGCTGACGGCCGTCCAGGGCGCGATCAGCACCTTGGGCCTGGTGCAAGGTAACGTTGGAGCCGGCGAAAACCTGCTCAATTACGCCACCAACCTGGCCAACTCACAAATTACGAACTTGACGTCGTCGGAAGGCGCCATCAAGGACGCCAACGTCGCCGCCGCTGCTTCGAATCTGGCCCAGGAGCAGACCTTGCAGCAATCCTCCATCGCCGCCCTGGCGCAAGCCAACTCGATGCCGGAAGCGGTCCTCAAGCTCCTGCAATAGTCGTCAGCTAAAGCTAAGAACGTTCTGGGCCGATCTTAACTGACTACGGCCCAGTTCGTTAGTTGGCTAGAGGAGTCTTCATGAGCAGCGGCACCAACTCGATCACCTCTCTGGCGGCCAGCCTGGCTAACCCGCAATCGAGCACCACCGGATCGAGCACTTTTGCTTCGGACCTGCAGGCCTCGGTGAACCGGGCGTTGGAGATCGCATCTCTGCCCATGGAGGAATTGCAGAACGATCAATCGACTATCAGCGGCCAGGTCAGCGAGCTCAACACGCTGGGCGGCCTTTTTAACAGCCTGCAAACATCGCTCGATGCCATCGGAGGGGGAACCGGCGGCAGCTCGGTGCAGGCGGCAGTGAGCGATCAATCCGTGTTATCGGCGAGCGTCTCCGGTAGCCCTCTGCCCGGCACTTACACTATTCAAGTTCTCAACGCAGGGTCCTCTTCGAGCTCCATCAGCAACTCCGCCACCCCGGTAACCGATCCCTCCACCCAAGACATTAGCTCCAGTTCCTCGTTTACCCTCACCGTCGGCACATCCACTTACACCGTTGCCGCATCCGACTTAAACGATCTCGCGGCGGCCATCAACTCCAGCGGTGCGCCGGTGCAGGCGGTAGTGGTGAACCTGGGCTCGCCGGCTTCGCCCAATTACCAGCTGAGCCTGCAAGCCACCGGGCTCGGAAATGTCGCGCTGCAATTAAGCGATGGCACGAATCTGTTGACCAGCCTGAACACCGGGACCGATGCATCCTACACCGTGGATGGCCAGCCACCCGCCGGCATTTCGACCGATTCTTCCACGGTCACCATTGCACCGGGCCTGAGCGTAGACCTGGCGGCAGTGGGCACCAGCACCGTCACGGTATCCTCCAGCCTCAGCTCGGTATCGAGCGAACTCTCGTCCTTCGTCACCGCCTATAACTCGGCCTTTGCTGAACTGGGAAAAAATTTCGGCCAGAATGGCGGCGCGCTGGTGGGCGACAGCACCGTGCTCGACATGCAGCAGGCGCTGAATCAAATGATCAGCTACTCCGGAACGGGCGGCTCCATCACATCGCTCGCGCAGCTGGGCGTGGAGTTTACCCAGCAGGGAACTCTGACATTCAATTCGTCGGCGATCGCTGGTTTGAGTTCATCGCAAATTAACGACGCCCTGACATTCCTGGGCGGCACAACCACCGGTGGGTTTCTCGAGTACGCGAATAATACCTTGAACGGCATCACGGATCCAGTGGCCGGCTCCGTCGCAACAGAAACACAAACGCTCGAGAGCGAGAGCCAGAACGATCAAACCCAGATCACCAACGACCAAGCGCAGCTTACCCTCATGCAGACCAATCTGCAGACGCAGATGGCGGAGGCCAACGCGCTGATCGCGACGCTCCAAACTCGGACCACCTTCCTCGAGGGCCTCTTCCAGGCCGACACGAGCAACAACCCGGATGCCTCAACCGCTGGATAATCTCTCTCGCGCGCTTCGGGCGGCGGTGCTCGCGAACCATCACGAAAAGGCCGAGCGCCTGGCCGAGGAGTACACCGCGGCATTGCGCGAGTATTGGATGAGGCTGCCCCGCCAGGAACGCGCCACTTCGCCACTTCCGAAACAATCCATCGAACTCCTCAACTGGGCACGCGAAATGACCATCGTGCAGCAGGCACTGGCGGCCCAACACTTGGCCGTAGTCGAAAAGGCCAGCCGCTATCAGATCGCCCGCTCTCTCTACCTTCAATCCGCCGCTCTCGGCACTGGCCGCTGAGCGATTGATCCCGAAACCGCCGCTCACCCGGCTTCGTCCAACGGGTTGCTGAAAAAGCCCAGAAATGAGGTGACAAATGCATTTTCAGAAGTTCCTTCCTGCTCTGATCGCTATTTCTCTTGGGACTGGTGTCTCCCCGGCCCAGGAACCTTCCTCCTTGCCTCGAGTTGTGAACCTGGCCGTGGTTGGCGTGGCTAGTTCTGAAACGGCTCAGGTCAACGTCGTGAACCTGGCTCCTTCCGTCCAGTCCGTGGCTCCCGGCAGCGTACCGGCCTAAGGCGCAAAGGCCTTGTGTACGGGCGGCATGACGTTTTATAACGCCAGCGGCAACATCATTACCTCCTCCGCATCCTTTTCAATCGGCTCTGGCCAGATTTTTTCCGCTACCCTGCCGTACTCGGAAACTTTGCCGTCCAATGGAACAAGCAGCGCCCGCACGCCCATCTGGGCCACCGTTACCATCGGAGGGAACAACAGCGGGACGGCATGCGAGCCGGCTGCAAACATCGAAACGTTTGATACCGCGACAGGGGTGACTCACATCCACGTCGAAGCCAGCACCCTGGTGCTTCCAACCTTCCTCCGCGTGTCGATTGCTCATTCGTCCGGCGCACCGCGCTGAAACGTCGAAATCTCAACGCTGGGCGTCGGAGTTAAAGCGCCCGGGCCCGATAAGTCCCTGATAATCGCGTCTGTCCCGGTGGCATGCGGATTGCTTCCCGATCTGTTTCATGCTGGAGAATGTCGGCGCTGGTATTGAGCAGTACATGAATCTGGTGAGTGCCCGCCAGAAATTGGTGGCGTCGAACATCGCCAATGCCGACACTCCGGGCTATCAAACCAAAGACGTCGACTTCGAAAACGAGCTCCAAAGCCAGATGTTGGGCGCCAAACCCAACGTAATCGAAGTCTCGGGCCTCAAGAACAAGAACGACGGCAACAACGTGGATATGGACCGCGAGGCGCGCCTGCTGGCCGAGAACGCCCTTCGTTTCAGCGTCGCGTCCAACCTGGCGCATTCGGAAATCAGCACCATCCGCACCGCGATTCAAGAGGGAGGTAAGAGCTCGTGAGTCTTTTTTCGAGCCTTTCGGTCAGTGCCTCTGGAATGGCGGCGCAGCGAGCGCGCACCGAAGTGCTGGTGGAAAATCTTGCGAACTCGGAAACCACGCGCACGCCCGAAGGCGGCCCGTATCGCAGAAAAGACGTGGTGTTCGCCGAAGATAGCTCCATCGGATCGTTTTCTTCCGAACTCAATGGCGTGCTGGGACCAGCTCTTTCCGGCGTGACGGTGAGCGAGACCACCATCGACGACAGCGCGCCCGAGCTACGCTACCAGCCGGGCCATCCGGATGCCAACAAAGACGGCTACGTCGCTTACCCGAAAATCAATCCGGCCGAAGACATGGTGGATCTGTTGGGCGCATCGCGCGGATATGAGGCGAACGTGGCGGCGATTTCGGCGGTGAAAGACATGATTAATAAATCTCTCGATCTCTTCCGATAGATTCTAGGTTTCATCCACATGTCCCCAATTACTCCAGTTTCGATGATCGCGATGCCGCAAACGGCGCCAGTAGATGCGGCCGGCTCGGCGGGCGGCACGGGCGCGTTTCAATCCATGCTGGAGGGCATGATCAGGCCCGTCGAACAATCTCAGACGCAAGCTACCCAGGCCGCGCAAAATTTCTTAAGCGGAGGCGACGAGGAACTGCATTCGGTGGCGCTGGCGGCGCAGCGCGCGGACCTGCAGTTCAATCTGTTCTTGCAAGTGAGGAACAAGGCCGTATCGGCCTACCAGGAAATCATGCGGATGCAGGTCTGACGCGTGAATCTTCCTCACCTCCTTGCCCTCTAGCGAAAGAAAATGGATCAAGCCAAGAAACTTCTCGGAGCGCTCACACCTCGCCAGCTAGCCACCATTGTTATCGTGGCGATCGCGATGGTGGCGGGCGTCCTGGGTTTTTCGCGCTGGGAGCGCCAGAGCGGACTGCGGCCGCTCTATACCGGATTAGCTCCTGAAGACGCCAACGCCATCGTGCAGAAGCTGCATGAAGCGGGGGTGGACTACAAAATCGCCAATAACGGGAGCGAACTGCTGGTGCCCGAGGACAAAGTCCCCGAGCTGCGCCTGGAAATGGCTGGGCTGGGTTTGCCTAAGACGGGACGCATCGGATTCGAGATCTTCGATAAAACGAATTTCGGCATCACCGATTTCGCCGAGCATGTGAACTATCGGCGCGCGCTCGAAGGCGAATTGGAACGCTCCATCATGGCGATCTCGGAAGTGCAGCAGGCCAGGGTTCACGTGACGCTGCCCAAGGATTCCGTCTTCACCGACGCCCGGGAGCCGGCCAAGGCCAGTGTGCTGGTTGGTCTGCGCCCGGGGACGCGCTTGTCGTCGCCCAACGTGATCGCGATCACGAACCTGGTATCGAGCGCGGTGGAAGGCCTCGCGCCCGAAGCCGTATCCGTGGTCGACATGAGCGGCAATCTGTTGAGCCGGCCGCGCCGCGAAAGTCCGACGGACGGCACGCAAGCCACCGAAGCGGTGCTCGAATACCGGCAAGCCATCGAACACGACGTGGCGGCCAAAATCAACAGCACACTCGAACCGCTACTGGGCGCCGACAAATTCCGCACCGGCGTATCGGCCGACATCGACATGACCAGCGGCGAACAGAGCGAAGAGACGTTCGATCCTTCCAAGTCTGTGATGACCAGTTCGCAGAAGACGGAAGATCAGAGCGGAACCACGCGCATCGGCGGCGGAATCCCGGGTACCGCTTCCAATCTGCCGCCGCAGCAGACCGCGCCTTCGAACGCGCAGCAAACGCCGCCTGCCACACCAGCGGCTGGCACGCAACCCGCACAACCAGGTCAACCCAATGGACAGCCCGGTGCGCCCGCGGGCGCGCAGAGCGCCGCACCACAAACTCCAGCCCGTACCGGCGGCAATTCCACCACCACCACCCGGCGCTCGGAGAGCATCACGTATCAAACCAGCCGCATCACGAAACATCTGAAGCTTCCCCAGGGCACCGTGAAACGATTGTCCATCGCGGTGCTGGTGGATCAGGGATCCCGCATGGAAGGCCAGGGGGCGCAGGCCCATCGCGTGGTCATTCCCCCCGACACCGAGAAGTTGAAGGCTATTCAAGCACTGGTGGGAACGTTGGTTGGCTTGGACACCACCCGTGGCGATCAGCTCACCGTGGAAGCGCTTCCGTTTGACAGCAGCATGAACCTGGAGCCTGGCTCGCTCGGGGCGCCGGCCGACCAGAAGAAGCCGGACGACGTTTTCTCCATCGAGACGCTGAAGAAGAAACCCGCGTTGCTGTGGGGATCGGTGGGCGGCGTAGTGCTGATCATCGGCCTGGTGGTCTTCGCCGTGATCAAAATGATGCGCGGCGGAAAGCGGGGCGTGAGCGTGGAGACGCGCGAAGCTTTGCCGGTTGTGGATACCTACGCTGGCTTGCCCCCGGGCCAAGCTGGAGCTGCAGGCGCGGTGAATGAACCGTCCCGTCTGCCCGCTCTGATGCCATCCCGAACCGAGGTGTTGCTCACGCAACTCCAGGAAAACAGCCGCAACAATCCGGAAGCCTGGGCTAATATTTTGCGCGGTTGGTTGAACGAAGAGGAAGCCAGCTAAAATGGCGGCGCCTGAAAACAATTCGACCAAGATCACCGGCGCGCAAAAGGCCGCCATTCTGCTGGTTGCTCTGGGCGACAAGATCAGCGGCGAAGTAATGAAGCAGTTGAACGACGATGAAGCCAAGACCATTAGCAAGGCCATCGCACGATTAGATAAGGTGACGCCCAGCCAGACCGAATCGGTTCTGGAGGAATTTTGCGAGCTTACCGGACAAGGCGGCGGCCGCGGCGGCTTCGATTACGCCAAGCGCATCCTCTCGAACGCTTTTGGACCGGAGGGCGCCAAACGCATCGCCGACCACCTTCCGCGTTCCGGCGCGCGCTTCAACAAGAACCTCGAGACCTTGCAGAAAGCCGATCCGAATCAGCTAAGCCGCTTCATCGAAAGCGAGCATCCGCAAACCATCGCTCTCATTCTTTCGCATCTTTCCCCCTCGCAAGCCGCCTCATTGCTGGCCAATCTTCCGATGCCCCTGCGTTCCGACGTAACGCTGCGCATCGCGCAGTTAGACCGCGTGTCGCCGGACGTTGTGGCGCGTATCTCAGTGGTGATCAGCGAAAAGCTCAAGACGCTGGGCGAGGTGAAGATGGAGTTGCACGGCGGGCCCCGCGCGGTGGCTGAGATCCTGAACCGCATGGAAGGCACCATGAGCGACGAGATCCTCAGCAACCTGCAGGACGAGCAGCCGCTGGTGGACGCCATCCGCCATTTCATGTTCACCTTCGACGATCTGCTGCTGATCGACACCATGGCGATGAAGGAAGTGGTCGGCAAGATCGACCGCAAACTGTTGGTGGTGGCTCTCAAGGGCACCAGCGACCAGTTGAAGAATCAATTTCTGCAATGCATGTCCATGCGCGGAGCGGAGATGTTGCGCGAAGACATGGAAGCCGCCGGGCCGGTGCGCATCCGCGAAGTGGAAGCGGCGCAGCAACAGATCCTGGCTGTGGTCAGGCAACTGGAAAGCGAAGGCACGCTGAGCCTGAAGGGGGGCGGCGGCGCGGAATATGTCGTCTAAGATTCTTGCGGGCGACACTCTGGCGGGCGGTCTGCTGCCACGCGAACAGTCCGCGGCCGACCAGATTTCGGCCGCCACGCCGGTATTGTGGCGTATGGTGGCGTCGGTAAACGACCCTCGGCGCAATAGCCGCACCGATGCGGAGTTTGAAGCGGCCCGCAGGCTGGATCAGGCGCGCCGTGAAGCGTACGCCGAAGGTCTGGCGGCCGGACGGCAGCAATCTGAAGAACAATTTCGTCCCGCCGTGCAAGGCCTGGCGGAGACGCTCGGCACGCTGGCCCGCCTGCGGGAAAACATTCGTGAGGAAAGCATCCAGGACCTGGTGCACCTGGCGATCTCGATTGCCGCACGCGTGATCCACCGCGAAGTGGCCGTGGATCCGGATGCCCTGGGCGGGCTGATCCAAGCGGCGTTTTCGAAACTGCAATCGCGCGAGATCAATCGCGTGCGCATGCATCCCACCATGGAAGCGCTGGTTCGCAAACTGCTGGAACAGGCTGGCGCACCCAAGAACCTGGTGCTGGTGCCGGAGTCCAGTCTCAAGCCCTCCGAAGTCTTCTTCGAGACGTCGCAAGGCATCCTGGACGCGTCCGTCGACACGCAACTTCGTGAGATCGAGCGCGGGCTCATCGACAAGTTGGAGCGCTGAGGATGGCGCCTCCCAACCTTTCGATCCGGGATTTGGTCCCGCAGGTTCCGGGCCTCGAAGTGCTGCCCTGGATCGGCGAAGTGACCGAAATGGTAGGGTTGCTCATCGCATCGCGCGGTCCGGTGGTCTCCACTGGCGACTTCGTGGAAGTGCGAACGGCTTCCGGCCGCTCCATTCGATCCCAGGTGATTGGATTCCGGAATGACCGCGTGCTGTCCATGCCGCTCGAAGAGACGGACGGATTGCAGCCCGGCGATCGGGTAATCGCCCGCAGAGACGATGCCTTGCTGCGAGTGGGCCCGGGACTGCTGGGCCGCGTGCTGGACGGATTCGGGCGGCCGATGGACGACGGCCCTCCGGTGCGAGCTGCAACCGCATATCCTTTGTATGCCGCCCCGCCTCAACCTCTCGAGCGCGAACATATCGTGAAGCCGCTGGTCACCGGCATTCGGGCCATCGACGGTCTGCTGCCTTGCGGCAAAGGCCAGCGCGTCGGCATTTTCGGAGGCAGCGGTGTCGGCAAGAGCACGCTGCTGGGCGCGATGTCGCGTCACAATGACGCCGACGTGAGCGTGATCGCGCTGGTGGGCGAACGCAATCGCGAGGTGCGGGCGTTCCTCGAAAATGAATTGGGACCGGAAGGCCGCAGCCGATCGGTGGTCGTGGTGGCCACTTCGGATCGGCCGGCGCCGCTGCGGATTCGCGCCTGCTACGTCGCCCTGGCGGTAGCCGAATACTTTCGAGATCAAGGCAAGAACGTCCTGCTGGTGGTGGATTCGGTCACTCGCCTGGCCATGGCGCAGCGCGAGATCGGGCTCGCGGCCGGCGAGCCGCCCAGCCAAAAGGGCTACACGCCGTCGGTATTCGCACTGTTGCCCAAAATTTTCGAGCGCTCGGGACACTTCAAGAAGGGTTCCATCACCGGGTTCTTCACCGTTTTAGTGGAAGGCGACGACTTCAACGAACCCATCTGCGACGCGGTGCGCGGCATTCTGGACGGGCACTTCATCCTCTCGCGCGAGCTGGCAGTGGCCGGACACTATCCCGCGCTCGATATCCGGCAGTCCATTAGCAGACTTACGTCTAAAATCGCGACGCCGGAGCAACGCGGCCATTTGCAGAAGCTGCGCGAGGCGCTGGCGCTGTATCACGATTCTCAGGACTTGATCCAACTGGGCGCCTACGTGGCGGGGAGCAATGCCAAGCTGGACGCCGCCATCCGCTGCCGTCCAGAGATTCTGGATTTCCTGAAGCAGGACGCGCATACCTTCTGCCCGTTGCCCGAGACGCTTGGCCGCCTGGCGAAGTTGGCCGTGGCGCTGGGATAGGCCGGCTCTCTAGACCATGGCGCGCTTCCAATTTTCGCTCGAAAAAGTCCTCCGCTGGCGTGTGGTGGAGCTGACCGGTGAAGAGGCTAAATTGAAGGCCCTGGTTCAGGAGCAACTCCACCTGCAAACGTTATTGGCGGAAGTGAGCGCCGAACGATCGAACCTGATTTCCTCCCTGGGAAGCATGCCGGACTTGCGGGGCGACGACCTCAGGACCCTCACCGCGTGCGGCCTTCGGCTGCGCCGGAACGCGGAAAATCTAGCGCAACAGCTCTTGAAATGCGGGCGCGAACTCGGGAAACAACGGAAAAAGTATGGCGAAGCCAAGCGCCGGGTGCGGCTGCTCGAAGAGCTGAAGGCGCGCAGGCTGCAAGAGTGGAAATACGAGGAGGCCGCGCTGCTGGAAGAGCTCGCTTCCGAGTCGTTTCTTGCCAGTTGGAACCGCGAGCGCATATAAGGTTAGCATCCCGCCCCGGCATGCTATCCTCATACGGGACTCGTTGTAGTCACCAAGCTTACACAAAGGGAGAACAGCACGAAGATGACGAGTACCGACCGCATTCTTACCACCCATGTCGGTAGCCTGCCCCGGCCGCAGGAAGTGGTGGATATCTTGTTTGCGCAGGATCGCGGTGACGCTATCGATGAGAAGAAGTTTGATGAGATCGTCCGGGTAGCCGTAGCCGACGCCGTAAATAAGCAGGCCCAGGCCGGCCTGGACATCGTGAGCGACGGGGAAATGGGCAAGATCAGCTACGCGACGTACATCCGCCACCGGCTGACGGGCTTCGAACCGGGCAACGTCCCCCGCGCCACGCCCCAGGATCAGGACGATTTTCCCGCGTTCCGGGACAAGATTGCCGCGGCGGGGGCGACGCCCAAGTACCAGCGTCCGATTTGCAAAGGACCGATCAAGGTGAAAACCCTGGAGCCGCTCAGGCAGGACATCGCGCGCTTCAAGGACGCTTTATCGAAAGCGAAAGTCACCGACGGCTTCATGAACGCGGTTTCTCCCGGGACTATTGCCGTATTTCAGCCGAACGAGTATTATCCGACCCACGAAGCCTACCTGGAAGCGCTGGCTGAGGCCATGCGGACCGAGTACGAGACCATCGTGAATTCGGGCCTGATCCTTTCCGTGGATTGCCCGGATCTGGCGATGGGACGTCACATCAAGTTTCGTGGCGTGGATGACGACGAGTTCCTGCGCAATGCGGAGATGCAGGTGGAGGCGTTGAATCACGCTTTGGCGAACCTTCCGCCGGACCGCACGCGCATGCACGTCTGTTGGGGGAACTACGATGGTCCGCACACGCGCGACATTCCCGGCTTCAAGGTGCTTCCGGTGGCGCTCAAAGGCAAGACCGGCGCGCTTCTCGTGGAAGGCGCCAACCCCCGCCACGAGCACGAGTGGGAACTTTGGAAGACCAAGATCAAGCTGCCGCAGGATAAGGTGCTGGTTCCGGGCATGATCGGTTCCAGCACCAACTACGTGGAGCATCCCGAGTTGGTGGCGCAGCGGATTGTGCGCTACGCCGAAATTTTAGGCCGGGATCATGTGATGGGAGGCACCGATTGTGGATTTGGCACCTTCGCGGGATTCGGCGCGGTTTATCCCGACATCGCATGGCTGAAGCTGAAGTCGCTGGCGGATGGCGCAAAGATCGCGTCGCAGAAGCTGTGGGGTAAGGCGGGATCGGCGAACTAGAAACCGGCCCCGCACGTACGATCAGTACGGGCGCAGGAATTAAGCGTTCAGGTATTTATGGAGCGGTCCCCAGTAATGTTCCTGCCAGCCCGAGCTTAATCCTTCCCATTTATCTTCCGTAAAGCCGGCATGATCTAAAACCACTCGTGTTCCGCCCTCCCGTGGAACCAGCTTAAACTTAACGATGGAATAGACGCCTGCCGGCCAGTCAGCTGGACGCCAGGCCTGTACGATTCTTTGGTTCGGCAGCAATTCAATATTGCGGCCTTCAATGCGCCCGCCGAACAGCTTAAACGCGCCTCCGGCCTGGGGCTGAATCTGGGCGGTGTCCTTGGTGCAGGCGCTGAATTGTTTTGCGTCCAGCAGGATTTCGTAGATGCGGGCCGGTGGCGCCTTGAAATCCACTTCCTGGTGGATGGTTGTGCCGTGCTTTTGAGTTTGTCCCCGAGCCGAAACGGCTGCGAGTCCGCCGAGCATAAGACCGATCTGGCGGCGAGTTATTTTATCCACTTTATTTCATCCACGTTTGATTGGAACACGGAGCTAAAATATGATCAAGATAATATTTTAGGAGATAATCCATGCCCTACCCTGCCGGTCACCGCGAGAAAGTCCGCAAAACGATCGTCGAAAGCGCTCGCCGGTTATTCAATCGCAACGGATTCGAGAACGTGTCGGTGGATTCCATCATGGCCCATACCGGCCTGACGCGCGGCGGGTTCTACAGCTACTTCGACAGCAAGAGCGATCTCTACGCGGAGGTCTTGGGATGCTTTTTCACGGATCCGAATTGGAAGAGCCGCTGGAAGGGCGTTCACGTGGACCTGGCTTCGCCGGACGCTGGCCCACAAATCGTTCGCGCCTATTTATCGCTCCAGCATTTTGACGATGTGGAAAATTCCTGTCCGATGACAGCGCTGCCGAGCGATGTCGCGCGCTGCGACGCACGCGTCAAGACAGCGTTTGAGACTGTGTTTAAGGCCATGGTGACGCTGTTGGGCCGCGAGGTGAAGGATGGCGGCGAAAATAGGGCGATGGCCATCGCGGCTCTTTGTATTGGCGGGATGGTGGTGGCCAGGTCGATGAACGACCGCAAGCTGGCCGATAAGCTGCGGGAGGCTGCCACCGGCGTCGCGCTCGAAATGGGTGGGTGGGCGCCGGCTAAGACTGCGACGCAGCATTAGTTTTGCGAGCGGTCACCTCGATTTCGATTTTGATGCGCGGATCGATTAGTCCGGCCGCGAACATCGTAGACGCGGGCCGGATCTCCCCAAAATAACGGCGCAAGACGGGCCAGCACGGTTCGAAATCCTCCACTCTGGGAAGGATGTACTGCACCCGCACAATGTCGGACATCCGGCTCCCGGCCTCCGACAAAGCCTTTTCGATATTCAGCAGGCAACGCTCCACCTGCGCCACCACGTCGTCCGAAATGGTCATCGTTTCGTAGTCGAAGCCGGTGGTGCCGGAAACGAAGACCCAGTCGCCATCCACAACGGCTCGCGAAAATCCGACGTTGCGTTCGAAAGTTGAACCTGATGATATGAGGCGGCGCATAATAGAGTCCCTCCAATATATAACTGCCTCAAAAGCCGCGGCCTGTCCAGGAGGGCTCACCCGCCATCCTGCATGCAAGCGGGCTTTCTGGATATTTAGCCGGATGCCCCATGGGCGGCCTATCTGTGACAGAATCTACGAAGGAGAGAAATCGGATGAAAGCTGCGTTTGCTTATGTAGTTGCGGGACTCGCATTGCTGGCGCCGGCCGCGGCCCTTGCTCATCACTCATTTGCCGCCGAATATGACACCAAGAAACCGGTCAGTCTAAAGGGCACGGTTACCAAGGTGGAGTGGACCAATCCACACGCCCGCTTTTATATTGACGTGAAGGACGAGAGCGGCGCGGTGGTCAACTGGAATCTGGAACTCGCCAGTCCCAATGTGCTGGTTCGCCAGGGATGGAGCAGGCACTCGCTGAATGTAGGCGATCAAGTGACGGTGGAAGGCGCTCAAGCCAAGGACGGATCGCAAATGGCAAATGCCAGGACTGTCATATTGGCCGATGGCAAAAAGGTCTTTGCTTTTTCGCCCAGCGACGCTCCGCCTCCGACCAAGTAAATTGCCGGACGAAGGAGACTACACGTGAAACCCAATCTGAGTGTCCCATCGCTGCTCGCGATGGCGTCTGTATTCGCCATGAGCGCGGCGGCGCAAGCTCCGGCGGCGGCGCCCGCTAGATCCTCAGCTCTGAATCCGGCGGAATCAACCGCGCCGGCGGGAGGCAGCGCGAATCCGGACACCAAGCGGGTGCGTCCGCGCGATACCACGCCGCACGGTCCAACTCCGCGCCTCGCCGATGGACACCCGGATTTCTCCGGCGTCTGGCAGGGTGGTGGCCCGGTGGGCGATCTGGCCCAAGGCCTGGCTCCCGGCGAAACCATCCCTTTGCTCCCCGCTGCGAAGGCGCTCATGGATAAGCGTCAATCGAAGGACGATCCGGAGGCCAATTGTCTGCCCACCGGGATCCCGCGCATCGCGCCGTATCCGTGGAGAATGGTCCAGGATGCAACCCACGTGTACTTTCTCTTCGAAGGCAATATTCATAGCTTCCGGCAGGTCTTCATGGATGGACGCAAGCATCCCGATGATCCCGACCCCACCTGGTACGGGCACTCCATCGGACGCTGGGATGGCGACACGCTGGTGATTGACACCGTCGGGTTCAACGACAAATTCTGGTTCGATTTCCGCGGTCATCCGCACACCGAGCAACTGCACACCATCGAGCGCTACACGCGCAAGGATCTGGGAACTCTCGAGAACAAGGTGACGATCATCGATCCGGGCGATTATTCCAAGCCCTTTACGCTGACCTTCACCGCTCGCCTGCGTCCGAACGAAGAGTTGATGGAGTACATCTGCCAGGAAAACCAGCAGGACGCGCAGCACATGCATGGCTCCGCCGGGCTGCCGCAGAATCCATAGAGCCCAAAATCCGTCAGGGAGCGGATAGCTCATGGCCCGGCAAGCTCTCGTTATTCTGCTCGTCGTCATCGCGTTCGGCATTCTAGTGCCGATCTACAAGGGCTTTGCATTCCTGGACCCGCGCATCCTCCTGGCATACGCTTGTTTGGCGCTGCTATTTGTGGCTCCCGCGAGCGCGGAATTGGCGGCTGCCGATTCAGTGGGGCTTCTTGGGAGGATCGCGATCATCATAGCTTGGGGCTGGGGCGTCACGGTGCTGATTCTCGCCACGGCCCTCGTGACGCTGAACGTGATGATCCGCCGCGGCGGGTTCATCGCGCCCCCGTTGCAATTCCTCGCGGCCATTTTGGTTTTCAGCCTGAGCAGTTCGATTGCGGTTGCGATGCTGGGCGCAATCCTGGCACGCCGATTTTCGGCCGCTCAAGTGAAGACCATCCTGCGAACGGCGTTCCTCGTCATCCTACTGAGCCTGGCATTCGGCTCGCGATTCCTGCCCGAAAATGTAACGCTGGCGATTGTAGATCGTTTTAATACCAGGAGAGCGCTGATGCATCTTGCATGGGAATCGTCCGCGGTCTGTGGCGCGATCACGGCATTACTATTACTCGTGCTATGGAAGACGCGCCCCGAGGGTCCGTTTGCTAAGATACCTATGGCAGAAAATCCCAATGAAGGAGGAGGATGAGTAAAGAAGACAGCATTGAGGTTACTGGAACAGTCGTAGAAAAGTTTCCGAGCGGCCAGTTCAGCGTTTTGTTGGACCAGGAGCGCACAGTGCTGGCGCACCTGGCTGGTAAGCTGCGCCGCAATCGCATCAAGGTGTTGGCGGGCGATCGTGTCACCCTGGAACTTTCTCCCTACGATTTAACCAAGGGACGAATTACCTACCGGCACAAGTAGACAGCTTCTCATCCCCTGCCCCCGGCAAGCTCATTCTTGGTTTCAGATCGGGATGCACAAAATTCTGCTGATCTTCGGCACCCGGCCGGAGGCGATTAAGCTCTGCCCGGTGATTCGCGGCTTGCGCGAACACTCCAGCCAGTTCGACGTGAAGGTCTGCGTTACCGCGCAGCATCGTGAAATGTTGGATCAGGTTTTGGAAGCCTTCCAGGTAAAGCCGGATCATGATCTGGACCTGATGCTGCCTGGCCAGACGCTATTCCAATCCACATCGCGCATTCTCGCGGGCCTGGAACCGGTTATTCGCGAAGAGCAGCCGGCCATGGTGATGGTGCAAGGCGACACAACCACCACTTTGTGCGGCGCGCTGGCGGCGTTTTATTCCCAAGTCCCCGTGGCTCACGTGGAGGCAGGCCTGCGCACCCACGATCTGCGCCAGCCGTTTCCCGAGGAGATGAACCGGGTGCTCACATCGCGCCTCACCACATTGCATTTCGCGGCCACCGAAAAGGCCGCCGGGAATCTGCGCGCCGAAGGCGTTTCTCCAAGTTCCATCAGCGTGACTGGCAACACCGGAATCGATGCCGTGCTCTACGTTCGCGATGGCTTGGAGCGGGGCGCTCTGCGTGGGGACACCTGGAACTGGTTGGATGCAACCAAAAAGCTGATCGTGGTTACCGCGCACCGCAGGGAAAGCTTTGGCGATGGATTCGAACGCATTTGCCGCGCCCTGGCCCGCATCGCCGATCGAGACGACGTGCAGCTGGTCTATCCGGTGCATCCCAATCCGAACGTGCAGGATCCGGTGCAGCGCTACCTCTCTGGACATCCCAACGTTCGTCTGATTTCGCCCTTGAGCTACGTGCCGTTCGTCGACTTGATGCGCCGCGCCTATTTGCTGATCACTGACTCCGGCGGAATTCAGGAAGAGGGGCCATCGCTCGGAAAGCCAATCCTGGTGCTCCGCGAGAAGACCGAACGGCCGGAAGCGGTTGTTGCCGGCACCGTGAAGCTGGTGGGTACCGATGAGGACCGCATCGTCGGCGAGGCGGCACATTTGTTGGGGAACAGTGGGGCATATAACCAAATGTCACGTGTTCACAATCCCTACGGCGACGGTCAGGCTAGCGCGCGCATTTCAGAGCTAATTCATTCATTCCTGACGGCAAATTCCAAAATTTCCTAGCTCGGCCTGTTAGGAAATGGCTATGCCCGGAAGTGCGTCATCGCGTCTCTCGGCGATTCCACCTCCATAATTGCGTTGAGGCTTCATTCTTCATCATGCGTTACACTCCAAATCGGTCGCGCGAGTCAACGGATTGCGATTGGTCGAGCGATATCGCGAGGGCACTCGCGCGGAGGTTGGTGGGCCAGCCGTCTGCGATTGCGGCCGTTGTCCCTTATGTAGAAATGTACCGGGCCAGGCTCAGTCCCGAAGGACGGCCGGCAGGCATCTTCCTGCTGCTGGGTCCAACCGGAACGGGCAAAACCAAAACCGTGGAAGCGCTGGCGGACGTGCTGCACGGCAGTTCGAAGAAGCTGCTCAAGGTGGATTGCGGCGAATATCAGATGGAACACGAAGTGGCGAAATTGTTGGGAGCGCCTCCGGGGTACTTGGGTCATCGCGAAACGCAGCCGCTGTTTACGCAGCAGAAAGTGAGTGGCGCGGCGAGCGAAAGCTGCGATCTTTCGATCCTGCTTTTCGACGAAATCGAAAAGGCCGCGCAGTCGCTGCTGCGCTTGCTGCTGGGAGTCTTGGACAAAGCAACGTTGCGCCTGGGCGATAGCACGCTGGTGAGTTTCGAGAAGACCATGATTTTTCTGACCAGCAACCTGGGAGCGCGCCAGATGGGCCGCGAATTACATCCGGAATTCGGGTTCGAAGCCGTTCTGCCCCGCAAAGGCGTGGACAGCGGCGAGAAGCTGGAGCGCATCGCGAAGAGCGCGGTCCGCAAATACTTTTCACCAGAATTCATCAACCGGATCGATTCGGTGGTGACGTATCAGCCGCTGGATGCGGCCGCGCTGTCCGCAATCCTGGATCAACATATTGAAGAATTGCGGGACCACCTGCAGCGGCGCCTCGGCGAGCACGCGTTTCGCCTCGAAGTGCCCGCGCGATCGCGTAGGTTTCTGCTCGAAAAAGGCGCCAGTCCGGAATATGGCGCGAGGGAGCTGAAGCGCACCTTGCATAATCAATTGATGCAGCCCCTGGCGGCGCTGGTGGCGGCGGGCGAGATTCATCCCGGCGCGAGCGTCCGCGCTGAAGTAGGCCCGTGCAAGACCAAGCTCGTTCTGCGCATGATGGACGACGGCCAGTTGATACCCGCTTGCTGATGCGCTCGGGTGGGTACTAACCTGGAGCGTGAGCGGAACACTGTACGTCGTCGCAACTCCGATCGGCAACCTGGAGGACATCACGTTGCGCGCCTTGCGCATTCTTCGGGAAGTGGACCAGATCGCGTGCGAGGATACGCGGCAGACTCGCAAGCTGCTGGACCGGCACGGCATTCAAAAGCCCCTGGTGAGCTATCACGAGCACAACGAGCAATCGCGAGCCGACGAGTTGCTTCGCGAGATTGAGGCGGGCAAGAACATCGCTCTGGTTTCCGATGCGGGAACGCCACTGATCGCCGACCCCGGCTATCGAATCGTGCAACAGGCGCGAGAGCGCGGCATCGCCGTGTCTCCCATCCCGGGACCCTCCGCGTTGATCAGCGCGTTGAGCGCCTCGGGACTGCCCACGGATTCGTTTTTCTTCGGCGGCTTTCTTCCAGCTAAAAAGTCGCAACGCCAGAAGATATTGGCGGAAATGAAGCACTATCCCGCGACATTGGTCTTTTATGAAGCGCCACATCGGATCGTGGAAACTCTGAACGATATCGCCGGGATCCTGGGACCGCGTCAGGTAACGCTAGCGCGTGAGCTGACCAAGATCTACGAAGAATTCCTGACGGGCGAGGCTTCCCAAGTGTGCAAGAAGCTCGCTGAAAGGCCTTCGATGAAAGGAGAAATAACGCTGATGATCGCGAAAGGCGAGGCTCCCGCCGCGGACGCGGTGCCGATCGAAGCGGCGTTCGATCAACTGCTGGCAGCCGGTGTGCCTCGCATGGAAGCGATGAAGACGGTGGCGCGGGACCGCGGCCTTTCGAAGCGCGACGTTTATCAGAAGCTCAACCAACGCTAACGGACGCGGGCGCGGGGCGTCGGGCTGGTGCGGGACAACAATCCGCTGCACAGAAATCGTGACTCGCCGGAAACTGTCCGATGGCGCGCGGCTGGCATAAACCCAAACGTTCTTCGACGAGCTCGCGAATCATTTGCAGAAACTTGGGATGCACTCCCACCGTGGGCGCGCGAACCATGTTCACGCCGCGCTCGCGAGCAATGGCCTGCGCTTCTGAATCCAGGTCGTAGATCACTTCGATATGATCGGAGACGAAACCGATGGGCACCACGGCCACTTCGGAGCCGCGATCCAACTGGCGAATTACGTGGGCAATATCGGGTTCCAGCCAAGGCTGGCTCGGCGGCCCGCTGCGGCTCTGATAAACCAGCCGCCACTCGTTCGAACCCAAACTCTCCGCCACCAGCCGGCACGATTCTTGAAGCTGCTTTTGATAATCGCTGGTCTCGGCCATCGTTAGAGGGACGCTGTGTGCGGTGAAAATAAGCGGCGCCGCACGGCCGCCCAGCGCAGCGCGCACTTCATCGGCCTGCGCCTCAATAAACAGTGGATGATTGTAGAACTTGCGCAGCTTGTGGATCTCGGGCGCACCTGCCACCTCCGCACGCGCCCGCTCGATGTCATCTAAGTACTGACGGCAACCCGAGTACGAACTAAAGATGGAGGTGACGAAACCGAGCGCCTTATGGACGCCGTCTGCGCGCATTTGCCGCAGCGTATCGGCCAGGAAAGGATGCCAGTTGCGATTGCCCCAATAGATGGGAAGCTTCAGCCCGTGGCTCGCCAGCTCGCCCTCCAGCCCGGCTACCAGCGCGCGGTTTTGATCGTTGATCGGGCTCTTGCCGCCGAAATGATAATAATGCTCCGCGACGGCGTGCATCCGTTCGCGAGGTACATTGCGCCCGCGTAGGACATTCTCAAGAAACGGTATGACGTCGTCCGGCTTTTCGGGCCCTCCGAAAGAGAGCACCAGGACGGCGTCATACGCTGCTTCAACCATGCATAACTATTGTAAGTGGCTAACGCCAGTGGCCGCGACGATAGCGCCAGCCATGGCCGTTTCGCTCCCAGCGGTCGGCCACCCAGACAGCGTGCGCACGCGGCGGCACTGCCCATCGGCCATTCACCCAGGCCCAGCGGCCTCCGTTCAAGTTCCAAAACCCGTCCACCCAGACATATCCCGGTCCCGGTGCGTAGCCAACGGCACCCACGGCGTACGGAGCGGGCGGAGGCGGCACGCTATACGCTACGTAACCGGCCCTGTATCCACCACCGCAAGCCACCAGCGCGGACGATGCCAAAAGAATCCCCGTAAGAGCTGCATACTTCAAATCCATAGTGATTGACTCCTCATCCACTTGAACGAGGCTTCCGCGCGCTGGGTTACGAATGGTGAAAATTCGATAACGTTAGTGCCGATTCATTTTCTCGGCACGAATCATCTATTGCGAAATCGCGACCGCCTCGGCCGGACTGCACACCACTTGCGCCACCGTGGGACCACCGCAGACTGAGACGTTCACCGTATTGCCCGTCAAGTCGGTGGGCAGAATCAGATCGATCTGCTGCAGTCCGGCAAATCCGGGCGCAGGCCCCGCGTAATAAGGTTGCGTCACAACTTCAGAGCCGATCTTTGCGGTGATCACGCCAGTACCAGACAAACCGGTGGCGAAAACCTGGATCACGCTGCCGGGCGCGGCTGGCTGCTTGGAGCTATTCAGGCTGTAATTCTGGTTGAGAACACCGTTCGCAAAGATGCCCGGTGCAAAAGGCGCGAGACTCACCGTCAGAGGAGCGCTCGGAACGCCATCCACGCTGACGATGACTTGCGCGGACGCCGCAGTGCCCAGGCTGGCAGGAACCACCAAATTAATCTGCGTGGCATTGCTGAACAGCACCTGACCGGGAATGTTATTGAACGAGACTGATACGTTCTGTCCGGAGAACTCGCTGCCGAACAAAGTGGCGATGGACCCGGGAACCAGCGGACCACTCGCAAATGTCGCGGCATTCACCGCACTCTGGATGGACGGAGGTTGAATGGTGGGCGCTGTAATCACGAACGAGATCGCAACATTTTTGGTTCCCGCCATTGGCCCGGCATTAATCGTGAGGGTAGCCAGGTAAGTGCCCGGCGCCAGGGTCCCGGGAACAGCGTCGACGCGAATGGTCCCGTTGTTTTCTCCCGACGTGGGCGACACATTGAGCCAGCCACTGCCGTTGGTGTAAGTGACGGACGCCGTCCACTCCAACAACCCGCCGGAGGAATTGTGCACCTGCACATAATTGGTGGTGGTCAATCCGCCGGCCTGCGCCGTGTAACTGAGCGACGTTTCCAGCACCGACAATTGCGGGAAGTACGGGGCGTCGCAATCTCCCAGGATGGTGCAATCGGCTGCTGGCGTGATTTGCTGGAAGCGAGGAATAGGATCCGTTGCAGTTGCTACGTTGACGGTAGAAATCGGACCGAGCGAGACGTTTTCCGAAGTGATGGTTGTGGTGCCGTTTCCATTAGGCGGAAGCACCAGGAAGGTGGGGAACTGGGCGCTCTCTTGAATGGAATCATTGGCGTCTACCACCTCATAAACCGCGATGCCCGAACCGTTAGTGAGCGTCACTTCGCTCATGGCATCGAAACTCACCGTTGCCGACCCCGGAATTCCGGGCAAATAGGCCGGGGTGCCACCGGCGCCATTGGCGTCAGCGTACGGGACGAGCGAAAGCAGCAACGTCGAACTTCCGGGCGTGTACTTACCGCCGGAAGCCGGCACGCCAAGATCTCCGCCAGCGGTGGGCTGAGTTGCGTCCGAACCCGCCACTACCGTTGGAACATACAACGTCGCGCCTGGGGGAAAACCCGAGTACTGAACCAAAATGCGCGTTCCAGTGTTGGCATTCAGATTTTGCGGGTCGGACAGCGGGCCGAATGAGGCGGCGAATCCTTCGGTAACACGTGTGGAAGTGAAAGCCGAACGGGCAGCGAGAAAACTGGCGAAGCTCCCGACATTCTGCGCCTGCGGAGACCCGGTCTGCGTGCAGATGAGTTTACCTGAAAACCCAACGTAGAGACCATTCTCAGGCTGTCCCACCACCACCTGGTCGATAGGAACTGAAAACTCCGTGCTGGGATTTAACCCGATCAAAACCTGCACCGATTTGCTCAGGTCGAAATCCAATTGATTGGCAGCGGCCCGCACGCCGGTGATTCGTAGGGTAATTGACCCGGTTGAGGACAACGTGAAATTGACGCCATTGAAGACCAGCGTCCCTAGTCCCGTAAGCGTAGCCGGCGAAGCGATCGGTTGGGGCCCTAAGCCGCTGTCCGCCGTGAATGAGATACCAGTAAGCGTGTTCGAGGCAGCGGACGTAAGGGTGTTGGTGATGTTCACGTTCAAGAACAGAAAAAGATCCACCGTCAAGGCGGCGCTAGGCGGCCCGCCGGAACAGGAGAAGACCAGGTCGCCGATCCTTTCGGTGATCCCTTCCGCGTGTACGATGGCGGGAACCGGGGTAGGATTGCAATTCAAAGTGGCAGCGCGCGCAACCGGGAACACTCCTGCCACAACCAGGGCCAAAAAGGCAAATAAATGGCGAAACATGGATAAAACCTCGGGGAGCTTACTCGGGACGCGTGGCTCCATTATACATGCCTTGTTACAATAGGATCGGCCCCAAAAAATTTCCCGGTTGCCTATGAGCGCACTTACCTCGATCGCGGAACAGCCTCTACTTCAGACGCCGCTGATGGACAAGTTCGGTCGCCTTCACGACAACCTCCGGATCAGTGTGACTGATCGATGCAATATTCGATGTTTTTATTGCATGCCGGAAGAGGACGTGAAATATGCTCCGCGCGAAGAGATTCTTTCGTTCGAGGAAATCGATCGCTTCGTTCGCGTTGCGGTATCGCTAGGCGTGACTAAGATTCGCGTGACGGGCGGCGAGCCACTGGTGCGTAAGGATCTGCCGGTGCTCATCGCTAAGTTGTGCGCGATTCCGGGCGTCCGCGACCTGGCATTGACAACCAACGGCGTGCTTCTGGCGCGGCACGCGCAGGCGCTCTACGACGCCGGCTTGCGGCGCCTGAATATTCATCTGGACACTTTGGATCGCGAGCGCTTCTTGAAGATCACTCGTCGCGACGATCTGGGTAAGGTGCTGGAAGGCATCGCCAGCGCGCAGCGCCTGGGCTTCGGCCCGATCAAGATTAACGCGGTAGCGGTGAAGAACCTGGTGGAACCGGACGTGGTGCCGCTGGCGCGCTATGGCCGCGAACACGGGATCGATGTGCGTTTCATCGAATTTATGCCGCTCGATTCGCAAGGCCTGTGGGCGCGCGAGAACGTGCTGTCGGCGGATGAAATCATCGACACGCTGTCGCGCGAGATTTCGCCGCTGGTGGAGATCCCGGATCGCGATCCACGCGCACCGGCCACTGAATATCGCTACGCCGATGGCCTGGGCACGGTTGGATTCATCGCTTCCGTCACCCGGCCATTCTGCCTCAACTGCAATCGCGTCCGGCTCACCAGCGACGGCAAGCTGCGCTATTGCCTGTTCGCCATTGAAGAGACTGACGTCCGGGCGCTGCTGCGCAGCGGCGTGCCGGATACCGAAATCGCCGCAACCATTCGCGAAACGGTGCAGAAGAAGTGGCTAGGGCACGAGATTAATTCGGCCAGGTTCGTGGCTCCTCCGCGGCCCATGTATGCCATCGGCGGTTAAACTGCTTTGACTCTTGCGCGAATTACTGAAAACCTAACGGTTACTGTACACCCTCTGAGCAGTTGAGGCGTCAAAGCTACATGCGTGGTGGAGATTTCATTTCAGGTTGGGGTAAGATTCTGCGCGGCAAACTGCCGCTGCTCTCGATTGAAATTACCAGCGAGTGCCCGCTCAGTTGTCCGGGTTGCTACGCTTATGGCGATCGGCACTTAGGTGGCGGCGTGACGCTCACGCAATTATCGGATACGCGCGGCGAGACACTGGTTCAGGGCGTTTTGAGGCTTGTCGACCAGCACGATCCAATGCAATTGAGCTTAGTGGGGGGCGAGCCGATGATGCGGCATCGCGAGCTGAATAAGTTGCTTCCCATCCTGAGCGCGCGCGGCATTTACACCATGGTGGTCACCAGCGGTGTGATTCCCATTCCGGCTGAATGGACCGCGCTCCCACGAGTTACCATTGCTGTCTCGGTGGATGGCCTGCCCGAGCACCACGACGAGCGGCGTAAGCCGGCCACTTACGAACGGATTCTCCGCAATATTGCGGGGCGAAGCGTGTACATCCATTGGACTGCTGTAAGACAGCATGTCCAGGATCTTCAGTATGCCGAGCGGTATCTCGAATTCTGGAGCAATCGCCCGGAAGTCCGGAGAATCTGGATGAGCGTTTACACGCCACAGCGCGGGGAGCAAAGCGCGGAGCGGCTCACACTGGAAGACCGCAAACGTCTGGCCGAAGCAATTCCAGCGCTCGCCACTAAGTATCCGAAGTTTCTGATCAAATCGGGAATGGCGCGCGCCATCCTGAGCCCGCCCTTGAGCCCTGCCGATTGCGCCTTCGCCCGCGTGTCGGCCAACTACACGGCCGATCTGCGCACACGCGTCGCCCCCTGCGTGTTCGGCGGCGATCCGGATTGCTCGGAGTGCGGCTGTGCCATCAGCTCCGCGCTGCACTGGATCACAAACGAAAAAGCCGGACCAATCGCGGCGCGGCACTTGCTGGACGCATCGCTAAGAATTGGTGAAGTGGTCGCCGGGCTCAAGAAGGCGAGTTAGAAGTTATTCGTCGTCCGAGGCCAGCTTCGCCAGCACGGAGAAATCCTCCAGCGTCGTGGTGTCGCCCTTCACTTCCCCGTTAGTTGCCAGTTCACGCAGTAAGCGCCGCATGATCTTGCCACTGCGCGTCTTGGGAAGCGAATCGGTGAAGCGGATATCGTCGGGCTTCGCGATCGGGCCGATTTCCTTGGCCACCCATTGCCGCAGTAAATTCTTATTTTCCTCGCTAGGCGCCTGTCCGGCCTTCAGCGTGACGAACGCGGAAACGGCCTGGCCTTTCACTTCGTCGGGACGTCCCACCACCGCGGCTTCGGCCACCATCGGATTCGCCACTAGCGCCGACTCGATTTCCATGGTGCTCAGCCGGTGTCCAGCGACGTTCAGCACATCGTCCACCCGGCCCATCAGCCAGAAATAGCCGTCGGAATCGATGCGCGCGCCATCGCCGGCGAAATACATGCCGGGGATCTGCGACCAATACTGCTCCTGATAGCGCTCGGGATCGCCGTAAATGGTCCGCAACATGGAAGGCCAAGGTTGTTTGATTACCAGGAACCCTCCCGACCCCGGCGGTACGCTATGGCCCTCCCGATCCACAACGTCGGCGATTACGCCCGGCAATGGCAGCGTGGCGGAACCGGGTTTGGTAGCGATAGCGCCGGGCAGCGGGGAAATCATGGTGGCGCCGGTCTCGGTTTGCCACCAGGTATCGACGATCGGACAGCGCCCGCCGCCGATCACCTCGCGATACCACATCCAGGCTTCCGGATTGATCGGCTCACCCACGCTGCCGAGCAGCCGCAGCGAGGTGAGGTCGTGCTTGCGAGGCCATTGTTCTCCCAGGCGCATGAACGCCCGAATGGATGTAGGCGCGGTGTAGAAAATGCTGACTTTGTATTTTTGGATGATGCGCCAGAAGCGATCGGGCTCCGGCCAGGTCGGCCCGCCTTCATAAATCACCACGCTCGCGGCATTCTGCAGCATGCCGTAGACCACGTAAGTATGGCCCGTCACCCAGCCGATATCGGCCGAGCACCAGTAGGTGTCTTCCTCGCGCAGATCGAAGATCCATTTCGCGGTAATGTAGGAGCCCACCGAGTAACCGCCGGTGGTGTGCAGGATGCCCTTCGGTTTACCGG
The DNA here is from genome assembly GCA_963781905.1 of Bryobacterales bacterium. GTDB lineage: Bacteria > Acidobacteriota > Terriglobia > Bryobacterales > Bryobacteraceae > Palsa-89. Next base: position 3,337,808 of record CAWAHZ010000010.1, read on the forward strand.
TGGTGCCGGAAGTATAGAGCAGATAAAGTGGATGCTCGGCATCCAACGGCTCAGCCGCACAATCGTCGGCCGCGGTTTCCATCAACTCATGCCACCAATGATCCCGGCCCGCGCGCATCGTGACGTTGCTACCGGTGCGCCGGTAGACCAGCACGTTCTTCACCGTGGAGCACTGCGGCAGCGCCTGATCCACAGCCTCTTTGAGCTTGACCTCAGTCCCTCTTCGAAACGCTCCGTCTTGCGTGATCACCGCCGACGCCCCGCAGTCGTTGATGCGATCGATCAGCGCCTGCGCGGAGAATCCGCCGAACACCACGGTGTGCGCGGCCCCGATGCGAGCGCACGCCAGCATCGCGATTGGCAGCTCCGGCACCATCCCCATGTAGATGGCCACGCGGTCGCCCTTCTTGACGCCCAGCGACTTCAATACGTTCGCGCACTTGGAAACTTCGCGCAATAGCTGCTGATAAGTGAGCGTCCGCGAATCGCCCGGCTCGCCCTCCCATAAAATGGCGGCTTTATTCTTGCGCCATGTGGCGACATGCCGATCCAGACAGTTGTACGAAACGTTGAGTTCTCCGCCCAGGAACCATTTGGCGAACGGCAGCTTCCATTCCAGAACGCGGTCCCACGGTTTGAACCAATGCAGTTCCTGAGCGATCTTCGCCCAGAAACCTTCCGGATCATCCTTGGCTTCCTGGTAAAGCCGGTCGTATTCGGCCCGGCTCTTGATTTGCGCCCCGGCGCGAAATTGCTCCGAAGGTTGGAAAACGCGTTGTTCGTTCAGAACGGAATCGATGGCGTTCGATGACATGGCTTTCCATAGGATATCGCCTCGATTGGGATGAGAATTCTTGGGCCGAGCCGTTACAGTAACAGAGCCGTGACCAAAGGGAGCGGACATGACATACTTCATCACCTTCACGTGCTACGGTTGCCGCTTACACGGCAGTGAATCGGGATCGGTCGACAGACTGCATAATCTGCCAGGAAGCCGTGTACTAGAGAGCGATCCACTAAGAACTGCGAATGAGCGACGACTCATGGGCCAGCCATCCTACGCGATGGATAATAGACGCAGGAAGGCGGTGCTAGACTCCATTCTGGAACGTTGCTCGAACAATGGATGGACGCTGCTGGCGGCTCACGTCCGCACCAACCACGTTCACCTGGTCATGGAAGCTGAAGCGGGACCGGAAAGAATCATGAATGATCTGAAATCGTATGCCAGCCGGTGCCTAAACCAACAAGGGCTGGATGAACCAGGACGAAAACGATGGGCTCGGCACGGGAGCACACGGTGGTTGTGGAAGCAGGAAAATGTAGCGGCTGCGATTCGATATGTGGTTGACGAGCAGGGCCAAAGGATGGCGGTGTTCGAGAGGTTGGAGCGGTGACCGCTCCCTTTGGTCTCGGTTTGGTCGCGGCTCGGTTTGCGCGGTGTAAAATGAGTGCGCGTGATCTAACGTAACGCTGAGGCGACAACTTCCGCCCGGTCGTGCGTCTCATTCGTGGAGAATCTATGAGAAATTTTCTGATCGGACTGGTGGTGGGCGTCCTGCTCGTCGGCTTCACCCTGTTGGTCCTGGTTTTCGCCGCTGTCCGATTCGCTGGGTCCTACGGCAACCGGCCGACGAGTGTCGCCGAGGATTCGACGGTGGTGTTGGACCTATCCGGCGACGTGCCGGAGCGCTTGCCCGCCGAAATCCCGATTCCCATCCTCGAAAGCCAGCGCGGAATGTCCGTCGTGCAGGTTTGGGACACGTTCCGCAGAGCAGCCGCCGATTCGCGCATCCGCGGAATCCTCTTCGAGCCGCACGGGCTGGACATCGGCTGGGCCAAGATGGAGGAGATCCACGACGAGATCGTGAAGTTCCGCAAATCCGGCAAACCCATCGTCACCTTTCTGCGCAACCCCACGGCGCGCGAATACTATCTCGCATCAGCCACCGACAAAATCTTTATTGCGCCGGAGGACTCGCTGGACCTCAAGGGATTGCGCGCCGAATCCATGTACTTCAAGCAGACCCTGGATAAACTCGGCGTTAAGGCGGAAGTGATTCACGCGGGCAAGTATAAGGACGCGGGCGATATCTTCACGCAAACTTCCATGTCGCCGGAAACGCGCGAAGTGCTGAACGCGGTGCTCGATCAATACTACGGCAACCTGATCGCAACCGTGGCGGAAGGCCGCAAAAAGCAGCCTGATGCAGTCCGCGCGCTGATGGACGACGGTCCGTTCCTGGCGCGGGATGCCATGGCCGACGGTCTGGTGGATTCGCTCGGCTACGAAGACCAGGCCGTTGGCGACCTGCAGAACCGCCTGAAGCAGAGCGAGCTGAAGAGGATTTCGGCCAAGGCCTATGTGAGGGGGCTGCTCCCCGCCGGCGGCGATAGAATCGCGCTGATCGTTGGCCAAGGCGAGATCACGGCCGGCTCCGGCAACGAGAGCGCGGACGACGAAAGCTTCACTGGAACCGGCTTCATCAAATTGCTGAAGCAGGTGGAGAACGACTCCAGCATTCAGGGCGTCATCATGCGCATCGATTCCCCGGGCGGCGATGCCGTGGCCTCCGACGACATCCTGCATGAGGTGAAGAACCTGAGCAAGAAAAAGCCGTTGGTGATTTCGATGAGTGATACCGCTGCTTCGGGAGGTTATTACGTGTCCGTAACCGGCGATCCCATCATCGCTTACCCCAATACACTCACCGGCTCCATTGGCGTAATTTTTGCGCGTTTTGCCCTACGCGGGCTCTACGACAAGATCGGCGTGGATGCGCAGATACTCACGCGAGGCAAGAACGCGGATATCGATTCCGCCTACGTTCCGCTCAGCGACGCCGAACGGCAGAAACTGGCCGGACAGATCGACGCGTTTTATCGCGCGTTCGTCAGCCACGTAGCCGATGGCCGCAAGAAGACCTTCGATCAGATTGAACCGCTGGCGCAGGGCCGCGTCTGGGTGGGCGCTCAGGCCAAAGAGAACGGCTTGGTGGATCAATTGGGCGGCCTGGATCGGGCCGTCGAAATCCTCAAGGAGCGAGCCCACATGCCGGCTTCAGAACGGGTGACGTTGGTACCCTATCCAGGACGCCGAAGTATTTTCGAGCAGCTGTTCAGCCGGGCAGATCCGGCGGCCGAAGTTCAGATCCGACTGGAAAAAATACTTGGTAAGCTCCCGTTACAGGCGCTCTCCGAGCGAGGATTCCTGAAAGTGATGCCCTATTCCATCAGCGTGCGCTAGCTCGGGATGCGCCTTCGTCGGATGTTTCTCCGGCATGCGCGTCGTCGAGCTGGTCCAGCTGGTCCGCGATCGTTAGCTTTTCAAGGTCGGGAAGGCGGCTCTCAAACCACTGAAAATAATTGCGGAACGCGCGCAATGTTCGTACCGCCCGCTCTCGGTCCCGTTCTTCCAGGGCACGCCGCAGGTTGTCTTGGATGAATCGGCTTCGAATGGCGTCGATGTCCACGGTACTAGAACTCCGCCAATCCGGGAGCACTTTTGAGTCCAAAGGTGTTCGGTGCAAATAATGAGGTTTGTTTGAATCGTCGCGCGCGTCATCGGGAATTATTCCTCGCTAGCATTTAAAAGCTGGGGTAATTTCCGCCTGCTTAGTACGGGAGGTGATCGCGTAACGGAACGATCGTTCTATAGTAAACACCTGATTCCGATCTAAGGTGAAGGTGGAAGTGGCACCATGCAAACCCACAGCTCACCCCGGCGCGACTTGCGTAGAAATGACAGACGCCCCTGCGACCACAACGTCAAGGTCAGTTGGCGCGACCTTGCCGGTCAGGATAAATTTACCCACGCCAAGGCGCTGGACATCTGCGAGTCAGGACTGCGATTACAGATGCCGGAGGCGCTTCCGCATCAGGCCTACCTGGCGCTGAGCGCGGCCCAGCTGGGGCTCACCGGACATGCCTCCGTGCGCCACTGCACGCGGATTCGCGGCGCCAAGTTTGCAATCGGCGTGGAATTCACCGCTGGTCTGCGCTGGACGCCAAAAGATTAACCCAGCCCGCTGTTAGAATTGAAGTTCGCATGCTGGAAAGCAGTCCTCCCCGGTTGATCGTTGGAATAACGGGCGCGACGGGTGCCATTTTTGGCGTCCGCCTGCTCGAAGCCCTGCGTTCCAGAAACGTAGAAACGCATCTCATCGTCAGCAAGTGGGGCGCGCATACGCTGGCCGAGGAAACGTCTTACTCGCTCGACCGCATTCGGCAAATGGCCACGTATTCCTATCCGCCCTCCGATCAGGGCGCAGCCGTTTCGAGCGGATCGTTCCTAACATCCGGCATGGTCATCGCGCCTTGCAGCATGCGGACGCTGGCGGCCATCGCCACCGGCCAGGGTGACAACCTGATTCATCGTGCGGCCGACGTGATCCTGAAAGAACGCCGCAAGCTGGTGCTGCTGGTGCGCGAGACGCCCTTGCACGAAATCCATCTGGAGAACATGCTGAAACTCGCGCGCATGGGCGCGGTGATTCTGCCGCCGGTCCCGGCCTTCTACAATCACCCGCGATCTCTCGAAGAGATGATCGATCACGTAGTGATGCGCACGCTGGATCAGGTCGGCATCCACACCGATCTCGCCGAGCGCTGGGGCAGCGAGATACAACTCAAGGTCTCCGATTAGCTGCTGACGCCCCGCTTAGCCTTTAATTCCGCCAGCAGCCGCGTCACCTCCTCCTGTTTTTCGAGCGATGCCAGCCGATCCTCAATGCTGTCTCCCGTCAGTTCGGCCTTGGCCTGACTCAGCGCTTCACTATGCTGCACCTTGCCCTTCATGCGATCGAACGCATCTCCAGGATGTGACGCATTGCCCATCGCGATGCGCGCGTCACCCGCCTTGTTCAGCGCCCGGGCGCGGCGATGCTGTGCGATCAGCACGTCGCTCTTGGCCTGTGCCTCGGCCAGCTTCTGCTCCAGCTTGCGCAAGGCCGACTTGAGGTTTTCCACCTGCACCCCCTGGTCGGCCTCCTGCTCCTCAAAATTCGCCGCCAAGGATCGATAGCTGAGCGATCGCTCAATCGCGGCACGCGCCAGATCGTCCTCCTTTTTGTCCACCGCCAGCTCAGCCTTGCGAACCCAGTCGGCGGATTTCTCTTGATTCTCCTTGCGCTTCTTCTCCAGCAGATGCTGATCGGCGATCGCGATCGCCACCTGCGTCTTCACTTGCAGCAATTGATTCTGCATGTCGAGAATCACTTGCTTGATCATCTTCTCGGGCTCTTCGGCCTTGTCGATGATGTCGTTGAGATTGGCTCGGACCAACGTAGCTACGCGCTCCAAAAGTGCCATGATTGTGCTCCTTATGAACTGGCGATGGTTCCCGAACCGTTGCCTGGTTTGGGGGCCTTGTCGCCAATGCTTCTGACTTTTCCAAATAGTTCGGACATCTGCATGCCCGAAAGAGTTTCAAACAATGCGGGGATCTGCGCCGCAATCTTGGTGAGATCGCCCGTCACCTTGTGCATTCCCGCGGTGTCTCCATCGCCCGTGGAAACGATCGTTATTTTGTCGATATTCGCCAGCGGTGCAGCCAGCGCCCGCACCACTTCCGGCAGCCCGGTGATCAGCTTATCCACCACCGCGGCCTGGTTCCATTCCTGATACGCCTCGGCCTTCACGCTCATGGCCTTGGCCTCCGCTTCGCCTTTCTTCAAAATGATTTCCGCCTCGGCTTCGCCCTGCGAGCGGATCGCGGCGGCGTGGCCTTCGGCTTCCGCGGTGAGGCGCAACTTCTCGGCGCCCGCCAAAGTTTCGATCCGGCCGCGTTCGGTTTCCGCCTGCTTGAGAATGGTAGCGATCAGCTCATTCTCGCGGCGCTTGATTTCCGCCTCCTGCACCCTGGTCTCTTGTTCCTTCTGTACGATTTGGATCTTCACCTGTTCGGCGATCACCTGCTGCTGCATGATATTGGCCTGGATATCGTAGGCTTTGTCGGCCTGCGCCTGCTGCTTCTTGGTGGCCTCCACATAGGTGGCCCTTTTGATTTCCAAATCCCGATTGGCTTCCGCCTGCTTGGCCTGCGACAAAGTTTCGGCCAGCACGCGCTCCTGATCCGCCTGGGACTTCGCCACCGCGGCGGCGCGCATGGCTTCCGCGCGTTTGATGGCCGTATCGCGTTCGGCTTCGGCCGTAGCCACGTCGGCATCGCGTTTAATGCGAGCTACGTCGGGCCGTCCCATGTTGGAGATGTAGTCGTTCTTGTCGCGAACTTCCTTGATGGTGAAGGAAATCACTTCCAGCCCCATCTTGCTCAAGTCGTCCGCGCAGGTGCCGCGCATGCGGTCACCCACCATCTCGGGTTCCTTCACGATCTGCTCCACCGAAAGCTGTCCGATGATGCCGCGCAAGTGTCCTTCCATGACCAGGCGGATGAGCGCCTCGCGGGCCTGGTCGGTCTTCGTCAGGAACTGCTCGGACGCCGTCTTGATCGATTCCGGATCGGATTTCACCTTGATCTGCGCCACCGCCTCTACCGTCACCGCCACGCCCTGCTTGGTATAAAGATCCTGCTGCGGCGCCACATCAAAGGACATCAATTGCAACGACAGCTCATGGCAACTTTCGATCATCGGAAAGATCACCGTTCCGTGGCCCTTCACGATTCGAGTACCCCGGAAGCCGTACACCACCAGCGCTTCGTGCGGCCCCGCCTTGCGATACAGCCGCGCGAACATCGCCATAAGGAACATCACGACCAGGACCATCAGCCCGGCCATAATCAGCACTTCCACTGGAAATTGCATGCTAGCTCTCCTTTTTCCCTTCGCTGATTTCTTCCCAAGCCCGAACGTAGGCGATGCCGCGCTCGTAGCGCGTGACCACCACCTCCACGCCCTTGGCGATCGGCCGTCCGTCTTCACTTCTGGCGCTGGCCGCCCGGCGCACTCCGTTCTGCGAAAAGATCATTTCGCCAGTGCCGTTCTCGCGCACCACGTTCGACAAGCGACCCAACACGCCAACCATTTCGTAGTCGGCGGGATCCAAGTCCCGGTCATGCTTCAACAGCACCTTAAACAAAAACCAAAACACTACCGCGGCGCCGATCAAGCCGCTCGCAAAGGCCAGGCCCAGCGCCACCAGCGCCCAGATGCTCGAATAACGGCTGAGCAAGTATCCAGCGCCTCCAAACCAGGCCAGGAACGCCGCGACGGTTCCGAAATTGATCGGCGACCCTTGCGATCCCTTGCCGCCCCCTCCATGCCCGGCGTGCGCGTGTCCTCGGGGCAAGTGCAGATGCAAGTGCGCGGACCCGGCCAGGAACGCCACCAGGCTGCACAAGAATCCAACGCAGAAACAGAACAGGTAGAAGGTTTCCCAACTCATCTCTTTTTCCTGCACCTCATCTGGCTTTCCTCCTCTGCGGCGCGAGGGGCTCCGGTCTAAGGACCTGGAAGAGACGATCCACCAGATCCGGCGTATCCAAAATCGATTCGAGCAACAGCAGGCACTTGCGCGAATCTTCATGCTTGGCCACACTGAGCAGCGCCCGGCTGACTTCCGGATCGCGGGCGAACCGTTCTACGCCGCCGATGAGCCACAGATCCAACTGATCTTCACCCACCCGGACATCGGACATCAGCTCGGTATGAAAACCCTCCGGATCGTCCACCAGGTATCCGGGATGCACCTTGAAGAAACGCGCCAGCAGCATGCGCGTCGCGTTGGTCAAATGCGGACGGCTGCCGCCTTCGATCTGCGAAAGATAGGACTGGCTGAAGGACTGTTTCAGCTCACTCTTGATGGCGCGAACAATTTCCTGCTGCGTCATCTCGCGGCCCAGCCCGCGAAGCGTACCTTCCACTTCGCGCAGATAGCGGAGTTTGTCTCCCAATCTCATATTGCAATCCGCAATCAATATATTGCATATTGCAATCGTCGTCAAGAGCCATTCGATCCATGGCGCCCTAAAGACCGGCTATCTAATTGAATCGATTATGGAATTGCTAACAGCGTGTTGGAGGCCGGACCCCGGTAGATGGGCCGCAGCTTGCGCAAGGCCGGCAAGCTTTGATCCATCGAACTCACGACATAGAATTGCCGCGCGCCATCAAACCCATCGCGCAAGACGGGCGCCAGCCACGTTGCATTCCGTACTTCCCGATAGTAGTTCAAGGCCGGCTCAAACACCCACGAGACACCCAAACGGATTTGGCCGGCGGGCGGCGCTTTTTCCAGGGCTTCCGCTTTTTCAAGAGCTTCGAACACGCGCTTCGTATCGGCATCATAACGCCAAACCCAAAAGCTGTTCACGTTCCATTGAGCGGCGAATTCCAGCGCGAAGGATACCAAGACCAGCGCTACGGCGATCCCTACCCAACGAGGAAACCCAGGACCTTCCGCCAGGATCCGCGCGAATCCGAGCGCGGCCACAGTCGCGAGCGGCACAAAGTAGATCCCCGTTCGATCCTCCGGATAAGGGATGCCCGACACTAGGTGCGCCGCGACGAGAAGAACGGCCGAGCCTACCACCGCGAGCGATGAAAACAACGTTGCCAATCCCAGCACCGATCGCTGGAGCCGCGTGTTCATCGCAACAAAGATCAGCGCCGCTACGGCGACCACGGGAAGAAAAATCGACGCAATGCCGCTCCAGATCTGTTCGATTCGTTGCAGAGCGCCGGCGCCCGGTCCATAAGCAAAAGACACCTCCATCAGGTTTCTCAAACTCCTGATGGCCGTGGACGTCCCGGCGTAGAGATCTTCACTGCGAGCCAGATCAATTGGAGCAGCCAGCACGAATGCAACAGCCAAGATGATGACGGGAACAATGAAGTGAGTGAACGAAGTGTACGAACGCCCCGCTTCTCGCGCCAATTCAGGTCGCGCTTTCTTGCTTTTCTTGCGAGCCTTTGCGACGGGCGCAGCGCCCAGTGGGCCGTCTGTTTCCGTCTTCTTCAGATGCAAAGCGTTCAGAAGCAAAGCGCAAAATGCGGCTGCCAGCACAAACACGGGCACCAGGAAGATGTTATTGGAAGCCACTGCAATAGCGCACCCCAGAGCCGCTTTCCACAGCCGCTGGTGTAGCGACTTCTCCGCTGCGCCGTTCGAGCGATCCTGGAACCAGCACAGCATCTGATATATGGCCCAGAACAGGCCGGCCATGGCCAGACCATAACCACGCGCCGCCACGAGAAAATCGAGCAGAATGGGGTTCAACGTCAGCGCTGCACATCCCAGCAGAAACAACCAGCCGTCGCCGAAGATGAGCCCGCACAAACGGAACACGGTCCAAAAGAACCATGCGCCCGCCAGAACCGTCGGCAGCCTCATCGCAAATTCCGATGGTCCGAAAAACGTCGTCGAGATCCGGAACAGGATGGTGGCTAGGAAATGATGGTTGGGGCTGTACTCATGGAAGATGGCGGAAGCGGGTCCTGAAAGATAAAGTTGCCACGTCAGGGCTTCATCGTGAACCATCGATTGCGTAGCCGCGCGATAGAGGTTCGTGACGAACAAAATGGCGAACAAGACCAAAGCGGCGGCACGGAATGCTGACTTGGTCAACTCACTTAATCCTGTTGCCGACAGTCACAGGCTTATTCGAACGGCCCGGCGATTTTCGCGTCGCGCCCTTCGCCGGAACAGCCGCGGCCACGGGATCCGCAACGCTTCGGAGCTGTATAAAAAACACCAGCAGAACGCTAGGCCAGATCTGGAGAAGCAGCCGATCGAACGAGCTCTGAACCTGCCACGCCAATCCGTAGGGCGTAATCAGATACACCAGGCAATACGACAAAAACACCAGCAACAGAACGGCCGTCGCGATCAGTGAAGGCTGTTTATAGCGCTCTTCGATTTTCCAGCGCACCAGGATCGCAAGGATGGCCAGCAGAATCAAAGGGTGCGAAATTCCCGATCCCAGATTGAGCAAGTTGTTGAAGAATCCGCTCGCCACTTGCGCGTAACGGCTGGGATCAGCCAAGCGCGCCAGGCCCGATGCGCCTTGCGTGACCAACGGATCCACTGCCGGCGCCAGAAAAAACTTGAGCCACAATGTGAGAAGGATTCCGGGAACTGCCCCCGCCAGCAGCCATCCGGATCGGACCAAAGCCGCCGCGGACCGGCGCTGCCAAAACGTGAACGCCAGATATACCACCGCGATCGAGGCCAGAAATGCGATCCCTTCGTTCTTAGTCCAGGCCGCCAAACCAGTGCATAGCCCCGCCCAGAGCAACGTCCAGCGCTCGCCTTCCGTTTGTGAAGCTTCCAGGAATAACAGCGCGATGGCAGCCAGATAATAAAATGCCAGAGGAATATCCGCATATTGCGAGGGAGCCCAAGTGAGCAGCGAAGTGGTGGAGAGGATCACCAGGCCCGCCAACAACGCCGAAGCGGCGCCACGCAGCAGTGCGATCACGCTCACCAAAAGCGCGATCAGCGCGGCGAAGAACCCGAGCGCTGTAACGATGGGAACTATTGCGTCCATCGTGCCGCCGGCTTTCCACACTCGCGCAACGAACGCCGGGAGCAAAAGAGGATAGTCGGGATGAGAATTCTTGAGCAGTGGAGACAGCGCGTAGCGCCACGCGCCGGCCGGCCCGGCGAGAAACTTGGCGCGCAAATTCCAGAGCGCCCAGGCATCCCACTCGCCTACCGGAAGCGCAGCCGCCATCTGAACCAGGCGGATTCCAGACATCAACAGCACAGCCCCAAACGCCAGCGCAAGCAGCCAGGTCCAGCGAAATCCAGAGGTAGTTCCATCCGAACTGGGTTCGACGCCGCTGGCTCTCGTCCGCTGCCATTGCCACGCTAAGACCCCAACCAAAACGACATCCACGCCGAAGATAGCAGCAGGGGATGCGACGCCCGAGACGTCCAACAGGAGAAACAGGATTGACGTCAATCCCATTCCGACGCCGGTTCCCAGAGCCGCATGGAATAACGTAGCGGCCCAGCGCGGCTGCATGTTTCGCACCGGGTCGAAGATCTGAACCACCAGAAACCCAATGAGCAACGCTAGTAGGATGGAGATTATTTCCAGCATCTACCGCGCCTGGTTCCTGTAGAGCACCGCGCCGTTGCCAAAGTCTTTCACCAGGGTCAGCCCGCGCTTCTTGCCGAACTGGACCACGTCCAGCGGCTTTGAAAAGTCCCCAATCACCCATTCGGGAGCCGGGTTCGTACGCTGGTCGGTTACCAAACGCGGGGCCAGAGTATATTGAAGTCCGCTATACAAAGCCGCTCCCAGTGTTTCACCCACCGGCGCATCGGAAACATAACCGACGATTGCCGTTGCGGGCAGCGCGGACGCGAGTTCCTGAAAGCGGGCTGCCTGATCACCCACTTTGTAGACGTCCGCGCCGGCTCCGGCCAAATCCGCCGTGCTGCCGTAGAAATTGACGCTGCTCCACAAAGCGAGCAGAGCGACAGCCGCGCACGCTGCCAGAACTCCACTGGAAGTTGGTTGCGCCACCGCCGTCACTGCCCCTGCTGCATAACGGTCCGCCCCTGGTAGGCGTCCAGCACTTCTGAAACGCTTCCGTCCAGCATCACGGCGCCGTGATCGATCCAAATCGCGCGGTCGCACATCTGGCGAACCGCGGCGGCCGAATGCGATACGAAAAGCATCGATTTCCCGGTGCGCCGCAGCGCCACCATGGCCTCCCGGCTCTTCTCTTGAAAACTCGCGTCTCCAACCGCCAGAACCTCGTCCAGCAGCAAGATATCGGGCTGGCATTGAACGGCGATTGAAAAAGCCAGACGCACGATCATGCCGCTCGAATACGTGCGCAGCGGATCATCAATGAAATCCCCGATGCCGGAAAACTCCACGATGCTGTCGAAAAGCTCCCTGGTCCTGCGTTTGGACAACCCCAGCAGCGCCGCGTTCAGAATCAGATTCTCCGCGCCCGTCAAATCGCGATGGAATCCAGAGCCCAATTCCAGCAGCGCAGCGATCCGTCCGTTTACTTGTACCGTGCCTTCATCAGGTAGCGTCAGCCCCGCGGCGAGGCTCAGCAGCGTACTTTTTCCGGCACCGTTCGCACCCACAATCGCGAGACTCTCGCCATCTTCCAGCCGGAACGAAACATTCCGCAGAGCATAAAAAGCCTCGGTGTGGACCCTACCAAACCAGTGTGCGATGTGGGTCCGCAACAACTGGCGTCCCGTACTATGCGGAAAGCACTTCGAGACGTTTTGAAAATTGATCAGCATGCCGGCCTACAAGCGCGCATAAAAGCCGTCCTTCAATTTCGCGAAGATGAACAGTCCCGCGCCAAACATGACCACCGACACCACTGCCAGCTTAGTCAACGTGGAGCCCAGCGGCGCATGGCCATCCAGCAAGACGTTGCGCATCATCAGGACTAAGGCGGCTACCGGATTGATTTCGTATATTCCGCGGAACCGGGCCGGAATCAGCATAAATGAATAGAAAATCGGCACCAGCCAGAACAGCACCGTATTCGTGGATTCCACCACGTAGCGCGTGTCACGCACGTAAACGTTCACGGCCGAAAAAGCCAGCACCAATCCCATCACGAACAGGATTTCCAGGCCCCAGATCAGCGGCAACCAGAGCCAGTGGATGGTCACTGCGCGTCCGAATACCAGCACGATCCCGAGCAACAGCAGGATTTGTATCAACAGATGCAGACAATTCGATAGAACACTCGATATCGGAAACACGTAACGCGGCACCGGAACCCGCTTGATGAGGGGCGCGTTTTCCAGCATCGACGTCGTTCCCGTGGCCCAGGCCAGCGTGAAAAAGTTGAGTGGAACCAGTCCGCACAAAACGTACAGCGGGAAATTCTTGTCGTTGGGCTGCGCAAAGATCTTGGTGAAAATGAACGTCAGTACACCCATCATGATCAACGGGTTCAGCAGGGACCAAAGCACGCCCAGGGACATGTTCCGGTAGCGAACTTTGAAGTCCTTCTCCACCAGGTTTCGAATTAGGAATAGATAGTCACCGTGCCACATGCGGGATTCAGGCCTTATGCACTACGATTTCACAATTATACGCCGAGAGCCTTTACTGGGTTGAATCCACCGTCCCCAACATGCTTCAATAGACATGACACCCCTTCCCGAACACACTGGAGGACAATCCGAATTGAATGCTGCAATCCTCGCCCTGGAGGACGGGACGGTCTTCGAGGGCAAGAGCTTTGGTGCGCCAAAAGATCGCCTGGGCGAAGTGGTCTTCAATACCGCGATCACCGGCTACCAGGAAATTTTCACCGATCCGTCATACGCCGGCCAGATCGTCGTTCTCACGAACCCGCAAATTGGAAATTACGGCGCGAATGCCTACGATCAGGAAGCGGCCCGGCCCTACATCGAGGGCCTGGTGGTGCGGGAGTTTTCGAGCGTGGCGAGCAATTGGCGATCGGAAGAAAATGCCGAGCGCTTTCTTTCCGATAACGGAATTCCCGTAGCCGCCGAGATCGATACCCGGGCGCTGGTGCGTCATCTGCGGACGCGCGGTGTGATGCGCGGCATTCTCTCGGTGGGCAATGAGGATCGTAACGCCCTGGTCGAACGTGCCCGGCAGTCGCCCTCCATGGCTGGATTGGATCTTGCCACGCGCGTATCCACTGCCTCGCAGTACTCTTGGAATCAGCCGGTGGCGCCTTGCTCGGCTTCTGAAACCTTGGCCGGAACCACCGAACAATTCTGCCACGTGGTGGCGTACGATTACGGAATCAAGCGCAACATCCTGCGGCGCCTGGTGACGGTCGGCGCACGCGTCACCGTGGTGCCCGCGCTGACATCGGCAGAAGATGTGCTCGCGCTCAAACCGGACGGCGTGTTTCTTTCCAACGGGCCCGGCGATCCGGAGCCGCTCGAATTTCAGGCACAGCAGGTCCGCAAATTGATCGGCAAAAAGCCCGTGTTCGGTATCTGTCTGGGCCATCAGATCCTGGGATTGGCGCTCGGCGGCAAAACCTACAAACTCAAGTTCGGGCATCGCGGCGCAAATCATCCGGTGCTGAACCGCATGACGGAGAAAGTGGAGATCACTTCGCACAATCACGGCTTCGCGGTGGATCCGGATTCGCTGAACGCGAACGAAGTGGATCTCACGCACATCAATTTGAACGACCAGACGCTGGAGGGTTTCCGGCATCGCAGCGAGCCGGTGTTCTGCGTGCAATATCATCCCGAAGCGGCGCCCGGCCCGCACGATTCGCATTACTTGTTTGACGACTTCATGCAAATGATCAAGGACTACGGCCAGTAACCGATGCCCCGCCGCAACGACATCCATCGCATCCTGATCGTCGGCTCTGGCCCCATCGTCATTGGTCAAGCCTGCGAATTCGATTATTCCGGCGCGCAAGCCTGCAAAGCCCTGCGCTCCGACGGCTATGAAGTGGTGCTGATCAATTCCAATCCGGCCACCATCATGACCGACCCCGGCCTGGCCGACCGCACCTATGTTGAGCCACTTACCGTAGCCTTCGCCGAGGAAGTGATCCGCCGCGAACGTCCCGATGCTCTGCTTTCGACAGTGGGCGGCCAAACGGGTCTCAACCTGTCTGTCGATCTGGCCAGCGCGGGAGTGCTCGACAAATATGGCGTCGAGTTGATCGGCGCCAAGATCGAATCCATCAATAAAGCCGAAGATCGTTTGATGTTCAAGGATGCGATGCGCAAGATCGGCCTGGAGACGCCGCAATCGCAGCTGGTGAACAACGTGGATGACGGGCTGGCCTTCGCCAATCGCATCGGTTATCCCGTGATTCTGCGCGCCAGCTTCACGCTGGGCGGATCGGGAGGCGGGATCGCTTACAACCGCGAAGACCTGACCGAAATTCTGGAGCGTGGCCTCGATCTTTCGCCGGTTCACGAAGTACTGATCGAAGAGAGCGTCCTCGGCTGGAAAGAATTTGAGCTGGAAGTGATGCGCGATCTGGCCGACAACGCCATCATCGTGTGTTCCATCGAGAACTTCGATCCGATGGGCGTCCACACCGGCGATTCCATCACCGTAGCTCCCGCGCAGACGCTCTCCGATCGCGAATACCAGATGATGCGCGATGCGTCACTGGCCTGCCTGCGCGAGATCGGCGTGGATACCGGCGGATCGAACGTGCAGTTCGCCATCAACCCGGAAAACGGGCGCATGGTGATCGTGGAGATGAATCCGCGCGTCTCGCGCAGCTCAGCGCTCGCATCCAAGGCCACCGGATTCCCGATCGCGAAAATTGCGGCGAAGCTGGCCGTTGGTTATCGTTTGGATGAAATCAAGAACGATATCACCGAAGTCACTCCGGCCTGCTTCGAGCCGACGCTCGATTACGTGGTGGTCAAGATCCCCCGCTGGCAGTTCGAGAAATTTCCGGGCGCCGAGCCGGTTCTTGGCACTCAGATGAAATCGGTAGGCGAAGTGATGGCCATCGGCCGCACCTTCAAGCAGGCCATGGCCAAGGGCTTGCGAAGTCTCGAGACCGGCAAAGCCGTCACTTCGGAAGTATTCGACCCCGCACTCATTCGCCAGCGTTTGATCACACCGAACCCGGAACGCCTCGGTTATATCCGCTTTGCTTTGGAGCAGAACTGGACGGTTGAGCAAATCCACGAGATCACTTCCATCGATCCATGGTTCTTAAAGCAGCTTCGCGAGATGGCGGACCTGGAACGCGATCTATCGGGTAAAAGCCTGGCCGCGCTTTCGCGCGATCAACTCGCGCACGCCAAACGCGATGGCCTCTCGGACACTCGCCTGGGACGCTTGTTAGGCTCCGACGGAAACGCCGTCCGCGCCCGCCGCAAGGAGCTCGGTGTCACCGCGGTCTTCAATCGCGTGGACACTTGCGCGGCGGAATTCGAAAGTTTCACGCCTTACCTTTATTCGAGCTACGAATCGGAAAACGAATCGGACCCGAGCGATCGCAAGAAAGTGATGATCCTGGGCAGCGGCCCCAACCGCATCGGCCAAGGCATCGAGTTCGATTACTGCTGTTGCCATGCAGCTTACGCGCTGGATGAGTTCGATCACGAATCCATCATGGTCAATTGCAATCCGGAAACAGTCTCTACGGATTACGACACCAGCGATCGCTTGTACTTTGAGCCGCTCACGCTCGAAGAGGTCCTGAACATTTGCGACATAGAGAAGCCGGATGGCGTGATCGTCCAATTCGGCGGTCAGACGCCGCTGAATCTCGCGCTCCCGCTCAAGGCCGCCGGCGTGCCCATCATCGGCACCGATCCCGCCGATATCGATCTCGCGGAGGACCGCAAATTATTCGGCAAACTGCTCGACGATCTCGGCATTCCTTCGCCCCCCAACGGCACCGCCACCAGCGCTGAAGAGGCTTGCGCAGTGGCTCGCGGTCTGGGCTATCCCGTTCTGGTTCGCCCCAGCTATGTGCTGGGTGGACGCGCGATGGTGATCGCCTACGACGAGGAAATGGTCCGGCGTTACATGCAGGAGGCCGTGGTCTTCTCTCAAGAACGGCCCGTGCTGATCGATCGGTTTCTCGAAGATGCCACCGAAGTGGACGTGGACGCACTGGCCGATCAGGACGGCAACGTGCTCATCGCGGGCATCATGGAACACATCGAGGAAGCGGGCGTCCATTCGGGCGACAGCTCTTGTGTGCTTCCGCCGCAGGGCCTTTCGAGCGCCGTGCTCGCCATCATTCAGGATCACACTGAGCGGCTGGCGCGAGCGCTGCATGTCATCGGACTCATGAACGTGCAATACGCCATCAAAGACGGCAAGGTTTATGTGCTCGAAGTGAACCCGCGCGCGTCGCGCACCGTCCCTTACGTCAGCAAAGCAACGGGCGTTCCTCTGCCCAAGCTGGCGGTGGGCTTGATGCTCGGCAAGCGGCTGCGTGATTTCGAGCATCTCACCGGTGGCCGCACCTCCGGTGTTCTGCCGGTGCCGCAGTGCTTCGTGAAGTCTCCCGTGTTCCCGTTCGGAAAATTCCCCGGCGTTGATCCGGCGCTCGGCCCCGAGATGCGATCCACTGGCGAAGTGATGGGCGTCGGCGAAAACTTCGGCGAAGCGTTCAGCAAGGCCCAGTTGAGCGCGGGCACTCCGTTGCCCGACAGCGGCGTCGTTTTCATCAGCGTGAACGATCGCGATAAACCCGCAGCCGTGGAGGTTGCGGCCAGGTTCGCTGAGCAGGGTTTCGAGCTGGCCGCCACGCGCGGTACCGCAGCCGTGCTGAAAGCGGCCGGCTTAAAAGTAAAGACCGTGTTCAAAGTGAATGAAGGCCGCCCCAACGCGGTGGATATCATGAAGGCCGGTTCGGTGAAGCTGGTGATTTACACTACCACCGGCGGCCACACATTTAAAGACGAGCGCGACATCCGGCGCACCGCTGTCGCCTATCGCATCCCCTGCATCACCACCATCAGCGGCGCGAAAGCGGCGGCTCAGGCCATTGTTTCACGCAAGCGCGATCCCATCCGCGTATGGAGCCTGCAGGAGATTCACAAGCCCGCCGGAGTCGCGACCGGGTCCTAGCGCTTAGCGCTGGCTCGCTTCGCCGGCTCGAACGCGCCGATTAAATTGCGCGGATTCTCCGAGCGGTATGCTCAAAGTCTTCCAGTTGCCTGCGCAATGCTGTTTGGCCAGGAAGACGATTTGCCCGCAATGGTAGGAGTAATGCGCTATCTGCCGGTTGATGGCCTGCATCACCGAATGTGCTTCGCCGCGAATGGTGATGGTGCGGCCAAGGTCGGCGTCTGTAAGCGATTCCATGGTTCCCAGCACGCACTGCCAGCCTTCTTCCCAAAGCTCAAGCAGCGCCGCGCGAGTAGCCGGCGGATCGGAAAATTCAGCATCGCGGTCGCGGCCGGGTTTCTCTCCGTCGCTGGTCAAGAAATCGGTCCAACGCGATTTCATGTTACCCGCCATGTGTTTCACGATCACCGCGATCGAGTTCATCTCTTCATCCAGCGCGGCGAAGAGCTGCTCGTCGCTCACTTGTTCCATTGCGCGCTCGGCGAGCTTCTTGTAGTAGCGAAAGACCCCGAGCGAGTCCTCTACGTACGATGTGGTGAATTGGAGCGCCATCACTATTTGATCACCTCTCGTAAATAGGCCAGTACCGATGCCAGCTCCACATCGTTGTACGCCCCGATCACCGATGCATGACGCCACCGGCTGCCTTCCGTCACCTTTAATGCGCCCGGATCCACGGTCCGCAGAACCGGCGGCGGCGACGTCAGATCGTAGAACAGCGCCCGCGTCTTCGCTTGGCTCACGATCAGCGCGGGCATGGCTTCGCCGTCGAAAGTTGCAGTGCGGACATCCGGGGTCGCGAGTGCGCGTAGCGCTGCGGCGTCAGCGGGAATTTTGGTGATCGGCGTAGTCACCGAAATGCCGATGCCGTTGACCTCATGACAGGTGGAGCAGCGCCCAAAGCCACGCACCGCGTCGAAGAAGAAGGCACGGCCTCTCTCGCCTTCCGCCGAAAGAGCGGTCCCGGCAGGTCCAGCCGCACCCGGTCCGCCCGGCCCCAGGTTGATCACCGCATTGGCGATTCCGTTCAAGCTCGCTACGTAGCCGATGACCGCCGTCAAATCGGCGCGCGACAAACTGCTTCCAAACGCCGGCATCGCTGTTCCAGGCAGCCCGCGCATAATTGTATTCGTGATGTACACTTGGTCGAATCCACGGCCGGCCAGCCTAGGCGCGCCCGCCGGCGTGCCTCTCGCGCCGTGACAATATCCAGTGGCGCAGGACTGAGCGAACACTTTCTCTCCCGCGCTCTGCGACCAGCCGAGAACTGGAATGACCAACAACAAAAAGGCGCGTTTCATTTCGCCGCCTCAGGCAGCGCGAATACGATCAACGTTGAACCTGCGCGCCAGTGCTGATCGGGAAACAGCGGAGCCAGTTGCGCTCCGGTGATGGCCTGCTGCCAGCCTGTCGGAGTTGCGATGAACTGCCGTCCACCGGCGGAATAGGAAACCGCGGACCCGCGATTGCCCGCGCCAGTTTGATAACTCCACAGTTTGTTCCCGCTGCGCGCATCCAGCGCAAAGAAGTCGCCCTCGGGATTTCCCGTGAACACCAGATCGCCCGCGGTGGCCAGCACGGAAGCGAGCAGAATGTATCTATATGGCATGCTCCACACGCGCTTGCGCGTAATGGGATCCCACGCATCCAGGTGACTGTACGTTTTTCTGTCCGGCGGCAGCTTGAGCGTGAATCCACCGTCAGCGTGGAAGCGGCCCTCCACCGCTTCAGCGGCCGTGGATGTCAGATCATTACACACTTCGTTGATGGGCGCGTAAACATAACCGGTGCGCGGCGAGTAAGCCATCGAGTTCCAGCTCTTCGCACCTGTCGCGCTGGGACAAGTGGTCACCACTTTGCCCGCCTGCGGCTCTCTGCGCCCCACCAGCTTGCCATCTTCGGTGATGCCCGAAATCCAGGTTTGCACTTCGGGCATGGAGAACGCGCCAATGAATTCGCCGGTCACGCGATCCAGCACGAACGTCACGCCGCTCTTATTCATGTGAACCAGCAGCTTCCGCATCTGGCCATTGATGGGTCGATCGATCAGCACGCATTCATAGGCTGAATCGAAGTCCCACAAATCATCCGGGACCTCCTGGTGATACCACCGTAGCTTGCCGGTATCGGCATCGAGCGCCACCACACTCGCCGTGTAAAGATTCGCCTCCTTGCCTTTCGCGCCTTCCACCAGGCGATCCTCGTCGTTAAAATCGCCGCCCGCGTTGCCGGTTCCCCAATAGACCAGATTCAGCTCGGGGTCGAATGATCCGGTCATCCACGGAGCGCCGCCGCCCAGTTTCCAGCTATCGCCCTTCCAGGTCTCGTGACCTTTTTCACCTGGCCCGGGAATCACGTACCAGCGCCACGCGAATCGTCCCGTCTTGGTATAGAACGCCGTCAGATATCCGCGATGCGCGGCATCGCCACCGTTGCCTCCCACAATCACCTTGTCCTTCACGATCAGCGGCGCAGCCGTGATATCGCAACCGCACTGGCGCGGATCGTCGACGCTCACCTTCCACTGCTCGGCGCCGGTTTTCTGATCCAACGCGACGAGGAAGTTGTCGGTGGTGCCGAAAAATACCTTGCCGCCGCTCACCGCGACACCGCGATTTTGCACGAACGTCATGCCACCCGGCTTGCCCGGCCTCGGCGTCGGATATTTATACTGCCACAGCAGGTGACCGCTGGCCGCATCGAGCGCGAAAACCTGGATGCGCGGCGTGATCAGGTACATCACGCCATCCACCACGATGGGCGTAGCCTGCAGGTTCTCCGCGTAGTCTCCGGTCTGGAACTGCCAAACCGGGACCAGGTTCTTGACGTTGCCGGTGTTGATCTGATCCAGCGCGCTATAGCGCCACGAGAATTGCGTCCCTCCGTAATGCGGCCAGTCGGCCCGTGTCGCACCGTCTTGCGCGACCATTGTCACCATCGCAAAAAACACCAGCAGAAATCGCATCGTGTCCCATCATATTAGAATTCGGCGTTTCTGGAATTGGTCCGCGATCTCTATCGCGATATACTCTCTAAGCTGGTGCAAAGCACCCGTCTGGGTCATTCCCACGACTCCAAGGAGGATTATGCGGATCGCGATTTGCTTTGGTTTTGTTTCGGCGGCAACTGCCATGGCCGTCGTCGCCTTGGCGCAAACTGGATCTCAGGACGAACCCAAACCGCACATCCGGAGCCTCTCGCACGCCATCCACGCCGTCGAGGATTTGGATACGACACTCGCATTTTACCGCCAGGTGTTCGGCCTCAACGGCACACCCTCGGATTTTCCAAATCCAGCCGTTCCGCAACTCACCAACGCTCCCGGCGTAACGCTGCGTCTTTCGATGATGCGTCTCCCCGGCGCGATGTTGTTCGAACTCACCCATTTCAAGGGCGTGGAACGCAAGCCTGCCAGAGCTGCATATACCGACCCCGGCGCGGGCAGCATCGTGTTCTACGTCCGCGACATCGACGCAGCGGTGGCCAACGCGAAGAAGGCCAATGCGACCATTGTCACTACCGGCGGCGCACCCGTCGAGATTTCGACCGCGAGCGGCAAGGCCCGCTCCATCCTGCTGCGAGATCCAGACGGGTTTTTCGTTCAGGTGGTGCAGGAAGCGCCCGCACCAAATGCGCCCGAGGGAAATGTCCATCGCGTTTCCCTCGCCTATACCATGGAGAGCGCGGACGCCACTGCCAACTTTTATAACGGGCTGATGGGACTCACGCTGAACGGCCCTTCGGCATTCTCCAAAGATCCGGCCATGCTGAAGCTGATCGGCGCCCCGCAGGGAACCGAATTTCGAAAGCTAACCGGCGTCATTCCCGGCCCGCCCGCTTACGTCGAGTTCACCGAGTTTCGCGGCGTGCCGCGCACCAAGTTTCACTTGCGGGTCCGCGACCCCGGCGCGCCGGCCATGGCGATCCAGGTAATCAACCTCGCCGGCATGGTTGCGCAGATGAAGGACGCCGGCACCAATCTGATTTCCGCCAACGGTCAAATTGTGGACTTTGGCAACGGCACGCACAACATTTTCGTCGAAGATCCGAATGGCATGAACATTGAATTGTTCGAGCGCTCCGGCGCGCCGCCCGGAAGGGCCGAGACAAAGTAGAAGGCTCCCGCGAAAAAAGTGGGTTTGAGGAAGGACCTGGCTATTTCTCCCCCTTCTTGCGGGTTACCCGTTGTTGCCCGGTCAGTGAGGAGAATTGACTGATCCGAACCACTTCACCCTTCGGAAAACGGCGCAAATTTCTAGTTCGCCGCCCATGGCCTTCATGTAGGCGGCAAGCGTGCTCAGGTACATGTCGGTACGGTGTTCGATCTTAGAGACCTCCGACTGCCTGACGCGCAGGATATTCGCGATCTTCTCCTGCGTGAGGGCCCGCGCCGCGCGCAATTGGCGTAGCGGCATTTCCGCAATCAATCGCCGGAACTCCTTGTCAACGGCGACTCGCGCGCAGGCGACATTTTTTCACGCAGTTCGTTGAATTTTCTAGCCATTTTCCGGATTGTCCTTTGAAGCCCTACTTTTTGCTTCCTTTCTCAGCGCCTGGAGATGCTGAGAAAATAGCTTGTCAGCCTTCGCGAGATTGATTTCGTACCAGCGGTCGCGGCCCTTTTTGTTTCCGCCGAGCAGCAGGATCGCTACTCGCCTCGGATCAAACGCGAAAAGAATCCGCAGAGGCTTTCCCTCGGCCTGGATCCGCAGTTCGCGCATACGGGTGAATCGCGAACCTTTTACCCCCGAGCTAGTTCTCCTAAGAGAATATTCTGTCAAGAGAATAAAGCTTGGCTCGCTGGAGCGCGATCCCAGGGGTCTAGACAATCCCTGCGCTCGAAAGCTTTTGAACGATCAGCTCCACCGCCTCATCCGGGCTGGTGGCGATGGTATCGATCCGGATTTCAGCGTGCTCGGGCGCTTCGTACGGCGAATCGATGCCGGTGAAGTGCTGCAGTTCGCCGCGGCGCGCCTTTTTATAAAGGCCCTTCACATCGCGCTTCTCGGCTTCCTCGAGCGGCGTATCTACGAATACTTCGATGAATTCGCCTTCGGCCACAAGATCGCGCGCCATGCGCCGCTCGGAACGGAACGGCGAGATGAACGAAACCAGGACGATGAGCCCGCAATCCACCATCAGCCGCGCCACTTCCGCCACGCGGCGGATGTTTTCCACGCGGTCCGCATCGGTGAATCCCAGGTCCTTGTTGAGCCCGTGCCGGACGTTATCGCCATCCAGCAGATAGGTGTGCTTCCCGGTCGAGTGCAACCGCTTTTCGAGCAGGTTGGCAATGGTCGACTTGCCTGCTCCCGACAGTCCCGTGAACCAAAGGACGCAGGCTTTCTGGCCCTTGAGGCCGGCGCGTGCTCTCTTGTTCACATCCAGCGCTTGCCAATGGATGTTATCCGCGCGCCGCAGCGCAAAATGAATCAGTCCCGCGCCAACCGTCTCGTTGGTCAGCCGGTCGATGAGGATAAAGCTGCCGGTCTCGCGATTCTCGGTGTACGGATCGAACGGAATTTGCCGGTCCAGCCCGACGTTGCAGATTCCAATCTCGTTCAGCTCCAGCATCTTCGCCGCCAGATGCTCCAGCGTATTGACGTTCACCTTGTGCTTCAGCGAGGTGATGGTGGCCCCCACGGTACGGGCGCCAATCTTGAGGAAATAAGGACGTCCTGGAAGCATGGACTCTTCATGCATCCAGATGACAGTGGCTTGAAACTGATCCGCCACGCCCGGCGGCGAAGCGGCCGTAACGAGAACATCGCCCCGGCTGACGTCGATCTCGTGCTCCAGCGTCAGCGTGACTGACTGACCCACGATCCCGCGATCGTAATCTCCGTCCTGCGTCACGATACGCGTCACCCGGCTCTCCTTGCCGGATGGCAAGGCTTTCACCCGTTCGCCAATCTCGACGGCGCCGCTCGCGATCATGCCGGAAAAGCCGCGGAAATCCTGATTGGGGCGGTTCACCCATTGCACCGGCATGCGGAACGGAAGGCTCTGCAGCTGCTGCTCAATCTCAACGGATTCCAGGTGCTCCATCAGCGCCGGCCCGTTGTACCAGGGCATTTGAGGGCTGGCTTCGGTGACGTTGTCGCCCTTGAGCGCGGAGATCGGAATCGCCACGATTTCAGAGAGACCGATCTGTTTTGCGAACTTCCAATAATCTTCCAGAATCGCGTCGAAGGTCTCGAGCGAATACCCCACGGCATCCATCTTGTTAACCGCCAGAACCACTTTCTGGATGCCCAACAAGGAAACGATGTAGCTATGCCGCCGCGTTTGGGTGAGCACTCCCTTGCGCGCATCGATCAGAATCACCGCCATGTCAACGGTGGAAGCCGCCGTCACCATGTTGCGCGTGTACTGCTCGTGGCCCGGCGTATCGGCCACAATGTACTTCCGCCGGTCAGTGGAGAAAAAGCGGTAAGCCACATCGATGGTGATGCCTTGCTCGCGTTCGGCCGCTAAGCCGTCCACCAGGAGCGCCAGGTCCAGGTCGTCGCCCTGCGTTCCCACTTTCTTCGAATCCGCTTCGAGCGCGGCCAGCTGATCCTCGAAGATCATCTTGGATTCATAGAGCAGGCGTCCGATGAGCGTGCTTTTGCCATCATCCACGCTGCCGCAGGTCATGAACCGCAACAGGCTCTTGTGCTGGTGCGCCTTCAGATACCCTTCGATGTCCCCGGCAATCAGGTCGGATTTGTGAGACATCAGAAATACCCTTCCTGCTTCTTCTTTTCCATCGAAGCCGACGCATCATGGTCGATCACCCGGCCCTGGCGTTCGGACGTGGTGGTCAACAGCATCTCCTGAATGATGGCCGGCAGGGTGTCGGCTTCGCTTTCGATGGCGCCCGTGAGAGGATAGCAACCGAGCGTGCGGAAACGCACCTTCTTCATCATCGGCTTCTCGCCCGGAGCGAGCGGCATCCGGTCGTCATCCACCATGATCAACGTTCCGTCTCGCTCCACCACCGGCCGTTCCTTCGCCAGATACAGAGGAACGATGGGAATGTTCTCCAGATAGATGTACTGCCAGACGTCCAACTCAGTCCAGTTGGACATCGGGAAAACGCGGAAGCTCTCGCCCTTGTTCTTGCGGGCGTTATAGCATCGCCAAAGCTCCGGCCGCTGACGCTTCGGGTCCCAGCGATGCTGCGCCGAACGGAACGAGAAAATCCGCTCCTTGGCCCGGCTCTTTTCCTCATCACGACGCGCTCCGCCGAAAGCGGCGTCGAAAGCGTGCAGTTCCAGCGCCTGCTTTAAGCTCTGGGTCTTCATCACGTCGGTGTGGATGAGGGAGCCGTGCGTGAAAGGACCGATTCCCTTCGCCAAACCCTCCTGATTGATGTGCACCAACAGTTTTAGGCCCAGCTTGTCCGCCATCTGGTCCCGGAACTGTATCATTTCACGGAACTTCCACGTCGTGTCGACATGCAGCAGCGGGAACGGCGGCTTAGACGGATAAAACGCCTTCATCGCGACGTGCAGCATCACTGCGCTGTCTTTTCCGATCGAATAGAGCATCACCGGGTTTTCGCACTCGGCGACCACCTCGCGCATGATGTGGATGCTCTCCGCCTCCAGGGATTGGAGGTGAGTGAGGGTTGTGTTGCTCATGAGCAGCGGGGAGGAATGCACATTTTGGTTTATGTAAACTAGCGTACCATTTCGACCTCGCGTGTCCCGTGCCATTGGAATTCCATCGGCGGGTCGTGCGTTTTGCAGTATCGTCAGTTGGCTAGTGGGGGTGTCGTAGCACGACAGGCTTTCCATGCGGCGTGTGGCGATAGGCGTCGGCCCAGGCTTCTTTGCGCGACAGCATTTCGTCCTGATTCGTGAGCGCCTTGCGAGTGACCAGAAGTTCCAGCGCAGCCAACCAATGCTCGTAGTAGCGAGAGCCGTCGTCCGGCTCGCCCCGATCCGCCGCGGACTTGAGTTCCTCTGCCAACGCAGCCGCCCACTCTTTCCAGGTGAAATGCCCCTGCGCGGAGAGCCGCACTGCCAGAGCAAAGGCTTGGGCTTGCCAGGGCTCCGCGAAGACCGGACCACCCTCATCGCGAGGCAGCGAGGGCAGAGACGCCAGTCGCTCGGGATCGGGCGCCAGGTCAGGCATGTTCGAGGTAGCTATCCCACATGTCAATGTAAACGGAATCGCGCGGCGAGGCATCCTCGCCCCACAGTTCCCGCGCTGCAAAACGAACCGAATATAAATGTTGCGGCTGCTCGCCCAGAAAATGCGCATTGGTATCCGGAAAAACGAAGATGCCGCGATGGCGAGCGATGGTGCCCGCCTTGCCTCTCGCATAGCGGGGCAAACGCGTGTGTCCCAGCGGATTGATGTTGCGTGCGCGGACATTCTGTCCGACTTGGAAGCGGGCTCTGGCATTCGCGTCCGGCCGCATAAAATTACCTCGATTGCCCGCGCCAGACCTCGCGGCGGCAACAGTAAGAGCCGGCGTTTCCTTTTGCGACGCCGGGGCTGGCTGGCCAGCCTCGATTTCCTCCCTGGTCACCAAACCGCGCTGCACCAGCAATTCCGAGGTCCGCGCCAGCCATTTCTCGTAATAACTCATCCGCAGGTAATCCGCCGGGGGAAGCAACTCAATCCGATGGCGGCTGGCATCGATGTTCCACTTGTCCCAGGCGCGAGCGGCGCGTTCCAGCGCATACACCCGGCCTTCCCACGGCGCATGAAACACGGGTTCGTTCTTCTCATGCTGGATGGGGCCCATGTCCTGCATCCCGCCCATGTCATGGATGCCGTTCATGCCTTGGCTCCCTCAACCGGCGCTACCTTCCCCGCCCCGATCATGACATCGCGCGCTACCAGAGCGGCAAGTTCGGGTTCCGTCATCTGCTCCGTGCCGGCTGGCCTTTCGGGCAGCACCAGGTAGCGGATCTCTGCCGTGCTATCCCATACCCGCACCTCAACGTCCGCCGGCAAATCCAGCCCAAACTCGCGCAGCACGCCGCGTGGATCGATCACGGCGCGCGACCGGTACGGTGCCGATTTGTACCACACCGGCGGCAGGCCGAGGATCGGCCACGGGTAACACGAACACAGCGTACAGACCACAAGATTGTGTACTTGCGGCGTGTTTTCCACCACCATCAGATGCTCGCCGTGTTCTCCCGTGTAACCCAATTCGGCGATCGCCGCGGCGCCATCGTTCAGCAGGCGTTTCTTATACTCGGGATCAACCCAGGCGTGCGCCACCACGCGGGCGCCGTTGCGCGGCCCGATTTTGTTTTCGTAAGCATCCACCAGCGCATCCAATGCAGCCGAATCCACTAGACCTTTTTCGACCATCAGGGATTCGAGCGCCTTGGCTCGCAATGCGGGATCGGACGGAACCACCTGGTGGTCATGATCGTGTTCGTGCATAGAGGTGGGAACCGCTGCCGCGAGGCTCCGCCCCGAGTATACAACGGTTCCCTCACCTGGCATTACCGCCTTGCATTAGAATGAGGCGTGTGGATACGCGCGGCAGCGATGTTACTTTTGGCCGGGACTGCGCACGCGCAGGACTTGCGTGGCGAAGCGCTGGTCAAAGCATTGCAAAAAGGCGGCTATGTGATCGTGATGCGCCACGCGAGTTCGCCGCGTGAGGCGCCTGACAAACAGTCCGCGAATCCCGACAATACGAAGCCCGAGCGACAGTTGGATGAGGTCGGCCGCAAGACTGCGATCGCCATGGGCCAGGCCATCCGCGATTTAAAAATTCCGATCGGCAGCGTCCTCTCCAGCCCCACCTATCGGGCGCTCGAAACCGTTCGGCTGGCTCAATTCGGCGTTCCGCAAACCTTCGCCGAACTTGGCGACAACGGCCAGAGCATGCAGGGTGGGACGCCTGCTCAAGCCGCGTGGCTGCGGCAGCAAGTGACCCACTTTTCAGTAGGCACGAACGCGATCCTAGTCACTCATTTCCCCAATATCACCGCCGCGTTTCCCCAATGGTCGTCCGGTTTGGCCGATGGCGAAGCCCTGATATTTGGTCCCGACGGCAAGGGCGGGGCGACGCTCGTGACCCGCATGAAGATCGAGGAATGGCCCCTGCTTCCGACTGGCGCGAGCAGGTAAAATCAAGACAAGCGCCGATTGCATCGCAATGGGCATGCTCAGAATCTAAAACTTATCAACTATGCCAACTGCCTACATTTGCCAAGGCGTCCGTACCCCCATCGGGCGCTACGCGGGAGCGCTTTCCTCGGTCCGCCCCGACGATCTCGCCGCCCACACGCTCGCCACGCTGCGCGCCAAGTACCCCCAGGGTGACTGGGCCGCGATCGATGAAGTGGTGATGGGTTGCGCCAATCAATCCGGCGAGGACAACCGCAACGTCGCCCGCATGGCGCTGCTGCTTTCAGGGATTCCGCACACGGTGCCCGGCGTGACCGTGAATCGATTGTGCGCTTCCGGTATGGAGGCGGTTGCCGCGGCATCCAGAGCCATCGTGGCGGGCGAGATGTCGATCGCCATCGCGGGCGGCGTCGAGAGCATGAGCCGCGCGCCTTTCGTAATGGGCAAGGCCACCACACCTTTCGCGCGCAACCCGGAGATCTTCGACACCACCCTCGGATGGCGCTTCATCAATCCCGCGCTGCAGAGCAAATACGGCACGGACTCGATGGCCGAAACGGGCGAGAACGTCGCCGAGGATTACAAAATCGATCGCGAATCGCAGGACAAGTTCGCACTATGGTCCCAGCAGAAGGCCTCAGCCGCCCAAAAGGCCGGATTCTTCGCCGAAGAGATTGCACCAGTGATCATTCCTGGTCCCAAAGGCACGTCCAAGACGGTTTGCGAAGACGAGCACATCCGCCCCGACACCACGCTTGAAGGGCTGGCGAAGCTGCCCACTCCGTTTCGCAAGGGCGGAACGGTAACCGCCGGCAATGCTTCGGGGATCAACGACGGTGCCTGCGCGATGTTCGTCGCTTCGGAAGAAGCAGCCGCAAAGTTCGGGCTCACTCCGCTGGCTCGCGTGGTGGGCGCAGCCGCCGCCGGCGTGGAACCGCGCGTCATGGGCGTGGGGCCCATCCCCGCCATCCAGAAACTTCTGGCGCGCGTGAAGATGACCATCGACCAAATCGATTTTCTCGAGCTCAACGAAGCTTTCGCCGCTCAGGCCGTGGCGGTGACGCGGGCCTTCGGATTGCCGGACGATTCCGAGAAGGTGAATCCGAACGGCGGCGCCATCGCGCTGGGGCATCCGCTGGGAATGAGCGGCGCGCGCCTGATCCTGACCGCGACGCATCAATTGCAGAATACTGGCAAGCGATACGCCATCGCGTCCATGTGCATTGGGGTGGGCCAGGGGATGGCGACGCTACTGGAACGGGTGTAGCGTCACTCCCTGACGGTCACGGCTGAGTCTGAGGAAGCTGCGCGCTTCTTCAATCTCTTCGTCGCTCACGATGTGGGGCCGTCCTGGGTAAATGCGCAGTTGAACGTCCGCACCCAGATCCCGGAACAGGCGGGCAGCTTCGTGGCTGTTGGTCTCGGGAACCCAATCGTCCACGTCGCTTCCGGTGAGCAGGACGCGCAAACCGGCCAGCGATCGGGGAGCATTCGCCTTCCAATCGGAACCTGGAAAACCCATCAAGGCTCCGGTAAATGAGATGACGGAGCCAACCCGGCCTGGATAGCGCAGGGCGTATTCGAGCGCCAGGCAGGCGCCTTGTGAAAAACCTACGATCACCAGACGTTCGGAGCCCAGGCGATTTTCTTCACCAGCTTCGAGTACCGCTTCGTGACAGCGCTGGACGGCTTCGCTCAGGTAGGGTTCGTTGGTTTCGCGCGGATCCCAAAAACGGCCGGGGTACCAACTGCCGGGAGTCTCCGCTTCCGGCACTACCCATCGAAAGCCTTCCATGTTGCCGAAGCGGGCCGCTAAATCAATTTTCTCTTCCGGCGTTTTACCCCGTCCGTGCAGCAATACGCCGGCAAATTGCGACGCGCCCCGCGACGAACCTACACTTCGAACGCGGGGCTTGGTACCGCCATTACTCACAGTGGCTACTTCTTCTGACCGCCGCCGTCCCCGCCGATAAACACCGCCTGGCGCCGGGATGGTCCAGTGCTGAGAGGCTCCGCGGCCGCGGGCGTTCCACCGGGGGTCGCGGTCTTCAAGGCGACCGCTTCGAGTGGGGCCGGGAAATTGTTTTCCGGAATGGTGATCGGTTCCAACATGCCCATGATCTCGGCACGCCGCGACTCGAACCAAGGCGGCAGCAGCATCTGATGCCCTAGCGCGTCGTACGGCTCGTCGCGCGAGAATCCGCCTTCGGCCGTGGCCGCGCACTCCACCAGAATGCCGCCAGGGCAACGGCAATAAATGGAATGGAAGTAATTTCGGTCCTTGATTTCGGAACAGTCGGTGTAGCCCAACTCTTCGTAAATCCCCTTCTGCTCTTCCAGACCTTTGTCGGTGCCTGCATCCAGCGCCACGTGATGGCCGCAGCCGGCGCCAAATCCCCAGCTTCCCGACGGACGATCCGGCTCATGCAGCAGGATGATGGTCTTGTTCAGGCCTCCGCCATTCACTTCCAGCCGATGATAATTGCCTTCCACGCCAGTTTTTTTGAATCCCAGCGCGTCGACGAAAAAGCGTTCCGTCTCCCCCGTCTCGCGAACCGACAACACTGGCCCGTGGAACCCATGCGTCGCCACGTCGGCGCTCACCTCGCCCACCGTCCAGGGCTTGCGCTCGTCGGCCGAATCTTCGATCACTTCCAGTTGCAGACCCGAAGGATGGTCGAACCGGATGAACTTTTGCCCAAACCGTTCCTGGATTCCGCTGTGCTTCACCTTGTGATGCGTCAGGTGCTCATCCCAAAATTTGGTGGCGCCCTTCTTCACCGTATAGGCGGTGGATTGGATCTGGCCCGATCCCGGACGTCCCGGAACGCGCTTGTAGGGGAAGGTGGTGTAAACCGAACCCGGCTCCGCGTTGGCGTTCGAATAATACAAGTGGTAGTGGGCGTACCGTCCGTCAAAAAGAACGGTCTGTTTAATCAGCCGTTGCCCAAAGACCTGCGTCATGAAATCTACGTCTTCTTGGGCTCCAGATGCACAAACAGTGACGTGGTGGAAACCCGATACCAGGGACATGTTGCTTTACCTCCCGCGCGATTATATCAAGAGTGCTGTAACTGAACAAAACTCGCGCGCGGTCTCAATATATCAGCCTCAGTGACCTGCATGCAATCCGGCGGCTCCTGAAATTTGCTTCGAATGTATGGCTTTGGGCTAGGTTTACCCGTCAGTGGGCGGGCGCAACGGGTGTGGGATGGGCGAAGCGCTTGTGGATCGCCGGTAAATATTTACCGAGGCAACGTCGCGCGGTCCTACGCAACAGGACAAGTTGACTGACATCCCCGGAGGCAGCGGAGCAGCACGGCCTTCGATGTGGAGCTCCGCTGCGAGAAGAGTTGGGAAGACTCGAGGAGCTAAATGATCTTCCCCGGATATAACTTCCGGCCGATGCGCGTGATCACGAAGCCGGTGTCTGTTTCCATGGCCTGAAATCCATCACCGTCATCGGTGATCACGAAGAGGACGTGAACCGTGATATCGAAAGGGGAAACCTGGAGTTCGGCGGTACCTGTGCAATCCGGGTTCACTTGGTACGTTCCCACGATGGTCAAGGGTTGCACGCTGCCGTTTGAGCTGATCGTTGCAGTCGCGCTGGTGCCGCCCGCCCCATCGAAGTTTTGCGAGCCGACCTCGGCGATCGGGCCCGCGATGTCGGGCGGGGAAACAATCGTTCCGGTGGATGTATATGCGAAAGTGCCGTGCAAACTAGTATTGGAACATCCTTTATCTTGGGCATTCGCACTGGACGCTATACCCAGGGCGAATGCGGCGAGAGCGGCTACAGTCAACGTTCTTGCGAAATTGTGTTTCATCATGATCTCCTTTGTATTCATCTTCTGTATTCATCTGGGAAGGGGTTGTTCAAACCTTCTGTTCTTCCCACCGGTGCAGGCGGAACCGAGGGACGAAAGCGGCCATATTCGTGATATTTTTCTTACCTGGGGGAAGAGGGTGACCCATTAACGAGCGATCAGTCCAAGTCACCAACCTGCTGAATGCCTGGAGCAGCGGTGAGGAAGCCGCGCTGGCACGGCTGGCCGAGCACGTGTATCCCGAGTTGCGCCTGATGGCGCGCCGCTATATGAAGAACGAACGGGAGGGCAACACCCTCCAGACCACCGCCTTGGTCCATGAGGTTTATCTCCGCATGGTGGACGTAACTAAGGTTGACTGGCAGGCGCGGGCCCAGTTTTTTTCGATGGCGGCCCAAATGATGCGCCGGATCCTGGTGGACGCGGCGCGCGCGCGGGGTTCGGACAAGCGCGGCGGGCGGGCGGTCAAAGTAAACATCGATGAAACGGCAGTCCTTTCGCCGGCCCCCAATCCCTCCATCCTGGCCCTCGACGAGGCCCTCACCTCGTTCTCGGAGGTGGCTCCGCGGCAGGCTAAAGTTGTCGAGCTGCGTTATTTCGGCGGATTGACCGAGGAGGAAATCGTCGTGGTTCTGAAGATCTCGGCTCGCACGGTCCGGCGCGACTGGGATCTCGCCAAGGCCTGGTTGTCGCGGGAGTTAAAGCATACAATGTAAGGAACCCTCTGGACGGCGGCTATGACCCCGGATCGCTTCCAGCAAATTGAAGAGTTGTTTCACGCGGCTCGCGATGGGAGCGCCGAGGAGCGCGTGGCGCTGCTGTCGCAAGTCGATCCCGATTTGCGCCGCGAGGTGGAATCGCTCCTGGCCGGGGCGGACGGCGGGGAATTTTTGGATCGCCCTGCCATCCACAACGTTCCGCCACTGGAAGAGGACTCAACCGTCTTTCAATTGGTTGCAGGAGCTTGCCTAGGACCCTACCGGATCGAGAGCAAGCTCGGCGAGGGCGGCATGGGCGAAGTCTTTCGCGCCATTGACACACGCTTAGGGCGCGCTGTGGCCATCAAGAGAACCCGGGAACAGTTCAGCGCTCGTTTTGAGCGCGAGGCGCGTGCCATTTCCTCGCTAAACCACACCAACATCTGCACGCTTTACGACATAGGACCGGATTATTTGGTCATGGAACTCGTCGAGGGTGAGACCATCGCGTCCCGGCTCAAACGCGGTCCACTGCCAGTGAAGATCGCGCTCCTCTATGCGTCGCAGATTCTAGCCGCGCTGGCCGAAGCGCACGGCAAGGGCATCGTGCACCGCGATCTCAAGCCGGGCAACCTTATGATCGCCAAATCCGGAGTCAAGGTTCTCGATTTCGGCTTGGCGAAGTCAGGCCGGGATGAAACGGTCACAGAGAGTCACATGGTGATGGGTACCCCCGCTTACATGGCGCCGGAGCAACGCCAAGGCAAACCGGCCGACGAGCGCTCGGATATCTATTCGTTCGGCGGTGTCCTCTACGAGATGCTCACCGGGGCGCGCATCACGTCGCGAACGAAGCGCCTCCCATCGCGAAAGCTGGAGAAAATCATCAGCCGGTGTCTGGAAGAAGATCCTTCGCGCCGCTGGCAATCCGTGGCCGAGTTGGAACGGGAACTCTGCTCGATTACCGCCGCTGTCCAACCCTGGAAAATGGTTTCGGCTGCGGCTATTGCCCTCGCGCTCACGGCGGCGGCATATTTCTATTACTCCCATCGCCCCCGGGCCCTCGCCGACCAAGACACCGTCGTGCTCGCTGATTTCGTCAACAATACGGGTGACCCCATCTTCGACAGCACGCTGCGCCAGGGCCTGGCGTTTCAACTGGAACAATCGCCCTTTCTAAAAGTGATGGATGACGATCAGGTGCGGCGCGATCTGCGCTTGATGAAGTTCCAGCCCGGAGCGCGCATCACGGACCAGATGGCTCACGACGTCTGCGTCCGCGAAGGCGGCGCGGCCACCATAGACGGCGCCATCGCGGGCCTCGGCTCGAGCTACGTCGTCACGCTCCAAGCCGCTACCTGCCAGGACGGCAAGACGCTGGCGCGGCAGCAGATTCAAGCCCGAGATAGAGAGCACATCTTGAGTGCGCTCAGCACGGCCGCCACAGGTATCCGGGGTAAGCTTGGCGAATCGCTCAACTCCATCCAAAAACGGAGCCGTCCGCTAGATGAAGGCACGACTTCATCGCTGGAAGCGCTTCAGAGCTACACGGCCGGGAGGTACGAGTTGGGCCAGGGCCATTCTCTCTCCGCAGTCCGGTTCTTCCAGCGTGCTACGGAAATCGATCCGAACTTCGCTTCCGCGTATTACCGGATGGGCGTTGGGTACGAAGTGGCCGGCGACATGGTGCGTAGTGCCGAATATGCGAAAAAAGCCTTCGCTTTGATCGATCGGGCTTCCGAGTACGAGAGGGCTGAAATCGCTCCTTATTACTTTCGCGCCACTGGCGAAGTGGACAAAGAAATCGACGCCTGGAAACAGGCTGCGCGCGATTTCCCGCAAAACTGGATCTACCACAACCAACTGGGCCTCATCTACGTTGACGGCGGGAAATACGAAGACGGATTGAACGAGGCGCAAGAAGCGATTCGCCTGGGGGCAGACTCCGAGGCCCCTTATCGTCGTCAATTGGACGCCTACATCTGCCTGGACCGCCTTCCCGAAGCCAGGAAAGTGGCGGACCAACTGCGGGCAAATCACATCGGTGGGTCGAGGATCCATCAGCGCTTCCTCGAAATGGCCTATGTCGCCGATGATCCCGCAGGCATCGCAAGGGAAATTCAATGGCTCACAGGCAAGTCCGAGGAGTACCTTAGTTTGGGCCTGCAGGCGGCCGACCGTAATGTCCATGGCCAGCGGCGGGAGTCGCACAGGTTGTACCAGAGAGCCGCTGAGATGGCCCGGCGCCGGGAACTCGAGAATGTCGCATTGGAGTTCGAAGAAGCCGACGCGCGAGCGGATGCAATCGTGGGAAATTGCCAAACCGCGCATCACCTGGGGCGCCCGGCCCTGGCATTGGCGCTATGCGGTGACGCGGCACATGCGGAGAAACTCGCCGCGGAGACTTCCAAGCTTTTTCCAAACGGTACCATCTGGAACGAAGTGCAACTTCCGGAAGTTCGAGCGGCGACCGCGCTCCAGCGGGACCGGCCGGCGCAAAGCGTGGAACTGCTGGCATCCGCATCTCCCTACGAACGTTCTTATATCGAGGCGAATTACCTGCGTGGATTGGCTTATCTGCGCCTGCACAAAGGCGCGGAAGCCGCGGCTGAGTTCCAAAAGATCGTGGATCACAAGGGCGCCAGTTGGGGCGCTACCTGGGTCCACCCCAATTGGGGACTGTATTATTCGCCAGCCCAGCTGGGCCTCGCCCGCGCCTATTCGCTCGCGGGCGACACCATGAAAGCCAAGAAGGCGTTTCAGGACTTCTTCCAGTTATGGAAGGATGCGGACCCCGAGATTGCGATTCTTAAACAGGCCAAGGCCGAATACGTCAAGCTGCGGTGAGAAATGGCAGTTAAGGACGGTATCAGCTAACTTTCAGCGGCTTCCGCGCAGCCCGACTCCCTCAGCGTAGCGGGCCACATTGTGCGCGACCAACGAGCGCGGAAGCTCAATTCGCAGAAATAGTTAACCAGCGTCACTACCGGGACCACCAGCATCAGCGGGGTAAGCACCACGGCCCAGGGACAGTCCCGCACCAGGCTCCCTCCGATGCCCAGCACCGCCCGCGTCAGCTTGGCATAATTGCCGGAGGCGCCGGTCACCTGACCAGCCCCGTGCCGAACCGCTTCGAGATAAGTGCCGATGCTGTGGGCGCCCCCCACCTCGGTATACGTCAGCGCCAGCGTTTCGAGCGTATGCGCGTCGCTCCCGCCCACCGGGGCTTTCTGCCAGTCTTCGGCCAGCTGCCGCGCGGCCCGATTGTTGCCCGCTGGAATGTGGCCGTTCAGCGTTTCCATGGCCGGGAACAGGTCTTCGAACATTTCAAAATCGAGTTGGGTACGGCGTCCGGTAAGGCTGGAAAAAACGTGGTTGATGCTGAACAGGATCTTCTGTTCCTGCAGATAGGCGGCCAGCGCCGGAACGTCCTTTCGCCTGCGCTGCAGTTCGATGTGATGGCGCTCGGTGATCCCGTAGGCGCCGACATGAATCTCGGTGCCGGACGGCGTGATGCAGGTCACTTCTTCGCTAAGGAAGAAGTCGGGATGGTGGCGTAGATGTTCGGCCGCGTCGATGGAATCGTGGTCGGTGACCGTCACCAGATCCATCCCGCGCCGCTTCAAAGTCCGATAAACGGCTTCCGGATCGTTGTAGCTCTCGCGGCAGAAACGATGAAATCCAGGGATGTTGCACATACCCGAATGCCGCGTATGGACATGCAGATCACATCGCATGCCTCTTTGTATCGCGCTATACGTTACAGTCAGTTGAATTGTGGAAAAAACATTCGTGACAGGAAATGTATGGTCCAGCGTGGGCCGTGGCCTGCATTTCCGTGGGGCGCGGTTGTAGCAGTATATGAACCAAACGCAAATCGAACTGAAACACGCGCATGGTCTGAGCCACGCAGGCGAAGTGATCCAACAGCCTCGCGCGGTGATACTATGAGATCGCGATCACCCGATGCGCCCGTAGCTCAGCTGGATAGAGCGATTGGCTTCGAACCAATAGGCCGGGGGTTCGAGTCCCTCCGGGCGCACCAGAAAACGGCTCAAACTCCCAGCTAATCATTGGTGCCAGCGATACGATCACACGAGATCCAAGAGCGGAATGCCGAGTGCGCGACCGGCTTCCTGTTGATCGTGATCCAGCGTAGCCAACTGCATCTTTTCTCGCTTTGCCAATTCGAGATACGCCGCATCGTAGGCACTCAGGCGATGTTTGCGAGTGAGAGGCAGTACGGCCTGCCATAACCAAAGCGCTTCACGGCGCTCGATCTGGATGGGAAGACGTTGGAGCGTCTCCAGGAACTCCAAAATCCCTTCCTGGGTGATACGTTGACGGCGATCTGCCACTGCGAGCGCATTGGCTACCTCAAACGGCCATAGAGCCGGTACGACTGCATAGGTGGTTTGGAGAGCCGCTAATATGCCTCGGCTGTATGGTGTTGCCTCATCCGAGAAACACCAACTCAGTGTGAGAGAGGTGTCCACAACGAACGGCCCCATCAATACTTATGGCCTTCGTGTATCAGATCCCGGATGCGAAGGCCCTCTCCGAGCGTAAAGCGGTGTTTGGCGGCGAAGTCCAACATGTCCCGAACAGCTTGTTGACGATCGTTCTCTTCCGATCGCGCCGCATCCTCTCCAGCCAGCGTTTCGAGGGCGCGAGCGACTACTTCCTCAGGAGAGTTGAAGCGGCCTGCGCGCAATTGCTGCTCGATGAGGCGCTCGCTGCGGGGATCAAGCCGAACGTTCATACCATTCAAGTATACCTACGGAGTGGAGAGATGCCCGAGAGCAGATTCCAGCCTGGCAGTGCAGGCACACCTACTTCCGCGTATCTTTGCCGACGATGTGACCGACGTCCTGGTTGTTCTCGTTGCAAATGTACTCGATGATTTCCGAGTCCTCCACCAACGGCGAGTGCCCGTACATCGTAAACGGCCGGGTATATGCTCCTGGATCGTCGATCACCACTTCGTAGTCCAGGTGCGAGTAATCGGGCCGCCGGTAGCGCTCGGTGATGTGCAGCTTCTCGGTATGCGGATGCGCCGCGAAATCGAACCAGAACTTGTCGTTGAAACCGATGCTATCCACCACCAGCGTATCGCCCTCCCACTTGGCGATGGAGTGTCCATACCAGGTGGGATCGGGATCGTCGGGATGGCCGCGTCCGTCCATGAAAATCTGCCGGTAAGTATGGATATTTCCCTCAAACAGAAACACCATCAGCTTGGGCTGTTGCACGATCTTCCAGGGATACGGAGCCATGCGCGGCACTCCGGCCGGTAGGCAGCGGGCCTCCGGATCGGCGTTGGACATCCGTTCCTTGGCCGCTTTCTCGGCCCAGGGCTGCAACGGTAGAACATCGCCTTTCTTGAGCGCGCTGCTGATGTCGTAAATGAAGTTGTGATCCGGCCCCCACAATCCATTGAAATCGGGTCTTCCATCGGAGGCGCGCGGCGTGGGCTTCGCGGCCTGAGCCGCGGATTGTCCAAAAGCCAGCGGCGCAAGCGCCACGAGAACGGCGAAATTCAGCAGCCATCGGGTCACGCGCTGGTGCATGGGTCCTCCAATACAGCCAGGCATGATTGTATATCAGCCGCGCTCGCGTAATTTGACTCTCGCCCCCAAGCGCGATACCGTCGCTGCATGGCCTTGGAATATTTCGATTGGGAGGTCGGCGATGTATTCGTCCTCCATTTGCAAGGCCCCATTACGCTCGGCCAAGCCACCCAGACCCTGCGGCAGCTGATCCACGACACGGTGGCTGCCGGACGAACCAAGATCGTGCTGAATATGGGCGAGGTGTACTACATCGACAGCAGCGGCCTCGGCGAGCTGGTGGCAGCTTGCGCCTCCGCGCAACGCAACGGTGCGAAAGTAAAATTGATGAAGCTGGCGCCGCGCGTGCAGGACGTGGTGCAACTCACCAAGCTTTATCAGGTGCTCGATGTCTTCCCGGACGAGGACTCCGCTGTCCGCAGCTTCGCCGGCTTATAAATGCCCTTGGTCCCGCTCAAAACCACTGCCTTGCACGCCACGCACGTCCGAATGGGCGCCAAAATGGTCGACTTTGGCGGCTGGGAGATGCCGCTGCAATACTCTGGCATCCTGGAGGAACATGCCGCGGTTCGCAACGCTGTGGGTCTGTTCGACGTGAGCCATATGGGCGAAATCGAAATCCGCGGCTCCGATGCGGCGGCACTCACCAGCTACGTCACGACCAACAATGTGGGCAAGCTCCAGAATGGCCAGGCGCAGTATGCGGGGCTGCTCTACGAACATGCTGGATTCGTCGACGATATCCTGGTGCACCAGGTCGCCGACGATAGTTACTTCCTGTGCGTTAACGCATCGAATCAGGAAAAGGATTACGAGCACATCGCCGGCGCGAATCAATTCAACGCCACGGTCGAACTTGCGAGCGATCGTTACACGCAGCTCGCCATCCAGGGTCCTCGCGCGCAGGCCACCTTGCAAAAGCTAACTACCGCCGATCTCACCGCCATTCGTTATTACCACTTCATCGATGGCTTGATCTCGGGCTTCGGCGCCCGCATCGCTCGCACTGGATACACCGGCGAAGATGGCTTCGAGATCTATTTCGCGCCCGAACATTCCGAGCGCATCTGGAACGCTATTCTCGATGCCGGCCAACAATACGGCATCAAACCCTGCGGCCTGGGCGCGCGGAATACACTGCGCATGGAAGCAGGGATGGCGCTCTATGGCCACGAGATCCACGCGTCCATCACGCCCTTTGAAGCCGGGATCGGTTGGATCGTCAAGCTCGACAAAGGCGAATTCATCGGCCGCGCCGCGCTGGTTCGCCAGGCGGACCAGGGAATCACTCGCAAGCTGATCGGATTTGAAATGACCGGCCGTGGCATTGGCCGCGACGATTACGAAGTACTGATTGATGGCGCGCCTTCGGGCTGGGTCACGAGCGGCGGTCCTTCGCCCACGCTGAAGAAGAACATCGGAATGTGCTACCTTCCTGTCGATCGGGCCAAGGCGGGCCAAAGCATCCAGATCGTGATTCGTGGCCAGCCGGCGGACGCCGTCACGATCCCGATGCCATTCTATCGGAGAGTCACATAGAAGAGACGAGGGAGCTAATGTACCCAGAGGATCTCCACTACACCAAGCAGCACGAATGGGTTCGCGTTTCGGGCGATGTCGCCACGGTTGGGATCACGGACTACGCGCAGAACGAACTCGGCGATGTCGTCTACGTCGACCTGCCGCGCGTTGAGACCAAAGTCGAGCAGGGCAAAGTGATGGGGTCGGTGGAATCGGTGAAAGCGGTTTCCGATATCTACTCGCCGGTCTCGGGCGAAGTGATCGAAATCAACGGGACGCTCGCCACCGCGCCCGAGAAGCTCAATGAAAGCGCGCAGGGCGACGGTTGGATGGTCAAGATCCGGTTATCCGTGCCCGCCGAAATCCAGGGGCTGCTTTCCGCGGCGGACTATGAAAAGTACATCGCGGAGGAATCCGGGCACTAAACTCCCGGCCCGACCCGCGCGTGCGTTATCTACCGAAATCCGATATCGAGCGCGGCGAGATGCTTCGGGTATTGGGCATCCATTCCCTGGACCACCTGTTCGCTCATCTTCCCGATGAAGTCCGTCTCAAGCGCCCGCTCGACATCCCTGCTGGAAAATCCGAGTACGAGATTATCGATTACTTTCGCTCGCGCGGCGCTGAGTGTGCCGACGGCTACGCGTCGTTCCTGGGCGCGGGCGTCTATCGCCATTACCGGCCAGTGCTGGTGGACACGGTGGTTTCTCGCTCCGAATTCCTGACCTCCTACACTCCCTATCAGGCCGAAATCTCGCAGGGCACCCTGACCACCATCTTCGAATTTCAAACCATGCTCTGCCAACTCACCGGAATGGAAGTTGCCAATGCGTCGATGTACGACGGCTCTACCGCCGTTCCGGAAGCTGCCATGATGGCCATGCGATTGACCGGCCGTGACCGCATTCTGGTGGCCCGTTCCGTGCATCCTGAGTATCGCGAGGTGCTCTCCACCTACGCGCGGCATCAGGGCATGCCCGTGCTGGAAGTGGATTACGAAATCGAAACAGGGGCGCTCGATACGAGCGATCTGGAAAAGAAAATCGACGGCCAAACCGCGGCCGTTATCGTCCAATCTCCCAACTTCTTCGGCATCGTCGAAGATGTCCGCCGCGCGGCCGGGATCGCTCACCGCAACGGCGCGCTGCTGATCTACGTTTTCTCCGAAGCCGTTTCGCTGGGTCTCGTGGAACCGCCCCGCGACGCCGATATCGTGGCCGGCGAGCTGCAATCCTTCGCCATCTCTCCCAGTTATGGCGGACCATTCGCCGGAATCATCGCCACCAAAGAAAAGTTCATGCGCCAGATGCCGGGACGCGTCGTCGGCGAAACCAAGGATACGCGCGGCAATCGTGCGTTCTGTCTCACCCTGGCTGCGCGCGAGCAGCACATCCGCCGCGAGAAAGCCACTTCCAACATCTGCACTAATCAGGCTCTCGTCGCTCTTATGGCAACCGTTTTCATGACGGTTTACGGCAAGCAAGGCCTGCGCGAACTCGCGGAGCAGAACCTGTCCAAGGCGCATTACCTGGCTCAAAAGCTCCCGCTGCGATTCAGCGGACCATTCTTCAATGAATTCGTCGTCTCCGCCGCATCCCCGGATGAAATCAACCACTCGCTGCTGGAGAAAGGAATCATCGGAGGGCTGCCGCTCGGCCGCTATTATCCCGAGCTCGAAAACAGCATGCTGCTGTGCGCCACCGAAATGTCACGGCGGCGTGAGATGGACACCGTGGCCCAAGCCTTGATGCCATGATCAAAAAGGTTCGCCCGCACGTAAACCAAAATGAACTGCTCTTGTTTGAGCGCAGTTCGCCCGGCAAGCGCGGTTACCAGTTGCCGCCGCTGGATGTTGCGGCCGTCGATCCGGTTAGCGCGCTCGGCGCCCAAAACACGCGGGCGGAAATCGCCGATTTCCCCGAAGTCAGCGAAGTAGAAGCCATCCGCCACTTCACGCGCCTCTCCACTCAGAACTACGCCATCGATCTCGGCCTTTATCCGCTCGGCTCCTGCACCATGAAGTACAACCCGCGCGTGAACGAGCAAGTAGCGCGCATGGATGGCCTGGCTTGGGCGCATCCTTATCAACCCGAGTCACTGGCGCAGGGAATTATGCAAGTGATGGCAACGCTCGAACAAATGCTTGCGGAAATCACCGGCATGGACGCCGTCACGCTGCAGCCGGCCGCGGGCGCGCACGGCGAGTTCACGGGCATCCTGATGGTCCGCGCGTGGCTTCAATCGCAGGGCCATCCCCGCAAGAAGCTCCTCATCCCCGATTCAGCGCACGGAACAAATCCGGCCACTGCCGCCATGGCCGGTTACGCGGTCGAAAACATCCAGTCCAATGCCCTGGGCATGGTGGACGTCGAGCAACTCGCGCGTGTGGTGGACGAAGATGTCGCGGCGCTGATGCTGACCAATCCCAACACTCTTGGCGTCTTTGAGGAACACATCACGCGTATCGCCGGCATCCTGCACGCCAAGGGCGCACAACTCTACATGGACGGCGCAAACATGAATGCGCTGGTCGGCATCGCGCGGCCGGGCGATTTCGGCGCGGACGTGATGCACCTCAATCTGCACAAAACGTTTTCCACTCCGCACGGTGGCGGCGGTCCAGGCTCCGGGCCGGTGGCAGTGAAACAGCACCTCATCCCGTTCCTGCCGAAACCGCGCCTCACGCGCACGAACGATGGTTGGTCGTGGAATTACGATCTTCAGCAATCCATCGGCCGCGTCCGCGCCTTCTACGGAAATGTCGGCATGCACATTCGCGCGCTGGCCTACATCCTGGCCCACGGCGGCGACGGTCTGCGCAACGCCACGCTCGACGCGGTTCTCAATTCCAACTACCTCCGCGTCTTATTGGAACCTTATTACGATCTCCCGCACCAGGCGCCCACGCTGCACGAGTGCGTCTTCAGCGACGCGCGCCAAGCCAAACGCGGAGTGCGCACCGGCGACATTGCCAAGCGCCTGATCGACTATGGATTTCATCCCTATACCGTGAGCTTCCCGCTTATCGTTCCCGGCGCCATGATGATCGAGCCCACCGAGACCGAGAGCAAAGCCGAGTTGGATCTCTTCGTCGATGCGCTCATCTCCATCGCGAAGGAAATCGAAGAGACTCCGGAGTTGGTGCTGACCGCACCGCACGATACGCGCACCAGCCGGGTGGATGAAGTGACCGCCGCGCGCAAACCAATCCTGCGCTGGAAGCCGGAAGTTAAATAAAACAGCCCAGGCTGCCCT
Organism: Bryobacterales bacterium; assembly: GCA_963781905.1. Classification (GTDB taxonomy): domain Bacteria; phylum Acidobacteriota; class Terriglobia; order Bryobacterales; family Bryobacteraceae; genus Palsa-89. The sequence continues at coordinate 3,380,229 of CAWAHZ010000010.1, forward strand.
CGAACCCCTGCTCCACGCGCCCGTCGGGCCACACTACAATCGGCACCATGTCGCCAAACTTGCGCGCTTCGTCCAGCACGGCCTGGCTCAGTTCCACGCGCCGCTCGTCATATTGCACGCCGTCCGCGTCCCACTTCTTCAGAAGCTTCACGCAGGCATCGCAACCGCGAATGGTGTAAACCACCGGAGTTTGCACGGGCGACCCTTATGACGCGCGATCGGGCAGGTGCAAGGCGCCAGATAACAACTGGCGCATTTCCTTGATCGCTTCTTTCCGCCAATCGTCGGAGCGGGGCTGCAGTCGCGCGATCACTTCCCGCAGCATCTCCTGCCGCCGATCCTCCGGCGCCGTCGCGAATGTCGTTTCCTTCGGCAGCCCCATTTTCGCTTTCACCTGATCCAGGATCTCCGCCAGTTCCCGGTGCGCACCCGCCGAGCGCTCCGTGAAATGCGCAATGTACTGCATGTCAGCGCTATAAAACACGAACACAGGTATGGCGCGTGACTTACCCTCGTTGCTCAGAAACTCGTCCATGATGTCGGGATTTTCGTCCCGCAAGAACACGCGCAGCTCCATCCCGGTGACCTCGGCGATCTTCGCCACCGTAGGCAGCTCGCGATAAACGTCGCCGCACCACGCTTCCGCGATCGCTAGTATCTTGGCCGGACCGTTGGGCTGCGCGGCGGCCCGCTTGAAGAATGCCGCATCTTCTTCCGAGAGCGGCGCGGTTTTATAGTTCTGCTCGAATTTATCCACGTTCACGGCAGCTTGCGCCAGGAAATCGGCGAAAGTGAGCCCTTGCACGTAGCGAGCGGGAGTAACAACGGTGGTTGCAGTTGGCATGGTAAGTCCTGTGTCGGGGATGAAGTCCTATAACTAAAGTACAACGCCCGCCTCCAGACCGCTTGCGTTAAACTTGGGATTCAGCATGAGCGCTCCACACTTGGCACCCAAAATCCTGCGCAAAGCCCAAGCCGTCCGAACGACGGGAGGAACCTCAATCGACCAATTGATCTTCGACTCGGTGGAGGTTCCCGAGCCTGGCCCTGGCGAAGTGCTGATGGCGATGAAGGCCGTTTCATTGAACTATCGCGATCTTGCCGTGGTCACCGGCCGCTATCCACGCAACGCAGCGGAACCCACCATCATCGCTTCGGACGGCGCTGGCGAAGTAATCGCGGTGGGAGACGGCGTCACCGCATTTCGCGCGGGCGACCGCGTGGCGGGATCGTTTTTTCAGAAGTGGATCTCTGGCCCCTATGCCCGCGAATACGGCGCATCGGCATTAGGCGGGGCCGTCCCAGGCGTGCTCACCCAGTTCCGCGTTTTCGATCAGGCAGGGCTGGTCCGCATTCCGGAACACTTTAGCTTCCAGGAGGGCGCTACGCTGCCCTGCGCCGGGCTCACAGCCTGGAACGCGCTGGTTCCCACCATGCACGTGCAGGCTGGCGACACAGTGCTGCTGCTAGGCACCGGTGGCGTGTCTATTTTCGGTCTCCAGTTCGCGAAGCTGCATGGCGCGCGCGTGATCATTACCTCCAGCAGCGATGAAAAGCTGGCGCGAGCCAAAGCGCTCGGCGCTGACGAGACCATCAACTACAAAACAACGCCGGAGTGGGACGAGGAAGTACTGCGCCTGACCGCGGGCAGAGGCGTCGACATGGTTCTCGAAGTGGGTGGCGGCGAAACTTTCACCCGCTCCCTGAACTCCGTGCGCGCCTCCGGCCAGATGGCCGTCATCGGCGTGCTTACCGGCGTGGCCGGCACCATCCCGGTGGGACTCATCGGCATCCAGACTCTGAGCGTGCGCGGGATTTTCGTCGGATCGGTGGCCATGTTTGAAGACATGAACCGCGCCATCGCCGCCAATCAACTGCGCCCCGTCATCGATCGGGTTTTCCCTTTCGAACAATCCGTCGATGCGCTTCGCTACCTGCAGAGCGCGCAGCACTTCGGCAAGATCGTGATCGCGCTCTAACGCCAATATTCCCGCATCCTCCCACGCCCGTCGCGCGTCTCATGACCAGATCGTGAATGGAGGAGTTCATCATGCCTAAAATGCGCGCCGTGCAAGTGCCCCGCGCCGGCGGCCCCTTGGAAATTGTCGAGCGCGATATTCCCGAGCCCGGTCCCGGCTTGGTTCGAATCAAAGTCCAGACTTGCGGCATTTGCCATAGCGACACAGTGACCAAGGATGGATTGTTTCCCGGCATCCAATATCCGCGAGTGCCCGGACACGAAGTGATCGGAGTGATCGATTCGGTTGGTCCCAACGTGCCCCGCTGGAAAACCGGACAACGCGTGGGAGTGGGGTGGAATGGCGGATTCTGCGGCTACTGCGATAACTGCCGCCGCGGCGATTTTTTCGTCTGCCAGACTTCCACGGAAGTAACCGGCCTCTCTCGCGATGGCGGATATGCCGAGTACATGCTCGCTCCCATCAGCGCGCTGGCTCTGGTGCCCGACGATCTTGCGTCCGTCGATGCGGCGCCGCTCATGTGCGCCGGTGTCACCACATTCAACTGCCTTCGAAACACTGGCGTGCGGCCCGGCGAGGTGGTGGCCGTGGTCGGCATTGGCGGGCTCGGCCATCTGGCTGTGCAGTACGCGGCCAAGATGGGCTGCAAGACGGTGGCCATCGCGCGCGGCAGAGACGAGGAACATCTGGCCCGCCAGCTCGGCGCGCAATACTTCATCGATAACAAATCGCAGGATCCCGCGGCGGAACTGCAAAAGCTGGGGGGCGCGAAAGTCATCCTGGCCACCGTCACCAGCGCCGATGCCATGCAGAGCGTGCTGGGTGGCTTGGGCGTTAGCGGAAAGTTGATGATGATCGGCGCGGTTCCTTCCCTCCAGGTCAACCCCATCGCAATGCTGTTGCAAAATCAGTCCGTCACAGGCTGGTACTCGGGCACGTCCATCGATTCCCAGGACACGCTCAACTTCAGCGTTCTCTCGGGCGTTCGGCCTATGAACGAAGTCTTTCCGCTGGATCGCGCCGCGGAGGCCTACGATCACATGCTGAGCGGCAAGGCGCGTTTCCGCGTGGTGCTCAACATCGGCGACTGACGTTCGATATAATCCTTCCGAACTTCGTGCCGAACTTCGTGGAGGATTTCGAACAATGAAAGGCTCGGGCCGGCGTCCGTCGCGCCGCAGTTTTCTCGCAGCCAGCGCGGGCGCCGCTGCCATCGGAGCGGCCGGGCCTGCTGCTACCAGCTTGTCCGCGCAGAATACTGGGCCGCTCGCCGATGACATCACGTTGGCGCTGGTCAACGGCAAAATCCATACCTTGGACGCGCGCGAGACCGTCGTGAGTACTGTGTCGATTCGGAATGGCCGCTTCGTCAGCGTGGGCGGCAAACCACCCAAAGCGGGGCCCTCGGTTCGAATTATCGATCTGCACGGTCGCACCGCGGTTCCAGGATTGGTGGAACCGCACATCCACATTGTGAGCCTTGGCAATCGTCCGGGCTACCACACCGTTCTCGAAAACACCGTCTCAATTCGCGAGGTCCAGGAAGCGCTGGCAGCGCGCCGGAAGGAAGCGCCCGCGGGCGCCTGGATCACCTCCATGGGCGGATGGCACCCGAATCAATGGGCCGAACATCGTCACCCCACGCTCCTGGAGTTGGACGAAGCGGTTCCCGATCGCCCGGTGCTCTTATATGAGCGCTTCACCGGTCCCGCCGCTACCAACACCCTGGGCAAGAAGTTTTTCGACGCCGCCGATGCAGCGCCGCCCGTGCATCCCGATATCAAGAAGATCAACGTAGCCGCGAACGGAGCCATCGCCGCGGCCGGATTCACCGGGGGTGGTCCGTCGGCTTCGGCGCTATTTCTTCTGCGCCATATGCAGACCTTCGACGACAAGAAACGCAGCACTCTGGATGCCATGCGTTACTCCGCCAGCGTGGGCCTGACCTCGCATCTGGATCAAGTGCTGTTCCCAACTCCGGGCCCGCTACATCCCAACCAGATCCTCTCGAACCTCGATCAGTACCGCATGTACGATGCGTGGCTGGCGCTCCATCGCGAGGGCCGGACCATGGTGCGCCTTCAGATGAATTTCCTGCAGAATCAAGCCGACCCGCAGTTGCCTGAGTTGAAGGAACGTCTCCGCAACCAATTCCCGTTTTTTGGCGACGACATGCTGCGCACCGGCGGAATCGGCGAATGGGCCGCTCCATTGAATAGCGGCGCAGCGTGGCGCGACGCGCAACATCTGGTGGGACAAGCCGGTTGGCGCAATGAAAACGCCGTTCAGAATCTCGCAGGCTTGAAGCAGGTGGTGGAGGAATGGGAGGCCGTCAACAAAGAGAACGACATCACCAAGCTGCGCTGGGTGGTTCATCACGTTCCCGAGGTGAACGCCGATCTGCTCACTCGCCTGAAGGCGCTGGGCTGCGGGGTGGAAATGGGCGCCTTCCGTTGGGTGACGTCGTCGGACCCCAAGGCGGTTGCCGGTCCGCCGTTTCGAACCATCCTGGACCACGGCATTCAGGTGGGCATGCACGGCGATGGCGTGCACATTGCGCCACTGAATCCCTGGCTGCACATCTACTACGCCACAACCGGGACCAATTCGTTTGGCGATCAGGTGAACCCAGGGCAGCATCTCACGCGCGCGGAGGCGCTGCGCCTGTTTACGCGCAACAACAGTTGGTTCCTTCGGATGGAAGACAAAATCGGATCGGTGGAGCCTGGAAAGCTGGCGGACATCGCCGTGTTGGATCGCGATTATTTCAGCGTTCCCGATGCCGAGATCAAGAAGATCCGCTCCGTGCTCACTGTCGTGAATGGCAATGTCGTTCACAATGCGGGTATCCTTTAGTTCTTGAGCCGTCAGGTCATCCTAGTCGCTCTTGTCGTCCTCGCGCTGCGCCTCCCGTTCCTCAACCAGGCATTGCAAGGCGACGACGTCCTCTATCTCACCGAGGCCGCCCACGCGCAAATCGAGCCGCTGCATCCCAAACACACCACCTATGTCTTCATGGGACGCGACATCGATATGCGGGGCCAATCCCATCCGCCTCTCAATGCCTGGTTCCTCGCGCTGCTGATCGCCATCGGCCATGGCGTATCGGAGATCCCGTTCCATGCCGCGTATATCCTTTTCTCACTGATCGCCGCCTTCAGCGCGCTTTCGCTCGCTCGCCGTTTCAGCCCGCACCCGCTCGTTGCCACTCTGCTCTTCTGCGCCACTCCCACCTTCATCATCAATGGAACATCGCTCGAAGCGGACCTCCCCTTCGTCGCTCTCTGGCTGCTCTCCACGGCGCTCTACATCCTGGCTGTCGACCGCAACTCGAGTTCCTGGCTGATCGCTGCTTCGATCGCCATGGCGTTAACCGCTCTCGCCGCCTATCAATCCATTCTGCTGGTGCCCATTCTTTTTCTCTACGGCCGGAAGTGGCGGGCCGCGCGCACCGCGGCGTTCACTCCTCTCGCCGTGCTCCTGGCCTGGAACATTTTCGAACGCTTCTCCACTGGCGCACTTCCCGCGGGAGTTCTCGCGAACTACATGTCCACCTACGGTCTCCAGGTGCTGGCGCAGAAGATCAAGAGCGCTGTCGCGCTCACTGGTCATTTGGCTTGGCTAACCTTCCCCACGCTCTGGATTCCATCGCTCTTCGCAATTCCCTTCGCCGGCGTCGCGGCCATTGGGGCCGCTTTCTACGATTGGAATCCGCTCTTCTGGGGTTCCATCGCGGTCGGCGTTGGCATTCTCATCTGGTGCGCTCGCCAATGGCGCAACTTCCTGGCGCAATGGATACTGATCTTTTTCGCCGGAGCGCTCGCCATCTTCTTCGCTGGCTCCGCTCGTTACCTGCTCCCGATTGCGCTGCCCATCGCGATTCTGGCGACTCAGCGCATGAAACCTCGACTGCTCGCGATCAGCCTGGCTTTGGGATTTGCGCTCAGCCTGGCGCTCGCCCGAGTGAATTATCAGCACTGGGATGGATACCGCCAGTTTGCGCGTCAGCTTCAGGATCAGGCCAAATCGAAACGGCTGTGGATCAACGGTGAGTGGGGGCTTCGCTACTATTTCGAATCCGAAGGCGGGCTCCCGCTGCACCAAGGTCAGGCCATCCATCCCGACGAAATAGTGGTCTCGAGCCAACTGAGCTATCCCATCCCATTCACCAGCGGCGGCGGAGTTCTGGTGCCCGTTGCCCAACGAACCATTACGTCATCCATCCCCTTGCGGATCGTCGCGCTCGAAGGACGCGCAGCTTATTCCACCACCATGTTCGGCCTGCGCCCATTCGATGTTTCGCGCGCACCCATCGACCAGGTCAGCGCTCAGTTGATGATCGAACGCAAGCCCTCCCTGACCGATCTGCCGATGAATGCGCCCCAAGCCGAGCAGCAGATCGTCAGCGGCCTTTATCAACTCGAAAGCGGCCAATGGCGCTGGATGAGCCAGACTGCCACCATCCTTTTGAAACCGCCGGACCAGCCCAGGCCGGTAACCGTTCAGTTCACCATCCCCGATGCTTCGCCGGCTCGCCAGGTGACCGTCACGTTGAACGATCAAACCATCGCCGCTCAAACTTACCCCGGCCCAGGCATGTATTCTCTCTCCAGCCCGCCACTGAGGCCGGATGGCGACACTGCCAAGCTCACCATCACGGTGGACAAAAGCTTTTCCGTTCCAGGCGACAGCCGCCAGCTGGCGATTATATTGACGCGAGTTGGATTCCGGTAGCGTCTAATGGTGGGAGACTGAAGCATGAAGCCAATCGATAAGAAAGTTAAGGAAGACCTGAAAGAAGGCAAAGTCCCGAAGCAAATCGAAGATCTTCCCTCGGAATGGTCGAAGGAAGATCGCGATCTGGAGCGCCGCGAGCCCGACCTGGGCGAACTGGACGAAGATCCTTCGGAGCTCTGAGGGGCGGCCCACGCGTGGAGTCTCGTTTTATGCTATATTCGATATTTCGAATATTCATATTCGTAGACTTTCATGCAGGATGCCCTTCGCCAGTTCAAAGCCGACTTTTTTCAGGCCCTGGCTCACCCCACTCGCATCGCGATTGTCGAGCAGCTGCGAGATGGTGAGTTATCGGCCGGGGCTCTCATCGGCCGGCTTGGGATTGAGCAGGCCAACGCTTCGCAACACCTCGCCGTCCTGCGCGCGAAGAATATTCTCCTGAGCCGGAAGTCCGGGAACCAGGTTTTTTACGCCGTGCGCGACCCCTTGATCATCGAGGTCCTGGATGTGATGCGCCGCTACTTTCATGCTCATATGAGCGAAGTACTGGCCACGCTAAGAGCCATCGATAAGGCTGACAAAGCCGATAAGAGCCATAGATGAGGATTCCAGACCAATGGCTTCCGGAATCGGTGCGGTGTTTGCGCACTTATTCGCGGCAACATTTTGGGGCCGACCTGCTGGCCGGCTTCACAGTTGGTCTGGTGGCATTGCCGCTGGCCATGGCATTCGGCATCGCATCCGGCGTCACTCCACAAGCCGGCCTATACACCGCGATCATTGCGGGCGGATTGATCTCGGCGCTGGGCGGATCCCGCATGCAGATCGGCGGACCAACCGGCGCCTTCGTGGTCATCGTGGCGGGAATTGTCGCGAAGTTCGGAGTGGCAGGTCTGGCGCTCGTCACCATGATGGCCGGCGCAATGCTCATCGTCATGGGACTCACCGGCCTCGGTTCAGCGGTCAAATTCATTCCCCGCCCAGTGACCATCGGTTTCACCAATGGCATCGCTCTGCTGATTGCATCCACCCAGATCAAAGACTTCTTGGGGCTGAAAACCGGCGATGTGCCGAGCGCTTTTATTCCGCGCATGGCTGTTCTCACTAGACACCTTGGCACGCTGGATTGGCGCGCTACGGGCCTTTCCATTGCGACCCTGGCCGTCATAATCTTTCTGCCTCGAATTACCAGGCGAATCCCCGGATCGATTCTCGCGCTGTTGGGTTGCACCATTTTCGTAGCCCTGTTCCACGTTCCGATCGAGACCATTGGAAGCAAGTTCGGTGGAATTCCGGCTGGTTTTCCTAAACCATCCATCCCCGCATTCAAACTCGACCAGGTGCTGCTTCTATTTCCCTCGGCGATGACCGTCGCGCTCTTAGCAGCGGTAGAGAGCCTGCTTTCGGCCGTGGTGGCCGACAGCATGAGCGGGACCAGGCACAACTCGAATGTGGAACTTGTGGCGCAAGGCATTGCCAATCTCGCTTCGCCTTTATTCGGCGGCATTCCAGCCACGGGCGCCATTGCGCGGACCGCCACCAACATCCGGGCAGGCGCGCGCACTCCAGTCTCGGGAGTGGTCCACGCACTCACGCTGCTGATGGTACTGGTGATCGCGGCGCCGCTGGCCCGCTACATTCCGCTCGCTACGCTGGCCGCGGTTCTCTTTGTCGTGGCCTACAACATGGGCGAATGGCGAGAGATTGGCACCATCCTACGCTTATCCCAGGCCGACATCGCAGTTTGGGCGGCCACATTCGCGCTCACGGTTCTGGCCGACCTCACCACGGCGGTCGAAGTTGGAATGGTCCTGGCGGCGCTTCTGTACATCTACCGTATTTCACAAACCACTACAGTGGTCCCCGTGACTCAACAGTATATCCGCGACGGACGAGCTCACGTGCTGCAGGATAAACAGCTTCCTTCTTACGTCTCGATTCTTCGCATCCACGGACCATTCTTGTTCGGAACCACAGAGAAGCTGGCGGAAGCTACGGCCGACCTGGGTGCATTTCCCGCGGTGGTGATCGTGCGCTTGCGCAATATGACGGCCCTGGATGCAACCGGCCTGCACGCGCTCGAAGTGTTCGCCAACCGATTGCGAAAATCGGGCCGAACTCTCCTGCTGTGCGGCGCGCGCGATCAGCCAGCCCAGCTGTTGCAGAAAGCGGACTTCATCGAGCACATCGGACGGGAGAACGTCCTGCCTCACGTGGAAGCCGCCTTGCACCGCGCACGCGAAATCGGCACGGCATTCGGAGGAGTGGGGCAAGAAATGGCTGACGACTTTCAGCACACCTCGCTTTAGCCGCCCGTCTTCAACCGTTCCGGCTGGCAGCCGCTAACACTTCCGCCACCGAGACCGCTTCTAAGCTGACACCGCCTGAGCCGACACCCTGGATTACCGAGACCCGCTCTCCACGTGGCGCCCACACCGTTGGATCTGTCGGCCCAAAGATCGCGACCACCCTAGCCCCTGCCGCCGCGGCCAGATGGGTGATTCCCGAATCGTTGCCGATATACACTCGCGCGCTTGCGAGCCAACCAGCCAGTTCATACAAATTGTCGAATCGCACCGCGTCTTCGAGCGTCTCTTCCGGGCCCGCGCACCATCGCACCGGCATCGGCAATTGATCCGCCAGCTCCCGGAATCGCTCCAGCGGCCAGTTCTTACGCGCGCTTCCTGAGAATGGATGAATCACGGCATAGTCACCACGTTCACTCCTTTCGCAATCGATCCTCGGGACAGCCCGGCCTTCCCCACCCGCCTGCCGCAAAAAGAAATCGGCCGCGTGGATCTTGGTTTCTGGCCTGGGCAAAGCCTCTAGAAATTGGAACGGCAGACCGAGCGCGCCCACTTGCTCGCGAAACTCTGCGCGATTCGCACCGTACCAGGAAACAATGGAATCGAAGGACCCGAGCTTCGCCATCAAGTCTGGGGCCGGCTGGATGCCCGGCAGACCCAGCAAGTCAATTCCAGTGGATGCGATGGCCCGGGCTTTGGCCATCCGTATCAGCGGCAGCACACTCGATGGAACCCAAACTTCGGTGCGCTCGGTTCTCAGAAGTTCGATCGCCGGCAGCGACAAAATACAGTCGCCAATGCCTCCCGGTCGAATGATCAAACGGCGCAAGGACAGCTCAGTGGATGCTCGCGCTGGTCTCCCACACCGGACCAGACACATCCTGAATGCTCAGATGCACCGCCTTGGCTTTGTCCAGTTCATCGTTGCCCACTTCAAAATGAGCGGCCACCATTCGATCCACGGTGCTGTGCGGCGCAATGATGTCCTGCAGCCCCAATCCCTCGTTATACTGATCGCCCAGGAAACGGTTGTATTGAAAGATCTGCTTCAGATCGGCCTTGGATACCGTGATGCCATCCTCCATCATTCCATCCTTCTTCTCCAGGCTGATGTCCACGGTTCGAACCACAAAAGGTTTGTCTGAAGGATTCTCCACGCGAAAATCCATCGTCGCGATGCTGTTTCCTTCGCCCAACGGCCCCGTTCGCACCTTCAGGATCTTGCCCACCAACTGAAGATGCGCGCCCTTGTTTCCGGTCACAATGACCACTACCGCAATCGCCACTGCAACCAGACCGAGGCCGAAAAAGATCAGAAGCCGTTTGTTCATGAGCCAAGCTTATTCCGGACGGCGACCGGCGCACTAATCTCCCAGCAATCTGCCGTAGCCGTGCAAGCTGGTGACATTATCGCAGACGGCCTTGATCCCCGCCGTGATCGGAATGGCCAGCAACAGCCCGATGCCGCCCCAGATAGTGCCCCAGAACATCAGCGCGACCGTTACCACCAGCGGATTCAGGTGTACGCGCGAACCCACCACTTTCGGATACAGCAGATTCATCGCGACCAGGTGCAGCACCGCCACCACCACCGCGATGATCACATAAATCGCCGGCTGGTCATAAACAATCAGCCCGGCCGCGAATGCCGGAATCATGGCAAGCGGCAGGCCGACGTAGGGCACCAGGCTGAGAAAGCCGCTTAACGGACCCACCAGAGGCCAATAAGGCATGCGGATGGAGAAGAAGAATGAGCAACTGATGGTAGCCAGCATCAATCCGAGAATAAAGTTCCCGATTACGTAAGCCCGCACCATGTCGGCCACTCCCTGCCAGCTTTTTCCGACGATCTGGCGCTCCGAGCCGCTGAAGAGATAGAGAAAGCTGCGCCGCATGTGATCGCGCCAGCTCAGCATGAAATACACCAGGAACGGCACGAAGCTCGCCATGAGCAATACATCGTAGAAGGATCGGATGTATCCGTAGAGATACGTCAAAAGCGGCGTCGGCTCGGTATGGATGCGCACTTCTGGTATCTGGGCGGGCGCCGGCGGCGGTTCCACCACTTTGCTTCCACGCCGCTTGCGTGACACCTCGGGCGGCGGAATCCCAGGCGCTGGAGGCGCTTGCTGAAAGCGCTTCGGTATCACCACCTGATAGGTTCGTTTCTCCACATCGTCCACGCGCGCTGCCACGTTATCCACCAGCTCATTCATCCGCTGGCTGAACGTCGGCAGTTCCTGCACAAATCCGGAAAATTGCGTGTAGAGTCCCAGTCCAAGCAGGTACAAAAGCAAGAGGGCGACGCTGCAAACGATGAAACTGGCCACTGAACGCGGCACGCGCAGTTTCAGAAGAGGCGTCACCAAGGGGTCCAGCAGGAAGGCGATGGTGATGGCGATCACCATGGTGATGAAAAACACACGCCCGAAGTACAGCAGCGCTATCGCCGCGGCCACCGCCAATATGGTCACCCCGGCTTGCGCTTGTCTTTGCACCGGCAATTTCGGAGTGGGCGTAGGCGTTAGGGTGGACATCGGAACCGGGGACTTCTGCTTCTGCTTCCTATATAACCACTTCTATGATGAAATGAAATCGGCACAAACAGCAATCAAAATAAGGGCCTCCGCGAACTTTCGAACCATTTTTTAATGACACCCGGCAGAATCTTAGCCCTCGATCTGGGGAAACGGCGCATCGGGCTCGCGCTGAGCGACGAACTCGGCGTCACCGCGCAGGGCCTGGAAACCCTCCAGCGCACCAATATTCGCGAGGATCTGGCGCACCTGGCGAAACTAGCGTCCGACCACAACGTCACACTGATATTGATGGGGAACCCGTTACACATGAGCGGGCATGAAGGACGCGGCACCGCGCACGCCCGCGAGTTTGGCGCGCGCCTGGAGGCCGTTACCGCGATTCCGGTCCAATTGTGGGACGAGCGCCTCACCACGGTGCAGGCCCAGCGCGTGCTACGCGAGAGCGGCATTAGCATTGAAAAACGCGCCAAAGCCGTCGACCGCCTGGCCGCGGTCATTCTGCTCGAAAGCTTCCTGGATTCCCGCCAATCATGACGCGCATCCTCTCCGCGCTTCTGCTTTTGGCGCTGGTTGCCGCCTCAGCCGCTTATCTTTCCCTCAACGCGAATTACCAGGGATTTCATCAGCCCGTGATCCTCGATTTTCCGAAGGGAACCAGCACCCAAGCCATGGCCGATGAGCTGGCTCAAAACGGCGTGATCCGCTATTCCTGGCAGTTCATCATGACCCGCGCCCTGCATCGCGGCGCGAAGCTCAAAGCCGGCGAATATCAGTTCGCTCGAGCCGACAACGCGTCCAACATTTTCAATCGCATCGCCCGAGGCGATGTCTTCTTCTATGAACTGGTGGTGCCCGAGGGCGCCAATATGTTCGACATCGCGGCCAGCGTCGGCCGCTTCGATTTCCTGAAATCCGCCGATTTTCTGCGCGCCGCGCGCGACCCTGCGCTCATCCGCGACCTGGCTCCCCAAGCGCCCACGCTTGAGGGCTACCTCTTCCCCGCCACCTATCGCATCACGCGCTCCACCACTGTCGAGCAACTTTGCGCCCTGATGACCAGCCAGTTCCGCAAGCAGTGGCGCGATCTGCAGGCCGCCGCGCACAGCCAGCCGGTGAACGATATTGTGACTCTAGCGTCTCTCGTGGAAAAGGAAACGGGGCGTCCCGAAGACCGGCCGATTGTCGCGTCCGTCTATGAAAACCGGCTGGCCAAGGGGATGGCGCTGGATTGCGATCCCACCACGATTTACGCCGCGCTGCTGGAAGCCCGGTATCGCGGAACGATCTATCGTTCCGATCTCGCGAGCGATAACGCTTATAATACCTACCGCCACACGGGACTGCCTCCGGGGCCCATTGCAAATCCGGGAGCCGCATCGCTCAAAGCCGCGCTCATGCCGGCTGAAACAGATTACCTCTATTTTGTCGCTAAGGCGGATGGCTCCGGCGGGCACCAGTTCTCGAAAACGATTGAGCAGCACAATGCCGCGGTCCAGCAGTACCGCCGCGCGGCGAAGCCCTAATAGGCACGAAGCCGCATGCTCCCGTTCCAACTTGTTTACCATCCGCGCTACGATCTCAACCTCGGCGACCATGTGTTTCCCGCGCGCAAGTATCGTCTCATTCACCATCGGTTACTGGAAGAACGCTTCGCCAAGCCATCCGATTTTGTAGAACCTGAGGCTGCTTCCGATGACGATGTGCTGCGAGTCCACGATCCCGGCTGGGTGCATCGCCTGAAGACCGGAGGGTTAACCGCGGCCGAAATCGTCAAGCTCGAAATTCCCTACTCGCGCGAGATGGTCGAAGGCTTCTGGCTGGCCACCGGCGGCACCATTCTCGCGGCCCGCAATGCGCTGCGGCATCGCATCGGATTCAACATCGGCGGAGGATTTCATCACGCGTTTCGAGCCCACGGCGAAGGTTTTTGCGCCATCCACGATGTCGCTGTCGCGATCCGCGTGCTTCAAAGCGAGCGTCTGATCGAAAAAGCCATGGTCGTCGATTGCGACGTTCATCATGGCAACGGAACCGCCGCTATTTTCTCCGGCGACCGCAGCGTTCTCACGCTCTCCCTCCACCAGCTCAACAATTATCCGAGCCAGAAACCGCCGTCGGTGATCGACGTCAATCTTCCGGACGGCGTCGAAGATGCCGAATACCTCGATCGGCTGGACGGCGCGCTGAAAGTCGCCATGAGCTTTGCGCCCGATCTGGTGTTCTACCTGGCCGGCGCGGACCCCTTTCGTGAGGACCAACTCGGAGGCTTGTCGCTGACCATCGACGGCCTCAAACGCCGCGACCAGCTGGTGTTTGAAACAGCTCTGGCCCAATCCGTACCGGTGGCCGTGGTGCTGGCCGGCGGCTACGCCCGCGACACCGATGATACCGTGACCATCCACTGCAATACGGCCAAGGCCGCTCGGGAGGCGCTAGACTAGGGGTATTGTTGCTTCATGCCTACGACAATCACTTGGACCAGCTGACCGCAACAGCCGCGCGTGTGTGCAACGCGTTGCGACAGGCCGGAATCGATTACCGCGTTGTCGGTGGTTTGGCCGTCCTATTTCATGTCCAGTCGCGTGACCCGCTAGCCGCACGTTTGACGAAAGATGTAGATCTGGCCGTGAATCGCGCAGACCTACCTCGGATCGCCGATGCGGTGCGTAGCATTGGCCTGGAGCACCGCCATGTTGCCGGCGTAGATATGCTCGTTGATTCGGTGGCTCCAAAAGCTAGAAGTGGCGTGCATCTGCTTTTCGCTGGAGAGAAAGTGCGTCCTACCGACTTGGAGCCGGTTCCAGATTTATCCGACCCAGGCGTGGACGATCAGGGAATTCTGGTAACGTCGGTTGCATCAATTCTACGCATGAAGCTGATCAGCCTCCGCTTGCGAGACAAGACCCACATCATCGACATGGATTCGGTCGGGTTGATCACGCCGGAAATTGAGGCTGGATTACCGGAGGCTTTGCGCGAGCGCCTACAGCAGGTTCGAGCCGAAGAACACGGCGCGTAGGCTACTCTTCGAAGGCGTCCGCGAGCGGAACCGCGATATCGGGATTGTTGGTGTGTAAGACGCCGTCCAGCACTTCATGCATCTCGCCCGGCGTGTAGCAAAACGCGCGCCTGGTCTGTGGGTCGATCACCCAGACGTATCGAACGCCCATCTGAAAATAATCCGAGAGTTTTTCGTTCAGACGGGAGCTTGTGTCAATTCGATCCACGATTTCGACGCAAAGAAACGGTGGCTTGCGTACGATGGGATCACGTGGATCGGACGCCAACACGGCGCATGCGTCCGGGACCCGAAAACGCGTAGGGCTGACCTGGATACGCTGCGACATTAGAACCCGGATGCCCAGCTTGGTTTCACGCTCGAAGAGCAGGCAGCTGATTGCTCCGTGAACCACGGTATGGGGCCACTCTCCTGAGTGGCGCTCCAGGAGCTCGCCATCGACGTACTCGCGATCAGCCTCGTAACTCGTGGTGAGATATTCTTGGACCGTTGTCATCAATCCACCGGCGCTGAATAGGCCGACGCCGGGGCCGACGCTATGATCGCGTCTTCGAAGGAATAATCCGGCTTGGGAAACTTGTGCCGCACGTACCAGCGGTAGGTTTCCTTCAAACCCGCGTTGAATTCCACCGGCTTGAACTTCAGAATACGCTGCGCCTTATTTACCACCACGGTGATGGCGGGCAGATCGAAATAGACTCCGAAATACAGCTTCGGACCCATGGGGTGTCCGCCCGCGCGAAGTATCCGCTCGCGGGGCAGTCGCACGAAGGTGGGCTCTTTCCCGGCGGCGCGCGCAAACGCCTCCACCGCTTCCACCTGCGTTAACGGCCGGGGATTCGCGATATTAAACGCGTGGCCTTCAATATCGGGAGTGTCGATGGCCTTCACCTGCGCGGCCACCAGATCGTTAATGTGCACGAACTGCATGAGCCGGCGTCCATCGCCGGGCAGAATCAAGGGACGGCCGTCTTTTAAACGGTCCCAAAAGAAAGCCTCGCGATAAAACGGATTTCCCGGGCCATACACAAAGGGCGGACGCAGCGTCACCACCGGGAATCCATTGCGCTGCCGCATGCGGAACAGCGCGCGCTCGCTCATGGCTTTGTTGCGCACGTAAGCGTCGGGATGATCGTCCGGGGCCAGCGCATCGCCTTCGTGATGGTTCAGACCGTCGCCATAAGCGCCGACGCTCGACATAAAGACATAACGCTGCAGATTGTTTCCACAGGCCCGGGCCGTTGCTTCCACCTGCGTGGCCGTGGTGCCGTGCTCCCAATCGTACACGTTGTCGTAGACGATATCGAAGCTCTTGCCGGCCAGCGCGCGCTTCACGGCATCGGGATCGTTGCGGTTGGCGACAATATTGCCGACCTTTTTTCCCAGCTTGTGGCGCGGCTTGCGGTGCAGTACCGTAACATCGTGCCCCAGGTGAAGCAGTTGTTTCACCAGCGTCTGGCCGATGAACAGAGTGCCGCCGATCACCAGCACCTTTCGCTTGGCCGGCTCCTGGCGTTTGGATCCGTTAGTCGTAGTACTCGAGGCCAAGGTGTGTAATCAAATCCTCTCCGCGCATCCAACGCAGCGTGTTCTTCAACTTCATCAACTGAATGAAAATGTCGTGCTCGGGATACAATCCGGGAGCCGTCATGGGAGCTTTGAAGTAGAAGGACAGCCACTCTTGGATGCCTTTCATGCCGGCCCGCTGCGCCAGATCCATGAAGAGAACCAGATCCAGCACCAGAGGAGCGGCCAGGATGGAATCGCGGCACAAGAAGTTGATTTTGATCTGCATGGGATAACCGAGCCATCCGAAGATGTCGATGTTGTCCCAGCCTTCCTTGGCGTCGCCGCGTGGCGGATAGTAATTGATGCGAACTGCGTGATAAAGGTCTTTATAAAGCTGCGGGTACAGATCGGGCTGCAGGATCTGCTGGAGCACGCTCAACTTGGTCTCTTCTTTCGACTTGAACGAGCCGGGGTCTTCCAGCACCTCCCCGTCGCGATTGCCGAGAATGTTGGTGGAGAACCAACCGGACATGCCGAGCATACGAGCCTTCAGCCCCGGCGCCACCAGCGTCTTCATGAAGGTCTGGCCCGTCTTGAAATCCTTGCCGCAGATCGGAATCTGCCGATCGCGCGCCAGATCCAGTAAAGCCGGCGTATCGGTGGTCAGGTTCGGCGCGCCATTCGCATACGGCACTCCGCTCTTCAGAGCGGCATAGGCATAAATCTGGCTGGGCGCGATGTCGGGATCGTTCTTCTGCAGGCCGCACTCGAAATCCTTGAGCGTCTGATGCACTGCTCCCGGCTTGTGAAACACTTCGGTGGACCCGCACCATATCATCACGGTTCTATCCACCTTGTTGTTCACGCGGAATTGCCGGATGTCTTCCATCAGCATTTCCGCCTTGTCCATTTTCGAGCCTTCTTTGACGTTGGGCCCGTTCAGGCGCCGCACGTAATCGGTGTCGAAGACGGCTTTCATTGGCTTGATGGCGCTCAACGGCTCACGTACCTGTTCGAGCAGCGACTTTTCCAGCACTTCGGCATGCGCGGCCGATTCGTAGGCCGTGTCGTTGAAAATATCCCAGCCGCCGAAGACCAGGTCGTTTAAGCCGGCCAGCGGGACAAAATCCTTGATCATCGGGCTGCGGCCATCGGTGCGTTTCCCGAGGCGCACGGTTCCCAGCTGTGTCAGCGATCCGATGGGCTGGCCGAGGCCGCGCTTCACCGCTTCAACTCCGGCCATGAACGTGGTGCTAACCGCTCCAATGCCGGGAATCAGGACCCCCAGCTTACCTTCGGCGGGCGCAATCCTGGTATTTCCTATAGTGGACAACTGCGAATCTCCTTGAGTGGTACGAGGATGCTCAAATGTACCCTCGAACAGGGCTGCCGACAGCCTATCCATCGGTATTCTAACATTTCATGACAAGGAGCGCGACTTTTGGCATTGTCCCCAAAAACGACGTATCGATTTCAGAGTATCTTGCGGTAAACCAGGAAACCGGAACGTTCGGCGATCCGGTCGTAGAGCAGCATGGCGGCTTGGTTGCTCTCGTGAGTCTGCCAATACACTCGGGACGATCCCGCAACTTTCGCTTGCTCATAGACTTCGGCGATGAGAGCCCGGCCCACGCCCTGCCCGCGCGCCCCTGCTTTGGTGAATAAATCCTGCAAATAGCAGATTGGCTGGATAGCCGTGGTGCTGCGATGGTAAAGATAGTGCGCCAGACCGAGCAACTCGCCACCTCGCTCGGCAACCAGAGCATGCACTGGCTCAGAAACTTCGAAGAAACGCTTCCACGTGGTCTCGGAAACTTCAGTGGGAAGCGCGGTGGCGCCAGACCGGCCGTAGAAGGCGTTGTACCCGGCCCACAACGGCAGCCATTGCTCATAGTCGTTCGGGGAAATAGGCCGGATGGAAGGGGGCAAAGAAGGATTATAACTAACCTCCCCTCACTCCTAACCCTGCGCTCCTCAACGTATTTCCGGCAGAACCCCTGGGCTATACTAAAATCTAATGACTGAGCGCGCGACGAGCACCCTCTCTGCCATTCTGATCGACGATGAACAGCTGGCGCGCGAGGAACTGTCCTACCTGCTCAAGGAGTTCCCCGACGTCGAGATCCTGGCCACCGGGCGCAACGGCCTGGAGGCGGTAAAGCTTATCGAAAACCTGGAACCTGACGTTGTTTTTCTGGATGTCCAAATGCCGGGATTAGATGGCTTCGGAGTGATCCAGAATCTGCGCGAGAAGAACATCCCGCTGCCGCATTTCATTCTGGCTACAGCGTACGATCAATATGCCATCCAGGCATTCCGCTGGGAAGCGCTGGATTACTTGCTCAAGCCCATCGAAAAGGACCGCTTGCAGATGGCCGTGGAGCGCGCGCGAAAGGCCGTCACCGAGAAATCGAAGGCGGCGCCGCAACCCGAGATCGTACCGTTGAAGGCCTCGCCGCAGCGCACCAAGCTACTGGTGAAGAACAACAATCGAAACTTCATCGTCGACGCGCAGGATGTGGTGTACGCCACCATTGACGACGGCCTCATCACGGTGGTGGCCACCAACGTGGAGGGCGAATCGAATTACCGCACCATCGAAGAGCTGCAATCCAATCTCGATCCCGACACGTTCTGGCGCGTTCACCGCTCGTTTCTGGTGAACATTCATCGCATCAAGGAAGTGATTCCGTGGTTCAAGTCGAGTTTCCAACTGCGCATGGATGACAAGAAACAAACCGAAGTGCCGGTGAGCCGTGTGCAGACCAAGCGGCTGCGCGCGCTGCTGAAACTGTGAGCTCAGCCCCACACACGAGCGCTCCCGTGACCGTCCGGCGCGCCACGCCGGAAGACGCGCCCGTTTGCGGGCAAATCGTCTATGATGCGTTTCACAAGATCAGCAGCGCCCACAATTTCCCGCTCGATTTTCCGTCGCCCGAAAGGGGCGTGGGCTTGTTGACCCAGCTGTTTTCGCACCCCGGATTTTACTGCGTGGTAGCGGAAGCCGATGGCCGCCTGGCTGGAAGCAATTGCCTGGACGAGCGCGATGCCATCGCCGGCCTGGGGCCCATCACCATCGATCCCGAGGCGCAGAATCGAGGCATCGGGCGCAAGCTGATGGATGCGGCGCTGGATCGTGCACGGGAGCGTAAGATGGCCGGCGTCCGTCTGGTGCAGGCAGCGTTTCACAATCGCTCGCTTTCGCTCTACACGACGCTCGGATTCGACGTTCGCGAGCCGCTGGCAGTGATGCAAGGCCATGCCATCAAGAAAACTTTGGAGGGGTTCGCGGTGCGCCCGGCGCAAACGGCGGATCTCGACGCGTGCAACCAGGTGTGCCTTCGCGTGCACGGACATCATCGCGGCGGAGAACTGGCCGACGCCATCCAGCAAGGAACCGCAATGCTGGTCGAACGTGGCGGCCGCATCACCGGGTATGCCAGTTCACTCGCGTTTTTCGGACACACCGTTGCGGAGACGAATACGGATCTCCAAGCGATGATCGCCGCAGCCGACGAATTTGCCGGCGCCGGAATCCTGGTGCCATCGCGCAATTCGGAACTCTTCCGCTGGTGCCTGGCAAACGGTCTGCGCGTGGTGCAGCCCATGACGCTCATGTCACTTGGACTGTACAACGAACCGAGAGGTGCGTTCCTGCCTTCGGTACTCTACTAATCCGCCGCTTGCCAGCGATTCCGTGTGAAAATCACGATCAACCGCTCCCTTCGGCCACGGCTCAGAATCAACGGTCCAGCAGAACCACGGTGCTACCGAGCCGCGACCACAGGGAGCGGTTAGTGCACGCCGGTATTGTCAGAGTGATTTCTGCGACTCGAATTTGGAAATCCACTGTGGGATCAGCTTAAAGACCTCGTCGAGGGAGACGGTACGGCCTTCGTCAGCGTCTTTGATCCCACGGTCAATAGCGGCCAGAGTTTCGGCGTCCACCGCTACTTGTTTAGTCTCTGGAATGTCCCAACCTAGGTCGATCACGACCACTAACGTAGCACACGCCCTCAGCGCACGTCGGAGGACTTAACAATCTGCACGACGGCTCCGCTCGCCAGCGAGTCTGGCGGATTGGCGATCACCGAATCGTTTTCGGCGATGCCGGAAACCACCTCCACTTCGTTGCCGAAGTCCTTGCCCAGAATAATCGGGACCAATTCGGCCCGGTTGCCTTCGCGGACCACTCCCACGCGCAAACCTTCACTGCGGAATATCAGCGCGCTGACGGGCAAAATCAGAGAGCGCGAGCCCTCTGGAATCATGAGATGGACTTCGGCGTACGAGCCTGGACGAAGCTCGCCGGAAGCATTGTCGACATCCACCTCGGTGAGCAGCGTTCGGGTGGCTGGATCGATAGCGCCGGAGGTGCGGACCAGTTCGCCGGGAAAGCGGCGGCCGGGAAATTCCGATAACGTCAGATAGGATTTGAGACCGGGAGCCGCGGCGCGTGAATCCGCCTGTGGCACGCTGACGTAAACGCGTAGCTTCGCGGTGGCCGCCAGATGGAACAATTCTTGTGCCGCGCCGCCATTGCCGGCATTGATGAGCGCGCCGACGTCGACGTTGCGAGCCGTCACGATGCCGTCGAAAGGCGCCTTGACCGTTTCATAATTCTGCATCTCTTGGAGCCGCCCCAGATTGGCTTGGGCCGCGGCGATATTGCTGCGAGCCGCCGCGATAGCCTGTTCGAGCGCATTGAGGTTGGCCGCTTGCGCCTGGTATTGCGCCTGATACTGATCATTCTCCTGGCGCGAAACCGCGCCCTTGCCCACCAGGTTTTTCCAGCGCTCGGCGTTCACGCGTGCCAGTTCTTCGTTGGCCTTGCCTTGCTGTTCGTTGGCGATGGTCTGATCTAAAGAAGCCTGCGCCTGCTGGATGGTGGCCTTGGCTTGGACCACCTGCTGGTCCAACTCCGGCGCTTCGATGATCGCCAAAACTTGTCCGGCCTTCACGTGTCCGCCGATGTCGACGTTCCACTGCTTCAGGTAACCGCTGGAGCGGGCGTAGATCGGCGAGTCGGTAAATGCCTGGATGTTGCCGGGGAGCACCACTTCATTCTTCATGGCGCCGGGCTTGGGATGGATCACGGCAACGGCGGGAATAGCGAGTTCCCGCGTGGTTTCCTTTACCGCGGCAGCGGTCTGGATCCGTGAGTTGATGCCCCAAAAGACCACTCCGGCGACGATCAGGGCGGCCA
Source organism: Bryobacterales bacterium (assembly GCA_963781905.1). Classification (GTDB taxonomy): domain Bacteria; phylum Acidobacteriota; class Terriglobia; order Bryobacterales; family Bryobacteraceae; genus Palsa-89. The sequence continues at coordinate 3,401,525 of CAWAHZ010000010.1, forward strand.
AAATCAGAAGCATCACCACCCGCACGGTTCGCGCGCGCGAGGGCGGCCGGCTGGGCGGCAGGGTCCCACTTGCCAGTTGGGTTTCGAGCATTCGTTCGCTATCTAGCATCCAGGGATCCTTTACTTAGCATCGGCTGTCGCGCGCCTCCGGTGCAACATGCTGAACACGGTTGGGACGAAAAACAGGGTGGCGATGGTGGCGCAGACTAATCCGCCGATGACGGCGCGTCCGAGCGGGGCGTTTTGTTCGCCGCCTTCTCCCAGGCCCATGGCCATCGGAACCATACCAATGATCATGGCAAGCGCGGTCATCAAAACAGGCCGGAAACGAGTGAGACCGGCTTCGAGCGCGGCACGCACGGGATCGCCTTCGGCCTCCAGGTGTTCCTTGGCGAAACTGATCACCAGGATGCTGTTGGCGGTGGCCACCCCGACACTCATGATGGCGCCCATCAGCGCGGGGACGCTCAACGTGGTGCGCGAGACAAAGAGGAAGATCACGATTCCGGCCATGGCGGCGGGAAGCGCGGTAATGATGATGAACGGGTCGAGCCAGGATTGAAAGTTGATCACGATGAGAAAGTAAACCAGGATGATGGAAAGAATAAGGCCGCCCAGCAGGCCGCGGAAGGACGACTGCATGGTATCGATCTGGCCGCGCACGATCAGTTGAGATCCGCGCGGCAATTTGGGACGCGCCTTGTCGACGATGCGGTTGATATCCGTGGCGACCGCGCCCAGATCGCGATCCTGAACGTTGCCGAAGATGTCGATGGCGCGCGCGATGTTGTAGTGCGACACCACGGCCATTTCAGTGCGGCGGCTGGTGGACGCGACGTCGCCCATAATTTCGGGACGGCGCTCGCTGGCGCTCGAAATGGGGAGATTGTTCAGGTCGCCGATCGAAGACATATCGTATTGTGGCGTCTGCGCCACCAGGTTGTACTCGACGCCGTTCTTGGGGTCGAGCCAAAATGTCGGGTTGGTTTGCGAGCTGCCGCTCAACGAAATGAGCAGGCTGTCGGCGACATCCAGCGGTGAATAGCCGCTTTCGATAGCTTTGGTTCGATCCACGTTCACCTGGATGCGCGGCAGATCGAAGAGCTGATGGACGCGCAGATCCACCGCGCCGGGAACCGTGCGAAGCTGGCTCAGAAGATTGGTGGCGAAAACATGATTGGCGTTCAGGTTCAGGCCTGAGACCTGAATATCGATAGGCGCGGGCAGCCCGAAGTTCAGAATCTGGCTCACGATGTCGGCCGGCAAAAAGTAAAACGTAACTCCCGGAAACTCACGCGGCAATTTGCGGCGAAGCTCATGAACATACAGATCGGAAGGCCGATGGCCGGGCTGGAGCGTGACCAGGACGTCGGCATCCATGGTTCCGATGGGCGCCGAATTGCTATAGGCCATGTTGATGGAGCTGTACGGAAGCCCGATGTTGTCGATGATGCTGGATATTTCCGATTCCGGAATCGCTTCGCGGATGGAGGTTTCAATCAAGTCCCCCAGGCGCGCGGTTTCTTCGATGCGCGTGCCCGTCTTGGCGCGAAAATGCAGATTAAATTGGCCGGCGTCGGTGGTGGGGAAAAAGTCGCGACCGAGCCAGGGAAGCAAAAGAAAGGCGGCGGCGCACAGCGCGAGAAAGGCCGGAACGAAGAATCTCCGCCGGCGGATACAGGTTTCGAGCGTGCCGAGATAACTCATGCGCATGGCTTCAAAACCGCGCTCGAAAACTCGTTGGAAACGGCCCGCGAGGTTCCAGGGTTTCGGCTCTGCGTCTTGCTGGTGCGGTCTCAACAAGTACATGGCGAGGGTCGGCACCAGGGTCCGCGATAAAAGGTAGGAGGCGAGCATGGCGAACACCACCGCCTCAGCCAACGGGACGAACAGGTAGCGCGCAACGCCGGTGAGGAAGAACATCGGGATGAAGACGATGCAGATGCAGAGCGTGGAAACGAAGGCCGGCACTGCGATTTGCTGGGCGCCATCCAGCACCGCCTGCTTGATCGGCTTATCCATCGCCAAATTGCGCTGCGTGTTTTCGATTTCAACGGTGGCGTCGTCCACTAAGATGCCCACCGCGAGGGCCAACCCGCCCAGTGTCATGATGTTGATGGTTTCACCCAGCGCGCTCAGGACGCAGATGGAGCAAAGAATCGAGAGTGGAATCGAGATCGCGATAATCACCGTGCTGCGCCAGCTCCCAATGAAGAGCAGGATCATTACCGCGGTCAAGCACGCGGCTATGATGGCTTCGCGAACCACGCCGTTGATGGCGGCCTGAACAAAGAGGGATTGATCGGCAATCGGCTCAATCTTGAACTGCGGCGGAAGCGTGGCGGCGATCCTCGGCAGCATGCCGCGCACTTCCTTGACGATATCGAGCGTGGAGGTATCGCCGATTTTCAAAATGCTGAGCAGCGCGCTGCGCTGGCCGTTACGGCGGACGATGTTGGTTTGCGGCGAGAAGCCGTCCCGCACATGCGCGACGTCGTGCACATAAATGGTGCTGTTGCCGGCAGCCTTCACCGGAAGATCGTTGAGTTCCTGGATGGTCTCCGGACTGGCGTTCAACGCGACGTCATACTCAAACTGGCCGATTTTCGACGTGCCGGTGGGCAGGATCAGATTTTGTGTGTTGATGGCATTGACGATGTCGGCGGGCGACAGGCCCTTGGACTGCAGCAACGCAGGCTGAAGATCCACCATCACCTGGCGCTGCTTGCCGCCGTAGGGCCATGGAATGGCTGCGCCCTTGACGGTGGCCAACTGGGTTCGAACGAAATTGGCGGCGTAATCGAACAGTTGCTGCTCCGACAGGCCTTGACCAGACATGGCAAGCTGGAGGATAGGCACGCTAGATGCGCTGTACACGATCATGTACGGCGATTGCGATCCCGGAGGCATCTGATGCAGTGCGTTCTGCGCCACGGCGGTCATCTGCGACATCGCCATGTCGGCGCGCGTGCCGGGGTGGAAGAAGACTTTGGTGACGCTTCGTCCGTTGACGGTCTGCGATTCCAGGTGGTCGATGTCGGTGACTACGGTGGTGAGCGAGCGCTCGTATGGCGAGGCGACGCGCTCCTCCATTTCCTCAGCGCTCAGGCCCTGGTAGTTCCAGAGCGCGGCGATGACGGGGATATCAACGTTGGGAAAGATGTCGACCGACATCCGCTCGATCACCAGCGGGCTGATGATCAACAGCAACAGCGACAACACGATAAAGGTATATGGCCGCGTTATCGCGACTCTGACGATCCACACTTAGCAGGGAACTCCTTCAGACTAGGCGACGGTTCATCGCGCCCTCGTTACTGGCCCTTTTTGACTAGACTTAGCCGGGCCGTAGCGTCAAACCGGAAATTTTGGTGTCCGGTAACGCACTTTTTGATGCTTCGGGCGGCGACGAGGGCTCCATTTTCGCGAGGAGCGAATGAACTCCAATCCCATTGTAACCGACGACTTAGCGCTCCGGCTCCCGGGCGGCGTACTAGCAAGGCGAGAGATTATCTTGATGAAGGAGCGTAACTTAGCCCGCCTACTTCACAAGAAGTTCGCCGTCGGAAGGAAATTCAAAAACCTCGCCGCCGGTATGAGCCACCAGCGTTCCGGGGCCGAGGGCTTTCCCGTTGCTCGGGAAAAAGATGGCGCCGTCGGTGGATTCTCCGGACTGGAGCTTGGTGGGGACCAGAGCCAGCGCGGAGGCCGCAGCGCCCGCTTTCAGCCGCGTAGACATGCCATCGGCCAGGGCGCTTTGACGGCGAGTCTCATAACCGTTGGTGGTCTGCATATGTTCGTTGCCGTAGACGCCGCGTTCATAAGTGGTGACCAGCTTGATGACGTCGTGACGGCCGGCTCGGGCGAGCAGGTTGTTCACTACCGAGAGCGCGGTGGCAGCTTGCCACAGCGTTCCATCCTGCTGGCGGTAGGTGAAATCCTCCGGCTTCACCGTCCAGGAAATCGGCGAGCCATTGGAGAGCGAGACCTGCATGATGGAATATTCCCTCAAATGCGCAGGCAAATAGGCGAACATCACGGTGACGCCGCCCTTGGTGAGCGTCTTATACTGCAGCCCATTGGATTCAAATGGGATAATTTGGGCCGGCATGATCGGCGCGAAAAGCGTGGCGCAAGCCGCGAGGAAGGCGGCCAGCAGAAACCTCATAATTCCATGATAGTTCCACAACGGAGAATGGCGATGCGAATTTCTGGTTAGCCTCAAGTCTGTTTCCGATCGATCCATTTATCGACGAATGGCAAATTGTACTCCAGGAGGCTCTTTACAAGCCACTCGGGACTGCTACCCGAGAGCACCATATGGCGGTGCACGGGCTTCAGGAATTGTTCGGATAGCGCGTGATCGAAGAGCTCCAGCAGGCGGTCGTAGTAGCCTTCGACGTTCAGAATTCCGCAGGGCTTGCGATGCAACCCGAGCTGCGTCCAGGTGAGCACCTCGCAAAACTCCTCGAACGTGCCGTAGCCGCCAGGCAGCGCAATAAACGCGTCGGCCAGCTCTGCCATCAGCGCTTTCCGCTGGTGCATGGAGCCGACCACGCGCAGGTCAGAGAGCCCGGGGTGCGCGAGCTCCTTTTCTACCAGAGATTGCGGAATGACACCGATGATATCGCCGCCAGCTTCCAGCGCGGCGTCGGCAATAGCACCCATCAGGCCGACTTTGCCTCCGCCGTAGACGATACCGATCCGAAGGGCGGCGAGGTGTCGCGCCAAGGAAGTTGCCGCAGCCGCATAACATTGACGAGCGCCAGGACTGGAGCCGCAAAACACACAGATTCGTTTGACCATTTGCTACTCACCATTTTGCTACTGCCGGGATACATAGGTTGTTTGCCCTAGCCGCGAGGCCATGGCGACCATGGTTCTAAGGCGATGAGGGGGCATAACTAGTACCAAAAACCAATTGTTGCTACCGTGATTGAGCCTTAGTCTACATTCAGGAGTTTTCTGCGATGCTTAGAGGCATAATTATCTGTCCCGATGTCGACCTAAATGAGAGGTTGGAAGGGATTCTGACGGAGATCGGGATCGTGAGCGTCACGCGGACACTCGATCGATATCCGAGCGGTCTCGAACTGCTGCGTTTTCTACGTGCGCACGCGCCGCAAGTAGTTTTCGTAAGCACTGAGTCGACTGCTAAAGCGCTAGAGATTGCGCGCGATGTAGACAAGAACACACCGGGGGTTCAGATCGTTGCGGTCAGCCGTTTCGTGGATCCGCAGATTTTGCTGGAAGTGATGCGGGCGGGTATTCGCGAGTTTGCTTCACTACCGTTCGATCGGCAGACGCTGGTGGACTCCTTAATACGGATCAAAGACGCGGTTCAAGCGCGGCCGCCGGCCATTGAGGCCACCAATCAGGTTTACAGCTTCCTGCCGTCCAAGGCGGGCGTGGGGACATCCACGGTGGCGATGAACACAGCCATGGCCATGTCGCGCGTGCAGGACTCCTCTGTTCTGCTCTCCGATTTCGACCTCAATTCCGGCATGGTGCGCTTCATGCTGAAGCTGGATAGCGCCTATTGCGTTACCGACGCGGCCGAGCATGCGCTGGAGATGGACGAGAGCTTGTGGCCCACCATGGTGACCCCGATCGAAAAGCTGGACGTGCTGCACGCCGGGAAATTGAATCCGGACTTTCGAATCGAGCCGACGCAGATCCGCCATCTGATGGAGTTCATGCGGCGCAACTACACGTCGCTGTGCTTCGACATGTCGGGCAACCTGGAGCGGTATTCGCTCGAGATCATGCACGAATCGAAGCGCATCTTCTTAGTGTGCACGCCAGAGATTCCTTCCTTGCACCTGGCTCGCGAGAAGTATCTTTACCTGAAGCAGCTGGATTTGGGCGATCGCGTCAGCGTGCTGCTGAACCGCTGCCCGAAACGGTCGCTGATCACGCCGGCGCAGATCGAGCAATTGCTGGGCGTGCCGATTTACATGACCTTCCCGAACGATTATCAGGGCGTGCAACGCGCGATGACGGAAGGGCGTTGGGTGGAAGCGAGCACCGAACTCGGCCGTCAATTTACATCACTGGCGCAGAACATGCTGGAAGCCAAGGCGGCGCCCGCTCCGGAGCCAAAGAAGCGATTCATCGAGTTCTTCTCGGTAGTGCCGAGCAAAGCGCCGACGCCGGCCCGCAAGACCGCGGGCTAACGAAGCCGATCAACGCCGTTCAGAACCAGCAGGGCGGCAAGACAAGCGTTCTTCTGATCCGCTGTCCATGGCGGACCGAGCGTGTTACCCAGGCTGGCAATCTCGCGCTGCAAGGATCTTGCTCCCGCGCCAAATGTCATCTGGCTGCGATCATCGAGATCCTTTTCTCGAATCCCGGTTACCTGCAACTTCAATCGCTCGCCAGCCCGGCGGAAAGATTGACGAAAGAATTCGCCTTCGGCGGTATGAATCAGAGGATGAGACGCGAGGATGTTCGCGAGCACCGGCAGCTTACGTCCAGAGGCCAGCAGGATGACACAGCCCGTAACCGCTTTCTTGCGGCGCCGCGCTTCTGAGACAACTTCGCGAAGAGCTTCCCAGGCAAGGCGTTCGGACGCTACGGCGCATTGGGCGAGGTAACGATCAGGATCGGGGAGATCTTTCGCGAAGTGATAGGGCTGGTTTGCGCCCTGGATCGTCGGATCGGTGATCACGATCTTTCTTCGGTCGACAATCTCGATGGCGCCGGGGCCGCCTGCCACTACTACCGCAGCACCCCAACCCGAATGCGGTCGAATGCCGATGGCTACCGGCTGCATACTTGATCTACGTTATCATCGCTGCTTGGAAAGCGCCGTCCTCCAGTGGGTCGCCACTTATGGATATTTCGCCATCTTCGGGCTGCTGGTGCTCGGGATTGTCGGCATTCCCGTCCCCGATGAATTTCTGCTGACCGGCTGCGGCTTTCTCATCTATCGAGGCCAGCTGCACGCGCTTCCGGCATTCGCGAGCGCGCTCGGTGGAAGCATGTGCGGCATCACCTGCAGCTACCTCATCGGGCGCACACTGGGGTGGAAGTTTCTGCATTCGCGAGTGGGGCGGTGGTTGCACATTCGCGACGAGCAGATCCGTTTCGTGCATGACTGGTTCAACCGGATCGGGCATTGGGCGCTCATGATCGGCTATTTCATCCCCGGCGTGCGGCACTTCACGGCGATTGTAGCGGGGACGTCGAAGCTCGAATATCCAGGATTCGCGGGCTTTGCCTACTCGGGCGCGCTGCTATGGGTGAGCACGTTTCTCTTCATCGGTTATCATTTCGGATCGCGCTGGGAAGAGATTCTGGGCGTGATCGAGCACAATCTGAAGGAGGCTTCGGTGGTAGCGGGCGTGCTGATTATCGTGTATGCCGCATATGTGTTCGCGCGGCGCAGGCGTTAAGCTAGGAACGGATGGGTTCGGCGGTAGTTCAAGAACACTTTTACACTTCGACGACCGGCAAAAAAGCAGCGATGGCGGTGAGCGGCTGCATTCTTTTTCTTTTCGTCGTTGCACATCTCATCGGCAATCTTCAGATTTACGAAGGCCAAGACAAACTGAATCGCTACGCCGTGCTTTTGCGTGCGGAGCCGGCGCTGCTCTGGGCGGCGCGGATCGTGTTGCTCGGCATGCTGTTAGTGCATATCTGGTCAGCAATTCAATTGGCGGCGCGAAACATCGGCGCGCGGCCAGTGGGGTATCGGAAGAAGAAAGCCGCGGGTTCGTCGTACGCGTCGCGGACAATGTATTGGAGCGGGCCAATCATTCTGGCGTTCGTCATTTATCATCTGCTCGACTTCACGTTTGGCCTAGTGAACCCGCACTATCAGCCGGGCAACGTGTACGGGAACGTGGTGGCAAGTTTTCAATTGATTCCGGTAGCCATGTTTTACATCATCGCGATGCTGTTGCTGTGCCTGCACCTCTATCACGGCTTGTGGAGCATGTTTCAATCGCTCGGGATCGCGCATCCGCGGTATACGCCGATGTTGCGCAGGGGCGCGGCAGTAGTGGCGGCATTGATCGCGGCGGGGAACATTTCGATTCCCGTGGCAGTGCTTGCAGGGTGGGTTAGATAATGAGCGGCAGAGCAATAATCCACTTGGACGCGCGCGTACCGCTGGGGCCGATCGAAAAGCTCTGGGATCAGGCGCGCTTCGAGATGAAGCTGGTAAATCCGGCGAACAAGCGCAAGCACACCATCCTGGTAGTGGGATCGGGACTGGCGGGAGCATCGGCAGCGGCTACGTTGGGAGAGCTGGGCTACAACGTAAAATGTTTTTGCTTTCAGGATTCGCCCCGGCGAGCGCACAGTATCGCGGCGCAAGGCGGCATCAATGCGGCGAAGAATTATCACAGCGACGGCGACAGCGTGTTCCGGCTGTTCTACGACACGGTGAAGGGCGGCGATTTCCGGTCGCGTGAAGCCAACGTGTATCGGCTGGCGCAGATCAGCGTAAACATCATCGATCAGTGCGTGGCGCAGGGCGTGCCGTTCGCGCGCGAGTATGGCGGCACGTTGGCCAATCGGAGCTTTGGCGGCGCGCAGGTATCGCGCACGTTTTATGCGCGCGGGCAGACCGGGCAACAGTTACTGTTGGGCGCCTATCAGGCGCTGGAGCGGCAGGTTCACGAGGGGCGTGTTCAGATGTTTCCGCGCACCGAGATGCTGGACCTGGTGGTGATTGACGGCCACGCGCGCGGCATCGTGACGCGCAACCTGGTAACCGGGCAGATTGAATCGCACCTGGGTGACGCCGTGGTGCTGGGAACCGGCGGGTACGGTAACGTCTATTATCTTTCGACCAACGCCAAGGGGTCCAATTGCACGGCCATCTGGCGGGCACACAAGCGCGGGGCGCTGTTTGCGAATCCGTGCTTCACGCAGATTCATCCGACGTGCATTCCGGTGTCGGGAGATTATCAATCGAAGCTCACTTTGATGAGCGAGTCGCTGCGCAACGACGGCCGCATTTGGGTGCCATTGAAGGCGCACGATAAGCGCCCCCCGAATCAGATTCCGGAGGCCGAGCGCGATTACTACCTGGAGCGCCGCTATCCGAGCTTTGGAAACCTGGTGCCGCGCGACGTCGCGTCACGGAATGCGAAGGCGGTGTGCGACGAAGGACGTGGCGTGGGCGAAACCGGCCTGGGTGTTTATCTGGATTTCTCCGATGCCATCCAGCGGCTGGGTGTGGATGTGATTCGCGAGAGATATGGAAATTTATTCGAAATGTACCAGCGCATCACGGATGAGGATCCTTACCGGGCGCCGATGCGGATCTATCCCGCGATTCACTATACGATGGGCGGCCTGTGGGTGGATTACTACCTGATGAGCACTATACCGGGGCTGTTCGTCATCGGCGAGGCGAATTTTTCCGATCACGGCGCCAATCGTTTGGGCGCCAGCGCGCTGATGCAGGGCCTCTCGGACGGCTATTTCATCCTGCCGTATACGGTGGGTGATTACATCGCGAAGACAAAACTCGCGAAGACCGATACCGGCTCAGCGGAGTTTCGCTCGGCCGAAGCGGGCGTTCGGGAGCTAACGAAAAAGCTGCTCTCCATTCGCGGGCATCAGACCGTGGACGCGTTCCATCGGCAATTGGGAAAAATCGTATGGGATTATTGCGGGATGTCGCGGACGGGAGCGGGATTGAATGAAGCCATCGGGAAAATTCGCGAGTTGCGCGGCGAGTATTGGCGCGATGTGAATGTTCCTGGAAGCGCGGACGATTTGAATCAATCGCTCGAAAAGGCCGGGCGCGTGGCGGATTTCTTCGAGCTGGCCGAGCTGATGTGCATCGACGCGCTGAATCGCGAAGAGAGCTGCGGCGGCCATTTTCGCGAAGAATATCAGACGCCGGATGGCGAGGCGCAGCGCAGCGACGACACCTGCGCCTTCGTGTCGGCATGGGAGTACGGCGCAGAAGGCCCAGAGCTGCAGCGGGAGCCGCTGAGTTTCGAATACGTGCATCCCAGCCAGCGGAGCTACAAGTAATGCGGCTGATTTTGCAGGTGTGGCGGCAAAAAAGCGCGAAAGCGCCTGGAAGAATGACGCGCTACGAAGCCGCTGATGTGAATCCGGACATGTCGATGCTGGAGCTGCTGGACGTGGTGAACGAAGGCCTGATCCTGAAAGGCGACGAGCCCATTGCGTTCGAGCATGACTGCCGGGAGGGTATATGCGGATCGTGCGGTTTCATGATCAACGGCGTGGCACACGGACCGCTGCCGGCCACCACGGTGTGCCAGCTCAGCATGCGGCATTTCAGGGACGGTCAGGAGTTGTACATCGAGCCGTGGCGCGCGCGGGCGTTTCCGGTGATCAAGGACTTGGTGGTGGATCGCGGCGCGTTCGACAGAATCATCGCGGCGGGTGGATACGTGAGTGTGCCCACAGGAAGCCCGCCCGATGGCAACACGATTCTGGTTCCCAAGGAAAATGCCGATCGCGCGATGGATGCGGCGGCATGCATTGGATGCGGAGCCTGCGTGGCAGCGTGTCCCAATGCGTCGGCGGCGCTGTTCACCGGCGCGAAGATCGCGCATCTGGGGCTGCTGCCGCAGGGCCAGCCGGAACGGGATCAACGAGCGCTGAAGATGGTTCGCCAGTTTAACGCAGAAGGCTTCGGGAGCTGCAGCAACATCGGCGAATGCGAGGCGGCGTGTCCGAAAGAGATTTCGCTCGAAGCGATTGCGCGGATGAATCGCGATTTTATCAGCGCGAGTTTCGGCAGGCGCTAAGCGCGCGGCTGGCCCATCCTTCGATTTTGAGTCTTACTCTTCTATCTGAATGGACGGGCCTTTTTTGCCGCTTTCTTCGGCCGCGCGGCGCTGCACTTCGCGCGCGATGGCCACGAACGGCGCGCCAGCATCGCTCAGCGTGATGGGCTGGCCTGTGTCGCCACCAATGCGTACCGCGGGATCGAGCGGCAACTCGCCCAGGAACGGAACGCCCATGGTTTCGGCCGTTTTCCTTCCGCCACCGTGGCTGAAGACGTCAATGCGCTCGCTGCAATGGGGGCACTGCAAGTAGCTCATATTTTCCACTAAGCCGAGAATGGGCACGCGGACTTGCTCGAACATGTGAATGGCTTTGCGAGCGTCCTCGAGCGACACTTCCGATGGCGTAGTGACGACCACGGCGCCTGTGAGCGGCGCGGTTTGAATGAGCGAAAGCTGCACGTCACCCGTGCCCGGCGGGAGATCGACGATCAAATAATCGAGCTGGCCCCAATCCACGCCTCGCAGAAATTGTTGAATCACGCTGTGCAGCATGGGCCCGCGCCACACCAGCGGTTTGTCGCCGGGATTCAGAAAACCCATGGACATGATGCGCAGTCCGTTCTTTTCGAGTGGCTGGATGCGCTCGCCGATAGCGTGCGGCTGGGCGCGAACTCCCATCATCAGCGGCACATTGGGACCGTAGACATCGGCGTCCAGGAGGCCAACCTTGTGGCCGAGGCGCGAAAGCGCAACCGCGAGATTCACCGATACGGTGGTTTTTCCGACGCCGCCTTTGCCCGATCCGACGGCTATTAAATTTTGGACGCCGGCAATCGGGACTTTCGGCTGTTCGGCTTGCGCTGTGTTGGGACCCATCAGTGAGATGGTAACAGGGCGCTCGCAAATGCTCGCGCGGGGTTAGCAGGGGATCGGCTACGCCGCTACGCGGCTCGCCTCCGGGGGCTGGGGATTGGCGGGCTAGGCAAGCGCTAGGTTGGCTTGGGCGCGCAAGGAGAAATCGGCGAAGCGCCCTGCACGGAATTTGGGGAAGGCCGCGGCGGCGATCATCGCAGCGTTGTCGGTGGAAAGCGCGGGAGTGGGGAAGAAGACCGGACAGCCGAGTGGGGCAGCGCGCGCGGCGGTGCGAAGACCGGCGTTCGAAGCCACGCCACCGGAGACGATGAACGATCGCGCGCCGATTTCTTCGATACACACGGAGGCGCGGCGGAGTAATTCCTCGACGACAGTGTATTGAAAAGAGGCCAGCAGGTCGAGCGTGGGCTGCGGAGTGAGTGGCAGGAAATCGGGAGCCGAAGTGCGTTGCGATCGGCGGCGCGCCTCGATTTCGGCAGTCATGTCCCGGGCTTCCACCCAGCGAAGCACGGCGGTTTTCAGACCGCTGAAGCTGAAGTCGAGCGTGTTACCTTTCATGCGCGCGAGCGTGAATTTGACGGCGCGCGGATCGCCGTAGGGCACGAGCTGATCGATGATGGGACCGCCGGGATAGCCAAAGCCGAGCAGTTTCGCAACCTTGTCGTACGCTTCGCCGGCCGCATCGTCGCGCGTTTTGCCGAGAAGACGATAAATGAAGCCTTCGCGGACTTCGAACAGGTGGGTGTGGCCGCCGCTGACCACCAGCGCGAGCGCGGGATATTCGATGGCCGCGCCGGCTTCGAGCACCACGGCGTGGATGTGCCCTTCGATGTGGTTCACGGCGATGAGCGGCAGGTTGCGAGCGAAGCACAGCGATTTCGCATAGGTGATCCCGACCAGCAACGAACCGACCAAGCCTGGGCCCTCGGTGACCGCGATGGCAGCCAGGTCGTCCAGGCTCGTGCCGGCTTGCTCCAGAGCCAGGCGCACGACGGGCACGATGGCGCGCAGATGCTCGCGCGAAGCAAGCTCGGGAACCACGCCGCCGTATTTCGCGTGCGCGATTTGAGACGCCACAACGGAAGACAGGATGCTGGCGCCATCTTCAACTACAGCCGCGGCGGTTTCATCGCATGAGGTTTCTATACCGAGAATTCGCACTGGTATGGTGGGACTTGGACCTTTCGCAATTTCATTATCACTTGCCGGAGAAGTCGATTGCGCAGGAGCCGCTGCAGGATCGAGCAGGTTCGCGAATGCTGGTGCTCCATCGCGCTGAGCGGCGCTGGGAGGATCGCGCGTTCCGGGAATTTCCACAATACCTGGGTGCAGGCGACTGCCTGGTGCTGAACGATTCGAAAGTTTTTCCGTCTCGATTGTACGGAACACGGGTCGGATTTTCGGGAGTAGTGGAAGTGCTGCTGGTGCAGCCGCTGAGTGAAGATGCGAAGACCTGGACTGCGCTGGTGCATCCCGGGCGCAAAATGCGCACGCGCGAGCGGGTGGCGTTCGACGGCATGGAAGCGGAAGTAATCGCGCGCGGCGAGTTCGGCGAACGGACATTGCGTTTTCACTGCGACGGCGATTTCTACGAGCACCTGGGAAGGATCGGACATGTGCCGTTGCCACCGTACATCAAGCGCGACGACAACGCCCGGGATCGGGAGCGATACCAGACCGTATTTGCGCGCGAGACCGGGTCAGTGGCTGCTCCCACGGCGGGGTTGCATTTCACCGCTGACATTTTAGACGCTTGTCGAAAAGCAGGCGCGGAGATTGCAACGGTAACGCTGCACGTGGGGCTAGGCACATTTCAGCCGGTGCGTGGCGAGAAACTGCATGCGGAGCGATTTCATGTGACGGACGAAAATGCGGCGAAGATTCGAGCGGCACGGCGCGTGATTTGCGCCGGGACAACGAGCGTCCGGAGCGTAGAGAGCCTTTTCCTGAATAAGGCCGGCGAGACCGATTTGTTTATTCGCCCGGGATTTCAATTTCAGCGGACCAACGCGGTGCTGACGAACTTTCATTTGCCTGAGTCCAGCCTGTTGATGCTGGTGTGCGCGTTCGCGGGGCGCGACTTTGTGCTGTCGGCGTACGAGCATGCGGTGGAGGCGGGATATCGATTTTATTCCTATGGCGATTGCATGTTGATTGTGTGATTAGAGATTCAAGAAGCTCTGCCAGGATTTCAAGCCATCGGCGTTGTGAACTTTCAGCGCCTCGAGGCCTTCCTGCGGGGCGTAGGGATCGGTGAGCAGATAACGGCCGACGCGCGCGATGTCGAGCACATCGTCCATCATGGCCTTCCAATGCTCGGGCGCCCAATCGATGGCGTGCGAGACGACGGAAGGAACGCCTTCAGCGACGCCATCGGCGGTCACCATGTTGAAGGATTCCGTGTAGCTGGGCTGAAGAAGCAGATGCATATGCGCCACGCTCTGGCGAAACTTGGGCCAGCTCTGCCATCCGTTTTCAACCAGCTTGACGTTGGGAAGCCCGTCCAGCATGGCGCGCGCGGAGCGGAGGATGGTGTCACCGCCGCCTTCCGTGCGTCCCGCGGACAGCCACAGCTCCAGATTCGCCTTATAGCGATGCGTGATTTCGAGCGCGGCTCCCGCGGCGCTCATGAAGTTTTTCAACGGCCGCGTGGCGCCGAAAGCGCCGATGCGCAGCGTGCCGCCGGTATAAAGAGGACGCCAGGGAAGGAAGTCGTTATCGAGGTAGTAGAGGTTGGGCAGGTAGGTACAAGGGCGCGTATAGGCTGATCGAATCCACTTGCAAAACTTGATGCTGTTGCCCGCGAGATGGAAGTTATGCGAGGCCGCTTCCACTTCCATGGCCTCGCGAACCAGACGGACGCCGTTGGAATCGGCTTGCAGGAAGCCGACATTGGAATGGCAATTGACGGCGAAACGCGTGGAGGGGTTCGAGTTGACCAGGGCGTGAATCTCCGCGGAAGGGATCCATGGCGCCGAGATGACGACGTGAGTGGCGGGATCGCGCTGCAACCGGCCGGTCAGGTCCTTGGCGTTGACCACCGGCCAGACGTCGGCGATGATGCCGCCGCGGCGCAGCACCTTGCAGGTATTGAGGGCTGAAACGCCGAGCCCGATATGGCTGATGTGCAGGTGGGCGGCGAAATTCTTATAGGCGAGGACCAGTCGTTGCATTTAGAAACGTCTTGATGCACCGATCCTAAAATACGGCCGTGGACATTCGGGAGTGCGAATTGTTCAAGCTGGTGATAAAGCATCGAAACAAGAGTTGCGAAGCTTGTCACCCATCCGGCTACCCAGCTGTGCTCTGATATGGAGACAAGCATGAATGGTGCGGAATGTCTGCTGAAAACCTTGCTGCGCTGTAGAGTGGACACGTGTTTCATGAATCCGGGCACGTCGGAGATGCAGTTTGTAGCGGCGCTCGATCGGGTGAAAGGAATGCGCAGCGTGCTGTGTCTTTTCGAAGGGGTGTGCTCGGGCGCGGCTGACGGATACGCGCGGATGCTCCGGCGCCCGGCCGCAACGCTGCTGCATCTGGGTCCTGGCCTGGGCAATGCGCTGGCCAATTTTCACAACGCCAGGAAGGCGCGGACGCCGGTGGTCAACATCGTTGGGCAGCACACCACGGGACACTTGCGTTACGACGCACCGCTGACCGCGGATGTGGAAGCTTTTGCGCGACCGGTTTCGGGCTGGATTCGAACGGTCCAGCAGGCCTGCGATATGGGCGCTGACGCTGCTTCGGCGGTTCGGGCCGCCTGCGCGCCTCCAGGACAAATCGCTACTCTCATCGTGCCCGCCGACTTTTCCTGGAGCGATAGCGGTGAGCCTGCCGACGCCTTTGAGCCATTGGCGAGGCGGAATCCGCAGCCCGAATGCGTCCGGAGCGCGGCGTCGATCCTGAAGTCGGGAGAGCCCGCGGGCTTGCTTTTGGGCGGTGAGACCATGCTCACCGAAGGCTTACGAGCGGCCAGTCAGCTAGCGGCCGGAACAGGAGTCCGTGTATTTGCGGATCGCAACACCGCGCGGATGGAACGCGGGGCGGGAACGTTCGCTCCTGAGAGGGTTCCTTATTTTCCTGAGCCAGCCGAAGCCGCACTGGCCGGTTTGAAACATTTGATTCTGGTGGAGAGTCTGCCGCCCGTATCTTTTTTCGGATATCCCGGCCGCAGGAGCACGCTGGCGCCCGGAGATTGCGCGATGCATGTGCTTGCGGGGCGCGATGAGAACGGCACCGCGGCGCTCCAGGCCTTAGTGGAAGAATGCGGCGTCGCGTCCCTTTCGATTCCGGCGCAGGAACCGGCATTGCCGGACCTGCCTGCAAACGCAGCCTTGACCCTGGAAAACATGGGACTGGTATTGGCTGCGGAGATGCCCGCGGGTTCCATCGTCTCCGATGAAATGATCTCGGGCGCCGAGCCAGTATTGCGGTGCCTGGCCAACGGACACCCTTATACTCACCTGCCGGTGACGGGAGGTTCCATCGGACAGGGGTTGCCGGTGGCGGTGGGCGCGGCAGTGGCGTGTCCCGATCGCAAGGTGATTGCGCTCCAAGCCGACGGTAGTGGGATGTACACACTGCAAGCGCTTTGGACAATGGCTCGCGAACGTCTGAACGTGGTGGTGGTGATTTTTGCGAATCGCCGTTACAAGATCCTGGAGATCGAGGCACAGAGGACCGGCGCGCAGAGCGCGGGAGCCGGCGAGATCGGACCAAGAGCCAACGACATGATGGACCTCTCGCGTCCGGATCTCGATTGGGTGAAATTGGCCGAAGGTCAGGGAGTGCCGGCGTGCCGCGCGACGACATCGGACGAGTTCATCGCACACTTCCGGGACGCGGTCAAACAACCGGGGCCGAGGCTGATTGAAGCGGTGCTGGAGCAATGAGATCCTTGACAGTCTTACTCTTAGGACTGCTCGTGCTGGCCGCTGGCGCGAAAAGCCAAACTGCGTGGACCACGCCAACCGCGGCCGAAGTTGACGCCGTTTATCCGGACGTTGAAGCTTTGTACATCGACCTGCATCAAAATCCAGAACTGGCGTTCCAGGAGGTGCAGACTGCGTCGAAACTTGCCGCTCGCGCACGGGCCCTGGGATATGAGGTCACCACTGGAGTGGGGCAAACGGGCATTGTGGCCGTAATGAAAAACGGGCCTGGGCCGACGGTGATGTTGCGGACCGAACTGGACGCACTGCCCGTCCAGGAGAAAACTGGTTTGCCGTTCGCCAGCAAGGTGGTGATGAAAAACGCGAACGGCCAGTCGACTCCCGTGATGCACGCTTGCGGCCATGACATTCACATGTCGGCGTGGGCAGGCACCGCGCGTTTGATGGCGGAGCACAAGAATCGCTGGCACGGCACGCTCATGTTAGTCGGGCAGCCCGCCGAAGAAGCCGGCGCCGGGGCTTCCGCCATGCTGAAAGACGGTCTCTTTACGCGTTTTCCTCGTCCCGATTTTGCGCTATCGCTGCACGACGATGACACCATGCCGGCGGGGACCATCGGCTATCACGCGGGTCCCTTCCGGGCCATGGTCGATAGCGTCACTATCGTCGTTCATGGGCGCGGTGGACACGCCGCCATGCCAATGAATACGGTGGACCCAGTGGTGCTTGCCGCGCGCCTGGTGCTGGCGCTGCAGACCATCGTGTCGCGCGAGAACAATCCCACCGATCCGGTAGTCGTCACTGTTGGCTCCATCCACGGCGGGACGCAAGGCAACATCATTCCGGACGAAGTGCGGCTCCAATTATCGGTGCGGACGTATACATCGCAAGTCCGGCAGAAGACTTTGGCCGCAATCCAGCGCATCGCGCATGGCGAAGCGGTTTCCGCGGGTGCTCCTGAACCTGAAGTTCTCACCGCGCGAGCTGAGAGTTCGGTTCGTTTAGGAGTGGTCTACAACGATCCGGCGCTCACCGCACGGCTGGCCGTGGCGCTGAAAGCAGGGCTCGGCGAGAAATCCGTCGTCGAGATGCCCGCGAAGATGACGTCGGAAGATTTCGGCGAGTATTGGAATAGCGGCAAAGTTCCCTCCGCATTGCTACACATCGGCGCGGTCAACGCCGCTAAGTTCGCGGAAATCCAGAAAACCGGCATCCCCGGTCCGGCGCCGCATTCGCCCGAATGGGCTCCCGATCGCGAGCCGACCATTAAGGGCGCCATCCGCGCCGAAGTGACGGAACTAATCGAATTGCTGCAATGAGAATTTCACGGGAGCGGTCAGGATAGACGCAGCAAGTGGTGTAGAGCCGCCCAATATCCCGGGCCGACGCGGAACTGTCCGTTCAACGCGACCGGCGTAACCACGTAGAGCATGGCCGAGAGCACGGCCTGCGTCACACCCAGCACGGGAACGCTGGGGCGCTCCTCAAACAATCGCGTGGAAACAGTTCCCCACAGAAATGTGGCGGGCACCAGAATCGGATTCGGGATGTGAGTGGCGGCGAAGAGAGCGCCCGCGATGCTGGAAGTTTTCCAGGATGCTCCGAGGCCGTCGCGCAGGCGCCGGTAAGTCATGTTTTGAAATAGAAGCTGCTGCAGCACGCACCAACAGGCGTAACCGCACCAGCGATAGATGACATGGATGGACGTTGCGGTCTCAAGCCAGGTCAGCGCGATCAGGGAAGCAGCGCCGCTCACGAGCCACCAGCGCCAGGCCGTGATTGCGTCGAGAAACGCGCGGAAACTGAATCCCAGCGATTCCGCTGTTTCCGAATGCCAGACGAACGAGACAGCAACCAGCGCCAGGGGGATGAGCAAACTCCAGGACCACCACAGCGGGCGAAGCCAGATGTATGCGATGGAGACGAGCGCGAATGCAAACGCCTCGGCAAGGTGCCGGGCGGCGTCCCACTGCAATGCAGCCCACCGCATAGTTCTAAGGTAAACTAACTCTTTGATCCCATGAAAATTCACGAGTATCAGGCCAAGGCAATCTTGGCCAAATACGGAGTCCCTGTGCCTCGGGGCGAAGTAGCGTTTACGGTGGACGAGGCGGAAGCGGCGGCGAAAAAGATCGGCGGCAGCGTCGTCGTAAAAGCGCAGATCCATGCCGGCGGGCGCGGAAAAGGCGGCGGCGTCAAGGTAGCGAAGGATGCCGCGGAAGCGGTGGAGATCGCGAAGAAGATGCTGGGCATGCGGCTGGTGACGCACCAGACTGGCCCCGAGGGCATCGTGGTGCAGCGGCTGCTGGTGGAGGAAACGCTGCCGATCGCGCGAGAGTTGTATCTCGGGATCGTGATGGATCGCGCGCAAGGGAAACCGGTGTTCATGGCGTCGGCGGCGGGCGGGATGGAGATTGAAGAGGTAGCGGCTAAATCGCCCGAGCTCATCTTGAAAGAGCCGCTGGAACCGGGCTACGGGCTGGCCCCATTTCAGGCGCGCAGTATGGCGTTCGGGATGGGCGTGGAATCGGAAAGCGCCAGCGGCGCGGTGGCGGCGATGATCGGGCTGGCGAAGGCCTACGATGCGATGGACGCGTCGCTAGCCGAGATCAATCCGTTCATCGTCACCGAGGACGGCAAGGTGTACGCCCTGGACGCCAAGTTCAACCTGGACGACAACGCGCTCTACCGGCACAAAGATTTACTCGACCTGCGCGATTTGAACGAAGAAGATCCGCTGGAAGTGGAAGCGTCGCGCTTCAGCCTGAACTACATCAAGCTGGATGGCGATATCGCGTGCATGGTGAATGGCGCGGGGCTTGCGATGGCCACCATGGATATCGTGAAGTACGCGGGGGGCAGTCCCGCGAACTTTTTGGATGTGGGCGGCGGCGCGAACGCCGAGCAAATCAAGAACGCGTTTCGCATTCTGCTGTCGGACGCGGGCGTGAAAGCCGTGCTGATCAATATATTCGGCGGCATTCTGCGCTGCGACGTGCTGGCGACGGGAGTGGTGAACGCGGCGCGCGAGTTAAAAGTGACTGCGCCGATTGTGGTTCGCATGGAAGGCACTAACGTCGAAAAGGGACAGGAGATCTTGAAAACATCGGGCTTCAACTTCACCGTCGCGGACGGGATGCGCGATGCGGCCGACAAGGTGGTTCGCGCAGCTAAGGGAGTGAAGGCATGAGCGTCCTGGTAGACCAAAACACGCGCGTTTTGTTTCAAGGCTTCACGGGACGAGAGGCTAGCTTTCACGCCCAGGCGTCTATCGATTACGGCACCAAAGTGGTAGGCGGCGTGACGCCGGGCAAGGGCGGGTTGATGCATTTGGGCTTGCCGGTGTTCAACACCGTGTTCGACGCGGTGAAGCACACGGGCGCGACCGCTTCTGTGATTTTCGTTCCGCCGCCCTACGCCGCGGACGCCATCATGGAGGCCGTGGACGCGGGCGTGCCGCTGGTGGTGTGTATCACTGAAGGAATTCCGACAGCCGACATGGTGCGGGCGCGGGAGTACATGAAGGGCAAGCCGTCGCGGCTGATCGGGCCGAATTGTCCGGGTATCATTTCGCCCGGAAAGTGCAAGATCGGGATCATGCCCGCGTCGATTCACAAGCAGGGACACGTGGGAGTGGTTTCACGCTCTGGAACTCTGACGTACGAAGCGGTGGGGCAACTGACGAAGCTCGGGATCGGCCAGTCCACGTGTATCGGGATCGGCGGCGATCCGATTATCGGTACCACGTTTCTGGACGCCATTCAGTTGTTCAACGAGGATGCGGACACGCACGCCATCGTGATGATCGGCGAGATCGGCGGAAGCGCGGAGGAGACGGCCGCAGAGTACATCAAGACGCACGTAAAAAAGCCGGTGGTTGGATTCATTGCGGGACAGACCGCGCCCCCGGGTAGACGCATGGGCCACGCGGGAGCGATCATCTCGGGCGGATCGGGCAAAGCGGAAGACAAAATGAAGGCGATGAAGGAGGCGGGCATCACGGTGTGCGCCACTCCCGCCGAAATCGGAGAAAAGGTAAAGAGCCGCATCTAAGCGCGGCGACATAGGACATGGCAATCGAACA
Source organism: Bryobacterales bacterium (assembly GCA_963781905.1). Taxonomy (GTDB): domain Bacteria; phylum Acidobacteriota; class Terriglobia; order Bryobacterales; family Bryobacteraceae; genus Palsa-89. The sequence continues at coordinate 3,422,101 of CAWAHZ010000010.1, forward strand.
GACATTTGCAATCATCAAGCCGGATGCGGTAGCGGCGGGCCACGCGGGGCAGATTCTCGCGATGATCGAGAAGGCCGGATTCCGTATTCGGGGCATGAGAATGAGGCGGCTTTCCAAACAGCAGGCGGAAGGCTTTTACGACGTGCACCGGGAGCGGCCGTTTTTTACCGGCTTGGTCGCGTTTATGACGGAGGGTCCGGTGGTGGTGCTGGTGTTGGAACGCGAGAATGCGATCAAACATTGGCGTGAAGTGATGGGCGCGACGAATCCGGAGAAAGCGGCGGAGGGCACGGTGCGCAAGCACTACGCGAAAAACATCGAGCGCAACGCGGTGCACGGATCGGACGCGCCGGAGACGGCGGCGGTGGAGATTCCGTTCTTTTTTACAATGGCGGAATTGCTGTAAGCTTGCGATCTATTGGCCGATAAGCTCATTTAGATGGGCGCGCGCACGACAGACAACGATACAATCGTCATAAGCTCGAAGTTGAAGTTCGGCCAAGCACCCGTGCAAAGCAGACCTGCAAAAGAAAAGCGGAGCGCTAACCCTCTTCAGTCGGTGCTCTTCACGAACGGCACATCGAAGCGGCTTAAGATTCGCAAGCCATCGCTTGCGATGGAAGACAACACACCGGAAGGGTTGCAAGCTCTACTAGAAGCTAATCGTTATTACCGCGAAGTGGCGTGGCCGGATCCTTATAATCAGACCAGCCATCGGCTGCACCTAGGCGATGCACGTAACTTATCCTGGATACCTGACCGTTCCGTCCACTTGGTCGTTACGTCGCCACCGTACTGGACGCTGAAAGAGTACGCGCCTGGCAATCAGAACCAGATGGGCCACTTCGAGGACTACGGGCATTTCCTCGATGAATTAGATCGCGTGTGGTCGGAATGCGCACGCGTCCTGGTGGGTGGAGGCAGGATCTGCTGCATCGTGGGTGATGTTTGCATCCCGCGCAAACAAGGCGGAAGGCACTATCTAGTGCCACTTCATTCGGACATTCAAGTACGGGCGCGCAAGCTCGGCTTGGATTGCCTTACACCCATTCTTTGGCACAAGATCGCCAACGGAGCTACAGAAGCGCGGGGTAACGGCGCTGGATTCTATGGCAAGCCGTACCAGCCCGGCGGAATTATCAAGAACGATATCGAATTCATTCTCTTCCTGCGCAAAGGTGGAGAATATCGCTCCGTGCCGATGATCCAGAAGGCGCTTTCCATGCTCACGCGCGAAGAGATGCAAAGCTGGCAGCGTTCTATCTGGACGGACCTTCGTGGCGCATCTACGCGGGGAGGACATCCTGCCCCTTATCCCATCGAACTCGCCGAACGTCTCATCAAATTGTTTTCGTTTGCGGGTGACACGGTGCTTGATCCGTTCGCGGGCGCAGGATCGACATCACAAGCTGCTATCATCGCGGGAAGGAATTCGATCGCCAACGAAATCGAGCAGGCTTACGTGGAATTAGCGCGGCGCCGGATTATCGGTACTGTACGTGAGCCTCGTCTGGCCGGAGCGATCGAGGCCAAGGTCACAATTGATGGAGACCTCCCGACAAAGCGAGTATCGGCTGCTCAGCGAGTTCCGGCGCCTCTTTGAAGGCAAGATCTACAAACATCGGGCTTCCAATCAGGGCGACCTCGTTGCCATGCATCTCTACGAGGACCTTGTCGCAGTTCAACGGTCTTCAAAACTAATTGACGGCGCTGTCTTCCGAAAAGATCGTGTGGTGAATGCTCAAAATCGGCGCCGGGGTATAGAAGCCCGTCGCGGCGATGGGACATTTGGCGAGATTATTCCAGGCGAGACTGCACTTGTCGATCCGGGCTATCAGGTAGGAAGAGGACCAGTCGCCACAGTCGAGATTGGCGTCGAAGTGAAGATACTCGCGAAAGCCATGATTAAGCAAATCGATCGCGTGATCAACGATCTGAGAAACCAGGTCGTCCAATTCAGGCGTGGTGGCGGGCATCCCATCTGCGTCGCCGTGGTCGGCGTAAACCAAGCTGAGAGCACCGTCGGATACGAAGGCGACCGACTCTTCCCGACGACCGGGAAAGCCGGCTACTTACACCCAGTTCAGGAAGCCGCCGAAGCAGAACACCGCTTGCGTACCCTGGCCGCGCCCGACTTCGATGAGTTGCTCATTTTACGATTTAAGGCCACCAATGCAGCGCCTTATCCGTTCGAGTGGGTTAACTACGGCGAGACGCGTCTGGACTACGGGGCTGCTCTCGCGAGGATCAGCGCGGGCTATCAGCAGCGTTTCTGAGATTCGCACGCCCGCCACGGTCGAACACTCGGGATATCGCAAGCGCTGCCAGAATTACCACCACGCATCCGATCACGTTGTACCAAAGGAACGAAATGCTGGTGAACAGGTTAGCTGCGAAAATGGCCGCTTCCCCGGCCAGCACACCGAAGAACGCGCCGTTCGATCCCACGCTGCGAAAGAAGAACGCCAGCACGAAGACGCCCAGCAATCCACCGTAAAATAACGACCCGATCACATTCACGGCCTGGATCAACGCTCCAAAGTTCTTTCCGTATTGCGCGAAGCCCATGGCGAAGCAGCCCCAAAAGATGGTGGCTATGCGTGAGGCGATCAGGTAATGACGGTCGGACGCGTCGCGTTTGATGTGACGCCGGTAGATATCGATCACGGTAACGGCGGAGAGCGAATTGATCTCACCGGAAGTGGAAGACATGGCCGCCGAAAAAATCACGGCGACAATCAAGCCAACCACGCCCACCGGAAGATAGTGCGTCACAAACGACAGGAAGATGAAATTGGTGTCGTCGAATTCCTTGCCTACCAGATGCTCGCCGGCCGCGTGCGCGTCATTCAGTTGCTGCTGCGCGTCACGGTAATTCTGGATACTGGCGGTGCGCGCGGCGGGGTCTCCGGAATGGTTGGCTGCGATGAATCGATCCGCGGCATCGCGCCTGTGAGCGTAGGCTTCCTGATAGCGGCGCTCAACCGCCGAGTAGCGCGCATCATGCTGGATGTTCTTCAGCTCCACGGGTTGAAACAAGAGCGGCGGCCGCTCATAGTTGAAGAACACGAATACCATCGCGCCGATGAAAAGGATAAAGAACTGCATCGGGATTTTGGCCACCGCGTTGAGCAACAGGCTCAGCCGGCTCTGCGCCACCGACTTTCCGGTGAGATAGCGCTGAACCTGGGATTGATCACACCCGAAGTACGCGAGCGCCAGGAACATTCCGCCGATCAAACCGCTCCAGATGTTATAGCGGTCGTTCCAATCGAAATTCAGCGTGACTGCGTTCAACCGCCCCGCCGCGCCAGCCAACGAAACCGCGTCGCCGAAGGAGACATTGTGCGGCAAAAGATGGATGGCGAGCACAAGCGCCAACACCAGACCGCACAGGATCAGCGACATTTGCTGCACATCGGCCCAAGTGACCGCCTTGATGCCTCCGAAAGAAATGTAGGTCATGATGAGCACGCCCATCAAGATCGTAGTTGTGCGATCGGGCCAATTCAGAATCACGGAAAGCACAACGGCGGGCGCATAAATAGAGATGCCGGCGGCCAGACCACGCTGGATCAGAAAAATCATGCTCACCAGGGAACGGGTCTTCGAGTCGAAGCGCTGCTCCAGATATTCGTATGCGGTGTAAACGTTGGCGCGATGGAAAATCGGGACGGCCGTCGCGCAGAGGATTACCATGGCGATGGGCAATCCGAAATAAAACTGCACGAAGCGCATACCGTCGGTATAGCTTTGTCCCGTGGTGGAGATGAAGGTGATGGCGCTGGCCTGCGTCGCCATGATGGAAAGTCCCATGGCGTACCATGGCATGGACTTCCCAGCGAGGAGATATTTGTTCATGGTACTGCTGCCACGGCCGCGGTACAGGCCGTAGCTGACGATAAACACGAGCCAGGTGAACATCACCACCCAATCGAGTGGCCTCATGAAGCTCCGATAAAACCGCTCATGAAGCGAAAACTCTAGTGAAGACGTAGAACCCGGCGATCAGCAACGCGAGGTAGCAAAGTACGATGACGTAAAAGCGCCGCCAGCTGCCGAGGATCGGCGGTGGTGGATCCGGCTCGTTCACTGCGACTTTCCGGCGCTCAACAAATTCGCGAAGATGCGGAATGCGCCCGGAACTCCGGCGGGCAGCTCGCGAAACCAGGAGAACGCGGTGAATACGTACGCGCCTTTGCCGTAGCGCGTGTAGAGCGTCACGCCGCTCTGGGGCTTTTCAGTGGGATCGTGCGTTTCAAACAACGGCTGATAGTGATCATCCCATTTGGACGCGAAATAGAGCCCGCGCTCCTGAATCCATCCGTCAAAATCGTGCGCCGTGATTTCGTTGGGTTGGTGCAACAACGGACTGTCGGGATGCAGGAACTCGACCGGCGCTTCCTCCACCGTCACGCGTTCTGAGCCTGTGGTGATGGGGTAGGGACCGATATTCGCCAGCAAGTTGGTCTCGCCGCCAAATGGATTGCGGCCATCGGCGACGTTATACTGCACCACCAGCGTTCCACCGTTCTTCACATAGTCCAACAGGCGGCCCTGATTGGCACGCAGATCCGCGCGCACGTTGTAGGCGCGCACCCCAGTGACGATGGCGTCGAAGCGGCTAAGATTGCCACTCGCAAGATCGTCAGAGCTCAACAACATCACGTCCGCGCCCAACTGCTGCAGGGCTTGCGGCATTTCGTCGCCTGCGCCCATCACATAACCGATGCTCTTGGCGAGCAGGCGGACATCGGCGCGCACCAGCTTGGCGGTTGCCGGAGGGAACAAAACCTGCGTGGGTATGTGCGGGTAATTGATGGTCTCCATCGCCGTGGCGACCCTCTGATCGCCGGTCTGCGCGGTGGCTGCGAGGGATCCTTGGGCATCGCCAGAAGGAGGAGTCACTTCGAACGAGACTCCCTTTTGCTCGCCGGGTGAAGTAAGTTCGAAATCTCCGGATTGGGCCGAGATCTTCCACCCGGGCGGCGCTTGGATCTGAACTTTGCCGGCCGCCTTTGCGATGTTGGCTTGCACACGCAAGTCCACCGTTCTGGCCGAGCCGTTCGGAAACAAGATAGCGGCTTGGGACCATTGCAACGCCACGGGAGGCTCGACAACAACGGGGCGCGTAAGCTCCCCTTGCGCGCGCTCGATATAGCGATAAGCCACGGGACGAACGATTTCTACGTCGTCCGATTCGATCCGCAAATGGAAATGCGCCTCGAAGAGCGGCGGATTTTCGGGAAGGCCGATGTCGAGTTGATTGGGGACAGTATACGTATCGCCTTGCTTGGGCGCGACCAGCCAATAGGGCTGCGTCAACGGTTGATGCTCGGGAATGGTGGTGGTGAGCGCGAAAACCTGTGGCTCGTTGAACGGAAGAACGCCACCGAATTTGTCCTTGGTTGCGGCGGGCGAGATGCCTACGATGTCCACGGATTTTACCTGCACGGCCATGTGGTCGCGATTGAGCGCGGTGGCGTCGAACTTGAGCGATCCGCCGGGCGTGACGGCGTACTTGTCGGAGGCCGCGTCCAGCCACAGGCCGGAACAAAGCGCGATGGCTTCGTTCAATTCGTGAAGTTTGAGAGCGATGAGCGGATCATGCACGGTGGACATCAAAGTTTCGGCCACCTTTTCCGCCTTAAGAAGTTGCGGAACGGTTCGAGCTGGATTGGCTGGATCGAAAGACCGGGCAGCTTCAGCGGCGATCTGTCCCAGCGGCGCGCCGCCCGGAATGCGATTCCAGGAAATATCGATGCCGTCGAAAATATCTTTGGTTGCTACTGGGCCGGCCTGCGTGACCAGGAAGTCCTTCGCCGATCCCTTGCGCTCGGCCGCGCCCATGCCCTGGCTGCGATGCATGCTGCGCGACATGCCGGCGATTTCGGCATAAGAGTGGCCCAGCACCGCATCATAGTCGCCCGGATCGACGCTGATGCGATTGGGCATCTTCTCAACTTCTTCGCGCTGCTCCTTAGTGAAAGCCCCCGGATTCCACATCAGGCGCTTGGCTTGCCAGGGCTGCACCCATTGCAACTGCTCTGGAAATCGCTTGGGATCGGCAGCCACGGCGAACGCCTCCCGGCCCAAGATCGCGGACGCCTGGTGCTGGCCGTGGCCATCGCGCGGAGTGCCGCTGAAGCGCAGGATGATGACGTCGGGACGGAAGCGCCGGATCACCCAGACCACATCGCTCAGAATTTTTTCGCGTCCCCATTTCTGGAAACATTCCTCGGGCGTTTTGGTGAATCCGAAATCGATGGCGCGGGTGAAGAATTGTTCCGCGCCGTCGATACGCCGGGCCGCGAGCAACTCCTGGGTGCGAATGATGCCGAGCTCGTCGCCTTGTTCGGCGCCGATGAGGTTTTGACCGCCCTCGCCGCGGGTCAGCGAGAGATAGCCGGTGCGCACTTTTCGACCCCGCGCCAGATAGGCGAGCAACGCGGTGTTTTCGTCATCGGGATGCGCGGCAATCATGAGCACGCTGCCGACGATGTTGAGGCGATCGAGCGCAAGACGCGCCTGGGCCGATCCGGACAGCTCGCGTTGCGCGAATGCAGGCGTAATGCACGCAGTACAGAGAAGGGCTAGGATGGGGGTGCGCGCAAAGTCCAAACATATATGATAAGGGAGGGGAAGCGGGATTGGGGGTCGGGGGTTGGCGGCGCGACACCGCGCTAGTGTATCTTTCGCTGCTGGCGGCGGTGGTTCTGTTCTTCCACAAGCCACTGTTCAGCGCCGAATATTCTTTCCCCTGGGATTTTCGCGCGGTTCAACTTCCACTGATCACGTTTCTGCGCGATGAGCTGAGCGCCGGCCGCTTCGCGCTTTGGAACCCCTACAACTACGGCGGATATCCGATTTTTGCGAACATCCAGGCTTGTTTCTTCCATCCACTGGTGTTCGCGAGCGCCTTCATCGGCAGCCGGCTCTCCTGGTCGAGCTTGCCGATGCTGCTCGAATGGGCGGTTGTGCTGCAGGTCTGGATCGGAGGAGTAGCGGCGTATCACCTGTTCCGGAAGTTTGATCTGGACGCCGCGCCCGCCTGGACCGGAGCGGTGATATTTGAAACCGGCAGTTATTTCGCATCGCGAGCCGAACACATCGATTCCATGATGGCTGCGGCCTGGATGCCCCTGGCGTGGCTGGCGGTCTGGAACCTGGGGCACAAATTGCGCGCGGATTGGCTGGCGGTGCTGGCGGCGGCGCTCGGAATGTCGATTTGGGGAGGATTTCCCCAAGCGACGGTGGCGGTTTTTGGTTCCACGCTGGTCTTCGCTGTATTACTGGCCTCGCTCAAAATGGCGCGCGCCAGCGCGATCGCGTGGGCCGGTTGCGGATGTGCGCTCGGAATCCTGCTGGCGGCCGTTCCGTTCATTCCAACCACCGAGCTCACCGAATTGAGCGTGGCGAAGTATCGCGCGGATTATCTGGGCACCGGAGGCGGGCTCTATTGGCAGAGCCTGGTGTCGCTGGTGGCGCCGAATCACTACAACATATTCGACATGGCCCGTTTTAACGGCCCTTGGGACCCAACGTTCCTCTATCTGTACAGCAGCATCGGAGGGTTGTTGCTGGCGATATTTGCATTATTAGCCTGCCGCAGCCGAACTACGGCACTGTTCGCGCTGATGCTGGCCTTCGGAATGTTCTGGATGCTGGGCGATAAGACCATCGTCTGGCGATGGCTGTTTCCACTGTTGCCGGAGCAGGTGCGCATCGGAATCCATCCCGAATACACCTATTGCATCTTCAGCCTGGCAATCGCGGGGCTGGCGGCCATCGGGCTGGATGCGCTGCCAGTGCGCGATGTCGCTCGATGGGCCATTGGCGTGGTGATTGCCGCGGATTTATTCCTGGTTGGATCGGGGCGGCCGATGAACGTTGCGTCGCTCAAGACCGAGCCCGGCGTGACGCGCGATGCGTTCGACGGCAGCACGGTATTACTGAACCAGGTGCGGCGTTATGTCAATCAAAATGACCCTCCCTGGCGCTACGACACCGTGGACGCGAGCATGGAATGGACCAACGGCGCTCCCATTTTGCGGATCCCGTCGGCGGCCGGCATTAGTCCCATGGCGCTCGAAAACGCAATTCAGCTTCGGCTGTTCTTGCATGATGGATATCGCTGGGGATGGAATTATCCGCTCGAAAAACTGGATTCGCCCGTCGTGGACTTGCTGAACATTCGGTTCATCATCACGCGCGGCCAGGACTTATCCCGGATGGCCGCGTATCCGTGGTATCGCCACATCGCTAGTTTGCCCGGCAACGAACTTTTCGAAAATAGGAACGTCTTTCCGCGATTTTTCCTGGTGCATCAGGTTCGAACCGTGGGTTCGTTAAAAGAGGCCAGGGACGTGATGTCGCACCGTCCATTCGATTTGAGAAAGACCGCTATCGTCGAGCAGGCCGTGGAAATTGGTGCGGGCGGCGGCGCGGACGAAGTGAAGACTTTGCGCTACGAGCCGAACGCCATCGAACTCTTGGCATCGAGCGGGCGGGGCGGCTTGCTGGTGCTTTCGGAAACTTATTATCCGGGTTGGAGGGCCTGGGTGGACGATCACCCCGCTACCATTTACCAGACCGACATCGCATTGCGGGGCGTAATTGTTCCCGGGGGCGCGCATCGCGTGCGGATGGAATTCCGGCCGCTGGTGCTTCCCATCTCGTTCGGAATCTCGCTCGGAACCGCAATTCTATTGGCTATTTCGGCATTTGTATACAGACGTAACGCCAGCCAGATACAATTAAAATGAATGGGAAATAACGCCTCGACGCCCCATGTTCGCGTGCTCGTAGCGGACGATGAGGAAAACCAGCGCGCCGGCCTGGCCAAGATGATCCAATCTTGGGGATTCACGGTGGAGACCGCTTTTGACGGCCAGGACGCTTTTGAGAAGCTGGCGCAGACCCCGACCCATGTATTGGTCACCGATCTCATGATGCCGCGCATGGACGGCTTCGAACTCCTGAAGCGCCTGGGATCGCAGAACACATTGCCGCCGACCATCGTTTTAACGGCCTTTGGCAATATTGAGACCGCCGTGCAGACCATGCACGATCTGGGCGCATTCTGGTTCTTGGAGAAGCCCATCCAGCCGAGCGCGCTGAAGGTTCTGCTGGAGCGCGCCGCCACGCAGAGCCGGCTGGCCGAGGAAGCGGAACGGTTGCAGCGGCAACTGTCGTATCAGGGCGTCCTGGTGGACCTGGTGGGCACCTGTCCGGCCATGCAGCAGGTATTTTCGCTCATCCGGCAGGTGGCGCCGTCCAGAGCGGCCGTGCTGGTGACAGGCGAGAGCGGTACGGGCAAGGAATTGGTGGCCCGGGCGGTTCATCATTTGAGCCCCCGGCGGGACGGGCCGTTCGTGGCCATCAACTGCGCGGCGCTGCCCGAGACCTTGATGGAGAGCGAATTGTTCGGCCATGAGAAGGGCGCATTCACCGGCGCGGTGGAGCGCAGAGCGGGATGTTTTGAATTGGCGCAGCACGGCACGCTGCTGCTGGATGAGTTGGCCGAGATGCCGGTGGGCACACAAGCCAAGCTGCTGCGTGTGCTGGAAGATTCCTGCGTGCGGCGGCTGGGCGGAAAAAGCGAGATCGCCGTGGATGTGCGGGTGATCGCGTCCACCAACAAGGTGCTCGAAGACGCGTTGCGCAAGGGTGAATTGCGCGAAGATCTTTACTACCGCCTGAACGTCTTCCAAGTGCCGCTGCCTCCGCTGCGCCAGCGCGACGGCGATCTTCCTCTGCTCACTGAAACGCTGATCGAAATGCTCAATCGCAAGCATGAGACGCGCGTGGTGGATGTCAATGCCGAAGTCCGGGAATTACTCCGGCGATATTCCTGGCCCGGCAATGTTCGCGAGTTGAGGAACGTGCTGGAGCGTGCCGTTATTCTGGCGGGCGAAGGCACCATCACCAAACATCATCTTCCGCGCGACTTTGGAGTGCCGGCCGGTGCGCGCCCCGTGCAGCAGGAAATGGAGCCGGACGCCGTGCGGCTGCCGGTGGGCACTACCGTCGGCGAAGCTGAGAAGTCGCTGATTCAGCTCACGCTGAAGCATACCCGCAACAACAAGACACGAGCCGCCGAAATCCTCGGAATCAGTCTCAAGACCCTGTTCAACAAACTCAAGGAGTACGGCGCCGCTGAGATGGAGGCGGCCACCGACGCGTAGATGCTCGCGGAAAGCACTCCCGCGCGGTCATGGCTCGCAAGGTCATGGCTCCATAACACAGGTTGTTAGATGTCTTTGAAGGCACGGTTACGGGGCGCGATCGTGGCATTGGTCACGGCCATTGTGATCGTCATGTCGTTGCTGTATCTCTCCGATTTCACCAAAGCCTCCTTCAGCGCCGCTTCGGACCGCGCCGACCTGGTGGCCGACCAATTCCGCATTTATCTTGAGAATCATCTGGCGGTGGAGACAGCCGCCCACGGAATTCATCCTGCTTCCACCCAGCAGTGGGAGGATACCTGGACCGAGATCGTGCGCCGCGATCCCGACATCACGGAAATGTTGAACGCAACGCTGGCCAAGGCGGATCTGGCGTTGGCGATTCTCATTACCGATGAACATGGCGCCATTCTCGCGGCCTCGACTGCGATGCGGGACAGCAATGCTTTGGCGGGGGCGGAAGACATCCATGAAATCCAACAGCGCTGGTGGGCGAAGAATCTATGGGATTTGATGGCCCGGCGCGAAAACTATGTGTCGACGCGGCCGGTTGGTCTCGAGGGCAGCAAGCACGTGCTGTTTAACATTAGCGTTGTCATCCGGTCCGTTTTATTGAAGCATTCCGTGCAACCTGCTCTGAAGAGCCTGCTGCTGGCGTTCGCGTTATCGTTATGCGTTGCGATTTTTCTGGGAGCGGTGCTGCCCAATGTCATTCTGGATCCTTTGCAGCGCGTGATCCAACGCATCGATCTGATCCGCACGGGGCAGTTCGGCGAAGGAACTCATACAGACCGGCGCGAAGCCCGTGAGTTTGCCGACGTCCATTCCAAGCTGAGCCTGCTGGATGAACAATACCGCGGAGCGAAACAGGACGCGAGCGAGTTGCGGACCAATATCGAGCACCTGCTGCAGCGCCTGGAGGAAGGCGTATTGCTGTTCGACGAAACCGGCAGGTTGCTTATGGCCGGCGAGCCTGCGGAGAGAATGCTCGGCAAGAGTCACGAGGAGATGGACGGGCTGAGCACGGAAGATCTGTTTCCGCGATCCACAGTCTTGGGCGAGATCATTGGGAGTGCGGTGGAAAAAGGCCGTTCCATTGAGGAACAGCCGGTGGCAATTCCGCGCGCCGGTGCGGACCCGATGCGGCTAGTGGTCAGCGTCCAGCCTTTGAGAAGCCGGTCTGGCCAGGAAGATATGGGCACGCTGGTTACGCTGCGCGACATCGAGAGCCGCCGGCAATTGGAACAACAGCTCGATTTTTCTACGCGAGTGGCAGCCATCAGCAGGCTCACGGGCGGCGTGGCGCATGAGATCAAGAATCCGCTGAACGCAATGGCTTTGCATCTGGAAGTCTTAAGGGGCAAGCTGAACGGGGACCAACCGGAGATCGAGGTCATCGGCCGGGAGATCAAGCGGCTGGACTCGGTGGTGAAAACGTTCCTGAATTTCAACCGGCCCGTGGATCTGAACTACAGGCCGATCGATTTTAACGATCTGGTCAAACAAGTGCTCGCGTTGGTTTCGGTAGACGCCAGCGCCAAGAATGTCGCTCTGAAAACCATCCTGCAGCCCGACAAGCTCTGGATCAACGGCGATCCGGATCTGCTGCAGCAAGCCATTCTGAACGTGATCAACAACGGGATGGAAGCCATGACGGACGGGGGAACGCTGACCACCAGAACCGGCAGCGACGGCGGCCAGTGCCAGCTCACGGTGTCAGACGCCGGGCCCGGCATCGCGCGGGAGATCCAATCCCGCGTGTTCCAACTTTACTTCACTACCAAAGAGAGCGGGTCGGGAATTGGCCTGGCGACGACGTTCCGGGTGGTCCAATTGCACAATGGTACAATCGACTTTACCAGCGAGCCTGGAAAGGGCACGACATTCCGATTGCGCTTTCCAAGAATGGTCGATTACCAGGGTGAAGTGTTTACTTCGGCAACGACTGGTTTCTAGCCCCGCGGTCGAGGAACTCGCGCAAAACGGAGTGCGGCGCGGGCAACTGGCCGGCGTTACTCAGTGACCCATGCTACGGTTTCCGCGATTGCAGGTAAGCTTCGTATTGTTCCTGGTCTGGGAATCGTCCTGCCATAAGAAGCAAGTGGCTGTACCGCTGCCGCCAACACCCATCACGACGCAGCCGGCAACGCCCGCAACGGCGACGCCCGCGGCTGCGAAGTCCGAGGCTCCCTCACCGGCGCCCACCACGACGAAAGCGCAGGAGCCGACGCAGTATCAGGTGAATAAACCGCCGCAGCCGGTTCCCGCTGTGAAGAAACCAACCCGTCCGGCGGCGGTGGCGCCAGCTCCGGCTCCCGCGCCGGCAACGCCCGCGGCTACCGCACCCGCCGCTCCAGCTCCCAAACTGGGTGACATCCTTACGCCTGACGAACAGAAGCAGTACAGTGCATCGATCGATCAGAGCCTTTCCCATGCCCAGGCCAGCCTGAGCTCCATCGGTACGCGGCAGTTGACTAAGGATCAGCAGGCGGAAGCGGAACAGATCCGGAACTTCATCCAACAGGCGCAGGATACGCGCAGTTCGGATCCAGGCGGCGCCAAGAGTTTGGCCGAGCGGGCAGAGGTGCTGGCCAGGGATCTAGCGGCGACCTTCCATTAGCCTTCCGATTAAGGCCGCTGAATCAGCTCAACGCGGTTGCCGGCTGGATCGATGGCGATGCCGATGACGATGCCGGAGTTTCCGAACGGACGCGGATCGCCCGACATCGAGCCACCAGCGGCCTTGACGGCGGCGACGGTGGCCGTCATGTCCTTCACGTTGAGGATGATGTGCGGGACGGGGTCTTTTAGATCGTCGGAGTCGCGATGGAAAAGCACAATCGCTTCGCTTTTGTTGGCCTTTGCTGCTTCGACCGTGGCGCCGAAGTTCACGAAGATCTCCGGTCCCGCCGGGGTACCGATTCGATTCACCTCTTGCATTCCGAACGCGGACTGATAGAACTTCGCCAACGCAACGGTGTCTTTCGCGGCCACTCGTACTGAATCCAGCTTCACTTGAGCCTGTGCGGCGCTCGCGAACAGCAGCGTGGCGGACAGCATTATCCCGGTGATGCAAGTTCTCTTCATCAAGGCCTCCAGTAGGACGTCCCATTCATCATAGATCGGGCCGCCGCCAAATGCGAATAGCGCCGAAATCTCTTGACAATCCATAATCGGATAGTTATGATTAAGCCATAACCCATGAGCTATGGGTTCTTCTATGCCGATCGCCGCTGGCGTCCTGTTCAAATCCCTGGCCGACCCCACGCGGCGCGCGCTCTTCGAGCGCCTGAGCCGTGACGGGGAACAAACCGTGCGGATGCTGACGGACCGCTCGGGCGTCTCACAGCCCGCGGTATCGAAACATCTGGGCGTCCTCAGGCACGCGGGTTTGGTGCGGGCCCGGCATAGGGGACGCCAAACCCATTACACCGCCCAGCCGCAAGGCCCTGGCGCCGCTGGTGGATTGGATGACTTACTACAGCAGCTTCTGGCACGACCGGTTTGACCGCCTGGAAGACTTACTCAAAAGGATGGACCAATGACTACTGCCGCTACTCGCTCTGTTGTGATCGAAAAAGAACTTCCTCATCCGCCGGAGAAGATCTGGCGCGCGCTCACCGAAGGCCCGCTGATCAAGGAGTGGCTGATGGAAAACGACTTCCAGCCTGTCGTGGGGCACGCGTTCACTCTTCGCATCCAAGCCTATGCCGGGCTGGAACGGCATCATCGATTGCCAGGTGCTGGCTCATGGAACCAAACAAAACACTTTCCTATAGCTGGGGCACGTTAGGGCTCGGAGACCGTGGTCACATTTACGCTGACGCCGACCGATAGCGGAACGCATCTGCGCATGGAGCAGTCCGGCTTCGGTCCCGATCAAGAAGCCAACTACAAGGGCGCTCAGTACGGCTGGCAGAAGTTCATTGGCAACCTGGAACGAGTGGTTGCCGGCCTCGAATAGCGCGGGGCATTGAAAGGAGACGATCATGAACGCAGGCATCCAACGTTCGATTCTTCGCTGGATTCACATCATTGTGAGCATTCCGATATTCGGCTATATCTATAGTCCGTTTGAAGAACTTCCAAAGTACGCCCGCCCTACCCGGTTTGTGTTCTTTCCTATAATGTTGCTGTCGGGACTGTGGATGTGGAAGGGCCATCTGGTTCGACGGCTTTTTTCGAAGAGACCGGCCTGGCCAAACGAGGGATCGGAGAGAGCATGAAGCCGGCAAGCAGTCCGAATGACAAGGCCGCCGCAGCGAACATCACCAAGAAGATTCAAGAGCTGGGGGATTGGAGAGGCGAGACGCTGGCGCATGTCCGCCGGCTCATCCACGATGCCGACCCCGACGTGCTCGAAGAGTGGAAATGGGTAAAGCCAACGAACCCGGGAACCCCCGTCTGGTCCCATGAGGGCGGCATCTGCACCGGGGAGACGCATAAGCAGGTGGTGAAGCTTACGTTTTATCGCGGAGCCTCCCTCAAGGACCCGAAGAAGCTCTTCACTTCCAGCCTGGAGGGGAACGTGCGGCGTGCCATCGATCTCCGCGAAGGGGAGAAGATCGACGAAGCTGCCTTTAAGCAACTCATTCGCGCCGCAGTGGAGGCCAACATCGCAGCGCGAGCTCAACGGACAGCCAAGAAGAAGTAGGGGCGAGCAAACCGACCATGCTGGGAATGCCGAACTACAGCCAGGACTACATCGACAGATGCCGGGCGCGGGTGGACGCTGATCTCAAGGCCTATGCGAAGCAGGCTGGAAAAAATCCATCCAAGGAATTCGAGAGTCGCTTCTTCAATAACCAGGTGCTCCTGTTGGATCACATGTTCGTGCACCGGCTGATGGCCATCGAGGGAAAGGACGGCAATCCGTTAAACGAGGTGCGGGTGTTGTGCAACTCGCTTTTGTTCAACCGAGGCAAGCTACAGATTGACAAACTTCCCGATTGGCCAAACTCAGCGGGGTCATCGCTCAAGCTGCCGCCGGACAAATCCGTGCTGAAGCTCAAGGCCGGTGACACCGTTGCCATAACCCAGGCCGAGTTCGTTCGGCTGGCTGACGCCTTTTTCGCGGAGATCGAGAAGAGGTATCTTGCGAGCCATGCAGCCGAACACCTTGACGCCGAATTTTTGGCTCTGGGAAGGCGGCCGGGCTACCAAACTCGTCGACGGTCGCCGGCTAACGTGGCGAAATCACCAGCTGTAACGATCAACCATCCAAACCAAAGGCTTGTTGCCACGGAATAGAATCCAACAACTCGCCGCCGCCGACCTCCCGCCCGTTTCTGGAAGTCGTATCCGCAATCGCATTTTGGGCTATCGGGCGGATTTATGAGGCCGCAAACCGGGCATCCCATTCCAGCGTTCTAATGCCGAATCTGGGACGTGGCGTGACCGAACTCCTGCACTTCGCAGTAGCCTCGCTCTGGGATCAGGCCCGCGTTGGGATTCGGGTTGAGCCGCACCACTCGCGTGGGATAAACATATGGCTCGGCTAGCACCTCAGGATCCTCCACCGTGACGTCGTAGAGCAGCGCATCGCCTTCACGCTTGAATCGCTCCACCACATGCATTTGATCGGAGTGGAAAAAACCGCCGCGCCCGAGCCATGTAGTATCGACGAACGAAATAGAGTCGAGCACCAGCGTGTCGCCGTCCCAATGCCCCACGGTATAGCCCATGTATGTCGATTCAAGCGCCTTCTTCTCGTCGTGCTTGCGATTATCGGTCGGGATCACGTGAAACTCTCCGTATCCGCCTCCCGCATCGCCTCCGGAATAGAGAAAAGTAACATCGTGGTCCGTCTGGTATATGCGGCGCGGCGGGCCCTCTCGCGGGACTCCCAAGGGCTGGCAGGTCATCACCGGGTCATACTTGTTGGTCCACATGTCGAGCTGTTGCACTTTGTCCCAGTACTTCGGCTTGTATAACGGACGGCCCAGATTGCCGAACCGCGAGGGTGAGTAGAGCTCAAAATCTTCGGTCTGATTGGATTGCCGGTTGCTGTCTTTAGCCTGCCACGGGCTGCGCCGGCGTCCTCCACCGGTCATGTAGTTCCCAATCCAGTCGTTCCAGGCCCAGTTGCCCGAAAGATCCGGATGCTCGCCCAACCGCGGCGTGGGCGCCGACTTGTTTACCGGAGGTTCTGTCTTGGCCATCACTCCGTGCGGAAGCTGCCCGGTGACCTTTTCAGCCGTCTGCACGCTGGCCGGAACGGGCGCCACCACATACACGTCGCCCGTCTCCGTCACGTTCGTTGTCAGATCGCGGAGCACCGCGCCGTTCCGCCGTTCCACCAGCTTTCCGGCGTAAAGCACCCCGATCTTGTTCAACGGGTTGTTCCAGTCTTCATAGTCGCTGTAGGTGAATTCGGCGGTCGTCGAGCCTTGCTTCACCACTACGCGCTCGGCCCGATAGTCGGCATCCAGGGTGGCTGTCGCAATGGCTCCCGGAACGCCTGGAAGCGGGAACGTCACCACCGGCTTGCCGTTCTCCCACGACAAGGAGGTCTTGCCGACGGTCGAGAGACCATCGGCGAAAAGCGTGCCGGGGTTGGCGCCCAACCAGAACGTATCCGTGGTCCCAGCCACTGCGGCCTTGGGTGCGCCCTGGGGACTGGCCCAGAATCGGACCAGCCGCTCTTGCTCGGCCCCTGGCGTAGGAGTAGTCGTTCCCTTCGTTCCGTCGATCTGCGCGCCGGGCGTGTCTTCGTTCCAGGCGTACAGTCCGCTGACCACCTCGATGTTCGAATACGCTTCTCCATTCTGGCCGTGTACAGGTGTAGTTAATCCGCTGGCTGAAGGACTGGTAGTTCGTGCTGGCGCGATATTTCGTGAGCGTGCAAGGTTGTCCGTCCACCTGAATGGTGCCTTTGCCCTGATATTCGAGGGATGCCACCATGTCGCGTTCATCATGGCCTTTGAGCATGCCCATGCTCCACATCCATCTGAAGAGCACGGCCTTAAGATCTTTGGCTTCCGCCGCGGGTGTGTAGGGTTCTTTAACCGGCCCGAAAGGACCCTGCGCACCGGCTGTCAACGCCCCGCCGATGGCAAAAACGATTCCGAAAACGACCCTTCGTCGAAAGCATCCCTCGTCGAAAGGACATGCTGCTACCTCCCAGTTGTGTACTTGCTGCCAGCGCCGAACTTTTCGTACCGAGCCATTCTACACCCAACCTCGTGCGCTTGTGCTAAACGCAAAAAAGCGCGACTGAACAGCCTTCAATTGGCTGCCCAGCCGCGCTGATTTACGTGCGATAGGAGAGAACGATTACTGAGCTGAAGTAACTGCCGGCGCCAGATTGGAAGCCTGCGCTCCCTGACCCGTCACGTCCAGCATATAGATCTTCACATCCACCCGGCGGTTTTCCTTGCGGTCTTCGCGAGTCTTGTTGTTCGCGTCCGGAAAATCGCTGCCGACGCCGAGCTCGCGGATGGAGCGCAGGGGGATGTTGTGTTCGACGGCCAGGTAATGCACCACCGCGTCCGCCCGTTTGCGGCTTAGGTCGCGATTGTAGGACACATTGCCGGTGCGATCCGCAAACCCTTCCACTTCAACCACATAGCCCTTCATACTGGACAGCTTTTGAATGGCGTCATCCAGCTTCGCCTGCTCGTCCTTCGCTAAAACACTCTTGCCGAACCCGAAATAGATGGGCGCGGTGCTGATCAGCTTGTAGTTGTCCAAATTCTGGATGGTGGTGTCCAGCTTGGTCCCCGTCTGCTGAGCCAGAGTGGTTGCGGTTTGAGCCTGCTGAGATGCGGCTGCGGCGGCGGTATTGGCCTGCGCGGCTGCTGCAGCGGCCTCGGCGGCCTTTTTGCCGGCATCGGTGGCCTTCTCATCGGCGGTGGCTACCTGCCGGTCTAAATCGCCAATAGACTGGTCGGTTTTGGCCTTATACTCGTCAGTCGACTTTTGCAGAGTGCCAACTTGAGCCTGAGTCTGGTTGACCTGATTCTGCACAGGCGCGATAGCTTCCCGAACATGCTTCTTTGTCGCGCAGCCTACGCTTGCCAGCGATAGAATCGCCAAAACTCCCACAAAAGCCGGTGTGTTACGAAGTGACATCACTCGTTCTCCTTCTGGGTTAACAATATAGCACGTAAACGGCCACGATGAAACTACTAGTACTTAGGAGCTACTCTTCCTAAAGGATCAACATGATAAGCGATGCGCTCATTCGACTGACAAATGTAAGCGGTAAAAGTTTCCAGACAGGCCTCCAGTTTTGACAGGTTTCCAGCCGTTTTGACACGATTGATACCCAGTCGTAATGCCCTTTTCGTGCGCCTAACCGGCTTCCTGCGTTAAATTGGTTTCACGGTGCAGACCTACGATCTTATTGTTATCGGATCCGGACCGGCGGGCCAGCGCGCGGCCATCCAAGGCTCCAAGATGGGCAAGAAGGTGGCGCTGGTGGAGCGCCGTGAAGTTGTGGGCGGAGTGTGTGTCAACACAGGCACAATTCCCAGCAAGACCTTTCGGGAGGCGGTGCTTCATCTTTCCGGCTATTACTACCAGAACATCTATGGCGTGAATTATCGGGTGAAGGACAAGATCACGATGGCGGACCTGGCGTTTCGCGTCCAGCACGTCATAAAGACCGAAGTGGACGTGATCCAGGCACAGCTGTCGCGCAACAACGTGGAACTGATTACCGGGATCGCTGGCTTTATCGATCCGCATACGGTGCGTGTAAGCAACACCCGCCAGGACCAGACATTCTGCGCCGAACACATCGTGATCGCCACCGGCACAAAACCGGCGTTCTCACCCAAAGTGCCCATCAACGGGCGCAACATTATCGATAGCGATCAAGTGCTGGCGATGCCGGAGCTTCCCAAATCGATGATCGTGGTGGGCGGCGGCGTCATCGGCGTGGAATACACGTGCATGTTCGCGGCCCTGGGCGTGCGCGTGATCCTGGTGGAAAAACGGCCGCGTCTGCTGGAGTTCGCCGACAACGAGATGGTGGAAGCGCTGTCCTACAACTTGCGCGATCATCGCGTCACCCTGCGCTTGAATGAAGAAGTGGAGAGCGTGGAAGAGACGGCGGAGGGCACGGTGGTCGCCAGGCTGGAGAGCCAGAAAAAGCTGTCGGGCGACGCCTTGCTCTACGCCGTGGGCCGTTCCGGTAATATCGACGAGCTCAATCTGGGGGCCGCGGGCGTAGAGTCCGACTCGCGCGGGCGCATCAAAGTGGATTGCGAATATCGGACCGCGCAGCAGCACATCTACGCCGTGGGCGACGTGATCGGATTTCCCAGCCTGGCATCTGTTTCGATGGAGCAAGGGCGCATCGCGGCGGCGGGAGCTTTCGGCAAGAAGCTGATCTCGAACCCGGCAAGTTATCCGTATGGCATTTATACCATCCCCGAAATTTCTTTCATCGGGAAAACCGAAGAGCAGCTCACCGATGAGGACGTTCCCTACGAAGTGGGGGTGGCGTACTATCGCGAGATCGCGCGCGGCCAGATTCGCGGCGACACCACGGGACGTTTGAAGATATGCTTTCATCGTGAGACCAAGCAGGTGCTGGGGGTACACGTGATCGGCGAAGGGGCTTCGGAGTTGCTTCACATCGGCCAGGCAGTTATGATTCTGGGCGGCACCGTGGAATATTTCGTCGATACCGTTTTCAATTACCCGACGCTGGCCGAGTGCTACAAGGCCGCGGCTTTCAACGGTCTCAACAAACTGGCGAAGTGGTAGGACGGGAGACATGGCTCGGACAATTGGGATCACCACCGCCGATGACATCGCCACTGGGCTGGTAGAGGGCTATGAGCTGGTCGGCCAGCTGCGCATCTACGAGCCGGGCCCGGAGGACGAGCCGCTGCTCAGCCTGCCTCCGGATGGAATCGCGCAACGTTTTGCGCAGGAGATTCGAGCGGTGGCTGGGGGACAAACCGTGGACGCGATCGGCGTTGGCTTGCCCGGCATCATCAACTGCGGTTTTGTGGAAGAGTCCCCCAATCTTCGCCAGCTCAAGGGTGCGCATATGCAGGATCTGCTGGCGGCGGCGCTCAGAGATTGCGGCATCACTGCGCCGGTGTACGTCTACAACGACGCCGATGTGTTGGCGGCTGGCCTGGCCGCCACGCACGGAAATCTGGACCGCTTCATCCGCGTCTGGACGCTTGGCAATGGTATCGGCTTTGGAGTTTATCCGCGGCGCGAAGGCGTATGGGAAGGGGGACACGTAGTGGTGTCGCTCGACCCTCGCGAGCGCTATTGCGGATGCGGCGGCGTGGGCCATCTGGAAGGCATCATGGGGCAGCGCGCCATGCGGCTCCGTTTCCTGGACCTGGAGCCGGATGAAGTGTTCGAAAATGCGCAGAAACGAGACCAGCGCTGCGTGGAGTTCGTCAAGCTGTGGCATCGTGCATTGGCTGCAGCCACGGCCAATTCCATTCATCTGGCGGGTCCCGGCAAATTCTTCATCTCCGGATTCAACGCCAAGCACCTGGATGTCAATCTGCTTCATCAATACGTTCACGAGATGGTGAAGATGAGCCCACTGCAGAGCTACGTGTTCGACGTGGTTCCCTCGAGCGATGTCAATGGCGTGATCGGCGCGGCAGTGAGCGCGGCACAAAACGCGGCGGCTTAAGTGAGCCGGACCCGTACGAAACACAACGGTTTCACATTCCAAGCTCACTATGTGAGCCAAGCCTTACGAGTTCGAGGCTGCTGTCATCCGGCTTGCGGTAGAGGAGCACGAGGTCCGGCTTGAGGTGGCAGTCGCGGTGATCCTTCCACTCGCCTGACAACGGGTGATCGAAGTTGCGGGGAGGCAGCGGAGTGTCGGCGGCGAGCAGATTGACAACCTCCATCAGCAGGGCGTCCAGCTTCTTGCTGTGCCGGCCGGATTTCTCTCTCCTGTAGTCACGCTGAAAGCGGGTGGTGTATTTAATCTCCCGCATTCAGACTTCGCAGCAGTTTGTACGGCTTGCCGGCCTTCACTAGTTCGCCCCGGCGCGCAGCTTTCATCGCTGCGACGGTTTCGGCGTTGGGATTGAGCGGCTCGAACGGCAGTGCCTTTTCCGCCGCCACCCGCACCAGCAGCAGCCGAAAGGCGTCAGACACGGTGAGACCGATTTTCTTCAGCGCCGCAGCGGCCTCCCTTTTGGTGCGCTCATCGATACGGGCGCGAACGACGGAATTGCCGGGCATGGCGTTGCCTCCTTGAGCTACATTGTAGCCCATGCGGGGAATTGTCACCCTCCCGATCGGAGCAGGGTACGCAGCGTTGTCTGTCAAGCTGGTCTGTCAAGCTGGTTACGATACGCTACACTCGAACTTTCCATGCACCAGCAAATTTCTCCTGCCACTAGCGTGAGTGGCGCGATCCAGCTCCCAGGCGATAAGTCCATCTCACATCGCTATGCGATGCTGGCGGGCATTGCCGAGGGTCCCACGAAAATATCGAACTATTCGACTGGAGCCGATTGCCAATCCACTCTGGCGTGCGTGCGAGCGCTGGGCGCAGCGACTGAAACCAAAGACGGCGTGGTGTGCATTCACGGCCAAGGCTTGGACGGACTGCGCGAGCCTGCGGGGCCACTGGACGCGGGCAACTCGGGGTCGACAATTCGAATGCTCTCCGGAATTCTGGCCGCGCAACGGTTCGTATCCACGATCGGCGGTGATGAATCTTTGTCGCGCCGTCCCATGCAGCGCATCATGACGCCGCTGGCGCAAATGGGAGCGCGCATCGAAGCGCGAGAGAACCGTTTTCCACCCTTGACCATTCACGGCGGCCCGCTGCATCGCGTGGAATACACGCTGCCGGTGGCGAGCGCGCAAGTAAAAAGCTGCGTGCTCATTGCGGGATTGTTCGCCGACGGACGCACCACTGTCCATGAGCCGGTGCGCACGCGCGATCACACCGAGCTCGCGTTACGCGAATTCGGCGCCGACGTAGAAGTGGATCGGCTCTCCATCACAGTGACGGGGCATCCGAAGCTCGAAGGCCGCGAGTTGCGCGTGCCGGGCGATCTTTCGTCGGCGGCGTTCTTTCTGGTGGCCGCACTCATTGTTCCTGAGGCGAGCCTGACAATTCATGGCGTGGGATTGAATCCCACCCGTTCCGCGCTGCTCGATTTCCTGGCCGAAATGGGCGCACAGATCAAGATTCTGGATGTGAGCTCGACCGGCGGCGAATTGGTGGGCGACGTGCTTATACGAAAATCGCGCGGCAGCAGCGTGCGTGGCGGAGTGCTCGAAAAGGCGCGCACCGCTGCGCTCATCGACGAAATCCCGGTGCTGGCCATACTGGGTGCAGCCAGCGAGGAGGGTTTGATCGTGCGCGACGCATCCGAATTGCGCGTGAAGGAAACGGACCGTATCGCGACCATCGCCGAAAATTTCCAGCGCATGGGGCTCAAGATCGAACTCCACCAAGACGGCTTCGAAGTTCCGGGGCGGCAGCAATTTCATGCCGCCGAAGTAGACTCGTTTGGCGATCACCGGATCGCCATGGCATTCTCCGTTGCTGCTTTGGCCGCCGACGGCCCGTGCAGCATTCTGGGCGCGGATGCAGCCTCCGTGTCTTTCCCCGAATTTTTCGATACACTACAGCGAGTCGCCGAGTAACCCGAATGGCAGTCGTAGATCTCACGCTGGAAGGGCTGGTTCACGATCTGAACAACGTGTTTCAGACCATCGCGGAGAGCGCGGAGCTTTTGGAAGACGATCCCAAATGGGAGAAGCTGGCTCACACCTTGCAGCGCAGCGCGGGGCGCGGACATCGCATCGCGCATAGCATCCTCGAAACCAATCGCTCGGCCATCGAACTCGCCCCAATTATCGAAAACTCTTCGCAATTTTGCCAGGACTATTTGGAATGCGCCAATCGAGGGAAGATCGGCTTCTGCTCCGAGATCGACGCTGAGTTTCGCTTGAAGGGCGACGCGGCCGGATGGGAGCGGGTGTTCGTAAATCTCTTTCTGAATTCGGCGCAGGCTGGCGCGAAAAACATTCGCATCCGCGCGCACGGCTCGGAAATAGTGGTGAGTGACGACGGCCCGGGTATTTCGCTCGAACTGCTGCCAAGAATCTTTCAGCCGCGCGTATCGACGAAATCGATTATTTCCGGATTGGGGCTTTACGTGGTGCAATCGATCGTGGAGCAAAACGGCGGTTCTGTGACGGCCGAAAACGGCCCCAGTGGCGGGGCCATCTTCACGCTGAGCATCTAACCGGCGACGTTTACGATTTCGTCTCCGCCAGCCTATACGCTTCGTCCAGGATCTCCACCACGTGCGCCACGCGCTGGCCTTGTCCGAACTTTTTCACTCCGGCTCTCAATTGCAGCATGCATCCAGGATTGGATGCCGCGATGACCGGTGCACCGGTGGCGTTCACGCAATCCATTTTTTTCTTGAGCAGCGACATCGCCATGCCGGTATGAACCACGTTGTAGATTCCGGCGCTGCCGCAGCACAAATCCGAAAGTTGCATTTCCCGAACCTCCAGCCCCGGAATGGCGGCCAGCAGTTTCCTGGGCGCGGAGCGAATCTTCTGGCCGTGCGCCAGATGGCAGGAATCCTGATAAGTGACGGTGAGGGGCAGCACGCGCATGGGCGGGTTCAACTGGATGGAAGCCAGAAACTCATTCACGTCCTTCACCAACGCGGAAAAACGACGCGCCTTTTCCGCGTACTCCGCGTCGTGCTCGAACAATTCCCAATATTCCTTGAGCGTCGATCCGCAGCCGCCCGCATTGGTGATGATAGCGTCGAAACCGCCATCGAGCAGCGCATCAATGTTCTTCCGCGCCAGCTGGCGCGCCTGGTCGCGAAAACCGGCATGCACGTGTAGAGCGCCGCAACAGCCCTGGCTGGCGGGGATGGACACTTCACATCCGTTCTTTTGCAATACACGCACCGTGGCTTCGTTCAGCCTGGCGAAACTGATGTTCGCGATGCACCCGCCGAGAAACGCGACGCGATATCGCCGCTCACCTTCGGCCGGCAGCGTTTTGCCGTAGTACGCGAAGAAGAACGGCGTCTCGATCTCAGGCGACAAGGCCTCCAGCTCGCGCAGCCGGGACGGAAGAAAACCGGGCATCGCGACCAGCCGCTTCAAACCGCTGGCCGCGTAGAGATGTAACATTGCTCCGGCGATTTCGATACCGAATCGCGAGGGAAGCAGCTGGCGAAAAACAAACCAACGCAGCATTCGCTCGCGCCATGGCCGACGAATGGTGGTTTCGATTTCGGCTCGCGCCGCTTCCACTAATCTTCCGTATTGCACTCCCGAAGGACAGGCTGTTTCACATCCCCGGCACGCCAGGCAAAGTTCGATGTGCTCGATGTAGGACGGCGTGATAGCAGCGCCCTCGGAAACCTGCACCATTTGATAGATGCGGCCGCGCGGCGAATCCATCTCGACGTGCAACTCCCGATAGGTGGGGCATGCGTTGAGGCACAGCCCGCAATGCACGCAACGGTCGAGATCGGATTGTTGCGGTTTATCGAATGCGCTGATGGAGGGCGCGCCTGTAGAGGAGGAAGACATCAGATGCGGCCGTACAATCTGCCGCGATTCAAGAGACCTTGTGGATCGAACATTGTTTTGATCTTTTTCATCATCGCAAAATCGTTTCCCGGCCGTGGCCACAGCTCTTCATTGGGGACGCCATTTTTTTCGCGAAACCCTTGCGGCGCGAACTCGATCACGCTGGTGCCCGTGGATGAATGTGTCAAATCCGAAGCCTGCTCGAAATACCCGTAACAAACGCCCGAGCCCGCGCGAGCGACGGCCAGCGAGGGTAATGACTCCAGCACGCGCCCCACGTCGGAGAGCACCGAGGAAACACGCAGGACCGCACCGTTTTCCCGCGCGCGAAGAAACTGCGGCGTCGATTCGCGAATGCCGCGCCACAGCGCTTCTTCATCCGTGCCTTCCATGGCCCGCATGCGGGCTAGCTCGCGCGAATAGCGGGCGAGAACCGCGGGACTGCCACCGGCCTGGATGGCCAGCCGATAGACGCCCTCCGATTTCACAATGTCGATCGCGGCCGGCTGCAGTCTGCTCTTCAGCACTTCGTCGCGCGCTGCCATCACGTCCGCGATTCGCTCGAAGTCCTGCGTGAAGGTCCGCGTTCCCTTGAAGCTCGGATAGACCCGAAAATTCAGGGTCGCAATCGCGGCTAGCGTTCCGAACGATCCGATCATGAGCTTGCCCATGTCCAGCCCCGCGACGTTCTTGACCACCATCCCGCCGGTCCGAACCAGCTTGCCTTCGAGGGTCGCGAAGGTCATGCCGATCACCATGTCGCGCGCGCTGCCATACAGCCGCCGGCGCGGCCCGCTGGTATTGGCCGCCACGACGCCGCCCATAGTAGCTCTCTCAGAGAAAGCAGCTCTTTCAGCGGCGCGGTCAGAGAATGGGGGATCGAGCGGAATCATTTGCCCATGCTCCGCCAAAACGCGGCTCAGTTCGGAATAGGCAATACCGGCGCCGACGCTGATGGTAAGATCGCGCGGCTCATATTCGAGAATCTTGTTCAGTCCCGAAGTCGAGATCGCGACATCATAGGGTGCGATGGGACCGCCCATCCGCGCTTTAGTCGAATTTCCAAGGAGCGCGATGCGCTGGCCACGCGAGCTTGCATCGGCCAGACATTGTGCAAGCTCTTCGGGGCTGCCCGGGACAATGGTCATGAATTAGCTATCGTATCAATCGGTGCTCATCTTCGGTCCGAGCGACCTTTTCGAACTCGCGTTAGCTGTGCTGCTAGTGGTGATGGCGTTCGTTTCGCGGCCTTGGATGGAACCTGTTGCACTCAGGCTGGCCCCGAAAACCGGCTGGTGCATGCTGCTGTTGGCGTTGCTTCCCGTGGCGCTGCGTCTCGCGCTGCTGCCTCATCATCCGGTACCGTCGCCGGATGTTTACGACGAATTCGGACACTTGTTGGTGGCCGACACATTGCTGCACTTTCGTCTGGCGAATCCGCCGCATCCGCTGCATCAATTCTTCGAGACGTTCTTCGTCCTGCAGACCCCCGCGTACGCATCCATCTATCCGATCGGCCAGGGCCTCATCTTAGCCATCGGCCGCGCAATTTTCGGCCTGCCGTGGGCGGGCGTGCTGATGTCCAGCGCCGCGATGTGCTCGCTTTGTTATTGGATGTTGCGCGGATGGACCACACCAGGGTGGGCGCTCGCAGGCGGCCTGCTGGCGGTGATGGAATTCGGGCCGCTCAATGCGTGGGTGGATAGCTATTGGGGTGGCGGGCTCGCCGCGTGCGGAGGCTGTCTTGTATTTGGCGCGCTGCCGCGCGTGCGTAGCGGGGGTCGCGCGAGAAGTCGCACGCATGCCGCTGCGCTCCTGGGATTGGGGATTGGTATTTCGTGGCTTTGTCGACCGTACGAGACCATTTTTCTTATCCTGTCCGTGCTGGCGTTCTTCGTTAAGGATTGGCGATCGTTGGCAAAACCAGCGGCGGCCGCTGCGATCACACTCCTTCCATTCGCGGGATTATCGCTTCTGCAAAATAAACAAGTGACCGGCAGTTGGACCACCCTGCCTTACGTGCTGAGCCGCTATCAATACGGCGTTCCCGCGGCGTTTACCTGGCAGACCAACCCTCAGCCGCATGTGGATCTCACGCGCGAACAGCAGCTCCAATACAAGATGCAAACGTCGTTTCGCGCCAGCGGGCCGGAAACCATCAAGAGCTATTTGTTGCGGCTCGGATATCGCGTGCGATACTACCGATTCTTTTTTCTCCCGGCGCTGTATGTAGCGCTGCCGTTCTTCCTGCTGAAGCTTCGCGAGCCGCGCTTCTTGTGGGTGGCGCTGACGCTCGCGCTCTTCGCGCTCGGCGCGAATTTCTACCCCTTCTTCGAGGTCCATTATCTGGGTGCTCTCACGTGCTTGTTCGTGCTGGTTAGTGTCACTGCTCTCGACAGGATGAACCAGGACGCCGCGCGCCTGATCGTTTATCTGTGTTTAGCGCATTTTGTGTTCTGGTATAGCCGGAGTTTCCTGGATCGCCCTGTGCCCGGCCGGCGTGCCCAAATCCAACAGCAGCTGGCGCAAGCGCCCGGCGGCCAACTGGTGTTCGTGCGTTACTGGCCGCAACATATTTTCCAAAATGAATGGGTTTACAACGACGCAGACATGGACCACGCACGCGTGGTGTGGGCGCGCGACCTGGGCGATTCCGAGGACCAAAAGCTGCTGCACTACTATCCGGCTCGCACCGCCTGGTTGCTGGAGCCTGACGCTATGCCTGCCAAGCTGACGCGCTACCAGGCCGAGGTACAGCAACTGAAAGTCGAGCCACCGAAAGTTGAGCCACCTGCGCCAAAGGCCAAATCGCCAACGGCCAATAAGCCGCCGCTGCGGTTCGAAGAGGTGCGTTGAGCGATGCTTCTCGGCTTTCGTGCCAGCGATTTCATCGAGCTGATCCTGACGATTGTGTTCGTCGCGTTCGCGATAGCGTGGCGTCCGTGGATCGAGCGTTATTCCAGACGCCTGGCACACAGACCCGCATGGAGCATGGCGCTTCTTGCTCTGCTCCCAATAGCGTTTCGGCTGGCGCTGCTTCCCCAATATCCAATTCCAACGCCAAATGTTTCGGACGATTTTAGCTACCTCCTGATCGCCGACACGCTGCGGCATTTTCGATTGGCGAACCCGGTTCATCCGCTGCATCAGTTTTTCGAAACGTTTTTCGTATTGCAGGAGCCCGCGTACGCGTCGATCTTTCCACTCGGACAAGGTCTGATTCTGACCATCGGTTGGGCGGGCGTCGCGCTGAGTATCGGTGCGCTCTGCGCGCTGTGCTACTGGATGCTGCGTGCGTGGACGACGCCCGAGTGGGCGCTGGCGGGTGGATTGCTCGCTGTCATCGAGTTCGGTCCGCTGAGCCAATGGATGAACAGCTATTGGGGTGGCGCGGGCGCCGCGTGTGCCGGATGCCTGGTCTTCGGATCGCTGCCGCGACTGAATGGTGCGGGTCGCACACGTTACGCGGTGTTGCTGGGGTTGGGGATTGGCATCGGATGGCATTGCCGGCCGTATGAGACCATGTTTCTGCTCCTGAGCGTAGTGCTATTTTTGCTGCCAACCTGGAGATCGCTGCGAAAGCCTGCCGCGTGGATGCTGATCGCTGTGGCCCCGGCGATCGCACTATCGCTCGCGCAGAACAAGGCGATCACTGGAAACTGGACAACGCTACCCTATCGGCTCAGCCAATACCAATACGGCGTTCCCACTACGTTTACCTTCCAGCCGATCCCGACGCCGCACCGTCCGCTGACTCGCGAGCAACAACTGGATTACGAGCAGCAGTCGCAAGTTCATGAGATGGCCGGGAATTACTGGTGGCGATGGGTGAGCCGCATCCGCTTCTATCGCTTCTTCTTTCTCGCGCCATTATTCTTAGCAGTGCCGCCGTTCCTGGCGCGCGCGAGAGAATACCGATTCGCGTGGGTGGTCGGGACGATCCTGATCTTCAGCCTGGGAACCAACTTCTATCCGTACTTTTACACCCACTACATTGCGGCCCTGACTTGTTTGTTCGTGCTGATCAGCGTGGTGGGCTTAGAGCGCCTCAGCCGTTGGAATCCGGAGGCCGCGCGGATTCTGCTGTTCCTTTGCGCGGCGCACTTCGTCTTCTGGTACGGGCTCCATTTCTCCCGCGACAACCAGCTATACGCAGCGATGACACCCTTTGAAAGCGTGGACGCGATCAACCATGGCGATCCCGAGGGACGCATCGCAATCCGCGGGCGACTCGAAGCCATGCCCGGCCCGCAGTTGGTTTTCGTGCGTTATTGGGCGCAGCACCAGTTCCAGGAATGGGTCCACAACGCGGCCGACATCGATGGCGCCCGCATTGTCTGGGCGCGCGATCTGGGCCCGGAGGAAAACCAGAAGTTGCTGCGCTATTATCCGAAGCGCACCGCCTGGCTTCTGGAACCGGATGCGCGCCCGCCGCGGCTGCAGACCTATCCAAAATAGCTACCATCCGGTCTGCGCCATGCGGTCTAATATCACGGCGCTATATTCGTTCATTCGCTCGGGTTTGCGTTTGAGCGGCGCTGGAATGATGGCCGCTAATCGTGCGGCCTGTTCGCGTGATACCTGTGAAGCGTGCAGGTGGTAATAGTGCTCCGCAGCAACTTCGGCTCCGTAGATGCCCGGGCCCCACTCGATGACATTCAGATACAGCTCCAGGATTCTGTCCTTGGTTAGAAACGCCTCCACCAGCGGCACCAAGGAGGACTCTACTCCTTTGCGAACAAAAGAACGCTCGGTTGTTAAAAACAGATTCTTCACCAATTGTTGAGTGATGGTGGAACCGCCGCGCCCCACGCGCTGGCGCTTCATGTCGTCTTCCAGGACTTTTTGCATCTCGATCCAATCGAAGCCATGATGCTTCCGGAAACGGCCGTCCTCCGCCGCCACCACCGCGTGTTGCAAGTTGAGCGAAATGTCCGGGAGCGGAACGAACTGGTAGCGCTTCTCGTAAGCATGATGCGCGCGAAGCGCCTGTATGCGGCGCTCCATCTGAACTGTCGTGGTCCAAGGATTGATCCAGCGCAGCAGTGCGATGCCGACACCGCACAAAACATAGAACCCGACGATCAGCGACACAAAACCGATGACGATGGTCCGCGGCAGCTTTGACTTCCTTTTCATTTGTCTCTCGTTTTCACTTCTCTGTTGCTATCATCGAACTTTCGTCATGACAACGTCCCATTTAGAGTGCAGCGTTTGCGGTAAGCGGCGTGACGCTTCGCTGGTCCACACACTTTGCGAATGCGGTGGCCCGCTTCTGGTCCGCTACGATCTGGACAAAGCCCGCGCAACCTGGAAGCGCGATTCTCTCGCGCATGGTCCCGCGTCCATGTGGCGCTACGCTCCCCTGCTTCCCGTCAGGGATCCCAAACACATCGTGTCGCTCGGCGAAGGAATGACGCCGGTGTTGAAGGCCGGACGGCTGGGGGAACGAATCGGATCGAACGATCTTTGGGTGAAAGACGAAGGCATCAACCCCACCGGATCGTTTAAGGCACGCGGCCTGTCGTGCGCCATCTCGATGTGCGTGGAGCTGGGGATTCGCAAGGTAGCCATCGCGTCGGCAGGCAATGCCGGAAGCGCGCTCGCAGCCTACGCAGCCGCGGCGGGAGTGGAAGCGCACGTCTTCATGCCGCGCGATGTTCCGCAATCGAATTACACCGAATGCCGCGCCTATGGGGCCCACGTCACATTGATCGACGGGTTGATCAGCGATTGCGCGCGGTTGATCACCGAGCGCAAGGGTGCCGAAGGCTGGTTCGATATCAGCACGCTCAAGGAGCCGTATCGCATCGAAGGCAAGAAGACCATGGGTTACGAAGTTGCCGAGCAGTTTGGCTGGACATTGCCCGGCGCGATCTTCTACCCCACCGGCGGCGGCGTCGGGTTGATCGGAATGTGGAAAGCTTTCGATGAAATGGAAGCGCTGGGCTGGATCTCAAGTCAGCGCCCAAAAATGATCGCGGTGCAAGCGGCTGGTTGCCAACCCGTGGTGCGCGCTTTCCAGGGCGGCGAATCCGTGAGTACATTCTGGGAAAACGCTCATACCGTCGCCGCCGGCTTGCGCGTTCCGAAACCACTGGGCGATGCGCTCTCGCTAGCGGCCATTCGGGCCAGCGGAGGGACTGCGGTCGCGGTGAGCGATGAAGAACTTCTGGACGCGAGCATCGAACTCGCGAGCGCAACCGGAATTTTCCCCGCGCCCGAAGGAGGCGCCTGCGTCGCGGCGTTGAAGGCGCTCCTTTCCAACGGTTTTCTTAAGCCGGACGAACGTATTGTGCTTTACAACACCGGAACAGGATTGAAATACCTGGAAGCATTTTCAACGCGATTTCCCAGAACTTCGCGCTCCGAACAAGACAAACTCGGGGGCTTGATTACTCCCCGATAGGCCTGGAATAACGGCGATTTTTCGTTTTGACACTGGCGCTTGACTTTTGGGACACTATAAGGGTGTTTTGGGAGTCAGCCCTTCCTCCCGGCTTCGGTCCTGCTGGGTCTTTTCGAGTCCGCGGTCGCGAACCTGCCTCTTCACATGCTTCTCAAGAAATGACGTCAAGGAGCCTTGTCAATGAAACTATTTGTGGGGAACCTCCCCTATGCGGCTACTGAAGCCGACTTAACGGATTTCTTCTCGCAAGCGGGTGTCGCCGTGGATAGCGTGAACGTGATGCGTGATCGTTTCACCGGCGAGGCGCGAGGATTCGGGTTCGTTGAAATCAACGACGACACAGCCGCCAACCGTGCCATCGAAGCCTGCAATGGGCGGGATTTGATGGGCCGCGCGTTGGTGGTCAACGAAGCCCGTCCCATGGTTCCGCGCGAAGGCGGCGGTGGGCGTGGTCCTGGAGGCGGCGGTGGACGTGAGCGCCGCGGCGGACGCCCCGGCCGTTAGTCCGAACCTTACCCTTCCAGCATTTTCGCGATAGCTTCGGGATCGTTCGGAGCCACTACCGGACGATTGCCGAATGTTGCTTCAATTTTCCGCCCATCGGGATCTTGCAGTTCGCCCGTGTGATAGCGATAGATATACTCCGGATCTGTTCTGCTAAACGACTCCAGCCGTGGCGCCAGCGTCACTCACGATTTTCGTAGTTCCATCGAGTCCGGTGTCGGCGCCCCCAGGTCCGCCCGTCGGGTTGACGGATTACTTTGCTTCGCAGCGTTATATCGTAGCTTCCTTTCGTTGATCAGGTACACCGGAGACGCGGGCGATGAGAACCAGCGGATAACGAAATATGAAATTAACGAACCAAGCCGGTGCTCGTGCGGGTCACCAAAACGGATAGAACGGAATAAAAGAGTTGACAAGCAACTTTTCTCTGCGATAATCGTCACGTCTGAGCCTTCCGGCTCACCCGAAGACGACCTGAACTAACTCAAGTCGCCTGATCTCCGTCTTAAGAACGCCAAAGGCCGACAGCCGGCCAAGAATCGGGAGCGCAACAGATGTTACGACTCTTTAAAGCATTGGGCAAAGTGTGGTTGAAGCGCGCATACGCTGTTTTCGTGCTGTGGGCGATCGCTACGGTGTCTCTGCCCGCGCAGACCTTCAAGTCATTGGTGAGCTTTGATTTTACGGACGGCGCCACGCCTCAGGGGCTGGTTCAGGTGACCAATGGGTACCTTTATGGGACAACGCAGGGCGGCGGCCAGAACAGTTCTGGCACGGTCTTCAAAATGACCCCGCATGGCGCGCTGACAACGGTGCACAACTTCTGCTCCCAAACAAATTGCGCGGACGGCGAATACCCCAACCCGCTCATCCAGGCCACCAATGGATACCTCTACGGGACCACGGAAGAGGGTGGAATGTACGGGGTAGGAACGATATTCAGAATGACCCCAAGCGGTACACTGACGACCCTATACAGCTTCTGTTTGCAAGTAAACTGCGCGGACGGCGCGCAACCCCTTGGGACGTTGGTTCAGGCCTCCAATGGCAACCTCTACGGCACAACGTATGACGGTGGCTCGGCCGCTTCGTTCGTCGGCAGCGCCGGGACGGTCTTCAAAATCACTCCCGGCGGCACGCTAACGACAGTGTACCGCTTCTGTTCCCTAACAAACTGTGCGGACGGTTCAACTCCCTATGCGGGACTAATACAAGCCACCAATGGAGACCTCTATGGAACAACGGCCGTCGGTGGGGCCAATGGCGAAGGCACCGTCTTCAAGCTCACCCCGAGCGGCGTACTCACCACACTGTACAGCTTCTGCTCCAAAACAGACTGCGCGGACGGCGAAAATCCCGAATTTGGGCTCGTTCAGGCTACCAACGGAGACTTCTATGGTACGACCGTTAATGGCGGGGCGAACAACAATAACGGAACGGTTTTCGAAATCACCCCCGGCGGCAAACTGACAACGCTCTATAGCTTCTGCTCACAGACAAAATGCGCGGATGGTGCAACTCCAAAGTCGGAGCTGGTTCAGGCTGATGGAAACTTTTACGGTACAACCGAATATGGTGGGGACCCGATGGACGGCTCCTTCGGAACCATCTATGAAATTACCACCGGAGGCTCTCTGACGACGCTTTACTCCTTTGGCGGAGACGGAGTGCAAATGGGCTTCGAGCCCTTCGCGGCGCTACTCCAGGACACCAATGGGGACCTCTACGGAACAACCATCTCCGGTGGGACTAGCACCGCTTGCCAAAACGGCTGCGGCACCGTCTTCAGTCTTTCGGTCGGCCTGAGCCCGTTTGTTAGGACATTGCCCACCGCCAGCCTTGTGGGAGCGGCTGTCAAAATTCTGGGAAGCGGGCTGACCGGCGCGACCAGCGTCAGTTTCAACGGCACTTCAGCCGTCTTCACCGTGGTTTCGAGTGCCGAAATCACCACCACCGTCCCTACCGGCGCGACCACAGGAGCGGTCCAGGTAGTAACACCCGGCGGGACGCTTTCGAGCAACGTGCCCTTCCGGGTGCTGCCGTAAAATAACCGCGATCGAGGAAACCGAACACGTCAGTGCCCACCAAATCGAAGGAATTCCCACTGTGACGGACGTCTTGGCCGGTAGCATCCGAATTACCCTTCCAGCATTTTCGCGATTGAATTCGCATCGTTCGGCACCACAATGGGACGATTGCCCAGGGTTGCGTCGATCTTCCGGCCATCGGGATCCTCGAGTTCACCGGTGTGATAGCGATAAATGTAGTCTGGATCCTTCAGAACATTCCCCGTAAGAACTGCCACCACGTCTTCGTCCGCGCGAATGGTTCCCGCCTCGGTAAGCTTTCGAATTCCCGCTAGAGTTGCAGCCGAAGCCGGCTCGCAGCCGATGCCACATTGCCCAATTACAGCCTTGGCGTCAGCGATTTCCTGCTCGCTCACTTTCTCCACTGTTCCGTTGGTGACTGTCACTTCATGCAGCGCTTTGGGCCAGGAAACCGGATCGCCGATTTTGATGGCCGTCGCCAAAGTGTGCGGGTCGGCAACCGGGTGAAACTCGGCCTTGGTCTTCATGAACTCATAGAACGGAGCGGCGCCTTCGGCCTGGATCACAGCCAGCCTCGGGATCTTATGAATGAAGCCGAACTGGCACAATTCGCGCAACGCTTTTCCGAATGCCGACGTGTTGCCGAGATTGCCGCCGGGCAGCACGATCCAGTCGGGAGGGTTCCAATCGCGCTGGTCCAGCATTTCAAAGACGATGGTCTTCTGGCCTTCGATGCGAAAGGGATTTATCGAATTGAGAAGATAAATGCCGAGCCGGTCGGCAAGCACGCGCACCAGCGCGAGGATTTGGTCGAAGTTAGCCTCTACTTGAAAAGTGCGCGCGCCATATTCCAAAGCTTGCGCCAGCTTGCCGTAGGAGATGTTGCCGTGCGGGATGAAGACAATTGGATCCAGGCCCGCGGCGCTGGCGTAGGCGGCCATCGACGCGGAAGTGTTGCCAGTGGAGACGCACGCCACGCGCTGCCGGTCTAGCCGAATAGCTTGCGTTACGCCGCACGTCATGCCGTTGTCTTTGAATGATCCGGTGGGATTGAAACCTTGATGCTTGAACGTCAGGCGGTCCAATCCGCCGTATCGAGCGGCGCGCGGTGCATCGAGCATAGGCGTGTTGCCCTCGCGCAAGGAAACCACTTGATGATGATGGCCATCGAACGGCAGCAACTCGCGATAGCGCCACACGCCGCTTTGCTCGAGCAAATCGTTCGACATTCGCCGCGTGCGCCACACCTTTTTCCACATCGCCGGTTCCTGGCGGGCGTCTTTTGAGACAACTTCGAAAACCACTTCGAGCAAGCCGCCACAAAGGGTGCAGTTGTAGATGGCTTCGTCAATCGGAAAGCGCGCGCGGCAATGCTGCTCGAAACACGCCAACTCAGCTAGCATGATTAAAGTATCCCCAATATGGTCTCGGTTTGTCTTGAGAACGGCAAGGTTTTGGTGCGCAAGCAGGCACGGCCGCGGCGTCCAGAAGGTTTCGCTTTGATCCGCCTGCTGTACGGCGGAATTTGCAACACCGACATTGAGCTCAAGCGTGGCTACTACGGCTTTCACGGGACGCCGGGACATGAGTTCGTGGGCGAAGTAGTGGAAGCCGACGATGGGCGCTGGATCGGCGTGCGCGTAGTTGGCGAAATCAATCTGGCTTGCGGAAAATGCGCCTGGTGCGCGCGCGGGCTCGGCCGGCATTGCCCTACTCGCAGGGTGCTCGGCATCGTGAAACAACCGGGAGCGTTTCGCGACTTCCTGACGCTGCCGGAGCGAAATCTGCGGCGAGTGCCGCGCGAGATTCCATCTGCAGAAGCGGTTTTTGTCGAACCGCTCGCGGCGGCTTGCGAAATATTGGACCAGGTGAAGATTCCGCGCGGCGCGCCAGTGGCGGTGCTGGGCGACGGAAAGCTGGGGCTGCTGGCCAGTCAGGTTCTGCAGGCGCACGGTGCACAAGTTCATCTGTTCGGCCGTCACAAGGAGAAGCTGCGGATTGCCGGGCAAGCGGGCGTGCGCACTGAGATGGCGAAGAAGCTGCCGGTTGCGAAGTACGCGTTCGTGGTGGAAGCAACGGGATCGGGCGAAGGTTTACGGGATGCCGTGCAGATGACACAACCGCGCGGAACAGTGATTATGAAATCGACGGTTCACGGATTGGTGGCAATTGATTCAGCGCCGGTGATCGTGAATGAAATCACGCTAGTGGGCTCGCGCTGCGGCCGCTTCGAACCCGCGCTCCAGCTGCTCAAAAGCCGCAAGGTACGCGTGGATGCGATGATATCGGAGGTGCTGCCATTGAAGCGTGCGCCAGAGGCATTTCGGATTGCCGCGAAGCCGGGAGTTTTGAAGGTGTTGTTGCATGATTAGACTTCGATTCGTAATGGTTTTTTTGACCTGGCTGCTTGCGGCCTGTGGACAGACGCCCCAATACACCTACCAGGTGGTCCACGTGTATCCGCACGATCCCAATGCTTTCACGGAAGGTCTGGAGTATCGAGCGGGATTTTTGTATGAGAGCACCGGACTAAAAGGCCGTTCGTGGTTGCGCAAGGAGAAGCTCGAAACCGGGCAAGTTTTGCAGCAGATGGATGTGGATGCACAGTATTTCGGCGAAGGCATCACCGTACTGAACCAGCAGATTATTCAGCTCACCTGGCAGGCTGAGATCGGATTCGTTCACGACCAGGCCAGCTTTCAAGTGAAGCGCTCATTCCATTATCCTGGCGAGGGTTGGGCCCTCACCAACGATGGCCAGAACATCTACATGGACGACGGCAGCCCGCAGATCCGGATTTGGGATCCACTCACGCTGCAGGAAAAGCGGCGCATTACGGTTCACGACGGCGCCCAAACCATCGCGAATGTGAACGAACTGGAATGGGTGCGCGGCGAGATTTACGCCAACATCTGGCAAAAGGACGTCATCGCGCGCATTTCTCCCGCGGATGGGCGGGTACTGGGATGGATCGATATGGCCGGCATCCTGCCTGCCGCCGATCGCACCGGTCAAGAGGATGTTTTAAACGGAATCGCCTATGATGTTCTGGGCGACCGGCTCTTCGTGACGGGAAAGCAATGGCCCAAGCTGTTCGAGATCAAAGTGGTGCCCGTTCATCGCAAGAACCGGTGAACCCCGTCCTTCAGGCGCGCATACCAGGAGCGCCTGGCATCGGACTGATCGGCCTGCTCCCCCCTCCGCGCGTTGGACGCTAACTTCGGCGCATCGGCCTTGGTTCCCTGGTCGTCCCGCTCCCGATTGACCATGCGAATCCGATAACTGTCGAACGAATAGGTCTTACGGTACAGATGTCCGTCCACGCCTTCGATCAGCACGGAAAAGCTCGGCTCCGAGCCGGCATTCGTCACTCGAACCGGGTAATGTCCCACCACGTTTCGCTCGATATAAGCCGTCTCGTAGCGATGATGCCGCAGGCTCCATACAAACACGCGGAAGCTGTCGAACTCGTACGGCTGGCCACCTTTGTTGATGGTGGTCCAAAGCCAGTTGTTCTTCACTGCGTCGCCGTCGCGCACTTGCCCCAAAGGGAAATACGAAGTAATGCGATGGCCTTCGGCATATTGCGCTACTTCGTCGGGAATGGCCATGCTCAGAGGACGTGTCAGAACCCATCCCACTTTTCCGTCGAGAGTGCGGACCAAGTTCCAGTCGTCCATGGGGACTTCGACCGGGGGCGGCGCGGGGGCTGCAACAGGCGGCGGGGAATCTTCCGGTTCTCCCGGCGATTCGGGTTTCGGAGTGGAAAGCGCGAGCCAATTTTCTGGAGGTTTCGGCGCGGGCGGACGAGGAGGAGGCTTGATCCTGGTGGCAGTAGAGCTCGGCTTGGGCTTCTTGCGCTTAGCGGCCGGCTTCACCGGCATGGGCATCGAGATTTCGTCGTGCTGCACTCGCGGCGTCAGCCGGTGCCCGATCACGTCGACCTTGCCGTTCTCCGGAACCTGTCCGAAGCTGGGAGAAGTTCGGCTCGGCTCGGTGTGCAGGTTCAGCGATTCGAATACCGTGGCCTGCCCTTGCGACTGCGCGCGGGAAGCGTTCTGCGCCATGTCGCGAAGCGCGGCCATTTGTTCCGGGCTCAGAAGCTGCCGCAAATCGGTCCAGCCCTCGGCGCCTTGCGCGGTACGAACCTTCACCAGCCGGTGCCGCGACTCCACGATCGAGAGTTTTTCGCCGTGCTTCACGGTGGCGGAAACGGGCGACTTCAGCGCCAGTTCCGACCGCAGGTTCAGCGTGGTAGGACCGACATATGCGTCGCCGAGCGAAGCAACCAGGCGCGGCTTATCTGAACAGGAGACGAGGAAGGATGCGAGGCAGAAACAAACAAGACCGCGAGTGAATGTCACGTGCGCTTCTAGCTTCTGTTGCTAGTGTATCAGTAATGGCCGACGAAATTACTCAACCACAAGCCGAGTATTATTGCCCGCGATGTCACACGGCAGTAACCGATCCGTTGCTATGCGGCGACTGCTCGGCCGTGATTTGCCGGAACTGCGGCACGCCGCTGGAGCGGATAGACGAATTGGGAATCGGCTAACGCGGCGCCCGGGGCTGTGTTCAGGGAGCCCAGGTACGTAAGAACTTCACGGGAGTGGAGGGTTCGATGTCGAATGGCTGGCCGCCGGGCGGAACGAGCCAGGCTTCTCCTTCCTGAAACGGGCGGCCGTCGATATGGCCCATGCCGCTTACGAAAATGACGATGTGAAAGCGTCCGGGCTCCGGCTTGTACAGCAATTTCGATGTGGTGCGCGCCAGCTCGGTGTGGAAATACCGGCAGTCGATGGGAAGCATTACCGAGCTGGGTGACGCGGCGTCCATAAATGCAACCTGGATGGCTTTATCCAAATGGAGTTCGCGCGGCCGGCCGTAATCGTACAGCCGATACGTGACGTCGGAATGCTGTTGCACCTCGCACAGGGCGAGACCGCCGCCGATGGCGTGGACCGTGCCGGCGGGAATGAAGAACGCATCGCCGGCTTGAACTTCCACCCAATTCAACAATCGCTCGATCTCGCCGCTTAACGCGGATTCGCGCAATCGCTCGCGGCTGATGGATTCGCGAAAGCCAATGGCGATGCGCGCACCGGGGTCCGCGCGCATGACGTACCACATTTCGGTTTTGCCGCGAGAGTTTTCATGCTCCCGCGCGAAATCGTCATTGGGATGCACCTGCACCGACAGGCGATCGGATGTGAAGACGAACTTCACCAGAAGCGGGAGATCCGCTTCAAACCACACTTCACCGATTTTGTTCTGGCCGGCGTTGGGATACCACGGCAAGAGGTTCGTGGAGCCCCACACTTTCTCGAGGAACAGCGTGGGCAGCCGGAGGGGTCGGTTATCGGCCACTGATAAAACGGTCGATCCGGTCGAGCCCGCGTTCCAGTTCTTTCATCGAAGTGGCGTAGGAAATGCGGACGTGCTCCGTGGTTCCGAACGCCTCACCAGGCACGACGGCCACATGCGCCTCCGACAGCAGCTTCTCTGAGAATTGGAGCGCCGAGGTAATGCCGTTGCGGAAACCGACCGAGATATTCGGATAGGCGTAGAACGCTCCGCGCGGCTCGGCGATCCTCACTCCCGGAATGGCGCGCAGACGCTGCACCACAAAGTCGCGCCGCCGGCGATACTCGGCGAGCATGATCGGGATGGAATCCTGCGGTCCACGCAAGGCTTCGATGGCGGCCTTTTGCGCGATGGACGTGGGGTTCGAGGTGGTATGGCTCTGCAGCTTCAGCATGGCGTCGATCAACGGCTTGGGCGCCAGGGCGAAACCAACGCGCCAACCGGTCATCGAATAAGTCTTCGAAAGCGACCCGGCAATCACGACATTTTCTTTCGCGCCCGGCATGGCTGCGATGGAGAACGGCTCGCTGTCGTATAGAAAGCGGCAGTAGCATTCGTCGGTCATCAACTGGATGCCGCGCTTTACCGCCAGATGATAGATCTTCTCGAATTCTTCGCGGCTCAATACGCCGCCGCTCGGATTTCCGGGCGAATTGATGATCAGCAGTTTGGTCTTGCCGGTGATCTTGCGCGCGATGTCGTCGGCGGTGTAGGTGAACCCGTTGGCCTCGTCGCTTTCGACAAAAACACACTTGCCGCCCGCGTAGTTCACCACGTCTTTGTACGTCACCCAGTACGGCACGGGAATGATGACCTCGTCACCGTCCTCAATCAGTGCCTGCATCAAGTTGAAAATCGCGTGCTTGCCGCCGACTGTTACCAGGCACTCCGCGGGCGTGTAATTGGTGCCGTAGTCGTCATGATGACGCGCGCAAACGGCCTGCTTGATCTCGACGGTTCCACCCGTGGGAGTGTACTTGGTGAAGTTGGCTTCAATGGCTGCGATGGCCGCCTTCTTGATGTTGTCGGGCGTGGGGAAATCGGGCTCTCCGGCGCCAAAGTCCACGATGTCGACGCCTTCGCGGCGAAGCTTGTCGGCATCCGCGGCAACTTTCATGGTGGAGGACTCGCTGATGAGCGAGATGCGGTGGGCAAGTGTCAAGGTTGCTGTCATGAATTTACTTATTCTTCTCCGGTTTCTTCGAGCAGTCTTCTCTTTAGTCTAACCTCGATTGAGGGCGGCACGAGGCCCCCGATGTTTCCTCCCAATCGGATCACTTCCTTCACCAGCCGCGAGCTGATAAATGAGTGAGCTTCGCCGGCCATCAAGAACACAGTTTCGATTTCGGGGCGCAGCCTGCGATTCATCAATGCCATCTGCAATTCGTATTCGTAGTCCGAGACGGCGCGGATTCCGCGCAAAATGACGCTAGCGCCGCATTCCGCCGCATAATCCACCAGCAAGCCTCCGAAGGAGCCGACCTCCACATTGGGGAGACCGCCGGCCACCTCGCGCAACATTTCGATTCGTTCCTCCAGACCAAACAGCGGGCGCTTTTCATCGTTGCGAAGAATGGCGACGATGAGACGGTCGAACAAGGCCGAGCCGCGCTGGATCAAATCCAGGTGGCCGTTGGTGATGGGATCGAAGGAGCCTGGGTAGAGTGCCACAACCGTGGCGGGTTTCGGTCTCAAGGGGGCAGTGTATCAGATTGGCGGAATGGGTCCGCCGGTTCCGTGACCTCTATTTTGCGGCGGCCAATTGTTTGAGCTTAGCGCGGAGTCGATGGAGGTCTGGTTGCGAGAGGTAACGCCCATCGGCGATGACGCCGCTGATCTTGCGGGAGTTGCCGATGTCCTCGATCGGGTTCGCTTCGAGGAGCACGAGATCGGCGATTCTTCCTTTCTGAATGGGGCCGTAATCCGCGAGTTTGTTGTAGAACTTCGCTGGATTTAGCGTGGCGGTCTGCAAGGCTTCGAGCGGTGTGAAGCCGGCTGCCACAAAACGCTGAAGTTCCAGATGAAGGCTAATGCCGGGAATGACGTCAACTCCCGCCGGAGTGTCCGTGCCGGCCAGGAAAGGGACGTGCGCGGCGTTCAGCTTACGGACGATGTCGAGCTCGTGATCGACAAATTTTTCGCGAACGGGAAGCGGGTCTTTATCGAGCGATTTGAGGATCGACTTCTGCGAGGCCGGCCATAGCTTCGTCACCCAGGTGTGGGCTGCGAGAGCCAGGTCCGGATCCTTGGAATAGTCAATCGCATCCACCAGCCATTGGCCGCGCTCCCAGAAGAGCGTGGGACATTGCCAAATGTGATTCTTAGACAAGAGCTGAATGATCGCGGCCTCGCGCTTCGAATCAAATGTGGCGAGGAAGGCGCCGGGACTCTTTTGACCGGTGAGGTATTTGTCTTCATCCGGAGAGCTGGCTTCGAAGATTCCGATCAGGTGCTCGAAAGTGCGCTGGCCAGCGGCCACGGCTTCGGCTGCGCGAATGGAGTCGGGAACATGGCCTTCGAATTCGATGCCTTTCTTTTTCGACTCATCGGCAATCGCGAAGTAAGCCTCGCGCGGAATGCCGGACTGGGTCTTGATAAAGTCCACTCCATGGCTCTGGAGCATGTCGACGGCCTTGCGCCCGTCCTCGGCAGTTGCGATAGGGATACTGGCCTTGTACTCGGATTTGGGGCCATCCAGCATGGGGCCGGAGACAATCATGCGCGGGCCGAGAAGCCGGTGCGCTGCGATTTCGCCGCGGGCGTGCAGCACCGCATCGAGTTCGCTGCCCATATCCCGGACGCCCGTGATGCCATTGGCAAGGAAAAGCGGAAGGATGAGGTCGGTGCCATCGGCGGCCGTGTTGTCGAAAAATACATGGGTGTGCATGTCCCAAAGGCCCGGAATGAGAAACTGGCCGCTGGCATTGACGATCTGTCCCGCTACTGGCTTGGCTTGGGTGGAAGGAGCGACGTTCGTTATGCGATTTCCATAGATGGTCACTGTGGTGTCGGGCTGCGTCCTGCCGTTAGTGACGTCGATGAGCGTGACGTGAGTGACGCTGAGAGTTTGCGCGCGAGCGAGCGGCGTCAGGACGGAGATGGCGACCAGGAGACTCGGGAGGATTCGCACAGATCATGGTAGCCGGTTCGATGCTCGAAGCGCTGCTCGATGAGGTAACCCTATGCGACAACCCCATGCGATAATCTCGACGAATGCGGGGCGTGCTCCTGACGATGGCGGCGGTGACGTGTGCGCACGCCCAATGGGTGATCCAGCAGTCCCATACCACTGCGAGTCTGCGGGGCATTCATAACGCCGGCGGCGGCGTGGTTTGGGCCAGCGGCACCGAAGGCACGGCGCTTCGTACCGTCGACGGCGGCCAAACCTGGCAAACCTGCGCAGTCCCTCCGGGTGCCGAAAAGCTGGATTTTCGGGGCATTCAGGCCTTCGATGCCAACGCAGCCATTGTCATGTCCTCGGGCACCGGCGCTCTCTCGCGTCTCTATAAAACCGTGGATGCTTGCCGGACGTGGAGACTTGTTTTTACGAACCCGGATGAGAGCGGCTTTTGGGATGCCCTCCAATTCAACGGCCGGTTCGGCGTGTTGATTGGGGATCAGGTCGGCGGCCACTTGCCCGTCTTCTTCAGTACGGATGGCGGGGAGACATGGGGCAAGTTGGATCCGATGGCAATCCCAGCAGAGGGCAAGAATCAATCCTTCTTCGCCGCGAGCAATACGTCGCTGCTGTTGGACCCCAGGAACAAGAATTTCTACATGCTTACAGGCGGAGGAAACACTTCGTTCGTGGCAGTAAAGCTGCGGTTGACCGCCGGGGCAATCTGCAAGGAATGCGTGCATGTTTCCTTTGCGCATCCTGAGCTGGCGGTTGGTGAAACGGCTGGAGGATTCTCTTTGGCCTCCCGGCTCAAGGGACAAAATCTTGTGGTGGTCGCCGTCGGCGGAGACTACAAGACGCCGGAACGGACGGATGGAACCGCGGCTTTTTGGATCGACGATCACGGACACAAAGGGCGCTGGCAAGCTCCGGATACGCGGCCTTCTGGTTACCGCAGCGCGGTGGCTTATTATGCGCCGGGGAAAACGTGGATCGCAGTAGGCCCGAATGGTACTGACGTTTCCATGGATGACGGCCGCAATTGGCGCGCGCTGAAGCCCACCGCGGGTCAGGCGCCAGACGCCAATCGGAATTGGAATGCGCTTTCGCTACCGTTCGTGGCGGGGCCCGGCGGGCGCATCGGCAAGCTCGATCTGGCTGCAGCAAATGCTACAACGGGTGAGTGACTCAGAGCGCTGCCCTACCCGAACCGGTTCATCTTTTCTCTCCGCTTCCAATTCGTGAAGTGAACTTTCGCAATCGCATTGGCGTTTCGCCGATGTGCGAGTATTCGAGCGTCGACGGCTTTGCGAATGACTGGCACTTCGTTCACCTGGGCAGCCGCGCCGTGGGAGGAGCGGCGATGGTGATGACCGAAGCGTCCGCCGTGCTCGCCGAAGGCCGCATCAGCCCGCAGGATCTCGGCATCTACCTGGACGATCACATCCCGATGCTCTCGCGCATTTTTCGCTTCATCGCAGAGCAAGGGGCCGTGCCAGCGATGCAACTGGCGCATGCGGGACGCAAAGCCAGCACCGCGCAACCCTGGAAGGGCGGAAGAGCGGTGGAGGAATCGGATGGAGGGTGGCGGCCGATCTGGGCGCCGAGTGCGCTGCCTTTTTCCCCTGCGTCCATAACACCCGACGCGCTCAATGAATCGGAAATCGCCCGCGTAGT
Source organism: Bryobacterales bacterium (assembly GCA_963781905.1). Lineage (GTDB taxonomy): Bacteria > Acidobacteriota > Terriglobia > Bryobacterales > Bryobacteraceae > Palsa-89. The sequence goes on from CAWAHZ010000010.1 coordinate 3,465,937, forward strand.
GCGGGCCTTTGGTGCAGCGGCCAAGCGGGCGCGCGAAGCAGGTGCGAAGCTGATTGAGATCCACGCGGCGCACGGGTATTTGCTGCATGAGTTTTTATCGCCCTTGACCAATCGGCGCGAGGATCGGTACGGAGGGTCGTTTGAAAATCGAACGCGCTTGCTTTGCGAAGTGGTCGACGCCATCCGGCAGACGTGGCCGGCGGGGCTCCCATTGTTCGTTCGAATCTCGGCCAGCGATTGGGTGGAAGGCGGATGGACCATCGAGGATTCGGTTGGCCTGGCGAAACAACTGGGGCCGCTCGGAGTGGACCTGATCGATTGTTCATCCGGCGGAGCGGTGCCGAATGTTTCTATTCCACTCGGACCCGGGTATCAGGCGCCCTTCGCCGAAAAAGTGCGGGCGGAGGCCGGCATCCGAACGGCGGCCGTGGGGATGATCACCCAGCCCGGGCAGGCGGATCAAATTGTACGATCGGGCCAGGCGGATTTGGTGTTTCTCGCGCGAGAGCTTTTGCGCGATCCTTATTGGCCGCTGCGAGCGGCGGATGAGTTGAAGCAAAATGGACCGTGGCCGATACAGTATTTACGGGCGAAGCGTGGGTGATTTACCGGCCAAGCGATGAGCTACGATTCGATGCCCATCTGCGATAAGCGATAGCGCAGTGCATTGCGCGTAAGCCCGAGCATGCGAGCGGCCTGGCTCTTGTTGTTGTTCGCACGATGCAACGCCTCGCGGATAATGGATTGCTCATAGGCGTCGAGGGTCATGCCTTCGGGAAGAAAACCATCGGAGGAGCCGAGCCGGGGCTTGGGCGCCGAATCGATCCGGATATCGGCCGCATCCAGAACATCGCCGTTCGCCAGCACCAGGCTGCGCTCGATGGTGTTCTCCAGTTCGCGCACGTTGCCCGGCCAGTGATAATCCATCAGCCTTTCAATGGCGCCGTCGGAAATGGATTCCACGCGGCTGCCCAGATCCTTGGCCAGTTTGCGGACAAAAAACCGCGCCAGATAGGGGATGTCTTCCTTGCGATCGCGTAGCGGCGGGATATTCATCGGCAGCACATTGAGCCGGTAGTATAGATCCTCGCGAAACGCTCCCTGCTCCAGTGCAGCGCGCAAATCGACGTTGGTGGCGGCGATCACGCGCACATCCACGTGCCGGACTTTATTGCTGCCCAGTCGCTCAAACTCGCGATCCTGCAGGATGCGCAGCAGCTTGACCTGAATGTCGGAAGGCACTTCGCCAATCTCATCCATGAAGACCGTGCCGGTGTCAGCCTCTTCGAACTTGCCCGGTTTACTGATATTGGCGCCGGTAAACGCCCCCTTCTCATAGCCAAACAATTCGCTCTCAATCAGATTTTCGGGCAGCGCCGAGCAATTGATTTTGACGAACGGTTTATTGGATCGGGGCGAATGGTGATGGATGGCGCGCGCGATCATGTCTTTGCCCACGCCGTTCTCGCCGCACAGCAACACCGTAGCGCGCGTGGGCGCGACGCGTTCGATGGTGGCGAAAATCTCGCGCATGGGCGCGCTACGTCCGATAATGTTGTCGAACTGATAGCGCTGGCTCAACTCGGCCCGCAGCTCGCGATTTTCATCGCGCAAGGTGCGCACTTCGAGCGCCTTATCCACCACGGTCATCAAGTGATCCATGGAGAACGGCTTGGGCAGAAAATCCACCGCACCGGATTTCATGGCTTCCACGGCAGTTTCGATGCTGCCGAAAGCAGTCATCACGATCACCGGGGTGCGCAAGTCCTGGCCGCGAAGTTGCTGCAACAACTCCAACCCGCTGATGCCGGGCAAACGCAGATCGGTAATGATCACGTCGGCGCGATCGGTAAGCTTCAACGCGCCTTCAGCGGTACCAGCCTGCTCCACTTCGTAGCCCGCGGTCTTCAACTGCAGCTCGATCACTCTGCGCAGCTTCTCTTCGTCTTCGACAACCAGGACCGTGGCTTTCATGAGTTATTGTTATTCTCCCGAATCGGCAGGAACACGCGAAACACACTGCCCGCGCCCGGTTCGCTTTCCACTGTGATTTCTCCCCCGTGCTCGTCGACGATCTTCGAGACGATCGCCAGTCCCAGCCCGACACCACTGGATTTGGTGGTGAAGAATGGATTGAAGATGCTTTCCCGATCCTTGGGAGCGATGCCGGTGCCGCGATCAATCACGTCGATCTCCACAGTATCGCCCGATTGCCGCGTCTTGACGGTAACGCTTGCGCGCGGGGGGCTGGCTTGCGCTGCGTTCAAGAGCAAATTGTACAGAACGCGCTCCATGAGCTGGCGATCGAGCGGAAACGGCGCAATGTCGGGCGAGTAGTTCTTGTAAATGCTCACCTCGAGCGGCGGAGTATGCTTTTCCACTTGGGCCACGGCTTCGTCGATCACTTCTGTGATCTCCGCTTTTTCCAGGCGCAAGGCCAGCGGGCGCGCAAAATCTAGGAAGCGGGTTACCAGCGCATTGGTGCGGTCAACTTCGGTGGATATGAATCCGGCTAGCTCGTGCGCCACCTCGCCATGGGTGTCCACATTCTTGAGCAACATCTCGGCGGAGCCTTTAATAGTGCTTAAAGGGTTCCGAATTTCGTGGGCGAGTCCGGCGGAGAGCTGCCCCAGAGCGGCCAGGCGCTCGGTGCGTCTTACCTGGGCTTCAGCCGCACGCAACTGCTGGTTGGCGTCGGCCAATTCTTCAGCCGCACGCTGCGCCCGGCGCGTGGCCGCTCGATTCGCCTCGAGCAGTTCGTAAGTGAGAAAGCCGGCGATCGGAAAGGTTGCCTCGGCCAGAATCAGATAGGGCCAATCCGGAGACTGGTTCGGCTTCAGGAACCATATCATGGTGAGGTACGAACCGCATGCCAGCACCACCGACACCACCAGCCCGGCCAGCCCTAACGAGGTAGCCGCCGACATCACCGGAAGCAGCATCAGCCAAAAATAAGGGCTGGCGATACCATCGGTCCATCCCATCAGCAGATACCAAAGCACCAGCTTGATCAGAAAGGAAATGATGCTGCCCTGCCGGGAACCGAAGAACGGGATCCTGGGCTCAGCCACTTGCATGAGGCCGAGACCCAGCAGAAACGAAGTGGATTCCGGCGTGCGATCGGGCGCATAGATCGCGAGCACGACGAACAGTGCGATCCAGACGATGTCCTGCGGCCGAACAATTTGCCAGAAACGCGCGCGCTGCTCCACGCTGCCATCTTATCGCTGTCATGTTTATGCCGGGACTGTGACACAATAGTTTTCAAGCAACGCTGTTGCACCCAGTTTCATGGAAAATCCAACATCCCCCGCAATTCCGGAGTCGCTAGCTGCGTCTCTAGACGTCCCACCCGTGGACAATTCATTCGGCGATATTCTTTCGGAATTCGAACAATCTCACCGCGGTGGACGGAACAATGAGGGCCTGGAAGGTACGGTGGTTTCCATCTCGCCCGAATCCGTATTTGTCGATATTGGGCGCAAGGTGGATGGCGTGGTGCCGGTGGAACAGTTTCGCGACGCCGCGGGAGCCCTGACGGTCCGGGTGGGGGACAAGATGCGGGTGAGCATCACGGGGCGCGATGAAGAAGGCTGCTACACGCTTTCCACCATCAAGGTGGAGCGCCCCAAGGATTGGAGTGCGCTCGAAAAAGCGTTCGCCGAGAAGCGCACTATCGGCGGCGTAGTCACGGAGTTCGTCAAGGGCGGACTGCGCGTGGATGTCGGAATGCCGGCGTTTCTGCCCGCTTCGCGCAGCGGGACCAAGGATCAGGCGGAACTGGAGAAGCTGGTCGGCCAGGAGATCCAGTGCCGGATCATCAAGCTGGATACGGCGGACGAAGACGTGGTTGTCGACCGACGCGTGGTGCTGGAAGAGGAAGAAGCCCGCGCGCGCGAGGAAAAATTTCAACAACTCCAGGAAGGCGCAGTGCTGCGTGGCACGGTTCGCAGCATCACGGACTTCGGCGCGTTTGTCGATTTGGGCGGAGTAGACGGGCTGCTGCATGTGGGCGATATGGCCTGGCATCGCGTCGGCAAACCGTCCGACGTGGTGACAGCCGGCGAATCCCTCGAAGTGAAGGTTCTCAAAATCAACCCGGAGGGAAAACGGATTTCGCTCGGGTTGAAGCAACTGACGCCCGATCCGTGGACCACGGCGGCCGAACGATTTCACACTGGTGATCGAGTGCAAGGCAAGGTCTCGCGCCTGGCCGATTTTGGGGCGTTCGTTGAGTTGCTGCCGGGCGTGGACGGGCTGATCCACGTTTCCGAGATGTCATGGGCTAAGAAGGTGAAGAAGCCGAGCGATCTGTTGAAGACCGGCGAGATGGTGGAAGCCGTAGTCTTGGGAGTGAATGCGGGCGAGCGGCGCATTGCATTGGGGCTGAAGCAGGCGCTGGGCGATCCGTGGGAAGATGCGGTCAAGAAATACGCAGTGGGTGCGATCGCCGAAGGCGCAGTAACCAGCCTGACTAACTTCGGCTGCTTCATGGACCTGGGAGGCGGCGTGGACGGGATGATCCACATCTCCGACATCACTCGCGAGAAGCGTTTGAATCACCCTCGGGAGGCGCTGTCGGCGGGACAAACGGTGCGCGCGGTGGTGCTGGAAGTGGACCACGAGCGGCGGCGGATCAAGCTCGGCATCAAGCAATTGGAGCCGACTTCGGCGGACGAATATATTGCCGAGCACCAGGTGGGTGAGTCCGTTACCGGCAGGATCGCGGAGGCTTCCAAAGGACGCGCCAAGGTGGAACTGGGCGAGGGTGTTTTCGCCGAGTGCCGGATGCCCGAAGATGCGGGCAATGGATCCAAAGCCGGTTCGAACGCGCCGGAGCTGGCCGCCGCCAAAGCCGACCTCGGTTCGCTAACCGCAATGTTATCAGCAAAATGGAAGCAGGGACCCACGGCGGCAGCGGCCCAGGCGGAAGCTCCGCGTGCGGGACAAGTCCGGACCTTTCGGATCTTGAAGTTGGACCAGCAGAACAAGAAAATCGAAGTAGAACTCGCCGGTTAACCCCCGTGAATTCAGGATTCTGAATTCAGAATTCCAAAGCAGTTGCCAGACGTGACGTTTTCCACTTTCCCTCGTCTATCAGAGTGTTGCAAGAGGCTACCTTGGTCCAGGCGGCCGTAAAAATGGACGAACCCGAGCTGATTCGGGCGGCTCAACAGGGCGATCAGCGCGCCTTTGAGCAATTGGTGCGCTTGTACGACCAGAGCGTGCTGCGGCTGGCGACGAACCTGCTGCGGTCGCCCGAAGATGCCAACGATATCTATCAGGAAGCGTTCCTGCGGGTTTACAAAAATCTGCACACCTTTCGTTTCGACTGCAGCTTCCACACCTGGCTGTACAGGATTGTAAGCAATCTTTGTTTGGATGCGCTACGCAAGCGGAAAGTGCGGCGCGAGGAAAGTTCGTTGGTTGAGACCAGCGAAGGGTATCTGGACCGGATGGATACGGTGGAGGAACCGCGGGCCGATAGCGATCCTGAGCGGCGGCTCGAGAGCAAGCAGGTACGCGAGAAGATTCACGAAGTGTTGGGAGGCTTGACGCCGCGAGAGCGGGCCGTTTTTGAAATGCGTCATTACCAGGGCATGCGGCTGAGGACCATCGGAGAGCTGATGGGTACGTCGGAAGAAGCCGCCAAAAACTGCCTGTTTCGAGCGACGCAGAAAATGCGCGCGGCTTTGGGAGATTTTGTATGACTTGTGAAGAAGCGAGAAAGAATCTGCCGCTTTTCATTTACGGCGAATTGTCGTTCGATGAAGAGGAACTGGTGGAGGTTCACGTCGACGAATGCGACGAGTGCCGCAGGGAATTGGCTCGCGAGAAAGCCATGTTTGCCGCGCTGGACGGCGTTGAGCTGGTTCCAACTCCCGCGGCGCTAGAGGCATCCCGTACCGAATTGCGGAGCCGATTGGCTTTGGCGGGCCAACCGATGAAGGCGTCGCATGACCCTTCCAGCTTCTGGGACAAGATCCGCCAGGGATTTACCATTCACTTTCACTTTGCGCCCGGGCTGGCGCAACTGGCCGGCGCGGCTGCCATGCTGGCGGTGGGCTTCTTGACGGCGCGCGTGGCTCCCAGCTCATTCGGAAAGTTCGGGTCGGCCGGAATGGTGGATCCACAAATGACTTCGCGAGTCCGCTATGTGGAGCCGGTGTCGCCCGGGCGCGTGCAAATTGTTCTGGATGAAACGAGGCAACGCGTGCTGTCGGGCAGCCTGGACGACGAAGCGATTCAACGGCTGCTGATGACGGCCGCCAAGGATCCGTCCGATGCCGGGTTGCGCGTGGAATCGGTCGATTTGCTGAAGGGGAACTCGCAATCGGCGGAAATCCGCAGGGCGCTGGTGTATTCGCTGGAGCACGATTCCAACGCCGGCGTACGGTTGAAAGCTTTGGACGGGCTGAAGCAGTTCGCCGAAGACCCGGATACGCGGCAGGCATTGACGCAGGTGCTGTTGAAGGATAACAACCCGGGAGTACGCACGCAGGTGATCGATCTGCTGGTCCAAAAGAATAGCGATGAGCGGCATAGCGACGCCATGGTCGGCGTTCTCCAGGAGCTGATGGAGAAAGAAGACAACAATTACATCCGGATGCGGTGCCAGAAGGTTTTGCAAGAGATGAACGCGTCGTCGGAGATGTATTAATGGTGGAGATGTACTGAGAAGTAGGCATTCCAGATATGAAGCAGTTTCTATTTACAACCGTACTGGGATTGGCTGCCTGGGGATTGGCTACTGCCCAGACCCAATCGGCCATCACGCGCGATGGCTCATATTGGGCTCGTACCATCCAGGGCTCGATTGATGCGTCCGCAAGCGCCCGGCTGCGGGTGGAGACCACGGGCAACGTAACGCTGCGCGGCGCGGCGGGCGAACAGGGCGCATACAGTCTGACAATTCGGGTGAGAGCCGGCGATGCGCGCGAAGCCGAAGCCCTGCTGGGACAAGTTAACGTGAAGACCGGAACCGAGGGCGGCTGGGCCTATTTAAAGGTCACACCGCCCCGGACTGGTTCCCCGGGTTTGGAATTGACCGTCACGGGTCCACGAGCGTTGCGGCAAGTGTGGGCGGAGACGCAGGGCGGAAATGTACACGCGTCGGACTGGGACGGCGATCTGGATGCTCGATCAGCCGGCGGCCAGATCGCGGTGGATCGCATTCGGGGCCGCAGCGAACTGCGGACGGCCGGCGGCGATATTCAAGTGGGCAGCGTAAACGGGCCGGTGCGATGCTCTTCGGGCGGAGGCGCGATTCGAGTGGACCATGCGGGGGACGCGGCGTGGCTTGAGACCGCGGGCGGCGAGATTTTCGTTCACCAGGCGGGTGGGCCGGTGCAAGCCGCTACGGGAGGCGGAAACATTCGCGTCGAGCAGGCCGCGAGCACCGTGGTGGCACGCACTGCCGGCGGCCTGATCCAAGTGCAACAGGCGGATGGGCCGGTGACGGCGGAAAGCTCCGGGGGAGCCATTCAAGTGAGTTCCGCCAAGGGCGTGCGGTGCGAATCGGCGGGCGGCGCCATTCGCTTGCGGAACGTCGCTGGCGCCGTGCATGCGTTCGCGAATTCGGGCAGCATTATGGCGGAGTTAGTTTCCGGGCGCGGTATGCAGGATTCCGTATTGAGCACCAACGCGGGTGACATAACGGTTCTGATTCCGTCCAACCTTGCGTTGACGGTGCGGGCCACCAACGAGTCCGGCGGCGAGGGACGAATCAATTCCGATTTCCCGGAGTTTCGTTCGCGGGCGGGCCGGTTTCCGAACGTTGGGCCGCTGGAGGCTGACGGCGCGCTGAATGGCGGCGGTCCGATGCTGCGCGTGAATGTGGTGGGTGGCACCATCTATTTGCGGCGCGCGAAATAATTCGTTGAAGGATGATGTCATGAAGAAGCTTTTTGGTCTCTTGGTAGTTTTTTCGATCGCGGCGCTGGCCCAGGGCCCCGATTTCTTCCAGCAGCCCCCCAATCCACCCGCACCGCCGCAGATGCCGGTGCACGAGTTCGCCATGGCGGGGGGCACGTATCTGGGAGTGAATCTGGCGGAGATCGACTCCAATCGTGCCAAGGAGCTAAAGCTCAAGGAAGATTATGGCGTGGAGATCACGCGCGTGGAAGAGAACAGTCCGGCCGAAAAAGCGGGAGTGAAGGCGGGCGACGTGGTGCAGGAATACAACGGGCAACGCGTGGAAGGCATGGAGCAATTCGGCAGGATGGTGCGGGAGACGCCGCCCGGCCGCGAGGTGAAGCTCGCCATCAGTCGCAATGGCTCGACGCAGACGCTCACGGCGGTTCTCGGCAGCCGCAAGTTCCGCTTCGCGGGGAATTTTCCCAGCATCGAGCTGCCCGAGTTTCCCGTAATGCCCGACATTCCGCAAATCTACACTGCCACGCGCAGCGCGCGGCTGGGCGTGGAAGCCGAAACGCTCGGGTCGCAACTGGCGGTGTATTTCGGGGTGAAGGAAGGGGTGCTGATTCGTTCCGTGCTGGATAACACCGCCGCCCAGAAGGCGGGCATCAAAGCTGGCGACGTGATCACGAAAGTGGATGGAATGGCCGTCACCACGCCCAGCGAATTATCGGGTGCGGTGCGGGAAGCGAGCGCCAAGAAGACTTACCCGGTTGAACTGGTGCGGGATCACAAGCCGGTGACGGTGAGCGTGAAGGTGGAGGACCGCTCCGAACGGCGGGTTCCGCGTGGGCGGGTGGTTGATAACAGCGTTACGAATTGACGGCTCTCGAATTTACTTCCATCGAACTGTAGATCGAGCGGCTATGAACCTTCAGCAGTAACTCCACCTCTCGCCGCGGCAAATTCAATGAGGCGGCGATCTTTTCCGCTTGTTCTCCGCGCCTCGACATGCGGATCACCTGGCTGCGCTTGTTGAGGTTGAAGCCGGATCTGGGGGCGGTGGGCGGCACCAGAACCCCGGTGCGCTCCTCGGCATCCCCCACTCGAGCGCTCAGTTGCGCCATCTGGGCCTTCAGCTCTCCGGTGGCCGATTCCTGCGCGGTCTGGCGGCGCCGCCAGCGGAGATTCATGACGCGCACCTCGTGGTCCAGACAAAGAAAGAAGAACAAGCACAGCACGCTATTCATCCCGATCAACAGAAAGGGAGCGAGCGGAATGAGATAGCGTTCGAGCATCACCGGTCTCAATACAACGTGCGCAGGCGCTCCTGCCGGCTGATCACCTGCTTGATGCGGATGCCGTAGTTGCCCTCCACCACAACCACTTCTCCGCGCGCGATGACGCAATTGTTTACGATCACTTCCACCGGTTCGCTCAATGCCCGGTTCAGCTCAACGATCGAGCCGGTTGTCAACTTGATCACGTCCTTCAGCATCAGCTGGGCGCGGCCGAAAGAGACGCTGACCGGAAGTTCGACATCCAGCAGGAGGTCCATGGAGCCGGAAGCGCCTGTTGGAGTGGCTTTACCAGCGACCGGTGCGCGCTCGGGGGAAGCGGGTTTGGCATCGGGCTGAGCGCGACCGTCGGAAATATTGGCGATGGAAGCAGCAAAGACCGCCAGCAACGGAAAGGCTCGCTCGCCGAGCGTGATCTCGAAGGCGTAAGCGCCCGCGCCAGGCGACGCGGAAGGAGGGGCGGCGCGGCCTTCCAGGCAGGAGACCTCTTTGTGGGCCTGGGCGGATACGGCGCTCGCGACCCCGGATAGACCTTGATTGACAATCTCGAGATAAGTACTCCGTATGTCCTCCGGGGTGGCGTCGTCCACTCCGGCGCTGCGTAGTACTCGATTGCCTACTTCCTCCCAACTGCGGCTGGCAGCGCCCACCCATATTATGGAGTCAGGCCCGAGGCTGAGAGGCTGTTCCCACCACAGCAAATCCTGCTGCGCCGGATCGATCTCGGCGGGCGCGAGTTGGTGCGGCGCGAAGGTGATCAGAACCGACTCACCCGTCATGGATTCAACGGCGCGCGAGATTTGCCGTCCCCACTCCTCGGCGAGCCAAAGGGCGCCGTGACTTTCCCCAGACGCGTCGGGAGGCGCGGTGTCAGGCGGCAGAGGCTCCTGCGGCATGGACTATGCGCCCCGTTCCACCGGCCAGCGCTTTTCCAGGTAGGAGCGCAAGCGCAGAATGGCCTGCGACTTCAATTGCGAAATGCGCGACTCGTGCAGATTCACCACCTTGGCGATCTCGCGCAGCGTAAGCTCTTCGTGGTAGTAAAGGCTGATGACAATGCGCTCAGTGCGCGGCATTTTCTCGATCGCCTCGGCCAGCAAGCGTTGCAGCTCCGAGCGCTCGAGCAGGCGCGAGGGCCAGTTCTCCTCGTCGTCGGAAATGTACTTCAGGAGATTGCGGCTGTCGTCTTCGGGAGCCGAGGTTTCGAGACTCCCCAGGTTTACGCCCCGGATATCCACCAGCCACTCGTGATATTCCTCGAGTGAAAGCTTCAGCTCCTGAGCGATTTCGTCTTCGTTTGGCGAGCGATGCAAGCGTTGCTCCGCGGCGGCGATTGCGGCTTCGATCTGCTTAGAGCGCCGGCGCTGCTGGCGAGGCGCCCAGTCCAGGCCCCGCAGGCTGTCGAGGATCGCGCCCCGAATTTTGTACTCGGCGTAGGTTTTCAGTTTGACGTTGTGGCGCGGGTCGAATCGGTCGATGGCGGCAATCAAGCCGATAGTTCCGGTGGAGATCAGGTCTTCCAGGTTGACGCTTTCGGGCAACCGCTCATGAATGCGCCGGGCGATGAGGCGGACTTGTGGCAGATGTTCGAGAATCAGGCGGTCCCGTTCTTCGGTGGCCTGCTCTTCGGCGGCGCCGGGCGCCTGATACTTCTTGATCGCGCCGAGGGGAGTCTTCACCGTACCCTGGGTTCTCATGCCGCCACCACCTCATACTTGAGCGCAGCTGACGGCGGACCCAGCACAAGATCGAGCAACCGATCCGCGGTAGCCGGCTCAAGGTCTTCGGGAATGCGCTGGCCGCGCGAAAAGAAGGAAACTGGTTTGGCCATCCGGACACTCAGGCTCAGAATGGGGCCAAAGGTTTCTGTTTCGTCCATACGAGTGAAGAGTAATTTACTAGGTCGAAAGACAGCGTACTGCTCCGAAACGCGGCGCAGGTCGGCCGCCCGCATGGACGCTGGCAGCACCAAGTGGGTATCGACATCGGCGTGCCGCGTGGTAAGAAGTTTGGCCAGATCCTCGCAGGCTTCCATCTCAGAGCGGCACAAACCGGGCGTGTCGATGAGAATAAGATCTTTGGGGCGGCCTTCATCCCTTCGTAGAACTTCATCTTTTCTCAGAACATCATCAATGGCGTGCGCGAGCGCTGCAGGGGTTTCGAGCACCTGGCACCCGATACCTAGAATGGCTGCGTAAGAACGCAGTTCCTCTGCGGCCGCAATACGGTAGGTGTCGGTGGTGAAAATTTGTACGGTCTTGTCGGCGGCCAGACCGTATTGCACGGCCAGCTTCACTAATGCCGAGGTCTTGCCCGCACCGGGTGGCCCAACCAACGCCACCACGCGCGAAGGGGCGCCGCGGGAACCGAGTTCGGCGTCGACACTCACCAGTTTGGCAAGTTCGGCCCGCAGGTTGGTTTGGGAAATCGGGGAACTCAGCTTGCCCACCACGTCGTAAGCCAGTTCAGTGTCCAGTTCGGCGTCAGTGAGCCTGGTGAAGACACAAGAAAGCTCGGGATCAAACGCAACGCCCGCCGCGCCACGTCCGGAGCGCGCCAGAGTCAGCGCGAGCTTTTCCATGCGCTGCTTGAGTTCGGAAAGGTCCTGCGATAGTTTGTCCACTTGTAAAGAGGCAACCGGTGACAAGGAGGCCACAGGGGACAGAGAGGACGAGGCGGCGGTGGACCCGGCGTCCCGAGTTTCGCCGCAGACCACCACTTCATAGCAGCCCAGGTGCCGGGCTTCCACCCCCGCTCGCTGGGAGTTTACGAGCATCGCGTCCGGCCCGAGCTCGCGGCGCGCCAGGCGAATGGCTTCCTCAATGGTGTCGGCGAAGTAAGATTTCAGTTTCATGGCCCGTGACTAAGTCACTCTGCTTTTCCTAAGCTACCGTCCCAAGAGAAATGATCCTGTTCCCTGGAGGTATTTCGTTGTGGGATAGCACCGACAAATTTGGGGTGATACTTTCCATGATCTGGCGGACAAAGAAGCGTGCCGCGGAGCCAGTGATCAGCAGACCCGGGGCATCTTGTGGACTGCAGCACTTCTTCAGCCGTTCCTGGATGTCACGTACGCGTTGCGGCGAAAGATTCACGTGACTGGAAGTTTCGGTGTGCTCGACCGCGGACTCGATGGATTGCTCGAGAACGGGATCGAGGAAATATGCCGAGATATCACCCGAGGGTTCGAGCAAAGGCTTTACTACTTGTCGGCGAATGGCCTGCCGCACGTACTCCGTGAGAAGTACGGGGTTCTTCGTAATTGGCGCGGCTTCACCCAGCGCCTCAAGAATGCTCACCGCGTCGCGGATAGAAACACGCTCTCGCAACAGGTTCTGAAGAACTTTCTGCACAGCGGCTAGAGAAAGCAATTTTGGCACCAAATCTTCCACGGCTTTGGAATTATCTTCGTTCGCCCGGTCAAGCACCTTCTTGGTCTCCTGACGTGAGAACAATTCATGTGCATGACGGCGGACTATCTCGCCCAAGTGCGTCCCGATGATGCTGATGGTGTCTACCACGGTGTAGCCCGCTCGCCGTGCCTGCTCCACCCGATCTGGTGAAATCCACACGGCTGGGATTCCGAACGCAGGCTCTCGCGTCCGGATCCCATCGATCTTTTCGCCCTTCTCGTCGGACTCGGAAGCCGACTGTAGCGCCAGCTCGCAACCATGGGCCAGTTCGTAACGCGAGATCTCTACGCCCTTCAGCGAAAAGACGTACTCGCGCGCCTTGAGCGTCAGGTTGTCGGTGACGCGTACGGGGGGCAGAATGTACCCGAGCTCGGTGGCCAGCTGCCGCCGGATGCTGGCGATGCGCTTGAGGAGTGGTGAGTTCTGGCCGCCCTCCACCAGGTGCACCAGGCCTAATCCCACTTCCACCGCGAGCGGCTCGATGCGGAGCAGGGATTCCAGATTCTCGCGCGCCGGCGCGGCGAGCGGAGGCTTCACCTTTTCGGCAGTGGCAGCTTTTTGCCGCAGGCGCCACGCCATCGCTCCGACGCCGCTCCCCAGAACCAGAAATGGGACTTTGGGAAGCCCAGGAAATGCAGCCATGGCGACCAGAACTCCAGCGGCGAGAAACAAAGGCTGCGGATTTCCGAAAACCTGTTTCTGGAGATCCAATCCCAAATTGGTTTCCGAGCTGGCGCGCGTGACGATCAAACCTCCCGAAATGGAAATCATCAGCGCCGGAATGACGGTCACCAGACCATCTCCAATGGTCAGCACAGTGTAGGTCTCGAGCGCCCGTTGGAGATCCAGCCCGTGTTGCAGCACCCCGATCAGGAATCCCGCGAGGATGTTGATGACCGTGATGATGATGGACGCCACTGCGTCGCGCTGGGTGAAGCGGGAGGCACCATCCATGGCCCCGTAGAACTCGGCTTCGCTCGCGAGCATCCGCCGGCGGGTACGTGCTTCCTGCTCGTCGATGAGGCCGGAATTCAGGTCCGAATCGATGGACATCTGCTTGCCTGGCATGGCGTCCAGAGTGAAGCGCGCCGTAACCTCTGAAATGCGCACGGCGCCGTGATTGATCACTACGTACTGGATCGCGATCAGCACCAAAAAGATGACCACTCCAATGACGTAGTTTCCGCCCACCACAAATGCTCCGAAGGCTTGTATGACTTCCCCGGCCGCCGCGGTTCCGGTATTGCCGTTGAGCAGGATCAGGCGCGCCGACGAGATGTTCAGGGCCAGACGGAACAGTGTCATCAACAGAAGCGTGGTTGGAAACACGCTGAACTCGACCGGCTTGGTAATGTAAAGCGAAACGAGCAGAACGATGACCGAGAGGGTGATATTGGCGCTGATGAGAATGTCGAGCAGGAAAGGCGGCAGCGGCGCAATCATGGCGAGCACGATCCCTAAAACGGCGATCGGCACCGCGAACTCGCGCCAGTTCGCTCCCATACGCGTGGACGCTGTCGAGGCGCCGGCAGCGGCTTTTGGAAAGGCTTTGGGAGCCGATTTCGCCGGGACACGGAGCTTGGGCGTCATCTAATGACTCTTCCTCGCGTCATCCATTGGGTCTTCCTGGCGTCATCCATTCTTCCCGGGATGCATCAGCTTGTAGATGTAAGCCAGTACTTCGGCGACGGCGCGGTAAAGCTGAGGCGGAATCTCCTGCCCGACATCGGCGGATTTGTATAGAGCCTGGGCCAGGGGCTGATTCTCGACGATGGGCACCTGATGATCAAGGGCCAGTTGGCGAATGCGAAGGGCCAGGTAGTTCTTGCCCTTGGCTAGCACGCGTGGAGCGGACATGGCTTCCATGTCGTATCGAATGGCCACGGCGAAATGGGTGGGGTTGACGATAACGGCCGTGGCGTTGGGAATCTCCTTCAGCATGTTGCGGCGCGCCAGATCGCGCTGAATGCGCCGCACCCGCTGCTTGATTTGGGGATTGCCTTCGGTTTCCTTTGCTTCGTCGCGAATCTCCAGCTTGGTCATGCGCAGCGATTTGAAGTGATGCCGGTACACGCGCACAAAGTCCAGGATGCCGATGGCGCAGAATAAGACGGACGCTTTCCACAGAAAATCGCGAAACGAGTCGCCGACGGTGCGCAGGGCGGGCTGAAGGCCCTCGCGCGCCAGGCCGGCGTAGGCGGCCAGATTTGCGCCAGCAATTTTGTATACCGCCAACGCCAGCAGCGGCAGAAAGAGCAGGGCTTGGAGAAAGGCAGCCGCGTTCTGCCGGGGAACACTGCGGAGTTTTGCGAGCGGATTGAGGCGATTCGGATCGGGCGCCAGATTGTGAAGCGAAAGTCCCAACCGCGTGCTGCCCAGTTGCACCGTGAGCGCCACTGCGGTGAGCGAGGCGCCCATCCAGAGCAAGGGCGTGAATACCTGGCCGAGCAAGTCGCGATACATCCGCACCACCGCCCGGGGCGTCACCACAATATGAAAGGAGGCAACCAGAAGGTAGCGCACCATGTCGCGGGTGCGCTCAAAGAAGGCCCCGCCACCGGTAATCAGCAAAATCACAAACGTGAAAAACTGCAGACCGGCCAACAGCTCTCGGCTGGCGGGAAACTGGCCCTCCCGCCGGCTCTTGTCGAGCCTTCGCTTGGTCGGTTTTTCGGTGCGCTGCCCCTGGTCCGCCATCTGGGTTTGTTATTTACGGATTCAGAACTCGATCCAACACGGCGAACGTAATCCTACCCGAGCGCTCGAAGATGGCCGGATACACCGATAGCACGCCGGCGAGCAGGGTCAAGGCCGTCAGCATCTTGATGGCAAAAGAGAGCGATAGAAGTTGAAGCTGCGCGTGCAGCCGGCCAAGCACCGCGAACGCAATGTCCAACAGCACCAGCAGCGCGAGTACGGGCATCGCGAGTTGTAACCCCGTGCTAAAGATCGCCGTGCCTAAGCGCACAATCGCCTCCACGGTTTCGACAGCTGCGACGCTCCCCGCGAGCGAGAAGGCCGACCCCGCCGAAGTTTCGAGGTTCTTCGCCAAGGCTTGGAGAACTTGGCGGTCAAACCCCATCGTGAAAAAGAGCATACCGGCGAGGAGCTGCGCCATGAGCTGAAGTGTCGTGGTGTCGGCCTGCGTGCTGGGATCGACGGTCGAGGCGTAGGAATATCCAGCCTGCAACCCCAGCACTTGGGCCGCCAGCTGTAGCCCTTCCAGCAGGAACGAGACGGCCAAACCCACGGTCACTCCGAATAAGCTTTCCTCGCAGATCATTCCGAGCAGCCGTCCGGCCGGCAACGCGGGTCCATTTTGCGGAGCAAGCGTTGGCCACGCTGGAAACAATGCGATGGTCAGGGCCAAGGCCAAAACCACCCGGCTCGCGTCTGGACCAGCGGAAAAACCCGGGATCGGCACGAAGACGACGACACCGGACACCCGGGCCAGTGCCAGAAGGAATCCATAGAGCGTGGCGAGTTGGAAGGTGAGCTCAGCGTGCATAGCGGCCAAAATCGCTCAAGAGCGAGCTCGTAAAAGCGATCAGACGGGAGGTCATCCAAGGCAGCATCAACAGCACACCCACGAGAAACGCCATCAGACGAGGCACGGCGCCGAAGCTGGTGTCCTGAATCGAAGTGAGCACCTGGAGCAGGCTGACCGCGATTCCTACCGCCAAGCCAATCGCCAGCAGCGGCAGGCTCATCCAAAATGTCTCCATGAGCGTCTGCCGGAATATCTGGACGGCCAATTCCGGGGTCATACCGAATAAAGACTCCGCATCATACCGAATAAAAACTCCGCATCAGGGACCCGATCACCAGATTCCATCCGTCCACCAACACAAACAAGAGAATCTTGAAAGGAGCGGACAGCATAATTGGCGGCAATTGCACCATGCCAATGGATAACGTCACCGACGCAACCACCAAATCGATGATCAAGAACGGCAGGAATAGGATGGCGCCAATTTGAAAGCCGGTTTTCAGTTCGGAAAGCACGTAGGCCGGCATCAGCACTCCCAACCCGAGCTCAGACCGATCATGCGGCGCCGGAGTATGGGAAATATCCAGAAATAGGCGAACGTCTTTTTCGCGGACATAGCGCAGCAAGAAGGCTTTCAATGGCTGCGAACCATCGTTCCAGGCCTGTTGCCAGGTGGCCTGTCCGGCCTCGAGCGGCTCCCAGCCCTGGTGATACATGTCCGTCACCACTGGCTGCATGATCACTAGCGTCAAGAAAAGGGCTAGACCAATCAGAACCTGGTTGGAGGGTGTTCCCTGGGTGCTCAAGGCCTGCCGGAGGAAGTGCAGCACCACGGTGATGCGAAGGAAAGGAGTGAGCGACATAATCACGGCCGGCAAAACGGCCAGCACAGTGAGCAGTACGATGATCTGCATCGGCACGCTCAAAGAAACCGATCCTTTGGAGGGCGCAAAAGAGACTCCGAGGAGCGAACCGGGGCCCTGGGCCAGCAATGGGTTCATAAGCAGGGACGCGCCCAAGGATAATCGAATCAAGCGTTTCAAGAGGTTGCCATTTCCTTCCGCTTACCGTCGGCTGCGGGCAGAGCGTCGCCGAGGAAAGTGACGCCATCCGGATGGAGAGCCAGTATCAGGTTTCGCTCGCCGATCCGGATCAGATGAATGGAGTGCCGTGCGGTCAGCGTCAGTTTGCCGCGCGATTCCAGCTGACCCGGTGCTGTTTTGGTTCGCCGGATCCCTGCCCACCCTGGCATCTTCGCCCAACCTTTCTTACGCAGAAACGATAGAGCCGTCCACAACAGAGCGAAGACGACCACAATGGCAAACGACTGTCGAATAATGTCCATAGTTGCCGACCAGCTATTCCTCCTGACGAAAGTCGGTGATTCGAACCCCTACGGCGTCCTCGATGATTACAATTTCGCCATAGCCGATCAGCGTCGCGCCCACCAGGATGTCGATGTTGTCGCCCGCCGAGCGGGCAATGCGGATCACGCTCTCCGGGCCCAACTCCAAGATTTGCGCTATGGTCATAACCCGATGGCCTAATTCCACCTCCACGTCCACCGGGACATCGGCGAGATCGGCGATTTGTTCGAGAGGCGACACGATTTGAACTCACTTGATCAAATTGATTGTGTCCTGGCTCAGTTCGTCGACCGCATCGATCACTTTGGAGTTGGCTTCGTAGCCACGCTGGTAGATGATCAGGTTGGTGAACTCGGTGGCGACATCGACGGTCGAAGACTCCACCGATCCGCCCTGCACCGTTCCACGCCCTCCCGTTCCGGGAAGCCCAACGGCGGGGAGCGCCGAGAGTGCGCTGAGCTGGTAGTTGTTGTTGCCAACCGCTAGCAGCGAGTCCGGATTACGTACGGTGGCCATCGCCAGTTGGCCGACCACGGTCTGCTGGCCATTGGAGAATTGCGCCAGAATTTGACCGCCGGTGGCGATCGCAACAGTTGTCAACTGAGCCGCGGCCGCTCCGTCCTGTGCTACCGCCGACACAGAGGAAGGCTGGGCAAACTGAGTGATACGGGGCGTTGCGCCGTTATACAAGTTCCAGTTGAGAGTCATATCGGCGGCTCCGTCCGCAAGGCCGGTAATCGCCAATTGCGGTGCCGGATCGGTCGGGGCCGGCGTCGTCAAAACACCGCTTGAGTTGAAGTTGATGCTACCAGTCAGGGGTGTCGCCGGCGGATTTGCAACGTCAGCATCCGGGATGCCGATGGAGTAATCCCACTGGCCGGCGACGGTCGGATCCTGCGTGAAGGTGGCCGTCACCACGTGGGAATTGCCGAGCGAGTCGTAAACAGTGACGGACGTTGCAAAGGTGGCGTTGGCTGATCCGGGCGTGGCCGCGGCGTTCAGATTCATGTCGAACGAGAAGTTCTGTGTCACCACCGGCGGCTGTACCGTCCCGGTTGGGATCGTAATGTTGCCCGGGGGCGCGTTGGTGTTCAGAACGCCGCCGACTTCCGTCCACCCCTGCACGGACTGGCCTGTCGCCGTCTCGAGGTTTCCGTTCTCATCGGTCTGGAAGTTGCCGGCGCGCGTGTATTCGGTGGACCCGTCTGATCCCTGAATCACAAAGAAGCCGTCGCCCTGAATGGCGGCATCCAGCGTGCCGCCGGTAGTCTGCAGAGCGCCTTGCGTAAAGAGCGCTTCGGTAGTCGGCGTACCGACTCCGAATCCAACCTGGGTATTTCCGAGACCGGCACTGATGGACTGGGTCACCAAGTCGTGAAAGGAAACCTCACTGGCTTTGAACCCGATGGTATCGAGATTGGCGAGATTATTGCCCGTCACATCGATGGCCGTTGAAAAAGCGGAAAGCGCCGAAAGTGCGGTCGAAAATGATGACATGAATTGCTCCTTAGGATTGCGTGGTTGCTGACGTCGCTGGCTGCGAGGCCGCGGAATCGGCGGTCAAGGTGCTATTGATGCTGTCCAGGTCCGTGCGCATCTGAATCTCTTGTTCAAGCGAGCTAAATTGCGCCAGCTGGGATACGAATTGAGTGCCATCTTGTGGCGCTGTCGGATCTTGATTCTGCAATTGCGCGACCAGCAACTGCAGAAACGTCTGCTCGTTGGTTAGCGAGCCGAGTGCAGCGTTGCTGGACTGTGATGAGGATTGCGAGCCAGGCGACGGGGCTGCCTGGCTGATTCCGCTGCTGGATGTGGGTGTCATTGAGCCTCCTCTCTTAGGTGCCGGCTGGGGTTGTCGAGTTGGGCGCCAAGAGCATCTCTTCGAACTGCGCTTCCCAGCGTTCCGGCTGCCGCTGGTTCGATTCCTGCTGCCCGTTTTGTGAACCTGGTTGTCCGCCATGAGAGCCCGAATTGTCAGGCTGACTCCGACTCTCGGCCGAAGTCTCCCGGACTACTAAGCCACCGTGTTGTGCTGCAACGGGAGCCCACACGTCGGTTGTGAAACCCTTCTCCTCCAAACGGCCCACCAGTTCGCCCAAGTTACCCTGCAAAGATCTCGCGAGATCCGGGTCCGCAGTGCGCACGGACACCTGGACTTTCCCAGCGCGCTCGGCTACCTGCACATCAACCTGCGGCGATGCCGCCAACGCTAGCCGAAGCGAGATCTCATGGATGGGTTTTGATGCTGTGGGACTATCTGGTTCTGTTTCCTGTGAAACGGTCGAGGCTGGGGCAGGCAGGGGCGCCGATAATTTCGCACGCGTCTGCGGCGCACCACTCGGCTCGTTAGCCGGGCTAAATAACGCGGGATCGGTGAGCAGCCCCGCATGTTCATGATCACTTTGGATTTGGGGCGACTTTTGTGCGGGCGGAACCCTGGGCGTTTTCCCATCGGATTCTGAGTTTTCAGCTGCCGGACCCATCGCGCTCTGCGAATCATTCATTGCTGTTCCTGCCCCCGATGTTCCTGGGCGGACGGCGGGGAGTCCGGTCGTCGCGCGAGACAACTGCAGCCAGGTGTTTGCCTCGGTCGATGGGCGTTCCACTTGGTCGGACGGGAGCAAGGACGACGACGCTTCAGTATTCGCGCGAGCCTCGGGCACGGTGGAACTATGGCTGGCGCCCAAGCGGCCACTTTCAGGGTCCGTTTTCTCAGTGATTGGGACCGGAGCGGCCATGGAATCTTGCGGATTGCCCTCGAATGGGACCTCGTAAGCTTCAACTGAAGGTCGTGATTTTGAAGATTCCTCGGTCGAAGAACTCAGTCCGGTAGGGGCTTCGCGTTTGGGCGATGGAGAACTCAGGCTTATATGCGACGGTTTAATCCCGCCTGATGCTTCGAGAGGGCGCGTTCCATCTGGAATCAGGGAACTCGCGCTTGTGGGAATATTCTGGCCGGCGGGCATGCCGTCTCCACGCAAGGATTCTGGACCAACCCACGCTGTGGTCCGGACCTCTGGACTTTCTGCGGGGACCGCATCACCCGTGGCCGCACCCAAGCTACGACCCGATGGCCGAAGCGGCAGGCTGATGACGTCGTCCGAATGAATCGGATCCGGAGGTCGAGGCGTTGTTCCAGCTGGCCCTGATTGCATCCCCATTGCTTGGGTAGCGCCTCGCGAAGGTTGCCAGGTTAGCTGTAGCGCGAAGGCGACATTACCACCCGAACCGAGGGGTATGTCGTTCGGGCCCGAGCCTGGGCGCGCGATGTCGGTTGGCAGCAAGCTTGGGGGTGCTCCCGCTTGCGGTTGCTCCGAGCCAACGGAGCCGGCGTGGCCGCGAGATTGAGTGGGAGATCCGTCACCGCCTGAGCGGCCAGCGATCATAACTGCGGTCTGAATCTGCACAAGAGTCGAACCTTGCGCCGTAGGAGAAAGCGTGTCGGCCTGGGGGACGGGGTCTGCCGCGCTCCCGAGTTTCGTCCCCTTGTTTTTCGTTGAAGCGCCCGATGAATTCATAACCCTCTCTGGCGTCGAAGGCACTTGTGGTAACAACGCTGCGCCGTTTCGCGTGACCGACCAGGCAGCGGCCCCATCAAATGTCGCCATTCCAGATTGCTCGAGAAACCCGTTCAACAAAGATGAGAAGCGAGGGAGGTGTCCCGCAGAGACTGAGGAGACAGAAGCTTCAGTGCTGCGTGCTAATCGTGTTGGTCTTGCGGGAGATGCGATCTCGATGCCGACAACGTTCACGTGTCAACGGAATGCACGGGTCTGGCCAACCTGCCCACTCATGGCTTCAAGGAGTTGGAGCACGAGACACCGACGCTAATTTGGCGCGAATCCCGTTTTGACACATTTTTGTCTCATTACGGGGCTACCATAACGCACTTATCGCCAAGCTTTCCTGGATAATGAGGCGATTTAAGATCGGCCAGAGAATTGCCCTTGCTTTTCCGGCGACGAAGAACTGAATATGGACGCACTGACCGCAGCCGCAGCCAGCGGGATTCGAGCCAGGATCGAAAGCCTGGATATGCTTGCCAACAATCTCGCCAACGAATCGGCGGCTGGCTTCAAAGCCGATCAAGAAGCGTACGACCTGTATGTCTCACCGGAAGCAGCAGACTCGCCGGAGGGCACTAATCCCGCCATCCTCCCGGTGGTGCAAAATCGTTGGACTGACTTCGCGCAGGGCGCTCTACTTCCTACCGGTAATTCGATGGACCTGGCGTTAAGCGGTAAAGGATTTTTTGTAGCGAGCACGCCAACGGGGCCGGTCTATACAAGAGGTGGGAGTCTTCGATTTTCGCAGACGGGCCAGCTCGAAACTCTGGATGGCTACGCCATACAAGGAAGCGATGGGAAGCCTATCCTGCTGGACAGCTCGAAAACTATCGAGATCTTGCCGGACGGAAACGTCCTACAGGACGGTCAGCAAATCTCGCGAATCGCCGTGGTCGATTTCGACGATCCTAAAGTGCTCACAAAGCGCGGCGGCAACTACTTCCGAAGTGTATCTAGCACGACTCCAGCCCCGGCCCCTCAAGCGGAGGTCCGGCAGGGCCAACTGGAGAAAGCCAACTCGGACTCGGCCCACTCCGCGTCGCGGCTGGTGACCATCTTGCGTCAGTTTGAGGCGCTCCAGAAAGCGCTCACGATTGGCGCCGATATGAACCGGCGCGCGGTGGAAGAGGTCGCCAAGATCGGCTCCTGATGCAGTCGGGGTATCAGTAAGATTCAAGATTGAACAAACTGGAGGAATGTAGAAGTGATTCGAGCTCTTTACAGCGCGGCTAGCGGAATGAATGCGCAGCAAACCAACATCGATAATATTGCGAACAATCTTGCCAATTCCAGTACCAACGGATTCAAGATGCGGAGGGCGCAATTCCAGGATTTGATGTACCAAAGTCTGGTGCAACCTGGCGCCGCGGCGGGAGCACAGACCATTGTCCCAAGCGGCTTGCAAATCGGGCTGGGGACTCGGACGGCTTCCAATGAGATCATTTTCTCCCAAGGCAACTTTCAGGAGACTGACAATCCGCTGGATCTGGTAATCCAAGGCAATGGTTTTTTTCAAGTGCTGCAGCCCACCGGCCAGATCGCCTACACGCGCGACGGTGGTTTCCAACTCGATGCGAACGGCAACCTGGTGACTTCCAGCGGCAATCTGATTCAGCCGCAGATCACGATACCTTCCCAAGCCCAAACCATTACGATTGCCGGAGACGGGACCGTTACTTACACGCAGCCCGGGCAAACTGCCTCCACCGTGGCTGGACAGATTCAGCTGGCCTTGTTCCCGAACCCCGCCGGGTTGAACAGCATCGGCCAGAACCTTTTCGAACCCACCGATGCGTCCGGGAATGCCACGGTAGCCAACCCGGGCGGACAGGAAGGGTTGGGCACCCTGATGCAGGGATACGTGGAAGGTTCAAACGTCAGCGTGGTCGAGGAGTTCGTGAACATGATCGTGAGCCAGCGGGCCTATGAGGCGAACTCCAAAGTAGTGAAGGCGGCCGATGAAATGTATCAGCAAATCAACAACGTCACCCAATGAAAATTGCTGCCATCCTTGTTATTGTTGCCGGCCTGGCGCGCACCGCCTGTATCGAGGTGCCCACCGACAAAATCGTTGCGAGAGACCTTTTTACAGCTGTACCGTTGTTTCAAGGGCTCGATCCGGACGAGGTCATTGGGTTTGCGCCCTGGCCTGGAACCGTCCGGGCTCTGACCTCGCGCGAAATCCTTTTGGTGGCGCGCCGCAATGCACTCACCTTCCCGCTCGGGGATGCGGCCCCCAGTGTGTGTGTCCAGCGAATAACACATCCGCTTTCCCTCCAGGACGTGAGAGCGGCGATGATCTCGGCTCTCAATGCTCCCGCAGCGCGTCTTGACGTCCTGGAATTCAGCAACAAACTTGTCCCTCCGGGCCGGTTGGTCTTCCAACTCGCGGCGTTGAACAAGCCGGCCGCAAGCAACCCGCAAGCCCCTGTGATTTGGCGGGGTAAGCTCCTTTTCGACGATCGAAATAGCCTCGACGTGTGGGCCAAAGTCCGAATTTTGGTGGACCGGGAGATTTTCCTGGCCAAGGAGGCGATTCCAAGAGGAGCAGTGATTGGCGCCGCGCAGATCACAACCGCCCGTATGGCACAATTTCCATTTCCCGAATCGCCACTTTCATCCCTCTCCGCGATCGTCGATAAAGTCGCGCGCCGGGCGATGGCGGCCGGACAAAGGATTGTGCCTGAGGCATTGGACGATCCTCAGGACGTCCTGCGTGGGGAAACGGTGCACGTCACAGTAGTCAATGGCGCTGCAACCATCACTCTCGACGCTGTAGCGGAGTCTTCGGGAACGAAAGGGGAAAGCATCCTAGTCCACAATCCTTCGAGCGGGAGAACCTTTCGAGCGCTTATCGAAGAACGGGGGCGCGTCAAAGTCGTTCCTTCGACGGAGTCCGCGCTATGAGATCGGCAATATTCGCTGGACTGTGGCTGGTCCTGCTCGGTGCTCCCCTATGGGCTAAGAAAGCTCCGACGACAACACCACCACCCACTTTGGATCAACACGTTCAAGAGGTGAACGACAAGTCACGCCAGTTGGCTGGCGCCACCCCCGGCTCTCTGTATTTTCCGAATGGCCGCCTGTCTGACGCCGTCCGAGACGTGCGCGCCAGCCAGCTCTATGACCTGATCACAATTGTGGTCCTGGACAATTCGTCGGCGGTGTCCACCGGCGTCACCAATACGGCTCGAAAATCTAGCGTGAGCGCGGCGGTCACCGCTCTGGCTGGGCCAAAGAGCGCCACAGGCGCGCTCTCTAATCTCGCCAACGCCTCCAACAACACACAGCTGCAGGGTCAAGGAACAACCAGCCGCGGAACTACTCTCTCGACTACCATCACGGCTGAGGTGACTGCGGTCCTGCCCAACGGCAACTTAGTGGTGAAGGGGCAAAAGCAGATCTCGGTGAACGCCGACAAACAGGTCATTACCATTCAGGGAATCGTTCGGCCTGAGGACCTCACCCAGAATTCGGTACCGTCGGATCGTGTCGCGCGCATGGAGATCTCAGTCAACGGTAAAGGCGTGGTGAATGACGCCGTCAAGCGGCCGTTTGTGCTGTACAGGCTGTTGTTAGGACTGCTTCCCTTCTAAAACCATGCACTCCACTGTGATCCTGTGCCTTCTTATCGTCTTGCCGGTTGAGGCAGCCAACCAGCGTACGCGGCTCAAAGATCTGGTATCGATTGAGGGGGTCCGGGACAATCAGCTCGTTGGGTTCGGTATCGTGGTCGGCCTGAACCGCACCGGTGACTCGCAGCAAACCGTCTTCTCCATCCAGAGTCTCACGAACCTCCTGGCGCGTATGGGCGTGGAAGTCTCGCCTACGCTCATCCAGGTACGCAATACCGCGGCAGCAATTGTGACTGCCGAACTCCCGCCGTTTGCACAACCGGGAACCCGGATCGATATTGCGGTAGCGGCCGTGGGCGATAGCACGAACTTACAAGGGGGCATCCTGGTTCTAACTCCCCTAAAGAGCTCGGAGGGACAGGTCTACGCCGTGGGCCAGGGATCGGTGATCACCGGTGGCTTTCTGGTGGCACGGGGTGGAAATACTAAGGGGCTCAATCATCCCACTGCGGGCCGGATCCCGAATGGTGCGATTGTAGAGAGACTCGCGCCCTCGGTTACTCCGGGCGGGCACATTAAGCTGCAACTACGCCAGGAGGACTTTACAACTGCACTTAGGATCATGGCAGCCATCAACCAGAAATTTGGAACTGACACCGTGCGGCCGGCCAAGGCCGAGAATTCCGGCTTGGTTTCGGTGGATACACCGGCGGCTTACGTTTCGAGAACCGTCGAGTTCCTCAGTGAACTCGAAAACGTTCTGGTAGAAGCAGACCGGCCGGCGCGGATTGTGCTGGATGAACGCACCGGCACCATTGTCATGGGCAAGGACGTCAGGATCGCTCCTGTCGCGATTCTGCATGGAGGCTTGACAGTGGAGATTCAAACCACCGAAAGGGTCTCGCAGCCGCCTCCGCTGTCCGCTGGACAAACCACCGTAACGGCGGACGTGGCCGTCTCCGCCAAGGAAGAGAAGGCCAAGAACATCGTGCTGGAGCAAGGCGCCAGCGTGGAGGAGCTGGTGCGGGCGCTGATGGCGATCGGATCGACGCCTCGGGACATCATCGCAATACTGCAGAGTTTGAAGGCTGCCGGAGCTCTCCAGGCCGAAGTGGAGGTACTCTAATTCATGCCGATCCCTTCGGCGCAAGTTCTATTCGCTGCTCCCGCTGCGCCAGCCCTTACATCCGGCTATCCCTTGCGGTCCTCCTCTCCCTCTTCGTCCTCCTCTCCCTCTTCGTCCCCCAAGGACACACCCGAGAAGATTCAGAAAGCTGCAATGGACTTTGAAGCGCTGTTGATCGCTCAGATGCTGAAATTGGCGCGCGAGTCGGGTGGCGGGATGACAGGCGACAGCGACGAACAAGATGAGACAAACTCCACCATGGTAGAACTAGGAGAGCAGCAACTCGCACAGGCTTTGTCCGCAAGCGGCGGGCTGGGGCTCGCTAAGATGGTCGTTGCAGGGCTTACCAATCATGCGAATCGATGATCTGAATCGTACTGCTTCAACGCAGAGCACAGAGAAGGCCGGGCCAACGGCTCCCACACGCTCGTCAGAGAAGGAATCCTTAGCCGGTTCCGACCAGGCGGAAGTCTCTCAAACGGCGCAAGCACTGGCCGCGCCCGATCCCGGAAGAATCGAACAGCTCAGTCTGCAAGTGCAGTCTGGGAACTACGACGTTCCGGCCCAAACGGTAGCCAATGCTCTCATCGTTGCTCACTTAAAGGAGACGCTCACTTAAAGGAGACGCTCACTTAAAGGAGACGCTCACTTAAAGGAGACGCTCACTTAAAGGAGACGCTCACTTAAAGGAGATGCCCACTGAAAGGGATAGATGCGTGAGAGACCTCAGGTCGAAGAAGGTCTGCATTGAGAAAACCCGGTTCGGACATCGCAGGGACACAAGCCCTCCACGCCTCTGCGAGGGTAGACAACAGGGCTTCCGCCTCGGCCAGAGGCGCTTCGATCTGCTCGGCGTTTGCTTGAATCAGCAGCCGCCCGACATATCCATACAGGGCCGCCAAATTCCGGCTTAGAACGCCGTCGGCTTCGTGGTTCAACGATTGTGATAGCTCAGCAATAAGCCTAATCGCTCTGTTAATTGCCCGCGCCCGCGCACGAATATCCTGGTTCCGAATATGACGGCGCGCGGCCGCGATGGAATCGAGCGTAGCGCCATAAAGCATCTCGATCAGTTTCAAAGGACTGGCGTCTAAGACTTCGTCGTCGAAGTAGCTTTGGTATCCGTGGTTGCGCATTCTCTTTACGTATCGTCGTCCAAGCCGGTTACTTGCGCCGAACTGCCCAGGTCCTGGGCTAGCCGCAAGACGTATTCGGGGGGTATCTGCGAGACAACCTGGTGAGTGGTTCGGTCTTCCACCCGGATTACCGCGCGGTGGGTCTGGCGATCGAGCACGAACACCAACTGGTTTGGCCCAAGAACTCCACTATCGTTGACGGACTGGGCCGCCTGCAGCAACTGCCTGCGCTGGGTAGCCTCCTCCACCGATACCTGCGACGAAACCGCGGGCGTGGTAGCGGCCGGTTGGATAGAGGTGATCCCAATTGCCATGAACTTGCCTTTTAATCCTCATCGGCAAGGGGCTGAGAAATTTGAGGAGAGATCCTAACGGGGCGTGTGCGGAGGGAAGTTACGCCAGGTTCAGGACCTTGAGAGTAGTCCCTTTATCGGCCTCGATCTTCTTTTGCAGCAACATGATCGCGTAAATGAGCTGCTCGGGGCGCGGAGGGCATCCAGGAACATATACATCAACCGGGATTACCTGGTTCACCGGAATCAAAGCGTAATTGCTGAAAACCCCTGTCGACGTCGCGCAAGCGCCCATCGAGATAACCCACTTAGGCTCGGGCATCTGTTCATACAGGCGACGAATCACGGGCGCCATCTTGTTCGAGACCCGCCCCGCGATGATCATCAGATCAGACTGGCGCGGCGACCCACGCATCACCTCAGCGCCAAAGCGCGAAATGTCGAAACGCGATCCGATCATCGACATCATCTCGATAGCGCAGCAAGCCAGGCCAAACGACATGGGCCAGATGGAATTCTTGCGGCCCCAATTAATCGCTTTGCCAATGGTCGTGGTAACGATACCCTCGGGAACGCTGGCGGCATCCTCGTTATCGATGCGCGCGAAGAGCTCGCTCGGAAGACTAGGTTGAAACTTGGGCTCGCGATCCACGATCCTATTATCACATGCAGGATCGCCCCAATCCACCCGATGCGAGCGAGATCGAACAGGCTGCGCGCGCCTGGGGCATCGAAACCGATTACTGGGATATCTGGGGCCATCAGCATCATGCTTCGGCGGAGTTAGAAACCGCGATCCTGACATCGCTGGGCGCAGACACGCGGTCTAGCGATTCACTTCGTGAGGCCATGGCGCGCCGCAGTCAGCGCCAGAAACGCTACCCGCTCGCTCCGGTCATTTTTCTCACCGCTGGAAGGACGCCGCATGAAGTCCCCGTTTCCCTGCCTTCCGGCCATACTGGCGACGCCGCCACTCTGCGAATCAAGCTCGAAGACGGTAGCGCGATTGAATTGGCAATGACACTGGCGATGAAACTGGCCACTGCGCCCGGCGAGACGACGGCGTCCTGGCACATCCGCCTTCCAGACGATCTTCCGCTGGGCTATCACCAGATAACGCTAGAGATGGCCGGGAACGTCTCGCGTCCCTCGCGCCTGATCGTCTGTCCGAGCCGGGCCTTTGAGCCGCCGTGGCTTGAGGCCAGCCGAGCCGCCGGAATTGCCATCAGCCTTTTTGGACTGCGGTCCCAACGGAACTGGGGATGTGGCGACACCACCGATCTGAAAGCCCTGACGGACTGGGTGGTGGAGCGCACCGGAACCAGCTTCATCGCTCTCAACCCACTGCACGCGATTGCCAATCGCCAACCCTATAACACCAGTCCGTACCTTCCTAACTCCATCTACTATCGCAATCCGATCTACCTGGATATCGAAGCCATCCCCGACTTCGCTCGATCCTCTCGAGCCGCGGCCCTATTCCAGTCGCCCGGCGTGCAGAAAGAAATTGCCGCGCTGCGCGACGCGGAGCTGGTGGAATACGAGCGCGTGTACACCCTGAAGCTACGCTTCCTGAAGCTGCTGTTCCAGGCGTTTCTGGATGAATGGCGCGACGGGACCCCCCGCGCGGCTGAGCTGAAGCACTATATCGAGCGTGAAGGCGACCTGCTGCATCGTTTCGCCGTGCACTCCGCGCTCGATCAGAATATTCACAAGCAGTGCCCGGACGTCTGGAACTGGAGGGGCTGGCCGGAGCAATACCAGGACCCCGCATCCGCGGCCACCGAGGCCTTCGCTCGAAAACACTGGCGCAGCGTTCTGTTCTATAAATACGTCCAGTGGCAGCTCGATCTGCAGCTGGCGGCCGCGCAGCAACATGCTGTGGAGCGCGGCCTGAGCATCGGGCTTTACCACGACCTGGCACTGGCCACGGATGGCTTCGGTTCCGATCTTTGGGCACATGGCGAGTTCTTTGTATCCGGGTGCCGGGTGGGCGCGCCGCCCGACGGGTTCTCGCCCAAAGGCCAGGACTGGGGCTTTCCGCCGCCGAACTCGGACCGCCACGTCGAGGACGGCTACTGCCTGTTTGCCGAGTCCATCCGGAAGAATTGCCGGCATGGGGGAGCGTTGCGCATCGATCATGTCATGCGCTTTTTTCGGCTGTACTGGATTCCAGACGGTATGGAAGCCACCGTTGGGACCTACGTGCGCGACCGTTTCGAGAACCTGCTTTCGATTCTCGCGCTCGAGAGCGTGCGCAACCGGGTGATCGTGATCGGCGAGGACCTTGGCACGGTGCCGGACGAGGCGCGCGAGGTGCTGCATCGATTCGGAATTTTGAGCTATCGCCTGTTGTATTTCGAACAAGACAACGGCCGGTTCCGGCGCCCGCAGGACTATCCGCGCGATGCGCTGGTATCGGCGACGACGCACGATCTGCCGACGCTCGCTGGCTTTTGGCTGGCCCGGGACATCGATGCGCGGCGCCAAGCCGGTCTGCTGCCCGATGACGGCGCCTACCAGAGCATGCGCGCCGACCGGGCGCGGGAGAAGCAAAAGCTGCTGGATCTGCTCATCGATCTCAAGCTGCTGCCAGACTGGTTCCCGCGCGATCAGGCGCAGGTTCCCGAGTTAACCGGCGAGCTGCACAACGCTATCGTAGGCTTTCTTGCGTTGGCGCCTTCCAAGCTGATGGTGCTGAATCAGGAAGACCTGTTGAAGCAGGCCGAGCAACAAAACCTGCCGGGGAGCACGACGGAATATCCTAACTGGCGGAGAAAGATGAAGTGCACGGTAGAGGAACTATGGACCTCCGGGGAGATCCAGGATTTCGCAAAAATGTTTCACTTGTGGCTGGAGCGGAGCGGGCGTCTCAACGTACCGGGAGCGGGAGCCGTCTAGGCGAAATAATCTTTCACTTTATCGAGCAGGCCCTTCTCGTGCGGCTCGTTCTCTTCCGGCAGCGTTTCACGCAGCTGCTCGAAGAGCTTGCGCTGCTCGCGCGTCAGTTTGCCTGGGACCCTCACATCCACTTGCACGAACAAATCGCCGCGCCCGCTGCCTTGCAGGCGTGGCACTCCGAGATTCTTCAGACGGATGCGTGCTCCGGTCTGAACGCCCTCCGGGATTTTCACTTGCTCCAGACCGTCAAAGGTCAGCAGATTGATCGCCGTGCCCAGCACGGCTTGCGCCACGTTGATAGGAACGGTGCACAGCAGATCGTCTCCCGACCGCTCGAAAATGGGATGTTCCTTCACCTTGATCACGACATACAAATCGCCAGCCGGACCACCGTTAAAGCCCGACTGCCCTTCGTGAGCCAGTTTCAGATGCGTGCCTGAATCCACGCCGGCCGGAATGGTGACTTTCAGTTTTCGCTCGGTCCGCATCTGGCGCTCGCCCTTACATTGGGTGCAGGGACGCCGCACAATTTGGCCGCGCCCAGCGCACTGCGAACAGGTACGTCGAATCTGCAGGAAGCTCTGCTGATAAACCACTTCGCCCCGGCCGTGGCACATCGGGCAGGTGGTCAGGCCGTCCACTTTTTCGGCGCCGCTGCCCTGGCAACGCGAGCACAGATCCATGCGCGGCACCTGAATCTCAACGCTCAGCCCGCGAATGGAGTCTTCGAGCGACATTTCCAGGTCATAACGAAGATCTTCGCCGCGTTGCGCGCGAGTGCGTCCACCGCCGCGCCGCCCGGCGCCGCCGAACAAGTCGCCGAACCCGAACAGGTCGCCCAAAATATCGCCAAAATCGGTGAACGTCGACGGGTCGAAACCCTGCGCCCCCACACCCTGCAGTCCTTGGTGGCCATAACGGTCATAAGCCGCGCGCTTTTGAGGATCGCTCAGGACGCTGTAAGCTTCGGCCGCTTCCTTGAACTTCTCCTCAGCATCTTGATCGTTGGGATTACGGTCCGGGTGATACTTGAGCGCCATTTTGCGGTAAGCGCTTTTCAGCACACCGTCGTCACAGTCACGAGCCACGCTCAATATTTCGTAGTAGTCGCGTTTCGTGGCGTTCATCTGATCATTACCGCGTTCATTTCTTGGTTACCGCAACCTTTACCATGGCCGGGCGAAGCAGGCGCCCGCGGAAATTGTACCCCGGCTGATATTCGTCCAGAATAGTTTGTTCTTCCACGTCACCGGTTTCCACCATATCGACGGCGTGGTGGACATGGGGATCGAACTTCTGCCCCTTCGTGGTAATCGTCTCTAATCCCAACTTCTTTAGCGCGTCGCCTAAGTGCTGATGGATCATTTCCATACCGCGCGCATAAACTTTATCGGCGGTGTGGGTTTTCAGCGCCCGCTCGAAATCGTCCAGAATGGGCAGAATAGCACGCACGCTGTCGGAATGGGCGAACTCCAGAACCTCCGACTTTTCCCGCTCAGCCCGTTTGCGAAAATTATCAAACTCCGCCTGGCGCCGCCGCAGCAGCTCCACTAATTCGTTCTTTTCCTCGAGCAACCGGTCGCGTTCGGCGGTCACCGCATCCATCGACGTGGCGGCGCCAGCCCCACTAGGCGGATCTGTAGCCGCCACGGTCTCGCCAGCGTCGACAGTGGGTTCCTTGATATCCATTCTTCTATTTTATAGTTTTGCGCGCGGACGGCGGTGGAATGTTAAACCGGCAAGCTTCCGAACGCCTGCCCCACATGATACACGGCGGACATAGCCTTACCGTAGTTCATTCGCATGGGACCCAGCACGGCAATCTTGGCCGACAGACCCCCGGCGAGCGAAATGGAAACGCCAATCAGCGACAACTCCCGCATGCTGGGATGCACATCCGCCAGCCCGACGTGAACCGCCACTTCTCCCGCGGGTTGTTCCAGGAACCGATCCAGCAACTGCAGGATTCGCTTCTTTTCCTCGAGGGTATGGAACAGCTCGCGCAGCTTTTCGCGCGTCAGATGCAGGTCCAACCCCACCAGGTTGCTCGCGCCTTCCAGGTGAATTTCGGGCGCCAATTCGATATCGAGCAAGCCCTTGGCGTAGAGCTCGTTCAGCCGCTTCAGAATCGCGTCGTAAGCCGCGCTTTGTTGCTCCAGGCGCCGCTCTAGCTCCGAATGGATTTCCGATAAGATCCAGCCGCTGAAATTGCGGTTGATGTAATTGCGAATAGACGCCAGTTCGTCCTGCGAAACATTTTCGTCCACCGCGACCACGCGATTGCGGACCATGCGGTCCCGGGTCACCACAATCATGAGCACCCGCTGCTCCGCCAGAGCGATTAACTCGATCTGGTGCAGGGTCTGGCTGGAAGCTGGGATGGCTGCCGTGATGCCCACGCTGTGCGTCATCTCCGTAAGCATGTGAGACGAGCGTTCCACGCGCGCTTCCATGGTGGTGGGCTGGCTCAACTGGGCGCGCACGCGTTGTAACTCAGTGACAAGCACCCGGCCCAGCGTGAGGGACTGTACGTAGCTGCGAAAAGCCTTTTCGGTGGGGATGCGTCCGGCCGAGGTGTGGGGCTGCGAAAGATAACCGTTTTCGTACAGATCAGCCATCACATTGCGAATGGTAGCCGGACTGAGGTTGTCGCCGCGTTGCCTGGCGATGGTACGCGAGGCCACAGGTTCGCCAGTCTGGATATACGACTCGACGATGGAATGCAGCACGTCCTGTTCGCGATG
Source organism: Bryobacterales bacterium (assembly GCA_963781905.1). Taxonomy (GTDB): domain Bacteria; phylum Acidobacteriota; class Terriglobia; order Bryobacterales; family Bryobacteraceae; genus Palsa-89. The sequence continues at coordinate 3,498,703 of CAWAHZ010000010.1, forward strand.
GTTCATGGATGCAACAGCTACCGCCCAGCCTCTACTGATTTGATTGTAAAAGGCTTGAGCCTTGTGGTCAAGCACTTGCTGCGGACTTGCGCAGCGCGGCGATACGGGGCGCGCGGCTTTTGGGGCTATCCAGGCTGAAGGATCGGGCGTCCCCGAGTTGCTCCCGAATGAAATTCTCAGTACGCGTGACTGCCTCCTGGAGCGCCTTGTCCTTCTTGACGGAGCAGGCCCAAGCGATTGATTCTGTTGCTGGGTCATATTCCCAGAAGCCTACCTGGCGGCCCCTATCGACGATGGCGTGGCTGGCCAGATCCGACGCCAGATCGGGGTCCAGCAGGAACAGCGAATCGATACTGCCGAGCAGTGAGTAACGCGGTTCCTTGGGTGCTTTGAAGGCGTCGAATTTGTCCCGGTCGCCGGGAAGGAAGAAGCGCTGGTCGCCGGCGGCCATTTCGATCGGCTCCAGCTGCAGTGGATCGAGTGCGGCTTTGGCCGCTTTTACTCCGAGCCCCGAGAAGGTTTGAAAACCGGAAACAGATGCCGGCGAGATCCAAGCGAAGTACCTTCGCGCCAGTTCCGTGTGAACCTGCTGGGGCGACAGTTTGAAGCCGCGCAGAGGATTAGGACGCCACAGCGCGTACTGATAGCGCTGCTGATCGAACCGGCCGTTGGTGGGAACACGCCGGATATCACCGGACGCCTGCAAATCGCCGAGCGCGAGTGGGAGCGTGGTGGTAACGCCTTTCTTCTTGCCCTCCTCTCCCAGATTACGGACGGCTTTACCGGTGGCCTCACGCAGTTCTTCAGTGTCGAGCGGTCCCTTTTCAAGCGCGGCCACCACCGCGTCCGAGAGCTTGGCGATTTCCTTCGGAGTTACGCCGAGTTTGACGGCCGCCTTCATGTCGCCGTCGAAGCTTTGTCCGGCGGTCAGTCCAAGGGCAAAGTCGGAAGCGGGCAGGACATAGGTGCAACCGCGAGCGCTGGGAAGTTCGTAGATTCGCAGTTTCGCAGCGTCCGCATCGGCTTGCTCGCGGCTGATTCCGGCCCGGGAAAACAAGGTCAGATAGGGCGATACTCCTCCCACCGAACGGGCCCACCCGGCGCGCTCTAATACCTCAGCGGAGGATTTTCCTTCGAGCCGCCCGTCCAAGCCTTGACGATGCGCGTACCAGGCGCGAAGCTTTAATGGATCAACCATACTCCCTCCTACCAGCGCTGCTCGGTTGCCGGAGAACAGTTTGACAAATATCGGCTCTCGCCTTCCATTCGGTCGAAAACCGATTGGACCGCGATGCGCCCCGGTCCAAATAGACGCAGCCAATAATATCGATTGCTCCAACTGGACGCACCCCATCCGAAGCCCAGGCTGAATCCGGCGCGGGGATGCTCGAAATGCAACTGCATCTCAACCGTTGGATCTTTGAAGATCAGCGCGGTGGGTTTCACGAGCAGCGTCTCGCCGGGCGCGAGATCGCGAACGAACACGTTGCCCGAAGCGTGCAGCAGCAACAGTCCGGGCGCTTGCGGCGCCGAGAAGCGATCCATGAACATGCCGACCGGATAGTGCGTCTCCTTGTCGTCGCCGGATTGCGTGGTGTACCAGATGTTGGTCGAAAACCAATCGTACTCGACGTTGTTGGTGGCCAGCATGAAAAGATGCTCGCGCACGTCTACCTGTTCGCCGGGCTGTAGCGGCAGCGCGATCATTTCTCCGGGCGTGTCGCGAGAAAACGCGATATGACCGGGGCCGTGCGCCTGCATCATGATGAGCGGCAGGCCGGCAAACATCCGCTTCCATCCGGATGCCAGCGACATGGTGGACATGTTCACTTGCGGATCTTTCCACAGCAGGACGTGGTGTGTGAAGTAGATGCTGTCGGCGCCCGCCAGGTTCACATCGGCTACCGGCACGTACAAGCCTTCGATCTGGCAAAACGAATCGCCAAACTGGAGCTTGGCCATGTCCTTGCGTCCAGGCAGTTCGCCCCAGCCGGATTCGCTGCGAATGGAGGGCGCTTTCAGGCTGGCGCCACAGCGCGGACAGGCCAATTGATCGGCGGAGATTTCGGCGGCGCACCAAGGGCAGATGGCCGGAACGCCGGATGCCACTGGCTGCGGCTGGGCGGGGCGAGGCGGCGGTTGCACGGGTTGTGAATACTGAACAGGCGACGCAGGCTGTGGCTCCGCCGGCGCTGGCGCTGGCGTACGCTGAACGGCGCTACCGCAGGCTGTGCAGAACTTGGCGGCGTCCGGAACTGAACTACCACAATTAGTGCAGAACATTGGTCTAGTCCTCCCGGATAACTACTCGGTGTGGTGATGCACGTACATGGACTGGATGCCGATGCGCCCAGGCCCCGTCATACGCGCCAGGCTCATGTTCGTGCCGCCGAAAAATCCAGTCCCGAGGCGCTGGAACTCGACCTCCATGCTGACGGACGAATCCTTGTACAAAAACGCACCCGGTTCCACCATGATGCTCTCACCCGCCTTGAGCTTGCGCTCGAACACGTTGCCGTAACCGTGCAGCAAAACCAGCCCGGGGCTATTGGTAGTGACGAAGCGATCCATGAACATGCCCTGGCCGCCGAACAAAATGTTGCTCAAGCCCTTCACCCGGACGAACGAATAATCGATCTGGTGCGAACCCAGCACAAAAGCGTGCTCGCGAACGTCCAGCTCCATTCCAGGATGCAATGGCAGCACCACCAGTTCGCCCGTTGCGTCGCGCGAGAAGGCGATGCGGCCGGGGCCAGTTGCCACGCTGATGATGAACGGCATCCCGGCAAAGGCGCGCTTCAAACCGCCGGGCAATTGCAGCACGCTGATGGGCACGTTGTCGTCCTTCCACAGCATGATGTGGTGCTCGAAGAAGACCGAGTCATTCGCGCCCAGATGGATCTCGGCTACGGGAACGATTTCGCCTTCCACCTGGCAGGTACTGGAGCTGAAACTAAACTCGGTCATATCGCGCAGGCGCGGGGCTTCGCGCCACCCGGACTCGCTCACCAGGTTGCGAATATCGAGCGGCGCGCCGCACGCGCGGCAGGTGAGCGCGGTCTTCTCGTTCATGCCCTGGCACCACTGGCATTGGATGCGTTCGAGTGCTTCCGCCGGATGAATTGTGTCGGTCATTTTCCCCGTGTCATTTTCCCCGTGTCATTTTAGCGAGAACCGCCGTGCTGGTAAATGCCCATCACATTTCCGGCCGGATCGCGAAATTTCGCGGTGATCTCGGGCGCATCCGCGCCGATGGGCTGCACGATCTGGCCTCCGTTCTCGATGATCAGGTCTATGGTGGCTGCCGCGTCGTCCACCATGACGTGGACCATCAGCCCGGGCGTGGTATGGGGAGGACGGCCCAGCACCCAAGCTCCGCTCACTTCGCCCACTCCATCGTCAAAAGACGCACCACCCTCTTTGTTCTTGCGGATCTTCCATCCGAAGACGCATTCATAGAAGTCAGCCGATGTGGCGATGTCCAGGGCGGGAATTTCGACGTAGCAAATCTTGCCGTTTCCAAATGTGGGAGGCATCTGGAACGATTATCGCTAGAAAGTGACGGCTTCGCGAGTCTGGAGGTAGCGCTCAAAGTCGTAAAGGCCGGCGGGCGAACCGATCTCGTAGAAGCGCTCACGGACTTCGAAGGCCGCCAACCGTCCGCTGACGCTCAAATCGTGGAAGAGAACGGCCAGATCGGGGGATGTCACTTCACGCAAGACTTCGCGGTGCAGGCACGACAGGCCGTAATCGATATACTGCATACCCGGCGCGGCGGCTTTGTCGTACAGCATGACGCGGCCCGGCTGGTAAATCACGTTGCTGCGGTCCCAGCGTCCTTCATTACGAAGAACGGTCATCAGTGCGGGCTGGCCGCTGGTTTCAAACGCGCGCCAGACCGGGCGGTATTCAACCGGAAGGAACGAATCGCCATAGATGACGAAGAAGTTCTCGTCCAGCACGCCTTCGTCGCGCGCCAGGAGCAACGCTCCTGCGGTGCCGCGCAATTTTTCGCCCTCGTCCACGTAGCGAATGGAGGCAATCGGCGGCGGCTCTTCGGCCCAATAGCGCCAGATCATGTCGCCCTGATGGCCGATGGAATAGACCACTTCGGTGATGCCTTGCGATGCCAGCCAGTGCAGCTGATGCCAGGCGAAAGGACGTCCACGCACCGGCAGCAGCGTCTTGGGACAAGTTTCGGTGAGCGGGCGCATCCGCGTTCCCAAGCCGCCGGCGAGAATCACGCACTGCATGCCATGCGCCTCCTTAGTCCCTGGAAAGCAGCTTTGAGCCTTCGTGATCGAATTTGAAGCGGAACTCATGTAGACCTTCGTTCACCATGGCGCGGCGCAGCGCATCGCGATCCTCCGCGTAGAACAGCAGAAAGCCCCCGCCACCCGCGCCCACCAGCTTTCCTCCGACCGCTCCGTTTGCGCGTCCGATTTCGTACCAGCGATTGATTCCTTCGCTGCTGGTTCCGGGCGACCGTTCCTTCTTGTGCATCCAGTGCTCGTGCATCAGCTCGCCGAAGCGCCGTGTATTGCCTTGCTCGAGCGCCAGCTTGATGCATTGACCAAGCTGCTTGGTGTAATGCAGGTTTTCGAGCATCGCGTTGTCGCCAAGTTCGGAACGGACTTTTTGATCGTCCAGCACGGCCGATGCATTGCGCGAGTAGCCGGTGAAGAACATCATGAGGCGATCTTCGAGATTGTAGAGCGTGCCGTTGCTGATGTTGAGCGGTGTAACGCTGACTTGGCCGTCCGGACAGAATTCGAAACAGGCCAGACCGCCGAATGCCGCGATGTACTGATCCTGTTTACCTACCGGTTCCTGCAGAATATCGATCTCGATCTTGCAGGCTTCTTCCGCCACGACGGCTGGATCGACGTAGTTGCGCTGGAAGGCATGCACCGCGCGCAGCAGCCCGACGGTGAAAGCCCCCGACGATCCAAGACCGGTTCCGGCCGGGACATCGGCCATGCTGATCAATTCGAGCGGTGGGCGGACGTCGTGCATCCGCAGCGCTTCCCGGATCAGTGGATGGCGGATGTCATCCAGCGTATTGGCGTTCTCCAATGCTGAATATTTCAGGAAGTACCCGCCGCCGAAAGTCTCGTTCATGCCGACGTAGATATGCTTGTTGATTGCGGCGGAAATGACGAAGCCTCCGAAGCGTCTATAGTAAGACGGCAGATCCGTGCCGCCTCCGCCGATCGAGATCCTCAAGGGTGTGCGCGTGATGATCACTGTCAGGCGAATAATCGGCAATTGGGCGGCTAATCTATAGATTCGGAGCAGTTAATCCAGAAGATGCGATTTCCCCGATCCAGCGGCATCCTGCTGCACCCCACTTCGCTGGCTTCACCCTATGGGATCGGGGACCTGGGGGCCGAGGCGCGGCGCTTTGTCGATTTTCTGGCCACGGCCGGCCAGAGCCTCTGGCAGGTGCTGCCGCTGGGTCCGACGGGCTTCGGCGATTCGCCTTATCAGTGCTTTTCGGCGCGGGCCGGGAATCCGCTGCTCATCAGTTTGGAGGGGATGGTCGAAAAAGGCTGGTTGGACGCTTCCGCCCTGGCCGGTGCGCCGGAATTTCCGGAGGGCCGCGTCGATTTCGAAGGGCTCATCCCGTGGAAGACTGCGCTGCTGGTATCGGCGGCCCGGCCTGGCTCGGGATTCGAGGCTTTTTGCGAGGTGAACGAAGACTGGCTGGACGACTTCGCATTGTTCATGGCCTTGAAGGACCGGCATCACGGAGTGGCGTGGACGCGGTGGGAGCCAGGCGCGCGCGATCGCGATCCGCAGGCGCTCGCGAAATGGCGCCAGGAGTTAGCGGCCCCGATTGCCACCCAGAAGTTTCTGCAGTTCGTATTCTTCGAGCAGTGGCGCGATCTACGCGAGTATGCGGGCGCGCGCGGTGTGCGGATTATGGGCGACCTGCCTATCTATGTCTCGCATGACAGCGCCGACGTATGGGTGAATCGCCAATATTTTCGTCTGGACGCGCAGGGTAATCCCACGGTGGTGGCGGGAGTGCCGCCGGATTATTTCAGCCAGACTGGCCAGCTTTGGGGCAATCCGATTTATCGCTGGGATGCGCTGGCGCGGGACGGTTATGGTTGGTGGCTGGATCGATTTCGGGCCACATTTCAAATGGTGGACATGATCCGGCTGGATCATTTTCGAGGGTTCGAAGCCTATTGGGAGATTCCTGCATCGGAACCGACGGCGGTGAATGGCCAATGGGTGAAGGGTCCGGGCGCGGCGTTGTTTCACGCGGCCCAAGCGGCCTTGGGCGAGTTACCTTTTGTGGCGGAGAACCTGGGAGTGATCACGCCCGAAGTGGAGGCGATCCGGGAAGAGTTTGGATTTCCCGGAATGGCGGTGCTGCAATTCGCTTTTGGGACCGATGCGCAGGCGCCGACCTTTCGTCCGCACAACTATCCGCGCGAAGTGCTGGCCTACACGGGAACACATGACACCGATACGACGGCCGGATGGTGGAGGAGTGAAGGGCGGGGCGAGAGTACGCGATCGGAGGAGGACATCCGGCGCGAGCGCGATTTTGCGATGCGGTATCTCGACACCGACGGAGCGGAGATTCACTGGACATTGATTCGGGCGCTCGAGGCTTCGGTCGCGGATACCGTGCTGATTCCGATGCAGGACGTGCTGGGGTTGGGAACTGAAGCGCGCATGAATCAGCCTGCAACCATGGGTGGGAACTGGCGGTGGCGCTATCGGCAGGGCGCGCTGACGACGGAGTTGGCGCAACGGTTGCGGGAGCTGGCGGAATTGTACGACCGCTGACGTGGCGGGCGCACTCGTGCGAGCCGCGTTCACAATCGTGTGAACGCTTTTCAGAAAGTGTCGCCAGGAGTGCGTGCGCCACAAAACAACTACCGCAACGCTGCGCTGGCCAGTATACTTAACTTCTCCCAGGTTGGAACCCGGATGCGTTTCTCGAGCACGTTGAAATTGGAGCCCTCAATGCGCGTGAGCAGGCGGCGATAGATTTCGATGAGCGCCCATAACGACGGGCGGCTGCGTTTATGCACCAGCGCGATCAAGGGACGCGATTCGTCGTAATAAGCCCGCGCACGTGCAGCTTCGAAGCTCATCAGTTTGACGAAGCGATCGTCATGTACGCCCAAATCGGCGCCAAACTTGCGGATGTCTTCGTCGGGAAGATAGATGCGGCCATTCTCGCGATCCTCGCGCACGTCGCGCAGGATGTTGGTCAACTGGAATGCGATGCCGCATTTTTCCGCCAGCTGCAAGGCATCGGGCGATTCAAATCCGAAGATGTGAATGATGGTGAGGCCCACCACGCTCGCCACCTGGTAGCAGTAGCGATACAGTTCGTCGAAGGTCTGCAGCTGTTTGGGCTGCAGGTCAGAGCTGACGCCATCGATCATTTCGTAGAAGTACTCGCGCGGGATGTGGTAGCGCTGGACGGTATCATGAAAGGCCGGCCACAGCAAATTGGTTCCATAGCGGCCTTCGAGCGCGCAGTCCAGATCCTGCCGCCACTGCTCGATCCCCTCACGCGACGCTCCCTCGCCCTCGCTGATATCGTCGCAGTAACGCATGAAGGCGTAGATGGCGCACATGGCTTCGCGCTGCTCGCGGGAAAGAAGCAGGAAGGAGTAATAGAAATTGCGGGCGCGCGTGCGTGCGATGCGCTGGCAGAAGGCATACGACGCCTTGAGCCCTACAGAGTGTTCCAAAGGCTCCCAACCAGCAACTGGACGCGCTCAAATTTGGAGATGGCCGGACGCGCGGCCAGCACGTTGTAATTCTGCTGCTCGATCTTTTCGAGCACGCGCATACCGCCCCGGCTAAACAGTTCGAGATCGAATGCCAGACGCTTGTCCACGGTCTTCACCAGCGGCAAGCCTTGGATGAAAAGCTTCCGTGCAACCTCGATCGCATCGCGCATAACATTTTGGAACGCGGCGTTGAAGGTACCCGCGCGCAAGTCGTCGATAGTGTATCCGTGTTGTGCGAACAGGTGCTGCGGCAGATACACGCGATCTTTTTCCAGATCCACCGTCACATCTTGCCAGAAATTGGCGAGCTGTAGGGCGGTGCATGTGGCATCAGACATGCGATCGCGCTCGTCGTCGGAGTATCCACACAATCGCAGCACCAGGCGGCCTACCGGATTTGCCGAGCAGCGGCAGTACTCGAATACCTCATCCCAATTGGCATAACGCGTCACGCGCTGATCGTGCTCAAATGCGCTGATCAGGTCGGCAAAAAGCTGCTTGGGGAGTTGGTATTTCCGCGCCGTGCCCTTGAGCGCGACAAACACGGGATGCTGCACCTGGCCACGGTACATGGCTTCCAATTCGCCGCGCCACCAGCCGAGCAGGCGCAAACTCTCGGCCGTGTCGCCCATCTCGTCGCCCAAGTCGTCCGCCCAGCGGCAGAACGAGTACACGTTGTAGAAATCCTGATGCAGCCTTTTGGGCAGCAGAAAACTGACGACGTGGAAATTTTCGTAATGATGGGTCGCAAGCCAGCGCGTATACTGCTCGGCTTCGGCTTCGGTGTAAGTGGCGCTTAGCGCTTCCTGGGAACTGACATAATCCTTCGGCGCGAGCGCGTTCACTAGGGTATGATGGCGGTCTTCATGTGACCGTTATGGCTCATCAAGTGGCGCATTACTTCCAGCAGGTTGGTGAGAGGCTCCACGCGATTGACGAAATCCCGCGCCGTGATCACGCCCCGGCTGACGAAATCCAGCGCCCGGCGAATGTGCTCCGGCGTGTGATGGAAGCTGGCTTTGCAAGTGATTTCGGAATAGTGCAGCAGTTGCGTGTCCAATTGGATCTTGCTGTCGTTGGGGCAACCGCCGAAAAAGTTGACAATCCCGCCACGGCGCAAACAACGCGTTGCAGTCTCCCAAACTTCTGGAATACCAACAGCTTCAATAGCGACGTCGGCGCCCCGCCCACCGGTGAGTTTGCGGACATGGTCCACGGTCTCGCCAGGCTCGCCCGAGATGATCAACTCATCGGCGCCCATGGCCGCGGCACGATCCAGTTGCGTCTTGCGGCGTCCCAGCGCCAGAACGCGCGCGCCGTAAGCCTTCGCCAGGCGCACGAACATCAGGCCGATGGGTCCCAAGCCAATCACCGCAACGTTATCGCCCGGGCGCAGACAGGTTTCATCGATGCCGCGCAGCACACAGGCCAGCGGTTCCACTAATGCGGCGTCCTGATAAGTAACGTGCGGCGGAATTTGGTGCATATTGCGTTCCACGATGCGCGCTGGAATGCGAATGTATTCGGCGTAAGCGCCATTATTGAACAACAGATCTTCGCACAGATTCTCGTTGCCGCGCCGGCAATAGAAGCATTGAAGACAAGGGGCGGAATTGGCCGCCACCACGCGCTGGCCTACGCGAAAATTGTGAACGTCCCTACCGACGGCGACGATATCGCCCGCCAATTCGTGCCCGAATAACGCGGGCGGCACGATCATACGGGCATGGTAACCGCGCCGAAAGACCTTGACGTCGGTGCCGCAGGTGAGGGCCGCCTGTACGCGTACTAGTACGTCGCCATCCCCGATGCGCGGTACGGCTACGGACTCAATCTGCAAGTCCTCTTTGCCATACAGCACCGCGGCTATCATTTCTGTTTGCACTAAGACCACCTTTGGGGCTGCACTATAATTTTCAACGATTTAGGCTCCGGATGCAACGCCAGGTCGATCCCGGCGCGGATCTCGTTCAAAGGAAACCGGTGCGAGATCAGATCCTCTACCGGCAAAACACCGCTGAAAACCAGATCGGCGGACTGCTTCTGTAGATCCACCGATGCGCTATAAGATCCAAAAATGTTCCGCTCTCCCACGCAAATATCGGCGCCTGAAAGCTCAACGCGTTCCTGGTGTGAGGTTTGGGCAAACAGGAGGATGCGGCTACCAGGCCGCGAATAGCGTACCGCCTGTTCGACAATACCTGGCGCGGAAGCGGCCACGATTACCGAATCGGCCCCACGCCCGCCGGTCATATCCAGGATGCGATCCTGCAGCTCAGGATCGCGCGGATCGAGCGCAGCGGCCGCGCCGAAACGCAAGGCCAGTTCGCGGCGATAGGGCATGCTGTCGGTGGCCACCATGGTGGCGCCAGAGCGCTTCACCAGTGCCGTGAACAGCAGCCCGATGGGGCCCTGACCCAGGATCACAACCACGTCTTCGGCCCGCGGGTCCAGTTGGACCACACCCTTGACGCAGGTATTGGCGGGCTCCACGAAACAAGCCCGGTCGAAAGAGACGCCGTCAGGAATTTTCTCCACACCGCGCTGGACAATCCAATCCATCACGCGCACATATTGCGAAAACCCTCCGCCCGCCGGCTCGTAACCGGCTGTGACGCCCACTTTCTTATAGACCGGACATTGCGCGTACAGCTTGTGCCGGCAGTAGAAGCATTCGCCGCACGGAATGTGATGGAACACGATGACGCGATCGCCCGGAGAAAATCCCCGGACCCCCGAGCCGGTAGCGGCAACCACGCCGGCGGTTTCATGGCCAAAGATGCGCGGCGGCGTAAGCAGGTTGTATTCGATCTTCTTGAGATCGGTGTGGCAGATCCCGCAGCTTTCTACACGAATGAGCAGTTCACCCGGCCCAATGGCGGGTGTTGGCACCTGCTCCACGGACACCACGCTGTCGCCGGTATAAACTGCGGCCCGCATGAACGCGGGCGCGGCGACCAACTCAGAATCGAGCGTCGGCAAGAAAATCCCCCAGCGCCCGAGCGGCGCGTTTCGTTCTCTTATTTAATTTAATCAGTTCTGGAACCACTGTTGCAGGGCTTCGCAGGGCCGCCGCAATAATTTTAGATCGGCTGAAGCGGCCGTCTTCGGAGCGCATTCGATTGAAATCCAATGGAAAATCTTCTTCGCTAGTGTCGGTCACCACGCGAATTGAGTAAAACGGAACACCCCACTCGCGCGCACGTTGGGCCACGGCAGCGGCTTCCATCTCAACTGCATCCGCGTTCCTGCTCAGCTCGGCCTTTTCCGCGGCTGAAGATACTACGCGATCTATCGACACCAGCTTCCCCGCTTGGAATGGCCGCGAACTGGATGGCGTGAGTGCCGCTGCAACGCCAACTATTTCCGTGGCGATAAAAATGTCACAAGCGCGTAGCGCCGGATTAAGACCGCCGCAAAATCCCGTACTGATCAACCCGTCCATGCTTGCATTCTCTTTCGCTGCATCTACCGCGGCCCTGGCCAGTTTCGGCCCAGGACCATTTGCCAGCATCACGATCGGCACACCATTCAATCGGCCTCGCCGGGCAAATTCGAGAGGCCAATCGGCCCTGGCAACCTGGTCGACATGGACCAGCAATCCTTCCAACTCCCGGCGCTCGGCGGCCACAAATACCAGCAATTACCGGCCACCTACACGTAACCATTTGCGCGGAACCAATCCACCGCGCGCTTTAATGCGCCATCCACCGGCTGCGGATTGAATCCCAGCTCGCGCTTCGCCTTGTCGAGCGAAACGAACATTTTCTTGCGCGCCATTTTCACCGCGTCGATGGGCGCGCGCGGCTCATGACCCGTCAAATTGGCCCAGCCCGTGCTCGCCAGCCCGGCAGCGTATGCCACCGCGTACGGGATGCGCCAACGCGGAGCCGTTCCACCGCTGATGGCCGCCAGACGCGTGAGAATCTGCTGCAACGTCAGGTTCTCGCAGCCTAAGATGTAACGCTCGCCGCTCGCGCCATGCTCGCAAGCCAGCAGATGGCCCTGCGCGGTATCGTCCACATCCACCAGGTTCAAACCGGTATCGACAAATGCAGGCATATCGCCCTTCAAATAGTCGACCACGATCTTTCCGGTAGGCGTAGGCTTAAAATCGTGATCGCCGATGGGAGCCGTCGGATTCACAATCACCACCGGAAACCCGTCGCGCGCGAACCCGAGCGCCACTTGCTCGGCTTGAAATTTCGATCGCTTGTAGGCCCCCGACATCTGCCCCAGATCCACTTCCGTGTTCTCATCGCCCGGCGCGTCCGCGGGCATTCCAATACAACCCACGGTGCTCGTGTAAACCACTCGCTCCACACCGGCGTCCCGCGCGGCCGTCAGCAGATTGCGCGTTCCTTCCACATTGGAGCGATAAAGTTCGGACGAATCCTTGGCCCACAGGCGATAGTCCGCCGCGACGTGATACACCACGGCGCAGCCCGCCACGGCGCGCTCGAGCGACTGTGGATCGCGCAGGTCCCCGATCACCACTTCCCCGTCCAGTTCCCGCACTCTGCTGGTATCTCTCACTAGAGCCCGCACTTTATCCCCGCGTGCAAGCAATCGATTGGCTACATGCCATCCCAGGAAACCGGTCGCCCCTGTTACCAGCGTCGGCTTCACACTGTCAACGCCCGTTTGGGCCGGACATGATCTTGAGAAAAGTATTTAACGCGAGCAACGGGAACGAATGCCGGTAAAGGTGATAGCACAGATAGAAGACCTGCGGGAATCCCGTTCCGGTGGCTAGTTCTTCGTCCCACGTTCCATCGTCCTTCTGCGTCCGAAGCAAATATTCGATGCCGTCATGCAAGCTCCTGCTGGTGGTGTCGCCACCCGCCAAAAGAGCCAGCACAGCCCAAGCCGTCTGCGATGGAGTGCTAACTGCGGCCACGAAACTCTTTTGTTGATAGCTTTCGCAACTCTCACCCCAACCGCCGTCAAAATTTTGGATCGAGCGGACCCATTCCAGCCCCCGCTGGACGTACGCTTCGCGATCGCTTACGCCGGCCGCGGCCAGTCCACGGAGGGCCAGGAAGGTGCCGTACACATAGTCGACACCCCAACGTCCGTACCAGCTTCCATCTTCTTCCTGCGTGCGAATCAGGTATTGCACGCCTCTTTCGATGGCGGGATTGGCGCGATCATACCCGTAAGCGCATAACGCTTCGAGCACACGCCCCGTGATGTCGGGACAAGTGGGATCGAGCATCGCGTTGTGATCGGCAAAGGGAACAAAACTGAGCGGACGCCAGTCATTATCCACGTCGAACGCAGCCCAGCCGCCATCCTTGGATTGCATGTCGAACAGCCATTGAATGGCGCGGTGCTCGCACGCCTGCTGCTCTTCCGAACGCGACGCATTGGAGCGGTTCAGCGCCAGCAACACCATCGCGGTGTCGTCGATGTCGGGATAAAACTCATTGGCGAATTCGAAATACCAGCCGGAAGGCTCGGTCTTCGGGCGCTTCACGGACCAGTCACCCTTGCGGCGGACTTCCTTGGTCAGCAACCAGTCGGCGGATCGGCGCAGCGCGTCGTGCGGCGGTTCCACGGCTTCACCCAGGGCGAAGGCTGCGATGCCCGTGTCCCACACCACCGAGAAGCAGGGCTGGAAGAAGAAACGCGGATTGCCCTCTACGGCATCGTCCACCATGAGATTGTCGAACTGGCTTTGCGCGTCCACGCGCTCCGGACTGTCTGGCGCATATCCCAACAGATCCAGCGCCATGATGACGTACATCATGGGCGGATAGATCGCGGCCACTCCGTCGGTGTGCCGGGTGTGCTCCAGCATCCACTGTTCAGCCTTGCGGATGGCGCGCTGCCGCAGCGCCTGGGAGCCGTATTTTTCCCAGACCTTCAAAACTTTGTCGAGATGCAGAAAGACATTGCGCCAGGTGAAACTGGTACGGTCGAAGCGAAACTCCAGCTGCTGTCCATCCACCACGAAAAGCTCTTCGAGGTTGAATCCAGCGGGCACCGGGCGGCGCGGATTCATGGCATGCACGATCGAGAGCGGAATCACGATGGCGCGCGTCCAGGACGACATCTCGTAAATGAAATTGCCGGCCAGCACCATCTCGGGCGGAATGGACGGCGCATGATCGCGAGGGAAAAGATCGAACAGGCTGAGATTGATCTTGACGTAGCTGTTGGCGGCCTGGATGCCTCCCAACGCCAGGATGCGTTCGCGCGCCCGCGTCAGCCGCAGGTCGTTGTAGTCCAACCCGGCCAGCTTGAGCGCGAAATAGGCTTTCACCGTCGCGCTCAGGTCGGTTGGCCCCTGCGGATAAATATTAAACCCGCCGTCGGACAACTGGCGCGAGAGAATGGATTGAGCGGCCTTGTCGATGAGGGCCCGGGTGGGCGGATTCCAGACGCCATTCACCGGCGCATGCAGCCAGAGTTGCAGCAGGATGTAATCGGATTCGAGCGTGGTGTCGGCGGTAAGCTCCGCCCACCAATAACCTTGCTCAGACTGGATGCCGGTGAGAAAATCGGTGGCGCGCCGCGCGGCTTGCGTAGCCCCTTCCACCAAAGTGCCTGCGACTTGCAGCTTCGGGCTCATACGCGAGCGATGGTAGTTAGCTTAAGCGCCGATCGCTCCAAATCCGCGGGCAGATGGAAACGCACGTCTTCTTCCTTGAGCTCCATCTCTTCCATGTAGTCAAACCCGAACTTCGTTTCGAGCGATTGGATTAGTTCCTGCACCAGGTTTTCCGGCGCCGACGCACCTGCCGTCACGGCCACCGTATGCGTACCGTCCAGCCACGCTGGATTTACTTCGGTGCTGTCGTCCACCAGATATGCGGGCACGCCTTCGTTTTCGCAAACCTCCACCAAGCGGCGCGAATTCGAACTGTTTTGAGAACCTACCACCAGTAGCACGTCGGTCAGCGGCACCACAGCTTTGACGCCCAACTGCCGGTTTTCGGTTGCATAGCAAATGTCTTGCGTTTTGGGACCCTTGATGGCCGGAAAGCGCTCCTTCAGGCGTTCGACAATATCTTTCGTCTCATCCAGGCTGAGTGTGGTTTGGGTGAGAAAAGAGATTCTGGAAGGATCTTTCACTTCTAACTTGTCGACGTCCTCAACGGAAGAGACGAGAACCGTGGATTGCGGCGCCTCGCCCAGGGTTCCGATCACTTCGTCGTGACCGGCGTGGCCGATGAGCACGATAGTGTGGTCCTGGCGCGCAAAGCGCACCGCTTCCAGATGCACCTTCGTTACCAGCGGACAAGTAGCGTCGATCACCTCAAGCTTGCGTTCCTTAGCTTCCTGCCGCACCGCCGGTGAAACGCCGTGCGCACTGAAGATCACGCGCGCGCCCTCAGGCACTTCACTTAGCTCCTCTACGAAAATCGCCCCCGCCTGACGCAGCTCGTCCACGACGTGGCGATTATGCACGATCTCTTTACGGACGTATACCGGCGCGCCGTAAAGATTGAGAACGATCTTAACCACGTCAATGGCACGCACCACACCCGCGCAAAAACCCCGCGGGCGAAGAAGGATGATCTTTTTCATGGGACTACCGTTGCGAAACTCGCCCATGGGTCTTATTATACCAGCCAAGTACCAAGTTACAGTTATGGTTAGGGTTTGTTAATCAAACAGTAACGAACCCGACAGAACTGAACCCACGAAGGCGCGCTACAAAAGCGCAAGCGCTTCTAAACGACCGAGGACGGTGCTGATTCGGGCTTGACTCGCCGCATCGGGAAGCAGGTAGCCAGGCAGCGCGTCGAGGAATTCTGGCGCCGCCAACAAGCTTCCTGTTTTATCGCGAATGTAGGCTCGAAGCTCGGGCGACGCCGCCTTGATTTCGGTTACGAGCGAGGCGCGGCCATCGACGACAGCGATGACATCCTCCAAATCCTGGCTTGCGAAGAAATTCCTCTGGCCGCGTCCCCGGAACGCTTCGAGCTTCGTCGCCAGGAAGAACGGCGCCGTGATCAGCCTGATTTCGAGATCGTCCGTGAGCCGCCTTGTGACCGAGGCGTCCATTGCGGCCCGATACCAACGGTTTGAGAATCCGAGAATTTTCGCGTCGAGCGGCATCACATCGAGAATCGTAGTCCGATGAACCCAACGGCATAGCGGAGCATCCTCAGTGGTGTCTTCCGCGAATCCTAGCGCGCGCAAGCGATCGCCGAATGCTGCGTACTGCGCGTAGGAGCTAATCTCCACAATCGCATCCACATCCATCGTCGTACGCGGCTCGGCGGCCCCTTCGTCAGTAATGAGCAGGCCGGTGACGGAGCCGCCTACGAACACCAGTTCGTCGAGCAACGGATGGAGTAACCGCGCAGCGGCGATCAACTGCTCAAGGTTTGCGGTCACTGGCTTCTCGGAGACGACGGCGAAGTTCGGTTTCGGCAATTTGGCGCTCCCTGATGCGCCCATCCCGGAGAGCGTCTACCAGCGCCAGGTACTCATAGAATAGTGGGTCGCGCAAAGCCGCGATCGGTGCAGTCTTATATAGCGGCTCGAACGCGATGCCGCGCTGCTTCCCCTGCTCATACGGCCAAACGGGCGCCGGCTCCTTGCCTTGCGCGATCATGTTGCGCAATGGCTCAGCCGCGTAGGACGTCGCCACGCCACGCGTGAGTTCTCCCCGGTCAGGCGGGAAAGCATACCGGAGACCGTGCAGGAGGAATTCTTCGAGCCCCCTAAAATTGGGCCGATGGTTCATCTTAGGTCCGTGCAGCAACTGGCTCCGCTCTGCGCGTTGCACACAGGCGTGAACCTCCGAGGGACTCATCACCAACTCGCCTGCCAGTTGAGAGTACGGCGCACGGTCCGCGGCGGCGGCGATCTTGAGCGCCACATATACGTCTTGAGGCTTCAGCACCATGCTTTCATTCTACATTCGCGATTCGCGAATCGCGAATGCTGGCACGGGCGGCGCTCGCAGCTGGCCCTAACGCTATGATTCATAAATCCAGTTGTCGGATTCCTCGGATACGCCAGCTGGCCGGCGCATCCCAGAAGGTGTTCCGTGACCGGTGCGAAATCCTGAACGAATGCCGCTTGGCCAACGTCAAAGGTTTTTTGAAACCTCATGCGGTCCCTGGCCCTAATCCCTTTACTTTTGTTTACTCACGCGTTGGCGGAAGCACAATCGGTGATCGATCTGGTAACGGATGCCGCCAGCTACGCACCGCGAATTGCGCCGGGTGAGCTGGCTACAATTTTCGGGACCAACCTGGCCGATTCCACCCAGGGAGCGAGCAACTTTCCGCTGCCGCGCAGCATGGCGGGTGCGACGGTTTACCTCAACCAGGAGTCGGTGCCGCTGCTCTACGTCAGCGCAACCCAGATCAACTTTCAAGTGCCGAGCAACCTGGCAGCCGGGACTGCGAATCTGTACGTCTCGCGCGATGGCGGTCAAAGCGCCATTTACACCGTCACGGTAGTCGGCAGCTCGCCAGGAATTTTCCAGGACACGAGCAACCATGCAGTGGCTCAGAACGCCGTTGACAATTCGACAAATTCCGATAGCGATCCCGTAGTGGCCGGCGCCATCCTAGTCGTCTATCTGACGGGACAAGGCGCACTGAACAATCCCGTGGCCGATGGAACGGCTGCGCCCGATTCACCGCTTTCGAGCGCCACGGGAACGGCTACGGCCACCATCGGCGGCGTCAGCGCCACCGTCCAGTTCCTGGGCCTGACGCCTGGATTCACGGGCCTCGCACAGGCCAACATCACGGTGCCCTCCACGCTCGGTACGGCGGATTATCCGCTGGTCATCACGGTAGGCGGATATGTTAGCGCTTCGGCGCAGGTCTCGGTTTCAGGATCGGGAACGGCGCCTCCCACCTACCTCACTCTGGTTAGCCAGCTGGTTTTTGCAAACGGCGTTTCGAGCAGCATCGTCATCTATCCCAATACCCCTTACACCTACATCTGCGGCCCGAATCGCATTTACATCCTCGACACCGACAGCGCCAGCGCACCCACTTACATTGGTGAATTCGGCGACGCCCAACTGGCAGGCAACGGCAGTAAGTGCGCCATCAACACCGCCACTTCGGAGCCTCTACTGGTGGACATCGTGGGCCCCGGCAGCGCGCCCACTTTCGCCGTGTACAGCCTCTCCACTCCGGAGAGCCCTGTCCTTTTGTCGCAGCTACCAACCACGCCGTACACCTTTCTCAACGACATCAGCTTCCTGGGAACGGAGGGATATGTCAGCACCAGCTGGTTCACCACCAGCGGAACCTCCATCAGCGCGCAGCATGGGAACTTTGCCGTCTACGAGTTTAGTTCCTTGTTCCCCGAGCTGCTTTCCGTGCTATCGAGTGGGCCGGGATCGAGCGGCACCAGCGTGATGCCAAATTCGCTGGCGCTAGTGGCATCTACGAACGACAGCTACCCGAACACCGCGTACATCACGAGCACGACCTCCAGCGGAGCCAGCACCACCGGAAACGCGGCGCTGGACGTGGTGAATATCAGCACTCCGAGCAGCATGCAGGGAGTGGAGCAAGTCACGGTTGCGGACGCCGCCATCTTTCTTGGCCTGGGTTACGATGAATCGCTTCTACTGGTGGCAGGCAATACCACTAGCTTTCGTAATCCCGGCGTCCCCGACTTCAGCATCACGGGCAACCTGACGCTTTCCACCATGAACATCAACAATGTGGACGCCCCGGTAGGGATCGCGAATATGACAACCAATATCGCCACCACGGGAACTTACGTGGTCCAACCTCTGGCCCTTGGCTCGGGCATTTTCGCCATCGTCAACAATCCTCCGTCCACCGATCCGGCCGGACCCAGCAGCCTGATGATTGTCGACGCCAGTACGCCCAGTTCTCCAGTCTTGTATCCCTTCATGACGCAATTCGGCATGGGTGATGTCGCCGCCGTCAACGGGTATCTCTTAGTTCCGAATGTGAACGGGCTGATGATTTATTCCATTTCGACGCCTTAGCGATCAACTCCAGCAGCTGGTCCTCTTTTTCGAGGTGAACGCCAATCTTGAGCCAATACACCTCTATGCCTGCGTGATCCAGAATCGAAACGGTACTGTCGGGCAAATTCATCGCGTCTTTTTCGGTTGTCAGCAGCACACTCGATCCGTGCATCTTGGCTTGGGCAGCCAGGCGCTCCACTTGCGCGCAACTGTAATGATGATGATCGTCGAACGCCCAATGAAACACGGGCGGAAGCCGGAGCGATCGCAAGGTTCCCCAGAAACTCGCCGGATTCGCCAGACCACAGAATGCCGCCACTGGCGCATCCAATTGAGCGCCCGGGGAACGCTGCGGCTGGCGCGTGCGATAGTCCACCCAATAGCGATGCTCCAGACGCGCGCGAAAGATGGGCGCACGCGGATTGAGCGCCCGGATTTGCCGCACAATGCCGGCGTACTCCCGCTCTGGCGCGGCGCGCATGATCACAAAAGCGCCCGCTCGCGAAATGGAGCCAAGAGGCTCGCGCAAATTTCCCAGCGGAAAAACTGCCCCGCCGCCGAAGGGATTCAGGGCATCGAGCACCACCAGATCCAGATCGCGCCGCAGCCGGGTGTGCTGGAAACCATCGTCCAGCAGGAATATATCCGGCCGGTATCTTTCTTCGAGCAAACGTCCGGTGACAAAACGGTCGGCGCCAATACCTGAGTGCGCGTAGCCCGATTGAACGAAGATTTGCGCCTCATCTCCGGTGAAGCTGACCGGCGCGGATTCTCCGGCCTCCACCAGAATTGAGGTTTCGATGGAGCGGCGGCGATATCCGCGCGTGAGAATCGCAGGATGATAACCGCAGTCGCTCAGACGCTCGGCGAGATAATCCACCATGGGAGTTTTCCCTGCCCCACCCATGCTGATGCCGCCCACGCTGACCACCGGTGTGGCAAGACGCCGGGCGTGCGCTATCTTGCGCCGCTGCTGCAGTTCGCTCACCCGGCCCCAAACGAAAGCCAGCGGCCAGAGCAGGAATCGGGCCGGGCTCAATTGGTTCGAGCATGGAATGGCCAGATCCTGCCAACGGAGAATTTCGGCCACGGCTTTTTGGGCTACGCCGCGCTTGCCGGCAGCCAGCGCCGCCGCACGTGCGCCCAAGTCTTCCCGCGCCTCCCGATTGTCGACCAGGCTCGCGACAGCGCCCGCCAGTTCACTGGCACTACGGATTTCATAGAACGCCCGCCGCTCTCGAAATTCGGCCGCTATGGCCGCAAAGTTTTCCAAATGCGGACCGGTAACGATAGCCTTCCGGCACGCCGCCGGTTCCAGGACATTGTGGCCACCGCGCCGCGCGAGCGTGCCTCCCATGAAGACCACATCGGCAATGGGAAACAGGCTGGCCAGTTCGCCGATGGAATCGAGCAGCAGCACGCACGGCAGCGCCAGATCGGCGGGGATGGATTCCTGCGACCGCCGAATGTAGCGCAGGCCCGCGCTGCGAAGCTTCGCCTCGGCCTGGTCAAAACGTTCCGGCTTGCGAGGAACCAGGATCAGCAGGAGCTCAGGGTGCGTGGTGGTTAGTTCCTGATAAGCGCTCAACACGGCGTCGTCTTCGTCGACATCGGCGCGATCCACGCCGGCCATGGTGCTGGCCGCTATCCAGACGGCCGACGGATGGAGCTTCGCAATTACCTCCGTTACGAACGGCGGCGGTTCCGCGCGCGACGGCTCGGCGTCGTATTTAAGATTGCCGATGGCTGCGACAGCCTTCAATGACGCACCCAGTTCCAAATAGCGAGCGGCATCCTGATCGCTCTGCACCAAGATGGCATCCGGCCGGCGCAACGCGTCTTCAAAGAAAAATCTCAAGCGGCGATAGCGCGGAAAAGCGCGGTCCGAGATCCTCCCGTTGACAATCAACAGGCTACAGCCGGCGCGCTTGGCTTCGCGGTACAGCACTGGCCAGATCTCGGTCTCGAGAATCACCACCGCCGACGGACGAATCCGCGCCAGCACGCGCCGCACGGCGAAAGCGTAGTCCAGGGGAGCGTAAAATATTCCATCCACCAGCGCGCTCAATCGCTCTTCCGCGATGGCGCGGCCGGCCACGGTGGTGACGGATACATACAACGGAATGCTGGGGCTGCGTTGGCGAATTTCCCGCAGTAATTCGGCGGCGGAAACCACCTCTCCAACCGAAACCGCATGCAACCAGATGGCGCCCGGGGGCGTCGGGTGAAAGGACGCGGGCTCGGCGCCCAGGCGTTCGGAAAAGCGGCGGGAATAACGGGGATCGCGGGCCGCGCGGTAAAGGAAATAGAATACAAGGAGCGGAAATGCGGCGATACGGATCGCCCAGTAAAGGACCTGAATGAGAGCGCTCTTAATTTCCCTGATCCTGTTCATGGCCGGTTTCTTCGTGGGCGAAGCCAGGCTGGCTGCCGACAACAGCAAGGACGCGAGCAAGTTTGCGCCCGGGCCCGCATCGTCCTATCCGGCGAAACAAACCAACGACCACGTGACCGTGGCCGTGGCTGCTTACGATACCGAAGAGCTGGCTCATACGGCATTCGGGAAATTGAACCCCAATCAGTATGGCGTTCTGCCTATTCTGGTCATCATCCAGAATGACACGGACCAGGCGCTCAAGCTAGAGCACCTGGACCTGGAATACACGGGAATTGATGGCCAGCGCGTGGAAGCCACGCCCGCCGACGAGGTGCAGACGTTGGGCGGAACGGACCGGCCGGATGTGCCCGTGGCCCGCCCGATACCGATCCATCGCAAGCACAAGAATCCGCTGGATGTGTGGGAAATCGATGGCCTGTCGCTGGCGGCCAAGCTGCTGCCGCCGCATGAATCGGCCCATGGGTTCGTTTATTTTCAGACCAGGCATCGGCCAGGTTCGAAGTTCTATCTGACCGGAATCAAGGTGGCGGCGACGGGCCAGGACCTTTTTTACTTCGAGATTCCGCTGGAGAATCCGAAGTAGAGTCCCGCGCGTTCAGTATCGACGGTGCAGCAAAATCACATCGCAACAGAGCCGCGACGGGAGGAAGCGGTCCGGTCTACTTCTTGTCGGCGGGAGCCGCGGCAGGCGCGGGCGGAAGAATCTTGGCCGACGTAATCTTGTCGATCATCGGGAAATTCTTTGTGATATATGCGTCGCCCTCTTCAGTAATGCGTTGCTGATCGGGACGCTGGCCATAACCGCTGTAAATCTTATCCACCACGTCCATCCCGTCCACCACGCTGCCAAACGCAGCGAAGCCCATGGAATCGAGCGGCGTGTTGTCACCGAAGTTGATGAACAATTGCGTGGTGCGGGTGTTTGGCCCGGCGGTGGCGAAGACGATGTTTCCACGCTTGTTGCCAACCTTCACCGGATCGTCCTTGATGTTCGCGCTCATCCAAACCTTGTTCACCGCCGGGTTCGCGCTCAAGCCAAACTGCACCACGAAGCCCGGCACCACTCGAAAGAAAGAGGCGTTGGTGAAGTATCCGTTCTTGACCAGGTTGTAGAAACGGTCCGCGCCCAGGGGAGCGTAATCGCGATGAACTTCCACCACGAAATCGCCCTTGGTGGTGGTGAACTGGGCCTTGAAAATGGCCGGCGCGATGGCGTGCAGCGAGGCCGGATTCAGCAGGGACGGTCTCACTGCGCCGGTCTTCGAGGCCGTTCCCTTCGAGGTAGCGCTTTTGGACGACGCTGCGCTCTTGGAGGCTGGAGCCTGGGCCAGCAAAGTGCTACACAGAACAATGCTCGTGAATATTGATCTCATGTAGCTCGATTATACTGAAACTTGTTTCCTTGATGGGCACACTACGCGCTTTCCTGGCGGTCTCGATTCTGACGTGGTTAGTCTCGGGCGCGGAGCTGAAGATCACGCTGCTCGCAACTACGGACCTGCATGGAAACCTCCTGCCTTACGATTACTACACCGCGCAACCGGCCTCGCGTGGTTTGGCGAAAATCGCAACGCTGATCCAGGCTGCCCGCGCCGATAATCCGAACAGCCTGCTGATCGATTGCGGCGATACTATCCAGGGAACCGCGCTGGAAGCGGTCTATCAGGAGAGCGTGCAGAAAGGCGCAGCGGGTCACGATCCGATGATGCTGGCCATGAACGCCATCGGGTACGACGCGATGGTGGTGGGCAATCACGAGTTCAATTTCGGCTTGAAGAATATTGCGAAGGCACGCGCGGACGCAAATTTTCCGTGGATCTCCGCGAACATCGTAGCCACGCCGGCCGGGACGGCGAAGCCTTTCGCGCCGTATTTCTTGAAGACCGTGGCGGGCGTCAAGATCGCGGTGATCGGCATCACCACTCCGATGATTCCGCAGTGGGAGGCCGAAGAGCACTACCGCGGCTACACTTTCTCGCCCGGCGTGGATGCTGCGCGGCGCACGGTCGCCGAAGTAATGGAACGCGAGCATCCCGATATCGTGATCGTCGCGGTCCACGCGGGCCTGGACGGAGACGCGCGAGAAAACATGGTGCGCGAAATCGCGACTGAGGTCCGCGGCATCGATGCTATCGTCTTTGGACACTCCCACCAGCAGCTCGCCAGCCTGCAAATCGGGGACGTGCTGCTAATGCAACCCAAGAACTGGGGCATCTCGCTCGGGCGCATGGATTTCGTCCTCGATCGAAATGAAACATCGGGATGGAAAATTGTCTCGAAGTCGAGCTCTCTGATCCCGGTGACACGCGACACCCCGGCGGACGCGCAGCTTGTGGAAATCGGCCGGCCCTATCACGAACTCGCGGAGCGTTATCTGAGCACCGCGGTGGCCGAGGCTCCCGTATCGCTCGATTCGAAGCTGGCTCGCGTGGAAGATTCAGCGCTGATCGACGCGGTGCAGCAAGTACAGCTTTATTATTCGAAAGCTGATGTCTCCTTCGCCTCATCGTTCAATTCACGCGTCAGCGTGCCTCAAGGGCCGGTAACCATTCGACAGATTGCCGCTTTGTACATCTATGAAAATCAGCTCTACGTGCTGGAGGGCAACGGCAAAATGGTGCGCGACGCGCTCGAAAACTCGGCCCGCTATTACAACACCTGCGCGGGCGATTGTTCGCATGGTCCGCTCATCAATTCCCAGGTGATCGGCTACAACTACGACATGGCGGAAGGCGTGGATTACGAAATCGATCTGACGCAACCGCCCGGCCGGCGCATCCGCAATCTTCGCTGGCACGGCAAGGCGCTCGAAGACGATCAGCCTTTGCGCATCGCCGTAAATAACTATCGCGCGGGCGGCAGCGCCGGTTACTCGATGTTTCGCGGAGCGAAGATCGTATGGCGTTCTCCCGATGAAATTCGCGACTTGGTCATTCAGTACTACAGCGAACATAAAACTTTGCCCGCGCATGCGGAAAACAACTGGCGCGTGGTGCCGGAAGCCGCTCTCCGCACTTTGGAGCGCGAGGCGCTGGCGGGTGCACAAACCGTAACACAGCAGTAATCACCGATTCACATTTTAGTGCTGTTATGTTTGTGAATGCGGGACGCCCTAGCCACGTTCTTCGGGCAAAAGTTGCCTGCGCCGGTGGAAGGCGCGATCGAAAAACTGCTTCGTCTGGACCAGCTCAACCGCCTCTGGGATGACGTTCCAGGCGCCGACAACCGGCTCATCGCGGATCATCCGCTGGCGCAACTGAACGTACACACGCAAGTTTCCGCGCGCGACCTCGCGCTGATTCCCAAGCACGGCCCGGTAGTGGCGGTGGCGAATCATCCATTTGGATTGATTGAGGGCGCGATCCTTCCGTCGCTGTTTCTGTCCGTGCGTCCGGACGTTAAGGTGATCGCGAATCATCTGCTCGCGGCCATGCCCGAGACCAGCCCGCTCTGCATTTATGTGGATCCCTACGGTGGTGAGCGCGCCACACGCGCCAACCGCAAAGGAATGAAGGAGGCCATCGCCTGGTTGAAGCAAGGCGGGCTGCTTACCGTTTTTCCCGCCGGGGAAGTTGCGCACTTAAATTTGAAGGAACGCGCCGTCATCGATCCGGAATGGAACCAAAGCGTGGCTCGCTTGATCCGGATCACCGGCGCCACAGTGCTTCCCATTTACTTCGTCGGCGCCAACAGCGCGCTGTTCCAGCTACTCGGATTCCTGCATCCCCGGGTGCGGACGGCGCTGCTTCCGCATGAATTTTTCAACAAGCACAATCGCAATATTGAAGTTCGCATCGGCAGCCCGATTGCCCCAGCCAAGATTCGTGCCTATCAGGACGACGTCGCTCTGATCCGCTATCTGCGGCACCGCACATACCTGCTGCAGAACCGTGAATTGCCCAAGCGCCCGGAAGCGACCTCGCCCGCGCCACCCGCGGCGAGCGTTTTGGGAGAGCTGCTGGCGGGAGAAGTGGCCAAACTCGCGCCGGAGCGAACGCTGCTGCAGACCGACGATTACACCATCCTGATCGCCAAAGCAGGCGAGATCCCGAATGTTTTACACGAGATTGGCAGGCTGCGCGAAGTGACTTTCCGGCAGGTGGGCGAAGGCACGGGCTCACCCATCGATCTGGATCGTTTCGATGAGCATTACTGGCATCTGTTTGTCTGGAACCGTCACGCCAGCGAAGTGGTGGGCGCGTATCGACTCGGGCCATCCGACGAAATCCTGGCGCGCTTCGGCCCCCAGGGTTTCTACACCAGCCAGCTCTTCCAATGGAAGCAGTCCTTCCTGGACCGAATCAGCCCGGCGCTGGAGTTGGGCCGGTCCTTCGTGCGCCCGGAATACCAAAAAACTTACGCTCCGCTGCTGCTGTTATGGAAAGGAATCGGGCAGTTCCTGATCCGGAATCCGCAATATAAGCTGTTGTTCGGCCCGGTGAGCATCAGCAACGGCTATACCGCGGCCTCCCGCCACTTGATGGTGAAATTCCTGAGCGCCTACCGGCCATCGCCGGAACTGACGCCCTTGGTGCGCGCGCGCAATCCGTTTCGGCAGCGCCCCTCGAAATTAACCGACGGTCTCATCGGCGCAACGGTCTGGGATGTCGAAGAGCTTTCGGCGCTGATCGCCGACGTGGAGCTGGACCGCAAAGGCGTGCCGGTTCTCCTCAAGCAGTATCTGAAACTGGGCGGTGAACTGGTGGCATTCCACGTCGACCGGCGCTTCGCCGATACGCTGGATGGCTTGATCGTCGTGGATCTTCGCAAGACCGATACGCGCGTGCTGGAGCGCTACATGGGCAAAGACGGCGCGGCGCAATTCCTGAGAAGTTAGCGCCAGACGAAGCACTAAGAGATTTCTCCGCTTAGCCGATGACAATAGCGGTGACATCTCTGCGACTCGCCGCGCTGGCCTGCTCCCTCTCCGCCGCCATCGCTGCGCTGCCACAACATCGTTTGAGACTCCCTATTGAGGTGACGGGCGAGGACGGGACCACGGAAAGCGTTACGGTCTCTCTTCCCTCGGGAGCCGGCAGTCAAGTTCGATCATTGTGGATGCAGATTCACGGTATAGAGTACTCAGGTATGGTGAGCGTCCGGGTTGACCAAAGCCGCTGGTTTTCGCTCGACAACGATACGGCCACCGTCGCGGAGCCGGGCAGAAGCTACGGAGGAATTGGCGGCGGAGTAACCACCCTGAAGCTGGCGCTAGCCCTGCCGGCGAACACTGTCGTGGATGGTCCCAATGCCATTCATTTCCGCTTCAACGGCACGAACGGATTTGCAAGCGGCTTTAGAGTACTCGCCTTCGATTTCGTGGAAGCTGATGGTCGTTTCGTTCTACCCTCCGAAGCATTCCTGGACGAAGATCCCAATGCTTGGGCGCCGCCGTTTCCCGATCCGAAGAACATATCGGCTGGCCGCAGCCTTTGGCATCAAGCGCAGCTCGTGGCGAGCCCTCTGCCCCATGCTCCAGCTATCCGCGCACACTGTTCGGACTGTCACGCGCAAGACGGCAGGGATCTCAAGTACTTCAACTTTTCTAACGCGTCCATCGTCGCCCGGTCTCGCTTTCACGGGCTTTCCAAGTTCGAAGGGCAACAGATCGCCAGTTACATCCGTTCTCTCCGTTTCGCCAATCCCGGCCGGCCCTGGAATCCGCCTTACCAGCCTGGACCTGGATTGGACGCACAGCCGGCAGCTAATTGGGCGGCGGGTGCGGGACTCAGATGGGTGCTCGACAACGATGTCGATGCGCTTCCATTCCTCTTTCCTGGCGCGATCAGCCCAGCCGTGTTCGCCCCTGATGGCAACCTCAATCCGCGCGAAATTCCGGTCGCTCTTCCATTGCCGGACTGGAATCATTGGCTTCCGCAGGTACATCCGCTCGACGCCTGGGGAACGCGTTTCGAGAACAGCGGTTTCTCGCGGTTGTATCAGGTTTCCGATTACGCGCAGCTGGTTCGCACCGGACGCATCCAGACCTTCTTCGACCAATGGAGCAAATCGCGAAGCCAGTTCTTGACGCCGCATCTGGCGCCTGGGTCCAGGAAATGGTTCCCCGAATTGGCTCAGGTATTTTACTCCGCGGAATTGTGGCAGCTGGTCAAGACCTGGGAAATTACGCAGGAGTTCCAGCTGGAAGAACGCGGACCGCGCACCTGGCCGAACACGATTCCAGCGGCCTCTGCCCCGGCGGCGGTCAATATCCCGGATGGCCCAAATGGAATGGGCGGCAGCGCTTTAACCAATGAGTACTTCGATAGCGCGTGGTATGAATTGCAGTTGCTTCTGAACAGCGGCGATCACCGGCATCGGGGCAAGTTGCCCATCGACTGGGTCTATTTCCTGGGACGTTTCCTGGATCTTCAACGGCTCAGCCTGCGGCCAGAACCGGTACGCCTGCTCGTCGCGGTAATCAAAGCGATGCAATCCAGCGACCCGAACATTGGCCCTGAAAACATCGCCGAAGGATGGCGGCCCGATCAGAACGTCGACCCCAGAATCATGCTCGGAAAAGAATGGGCGCCCATGTTCTCGCCGCTTTCAAGTAAAACGAAACAAGCGATCGCCGAATCTTTATTAACTGCCTGGCTGGACAAAAGTCTTCAGTATCCGCCGGCTTCCTATTTTAGGCTGGGCCTGCAGGCGAGCAGCTACGCACCGCCAACAGAGCTTCGAGATGTCTCAGGGGGAAAGGCGTGGGAAGGTGCACCGCAGTTCCAGGCAGCCGGAGTGAACGTCCAACTCCTCCAGCGTCTTCAGGAATGGGGACGGGAGTATACTTCGTTGGCTTCGCTATTCCACTACTGAGCCCGGCGCCTAAACCAGAACGGTGAACGCTGTTTCAGTTCGCGTCACCGGCCGGTACAACGTGTCGCGCTCCATCGGCTCGCGTCCGGCTTCACGAATCAGCCGCAGCAATTCGCCGCGACGCATGCCTTGGCTGGTGGTTGCACCGGCTTCGTGGTAGATCTTCTCTTCCACTACCGTTCCGTCCAGATCGTCGGCGCCGAAGCGCTGCGCGATTTGCGCGATGCGCGGCGTCATCATGATCCAGTAGGCCTTGATGTGGCTGATGTTGTCGAGCATCAGGCGGGAAACTGCGATCATCTTCAGATCCAGGAATCCGGTGGTGGTCGGAATGTGCTCCAGCGCCGTATTCGCCGGATGGAACGCCAGTGGAATAAAGGTCTGGAAGCCCTGGGTATCGTCTTGCAGCTCGCGCAACTTCACCAGGTGATCCACGCGGTCTTCTTCGGTCTCGATGTGACCGTAAAGCATCGTGCAGTTGGACTTCAACCCGAGCTGATGCGCGGTCCGCGCTACCTCCAGCCATTGGCTGCCGTCGATTTTGTGATCGCAGATGATGCGCCGCACCCGCTCGTTGAAAATCTCCGCGCCGCCGCCTGGAAGCGAATCCACGCCGGCATCCATTAACTTCAAAAGCGTGTCGCGAATCGACAGCTTGCTGCGTTGCGCCAAATAAGCGACCTCCACCATGGTGAGCGCCTTCAAATGAACCTCGGGGAAGCGCTGCTTCAGACCTCGAAACATGTCGCAATACCAATCAAGCGTCAGTTCGGGGTGCAGACCACCGACAATGTGGAACTCCGTGACCGCTTCGCTCCAGCCTTCACCCGCGCGGTGCCACACTTCGTCGAGCGACCAGGTATAGGCCTTGGGATCCTTGGAACGTTTTCCGAAGGCGCAAAGCTTGCAGCTCGCCACGCAGACGTCGGTGGGATTGATGTGGCGGTTCACGTTAAACCAGGTGACATTGCCGTGCTTGCGCTCTCGAACCAGGTTGGCCATATAGCCAACGGCGAGAATATCGGAGCTTTTGAAAAGGGCAACGCCGTCTTCAAAATCCAGGCGGACGTCAGCCTGAACTTTCTCGAGAATCGGCCGTAACCGCTGGTCTTCGATGTGGATTTGCATGTGCTTCAGGCCCTCAGACCGAAGAAATACATGTCGGCCGCCCAAAAAAGAAAGAATAGCACGCTCACATAGCCGTTCACGGTGAAGAAGGCGGCGTCCACGCGTGACAGGTCGTCGGCCTTCACCAGGCGGTGCTCGTAGAGCAGCAGCAATACGATGGCACCGATGCCCGCCCAGCTCAGCGCTCCCAGCCCGAACGAGACCGAGAGAAGCACCAGGCAGACGATCATCGCGATGTGAAACAGCCGCGCGATCCATAGCGCGCCGGACATGCCAAAACGCTTCGGCAGACTGAATAATCCTTCGCGCGAATCGAACTCGAAATCCTGGCAAGAATAGATGATGTCGAAGCCAGCCGTCCAAAACATCACGGCAGCCGTCAGCCACAGAATGCGCGGATCGAGCGATCCCCGGACGGCGATCCACGCCGCCGCCGGTGCAATACCCAGAGAAAGCCCGAGGATCAAGTGCGAGAACGAGGTAAAGCGCTTGGTGAACGAGTAGAAAAAGACTACGGCCAAGGCAACCGGCGCCAGCTTGAAGCACAGCGGATTCAGAGCGCGCGCCGCCAGCAGGAACACCAGAACGGAGAAAATCACGAAGCCCCAGGCGAACTGGATACTCAAGATTCCGGCCGGAATGTGGCGCAGGCGCGTCCGGGGATTGCGAGCGTCGATGTCGGCGTCCAGAATCCGATTGAATGCCATTGCGGCCGACCGCGCTCCCACCATGGCGATTGCAATCCACAACAGCTTGTAGCCGAAACCGCGAGCGTCGAAATGGCTTTCCCGGAATGCGAGCAACGCTCCGGTGAGCGCGAAAGGCAGCGCGAACACGGAGTGCTCGAACTTGATCATTTCGAGCGTCAGCCGCAACCGTTTCCAAAAGCCCATCCTCGTATCCCTTGTCTTCCCTGTATCCCTTGTATTCCCCGTATTCCTTATGTTCCCTTGTCTTCCTGGTATTCTGACTTCTGTATTCTGAATTCTTCCCCCTCTGCGCGGCGCGCAGTACCATTCTAATTCATGCGGTTCCTCTTACTCTCAGCAGTGCTGGCGCTCATCTCCTGCGGCCCCAAGCCAGAGACTATCGAAGACTTTTCGACCAGGCCCCTCACGCTTCCCGGTGGCCAGAAGATTAAGGTGGAGATGATGGCGGATAATATCGACCTCATCCGCGGCCTGATGTTCCGCACCTCGCTCGCGCCCGATCACGGCATGCTTTTCGTTTATCCCAAGCCCGATCGCCATCAGCATTGGATGTATCAGGTGTTGATTCCCCTCGACATAATTTGGATGGATTCGAATCACGACATCGTGGAGATTATGGCTAATGCGCAACCTTGCAAGACGCAAGCGAGCAAGTGCCCGCAATATGGCGGGAACCAGATTTCGTCCTTCGTGCTGGAGGTTGCGAGCGGCATGGCTAGCAAGTATGGTCTGCAGGTCAGTCAAAGAATCCAGTGGTGACCGGTCGCGCAGGGGATTCCGGACCGGCTCGCCTGTTACCCTCAAGGGGACATGGATTCCGATCATTTGCGCGGGCTGTTGGAACAAGTGCACTCCGGCTCAGTGGACGTGGACTCGGCGCTCGACCGCCTTCGCCATTTGCCCTTCGAAGATTTGGGCTACGCCAAGTTGGATCATCACCGCGCGTTGCGCCACGGCCTGACCGAAGTGATCTTTGGCAAAGGCAAGACGCCGGAACAGATCGGCGCGATTGCCGCCCGTCTGCTCGATAAATCCCCCAACTTACTGGTGACGCGCGCGGACCGCCACGCGGCATCGCTGCTCAAAGCCGATTTTCCGGATGCCGAGCACTTTCCGCTGTCGGGCGCTGTTCGGATTTGGCGCGACCGCACCATTCGGGGTAAAGGGAAGCTGGCGGTGGTTTGCGCGGGCACCAGCGACATTCCCGTGGCCGAAGAAGCGCAGGTGACGGCCGAGGTGATGGGTAACGAGGTGGAATCCATTTACGATGTCGGCATCGCGGGGATCCATCGTTTGATGGCCCACAGTGAGAGGTTGATGGAAGCGCGGGTGATCGTGGTAGCTGCCGGGATGGAAGGAGCGCTGCCAAGCGTGGTGGGCGGAATCGTGTCGGCCCCAGTGATCGCAGTGCCGACCAGCATTGGATATGGGGCCAGTTTCAACGGGCTGGCTGCTTTGCTCGGAATGTTGAACAGTTGCGCCAGCAACGTAACCGTCGTCAATATCGACAACGGATTTGGGGCCGGGTACGTGGCCAGCCTGATCAACCGGCTGTAAAGATTCAACGTGCGATCGAAACTCTGCCCAAAGATCAGCAAACGGCCCTGGCTGCCTGGCTCTCCGCGCGGGATGAAGCCGAATGGGACGCCGAGATCGAACGCGATTTTTCACCTGGCGGCGCTGGCATTGCGCTGCTGGAGGAGATGAAGGCTGACACTCGCGCCGGCCACCGGTAACTCGCGGTTAGCAACACCGCTTCCTTTGGGCGCGGCTCGGTTCACTCGGCGCGTTACAGAGCCGCGACCACAGGGAGCGGATACGACTTTGTTAAGCTACCGCGACACTGACTCGTGCGCCGGATTCTTCGGCGTAAACGTAGAACCCGAACATGGGCATGCTCTCGCGTTTGCTCCACCGGCTCATCTTCCACTCGATACGCAGGAATCTGACATCGGTTCGTGATCCCAAATTAAGCAATATGGAGTAGAGACCGCAATAGAACTTGGGGGGGAACTTGGCCAGGGGCTTAGCGTCCCAGCGGTGGCCGTCAAGGGAACCCAAGATGGTTACTTCCAGGCTCTCTTGTTCCAGTATTCGCGTGATACCGAGAGTAAGGACCAACAATTTACCGCGCTTGGAACCGAGATCGATCTCCGGTCCAGTGCCATCCGCTCGGGCGATGCTCTCAGGCAACAGAAAGTTACGCAGCATAATTTCCTCCAACCGGAAGACATGCCGGGAACTGCTTCTTATGTGCTACCTGGCAGGAGTACCTACAGGGTAACTCTAGATTCGACGAAGGCGGCTACCCGCCTTTTCCAGAGTCTCATACTTCTTGCAAAAACAAAAGCGAATTAATGATGAACCTGGGCTAGAATTTGAAATTCCGGAGTCCGAAAAAAAACTCGATCCCGGCACGGCTGCGACGCCAACGTTTTCGATCAGATGACGAACGAAGGAAACATCGTCGGCAAAGCCAAAGGCGCTAATGTCGGTCATGATGTAGTAGGCGCCCTTCGGACAATAACACCGAAATCCAGCCTGCTCTAACTGCTGCGATAAAAAGTCTCTCCGCTTTTGATACTCCGCACTTAGTTTTTCGTAGTATGAATCCGGTAGATTCAAAGCCGCCACGCCCGCCTGCTGCAAAGGAGCCGCCGCGCCAACCGTTAGGAAATCGTGAACCTTTCGGATGGAATCCGTCAGATCCGGCGCAGCCAAAACGAACCCAACCCGCCAACCCGTGACGGAATAGGTCTTGCTCAGGCTGTTCACTAATACCGTCCGCTCCCGCATTCCCGGTAATGTCGCTATCGGGATATGAGATGCTCCATCGTAAAGAATGTGTTCGTAAATTTCGTCGGTAATTGCAAGGGTGTCGAATTCCCGACAAAGATTTGCGATCACTTCCAGTTCCGAGCGAGTAAATACCTTGCCGGTGGGGTTGTTCGGCGAGTTCAGGATGATCGCCTTGGTCTTCGAAGAGAAAGCGCGGCGCAGTTCATCGGGGTCAAAGGTCCAGTCCGGAGGCCGTAGCCGTACCAGTTTGTGCATTGCATCGCACAACAATGCATCAGGACCGTAATTTTCATAGTAGGGCTCGAAAATGATGACCTCGTCGCCCGGATTCGTCACGGCCAGCAGTGTAGCGATCATCCCCTCGGTGGCGCCACAGCAAACCGTTATTTCTCGCTCGGGATCGTATTCCATTCCGTACCATTTCCGATATTTCCCGGCGATGGCGTTACGGAATGGTTTAGCGCCCCAAGTGATGGCGTATTGATTGAAGTCGGCCGCGATGGCATCCTGGGCCGCGCGTTTGATCTCCTCCGGCGCGCCAAAATCGGGAAATCCCTGGGCCAGGTTCACCGCGTCGTGCTCCAGCGCCAGACGGGTCATCTCTCGGATCACGGATTCGGTGAACTGGGAAGTCCGCCGGCTGCGGAATCTTGCGCGAGGGCGGGCGGCTTCGGCGGAAAAGCTCATAAAATGAGGCTAGCATTAGCGTCGGCCTCGGGCTAACGTAAGGTTATGACGGCCCCTAACGCTCGCCCCCAGCTGGTTTCGATCACGCCGATGATTCCTACGGGAGGCACTTTGGCAGAGGCGCTAAAATTCTACACCGAGCAAATGGGATTTTCGGTTTCCTGGCAGGCTGGTTCCGGGGCAGGGATTGTTCGCGGCTCGGTGGCCTTCAATTTGGTTGAGAACAGCAATCGCGTATGGGCCGATAACGCCAGCTTCAGCATCGGCGTTTCCGATCTGGATGCCCTTTACGAAGAGTATAGGGGCATCGCAGCGCGGATAGGACCACTCGAAATGAAGGCTTGGGGCAGACGCGAGTTCCATATGATCGTGCCATCCGGAGTCTGCCTTCAGTTCTACAGCGTGAGCGGCTAGCTCCGGAGGATACCCATTTTCTTCGCGACGCTTGTCAAGATTCCTAAGGCGCGGTCCAGCATGTCCCGGGTGTGTGTAGCGGTCACAATGGTGCGAATGCGCGCCTTGCCCTCCGGTACCGTCGGAAAACCGATGCCTGTGGCGAGCAAACCATTCTCAAACAGCGTGGCTGAAAAAGCGTGAGCGGTTTTCGCTTCGCCGACGATGATCGGAGTGATAGGAGTTTCGCTGGCGCCCGTATCGAACCCGGCGCTCTGGAGAGCGGACTTAAAATACCGGGTGTTCTCCCAGAGCTTTTCGATGCGTTCCGGCTCGTTCTCCAGAATGTCGAACGCGGCCAGGCAAGCCGCGGCCACCGCCGGCGGATGGGACGTTGAGAACAGAAAAGGCCGCGCGCGATGATAGAGAAAATCGATCAGATCGCGAGTCCCGCAAACATACCCGCCTAGCACGCCGATCGCCTTCGATAGTGTGCCGACCTGGACATCCACCCGGCCATGCAGTCCAAAATGATCCACCGTGCCGCGCCCATCGCGCCCCAGGACGCCCGAGGAATGCGCATCATCGATCATCATGATGGCGCCGTGGCGTTCGGCGATTTCGACCAGGGCGGGCAGTGGACCAATGTCGCCGTCCATGGAGAAAACGCCGTCGGTGATCAGAAGTTTGTGGCCGCTCGCGCCGTCCAGTTCTTTGAGGATCTCCCCGGCTCGGGCGGTGTCCTTGTGCGGGAATACGTGAATCTTGGCTCTCGATAAGCGGCAGCCATCGATGATGCTGGCGTGATTCAACGCGTCCGAGATGATATGGTCTTCCGGCCCCAGGATCGCGGATACGGTTCCGGCGTTCGCCGCGAAACCCGACTGAAATACGACGCACGCCTCCGTGCGCTTGAAATCGGCGATCCGCTCCTCCAGTTGCATGTGGATGCTCATGGTGCCGGAGATCGTTCGGACGGCTCCGGACCCAGCGCCGAATTTCTTCGCCGCTTCCACTTGCGCCTCGATTAATTTGGGATGGTCCGCCAGGCCGAGATAGTTGTTACTGGCGAGATTGATCACCTCGCGGCCATCGAAGCGCGAGATGGGTTCGCAGGGCGATTGGAGGACACGCAGGCGCTGGTACGATCCGGCCTGGCGCCAGGCCTCGAGCTGCTCGGTGAGATATCCGAGGGGGTTCGCGGTGGTCATCATTTTCATCCTAACCCGCTCAGTTTTTCAAAAGAAGATGGAACGGCCTGTTGGCGCCCCAACGGTAGATTTCAAAATCCCCGTCGAGGGTCAGGATGTCTCCGGTCTGCAGTTCTCCAGCCAAGTGAACCAGGCAGGCGTCGGCGAAGTCCATTTTGCGATCGCGAT
This sequence comes from Bryobacterales bacterium, assembly GCA_963781905.1. Classification (GTDB taxonomy): domain Bacteria; phylum Acidobacteriota; class Terriglobia; order Bryobacterales; family Bryobacteraceae; genus Palsa-89. The sequence continues at coordinate 3,533,715 of CAWAHZ010000010.1, forward strand.
ATTTGCGGAATAGGCGCTGAAGCGCAGCGGCTGCCCTCGACAATTGAAACGGAATCTGGAATACGCCTGTCCTGACGTTTTCCAGAATCGCCTCAGCTGCTCCAGAGTGTTCGCGCAGAAGATAGCAGCTTTCCGCTATCACCGCTTCGCATGTCACCAGCGGCGCAGCAGATTCCTGCACAGCATCCACGCAAACATGGTGGGTGCGCTCACTACGATCGAGGAGCGCTACAATCACGCCCGTATCCAGCAGAGTAGCCTTCAACGGCCAAAACCCTTCAGGTGTTTCTTGTTAGAGCCAAGATCGGAAATCCCGGAAGAGAATTTGCCTAAACCTGCAATTTCGCGTGTTTGGGGTTGCGACGCCGCAAAAAGCCGAATAGCCTCTCGGACCACAATCGACGGGCTGACGCCTAATCGATCCACTAATTGTTCCAGGGTCTTCTCGGTTTGAGCATCCAGCCTGGCCTGCACAGTCTTCATAACTTATTGTAGTACAGAACGGCTAATTGTATTACGCCGGCGCAGCTCACCGTTTCTTCAAACGGTAGTCTTCCACATCCGGCATTGGAATCATCTTGCACATTTCGAACAACCGGGAGCGCGCCCGCATCCCAATGCGCTCTTCGAGAAAAAACTTGCTGTGGATGTCCTCCTGCAAGCCCGAAGCCCGTTTGTCGCCGGCTTCCGGATCGCGCAGATTGCTGGTGACGATGGTGGCTTTGCGCGAGTTGCAGCGGTGCGTGACGATCGAGGTAACGGTGTCCTCCACCCAGTCGTTAATGCGGCTGGCGCCCACGTCATCGAGCAGCAGGATTTCGGCGTCGAGAGCGGATTGAAAAGCCGCGCGATCGCTCGATCCGGAGGACTGGTTGTAGCCTTTGTGAATGCGCGTCAGCAACGATTGGAAATCGTAGAAGATTCCCTCAAAGCCGCGTGCGATCAGCGCGCGCAGCGCTGCCACGGCCAGGTGCGTCTTGCCGGTGCCCGGAGCGCCCAGGAACAAGAGCCCGGGTTTCGGACCATTCGGATACTCGCGCACGTAGCCTCTTACGGTGAGGACCACGCTGGCCAGCGCCGAGCGCGACTGCGGGTTGCCCGAGGGCAGAATAAAGTTGTCCACCGAGGCGTGCTCGTAAAGCAGCGGGATACCAGCGCGCTCTTCGTTGCGCTGCTCGCGCCCGGCATCGGCGCATTGGCATTTCTCGGCTCCCGAAATCCCTTCGCGCTCGGTGATCTTCCAACCCGAGCCGCCGCAGATGGGACAGGTTTCCACAGCGTTCATTGTGCCCACTTTACCAACCCACGGGTTTTCCGGCGTTCTGTTCATCCAGCCATTTCTTGAGCGGAGCGAAATAATCGAGAATTGCCGTGGCATCCATCTGCTCTTGCCCCGTCAACGCCCGAAGCGCTTTCGGCCAAGGCTGGCTCTCCCCCATCGCGAGCATCGTGTTCAGACGATCCCCGGCTGCCTTGCTTTCGTAAATGGAGCAGCGATTCAGCGGCGCCGTGCATCCGGCAGTTTTCGCCAGCGCCCGATGAAACTGAAACTGCAAAATGTCCGCCAGGAAATAGCGCGCATAGGGCGTGTTGGACGGCACATGATACTTCGCGCCCGGATCGAAATCCGCCTCACTGCGAGGCACGGGCGGCGCGACGCCCTCATACTGCAGACGAAGCTTCCACCAGCTCTCGTTGTATTTGTCAGGCGGGATCTGCCCGGAAAACACCTGCCAGCGCCACTTGTCGATCATCAGGCCAAACGGCAGGAACGCTATTTTCTCGAGCGCTTTATACAAGAGCAGCCCGATGTCCTTGGAACTATCCGGGACAGTAGCCAGCAATCCAATCTTCTTCAAGTATTCAGGCGTCACTGACAACGCGATGGTATCGCCGATGGCTTCGTGAAATCCGTCGTTCGCGCTGTCGCGGAACAAGTAGGGCTGCTGATCGTAGGCGCGCTGGTAGAAATTGTGGCCCAGCTCGTGGTGCACGGTAGTGAAATCGTCGGCGTTGATCTCGACGCACGCCTTGATCCGCAGATCGTCCACAAAATCTACGTCCCAGGCGCTGGCGTGACAAACCACGTCGCGGTCGCGTGGCTTCGAGAACAAAGACCGTTCCCAAAAAGTCTTCGGCAGAGGCGCGAACCCGAGCGAGATGAAGAAGCGTTCGGCGTACTTCACCATATCTACCGGCTGGGTTCCTCTGCCCTTCAGAATGGCCGTCAAATCGTAGCCCGGATCGGCATCCTTGGGAGCCACCAGTGGATAGATATTCTCCCATTCCTGCGCCCACATGTTGCCCAGCAAATGCGCCGGGATGGGGCCGCTCGCGGGAACCAGGTCGCCGTATTTCTCGCGCAGTTTCCAGCGCACGTAGGCGTGGAGCGAAAGATAGAGCGGCTTTACCTGCTCCCACAAGCGGTCTACTTCAACCGGAAAGGCATCGGCCGGCATATCGTACTTAGACCGCCACATCGCGCCCATGTCGGCGAAACCCAATTCGCGCGCGCCCTTGTTTCCCAACTCCACGTACTTCTGGAACAGCGGCCGTATGGGAGGCGAAATGGCGTGCCATCCGCGCCAGGCATCCAGCATTTTCGCCGGGTCGGTGCTGGTGCGTAGAATTTCGCTCAACTGATCCAGATCCAGGCAGGCGTCTTTGCTCGAGCTTCCGGAAGCCCCGGCCGGACAATACGAGCCGCTGCCGTAGGTGCCTTCCATGCGGGCGGCAACTTGCGTCAGTTCCTGGGCCTCTTTGGGATCGGAGGGCGCGGCCAAATCCAGAGAGAGGCGCAGCAATCGGAACTGGCGCGCCATGTCCTCAGGCATCTTCAGACCGTTGAAGCGAGTGGACTCTTTGGCCAGTTGCATGGTGGCCGCGATCTGCTCTTCATCGGCCTTGGCCGCTAGAATCTCGGTGTCGTAGGTGATGAAGGTGGACTTCACCCAACCGGCGCGCTGATCCTGGACGGAAAGCTCCAGCAGTTTGGACTGCGCGCGATCGAGGAAAGATCTGGCTTCGGCCAGCGTAGGAGGTTTGGGATTATCGGCCAGGCAAAGGCCGGACCCAAGACAAAGAATTGCAACAAGGTTTCGCATCCGGGTAGGGTCTCACTCCTCCGAGGGCTAACGAACCTGGGCTCGTCTCCTTCATAAGTGTACCCTCCCGAATGGCATCCCGAACAGGGTGTGACGATGGCGTATGAAAATGAATGATTATTGAACCGTCGTCGAACCTTGGCTGGCCTGAGTCCGGAATTCGTACTGATGGATTTCGATAGCCGCTCGTCCCTCTTCGGAGCGAACCACGCGGCCACGCGCCACCAGCTTTAAAGCGACTTTGCTGTTCAACTGGGCGGGCCAGCTGATGGAAACTTCCAGCCGTCTGCCGGGGAGCAGATAACGATCGGTAGTGAACAGAACACCGTTGCTGCTCATGTTAACCGTCAGCCCGGCGCCGCTTTCACCCTCCGTGCTGCTCTTTCGGCTCAAAATCTTATAACGGACTTCGCGCTCGATAGGGAATCGGTCCGCGCCACGGCGATCGTCTTTGTCCTTATCCAAGCTCATGTTTGCACCCGGGACCAACATGCTGTTGTTTCCTTTCCGTTTCTTGCACTCCCAGATTGCAGTAGGTGCGCGAGTGCTCCTATAGCGGATTCCTCCTAATTTCGAGTGGTACTCGGCGTTAAAGGGGATAGTACCTTTCAACCAAGGAGACGAGCGTTACTTGGCCGGTGGATTGGATTGGGGACGCTTGCGGGAGCGGATTTCCTCAAGACGCTCCGCGATGCGTTGTTCCAGCCCGCGATTGGTGGGTTCGTAAAACCTTGTGCCCACAAGGGATTCCGGCAGGCACTCCATGTCCGGCAGCGCGTCTGCCAGTTTGTGGGCGTGCTGGTACCCTGCACCATAACCCCACTGTTTCATGGGCCCGGTGGGGGCATTTCGAAGATGAAACGGCACCGGTTCCGCCACGCGCTTTTCCACTGTCTCCATCACCCTGTTCAGCGCCTGGTAGGAAGCGTCCGATTTCGGCGCCACCGACAGGTAAATCGCCAGTTGTCCGAGCGCCAAGTCCCCCTCAGGCATCCCCAGGAAATGGACCGCCTGCATGGCGGCCATGGATTGCTCGAGCGCACGAGGATCGGCGAGGCCTATGTCTTCAATCGCCATGCGGACCAGACGCCGTGCGATATACATGCGATCCTCGCCTGATTCGAGCATGCGGCCCAGCCAATAGAGCGCGGCATCCACATCGGAGGATCGAACGGACTTGTGGAGCGCCGAGATCAGGTTGAAATGTTCCTCGCCGCTCTTGTCGTAGAGCAACGTCTTGCGCTGCAGCGTGTCCTCGATGGCCTGGCTGGTGAGCTGGCCGTCTTGCGCGGCGGCCGCGGCAAGTTCCAGGATGTTCAGGGCGGTTCGGGCATCGCCGTTGGCATAGGTGGCGATTTGCTGCAGCAGTTCAACCGGCGCGCCGATCTTCACCACAGGCAAAGCTCGCTGCAGCAAACCGAGGAGTTCTTCCTCAGTGAGCGGCTTCAGCATGTATACCTTGGTGCGCGAAAGCAGCGCTGAGATCACTTCAAACGACGGGTTTTCGGTGGTAGCGCCGATCAGGCTGATGTCGCCGCGCTCCACGTAGGGGAGAAACGCATCCTGCTGCGCTTTGTTGAAGCGATGAATCTCGTCGATGAAGATCAGCGTGCGCCTTCCCACGCGGCGGTTTCGCTCAGCGTCGGCCATCACCGTTTTGATTTCCTTGATCCCGCTGAGCACGGCGCTGAATGGAATGTAGTCGCAATGCGTGAGGCGGGCGATGATTCTTGCCAGGGTGGTTTTACCAACGCCCGGCGGACCCCAAAGAATGATCGAACCCAGCTGATCCCGCTCAATTTGCATCCGCAGCGGTTTCCCGGGTCCCAGGATATGCTGCTGTCCGACGAATTCTTCGAGCGTATCCGGACGCATCCGTTCAGCCAATGGGCGCTGGCTGTCGTCTTTCAAGCTGGCAAGAGGACTCGGTTCAAACAGGCTCATACCAGGTTCACCCGGCCGCCATCCTTTGCTTCCGCGCGACAAACAGCGCAATGCCTGCCGCCAGTGCCGCGTTGAGCGATTCCACGCCAACGGTCGGAATCCGGATGGCCGTGGCCTTGTCGCGCAGCCGTTCGCTCACGCCTCGTCCTTCGCTGCCGACAATAATGGCGCACTTGCCGCCCAGTTCCACTTCGCCGACGTCGGTGGTGCCTTTGGGCATCAGGGCGAAGAGCGCGATCTTGCGCTGTTCGGCCGCGGCTAGAAAGAGCTGCTGATCGAGCGCGGCCACCACCGGAACGCGGAAGATGGAACCCGCAGAAGCGCGCAGGCATTTCGGGTTGTAAGGGCTGACGGTGCCTTTGAGGAATGCCACTCCGGTGGCGCCGAACGCCTCTGCCGCCCGCAGAACGGCGCCGGCATTGCCCGGGTCCTGCAATCCATCCAGCGCCACAGTAAGTGAATGGCCGCGAAATAGCTGATCGACGCTCCATTGCGGAGGCCGGACCAATGCCATCACACCCTGGCTCGCTTCTGTGGCGGAAAGGGCTCGAAAGATATCGTCTGGAAGGACGTGAATGCGGGTTTTTTTCAACCCGCGGACATGACTCTCCACCGCGCCGCGAACCGATTCGGCCGCGAACACAGCGGGAATCTCGCAGTCGCTACCGAGCGCTTCTTCGAGTAAGTGAAAACTCTCGGCCACCGCCAGACCGTCGTCGGTGAGGGCGCCCCGCGCGATCGCTTTGCGAACATCTTTCAGCAACGGACTTCGCGCGCCTAGCAGCGTTGGCATACTGTAGTGTGAGGACGCTTGTAACTCGCCCACCACCTCTCTATCATGAACCAGTTGCCTCTGTCATGAAATGGATCGTAGCGATTGTGCTGGTGGCAGCCGCGGCATTCGTGTCGCTCAAGGTGTCGCGCGTGGCGCGCGAGATTCAGCAGGAATCCCTGCTGGACGAAGCTCAACCCGCCGATGCGATCATCGTGCTGGGCGCGGCTGAGTATCGCGGGCGGCCGTCGCCGGTGCTCGAAGCGCGCCTGAATCATGCGTTGATTCTCTACCTGAAAGGCTTGGCGCCCCGCGTGATCACTACCGGTGGCGCCGGCGGCGACCCGGTTTTTACCGAAGGGTCGGTAGGCCGCACTTATCTCAGCAACCATGGCGTGCCGCCGGAAGCTATTGTCGTGGAGCGTGAGGGCGAAAGCACCGCGCAGAGCGTAGCCGCAGTGGCGGAGATCATGCGGCGCATGAATTTGAGGAGCGCCATCGTGGTCAGCGACGGCTACCATATCTTTCGCGTGAAAAAAATGCTCGAATCGAGCGGTCTGAAGGTCTACGGATCGCCCCGGCCGTCCATTCCTCCCGGCGAGTGGAGAGCTCGCTGGCAGGATATTCGCCAGGCCGTGGGTTACCTTCTCTGGAGAATGGGAATTGCGGTCTAACTCATTGTAACGTCTATACTTTGACTCACCGAGTGTGTTAAGTTGTTCCGCTTTCCTTGGGTCTCTTGCTTAGCTCCAGTCACCCTTCGGTTCTAACCGAAAAACTACCGTACTAAGCAAATGGTTCTCGGATGCACCGCAACCTTAGAAAAATATTACCTCTGCGCCGGCGAAACGTTGCTCCGCTATCTTGCACTTAAGGAGGAAATCCCTGAGCTTACCGTCGCCGGCTGAATTGGTCCCTGATTTGCACTGCTGGGTGCCTAACAGCGCGGGGCTGGCGGTTAGTGAGTCGAGGAGGAGCGGAGGAGTTGATATTTCCATATGCAAAATGAACGGCGGGTGAAATCGAGATATCGGCTCGAGCTGAAGGCCCGCTTCCAGGCGCTGAGTGCGGACGGCCCGGAGGCCGGCGTGGGACAGTCCGTAAACATAAGCAGCAGCGGCATGCTATTGGCGTGCGGCGGCAACATTCCAGAGGGTACGCGGCTTAAGGTATATATCGAGTGGCCGAGCCTGTTGAATGGTACGACACCGTTACAACTGATCACGGTAGGCAGGGTGGTCCGCTGCGATGAGGTTGGAGTCTCGATTGCGTTTGAAAGCTACCAGTTCAGAACCATGAGCCGCGCCAAGCAATCCAACGTCACGCAGATGCCGGGCAATGTTTTCCCGTCCTACGGGAGTGCGCAGACGGAACCGATCGCGCTAGTGGCCAAGTCGTCGTCTTGAAGGCTGCGGGGAAGTTTCCGCGATTCACAATTAAGCGAAAGCCGGACTGATTCCTTCGTTAGCCGGGCCTGGGCTGGAGGGGTCTTGGGACGAGCTTTTCACGACGGGGGAGAGCTTTCCTTCCGACAGCTCAAATTCGGTATCGGTGGCCATATGGATCACCTTGACGATGTAGCCATCCTCGGTTAATCCCCGGCACAACGCCTCGGCAGTTCCGAAACCCTGGGCCAAGTACAAAGTGCCCGGTGAGTTTGGAGAACGCCAAAGATACAGATAGTAGTTGTTGTCGGGAATGCTCGACGGTCCCATCTTCGCCCTATCGGTAGATCTCGACGATCGCTATAGGTTCCTTTGCTTAGAATATGGATGTCAGCAGGGAGCACATTCGTCCCAACGAATCCGTGTTGTGGGAAACGCGGACCCAGGCCACGCGAGCGTGCTGACCCTGTGGACAGAACAAGCCGACGCCGCCCGCTGACAGCCGGGAATCCGACCAGAAATCCACCAGGTTTCCTTGGATGTAGAGGGCAAAGGCTTCTCCGCGCACTTGCAAGTGCACGCGATACAGCGTATCCGACTGAAAGCGCTCTGGATATCTGGTTCGCACGGCCTTTGTAGCCTGGCCCCAGATCACGGCATATCTCTCCACTGCGAGCGATTGCAGAGGGCCTGAACCTTCGGTAACCAGCTTCGCCACCTGGTAGCTTTGCGGGGACGCGGCGCGAAAGGCCAAGCCCATACCCTTGGACTCGATCTGCACCAGCGCGTCCAGGTCGTAATTCGTCAGATGCATGCTGGGCGCATATAGCGAAAGAGTGCCCAGATTGACGAATCCGTTCTTGTCGTAGGACCAGGTGGTGGGACGATTCTCGCCGGTCTCCCAAGCGTCTAAGCCTTGGCTAAAATCGTCATAGAGATCCACCTGCGCCCGCGTAGAAACCTGTCGGCGCAGTGTTTCCCAGGGATCGGGCTTTTCCTTGGTACGACGGTGGGACGGCGTCAAAACAACGGCGCCCGCGATGGCCGCTACCGCCAGTAACGCCGCGATCACCGCAACGTGCTTGCGCGGGGAAACCAGGGAAGGCTCCGGCGCCAGGTATGCGAGCAGATTGCAAAGATGCCGCCGAAGATGACGCCAATGTTTCATGCTTACCTGATTATGGGTGGAGCCGGCAACAAATGTAATGGAGTATTCCGCGTGTTCTTAGAAAGAATGGACCTGAGTACTCACGTAGAGCCGTGACTAGCCCCCTGCTTGCTGAGGTACCCAGAGGACCATACGGACGAATCAAATCAATGTTTCGCAGCTTTTGGCGCATTCGGGTGATTCGCGGTGACGTGGCCAGGAGGCTTCCTGGCTTTGGGATGGGAGCCCGCCTCGTGAGGATGGCGGCGAATGGCTTCATGAGGCTTACGGGATTCAGCCTCATGCGGATGATGCGCCACCACTGGCGGGTGAGCTTCCGCGAGTAATCCGAATTGAAGCAGCATCGCCGAGCGAATCAGGAATCTCATTCAGTACAATCGGCCTTAGTTCACAGTTCGGCGGGTGAGGGTATAGTCTTTAGCGCAGTCTCTCGCTCTGCTGACTTGGTTCTCTTTCGCCGATAGCTAAGGTATGGCTCTTGGGGAGACGCAGCCGACCGGCACGACGGAATCTTCCAACGGTGGGTCTCCCAACGGTGGGGACAATGCCGCACCGCCCGCGCTCGAAATCGCCGCGAGTTCGGAGGAACATAAGAAGCGCATTCCTCTGATCTGGATTCCGGCTACCCTCAGCGTTGGCCTGCTCATAGCGGCCATTTATCTGGGAGGGCGCATTGTAAGCACGCATCCCCATGGCACGCCAGCCGCGTCGTTACAGTTAGCTAAAACGGCCGCGCCGGCGCCAGTGAAACCATCCGTCCCAGCGGTCAGCGAGGCCTTGCCGCCGGTGAAACCAGCGCCTGAAGCGTCACCTACCAAAGAACCGCCACCGATCCAAGAGCCGTCACCAGCGCCAGCGACGTCAAACGGTGAGATTCCCATCATCACCCCCAAAGCTGGAGAGCGCTACATCCAGGTAGGAGCGCTCGATCTGGAGATGACTGCCACGCGCCGCTTCGTCGATCGCCTCAGAAACGAGAAACTGGAGCCGCACGTTGCCCCGGGGCCAAAGCCGGAGCTGATGCGCGTGCTGATCGGGCCTTTCGATAACCCCGATGCCCTCAGCGAGAAGCGGGCTCAGCTTCAGGCCGATGGCATCGACACTTTCGTGCGCCAGTATTGAGTTATCGGCGCCCGCCGCCACCGCCGAATCCGGCGTGCATTCCACCTGCAAACCCGCCTCCACCGAATCCGCCCCCACGCGCGGAGCCAGCAAAGCGGCCACCCGATGCGATGGCGCTCCCGCTCACATGCCCATGCCCTTCGAGAGCCGCGAAACTGCGTCCGGCAAAGCCTGGGCGATAGCCGTGCAAGCCGTATCCATACCCGCCATAAAATCCAACCACCCAGGGCGAGTAAAACGGCCATCCAAACGGGCTGTACCAGATGCCATCGCCCGGGATGAATCCGTACATGTCCCAGTAGGGATTCCAATACCAGCCAGGTCCATACCAGTAAGAGCCGCCGCCCACGAAAACATTTTGCGCGGACTGCATGCTGGCCTCGGCCACATACTCGGACCGCAGATTGCTCCAGGCGTACAACGGATCCTGCCCAGCTTGCAATTTAGGATCGAAATGCACGGTCTTCCAAGGCCCGTTCAGGTTGGTCCCATTTAGATTGATCAGGTGATCCTTCTTCACAGCGACGTGCCGATCACCTTGCTGAACTGTAGCTTCGCCATCGAAGACTTGAACCTGCCGTGAATCGGCATTGAATGCGTATAGGCCCTCTTTCGCCAATCGGGTGGAAGCTCCATTCATCGCAACCCAGAGATTGTTGTCCTTGAATAATTCGGCCACTTCGACGATCGCATGGCCTCGCAACACCTCAACCCGCGTGTCGGCCAAACCCGGCGATACCAGGCGTACCGCGCTGTTGTCGCCAACCCTGAGAAAAACGCCGGGAGTGAGGAGTATTTCGGCCCGGCCCTGTCCCGTCTCCAGCACTTGGTTCGGCTGCAATTGAACCGATCCCACCGATTGCGGTGTGACTGTTTGTCCGGCTACAGCCACTTGTCCTTCCACATAATTCACCGTTCCTGGAATAGCGCTGCTGGCAGCGGCTGCCGGTAAAGCCAGGAGAACAGAAGCCGCCAGCACCCCAAGTAACGTTCTGTAATGTCGAAACATATACTTTTCTTTCACTTACCTACAGTTTGGATGCGTGCAGTTGCAAGTTGGTTGCATAAGGCAAGTCACCGACATGTCCCTAGGCGGTAGGAGAGGCTAAGGTAATTAAGGCCAGAACCTTAGGGCAAAACTCGATACTTTCTGTTCCCAACTCCGCCGTTTAACTGGCATGGAGCCCCAGGTGCGCGCGGGTTCCCTAATGTGCGCTGTTCACGGAGAGGGAGAGCACGACCACGATGAAGAGAAATATGGTTCCATTGCTAGCGATTGCCTTTGTCGTGGCGATCATTTCCACGGGAGTCTTTTATGGATTGTTCGCAGGCAAGTTGCGGTCTTCGAGCGACGTGCCAGGACATGCCATTGTGGTGGCGGCGCGCGATCTGGATCGGGGAACCGTAATTCAGCCCAATGATGTCCGCATATCCGAAGTGCAAGGGGTCTTAGGGGGCGCATTCTCGAAGCCGGAAGACGTTGCCGGCGTAACTCTGCTGGCATCCCTGCGGGCCAACGAGCCATTGCTTGAGGAGCGCGTGTCGCCCCGCCTTTCAGATGCACAGGCAGCCGGCGGCCCGGTGCCAACGGGGATGCGTGCGGTTTCCATGCATGTTTTTCAATCCGAGAGTTTATTGAGCCTGCTTCATCCCGGATCGCGCGTGGATCTGCAGGCGGTGTCGGAGAGAACTGGAGCGGCGGAGCTTCGCACGGTGTTGGAGAATGTCCAGGTTCTCGCGGTGAGCCCACCGGACGTGAATGGCAATCGCCCGGCCGGCGCGGTGGTGACAGTTTTGATCAAGGCTCAGGATACCGACATGGTGGCGCTGGCCGACGCCGGCAGCCGAATCCGCGTGGCGCTGCGAAATCCATCGGATCAGGGAACCACACCTCGCCATCCGCTGGCGCTAGCTGCGCTGTTTTCGGCATCGAACAGGCCGGACTCAGTTTGGCCCGAAGAAGGGCGTTCGGGCGGCCGGGCGATCTGGGATCATCCCGTTCAATTGCGCGTTCGGGTGCTGAGCGTGAGCGACCCCGCTCTCGAAGAGTTGCGGGCGCAATCGGCACCGGTGGAGTCCGATAAGGCCTGGCGCACGGCCGCCTTCCGCTCTGCAGTTGAGGGATGGGACCTGGTCCGCAAACTGGAACAAAAACATGAGCTGGAGGTGATCTCGGGCGAGAGGCTCATGGCGGGTGTCGGGCGGCCTGGTATCTATCATGTGGGAGCCAAGCCGGACGAGCTTCGGGTACAGTTCTCGCCGGAATGGCTCGGTTCCAATCAGCTTCGCCTGCATGTGAAGCCCAGGATGGGGGCAGCGAACGCTGCGGACATACAGTTCCCCGCCGGTCCGAGCTTCCTGCTGGAAAGCGCGGTAAGCGGCCCAGACGGCGCGAACATCGCGGCCCGGCTCTTTCCCGCGCGCTCCTGGGAGCACCAGCACATGGTGATCTTCGTTTCCACGCAAACCATCCTGCAGAAGACGCCGGATGCGGTGGCGCGCAATACACAAGACAACAACCCGCAGGGCAAGAATCGGGGACGTTAAGTGCTGGCTCTTTCCTCCGTTCTGGTTTTTCTGACAACCTTTCTCGCGGCTGGATTGGCCGTACTCATCAGTTGGTTCGCGTGGCAGCGCATGGGAGCCGAGGCGCTGGCTGAAGACATGTCGGACCACCTTCTCGATGATGCTCCGCGGCTGCTCAAGGAAGACTCCCTCAGCAGCATCTCCCCCTGGGCCAGGCTGCTCGAGAAATCCGATTTCGTCAGAATTATGCACCGCCATCTGCTGCAGGCGGGCCTCACCTGGTCGGTGGGACGCGTTACGCTGCTGATGCTGCTGGCCAGCAGCCTGGGGCTGGGGATTACCATGCAATTCGATTGGGTTCCCGGCTGGGCCGGGCTGCTGATCGCCGTTGCCGTGGGATCGCTCCCGTATCTCTATATCCTGCGTTGCCGCGCCAAACGCTTCCGCCAATTTGAAGAGAACTTCCCGGACGCGCTCGATTCGCTGGCTCGTTCTCTGCGCGCCGGGCACCCCTTTCCCGCTGCGATGGAGATTCTTTCGGGAGAATGCGAGCAGCCCGTCGCCGCCGAAATGCATCAGACGGCGATCGAAGGGAACCTGGGAACGTCTTGGGAGCAAGCCCTCAGCAATCTGTCCGAACGTGTGCCGCTGCTCGAAGTGACCATGTTCGCCTCCGCCGTTCAATTGCAAAATCGGACTGGTGGAAAATTGAATGAGGTGCTGGGCACGCTGGCGGAGAACATGCGCGAGTCCGTGTCGCTGAAGGGTGAAGTCCGGGCGCTGGCCGCGCACGGGAAGCTCACTGGCGGTGTGCTGACTGTTCTTCCGATCGCCATTTCCGCCGTCATGGCGATAGTGAATCCGTCCTATCTCACCATCTTGATTCACCATCCCTACGGGAAATACCTGATCGCTGCCGCAGTGGCTTGCCTGGTGCTGGCGCACTTCGTGATCCGGCGCATCGTGGACATAAAAATATGACCGGAATTTGGATGGGCGCCGCGTTCTTCGCGTTCGTTTTGACCGCGGTGGCGCTGGCCGGGTATTGTTACCAGCGGCTGGCTGAGCGGCGCGGCACGGAGCACTCGGGGCAATTGCTGGCCGGCGACCGGCAGACCACTTCACAAGCGGCCTTCGCGAATCTCTTCCAATCCATCGGTGAAAATTTCCCGGCCGCCAAGAACGAGCAGAATCCTTACCGCGTGCGGCTCACCGCGGCGGGATACCGCTGGCCGTCGGCGTTGCCGATCTTTTACGGAATCAAGTGTGGCAGCGCGCTGTTTTTTGCGGGGTTATTCGGAATTGTGGCCTTGCTCTTGCAGCACGATCCTTCGTCTACTCCGCTTCCGATGATCTGTGGATTGGGAATCGGATTCCTGCTGCCCGACCGGGTGCTGAGTTCGCGAGTGCACGCCCGGGCGCAGCGCTTGCGAAGCGCAGTCCCACCCGCGCTCGACCTGATGGTGCTCGCCATGGAAGCCGGCCAGGCGCTCGATCAATCCATCGCCGACGCTAGCCGCGGATTGAAGCGCACTCATCCAGACCTAAGCGGCGAACTGGCGCAGCTCTACATGGAGTTGAGGACTGGTGGCACGCGCGCCGACTCGTTCCGCGCACTGGGCGCGCGCAACAAGGAGCCTGAATTGCGGAAGCTATCGAATCTGTTGATCGACAGCGACCGTTTTGGTGTTAGCATTGGCCCCGCGCTGCGGTCACACGCCAAATATCTGCGCACCCGTTTTCGTCAGCAGGCCCAGGAGAAAGCCCGGAAAGTGGGCGTAAAGCTGATCTTTCCAGTGTTCTTTCTGATCTTCCCCTCGGTGCTCCTCGTCACGCTCGGCCCGGCGTGCATGATGATGTTTGAGCAGCTAAAGACGCTGGTGCAATAGCGCACGCGCGCTACTTGTCCTCTTTCTTGTCTTCCTTTTTCTTGTCTTCGTTCTTCTTGTCTCCGTTCCTCTTGGGAGCCGGTCTCGCCGGTGCCGCCGCGGGAGGACGATTCGCCGCGGGCGCAGGCTGTGCAGCTTTGGGCTCTGCCGCCTTCGGCTCCGCCGCCTTCGGCTCTGCCGCAGGGCGCTGAACTTCTCGGGTCTGCGCAGGGGCCGGCGCAGGCGCTACGGCAGGCGGCGCTGCTGGCCTGGGCGGCGTCGGAGCTGGTCTTTGGACTGCGGGTGCAGGAGCCTGAGCGGCGGGACGCGCTTGCGGCGCCGGGGCCGGAGTCCGAGCCTGCACTTGCCGCACTAAAGGCCTCGGGGCCGCTGGCTGGCTTTGCCTGATTTGTTGTACCTGACTGGTGTCGAGCGGACGGCCTGCATTCGACGCCAAGGCCTGCTGCTTCTGGGCGAATGGCACTGGAGGCGGAGGCGGCGTGCGTTTCGCGACCACGGCCCGCGCCTGCAGAGCGGCCGGAGGTTGCACCACCTTGGCTCCCGGAGCTGCAACCGTAGTGACGCTCGCCCGGGTAGGAGCGACCGCAGAGGTGGCAACTATGGGCGCCGAGCGAATGGCTTCCGGCCGCACCACAATGGCGGCCGATTGCACCGGCTTCGCGCTCACAAACGCGGCCTGTTGCACCGCCATTACGGCGCCGGGGGCGCTGCGATTCACGTACGTCACGTTAGTCACATTGACGTTGACAGTGTTGTTCACAATCACTGTGTTGGAGATGTTCACCTGATTCAGATAGACCGGGCTGGTGTGATAAGAGGGCACGAAGGCCTCACGCGGTCCTAGCGCAAACCAAGCCACTCCGCCTCCCACCGCGCCGCCGCCCACCCAAGCCACCAAAGCCGGCGCATACACCGGGCGCGCCGCTAACGGACCAGGCACCCAGCCCCAATAGCCGCTCACGTACGCCCAGCGGCCATAATGGAACGGCGCGAAGCCCCATTGGGCGTCATCCACCCAGGTCCAACCCCAGGGGTCCACCCAAAGCCAGTGGCCATTGTGATAGGGCGCCCAGCCGGCCGGCGTCCCGTTGGGCACCCACACGGCGCCATACTCGGGCGTGGTCCGCCAAGATCCGTATTGGTCCAGGTCCTGATACCCAATCAGCTGCCGCGAGACGTAACGCGCCGAAGGCGACTGATCTTCTTTCTGGTCGCGGCCCGCGCTCCAGGTATCCAGGTAATCGGGCGGGGGAACATCGCTCGGTTGATAACTCACCTGATCGGTACCGGTAACGCGCATTTGCTGGCCGGAACTGAGGCTGAAGGCCTGGTCCGGGCCTGTCACCTCGCCCTGGCCGTCGCGCACCGTGACGATGGTGGCCGATAAGTCCGGTTTGACATCGATCCGATAGATACCGGTGCTCATCAGGCTGAAAGCCAGGTTGGGAGTGTCCACCTCGAAACTCTCCTGACCGCTGAGATAGCGCAGGTGAATCAGAAGCGAGCCTTCGCTCAGGCGGAGCTGCACGTTGGAGTCGTCCAGGTTCAGGAATTCGAGCGAGGTGGCCTGGTTCATGCGCAGCGCCCCACAGCCGATTTGCAGTTCCGCCGTCCCTCCCACTTCCACAAAAAGGTGGTCTCCGGTGGTGAGCGGCCGGTTGAAGTCCACGGGAGCCCAGTCGTCCACGCCGCCCGGGCGATAGGAAGACGCTCCATAGATGTAGCTCAGGCGCGCCACTCGCCCGGGAGGGTCCCCTTGCGCCATCAACAGGCAGGCGGATACCGCCACGCCGCACAAAATTCTATTTACAAATTGCATCCCCGTCCTCCAACTACCTAGGTAAACGCAGCTGCTCGCAGCCGCGTTGCGTAACCCAGGATTAAATTCGCTCTATGTCAGCCACGCCTGTGGATGATGATCTAAGACGCGGTCAGGTACATTCATGCTACAAGGTTCGGAAGTCCGCGGGCAAACTGGGGCTCCAAACTGGGGCGCCCGGGGCCTCTGATAACTCACGCTTTCTCCTAAAGAACCTCCTCGCAATCCGATAAGAAAGACCAGGGAGGCAGAGGCACGAGTGCTAGACGTTCTCATCGTGGATGATTCGGCGGCGATTCGAAAGATCCTGCAGCGCGTGTTACGGCAAACCGAGATACCGATCGGCACAGTTTACGAAGCGGGCGATGGCGCGGAGGCGCTGGAAACGATGCGCCGGCAGACCATTGGGTTAGTGCTGTCCGACATCAACATGCCGAACATGGATGGCCTGGAGTTTCTTACCAGGATGCGAGCCGAACAAGTCTGGAATAGCATCCCGGTCTTGATGGTCAGCACCGAAGGGACTCAAGCCAAGGTGCTCGAAGCAGTGGAGCGCGGCGCCTCCGGCTATGTGCGCAAGCCGTTTACCGCCGAACAGATCAAAGAAAAGCTGGTGGGACTGATTTGAGAAACCGAGGAAAGCGATGACAACCAACACAGAGGCGGCGCAAACCCTTTCGCAGGATGAATTGGTCGAAGCCATCAGGGGCGCGACCGACGAGGTGTTCACCACCATGCTGAATCTCACCGCAACGGCGGGCACGGAGTTTGTGGAGAAGGAAGAGGCCGTTCCGAGTTCCGGGGTAGTGTCGCTGATCGGGCTGGCGGGCGCCTGGGTGGGATCGGGGAGTCTGGCGTGTTCGGCGAGTTGCGCCGCCAAGATCGCCTCGGCGTTGCTGATGACTCCCTACACCGCGATCGATGAAGACGTGCTGGACGCGGTGGCGGAAGTGACCAACATGATCATCGGCAACGTGAAGACTGCGCTCGAAAGCCGGCTGGGTGCGATGGGTTTGAGCACGCCCACGGTGATTTATGGCCGCAACTTTCAAACCCGCAGCTCGGGCAATCAAAAGTGGACCGTGGTTCCGTTCGCTCTGGGCGAAGACCAGATGTGCGTGCAAGTGTGCATCTCTCCGAACGACGATGCGGGCAAGAAGACCACGCGCACCGGTTTTCCGGTGCCGCATCTGCTGAGCACCTGAGCTGGGGCCAGAAAGAGTAGGGACATGAGCGCTGAGTCTGAACAGAATCGCGGCGCCGGCGCCAGCTCCGCCAATCCATTGGCCAGCGATCCGGAGCTGATCGGCGATTTCATTCTTGAGTCGCGCGAACACCTGACCGCAATTGAACTGCAGTTGCTGACGCTCGATCAAGACCCGGCCAATTCCGAGGCGATCCACGCCATATTTCGCGGCTTTCACACCATTAAGGGAATGGCCGGATTCCTGGACCTGGACGCAATACGCGACTTGGCCCACGAAGTGGAAACGGTGCTGGATCTAGCCCGCAACGAAAAACTGGCGATCACTTCGGCGATCATTGACCGGATACTCGAGAGCAAGGATTATCTCAATGTCTGGATGACGGAACTGGACGCGATGCTCCAAACCGGCAAGACGCCTCTGGCGCCGGAAGCGGGTGGGCTGCTGGATGCGATTCGCGGCCTGGTGACCGGGCCGCCCGTCAGTCCGGTAGGGCCGCCAGGCACGCCAGGCGCGCAGGGCCTGGCTGAATTAGCGCGGGAAGTAGGGGCGCCTCCGGCGGAGGGCGCTGAACCGAGTAAGCCGGCCGAGGCGCGGCCGTCGGGAGCGCGGTCCATCAAGGTGGAGACGGCCAAGCTCGATTCTCTGGTGGACATGGTGGGCGAGATGGTGATCTCACAATCGCTGGTGCGGCACGATCCGGACTTCGGGACCGGCCTGAAGCCGCGTCTGGCGCGCAATCTCTCCCAACTGGCGCGCATCACCGACGATATCCAGCGGACCGCCATGTCGATGCGGATGATTCCGGTGGGGCAGTTGTTCCAAAAGACTTCGCGCCTGGTTCGGGATCTGTCGCGTAAAGCCGGCAAGCAGGTGGAACTGGAATTGTCGGGCGAAGAGACCGAACTCGACCGCAACATTGTCGAGGAGTTGGCCGATCCGCTGATGCACATGGTGCGTAACTCGGTGGATCACGGCATCGAGAAACCGGACGAGCGCGTGGCGGCGGGCAAGCCGGCCCAGGCCCGCGTGCTGCTCAAGGCGGGACACCAGGCGGGCCATATCGTGATCGAGATCTCCGATGACGGACGGGGCTTGCCGCGCGAGAAGATCTTAAAGAAGGCGCGCGAGAAGAAGCTGATCGAGGCGGGCGCCGAGCTGACCGAAAGCGAAATCTTTGCGCTGATCTTCCATCCCGGTTTCTCTACCGCCGAAAAGATCACCGACGTATCCGGCCGCGGCGTGGGCATGGATGTGGTACGCAAGCAGGTGCAGAAACTGCGCGGCCGCATCGATGTCAGTTCCAAGCCGGGTGAAGGAACCACGTTCCTTCTCAAGCTTCCGTTGACTCTCGCCATCATCGACGGTCTGGTGGTGGGGGTAGGGGATCAGCGCTACATTGTCCCGATCTTCGCGGTGCGGGAGATGTTGCAGCCGGCCGAAGAAGCCATATCCACCATCCATGGCCGCCAGGAGATGGCGCTGGTGCGTGGCAGCTTGCTGCCGGTGATCCGCCTGCATCAGCGCTTTCACGTCCAGCCCCGGCACCAGAATCCCTGGGAAAGCTTACTGATCGTGGCCGAGAGCGGAACCAAATTGTTCTGCCTGATGGTGGACGAACTGATCGGCAAGCAGGAGGTAGTGATCAAAAGCCTGGGTGAAGGGATGCGCAACATTGCCGGAGTGGCGGGCGGAGCCATCCTCGGCGACGGGAGGGTGGGCATAATTCTGGATCCGGAGGGTCTATTTGGATCCAGAAACGGAACCGGTCATGCCGAATGATGCGGTGACTTTCGGGGGCGGCGAACTGCAGCTGACCGCGAGCGAGTTTCGCCAGATCAGCGATCTGGCCCATGAACGCTTTGGACTGGATTTGAGGCGCGGCAAGGAGGCGCTGGTGGCAGCGCGCCTGGGCAAGAAACTGCGCAAGCTGGGGTTTCAAACCTTCGCCGAGTATTACAGCCACGTGCTGGCAGATTCTACCGGCGACGCTTTAATTGAACTCATTGACGCGCTGACCACCAACCACACCAGTTTTCTTCGCGAGCGGGCGCATTTTGAATTTCTCGCGCGGGCCGCCAACGAAGAATTCCGCAAGATTTCCACCTTGCGTGTGTGGAGCGCGGCCTGCTCGAGCGGCGAGGAGCCGTATTCGATCGCCATGTGTCTGGCGGAGGCTCTGGCTCAGCCGCCGGTCCGCGAGTTTCGCATCCTGGCCACCGACATCTCGACCCGCGTGCTCGATATCGCGCGGCGCGGCGTCTATCCGGTGGGGCGTTTTGCGGATGTGCCGCCAGCCTGGCTGCGCACTCATGTGTTGCGGGGACGAGCGGAATCGGAGGGGTTCTACAAGGTCAAGCCCCAATTGGCGAAGCAGGTGGAGTTCGCGCGGCTCAACTTGATTGAGCCGTTTGGGGAGCGCACGCCCTTTCACGTGATCTTTTGCCGCAACGTCATGATGTATTTCGACAAGCCGACCCAGCAGAATATCGTGGGGCGGCTGAGCGCGTGTTTGGAGCGCGGCGGCTACCTGTTAGTCGGTCATTCGGAGTCTCTCACCGGCATTGAGCATGCTTTACAGTACGTGCGCCCGGCCACCTACCGAAACCAAAAATCGGAGCGCGCAGCGGGATTCCTCGGGTGAAAAAAGCATGGCCGTAAGTTCGCTGGTGGTAGGCATTTCCGATTGCAAAGTGACACGCGACGCCGATTCGGTGCTGGTGACGTACGCACTCGGCTCCTGTATCGCGGTGGCCATGCACGATCCGGTAAGCAAGGTGAGCGGTCTGCTGCACTACATGCTCCCCGAGTCGGCGATCGATTCCAAGAAAGCGGCGCAGAACCCTTTCATGTTCGCCGACACCGGGATCCCCAGCATGATGGAGGCCCTGAAGGCCGCCGGGGGCGATGGCAAACGGATGATTGTGCGGCTGGCGGGAGGAGCGCGGGTGCTCGACAGTCAGGGCGTTTTTCAAATCGGCAAGCGGAATTACCTGGCGGCGAGGCGAATTCTGTGGAAGGCGGGGATTCTGATTGCGAGCGAGGCGGTGGGCGGCGATGTCTCTCGAACCACGCGCCTGGAGGTCTCAACCGGCCGCCAATGGGTGCGGGAGGCAGGCGGCGTGGAGCGCGAGCTGGTGCGGAATAACGCAGGCCCCAAAAGGACGGCACAGGCATGAAGGAAGCCCCAAGAGCAACAACGGCGGCGCGGCAACGGAGGAGCAATCGATGCCGTATTCTGTGCTGATCGTAGACGATTCGCCCGTAATGCGCAGCTTCATCAAACGCGTGCTGGGGATGTCGGGATTCGAAGTGGGCGAATGCAGGGAAGCGGGCAACGGCCAAGAGGCCCTGAGGCAATTGAGCGCGCAGCGGGTGGACATCATCCTTACCGACATCAACATGCCGGGGATGAACGGCGAAGAACTGCTGCTCCGGCTGTGTGCCGACGGAGTTCTGAAAACCATCCCCGCAGTGGTGATCTCGACCGACGCCACCAACGAGCGGATGGTGCGGATGATCGAGCTGGGCGCACGCGGCTACCTGTCCAAGCCGTTTACGCCGGAAGCGTTGCGCGAAGAATTGGAGCGGGTACTAGGAGCAGGCGATGCATCCCGAGCTTGAGACTCCGGAACCACAGAGCCTGGACAAGGAACCGGCGGCGAGCGAAACAATCCAGCAGGTAACGGCTGAGGTGCTGGAGACGATGTTCTTTACCGCGGCCGAAGTTGCGAGTTGCGAACACGGCTGGCTTTCTAAAGCCAGTTGTGCGCGGATTCGATTTACAGGATCGCACTTCGGGGAGATGCTGCTGGGCGTTTCGGTCGAGGCAGTGGACGCAATCGCGGCGTCCTTCCTGGGCCTGGACCCGATGGAACTGACGGATACGCAGCGCGGGCAGGTGATCCAGGAGTTGTCCAATATTCTGTGCGGAGCCACGCTCAGCCATTTGTGGCCGGAATCGAAGCTGGCGCTATCCTCTCCCGAGTTGGCAGCCTGGCAGGAGTGGCCGGCCTCGGGAGCGCTGCACCACTGCTTCGCAATTCCAGAAGGGTTGCTTGCGATATCGGTTCGCCTGATTCCAGCCACGCCGCCTGCCGCCAACCGATAGCGAAATGCAATGGACGCCGCGCGCAAAATCCGGGTGTTGATCGTCGACGATTCGGCCATCGTCCGCAGGTTGCTGAGCGAAGCCCTGGCGTCGGAGGCGGATCTGGAGGTAGTGGGCACGGCACCGGATCCTTATGTTGCGCGAGACAAGATCATCAGCCTGCGCCCGGACGTCCTGACGCTGGATATCGAGATGCCGCGCATGGACGGCTTGACGTTTCTCAAGAAACTGATGCAGTTCTATCCTCTGCCGGTGATCGTGATCAGTTCGCTCGCGCAATCCTCGAGCCAAACGGCTCTCGATGCTCTGCAATATGGCGCCGTGGAAGTGCTGGCGAAACCGGGCGGCCCTTATTCGGTGGGCGAGCTAAAGCACGATCTACCGCAAAAGGTGCGGGCGGCGGCGAGCGCGCGGATAGGCCAGGCCAAGCCGCAACGGTCCGCTCCGGCACCAACGGCTCCGCTAGCGCTCGCGGGCGCCAGCAGTTCCACCATCATTGCGATCGGGGCCTCCACCGGCGGAACGGAAGCCATCCGGGAGGTGCTGGTGGGCCTGCCCGCGAACATGCCCGGTATGGTAATCGTGCAGCATATTCCAGCCGTATTCTCGCTAGCCTTCGCGAAGCGCTTGAACGACCTGTGCCGCGTGCACGTGAAAGAGGCCGTGGATGGCGACCGGGTTACTGCCGGCGTGGCGCTGATCGCACCGGGAAATTTTCATATGACCCTTCGCAAAACCGGAGGTGAGTATTGTGTTTCGGTTCAGGACGGCCCGCGTGTCTGCTATCAACGCCCTTCCGTGGATGTGCTCTTCGAATCGGTGGCGCAAGTAGCCCAAGGCGATGCCATCGGCGCCATTCTCACCGGCATGGGGTCCGACGGAGCACAGGGCTTGCTCAAAATGAAACGCGCCGGGGCGCGGACGCTGGCGCAAGACGAGGCCAGTTGCATCGTTTTCGGAATGCCGCGTGAGGCCATCCGAGCGGGCGCCGTAGACCGTGTGGTGCCTCTCCATCGAGTGGCTGCGGAACTGACGGCGTGGAGCGCGACGGTGGCGCGTTGAAAGGACGTGTTAAATGTCTCAGATGACAATCGGCAAGAAACTGACCTTGGCTTTTACGGGCTTACTATTGCTCGCGCTGAGCCTGGCGGGAGCCTATCTTTATTCGGTAGGCAATTTGGCGCAAGCGTTGCGAACAGCAACCGATCAAACCGCGAAACGGGTGTTTCTGGTGTCCGGTTTGGAGTCGGACCTTTTCAGCCTGCGGAGTTGGCAGAGGGGAGTTATTTTGTTTTCGGCCGAAAAGCTTCCCGAGAAAGCTCAGTCCGACAAGCAGGAGTTTGAAACTCGCGCGGCAGCCGTGGAAACGCGGATTGGCCAGATCAAGCCGTTGCTGGTGCGGGAGCAGGGCCGCAACGATATAGCGTCCATCGAAGCTGAGTTTCCGAAATTCCAGCAGGCCTTCGAACGGCTGGCGTCGGCCGCTATGTCCGGGGATTCCGAGGGCGCCTTGAAGATTCTTACAGAAAGCTCGATCCCGTCGTTCAATTCCATGGACGCGACCTTGCAAGACTTGATCGAGTTGCAGAAGCAATTGATGAAAGAAGATTCCGAGCAGGGCGCGGCGGAGGCGGCCCGGGCGCGCTGGATTGCCTCCGGCCTCCTGATTGCGTCGCTCGCCATTGGATCGTTCGTTCTGCTGGTGGTGAGGCGCACCACCCGGCAACTGCGGGATGTGGCATCCAATCTGGCCGATGGCGCCGAACAGATCACCAGCGCTTCCTCACAAGTAGCTTCGTCGAGCCAGACCCTGGCGCAGGGCGCCTCTGAGCAAGCGGCTTCGCTCGAAGAGACTGCGGCGTCGAGCACCGAGATCACTTCCATGACGCGCAAGAACGCGGAGAATTCGCAATCGGCGGCAGGCGTGATGGCGGAAGTGGATCAGCGCGTGGCGGAAGGGAATCGCACGCTGGATGACATGGTCGAATCCATGCATCAGATCACCGGATCTAGCGACAAGATTTCCAAAATCATCAAAGTGATCGATGAAATCGCGTTCCAAACCAACATTCTCGCGCTCAACGCCGCCGTGGAAGCCGCGCGCGCTGGCGAGGCCGGCATGGGATTCGCGGTGGTGGCCAACGAAGTCCGCAGTCTGGCGCAACGCTCGGCGCAAGCGGCCAAAGACACGGCTGGGCTGATCGAGGAATCCATCGCGCGGTCGAGTGAAGGCAGCCGGCGGCTGGACCATGTAACCCAGGTGATCCGGACCATCACCGAAAGCGCGACCAAAGTAAGAACGCTGGTGGACGAAGTAAATCTCGGCAGCCAGGAGCAGGCGCGCGGTATCGCCGTGATTTCGAAATCGATTGGACTGATGGACAGCGTCACCCAAGCCAACGCCGCGAGCGCCGAACAGAGCGCTTCGGCGAGCGAGGAGCTGTCGGCGCAGGCTGAAGCGCTGCAGAACATTGCGAGAGATCTGCGGACGCTGGTGGGGGGAGGGGATCGGGAAGGTATCGAAGCGTCCGTAGGCCGGTCCGGGTAGTCCCAGTACAATTGATCGCCTTCCGTTCTTGTGCTTCCGCGCGTTCCGCCGGTAGACTGAACGGGACGCGATGCTCTTCCGTTGTTTGCGGACCTGTTTCCTAGCAGTTTGTCCGCTGTTCTGCCTGGCCGCCGACGATCCCCGCCCGGTTTGCAGTTCCCAAAACCAAGGGCAAATGTGGCCCGAAGCCGCGAATCACGATCCTAAGCTGCTCGCCAGTGCAATGCGCTGCGGCGAACTGCTCATTTGCGTTCACGGAACCTGGCACTATCATTGGGAAGCCCCGAGTGTCCGCATCGATCAGTTGGGGCGCCAGCCGAAATCGAAGGTGTCCAAGCCCATGGGCTGCGGAGCGCAATCCGGCGGCGAAACGCCCCAGTCTGGCAGCGAGACTCCCAAGATGGATGCGCCCGCATCGAACCAGAAGACCGAATAGTTCGCACGCACGGGTGGTGCTATCCTCCTTCTATATGGGAAAGCTGGCCTACACGACGCCGGGCGGGATCAACGTCACGCGCTTCGCGTCCGCCATCCCGTTCAAAAAGGGCCTCGGCCATTTACTGCATAAGCTGGACCGCTATCGCGGCATCTACCTTTCGTCCGGATACGAGTATCCAGAGCGGTATTCGCGCTGGGACGTGGCTTCGGTATGCCCGCCGATCGAAATCGTATCTTCCGGACAAAATATCGAATTCCGGCCGCTGAATGGGCGCGGAGAAGCGCTGAACCAGATGTTGTATCGCGTGCTTGGCAGTCACCCGCATTGGGAGCAGTTCAGCTTCGAAGGAACGGCCTTGCAGGGACGCTTGCTGCCGTTGCCCGAATTGTTCCCCGAGGAAGAACGCAGCAAACAGCCTTCGGCGTTTTCGATTCTGCGCGCGATCATCGGCGAATTTCACAGCGAGCAGGATTCGAGACTCGCTCTGGTGGGTGCGTTTGGCTACGACCTGCTGTTCCAATTCGATCCCATCGATCTGAAGCTGCCGCGCCACGGCGTTAAGGATCTGCACCTCTTTCTGTGCGACGACATTTACTACATGGATCGCAAGAAGGAGCAAATCGAGCGCTTTCGTTACGATTTCGAGCTGGGCGATCTTTCCACCGCCGGTCTGGCTCGTACCGGTGCTCCCGCCCGCCGCTCTCCGAAACGTCCGGACAATGAAATCGACAGCGATCACCAGCCGGAAGAGTACATGGCCAAGGTAGAAGCGGTTCGGGAAGGGATGCGGCTGGGCGAATATTACGAAGTGGTTCTGCGGCAGACGTTTCAGGCCAACTATTCCGAGACTGCGTCGGCGCTATTCCAACGAATTCAGAAAGGCAGCCCCAGCCCGTACGAATTCCTGCTGCAACTGGGCGACGAGCAACTGATCGGAGCGTCGCCGGAGATGTTCGTTCGCGTGGAAGGCAACCGCGTGGAGACCTGCCCGATTGCGGGAACAGCGCGCCGCACAGGCGATCCATTACGCGACGCCGACAATATCCGCGAGTTGCTGAATTCGACCAAGGAAGAATCCGAGCTGACCATGTGCAGCGACGTGGACCGCAACGACAAATCGCGCGTGTCCATCCCGGGCTCGGTGAAGGTGATCGGCCGCCGGTTGATCGAATCCTACGCGGGTGTTTTCCATACCGTGGATCACGTGGAAGGCATTCTGCAGCCGGGCTTCGATTCACTCGACGCGTTTCTCACGCACATGTGGGCCGTGACCATTATGGGGGCGCCGAAGAAAGCCGCGGCCCAGGCCATCGAGGATCTCGAAAAAGACGCGCGCGGCTGGTACGGCGGCGCGGTGGGCATGCTGTCGCTGAATGGCGATATCAATACCGGCATTTTGATCCGCACCGTTCACTTGCGCGATGGAATCGCGCGCTATAGCGCAGGCGCGACGCTGCTCTATGACTCGGTTCCTGAACTGGAAGAACAAGAGACGCGCCTCAAGGCCACTGGATTCTTCCGTTCCTTGCGAGGCGGAAGGAAGCCTGAAGCGCCCGAGATGGCCATGGGACGGCGGGGGCAGGGTGTGAAATTGCTCCTCGTCGACAACGACGATTGTTTCATCCACACACTGGCCAACTACTCGCGCCAGACCGGCGCCGAAGTAGTGACCTATCGCGCTGGAATTCCGCATCAGTTGATACTGGACCTGGCGCCGCACCTGCTTCTGATCTCACCCGGCCCAGGCCGCCCGTCCGACTTTGGCGTGCCCGATCTGGTGAAGTTCGGCGCGCGGGTTGGGATCCCGATGTTTGGCGTTTGCCTGGGGCTGCAAGGAATCGTTGAGGCATTTGGAGGCGAGTTGGGCGTGCTGGATTATCCGATGCACGGCAAACCGTCCACCGTGGTTCATCGCAACCTGGGAATCTTCGAAGGGCTGCCGGAACGTTTTAAGGTAGGCCGCTACCACTCGCTCTACGCGCGAAAAGAGACCTTTCCCGCTTGTCTCGAGGTGACGGCCGAATCCGAGGACGGCGTGATCATGGGCCTACGCCATCGGGAATTGCCGATTGAGGCGGTGCAATTCCATCCTGAGTCCATCCTGACCTTAGACGGCAACTGTGGGCTTCGATTGATCGAAAACGTTGTGGCTCAGGCCTCCGCGTCGCGCGCCGCCCACCTTGCGTAATGCAGGCTTTTTCCTGGAACAAACCGGTTTGGCTAGTACGAACCGGCCCAACGGCCTACTATGCTAACCTTTAAATTGATTTCATAATTTGCTCATTGGGCCCGCCGGACCAGCACGAAAGTCGGCAGCCCCAGGAAAAGATTAGTGCAATTCGATCTGTCCGACATCGTTTTCCTTGTGGTGGTGCTCTCCATCGCAGTGCTGCTGATCAATAGCAGCGGGGGCGGCGGGGGCCATCGCTCGCGAGTGCCGGTGGGCGCCTGAGTCCTCGTTTTCCTTTCAGTTCTTCATGCCCTCGGTGATTGTGATCGGCGGAGGTTTAGCCGGACTCGCCTCGGCCGCCGCACTGGGCCAATCCGGATTTCAGGTGGACGTCTTTGAGGCCCGTGGCTTCCTGGGCGGCCGCGCCACTTCTTATCCCGTCCCTGGCGACGGTGCGCCCGAAGTGATCGACAACTGCCAGCACGTATTGCTGCGCTGCTGCGTCAACCTGATGGATTTCTACGGGCGGTTGGGCGTGGCGGATCGAATCCAGTTTCACCGGCAATTTTTCTTTATAGAACCGGGCGGTCGAACTTCGGTCTTGCAGGCTGGCGGTCTTCCAGCGCCGTTGCACTTCACAGGTAGCTTCTTGGATTTGAAGTTTCTGGGAACGGCCGACAAGATCGCGATTGCGGGCGCGATGTTAGCCATCCAGCGCGAGCACGGCACGCGTCAGGATTTGGATCAAATCAGCATGCTCGATTGGCTGCGAGAGAAGCACCAAACCGAACGCGCCATCCAGCGTTTCTGGAATCAGGTTCTGGTGAGCGCCATCAACGAAGACCTGGACCGCATGGCCGCCAGCCACGGGTTTCAGGTTTTCTGGCTTGGTTTTTTGGCCAGCGCGAATGCCTACGAAATGGGCATTCCAGCGGTGCCCTTGGGCGATCTGTATGCGCGGGAAGGCTGGCAACGCATCCCTGGTGTCCGGTTCCATGCGCGGACGCCGGTGGAGCGCGTGATCGTAGAGCAAGGCGCAATTCGCGGCGTAATCGCGGCGGGCGAGCAGCATTCGGCTGACTACTACGTGTCCGCGTTGCCGTTCGAGCGCCTACCCGCGATGATCCCGGAGCTGGATTTGAACCTCGAAGGCTTCGAACATTCGCCCATCACCGGCATCCACTTGTGGTTCGATCGCAGCATCACGGACCTGCCGCATGCCACGCTGCTCGATCGCACCATGCAATGGATGTTCAACAAATCCGGCGGGCGATACGTACAGCTGGTGGTGAGCGCGTCGCGCAGTCTGGTGGAAATGCCGCGCGCGGAAGTGATCGCGCTGGCGGTCAGTGAGCTGGCGGAATTTTTCCCTCTAGTGAAAGAGGCGAAGCTTGAAAAGGCGCATGTGGTGAAAGAAATTCGCGCCACTTTCTCAGCGCGCCCGGGGCTGGAGCAAGCGAGGCCGCTGAGCGCCACTCAGTTCGAAAATCTCTTCCTGGCCGGCGATTGGACCCGATCCGGCTGGCCGCCCATCATGGAAGGAGCAGTGCGCAGCGGCTATCTGGCGGCTCAGGGGGTGACGCGCGCAGCCGGTGACGAGCGAGAGTTTCTGCTGCCCGATATCGCCTAAAGACTTATGATGTAGCTATGCGCGCACTGATTTTGTCGATCGCCCTGCTCGTCCCGCTGCTCGGCGCGGACATGACCACGCTGACGATTTCGGTGAAGAGCCCCGGTGGCAGGCCCATTGAGAACGCGGGCGTGATCGTCAAGTTCGTGAAGGGACGATCGAAGACCAAGTTCGGCAAGAAGATCCGACTGGAGTGGGAGCTGCGCAGCAATCAGGAAGGGTTAGTGAAGATTCCTCCCATCCCACAGGGGACCATCCTGGTGCAGGTGATCGCCAAGGACTACCAGACGTTCGGACAGAACTTCGACGTAGATGAAGAGCAGAAGACGCTCGAAATCAAGCTGAATTCGCCCCAGCCGCAGTATTCAGCGCATTAGTAGCCACGCCCTCACGGCTATCGTTCAGCAACAACCGCGGCGATCACGTCGATTTCCACGCCCACGTCGCGCGGCAGTTTGGCCGCTTGCACGGTTGACCGCGCCGGCGAATCCTTAGGGAAATAGCGAGCGTAGATCTGGTTCATGGGCGCGAAATCTTCCATGTCCTTCAGAAACACCGTGGTCTTCAAGACCGAATCGAGCGAAGCGCCGCAGGCTTCGAGCACCGCCTTGATGTTTTCGAGCACGCGCTCGGTCTGCGCCGAAATACCGCCTTCGATGACTTTGTTGCTGGCAGGATCAATCGCGATCTGCCCGCTCAAGTAAGCCAGTCCTCCGTACACCACGGCCTGTGAATAAGGGCCAATGGCTTTGGGCGCCTTGTCAGTCGAAATGGTTTGTTTCATATCTGCAAAGTACCTACCAGTTGTTGGACGTTGTCGATGTTTTCTTTTGCGAGGTAATCTTCCAGCTCGCGCGCGATGCGGCAGGGCGCTTCCGGATCCCAGAAGTTCGCGGTGCCTACTTGAACTGCCGCGGCCCCGGCCACCAGAAACTCGGCCGCATCTTCGCCGCTGCGGATTCCTCCGAGCCCGATCACCGGAATCTTTACGGCCTGGGACGCCTCGTAAACCAATCGGAGCGCGATGGGCTTGATGGCGGGACCCGAGAGTCCACCGAACCCTGCCCCGATGCGCGGCCGGCGGGTGTGCGCATCGATGGCCAGCGAAACGAACGTATTCACCAGGCTGAGGGCGTCGGCGCCAGCCTGTTCGGCGGCCTGCGCGAGTGGTTGGATGCGTGCCACGTTGGGAGACAATTTGACAATCAAGGGACGCCGGGCGAGCGGCCGGATCAAGGCTACCAATTCACTCAGCAGCACCGGGTCGCTCGAGAAATAAATCCCTCCATGCTTGGTGTTGGGACAGGAAACATTCAGCTCATATCCAGCGATGCCTTCCGCATCCTCCAAAACGCGGATCACCTCGGCATAATCCTCCGGCTGGTACCCGAAGACGTTCGCGAAGACGGCGGTTCGCGCCTGGCGAAGCTGCGGGAGCTTTTCCGCTACAAAGGCTCGCACGCCGATGTTCTGCAGACCAATGGAATTGATCATGCCGCCTTCGCTCTCCCATAGGCGCGGCGGCGGATTGCCGGCGATGGGTTCGCGGGAAAGTCCCTTGACCACCAGGCCGCCCATCCCATTCAAATCGGCAACCGTGGCGAACTCGACGCCATAGCCGTAAGTGCCCGATGCCGCGATGACGGGGTTTTCGAGCGGGATGCCGCATAGGCTGGTCCGGAGGCGACCCATTTCTCGTTCCAAGAATACCATTGGCGCTGTCGGCATCCGTCATGTCCGTGACCTAGGGCTAATCCCTTATGCAGCAGACCTTAGGAAAGCCGATGGACGACCATGGCCGAGCCGTCGACTGGCGACCCTATGCTCGCGCGCCCAGGGCCGCTGCGCTCCTTAGCGTCGAGATTCTCGTTCCTTACCGCCGCGCTGGTCTTTGGGGTGGTTGCAACTATTCTGGCTTATGATCTTCACCAGAACACGTTCGACGCGGGCGAAGGCGTTCTCCTATGCCTGATCGTTATCCTGTCGGCTGCGATCTCGTTCTTTACCACTCGCCGGCTCACGCGGCCGCTCTCGCAGTTAACCGCCAGTCTTACATCCGCGCGCAACGGCCAGTGGAAACCAATCCCAGGGAGCCAGACCGGCGATGAAGTGGAGTTTCTCGGCCAGACCATCAATGCATTGATTCACGATCTGGCCGCATCGCAGAAAGAGCTGGTGGAGCAGCAGGGGTTGCTCGAAAAGAGCATCCAAGACCGCACCACCCAACTGGAACAAGCCATGCGTTCCGCGCAGGCTGCCAGCCGGGCCAAGAGCGAGTTTCTGGCCACTGTTTCGCACGAACTGCGCAACCCTACCAACGGCCTGATTGGGATGCTGGACATCGCCATTGACCGCGAGTTGAGCCGCGATCTGGCCGAACAGCTCCGAATAGCACAGAGCTGCGGTTTTACTCTGCTATCCTTGCTGAACGATATTCTGGATCTCTCAAAGATTGAAGCAGGAAAAATGACACTGGAAAAGATACCGTTCGATATGCGCGTATTGCTGGCGGATTGCATCCAGGCCCATCAGCCGAAGGCCAGCGAGAATTCAGTTTCGCTGCGCGCCGAGGTGTCGCCCGATCTGCCACCACAGATTACCGGCGATCCTCTGCGCATCCGCCAGATCATTACCAATCTGGTCGGCAATGCGGTGAAATTTACAGAGCACGGATCGGTGGCAGTGCGGGTGGGGGGACAGTTCATCGAGCCCGGTGTGTTCCTGGTCGAGATCGCCGTGGAAGACAGCGGAACGGGCATTCCAGCGGACAAGCTGCTCTCCATTTTCGAAAAGTACACGCAAGCCGACGGCACTGTCAGCCGCAAGTTCGGCGGTACTGGCTTGGGACTGGCGATCACCGGCAGTCTGGTGGAGCTGCACGGGGGTGAAGTACAGGTCGAAAGCGAGCTGGGGCGTGGCAGCACCTTCACCGTCACACTGAAATGCGAGGCGGGAGCGGACAACGGCGTGCCGCGGAAAATAAGCCCAGCGGCCACCGTGCCGGCCACACCGGTCGCATCCGGCAGCTCAGCGCGAATTCTCGTGGTGGAAGATAATCACGTGAATCAGAAAGTAGTGACGGCGGTATTGCGCAAGCGCGGCTTTTGCATCGAACTTGCCAACGACGGCCAAGAGGCGCTCAACAAGCTGGAGCAGAGCGCCGCCTTCGATCTCATTTTGATGGACGTGCAGATGCCGGTGTTGGATGGCCTGGAAGCAACGCGGATGATTCGCAAGGATTCCCGCTGGGACGCGCTTCCCATTATCGCGATGACGGCGCACGCCATGAACGGCGACAAGGAGCGGTGCCTGGAAGCGGGCATGAACGGCTATATCTCGAAGCCCGTCCACCCCTCTCTGTTGTTAACCACAGTGGACGAGTTTCTGCTGCAGAAGATCAGCTAGTAACGGCTGCTTTCTTAGCTCTCTGACGAACCAGGTTCCAGGTTTCCTCCAGATCCTCCCATTGCGTTGCGATATTCCCGATCGCCAGCCGCAGCACGAACCGGCCGTTCAGCACGGTGTGCGACAAGAACGCCTTCCCGGAGGCGTTCACGGCGTCGAGCAAGGCGCGGTTCTCATCGTCGGAGCCGCGATAGCGGAAACAGATCAGCGCGAAAGGCGTAGGCGCGGCGATCTCGAAATCGGGGTGCTCGCGAATTAGCGCGGCCAGCCGCTGCGCGTAGTCGATGTGTTTGCGGATCAGCTCCGCGATTCCATCGCGTCCGTAATGCCGCATGATGAACCACAGCTTCAGGGCCCGGAACCGGCGGCCCAGCTGCACGCCGTAATCCATGTAGTTCACGGCGCGCGAATCCTCGGCGGTTCGCAAATATTCGGGCACCAGCGAGAAGGCCCGCCGCAGGATCTCGGGCTTGCGCGTGTAAAACGCGCTCAGATCTATCGGTGTGAAGAGCCACTTGTGCGGATTCACCACCAGTGAGTGCGCCCGGTCGGCGCCATCGATCACCGATCGGAGCTCCGGCACCACAGCCGCGGCGCCGCCATAGGCCGCGTCCACATGCAGCCAGGCGCCGCACTCTTCGGCCACATCGGCGACTGCATTTACCGGATCGATACTGGACGTGGACGTGGTGCCAACGGTGGGAACGATGCAGAAGGGCCGCTTGCCGGCGCGCTGGTCCGCTGCAACCGCTTCCCGTAACAGATCCACGCGCATGCGGAACGCATCGTCGACCGGAATTTTGCGAATGTTGTCCTGGCCGATCCCGAGCGTGATGCCGGCCTTTTCCACCGAGGAATGCGCTTGCTCGGAAGTGTACATCACGAGGCCGGGTGCGTTGCCCCGCGTGCGGCATTCGGGATCGGCCATTTCGCGCGCCGCCGCGATGGCGTGCAGGGTGCTGATGGAAGCGGTGTCGTAGATAATGCCGAAGAATTCCGAGGGCAGGCCCATCCACTGCCGCAGCCATCCGAGCGTCACCTGCTCCAGCTCCGTCAGCGCAGGACAGCTCTTCCACAACATGCCGTTGACGTTGAGCGCACTGGCAAGCATCTCCGCCAGGATGCCTGGATGAGAGGCCGACACAGAGAAGTAGGCGTAAAACCGGGGATGGTTCCAATGCGTCAGCGCTGGAACGATAGCGCTTTGAAAATCCTCGAGAATTGCATCCATCGGTTCACCGCGATCGGGCGCGTGCTGCGGCAGGCGATCCACTAACTCGCCAGGTTTCACGTCCGGCAATACCGGATACTGCCGGATGTCTTCAAGGTAGTCGCCGATCCAGTCCACCACCTGGTGCCCGTAGCGCCGGAATTCTTCGTTGTCCATTGAGTTTAGAGTAGCGTGAACGCGCCATTGGCCAATTCAGGCCAATTCAGGCCGGTCAGGTGAAATCGGCCTCTGCTAAAATCACCATGCATGTTCGGGAAGGTACTAGTCGCCAACCGTGGCGAGATTGCCGTGCGCATCATTCGCGCGCTGCGCGAAATGAACATATCGAGCGTCGCGGTGTTCTCCGATGCCGACCGAGGCGCGCTGCACGTTCGCCTGGCCGACGAAGCCGAGCATATCGGACCAGCGGCGTCCGCCGACAGCTACCTGCGCGTGGATAGCATCCTCGAAGCCGCCCAGAAGCACGGTGTCGAGGCCATCCATCCCGGCTACGGTTTCTTGAGTGAGAATGCCGGATTCGCGGCGGCGTGCGCGGACGCCGGCATCGTGTTCATTGGACCTTCGCCCGAGGCGATCCGGCAGCTCGGTTCGAAAACAGCCGCGAGGATTTTGGCCAAGCGAGCGGGCGCGCCGGTGGTGCCGGGCAGCGAAGAGCCTGCCGCGAACGTCGAGAACGCCCGTAAACTAGCACGTGAAATCGGCTACCCGGTGTTGCTAAAAGCCGCGGCTGGCGGCGGTGGCAAGGGCGTGCGGCGAGTGAGCGCCGAGCATGAACTGGAATCCGCTATTCGGGATGCCTCGAGCGAGGCGGAACGGGCGTTTCACAATAGCGAGATCTACATCGAGAAGCTGATCGAGAAGCCGCGCCACATTGAGATCCAGATCGCGGGCGATCATTACGGCAACCTGGTTCATTTAGGGGAACGCGAGTGCTCGCTGCAGCGGCGCTATCAAAAAATCGTCGAAGAATGTCCCTCGCCTTTTGTCGCCAGGCGTCCGGATATGCGCGCGGCCATGGGGGAAGCCGCGCTGAAGGTGGCGCGCGCGGCGGGCTACGACAATCTGGGCACGGTCGAATTTCTGGCCGACAACGACGGGAACTTTTACTTCCTGGAAGTGAATACGCGTCTGCAAGTAGAGCATCCGGTGACGGAACTGGTGACTGGATATGATCTGGTGCAACTGCAGTTGAAGATCGCGGCCGGTGAGGGGCTGCCATTCACCCAGAAAGATGTCGCGTGGCGCGGGTGGGCCATGGAATGCCGTGTATGCGCGGAGAATCCTGACAACCAGTTCCTCCCATCGCCCGGGAAAATCGAGCAACTGCGGGAGCCGGGCGGGCCGGGCGTGCGCCTGGATTCGGGCGTCTATCCAGGGTGGACCGTGCCGTTGGAATATGACGCGCTGCTGGCCAAGCTGGTGACGTGGGGGCCGGATCGGAACGCTGCCATCCAACGCCTGAAGCGCGCGCTGGCTGAATATGACATCATCGGCATCCAAACGAATATAGCTTTTTTTCTCGAAATCCTGGACGATCCAGAATTCCGCGCGGGCGACATTTCGACCGAGTTCATCCCGCATTTGATGGCGAAGCGTAAGCCTCCGTCCGCGCCGGCCCCTCAACTCGACCTGGCTGTGGCGCTGGGTGCTCTGGCGCACGAGCGGAATGGGCGCGAACGCGCCACGGGTGCGGCGAAATCCGAGCCCAGCCGATGGCTCACGGAAGGGCGAGGCCAGCTCTTGCGATGAAGTGGCTGATAGCGGTGGATGGCCGCACCATCGAGATTGATTCCGAACAATTGGCCGCAGTCAGGCAAACGGAACCGGGTGTGTATTCGGTGCTGCTGGATGGCGCGAGCTACGAGATTCGGGTGATTGAGACGCCGGAGGGGTTGAGCGCCGAGGCGCGGAGCCGGCGATTCGCGGTGGACGTCCGGGATCCGCGGGATACCCGCGGGAGTGAAACGTCGGCAGTGGGTTCAGGGCGTCAAAATATCGCTGCGCCTATGCCTGGAAAAGTGGTGCGCGTGCTGGTGAACGTCGGGGACACGGTGGAGGTAGGCCAAGGCCTGATCGTGGTGGAGGCGATGAAAATGCAAAACGAGATGAAGGCGACACGGCCCGGCCACGTGATGGAGATTCGCGCCGGCGCTGGCCAGACGGTGGGCGCGGGCGATACGCTGCTGATTTTGGAATAGATTTGGGACAATGAGGGTTGCCGACTTTTCGAGGTTCGACTTTTCGAGGTCCAGCTTTTCGAGCTTCAGCTTTTCGAGGTTCAACCAGTGAGGCGTAGCCGAAGCTGGCTCGCCATTCTTCTCGTCGGGGCGGCAGTGATTGTGGCTTGGGTCGCTACCAAAAGGGCGTCGCCGCCCGAAGTGGCGTTTGTCAAAGTCACGCGTGAGACCCTGATCACTTCTCTGAATACCAACGGAAAAGTGGAGCCTATCGAGTGGATGCCGGTGCGCTCAGAACGCTCTGGTCTCATTACGCGAGTCCTGGTGAGCCGGGGTCAGCAGCTGACCAAGGACCAGCCGCTGGTGGAACTCGATACGCGAGTTGCGAGCGCTGACCTGGCGAAGGCCCAAGCCGCTATTCAGGAGGCGAAGGCGCAGCAGCAGGTGTTGACGCAGGGCGGCCGCGTTGCGGAGCGCCAGCAAATTGATTCCGATCTGGCGCGGGCCCGGCTGGATCTGGAGGCTGCGCAGAAAAGTTATCAGGCGTTGGACCGGCTGGTAGCCAAGCAGGCCGCCACACGTCAGGAATTGGATTCCGCGCGGCAGCTTGTGGATCAACTCCAGTTGAAGATCCAGTCCCTGGAGAAAAGTAAAGGCGCGCTCGTCACCGGCACGGATAAGGAGATCGCCAAGGCTCGGTTGCAGGAGGCGCAGTCCGCTGCCGCGGTAGCGCAAAGGAATCTGGATCTCAGCGTCATTCGGGCGCCGATGGACGGAACACTATACGATTTCGATTTGAAGCAG
This sequence comes from Bryobacterales bacterium, assembly GCA_963781905.1. Lineage (GTDB taxonomy): Bacteria > Acidobacteriota > Terriglobia > Bryobacterales > Bryobacteraceae > Palsa-89. The sequence goes on from CAWAHZ010000010.1 coordinate 3,569,164, forward strand.
GGTGCTTACGTCAATCCAGGCGATGCGATCGCCAAGGTAGGCCGGCTCGACCGGGTCCGCGTGACAGTTTACGTGGATGAGCCCGACCTGGGCAAGGTTCGCGAAGGAGAGCCGGTGACGATCAGCTGGGACGCGCTGCCAGGGCATCAATGGAAGGGCCAGGTGGACAAACTGCCGACGCAGATTGTGCCGCTCGGGACGCGCCAGGTGGGCGAGGTGGGATGCGTCATTGAAAATCCGGATCACGACCTGCTTCCGAACGCCAACATTAACGCGGACATTCAGGCCAGCGCGGTGGAAAACGCGCTCACTATTCCGAAGGAAGCCATCCGGCGGCAGGGTTCCGATACTGGTGTTCTGCTGCTCGAGGGTGACAAAGTGGTGTGGCGTAAGGTGAACATGGGCATCTCGAGCTTTACGAAGTCGCAAATACTTTCAGGATTGAGCGAAGGCGATGCGGCGGCGCTGCCGTCGGAGAAGCCGATCCAGAATGGGTCGCGAGTGCGGCCGGTGTTTCAATAGCCCTAAATCGGCGCTTCGCTTAATCCGGAAATGAACTTGATTCCAGGAACATTCTTCCTGCTTAGCCGGCTATCGTTGGTGATGAATAGATCGATTTCCGCCGATGCGGCGCACGCCAACTGAATAGCATCCGCGGGATGAAGTCCACGATCCTGACGAATGCGGGCGTAAGCTTCGGCGGCGCCTAAATCAAAAGGTGAGATGGTGAGCTGCGGAGAGGAGAAGAGCACCCGATAGCGCTCCGCCAATGAATTATGGCCCGTGGATAGAGGCTTTACCAGGACCTCCCCAATGGTCATCGCGCTGGTGAACAAACGGTCGTTCCTGCGCAGCATCCTGCGGCGCAGGTCTTGAACAGTGGCGCCAAATCCGGGGCTGTCCTCAAGCAGATAGATGAACAGATTCGTGTCCCAAAAGATGTTGGCCAAACGAACCCTCCTCCGGTGGCCGTCACGGGAACGCTGGAATCACTTCGTAGCGTGCTTCGCTCCATACCAATTGTCACGCAGATCCCGAACGTAGTCGTCAGCGTTGGTATCGGCCCAAATTTCTTTTCCAACGCCAAGCATTTGAAGGATTGGATCGTCGGCTTCGTTGCAGACGGTTTGCAAGCTGCAATACTCGCGCTCATACCAATCCAGCAGGTAGTGATACTTCTCTGGGATTTCTCTCCGTTCCGGCATAGTTTTCCCCTTCCGGGCAGGGTGTGCCGCATCTCCCGGGCGAAACAGCCGATACGTGTCGTCAGGGAGCTTATAGAACAGCCGATACTTTCCGGAATTCGGTTCGGCGTTGGCTACGTTGTGCGAGTAGATATGGACTTGGATACCCGGCCGCAACTCGGGATGAACTTGTTCCGCCTTCACCCGATCCAGAATCTCTTTGACCGTGAATGAACTCCGGTCCTTGTGCTCATATTGCAATGCGGCCAAAGCCAGCCATGCTTCATCGGCTACCCGCACTGAGCTCTCCCGAGCAATCACGTAACTTACCTCTAGAAACAGTTATAACAGGTTTTAGAGGTTTGAGTCAAGTTGGGAACAATTACTGGTACAACCGCCGCTCCCGCCGCATATAGGCCGGCACCTCGATATCATCCACAGGCATCGCCATGGGCGCGGGTTCCTGCATCTCAGGCTCTTCTTCCGGTTCGGGCTGGGACGGCATCTCGCGGAACAGCGATGAGCTCAATCCGCTAGCGAAGAGCGGCTCCGTTACTGGCGATGGCATCGCAACCGGTGGTGGGGGTGCGGGCGGTAGGTTCTCAAAAACAATCGGCTCGATAGATGCCGACGCCGCGGCTACCGCGCGGCGAGCCAGTTGCGGCTGGTTATCGCGCTGGAACCCGGTGGCGATCACGGTAATCTTCACCGTGTCCTTCAGCGACTCGTTCATTACGACGCCGAAGTTGATCTGCGCGTCTTCGTTGGCCGTTGCGCCGCGAATCAGCGAGCAGGCTTCGTTCACGTCGTGCAGGCTCAGCTTGCTCGATCCGGTGATGTTGATCAGCACGCCACGCGCGCCTTTCACTCCGCCTTCTTCCATCAGCGGCGAGCTGATGGCTTGCCGGGCGGCTTCAATGGACGCGTTCTCGCCCGAAGCGGAAGCCGTGCCCATCATGGCGTAGCCCATGCCGAGCATGATGGCGCGGATATCCGAGAAATCGCGATTGATCAATCCCGGCGTGGTGATGATGTCGCTGATGCCTTGCACGGCCTGGCGTAGAATATCGTCGGCGATGCGGAAGGCCTCAAAAAAGCTGGTGCCGCGTGGCACCAGTTCCAACAACCGATCGTTCGGCACCGTGATCACCGTATCCACCGTCCCGCCCAGTTCGGAGAGCCCACGGTCGGCCTGCTTCATCCGGCGCGGTCCTTCGAAAGCGAATGGCTTGGTCACTACAGCCACGGTGAGTGCGTTCAGTTCTTTGGCGAGCGAAGCCACCACCGGCGCGGCTCCAGTGCCGGTGCCGCCGCCCAGGCCGGCCGTGACGAACACCATGTCGGCGCCTTCCAGCACTTCAATGATGCGCTCGGTGTCCTCGAGCGCGGCCTGTCTGCCTAGCCCCGGATCCGAGCCCGCACCGAGACCATTGGTCACTTTAGAACCGATGGCGAGCTTGTTGGGCACCTGCGATGCATTCAGCGCCTGGACGTCGGTGTTCAGAATGTGAAACTCCACGCCCTGCAAGCCTTCGTTCATCATTCTGGCGACGGCATTCGAGCCGCCGCCCCCCACTCCCACCACTTTGATTTTGGTGCCGGCGAGAACTTCTTCCTGTATGGCAAACTTCAACGCGTCCATTCAAAGCCTCCTGTCGTGATTGATCCAACTCACCGAAACAACATTCCTATAAGACCGGGAGCTCTGCGCTTGGTCTCCCGATTGGTTTTTAACCGCGCGGAGTATCGCGCCAATCCCGAAACTGTGGCCCACAGAGGATTCGAAAGATCCTCCGGGAAATCCTGAATGCCTTCCGGTATCGCGTTGCGCGCCGGACAGTTCAGCACTCGTTCGGCCATGTCGCACATACCGTTCAGCATGGCCCCGCCGCCCGCCAGGATGACGCCTTCGAGCAGCTTCTGATCCATCCCGATGGTCACCAACTCCGACCCCACATGGATGAAAAGCTCCTCGGCGCGCGCTTCCAGAATCTCGTTCAACTGCTTGCGCGGAGCTTCCCGCGGCATGCGACCCTCGTTGGATGGAACCTCGATGTAACTGTTATCGGAGGTGAGCCCCAACATCGCGCATCCGTATTCCACCTTCAGACGTTCGGCGTCGTTATATTGCACGGTCAAGCCAACCGCCACATCGCGCGTGAAGTGATCCGCCGAAATCGCCAGGCTGCGGGCCAGCAGCACCGCTTCGCCGTCGTACACCACCAGGTCGGTCGAATGCTTGCCGATATCCACCACGGCGACGCCGCGATTGCGATCGTCGCGGTTGACCGCGGCGTAGGCCGTCGCCACCGGCTCAAACATAGATTCCTCCACGGCATACGACGCCTGATGAATGGCGTGCAAAATGGCGTGGTGTTCCTGTTCGGAACAGGTGGTGATGTGGACGTTGGCTTCCAGGCGTGAACAAATGGAGCCGCGTGGATAGCGCTTACCGGCACGGCCGTCGAGCGTGAAATCCTGCGGCAGCAAATGCAAAATGATGCGATCCTCTTCCAGACGCACTTGCTCGCTGCGCTCTACGGCGTACGCCATGTCGTCCATGGTCACCGGGCGCGGCCGGCCGAATTCATAGATGCCGCGAGCATTGCATCCATCGATGCTCGACCCGCCCATGCCCACCACTAACGTATCCACCGAGACACGCGCTTGGGCCTCGGCATCGCGCACTGCCGCGCGGACACAGGTTGTCACGGCCTGCTGATCGGCCAATCTGCCCTTGCTCCAGCCGTCGGATGGAACCTCGCTGTGCCCCGCGTAGCGCAGACGGCCATTGTCCAGGCGCAGGATGAGACAGCGAACATAGGCGCTTCCGAGATCGAGACCGACCGCGAGTTGGGATTTATCGGGCATGCTTTATGGCCTGCTGCTATCGGGCGCCACCGGACCCCTCCAAACCTGTGATCCGATCGTCGAGCCTGAGATCGAACGACGACGCTTGCGGCATCTTGCGATGAATGTCCGGGTAGTGCTCCAGGAAATTCCTGAGCCTGGAAGAAAAGTTGCGATCGCCCAGCATCAGCGAGACGGCGCCACCTCCGGCTTGTTCGGTGATCCTCAAATCATCCAGGTCGCTCGCGTCTACTTCGGACACATTGTCGGCGAGCGATCCCAAATCTCTCATCAGCCTTTGCATGCGCCGCACGCGAATGCCGCGCTTTTCCTGGCTCTCAGCTCCCATTACTCCGGCCAGAACCGGGAGCTGGAACGAGGCCTTCGCGGGAGGATCCAGAATGACCCCCTCGTCGTCGATGAGCGCCCAGCGCACCATACTCTCGGCCGGCAGTTTGATGAACGCTGCGGGCTTGCGCTCGGCGATCTGCACAATCACGCGATTCGGCCAGATCCTGGAAACGGAAGCCTCATGCACCCAGTGGACTCCGAGCAGCGACTTTCGCCGTGCCGCGAGCGGGAACAAATAAAGGCTGCGGCCGTAGTCCGGTTCAAAGAGACGCAGGATTTGCTGGCGGGACGCGTACTTCACGCCATGCAGCTCCAGATTCGGGCTCTCCAATCCATAGTCGGCCGGCCCGGGCAGAAAAAAGCGTGGATCGCGAATCAGAAAGCGCTCGAAGCTTTCCGACGCGTAAATGCAGCCGCTGAGCACCACTCCAATGGCGATCGCGATGCCGGCGTAGCGCAGCACAATGCGCATCGCTGGAGTGCGCCGATTGGCTTTCGATCTGGCCTCGGGCACTACGCAGCCTCCCGAAGTTTTTCCAGAATACGATCGCCGGCCTGCCAGACGTTCCCCGCCCCGAGAGTCAGAACCGCGTCCTGGTCCCGCACTTTTTCCAGCACCGCGGCCACAGCCTGCGGGATGCTTCCGGTGTAATGCACGCAGCGATGCCCGAAATCTCGAATCCGATCCGCGAGCGCCTGGCCGGTGATTCCTTCGATCGGAGTCTCTGACGCGGCGTAGATATCGAGCACGTAAACTGCGTCGGCCTGATGAAAGCTTTTCGCGAACTCGTCCATCAGGTGCTGGGTGCGCGTGTAGCGATGCGGTTGAAACACGGCGTGAACGCGCCGAAACTTGCAAAGCTGAGCGGCGGCGAGAGTGGCGCGAATCTCGGTGGGATGATGGCCGTAGTCGTCAATCACGGTGACGCCGCGCGCCTGTCCGCGCATCTGAAAGCGGCGATCGACGCCCGCATAACTGGCAATCGCCTCTCGAATAGATTCCAGCTTGATGTCCAGTTCCAGACCCACCGCGATGGCGGCGGTGGCGTTGAGCACGTTATGAACGCCGGGCACGCGCAGATGAAACGTCCCCAAATTGTGGCCGCGGGTCCGCACCGAGAATCGGCTCTCGAAAGCGCCGCAGTCGGCATCGGCGATTTGCAGAGTGGCTTGCTGGCTGCGGCCGTAAGTGATCACGCGGCGATTCACCAGCGGAAGAAGCTGCTGGACGTTTTCGTCATCCAGGCACAGTATGGCCGCTCCATAGAACGGCACCTTCTGGATGAACTCCAGGAACGCGGCACGGATTTCAACGATGGAGGGATAATGATCCAGGTGCTCGCGGTCAATGTTGGTGACCACGGCCAGGATCGGGCTGAGCTTCAGGAACGATCCATCGCTTTCGTCCGACTCCACCACCAGGAAATCGCTTTGCCCTACGCGCGCGTTGGAGCCGCCCATGGACGCGGCCTTCCCACCCACCACTACCGTGGGATCCAAGCCGGCGACATTCAGCACGGTCGCGGTCATGGACGTGGTGGTAGTTTTGCCGTGGCTTCCGGCGATCGCGACGCCATACTTCAGCCGCATCAGCTCGGCCAGCAGTTCGCCGCGAGGAATAACGGGGATGAGCAGGCGGCGCGCTTCCACCACCTCCGGGTTGGCGGCATCCACGGCGGAACTCACCACAATCGCTTTGGCGCCGGTGACGTTGGTGGCCGCGTGGCCTTCGTAAATCCGCGCTCCGAGCGACGCCAGCCGCTCCGTGGTGGGGCTCAGTTTCAGGTCTGATCCGCTGATCTGATATCCCAAATTCAGCAACACCTCGGCGATGCCGCTCATGCCAATGCCGCCGATTCCGACGAAGTGCAGGTGTTGCGGCTTAAAAAACATTTTAATCTTGTATTGTTTCGGCTTTCAAGTGCAATGTCAACGGGTAATCGTTTCTTCGAGTAATGTAGCCGCCCTCCGCGCTGCATCGGGATGCGCGAAAGTCCTGGCGCGCTCGCCCATGCGGTGTAACAATTCCGGATGCGTGCGTAACTTCTCCACTTCCTCAAACAGCCGTCCGCCATCCATTTCCCGGTCGAGCAATAACACCGACGCCCCGGCTTTCTGGAACGCTTCCGCATTGCGCAGTTGATGCTGGTCGGCCGCGGTGGGCAAGGGAACCAGGATAGACGGCTTGCCGGCTGCTGCCAATTCCGCCACCGCGCCCGCTCCCGCGCGGCAGATGATGAGGTCGGCGCGAGCGAACGCCGCCGGCATATCGTCGATGAACGGCGCCACTTCGCCTTCCATTCCGCTTTCCGCGAATTTCTGCGCCAACACGGCGTGAGCCACGGCGCCGGTTTGATGAATGAAGCGGACTGGAAAGCGAGCCTCACGAAAATATTTCCAACTGCCTCGCGCGGCTTCATTCAGCGTCCGCGATCCCTGGCTGCCGCCGGTAATCAGGATGGTCAACTTGGCCTCGCGTTGCTTGGGCGCAATCTGGAAGAATTCCGGACGCACCGGCAACCCGGTGATTTCCGACCTTCCGGGCGGGAAGAAACGAGCCGTATCGGGAAAACTCAACAGTGCGCGGCGCACAAAGCGGCCGATCTTGCGATTGGTCAGGCCCGGCATGGCGTTCGGCTCCATCACCAGCAGAGGCGATTTTTTCCACAGCGCGGCCAGCACCACCGGACCCGCCGCATAGCCGCCCAGGCTGAAGACCGCCGACGGCTGATACTTGTCGAGCAAACGCCTGGAACGTAGCACGCTAAACGGAAGCTCGGCGAGCGAACGAATGGTACGCATGACGCCCACCCGGTTCAAACCGCCAATCTCGATAAACTCGAGCGGAAAACCGGCAGGGGGCACCAGCTTAGCCTCAAAACCCCGGCGCGTACCGATGAAGACAGATTGATGCCCGTCCGCTTCGAGCTCTCGCGCTACCGCCAGAAGCGGCATCACATGGCCGCCCGTTCCACCGCCGGCCATCACGATTGTCGCCATCCCTTTCTCATCTCTCAGTACCCGGAGTGCTCGCTCACGCTCAACAGCATCCCCAGGCAGATGAGCGTGCTCATCAATGAGCTGCCGCCCGCGCTGATCATGGGAAGCGGAATGCCTTTGGTGGGTCCCATACCGAGCACCACGCTCATATTGATGAGCGCCTGAATCACAATGGACGAAGTGACGCCCAGCGCCAGATAGCGCCCGAAGTCGTCATTGGCTACCCAATACAACTGCATCCCGCGCCACAGAATAACCAGAAATCCGGCGAGAATCGCGCCGCAACCCCACAACCCCAGTTCTTCGCCCACCACCGCATAAATGAAGTCGGTATGCGCTTCGGGCAGGTACAGAATTTTCTGCTTGCCTTGCATCAGGCCCAGGCCGAGCACTCCACCGCTGCCGATGGCAATCTTCGACTGACGCACCTGATAGCCCGCGTCGCGCGTGGTGACGGATTGGCTGATGTACTTCTTGACCCTGCCGTCGGGATCCACCAGGTCGATGTACTTGTAGTCGGGGTCGAAGAATCCGACCATACGCGCCATGCGATAAGGTTTGGAAGCGACAAATCCGACTGCCACCAGCGCGCCCACGGCGAGCGCCGCGACCACGAATTTTCGCTCCAGCCCCGCGACATAGAACACCACCGCGGCGGGGACAATCAAAACAATCGCGGTGCCTAAATCACCCAATCCCACGGTTGCAGCCAGCACCGCCAGCGCCAGCGCCGCTGCCACGATGGTTCGCCGCGAATTGATGGCTTCCCGTTTCTGCGTGACGAAGTAAGCGAAGAAAATAATCAGTGCGGGCTTGGCGAATTCGGAAGGCTGCAGCGTCCCGACGCCCTGCAGGCGGAACCAGCGATGCGTTTTGCTGTCGAGGAAGAAGACCAGGAGTTGCAGGAACAACACCATGCCCAGCGATCCGAAAGCCCAGCCGGGACTCTGCAGCATGCGGTAATCGCGGCGCTTGAAGAACATCAGTGCGACGAAGGACACCGCCGCCCAAACCAGCTGATGGCCTGCATAATAGAAGCTCGAATTGATGTGCGGATTCAGTTCCGCCACTACCGACGACGCGCTGTAGACCATCACCAGGCCGGCGCAGGCCATGGCGACCACGGTTCCAAACAGCACCCAGTCCGATTTCAATTGTTGCGCCACTACGGTCTTCCTTTCGCCAGGGCGTTCACCAGTTCCTTAAACACCCGGCCGCGATGCTCGTAAGTATCGAACTGATCGAAGCTCGCGCACGCAGGCGCCAGCAGCACCGTGTGGCCGGGAACGGCAGAGCGCGCTGCTTTGTCAACCGCCGCCGCGAGGGTCCCGCATTGAATAACCGGTACGGAAGCATCCCCGAGATGCTGGGCAATTTTGGGAGCCGCGGCGCCAATCAAGAGCGCGGCACGAGCCTTCGCCCGCAAGGGCTCGCGCAGAACGGTGTAGTCGCTGTCTTTATCTTTGCCGCCCAGGATAATCCAAAGTCCACCGGGAAACGCGTCGATGGCTTTGAGCGTCGCATCCACGCTAGTGGCTTTGGAATCGTTGTAATAATCCACGCCGTCGATGTTCCTCACAAATTCGAGACGGTGCTCCACTGGCGCGAAGGTGGCGGCCGCACTCGCGATTTGCGCCAGGCTCGCGCCCGCTCGACGCGCTATCAGCGCCGCCGCCATCACGTTCTCGTAATTGTGACGCCCGCGCAGGCGAAGATGGTGAACGTCTAGTAGCGCTGAGCCCTCCAGGTGAATCACGTCCCCTTTAAGAAACGTGCTGGTGGCGTTGAACCACTCGGTCCTTGCAGGCGTTCTTTTCGCGAAAGTCGCGCAGACCGGGTCATCGGCGTTTAGAATTGCAAGATCGTCTCGACCTTGTGTTTCAAACAACCGCGCCTTCGCGTTGACGTAATTTTCGAACGTATGATGCCGGTCCAAGTGATTCTGTGTCACGTTGAGGCACACCGCTATCGGCGCGCGGAAAGTTTCGATGGTCTCCAATTGAAAGCTCGATAGCTCCAGCACATTCCACTGATCGGTCCGCGAAGTTTCAACCATCTTGGCCGGCGCGGTTCCGATATTCCCACCCACCTGGCACGCGATCCCGCTCTCGCTCAGGATATGTCCGGTCAGCGCCGTAGTCGTAGTCTTTCCATTGGTTCCCGTGATTCCGATGTTCGGCCCTTCCAGATATGGCGCGGCCAGCTCCAACTCTCCGATCACCGGTACACCCCGCGAGCGCACGTCTGCGAACACCGGAAGATCCGCCGGTACGCCCGGGGAAAGCACCACCAGCTCGGCATCGCGAAACGCGGCTTCGGTTTGAGATTCTACCGTCACGCCTTCCATCTCACCTTTCGGTTTTTCATCCACCGCTCGAACCCGGGCTCCATTCTGGCGCAGAAGCTTGATCGCCGCTACACCAGAACGGGCCATTCCCACCACAACAACTCGCGTTCCCTGCAACTTCCGCATCGCTTTACCGCAACTTCAGCGTCGTCAATGCGAACAGCGCCATCACCAGTCCGGCAATCCAAAACCGCGTGATGATCTTCGATTCCTGCCACCCCAGCGCTTCGAAATGATGATGAATGGGAGCCATCTTGAAGATCCGCTTCTTGCGTAGCTTGTAGCTGCCCACTTGCAGAATTACGGACAACGCTTCGATGACGTACACGCCTCCAATAAAGATCAATAGAATTTCCTGCTTGATCAATACCGCCACCACACCCAGCGCGCCGCCCAGCGCCAAGGACCCAACGTCGCCCATGAATATTTCCGCCGGATGCGCGTTGTACCAGAGAAATCCCAGCGACGCGCCCACCATGGAGCTGCAGAAAATGGTCAGCTCGGATGCGCCGGGCAATCGCGCCAGATCGAGATAGGCCGCGAACTGCGCGTGGCCCGTCACATAGGTCAGCGCCGTCATGGCGAAGGATGCGATCAGCATCAGCCCGATTGCCAGGCCGTCCAAACCGTCGGTGAGATTCACCGCATCCGACGAGCCGACGATCACCAGCACCATAAAGGCGAAGAAAAAGACGAACGCGAGCGGGTAAGTGTACCAGTTGCGCAGCGGCGCATTGATCAACAAATCCGGCTTGAACGTTTTGAAGAACGGCACGTTGATGCTGGTGGAGTAGATTTTCTGGGCGTGCAGCGCCAGCAGCATGAAGCCCACCAGGAGCGCGGCCAGGATTTGCAGGCCGAATTTCTGCTTCACCGTCAGACCCTGATTTTGTTTGCGCCGGACCTTCGCGTAGTCGTCCCAAAAGCCGATCAACCCGAAGCTCACCAGGCTGAACATCGCGATCCACACATACGGATTCACCAGATTGGCCCACAACAGCGTGGGAATCACAATCGAAATGATGATCAGAATTCCGCCCATGGTGGGAGTGCCGGCTTTTTTCATGTGGCTCTTCGGGCCTTCTTCGCGAATGTACTGGCCGATTTGAAACTCGCGCAGCTTCGCGATCAGCCAGGGCCCCAGCGCCAGGCACAGGAACAACGACGTCAGCGCGGCAAACGCAGTCCGGAAAGTGGTGTACTGGAACACGCGAAAGGGCGTGAAGTGGCGAAACAGCTTTTCGTAGAACAACCAGTAAAGCATTCAGTTAGGCCGCGCGAGAAACCTCTCCAGGGCATGCTCGACGTGGGTGCCTCGCGAACCCTTCAACAAAATCACGTCCCCCGGTTGAGCCATCCGCCGCAGTGCTTCACCGGCGGAAGAAGCATCCGGGAAAAAAAACGCGGCGTCGACTGCTAGGCCTGACTGCCTTGCTGCGTCGACAAGTTGACAGGCCTCGCCGCGTATCCCTACAAGCACATCAATTCCACTCTTCGCGACGTAACTTCCCACGTCACGATGGAGGGACTCGGACCAGCGCCCGAGCTCGAGCATCTCCCCCAGCACGGCGATGCGCCGTTTGGCTGGTGTCTCCCGCAGCACGTCTATCATTACTCGCGCTGCATCGGGGTTGGAGTTATAGCAATCGTTCAAAATCAAAACGCCGTCATGCATCAGACGCTGGCCGCGCATGGAGGGCGCCGCCAGATCTTTGACCGCATCCGTGAGTTGCTTGGGACGCAGGCCATAGAGCGATGCCACCGCGAGGCCTGCCAGGATATTCAACACGCTGTGGCGGCCGAGCAATGCGCTTTCAAACTTCACGCCTTCCACTTGGAAAGCGACGCCCTGGTCGGTGATCTGGACATCGTCCGCTCGAAAATCGGCGGGCGAATCGATCCCAAAAGTGATGGTGTAACCGGGATGCGAGGCGCGGAACTTGCTGACCAGCGGATCGTCCGCGTTCAGGACCGCTACGCCATCGGGAGGCAATGCTTCGATCAGTTCGCGCTTAGCCGCGGCCACGCCTTCAATGGAATCGAAAGCTTCCATATGCGCATGTCCCACGTTGGTGACCACGCCGATGCGCGGTTTCGCAATCGCGCACAAAGCCCGAATTTCACCAGCGTGGTTCATCCCCATTTCGAGCACTGCCACGCGCGATTCATTCGGCAATCGCAGAATCGATAGCGGAACACCCACGTGATTATTCAGATTCCCAATGGTCTTGCCCACCGGCATGCCAACCGCGAGCATGGCCGCAATCACATCCTTCGTAGATGTTTTCCCCGCGCTACCCGTCACGCCGATCACTTCTCCGCCCCATTGCTTGAGTGCCCAAACGGCAGTGCCCTGCAATGCTTGGAGCGTGTCAGGCACCACCAAGACCGTCCCCGGCTTCCCTTCATTCGCAACCGCCCCGACCGCGCCCTTGTGCAAAACTTCCTCTACATATAAATTGCCGTCGTGATTGGGGCCCCGTAGCGCGAAGAACAGATCCCCGGGCGCGATGGTCCGCGAATCGATGCTCCATCCGGTTACCCGCGCATCGCTTTCCACCGTCAACCCTGACGCCTGCGCCACGTCCGTCAACCTGAACTCCATCGCTTACTTGTGATACCCCAGCTCCTCTAGCACGTCACGAGCCACTTCACGATCGTCAAAATGTATGACGCGATCCTTCAACACCTGATACGTTTCGTGGCCTTTTCCGGCCAAAATCACGATGTCGCCGGCGCGAGCCTCCCGCAGCGCGGCGCGGATGGCCTTGGCGCGATCGGGTTCAATGGTGTGCGGCGTGTCAAAACGGCGAAGACCAACCAGCGCATCGTTCATGATGTTGAGGGGATCTTCCGAGCGCGGATTGTCGGAGGTAAGCACCACATAATCGCTGGCCTCGGCCGCGGCCTGCGCCATCAGCGGACGCTTGGCGCGGTCGCGATCGCCCCCGCAGCCGAATAGCGTGATCACGCGCTTAGGGTGCAGTTCTCGGGCCACGGAAATCACATTGCGCAGCGCATCGTCAGTATGAGCATAATCCACAACAATCAGAAACGGCTGGCCTTGCTGAACGCTCTCAAACCGCCCAGGGACGCGCGGCGAATGGGCGATGGCGCGCGTAATGGTGGTCCAATCCAGGCCGTAGCTAAGCGCCGCTCCACACGCCGCCAGGATGTTATACGCGTTAAACTTGCCGACTAACGGCGAGCTGAGCGGCACGCGCTCGCCGCCATGCTCCACCGTGAATCGTAAACCATCGAAATTCATTTCGAGTGACGACCCGCGCAGATCGGCGCCCGCTTCGAATCCGTAGCGCAGGGTATGCGGCGCGGCGGGGATCTGCCGGCTATACGGATCGTCGGAGTTGATCACCGCCCAGCCGGGCGCAGTTGTTCCAGCCGGCGCGAACAGCAAGCGCTTGGCCGCGAAATACTCCTCCATGGTGTGGTGGAAATCCAGGTGATCCCGCGTGAGGTTCGTAAATACAGCGGTGTGAAACGTAATGCCGTAGACCCGTCCCAACGCCAGCGCGTGGGATGAAACCTCCATTGTGGCATGCGTACCACCGGCCCGATCCAGCTCTTCGAACAAACGGTAAAGATCGAGAGATTCGGGCGTGGTGTTCACCGCCGGCCGCACCTGGCCCGCGAGCCGGTACTCGATGGTTCCTACCAGCGCCGTCGTCATTCCCGCCGCGCGCAACACTGCGTCGATCAGAAAGGTGGTCGTAGTTTTGCCGTTGGTCCCCGTTACGCCTGTCAGCTTCAGCCTCTTCGTGGAGCTTCGATAAAAATTGCGCGCCGCGAGCGCCAGCGCTTGCCTGCCGTGTTCCACTTCGATCCAGTGCCCAAGAAATCCGTCCGGCGGCGGAAGCGCGCTCACCGTTGCCAGCGCGCCCTTCTCCACGGCCTGCGCGGCGAACTCGCGTCCATCCGATCGCGCTCCCGGAAACGCAAAGAACAGGAACCCGGGCTCGACGCGCCGCGAGTCATACTCTAATCCCTGGACTGGCACTTTCCCTAAATCGCCCGGAAGTTCCTGCCTGAGCGTCACGCCCTGGAGGATCTCTTCAATTGTCATGGGGCTTCGCTAGCGGCCAAATTGCACGCGAACCCAGCTTCCGGAAGGCAAGATGGCGCCTGGCACGGGAACCTGCGCGCGCGCCACTCCGCTGCCGGTGAACTCCACTGGAATGCCCAGCGCGGCAGCCTGCTGAATCACGTTCCTCACGGTCTTGCCTTGAAAATTCGGCACGCGCGGGCCTGCCAGATCGCGCTCGGAGCTTGCACCCGGGTTCGAAAAAATCCGCTGGTCCATAACGCTTTTTGCGGAAGCCGCCGGTCGGTCGTCGGCAGCAACGGCATCGCCCGCTTGGACCAGCGGGGGAGGGATGGAAGAACCTAGATCGGCGATCGCAACATCATTTTCGTCGGCCGGATCGTTACCCTCGGAAGGAACCATCTCGGGTAGATCTTTAGGCACATCCATGACACGCAGCCCGGCGGCCGCTACTTCGCGAAACACGGGGGCGGATGTCGGACCGCCGTAACCCACCACGCCACCGGTGCCGTTGATGGTGACAACCACCACGATCCTCGGATTCGTTACCGGGGCAAATCCCATGAACGACGCGTTGTATAAATGCGTGTACTGATGCAGCTTGTTGTCGTATATCTGCGCGGTGCCGGTTTTGCCGGCCGACGTATAGCCGATCAGCCGCGCGTATTTGTGCCCGGTTCCATAGGGCTTGATGACCACGCCCTCCATCATGCCGCGCATGGTGATGGCGGTTTCGGGCCGCAACACGCGAACCGGATCAACCTTGGGCGCATCCATGAGCAGGCGCGGCTTGAGCAGCAACCCGCCGCTCGCAATCACGGTACAGGCCTGTGCCAGTTGCAGCGCAGTGACGCCGATCTCGTGACCCATGGCTACGGAACCAATCGAACTCTTCTGCCATACCCGCAGCGGACGGACCATTCCGGAAGATTCGCCGGGAAGCGGCAGGCCGGTTTTCTTTCCAAACCCGAAGCGGCGAATGTAGTTGTATAGATTCTTGTCGCCTACCTGCAAGCCGATGTTGATGGCTCCGATATTGCTGGAGCGTGCCAGAACGTCGGCCATGGACAGCGATGCATAACGGCTGTGATCGTGGATCACACGGCCAAACAAGTTGATGCTCCCGTTGCCGCAGTTGATCATGGACTCGGGACGCAGCTTGGTGGTCTCCAGCGCCGATGAAAGAGTGATCACTTTGTAGACCGACCCCGGTTCAAACGGCGCGGAGACGGCCAGGTTCTCGCGAGCGGCTACGTTTCCAGCTTTAGCCGGCTCATTCGGATCGAAGGTCGGCACGTTCGCCATCGCAAGAATGTCGCCGGTCCGCGGATCCATCGCCACCAGGCTTCCGGACTTGGCATGATGCAGCGCCACCATCTTCGCCAGCTCCTGCTCAGCGACGAATTGAATGCGCGAATCGATGGTCAGGCGAACGTCCTCGCCAGGCTCCGCTTCGCTCTGCATCTTGGACGCGAATCCACGCCTCTGCACGTCTTCGGTGACCAGCACTTCTCCGGCGTGTCCGGTGAGCCGGTCGTTCAGGCTCTGCTCCACGCCGCCGTTGCCGTCTTCTTGAAAATCGACGCTGCCGAGCACGTGCGCGGCCAGCGACCGGTTGGGATAAAACCGCTCACTC
Source organism: Bryobacterales bacterium (assembly GCA_963781905.1). Taxonomy (GTDB): domain Bacteria; phylum Acidobacteriota; class Terriglobia; order Bryobacterales; family Bryobacteraceae; genus Palsa-89. The sequence goes on from CAWAHZ010000010.1 coordinate 3,584,592, forward strand.
TCGGTGCGGAACTCGATCCACTCCAGATCCAGATCGCGGAGCCGCTTGGCCTCCTCACGGCTGATCTTGCGCTTCACCCAAAGAAAACCCCGGCGATCGTCGACGGCTTCTCTCATTTTCAGCAGCAAGTCCCGAGCGTTCACGTTCAGAACTTTCGAAAGAACGTCGGCGGCCACCGATAGATCGGGCACGCGCAAGGGATCCACCACCACCGATTCGGCGGGCAAGCTCATCGCCAGGCGCTGGCCATAGCGATCCAGAATCGCTCCGCGCGGGGCCTTGATCTCTTCCACTTTCTGCTGTTGGTCGCGGGCCATCTCGGCGAACTTCGAATGCTGGACCACTTGCAATTGGACCAGACGGGCCACGATCAGCGCGGCCCATACCAAGGCCACCCAGACCAGGACGCGTACCCGTTTTGTCGCCAGTGGATGCATGCTTAATTCTTCAACTCCGCTCCCTTTGGTCACGGCTCGGCCCAGCCGCTCGGTACGTTCCGCTACTGTTATTTCCTGGCCAGAATGGCATCGGACTTAGCGCCGTCCAGATAGACCACCGCTTCCGGCGCCGGGTCCACGAAGCGCTGTATGCGAGCCAGCTCTTCCAGGCGAGCCGGGCTCAGCAGCTTGGTCTCCTGGAGCTCGAGCCCGGCGCGATCCAGTTCCAAACGCTGCCGCTCCTGGCGCAAGGCCTCCATCTTGTAGCCCGCCATCAGACGATTCAGCGACGGCAAAAGCAGCGCGATCACCACCACCGCGAAGGCGAACGACGATCCGATCAGTCGCCAGCAGATCTTGCGCGCCGCCGGGTCCGCTTCGCGCAGCACCCGCGAGTTGTCGATGTGTTTGATGTATAGGTACACATCTTCGTTCGGAAACGCGGGAACCTCGAAAGGGTCCTCGTTGGCGAGAACGCGTGACCGCGCGCCGCCAGGGTCGTGGGGCGTCGTAAACCGGTCCAGCATAGTAGCGAGAGTTGCCATTATTTATTTGCTCTCAATCACTTCATCTCCAAGGCCCGGAGCTTGGCGCTCCGCGAAGGAGGGTTGTTGTGTATTTCCTCTGATGATGGCCTGAGCACGTGCTTGGTGAGTATTTCCGCTCGCCCCGCGCGCGCCAGTGCCTGAAAGCTTTGTTTCACTTTTCGATCTTCCAGCGACATGAACGACAGCACCACGATGCGTCCACCGCTCTTCACCAAATCCGGCGCGTCGGCGAGCAATCGATCCAACTCCCCCTGCTCGTCGTTCACCGCCATGCGCAACGCCTGGAATGTCTGCGTGGCCGGATGTATCTTGCTCGTCCGGGGCACGGCCACTTCGATCACACGCGACAGTCGCTGTGTCGAGTGGATCGGCCGCGCCCGAACGATTGCTCTGCTGATTCTCCGCGACCTCCTTTCCTCGCCCAACCGGTAAATTAGGTCGGCGAGTTCCTTTTCTGCTGTAAAATTCACAATCTCGTCCGCGGTCAGATCCTGGCTGCGATCCTGCCGCATGTCCAACGGTCCGTCGGCCATCAACGAGAAGCCGCGTTCGGGCTCCGTCAGTTGGTAGCGGCTGACACCCAGGTCTGCCAGCAATCCGTCTACACGCTCTATGCCTAACCCTGCCAGCGCGGAGCGCAATTCCGAAAACGCTCCGTGGTGAAAGCGGATTCGATCCGCCCACTCGGAAGTGTTCAGTTTCGCCAGCTCCAACGATTCGGCGTCTCGATCGTTCGCGATCACGAACCCGGTGTCCAATCTCTGCGCGATCGCTCCCGAATGTCCGCCTAAGCCCGCTGTGACGTCCAAGTAAGTGCCGCCCCCCCGAACGCCCAAATACTCCAGACATTCGTGGAGCATAACCGGCACGTGTTGCATACATGGCCGCTATTTGAACCCTTTCAGTTTGGCCGCCTTCAACTTCTCGGCCAGGCTGTCCTTGGCCTTCCGTTTGCGTTCTTCGTACTCCGTCTTCGAATAGATGTTCACTGCACCCTGCGAACAATCCAGGCGGACTTCCTGATTTTCGAGCGCCAAAGCCCGCCGCAAATCGGTGGGCAGCGTCATGCGCCCTTGCGGGTCCACCTTCGCCTCCGCGCCATAGTCGTTCGCCACGAAAGCCAGCGCCTCAGCCGCATCGGGGTCCTCGGTCGCCAGCGCCTCCAAAATCTTTTCGTTTCCTTTCCAGACCGAAATCGGGTAGATTCGAGCTATGCGGTCGTCGACGCTGGTCACGAAGTATTTCTCATCCCCAATCGCCGAAAAGTATTGCTGCAATTCCACGGGAAGTTTAAGCCTGCCTTTATCGTCCACATGGGCCGAAAAGAAGCCACGAGGAGGCTCCGCGGGCGTTGTCTGAGGCTGCTCTTCCACTTTTGTCCTATTTTGGCCACTTTCGGCCTTGAATGGATTTTGCCACGGTTCTTAAAAGGTTTGCAAGCACTATTTCTGTTTACTCTCTGCTCAGGAAGGGTTTGGCGATGCCACCACTAACGATTGGGGGCGTGTTTCAGTGAGCCCCTCCCTATACGATCTCGATCCCGGGCCCGCTTTCCCGGAGGTGGTCCGTATGGTGGTCGAGATCCCCAAAGGGTCGAGCAACAAGTACGAATACGACGCGGGCCTAGGCGCTTTCCGCCTGGATCGGGTTCTGTATTCTCCCGTACATTATCCTGGCGATTACGGATTCATCCCGGGCACTCTGGCCTCCGATGGCGATCCGATGGACGTTCTGGCCCTGGTGGAAGAGCCCTCGTTCTCGGGCTGCGTGGTGGAGGTTCGTCCGGTTGGGGTGCTCAACATGGTGGACCAGGAGCAGAAAGACCAGAAGATCATCGCGGTGCTGAATCGCGATCCGCGCTACGAGCAGGTGCACAGCCTGAACCAGATCTATCCGCACCTGCGGCGCGAGATTGAGCACTTTTTCAACATCTACAAGGAGCTGGAGGGACGCGAGACCAGCACCCTGGGTTGGGGCGATCCCGCGGAAGCTCGCAAAGTGATCGGCGAGAGCCGGGCAGCGTACAAAGCTCGCAAATCTAGCGTGAAGCCGAAGCGGCCGCGGGCCGCTCGCTGAGCCGGATAATAGCCGCCGCGGACATAAACCTTACCGCCGCGTTGGAATTCGACAGGTTCTCTTCCAGCTTCGGAATCGCCTCCGGCCGGGCGCATCTTCCCAGGGCCTTGGCTGCCGCGGCTTTCTCCGCCCAGGTTTTGTCGTCGGTAGAGGCGGCTTCCAGCAACTTGAACGTTTGGGTATCGCACTCCTCCGCCAGCAGGTTCAGCGCCTGCATTCGAACCGCAACGGCCCCACCCTTGAAGACTTGCTCGGCAGCGAGCACGCCAATGTTAAACGGCCCAAGCAGCGCACCGGATGCCGACTTGGCGCCGATGATCGCCATTTTCTTAGGATCGTAACGCAGGCGGTCTGCGCGGCGTAGCGCACCCTTCACGCCGCCGTCCGTGGCGACCTGCTGGCCCGCGACCACGTCTTCGATGAAACCACGGCCAGTTTTGTCCCCCATGTCCCACAGGGCTTTGGCCGCCGCAAAACCAACCTCGCCCCCTGGATCGTCGAGCGCCGCCTTGAGCGCGGGAAACGACTGTCGGGATCTCATTTCGCCCAGCTCGGCGGCAGCCGTCGCGCGAATCAGCGGGTCGGTGTCCTTCTGGAGCGCCCACTCCACTTGCCGAATCGCCTCCGGATCAAGCCCGACAGATCCAGTGGCGGTCACGGCCTGACGCCGGTTGAGAGGATTGGTATCCACCAAACCTGCCTTGAGCACCTCCCAAGCCGATTTTTCCGGTTGGGCCAGCAGGCAGGCTGCAGGCAGAAGAAATACAATTGTGACCTTGCGTAGCGACACAACTTTACAACCTTTACTTTACGACAATGTTGACCAGCTTATCCGGTACCACAATCACTTTTACGATTTGGCGGCCATCCAGCAAAGGCTGGACCTTGGTGTCGGCGAGCGCCAGCTTTTCCAGCGAATCGCTGGGCGTTCCGAACGCGACGTTGATGCGTCCACGCAGTTTCCCGTTCACCTGGATCACCACCTCGGCCTCTTCCTCGCGCGCCAGCTCCGGATCGAACTCAGGCCAGGCGTGATGGAATACCGGAGCCTGCCGCCCCTGCTCTTCCCAAAGCTCTTCGGCTAAATAAGGCGCGAAAGGTTCCAGCATCAGAGTCAACTTCTCGATCACCTCGGCGATCACCGGCGCGGATAGATCTTTCTCCAATTCGGTGAGCACATTCATCAAGCCCATGAGCGCGGCGATGGATGTATTGAAATGCCAGCGGCCCTCGAAATCGTCGGTGATCAGTTTCAGCGTCTGATGCAGCTTGCGCAGCGCCTTGCGATCGGCACTGGACGGCTCGGCCCCGCCTTGACCGAAGTTTCTCGTGACGAACCGATAAACACGGCTCAGGAATCCATACGCACCGTTCGCCCCGGAATCGGTCCAGTCCATCTCCTTTTCAGGCGAAGTGGCGAAGAGTTCGAATACACGGCCGGTATCGGCGCCGAAGCGCTCCACCATTTCATCCAGGCTGACCACGTTGCCTCTGGACTTCGACATCTTGGCGCCGTCTTTGACCACCATGCCTTGCGTGAACATGCGCTCAATCGGCTCTCCATGGCTGATAAGTCCGATATCGCGCATCATCTTGGCCCAAAAACGCGAATAAATCAGGTGCAGAATCGCGTGCTCCACGCCGCCTACATATTGGTCGATGGGGAACCAATAGGCGATCTTTTTCGAATCGAAAGGCGCCGTGGAATTGTGCGGATCGCAGTAGCGATAAAAATACCAGGACGAATCGATGAACGTGTCCATGGTGTCCGTCTCGCGCCGCGCGGGTTCGCCGCACTTGGGACACTTCACGTTCACGAACTCGGGCACGTTCTCGAGTGGCGAGCGGCCCTTGCCGCCGATGGGAACTTTGAGCGGGAGAACCACCGGTAGATCGCTCTCTGGCACTGGAAGCATGCCGCACTTCGGGCAATAGATCACCGGGATCGGCGTGCCCCAATAACGCTGTCGCGAGATGCCCCAGTCCTTGATGCGGAACGTAACCGCGCCTTTTCCGAAACCCTCGGCTTCGGCTTTGGCCGTCATCACGCGGCGCGCTTCTTCGCTCAAGAGTCCCGAAAACTCCCCGGACTCAATGAGCCGTCCGTCGTCCGTGAATGCCCCTGCCACGCCCGGGACTGCCTGAAGCGGCTCGATCACCGGACGCCACTCAATTCCATATTTGTTGCAAAACTCGAAGTCGCGTTGATCATGCGCGGGGACGGCCATAATGGCTCCGGTGCCGTAGCCCATCAATACGAAGTTCCCGATCCAAATGGGAATCCGTTCGCCGCTAAAGGGGTTGATAGCGTAACTTCCAGTCGGCAATCCCTCTTTCTCGACGTCGCCCGGACCTTTGGAGGCCCGCGCATCGATCATCTGCTTTACTTGCGCTTTCAATTCGGCGCTTGCCAGTTCGGCCACTAATGGATGCTCGGGCGCAAGAATCACGCACGCGGCGCCGTAGATGGTATCCACGCGAGTTGTGAACACGCGGATCGGTTTCCCGCTTGCTTCCAGATGAAAATCGATCTCCGCGCCTTCCGATCGCCCGATCCAGTTCGTCTGCATCAGGAGCACGCGCTCCGGCCAGCCTGCTTCCAACTCGCTGATGGACGCGAGCAACTCGTCGGCGTAAGCGGTGATGCGCAAAAACCATTGTTCGATGGCGCGCTGTTCCACCGGCGTCGATTCATGCCGCCAGCAACAGCCATCCACCACCTGCTCGTTCGCGAGCACCGTACCACACTCGTTACACCAATTCACCAGCGCGTTCTTGCGATAGGCCAAGCCGCGCTCCAGCATCTTCACGAAAAACCACTGGTTCCAGCGGTAATATTCGGGATCGCAGGTGGTTACTTCGCGCGACCAGTCGTAACTGAAGCCCATGCGCCGGTGCTGCCGCTTCATATTGTCGATGTTGTACCGCGTCCACTCGTAGGGATCGCGCTTGTTCGCAATGGCCGCATTCTCGGCCGGCAGACCGAACGCATCCCAACCCATGGGATGTAGCACGTTGAAGCCGCGCATACGTTTGTAGCGCGCCAGTGCGTCGCCGATGGTGTAAACACGGAGGTGCCCGATGTGCAGCGTGCCGCTCGGGTAGGGCAGCATTTCGAGCACGTAGAACTTGGGCTTGCTCGAATTTTCTTCGGCCTCAAAGAGCGATGCGTTGGCCCAGCGCTCGCTCCACTTCAATTCGATCTGATTATGGTCGTACTGCTTTTCCGGCATAGCTTTCACTGAAGGCTTGGTGGCGGGCGGTTGAGGATGCGGCAAAACCCGTCTCTTTCAATATAACCGAGACGTCGCAACCGACACCTATGCGGGCAGGCGCGAAGGGCGCCTCAGCGTTTCTTTCGGTTGGACTTCACTTGGCTACCTAACCACGCGGCGAAAGCCTCTTCATCGAGAACTCCAGCGGCGAGATCGAGCACCGCGCGCGTGGCGTCTTCCTCAGGTGCCGTGAAGCGACATCCTCTGGTTTCAAGGAACAGCACCCCCACAACAAACCCGGTGCGCTTGTTGCCATCGATGAAGGGACGATCGCGCACGATAACGGCGAAGTAGGCGGCCGCCATCGCGATCAAGCTCGGAGACTCGCCGTAAGCGAACAGTTGACGCGGGCGCGCCAAAGCCGATTGCAGCAAGCCCTTATCCCGCAGCCCCGATGCACCGCCATGGAGCGTCAGCATTCGACCGTGAATAGCCAGCGAGACATGCTCGTCGATCCAGGAGGGCTCTTTCACTTCGATAGAGCGCGCAGCGTGTTCCGATACCGGCTGGCGATGTCCTCCACCTTCGACATCTTATCCGCAAACCCTGGATCGTAGGGCGTAAGCTCGTAAGCTCCCGCCGATGTTTCCACCAGAAACAACCGCTCGCCTTCGCCGGCGCGTAAGCGTTGAAGCGCTTCTTTGGGCAGCACCACGCCCAGCGAATTACCGAACTTGCGAACCTTAAGTTCCAGCATGCGTCCACCTCGTTATTACTATTGTAATAACATCGCACGTTCGTCATTGGGGCCCCTGAACCTGAACGTAGAAAGCATCCCTGGGCCAAGAGAGCGAGAAACATATGCCGACGCTTGGCTGACTATAATGATCGTTGGCGCTGGAGTTTGAATGGGATCCGCGAAAGAATGCGGCCAACTTAGAAAAACACGGCGTGTCGTTCGAAGAGGCTGCGAGCGTGTTCGGCGATCCGTTAGGCCGCATGGTTGATGACCCGCGGCACTCTCAAGATTATGCAGAAGGCCTTAACTAAGCGACCGGCAGCCAACCGGACCGCCATCGACGAGATACTTCCCGAGTACGATTTCAGTAAGTTGAGGCGCAATAAATATGCATCCCGCTATGCTCCCGGAAGCGTCGTGGTGGTGCTCGAACCCGACGTGGCCGCTACATTCGGAAGTTCCAAAGAAGCCAACGACGCCCTGCGCGCCCTGGCTGGGATCATCAAGAAACGCCGTCCTCGCAGAGCGTCCTCCAAATAGCCGCGTTACTTCGTCGAATTGCTTTTCCGGCGGAGCTTCTTCAACATATCCATGTTCCTCAGCTCGTCGCCTTCTTCATCGACCGGAGTCTCCAGAATAAACGCCTTCGCGCGCAGCTTCGGATGATTCAGGATGCGGCGAAACCCGTCCTCTCCAATGTGGCCGCGGCCGATGTGTTCGTGCCGGTCCACGTGCGACCCGAGCGCACCTTTGGAATCGTTGGCGTGGATCACTCTCACGTTCTCCAAGCCCAGCACGCGATCCATCTCAGCCACCGTCTGCTTCAACCCCGCCGCGGAGCTGACATCGTAGCCCGACGCCAGGCAATGGCAGGTGTCGATACAGAATCCGATTTTCAGATCGGTCAGCTCGGCCGCGAATTGCCGCATCACGCCCAGTTCTTCGAAACGGCTGCCCAACGCAGCGCCTGAGCCGGCAGTATTTTCGAGCAGCACCGTGAGGTTCTCGTATCCAGACCTTGCGCCGCTTCGGCCAGTGACCGGATCACCGCATAGATCCCTTGCTCCACCGAGTGTCCCTTGCAATTGCCAGGATGCGCCACCAGATATTCCGCGCCGATGGCCAGCGCCCGTTCGATCTCGCCGCGAAATGCGGCTGTGGATTGCGCGCGCAGCGGCTCGCTGCAAGAAGCCAGATTGATCAGGTAATTGTCGTGGATAACCAGCGGGAAAAGATCGTAGCCGCTCGCGCGCCCGTTGCGAGCAGTTTCACAGCGCTTGGCGCGGGCGGCGACGCGCGCCACATGCGGGGACTGGCGGAGAAAATTTGAAACGTGTTCGCGCCCTGCCTGCGCGGCTTTGATTGCGGCGTTTTCAAGCGATTTGGCGATGGAAGTATGAAGCCCGAGGCGCAAGGAAATCCGATGGTAGCAGGCCAGCGCGCACCGATAGGAGTACAATGCCCCCATGTTCGTTCCTCTGACCCCCATCCGGTGTCTGCACCGTGCCATGGATCTGTTTCGGCCAAGATCGGGATCGTTTCGCGGCGAACAGCCAATTCACTTATCGCCAGTTCGGCGAGCGGTGCGAGAGGCTTGGCCGGCGCCTCCGTAAGACGGCATTCAGCCCGGCGACCGCGTGGCCTATCTCAGCTTCAACACCCATCAGCTGCTGGAAGGGTATTACGGAGTGGTGCTGGCGGGCGCCATCGTGATGCCGCTGAACGTCCGGCTGTCGCCGCTGGAGCTGGTAAACATCCTGAACCATTCCGGCGCGCGCATGCTGCTGTTTGAAAATGATTTCGCGCCACTGGTGGAGCAGCTCAAGCCCGCGTGCCCGGGCATCCAGCGTTATATCGGGATCGATGGACAGGACCGCCGAACGCGGATCTCACGATATGAAGAATTGCTCGCTCAAGGACAGCCCGAATCGCGCCGACATTTTCAGCTTCGATGAAAGCTCCATCGCCGAGCTGTTCTATACCAGCGGCAGCACCGGCAACTCCCAAGGGCGTCGATGCTGTCGCATCGCACGCTTTACCTGCACGCCCTGGCGGTGGCGAATTTATATCGCGAGCCGAAACCCGGTGGATTTGCACACCATTCCGCTCTTCCACGCCAACGGCTGGGGCCGCCCGCAGGCTTCCACCATGCTCGGCACCAAGCAAATCATGGTCCGGCGCTTCGACCCTGCCACCGTCTTCCGGCTCATCGAAGAGCATCGCGCCACCGACATGGCGTTGGTTCCCACCATGGCCAACGCGCTGCTCAACTGTCCCGATCTGGCGCGCAGTTCGATGTTTCCAGCATGCGCAACATCAGTCTGGGCGGCGCCGCTTCTTCGCCCGAGCTGATCGAGCGCATGGAGAACGCGTTCCACTGCGAGGTTTACGCGGGCTATGGCCTGACGGAGACAGCTCCGCTGCTGACCGTCGGCATCTTCCAAGCCCGGACTTACTTATGCTTCCGACGCCGAGCGGCATCGCCACCACTCCATGGCTGGTTGGCCGGTGATGGGGATGCAGGTGCGCGTGGTGGATCCGGAAATGAACGACGTCCCGCGCGACATGCAGACCATCGGCGAAATCGTCACCTGCGGCGATCACGTCATGGAAGGTTATTTCCGCGAGCCGGAGGCCACGGCGGCCGTCGATGAGTCGGGCCCTGGTTTCATACCGGCGACATGGCCGTGTGGGACGAGGAGACATTCATCCAAATTGTCGACCGCAAGAAAGAGATCATCATCAGTGGCGGCGAGAACATTTCGTCGATCGAGGTGGAAAAGGCCATTTTCGCCCACCCTGAAGTGTTCGAATGCGCCGTGGTGGCCGCGCCGGACGAAAGGTGGGGCGAAATTCCGGCTGCCATCGTGGTGCGGAAGCCCGGCTCGACGCTCACGTCGGACCAGTTGATCGAATTCCTCGAGGCCCGCTTGGGCAAATTCAAGCTTCCGCGAATCATCGCGTTCAGCGAGGAACCACTGCCCAAAACCGGCACCGGCAAGATCCGCAAGCTGGTTCTGCGGGAGCAATTTTGGCAAGGTAAGGACAAAAGAGTACAGGGCTAGCTGCGCGTTCCCCACTGTACCCGTCCGCCGTGGTATTCCGTCTATAGGAGAATTCCGGGAACAGGAGGACGCATGAAGCCCGCTTTTCTGCTCGCCATCGCCACGTTCACCGCCACATTTGCTTTAAATGCCCAATTCGGCCAGATACCCGGCACCTATCCCCCTGGTCAAGGGCCTGGTCAAGGGCCTGGTCAAGGGCCTGGCGGATATCCGGGGCGCAATCCAGCGGGGGGCTCTCCGGGCGGCGGACGGTCCCGCAGGACCACTCGTCAGGATGCGCCCGCCGGCCACACGGAAGTGGTGAGCGGCGTGGTGCGAAAAGTGGATGCCGATTCGTTCGAGCTGGAAGCCGAAGACACGCGGGTCCTGATCATTCAGTTCTCATCCAGTGTCCCGAAACCGGCCAGCTTCCGCGAGGGTGACGGGCTGGACGTAACGGCGAACGCGGATGCAGATGGCACCTTTCATTTGGTCAGCATGACACCGAACAAAGAGATCGCGGCGACCATCAATGAAAACGACAACATCGGTCCCGAGCCCGGAGGCCAGGAGGCACGAACCGGGCCGCCTCCCACGATTCTGGTCCGGCCCGACGCCGCGCCGGATGCCGACGATTCCGGACCGCCCAAGCTGATCCGGGGCAAGCCCGCGGCGCGCACGTCCGCCTCAATTCCCGACGACTCCGACGCCCCCAGCCGTTCATCTCGATCGAAGCCGGCAGTCCCGGCTGGCAATCCCCACATGGCGTTGATCGACCAGGCGCGCGAAGCCGCAGCGTCGTTCCTCGAAGGGCTGCCGAATTACGTTTGCCAGGAACAGACCACGCGTTATGTCAGCGAAACGCGCCAGCCGAGCTGGAACGTCGTCGACGTGGTCTCCGCCGAAGTTGTTTACGATGATCACCAGGAAAGTTATCGCAACCTGCAGATCAACGGAAGGCCCACCAAGAAATCCCCGGAGGACTCAGGAGCGTGGTCCACCGGTGAATTCGGCACCATCCTGGGCAATCTCTTCGCCCCGCAGTCCGCCACCGAGTTCAAGTACGTGCAGGAGGACACCATCTCGCATCGCGCCACCTCCCTATTCGACTTCAAGGTGGCGCGGGTGCGCGCCAGTTGGAAGATCTGGGTGCCGGGGCAGTACATCATGCCAGCCTACAAGGGATCGGTCTGGATCGATAAGCAGACCGGTCAAGTGCTGCGAATCGAGATGCAGGCCAAGGAAGTTCCGCAAGCTTTCCCGGAGATCAGCGTGGAAACCGCCGTGGACTACGACACCATCAGCTTGGGAAGCGCCGACAAGTTCCTATTGCCGGTACATGCCGAAGCCTTGAGTTGCTGGCGCAATTCCAACGAATGCCAGCGCAATGTCATCGAGTTCCGCAACTATCACAAGTTCGAGGGCGAGTCCGTCATCAAGTTTGAGCAGGAGCAGAAGTAATCCCGAACGCGGGCAAATACTTCTTCGGAAGTTTCACTGGCCGCATGTCCGGACCCAGGAACATGTGCTTGGTGGCGCCTGACGCCAGTGCGCGGCCGCTCCCGGCTTCACGAATCTCATACTCAAACAGCACCATGCGCAGGTTGGCCTTCGCCACCCAAGTCTTCACCGCGATCTCTTCGTCATAGCGTGCCGGATGCAGATAGCGGCAATGCGCCTCCACCACGGCCAGCAAAACGCCGTCACCCGCTTCCATGTCGCGATAACGGACGCCGGCCGCGCGGCAATATTCGGCGCGCCCCAGTTCCATCCAGATCAGGTAATTGGCGTAGTACACCACGCCCATCTGATCCGTTTCGGCGTAGCGCACCCGAAAACGCGTCTCATGCGAACGAAGGGTGTCAGGCATTCGCCTTGTTCTTACGAAGCTGCTTCATCTCTTTCGCCGTGAACAGCATGTCGTCCGGCGATATTCTGCGTTCCCGGCAGTACGCCAGATACAGATAGCCGTAGCTGCGCGTAATGTAGTCGCCCGCCGAAAAGCCCAGCAGCCGCGCGGTGCTGTCTATCCAGCGAGGGCTGCCTTCAATCTCCAGGTAATTACCGATCGGCGTTTCATCCACCAGCACCTTGCCGGTGGCCGGAGCCTTGGCATACTCGGTGCGGAACTTCTCGTAGCGAAAAATTGGATGATAGCCGAGCTCGTGGAAGATCTGCTCCACCTTGAAGGCATCCGGCAGCACCACTTCAATCTCATGGCGCTTCTTGTATCGGCCTTGCTCGGAGGGACCTTTGTAAGTAAGCAGCGTGTGCGTGCCAACCCGGCGGAGACGGATGAGCTTGCCGTGGCTGCGCAGCAAGCGGCTGGATGTGTCGAGCAGCACGTTGTATTCGTGCAGCCGGCTCCGGGACACGCGGAACCCTTGATCGCGCAGGGCGCGCCGGATCTTACCCAAATTTCCAGGCAGACGCAGTTTGATTTCAATTTCGAAGTTCAATTCGGAGACCCAGCCTTCTATGAAAGCAGAAGCGGGGCCGCTCTCACAAGCCGCAACAATTGTTTTAGCCGGAAATGGGCGTCCGAGGGCTGGCTATACTGAAGGGATGGCGGGTCTGGTCAAACTGGCAGCCGCGCCAAAGCTCGACTTGGGAATCCTGAAAGCCAAGCAAGACAGACTGTTCTCGATTCTGAAGCCGATGCGGCGCGTGATTATCGCGTACTCGGGCGGCGCCGATTCGGCGTATCTGGCCTGGGCCGCGCATCGCGTGCTCGGCGCGAATGCGGTGGCCGTCACGGCCGATTCGGCTTCCATCCCCGAGTCCCACAAGAGCGACGCCGAGGCGTTCGCGCGCCAATGCGGTTTCCGCCACGAATACATCGAGACGCGCGAGTTCGATAATCCGGACTACATAAAGAACGATCCGAACCGCTGTTTCCACTGCAAGGACGAACTCTTCACGCGTCTGGAAGTCGTGGCGCGCGAACGCGGCATCGAGCACATCGCTTACGGCGTGAATGTGGATGACCTGGGCGACTACCGTCCCGGCCAGCACGCCGCCAAGCTGCACCAGGCCAAAGCGCCGCTGGTGGACGCCGGCCTGACCAAAGCGGAAATTCGCGAGCTGTCGCGCCTCACCGGCTTGTCCACCTGGGACCGTCCCGCGGCGGCTTGCCTGAGCTCGCGCATCCCTTACGGAACACCTGTGACTATAGAAAACGTCAAAACCGTCGAACGCGGCGAAGAAGCCCTCCGTCAACTCGGCTTCCGCCAGTTCCGCGTGCGGTTCCACGGCAAACTGGTCCGCATAGAAATCGCGAAGGATGAACTCGCGATCGCACTCACGCCTGAAATGGCCCAAAGATTTGTTCAAATCTTCAAGCCGCTAGGCTTCCATTACGTGACTATCGATTTGGAAGGCTACCGGCAAGGCTCATTGAACGCTGTTTTAGCCGACCAATAGATGTGGCGAGTTCGTTAGCATGGCCCAACCGCTCCCTCCGGTCACGGCTCAGTATCCGACGTGCTTAACAGAGCCGCGACCGGAGGAAGCGGTAGTAACGATCTGGTTGCGACAGGCAACTAGTTTCTGGTTCCGATGCTTTCCGTGCGCCCGGCCAGCGGCTTCACGATGGGCCCGCCGCATACTCCAACACCGGTATTGAGCAGCGCGTTAAGCAGGTTATAGAACACCGCATAGACCATCTGCTCGGTCACCGGCTGTTTGCCGGGCATGCGAAATGAAACCGGGAGCTCTTTTGCGATTTGCAGCCGCACCGAATCGGGCAGCGTGCGCCCCGCCCGATCCTTTTGGTTCGCGAGCGACATGGGGGTTTGCAAAATCGCCCCGCTCTTTCCATCCACATAAAACTGGCAGCGCGAAAACCAGCCCAGGTTGCCGGGATCGGCGGCGTCGAACAGCAGCAGCGGGGCTTGGCGATCCACGGCCGAAAGGTAGACGTTCATGGATCGCTGGTTTTCCTCGATCCGATACTCGAAGCCCGCCTGCTTGGCGATATTCGCCACGAAATCGGGATCCAGTTCCAGCAGGAGGAATTTGTGCCCTCCCGCCAACAGCACCTGCATAAGGGTATTGTAGCCGGTATCGGCGCGGAAGCCCCGCTGTGCGGCTTCGCGATATAATGACGAAGGAGCCATCCACTTGTCCATCCGAAGCTTTTTGCGCTTGAGCGCCCACATTCAAATGCTGCCCGTGCTCGAAAGCGGAGAAGAGACGCTGGTGGGCGGGCAGGCCGTCATGGAAGGCGTCATGATGCGCGCGCCCCACAGCTACTGCGTCGCGGTACGCAAGCCGAATGGCGAAATCGTCACCGAGCAAAGCCCGCTGCCGCGCATCTCGGAAAAGTATCCGATCTTCAAGCTGCCCATTCTGCGAGGGCTGGGGACGCTGGGCCACGCGATGTCTCTAGGCGTGAAGGCATTGCAATTTTCCGCCAACGTGGCATTAAGTGAAACCCAGGGTGAAGAAGCCGCCAAAAAAGGTGAGAAGGCGCCCGAGCTCACTGGCTGGATGATGGCCGCGCCGCTCGCGTTTTCACTGCTGTTTTTCCTGTTCATGTACAAATTCGTGCCGCTCTTCCTGGCCACCGAGCTTGGCCAGGCGGTGCCATCGCTACATGGCCGCTTCGCGGTGAACATGATGGACGGTTTGATTCGCCTGGCGATTTTCCTGGGGTTCCTGATCGTCATTTCGCGCATGAAAGATATCCGCCGGATGTTCCAATATCACGGCGCCGAGCATAAAGTGGTTTTTAATTTCGAATCGGGGCAGCCGGTGACGGTGGAGAACGCGCAGAAGTTCGTCACGTTTCATCCCCGCTGCGGCACCAGTTTTCTGCTCTTGGTGATGGTGCTCGCCATCCTGGTCTACCCGCTGCTGCCTTTCGACGGATTTGCCGCCAAGCTGATTGCCCGAATCGCGTTGCTTCCGCTGATCGTAGGCGTCAGCTATGAACTCATTCGATATGCGGCCAGGCATCAGCAGGGTTTGATGGCCACGCTCACCGCGCCCGGTCTCTGGCTGCAACGCGTGACCACGCAGCAACCGTCCGACGAGCAAGCGAGTGTCGCCATTTGTGCGCTGGACGGCGCCATGCAGCTCGAAGAAGCACAAGGCGGCGAGTTGGTGATCGCTTAACGCGGCTGACCTTTTGGGTCAATCGGCGCTGGAGCCTGTCATGCAATTTTCGCAAAGACTCGAAGATATGGAAGCGCGGTTTGACGCCGTGACCCGCCAAATGGCGGACCCAGCCGTCATTGCCGATGGGGAAACCTACCGCAAAATCGCTAAGACCCGCTCCGAGTTGGAAGAGACCGTCGCCAAATACGGTGAGTATAAACAGGCCAAGCGCAATTACGACGAAGCGCGTTCTATGGTGGAAGATCCCGACCCGGAACTGCGCCAGATGGCCCACGACGAAATTGCGCGCATGGAGCCGGAGCTGGTAAGAATCGAAGAAGAATTGAAGGTGCTGCTGCTTCCCAAAGACCCGCTCGACGAAAAGAACATCGTGCTCGAAATCCGCGCGGGCACCGGCGGGGACGAAGCCACTCTCTTCGCAGCCGAAATGTTCCGCATGTACACGCGCTACGCCGAATCGCAGCGCTGGCGCGTGGAAGTGACCGACCTGAGCGAGTCGGCCGTGGGCGGCATCAAACTGGTGATCGCGCTGGTTAGCGGCGTCAGGGTATACAGCCATCTGAAGTACGAAAGCGGCGTGCATCGCGTGCAGCGCGTGCCGGCCACCGAGCAACAGGGGCGTGTGCATACTTCCGCCATCACGGTGGCCGTGCTGCCCGAAGCCGACGAAGTGGAAATTAAGCTCGAAGCCAAAGACGTGCGCATCGATACGTTCTGTTCCTCGGGACCTGGCGGCCAGTCTGTCAACACCACCTATTCCGCCGTTCGTCTTACGCACCTGCCCACGGGATTGATCGTGTCCTGCCAGGATGAAAAGTCGCAGATCAAGAATCGCGCCAAAGCCGAGCGAGTGCTGCGCTCGCGGCTGTATGAGATCGAACTCCAAAAGCAGCAGGAACAGATTGGCGCCGAGCGGCGCAGCATGGTTGGCTCGGGCGATCGCAGCGAAAAGATTCGCACCTACAACTTCCCGCAGAATCGCGTCACCGATCATCGCATCGGCTTGACGCTGCATCAACTGGACCTGGTGATGGAGGGCCGCTTAGACCCGCTGATCTCCGCGCTCACCGAGTACTATCAGACCGAAAAGTTAAAAGAGCAAGGCGAAGCAGCCTAGCGCGGCAATGACCCTGCAGACGGCCATCCTCCAGGGAACGAAACTCCTGGAAGATGAGGCTATCGCCGCGCCGCGCCTTACCGCCGAGGTGCTCCTGATGCACGCTTTGCAAAAGGAGCGCAGCTATCTTTACGCGCACTCCGATGAAGAGCTGAGCGAGACCGCGTGGATTCATTATGGCCGCTATCTGCACGAGCGGATGAAGGGCAAGCCGACGCAATACATCACGGGACGCCAGGAATTCTACGGCCGCGATTTCCGCGTGACCGCGGACGTCCTGATCCCTCGCCCGGAGACTGAGCACTTGGTAGAGGCCGCCATCGCACGCATTCATTCGCACGATCTTGTCGGCGATGTTGGAACAGGCTCCGGCGCTATAGCAATCACATTGGCGCTCGAAACCCACGCTCACGTTTTCGCGACGGATATCTCGACGGCGGCACTTTGCGTCGCGCATTCCAACGCGCAACAGCTCTCTGCGCCCGTCGGCTTCGTCGCGTGCGATCTGCTTCGAGCGTTCCGCGATCGCAGCATCAACGTTGTGGTCTCAAACCCGCCGTACGTCCCGCGGACCGATCATCCGAACCTCCAGCGCGAAGTCCGCGACTACGAGCCGCACGTGGCCTTGTTCGGCGGACCCACTGGCCTTGAGATCTATCAGCGTCTGATCGCGGACGCGGCACGTGTCCTGCGTCCCCACGGCTGGCTGCTGCTCGAACTCGGATACAATTCGCTAAACCCGGTGCGCGCGATGCTGGAATCACCACTGAGCCGCGACCAAAAGAGCGGTCGGCCTGGACCGACATCGATGTGATCGCCGATTTGGCGGGTTTCCCGCGCGTCCTCGCCGCCCGACTGGAGTAATAGCGTGATTCCCACCGGTCACAAAACGAAGATTCCAGGCACGCATTCCTACCCAATGGGTGCGAAGGCAATCTCCGACGCGTTAATTGGCGTGCCCCAACATGAACTCCTGAAGATTTACTTCCGGCACCGGAAAGGCTTCGCAAAGGACCGCGTGCCAGGTGCGCCGTATTGCGTTCTGGAGGCCTCTTACTTGGGCCCTGGGCCACTTTCAGGATGGAGCATTAAGGTTCACGCCGTTCCACGGTCTCTGAAGCACATCCTCCAAGGTAAACTCGCGGCGGAGGGTCTGCCGAGGATCAGGGCCTGGCTGCTGTCCAATGCTCATTCCCTGGATCGCGAAGGCGGCCACCACCTGAGGTTCTACTTCGACGAATTGAAGGACGAAATTACGTCGGAGGAAACCTCGTCATCCGCGTGGAGCACAGAAAGAGCTTAGCCGCGGCTACTTCAACGCCAACTTCCGCACCGGACTTCCGCCGGCGCTCCAAATCTCTTTTCCCCTCCAATCGAGGAGACGAATAGAGGGCTAGGGTAAGAACGTCCGTTGGCTTCGATTGATCCACCACGAAGGTGGCAACAACGCCTCCATCCGGGCTCACAAGAGCAAAACGTTGCGCCCGAAGTTCCACCGGCGCCGGCGGAGTCTGAGCCTGCTGGGCATGGACAGGAGCGGGAGCCGCATATCGAGAGATCACGCCGCCAGCCAGCGCAGCCACAAAAGCAATAAGGATCGTCATTTTGTTCATCGGAATCCTCCGCCCTCGATCATACTTTAAACTGGGAATCGGCTTACCATGAAGACCTACTTCCACGTCGACATGGACGCCTTCTTCGTCTCCGTCGAAGAGCTCTTCGACCCGTCGCTCAAAGGCAAGCCCGTGGTGGTCGGTGGACAGGCCAATCAGCGCGGCGTGGTCTCGGCCGCGTCTTATGCCGCGCGCAAGTTCGGGGTTCATTCCGCCATGCCGCTTCGCACGGCCTATCGCCTCTGCCCGCAAGCCATCTTTGTCGACGGACATCCCACGCGGTATCGCGAGTATTCGCGCAAGGTTTACGAAGTGCTGAAGAGCTTCTCGCCGCAAGTGGACATGGCGTCGGTGGACGAAGCCTACATGGATCTCACCGGAACCGAGCGCCTGCACGGACCGCCGCTTTCCGCCGCGCATCGCCTGCACCACGCCGTCAAGCGTGACACCGATCTCAATTGTTCTATCGGCATCTCGGCATCGCGCATGGTGGCCAAAGTGGCGTCCGACCAAGCCAAGCCCAACGGCGTTCTCTGGGTGCTGCCGGGCGAAGAGGCGCGCTTTCTGGCGCCGCTCGATGTGCGAAAAATCCCCGGCGTCGGCAAGGTCACCGAAAAGAATCTGCAAGCCTGGGGCGTTCGCAAAGTAGGCGACCTGGCCGCTCTCGAAGAAGAATTCCTGCGCCAGCATCTCGGCCAGTGGGGGCTGGCGCTGGCCGGAAAATCGCGCGGCATGGACGCGGGCGGCTGGTTCGATCACGAAGTGGGTGACGACACCACGCCCAAATCCATCAGCCACGAGCACACTTTCAACGAGGATACAGCAGATTCGGACGCTCTCGAATCGATGCTCGCACGTCTGTCGGAAATGGTGGCGCGCCGCCTGCGCGAACACGATCTGCACGCGCGAACCATCCAATTGAAACTTCGCTATTCCGATTTCACTACCATCACCCGCGCGCATTCCTTCGATCACGCGACGCAGCTGGACACCGAAATCTTCCAGCAGGTGCGCGCACTGTTCCGCGCTAATCGCAAGCCAAATGCGACCATCCGGCTTTTGGGCGTCCACGCCTCCGGCCTCAAGCCTGCCGGCGGACAACTCAACATGCTCGACGAAGCCAACACCAATCGCTGGCGCAACGCGATGTCAGCCGTGGACAAGCTGCGCGACAAGTTCGGCGAAGACAGCGTTTCGCTCGCCATGGGAATGAAAGGCCGCTTCCGCGAGCGCGTCCACGAGAATCCCGCGGGGCTCCCGGGCAAGACGCCAGGCAAGACTCCTCGCGATGACAAGGCCCCGGAGCGCTAAACTACATACAGGCACACCTGGAATGAAACAACTCATTGAAGACATCGCGAGGGCCCTGGTTGATTTGCCCGATGAAGTGAACGTCAGCGAAGTGCAGGGCGAACAGGTCACCGTCCTGGAGCTAAAGGTCGCGGCCAGCGACCTGGGCAAGGTAATCGGCAAACAAGGCCGCACCGCGCGATCCATCCGCACGCTCCTGGGTGCAGCGGGCATGAAGCTGAACCGGCGGTTCACGCTGGAAATTCTCGAATAGGCAAGAGACTAGTTCTGAAGCTCGTCACCATCGCTCGTCTGCTGCGCGCGCGCGGCAACAAAGGAGAGCTGGCTGCCTTCCCGCTTACCAGCCAGCCCGACCGCCTGAAGAGCGTTTTCGTCGGCGATAAGCCCATGGAAGTGGAGCGCACCTGGATGCATGGCGATCACCTGATCTTCAAGTTTCAGGGCGTCGACACGATTTCAGACGCCGAAAAGCTGGCTGGCGCCGAAGTCTCCATCCCCTTCGAAGAACGCGCCACGCTGGCCGGCGACGAAATCTATCAATCGGACCTGATTGGTTGCGAAGTTTTGGACACCACCGGCCGCTCGCTCGGCGTAGTCACCGATTTCGAGGAAACCGGCGGCACGCCGCTACTCCATCTCGGCGACCTCCTCATCCCTTTCGCCAAGTCCATCTGCACCGAGATCGATCCCGTGAACAGACG
This sequence comes from Bryobacterales bacterium, assembly GCA_963781905.1. Lineage (GTDB taxonomy): Bacteria > Acidobacteriota > Terriglobia > Bryobacterales > Bryobacteraceae > Palsa-89. The sequence goes on from CAWAHZ010000010.1 coordinate 3,604,514, forward strand.
GATCATCGTCGATCTCCCGGACGGTCTCTTAAACCTCAACGTGCCTGGCCCCCAATCCCCAACCCCTAATCCCAGTCCCCGATGATTTTCCGCATCCTCACCATCTTCCCCGACTTTTTCCAGGGCCCCTTGCAATACGGCGTGGTAGCGAAAGCCGCCGAATACGGCTTGCTCCAAATCCACATCCACGATCTCCGCACCTGGACGCAGGACCGTCATCGCACCGTCGATGATCGCCCTTTCGGCGGCGGCGAAGGCATGCTGCTCAAACCCGCGCCCATTTTCGATGCCGTGGAAAGTATTTGGCCCGAACGCCAGCCCAGCCAGCGCATCATTCTGCTTTCGGCGCAGGGCAAGCGCTTCATCCAGGAAGATGCCCGCCGCTTGAGTCACTATGCTGAGCTGCTCCTGATCTGCGGCCGTTATGAAGGCGTGGACGAGCGCGTAGCGGAGCACCTGGCCGACGAGGAGCTGTCGATCGGCGATTTCGTCCTCAGCGGAGGCGAACTCGGCGCCGCCCTGGTGCTGGATTCGGTGGCCCGCCTGCTCCCGGGCGTCCTGGGAAACGAAGATTCGGCCCTCCAGGAATCGTTCAGCGAGCCCGGTTTATTGGATTGCCCGCAGTATACTCGCCCCGCCGAGTTCCGCGGCTGGAAGGTTCCAGAAGTACTATTGAGCGGCAACCATGAGGAGATCCGGAACTGGCGCCAGAAGGCTGCCCGGGACAAGACTGCGAAGATGCGGCCGGATCTACTACAATGAAGATTCAAGGATTTGTCACAATGCCGAACCCGTTATTGACCAAAGTAGTTGCCAAGCACATGCGCCAGGTGCCCGAATTCCGCCCTGGCGATACCATCCGCGTCCACGTAAAGATCAAAGAAGGCGACAAAGAACGTCTGCAAGCCTTTGAAGGAACCGTAATTGCCCGCAATAATGAGGGGCTCGGCGCTACCGTTACCGTGAGAAAGGTCAGCTTTGGCCAAGGGGTGGAGCGCATTTTCCCGCTGCATGCCCCGGTCATCGACCATATCGACGTAGTGCGCACCGGCCGCGTGCGCCGCGCTAAACTTTACTATCTGCGTGAGCTCAAGGGTAAAGCAGCGCGTCTCCGTGAACGCGAATAACTGGGTGAACGCGAATAACCGGCCTTTGGCCGCGCGCTCCTGAGCCGCACTCTCCTGCGTAATGAAATGCCAGGGAAAATACGAGCGCGAGGCCCGATCCCAGGGTTTCGAGCACATCGCCGGCGTGGATGAGGTGGGCCGGGGTGCACTGTTTGGACCAGTGTTCGCCGCCGCGGTGGTCCTCTCGCCAGACCGTCCCATCCGGGGACTGGCCGATAGCAAACTGCTCGATCCTGAGCGCCGCGAAGTATTAGCCAAGCGGATTCGCGAGCGCGCCGTAGCCTGGTCCGTGGCCGCGGCTGACGCGTTCGAGATCGATCGTATCAATATCCTGCAAGCCTCCCGCCTGGCCATGCGGCGCGCCATTAAGCGGCTGAATCCCCAACCGGATTATCTGTTGATCGACGCTGTCACCGTCGACCTGCCGCTGGCCCAGCGTGCTCTCATCCATGGCGACGCTCTATCGCAGTGCATCGCAGCCGCGTCGATCCTGGCGAAAGTGGAGCGCGACGCCTGCATGCGCCAATGGGACCTCGTTTTCCCGCAGTTCGGCCTGAAAAATCACAAAGGCTATTCCACGGACGAACATTGGAAAGCGCTCGAAACTCACGGCCCCACCCCGCTGCATCGCTTCAGCTTCTGGCCGGTGCGCGAACATTCGCCGCACGCGGTGTGGACCGGCTATCCACGCCAGGCCGACCTCTTTGGATCGGAACCGAGCCGCGACGGTGAGGAAGCCCTCGCCCAGGAGACCGCATGCACCCAGTAAGAGCCGCCGGTGGAGGTCCGGCAGCCCTGGTACCACAAGCTCGGCATTTTTCTGTTCATCATCGTTTGCTTCGAAGTGGGCGCGTTCCTGGCCGTGTTCCCCTGGACGCCGCAGTGGGACAGCAATTCGCTGGCGAACCTCTTCCCCTTTCTCCGGGATCTTTGGACCAGCTCCTATTTCCGCGGCGCTTTGAGCGGCCTGGGGCTGCTCAATATCTATATTTCGCTGGGCGAGGTGTCTCGGCTCCGTCGTCCGCCTGATAAACTAAGGACATCGACGTTATGAAACCCACCCCAGATCGTGGAAAAGCGGCGACGGCCGACGCCTCAGCGACGTCACCGGCAAAACCGGCCGTGAAGCCGGATCCACCGCGCGGAACGATCGCCGAATGGACCATCACCATTCTCCTGTTGCTGTTCGGCACAACCACTTTGGTTCAGGCCTTCGTAATTCCCACCGGGTCCATGGAAGACACGCTGCTCATCGGCGATCACTTGCTGGTGGACAAGCTGGCCTACGCGCCGGCGGGAAGCGTCAGCAAATACATTCTTCCGTATGAGAATCCCAAGGACGGCGACATCATCGTGTTCCGCTATCCGGTGGACATCACGCAGACTTTCGTCAAGCGCGTGGTCGGCGTTCCCGGCGATCACATCAAAATTATCGAGCAGCAAGTGATTCGCAACGGTAAGAAACTCACCGAGCCTTACGCCGTTCATAAAGCTCCCTATCCCGATTCGTTCCGCGACAATTTCCCCAACAGCGAGGCAAACTTCAGCCTGATGGATCGCGGGCGCGAGATGCTGGCCAGTAACGTTGTCAACGGCGAAGTGGTGGTGCCGGCCGAATCTTTCTTCGCCATGGGCGACAATCGCGACAATTCGCTCGACAGCCGCTACTGGGGCTTCGTTCCCCGTGGAAACATCATCGGCAAGCCGCTCATCATCTATTGGTCCTACAACGCCAGCACCGAGAGCCTGGCCAGTTCTTCGGTAAACAGCCTCGCCAGCCACTTCCTGGATCTGGCCGAGCATTTCTTTACCAAGACGCGCTGGGAGCGAACGTTCCGGCTGATCCATGGCTACTACAACTACAACTAAGCCCGGCCAGCGGCACACGCCCGCGAAGCGCCAGACATTAGTCGAGTGGACCATCACCATCCTGATCCTGCTGTTCGGGACTTCCACCATCGCGCAGCCCTACGTGATTCCCACCGGCAGCATGCACAACACGCTGCTCACAGGCGACCACCTGATCGTCGACAAGCTGGTTTACTCGCCAACGGACCCTATCAGCAAACATCTGCTGCCCTATGCGGACGTCGAGCGTGGCGACATTATCGTGTTCGCGCACCCGGTGACCAAGGGAACTACGCTCGTCAAGCGTTGCATCGGGATGCCGGGCGATCGTCTGAAGCTAATCGGCAAGCGGGTCTTCATCAACGGCCAGCCCTTGGACGAACCCTACGTCATCCATCAACCGGACTCGTTGCCTTACCGCGATAACTTCCCCGTTGGCCAGCCGGAATATGTCCAGGACCCCGACATGGCGCAGCGGGCCAATGCAATGCTGCAGGCTGATGTGGTCAACGGCGAACTGGTGATTCCCGCGGGCTTCTATTTCGCGATGGGCGACAACCGCGACAATTCGCTCGACAGCCGCTACTGGGGCCTGGTGCCGCGCGACAACATCGTCGGCAAACCATGGCTCGTATATTGGTCCTACGATGCGCCCACTGAAGATCTCACCGATTACAACCTGCATCACCTGTTCGATCTGGCCACGCACTTTTTCACCAAGACTCGCTGGAACCGCACCTTGAAGCTGATTCACGGCTATCACGACTATCCGCAAAGTTGATGGCGAAACCAACGAATTATTACGGCCTCATTCTGGCCGGCGGTAGAGGTACGCGCTTTTGGCCGCGCAGCAGGCGTGCGCACTCGAAACAGGTGCTGCGCTTCTTAGGCGAGCGATCGCTGATCCAACAGACGGTGGATCGCCTCAGCCCGGTGATCCCACCCGAGCATTTGTGGATTCTCACCAACGATCATCTGCGCGGCGAGATCGTCAAGCAATTGCCCGAGGTTCCGAAGAACCAGATCCTGGCGGAGCCTGCTCAGCGCAACACTGCGCCCGCCATCGGCCTGGCCGCTCATATTCTGCAGTCCATCGATCCCGACTCCGTGATGGGGGTCTTTCCATCGGATCACGTCATTGCCAAGCCCGCACGCTACCTTCGCTTCATTCGTCCCGCGCTCAAAGCCGCCGCCAGCGGCAAGATAGTGGTGCTGGGTATCCAGGCGCGCTGGCCCGAGACCGGCTACGGATATGTCGAGTTTCCCAAGAACGTCCAGGCTGGATCGCGCGAACCGGTGCCGGTCCGGCGTTTTCGCGAAAAACCGGATTTGAAGACCGCGCGCCGCTACGTCAAAGCCGGCAACTTCTATTGGAACGCGGGCATGTTTTTTTGGAAGACCTCCGTGCTTCTCGACGCTCTCCGTCAATATTTGCCCAAGACAGCCACGCTGCTTGCAAGCCTGCCCGAATTCTCCCATCGCCGCTTTGGCGCGAAATTGAAGGAAGCCTTCCCGCATGCGGAGAACATATCCATCGATTACGCCGTGCTCGAGAAATCCCCGCACGTGGTCGGCTTCGCGACGGACGATTTTGGATGGAACGATGTGGGAAGCTGGAACGCCGTCTATGAGCTGCTGGCCCGCGATGAAAACGGCAATGTGTTCCGGGGCGAAGCTCTGGCGCGATCGAGCAAAGGCAACTATGTCGACGCCGCAGGCAAACTGATCGCGCTAGTGGGCGTGAACGATCTGGTGATTGTCGATACTCCCGACGCTCTCTTGATCGCCGACCGCTCCCGGTCGCAGGAAGTGGGCGACATCGTGAAGGAACTGGAAAAACAGCACCGGCACTTGCTTTAGCCGGCGGGCATGTTCTGGTTGAACCACTGCAGCACACGCTCAAACCGGTCGCGAATATGCTGCGGATCGTGGAACCCGTGCCCTTCGCCGGGATAGAGAACAAACTCCGTCTTCACTCCCAGCGTTTTCAACGCGTGCCAGAACTCGTAGGATTGCGGCGGCGGGCACTCCGCATCGCGGTCGCCCACCATCACCAGGGTCGGGGTCTGGACATTCTTGATGAAGTTGATGGGCGAGCTTTTCGCGTACACCGCCGGATCGTCATACACCGATGCGCCGAAATAGGGAATCATCCACTGGTCGATCCCGTTCTCGCCGTAGTAGCTTTGCCAATTCGCGATGCCCGCGCCGGCGAACGCCGCTCGGAAGCGATGGGTCTGCGTTACGGTCCACATGGTCATGAATCCGCCGTAGCTCCATCCCCCAATGCCGACGCGCTTGTCGTCCACCGGGTAGTTTTTCACCACCTCGTCGACACCCGCCAGGATGTCCTCCAGATCGCCATGTCCGAAATCATGCGCGTTGGCGCGCGTGAAACTTTCGCCCTGTCCATAACTGCCGCGCGGATTCGGCATGAAGACGAAGTAGCCTTCCTGTGAAAACAGCTCCAGGGGAAGCCCCGGGCGCGCCCAACTGGCGCGAGCCACCGACGCCGGTCCGCCATGCACGGAAACCAACATGGGATAGTGCTTGGATGGATCATACGGCTGCGGAAACAGCAGCCAGCCTTGTACGTCAAACCCGCCGTTCTTCCAGGTGATGCTTTTCGCGTCGCCCCAGGCCCGATGCTGCGGGTCGTTGGAGTGGGTTACCTGCTGCCACTTCCCGGTCGCGCCGGCCCAAACTTCGGGAGGCTCGGTAAACGAATTCCGAACAACCGCGCTAGTGCCGGCGTCGCCCGAAAACTTTTCGCTCTCAGCGCCTTTCCACAAAGTTTCGGTGCTCCCCGAAGCCAGGTCCAGCGTCGAGATCGCCGAATCGCCCGCGACATTTTCGCCCATTAAGATCTGCTTCGAGGACGGCGACCACTGGAACCAGTTGGGCGACGATTTTCGATTCTCTGTCAGATCGCGTGGCGTGCCGCCCTCGGCTGGAAGCGCATAGATGTCGCCGCCGATAACTCCTTCGTCGCTCATCAGGCCGCCGATGAACGCGAGTGTCTTGCCGTCGGGCGACCATTTCACATTCGCCACCTGCATGGGCTTCCCTTGTATGGCCGGCTTGAGCACATGCCGCACCGCGCCCGATTCAGCGTCGATGGCGTACAACTCGGCAACGAACCAGTTGTCGTCGCCGTCGCCGGGTGCGGCCAGGTATGCGAGATGCTTGTCGTCGGGCGACCAGTCAAACTCGTACACGTACATGTCGGCGGGTGAGATGGAGCGTGCCGCGCCGCTGGAGACGTTCACAATCGCCAGGCGCTGTTCCACCGTCTTCGACGCAATGACGCCGGTCTCCGGCGCAGTGGCTTCGGTAGGTCCGGGCACGCGAGTGATGCCTTCGATCCGCAGCAGCGCAATGCTTTTTCCGTCGTGCGACCAATGCGGATCTGCCAGATAGCCTTCGAAATTTCCAATCTTGCGCGGTTTGCCGTGCCCCGGCTTCTCCACCACGTACAACTGCAGCTGGCCGTGCGACTCAGCATCGGAGAGGAATGCGAGCCGGCCATCCTGTGACCAGGCGAGCCCCTGCACCATGGACGCAGGCTCTCCAATGCGCTTGGCGGCGCTGCCATCGCGCAGTTCCTTCAGGTAAGCAGAATGCGTGGGACGCTCACCCTCTGCTTTTCCGGGCGAGGATTCGGTCCACGCGACATAGGCATGATCCGGTGAAAGCGCTACCTCGCGAAATTCATGCAACGCAGAGAGCGAGTCGAGCGAAGCGTCCAGTGATGCAGGCGCAGCAGCGAGTTGCAGGCCCGCCAGAAGCAGAGACGAAAGAAGAATTAGGTAGCCCAACTAACCGTAGTATAGCCCGTACCTATTGCGCGGCTTCCGGACCCCGCCGCATCATCGGACGTCCTTCCTTTACCGTGTAATCGGAAGGAACTGTGAACAACGCCGGATCCGGCTCCGTGCGATTAATCGCGTTCAACTGGTAGGTGGAATCGCCAAAGCGCGGATCGCTGGTCTTGCTCATCACCACCACATGCAGGTCCGGCGAATACCAGGTCTCGGTAACGATATCGATTTCCTTCTCGTTGCCTTCTTTACCCGCGGGAATCGCGCGTGTCACCCGCTTGCCTTGTGCAGTGACGCCCTGAATCACCTGCGTGCCCAAATCCTCGGTCTTCGCAAACGCGTGACCTCTTTCTGGACGAGCGTGCGCCTCCGCATCCGCCGGCCGGGTGTGCGGAGCTGGAATTGCCATCGATCTGGCGGTGTGGCTGGACGCATCCAGCACATAGCTCTTGCTGGCCACCGGATCGAAGATCATTACGGTGGGAGTTCCGCCCCGTTCCGCGGAAAGCGCGCCGATAGCTCCGAAGGACCTTTCCGTGCGCGTCCGCCCCTGGCTGTCCCGCGCCATCGAAGCGGTGGTGGTGCGTTGGATATGATCGCCATTCGGTAACGCCTGGGTGAACTGCGTCACCGCCTGGGCTGAATAAGGAGCGCCCTGCACCACTTTATTCTGACCACCGAACTCGGCGTGAACCAGAGCGAAATCGCCATGCTCCATGCGCGGCCCCGGCCGCTGGCCAAACAAACCGCCGGTAATCAGACCTGCGGCAAAAACAGCAAAAACAAAGGATATCCCCCGAATCATGTACGTTTCCCCCTTTCTATTCCACCAGACGCACAGCGCGCGCCAGACCGTCCTGCCCCAGCAAAAGATCGGCTTGAACGCTCAAATCCGCGCTTTCTTCGTTCACTGGAACTCCCATCAACTGCAATGACGAAACAGGCAGCTGAACCCGGACCACCATCGCGTTTTCCACGGCGGGCAACGCTTCGGCTTCGGGCAACGGATAGAAACCGTCGGTCTCCTCTTCCGCGACAGGTGCAACGGCGTGCACCGCCGCCACCGCAGGCGCAGGTTTCGGCGATTCGCTTCGAACCCATACCACCAAAGCAATGCCGGCAGCCGCCGCAACACCCAGCCAAGGCGTCCAGGTCACCAGTTTACGGCGCCGCTTTTGCCTCCGAAATTCCATCCTGAGCCGTGCTTCAATGTGCCCAGGCGCTTCGACAGGCCCATCCGCCGCCAATACCCGCAGGTCATCCAATAGCTCCGGCAAAAGCTCTGGCAGAAGATCAACGTCCTTTTCGTTCATACCGCGCACCTCTCGCTCGCCCGCATCTTTTCGGCTAGTAGCGCCCGCGCCCGATGCAACCGCGATCGCACCGTTCCGATGGCGCATCCGAGCGCACTCGCCGCCTCGGAGTAATCCCGTTCATGCAAGTCGCACAGCACCACTACTTCGCGATAGGCAGGGGGCAAAGCCAGCACTGCCTTCCGCAGCGTTTCCAGGCGCTCGTTCTGCGCGAGGTCGCCAAACAGGTCCTGCTCCGCTGCAACCCTTGCGGAATAATCGCCAGCTGGATCGTCCAATACGGTTAGATAAGGCCTCTCCCGTTCCAAAGCGCGCAGGACGAAATTGCGGGCGATCCCATAGAGAAATGCCGCCACCGAGCCGCGCTCGCCGTCGTAGCGTTTCCCTGAATTCATCACCACCATGAATACGTCCTGCGTTACCTCTTCGGCAATTTCCGTTTTCCCGCTCATCTGCAGCGCGAAGCGATAAACCACGCCTTGATGTTTGCGGTAAAACTCGAGAAATGCCTGTTCGTCGCCCTCTGAAAGCAGCCGAAGCAGATCGCCATCACTACGGGACGGGGATTCCAGCATTAGTTGATTGCGGCGATCCGCATCGGCCTTTGATAATGATTCGCCCCGGCGCGGCAAAAGGTTCCAAATGTTTGCGCCCATTTTCAAGGCTCCCGCAAGGTCACCGCAGGTTCACGACTGTCGCGCCCCAGCCTCCGGCTTCTGCCGGCGCATCCGAAAAGCTTGCAACAAAAGGCGTTTTGCTTAGAATCGAGCGCACCATTTCGCGCTGCACTCCGATGCCCCGGCCATGGATGATTCGCAAGGCGCGGAAGCCCATCCGATGCGCCTCCTCCAGATAGTTTTCGACCACCGGCTTTATTTCGCGAGCCGGAACGGTGTGCAGATCGAAAACGTCGGTGACGGGAATGCGAATGGGCTCGTCACCTGGGGAGCCATTGCCGCCCATGAATTCATCATTACCTATGAATTCATCGTTCATACCTTCACTGCTGTTAGCCTAGCATTGTGAGTCCTTTGGAAGAGTACCGGGCGCGTATCGAAGCCCGCCGCCAGGCGTCCCAGAGCCTGGAACGGCTGTCCCGCCGCATCGGCAACGCACGGCTGGCCGCTGGATTGGCTGCCGTTGCCCTGGCTTTTTTGGTATTTGGCGAAGTCTGGATCTCGGTGTGGTGGCTGCTGCTTCCGGTTGCGGCCTTTGGAGTGTTGGTGGTCCGGCACGCGCGCGTAGCGGAACGTTTGGAGCGCTCTCAACGCGCCATCCAATTCTACGAGCGCGGCCTGGCACGCCTGGAGGACCGTTGGAGGGGTACAGGAGAATCGGGAGGGGCCGGTGAAACGGGCGAACGCTTCCGCAATCCCGGCCACGTCTATTCGGAAGATCTCGATTTGTTCGGCAAAAGTTCGCTCTTTCAGCTGCTGTCGACGGCCCGGACCCGCGCTGGTGAAGACCTTCTTGCAAAATGGCTGCTCGCACCGGCAGCCCCAAACGAAGTCGCCGCACGCCACGCGGCCATCCAGGAACTCGGCGGGATGCTCGGTCTGCGCGAGGATCTTGCGGTGCTGGGCGCGACGGTCCGCTCAGGTCTCGATCCAGAAGCCTCTGCTCGCTGGGGGGAAGCCCCGGAAGTCCGGTTTCCGGCCGGCTCGCGATTCATTGCGCTGGCGTTTGGTGCAGCGATCCTGATTTCCTTCGCACTTTACATGGCAGGCATCTCCACTCGCACCCCCTTCCTGGCGGTCCTTTTCCTGGAAATGGGCTACGCATTTTTTCTCAACGCTCAAACATCGCGGGTGACACAAGCCGTGGAATCGCCATCGCACGACCTGGTGCTGCTCGCCGCACTTCTTCAGCGCCTGGAGCAGGAAACGTTCCGCGCCCCTCTGCTCCAGCAACTCGCTGCGGGATTGAAGGCCGGGAGCGAACCGAACGCGTCATCCCCGAACGCGTCATCCCCGAACGCATCAGCAAAGATCGCCCACTTGGGCCGGCTCGGCGAACGCCTCGATTGGGCCGAAAACAAGGTATTCGGACCCGTCGCCTTTGCGCTGCTGTGGACCGCGCAGGTTGCCATGGCGATCGAGCGCTGGCGTCGCGTCTCGGGCCGGCACATTCGCGAATGGATCGATGTCGCTGGAGAATTCGAAGCGCTTTGTTCGCTGGCCGGCTATGCCTATGAGCATCCCGCCGATGTTTTTCCGGAACTGGTGGACGCCGTCGGCGGTTGCTTCGAAGCCCAGGCCCTCGGCCATCCTCTGATGAAGGAAGCGCATTCCATTCGTAATGACGTGCACTTGGGTGGAGAAACCCGGCTGTGGATCGTCAGCGGCTCCAACATGTCGGGGAAAAGCACCTTGCTGCGCACCATCGGGATCAACACCGTGCTGGCGTGGGCCGGAGCTCCGGTGCGCGCCGCGCGGCTCAGGATTTCGCCGCTGAGCCTGGGCGCGTCGATTCGCGTGCAGGATTCGCTCGAAGACGGCCGTTCCCGCTTCTATGCCGAGATCACCCGCCTGCGCGAAATTGTGGCGCTGACGAAAGGTCCCCGCACGGTTCTCTTCCTGCTGGATGAATTGCTGAGCGGCACCAATTCACATGACCGGCAAATCGGCGCCGCCGCCATCGTCCATGCGCTCATCGATCGCAGCGCACTCGGGTTGATCACCACGCACGATCTGGCGCTGGCCCACATCGCGGATAATCTTTCGGGCCGCGGGGTCAACGTCCACTTCGCCGACACACTGCAAAACGGTGAATTGCACTTCGATTATCGATTGCAGCCAGGCGTGGTGGAGCGCAGCAATGCGCTGGATCTGATGCGCTCAGTGGGTTTGGAGGTCTAATAAGGCCAAGAGGCGGGGTTAACTCTCGGCGGCCACTGCGCCGATTCCAGGAATCCAGCGGTCCAGCGCGTTGCGCAGCTTCTCCAGGCCCACCGGCTTGCTGATGTAGTCGTCCATTCCAGCGGCCAGGCAACGCTCCCGGTCCCCGTCCATCGCGTTGGCTGTTAGGGCGCAGATGGTCTGATGCCGGCCGCCGCCTTCGCGATTTCGAATCACCGCCGTGGCCTCGAAGCCGTCCATGTCCGGCATCTGGCAGTCCATCAGCACCAGATCGTACTTGCGCTTTTCGAGCGCCTCCACAGCTTCCCGCCCGTTCACCACCGCGTCGGCAGCCAGGCCCAGCTTCTGCAGCAGACGCAGTGTGATGCGCTGATTGATTTCGTTATCCTCCGCCAGCAGAATCCGCATCGATTTCTGAGCGCTGGCTGGCGTGGCGGGCGCTTCCGAGGGCTGCGCCGTGCCAGTATGCGATTTTGCCACGGTCGCGCGTGGAGCCAGTGTTGGGCGAACTCGCAGTTCCACCTTTGTGGCGGGCGGAATGGTTGCCGCGGGCGGCGCGGCCACGGGTCGCGTGGACTTGCCGAAAGTGGCCGTGAACCAGAATTTGCTTCCCTTCCCCGGTTCGCTCTCCAAACCGATCTCCCCGCGCAGCAGTTCCACCAGTTGCTTGGAAATCGCAAGGCCCAGCCCGGTGCCGCCGTACTTACGCGTGTTGGATTCATCCACCTGGGTGAAGATATCGAACAGCCGCGACTGTTCGGCCAATGGGATCCCGAGGCCAGTGTCGTACACCGTAAACATCAACTGAATTTCATCGCCGGTTTGGCTGACCAGTTCACTCTTCAACCCCACCTGGCCCCGCTCGGTGAACTTAATCGCATTGCCTAGCAGGTTCGTCAACACTTGCCGCAGCCTGCCGGCATCGCCAACGGCAGCCTCGGGGAATCCAGCTCCCACGCTCGAAACGAATTCCACTCCCTTGGCCCGCGCCTGAGATGCGAACAGCGAGGTTGTCTCCGCGATCACCGCGGGCAGCGAAAAGTCCACGTGATCCAATCGCAGCTTCCCAGCCTCGATGCGCGACAGATCCAGGATGTCGTCGATCAACGCCAGAAGTGAATCCGCCGACCGCTTGATGGCCTCCGCGTATTCCTGCTGCTCCGCATTGAGACCGGCTCCCAACAGGAAGTCCGTCATCCCCAGGACGCCGTTCATGGGCGTGCGGATTTCATGGCTCATATTCGCCAGAAACCGGCTCTTCATCCGCGTGGCTTCGCGTGCCCCGGTCAGCGCTTTCTCCAGTTCTTCGTTCTTTTGCTCGAGCTCCTGCGCGTTGTCCTTCAGGCGCTGTTCGCCGGCTTTGCGCGCCGTGATGTTGCGAAGCACCGCGATCCATTCGTCCCAGCTCAGCGGCAGCAGCCGCATTTCATAGGCCTGCTCACCCAGCCGGTCCTCAATCGCGAACTCCACCATCTCCATGGCGTTGCTATTGCGGACTCTTTCCTGAGCGTCGCGAACCTCGGCCAGTATGTCGGCGGCCAACAAGTCCTGCAGATTCCGGCCCAAGAACTTCTCCGCGCCCAGGAACGCGTCCTGGCGCTGCCCTCCCTTGGCATCCAGCACGTTTTCGCTTTTATCGATCCGCAGGAAGAGATCCGGAACGGCCTGAAACAGCGCCCGCAGCTCGGTGGCGTTTTGGTAGGCCGCATCTTCCACTTTCTTGCGCTCCGTGATGTCGATGGACGCCATCCGCAATCCGGAGGTCCGCCCAGCCTGGTTCCTCAGCAATTGCTCGTGTACCTGCACCGCAATGGTTCGCCCATCTTCCAGCAGGTATTCCCGCTCATAGGTGGCGAGCGCCCGGTTCCCCTCGATTTTCCGCTGAATCTGCTCGCGGTACCGCCCGCGCTCGATCTCCGGGATCAGTTCGGCGCAATGCAAGCCCAGCATTTCGTTCTCTTCGCGTCCACGCAGCTTGCATTCCAGACGATTCACCCGCCGGACAATCCCTTCGCGGTCGATTTCCATGTAGCCGATCGGCGCAGTGGCAAATAGGTCCCGAGCGACTTCGCTCTCAAAAAAGATGTCTTCGGGGTGGCCGAACTCTGGTTCGATGGCTGGTTTTCGCGCCGGGGCGGACGGCTTGCGCGTGCGGATCAGGATCCACAGCAGCGCGGCTAGACACAACAGGCCCGCAGTGAAAACCATCACTGAAGCTATCGTCAGAACAACCTAAATCTCTTAGTCCTGGTACGTTAACCCACTAGCGCCAACAGGTTAATTCGCAATCAGGTTGATTGCGCCGATTCCGCCCCGGATATCCAGATGTACCGTGGTTTTGGCGTGGCCATAGGCGCTGTTAACATAACGCCCGTCCTTCTTCTCCAGCCCCGGCGCGTGAATGCCTCCGATGCCGCCTTCCACGTCAGCCTCAATTCCGACCCCGTCGGGAAGATAGACTGTAGCCTCGCCTACACCTCCGCGAACATACACGGAATAGTCGTTCTTAGGCGTGTCCGCTAGCGCCGCGGACTGAGGACGGTCCCGCCGAAGATCCATTTTGAGCTCGCCGACACCCATCTCGACGTTCACTCGCCGCAGCGCGAGATCACCCAGGTCCAGGCGTGATTCTCCGGCGCCGCACTTCACGTCCAGATCCAGCGGCTTCTGATCGTTGAACTGCAGATCCCAGACATATTTCGGCGTGGACGCACCCGCATGGCTCGGCTCCTCAACCACCAGGTGCCCACGAAAGCCACCCGCGTTATAGGAAACCTCCGGCCGCAGCCGCAGCCGGTTGTAGGTAAACCGGCCCTCCATGAGCTTCTCCGACCCTCCGCGCACCCGCAGTTCTCCGGCTCCCATCTTCAAATCCACCCGCACCTCTTCCGATTTGTCCAGTTCAATGCTGCGTGTCTCGGTTCGCTCCGGACCGGCGGGTCCCCAATCCCGGCCACAAGCGGTCAATAATAGGCAGCCCACGCCCAACGCGGGGGTGAAGAGTCGGCTAGGGGACAGCATCCGTTGAATACCTTAAACCAGCATACGAGCGATCACAGGGCCTATGTTCACTATTTTTCGATCCGGGGGGAGCAACGGCTAAGGTGCTTTCCCTAGACCCATCAGCACGAACTCCCATCTCACTTCACTACTTTGCCTTAGTACATTTCATTGTGGCCGTCCCGTTGCTACACTTGGGTCATCGTGAACGCCAGGTCTACGGGCTGCTTGTATTGCCGGAAGAATATTGGTCCTGTGCGCAGGCTCAAAGATCAGCATTTTTGCTCCAGCGAACATCGCAAAAAATACGCCAGCCGATCGGCCCGTGCAGTGCGCGAAGCCGAGGATTTATATGGCTTTGACGAGACGCAGGGCACCAGTTGGCGGGCCGTTACCGCAGTCAAGCCCGAAGACAAGGCAGAACGCCGGGGCGGCATTGGCACCACCATTTTTGTAGGCGCCGTGGCGCTGGTTCTGGTGGTGGCGCTTTCGCGAATGCAGATGGGTTCCCCAAGCGCCAAGGCCGTTTCCGCGCTTCCCGACACCAATCCGCATCCCAGCCAGAGCGGCTTCGGACAATTGATCGGCAATATGATTCAGAGCAAAGCTTCGGGAACTTTGCGCGAAGATTTTCACACCGGCCTGACCGGCTGGGAAGGTCTGCGATCCATCGGCTCGGATTGGAATCTCGGAGCGGGCGAAGTTCGCCCGACAACCCTACGATTGTGGAAGCCTTCCACTTCGCTTTCCAACTACGAACTCGAGTTCATGGGACAGATCGATCACAAGAGCATGGATTGGGCTTTTCGCGCGGCCGACCTGCACAATTACTACGCCACCAAACTGGTGATGACGCGGCCCGGCCCGCTGCCCAACGCCGGTCTGGTTCGCTTCGTGGTGCTGGATGGGCGGGAGCGCGAGCGCGTGGAGTTGCCCCTGCCGCTGACCATCGAACGCGGCGTCGACTACAAGGTTCGAGTCAGCGTGCGGGGAAACCGCTTCCTCACTTCCGTGAACGGCCAATTGATCAGCTCCTGGATGGATAGCCGCATCAGCCGGGGCGGCGTAGGCTTCTTCTCCGAAGACGGCGAATCGTCGGTGCTGAAGTGGGTCAGCGTATCGGAGCGCGATAGCTTCCTGGCCCGGATCGCCTCGCACTTTTCGTTGATCACATTTCCCACGGCAGCCATTCCCACGGCAGGCATCGCCGGGGCAAAATAATCGGCGCAAACTGGCCGTCATTCAGCTAGTGTATTTATAGAAGTAGTTCATCGGATAGCTTCAGAAGATGCACAGCTGCCGTTTGCGGTTCTTCGTCGCTCTGGCCCTGTCATTGGGCGCCCCCTCAGTAGGCTTGGCCGC
Organism: Bryobacterales bacterium; assembly: GCA_963781905.1. Taxonomy (GTDB): domain Bacteria; phylum Acidobacteriota; class Terriglobia; order Bryobacterales; family Bryobacteraceae; genus Palsa-89. Next base: position 3,619,843 of record CAWAHZ010000010.1, read on the forward strand.
CAATCCCAAAGCTGAAAAATCCTACCAGGACGGGCTGCGCCTGGAAGAAGCGAACCAGTGGAAGGAGGCCGAAGCCGCCTTCTCGGCAGCCATCGCCGCCGACCAGAACAACGCCGTTTATTACTACCATCGTGCGCACGTCCGCTATTTCGCCGGTGACTACGCTCACGCCCTTCAGGACGCCGGCTCAGCCACCGAACTGGAGCCCAAAAATGCCGAGGCTTTCCTGTTGCTGGGCGACCTTGACGAACGCATGAACGATCCCGGCAAGGCCGTCGCCGACTATACCCGGGCCATCGAACTGGGCATCCAGAGCGCTGGCGTTTACAACGGCCGGGCAGCCGCGCACACCGAGCTTCGGGAATACGATGCAGCCGCCGCGGACTTCACGCAGGGCATCAAGCTGCGCCTGGATGATCCGGAACCCATCCGCAGGCGCGGCGACCTCTACACGGCGCTGGGCCGCTATCGCGACGCTATTGAGGACTATGACCAAAGTATCCGGTTGAAGGCGGACAATCCCGAGGCGCTTCTGGCCCGAGGCTTCGATTGGGGCCAACTCGGCGAGTACCAGCGTGCCATCCAGGACTTCGATAGCGTGCTCTCGCTGAGGCCCGATAACGCCAAGGCCCTCACCCTGCGTGGAGCCGCGCACTTCCGGTTGAATGATAACGAGGGTGCAGTGGCGGATTTCACGGCCGCCATGAAGCTGACGCCGCAGGAGGTGTATCTCTACCTCGCTCGTGCGGCGGCTTTGGTGAAACTGGAGCGGCACGCCGAGGCGCTCGAGGATCGTGAACAGGCCGTGAAGCTGGCGCCCAACTCGGCCGAGGTCTATCTGGCGCGCGGCGGCTCCTATCACCAGTTGGGTGAGCACGAAAAGGGCCTGGCGGACCGCAGCAAGGCGATCGAGCTGGATCCGAAGCTTCCCGAAGCCTGGTTCGCGCGAGGCAGCGCGTACTATCTGCTGGGAGACTACGCCAAGGCTGAGTCTGACCTGGCACAGGCCGTGCACCTGCGGCCCGAATACAAAGAGGCGGCCGAGGTTTATGCCAAGGCGCAAAAGCAGGTGCAGGAAGCCAAGGTGGGGCAAATCAAGGTGGAGGAAGCCAAGAATGTGGCACCTCCGCAGGCCGTACAGAGCCCCCCAGCGTCTCCGGCTCCAGCGCCGCCCACTCCGGTTGCCCATGCCACAGCCAAGATCGAGCCGGTTGTCTCGCAACCCGCTCCGGCGCCAGTGCCTATTCCAAAGCCAGCCTCCAAACCGTCCTCATCTGGCAGCGCACAAGAGCACGAGGCACGGGGGCGGGCACTCACGCAATCTGAGAAATTTCCGGAAGCCCTGGCCGAGTTGAGCCAAGCCATCCAGCTGAATCCGAATGTGGCCCACACTTATAACGCCCGCGGCTACGTCTACATGCGCCAGCACGACTATCAGCACGCGCTGGCAGATTTCAACGATGCCATTCGGCTGCAACCTAACTACCCGAATGCCTATCAGAACCGCGCCGTGACGCGCAAAGCGCTAGGCGACGCAGACGGCGCAGCGGCGGATCTCAAAGCCGCGCACTGACACTTTGCATCAACCGTTCAGCCAGTTGCCCAGATTCGCCGCCGGGCAGCGAATCCCCACATAAAATGTGCCGAAGAGCGCGTAATCCGCGCTGACCTCATCGAAGCGCATTTCGTAAATCAAGCGCTTAAAAACCAGCGGATCGTCGGCAAACAGATCCACGCCCCACTCCCAATCGTCGAATCCGATCGATCCGGAAATAACCTGCTTCACTTCGCCCGCGTACCTGCGCCCCACCATGCCGTGTTCGTGCATCTGCCGTTGCCGCTCGGCCATCGGCAACCGGTACCAGTTTTTCAACTCGCCGCGCTTACGATCCATCGGATAGAAGCACAAGTATTTGTGCGGAGGCATATCGGGAAACAGGCGTGGCGCCATGGCTTCACGCTGCCGCGCCATTACCTCTTCGATCCCAGCCGTCCACTCTGGCGAAAAAGGAGCGATCCCGCGTTCGGCCAAGGCTGCGTATGTTTTCAAGCTGGATTCGTATAATCCCAATTCCACCACGGACAAGTAGGATGACGTCGGTTCCAGATAATCCCATAGGCGCAATCCCGCCAGCGTCCGCTCCACTTTGTTCAATGCCTCGAAGGAGCGCCGGAAATGCACCAGGATCAGATCGCCCTTGTGTCCCAGCAGCGAAAACACAGCGCTCTGTCCACTCGCTTCGCGTTCCATCCCGGCCAGCGCATCGGCGGCTTCCTGCGCGATGGCGGCTCGATCGGCCTGGGCCAGCTGCTTCCACGCGGTCCAGCGGACGCGCAGCATCTGATGCAACATGCTCGCGCCTTCGAGCGTCAGTGGTACAGCCGGCAAATGTTCGGCGGCGATTTCAGGTGGGGCATTCGTAATGACGGACATAGAAGAATCCTGCTGCTATTCTATCGAACGGTGGTCATGCGCTGGCTCATCATAGCTTTCCTGTGCTCAGGCAGCCTTGTGGCGCAATACGCACGTGACGATTGGAAATCTAAGCCATTCGATTGGGAGGAGCACCTCACCCATACGCTGGCGGACGCTGCGCTGACAGGTGCGGAGCGCGAGCAGATCTATCGCATCGTCGATTCGGAAGTCCACAATTCGTTCAACGACGCGGAGAGAGCGGAGGAGCGTAAAGCCATTTTGAAGTTCCAATTTGGCTCGATCGCGCTCGCCCGAGGCGGAGGCCCGCAAATTTTGGTCCGAGGAACCGGCTCATTTTGCGGCGCCACCGGAAATTGCTCCATGTGGATCGTTGCTCGCCACGGCCCCGAGTTGCGCCTCGCATTAGGAACTGAAGGCCAGGTTTTGATCGTGCGAAGCTCCTTGACACAGGGATTTCACGACATTGCGGTGGGCCTGCATGAGAGCGCCTTCTGGCGGGATTACACTGTTTATCGCTGGGGCTCCTTTGGCTACGAACGAGTTGACTGTTATGCCGCCATTTTCCCAATTGACGGCAGTTCACCGATACCGGCGATCCAGAACTGCCGTTAGAAACCGGCGCAGGGGCCTGCTATCATGAGCATGCACTATGCCTGATCTTCACTCGGAGCACGCTCCGATGTCCGACGCCGTCACACACTCCATCCGCGTCGAAGTCTTATCCCGGCACTCTCCTGAAAACTCCCGGCAGGGCGAGTGGATTTTTGAGTACACGGTCCGCATTACCAACCAGGGAACCGACACGGTGCAACTTATCAGCCGCCACTGGATCATCACCGATGCCCTGGAGCACGTAGAAGAAGTAAAAGGCCCGGGCGTGATCGGCGAGCAACCCGTACTGGCTCCTGGCGAATCCTTCAAATACTCCTCCTGGTGCCCCCTGAAGACCCCTACCGGCCTAATGCGTGGGACCTATCAGATGGTACGCGCCGGCGGCGAAAGGTTCGACATCGAGATCGCTCCCTTTGGGCTGAAGGCGCGCTACACCGTTCATTAACGTCTGGTCATCGAAACATCTGCGATTTTCCAGGCGCATGCCGCACTGTAAGGCATGAAAACTTATCTCTCTCTGCTCCTCACCGGCGCCCTGATCCTGGGCACATCGGTATCGGCCTTTGGCGAAACGAAGAAGAGCGAAAATAGCGGCCACAAATCCCGCAACTCGCACCACAAGAGCACCGGTTCACATAAAAGCGGCAACTCCGGTTCGAAGACCAAGAGCAACGTGCCTTCGAACTGAGGCACGCAGGCGTGGTAAGTTGTCTGCTTGCGAGCGCCTCTATTTTCTTCCCGGCTCCACTGGGATCTCCCGCCGAACCGGCTAAGCCAATTATTGGACGAAAAGCGGGCGGCCGGCGCGCCGATCCTGGATCTCACGGAATCGAATCCCACAGCGGCCGGGTTCGACTATCCGTGGGAGGCGATTCGTTCCGCGATTGGGGATCCGCGCTCGCTGCGCTATGAGCCTGCCGCTGCCGGTATGCCGGCCGCGCGCACCGCGGTTTCCGTATACTACTCCGGACGCGTCAGTCCGGATCGGATCCTATTGACTGCCAGCACCAGCGAGGCGTATAGCTTCGTCTTCAAGCTGCTGGCCGATCCAGGCGACGAGGTGCTGGTTCCCACCCCGTCGTATCCCCTGTTCGATTATCTGGCCGCGCTCGATTCCGTGCGGGCGGTACCCTACCCGCTCGCCTATCACGGGACGTGGGAGATCGATTTTGACGCGCTCGGCCGTTCCATAACTTCCCGTTCGCGCGCCATCGTGCTGGTGAATCCGAACAATCCTACCGGTTCGTTCCTCAAACAGTCTGAGCTTGGCCCGCTCCTCGATGTGTGCCGCAAACACAATCTGGCGCTCATTTCCGACGAAGTCTTCGCGGACTATGTGTTGGATAATCAGGCGCCTCTGGTGCGCTCGCTGACCGATGTCGATGAAGTTCCGACCTTTTGCCTGAGCGGCTTATCCAAGGTGGCGGGGCTGCCCCAATTGAAGCTCGGCTGGATCGTTACCGGCGGCCCGCCTCACCATCGCGAGAAAGCTTTCGAACGCCTGGAGCTGATCGCCGATACTTATCTTTCGGTCAGCGCTCCGGTGCAATGGGCAGCGTCCACATTGCTCGGCCTGCGCTTCCACCTGCAACGGCAAATCCTGGGGAGGGTCACGGCTAACCGTGATTTTCTTGCGAGTCAAATTGGCGCGGCCTCCCCTTGGAAGCTGCTCTCAACCGAAGGCGGCTGGTATGCCATCCTCGAAGCGCCGCGCATCCAAAGCGAAGAGGAATGGGTGCTGAATCTGCTCGGCGAAGATGGCGTGCTGGTGCAACCAGGCTTTTTTTTCGATTTCGAAAGGGAAGCATTCCTGGTGATCAGCCTGTTGACGGCGGAGGACGTTTTCCGGAAAGGTGTCGTCCGAATTCTCGCCCGGGCCTGAATTTAGGCCGGCTTCCGGATATCGGCTTCCGCCGCCGGCGCCAACGCAATCCGCGCGTTGGCCAGTTGCATCAGCTTCTCGCAACAACCGCTCAACGAAACATCGATATCGTGCAGCGAGCTCCCCGAGAAGTGCAGGCGCGGCGGCTGGTGGTGGTCCGGACAGCGCAAGCCACGCAGCTTTTCTTTGGTCAGTTGCTTAAACCGCTGCACGCGCAGGCTGTCGAAGTCCGTCACTCAGGAACATTCTAGCACCCCTCTGTTACAAACAAGAGAGAGGCATTTTGTATCCAAGGTCGCTGCATTTTGTATCAAAGACCGCTGCATTTTGTATCAAAGATGGCTCCCGGGGCTCTGCCCGAGCCTGAGGTTGGCGGTCCGCCCGCCGCCTTGGGTGGAAAAAACGTCGCAAATAAGGGTGCCACCGGCACTTTTGGGGGCTTGACAACGGTTCCGGCATGCTTAGAATGGGGATAATCCTCTGTTTCCTATGCAGCCCTGCAATCACACGCGCACTGAAATGATGGCGAGACGCGATGGAGTGGACTACGTCCGATGCCTGGATTGCGACCAGGTGTTTGAAGCCGAAGACCTTGAGGCCATTGTCCCCGCCTACGACGAAGACGACCAGCCCGCCGCTTAAAACCTTCCCAGCTTTGAGGGTGAGATTTTCCAAGTGGAACCGGTACCACCTTGCTATGTTAGTGCCGGCAGTCCGCGAAACCTCGCCCAGAACCTGCGATCCTATACTTAACAAGCCTGATCAAGCTGGCTCCAAACGAGTAATGACGCCTTTTCGCATCGTCGCCATTGGAGGGGGTACCGGGCTTTCCACGCTTCTGCATGGTCTGAAGCGCTATGCCCTGGAACCGCGCGAGGTTGAGATCACCGCCATCGTCACCGTTACCGACGACGGGGGCAGTTCCGGGCGCCTGCGACGCGAATTCGATGTTCTGCCACCTGGCGATATCCGTAACTGCATGGTGGCTCTCTCTGAAGACGAGGCCCTGCTCTCGCAACTGTTCCAGTACCGGTTCTCCGAAGGCCGCGGACTGAAGGGTCACAGCTTCGGCAACCTTTTCCTTACGGCCCTCACCAATCTGACGGGCGATTTCGTACAGGCCGTGAAGGTTTCCTCGGAGGTTCTCGCCAGCCTGGGCCGAATCTATCCGGCGACCAACGCCAACGTGGTGCTGGAGGCTGAGTTGGAAAACGGGTCGATTGTCAAAGGGGAGACCAAAATCGGAAAAAGCCGCTCGCGCGTTCGCCGCATTCGATTGCAGCCACGGCGCTGTAAGCCGCTCCCGGAAACTCTGGCAGCCATCGAAGACGCCGACCTGATCACGCTGGGGCCAGGTTCGCTCTTCACCAGCGTGATTCCCAACCTGCTGGTGGAGGGCATCGCACCGGCCATCCAGCGCAGCCATGCCTTGAAAGCTTACTACGTGAACCTTATGTGGCAGCCTGGCGAAACCATTGGCTTCCGCGCCTCCGACCATGTGAGCGCTATCCATTTGCATGCCGGCATGCAGCTCATCGACGTCGCGGTAGTGAATACGCGCTCCATTACCGCCCGGCAGAGACGCAGATACGCGGCCGAGAACGTGCGCTCGGTGCTCAACGATGTCGACCGCCTGGCGGAAATGGGGCTGCAAGTGGTGGCCACCGATCTGCTTGCCTCCGGTGACAGCGTTCGACACGATCCGCGCGGCTCTGCCGACGTTGCACTACAATTGGCAAAGCGCGGGCATATGGCCCGCCGCAGAGTGCGAGTTCTCGGAGAGCGTTAACGAAGCTGCCTCATCCAAACAATGACATCCCAGCAATGACATCCCAGCAATGACATCCCAGACCAATGTGGTGATCTTGGCCGCTGGCCTTGGCACCCGGATGAAATCCAAGCGCGCGAAAGTACTGCATCGTGCCGGAGGCCTGACGCTGATCGAACATGTGGTTCGCGCGGCCGCGAGCATCGCACCGGCGGCTAACGCCACAGTGGTGGTGGGCCATCAGGCGGATCAGGTGCGAGCGCTGCTGGCGCCTTCGGGCGTCCATTTTGTGGAGCAGACTGAGCAAAAAGGCACCGGACACGCCATGCTCGCCTGCCGGCCATCGCTCTCTTCGAAGCCCGGATTGGTGGTGGTCCTGTATGGCGACTGCCCGCTGCTTTCGCCCGCCACGCTGGCCGAGCTGGTTCGCCGCCAGGCTTCGAGCAACGCTGCCGCAACGTTGATCACCACCCGTCTGGACGACCCTACCGGCTATGGACGCATCATCTCTGGCGAGACTGGCGGCGAGACCGGCCTGGTCAGCGCAATCGTTGAGCAAAAGGCTGCGACACCCTCGCAGCTCGCCATCCAGTTCATTAACTCCGGCATCTATTGTTTTCGCGCCGATCTACTGTGGAAGCACCTGGTTGAAATTAAGCCTGACAATTCGGCTCATGAATACTATCTCACCGACATCGTCGAAATCTTTGGACGCGCAGGGCACACCGTGGCTGCGATGGAAGTGGAGAACGCGGCGGAGTTGTTGGGCATCAACACGCGCGTAGAACTGGCTGCGGTGGACAAGATCTTGCGCGAGCGAAAAGTACAGGAGGTGATGCTCGGTGGCGTCACTATCGAGAAACCTGAAACCGTGAGCATCGACTCATCGGTCCGCATCGGCGAGGATTCCGTTGTGGGACCGTTCGCGCAGATTCTCGGGCGCACCGAAATCGGCGAGGATTGCCGCGTCGGCGCTTGCTCCATCGTGCAGGATTCCACGCTCGCGTCCAATGTTGAAATAGCGCCTTTCAGCTATGTGGTGGATTCGCACATTGAATCGGGCGCAATCATCGGCCCCTTTGCGCGGCTGCGGCCTGGCAATCGTGTAGGCCAAGGCGCGCGCATCGGCAATTTCGTGGAGCTGAAGAATACGCGCTTGGGCGCAGGCGCGAAAGCCAACCATCTGGCTTACTTGGGAGATTCCGACGTCGGCGAAAATTCCAACGTCGGCGCTGGAACCATCACCTGCAATTACGACGGGGTGAGCAAGCACAAAACCCAAATCGGAAAGGACGCCTTCGTCGGCAGCAATTCCACGCTCGTGGCGCCGCTCGAAATCGGGGATGGCAGCTATATCGGCGCAGGCTCCGTGGTCACGCAGACGGTGCCGCCCGAAGCTCTGGCCATAGGCCGCGCGCGGCAAGTAAACAAAGAGGGCTGGGCGGCGAAGAGGAAAAAGAAGAAGTAGCTATTTCTTTGAAGTTCTTACCACCACCAAGCGCGCCACGTCGCCATCGTCGGTGGTGACGTAACCTACGGTCACTTTCACCCGAACCTTCAGCTTTCCCTCGATGCGCGTGTCGGATTTGATGGAAAAAGTATGCTTTTCGGCCGGCTTGCCCAGGATGCTGCGCGACACCGTGATCTGGGTGGCCGTCAACTCGACAATTGGCCCGGAAAACGTCTGATCGTACTTGGGCTGGCTTTTAGAGTTGTCGCTCGGGCCCGATTTATCGCTGGTCGATTTGTCAATGCTGGCGTTTTCCTGCGTCCATCCGCCAGCCACGAACAGCGCCCCCGCAACAATCAGCCGAGTCGCGAAGCGGAGCCGCACACTTGCATGATAAACCAACCCGGTTGGGACCAGATCCGGGGCTGGTATTAAACTTCGTCAATGTATTGAGCCGGTTGGACTTCGGGACTTAGGGAATCGGCCGCTCACAACACCAGAACAGGGTGATAGAGGTTGGGCAGACGCACCTCCCCGATCGCGATCAAATCACCCTCGGGATTGATGGCCTTTACGTATTTCGATCCGGTTCTCTCCACGAACGGCGACAACCGGAAATCCTTGCCGTGCCGGATTTGGCCAGCGGTGAGCGCATCGACGGTTGCGTTGGGAATCTCGGGTAAAACCATAGCGGAGGGGATCAGTGCCTGGTCTAACGCACCCTCGCGCGCCAACTCCTCCAGCGTGTCCAAGGTGCGCGCCTGGCTCTCAGTGAACTCACCGGAGGCAGTACGGCGCAAGGACGCGAGGAAAGCCCCGCAGCCAAGCTCGCGGCCAGCTTCGTGCGCGATGCCGCGAATGTAGGTGCCCGCCGAACAGCGGACCGAAATGCGAGCGGTGGTTCCGTCGAATTCTTCGAGATCAAGCGCGAGCACCTGCACCTCTACCGGTTCCAATTCCACGGCGATGTTTTTTCGCGCCAAACGATAGGCCGGCGTCCCCGCAATTTTTTTCGCCGAGAACGGTGGCGGCGTTTGCAGAATGGTTCCGCGAAAGTGATCGAGCACTGCTTCCAGATCCGCGCGCGTGAAATGCGGAGCAACTGGCTCGGATATGGGCGTGCCCTCCCGATCATAGGTGTCGGTGGCCCATCCGAATTGCACTCTCGCCCGGTAGGTCTTTTGGTTGGCGTTGAAGAATTGTGCCAGGCGCGTGGCGCGCTCCAGCACCAATGGAAGAACTCCGGTGGCCATCGGATCTAACGTGCCCAGGTGTCCCACCTTGCGCGTCTTCGCCAGACGCCGCATGCGATTCACAACATCATGCGACGTAAGACCTTCCGGCTTGTCGACCACGATTACGCCATCCACAGGTCCACTGTAACAATGTGCGGAAGGAAACCAAGCGGCACCGCGACGCGTCGATTTGACTTAGGCAGCCTGATCCGCGAGAGCAGTTCAGTTGCCGGCCGGTAGGCATCTTCCTCCGAGTGCTTACCGGCTTTTATTTCCCGAGAGAACGCTCCACCGCGCGAGTGATGCTGCCCGGCAGTTGATAGCGGGCGAAATCTTCGGCGCCGCACCAGGCTACCTGCGGCGCTTCGTCGGTCAGAGTAAATTGCTCCGACTCCGCGCTAAAAACAAAAATCAAATCGTGATGCAGATGGAACGGTTCGCCTTTGCGGGCGGGAATTCCGTGCACGTCCATGCCAACCAGCCGCGGCGTACCTGCCTCCGGGATCCGCACCGCAGTCTCTTCGATGGCTTCGCGGCGCGCGGTGTCACTCATTGTCACATCGCTCTCCTCGACATGGCCGCCAGGGAGCAGCCAGCGCTTATGCCGGTGATGATGCATCAGCAGGAACTGCCGGCTGTTAGGATGCAGCACGACGGCCGTGCAGGTGATGTGGCCGGGATGAAACTGATCGCGAGAAAACGGCTTCGTTGTGAATTCGAGCAGCGCGAGAATCAGTTCACGGCTCTTTTCTTCCTCGCGCGATGCATCGAACGCACGCACCAGCGCGAGCGGGTCAGTGGTGCTACGCATCAGGAAGCCCTCATCAAAAGTCGATCGCCGCGAGCACTTCAGAAGGCCGCTTGTCGAAGGCGCGGCAGATGGCGAGCAGACTTTCGATGCTCGGCAGATTGGCGCCCCGTTCGATGGAACTGATCTGGGAGATGCTGAGCTTGGTGGCAGCGGCCAGATCTTTCAACGACCAGTCACGCTCCACGCGCAGCATCTTGATCTGATGACCCAGACGTTCGCGCAAACGATCCTGCGCGGTGCGTCCGAACCCGTACTTGTCGATCGCGTTGAGCAGCGTTTGCCGAAGATGCGCCAGCGAAAAAGGCTTCGAAATATAATCGAACACCTTCAGCTTGAAAGTGGCGCGCATATCTTCGAGCGAGGGATAACCGGTGACGATGATGACGCACAGCAAGGGGTAGGCGGCCAGCAGTTGTTCCAGCACTTTGTCGCCTTTGAACTCGCCCATCTTCATGTCGAGCAACACGATGTCGGGCAGCCGCTGCTCGCAGGCGGCGAACAAGTCATCGGGATGACCGAAAGCGCGGATGGAATACAATCCATCGTCCTTGAGCGCGTCTTCGAGATAATTGCAGAAATCGGGATCGTCGTCCAGGATCGCCAGATCCACCAGGTCATTGATGTTGCCCAACTTGAGTTGGGATGGATCGGGCGCGGGATCGGATGCGCGCTCGGATATGGGCTTGCTTGCCAACTTAATTCGCTCCCACCGAACGCTTCACGCACGGCGCGGGCAGCGTCACTTCGAGACAAGCGCCGCCTTCGGCCCGGTTGGACGCAGTGATGGTTCCCCCGTGCTGATGAATAATGCCTTCAGCAACGGTGAGCCCGAGTCCGGTGCCCTTGGCGTCCAGCCGCGAGGAGACGAACGCTTCAAAAATATCGGGCAGCACGTCGGCCGCGATGCCCGGGCCGTTGTCTTCCACGGTGACCGAGATCCAAGGCTGCGCGTTGCGATTCAGGCGTTTGGAATGAACCGCGATTTCGCCCGTTGGCGGGACGGCGTAGAGCGCGTTGCGCAGCAGATTGACGAACACCTGCACCAGGCGATCCGAGTTGCCGGTGACCACATCTCCCGCGTCCACGTGATTGGCGAAGCGCGAGGCGGCGGCTTTTTTGTCGATGGCCACCAGCGCCCAGGCTTCGTCGATCAAATGGCGCAGCGGCACCGGCTCCATGTGTTGTTTGCGGACGCGCGAGAAATCCACCAGGCTTTCGCTGATGCGGCGGATGCGCTGGGTGACGCGCAGCATGCGTGCCAGGCGCTCGAGCGTAGCGGAATCGTCGCTAGTCTCGGTGAGCTTTTCAATGGAACCTTGCAGCACGGTGAGCGGCGTGTTGAGCTCATGCGCGACGCTGGCGCTGAGCAGGCCCAGGCTGACCAGACGGTCCTGCGCTTCCAGTTTGCGGAGCGCCTCCTCCAGATCCTCTTCGCGCTTGCGCAATTCGATGACTGTGGCGTTGCGCGATCGCATGATGTGGCCGATTTCGTCGGCCGGGATGAAGGCTTCGTTGATCAGCTCGCGATCGCGGTCGCCATGTTGCGTGGCTTGATCGGCTTCGAGCATCAGTTGCAAGGGGCGATAGACGTACAGCGGCATGATGGTGGTCTCGAGCACCAGCACGGCCAGGATGTAGATGGCGCCGAGCACAATGAACAAGTTGGTCTTGGCGTGGTCTGGCAGGTAAGGATACAGCGCGAAATAGACGCCGAGGGCGAGGATCAGGAAGAAGAGATTGTGCAGCACCATCAGCTTGAGGCGCACTTTGAGATCGCCGAAAAGCCGGGTGACACGCTTGGGAGAACGCAATCGCCTGGGCGAGTGCGACTGCACGGACGCCGGAACGCTAAGGGATTGTGAGTGGGTCACGAGTGTACCTGTTCTATACGATTCTACGCTGGCCGTTCTGGAATTGTTGGCCCACAGTCACCTAATCGGTGCAAGCATGGGGTGGCGCACGCACTCGTACTCGTGCGTGCCGTGTTGACAATCGTGCCAACACAGAAATCGTTCACACGAGTGTGAACGCGGCGCACAAGAGTGCGCACGCCACATTAAAATGGAGCTGATGAATACAATGAGCGCGATCTCGTCCGATGCACTGGTGTTCTTTGGAGCAACCGGGGACTTGGCCTATAAACAAATCTTTCCTGCGTTACAGCGGCTAGCCAAGCGCGGGGAATTGAACATGCCGGTGATCGGAGTAGCGAAATCGGGCTGGACGCTCGACGATCTCAAGAAGCGCGCACAACAGAGCGTGGAGCAGGGCGGCGGGTTAGACCCGGACGCCTTCGCCAAACTGACCGGCGCGCTGAAGTACATTGACGGAGATTACACCGACCCCGCGACGTTTCGCCAGTTGCGCGAGTTGCTCGGGGCGGCCAAGCATCCGTTGCATTACCTGGCCATCCCTCCCGAGCTTTTTGGCGAGGTGGTGAAGCAATTGAAGTCCGCGGGCTGCTCGGACGGCGGACGCGTGGTGGTGGAGAAGCCTTTCGGGCGGGATCTGGATTCCGCCCGGATGCTGAACGCGACGCTCCACACCGCCTTCCAGGACGAGGATATTTTTCGCATCGACCACTTTCTGGGAAAGAACGCGGTGCAGGACATTCTGTTCTTTCGTTTTGCGAACGCATTTGTCGAGCCGATCTGGAACCGGCAGTACGTGGAGAGCGTTCAGATTACGATGTCGGAGAACTTCGGCGTGGCCGGCAGAGGAGCCTTTTACGAGCAAGCGGGCGCCATGCGGGACGTGGTGGAGAACCACTTGTTTCAGCTGCTCTCGAATGTTGCGATGGAGCCGCCGGTGAGCATGGAGACTCGGAATCTGGGCGACGAGAAAGTGAAAGTGCTGCGCGCCATAAGAACCCTGGAGCCGGGCGACGTGGTGCGCGGCCAGTTCAAGGGCTACCGCGATGAAAAAGGCGTCAAGCCGGATTCGACGGTCGAAACCTTTGTGGCTTTGCGCCTCTACATCGATTCGTGGCGCTGGAAAGGCGTGCCGTTTTACATCCGGGCGGGGAAATCGCTGCCGGTGACCGCCACCGAGGTGACCGCCGTGCTGCGCCAGCCTCCGACTATGTTTCCTACAGTAACCGCAGGTGAAAACTATTTGCGATTCCGTGTCTCACCCGGCCTGGCGATCGGCATGGGAGCGCTGGTGAAGAAGGCGGGCGATGCGATGACAGGCGATGCGGTGGAGCTGCTTGCGACCGAAAATTCCGGTCCCACCGAGCTGCTTCCTTACGAGGAATTGCTGGATAACGCCATGCACGGCGACCAGATCCGATTCGCCCGTGAGGATTACGTGGAAGAAGCCTGGCGGATTGTGCAGCCGGTCTTGGACGACGCGGTTTCAGTTCGTTTCTACGATCCCGGTACGTGGGGACCGGCTGAGGCGGACGCGCTCACTTCGACGGCCGGCGGGTGGCGGAATCCTTCTTGACGCCCCACATCCGAAGGCCTCCCAGGAAGGCGTTATTGTTGCTTCCCAGGGTGGTTTTGTCCGGCAGTTCTTTCAGCTTCTTCACATTTCCGCCGCCCAGGACGACGTAATCCGCCGCCAGCGCCGCTCGCAGCTCAGTGACAACTTTGATCACCTTGCGCTCCCATTTCTTTCGGCCTAATCGTTTCAGACCCCGGAGCCCAAGAAAATCTTCGTAAGTTTTGCCGTGCTGATAGGGCAAATGCGCCAGTTCCATGGGCTGGAGCACGCCATCCACGATCATCGCTGAGCCGAGGCCGGTGCCCAAGCCCAGGAACAGCATTCTGCCGCCTTCGTAACTTCCCAGGGCCTGCATGGCCGCGTCGTTGACGATCTTGACGGGACAGCCGAAAGCCTTGCGAAAGTTGAACCCCACCCAGCCCGCGCCGAGATTGAAGGGTTCACGCAGCGGCCGGCTGTGGACTACCGGGCCGGGATAACCGATGGACACTGCGTCGTACGGACGATCTTTGAGCGCGGCCGTCACCTCCCTCACCATGTCGTTCACGGTGAACGAAGCACCCGAGACGATCTTGATCGGCAGCTTCATGCCGGTGGCAAGCACCTTGACGTGCGTGCCGCCGACGTCGATAACCAGGATTTTGGATGGCGTGATTTTAGGGGTGGGCACAATTGAACGATAGCAACTAGGGATTGGGGATTGGGGATTGGCCAAGAAAAAGGGCCGAGGTTGAAACGCCCCGGCCCCCACTCACTCCTGGCGAAATCCTAGTTGTAAGGAATCTCCTCCACGACGTTTTCAACTTCGGCGAGGGCATACCCAAAATTGAGATTGGTAGCCGTGAATGACACCGGGTTGGAACTATTCACCACGATCAGGGAACCGGTGCCTGCCGGAAGCGACTCAGTCACCCAGGATGGCACGGTGAATTGCAGGTCTTGCTGTTTAGCCAGGCAATAAAAACCCGCGCCGATCGAGCTGCCGTCGGAGTCCCCGCTGATTTCGACGTAGGTTCCCGACTCGCCACCTTCCCAGGTCACGTGCACGCCGGCGGAGCGCGTGACTGAGGTAGTACTCGCCATGTTGGTCCAGCTAAACAGAGGAGCACCTAAGCTAACCGTAGCGCTGAAGGAGCCGACGCTCGGGTTGGTGGTGCCGCCGCTCCCATTGAAAACGAAGGACCCGCCCGACGAAGGGATGAAGCCGGCCGGGAGCTGAGCGTCGTAGAATCCTATTTCGCCCAGCAGTGACAAAGACATTAGGGTCGCGCTGCCATCCGGTCCGCTTACCGTGATCGTGCCCGCGTCGAGCGCGGTCTCTTTGAACGGCGTAGTAGGCGTGGTGGTGGACAGGACTTCCTGATAAACGACGCAACTCCCGACGGACGCTGTCTGATAGCTGGCATAGTTTCCGAATTCGGAGCCCTGGATGCCATAGAAGATGCCGAGCGCATCGTCTGAGCTGCTGGTGGTAGCCCTGAGATGAACCGGTGCGGTGAAAGGCTTGCTCACAGTCCGGACTTTGGTAGAGTGGCGGGCAAGTGGCGACCCGTACGACGTGCTGGTTTCCGAGGTGATCGCCACGAATCCGATATTTACGTTGGCATCGCCGCTCAGTGAGGTTACGTTATATGGGCTGTTGGGATCGGAGCAGACGCCGCCATTCGGGTTCACTGCGACTGTGCCAAAGTTGCTGGCGGTGGAACCGCTCCCGCTCACCAGCACGATTGACACATTACAACCGGGCGTGACGCCATCTGGAATAGTCACCACCACTTGGTCCACGCCGGGATATTGGGAACGCCCGCGATAATCAATGGTCGCCGAGATTCCGCCGATATAAGCCGTCATTGGAATGCTGGTGAGATTGTCCAGATGGGCCGCCGGGTACGTCTTGTCGTCGTTCTTGGTGTCGCCGCCCACGCCCGAGCCCCAGAGAATAACGGTCTGGCCGGGAGACGCCGAGAACGTGGGTCCGATCACTTTGTAATTAGCGTCGGTAACCACGGCCTGGCCGGTGCCGCCTCCGAAAATGGTATCCAGTCCGAACGCGCTCTGAACCACCTGGGTTTGGAACGAATTGCTGGCTTGCGTGCCGTTGGTCACGGTGAAAGTTGCCTGACCGGTGGGAGCAGTAGAAGGAAGAACCCCGGCAATCTGGGTGGCGGTAACGTAATAGAGGCCCGGTTGGTCCGCGATGGGGGTGCCGTTCACACTGACGGAGACGCTCACTCCATTCAGGCTGGTGGCCAGAGGAAACTTTTCAGAGAGATTGCTGGTGGTGGCCATGGCCGTGCCATAAATTACAAACAAGCTGCCTGGGGCGATGCCGTAGTTGGGCAGGCCGGCAATCAGGTTGCTGTAGTTATTCTGCACTGCGGTGATGTTGGGGCCGCCTGAAGTGCTGGAGGATCCGCCGAAGGTGTCGAACTCCAGAGTGATGGATGTGCCGCTGATGGACTTCGCCCATATCTTCGAGTAATTGCCACCGTTGGTCTTAGCGATGATCAAATCGCCGGCGGCCGGAATAATCTGGGCCGAGGAAATCCCGGCTTCCACAGCAAAGACGGCTATCGTGGCCTTGGTCAAAGTGCCATAAAGCACTGACGCTTCGCCAGGCAGGTCGCCATCCGTAGCCGAACCTACTACGTTGAGATTGGTTCCGTCCCAGAGGAGGTCCCCGCCGGACGTGACGACCGCGCCGGTGTCGAGATTCAGCGTGCTATTCGCCGATAGTGTGAGCGTTGTATCCGCCAGGGCTGCGACGGGAAATGCCAGAGCTAACAAAGCTATGGCGTGACGTGAAAACAGCTTGGACATACTTCCTCCTCTTCGATTGGCGCAGCAAAGGCTGCGATACGGCAAGCGCATGATTTTTGAAATCCCCTATTCGATGTTAAGTGACGCCACGCGGCCAAACGTATCAGGCCACGCTTCAGAATTGGCCTCAGTATACACTGAGGCCACATGCATTTGGAAGGGTTTCCAGTACCAGAAGCTCAGGTGAATACCTGACTTAGTCTCCGCTAACAGGCTCTTCGGCCAGGCGCCCGCTGGGGATCTCTTGATCCTTATATTGCAGTTGGTACAGCTTCCAGTAAATGCCACGCACGGCGAGCAACTGCTGATGCGTGCCGATTTCGCGCAGCTTGCCTTTGTGCATGACAATGATGCGGTCGGCGCGCTGGATGGTGGAGAGACGATGGGCGATGACAATAGACGTGCGGCCCTCCACCAGTTGCTCGAGCGCCTCACGAATGCGCAGCTCGGTTTCGGTGTCCACGCTCGAAGTGGCTTCGTCCAGGATCAGGAAGCGGGGATTGTGCGCCAGAGCTCGCGCAAAATTGATGAGCTGCTTCTGGCCGGTGGAATATCCGGCGCCACGTTCGCGGACGGGCTGCGCAAAACCTTCCGGCAGGGTCTGGACGAAATCCAATAAGTTGACGCGCGCGGCTGCGCTCGCGAGCTGGTCATCGGAAATACCGGCGGTGCCCAGGCGAATATTTTCGGCGATGGTTCCGGTGAACAAATGCGGATCCTGCAAAACCACTCCGAAGTTGCGGCGCAAGTCTTCCAGATCGAAATCGCGAATATCGATTCCAGCGATGCGGATCACTCCGCGCTGCACTTCGTAGAATCGCAGAAGCAGGCTGGCGATGGTGGTCTTCCCCGCGCCGGTGTGGCCCACCACGGCAATAGTCTCGCCGGGTTCAATACGGAAGCTGACATCACTCAGCACCCAATCTTCGCCGTTGTAGGCGAACCAGACGTGGTCGAATTCCAGGGCGGCGGGTGAGCGCGGGAAGGGCGCCGGTTGAGCGGGCGATTGGATCTGGACCGGCGTGTCGAGCAGCTTAAAGACGCGCTCGGCAGCAGCCATGGCCGATTGCATGAGATTGTATTTTTCGCTCAGATCCTGGATCGGACGGAAGAATCGCATTCCATATTGGAAGAAAGCCACCAGCACGCCGATCTGAATAGCACCGCCGCGCACGCGGAATCCGCCGTAGGCGAGCAGCAACGCCAAAGCCAGCATGCCGAGAAATTCGGCGATGGGATAGAACCAGCCGTAGGCGACGATGGCGTCCTTATAAGCGTCCATATGATCGCGATTAATTTGTTCGAACTCGGCGCGGCTGCGGGCCTCGCGATTGAAGAGCTGGAGGACGGCCATGCCGCTGATGTGTTCCTGCAAATAAGAGTTGATACGGGCGATGGCGATGCGAATCCGGCGATAGCTTTTCTGCACCGAGCGCCGGAACTGCATGGTGACCAGAATCACCAGCGGCATCACGGCCAGCAGGAACCCGGTCATGCCGGGGCTCAATTCCAGCATCGCGATGACGACGAAGCTCAACATGAGCAGATCGCCCAGGATCATCAGGAGACCGGAGGAGAATAGCTCGTTGAGCGCGTCGACGTCGGTGGTAATGCGAGTGACCAGGCGGCCGACCGGGTTGTGGTCGTAAAAGGACAAGTCCAGGCGCTGCAGCCGGGCCATCATTTCGCGCCGCAGGTCGAACATGGCCTTTTGTCCCACCCATTGCATGATGTACTGCTCGCCGAAATCGCAAAACATTCCGCCGATCACCACCAGCAGGTATAGAAATGAGATTTGGGCCAGGCCGGTCCAGGGGCTGCGAGCGAGGTACGGGTCGAGGATGGTGTGAGTGACTTTCGCGGAGGGTACGAGGTAACGATCGACCGCCAGCGCGGTGAGCAGAGGACTGATCACTTGCAGCACGGCATTGAAGAGCAGCAGGATCAGTGCGGCAACGACGGGCAGTTTGTAGGGCCGGATGTAAGTGAGCAGGCGTCGCATCAGACGCCCGTCGTAGGCTTTTCCTAGAACCTCTTCTTCCACGTAACTCCAGTTTAGCCTGGGGTTCGGCTCCGCCTTGCGGCGCTTAGTCGATAATGCTGCGAAAGGCCAGGACGGCGTTGAGACCGCCGAAGGCGAAGGAGTTTGAAAGCGCGTACTCGATGGCGGCTGGGCGGGCGATATTGGGGATGACATCGAGGTCGCAAGCCGGATCGGGCTCGCTGAAGTTGGCCGTAGGTGGCAGAATGCGATGCTTTAAAGCGAGCACCGTGGCAGCGGCTTCGATAGCGCCGGCTGCGCCCAGCGTATGGCCGTGCATGGATTTGGTGGAGCTTACCCGGAGACTATCGGCGTGGGCACCGAAGACCTGGCGGATGGCGGCGGTCTCGGATGCATCATTCGATAACGTCGCGGTGCCGTGCGCATTGATATAACCGATCTGGTGCGGCTCAAGACCGGCATCGGAGATTGCCGATCGCATGGCGCGAGCGGCGCCGTCGGGAGAAGGCTGGGTGATGTGGAACGCGTCCGACGACATGCCGAACCCCGAGATTTCGCCAAAAATCCGCGCTCCACGGGCGCGCGCGGAATCCAGTGGTTCCAGCACCAGCATGGCGGCGCCTTCGCCCAGGATTAAGCCTCGGCGATCCTTCGAAAACGGACGGCAGGTATCGGGAGATACCACGCGCATAGCCTCCCAAGCTTTGAGGAACCCAAGACTGAAAAAGGCTTCGCTGCCGCCAGTGATAGCCATTTCCGCGGCGCGGTTCCGGACCATCCAATAGGCTTGTCCGATGGCGTGATTGGAAGAAGAGCAGGCGGTGGAAATGGTATAGGTTGGCCCCACCACGCCGGTTTCGAGCGAGATGCGGCTGGCGGCTGCGTTTTCCATGGTGCGAGGGATGGTGAACGGATTCACGCGCGGAATGTTGTTGCGATAAAGGTTGACGAACCCCTCGTCTTCGGTGGTTTGGCCGCCCACGCAGGAGCCGGTGATGATGGCGGTGGACTCGCGCAGTTGCCGCGTCCATTGGATGCCAGCCCCAGCGATGGCCTGGCGCGCGGCGATTACACCGAACTGCGCGAAGCGATCGAGCAGGCTGATTTCCTTTTCGTCGAAGTGCTCCGAAGGGGCGAAATTGCGGACCTCGGCGGCGCTCGAAAAGCGTAGCAGCGCGGGATCCACTGCCTGGAGGGGCGCAATGCCCGAGCGTCCGTCTTGGAGCGACTGCCAGAATTCGGCGGTGTTGTTGCCGATGGCCGAGATGACTCCAAGCCCCGTGACAACCACCCGGCGGGGCGGCACGTTAAGCGCCAACGGCCGCCTGGTTTCCTTGTCGACCCTCCAATAGCTTCGCCAAACCGTCGATCACATCCCGAACCGAACGAAGATTTTGGGCGGCTTCGTCTGGAATATCTATATTGAATTCGCTTTCCACCGCAAACAGGATGTTGATGCCGTCCAACGAATCGAAACCGAGTTCCTGGAAGGTGCTGTCGGCGGTAATCTTCTCCTGGGGAAGGTGCTGGGTGGTGGCAATCACAGTTCTCACTCGCGCCGTCAGTTCTTCGTAGGACATAAAATGTCGGTTACCTTCTCGAAATGAAATCCTAGCTCTATTAATTTCGGCAAAATTTCGCGCACGGCTTGGAGCGTGACTCCAATGTCGGGACGGTGCTCAAGAACTCGGCCATCGTGCAAGCAGAGAATCGCGCCCGGCGTAGCGCCATGGAGCAGGCGTGAGACCACGGGGGCGCTCTGCATTTTCCAGTCTAGCGCGATGGTGCTCCACATTACGCCACGCAGGCCGAGGCGCTTCTGGGCGGCCCGGAGACCGAACCAGCGCGCACCATAGGGCGCGCGAAAATAGCGGGGACGAATACCGGTGGCGTGCTCGATAGCTTCCTGAGTCTGGCTTAACTCTTGCTGGATGAAGCCGGCGGATTTGAGCGCGAGGAGCGGATGGGAGTGCGTGTGGTTGCCGATCTCGTGTCCAGCGGTGGCCACTTCCTGAGCCACGCCGGGCAGGCGGCGGACATTCGCGCCACATTGAAAGAAGGTGGCAGGGACACGGAAGCGAGCCAGGATTTCGAGCAGCTGGGTGGTGGATTCGCTGGGTCCATCGTCAAAGGTAAGCGCAATGGCGGGTCGAGTATCCGTTCCGCAGCCTTTGTAAACCGAGGGAGCAAGCCAGGAGCAAGATGGGACGCGAACGGCGTAGGCCAGAGCAGCAGCGGACACAAGGGCAACGCCACCCAGGGCAGTTTCGACGATTTCGGTCATGTCTAATGCGCCGGCAAGCCGATGCGCTAGCAGTATCAGATTAGCAGGGTAAAGAAAAAGCCGGGCGCTCGAGGGGCGTCCGGCTGCGAATGGGGGAAAACTCGGTTACGCCAGCAAACCGCCATGCCCCAGGCAGGCGACTTCCCAACCCGAGACACGGTAGCGCGCCAGCATCGGTGGGAGCATCAAATCCACGACGTTGGGTTTGGCTGAGCGGAAACAGCCGGGAGCGGAAACGATCGGAACATCGTCTTTATAGCCCAGCAAGAAGAGATTGCCAGGCTCCACGGGGGCCAGAAAACGCTCAATATGACATCCGGCGCGAACCATCGCCCGGCCCACCACATCGTCAGGTCCCGCGGGAGCGGTAGTGGAAGCGATCAGCACAGCGGTTGGTTTCGCGCGGAGGAGATGCTGGAGAGAACGGGCCACCGCGGATTCCTCTTCCACCGACGAGAGGACAAAGCTGGCGCCGGTCCCGATACGGTCCAAACGCTGACGCATTATATTTTCAAACAACTGTCTGGCCCGTTCCCCGTTGACCGGGTCCGTGTAGAGAATCGCCACGGCTGGCATGCGGATGGGCCGAGCCTGTAGAATGGGCCCTCTTTCCTTGACGATCGAAATCATCGCGTCTAGTTCCGGTTTAGCGACTGCGAACGGAGTGCTCTTGACAGTAGCCACCCGTTGCCCGGAGCGCGCGTAAGAAAAATTGAGAGACGTGGCGATGGCCATGCTGGCCGTGCAATTGATTTGCTTTAACAGCTCATCATCCACCAAGAGGCAACACCCCTCGGTAGTGAACAAGTTCGCCCTTCCCCCAGCGGCAAGACGGATTTCGAGCGCTCCACAGCCGATTTCGCTCGCGACCTGCATGACAGCGTCATCCTCGCCAACTTCACCATCTTCGAGCTCAGTCACCCAGACCTCGTTCATTCCTTCGGTCAGTAGCATCCGAGCATCTTCTTCACTGATCACGTGGCCCTTGGCTAACAATTTCTTGCCACCGGCCCGAAATATCGTGCAGCAAAGTATTCTTCCGGTTGACTGCTTGACATCAATGGTCTGCGCCTTCATAGACCGATGGCCCTCCCGGAGTCCTAGCTAAGTATGTTTACAAATTATACACAGGCGTAGTGAGAAAGCCAGAAAAAAATCTCAACTTGCCATTAAATTTGAAAGCAAAGCTTAAAATTCCATGAAGAAGTCAACCACGCTTGGGGTTGGGCAGCTGGATTAGTTCTTGGTTGGAATTGAGGGATAAAGCAGGTAACGGATCTGACCTAAGGGCTTTCTGCACAGCGATTTCGTCGCAGCACTGGAATTTAGAACAGGACAAACAATCCTTCCAGACCTTGAGAGGAAGCTGGCCGCGATCGGTTTGTTTGAAACCCATCTTCTGAAAAAACTCGGCGACATAGGTGAACGCAAATATCGTATACAGGTCGTTGTTAATGGCTTCGTTCTCGAGTGCCTCCATCAGGCAGACCCCAATCCCTTGCTTCCTGGCCTCTGGGGCCACCGCCAATGACCTTATTTCACCCGAGGTGGGAGTATAGAAGTGCAATGCGCCGCACCCGAGAAGCCGGGAACCAGAGTATACAACCGTAAAATCGCGGACGTTCTCCGACATTTCAAACTCAGTTCGGGGCAGCATAACGCCTTCCGCGGCGTAAGAGTTAATCAGCTGAAGCAGCGCGGGAATATCGCGCATTGTCGCCTTCCGAATATTGAGGGACTCGCGAGCCACGGGGGGTCCGGCGACTGGAGCTAGTACTGGGACCTCTATTACCGGGAGCTCTGAAGTACCACTAAGCATTGGGGTACACCGCCGCGTGAGCAATTAATCGAGTTCCGAGCGGATCTCCCGCCAGAAGTTTCCCAACGACTCCCGGAAGGGCGCCGGGAGCAATAATAACTTCGGCCGCTCCGGATTGAAGCGCCTCCACGGCCGATTCCAGCTTGGCGCGCATCCCGCCGGTAGCCACTCCGGTTTCGATAAGCCGCCGGCATTGATCGGTATTTAATGTGGAATGGACGACATTATTTTCACCTCGGACGCCATCCACATCCGTCAAGAACAGGAGCTTGTCCACCGAGAGCGCTGCCGCCACCGAGACGGCCATTTGGTCGGCATTGACGTTGAAGAACTGACCCTGGGAATCGCCTGCCAGACAGGCAATAACAGGTAAATATCCTTCGGCTAGCAGCACATCCAAAATGTGGGCGTTGGATCGAATCGGCTTGCCGACCCGTCCAAGTTCCTCGCTCATTTGCCGCGCTTCCGTCAGCAACGCGTCCATGCCAGTGAGTCCGACGGCCTGTGCGCCGCACGCGATGAAGGCCGCTACCAGTTCCCGATTCACCGATCCGGCCAACACTTTGACAACCGCGTCCAGCACTTCAGGCGTTGTCACTCGCAGGCCGTTCACGAAGTGGCTCTCGACGCCGTGGTCGGTCAGATAACGCGTCATCTGCTTACCGCCGCCGTGAACGACGACCACCTGGTGGCCTTGTTCCATGGCCCAATGGATTTCCCGAGCCAGGCGGTGGCGCGATTCCGCGGCGTCGAGCAAAGTGCCGCCGAGCTTGATGAGTATCTTCACAGCGGGTTTCTCACAAGAGTGCCATCACAACAGTCCCAGCGTTTCCTCGCAGCCGAGGATCAGATTCATATTCTGGATGGCTTGGCCCGCTGCGCCTTTCACCAGATTGTCGATGGCGCTGACGACGATGGCCCGGCCCGTGGCGGCGTCAAACCGGAATCCGATATCGCAGAAGTTGGTGCGATTGACGGCCGCGAGGTCGGGAAGGCTGCCGGGCTGATAGAGACGCACGAACTTCTCGGTGCGATAGTGACTGAGGTAAATATCGAGCAAGTCCCCTGCTGAACGGATATTGCGCGTGCGCACATAAATGGTTTCGAGAATGCCCCGCTCGATGGGCAGCAGGTGCGCGGTGAAGCTCAATTCCGGTTCGTCGAGACCGGAGACCATCAAGACTTCAGCGACGTGGCGATGATCGAGCACCGAATAAACGGAGAAGTTGTCTGAGACTTCGCAAAAACTGGTTTTGAGGCTGGCCTTGCGGCCGGCGCCGCTCACGCCGGACTTGGCGTCGCAAACGATTCCGGCAGATCGATCCGCCACGCCGCTTGCGACCAAAGGCTCAATGGCGAGATTCGCGGCCGTGGGATAGCATCCCGGATTCGCGATCAGGCGTGCGGTGCGAATTCGCTGGCGACAGAACTCGGGGAGACCATAGACGGCCTCGGCGAGCAAGTGCGGCGCGGTGTGCTCCTGTTTGTACCAGCGGGAATAGGTGGCCGCGTCTTTGAGCCGGAAGGCGCCGCTGAGATCGATGACCTTGGCGCCGGCGTCGAGCATGGCAGGCGCGAGTTCCATGGAGACTTCGGGCGGCGTGGCGAGAAATACGACCGCCAGACCTTCGGCGGTAACGGCGTCCGGAGTACACGGGGCGTGGCGGGGCTGCGGATGATTGACGGGCGCCGGACGTCCGCTCTGATCCTGACGGTGTTCGAGGAGGACCGGCTCAAGTTGCGGATGGGAGCTGAGGAGGCGGACGAGTTCCTGTCCACTGTAGCCACTGAAGCCGACCACGCCCGCCTTATATTTATTCATTGCTCTGAATAATTATACCACCATGTGCATGTATACAAGTACGCAGCGCCTGTGCTCCTATCAACTGGGCAAAAGCTCGGCCGCCTCATGCTATTCATATAATCTGTGCTTTGAGCGAAGCACCGAGGACATGAGCACTTAAATGAAAAAGGAGAAAGGCCGGAGACATGAGGTCCAGTCCCAAAAGAATGGTGGTGGCAGCTCTTTTTGCCATATGCTCGATCACAACCGCGAGTCAGGCGGCCGACGCCTCCCAAGACAGGGTTAAGGATGCCGTGGACGCAGCTATACGGCCAGTGATGATGAAAGACCGTATTCCCGGCATGGCAGTCGGCATCACTGTCGCGGGTAAGACCTACGTGTTCAGCTATGGTGTAGCGTCAACGGAAACCGGCCGGCCTGTCACGCGTGACACTTTATTCGAAATCGGATCAGTAACCAAGACATTCACTGCGACGCTGGCTTGCTACGCACACGTAAAGGGCTATCTCTCCCTTTCAGACAAAACGAGCACTTATCTTCCGGCTCTGCAAGGCAGTGAGTTCGGGGGCGTGAGCCTTCTCAATCTAGGCACGCATACCCCCGGCGGGCTTCCATTGCAGGTACCGGAGAACATCGGGAATAACGATCAATTGATGGAATACTTCAGGAACTGGCGGTCTACCTACCAGCCCGGAACATATCGAACTTATGCCAATCCCGGAATCGGAACCCTCGGCTTGATAACGGCAAAAAGCATGGGCCAGGATTTTGCCGCACTGATGGAACAACTCCTGTTTCCGGGGCTCGGCATGAAGAGTAGCTACATCAACGTCCCTGAGGCCAAGATGGCTGACTACGCGCAGGGCTACACGAAGGATGATGCTCCGATCCGAATGGCAACAGCGGTTCTATCCTCTGAAGCTTACGGCATCAAGACGACAGCCGCCGACCTAGTCCGATTTGCAGAAGCCAACATGAGTTCGATCGGGTTGGACAAGCAGCTCCAGCGGGCGATTACAGAAACACACATTGGCTACTTCAAGGCGGGGCCGATGACCCAGGACCTGATATGGGAGCAATATCCGT
Source organism: Bryobacterales bacterium (assembly GCA_963781905.1). GTDB lineage: Bacteria > Acidobacteriota > Terriglobia > Bryobacterales > Bryobacteraceae > Palsa-89. The sequence continues at coordinate 3,645,300 of CAWAHZ010000010.1, forward strand.
ATCCAGTTACGTTAACGGCCCTACTGGAAGGAAACTCGCAGGCAATGATCTATAACGCGACACCCGTTACTAGAATTAGCCCGCCAGAGGAACCACGCGAAGACGTGTGGATCAACAAAACCGGCTCAACCAATGGCTTCGGTGCGTATGTGGCCTTTGTCCCGCAGAAGCGACTGGGGATCGTCATTCTGGCCAACAAGAATTACCCGATCGAACAAAGAGTAACGGCTACATTCCAGATCCTGGCCGCACTTGGCGATGGGAAAGCTGGAAATCGCAAGTAGTTCGCGGCAGCCGCGTTAGGCCAAAACGGCGGCACGGTTTCGTGTCCACCTCGCGCGTCGCGGCGCTATCCGGTTCGTGGCGACCCTATCTTTCAGGTTAGAGTAACAACCAGGTTGCGCCGCGAATGTGCTTGCAGAATCAGGGTGATACGCGCAGCCTCCGGGTGGAGAGCGAACTGCTCTTCGTCACCTGCTGGGAGGCGACTCGGATCCAACCCCGGGGCCCCGTGCCATCGAGCGCCCCACCCCGACCGCGCTCCCAGCGCAGGTCTATTTAGCTGGCTTTTGCGCCACTAGTTCCGCAACAGCCTGGCGATCGCCGGGCTTCCCGATATCGCCCTCCCTATAATGCAAGATTCGCCAGCCGTCGAACAATGCGCGCAGCTCGCCGGGATAAGCGCGCGTGGGAGTGCCGGGCGGTGGATCGAGAAGCACGATCATGATGACCAGGCCGCCGGACCGAAGGGCGGATTTCATGACGGGAATCAGACTGCGCTGCAAATAGTAAGAAGAGAGTACCAGGTCAAAGGTCTCTGGCGCGATTTCGAACCCGGCGGCCTCCAGATCCACCAATCGGGCGTCAATACGTTGGTGCGCCCTCGCTCGCAACAGGTCGATCGCGACAGGCGAGCCATCGAGCGCAGTGACGCGCCAGCCGAGTTCAGCCAGGTAGAGAGCGTTGCGGCCGGGTCCACAGGCCAGGTCGAGCGCCGAGCCGGGAGCCAGGTTGCCCGCGAATTCCACTACCAACGGCGGCGGTGATTTGACCACTTGTTCACCCGCCTGGTACCGCTCGGTCCAGCGCTCGATGTGACCGCTCAAACCGCGGCGTCGCCACGCTTGGCGGCAAGCTTGAAGACGCGCTTGAGGATCGAAACCGCGCGGTCGATCTCCTTCTCGGCGCATATATAGGGAGGCAGGAACCGCAGCACCGTGTCGTGCGTGCAATTGATCAGGAGGCCCAGCTCCATGGCGTCCAGCACCAGCTGCTTGCCGGGGAAGGTCAGTTCCACGCCGATCATGAGGCCCTGGCCGCGCACTTCCTTGATGAAGTGAAACTGCTTCTGCAGTTCTTCGAGCTTGGCCCGGAAATAGCTGCCCATTTTGTCGATGTGCGGCAATAGCTCATCGAGAATGTCCATGAATTCCAGAGCCACGCGGCACGCGAGCGGCCCACCGCCGAACGTAGAGCCATGCATGCCTGAGCCGATGGACTCAGCCGCGCGATCGTTTGCAACGATGACACCCATGGGGATGCCGCAGGCCAGTGGCTTGGCCGCCACCATGACGTCGGGAAGCACGATGGGGTCGGAAAGCTGATAGGCGAAGTGCTTGCCGGTGCGGCCGACTCCGCACTGGATCTCATCGAAGATCAGGAGCGCATTATAGCGATCGGCCAGCTCGCGCGCCTTGCGGACGTATTCGATCGACATGGGGAAGATGCCGCCTTCGCCCTGGATCCATTCGAGGATAATGCCGGCGGTGCGTTCGCTGACAATTTGTTCGAGCGCCACTTCGTCGTTGGGCGGGACGAAATGCGCGCCGGGAAGCAGCGGCTCAAAATCGCGCCGGTACTTTTCCTGGCCGGTGATGGAAAGAGCGCCGAAGGTGCGCCCATGAAAGGAATTGTGCAGCGCGACGAGCTCGAACTTCTCAGGGCTGATTTTGCGGCCGTGAGCGCGCGCCATTTTGAGCGCGCCTTCCATGGACTCGGCGCCTGAGTTGCAGAAAAAAGTGCGGTGCAAGCCGCTGGCTTTGGCGAGACGCTCGGCAAGCGGGCCCTGGTAGGCATGGAAATAGAGATTGGAGGTGTGCCACAAGCGGCTGGCCTGCTCGCGGATCACTCTCACCAGCCGAGGGTGCGCGTGGCCCAGGGCGTTCACTCCGATACCGGTGATGAAGTCCAGATAACGCTTGCCCGATGGGTCAAACACGTAGCAGCCTTTGCCGCGATCGAGCACCAGGGGATAGCGGGCGTAGGTCTGCAGCAGGTACTCGCTCTCCAGCGCCCGTACGTGGTCGAGAGCGTTGGTTTCGTCTTGTTGGGGTGAAGCCGTCACCGGTAAAACAGTCGACATACGCCTTTATGATAGCTTGGGCGAAAACGCATTCAGCAGCGCCTGCGCTTTGAGCAGCATCTCGTCCCACTCCTCTTCGGGCTGCGATGGATAGACGATGGCTCCGCCTACGCCGATGCTGGCGCCGCCGCGATGAAAGACCGCGGTTCGGATGACGATGTTCAGGTCCACGACGCCATTAAAACCGATGTAGCCGATGCTGCCCGAATAGATGCCGCGGGCTTCTTGCTCCAGCTGGTCGAGAATTTCGAGCGTACGCAGCTTGGGAGCGCCCGTCATGGAACCGCCGGGAAAGGCCGCACGGATACAATCGACGGCGGAGACACCTGGTGCAAGCCGTCCTTCAATAGTGCTGACCATTTGGTGCACCGTGGCGTAAGTTTCCACCTGCATCATTTGCGGCACATGGACGCTGCCGGGGGCGCAGACCCGTGCCAGATCGTTGCGCGCAAGATCGACGATCATCAGATTCTCGGCGCGATTCTTTTCGCTGGCGGCCAGCGAGGCGCGGAGGCTGGCGTCTTCTTCCGGAGTGCCTCCCCGCCGGATGGTTCCTTTGATGGGCCGCGATTGGACGTTGCCCGCACCGTCGATGCGCAGGAAGCGCTCGGGCGAGGAGCATGCGATATCGATATCGTCGAGATGCAGAAACGCCGAATGCGGCGCGGGATTCAGCTTGCGCAGCCTTTCGTAATAAGCGAGAGGCGAAACATCGGTGGTTACGCGCAGTTGGTTGGTGAGGCAAATTTCGTAGCTTTCACCGGCAGCGATGCGGGACTGGCATTCGGCGATCTGGCGAAGATACGGTTCACGCTCCGTCCGCAGCGTGAATGCGCCGGACGTACCCGGCGCAGCCGCCGGCACGCCGTTCGATAGCGATGCCAGGCACTTTTCGGTTACGTGGTCCGGTTCTCCCGAGGAGACCATCCACAGCGTATTCTCCGCGTGATCGATGGCGAGAAAGCGATCCACGCGGAGGAGAAAAGCATCGGGGAATGGCGAGCGATGTTCGCCCGGCGCGCCACATTCACTTTTGAGCTCGTATCCGAGATAGCCGACGTAGCCCCCGATGAAGGGAAAAGGAACAGCAGGCGCATCCACTTCGATGTTTCGCAGACTGCGATCGAGCGAATCGAGGAAGGGCGCAGCGAGTACTTCACTAGCGGTTCCCATGTACGAAAACCGGCTCTGCGGGGAGACCAGCGAACTATCGAGCCAGAAGGCGTGGCGCTCATGCGAGAACAAGCTGCGAAAGATGGTTTCGGGCGAGGCAGGCAGCTGAATCTGGCGGGCATAGATTTTAATGGTGCGGCGGGAAAGAAAATTGCGGAGAATCGCGGCGCCGTATTCGGTGCCAATGGATTCCGGATGGAATTGCACACCCCAGATGGGCCACGTGACGTGCCGCAAGGCCATCATGGCGCCGTCCTCGGTCCATGCGATTTTCTTTAGCTCGGGCGGCAGCGGCTCGCCAACGATCAGCGAATGATAGCGAATCGCGTTGAATCGTTCCGGGATGCCGGCGAAGAGCGCGTCGCCAGCGTGGATGATTTCAGCAGCGCGGCCATGAACGGGCTCGGCGGCGCGAATCACGTTTCCACCAAAATGATGCGCGATCCCCTGGTGTCCCAGGCAAACGCCGAGCAAAGGAACCTGCGCTTCGGCGATCACTTGCGCCGACACGCCGAAATCGCGCGGATTTTCGGGACGGCCGGGGCCCGGAGAGATAATCACGCTGTCGAAATCGAGGCGCTGGATCTGATGCCAGGTCATCTCATCGTTGCGAACCACGATGGGCGGGCACTGGGTGATCCCGGCGACGAGGTCCACCAGGTTGTAGGTAAACGAGTCGTAATTGTCGATGATCAACGTGGGCATCGGGAACTTTCATGATAGTCACAGCCCATTGAGAACTTTCTTGTGCGCTTTTTCTACTATTTGTCCCGGCTCCGCGATCGGCGCGAACCGCGGGCTTGCTAGAGTGCGACCAGAATGCTTCCCACACCACAGAGCACGACACAACAGCAGTTCGACCTGGCGTACTGGGCGTCGCAGCCGCCGGAGGTGCAGGCGCTGCCAGCGATTACCGATCCGGACCAGCGCGCCGCACAAGCGGCCACGCTCGCCACCAACGGATTCACCATCGACGTGCCGATTATGGTGTGGGGCTGGGATGCGTACCTGGTGATGACCATGCGGCAGCAATTCGGGTATACCTGGGTGCCATCGGCGTTGCAGCCGCCAGTTACCAGCGCGCCAGGCGACACCCAAGCCGGCGTGGCGGCGTACAATCCCTTGAATCCGCCGCCGGGCTCGATCCTGGTGTCCACGAACATCCAGAACTATCCAGCGTATTCAGCTGCGCAGACACCGCCGGCGCCAGCCGCGCAAGATCCGGTGGGAGTGCAATCGCTCGGCAACATTTATCTTTCGGTGGTGGGCGACACGTATCCTGATGGCGCCACATTCAGCGACACGCGAGGAACATTTGAGAAGCATATCGTAGTGACGCCGTTTGGACGGAGCGGCTATTGGGAGAAGATCGCGTAGCCGCGGGCGTCAGGCGCAGGTTGCGGAACAATTACTGCGCTAAAATGGCCGGTATGCGCAGCCCATGGATTACCCCCCGAATGAAAGATCCGATCCGCACGCAGATGTATTACGCGCGACAGGGCGTTGTCACCCAGGAGATGGAATACATCGCCAAGCGGGAACACGTGACCGGCGAACTGATCCGAGCGGAGGTGGCGCGGGGCCGCATGATCATTCCGGCCAACATCCATCACACCAATCTGGAGCCAATGTGCATCGGGGTGGCGTCCAGCTGCAAGATCAACGCCAACATCGGGAACTCGTCCACCACGTCGAACATCGACGAAGAGGTGGAGAAGCTGAACTACGCGGTGAAGTACGGCGCCGACACCATCATGGATCTTTCCACCGGCGGCGATATCCCACGCATCCGCAAAGCCATCATCGATGCTTCGCCCATCCCGGTGGGGACGGTGCCGATCTATGAAGCGCTGGGGCGCGTGCGCCGCGTGGAAGACCTGAACATTAACGTGATGCTGGAAGTGATCGAAGAGCAGGCCGAGCAGGGCGTGGATTATATGACCATTCACGCTGGCGTCCTGGTGCAGTACGTTCCTCTGACCACCAAGCGCATCACCGGCATTGTGAGCCGCGGCGGCGCGATTCTGGCCGAGTGGATGGTGAAGAATCACAAGCAGAATTTTCTGTACGAGCACTTTGACGAGATCTGCAAGATTTTTCAGAAGCACGACGTCAGCTTTTCGCTGGGCGATGGATTGCGGCCGGGCTGCGTGGCCGACGCCAGCGATGCCGCGCAATTCGCCGAATTGAAGACGCTCGGCGAGCTGACCAGGAAAGCCTGGGGGTACGACGTCCAGGTGATGATCGAGGGCCCAGGCCACATCCCGATGGACCAGATCCAGATGCAGGTGGAGAAAGAAGTGCAGATGTGCGACGAAGCGCCGTTCTATACGCTCGGCCCTCTGGTGACGGACTTCGCGCCAGGCTATGACCACATCACCTCCGCAATCGGCGCGGCGATGATCGGCTGGTATGGCGCTTCCATGTTGTGCTACGTCACGCCCAAGGAGCATTTGGGCCTGCCGAATCGCGAAGATGTGAAGCAGGGGATCATCGCGTATAAGATTGCGGCGCATGCGGCCGACATTGCGCGGCATCGGCCAGGCGCAAGGGACCGGGACGACGAGCTATCGCGCGCGCGTTACAAATTCGATTGGCGCCGGCAGTTCGAATTGTCGCTCGATCCCGAGACGGCCGAAGCGATGCACGATGAAACCCTGCCCGAGGAAGGCTTCAAGGACGCGGCATTCTGCTCCATGTGCGGTCCGAAATTCTGCTCGATGAATCACTCGGCGAAGACCGAAAAGTTCACCGCGGAAGAGGCGGAGGCAGTGCTGGCTGCGGCGCAACCGATCGTGACGATACAGCAGTAGTAGTCGAGCCTGGAGATGATACGTACGTCAAGTCCGTGTCGTACGTCCGTGTTAGGATGTGGTCATGAGAGTGACCGCTTCCAAACTGCGAGCCGACATCTACAACATCCTGGACGAGACGCTGAAGACCGGAATCCCTGTCGAAGTGGTCCGCAAGGGGCGCGTCCTCAGGATCGTTCCCGAAACTAAGCCCGACAAGTTGAGCCGACTGAAAAAACGGGACTACTTCGTGGGAGATTCAGAAGATGTACTGCATATGGATTGGCTGAAAGATTGGAGCCTGCCAGAGTGACGTACCTCGACACCTGCGTCGTGGTGTGGCTTTTTGGCGGAGAGACACACAAGTTGAGCAAACGTGCGATCGAGGGAATTCGCGAGGAACAGGAAATATTAGTGTCGCCGGCGGTGCTCTTGGAACTTCAGCTGCTTCACGATATTAAGCGCGCGAAAACGAGCGCGACGAAAGTGATCGATAGATTGGCAGGGGAAATCGGCCTGTTGGTGTGCCGGCTCCCTTTTGCCTCCGTGGTGGAACAAGCCTTGGATCTGGCCTGGGTACGCGATCCCTTTGACCGGCTCATTGTTGCCAATGCCCGTGCTAACGATGCTCCACTCATAACCAAGGATGAACGCATTCGCGGCCATTACAAACGATCCATTTGGTGACCCATTGGTCGCCGAGGCCGGAGAGGCCGATGAGCACGATTTATCGCTTCGATTCCTCTAGCAGGGCGGTGGTGTCCTCGATTGCCTTGCGATGTAGCGCGAGCACGCTCCGGTTTTGAATAGCGTGCCACGTGGCTGCGGCCTTTTGCGCCATCTCCCGGGCGCGGGCGGAGTCATGGAACTTGGCTTGGACGGAAGCCAGGATGAAATACGCCCGGCCCATGTGACCGATGTTATTGTCGTCCATGAACGGAGCTAGCGACAATCTTTGCGCCAGCGCAAAAGCACGGCCTGCGAAGTCGAGCGCGGAAATGCGGTCGCCTTCGGAAGCAAAGAGCAGCGCTAGAGCTTCCTGGTCCGCCATGGCTTGGGTAATCAACGTAACATTGCCCGAGTTGGCGAATGGTTCGGATTCGGCGAGAGATCGCCGGTATTGCTCCTCGGCCTCCCGTGGACGCCCCAGCCTTTCCAAGCGGTAGCCGGCGTACTCCCGGGCCAGTGCCAGCTTCTCGACGATGTTGGCTGATTTCTGATTCGTCTTCATCATGCCTTCCAGCAGATCGATGGCCTCCTGCAGTTTAGCCAGGGACTCAGCGCTGGCTCCAGGCAGCGGATCGATGCTTCCCAGGCGGGTGAGGCTGGCCGCAACGTCCACACGTGCATTGACGTCCTCGGGGTCGGCATTGGCCAGTTGCCGAGCCATCGCTAAAGACTTGGTGCAAGCGGCGCGTGCCTCCTGCGGACGTCCCAGATTAGGGAAAAAGGGTACACCGAGAACTCCGGCGTAGTTTCCATAGGTGACCAGCAGGCCGCGTTGGAACGACACGTTGTGCGGATCGGCAATCAGGAGCTGCTCGCGAAGCTGGATGGACCGGCTGTAAAGTTCCGCCGAGCGTTCCAGCTGGCCTATACGCATGAGCGTTCCCGCGGCCATCCCCAGTGCGACGCCCAGTTCCTGTTTCAGGCTGCTCTCACCTGGAAAACGCACGATCAGGCCGCGCAGCAAAGCGATCTCGCTATTGGCGTGAAGCAACGCGAGCGGCGGGTTTCCATAGTGCAAGACATCCGCCAGGCGCCAATGGAGAAGCGCTTCCTGTTTCGCCGAAGCCAGGTCCGAGGGCCGCATGAGGCCCAGGCGATGGGCGATCGGAAGCAGCGTGAGAAGCGCGCTGGCCGCCGCCTCTCGATGGCCGGCCCGATCCACCAAATCGGCCAGGCTGCTCTCCACGGAAACCCAGCGCAGCATCAAGTCTGGATCGTCGCTCTTGGCCTGATACAAGGGGGCAAGCAGCGCTTCCGCCTTACGAAAACTGAGCAATGCGCCGTCGAAGTCCCCCAGGCTGGGGCCGTAGCCATCGCCCTGCAGGGTGCCGATCTTTAAATACGCCTGGCTGAGCACCAAACGGATGCGCTGGTCCTGCCCGTCCTCCTTTTCGAGACGCGATAGATAGTCGAGCGTGGTCTGGACAATCTTGCGCCTGGCCCCCACGGCTCCCGGAAGGGATTCAATGGCGGTGTGAACATCGAAGAGTGTGCGATTCGCCAGATCCACCAGATCGGAGACGCGCTGCTCGGCTCGCCTGCGCTGGGCAGCTTCGGACTGGCGGGCCATTTCGGCGCGCCGGTACTGAGTTTCCGAGGTGATGGTGGCGGTGACCAGACTCGCAAATACCGCTGCGCCCGCGGCAAACTTCCAACGGTGACGCCGCAGCAATTTCCTGGCGCGGTAGGCGAATGCTTCCTGCCTTGCCGCGATGGGCCGGCCATCCAGATAACGTCGGATGTCTTCGGCAAAATGATCGACGGATGCGTAGCGGCGGTCCGGTTCTTTCCGCATCGCCATAAGCACGATGTTGTCCAGATCGGCGTCCACATTGCGCGCCCAGGCGCTGGGACGAATGATTGCGGTATTGCAGACCGCACGCTCCACTTCGGTGGCTGCGAAGCCCCCCATCTGATGGGGGCGGCGCTCAACGAGAAGCTCATACAGCACGGCCCCCAGCGAGTAGATGTCGGTGGCCGTGGTCATCGGATATCCCAGCACCTGCTCGGGGCTCGCGTAGTGCGGGGTGAACCGCCGCTCGGTGAGCACGGTGGTGCTGCGGCCGTCCACGGTTCCACCCAGCAGCTTGGCCACGCCGAAGTCGAGCAGTTTGGGCGTTCCATCGGCCGCCACCAGGATATTGCCCGGTTTCAAGTCCCGGTGAATCACCAGATTTCGGTGCGCGTAAGAGACCGCTTCGCAGATTCGCAGAAACAGGCGGCAGCGAGCGTTGATGTCGAGCGCGGCCTGACGTGAAAATTCCGTGACAGTCTGGCCCTGGACGTACTCCATAACGAAAAACGGGCGTCCATCCTTGGTTGTTCCGCCGTCCAGAACGTGTGCGATATAAGGATGATCGAGGTCCGCGAGAATCTGCCGCTCATAACGGAAACGCGTGAGCACCGCGTCGGTGTCCATGCCGCGTTTGACCACCTTGATGGCTACATGTTTCCGGTACTGGTCGTCATCGCGGGCGGCCAAGTAAACCGCGCCCATCCCGCCGCGGCCAATTTCGCGGAGCACGCGATAGGCTCCCAAGCGTTCTCCGGGAAACGGCGAATCGATCAGCAGAGCTGCTTCGCGTTCCACGGCGGCTGAAATACCGGCTCCGCTCTTGCGGTCCGATCTCAGCAGGGATTCTACTTCCTGGCGCAGTTCGGTGTCGCCCGAACAGGCGTGCTCCAGGAATTGTTCCTGCTCACGGGGCGGAAGATCCGCCGCGGAAAGAAACAATCCTTCCACGCGATCCCAATCGTGGACTCTCATGGCATCTGGAACAAGCATTGATTATCCGAGATTCGAGACGGCACCCAAGAGCGGGGCCACACCTCTCAACTAGTAATGCGAAATACCGCGCATTTTTTTGAAAATTTTGTTGACCGGAGTTTCGTTGTCCAGCTCGCGCTGTAGCCAGGCCTGCGCCAGCCGAAGTTCGGCCCGGACTTTTTCGACCGGCAAATCGAGCACCTCAGCCGATTCCTCAGCGGTGAGACCTCCGAAAAAACGCATTTCGACGAGCCTGGCTTTGCGCGCGTCTTTCCGCTCCAGAGCTTCGAGCGCATCGTCCACCGCGATCACACTTGCCGGACGCTCCGTTCTGGCATCAATGGCCTCATCGAGCGGGTAATCCGGCTCACCACCACCACGCTTCTCGGCATTCCTGGCTCGCGCATGATCGATCAGCACCTGCCGCATCAACCGGGCGGTGACTCCCAGGAAATGCGCGCGGCTCCGAAAATCGGGCTGCTCCTGGCCGATCAACCTGACGTAGGCCTCGTGAACCAGCGCGGTGGGCTGCAGCGTGTGCCCGGTCCGCTCCCGGCTCAAATGCCGGTCTGCAAGATTTCGCAGCTCTGCATAGACCAGCGGCATCAGACGGTCGAGCGCGGTTTTGTCGCCCGCCGCGAAATCCCGCAGTATCAGTGTGACCGACTGTACCGCCACGACGCCTTTGAACTTATTCTATGCTGTTGTGGCAGCGTGCGCGCAACAGTGAACCGACATTACTCGGCGACGTCGGGAACCAGCTCCACGCGATCCATGGCGAGAAACGTTTTAATGTGCGGGTGGGTGGATTTCTCCAGGTCCTTCACCGGACCAAAATAGATGGCTTCGCCTTTGTAGAGCACCACCACCTGGTCCGCCACTTTGCGCATCAAGTCCAGATCGTGGGTAACCACGACGGCGGTGAGTTTCAGCTCGCGCTTCAACTTCAGCATCAAGTCTGAAAGCGTGTTCGACATGATGGGATCCACCATGGTTGTCGGCTCGTCATAGAGGATGCATTCCGGCTGGGCAGCCAGGGCGCGCGCGATGGCGACGGCCCGTTTATAGCCGGTGGAGAGGTCTGCCGGGTAGGCGTCCTTGAACTGCAGCATGTCCACCATGCTGAGCAGTCCGTCGACGACGTCCTCTTTGTTGTGCTCGTCATAGTCGTCGCGCAGCTCGAGCGAGAAAAGGATGTTCTCGGCTACCGTGAGCGAGTCAAACAAAGCGCCGCTCTGGAACACCATGGTTACTTTCTTGCGAATCTCACGGAGCTGCGCCTCGGTATAGTCGGTAATGTCCTGGTAGGCGACGAAGACCCGCCCCTGATCCGGCTTCAGGAAGCCCATGATGTGTCCGAGACTGACGGACTTTCCCACTCCGCTGCGGCCGATGACAGCTACCGTTTCGCCCGCGTTCACGAAGAAATTGGAATCGACTAAAACAGGCCTGTCGAACGTCTTATAAACATGGCGAAACTCGATGTAGTGGAGCTTGTCTGTCACGGAAGCTCCGCTGGGCTCGACAGCTTCGCTTCGAATTCCGCCCATTCCGCGGGAGTGTTGAAGTTGGCGAGAGTGGCCTTGTCCACCGGTACCCAGACTGCTCCGATTTCCTTCACGAAGTCTCTCATTCTAAGCTGCTTATCGCGAATGGACCGGGCCAGCGCCGGCAGGCAGCGGCGATGGTAGACAGCGCACAGGGGTTCGGGCTGCCCGTACGGTCCGAGGGCTGCCACGCAGTTGCGCTCCGCAGTCTCAGCCCGGCGCAGCAGTTCGCGCAGCATGGGCGCCGAGATAGAAGGCATGTCGCAAGCGACCAGAACATTCCAGTCCGTTTTCGTCAATTTCAGAGCGGTATAGACCCCGCCAGCCGGGCCGCAACCGGGCAGTTCATCGGGAATCACCTGGAGGCCGAGGTGCCCCAGCCGCTCCGGATCGCCGATCAGGATCACCGAATCGGGCGCCACCGGGCCAACCGCCTCATTCACTATTTTCGCGATGTGCTCCACCAGCGTTGTTCCGCGATAGGGCAACAACGCTTTAGGCTGGCCCATGCGTCTGCTTGCGCCACCGGCCAGCACAAATCCGGAGGATTGCATGAGAGAATAATAGCATTGGCGTTCCCCATGGCCCGGCGGAAAGAAAAACTTGCGGACGGGAGGAATCCGGTTATAATCGGGTAGAACAAAAGGATGCGTTTTTGTTTGGAACTTGTTCTGGGAACGGTGGTTCTAGGAAATCTGAATGCTGCCACGCTGCCAACTTCGGAGGCGCCTCGTGCGACCGAAACTCGCGCCGTGTGGGTGGTAAAAGTGGACACGCGCAGCGGAAAGCTGGTGCGAACGCTCATGGCGCCGAAGCCGGCCGCCGGCGCTGAAACAGACAGCGAGGTCCGCGGTCTGGTTGCCGAGGCAGCGAGAAATTTCGACGTGAATCCGTTGTTGGTGGATTCCGTGATTCAAGTGGAGAGCAATTACAATCCGTTCGCCGTTTCACCCAAGGGAGCGCAGGGCCTGATGCAGTTAATGCCCGGGACCGCTCAGCGGTTCGGCGTGACCGATAGCTTCGATCCGAAGCAGAATATTGAAGCCGGCGTCCGTTATCTGAAGTTTCTGCAGGACACGTTTCAAGACGATCGGCTGGCGATCGCAGCCTACAATGCCGGTGAGAAGGCCGTGGCGAAGTACAAGGACGTGCCCCCGTATCCGGAAACTGTAAGCTATGTTGCCAAAGTGGGCAAGAAATACGGGCAGGCGAAGCGCGCGGCCGTGAACAGCGGTCAGGCGAGCAACGAGAGTAAGCACGAAGCGAAGGATGCAGAGGAGCCAACAGCATCTCCCGAGAGAGTCGAGGAGGCGCCGAGGCACATTCTTGCGTATGTGGATCCAGAGGGCAAGCTACACATCGCAACTCAATAGAAAACCCATGCACCACCTCCCCCGGAATTTGCATGGCGACAACCGCGCGCGGCGCGTTGGAGCGTTGCTGCTTGTGGCTCTCGGCTTTACCGTCACCAAGACGAACGCCGCGGAACCTGAGGAAGCCGCGCACCACGTGACGGCCGTGCGGTTTTGGTCGCTCGGCGGCGTCACGCGCATCGCAATCGAGACGGACGGCGATTTTCAGGTGAAATCGGACCGGTTGGACAATCCCGACCGCTTGTTCTTCGACTTAACCGGCACCCGGCCCACGCTAGGGCGCAAGGGCATGACCACCATTCCGGTATCGGATCATTTTGTAAAGCAGATTCGGGTGGCGGAGCCGCAGCGCAATATCACGCGCGTGGTGCTGGATCTGGAAAGATCCGTGGAACCGGCCATTTCGCGCCTGGACAATCCCACGCGGTTGATCATCGAGCTGCGGGCTCCCGGCAGCGCGCCTGAGACCACCAAAGCGCCAGTGAAATCGCCGCCCACGCTGGTGGAACCGGTGACTGCGCCAACCCCGACTGCGAGCCCAGCCGCGAAGCCAGTGGAGCGCCGGCCATTTACGCCTCCACCTGCGCAACCAGCGGCCGTTCCGGTGGTGCAGGCGCAGGAACCCAGGATTGAGACACCGCCCGAGTTGCAGGTGAGGAACACTCCTCCATCTGTTCCAGCATTGCTGGCCGTCAACCTTCGTCCCGGCCCAGGTCCGGCACGCGCGACGCCGGCTAATATTTTGGCCAAGCCCGCGCCTGCTTCCATTGCTCCAGTGATCGGCAACGTGGCTTCCTTAACATCGAACACAATTTCCAGCACGCCGCCGGTTCCCCTGGAAACTGCTCTCCCCGCCAAACGCAATTCTTCCGGAGACCGGTCTATGATTCGCGTGCTGGGGCTTAAGGTGGGACGCATCGTGCTCGATCCAGGGCACGGAGGACATGACACCGGGAGTGTCGGGCCGGAGGGACTGCGCGAAAAGGATCTGGTTCTGGATGTCGCTCAGCGGTTGGGCCAGTTGATTCAAGATCGAATGGGCAGCGAAGTGATCTTCACCCGCTCCGACGACACGTTTATTCCCCTGGAGCGGCGCACTGAGATTGCCAATGAGGCGAAGGCGGACCTGTTTCTGTCCATTCACGCTAACTCGTCGCCGCTACGCAGCGCCGCCGGCGTGGAGACTTACTACCTGAATCTCACCACTTCACGGAGCGCGCTGGACCTGGCTTCACGAGAAAACTCGGGTTCTCAGATGACCGTGTACGAGTTGCAAGGCCTGCTCCAAAAGATTGCTCTGAAGGACAAGGTGGAAGAGTCGCGCGAATTTGCGAGCCGCGTGCAGACTGCGTTGTATAACCTGTCGGCAAAAACGACCGATGCGCGGTCAAAAGATCGCGGGGTGAAGAAGGCGCCTTTTGTGGTGCTGATTGGCGCGTCCATGCCGTCGGTGCTGGCGGAAATCGGATTCGTAAGCAACGCGCACGACGAAAGCATCATGCGTCGCGAAGAGTATCGCCAGAAAACCGCGGAGGCGTTGTACAAGGGGATATCGAGCTACGCGAACACGCTGAGCCATTTTCAGGTTGCTCAGCGGCACTAGAGAAACCGCTCCCTCACGGTCACGGCTCGGTTGGTAACGGCTCGGCCCTTAGGGAACGACGACCGTTTCGGTGGATGAGTCAACAGCGGCCGGTTCAGACTGGTAGGTGAGAATCTCGACCCGGTTGCGGCCGGATTTTTTGGCAACGTACAGCGCCTCGTCCGCTTTGCGAATGAGGGCCTCCTCAGTCCAGGTTTCACCCGGCATGAAGGTGGTAACGCCAAAGCTGGCCGTGATGCGCAGAGATTGATCGTTCACTGACATCTCCGCCTGGCCGAGCTGCTTGCGCAAGCGGTCAGCCTGCGCGTAACTATCCGTGGCGCAGCAGCCGGGGAACAGGATCAGAAACTCCTCGCCGCCATAACGGCCGATGGAATCATATTGGCGAATGCTATTTTGCATGCGGCGGGCAGCTTCCCGAAGCACCGCGTCGCCTGCTAAATGTCCGTAGGTATCGTTCACTTGCTTGAAGTGATCCAGGTCGACGATCACAACTCCCAATGGGCGGCATTCGCGCTGGGCACGGGCCAATTCGCGGCCCAGTTCGGTCAGGATGGAGCTGCGGTTCCACAGGCGCGTGAGCGAATCGCGAGTGGCCTGGTCGCGAAGATCTTCCCGGGCTTTGAGCAACTGGCTTTGCAGATCCACCAACCGGGTACCGGCGCGCAGGCGAACCTGGAGCTCGTTTTGATCGAACGGCTTGGTAATGTAATCGTCGGCGCCGGCGTCCATGCCCTCAATCAAGTCTTCCTTTTGACTCTTGGAAGTGAGCAGCAGGATATAGGTGTAAGGCTCGCTGTCGCGCTCCCGAATGCGGCGGCAAACTTCCACGCCGGTCATGCCCGGCATCATCCAGTCCAGGATGATGAGAGACGGAGCATCTTCGCGCTGCAAGAGTTCCAGGGCTTCGGCACCGTCACAGGCTACCATCACCTCGTATCCCCACTTGCGCAACGTGGCCTCCAGCAAATGCCGGGAGACTATGCTGTCGTCTGCGATTAGAATCTTCACCGAATTCTCGCGAACTTGCCTGCCGTTACTTCAGGTAGTTTGAACCTAATGTCCTCATCGGCCATGAATGGGCCTAACGTTAGCCAGTAGACGCAGTTAGGAGAATCTCGTCGCTGGCTACGGGAAGACCACAGCCCGCGCGGGGTGAAAGACCTTAGTACCATCGTCAGGCCCACGCAACTTGCTTAGTCTTGGCCACCCGAAACCTGGCGAATAGCCTGCTCCAATTGGTCCTTGGAAAAGCTCGTACTAATGAAAAGCTCCTGCCGGGCGCCGGCACTCAGCGCGATGGCTTTCCATCCGTTGGTAGTGGGAACCGTGACACGAATCCTGACCACGCCTTTGGCATCCCGCACGGGACGGATCACCCCGGGAATGATGGAGCGAATGGCGGATGGATTATCCCCGAGCAGGCGCTCCAGAACGGACCGCAAGCCATCCAGAATGCTGTGTTCCACCTTGAGCTTTCCCTGGACTTTGCGGAGCCGCATGGGAGCTTACTTAAACCGCTTGCGATATTGAATATCGATGCTGAAAGCGCCGTTCTCATCGCGCAGCGCCACGGCCGACCATTTGCGGCTGAAATCCCACTCCACGCGCACGATCTGCTGATTGGCTACCGCAAGATTGGTGATATAGGTGAGAGTGACGTCGGAGGAAACCTGCTGCTCCATGGTGAGACGAGCCTGCGGAACGATGGTGACGTCGGTGAGCTGCGGATCGATCTTGATGTGGCTGACGCCAAAAAATTTCTGCAAGCGCCCGGAGTTAGGGGCAATGGCCTCGGAGAGGAGCGAATTGCTTCCGTCGCCCAGACCCAAATAGCTGTTGTTTACATTGGTGGACGCCTGAGCGCTGGCGAGCGGCCCGGAGGTGGAGGGAGCGCGCCCCACTGCCAGCAACGCGACGATGTCCGAGGCTTCGAGCGGCGGATCGGACCGATAAGAGAAATTCAACTTGTTCAAGGACCCTGAGAAGCTGATGTTCACGGTGATGCCGCGCACTTGCGTGGACAGGTCCATGTTGATGACAGGCTCGATCCTGGCTGTATTGTTGAAGCTTACTTCGCCGCGGTTGATGCTGTACTTGTTGCCGAAGAACTCGATCTGACCGGAGTTAACGGTGATATGTCCCAGCAGGATGGGACGATCGGGAGTACCGCGCACGCGCAGGTCCGCATCGGCCTGGATATTCCGTGTGAGCGAAGTTTCCACTTCGAGCGTGCGTTGAGTCAACACGCGCACATCCAGTTGGAGCCCTTGCAAATACTGATTGGGGTTGGAGGCTATTGGAGTAGTGGTGGTTGCGAGCAAAGCACCCACGTCGGTGCGGGGATTGAAAGCCGCGCGCGTTACGAACACGGAGCCCGACAAAACGCTGCTATCGGAAGTGCCCACCAGAGCGAGCGAGCCGTCCGCGGTGACGCTGACGCCTTCCGGGGAACGGTAGCGCACATTCCGCGCCGTGGCCTGCAGGCGATAAACCAGAGCGGCTCCCCGGAAGCCCAGGAAGCTGCCGCTTTCGAACGAAATGTCGCCGCCACCGCTCTTGCCGCTCAAATTCTGGATGGTCGCGCGGTTGCGATCGAAAAGGATCAAGCCGTTCGCGTCGTCGACGCCGTTCGGAACGTCGCGCAGAAACAAGGACGCGTTCCGCAATTCAAGCCGTCCCTGGACTTGCGGTTCCAGGAGTGGCCCGCGGATGGAGACGTTCAAGGTGGAAGCGCCCGTGCCGAGCAGGTCTGGATTGAAGAGTTGAAGAATCGAGAAATTGATTTTTCCCTGAACGGCCAGATCCCACGGATTCTTCGAGTTCAGGGTCAGGCGGCCGGTGGCGTCGAGCGTGGTGTCTTTGGCGATAAAGCTGGCATGTCCGAAATCGATGGAGCCGGTGGTGGCAACCAGATGAACCGGCTGAGCATTGCGCAGGACCAGGTCTTGCAGCGGGACCCCGCCGGAGGGGTGCGCGCTGGGGCTGGCGTTGAGCTGCACGGTGGAGAGCGTCACATCGGCCTTCATCGACGAGGGTTGATTGAGCGGACCGGAGATGACGGCCTGGCCCTCGATGAAACCATCGAAAGGAAGCTCTTTGCGCAGATGCCTTCCGGGAGTAAGATCGTGCAGCGCGGCAATGGAGATGCGTGGGATGGGAATGCGCGCCTGCCCCTGATAATCACCTTCCATGCGCCATTCGCCGCTCCCATGGATCTGAACGTCGTCGAAGTTGGCCGTCGCGGAAAGACTGAGAAGCGGCAGCCTGGTGGCGGCGGTGACGGTGAGGTTGCCGTAAGAGCGCCCATCGTACGCCGCGTTGCGAACGGTGAGTTCACCATTGAGCGACGTCAAATCCACGACGCCGTTTACGATTTTGGCGCCGCCATTGGCCTTCAAATCCAACCGCCCGCCGAGCCCGGTTTCGAAATCCTGCAGGTGCTTGATGGCCGTGAGATCGACGCCAGTGGTGGCCACGTCGAAGCGCAGCGAACCGTCCTTCCAATCATTGGCTGGATGATTGTAATCGCCGGATAAGCTGATACGTCCCGCGCCAGCGCGGCCTTGGTCTGGGAAGACTGCTTCGCCGTGCGAGAGTTCGAGCGCGGTGGAGGTAAAGGTGACGTCGGCTCGAGCCCGCGGAAAATGTTCGTCGAAAGCGGTGAGATTTTCTAGCGTCACCGAGCCCGAAACCAGCGGTGATTCGAGCGAACCAGATACACGAATCGCCGCGGACACCGATCCAGTAGCCGGAGGGGCCTTCCAGCCGGCTTCGGCGGCCAATGCCTGAAGGTCCGCGTTGCGCAGGGACAGCGTGGCTGAAACGGGACTGCTGCCTTCCAGTTTCCACTCCCGCAATCCTGCCCGCGCGCTTCCTTCCACGCGCATTTTGCCCTGCTCCACCGTGATAGCTCCGAGCACGGCGCTGTTTCGATCGGCGGTGAAGGTGGAGCTGACACGATCCAGTTGCTGGCCGTCCAGCTTGAGTTTCCCGGCATCCACTTTGCCGGAGATTTTGGGATTGGAGAGATCTCCTTGAATGGAAGCATCCACGCGAGCTTCGCTCCCCTGCAGTTCCACCGGCCACCGGTTGGGCGCCGAAGCCCCGAGCGCGCGCAGGACCGGAAGGGCATCGTTCAGATTCCTGGAGACTACATGCACTCCCAGATTTTCGCCCGGCGTACCCATTACCGAAACGTGCGTGGAACCGACATCTATCTGCGAGTTGCCCAGTTGCAGCCGGCCTGAGCGCTGGTCGTAATTGATAGCGAGGGAACCGGCCACCGGCACGCCGCCCGAGCCTGGCGTCAAGCTCAGCGTGGCACTGGCGCTGATTCCCGCGAGCCCGGAACCGGTATATTGCCCGGCTAATTGCACGCCCCCGCTCAGCGTTCCATTGAGGGACCCGGTCTGGCGCGCGGCCAGGCGGCCGACCTCCGCAATGCTAACTCCTCCGATTTCGCCCTGGACGCTGAGCCGCTTGAGATCGGACATTTGCGCCGTGCCGCGGAAAGTTCCGTCGGGAGAGGAAACATTGAGACCGGTGAGATTGATCTTGTCGGGAGTGAAATCGGCGAAGGAACTGATTGCGACATTCTGGATGGCGACACCATGATAGACGTAGCCGAGGGAGCGCCCCGTGAGCTTCCCGATAAAACGATCGGTGGACGATCCACCCGAGGTGACATGGCCCTGGAGCCACAGGTCGCCCACTGGCGAGAGCGGAGTCTGTATCAATTTATTTACGTCGCGAACGGGGAGCGCGGCGGTTACCTCGAAGTCCTCACGCGGGGAGTAAAGATTGATGATGTTTCCCTTGCTCTCGATTTTCATTCCGCCGGACTTCAGGTTCATGCGCAACACTTGAATGGTGTTCCTGCCGAGCGCCACCTGGGAGTCTAAGGCGAACTCCGCCGGAGCGCGCAACTTGGGTGAGGAGATTCGCATGAGCGCGGAAGAAACGTTACAGAGATAGCGCGGCCCAGCGGTTTGGTAGACCAGCGACATTTCCAGATTTTCGCCGCTCGAATCCATGGGAACGCGCCAGGAATTGTAGTTGAGCGTGCCGTCGTGGATTTCGATATGCTGCACGCGCAGGTCGATCAGATCTTCGACCACGTTCTGATCAAAACGGGGAACCTTGGGCCTGGGGATATTCGTGGATCCGTCCGGATCGATGGTGAGGTTGACGCTCGGGCTGTCGAGGATGAGGGAAGCGATGTCGACCTTCTTCTCAAGAACCGAAATGATTCGTAGCCCAATCTTGACTTTCTTCGCGCGGAACAGGGGCGGCGCGGAAGCTGGTTCGGTGCCCCGCAGGACGAAAGGCTGCACTTCGGCGGTAAGATCCCGCCAGTTGTAATTGAAGCTGCCGATCTCAACGCGGCCGCCGGTGGCGCGCTCGGTCACCGCTTCGATACGCAGGCGGACTTGGTTCTTGAACCACGCCGTTTGCACCAGAAGCACTCCGGCAACCAGCAGAACGATCGCCAGGCCTGCCAATCCAAGCAGGCTGAACGCGGCAATCTTTGCGACTTTCCTCATTCGAGCCCCGGGTCGAGGTAATGAATTGTGACCTGTTTCCGCGTATCCTTCATCCACTGGTCCAAGGCCTGATCGATGCGCTGCTGCGTGAGGATTTCCTCAATCTGGTCGCGAGATTCATCCAGGGTGGGGATCGGCTTGGTTCCTTTTTGTTCCCATTCCGATACTTGCCGCCGATAATATGCTTGCACATCCGTGGTCGGGATCTGGATACCGGGCCGGAAGCGGTAATCGATAAAACGCAAGAGCGTTAACTGCCACCACAATCGGCGGGTCAGCTCGTCGGCGGTAATTCCGGAGGCCTGCAGCGCATTCTGAAATTCGCTTTCGCTGGGATACATGGCCTTCAGGGCTTCGAGCGATTCGCCGGCATCGCTAAGCTCGGGCAACGGATAACGGCTAATATCCATTTCACGTTTGATCAAGGCCTGTTCCACCAACCTGCCGGCCGCCTGTTTCCTGGCATCGGCGCTCAAATCGACCTTGTCGCGATTCAGGAAAGCGGTGACGCGAAGCTCGTCATCGATTTGGGATTGGGTGATGACCTGGTTGGCGACAGTGATTACGATCTTGTCGATGATTTCGGGGAAGAGAGCGGCCGGGAAGACTACTAAAAGAATCCAGAATATAGAATTCAGAATACAGAAGAAGGCACGACTTCTTTCATTTTGAATTCTGACTTCTGAATTCTGAATTCTCATCAGAATGCCTGTCCCAGCGAGAAGTGGAATTGGAAGACATTGATGCGCTGGTTGGTACGAGGGACTGACGAGCTGATTCCGCATTGGTAGAGCTGGTTGATGGAACCTTCGCACCCGAAGAAGCGCGGTGAGTTCGGGCTAAGCGAAAAGTCCACGCGAACCGGGCCCAGGGGCGTGCGATAGCGCAGCCCGAATCCGAAGCCTTGGACGGCGTAGTCAAAATTCTGCAGATTCGGCTGACGGAATCCCAGGCTGATTTTATTCACAGCGGAATATACGTTACCAAGGTCGTTGAACAAGACGCCGCCCAAATTATCGCCGATGAGGGGGAAGCGTAACTCGACCGTGTTGTTGAACAGCGCGTTGCCGCCGATGGGGAAGCCGGTACTGGTATCGCGCGGGCCGGCCTGAAAATCCGGAAAGGCGCGGTTGGAGAAAGCGCCGCCGCCAAAGAAACGTTCAGCCAGTGGGATCTCCGACGATCCAGCGTAGCGTTCGATGAGGCCGAAATCGGTGGTTCGCGCCAGCACCAGGTCCTTGGTGAGCTGGTAATAGGAAGAATTGCGCGCCACCACGCGCCCGAAGCCGACTTGAGATCCAAGGCCGTGCAAAGCCAGCGCGAAATCAATGCTGGTATAAGTGCCCTTATGCGAATCGATGGGATCGTCGCGTTTGTCCTGAATGAAACTGACGGAGGGAACCAGAACATGTACCGGCTGGGAGAGTAATGGGATCAGATCCGCAGTGATGAGAGGAGTCCCTAGAATGTCCACGTCGCGATATGTTATGCGATATTGCAACGTATTGGCTCGCGATAATTTTTGCGCCAATTGAACGGAGCCTTCCTCGCGCCGCGAGGAGAATGTGCGGATATCGTGAGAAATGTCCAACAATGCGGAGAATTGCAAGCTTAGTTTCGGATTGCCCAGGAACTGCGGTGCGACATAGGTAAGCAAAGCGCGCTGCTCGAGCGTGGAAACCAGCGTCTGCAAGCTCATGGTGTGGCCCAGTCCGAAGAAATTCAGACGGCTGATGCCGAACGAAAAGCGCGGGCTGAAGCCGTTGACGCCGGCCGGGGAATCGAGCGACGTGGTACCGCCTCCGATGCGTCCGATTTCCGCGCCGACGCCTACGTTCATCGAGTAGCGGCCGGCTTCCTCGAGCGAATAAAGCACGTATTTGGTGGGCTCGTCGCCATCCGGGTTTTGGATGGCTGCATCCACGCGCGAAAAAATGCCGAGGTCGTACAAGCGCCGCTGGCTTCCGTTGATCTCGCTCTGCGAGAGCGGGTCGCCCGCGTGCAGGCTAATGCGGTCCGTCACCACGTCGGGACGGGTTCGCTGTAATCCATCCACCACCACGTTGCGCACGTAGATTCGCTCGCCGGGCGTCACGACAAAAGTCAGGTCGACATGATCGGCCTGGGGCGACGGGACAGAAGTGAAGTCGAATTTCGCGGCGGGATAACCATTGTTGAAGTAATAGTCGAGCACGTTGTCGCGATCGGTGGCGATGTTGGTATCGCTATAGGGCTGTCCTTCGGTGGAATGCAGGAGCAGCATCAACGCAGGCCGAAAATCTTCCGAAATGCCTTGTAACGCGAGTTTGGAAACGAACCATTGAGGGCCTTCGGCGATATCGATAAAGATACCGACGTGGGACTTCACGCCGTTGTAATCGTCGAGCACCCTGGATGTGACCTGAACATCGCGAAACCCATTGCCGCGATAGAGGCTCCGGATGGCGTCCAGATCGCGTTCCAGCGCATTGCGGCTGTAGCGGCCATGGCGATAGCGCACGAATGTGGCCGGAATCACCGACATGCGCT
This sequence comes from Bryobacterales bacterium, assembly GCA_963781905.1. Taxonomy (GTDB): domain Bacteria; phylum Acidobacteriota; class Terriglobia; order Bryobacterales; family Bryobacteraceae; genus Palsa-89. The sequence continues at coordinate 3,667,721 of CAWAHZ010000010.1, forward strand.
CGCGGATGGTGGGGTCATCGAAATAGCGATTGCCGTGGATTTCGAGCTTCACGATCTTGTGCCGGGTGCCGAGGGCGACATGGTAATCGATCAGTTGCTCACCGTTGGCGGGGGTTGCCGTCACGTAGTCGGACGTGGCGTCAAAATACCCTTGCGCCTGAAAGTACGACGCCAGATCGCGCGTTCCTTCCTCCAGCAAATCCCGGTCCACGGCGCGCTCCTCATAGATGGGCAGCAGGGAGCGCAATTTTCCGGAAGAAACCTTTGCGCCGCGCAAACGGACCAGCACCGGAGGGCCGGGATCAATGGACAGCATGGGTGTGACGGTGTTCAAGTCGGCATGATAATCCAAGCTGACCAAAGTTACTTTGGCGAGCAGGTGATCGTGCTTGGGATACCAGGATCGAATATTCTCGAGTCCATTCTGAAGGCGCGTTTCAGTGAGCTGATGCCAGCCCAGAAATCCGCGGAATCTCTTCCAGCCGCTGGATTGGATCAGGCTATCGAGGGGGCGCAGGGTATCGCCATCCGCGACCAGTCCATCGAACTTCGCGCGCCGCCCGGGGTCGGCATGAAAATCGATGTGGACCTCCTGGGTAGGCTCCCGTGTGGATGTGGCGGGCTCCACGCCGGCGTTATAGAAACCGTTCCGCTTGAGCAGGTCAGTTATCCGCGTGACCGCCGCGGTGGTGTCGGTGGGCGAGTAAGTTCCGCCCAGGGTGAGTTTGGTAGCCACCAGCAACTGACCTTCGTTGGGGGGCTCGCCAACGCCGTTCACGTCGAAGTATCCAATGAAATACGCGGGCTTGGTGATGAACTTCAGGTCCACTCCCCCCGGCGCGAGAGTGGCGTCCACGGCGATATCGGCATACTCGCCGGTCTGATACAGGCGCTGGATGGAATCGCGCAGGTCTGAAGAGCGCAGCGGCTGGCCGACCCGTAGCGGGAGCATCGCCAGCAATTGATCGAGGGTGAGCGGCTGCACCGCCGGATCGAATCGCACGCTGGCGATGGGCTTTCCTTCGTAATCGTTCGGCGCCCCGTTTAGCAGGATCGAGCACAGGACGGCGAGCATGGGCATCCTGATCCACAAGCCCAAGCGGGTTGGCACAAGGGACCATGTTAACGCATCACCTGACGACATAAGGCCCCGGTTGGCAGCATAAGGCCAGCATTAGGCCACGCGTCGGACTGCGGCTGATACCATCTGGTTGTATGAGGCCCCCTGTATGACTGCCAGGGATCGCGAACGTTACTCGCGGCAAGTTTTGTTTTCGGGCATCGGCGAACAGGGGCAGCAACATTTGTTGGACGCTCGCGTAGCGGTGGCCGGTTGCGGCGCGTTGGGGAGCTTCCAGGCCGGAGCGCTGGCGCGGGCGGGGATCGGTTTTCTGAGAATCATCGACCGGGACTACGTCGAGCTGAGCAATCTGCAACGCCAGTGGCTGTTCGATGAATGCGACGTAGAGCAGGGGATGCCCAAGGCCGCGGCGGCCGCGCGCAAGATCGCCGGGATCAATGGAGGGGTTGAAGTAGAGCCGGTAGTTCGGGATCTAACGCCTTCTAACGTAGAGGAGCTGCTGGGCGGCGTGGATTTAATCCTGGACGGAACCGATAACTTTGAAACACGCTACCTGATCAATGATTTTGCCGTGGACCGCGGCGTTCCTTGGGTTTACGGAGCGGCGTTGGGGAGCTATGGGATCGCGATGCCGGTGGTTCCCGGCACCACGGCGTGCCTGCGGTGCATCTATCCCGATCCGCCGCCGGGCGCGCAACCGACCTGCGAGACCGCGGGAGTGCTGGGGAGCGTGACGGCGCTGATCGCGAGCTGGCAGGTGAGCGAGGGCATCAAAATCCTGTGTGGCGCAGAGCCATCGAACAAGATCACGACCGTGGATGTCTGGAGCGGCGACATCCGTCAGATTGCGCAGCCGGGCCCGGTGGCGGATTGTCCCGCGTGCGGGCGGCGTGAGTTTCCGCATCTGAACGGCGAGCGCCGTGCGCCGGTGAGCCTGTGCGGCCACCAGGCAGTGCAGATCCATGAGCGGGCGCGCCCGTTAGAATTGCGCGATCTGGCGGCTCGGCTGGCGCCGCTGGGACCGGTTCGGGCTAATGAATTCGCGCTCCAATTTGAAGTGCCGCCCTATTTGCTGACCATCTTTCCAGACGGCCGGGCGATCATTAAGGGCACCACGGACGTGGGCTTGGCGCGGAGCTTGTACGCCAGGTACATCGGCGCGTAGAATATACAATAGAAATAGAGGTACCATGCGGCGAACTTTGCCGGTTGTAATTGGCTGCGTCCTGCTGGCGATTCCCTTGTTCGCTCAAAGAGGCGGACATGGCGGAGGCGGCGGAGCGCGCGGCGGTGGTGGTTTCCACGGCGCACCTTCGGGCGGATTTCGAGGAAGCAGTGGCGGATTTCGAGGAAGCAGCGCTGGCTTTCGCGGCGGAGGATTTCGCGGCGTAGGCGGCTATCGCGGATTCCGGGGCTACTACGGCGGCGGATATTATCCCGGCTACTACGGTTATTACAATCCGTTCCTGTGGGACACCGGATGGGATTACGGCGACTCTGGCTATGGCTATCCCGCGGATCAATACGCGGATCAATACAACGACTACGGCGGATACGGTTCCTATGGCGCGCCGAATCCAAGTCCGCAGGTAATGATCATTTCCAACCAGGCGCCTCCGCCGGTATATGTGCAAGCGCCGCCGGCGCCGGCTGTTTGGGAAGCCGGTCCCACGACGCAGGCCAAGAAGTATGAAGATACGCTTTTCCTGCTCGCGATGAACGACGGCACCATTCGTGCGGTGCTGGCGTATTGGGTGGACGGCACAACCGTGCATTACGTCACGATGGATCACGAGCAGAAGCAGACGCCGTTGTCATCGCTCGACCATGGTTTGAGCGAGCGGCTGAATCGCGAGCGCAATGTGACGTTCCGCTTGCCGGGCTAGACGCAGGCCCGCAAGGCGCGCTCGAAAATTTCCAAATCCTGTTCATGGTTGTAGAGGTGTGTGGAAACACGCAGATGGCCGCGCCGGGCCGAAACTAAGATGCGCTGTTCCCCTAGCGTTCGCGCCAGAGCCGAGACGTCGCGGTTATCGAAACGCGCGGCGACAATGGGAGATCCCGAGTGGGCGATGGCGCCTCCGAGTTGAGCGAGCATCCCGCGCACCTGGGCGGCTAAATCCAGAACGCGCTGCTCAATGACATCCGGACCAGTTTCGAGAATCAGATCCAAAGAAGCTTCCATGGCGTACAGCAATGGGAAGGAGACCGAACCGCCCTCATATTTCTCCGCGCTCGCGAGCAATTCGGGAATGCCATGATGCAAGTTATCGACGTTGCGCCAAGCCCGATGGCTGCGCCAACCGACCACATTGGGCTGCAGCCGCTCGCGTAGTTGCGGCGCGATATAGAAGAATCCCGCACCGTTGGGCGAGAGCAGCCATTTGTATCCATGCACTGCCAGCATGTCAGGCTGAATGCTCGCGGCATCGAAGCGCAGCGCGCCCACGCTCTGGGTTCCATCCACATACAACAGGATGCCGCGGGCGCGCAGAAAAACCGACAGCTCCGCGAGCGGGGGAGCGAATCCAGTGGTGTAATTCACTGAGCTCACGATGACCAGCCGCGTCTTCGCGCTCACCGACTCATAGAACCGGTCCCAGGGACAAGCGGTGGTTTCCACTCCGAATCGTTCCAGCAATCCGGGAGCGTACAGATTGTTCGGGAATTCATGCTCCAGCGTGAGCACGCGATCGCCCGCGCGCCAATCCAGCCCGGCCAGCAGCAGCCCCAGCGCCGTAGATGCATTCGGAACGAAGGCGATGTCATCCGGTTGGCAATTTATGAGACGGCCGATCTTGGCGCGGATGCGATCGGCGTCGTCATACCAGGCCAGAAAATCCCGGCAAGCCAGTTCATCGCGATGAGCGAAGTGGCGGGCCACGGCGTCGGTAGCACGGCGCGGCAATTGGCCGAACGTGGCGGTGTTGAGGTAGGTCCAATGCGCGAGAGCGGGAAACTCGCCGCGAATGGATGCCCAATCCGGCATCAGCCCTTTTGGATCATCACTTCAGTGGACTTGACGACCACCTTCACCGAGTCACCCTTTTTCAGTCCAAGCTCTTCGGCACTGGTACGAGTGATCACGCTTTCGATCTGATTGTCGCCGACCTTGACGACGACGTGGGCCATGATGGAGTCAGTTTCTACGCTTTCCACGATGCCGGGGAGTTGATTTCGAGCTGAGAGTGCCATGTCCTCTTGTACCAAACAATCAGAGCAGGCGCTGGCCGGCGGCGCGGGCGTCGTAACCGCCCAGGCTCTCCAGTTCCCGGCGGTAGTTGGAGCGGTTCAGCGTGTCCAATAGCGTCTGAATACTGGGCATGTCAAGATGCTGTCTTCGAATCGCCAGATCGTAGCGTTCACTCACCAGCGGAATGAAACCGAGACCGAAGACTCGCGATGCGGCTCGCGTGGCGATGCAGCAATCGGCTTGCCCGGATTGTACTTGCCAGGCGGCCTGCAAATGTCCCGGCGCCACGCGACCATACCCGCGCACGTTTTTGGAGTCCAGCTTCAGGCGCTTGAGCGCCGAATCCAGCAGTGCCCGGCTGCCCGCGCCTTTTTCGCGATTGACGATGAGGACATCGCGCCGGGCCAGGTCTTCGATGCCTTTGATGCCTTTGGGATTGCCCGTCGCAGTGACGATCCCTTCCTCCCATACCGCGAAAGTGATCACGGCCACGGCATTCCTCGGAAACATGCGGCCGATCTCGGGAAGGTTCGATTCGCCGCTCGATTCATCCCGCAGGTGCGTGCCGGCGATATGGACACAGCCATCCTTCAGGAGTTGGAGCGATTGAGAGCTGTTGCGATGCGCCAGAACCAGCTCCACGCCGGCGGACTGCAAGTGATGCGCGAGGACCGAAATACCGGGGTCGCATCCGGCGATCAGAACTCGATTGCGAAAGTCGTCGGTGGCGTCGAAGACCTGGACGTCGGTGCGGCCATTTTTCGGGAGCTTGACGGGCGCCGGAGACGAGACCACTACGGCGTCGCTGACGGGAAAGTACCAGGGGACGGGTGAAGGCGGTGAGGCAACCAGGCGCTTGTTTACACGGCAGAGCTGCACCGGCTGGCCCGGATGCAGCGTCTCGGAGCCCGGCAGCAGGGTTACTTCCTCCGAGCGGACACCGGCGGGTTCGGCCCGCGGAAGAGTGAAAAGATCCTCCACCTTCACTTCCAAGGCCTGCGCCAGACGCAATGCGACAGCGGTGTTGGGGACGTAGCTGCCCGCTTCCATGGCGTAAATGGTCTGGCGGGTGACCCCCACCGTGCGCGCGAGCTGGGCCGCCGAGATGGCCCGTTTTTGCCGGAGGGTTCCTAAGTGATTCTCGATTTCAGGCATTTTAAACGCTACTCTGTCGTGTTACAGTAACATCGTATATTCCGATGATACGCCGACGCATAGCTCCGCTGATCATCGTAGCGTTTTGCGGCGCGCTGTGTCAGGGTGCGGAGATCACAGTCGCCGCGGCGGCCAATCTCACCGAAGTCGCTCAGACCATCGGCGCGGAATTCGAAGCGCAGACCAAAATCCATCCAGTCTTCAGTTTTGCATCCACGGCGGTGCTGACCACCCAGATTGAGAACTCGGCGCCCTTCGATGTTTTCCTGTCGGCGGATGCGGAGCACGCGGACAAACTCGCGGGAGAGAACATGCTGGTCCCCGGCAGCAACGCGGTATACGCGGTGGGTGTGCTGGCTTTGTGGATTCCGTCCGGGAGCAAGGCGCACGTCGACAAGGTAGAGGATTTGAAGGCGAAAGATGTGAAGGTGATAGCGGTCGCGAATCCGAAACTCGCGCCCTATGGCGCGGCGGCGGTAGAAACGCTGCAGAAGACCGGCATCTGGGATCAGGTGATGGCCAAGATCGTCTATGCGGAAAACATCAGCATGGCTAAGCAATACGGCACATCCAAGAACGCCGACGCTGTGTTCACGGCATACTCGCTGGTGTTGAAAGAGGCCGGCAAGGTGATTCCAGTGGATGAGGCCCTGCACAAGCCCATCGTTCAAAAGCTGGGAATCGTAGCGCGGTCACAACACATCGACGACGCTCGAAAATTCACTCAGTTCGTGCTCAACGGTCCGGGCCGCGATATTTTGGCGCGCTACGGATACAAAGTACGCTGATACAAAATACACTGATACAAAGTACGCTGAAGGCGCTCAGAAGGTGAACCGCCCACCGATTACCGGAGCATAGTTGCTGTTGTGCAGGTAAGGGACGCCGGGGCCATGCGGAATAGCGATGGCCAGACCGCCGGTCACGAAGGAATACGCAAGGCCGGCAAAACCGTCGAAACGCGGCGTGAAGTGATGATCCACATTGAGCGACCCGAAGCTGAGGCTCCCCGCGCAGGAAGCGCGGAAACCGGCTGCGGTGGAGCAGGTGGACGGAACGCGGAAGTCGTCCTGCAATTGCTCATACCAGGCGAAAGTAACGTCGGTCTTGCGGTCGACAGCGTATTTCACGCCGGTCCACCAGATCTTCACCACCTTGGGAGAATCAAGATTGTTGTCTTCGACGCCGCTCAGGTAAACACTGCCCTGGTCCAAGGCGCCCACGCCCAACGGGTTTGACGGATTGGTCTGCCGAATCCATTCGAAGCCGCCAAACAACCTGAACTTCTCCCACGTATATTTGGCAGCGAACATAATGGCGTTGTTGTCGGTCACGATGCCGTATACGGTGTCGTTGGTTGAGATCAGATTGGCCCCGGTGATTTGGTTGGTATTGATGCTGTCGGTGGTGGACTGATAGGACGCCGTCGGACTCTGAGCGCCCAGCAAGGGATTCAACACGCTGACCGCCTGATTGTAATGCTGGTAGACGGCGTCGACGGAAAACCTCTTACCGATTTCTCCGCCGACGTCAAATCCATAGGCGTTGTTGTGCGCCGATTCCGGCGTACAGGTGGCGGCGGTCCAGGTTGAGGAGGCCGAGTAACAGCCGCCATTCCCGTCGGCGAATTTGTACATCGCGCCGAAATGGGCCGGGCCAGTGGTGAGGCGATACTTCACGGCGTCGTCCCAACGGCTATCCTCGGTGTCTCCGCCGCCGGCCAGCGTGCCGTTATATCCGATGTACGAAAAGGCATAGCTGCCGCCAGCCGGATCGTACTGAAGCATCGCATCGGTCCCGAGAGAGCGCTGACGCCCGAAAGTCACCGTGCCGAAAACCTTGGACGCTATGCCGCCATAATATTCGTCATTGAAGGGCTGGCCGGCGCGCGCGCCGTCGATGGCGTAAGAATAGCTGCTCCTGGGAAGGCCATTGTTGATGGTCTGGGTGGCTGAAGCGTTGGCAAGCTGGCCAGACTGCGGATTGATGCCAGTGGAAACGTTGAACACAACGGACCAGCCCGGCGCAAACTCTTCCCTGCCCCGGATGCCGAAACCGGTCTGCTGCAGGTTGTTCGGTGCGATCAGGAATCGATGTTGATAGCCGTTCCGGTTCACCAGAGAAGCGCCTTCATAGTTAGCAGCGTTTTCCGGTAAGCCGTGGCTGACCCAGCCCACGCCGATATCATACGCACCGTACACTGTAATGCCGTGCCAGGATAGCGCGCAATCGCTGGTGAGGAACTCGTGGCCGCTGGCACAGGCGTCTGAGGTGCTCGGCTGCATATGAATGTCGGCCGTGGCGGCCTGGCCAACCGCCAGGCTGATTCCCGAGCGCCTTTCATCGGCGAACCCTGGCTTGGCGGCGCGAATCTCGAAGCGCCCCGGAGGCAGGCCGGACGCCTGATAGCGCCCCGCGCCGTCGGTTGGGATAGTGCGCGTTTCGCCTGTGTCGACGTTCCTGATGGTCACCGCGACCTCGGGAACGGTTGCGCCGGCTTGGTTGGTCACCACGCCCGAAAGGCTGGCTCCGGTTTGGGACCACGCCGGGAACGCCGCCATTGCAATCCACAAAAACGCAAGCCACAGGCCGCTGCGCAAACGCAGCTGTACTGTCTGAGAGATCATAGTTGTCCTTTATCGCGGATGACTGACTAGTATACAAGACATTGTATTTCAAGAGAGTCACTCCAACACTCCATTCGGGGCGAATGGGGACAGGGCGGCGCTGAACAGCGCTTTAGGAAGCGCAAAGGGCGCGGCGCTCCGTTTTGCGCGTGTATTTAGAAGCGCGCGGGTGGGGAGAAGCGCTTGGCCAGCGCTTCGATATCGCGGGAAGAGGGAACCTTGTGTTCGCGCACGTACAATTCGTGGTTGCGCTCAACGTCGGGAAGCTTATAGACGTAATTGGCGGTCAAACCGGCCGAGCGCTGCAGCCCGGACAGAGACGTGTCGCCGAGCCAGTTGATGCGTTCCAGCCGCGCTCCATTCTTCAGGTGGAAGCGAGCCACCGGGTCCAGCGGCTCATTGTTTTGTTTGGCGCTTTGTTTGGCGTGCAGAAGATAATAGGCCGCTAGCGGCGCCAGGTACCGCTGCAATTCGGCGCGGAGGGCTTCGTCCTCCATCCATTGCGGGCTATCGAGTTTCGCCACGGCGTTGGCGAAGGGCGCAAGCTTGGGATTCGCCTGGAGGGCCGGGGTCTTCTCGGAAAGCCATTTCCGAAAACCGGGAACCGGCGAAAGCGTTGCAAACTTCTTGATACGCGGGAACTCCTGGCTGACGTCCTCCACCACCTGCTTGATCAAAAAGCTGCCGAACGGAACGCCGCGCAGACCCTCCTGGCAATTGGTGATCGAGTAGAAGATGGCCCACTCGGCCTCCGCCGCATCCAGGACGGGAGAGTCCGGATCAAGCAGCGTCTGCACCTTGTCGCTCAGGCCGCGCGTGAGCGCCACTTCAATGAAGATAATCGGCTCGTCGGGGAGAGCGGGATGGAAGAACGCAAAACAGCGCCGGTCCGTTTCGAGACGGCGTCGCAGGTCGTGCCAGCCGTGGATCTGGTGCACCGCCTCATACTGGATCAGCTTTTCCAGGACTACCGCCGAGGTACGCCAATCGATGCGGCGCAGCACCAGGAAGCCGCGGTTAAACCAGGAGGTGAAGAGATGCGCGAGATCGGCGGCGATGGGCTTTAGCCGGGCAGCCCGGTCAGACTCCTGCAACACCTGGCTTCGCATCACCACCAGGATCCGCGTGCCATCCGGCGCCAGGTTCAGCCGGCGGAACAACTCCTGGCGCGGCGGCTCTACCACTCTTTGCAGGCGAGCGAGATTCTCGGCGGAGGGGTCCAGCCGATACGCGTCACCGGCGCGCCCTACCTCCTCCGGGTCTGGAGAGAATTCCTGGATGAGCGACTCGAAAAACGAGCGGCGAGCGCGGTCATCCAGCGCCTGGTAGGAATCCAGCGCTTCGGCGGCAAGCCGGCTACCGGAAACCTCTCCGCGTTCAGAGAGCAGGCTGTGACAGAGCGCAATGGTCTTCTTGGAGGTGCGTGTCGCACCCCGCGGCATGGACGGAGGTTGCCGGGGCCCGAAGCCTAAGAGTTCTGCCAGTCTCAAATGCGGTCGCTCCACTTTATCCATCGGCACAAATCCGTCGGCAGTTAAGGTCCTACAACAATTCTATCTTCGCAGGACTCGCGGAAGAGAGGGTATCAGTCAAAGTGATACTAAGGATTGGCGACAGGCAGGGCAGCCATAATCAGCGGTGTGGTGGTCGGCTGATCGGCGCCCGCCTGGTTCTCCAGGGTGACGGCAATGGCCGCTGTCGCAGCCACGTCTACCAGCCCCGGCCGGACGTGCAGCGCGCTGCCATCGTCTTGTGACTGGAACAGGCCCGCGGGAACGGGCTTCGCGCCCTTGGGGATCAGCCACATTTCATAGATCTTGTCGGCGGCCGTTCGCGGCAGATTAGACGCGATGAGCAGCACGCCGCGCGTTGGGTTCACGAAGACTTTACCTTCGGGCGGCCTGGGCTGCGCGCCGCCAAAGGATACTTCGGTGGTGCGGGGGCCGGAGAGAATGGCGAAAGCTTGCGTCAGGCGGGCCATCTGACCAGCCTGGGCACCCATCTCGCCGCGCAACCGGGCGGCTTGGGCTGCGTATTTGTTGCTGCTCGCCGCGAAGTACACAGCGATCACGAGCAAGGCCGCCATGGCCAGCGCGGCGGCCCACCAAGGCATCCCGCTCGAACGGCGTTCTTCCGAGCCAACCGAAGCCAGTATGCGGCGACGAAGCTTGGCCGAGGGTTGCGCCTGAGGCGCCGTAGCGCCCACCAGCGCAGCGGTTTCGAGCGCGCGCTTTACGCCCGCCATACAAACCTCGCAGCCTCGCTGCAAATGAGCGCGAACCTCGCTACGCTCAGGTTCTTCGGCGATGTCCAAGGCGTAAAGCTCATAATGCTCGCGGAGTTCTTCGCAGTTCATGACGCCACCACTCCGAGTTCGTCACGCAGGCTCTGCAATGCCGTGCGCACCCAAGTCTTGATAGTGCCGAGCGGCTGTCCCATTTGGACCGCCATCTCGGACTGCGACAAGCCCTCGAAATACGCCAGTTCCATCACGGTTCGATAATTCGGCGCCAGCTTCTCCATCGCTACCTTCACGCGGCGGGCTTGATCTGAGATCAGGATGTCGGCTTCCATCCCGCTATAGAGCGGCGCGTGATCCGCCTCGTCTAGTTCTACCGCTTTCCGCTCGCGTCCGGCCGACGAACGCAAGTAATCGATGGCGCGATTCCGGGCGATAGCCAGCAACCACGGCCCTAAGGATCCTTTCTCGGAATCGATGGAGTGCACGCGGTTCCACACGCGCAGAAATGTCTCCTGTACCAAATCCTCCGCAATCGCGCCGTCTCGGACCACACGCAGAACCAGAGAATAGGCCATCTTGCCGTAACGATCGTACAGTTCGGCAAGAGCCTGCGGATCGCGGCGCTGCAAACGAAGCACCAGCGCTCGTTCCTCAGGACCGGCGATCACCGCCATGAGCAGTGGAAGCATCAAGGCCGCTTCCGGATCGCGTCTCGGTATAAATGAATCGACATGCTACTCAAACCCGCGCACTTGATAATAGCCCGATCTGGCAAAAATGAAGCGCGCTGGCCGGAGAACGGTAGTCCAAGCCAACCGGCGCGCCCGAGGGAACAGCACCAAGGAGTCGGTCACTTTTTGTTTTATTTTTCTACGATGTCTTTCTTCATGGGCCCAAGAACGCCGAGCAGCGCTTGCTTGTCGCCATCCTTGACCTGGAACTTGTCGAGCGACGCCACCAGGTCTTCGACCAACGCGTCAAAATCGGCGCTGCCGATACCCATGCCCGCGTGCGCCGTCTTCATATCTTTCCCTTTGTATTTGCAGGGACCGCCGGCCGCCTGACAAATCTGGTCCACGAGATTTTTCTTGAAAGTTGACAGCCGTTTGGGATCGGCGGCCGTGGCCTTGAAGAAGCTGTTGATTCGATTGTCCGCCGCGACGCGCCCCACAAAGTCGTCTACCACGGCGGTGATGGCTTTCTTGCCACCGAGGCTCTTATAAAGAGCGTCGTCGTTGGCTGTTTTGGCTCCCGACATCGGCGCCAGGGCAAGCAAGCCGGTCAGCAATGCTAGTAAAGTGTATTTCCGCATAATCATCCTCTTGGTCTGCGCTGTTCATTTTGCGCGTCCAATGATTACTACGGAATCGGGGGAGTATCGGATTTCTTAGGTAGGATGGCCCCGCCCCGGATTTCGAGGCAGGGCCTTAGTAGGGAATGCTTTAGGGCCGGTGAATCAAGGCTTCGGGACGCTATTGATGGTCTTCAGAATGCGGGAAACGATCTGGTAAGGATCACCTTCCGAGTTCGGGCGACGGTCTTCCAGGTAGCCCTTGTAGCCGTTCTTGATGAAGTTCACGGGCATGCGGACCGAAGCGCCACGATCCGAGAGACCATAGCTGAACTTGTCGATGGCCTGCGTTTCGTGCTGGCCGGTCAATCGCAGATGATTGTCGGGGCCATACACAGCGATGTGCTCAGCCACGTTAGCGGAGAACGCCTTCATGAGCGACTCAAAATAATCCTTGCCGCCTACTTCGCGAATGTACTTCGTCGAGAAATTGCAGTGCATGCCAGATCCGTTCCAGTCGCCCTTGATGGGTTTGCAGTGCAATTCCATGTCTACTTCGTATTTCTCGCAAAGACGCAGCATCAGGTAGCGAGCGGTCCAGGTGTCGTCGGCGGCTTTCGCGGAACCTTTGGCGAAGATCTGGAATTCCCACTGGCCTTTGGCGACTTCGGCGTTGATGCCTTCATGATTGATGCCGGCATGATGACAGAGGTCCAGGTGCTCTTCGACGATCTGCCGGGCGATGTTGCCCATGTACTTGTAGCCAACGCCGCAGTAGTACGGGCCTTGGGCGACATTCGGATGACCGTCCTTCGGAAACCCCAGCGGACGCCCATCCTTATACAGAAAGTATTCCTGCTCAAAGCCAACCCAGAAGTCAGGATCGTTCTCGATGGTAGCCCGGGCGTTGGTGGAATGCGGAGTGCCATCGGGGTGCATCACTTCGCTCAAAACGATATAACCGTTCTTGCGGCCCCCATCCGGGTACAGCGCCACGGGCTTCAGAATGCAATCGGAACTCTTGCCTTCAGCCTGCATGGTGGAGCTGCCGTCAAACCCCCAGTTGGGAATATCCGCGAGGGTGGGCGGCTGCTCAAATTGCTTGATGAGGGTCTTCCCACGCAGGTTGGGAACCGGATGTTTTCCGTCAAGCCAGATGTATTCGAGTTTGTATTTTGTCATAGTATTTGGACCGGTGGTTGGGATGATTGCTACGCCCGGATCGAGAGGAACCCACCCTGTATTCGAATGTTAAGCCGATCCTCCATTTTGGATGAGCGGACCCCGCTTCGCAAGAGCCATGCCCATCAATTGTCTTTATGGAGGGCCTTCAAGAAATCAATTGGTAGCTTAGTATAATTCCTCCGTGGCCTGCACGCGACCTTTCGTACTGGCAGTTCTCCTCTCGGCTGGGCTGGCGACGGCTCAGGGCAGCACCACTGTGTTGTTCAACGGCAAGATCCTCACGGAAAATCCGAGGGCCACAACCGCGGAGGCAGTAGCGATCCAGGATGGAAGAATCCTTGCCGCGGGCACGTCGGGCGATTTGCGCAAAATGGCCGGGCCACAGGCGCGCTGGATCGATCTCGAGGGCCGCACCGTAATTCCGGGCTTGATCGATTCGCATATGCACGCCATCCGTGCGGCGCTGAGCTTCAGCACCGAAGTGAACTGGATCGGCACGCGATCGCTCGCGGAAGCGCTGGGCAGAATCCGCGAGGCAGCTCATAGCATGGCGCCGGGCGCATGGCTGATCGTCGCGGGGGGCTGGAACGCACAGCAGTTTTCGGAGAATCGCCGGCCAACGCAGGCGGAACTGGTGGCCGCCGCGCCGGAGAATCCCGTTTACATCCAGTTGGGCTACGGCTGGATAATGATGACGCCGAAAGCACTGGACAAGCTGCATATCGCGACGGACGCGGATCTGCCACCTGGCGGCAAGCTGGAGCGCGACCCGGACGGCAAGCTAACGGGCGGAATCAGCGGGGCCCAGAACGCGATCATCACTTTGTTTGACCGGCTCCCGACGCCCACACCCGATCAGGAAGTGGAGGGGACCAAAAAGTTCTTTCGCGAGCTGAATCGCCTGGGCCTGACGGGCGTGGTGGATCCGGGCGGAAACAATATGACCCCGGAATCGTATCAGGCGCTATTCAAAGTTTGGCGGCAAGGCCAGCTCACGGTGCGCGTGGCCTACAGTTTGAACGGCATCACGCCCGGCAGAGAATTCGAAGAGTTGAAAGACCTGACACAAATGCTGCCCATGGGTTTCGGCGATGGGATGCTGCGCTTCAATGGCATCGGCGAACGGATCACCTGGGCGATGAATAACAACAATAACCCCAGCGAAGCCGAGCGCGAGAAATATTACGAGATCGTACGATGGGCGGCCGAGCGCGGTATGGCTGTCACCATGCACTGGCCGCGCAACGATTCGGTGGGAGTGCTGCTGGATATTTTCGAGCGCGTGAACAAAGACGTGCCTATCGGCAATCTGCGATGGTCCATCGCGCATTTGAACGATGCGTCGGCGGAGAGTTTGCGGCGCATGAAGGCGCTGGGTATAGGCTGGACCGCACAGCCCGGGCAGCGCGTACCACCCGTAGAAACGGCTAAGGAACTCGGCGTGGTGGTGGGCGCGGGTACGGATGCTCATCGCGTGGCATCCTACAATCCGTTCACCGCGCTGCAGCGATTTATGGGCGGTCCCGGAGATGCACCAAGCCGCATGGAGGCGCTCCGGCTTTACACGCTCGGCAGCGCGTGGTTCTCGCACGATGAGAATGACCGTGGCTCGCTCGAGCCCGGCAAGCTGGCCGATCTCGCGGTGCTGTCGAAAGATTACCTGACCGTGCCCGTGGATCAGATCGGGGGCATCGAATCCGTATTGACGATGCTGGGCGGCAAGATTGTATATGCCGCCGGGCCCTATGCCCAGCTTGTACACTAAACAATTGCGCCGGTTTTCGATTTTCGTCGTCTTGCTCGCGGCGGCTTGTTTTGGGCAGCCGGCCCATCCGCCCAACGCGGGGGCCCAGCAGGACAAACCGTACGTCTTGTTGATCTCGATCGACGGCTTCCGGTACGACTACGCGGAGCGCGATCATGCCTCGAATTTACTGGCCTTTGGCAAAAGCGGCGTTACGGCCAAAGCTCTGATTCCGTCGTTCCCTACCACCACCTTTCCAAATCATTACAGCATCGTCACCGGCCTCTATCCCGCGCATCATGGCATTGTCGATAACTTGTTCTGGGATCCGCAGCGGAACGCCGAATTCAAATCGAGCGATCCAGCTTCCTCTACCGGAAGCGGTTGGTGGGGTGGGATGCCTTTATGGGTGCTGGCGGAACAGCAGGGGATGCGCGCGGCATCGTTCTTCTGGGTGGGAAGCGACGCGGAGATACAAGGCACGCGTCCCACCTATTTCTACAAGTACGACGGGAGAATTCCGAATGAGCAGCGGGTGAGCCAGGTGGTGGAATGGCTGAAGCTGCCAAAGACAGAGCGGCCGCACTTCATCACGCTGTATTTTTCCGATGTGGATCACGCAGGCCACCAGTTTGGTCCGGATGCGCCAGAAACGCACGCCGCTATCCAGCAAATGGACGCTTTGCTCGCCAAGCTTTTCGGCGCCGCGCGAGCTCTGCCGATTCCGCTCGACATCTTTGTCGTTTCCGACCACGGCATGGCCACCGTAACAGGCGATGTGGATGTTTCGAAGCTGGCCAATTTGAATGGGGTGGAGATGGCGCCCAACAGCACAGATTTCAAGTTCTATTCGACCGATCCAAAACGAATCGACCAATTGTATGCGGAGCTGAAGGGGAAAGATCCGCGCATGGAAGTCTATCGTCGCAGCGAGATTCCGGAGCGTTTACACTACTCAGGCAATCCGCGCATCGGCGACCTGGTGGCTTTCGCTATCGCGCCCGTGGTCCTGCACCTGGCTCCAAAACCCGGACAGACCGAACCTCGCGGCATGCATGGCTACGACGTTTCCAGGATGCCCGAAATGCGCGGGATTTTTTACGCCGCCGGTCCCGATCTGAAGGCCGGGCTCAGCATCGAAGAGTTTCAGAATATCCACATCTATCCACTAATCGCGCATATTCTGGGGCTCAACGTGCCTGCCGGGATCGACGGAAAATTGTCCGTTCTCGCTCCTATTTTGAGCGAGACCAAAAGCACGGCGGCTTCCGCGAAGTAGCTCAGGCCAGCTCCAGTGCGCGGAACATCGCCAGGCGCTGCTCACGAATCGGGTCGCTCGCCACCTTGCTCTGATTGTTGATCACCATGGTGGGCCGTTCGGTGGCACTAAACGCCGGCCAGTGCGGCAGCTTGGGCTGGTTGGGGTCGCCCGTGCGGGCGAACGCGATCCACGCGTCGCTCACCTTGTCCGCCAGAGCCATGGCATCGGCGCCGCCGCCGGTGAGTGCGCGCGATATCTGGACGTTATCAAACGCAAACGGGATTTCCATGGTATGCGGCGAGTGCAGCCGGCCGCCTTGCACCGGCGTCTCCCAGGTGAAGTAATACAGATAGACCGGGCCTTTGTTCAACGCCGCGCGCCGCTCCGCGATCTTCATAATGGGAGCGCCATAGCGATAATCGCTCGCGATGAGAAAGAAAAGATCGGACGGCGTGGCGCGGGGATTCTGCCTGCGATACACCTCGATCAGCGCGTCGCTTTCGGCGCCGGCCAGCGCTTTCACGCGGCCACGCATTCCCGCCTCATCCAGCGAGAAGGCGGCTTCGTCGCTCTGCAGCGTCATTTCGGTGCGCGTTGAGCCCAGCATCAAGGGCACATCGGCAGAAATTGGCGACGCAGCCGGATGGAACGGGTGATGCGGGATGGCCTTCCCATCCACGGTGGGCGAGAAGCCCTTGGTCATCTGATCCTGGCCGTTCATGTCTTTGACCACCGCGAAGTACGCAGACATGATGCGATCCACCGGCAGTTTTTGCAGTTCGCGGACTTGGTCCCCGCGAAGATTCAGCTTCGCGAGCAGCATTCCGGCTACGCCCGCAGCCTGTCCAATCTCAACCAACTGGATGGTGGGGCCGCTCTCGATCACGGCCCGGTGAAAGAGTCCCTTGGCTGATGGCATGGCGAGCAGCGTGCCCACTTTGCGGCCGCCGCCGGACTGGCCGAAGATCATCACCGTGTTCGGATCGCCGCCAAACTGCTCGATGTTGTTGCGCACCCAGCGCAGCGCGTGCACGATGTCGAGCATGCCGGCGTCACCCGACCCGGCGAAATCCGATCCGCCGAATTCGGCCAGGTAGGTAAAGCCGAGAACATTCAGGCGGTGGTTGATGCTGACCACCACCACGTCGCCGCGCCGCGCGAGATTGGCGCCGTCGGTTCCGGGCGAAGACCCCGAGCCGCTCACGAAGCCCCCGCCATGGCACCAGAACAAGACGGGCCGTTTGCGTCCATCCTTCAGCGCCGGCGTCCAAACGTTGAGCACCAGGCAGTCTTCGCTTTCGGGCGGCAGGTTGGCGCTGGCCGTGGATAGCGCGGACACTGCGCGCGGAACGCCGGGATTGCTCTGCGGCGTGCTGGGTCCATAATGCAGCGCGTCGCGCACGCCGGACCATGGCGCTGGATCCTTCGGCGGCATGAAGCGATTCTGTCCCGCCGTGCTGGCACCGTACGGAACGCCTTTGAAGATTTTGATGCCCTGGATCTCTTCCCCGCGGATCTTACCGAACGTGGTTTCCGCGATCACGGAGCTGGCAGAATTCTGGGCCCGAGCCGTATCGCGGACCAAGACGGCGGCTGCCGGTGCGACGGCCAGCAGCGACGTTTGTTTTAGGAAATTGCGACGATTCGTCATGGAACGGCCTCCTGAGTATTGATTTAGGGTCGTGGCTTCGATGGCGTCTTCTTGACCAGACGCTTGCGCGTTTTTGGCGGCGCAGATTTCGGTGTATTCTTCACTGTCTCCAGCCGCAAATATCCAGCGGCGGCGCGCAGCCGGACAGCTTCCGTCTTGTCGTCCAGCAACGGGGTGATGCTGGTCTCAAAGGCAGGTTCGTCCCGCAGCACCAGAGCGTGAACGGCGGCCGCTCTTACAGACCAGTCTTTATCCTGTAGCGCCTCCTGCAAGGCGGCCAGCGTTTGTGGATCTTTGTCTTTCTCAAGCAGCAGCGCGGCGGTCGCGCGGCCGGAAACGGAAGGATCGGAAAGCAGGGCTTGCATCGAAGAAATGCCCTCGCCCAATCCCGGCACGGGAGCGAAACCGGCGCCGGTCTTCAAGGCGAACAGAAACATCGGCTTGGGCGTGTGCATCAAGCGCAGCGCATCGCGCTTCTGTTTCGCGAAGTATCCCGACGATGCCTTGCTCTCGCCGCTCAATATAGAGAGCAGAGCCTTCTTGCCGTCCGGATCGTTCAGCGCCCACAGGGATCGCGCGGCGGCAAAGCTGACCTCCGGCACTTCATCGTTCAAGGCCTTGTGAAGAGCGGCGTTGGTCCGGTCATTCTTGAGATCCGACATGCTGGCGACGGCGGCGAGACGGACTTCCACGTCCTTATCGTCCAGCAACGATTCCAATTGCGAAGGGAGCGGCTCGGCCGAACCAACCAGGCTGAGAGCAATGGCCGCCTGCTTGCGCGTGTCGGGATTTTTATCAGTGAGCGCCTTGTTGAGGATGTCCTGGCATTGCTGAATGCGACCCGTGACAACCGGGGCCGGCGCGGGCGGCGAAGTCTGGCACATCGCGATCACGGGCCAGAGAAGCAAAAATAAAATCGTGCGCTCGATGCTTTTCATCGCTGGATTTGCTCTCCAGTATACGACCGTTTACGCGCCAGAAACGCGTACGCGGCGCGCAGGCTATTTTTGTGATATAAATCCGTTGTTGCTCGGGAGACGGTATGAATTGGAAGCGAATTTTCATTGGCGTCCTGCTCGCGTCCCTTTCCTTTCTGATCGAGCCTGCAATCGCCGACATTTATCCGGTCATCCTGCACGGAAAAGTGATGATGGAGGATGGCTCGCCTCCTCCGATTGTGGTGTCCATCGAACGGGTCTGCAGCGACGTTAGCGGGTCAATGCCAGGCGTCCTCACCGACAAAAAGGGCGAGTACATCTGGCGCATGAACATCGATCCGTTGGAGACGCGCAATTGTGTGATCCGCGCCAGCCACGCCGGCTATAGCTCCACTGAGGTGGAAGTTTCGGGCGTGGACACTACTCACACCACTCTCGATCTCCCGCCCATCGTGATTCGCAATTCGGTGGTTGACCCCTATACGCTTAATTTTTCCGATAAGGGGATTTCCGGGCACGCGTTGGGGGATTGGAAGGCCGCGATCAAGGCGCTGGACAATCAAAACCTCGCCGAGGCTGCACCACACCTGGAGGCGGTTACGGCAGCTTCCGCGAAGGCATCGCAAGCCTGGCATGCCTTGGGCGTGATTGACGACCGGCTCAACAAACCGGCCGAAGCGCACGCGGCTTACCAGCACTCCATCACTGCCGACCCCAAGTATTTGCGAGCGTATGTAGCGCTAGCGCGCCTCTGCATCAAGACCAAGGATTGGAACTGCGCGGGGGAGACCGCCGACGCGTTGATCAAGGAAGATCCCAAGCATTCCTATCCCGAGATCTATCTACATCGAGCTGTCGCGCGCTATGAATTGAAGGATCTGAGTGGCGCTCAGGCCAGCGTAGAAGAGAGCATGCGTCTGGACTCGAAGCTGGCGCGAGCGGAATATGTGTTGGGACGGATTCTGGAGGCTAAGGGCGATCTGGCCGGAGCGAAGGCGCACATGACCAAGTATGCGCAGTTAGAGCCGGCTGCTCCCGACATCGAGCTGGTTCGCGGGCATATCGACAATCTTGGAAAGCCGGAGGCTAACGATGTCGATCCCCCGCTGGAGCCGCTCTAAGCTCGGTCCTCAGCTCCATCCAGATCTGGTAGTAGCGCCACTCGGCCGGAGGATTTTCCTCCTGATAGTGATCGGGCAGCAAGGTGAGAGTGCCGGTGGAAAGCAGAATCTGCTTCACTTTGGGATTCTGTTCCAGCTTCGCACGCATCGCGGCGACGATGATGCGGTAATGCTCGCCCTTTTTGAGCGACCAGTATTTCATTCGCCTGTGATCGAACGTTACCCAATCGATACCCATGGTGCGCATGTTCTTCTCGCCGAGTTCGCCTGCGTTCTTGGCGTCAAAGGCGGTCATCTGCGCGACCTCCGCGCGAGTGTGCGTCCAGGTGACGCCCGGAAATTTAGCGCGGGGGTCGTCAGAATTTCCGGACTCGCCTTCCGGGTACAGCATCATCTGCCAAAATCCCTCGACGCTCGCGTAGCGCTTGCCATACAGAGTGAATGGAGTGGCCGCAAAGTTCGACAGAATCCCGAGCTCGTTGCGCTTGGAGAGAATCACTTCGCCGGGCTTCGCTGCTTGTGGAAGTATCTCCCAGTCGGGCTTGTTGGCTTCCGGGACCGGCGTCCACCAGTGCGCAGGATACTGCTGAGCGGAGAGGCATTGCGCCGCGAGCATCGCGATCAGCGCGGCAACAGGAAAGCTTCTAGTTGGCATGCCGGGGGGCTGTCCCTAATATAGGGTATGGCTCCGCTGGAGCGCTATTTCGAATTCAAAAAGCTGAACACCACCTGGAAGACCGAGATCCTGGCCGGGGTCACGACGTTCATCACGATGGCCTATATCGTGTTCGTGAACCCCGCCATTCTCAAAGACGCGGGCATGCCCGTGCCAGCCGTGTTCGCGGCCACCTGCCTGGCCGCCGCGTTCGGCAGCATCCTGATGGGAGCATTTGCACGCTATCCCATCGCCCTTGCGCCGGGCATGGGATTGAACGCCTACTTCACGTATACCGTCGTCAAAGGCATGGGCGTACCGTGGCAAACGGCGCTGGGTGCGGTGTTTCTGTCGGGCGTGGCGTTCCTGATTCTTACCGTGACGGGCATTCGGCAATGGATCATCGCGGCAATCCCCTCGGAGCTATACGCCGCAGTGAGCGCTGGGATTGGCCTGTTCATTGCCTTCGTCGGACTGCGCAACGCCGGAATCGTGAAGGCGGATCCAGCGACCATCGTCTCCATGGGAAACCTGCGCGATCCAAACGTCGCGCTCGCGGTGTTCGGAATCCTGATCATTGCGACGCTCGAAGCCTGGAAGGTGCGAGCGGCGATTCTGCTCGGCATTCTTTCCACTACCGCGGTCGGCGCCGTGGCCGGCTTGGTCCATTGGCAGCCGCAATCCTATCAATGGAGCGACATTTCGGCGACCATGCTGCATTTGGATATTCGCGGCGCGCTCGGGTTGGGGCTTCTCGAAATCGTCTTCGTCTTCCTGTTTGTGGATCTATTTGACAACCTGGGTACCCTGATGGGCGTCAGCAAAAAAGCGGGGTTGTTGGAGGCCGGCAATAGCCAGCCGGGCAACCGAATCCCGCGCCTGAATCGCATCCTGCTGACGGATGCCACTGCCACCATCGGCGGATCTTTGCTCGGAACCACAACGGTGGTCAGCTACATTGAGAGCGCGGCCGGCGTGGCGGCGGGTGGCCGCACGGGCGTAACGTCCATCGTCACCGGGCTGCTCTTCCTCGCGGCCCTGTTCATCGCGCCACTGATTGGAGCGGTGCCATCGGCGGCCACAGCGCCAGCGCTGGTAGTGGTGGGCGGCTTGATGATTTCCTCGGTTGCAGAGATTCCATGGGATGACGCCTGCACAGCCTTCCCCGCCTTCCTGACTTTGATTACCATCCCGCTGACCTTTAGCATCGCCAATGGCCTGGCTTGCGGAATTATTTCTTACGTCATCATCCATCTCGCCAGCGGGCGAGGCCGGCAAGTGCCTTGGGCGGCTTATTTACTCGCAATACTCCTGATGATCCGGTTCGTTTACATTGGCGCCAAAACTTAGCAGGCGAGTTGCGCTAGCGTTTCGGCCAGCACCAGCGCACCTTGCGCGATCGCTTCCGGCGAAGCATACTCATCCGGTCGATGGCTGACACCGCCGCGGCACGGAATAAAGAGCATCGCCGTCGGCGCGATCCGCGACATGAACAGCGAATCGTGGTACGCCCGGCTGATCAGGCGCTCGAAGGCCAGACTGTGCGTCTTGCAGGCTTGCGTTAAGGCGTCCACAACAAGAGGCGCACATTGCGCGGGAGGATCAGCATTGACCAGTTCCAGTTTCGCTTGGACCCTGCGGCGAGCTGAGATTTCCTCGCAGGCCTGTTCGATTTTTCGCAACACTTGATCGCGCCGCGCCTCATCGATATCGCGCACATCGATCTCCATTCTTACGCGGCTGGGGACGCTATTGACGGCGCCCGGAAACACTTCGCATACGCCGACCGTTCCTACCGTATCGATGGATCCGCTGGAGAGCGCGCTCTTCTCCACTGCCAGGGCGATCTCGGCCGCTGCAAGAAACGCATCGTGCCGGTCAGGCATCAGCACAGCTCCAGCGTGCCCGCCTTCGCCGTCGATGGTAATTTTGAGGCTGGCCGGCGCGGCGATCGCTGTAACTATGCCCAGCGGGATGTTGTGCCGCTCCAGAAGCGGTCCCTGTTCGATGTGCATTTCAACGAAGGCCGAATAATATCCCTCCGGCAAGCCGACCGACGCCAATGGACCTCCGAATCCCGCCGTCGTTCGAGCGCTTTCCAGCGAAATCCCAGCGCGATCCACCAGACCGCCGGCAATTTCAGGATCGAGCAGGCCACCGAGCAACCGGCTCCCGAGGCATCCAATGCCAAATCGCGTAGGCTCTTCAGAGGTGAAGATGATGAGCTCGATGGATCGGCGCGGCTGGTACCCAGCGCGCATCAGTGCGCGAATCGCTGCCAGGCCTCCGAGCACCCCGACTGTTCCATCAAAGCGGCCAGCATTGGGAATAGCGTCGATGTGCGAGCCTGTGCCCACGGGCGCAAGCACTCGGTCTGCGCCCACCCAGCGCGCAAAGGTGTTCCCGACGGCATCCTCGCGAACGATGAGGCCAGTTTCGCGGCAATGGCTCTTGACGAATTCGCGGCCGCGAATGTCCGCTTCCGTGAACACCACGCGAGTGACCACGGGCGGCGCTTCCTGCGAAATCGCACCCAATGCGTCCAGCTCGTTCGCCAGGCGCTCCTGGTCGATATCGAGTTTCATCGGTTCCAATCTTTGTAGATCAGATATTTTGCGGGCGTCTTTCCCAGAGCTCCGAACCATTGCGGACAATACGGCGCCATCCAAATGAAATCGCCTTCCGTTACCGGATACCAGGAATCGCTGAGGCGATAGATCCCGCCGCCCTCGAGCATCAGCAGGCCATGCTCCATCACGTGGATTTCGACCATCGAGAGCGCTGCGCCGGGAAGATAGGTCATGGTGTTTACTGCAAAGTCGAAGGACGGATGGTCTGGTAAGAGGGCGCGAACCTGGAGCGCATCGTCCCCCATCAATGGCGTAGCTGCAACCTGGTTCTCGCGGCCGGTGAAAGAATGGGGTGCGCTGACGCCGGGCAATGGCTGATAGGCCTTCTCGATGATCGCAGCGCGCGCGGTAGTCTTTGCTGAAATGGTCGCGCGGTGCTCTGCTGGAAGATAGGCGTAATCGCCACGGGCCAAAACGGCGCCCTCGACGATCAATTCGCCTTCGAGCACGTAGACGAATCGTTGCGCCGCGACTGGCGCAAGCGATCCTCCAGCTTCAAACTCGGCCGTGTATTGCGTGAACCGTGCGCCGATGGCCGGTGCGGCATGCACGATGGCCGTCGCCTTTTGCATCCCGGGGAGCGGAGCGCGGACGAACGTGTCGGGCGTCTGCAGAAGGTGGTCGGCTCGATGAGCGCTACGAGTTTGTCCTAAATGGTGCATAACTTGGGCCGGACAAATCTGCCAGGAGTGCGTGCGACGATTTCGCCGGATGCAAATATGGTCTCACCTCGCCGGATGGTACGCACGACGCAACCGCGAAGATTAGAACCGATATAGGGACTCAACGCGTGCCGCTGTTTCAGATGTTCGGCCTGCAATTGAACCGATCGGGAAATATCCACCAGAGCCAGGTCCGCATCCATGCCAACAGCAATGGCGCCCTTCGATGGGATTCGAAAGCGCCGCGCAGGCTCGGCCGCGACGAGCGACGAAACCCGCTTGAGCGATAGCTGACGGCAATAATAGCCTCGGTCGAGCAATACGGCGAGAGTTGACTGCACGCCGGCGATCCCGCCCCAAGCTCGTCCGAATTCGCCGGTCTTCATTTCCGGGGGCGCGGGCGAATGATCCGATGCAACGATGTCGACTGTCCCGGCGAGCAATTGCGTCCAAAGAGCATCTTGATCCAGGGCACTGCGCAGCGGCGGCGCGCACTTCGCGACAGCGCCGAGCCGCTCCACATCATCTTCGGTGAAGAAGAGATAGTGTGGGCAGGTTTCGATGGAAACATCGGTACCTTGGGCACGAGCTTCGGCGGCCAGCGCCACTCCGCGTCCCGAGCTGACGTGAACGATATGCAGCTTCGCGCCCGCCTCACGGGCCAGCAAGGTCGCGCGCTGGATGGCTTCCAGTTCAGCGATCACCGGGCGAGAGTTAAGAAAATCCCGGACGCTCCCATTCCCGATTCGTCGCGTGAGGCCTTCGATGATCTCCTGGCTTTCGGCGTGTACCGCGACCGGCAGGCCGAGCCGCGCTGCTTCGCGCAGACCTTCGAACAGAGTAAGATCGTCAGCGCGTGGAAACTCAGGCAAACCGGAATCGCACAGGAATGCTTTGAAGCCGACCACGCCCCGATCGGCCAGTTCAGCCATTTGAGGGATGTTGCCGGGAATCAATCCTCCCCAAAGGCCGAAGTCGGTAATCGAAGAAGCTTCGAGCGCCGCGCGCTTTTGGTCGAACGCCGCGGCATCGACGGTACAAGGCGTCGAGTTCAGAGGCATGTCGAAGAAAAGGGTTCCGCCTCCCGCCGCCAGAGCGCTGCTCCCGGTTGCGGCGCCCTCCCATTCCGTGCGCCCCGGCTCGTTGAAGTGCAGATGTACGTCGATCAGGCCCGGAAATACATGCAATCCACGCGCGTCGATCTCTTCGGCCGCGCCCGGAAGCTCCGGCCCGATGGAGGCGATTTTGCCGTCTTCAATCGCGATGTCCAGCCTGTCGCCTCGCACCACCGTGTCAGCCATGTCGTTGCTCCAGCGCCTCAAGAAACCGCATCCCCACGTCCAGCGCAGCTTCGACATCCTCGGTCAAAACTGTTTCATCCCGATGATGGCTGATACCGCCGGGGCTGCGCAGAAACAGCATCGCCGCCGGCATTTGGCGAGCGACAATCATGGCATCGTGACCCGCGCCGCTCGCCATGCGATGAACGGGAAATCCCGCGCTCTCAACCGCGCGCCCGAGCGTCTGCACGAGATCGGAATCCATCGCGACGGCCGGTTGATCCAGGCGCTGCTCCGAAGAAACTCGAAGGCAGCGGGCGGAAGCAATCTGCCCGGCGCATCGCAAGAGCCTTGCTACCAGGTGGTGACGAACCGCATCCTCTGTATGCCGGACATCCAAACTGGTTGTGACCGAGCCCGGGATCACGTTGCCTGCGCCCGGAAGTGCTGCGATGCGGCCGACTGTCGCCACGGCGCCCGGCGTCGCGCGCGCTTCGCGCTCCACCGTGGATATCCATTCCGCCGCACCAGCCAACGCGTCTCGTCGAAGGTTCATCGGCGTGGTCCCGGCGTGGTTCGCCTGGCCTTGAAAAACCACGTCCAGGCGGCTCTGGCCTGCGATGGCGTCAACAACGCCGAGCGGCAAGCCCAGGCTTTCGAGCACCGGTCCCTGCTCGATGTGAAACTCAAGATATCCGAGGGCGTTGTCCCCGGCGCGCGCTTCACCGATGCGCATCGCATCTAATCCGAACGAGGTGATCGCGGGGCCGATGCGCGTTAATAAATCGCTATCGATATCTCCGATCAGCGCGCGGCTTCCGATGAAAGGAACGCCATAGCGCACGCCTTCTTCTTCCGAAAAGCCGATCGCTTCGATCGCAAACGGCAGCCGGCGCCCAGCGAGCCTTTCGATCAACGTAACTGGGAGCACGACGCCCAGGATTCCATCGAACGCGCCAGCGCGAGGAACCGTGTCCAGATGCGAACCGATGAACAAGCGCGGCGCATTCGAGCGATCCGCTGGATAGACTCCCCTGATATTCCCAACATGATCGATCGCCACCGTCATTCCCGCCTGCTCCATCCAAGTGCGCACCTGCGCGTGTACCTCGTGCATCGGTGGAGACAAGAACGTTCGTGTGGTGAAACCAGGCTCTTCGGAGAATTCCGCCAGCAGCCGGCACCGCTCGATTACCTCATTCATCACGATCCCCGGTACGTGCTGTAGCCATACGGACTCAGCAAGAGCGGAACGTGATAGTTGCCAGCCGGATCGGCCACGCCGAAGCGGATGACGACGTCATCCAAGAATGGCGGGTCGGCCAACTCCGCTCCCGCGCCGCGAAAATATTCGCCGGCGTGAAACGTCAATTCGTACACGCCGGTTTCGAGACGATCGGCAGAGAGCAACGGTTCATCCGTGCGGCCATCGCTATTGGTGACGACCGATTTTACGAGCTTGGCGCGAAAGTGCAAATCGATGATCACGCCTTGAGCAGGTTTCCCGCGCGACGTATCGAGCACATGCGTGGACAATCGCGCCATCTTATCTCTTCAAGCGTAAGCCAAGAATGCCGAACGGAGGCCGCGCTTCGGTGTAAACGCCGAGTTCGTCGCCTCGTTCGTCTCCCTTAGCAAGTTCCGCGATGGTGTCCCAGGTGCGATTGTTGGCTTCCAAGTGCACCTCGGCGATGCTTGGAATGTCCGCAAGCATTTTCGTTCCGATCTGATAAATCACTTGCTGGATGCTCCCGGATTGGAACCCATGAAAAACTTCGCGCACAATGCCGCGAACGGTGCGAGTGACCGCGCCGGAGTGGAATGCGGCGGCGGTGTCCGTATACATCCACTCCAGATCCAGCCACATATGCAAGGGACGATTTCGGATATCGGGCAGAGTAGTATATTCATCGCGCACGAAACCCTGGAACGCACTGCCACCCAGCCGCAGCAATTTGAAGCCGCGTATCCCGGACGCAATTTCGGCAATTCCCTCGCGATTCAGCTCCAGCCGCGCCGTGGCGCATTCGGGCCCGGCCGGTGTGAAAGCAATGACGCTGTCTGGCAGCGCCGCGTACGGGATCTCGACGGCCGACATTTGCACGCCCTCCACTTGCGGATAAAGACCCAGGAACTTCGCGCCCAGGAAGCGGCAACAATCTTCCAGGTCCGCGCCCTCATAATTGAGCATCTCGCGCTGCACGAAGTTTTTCATCGAATCCGTCGCGATCAGGCCAGCATTGTCTCCGGTAGTGTAGGTCGACCAGAACGCATCACCGTAAATCAGGATCGTGATGCTAGCGCCGAACACAGCGCCGCCGTCCCTGTTCAAACGGTAGACGATCACGTCGCCCTTGCCGTAGTAACTGCGCTTCCATCCTGACGCGAACTGTCCAATCACGATGTGATCAGTCCCTCCAATCGAAATCTTGCGATACGATACACCTGCCGCAGCGCCACCTGAAACTCGTCTTCTGGCGTTGCTTCCATTCTCGCCTGAAGCGCCTGCAACACGTCGTGTTTTGTGCTTCCTTTCACCGCCAGCAGAAAAGGGAATCCGAATCGGCTGCGATAAGCGGCGTTCCAGCGCTGGAGTTGGTCGAACTCCCCAGGGGTCAAGCTGTCCAAACCCGCGCGGCTCTGCTCTTCGGTAGAGGCCTCACTCAAACGCGCGCGTGCTCCGAGATCCGGATGCGCGAGCAAGAGAGCCCGTCTTTCCGCCAACGTCGCTCGTTCCACTTGTTGCGTCATCGCGGCGTGCAACGCGTTGATATCCGCGAACGGCCGTACCTCGAAGGCGCGTTCGGCCACCCACGGAGAATCCTCGAAGACCCAGCCGAGGACTGCGACGAAATGCTCTTGATCCAGCGAATTCAAATCGTCGATCGTCATTTCTCTTCCGCGGCAGCGGCGCGATAGACCATCGACCCCGCCACCCGCACCTCGCGCACGCTCTCCGCACCCGCCAGCGTGAAGATCGCGGACAACACCTGCTCCGGACTTTGTTCTCGTTCGAGAACCGCTGCGAGCGGGCTATCGGATGGCGGCCGCAGATAGACGAAATCAGCGGATTTTCCGCTGCGAAAGTCGCCGGTTTCTTCCCCGAGCCCAAGCGCTTCGGCCCCGGCCAGGGTGGCCAGGTAAAGCAGATGGCCCGGATGAAGCAGCATCCCATCCGGCGCGATGCGCTGCAGCAGGTAAGCTTGCAAACCTTCTTTGAGCATCCCGAACCCGATGCCGCCTCCGACATCGGTGCCCAGGGCGCATCGCACACCCGCGTTGATGTGCCGCTTAAAAGGAAACAGTCCGCTGCCGAGAGCCGCGTTGCTCGACGGGCAATGCGCCACGGCCGCGCCGCCGGCTGCCAGGCGGCCCAGTTCAGAATCGGTGGGATGCACATTATGCGCCAGCACCGCGCCTCTGCGATTGAGACCGAACCGCTCGTATACCGCCAGGTAGTCGGCTGCCCATGGGAACAGTCGCGCCACCTCCGCGATCTCGTCGACGTTTTCATTGAGATGCGTTTGAACCAGCAGCCCGTCGTGCTCGCGCAGCAAGGTCTGACAAACCTCCAGCATGGCTTCTGAAGTGGACAGCGCAAAGCGCGGCGTGACGGAGTACAAGCATCGCCCGTGCCGATGAAAGCGTTCGATCAACAAGCTGCTCTCGCGATACGCGCGTTCTGGTGTCTGATGCAGCTGGGGAAGCAGCCGCCGGTCCGAGAGCACCTGCCCTGCAGCCATCCGCAACCCCGCGGCCTCCGCCGCTTCAAACAGCGCAGCGGTTGCCGGAGCGAAATGCGCACCGAATACCGACGCTGTAGTGGTTCCATGCGAAACCAGTGCATGCACGAACTTGCGGGCCACGTCGCAGGCATGAGAATGATCCGCCATGCGCGCCTCTTCGGGCAGCGCGCAGTGTTCCAGCCAATCGAGCAGTGAGCGCCCCAAACCGCCCAGCACACGCAGTTGCGGGAAGTGAATGTGTGTGTCGACGAAACCAGGCAGAAGAAAGCCGCCGCGCAGATCCACCGCTGGGACGTCCGAATGCGCGTCGCGCAGGCTTGCATAATCGCCGCAGCCGGCCACGCGTCCGTCGCGGATCAGCAGGCCGCCATCTTGGTAGCATTCGAGCGCGCTCGAATCTTGAAACGGATTGCCCGGCGTGTGAAACAGGGGCGCGCGTAGCAGTTCGCCCCCTGGCGAAAGGGTCACTGCCCCGATGCTTCCTTTATCAGCGTTCCGACCGGACTTGGAAGCGACTCATGCTCCGCACGCGCTCGCTGGATGGCGAAAAATACACGCTCCGGCGTAGCAGGACTCTCGAGCAAAACGGGCCCTCCCACTCCGAACGCGGCGATGGCATCGCGCAGAGCTTCGCGGACTGAGATGGCCAGCATCAGCGGAGGTTCGCCCACGGCTTTGCTTCCGAAAATGGTGCCGGGCTCCGACGCTCGTCCCAGGAAATCGACATTGAAAACATCCGGGATCTCGGTCCACGAGGGCAATTTGTAGGTGGACGCACCGGCAGTGGCCAGGCGTCCGTTCGCATCCCAGACCAGTTCTTCCAGCGTCAACCATCCCACGCCTTGGATGAATCCGCCCTCGATTTGCCCCCGATCCACGAGCGGTGAAAGAGAATCGCCCACGTCTTCGAGGATGTCGGTTCGCAGCAGACGATAGTCGCCGGTGAAGCTGTCCACTTCCACTTCGGAAACCGCGGCGGCATACGCGAAGTAGTGAAAGGGCGTGCCCCGTCCAGTCTTGGGATCGTAATGAATGTCGGGCGTTTTGTAATATCCTTGCGCGAAGAGAGGCACCCGCTGGCGATAAGCGGCTTCGCAAACCTTCGCGAACGGGATGGCGCAATGCTCCTGGTTCTTGGGGAACACGCGGCCACGGGAAAATTCAACTGCTCCAGGATCGCACCCGAGCAGCGCGGCTGCGACGTGCGCCAGTCCGGCACACAGCTCGGAGCACGCATCGGCCACCGCTGCGCCATTCAAGTCCGCTCCGGCCGAGGCCGCGGTCGCGGATGTATTTGGAATTTTGTCCGTGCGGGTGGGCATGACGCGCACGCTATCGAGCTCCAGACCCAGGCTCTCGGCGGCGATTTGCTGGATCTTAGTGTGCAGCCCTTGTCCCATTTCGGCCCCGCCATGATTCACCTGCACGCTGCCGTCGCGATAAATCAGCACCAGCGCCCCAGCCTGATTGAAAAACGTCGCGGTGAAGGAAATGCCAAACTTCACGGGCGTGATGGCCAGGCCGCGCTTTAAGTGGGGATGCCGCGCGTTCCAATGTTCGATCTGGGCGCGCCGCTGAGCGAAGCCGCTCGACTCTTTGAGCGTCTGCCAGACGATTTCGATACGGCCTGCGTGCTTCACCGGCTGTCCATAATGCGTGGTGTCGCCCTCGCGATAGAAGTTGCGTTCGCGGACCATCTCCGGCGGCAGGCCAAGCCGCCGCGCGGCCTGATCCAGAATTTCTTCGATCACCAGCATGCCTTGCGGTCCGCCGAAGCCGCGAAAGGCGGTCTGCGAAGTCTTATGCGTGAGGCAGATCAGGCCGGTCACTTCCACCGCGGGCAACAGATAGGCGTTGTCGCAATGAAACATGGCGCGGGAGAGCACTGGCTCCGAGAGGTCCAGGCTCCAGCCGCCATCCGAGTAAAGCGCGATCCGCACGCCATCCAAACGCCCATCGCGTGGAAAATCCAGCGTCATAGCGCGCCAGAAACGGGTGGCGCTTTCCGGTGAGCGCGAAATCGAGCGCACGCGTGAGCCTGACACGCACTGGCCGCCGGGTTTTCCAGGCCCCTAATGCCGCGATCGCCGCCCAAGGATTGGCTTGCACTTCCTTGCCTCCGAAGGCCCCGCCCATGCGCAAACATTCCACCGTCACTTGGTTGCGCGAGATTCCTAAGACGCGCGCGATCACCTCTTGGGTTTCCGTGGGATGTTGCGTGGAAGAATGCGCCGCCACGCCGCCGGTTTCATCCATCCATGCGATGGCGCATTGTGTTTCGAGATAAAAGTGCTCTTGCCCGCCGATCTTGAGTTCGCCCTCGAAGCGCAACGAACTGGACTCAATCACCGACGCATCACCTCGAGCCAGCCTGAGCGGAGCCGAATGAAAACTTCCCGCGAGGATCGCATCTTCGATGGTCAGGATGGCGGGCAGCGGTTCATAGTCCACCAATACGCGTGCCGCCCCGCGCTGCGCCGCATCCAGAGACTCGCCCAGAACCCAGGCCACCGGCTGGCTATGATAGGTGACCTCGGTGGGGAAGAGCGGCTCATCGTGCCGGTTCGATCCGGAATCGCCCTCGCCGGGAACATCCTGAGCGGTAAGCACTGTTGCGACGTCCGGCTCCAGCAACGCAGCGGATGCATCCAGCGCCCTAACGAAAGCATGAGCGTGGGGCGAGAGCACTGGCCAGGCGTGCAGCGGGTGAGGAAACCGCGCGATGAGATCGTCAGTATACAGAGCTTCACCCGTGACGTGCTCGCGCGCGCTTTCATGCGGAACGGGTTGCCCTGCAACTCTGGAAGCAATTTTCAAGCGGCCGCCTCTCGACGCTCCCACAGGAACTTGGCGATCAGGCTTTTGGAAACCGCGAGCCGGTATTCGGCAGATCCACGGTGATCGCTCATCGGCTGGAGCGTCCGGTCCAGCGCCGCTTGCGCGCGCTCCACCGCGGCATCGTTCCAGCGCTGGCCGAGTACCGCATCTTCAGCGCCTGATGCTCGCAACGGAATGGCCGCGACGCCTCCAAATGCAAACCGGACACGCGCGATCTTGCCCTTCCCGTCCCAATCCATCGCCATGGCGGCGGCCACCGTGCTGATGTCGTCCATGCGCCGCTTCGCTACTTTGTAAAAGCGCACGAACTCAGGCAGCGGCTTGGGAATTTCTACGGCGGCAATCAATTCGTCCGGCGCCAACACGGTGCGCCGGTAGCCGGTGAAGAACGAACTGAGCGGAACAGTCCGCCGGCCGCGTTGGCTCGCCAGGTGTACCCGCGCATCCAGCGCCAGCAACAGAGGCGCTCCATCGCCAATGGGCGACGCGGTTGCGAGGCTGCCGCCCAGAGTGGCCCGATTGCGCAAGGGAGGCGAAGCGAAGAGACGCAGCCATGGGAGCAATACCTCCGGCGCTTTCTTCCAGCGCATTGCGATTTCATTCAGCGGTAGCGCCGCGCCGATGATGACTGAATCCGCACTCTCAGAGAATTCCCGCAACTCCGCGATTGCCTCCAAGCTAATGAGATGAGGCCAGCGTCGCGCACGCAGATTCGATTCCACCACCAGGTCCGTACCACCGGAAATCAGCCGGGCGTCCGGGTCGCCCGAGAGCATCGCGAGACATTGCTCGACGCTCGAGGGACGTGAGAATTTCGCTTCGGACGTTTGGTACTCGATGGCCCCCAACCGCGGCGCCGGCCGTGACAGACGATCGAGAAACTCCCCTGGAGGCGGCAATCCGAGCGACACGGCCGCATCGCGAATGGGCCGATACCCCGTGCAGCGGCACAAATTGCCGCCCAATTCATGCGGATCGCAGGGACCTACCCGCCCCGGCCGGTAGTGCTCTGCGAACAGACTCATCACGAAGCCCGGCGTGCAGTAACCGCATTGAGAACCCCCGCCACCGGCCATCGCCTGCTGAGCCTCGGATAGGTGTCCATCGGCCGCCAATGCTTCCACCGTTAGTATTTCGTGTCCGGCGGCCATCGGCGCCAGCATCAGGCAACTATTAACGGCGCGGTATTCGCTTCCACCCGCGCTCTCGGCAACCAACACCACCGTACACGCGCCACACTCACCTTCCGCGCAGCCTTCTTTCGCGCCCGTCAGCCCCTGTGAACGAATGTAATCGAGAAGCGTGCTCTGAACGCCCGCGTCGTGAATGGAAACAAGCCGGTTGTTGAGCAAGAACGCAGGGGGCTCCGTACCGGCGGCTTTCATCTCTTACCTCTATTACGATGATATTGCAGCAGGCGCGCTGGCCGCGCGGTGCGGATAGGTTAGCAGCTCAAGTTATAGCCAATGTTTGCAATTCGCGTTTTGGTCTCTCCATTCAGTCCATTGATAAAGTCTCGGAATTGAGGAACTCGCTCCATTACAGCCACATGGCCATAAGGCTTGGTTCTCGGAGGAACTAAAGGCAAATGGGCTGATTCGATGGGGAGCGACATAAGCTCAAGGATCTTAGAAAATTCCTTCCTCGGATTGATCATGAAGTCTTCCAGCCGCAAGGCAAGCCTGGCGGACTGGAGATGCAGCTCGGTTTCCTCGACAAACTCCGGAAACGACAAAAATCGCGGGCCCGGCAAGGTCGAAAAAAACTTCGAGTCGCCCGCGGCAAAGCTCTCGAATTCGGAAAACTTGTCTTCCAAGTCGGCGCACAGATCGTCGGTGTTCTTATAAACTTCCGAGATGCCCGAAATTGTTCGCTTGTCGCGAATGTACGTCCGCCACCAAACCCAATTTGTCAACAATGAATCCAGCGGATGACGATAGACGAACACCAAATCCGCGCAGCCCGATTTGACCGACTCCAATATGTATCTCATGACCGCCGGCACTTCCTGAGCGCGCGAAGGATACTTGGTCGTAACATGGCCGCTGTAAATCATCGGCGTTGGGCCGGAATGCAAGCGAATGCCGTCCCTAAAATACTTGGCCCTCTCTCCGATGTTTTGAAGCATGAGCTCATTGATATAGCCACGTCCAGTGCCAAACAGGCCAACAATATATAGTGTCCTGTCCGTGCATCCGATATCTCGCCCTTGCATGTGATCCCTTCCTTGCCCGAAGTTTTTTTCGATCAGCCGCCCAAGTGATATCCGATCCGTTCGATTCGCCTTCTGGTCTCCGCATCCAGCCCGTCGATCAACTTTCTAAATTGAGGCACCCTCTCTTGAACCTCCAAATAACGATAAGGCTTGGTTTTCGGCGGGGTAACACTTACACGGCTCAAATCGAGATCAACGGACATGACTTCGATGATCTTCGAAAACTCCTTGCGCGGATCGATGATGAAATTCTCAAGCCCTAAAGTAAGCGTCGCGGATTGAACATGCAGCTCGGTTTCCTCGACAAATTCGGGGAACGACAGAAATCTCGGCCCCGGCATACCCGCAAAGAAATCAGGGTCGCCGTCGGCAAAGGCCTGGAATTCAAAAAAGTGTTGATCCACTTCCGCGCACAGTTCATCTGTTGTCGCATAAGCCTGCGAGATACCGGAAATCGCCCTGTTTTCGCGAATGTACGTCCGCCACCAAATCCAGTTTGTCAGCAGCGAGTCCAAGGGGTGGCGATACACAAAAATCAAATCGGCAAACCCAGCACTGACCGCGTTCAAGATGCTTCTCATTACCTCTGGCGAAGCTTGCCCGCGCGAAACGTGCCTGATTGTGGCGTGGCCGCTATAGATCATTGGTGTCGGGCCAGGATGCAAACCAATTGCGTCCCTAAAATATTTCGCCCTTTCTCCAATGTTCGCGAGCATCAGTTCATTGATATATCGCCGTCCCGTGCCGAAAAGTCCAATCAGATAAGCTGTCCTGTCGTGCTCTCGCCGCATATTGACGAAGACTCGAGGAGGTGCACTATCGCCTGCGCTGACAAGCGTCTGTATTTGTTGCTGCAGGAGCTCCAGCTGCGCTTGGATCGATTCCGACAGTGCGACGCTACTCTTCTCCCACTGCTCCATGCGCCCTTCTAACGCGGTTACGTCCATCGAAAGGCGCTCCAGGACAACCTTGTTCGTGGAAAGCTGATCCACTGCCGCCACGTTCGTGGCAAGGTGATCCAGCGCGTAGACAACTTCTTCGAGCGATCGACTCACGGCGGCATTGAACTCACCCAAGGGCCGCGTTTGCCACTCCAACGAGCGGGCCAGCAACTTCTTGCCAAGTTGGATCAGATCATTCTGCCACCCGGAAGGCCTGGGATTAACCGCCCCCACGGCTCTGCTGAGCCCGGGCAGGGTGGCCGTAGCGCTGCGCAGTTCATCGAAGTCATAGAGCTTCCAGCCCTTTTCGGTGTCCCGAACAAACTGCGCCTCTTTCAAACGATAAAGGATCGCTTCCACCGCACGTATGGGCGCGGCTTCGGTTACCCGCTGGATCAGCAGCGCGGCGATGTTCTTCGAAGTGCGAGGCAGGTCCGCTGGAACAAACTCCATGAGGCAGATTGCCTTCGCCACTCGCGCCGCCATTCCAGGGTAGTCTTCGTCGTCGTCAAAGCGTTGGCGAATTTCGGATATGTCCTTCTGCTTCTCCGGCGGAATATTCGCTTCCACCAGTTCGTAGATCTTGTCGACGCTCACCAAAGCGCCGAGGGGCAGATCGGCGAGGCGGGTCTTTTCCGACACGAGCATTTCGAAAGACTGCTTGATGATGGTGCGATTGCTGCCCTCGCGTTTGAGCACGTTGGGCTGTACCCGGATGCCGGCCATGATGTCTATGGACAGGTCGACCAGATGGGGAAGGTAAGGATAAAACTGGACGAACTGATGTTCGTCGAATTCGGTGCGCCGGGAGCATCGCTCCAATTTGACATTCTGAATCAGCGACGCTCCGTATTCGCGGAACATTTTCCTGAGGATCGGCTCCTGGCTCGCCTTTTTGCGCAGCACACGGCGGCTGGAGAACTCACGGATGTCGTCGGGACCAAGCTCGATTCGATGCTGGAACAGGCTTCTAAAGTTAGCCAGGTCTACACTGCTGGCCCCAGGATAATTTCCAATCTCGCCCAGCGTCTCATGGGCCGTAACGACGATCCACGCGGGTCCCGGAATCCTGCCGGCTTTCAGGCGCACCAGGCTCTGATTGCCAAACTGCTGGACGACGGCGCGAAGGTTTTCCAGGCGGTCACCGCCCTGCTCCAGCTGTTGGCCTGCTTCGTCCACTATGAAAGCCACGGCCTTCCCCGGACGGCGGATTTCGCACAGGTCGAACGATTTTTCAACTAACTCTTTGATACTCAGGCGGCCAGAAGGCTGCGCCTTGATTTTGTTGATCCAGGCATCGGCCGTGGTGTAAGTGCTGGCATCCAGACGGTTCAGCAAGGCGCTGGAACGCACCAACCTTTGACTGCTTTTTCGAACCTCGCGCCATTCTTGGTTGTATTCGCTGCGACAGAGTTCCTGAAACGCGAGGAGCTTACGCTCTTTTTCCAGCTTCATCTCGAGCTCCGAGATATCGTCGTCTTCGGCATAGTCCAGATCGCGCCGCAGCACCCGGTACATGGCCTCTGCGATCTGCTCCGCGTCGGTTTGCGCCGACAGGCCCACTTGGACGTTGAGCATAAAGATTTCATAAGGGACGGCTCGATTGAGGAACCGAACGCACTCGGCAACTCGCTGGGATTCAAATTGTTTCAAGAAAAGCGTACTGGCGGGCGTTCCCTGTATTTCAGGGTTCGCCAGAACGTACCCCAGATTCTTCGCGAAAGAAGATTTGCCTGCGCCTAAGCGGCCCGAAATCCAGACTCCATTGCTTTCCTTCGGCGCTTTCGGAGCCGCCGCCATCGCGAGGAACAGGCTTTCGAATTCCGTCTTGATACGGTCCGTCGCGATGTATTCGCTCAGCTCCACCAGGACAGTGTCCGGATCATGGTTGTTGACATTGACCATCTCTGCAATAGGTCTGGAAAAATCGCGGTCCAGCAGATCGGCAATGGTCATGACTGTCTAGGGCGGGGTTTTACGCGGTCGCTTTCCAATGCCTGGTCATCCGGGCGGAAGCGATCATTATAGACGAAGGACACGGCTACGCGGGATGCTGCTGCGATCCGATGGTTTCCTCTCGGGAAGGTCTGTTCGACTCCAGTCGAAAGATTTTCACGATTCTCATTGACGCCTGTTGGTTTCCCGATTATACTGGCGTCTACATTTCGCCAAGAGCATTAGAGCTGCTAACTCTCCGTAGTGTCCTAGGCGAACATATTTACCCAGCGCTCTGAGGCGCAACGAACTCTCACGTCCTGACTGAGCACCTCCACGTGCTCTCGGATACTGCTCCCGTTCCAGCAGCAGTTGGGTTTCCCTTTTTCAGCTAATCGCTACTGTTTTTTTCTTCACGCTTTGGTGAAGACAGTGCCTCGTCAGCATTACTCAATTCGATCTCAAGTAGGAGGCATGGCAATGTTTCAACGATCTTCCCGGCGCCGGGATTCTCGGTCTTTTCTCTGGGGCGCGATTGCGCTCTTTCTCGGCTGCGGGATGGCTTCCGCGCAGTCCACGACGGGCACAGTGATTGGTACGGTAAAGGACGTTAGCGGCTCGGCCGTGCCGGGGGCGGTTGTCAAACTGCTCAACACGGGAACCAACAACGCTCGTTCTACAATGACCAACGATACGGGTTCGTTCCAGTTCCCCAACCTTGATTCGGCCAGTTATCAGATTGAGATCACGGCGGCCGGTTTCGAGGAGCTTCGGTTTGCTCCATTCGATCTGGGCGCTAGGGAAACCAGGCGCGTGGACGCCGATTTGAAAGTTGCCACCCAGACGACAACGATCGACGTCGAATCCACCGCGGGGGCCGCTCTTCAAACCGATACATCCAACATCGCGGAAACCAAAGGATCGCGAGAATTGGTGGATCTCCCGGTAGCCATTACCACCCGCGCGCAGGGATCAACCAGCGCGATGTCGACGCTTACGGCCCAGCCGGGCGTTCAGACCGATTCGAATGGCAACATTTCCGTCGCAGGCACCTTGCCGGCGCAGCTTTCGATGAGTATTGACGGGATCAGCACCGTGGGGTCGTTTAATTTGAACGGCCAAGGCGGAGCGGGAGCGGTTTCCGAGCTGTTCCCCTCCTTCAACGCGATTGCGGAGATTCGCATCAGCGAAAACATCAACGCCGCGGAATACGGTGGCGTTTCCGATATCACCACCGTCTCAAAATCCGGCACCAATTCGTTGCATGGCGGCGCATTCGAGAATGTGCAGAACACCGACTTTAACGCCGCCGACTTCTTCAGCCACCAAGTTCCGCTGTTGAAGATGAATAACTTCGGAATCTTTATGGGAGGTCCCGTGGTTTTGCCGAAGCTCTACAACGGGCGCGACAAGACCTTTTTCTTTGCCAGTTTCGAAGCTCTGCGGTTGCCCAAGTCGATACCTCTAGTGGAGAGTGTTCCTACGGCTGCGATGCGTGCCGGCGATCTTTCCGCGTATCTCAGTGCCGCCAACGGCGGTTCGGCCAACCAGCTGACCGGGTATCCCAACAATCAGATTCCCGCCAGCATGATCAATCCCTACTCGCAGGCAGCGCTGAATTTGTTTTACCCGCTGCCGAACTACGGAACGCCCGGCGCGGTTGCCAACAATTACCTTGCCAATTTCGCCATTCCGATTAAGAGTAACCAGGGCGATGTCCGCGTGGATCAGTACGTCGGCTCCAAGCAGCAGTTCTATGCGCGCTATACCTACAAGAACAAACGGGCGTTTTCGGAACCGTTTAGCAACTTTGGTAGTGGGCCCCCGGTAATTGCCAGTCAGGGAGCGAACGCCACCCCTGAAGTGGATTCGGCCTTGACCGTAGCCTGGAACTACACCATTACGCCGACCCTCATAAACGAATTGCGCGTGGGGTATAGCTCAAATCACGAAGCGAGCAGTTTCGGATTCACCGCCACGGGGACCGCGAGTGCTCTGGGCCTGACTGGCCTGCCGACGCCGGCGCCGTCGGGTGCCGATATTGTCCCGAATATCGCGATCGCTGGATTCGCTCCCACCTGGGGCCAGTCCTCCATCGCTAACCAGAGCACCAAGCAGATTCTCGAGACACTCACCAAGACTGTGGGCCGGCACACTATGAAGTTTGGCGCTGATGGCCGCATCCTGGACGCTTACGGCAACAACGCTTTTTACAACGACCTGCTAGGGGCGTACAATTTCAACGGCTCTGTGCTGGGCCAGGTGCTCGGCAACGGAGCGGCCACTCCGTTCGCGTCCTTCCTGTTGGGTTATCCGGACAACGCCACTATCGCTACGACGGTGGCGCCCAACGTGAACGCCAGGGCGAAGCACTTTGCTACATTCGCCCAGGACGATTGGAAGGCGACCAAAACCCTGACTCTCAATTTCGGCCTGCGTTGGGAATATCACCCCATGTTCCGGGATCAATACAACAACCTGGCGAATTTCGTCCCCAACTATACCAGCACCGTGAGCGGTCAGACGGTGCAGGGCGCCGTTATTATTCCGGGAACGGGCACATTCGGGATCACCAGCCCGGAATTCATTCAAGCGATTTATCCGACGCCAGTGATTACCGCGGCTCAAGCCGGTGTTCCAGCAGCATTGCGGTTTTCCTCTTTGAAAGATTTCGCGCCCCGGGTTGGCTTCGCATGGCGGGTCTTCGGCAACGATAAGACGGTCCTGCGTGGAGGATATGGAAAATTTATTGAGTCACTCCTGGGTACTGCGGCCATCAGCGCGTGGGCTGTCGAGTCCAGCGATGTAGGTACTTTCGTCAACTCGATCGCGAGTAACGGAACCCCCACTTTCAAACTGCCCTACGCTTGGCCATCCGACATCGCCCAGCCTGGAACATACGCCTTCTATCAGGTCACCAATATCCATTACAAGGATCCGTACGTCCAGGAGTGGAACCTCACCCTGGAGCGCGATCTGGGTTATGGCATCGGTGTGCGGGCCTCATACGATGGCAATCATGCATCGAACCTTGGGATGCACACCAACCTCAACCAGCCCGCGCCAAATACGATAGGGTTTAACAACCTGCCCCAATCGTCCCTCCCGTTCCCGGATTTCAGTTACATGCAGTACAACACCAACCTCGGTTTCTCCAACTACAACGCAGCCACTTTGTCCGTGAAAAAGCGCTTCTCCAACGGGCTGCAATTCCAGTCCAGTTATGTCTATACGCGTAACTTATCTAACGCGGACGGTGCTGCCACCACCACAGCGGATCAATATACCGGTGAATTTGGGGGCTGGGTTTCGAATCCAAACCAGCCCGGCCTGGATTACGGAAATGTTGCCTTCTCGCGCCGCGAGCGCTTTCTGACCACTTTCCTCTATGAGCTGCCATTCGGCAAGGGGAGAATGTTTCTGAACAACTCCAACGGGCTCATGGACCATCTTGTGAATGGATGGGAGTTAAGCGGCGTGCTGCTCTTCCAGAGCGGGCCTTTTATGAGCGTGAACACCCTCGACGACCCGTGCGGCTGCGGTTATAACGACTTCCAAGCCACTGGTGGCCGCGCCGATGTGGTCTCTGGCGTCAGCCCATATGCTGGCCAGTCCATCAACCAATGGATCAACCCCGCCGCATTCACCGCTCCGGGCAACGCTATTGGAAGATTTGGCAACGCCAGCGCCGGAGATGTCGTCGGACCTGGGACGCAGGCCGTTTCGATATCTCTCCTCAAGACCATCAACTTCACGGAGCGGATTCGGGCTCGGATCGGCGCCCAAGTGGGCAACGTCTTCAACCACCCCAATTTCGCGGTCCCGAACAGTCTCCTCGTGGGAGTCGCCGGGTTCGGGCAGATCACCGCTCTGCAGGTCGCGGAAGGCGCTGGGCCAAGGGATATTCAGTTGACCGGGCGCATCAATTTCTAGGCGGCCTGAGTTAGAGCTTGAAGCATCTAGCTGGAACCATTGACCGCGATTCGCACGCATGCTAGCCTTGAGCTTCACTAGCTGGTCGGCACCGCTAGCCGGCCAGCAGTTGCGCCACGGGACCCGCGCGGCCGTCTCATATTTGTGACGCCTATTTTGCTAGGCATGGGTTCGCATGTGGTCGAAACGCTCTCACAACTCGGACACCAGGGGCATTCGGCGTTCATTTCGCAGTGAGTGCTCGATGCAAAATCGACAACTGATTTCGAGATTGCTGGCTTTCCGCGGAACCGCCGCCCTGATGGTCCTGGCGGGAGCGGCCGGCATCCAGGCGCAGCAGCCCGTAGCGGTGGAAGGCGCCGCGTTTCTCAAGCAGTATTGCGTCACCTGCCACAGTCAAAAACTGAAGACTGGGGGACTGTCTCTCGAAACGATCGACGTGAGGGATGTTTCCCGGAATGGCGAGATCCTGGAAAAAGTTGTACTCAAGCTAGGGAGCGGCGCCATGCCGCCATCCGGCGCTCGCCGGCCGGACAAGGGGACTAGGGACGCGTTTCTAGCGTCGCTGGAAACCTCTCTCGATCGCTCTGCCGCCGCTCATCCCAATCCCGGCCGTCCCATGATGCTCCATCGGTTGAACCGGATGGAGTATCTGAATTCCGTCCGCGACTTGTTCGCCGTGGAACTGAATCCCGACGACTCGTCGCTGCTCCCCGCGGATGACAGAAGCTATGGCTTCGACAACAACGGAGAT
Source organism: Bryobacterales bacterium (assembly GCA_963781905.1). Lineage (GTDB taxonomy): Bacteria > Acidobacteriota > Terriglobia > Bryobacterales > Bryobacteraceae > Palsa-89. Next base: position 3,708,799 of record CAWAHZ010000010.1, read on the forward strand.
GTTCTGGGACTCTCCCCGCTGCTTTTGGAACGCTATCTCTCCATCGCGCGCCGGGTGACCACGGCGGCGCTGGGGCCCGCATCGCTCGCGCCCAATGTGTATACGCGGCGCATTTCTTATGAGACGCCGCAGACTAAATGGATCGACGGGCTGCCTTTCGGGACGCGCGGCGGCACGACTTTTTCGTACCGATTCCCAACCGACGGCGAATACAGCATCAAGATCAAGCTGCAGCGCCGATATGACCGGATCATCGGCATCGACCGCTACGTCGGGGGCTCGGACGTACAGGAAAAGCCTAAGCGGGAAAGGATCGAGATTGCATTGGACGGCAAGCCCGTGGCGCTCTTCGCGGTAGGCATGGACCAGACCATCCGTGAGCCCCTGGATGTGCCGTCGGATCGATTTCTTCCGATGAATGGGATCCCGGGCGACGAGCCTATCAAGAATCTCAGCAAGGCGGAAGAGTTGACGCGAGGCCAGGATGCCGATGCAGCCCTGGAGGTACGTCTCCCGGTTAAGGCGGGCGAGAGGCAGATCAGCGCGGCTTTTCTGGCCCGATTTGTGCCGGTGCCGTCGCAGGTCAATGAGGAGTTCATATCGGGGACCGGAGGGCCGGCGCGCCCGATGGGAGTGGACAGCGTAATTGTGAGCGGCCCTTTCACCACGAAAGCGGTCGCAGGTCCAGGGGATTCAGCCAGCCGCCGCATGGTCTTTACCTGCTGGCCCGCTCGGGAAGCTGAAGAGCCACCCTGCGCGAAAACGATCCTGGGTCGGCTGGCACACCGGGCGTATCGCCGGCCGGTGTCGGACGTCGAAATAGAGGACCTGCTTGCCGCGTACCAGGAAGGCAGGAAGGATGGCGATTTTGAGGCTGGAATCGGCATGGGACTTCGCCGGATGCTGATGGATCCAGCGTTCTTGTTTCGCGTCGAGCGCGACCCCGCTGGTATCGCCCCGGAGACTGCGTTTCGCATCACCGATATCGAACTGGCTTCCCGGCTGTCCTTTTTCCTGTGGAGCAGCATTCCCGACGATCAGCTCCTGGCCGTGGCCGAAAGCGGGAAGTTGCGGGACTCTGCGGTACTCCAGGTCCAGGTTCGCCGCATGCTGGCGGATCCCCGCGCGAAGAGCCTGGTCACCAATTTCGCAGCGGAGTGGTTGTCGCTCCGGGTGGTGGAAGGCGTAAGACCCGATCCAATCATATTTACCGAATTCGACGACAGCCTGCGGCTGGCATTTGAAAACGAAACCAACTTGCTGCTGGAAAATGTGCTCCTGGGCGACCGCAGCGTTCTGGAGCTGTTGAACGCCAATTACACGTTCGTGAACGAGCGCCTGGCGCGTCATTACGGTATTCCCGACGTGTATGGCGACCAGTTCCGGCGCGTCACCGTGACGGACGGCATTCGCGGAGGGTTGCTGGGGCAGGGCAGTATTTTGACTTTGACATCCTATCCCACTCGCACATCTCCGGTAGTGCGAGGGAAATGGATTCTCGAGACTCTGCTCGGCAGTCCTCCACCACCTCCTCCGCCGGATGTTCCCGCGCTGCCGGAGGCCGAAGGGGCCGGAAAGGTGCTAACCATGCGTGAGCGCCTCTCCGAACACAGAAAGAATCCCGCTTGCGCCAGTTGTCATGCCCGCATGGACCCTCTTGGATTCTCGCTCGAGAACTTTGACGCCACCGGAAAATGGAGAACGGTGGAATCGACGGGGCCAGCGGACAAGTCGCGCAACCCCATCGACGCTTCCGGACAACTCGCCGATGGCACAAAATTCGACGGCGCCAAGGGATTGAGGGCAGTGTTGCTGGAACATTCCGGTGAATTTGTTTATCGGATGACGGAGCGGCTTCTCACCTATGCACTGGGGCGTGGGAGCGAATGGTACGACGCCCCGGCCATCCGGGCGGCAGTGAACGAGGCGAAAAAAGACGATTACCGTTTCTCTTCGCTCTTAATCGGGATCGTCGAAAGCCCGCCATTCCAGATGCGCTTATCTCAGAATGTCGATGCGCAGGTCCAATCCCCAAAGCCCGTCGCATACAACAGGAACCAGACAGGAAAGGAAAACTAGACCATGTTTCTACCCAAGACTTCGCTCCCTCGGCGTTCGTTTTTGCGTGGCCTTGGCGCAACGCTGGCCCTGCCTTTACTGGACGCGATGACGCCGGCCTTCGCCGCCAGCACGAAGGCGATCCCGAGACTCGGTTTCATGTACATCCCGAATGGCGTGAGCTTAGGGCAGTGGAAACCCACCGGTTCCGGGACGGACTTCGCATTCTCGCCGACTTTGAGCGCGCTCGAACCGTTCCGCGATCACGTCAACGTTTTCTCGGGACTGGCGCATCATTGCGCTGACCGGATGAACGACGGTTCTGGAGATCATTCGCGAGGCGCCGGGGCATTTCTGAGCGGATGTCACGCCAAGCGGACTGAGGGCGCCGACCTGTATCTGGGAATTACGGCGGACCAGATTGCGGCCAAATCCCTGGGCAAGGATAACCTGCTCCCGTCGCTGGAACTGAAGCTCGACGACAGCGACCTCGATCCTTTGTGCGACGAAGGTTACACCTGCGCGTACATGAACACCTTCTCCTGGAGCTCGGCGACCACGCCGTTGCCCATGGAGAACAATCCGCGTCTCGTCTTCCAGCGCCTGTTCGGCGAGGGGGAAAACGCGAAAGACCGGCTCGTCCAGACTCGGGAAGACCGGAGCATTCTGGATGCCGTCACGGGTTCTATGAAGCGCCTGGAGAGCGCTCTCGGACCGGCCGACCGGAGGAAAGTGGATCAGTACCTAACTTCGATTCGTGAAGTCGAATTACGGCTGCAGCGAATTGAGGCGCACAATGCGGAATCCACCACGCTTGGGCCGTCCGGTACGCGGCCGCTTGGAATCCCCGACCACTTCGAAGACCATATCCACCTGATGTTCGATCTGCAGGTACTGGCGTTTCAAGCCGACATTACGCGCGTGACCACGTTGATGATCGGGCGTGAAGAAGGCGGGCGGAGTTATCCGCAGGCGGGCGTTCCTGAGGGGCATCATTCGATCTCCCATCACGATAACAATCCGGAAAAACTCGCCAAGCTGGCGAAAATCGACGCCTATCACGTGAAACAGATGGCCATCTTCCTCGGCAAGCTCCAAAAGACGCCCGACGGCGACGCCACGCTGCTGGACAACTCCATGATCTTGTACGGAGGCGGCATCAGCAACGGCAACATGCACAACCACGAAAATTTGCCCGTGGTTCTCGCCGGCGGAGGCGCCGGACAGCTGAAGGGCGGCCGTCACATCGAGTACAAACAGGACATGCCGATGTCCAACCTGCTGCGCAGCATCCTGGACAAAGCCGGCGTCCACACGGACACCTTGGGTGACGCAACGGGAATGCTCGCGGAGCTCTAATGCGGAAGGTTTTCTCAATTCTCGGAACCGCGATCGTGCTCTCCGTTCCTTGTTTCAGTGCCCCGGCTACGCCGGAATCCGTCGTCGACGCCGTGAAGGACGGGAATGTCGCGGCGGTGAAGATGAATCTGCAGGCGCATGGTGATCCCAATTCCGCGGACCCGGACGGAACCACCGCACTCCACTGGGCGGTGCAAAGGGATCGGCTGGACATGGTGAAGGCGCTGATCTCCGCCGGTGCAAAGGTGAAGGTGACCAACCGCTGGGGCGTGACGCCGCTCGCTCTGGCAGTGACCAATGGCAATCCAGCCATTACTCAGGCCTTGCTGAAGGCCGGGGCGGATCCGCGGCACCCGCTGCCGCAGACGGGGACGCCATTGCTAACCGCCGCGCGTAGCGGCAATCCCGATGTGATCAAAGCCTTGCTGGCCGCTGGAGTGAACGCAAACGAAGCGGAAGAAACCAGCGGGCAGACCGCGCTGATGTGGGCGGCCGCGGACGACCATCCGGCTGCGGTCGAGACTCTGCTTGCTGCGGGCGCAGATGTCCACAAGTTGTCGCTCAAGAATGAGACTGCGTTGTTCTTCGCGGTTCGCACCGGGGATATCGCCCTGGTGGACGAATTGCTGGCCGCCGGCGCGGACCTGAACGGACGAACTCCGCCGGACGAGCCAAAACTGAGCCCCGTCGGGCGATACCATGCTGGTTACCGCCATCGTCAACGGGCATTTCGCCCTGGCCGATCATCTGTTGAACAAGGGGGCCGACCCGAATGCGGCAGGCACACGCTGGCCGCCGCTGCATGCCCTGGTGCGTATCCGCAACTATGAGGAGTCGCAGTATCCTCCTCCTAAGACCGCGGATGGCGATCTGGACAGTTTGGAGCTTGCAAGACATCTTCTTGCGCACGGCGCCGATCCCAGCGCAAAGGCCGCCACCAAGACAGCGCGACGCAACCCGGGAGACATGAACTACACGGAATTCAAAGGTGCTACGCCATTCTTTCTAGCCGCAAAGGCGGGTGATATTCCCATGATGCGTTTGTTGCTTTCGGTGAAAGCGGATTACACCACACCGATCGACGAACACACAACTCCGTTGATGGTTGCGGCCGGCGTCGGATGCGTGCCTGGGCAATGGCTGGAGCCGGAGCGCGACGTCTTCGCAGCCGTAAAACTGCTCGTGGACGAGCTCAAAGCCGATGTCAACGCGATCAACGATCGCCACGAAACTGCTTTGCACGGCGCGGTGTGCAGGGGCGCGGACTCGGTGATCCAGTATCTGGTGGACAAAGGCGCGAAACTCGACGTGAAAGATGTCGAGGGAAAGACCCCGCTCGATGTCGCCCTGGACGGTATCTTCAGAGGGGATTCCATTGGCACTCCCCCGGTGATCGTTCTTAAGTTTCCCGAACACACCCAGATCCTGATGAAGAAGCTTACCTCTGAACATTCGGTCCGCTCTGCGAACAGCGCGTTCATCGAAGCACGGTAGCGAGTGGCAAGCCCGGCGCGCGCTAGTCCTCGGGAAAACAACGCCACCACATTGTAGAAGTGCCGGACAACCTGATGGGTAATCCAGGCAAAGGGGTCGAGGAGCTTCACCGAGAGGTTCGCCGGCGCCTGTCGGCTTGATGCATCTGTCATCGAGTCTGAGCGGAGCTTCTCGCAAAACCCGGACGGAAGTCGCTGGAGAGACCTGGCGCGCATCGCGCGGCCCTCAATGTCTAACATTATCTATGAGCGGCCCGGAACCTAAACACAGCCTCGCTAAGTGTTTTACACCTCAATGACGCTCTTCGAGCGAGACCTTGATGGTTTGGCCCACGTCTTTTCCGATCGCTTTCCGAAGTTCCGCTTTGAGCGGAAGCATATGTCTGCCATCCGCCCATAGCCATGAACGAGCCGACTTGAGCTCGGAGCACTCTAGAAAATCAACTTCAAGGCCAGCTGAATCTGCCGCGCGGACGTGGTTCCATCCGGCTGCGTGAGTGTGCTTTCCGACAGCCCAAAGGTTCCCGGTGAGGACAGCGTGTCGCCGGAGGTGCCGGGTTGATCGAACTGAATCCGGTTGAAGATGTTGTAGGTTTCAGCCCGGAATTGCAAATTGATACGTTCGGTGATCCTGGTGTTTTTCAGCAGTGTCACATCCGTATTGAAATATCGGGGACCCGTAAATGTATTCCTTCCCAGATTGCCTGGCCGCCCAAAGGGCTGAACCGCGAAAGCGGTGATCGGCGGACCGGTTTCGTTTCTCGGCGCGTTGGCTGGAATGGACGGATAGGCAACCAAGTCGGGCCGGTTGGTCAGCCCGGTGTACAACGAATCCCGAGAGCTAAAGATGTCGAACGGATGGCCACTTTGCAGTGTCGATAAACCGGCTATTTCCCAACCGCCCAGGGCTCGCGCCGCAAAGCCGTGATTTAAGAGCGCATGACCGGGTCCAAACGGGAGCTCGTAAACAGCATTGATGACGGCGCGATGTCTCAAATCGTAGTCCGAGCTTCCTCGATCCAGGTGCAGATCGAAAGAATCTCGAGCGATGTTGCGGTCTCCGCCCGGCGCCTGCAAGCGGGTCGTTGGAATCGTCGATGGCGTGGGACCAGGTGTAGGAAGCTTGGAAGTCGAGTCCGTTGCTGAAGCGTTTATGGAACGAGTTTTGCAGACCGTTGTAGGTGGCGTTTCCAATCGATTTGATCTCAATGGGCTCGTCGAACACGGTGTTTCCGGTCACTTGGGGTAACCCAACGAGAGGAAGAATTCGCAGGATTCCTCCGGAAATGGTGGGGTCTAAGCTGCCGTTGGCCTGAGCAGCGGCCACCAAAGCGGGTATCGGGGGATTTCCATCGACGGAACGAATCTGTCGATGAGAGCTTGACCCCACGTAATTCACTTCCAGGGTCATATGGTGTCCTAAGTCGCGTTGGATGCCCACATTCCAGGACTGAGTGTACGGAGTCTTGAGATTGGGGTCGAGAATCGTTGCGCTCTGATACGTTCCCTCCGGAACCGATGCGGAAGGAGCCGGCAGAGTGGCCGGTGGAGTCAGCGACGCCAGGGTAACCAATTGCGAGCCGGCATTAGGGAAATTCTGCGCGGTTCCCTCGAAAGGCGGATCGCCCCTCAGGTTTCCGAACAGGTTCCCGAAGATACGGTCGTGGAAGATGCCGTATCCCATCCGGAAGGAGGTTTTGCCGTCCTTGAACGGGTCCCAGGCCAGCCCCACTCGCGGCTCGAAGTCCTTATAGTCGTCCTTATACATCTGGCGGCCGGTTCCGGGCCCGACGGTCTGGAAGGTGATCGGACCGGGGTCGTAAGGCTGCTGCTCGAGAAGATTCGACAAGTTCCCATTGCGCTCGAACGGAACTCCGTTGAATTCGTAGCGCATTCCAAGCTGAAGTGTCAGATTATTTCGCACCTTCCAGGAATCCTGAACAAATGCGCCGTATTCGTGCTGAACCAGCAACCTGTTGTCGCTCGCCGTACGCGTTCCGCCGGAGTTGAAAAACTGGGTTTGAGTTTGTATTCCGGGCACGCCCAGCAGCGCCGCCGCCATAGTCTGTAAAACCTCATCACTGGGGTTGCTGCAGGATACCGGGCAGTTCACAATATTTATGCCGAAGTTTCCAAAGGCTGTAAAATCGACTGTCGGGCGGGCTCCGAAGTCGTCGTACCCGTTCTCAAAAATGTAGCGGAATTCGCCGCCCACCTTGATGGTATGCCGGCCCTTTACCCAGGACAGCGAGTCCGCCAGGAACCACGTTCCGTAGCGGCGATATTGGCTGTTGCTATCTCCGAGCGACCCGCAACCGAAATCCGAAATGGTGCCCACGCCGGTAGACTGCTCAAAAGCGTAATCGGTCCCATATCCGAATGGATCGAGGACGCCGTCTTTGTCAATGATATTGCTGCCGTCGCAAGTAAACGGCACACTGGTCTTGTTCAGGCCAACCCGCAACTCGTTCACCAGGTTGGGAGTGAACGCGGCGACAAAGTTCAAGCTTCCGTTGTGGGTTTGGGATGTCTGAGAGACGCCTCCGATGCCCGGAAGGGTGTCAAGTGTTGAGTCTTGTGCAGTATCGCCATTGTAGATGTAGCGCGCCGAGAGAGTATATTTGTCGGTGAAGTGATGATCGACCTTAAATGTCACGTTGGCGGAATTTTGCGGCGTCGCCGTGGGAAAGAAGTACAGCGCCCGGATGGAGTCAATAGCCGGCCCGTTCGGGTTGGGATACAGGGAGAGTATCTTCTGCATGGTTGGATCGAGCGGAAGACCGAGCGCGTTGTTTGCCGATGAAGGACTGGCCAGGTTGACCTGCTGCCCGTTGTAATCGAAGATGCCGGTTTTGAACGCGGCGGTGGGCACGATGGCGTTGTTCTCGAGCGTTGTGCGGAAGCGGTCCCATTCGACGTTGACGAAGAAAAAGGTCTTGTCCTTCTTGATGGGGCCACCCAGCGCGGCTCCGAACTGATTCCGCACGAAGGGGTTCTGCGGGTCGGCCGGCTGCCCGGCGGAGGGCGACGGGTTGAAGTAATCGCGCGCCGCCATCGCATTTACGCGGTTGAACTCATACGCGTCGCCATGAAATTGATTGGTCCCACTGCGGGTCACGATATCGACGATCGCTCCGGTATTGCGCCCAAACTCGGGCAGGAAGTTGTTCGTGATCACGCGAAATTCCAGGGTGGAATCGGGATTGATGGTGCTCACGCCGAAGCCGCCGGGAACGCCGGCGTCGTTGTTGTCCGTGCCGTCGATCAGGAAGTTGTTGTTGCGTTCACGCTGCCCGTTGACCGTGAGTCCTCCCAGATCGGTGCTTTGGGCCCCTGGAGAAAGCAGCGCAAGCGCGTAGGGGTCGCGGGTAATGAGCGGCAGGTCCAGAATCCGCCGGGAGTCGATGACGTTGCTGAGCTGCGCGTCCTCCAGATTGATCGGCGCTACCGAAGCGCCGGATACTTCCACCGACTGGGTAACAGCCCCGACCTCGAGAGTGCCACCCAGCGTAAGGTTCTGCGCGACCGTCAACTCAACGTTCCGGAAGCGCAGCGTGGAAAACCCCGCCTTTTCAACGCTCACATCGTAGCTTCCAACCGGGAGATTTGGTATCGAATAGGTTCCAGAGTTATCCGTTGTCGCCGTGCGAAGGCTGGCAGTGGCGTTGTTTTTAGCGGTAACCGTGGCGGCGGGCACCCCGGCGTTAGTCACATCCTTGATCGTGCCGGCGATGCTTGCGGTTTGGGCCTGAGCCGTCACAGCATAAAACAGAACAGCACATAGGACGTACAGTAAACCATTTCGCATGATAGATTCCCCTTTGTGAACTCCTCGGAAGATACAAAGCTTTACAAAGATGATAACTCAATTCAGTAAATAGGAGCTGCCGAAGTTCGGACACCGAAGTTTAGCCCCGCGTTCAGTACGCGGGGTTCACGCCTGGAGACGTGGGACTGTATCAGTTCAATGGTCGACCGCGGCCCAAAAGACCATCGGCAACGGATTGATCTGTTCTCCCAGATTCGAGGCCTGGACGCTGTTCGAAGATTCCGACCCGTCGCTTCTGGGTTCTAAGAAGCCGCGGACGCATCTTGGTGGAATCGATCACGGTAAATGTTTGGACTCAGCTTGACTCTGTTACGGAAATGGTGCCGTAGCGCGGCCGCGGACCCGAAGCCACACTGTCCTGCCACATCTTCAATAGAGAGCCTTGTGGTTTCCAGAAGGTCCTTCGCTCGCCGCACCCGCAACACTGTTATCCAGCGAAGTGGGCTCATTCCAGTGGTCTCCGCGAAGCGGCGAGATAGTGTGCGCTTACTCGTGTGCGCCTCTCTAGCAAGCTGGCTGACCGTCACTTGTGTGTGCAGCCTGGTGTGCGTCCACTCCAGTAAACGTGAAAGCCAGGGATGGGCTTCTTCCCCCACAGGCTTATCGATGAACTGTGCCTGACCGCCTTCGCGATGCGGGGATACAACTGCCCTCCGAGCTACATTATTGGCCACCACTGTTCCGAAGTCCTTACGAATGATGTGAAGACAAAGGTCGATACCGGCAGCACTCCCGGCGGAGGTAAGGATGTCCTGTTCGTCTACATAAAGCACATCGGGCTGAATCCGGATCAGCGGAAATGCGCGAGCCATCTGGTCGATAAACTTCCAATGCGTCGTCGCGCGCCTGCCATTCAGGAGACCGGTAGCTCCGAGAACAAACGCGCCTACACAGAGTGAGACCAGACGCGCACCGCGTTCATGCGCCTCAAGCAACGCATGGATGAGCGGCTCTGGCGGCGTCGCAATTGGCTTCGACCAACCTGGAATAATAATCGTGTCTGCCTGCCGCAGCTCACGCAAACTCCCTTGTGGCGTTATGGTGATTCCGCCCGTTGCGCGAACAGCACGGTTTTCCAATCCGCAGACCGAGAAGGAATACCAACTGTCAAGTTCTGGACGTGGTAGCCCAAACATCTCGACTACGATCCCAAACTCAAACGTGCACAGGCCGTCATAAGCCAACGCGACTACCCGGTGCTGTGCGGCGGAAGCTTTCTTTGCGGCCTTAGCGATTGGCATATATTTTACGATAATCGTCTTTTGGGCCACTGGCAAGCATGACTGCTCTGGTTGACACTTGAGTGGCAGGAGGCGTCCATGAGTCACGTGCCAATCTGGTTCGAACGCAAGTTTGAGCCTTCGTTTCCCGTGGAACTGCTTCCGAATCTGTGCGCACGTCTGCGCGGCACTCCGGCCAGGCTTGAAGAGGTGCTTCGTGGCTGTTCTTACACAATCCTGATCGGGAAAGCGCAACTAAAGTGGTCGGCTCAGGAAAACGCCGGTCACTTGCTTGACCTGGAACCGCTGTGGCTAGCGCGAGTGGGCGATTACGTGGCGGCCAGGGACCAACTCACCGTAGCGGACTTGAAGAATCGAAAAACCGACGAAGCAAACCACAATGCGCGCCCGCTGGAACAGATTCTGACTGAGTTCCGCACGGCAAGAGAAAGACTGCTGAAGCGTGTGGACGAATTGGACGCATCACTATTTGCCGGAGCCATTCCGCACCCGCGTTTGAAGACGCCGATGCGGCTCGTGGACCATTTGTATTTTGTCGCCGAACACGACGATCATCATCTCGCGCGAATATGGGAACTCGTCGGTGCAAAGGAGCGAACATGACCACAACTCAACCTGTAACCAACTGGAAGCCTGTAACCAACTGGAAAAAGGAGTGGTTCGACATTGAAGATGCCGCGTACTTGAACACCGCAAATCACGCAGCGATGCCCTGCGTTTCCGTGCGCGCGGTCGAAGCTTCCCTCGAAGCCAAGAAGTTTCCCCATCACGTAGACGATTCCGCTTTCTTTGAAGTGCCCATCCGCCTTCGCGCCTCAATCGCCAGACTCATCGGGGGCAAGCCGGAAGAGATCGCGCTGACGACGGGCGCAAGCCCTGGCGTCGCGGCCGTGGCACATGGCCTGACGTGGAAGCCGGGCGACGAGATCATCACTGCCCAGGGAGAGTTCCCGCTGCAGTACGCCACCTGGAAGCCAATGGAAGAACGCGAGGGCGTGAAACTGAAAATCGTGGCGCCGCGGGACCGCTTTATTACGGCGGACGATCTGATTGCCGCGATGACGCCGAGAACGCGCGTCATCTCCGTAAGTCATGTGCGCTTTGACGACGGCTCTCTGTTAGATGCGTCTCGCGTGGCTGCGGCCTGTCATGCGCAAGGAGCGATGCTTGTGCTGGATGCGAGCCAGTCTTGCGGGGCGGTGCCAATGGATGTAAACGAACTTGGCGCTGATTTTTTGGTGTGCGCCGGATATAAATGGCTCCTCGGCCCCTGGGGCACAGGATTTTTTTGGGCCAAGAGCGAACACCTTGATACTGCGCGTCCAGGGCCGTTTTATTGGATGGCCCAGGGCACAGACAGTTTTTCTGCGTTGAATTTTGTTGATCCCACGCCATCCCGCGGCGCGCACCGTTGGGACGCGGCGGAAGCGGTCACTCATTTCAATTTCAACCTGACGGCCATGGACGCCTCGGTTGATTTTGTATTGCGCGCTGGGCCTGATTTGGTCCTCAAACACAACCGAAAATTGATCAAGTTCTTGTTCGAATGCCTTCCCAAAGACTGCGTTCCGGCCAGTCCGCTGGACTGCGCACAGCGCGGGCCATACGGTTGCTTCATCGCGCCGACCCTGGAGAAAACTGCCGAGCTTTATAAGAGGTTGCGAAAGGCAAATGTTGTCGTGAGCATGCGCGAGGGAAGGATTCGCGTCTCGCCTCATCTGTTCAACTCCGAGCAAGATATAGAACGCCTCATCGGCGTTGTATCACTTGAAGCAGCTCGGCTTTGTAGCGGAGTGCAGTGATCTACCGAGAGGACCAATGGCAGAGACGTTCGAAGCATACCGAACTCGAGTCCTAAGCTATCTTGGCGATGCGGAGCCCATGGGTGTCCAACAAGCCACTCCATCCGAGCTCGATCGGCGTCTGCGCGATGTCGCACCCGAGGAGTTGATCCGGCGCCCGGCACCTGAAAAGTGGTCAATTGCCGAGATCGTAGCGCACTTGGCGGACGCGGAACTGGCGATGGGGTGGCGATTGCGAAACATGCTGGCGAATCCGGGCGTGGCCTTAACGTGGTGGGATGAGGCGGCATGGGCGGAGCGCTTGGGTTATGCGCAGCAGGATGCGAGCTTTTCGTCAGGGGCCTTTCGGGCGCTGCGCGAGAGCAACCTGCGACTGTTGGCGTCGGTCCCACGCGCACGGTGGGTGGAGTGCTATGGGGTCCACGAGTTACGCGGACGGCAAACGGTCGAGGAGTTCGTCCGCCTGGAAGCGGCACACGACTTGAACCATCTTCGGCAGATCGACCGCATCATCGACCGCATCTGGGTGGCTGTATGAGATTAAGGTGACGTAAAGGAGTTCCACATGAAGAAGATTCTGACTCTGTACGGAGTGTGCGCGCTTGCGGCCGCTCTGATGGCGCCGATGGCGCAGGCGCAGCCGGCAGGATTGCAGGCCGCCTTCGGAAAAGATGCCGGAGAGCTTTCCGACAAATTCACTGGACTCGCGCGCGTTATGTCGGGCAAGTACGACTGGAAGCCCGGCCAGGGCGTTCGCTCCGTCGGCGACGTGTTCAACTGGATCGTTGTGGAGAACGGCATACTCGTCGGCGTGCTCTCGGGCACACCGAATACGGGGGCACGGCCAGCGCCCATCACCGATCCGGAGAAATTGCAGGAAGCTCTGAAGGCTTCTTACGTCAATCTGCAAAAAGCGATTACGGGACTTTCCGACAACGACCTGCAGGCGCGGGTGAAACTGTTCGGAAGAGAGATGACGAAGCAGGGCGCGCTGATGCTGATTCTCGGAGATCAACACGAGCATCTGGGGCAGTCGATCGCGTACGCGCGCAGCAACGGCGTGGTTCCACCCTGGTCTAAGTAACAGGCCGCGGGGTGATCTGGACGCCGCGGTTCTATCCGCAGGGTCTGTTGAACATCGATTGAGGCCAAAGGCCTCTCAGCCGAAGGAGAACGGTTTGTCGGTTTACGATAAGTTGGCTGCTTTGAAAATTAAGCTGCCTGAGGCAACAGCCCCAGTTGCGGCGTTCCTGCCCTTTGTGCGCGTTGGCCGCCTCGTGTTTCTCTCCGGCCATATTGCCAGGAAGGATGGCGCTCCATGGGTGGGCCAGCTTGGAGTGAACGTCACAACCGAACAAGGAAAAGAGGCTGCGCGAGGAGTGGCTATCGATCTCATTGGCACGCTGAACGCGGCCGTCGGCGACCTCAACCGGATCAGGCGGATCGTCAAAATTCAGGTCCTGGTCAACAGTTCGCCGGCTTTCACGGAGCAGCATCTGGTCGCAAACGGAGCGTCAGAGCTGCTAGTTGACGTTTTCGGCGAAGGTGGAGCCCACGCTCGCGCTGCGTTTGGCGTCGCTCAGATCCCATTTGGCTCTTGTGTGGAGATCGACTTGATCGCGGAGGTTGACGATAAATGAAGTCCTATCGCTACAAAGTGGTGGACGTCTTCACGACGGAGGCCCTGGAGGGTAATGCGCTGGCAGTATTCCCGGACGCGTCCGACCTGGACGCAACGACCATGCAGAAGATCGCCCGGGAACTCAACCTGGCGGAAACCGCGTTTGTGCTTCCGGCGACGCGCCAGGATTGTGCGGCGGCTTTGCGGATATTTACGCCGGCAAAAGAGATGGTCTTCGCGGGGCATCCTACGGTTGGCAGCGCCTTCGTATTGCTCGAAGAGGGCATTGTTCCGAAAAACAGCAGCGCCTTCGTCGTGGAAGAGCAGATCGGCCCCGTCCCTATCCGAATTGACGGCGGTGCACGGCCGATGATTTGGTTGCACACGCCCCCGATTCGCGAAGGAAGATGTTATGACTCTGCTCTCTGTGCAGCAGCGCTCGGGCTGGAACCGCAGGACCTGCTTCCCATAGAACCGCAGCTCCTGAACGCCGGCAACCCCACGGTGATTGTTGCAGCGAAAAATAAAGCGGCAGTCGATCGTGCCTGGCTTGATCTGGTGGGCCTGAAAGCTCTCAAGGGAGGGGAGAGCGAGCCATTCTGTGTGTTCTTGTTCACGCCAACGCCCGAAGGGGCTTATTCGCGGATGTTTGCCCCTGAATATGGGGTCGTCGAAGACCCTGCGACGGGCAGTTCAACCGGACCCCTGGCGGCCTACATGATCAGGCACAAGCTGGTGTCGGGTAAGGCGGGCACGCGCTTCGTGAGCGAACAAGGGACAAAAATGGGCCGCCGGAGCTTCCTGCATGTCGAGATTCAGGGAGAGCAGGGCGCTGACGGCATCTACGTCGGCGGTCATGTCACGCCGATTGCCGAGGGTGTCATGAAGTTCAATTCGCCGCGCGACGCCCCCAACGCAGCCTAGACAAGAATTCGCTTGAAGGAGATCGGGCAATGAACACCTTTCGCTGGATCGAGGCCTTGAAAAACAATTTCCGCTACGCGGCGCGCAGGTTGCGGCGTAGTCCAGGATTTACGACGGTCGCGATATTGACCCTCGCGCTTGGGATAGGCGCCAACGTGGCCGCCTTTACGGTGGTGCGGGCGGTGTTGCTCAATCCGTTACCGTATCCGCATCCCGAGCAACTGGTGCGCGTCTTCGACGATTTGCGTGGCTCGGACAGCCGCGATGTCGGTATGTCGGCACCGGAATTATGGGATCTGCGCGACAAATCCGATGTTTTCGAGGATCTCTCGGCGGTGTGGCCCACCGATGCAAATGTTACCGGCGGCGACCATCCGGAGCGCATAGAGCTGCTTGCAACGAGCACGAATTATTTCAGGATGTTGGCGGCGCGCCCCCAGCTAGGTCGCCTGTACACCCAAAACGATGAGCGGCCGGGGTTCATTGATGGGGTTGTACTCAGCGACGGTTTCTGGCGGCGAACATTCGGAGGCGACCCAAATGCCATCGGCAGGAAAATTCGCCTCGATAGTGATCTCTACACGATCATCGGGGTCATGCCGCCGGAGTTCCGGCACCCGGGCCGCTCCTTGGCGAGCGAGGTGGACGGATGGACAGCCGCGGGGTTCAACGCGCCGCCGTTTCCAGCACCGGCGCTGAGGTCGCTCAGGATGTTGCCGGGAGCGATGGGCCGGTTGAAGCCCGGTTTGACGCTCCAGCAGGCGCAATCACGCCTGAATGCATTTTCCGACCGGCTAAGCCGGCAGTATCCGAACGATTATCCGGCGCCCGCCCGATGGGCCTTGCGCCTGGTTCCGGTCGAGGAAGACCTCGTCGGCAATATGCGGACGGAGTTGTTCGTGCTGTTCGGCGCGGTCGCGTTCGTTCTGCTGATCTCTTGCGTGAACCTCGCAAATTTGCTGCTGGCGCGCTCGGCCGGACGTCAGCGCGAGATAGCAGTGCGGCTCGCGCTGGGCGCCGGAAAGGTGCGATTGATTGGACAGTTGCTTGCCGAGAGCATTCTACTCGCGGCCGTCTCGGGCGCCGTCGCATTGAGCACCGTTGCGCTTATGAAAACGTCGCTGCTGAAACTGGCCCCGCCCGATCTTCCGCGAGTCAATGAGATCGCCTTAAGTCCGGGCGTTCTGTTATTCGCATTCTTCGTCTCGATTCTGACCGGCGTTATTTTCGGCCTGGTGCCCGCGCTGCAAACGGTGCGTCCGAACCAGGCTGGCAATCTTCGGGAGGGCAGCCGGGGCTCCGGATCGAGCAAGCACCAGATAAGAATCTCGCGCGTACTGGTTGCTTCGGAAATCGCGCTTTCTCTTGTGCTCCTTATCGGCGCGGGCCTGCTGTTGCGAAGCTTCTGGCAGCTTCTTGAGGTGCGGCCAGGCTTCGAGCCACACCGGCTTTTGACTGCCAAAATATGGCTGCCATTTCCGAATGATCCTGCCGAGGACGCCTATCGCGTGACCGAGAAGCGCGCGGCGTTTTATCAGGAAGTCTTGCGCCGCGTCAGCGGGCTTCCCGGCGTTGAGCAAGCGGCCGTTGGAAGCGCTCCCAGTCTTCCTATGAACAGCACGCGGCGGAATCAAAGCGCTTTCGTTATCGAAAATCGCGCTACGGAATCGGAGCGCGTACCCGTCGCTGAAGTGGCCAGCGTAAGTTCGAGCTACTTCGATGTCCTGAAAACCCCTCTGAAGAGAGGGCGGGTGTTCACCGAGTCGGATAACTCCAAGGGTCAGCAGGTCGCCGTTGTTAACGAAGCGCTTGCGCGTCAATACTGGCAAGACGCAGATCCTGTCGGACAGCGTATTAAGCTTGATTCGGGGCGAACGCTATTAAACGGCACATCGGATCTCGTCATTGTCGGGGTTGTGGGTGACATTAGATCGGACGGTTTCGATGCGGCGAGCGTGCCTCATATTTACCTTTCTGAACCTCAAGCTCCAGCTTATGGATCGGTTGTATACCTGCGTACCGCGGCCGATCCGGGTAAATTGGGCGAGGCGATTCGGCGCGAGGTGCAAGCGGTGGACCCTGGCGTCCCGGTGTTCGGCATCCGAACGATGGACGACGTCGTGGCCAGGACTCTGGCGGCGCGCCGGTTTGCTCTGGAACTCCTGGGCGTATTCGCGGCGGTCGCCTTTCTTCTCGCCGCCATCGGTATCTACGGAGTCATGGCTTATACCTTCAGCCGGCGTATCGGTGAAATCGGCCTTCGTGTGGCGCTCGGCGCGCAGCGCAGCGACGTCCTGAAAATCGTTCTGGGCGAGGGGGCGCGGATGGTCGTGTTCGGAGTGGCGGCAGGGCTGATCGGTTCTGCGATGTTGACGCGATTCCTGCAGACGATGCTCTTCGAGATCAAACCCACCGATCCGGTCACGTTTGGCGTCCTCACGATCCTGCTCGTATCGGTGGCGCTATTGGCGTGTCTTATTCCCGCGCAGAGGGCCACCCGCGTTGACCCGCTGATGGCACTGCGCCATGAGTAACGAGAGCAACCGGGGAGTGAATGGAGCCCGTGCGAATAGAACGCCTGCGGCAGGGCGCGATTCAGGACGGGCATCCCTCAATTGCAGCCACAGCCGAAAACGGAGATTTCGAGAGATCTAAGACTCTGCCCGCGAGAATTCCCCGAGGGACGGCGCCGTGCTTGGGCGGCTTGATTTCATGAGCTGCCCGCGGCGCAATGCCGGTCGCATTGCCGCGCAGAATTGAATAGCTGCGTCCACGTTTTGCTGGCGTACTTCCATGTTTGGCTCCAGCGACCAGTTGCCGCGATCGCGCATGTTTCCAACCACGATGCCGTCGCTGCGTGGATTAATGTCCGTAAAAGCAGCGTCTTTCGACAGACGCCCCGAGACGCGATAGTTGAGTTCCGGCTGTGGGACACATAGCGTCAGCTGGCCTCTGATCGGCTCGATCTCGTTATCGTTGAAGAGTGTTTTCGAACCCAGACCGGTACAGTTCACGAGGAGCGCTTCTTGCAGCGACATCAAATCGCGTAGCGTTTCAAACTTCCGGATAACGATCTTGCCTCCGAAGATCATAAAGTCGCGGACCAGCCGATCGAGATAGAGATTCGGCTCAATCCCGAGCGACGGGCTGCGAATCGCGTATTTTGTGGGGAATGGATGTTCCCCGGGTCCGAGTATCTCTTCGTCACGCTCGGGCCAGAGTGGCTGAGGAAGCAAATCGCCGCCTTCCTCGTATCGATCGCGGATACTGTTTCCCGTCACCGACCTCGGGTCAATGTCGGTAGCCGCGTAACTGTCGATCCAATAAACGCCGTAACCCGGGTGATCCACCAGAAGCTGCAGCTCGCGGTAGGAGATTTCCGCGGCTCTTCGAAACTGCGCATCCCATGCGGGGCTGCGCCGGGTAACCAGACCAGACGTCGGGGTGAAGCCCGCCCACGACATATTGGAAGTAGTGTCAGGAGGGATTGCCAGCGCGTAGATGGTGACTTCAAATCCCCGGCGCTGAAGCTGTCTGGCGGCGGTCAAACCGGGCGATCCACAACCCAGCACAGCCGCGCGGCGCGAAGCCTGCTCTAAGGCTATGTCGGCCACCATGGCGCCACAGCCCCACGCCAAGGACATTCCAGCGCCGCCAAAACCGTAGTCGTGAATTACGGTCTTGTCGTCGAACTTCTCGGCCCTGAGCACAAACCCCGATTCCCGGTGCGGACGCAGCCCGACGGTGGTGCGAATGACGCGATCCCAAGAGATCCGCGGAACAGCCAGGCTGGGCGCCCCACTGATTATGCCCGACGTTCCTGTAGCTGCTCCGGGCGCCGGAGGCACGGCTGTGGCGATTCTCCTCGGCATACACGCGCTGAGCGCTGCATTGGCGAGCGCGGCGCCGCCGGCCGCAAGAAACGCACGCCGGTCTACTTGATTAGAACCGAACCCGCTCATCCGTGTAACACGGTGGGCTTGCGACGATGCCAATCGGTGGATTGCTGGTAGGCGTACGCGATGGACAGAACCACCGGTTCGCGAAAGGCTGGACCCACCAACTCCAGGCCGATAGGCAGGCCGTCCTTTGAGAATCCGCATGGCACGGTAATCGCGGGTGTGCCGAAATGGTTGAAGGACCAGGTGTTGCTGTGCGGGCGCCGATGTGTTTCATTCACGGTCTCTGAAATCAGCGGTGCGGGTTCCCGCATGGTTGGCAGAGCCAGGATGTCCACCTGTTCGAACGTTCGCCGGATATCGCGGCGGCACTCGCGAATTCGCTTCAGCGTCTCGACGTACGGAACGGTTTCCACCAACTTGAGGTGGTTCATCTGACGCTGGGACCATGGGTGATACAGCTCGGGAGACTTGTCGAAGAAAGGCTTTTGATAGTGGTACAGCTCCACGTCATAGGCTCCGTTCTCGGCCTGCTGCAGGCGCGGAAGAGTAACGTCCCGGACTTCGCGCACCTTACCCTTCAGATGGCGAATCGCTTCTTCCACAGCCGATGCGACGTCGGGATCGAGGTCTTCAAAAAAATAGTCGCGCGGCACGCCGATCCGCAAGTTTGCGATGGAAGCGCGCAGCGCCGGGGAATAATCCGGCACTGGCTCGGCCAGCGTGATCGCGTCATTGGGATCGTAGCCTGCAATCACTTGTAGGATAGCGGCGGCGTCTTCGACGCTTCGCGCGATGGGGCCGATGGTATCCATCGAATAAGCGGAAGGAACCACGCCACGCGTACTGACGCGGCCATAAGATGTCTTGAATCCCACCACGCCGCAGAAAGCGCTGGGTATCCGCACCGAACCGCCATCGTCGCTTCCCACCGAGCCGAAACAAAGCCCAGCCGAGACCGCCGCAGACGAGCCTGCCGACGATCCGCCTGTAATTCTGTCCAGATTCCACGGATTGTGCGCTGGGCCGAAGCAGCCGGTAGTGCCGGTGCCTTCGAACGCCATTTCATCCAGGTTCAGCTTGCCGAGGAACACGGGGCCGGCTGCTTTGAGTCGCCGCGTGACTTCCGCATCTTCGGCCGGCACGCGATCCTTGAAAACGCCGGCTGCCGCAGTGGTTTTGATTCCCGCGGTATCGATGTTGTCTTTGAGAGCGATCGGAACGCCGTACAGCCGGCTGGGGACGCGCCCCGCCTTGCGCTGGCGGTCGCATTCCCGCGCTTGTTCGAGAGCCGATTCCTCAGTCAGTGTTATGAAGGCGTTTAAACTCGGATCCAGCTTATGGATTCGAGCCAGGCAAAGTTTGGTTAGTTCTTCAGAAGACACCGTTCCTTTGGCGAGCGCTTGAGAGGCTTCGGTGAGCGTCCACTCCAGAGGGTCGGACGCGGCCTGCGCACTCGTAACGGCAGCTATCGCAGCGGCCCCGGCAAGCAGGGAGCGGCGCGTAAGGTCGTCAGAACTCATAACGCCCTCCAAATTGGATCACGCGTGGAGTATTGAGCGTACCGTTGTACTTACCGAACGCAACGTCGTTGCTCAGGCTCAACGACATCTGGTTCACGTCGAAGCGAACTGAATTCGTGATGTTGAAGGCTTCGGCGCGAATCTGGAAGCTGTGCTTTTCGTTGTAAAACATGCGAAATCGCTTGGAGAGCGCGGCATCGATGGTGAAGAATCCGTCGCCGCGAAGTGTGTTTCGGCTGCCGCTTTGACCCGGAAAAGTAAGTTCGAACGCGTTGAAAGCAGCCGTTGGATTCGGAAACATATTGGGGCCGCCGGTCGGCGAGTTGTTCGTGGTCCCTTGTTGAACCTGTCCGGTCTGCGTGGCAAACGGAGGATAGTTCCAATTGGTGGGCCAGTAGCCGCCATTGTTCACTCCGATCGGCAGCCCGGAGGACTGACGCCAGATGGTGCTGAGCTGCCACCCGCCGATCACAGCGTTCCAAAACTTGTTGGACTTGCCGCCCAGGAAGTGTCCACGCCCGAAAGGAAGCTCGGCCACCATGAACGCGCTCACCAGGTTGCGCACGTCGTAATCGCACACGGCGCGCTCCTGACCGGGATTCCAGGGATTTTGAATCAGGCCGAGCCCCGAGCCCTGCGGTCCGTTGGGGCCATCGGATTCACGCGTGGAACCCAAATCCATGCACTTCGAGAGCGTGTAGTTCAGATCGAATTGCAAACCATTGCTAAACTGCTTGCGGATTGTGGCCTCAAACGCATGGTAGCTGCCCGACCCAATGGAGCGAAACGCGGTGAGCGCAACGTATTGAGGATTGTACAGCGCGTTGGGCCCGAGGATGCTGCAGGGAGAACAGCCGGTTGCGCTGGCGTCGATCACTTGCAGCGCTGTGGTATCGCTGGCCGGATTCTGGCTCCAGGCATTCTGATAGATGTTCTGCGTTGCGGTCAATCCCCCGCCGGCATAACCAGGGAAAAGATCTTGAAACAATGGAATGGAAGGAACCTTGTTGGCAGGAAGATTTTCGCGCACGTATTGCTGCATGATGGTCGCCGCCTGGAAATAAGTTTGACCGGATTCGGATCCAGCAGGTTGGTATACATGCCCACGTCATCGGCAACCAGCGAGCGACGTGACAGGCGGCCGACGTAGGAGGTTTCGATATGGAAGCCGTGCGGTAAATCGCGGCCGATACTGAAATCGATGTTCATGGTGTACGGGCTTTTGATGCTGCTATCTATGCCCGAGGTAGCGGCGAACGCGTCTGGCGCCACTTGTGGAAAACCGCCGGCCGGCGCAGCGGGCAAAAGGCCCGACGGAATTTGGTTGAGACTGATGAAGCGCGGCACGGTCTCAGAGGTTTGCGTTCCAGCATTTTGAAGCGTCGTAGAGAAACCTAAAGAAGTCGCGTCGGCGATTCGAATGAGGCTCTGCCCAAACTGGTCGTAATACATGCCGAATCCAGCGCGAATGGAAGTCTTGCCAGGCCCGCCGAATAGACGCTTCAGCCATCCGGAATCGGACTTGCGGTGAATAAGGCCAAGCCAACGCGGGGAGCAACGTGGCGTTGAAACGGATAGAGCGAGTGCCCGCCCGGTGCGTCCGCGAGTTGAAAGCTGAGCGGAGTAACCATCGATTGCGGCAGTCCCTGCTCGGCCAACCCTTCGCGATCGTTGGCCCAAACACCCAGTGGGATATTGGTGGAGGTCTGATATCCGTTAACTTCGTAGAGCGGCGGATCCATATTAATGTGCGCTCCGGCCGAAACCGTGAATCCGCGAGTGACCTTCCATGTGTCCATGAAGAAAGAACTCAAACTCATTGTCGGCGAAATCGCGGCTAATGCCCTGGCCTTGCGGCAGCAGGGCGCCCTGCTTGTTGTAGTTGTAGTTTGCGGTTCCTTGCGATACCAATCCCAAGCAGGTTGACCATCTGTTGGGTATAGTCGCTTAATGTGTTTGGATTCACGTCGGGCTCCAGCAGGTACCGGGCATTGTCGACAAACCAGCCGGGCGTCATCGTCGCGTCGCTATATGAATTAGCGAATGACAGCCGATGAGTGCGAATGAATCGCAGCGATGCTCCCGCAGACCACGGTGTGCGCGCCGTGCGTCCAGGTCAGGTTTTCTTCGATATCGTGGACCGGGACCTTCGCGCTGAGAGGCGTGGTGGAGGCGACCGGATTGTCCAGACTCGTGAACGAAACGATCGGTTGTGTTTGCACACCGGTGTTGTCGTAGGACTGCCGGGTAAAGCCGTAGCGAAGGCTGTTTACCAGAGATGGCGTGATGATCCAGGTATAGCCCAACCGCGACTCCTTTGGCGTTCTGGATCGTCACCGATGAATCGGCCTGTCCGGGAAACTGCGGAAGGCCGTTCGAGATATTGCTGCCAGGGCTGCTGCTGGAGGGAACGTAATGATCGTTTTGAAGTTGCCCCCGGAAGAAGAGCGTATGCTTTCCGTCAGCGTCGAGCTGGTAGTCGGTTCGAGCGATGTAGGTGTCGTACTTCAATGGCACGGAAGCATTGAAACGATACCCCGCGGTATTCACGCCGTCCCCGACGGTGTTGTCGTTCGGCACAGGGTACGACTGAAGGAGTTGGAGCACGGCCTGGCTCTCGCCAATGTGCTGCGGATCGATCTGTTGAATTTGCGCCGGCGAGAGTTCCGTCGTACCGCCGCTCGTGTTCTCGTAGGTGAAAATGCCCTGACGGAACAGCATGTTAGGCACGATGCGGACAGCGCTGCCCTGGCTGGCATCCCTGCGGCCTTCGTAGTTCAGGAAGTAGAACAGCCGGTTCTTCTTGATGGGACCGCCGATGCGACGCGCCAAAAACATTGCGAATGAGCTGTCTGGCGCGAAATGCCGTCCGCATTGTTGAAGAACGAATTCGCGGAGGTGTCGGTGTTTCTGGTGTATTCGTAGAGCGAGCCATTGATCGAGTTGGTTCCCGACTTGGTCACCAGCGCCACTTGTGCGCCGGAACTGCGGCCCACGTCGGCCCCTCCGTTGGTGGTCGTGGTTCGAAACTCCTGGACCGAATCGAGTGTCGTTCGCAAAACGCTGGTAAAAGCGGTTCGAAACTGTTCGTCGTTCACATCTACGCCATCCAGCGTGACATTGCCTTGATCGCTCTTGCCGCCATTGACGGAGCCGCTGCGATAATCGTCACGCTGGCTGGGATCGCCGAAATAAGTGACGCCGGGCTGAATCGAGAGCAGTCCAATTACGTTTCTTGCGTCGAAGGGCAGTTCGAGAATGGGACGGGTGCCGATGGCGTTGCCGAGCGTTGCGTCCTGGGTATTCACCTGCACCGTATCGGCGGTGACGGACACACTTTGCTGCACCGCGCCTACTGTGAAATGAATGTCCACGGTGGACGGAGTATTCACCAACAGACGGACGTCGCTGACCACGGCCTCCGAAAAACCGGCTGCTTGCGCGGTCACCTGGTAGGTGGCTGGGCTGCATCTGGGGAAACGAGTAACGGCCTTGTGAGTCCGTGGTGGCGGTACGCTTCTGGTTGGTGTCCGAGTTCACCGCCACAATCTCGGCTCCCGGAACGACACCGCCCGACGGATCGGTGACCAGTCCGGTCAACGACGAAGTCGATTGTGCCTGCATGATTAGCAAGCGCGAGCACAAGTAATATTGCGATTGAAATGAGCCTTCATTGTCGATCCTTTCTGTCAGTCGTTCATCCTGAGACGCTTCTGCTGGGTCAATCTTCTTCTGGGTCACTGGCGAGACGAGTGTTGTTGGGATCACGTCAACAAAGACGCGGCCGGGCATGCCAGGCAGACGTGCAAAGCATGCAACAAACTGAAAAGAAATTGTACAGAAGCCGTAAGGCATCGTCAAGGAATTTCTCGCGCCGGCTTCCCAGGGTGGCCCGTATTCCATTGACAAGCCTGGAATGCTTGGCTATTCTTCTCTCTTGCCAGTGCTTTGCAAAGACAGCAAACTTTAGACCCCTTCATGCGTATGGATGAAAATTATCGAATCACAATGCGACTCACCCTTCTGATGGCCCTCACAACGGTCGTTTGGGCTCAGCAGCCTGATTCCAAGTCACCGAGGGAAATCGGTTATCCGCTGCCTGCTCACGGTCAGCACGGCATGGTGGCTTCCTCCGATCGGATCGCCTCCAGCGTTGGACTGGATGTATTGAAGCGCGGTGGAAATGCTGTGGACGCCGCCGTCGCGGTTGCCCTGGCACTTGCCGTTACACATCCCAGCGCCGGCAACTTGGGCGGCGGCGGTTTCATGCTGATTCGGATGGCAGACGGACGGGCAGCCGCCATCGATTACCGGGAAACCGCTCCCGAAAAAGCGTCGCACGACATGTATCTCGGCGCCGACGGCAAGCTTGTACCCCAGCTTTCCACGTCCGGTTATCTCGCTTCGGGAGTGCCGGGAACCGTCAGCGGACTATCGCTGGCGTTATCGAAATTCGGCAAGCAGCCATGGGCGGATGCGGTAGAACCCGCGCGGAAAATTGCCTGCAGATGGATTTGCGGTCAGCTACACCCTCGCGGCCTCGCTTACGAAACTCGCGCGCAATTCGCGCTTTTCCCGAAGGCAAGCGCATTTTCCAGCGCGACGGAAGGTTTTATGAGGAAGGCGAGGTGCTCAAACAGCCCGAACTCGCCGCCACATTGCGGTCGCCTGAAGTCGAACGGACCGCGAGAATTCTACGAGGGCCAGACAGCGCAATTGCTGGCCGCCGATATGCGCGAACATGGCGGCATCATCACGCTTGACGATCTGAAGAACTATCACGCGGTGCTCCGGGAGCCACTGAAGGGCACGTATCGAGGCTACGATCTGCTGAGTATGCCGCCTCCCAGCTCCGGAGGGGTCGCGTTGTTCGAAATGCTGAATATCCTGGAGCGCTTTCCCGTCGCCTCCATGGGTTTCGATTCTTCCGAGAAGGATCACCTGCTGATCGAAACGATGCGCCGCGCTTTTGCCGATCGCGCCGAATTTCTCGGGGATACGGATTTCGTCAAAGTTCCGGTCTCAGGCCTCATCGACAAACAATATGCGTCGCCGAATTGGCCAAGACCATCGACTCCGCGCATGCCACTGCCAGCAGCATCATCGGGCACGGCGAACCGGCTCGCGAGGATCGCCCCGCAGACGACGCATTTCACCCTGGTGGATGCGGACGGAAATGCGGTCGTCGAGCACCTACACTCTGAACGGCAATTTCGGCAGCGGAGTAGTGGTGCGCGGCGCGGGCTTTTTTATGAACAACGAGATGGATGATTTTGCCGCCAAGCCCGGCGAGCCCAATATGTTCGGGCTCATTCAGGGCGAAGCCAATTCCGTGGCCCCTCACAAACGTCCCTTATCGGCTATGACGCCGACTCTGGTCCTCAAGAATCAGAAATTGATTTTGGCCGTCGGCAGCCCAGGCGGACCGACTATCATTAATACGGTACTTCAGGTAATTCTGAACGTATTCGACTATCACATGAATATTCAACAGGCCGTGAACGCTCCTCGCCTGCATCATCAGTGGAAGCCGGACGTGATTGCCTTCGAGCCGTTCGGGATTTCTGAAGATGTACGACGGGCACTCGAAAAAAAGGGGCATCATTTCGCCGATCAGCCGGGTTATATGGGCGACGCCGAAGCCGTCATGATCGACCAGGAAACGGGCCTGCGGTGGGGCGCCTCCGATCCCCGGAATGCTGACTCAGCTGCCTTGGGCTATTAATCGGCATTTCAATAAGGACGACTTTGTATTTGCAAATGGGAGCCGGTGAGTGACAAAAACGACCCTGGAGCAGCTTGCTGAAAAAGCGCAGGTTTCCATCAGCACCGTCTCTCGCGTCCTAAATGGCAAAAAAGGAGTGAATGAAGGTACACGCCGTCGCGTGCTTTCCATCCTACGAGGGGCCGACTACGGAACTGGCAATGGGTTGGCCGCCACGCGCACGAATCGCACTATCGGCGTGTTGGTGCCGGCGGCTGCCCAGCACTGGGGGCTCCATTCCAATTTCATCCGCGAGGGCCTGCAAGCGGTTACCGACATCGGCCGCCAATCGAATTACATCACTATGGTGGGCGCATTCAGTCCGGATTTAGGCGATCGCGCCGAGGACCGCATGATCGTGGATCGCGAGTTCGCCGGTGTTCTGCTCTTTCGTACGCGCGACGAAGAACAGGATTCCAAGCCGTTTCGCGATCACAATATTCCCTATATTGTCGTGAATCGGCTGCTGCCGGGAACGGCCATCCATTATGTCGGCGTGGACCATTGCGAGGTGAGCCGGCGAGCCACGGCTTATTTGTTGCAGAGCGGCTACCGGCGCATCGGAATCCTTTTGGGCGACACGCATTACATCAGCCACCAACTTTATTCCCGCGGTTACGAAGAAGCTCACACCGAAGCGGGCATGCCAGTCGATCCGTCACTGATGGCGACCATTGAATTGAATGCCGAAGAGGGCTACGCGGGGACACAGCGCTTGATGAAACAGCGCAAGCAGCCCGATGCGCTCATTGTTCCGAGCGACCGGTCCGCTATCGGCGCGTTGAAGGCGATGCGTGATCTGCACATCAAAATTCCGGCGGACGTCGGACTGCTGTCGCTCGATGGAACCAATGAAACCGTTTTCGCCAATCCGCCGCTGACCGCGGTGGAGATGCCTTGGTACGAAATGCTGGCGCTAGGAACCACGCTGCTGATCCGCATGGTGGAGGACCGGCCTCCCATTGAACAAATCGGAATTCGCTTTGCCTCTCGGCTGGTAGTCCGCGAATCCACCCGCGCGCGGGCCTAATCCTCGGGCCCTTCGAGCTTCCATACCCCTCGCGGGCGCAGCACAAAAGTGTAATAGAGACCAGAAATAGCAACAAGTCCGAGCGTTACGAATAAGCTCGGCCGGCCCATCGCCGGATCCAGCCAGCTGGTCCAAACCACGTAAACCATGACCACCAGCGCCGCGATGGGCGCGAGTGGGAACCACGGCATGCGGTAATGCCCGTGCGCCGTTCCCTTCCTCCATCGCCCGACGAGAGCTGCCATGCAAAGCGCGGAATATACCAGGATCAGCCCACTTCCGGTCAAAAGTAACAGCACGCTATCAGGTACCAGACACGCCAGCGCTGCAAGCACGCCGCACACAATTGCGGCCACCCAGGGCGAATGAAACCGCCCATGAGTCAATGCCAGTGCTCTGCTGATCGGGCCAGGCCACACCCTGTCGCGCCCTGTGCTGAACATTACCCGCGCCGCCAACAACAGAACCGCAATCGTGGCATTGAAGATCGCCAACGCCACTCCCAGGCTCACGGCGGTATTGATCGCCGCTCCGCCCCGCGCTGTAATGAATTCGCCAAACACATTCTGGGCCCCTAGCAGAGTCTTCAAGTCCGGCGCGCCCATTAGCACCGCTGTCACCGGCAATAGCTCCATGATTACGGTGATTGCCAGCGCCCACAGAATCGCGCGCGCGACATGCCGTTCCGGTTCGTGCATTTCCTCGCTGAAATTCACGGCGGCTCCGAAACCGTTGTAGGCGAATATCGCGATGGAGGTGGTCATACCAATCATCGCCACCGGCGCATGCACCAGCGAACCCGCGCTTAACAGCACCGGATGCAGGATCAAATCGCTCAAGGGCCGGCTGATATGGAAGAAACCCAGGGCAACCACGACAATGAGTGCGATCATCTCCACCACCAGAAACGAGCCCGTTAGCGCGGCATTGGTGCGGATATTGAAAGTTCCGATCAACGTGGCAAGCGCAATAGTGAATATCGCTGTTGGAATCACCGGAAGGTGCACATTCAGCACGCCGAGGTACTCGGAAATGGCTAGCCCCATCACGGCGGGAATCAGCAGGCTGACCACCAGGTACACGCCCATCACGATGAATCCCGGCAGCGGTCCCATCACGCGGCCGACGATCGCATACTCGCCGCCGGCCAGCGGGTAGGCTGAAGAAAGCTCGGCATAAACGTACGCCATGAACAGCCCGACCACCGCTGCCAGCGCCATGCTGAGGAATGCGCCAGACCCGCTGGTCATCAGCAGACCCGGCACAACGGTGAAAACCGATGAGGCTGGCGTGGATACCGACAAGGTGATCAGCAGATTGCCAAGCACCCTCATGCTGCGTTGGAGCCTGCCTTTGGCAGTTACTGCCAGCATGAATTGCGAGTCGCAAATATTGAAAACGGGCCGGCTCCAAGGGTTCGATAATGCCTTCGACTACGCCATAGGTGGCAAGATCGGGAATGTTCTTTTCGATGAGGAATCGGCAATCGCTGGCCCTTCAATTCTTCGATTCGGCCCATGTAGAATTTTTCTTACCATTGACGGTAGCACGGTCTCGCACAAGATCAGCGAATCGCTTCGTTTTGCAGTCATCCCAACGGACTTAATCAATATGTAAAGCGCGCTCCGAACTGGACCTGGAATGAATTCGGGGTCGTGGAAACGGCTCCGAATCCGCCAATGTAGCCGGTGGGCAGCTGATAGGTGGCCGTACCCTTGACGTCACCGTAATTGTTCCCGAAATTAGCACGGTCGGTGATGTTATACAGTTCACCGAACGCAGCGATTTTGAACCGCCTATCACTGCCGAATGGGAAGATCCTCGAGACCCGCGCGTTCAGGATGAACAGATCGTTGCCGCGCGCGTCGCCAATGCCCTCGGGCACTCCCGCGCTGTTCGTAATTTGTAGTAAGCTGCCCGGTTCGCCGCTCGGATTCTGGCCCTGGAATAACGTGTAGGGCCGGCCGGTGGCGAAGGTCAGAGTGGGCGCGGCCTCGATTTTGAACGGAAGGTTGAAGACCCCGATAGCCGTGATCCGGTGCCGTTCATCGTATGGCGTCGGACCCCACTCCCACGGCTCGAAGATATAGCCGCCCGTCGGCGACGGGATCTGCGGGTACCCGACACCCAGAAGGCTGCGCGGCGTGGCGTCACCGTCGCCCGCCATGGCATCCGCCCAGGAGAGGACATAATTGACCTGGAAGCTGTTCCCCTGGGCAAAGCGGCGCTCATAATGAAACACTGTTTCGTCATAATGCGAATGATCGACGGCTGCCTGAATGTACACCGGCCCTAGCAGCGATGCGCTGCCAAAAGTGCTCTGCAGTGCCGCAGCCAGCGGCCGCACGCCGTTGATAATCGGATTGATGTCGAGCGTACGCCACAGGTTGTATCCGAAGATATCGGTGTGGTCGATGGAGAGCACGGAGTTGCCTCCGAACAGATGCGACCAGCCGGCATGGTACTGCTGCGACTGTGCGTCCTTGGTGTGGTTCGGATCGTACCAGGCGCCAGCCGAGTTCAGCCCAGCCGGGAACGTGGTCGAGATCGGCGGAATGCCGGGCAGAGGGGTCAGCGCCGGATTCGGATTTAAACCGAAACCCGGACTGACGACGGCCGAGGTGGAGAAAATACCCGTCTGCGGAGGGCTCTGCTGGTCGATCAGATACGTGGTGTTCTTGAGCTGATCGTCATAGAAAATGCCGTAGCTGACGCGCACAACGTTCTTTCCCTTGCCGCCCACATCCCAGGCCAGACCCACTCGCGGCTGGTAGTCATGCAAGTTCGGCCAGCCTTTCGGAAGGACACCGTATGGGCTGCCGATGGCCTTCAAAACCAGATATGTCGCCTCCATGGAACGATTCGCCTGGCTGTTAAACGTACTGAAAGCATCCCAGCGGAGGCCGAGATTCAGCGTGATGGTGGAGGACACCTTGAAATCGTCCTGCAGGTAGGCGCCCACGGTCCAGTTGTCCTTCGAGTAGTCCGAGCCGACAAGTTGGCCTCCGCCGTTGGCGGCCTGGCTGGTTTCGAGGTACTCATAGATGGCGTTGGGCGACTGGAATCCTTCCGGATACAGGCTCTTATTGCTGGCAATTACGCTTGGATCCGCGGAGAGGTAGATGGCGCCCGGAGAACCGCCGGCAAAGAACCCGCCGTCGGTGGGTTGATAAACGTAGTCGACCCCCGCCTTCCAAGAATGCCGGCCGATCTGTTTGGAAAGATCATCCCGCCACTCCCATCTCCGGTCCCGTGTGAACCAGTTCGAGTAAGCGTTCGAGATACCGGACGTCAGATCTCCCGAGATGGTTGAGATCGATTCGCTGAGGCATGCATCCGCGCCAAGGGCAGTGGTAATAGAAGTCGTGTTGACCAGCGGACATTGCGGGAACAGGGTATCGTGCTTGAAGTTGATCCACTGCATGGTGAACTGGTTGACCGTGGTGGGATTGATGACCCATGTGTCGCCCGCGGCGCCATTCATCAGGTTTTGCTCGTTCTTGTCCTGATACGGCTCCCAACTCAAAAGGACTGCCGTGTTGCTGGAATAGTCGTTCTGGATCGACCCCACCTCACCCGACCAGCGGAAGAACTCAGTGTGCGCTTCGTTCGGCTGCCAGTTCACCTTACCCATGTAAATGTTGTCGGTGGACGGCTGCGGAATAGAACTGTTGGTGACAACTCCATACTGGGGCAGCGCGGTTGCAAGGGCATCCAACTCGCCGATCTGCTGCGCTGAACGGGCGACGCTGTAATTCTGTTTGGTGTATTCGTATGACCCGAAGTAGAACAACTTATTCTTGATGATCGGGCCACCGACCCCTCCGCCATATTGTTCGTGCAGGAACGGAGGTTTGCCAAGCCCGCCATGCGCGGGATCGGAAAAGTAATCTGTCCGAACCAGATCCTGATTACGGAAATAGCCGAACGCCGTGCCGTGGACAGCGTTCGTGCCTGACTTGGTTGCGATCAGAACCTGGCCGACGCCGCGGCCGTATTCAGCGGGTGCGCCGTTGGTCAGGGTCTTGAATTCCAGAACGGAGTCCAGATTATAGACGATCGAGACGCCGCCGCACTGATCTTCCTTGTCTTCCATGCCGTCAACGAGCGTGTCAAAATTCTGGCCGCTGCCGCCGGCGACCGATACCCAGTTCGACGATGCGCCATGAACCGAAACCGTTCCCGCGACTTCTCTGGCCCCCGGGATGAGGGTAATCATGGCGGCTATGGTGCGGTTGAGAATCGGCAGTTCGGCAACTTCACTGGGACGGATCGAAGCGCCCGGCGTCGATTGATCCGATTCTACTAGCGCGGCCTGCGCGTCCACCGAAACGGTTTGCTGCACCACGCCGAGCGACAACTGACTGTCGACGGTGAGAATGGAACCCGTCAGCAGTTCTACGCCTTTCGTTTCCCTAGTCGAGAAACCCTGAGCCGCTACTTTGATGTTGTAGTTTCCGGGAGCCAGTGACGGTACGTTGTACAGTCCTGCATCGTTGGTCGATGTATCGCGAGCAATGCCACTGGCGGCGTTGGTAACCGTCACCGCGGCTCCTGGTACTGGATTCCCCCGTGGATCGGTCACACGGCCGTTCAAGCTCGCCGAAGCCTGTCCGAAAAGCGAACTCGCGGACAGCAGCAGCAGCGGAATAAAGCAGAGTACTTTTCTTGGCATTCAGTCTCCCTGAAAATGTATATAGCCGAGGAATCTGCTCAGCTCAGCGCGGTGTGCGGCAGGCAGGGCCGCATAGCAGCGCCACACTACGCGGGAGGCGCAACAAGCGTTTAACACCGACAGAATATCTCTGTCGCACAAATTGAGAATAGCGGCGGGAGTCGAAGGTGACAATTATAGGTTTATTTATGCCAGGAACGAATCCTCTGTCAGCGCCTGTGTCGTTAGCCTGAAAGGCGTAGCTCCGTTGATGTTCTATAATCGTGCGAATGGCGCCCTCAAATCGGCGGAGCGTGATTACCAATCGCCCGTTTTACGGATGGAAGCTGCTGGCTGCTCTTGCGGCCATCGCTGCTATTAACCAGGGAGTGACCTACCTGGGCGCATCGGTCATTAATGCGCCCATGGCGAAAGATCTCGGCATCAGCCGCGGGACGCTCGGGCTAGGCTCCACGGTCTTTGTCCTGTGCATTGCTCTGACGGCGCCCTTAGCTGCGCGTATGGTGAATTCGTTCGGGGCCCGCACAACCCTGTGCACCGGCTCGTCGCTCGTTGCACTTGGGTCGATCCTGCTGGCGACATTTGCGAGCCGGGGGTGGCATTTTGTCCTGGGCTACGGGTTTCTGCTCGGAATGGGCTGTTCGTTCGGCTCCATGGTTCCGGCGCAGTCATGTGCCGCGCTTTGGTTCGAAAAGAGGCGCGCCATGGCTTTCTCCCTGGTCCTGGTAGGGGCCGGTTTGGGCGGTTCCATTTCCGCCCCTTTGCTCACCAGCGTAATCGCCGCGGCGCACGGAAATTGGCGCGCAGGTTGGTTTTGCGTTTTTGGCGTCGCGCTGGCGGCGGCCCTGGTGTCGATCCTGTTCGTGAAGAATCGTCCGGAGGAGCTGGGGCAAGTGGCGGACGGAGACGCGAAAACAACCGGCAAAATCGTCGGCGATGTCGCCTCACAGCCTTCGCGCATTTATCGCACGCGAGATCATTGGACCGTGAGAGAGGCGGTGCACACCGCGGCATTCTGGCTGCTCACTCTGGCTTCGGTCGGCGAATCTGTTCCGGGTACCGCCGCAATCGCCCATGCGGTACCGCACTTGCGCGATCTTGGCCACACCGCGGCGGCGGCCGGCTCCGCAATCGGGATCTTTTCTGCTTGTTCGATCGTCGGAAGCTTGATGATCGGGTTCCTCTGTGACCGCATTGATCCGCGCATCGCGTGGGCCGCCTGCATATTGATGATTGGGTCCGGCGTATTCATCGCAACTCGCGCCGGGAGTGACGTCGCCATGTATCTGTTCACAGGGATGATCGGATTCGGGTCGGGGGCCGCTCTGGCGAGTTGGCATGCAACGGTAGCTAACTATTTCGGGCCCGCCTCATTTCCGTCCATCCTTGGCGCACAAATGCCGGTGAGTACTACCCTGGCTGCAGCTTCTCCTTTCCTGGTTGGCATGGTCTACGATATGCGCGGCAGCTATACGCCGGCCTTTCTTGCTCTTGGCACGTTTTCTGTCCTGACGGCAGTCCTTCTATTTTTCACCAAGCCACCGGCACGCAGTTCACTTACTGTCTCGCGTGCAAAGGCGGCGGCACTCTAAGGTTCGCTAGACTCGCCCGGCGTGGACTGGGGCGCCCGGAATCGAGAAGCTGAACGTGGCGCCAGGGCCCTGGTTGTCCTCGGCCCAGAGACGTCCGCCGTGCCTTGTGATAATGGATCGGCTGATAGACAGGCCGACGCCCATGCCCTTGGCCTTAGTGGTGTAGAAGGCCTCGAACAGCCTTTCGATGATAGCCGGGTCGATACCCGTGCCGGAGTCCCTGACCAGCAGCTTGATGCTGCCGTCATCGTCCAAGCTGGTCTGGACCAGCAGCGTCCTCGGGCGCTCCTCAACTCCGGCCATCGCGTCGGCGGCATTCAACAGCAGGTTCAGGATCACTTGCTGCAGCTGGACGCGGTCCACTTTCACCTGAGGCAGGTCATCCGCAAAATCCGTTTCGAGGAGCGCGTTGGCCCGCCGCAACTCACCCATCGAGAGGGCGATCACTTCGCGGGCCAAGTCGTTCAGATCCGCCGTCTCCATGGACGGAGCCTTGGTGGAGAACATCGCACGCAGGCGCTGGATCACTTCGGAAGCGCGATTGGCGTCCCGGATCGTCCGGCGAGCCGTCTCGGCGGCCACTGCCAGATTCGGAGGATTGGCGGCCAGCATCCGCACGCAAGTGTTGGCGTTGGTCATGATTCCGGACAGGGGCTGGCTCACCTCGTGGGCGATGGAGGCAGTCATGGCGTTGAGGGTCGCAACCCGCGCCACATGGGCCAGCTCGCTACGCGCCTGGTTCAGCGCTTCCTCTGCCACTTTGCTTTCGGTAATGTCCTGGATAGTGCCCATGAAGATGGGTCTGCCTTCGACGTGCTCGATGACCTGGGAGACGCCGCGCAGATGTTTCAAGCCGGCTTTGGGGGTAAGGACGCGGAAGTTGAAATCGCCTCCCGCACCTTCCAGCCGGCGCTGCATCTCGGTATTGAAGACCGGCAGGTCATCGGGATGAATCCGATCACGGACCGCATCCAGCCGTGGCGGCGTCGCGCGATCGATTTCGAAGATGCGGTAGAACTCGTCCGACCAATGGTGCCGATCCTGTTGAATGTCCGCGGTGAAGCTGCCGGTCTTGCTCAAGAGCTGCGCCTCAGAGAGCTGTGCCAGGGCTTCGCGCAGTTCCCGTTCGCGCGCGTTGAGGGCCGCATCGGCCTCGGACCGGTCGATGGCGATACCAGCTATTTTTGCGAATCGGTCGATGAGGCCTTCTTCCTGGGGGGCTGGGGCTACGGTAGTGGGCCGATAGATCGCCACGACGCCGGAAACCTCGCCTGAAGCGGATAGGATGGGCGTCGCGCGGCACGATCCGAAGCCGAGGCTATTCATCACCGCCTGCCAGGGCGAGCGCTCCCATTGGGGGTCGCTGGCAAGGTCCTCCGTTACGATCGGGGTCTTCTCCATCACCGCCAGCGAACATGGGTTATCGCCGCCGTCGATTGGCTTACCTTCGAAGACGTTATTGCAAGCCTCCGGCAGGCTGGAACGGGCGCCGATCTGGAAGTGCTTTTTGTCGGGCGCGACAACCAGGACGCCACAGCAACAACCGCTGCACAACTCTTCCACGTGCCGGGCCAGGGCGTTTAGAACCTGGTCTAGCGCTTGGCCTTGCGCCACCATCTCCAGCAGCTTCACTTCAGCCGCAAGCAGAGCCTCCGCCCGTTTCAGGTCGTCGATATCAACCTGGCACGTTACATAGCAGACGACGTTGCCATGAGCGTCACGCATGGGGACGCAAACCGCCTGCATCCAGCGATAGGCGCCATTCGGGTAGAGGAAGCGAAGGTCGGTCCTGAAGGTCTGGCCCGAGAGCAGGGCCTGGACATGCCTGTGGTTCCTCTCGTGGTCATCCACGTGGATGATCCCTGAGCTGGTCCACTGGTTCAACTGCTCAAAGGTCATATTGAAGTCCTGGAGCGACTTCAGATTCGCGAACTCCAGAATCATGGCCGTGTTCAGGAACCCGATCTGGAGGGGTATGGCGTCCAAGAGACGACGCAGGCGTCCGTCGGCGGCGCTGCTCTCGTCCGCATACGATGCATGCCAACACCAACGCGGATGGGAGCTTTCGTCCTCCGGCAACGGGGAAGGGCGACACACGAACCAGCGGTATTGCCCGTCGAAGCGGCGCAACCGCGCATCGATCTCTTGGCCGATGCCCGATTGCCGGATGAGATCCCAAGACCCGACGAACGAGGTTAGATCGTCGGGATGGATGGCTGCCTGCCAGCCGTGGCCGATCGCCTCATCCAGGCCAACACCCGTGTATTCGCGCCACCCACGATTCACGAAATCGCTCCGGCCGTCGGCCTGCGTGATCCAGACCAATCCGGGCAGCGCATCCACAACGCCGCCGAAATCGATGTTCATCCCCGCACGTTCGTCAACGCGCATTGATGCCTCAGGCCGATCGGCTTCGTCCAAGCCCCAGGCTAGCGGCCATGTTGACGAGGTCGGCGAGAGAGTCTGCTTTCATCTTCTGCATCACACGTCCGCGATGCGCCTTCACTGTAATTTCGCTGATTCCCAAGTCAGCCGCTATTTGTTTGTTGAGCATCCCCGTGACTACCAGGGCCATCACTTCCTGCTCCCGCGGGGACAACGATTCAAAGTTGTCGCGCAGCGTCTGCATCTCTCCTTCATGGCGCAGCGTTTCGCGGCTTCGCTCGATAGCCTCTCGAATGGCGCCCAAAAGAACCTCAGCCGTAAACGGTTTGGTCAGGAATTCGACGGCTCCCGCCTTCATTGCCTCCACCGTCATCGGAATATCGCCGTAGCCGGTGACGAAGATGATCGGCATGTCGGCGCGATCGCTCGCGACACGTTTCTGCAACTCCAGGCCACTCAGTCCCGGCATCGAAACGTCGAGCACCAGACAACTCGGAACGGAAGGCCGGGGCCTGGGTGACGCCAGAAACTCGGTGGCGGAAGAGAATAACTCCGGACACCAGCCTTCGCTCCGAATCAGCAGTTCAAGGGATTCGCGAACCGATACGTCGTCGTCGACAACGAAGACCACTGGCAGAGAGGGTGTCGTTGAAGACATCCCGAGTTCACGCGCCACACTATCCAACTCATAATTTTATCGTTATCGACGAAACACTTCAATTCGGGATGATCACCGCACGCAGGGCCTCCAGAAGGGCCGTGTCGCTAAACGGCTTTCTCAGACAGGCTATCGCGCCCAACTCAACCACCCGCGCCCGAACCGTATCGTCCTCCGTCGCCGTGATAAAGATGATGGGGATTCGCTGATCGCGACGTTTCAGTTCAGCTTGCAACTCAATACCACTCATGCCCGGCATCGTGATATCGAGGAGCAGACACCAGGTCTGGTCCAGCGCATCCGATGCGAGGAACTCTAAGGGAGATGGGAACGTCCGCACCGAATAGCCAAGTTCGTGGAGCAAATCGGGGAGCGACTCACGAACCGATTCGTCGTCGTCGACCACGGACACCAGCAGAGCCTTGTCGGGTTGGATCAGGGGGGTCAGATTAAATCTCCAGCGAACGTTTCCTTAAAGCCTTCCCGCGAAATATCTCCCGCGAGACTGCATGTCACGGCATCGCCTACTCCGTGCCCATGCCTAAGCCGATTAGATCAGAGACTGCGGCACAAATCGATTAGACGAAAGTATCGGTTCCTGACTGCCGCGCCCCCGGGGCGGGACCTCTTTGCGGTCCTGGCAGCCGTCAGGCCATCAAAGAGCCGCTGCGAAAGCAACGGGCCCGTCACTGCCCGTGAACGCGCGCTCCAGCGGTACTGACCGGCGCGGTTGCGGGCGTCGAGCGTCGATACCGAGTTTGCGCATCTTGTAAATCAAGGTAGTGCGCGGCAGGCCGAGCCGCTCGGCCGCCCCATCGCGTCCGCCAATCATCCAACGGCTCTGTTCCAGGACCTCAAGGATATGATCGCGGGAAGCATCCGCCAAGGTCTGTGCCGCGGCAGCCGTAGGCTGTTTCGTCATATGCCGCAGGTCCGTCAATGTTGGACGCAGCACCGGTCCCGGCGAAAGGACGACGGCGCGCTCGATGAAGTTCTGCAGTTCGCGAATGTTGCCCGGCCAATCGTGCAGCTTAAGGCATTCCATCACGTCTTCGGGAATGGAATCGATCGGCTTGTTGAAGCGGGCTGAGAATTTGCGAACGAAGTGCTCGACCAATGCAGGAATATCAGAAGAGCGCTCGCGCAGAGCTGGAAGAAAAATGGGGATAACATTCAGGCGATAATACAGATCCGCGCGAAATTGACGGGCCGACACCATTTGAGCCAGATCTTGATTGGTGGCGGCAACCACGCGCACGTTGACTCGAATTGTGCGCCCGCCGCCCAGACGCTCAAACTCCTGTTCCTGCAGAGCGCGTAACAGCTTGGGCTGTAATTCCAGCGGGAGGTCGCCGATCTCGTCAAGAAACAGCGTCCCGTTATCGGCTTGCTGGAAACGGCCTATGGTCTGCGCGATGGCCCCAGTGAAAGCTCCTCGTTCGTGACCGAAGAGTTCGCTCTCCAGCAGCGCGCCTGGGATCGCGGCACAATTCAATTTCACGAACGGGCCGCGGCTCCGCAGGCTTTCATTATGGATGGCGCGGGCGATAACCTCTTTGCCCGTGCCGGTTTCGCCTTGGATCAGCGTGACCGAATCGCTTTTCGCGATGATGCGAACCTGATTCAGTACACTTACGAACGCCGGGCTATGGCCAATCATGTCGTCTTCGACGCGCTGGGTAGTGATATTCCGTTCAAGCATGATCCTTCACCTCTATTTGGTCTTCTCGCCCACGTTATGGGCAGTATCGGAACCGACCTTCATGTTCATGCCAACTCGAAACTTTCGAGTTAACTATGCGGTTCCTGCATATGATTAAGCCAGAAGTTCCTAAACGGAACAATTAGACGAACGTATCAACACTTTGCAAGTACCTGGCGCTACCTCTTTCGAGGGAGGAGCGACAGCCAGGGGAGTGAAACGCTGCTAGAATTTGCTCAGCCGCTGACTCATGATTCGTGGTTCACTTCGCAACGGAGCCCTGTTTGCTTGCATAGTCGCCGCAGTGGCGCCGTCTGCACGTGCGCAGTCATCCCACACGGGCCCTCACGAACGGATCCATGTGCCGAAAG
Source organism: Bryobacterales bacterium (assembly GCA_963781905.1). Classification (GTDB taxonomy): domain Bacteria; phylum Acidobacteriota; class Terriglobia; order Bryobacterales; family Bryobacteraceae; genus Palsa-89. Next base: position 3,746,725 of record CAWAHZ010000010.1, read on the forward strand.
AGATTCTAGAACGGCCAGTGCCGCTTCGCGACGGGATTGGCAAGGCGCACGAAGACGTGACCACGCTCTCCAAAGATGCCCAGGCGTATTACGACCAGGGGCTGGCATATCTTCATTCCTATGTGTGGATCGAAGCGGCCAGATCATTCCATCAGGCTCTCCGGCTGGATGCGAGGCTTGCGATGGCACAGCTCGGGCTCAGTTATGCGCTCGCCGAATTGGGCGACCGAGCAGGCGCGAAGCAGGCCAGTCAGCAGGCGTCGGCCCTTGCTGGGCCGGTCAGCGACCGCGAGAAAGCACGGATTCGCCTGCGCGCGCTGCAATTCGGCGATGGACACGAGCCGGCGGAGCGACGATCGAATTACCTGCAGGAGTTCGGTCTGATTCTGGCGAAGTACCCTCACGACGTGGAGCTTCTCCTGCTCCGCGGACAGGCGGATCAGCAAGTGCCGGGTCAGCAAACAAGTGCTATGCCCGGAATGGGCGTGGGCGAAGCATCGCTTACCTACTATCAGCGGGCCCTGGATGAGCAGCCGCACTACTTCGCGGTGCACCACTATCTGACGCATGCGTATGAGAATCTCGGGCGCATGGATCTCGCACTGCAGCACGCAGAGGAGTACCTTAGACTCGCACCGGCTGTGCCGCATGCTCACCATATGCACGGACACATCCTGCTCCGTCTCAACCGGACGCCGGAAGCGATTGCAGAGTTTCGGAGGGCCGATGAACTGGAGCTGGCATATTTCCGGACCGAGAACATCGCGCCAGAATACGACTGGCAGTACCACCACAATCTGGATTTACTCGGGGTGGCTTATCAGTATGCCGGCGAGATGCGGCAGGCTGATACTGTTCTGCGCCGTTCCTTCGAGCTTCCCTCCATCGAGTTTTCCCAGGAGCTGAACGAAAGCGCCTGGCCAATGTTGCTGCTTCTCCAAGGGCGGACCGAGCAGGCGCAGTCAGCGGCGAAAGATCTCATGGGGCGCGCGGATCCAGTAGTGCAGGCGCTCGGACACCTGATGGCGAGCCGGATCGTCATGCGGCTGGGCCACGCGGACGACGCCATTGAACAGGGGGACCGCGCACTCCATCTGCTCCGGGAGGCTCCAAATGGCGGTGGCGGTGTTCTCCTGCCCGAACTGGAGCTTGTGCAGGGCGAATTTCTGCTGCGCAAAGGTCAGTCAGAAAAGGGACGCGCGATGCTGCGCGATGGTGTATCCAAACTCCGAGCCGATCCTGCCGCGGACCGATGGACGCAGAGCCTTTTGCGGATCGAAGCAGTGGAGACGCTCGCCCGCGATCTGGGCGGCTGGGCCCTTGCCGGCGATGTCGCCAACCAGATGCGGCAATTTGCGCCGAGCTATGCGGGCACACATTATGCGCTCGCAACAGAGGCCGAGCATGCGGGAAATGCCGACGCGGCGCGCCGGGAATACCAAGCCGCCATCACCGGCTGGAGTGCGGCGGATGCAGACTTCGGATTGCTGACCGATGCCCGGTTTCAACTGGCAGCGCTCGGCAATTCCCCCTAAATACAAAAAGTGTAGAGAGAAACAATGAAATGAATGGAACTCCGCATTCTTGGCTCCCCAAGAATACGGTTTTGCAATTTTTTCTTGATCCTGAAATTTGGAACCAGACGTGCTTTGAACTCCGCAAGGAGCATTACGATGGCAAAACTTACAACATCAAAGAAGAATGCCGAACCAAAAACGGAGTTTGGGCTGCCCGAGCAACGCAAGTACCCGATGCCCGATGCCAATCATGCCCGAAACGCAAAGGCTCGCGCCTCTCAAATGGAGCACCAAGGCAAGCTGAGCGCAGCCGACAAGAAGAAAATCGACGCTAAGGCAGATCGCATCCTAAAGAAGTAGCTCGCTCCAACCCCAAGGCATCATCATGGCCATATCTAGAGCCCATATCTCGGCTGGAGCCTGAAGGCAGGGTGTGGTTTGGCTCCC